>NZ_JQEZ01000002.1 GCF_000743705.1 Ruegeria halocynthiae | reverse complement strand
GCTGGGTGTGGTTGAATCTCAGCACGATCCTGGACGATTTCAGCCGCTATATCGTTGCCTGGAAGCTCTGCACAAACATGCGGGCCGAAGACGTGACTGACACAATCGAACTGGCTCTGGCGGCATCTGGATGCGACCAGGCCATCGTTCGGCACAAGCCACGCCTGCTGAGTGACAATGGGTCCTGTTACATCTCCGGCGATTTGGCCGAATGGCTGGAAGACCAAAAGATGGGCCATGTTCGCGGCGCTCCGTTCCACCCGCAAACCCAGGGCAAGATCGAGCGTTGGCATCAAACCATGAAGAACCGGGTTCTGCTGGAAAACTACTACCTGCCCGGCGATCTGGAACGTCAGATCGAGGCTTTCGTCGATTACTACAATAACGAGCGATACCACGAGAGCCTGAACAACGTCACACCGGCAGACGTCTACTTCGGGCGTGACAAAGCCATCATCAGAGAAAGGGCAAAGATCAAGAAGCTGACAATCCAACAGCGCCGCTTGCAACATCAAAAACAAGCCGCATAATCAATCACGTTAACGAACCAGAGCCTCCAATAATCAAGCCGCTCTGATGTCCCATTTTATATGACGACGGACAGGTTCTGTTTCACCCTTCTATATTGCTAATCGATGAACCGGATGCGCATCTACATCCAGATAGGCAGGAAAAACTCATACGTGCAATTGAAGAGGCTGCGGTTGAGTTTTCCACTCAGGTGATTCTAACTACACACAGCCCACACGTAATTCGAACTTCGTCGGACCGTGTCAATCTGGCGTGGCTTACCGAAGGCGGCGTTGCGCAAGACAGTGATACCATTCGGGGGAAAATGGGTTGGGGTCTCCTGGATCGAAGCACATTGATTGTGACAGAGGACAAAAATACGCCTTTGTTGCAGGCAATTCTCGACCAATGGCCAGATCACAGTAAAAAAACTGCGATCTGGCCTGTCTTTGGGGCGACTAACCTGCCAACGGCTGATGGAGCAAAGGCCCTAAAAGCGATGCTGGGCTTGTCGAAGCTGATTGTTCATAGAGACGCGGATTTTATGCTCCAAGCTGAAAAAGATATCCTTACTGGAAAATTCAAGGGAAGTGGGTGCGAGTTGTGGATTACAGAACCTTCGGACGTGGAAGGTTATTTTTGTACGCGTGAACATCTCATGTCGGTGCTGGAAATTGGCGAAGATCAGGCTGAGGATTGCTTGGCAGAAGCGTGGCGCGCTGCAAAGGACGCTAAGTCGTTTCGGGCGAAACGGTCTCAAATAAACAAAGATGAGAAATTCTATCCGGGAGGATCCGGCACTCCTTCGTTAGGCGATGCCCAAAAGGAGCTAGACTATCACTACGCAGGCTCAATCAAAGGAAAGAAGCTCGTTAAGCAACTCAAGGCGCTGGTCCATCAAGAGCTAAGAATGTCACCTAAACTATTACTAGATACAAAGGTGGGCGGTGAGATCGCGTTTGATTTGAAGGAAATTTTGGACGGTTAAATCTTTTCAGGCCCTATAGACACCCACCCCCAACACTGCTAAATGCACCCAATCTTGCGGCCTCGGATTCGTTCCGGGGCCTCTGATATTTGAAACCGGGGACCTTCGGGGCCCTATACCTTTGGCACCTACGGGGGCCTATCACATAGCGGGGATGACCCCGCACTTGCTAAACGGAAGACAGAAAGCATGGCACTCAAGTCGTACAAGCCGACGACGCCGGGCCAGCGCGGGCTGGTGCTGATCGACCGTTCGGAGCTTTGGAAAGGACGTCCGGTCAAGTCTCTCACTGAGGGTTTGACCAAATCGGGCGGCCGGAACAACACCGGACGGATCACTTCACGCCGCCGCGGCGGTGGCGCAAAGCGTCTCTACCGGATCGTTGACTTCAAACGGAACAAATTTGATGTCGCGGCAACCGTCGAGCGGATCGAATATGACCCGAACCGGACCGCATTCATCGCACTGGTAAAATACGAAGACGGCGAGCAGGCGTATATCCTTGCTCCGCAGCGTCTGGCTGTTGGTGACAAAGTCGTGGCATCCGCCAAGGCCGACATCAAGCCGGGCAACGCAATGCCGTTCTCGGGTATGCCCATCGGTACCATCATCCACAACATCGAGATGAAGCCTGGCAAAGGCGGTCAGATCGCACGTGCGGCTGGTACTTACGCTCAGTTCGTTGGTCGCGATGGCGGCTACGCTCAGATCCGTCTGAGCTCGGGCGAGCTGCGCATGGTTCGTCAGGAATGCATGGCCACCGTTGGTGCCGTGTCCAACCCCGACAACAGCAACCAGAACCTCGGTAAAGCCGGTCGTATGCGCCACAAGGGTGTGCGTCCGTCGGTACGTGGTGTCGCAATGAACCCGATCGATCACCCACATGGTGGTGGTGAAGGTCGTACCTCGGGTGGCCGTACGCCGGTTACGCCTTGGGGTAAGGACACCAAGGGTAAGCGTACCCGCAACAAAAACAAAGCGTCCCAGAAGCTGATCATCCGCTCGCGGCACGCCAAGAAGAAGGGACGTTAATCTATGTCTCGCTCTGTTTGGAAGGGTCCTTTCGTCGATGCTTATGTGCTTAAAAAAGCCGAAGCAGCGCGCGAGTCGGGCCGCAACGAAGTCATCAAGATTTGGTCGCGTCGTTCCACCATTCTGCCCCAGTTCGTGGGTCTGACCTTTGGTGTGTACAACGGCCATAAGCATATCCCCGTCAACGTCTCGGAAGACATGATCGGTCAGAAGTTCGGTGAGTATTCGCCGACCCGGACCTATTACGGTCACGCCGCTGACAAAAAAGCGAAGCGGAAGTAAGTCATGGGCAAGGAAAAGAACCCCCGCCGCGTGGCTGAAAACGAAGCAATGGCGAAAACGCGCATGCTCCGTACCAGCCCGCAGAAACTGAACCTGGTTGCGCAGATGATCCGCGGCAAGAAAGTTGAGAAGGCTCTGACCGACCTGACTTTCTCGAACAAGCGTGTCGCGCAGGACGTGAAAAAGTGTCTGCAGTCCGCAATCGCCAACGCCGAGAACAACCACAACCTTGACGTTGACGAGCTGATCGTCGCCGAAGCATGGGTTGGCAAGAACCTGGTCATGAAGCGCGGTCGTCCGCGGGCCCGTGGCCGTTTCGGGAAAATCCTGAAGCCGTTCTCGGAGATCACCATCAAGGTGCGTCAAGTTGAGGAGCAAGCCTAATGGGTCATAAAGTCAATCCGATCGGCATGCGCCTTCAGGTCAACCGCACCTGGGATAGCCGCTGGTACGCTGATACCAAGGACTACGGTGATCTTCTGCTGGAAGATCTGAAGATCCGTGAGTTCATCAACAAAGAGTGCAAGCAAGCCGGTATTGCTCGTGTGATCATCGAACGTCCGCACAAAAAGTGCCGCGTTACGATCCACACTGCACGTCCGGGTGTCATCATCGGCAAGAAAGGCGCAGACATCGAAGTCCTGCGCAAGAAAATTGCCCTGATGACCGACAGCGAACTGCACCTGAACATCGTCGAAGTGCGCAAGCCCGAGCTTGACGCACAGCTGGTTGCCGAGTCCATCGCTCAGCAGCTGGAGCGTCGGGTTTCGTTCCGTCGCGCGATGAAGCGTTCGGTTCAGAATGCCATGCGCATGGGATCCCTGGGTATCCGGGTGAACGTCGCTGGCCGTCTGGGTGGCGCCGAAATCGCACGGACCGAATGGTACCGCGAAGGCCGCGTGCCTCTGCACACGCTGCGCGCCGACATCGATTACGCACAAGCCGAAGCGATGACCCCCTACGGGATCATCGGGATCAAGGTCTGGATCTTCAAAGGTGAGATCATGGAGCACGATCCGCAGGCACGTGACCGTAAAGCACAGGAACTCCAGGACGGCCCTGCACCTCGTGGTGCTGGTGGCGGTCGTCGCTAAGGAGGGAAAGATATGCTTCAACCAAAGCGTACTAAATTCCGCAAGATGCACAAAGGCCGGATCAAGGGCCTCGCCAAAGGCGGGTCTGATCTGAACTTCGGCACTTACGGTCTGAAAGCACTGCAGCCCGAGCGTGTTACCGCGCGTCAAATCGAAGCTGCACGTCGTGCTATGACACGTCACATGAAACGTCAGGGCCGCGTCTGGATCCGGATCTTCCCGGATACCCCCGTGACCTCGAAACCGACCGAAGTCCGTATGGGTAAAGGTAAAGGTTCCGTTGACTACTGGGCAGCGAAAGTGAAGCCCGGTCGCGTGATGTTCGAGATCGACGGTGTCAATGACGACATCGCCCGCGAGGCCCTGCGCCTGGCCGCGATGAAGCTGCCGATCAAGACCCGCGTTGTGGTTCGCGAAGACTGGTAAACGATTGGGGGAGACCCGTTCGTGACAAGATGAACCCCTGCCGGGAAGCCGGCGGGGGTTTTCTTTTGGGGGCTCTGCCCCCGCCGCGGCAAGCCGCGACTCCCCCGAGATATTTAAGGCCAGATGAAGCTGGGGATCCGGTCTTCATCTGGCTAAAAATATCTCGGAGCGCGAGGCAGAGCCTCGCATAACTTGCTATCGCATCGTGCGTTCGGCTGGGGTATGACGACCTCATGCCACAGATTGAATCACTCTTCGTGACCCGCCTTTACCGCGCAGCCCTGTCCGAGTTCGATCCAAAGATCGACGCTGAGGAACTGGAAAGTTCATGCCTTGTTATCGCCGAGGATGATGAGGCCGGGCAGGATTGGTGTGAACAAAACGGCTATCCCGGCTATACCAGTTATGCGTCGCTGACCGATCTGCCCTGGCGGTTTCCGATCTTTGCCGATCTGGTCAAGGTGCTGGACACCCATGTGGCCGCCTTTGCCAAAGATCTGGAGTTCGACTTGGATGACCGAGAACTCAAACTTGAGGACCTGTGGATCAACATCCTGCCCGAGGGTGGTATGCATGCCAGCCACATACATCCGCACAGTGTCATCTCGGGCACGACATACGTGTCAATGCCCGACGGTGCCAGTGCGTTGAAACTGGAAGACCCTCGCTCGGCCCGCATGATGGCCGCCCCTGTGCGTCGCAAAGAAGCCCGGCGCGAATTGCAGCCGTTCATCTATATGAAGCCTGAGGTGGGCGATGTCTTACTGTGGGAAAGCTGGCTGCGCCATGAGGTGCCAATGAACATGGCCGAGGACGAGCGGATAAGTGTGAGTTTTAACTATCGGTGGGAGTGAACCCCGGTTTACTTGGCGGCAATCACCCTGACAAAACGATTGATCGGCGAAGATGCGCCGACCAATGGCGATCACGATTCATGGTAATTTGCTATTAGGTCTTGTAATTTGTCGCAACTTACCCGATGTGAAGCGCGCAAACGTTTTTCTTTTTCGACCACTGTCTCCCGATTTTCGGCGTTCAGTCTCTCGATCCAGACCTAACTACGCCGCGCTGTCGCAACCCCGCGGGCAGCATTTTAAAGGAGACTACGGATATGGCTAATGGCACCGTAAAATGGTTCAACACAACTAAAGGTTTTGGCTTCATCGCACCTGAGACCGGTGGCAAAGATGTGTTCGTTCACATTTCTGCTGTCGAGCGTTCGGGTCTGACCGGCCTGGCCGACGACCAGAAAGTAACATTCGACATCGAGCCCGGCCGTGACGGTCGTGAGTCGGCTGTGAACATCGCTCTGGCGTAAGTCACTCAGACTTAGACAGTTGAAGACGCGGCCTCGTGCAAACGGGGCCGCGTTTTGCGTTTGTGGACGATTGAATAAACTGGGTTAGTCATTGGCTGCGACACGACGTGCCAGTGAACAAAGCGGAGGAAGAGCCGTTTTCGGCGAGTTCTAATTGTCAGTGGGAGTGAGCGTCTGAATTTTGCTGGTCGGGGACGCCAACACGTAGGGTTTTTCTAACTCAATTAGACTTAGTATCAGTTTGTTGAGTTACCGACCTATGATCACGTGCGTCATAACTGTCTTCAAACCAATCCTGAGCTTCGCCCATTAAATTCAAAAATGCCATGGCAGCGAATGCGAGCCCTAGCGCTCCAAGGTCTCCTTTGTTCGCAATAAATAGATACCACGCGTACCAAATTAGATAGACGATACTGACCACATTTATGGCTACAAGGATTTCAAGTGTTGTTGGTAAACCCAAAAATTCAAGTATTGTTGAGAAACCCATAAGCTAGCCTTCAAAAAAAAGGTTCTTAGTCGCAAACGTTCTGTATCTTAATTGAGTGGGCTTTCAAGGGTTCAACTCAAAGCCGAAAAGAAATTAGTTCGGTGCGATATCTGGGACGCTTTGCTGTGGTTGGAAATAAGGCATCAAACTTTCCCTTGCCACCCACCCTTGAACCCCCTATGTAGCGACATCTTGCGTTCCCCCGGCCGAGTCGGGGGATTCGTTTGTCTATCATTCATCCACCAGGTCAAAGGTGACCCTGTAAGGGGCCTTCTGGTGTTTTGAGAAAAGGAAAAAGGCGATGAACGCCCAAGAACTGCGTGACAAGACCCCGGACCAGCTCCGCGAGGAACTGGCCAACCTGAAGAAAGAAAGCTTTAACCTGCGCTTTCAACAGGCAACCGGTCAGCTGGAAAGCACCGCCGGCATCAAAGCGGCCCGCCGCAACGCTGCCCGCGTCAAAACCATTCTGAACGAAAAGGCCGCTGCAGCGGCATCGGAGGAGTAATCCTATGCCCAAGCGTATCCTGTCCGGCACCGTAACAAGCGATGCCAACGCACAAACCGTAACCGTATCCGTCGAGCGCCGCTTTACGCATCCGGTTCTGAAGAAAACCATCCGTAAGTCCAAGAAATACCGGGCTCACGATGAAAAGAACGCCTTCAAGGTCGGCGATACCGTACGCATCATCGAATGCGCGCCGAAATCGAAGACGAAACGCTGGGAAGTTCTGGAAGCGTAAGCTTTTCAGGATTTTCCCAATTGTCGAAACCCTGGGGGATCTAACCAGACCAGCCCCCACAGGTCGGGAGAAACCACATGATCCAGATGCAGACCAATCTGGATGTCGCTGACAACTCCGGCGCACGCCGAGTTCAGTGCATCAAGGTCCTGGGTGGTTCCAAGCGTAAATACGCCTCCGTTGGTGACATCATTGTCGTCTCGGTGAAGGAAGCCATCCCACGCGGCCGCGTAAAGAAAGGTGACGTCCGTAAGGCCGTCGTCGTACGCACCGCCAAAGAAGTCCGTCGCGAAGACGGCACCGCGATCCGTTTCGATCGCAACGCTGCCGTCATCCTGAACAACAACAACGAGCCCGTAGGTACCCGTATCTTTGGCCCGGTTGTTCGCGAGCTGCGTGGCAAGAACTTCATGAAAATCATCTCGCTCGCTCCGGAGGTGCTGTAATCATGGCTGCTAAGCTCCGCAAAGGCGACAAGGTCGTCGTGCTGGCCGGTAAGGACAAGGGCAAAGAGGGAACGATTACCTCGGTTGACCCATCTGCCGGTAAAGCTGTTGTTGATGGCGTGAACATCGCGATCCGTCACACCCGCCAGACCCAGAACAGCCAGGGGGGTCGCCTGCCTCAGGCAAACCCGATCGAGCTGTCGAACCTGGCTCTGCTGGACAAAAACGGTAAAGCAACCCGCGTTGGCTTCCGCATGGAAGGCGACAAGAAGGTGCGCTTCGCCAAGACCACGGGGGACGTGATCGATGCTTGATACCGCAAACTATACCCCGCGTCTGAAAGCTCAGTACGCTGAAACCATCCGTGCCGCTCTTATGGAAGAGTTCGGCTATGAGAACGAAATGCAGCTGCCCAAGCTGGAAAAAATCGTTCTGAACATCGGGTGTGGTGCAGAAGCTGTTCGTGATTCCAAGAAAGCCAAGGCGGCTGTCGCGGATCTGACGGCAATCGCTGGTCAACAGGCCGTTGCGACGCTGGCGAAAAAGTCGATCGCGGGTTTCCGCGTCCGGGAAGAAATGCCGCTGGGTTCCAAAGTGACCCTGCGCGGTGACCGGATGTACGAATTCCTGGATCGTCTGATCACCATCGCGATGCCGCGTATTCGTGACTTCCGCGGTGTGAAGCCGTCTTTCGATGGTCGTGGCAACTTTGCCATGGGCATGAAAGAGCACATCGTGTTCCCGGAAATCGACTTCGACAAGGTCGACGAGGTCTGGGGCCTGGATATCGTAATTGCCACCACAGCGAAAACCGACGCTGAAGGAAAGAGCCTGTTGAAGCATTTCAACATGCCTTTCACAAGCTAAGCGCGGGAAGGAAAAGACATGGCTAAGAAAGCAATGATCGAACGCGAGAAGAAGCGCGAGCGCCTGGTGGCAAAATACGCCGCAAAGCGTGCCGAGCTGAAAGAAATCGCGAATGACGAAAGCAAGCCGATGGAAGAGCGTTTCAAAGCGCGTCTGAAACTGGCGAAACTGCCGCGCAACAGCTCGGCAACCCGTCTGCACAACCGCTGCCAGCTGACCGGTCGTCCTCATGCTTACTATCGTAAGCTGAAGGTCAGCCGTATCGCGCTGCGCGACCTGGGCTCTGCTGGTCAGATCCCCGGTATGGTGAAATCGAGCTGGTAAGGGAGAGACAGATATGAACGATCCTATCGGCGATATGCTCACCCGCATCCGCAACGCGCAAATGCGTGGCAAGTCCACCGTATCCACCCCGGCGTCAAAGCTGCGTGGCTGGGTTCTGGACGTGCTGGCGGACGAAGGTTACATCCGTGGCTATGAAAACACGACCGGCGAAAACGGTCATCCGGCCATCGAAATCAGCCTGAAATACTACGAAGGCACCCCTGTCATTCGCGAACTGAAGCGGGTTTCCAAGCCCGGTCGTCGCGTTTACATGGGCGTCAGTGACATCCCACAGGTCCGTCAGGGTCTGGGTGTGTCGATTGTCAGCACTCCGAAAGGTGTGATGTCGGACCAGAACGCACGCTCCAACAATGTTGGTGGCGAAGTGCTCTGCACCGTCTTCTAAGGAGGTCTGTCAATGTCTCGTATTGGTAAAAAGCCGGTCGAACTGCCCAGCGGTGTAACCGCTTCGGTTTCCGGCCAGACCATCGAAGTCAAAGGCCCGAAAGGCGCCCGCAGCTTCACCGCAACCGACGACGTTACGCTGTCGGTCGAGGACAACGTGGTTCAGATCAACCCTCGCGGCATGTCCAAGCGTGCGCGCCAGCAGTGGGGCATGAGCCGCACGATGGTCGCAAACTTGGTGACCGGCGTGACCGAAGGCTTCAAGAAAGAGCTGGAGATCCAGGGTGTTGGTTACCGGGCACAGATGCAGGGTAACACCCTGAAGCTGAACCTGGGCTACAGCCACGACGTCGATTTCGTTGCTCCGGAAGGTGTCACCATCACCGCGCCGAAGCAGACCGTGATCATTGTGGAAGGTAACGACCAGCAGCAGGTGGGCGAAGTCGCGGCGAAAATCCGCGAATGGCGCCGTCCCGAGCCCTATAAGGGCAAAGGCATCCGCTACAAGGGCGAGTTCATCTTCCGCAAAGAAGGCAAGAAGAAGTAAGGACGCAAACAATGGCAAACAGCAAAAGAACCCTGTTTCTGAAGCGCCGCCTGCGCGTTCGGAACAAACTTCGCAAGGTCAACGCGGGTCGTCCGCGTCTGTCCGTACACCGTTCGAACAAGAACATCAGCGTTCAGCTGATCGACGACGTACGTGGCGTGACCCTGGCCTCGGCCTCGAGCCTGGAAAAAGACCTGGGTATCGTTGGCAAAAACAACGTCGAAGCGGCCACCAAAGTGGGCGCAGCCATCGCCGAGCGTGCCAAGAAGGCAGGCGTCGAAGAGGCTTATTTCGATCGTGGCGGCTTCCTGTTTCACGGCAAGGTGAAGGCTCTGGCCGACGCTGCGCGTGAAGGTGGTCTGAAGATCTAAGACTTGCGGGCAGCTTTGTGGCTGCCCCGATGATCCGGGGGCCTCGGCGACAGTCGGGGCTCACTTGGATTGAACAAACGACGTAGCTTTGAATCCAATGAGCGAGCGTCACCAAAGAAAAGGGATGCCAAAATGGCAGAACGTGATAACCGCCGGGGCCGTGGTCGTGACCGCGACGAAACTCCGGAATTCGCAGACCGTCTGGTTGCGATCAACCGTGTGTCGAAAACCGTAAAAGGTGGTAAGCGCTTTGGCTTCGCCGCTCTGGTGGTCGTAGGCGATCAGAAGGGCCGCGTCGGCTTTGGCAAGGGTAAAGCGAAAGAAGTACCCGAGGCCATCCGTAAGGCGACGGAGCAAGCCAAGCGTCAGATGATCCGCGTGCAGCTGCGCGAAGGTCGGACCCTGCACCACGATATCGAAGGCCGTCACGGCGCCGGTAAAGTGGTCATGCGCACAGCACCAGAAGGTACCGGTATCATCGCCGGTGGTCCGATGCGTGCCGTGTTTGAAATGCTGGGCGTAAAGGACGTTGTGTCCAAGTCGCTGGGCTCGCAGAACCCGTACAACATGATCCGCGCAACCATCAACGGCCTGACCAAAGAGCAGAGCCCGCGTTCGGTTGCACAGCGTCGTGGCAAAAAGGTTGCTGATATCCTGCCCAAGCGGGACGAAGCACCGGCTGCTGCTGAAGCAGAAGCATAAGGAGAGCACGTTATGGCTAAAACCATCGTCGTCAAGCAGATCGGTTCCCCGATCCGCCGCCCTGCCGACCAGCGCGCAACTCTGGTTGGTCTGGGTCTGAACAAGATGCACAAAACCCGTGAACTGGAGGACACTCCTTCGGTCCGCGGCATGGTCAACAAGATCCCGCATCTGGTAGAGATCATCGAAGAGCGCGGCTAAGCGCAACATCTTCGTAAGATTAGAAACGCCTCCGACATCGTCGGGGGCGTTTTGCGTTGTGCCGCCGAGTTTCGGAATTGAACCGGACCGTCAGGCAGGGCTCAAACGTGTATGAATTCACGAATACGCAGTCGCCCAATGGAACGGTTGCAGCGCGCTGAGTGGCTGGAACAGCAATTCATTCGTAGGCGTGGTGACGGCGACAGAAACATCTGATCCCCAATACCTCAGCCGCTCCTGGCAAATCCCGCAGGGGGAGAGAATTTTGAAGTCAGAGATTTCGCTCTCGCGGTAAATGCAAAGGCTATGGGTGACCCGCTCATTTCGTTTATGAGCTTCCAGAAAGGACCCGAGTTCCATGCAGACTGACAAAGCATCGAAATCGGTCTCTGGGGCAACACTTGTTAGGATATCGCCTGTCGCCAGCCGTATGGCCGCCGCACCGCCCCAACCAGAAGGGTATCGTGTTTCAACCAACCTGACGGCGTTTTCGTATAGCTCTGATTCGACGCTCATCCTGCTGCTCCGGGTTGTCTGGGTGGTTAGGCTAGTCCAGATTTTGGCGGTCTGCAAAACTGCGGTTTGTCTGCCCGGCATTGCTTTAGCTGTTTGCTTTTGCATTGCACGGTTGCACTCAGATGAACGGATCGTAAGACCATTGCAAAAGCGCCTGCCGCTGTCTTGGCCTGCAAAACAGGTCGCCGGGATAGCAGTTTGCCAGGATTTGCCCACGATGACGCGCAAACCCCCGCCAGCGTTTGATCTGTAGTGTATCAATCTCGGGAAGCCGCCGCCCAAGATAGTAGCGACAATACCATTGAAACCAACCGCGCGGGTCTGGACCAAGAATCCAACCTTTTTCACGCCAGTGGCTCAACGGTTGACGGCTTTTGATCCCAAAGTAGTTGATCTCAGGATTTGCGATGCTGCTCAGCCTGGCCTTGTCGAACCATTCTTCGGGAAACTCCTTGGTGCAGTCGTTGCAGTACTTGCCTTCAAACACGCCCATCTCAAGCATCTGGCTTGGTGTGAAGAAGGGCTGAAACTCTGGCGCGAAGTCCCTTCCGGGCGGCGCGACCACCTCATACCGGTAGCCGGTTTGCATTTTGTCGTGAACTTCGATCGTGTTGTGGACCTGCATCAAAAAACCCGGTTTGCGAATACACATACATCCGAGGCGCGGACCTGCAGCCGATATGGATATCTTCCGCATAGCAGACCCAAGCCACAGTTGGCGACAGGGTTTCCCTCAGAGTTTGCCATGCCTCCAATGCATAGCGGCTAGACCGAAACCTTGGTTGTTGACAGCCTCTGCCAAGCCTATCTGAACGCTGTCCCAAACAGGAACAGAAACACAATCATCGGGGAATTCGCCCCGATCCAGATAGGAATTCAAAGATGGCTTACACAGCAACAACCACTCATGGCGGCGTTAACCTGATCGCGCGCATTTCACAGTTCGTGGCCAACGTGAAAGAGGCATACTCCATGCGTGCCGAGTACAACCGCACCTATGCAGAGCTGCAGGGTTTGTCCGATCGCGAACTGAACGATATCGGCGTGCGCCGGTGCGATATCCGCGACATCGCGCACAATCACGTTTATTGCTCGTAACCGATCAGCCGGATCAGGTTACCCAGAGGCGCCATTGGCGCCTCTTTTTGATTCCGGGCCACAGATTTCCGGATTCCACGCGGACCCTGTTGAAGACACGGTCGTAATCGGTCAAGTGAAGGGGGCAGTAGTTTCCGGTTGCTGGTAAGCGGACAGAAAGGGAAAAATCACGTGCGAGAATATCAGATTGGCATGTTGTGGATAGATGGATCGCTGACCTTTCTGGAGCAGCTTTGCATCAAGTCTTTCCTGGATGTCGGTCAGCACGTTCGTCTCTATACATACGGCCCAGTGGCAAATGTACCTGACGGGGTTGAACTGTGCGATGCGCGCGACGTTCTGCCAGAAGATGAGATAATTCTTCACAACCGCACAGGCAGCCCAGCCTTACACTCTGATAAGTTTCGGGTGCAGATGCTGGCTCAGGAACAGGACATTATCTGGGCAGACACGGACGCGTATTGCGTCAAACCGTTTACGACGGAGAACGGGCATCTCCACGGCTGGCTGGCACCGCACGAAATCAATGGTGGTGTTCTTGCGTTACCTAAAGACAGTCCGACTTTGTTCGACCTGATCGACTATACGAACGATCCTTACCGTATTCCGCATTGGTTTCCTGCCAAAATCCGTAACACGCTCATCCGCGACGCAATGGCCGGAAACCGAAAGCACGCAAGTGACATGCCTTGGGGTGTCTGGGGGCCGCGTGCGCTTACATGGCTGTTGTTGCAAAACAATGAAGCCCGGTTTTCTCAACCGCAGGATGTTTTGTATCCCGTAAGCTATAAAGCTCGCAGACATATGGCCAGAGCATCTGGAAATGCAGAGCAATTCCTTACCGAAAACACCATGTCGATCCATTTCTATGGGCGTCGGATGCGCGCCTTTATCCGAAACAGATTCGATGGCGTTCCGCATCCTGACAGTCTGGTTGGAAAGCTGGCGGAAAAACACGGTATCGACCCGCACGCTGCGCCCATCCTTCCCAACGCTCAGATTAAGGAAGAAGCGCCCCAAGACGACGGGTGACGCCACGGGCTTGCCAAGTGAGGGCAACGGGCCTATACGCCTCCGGTGGACGTATGTCCGCGAGAATCAAAACCAAGAAATGCCGTGTCTGACCCACCACGCTTCGGGGTCATTTCCGGCGAAGGAGAAGCGAAATGAAACTGAATGAATTGCACGACAACCCAGGCGCCACCAAGCAACGCACCCGCGTTGGCCGTGGTCCCGGTTCTGGCAAAGGTAAGATGGGTGGCCGTGGTATCAAAGGCCAGAAATCCCGTTCGGGTGTGGCCATCAATGGCTACGAAGGCGGCCAGATGCCGCTGTACCAGCGCCTGCCAAAGCGTGGCTTCAACAAGCCGAACCGCAAGGAATTTTCTGTTATCAACCTGGGCCTGATCCAGAAATTTGTCGACGCCGGCAAGCTGGACGCCAAGGCGGCCATCACCGAGGATGCGCTGGTTGCATCCGGTCTGGTCCGCCGCAAGCTGGACGGTATCCGCGTTCTGGCCAAAGGCGAAATCAGCGCCAAGGTGAACCTGGAAGTAACCGGTGCTTCGAAAGCTGCTGTTGAGGCAGTCGAAAAAGCGGGCGGTTCACTGACGGTCACAAAAGCTGCTGCGGCAGAGTAAGCGCTTGTGAGCGGGCGAAGACCCGCTTACATAGACCCCAGAGTTTTCCCAGACGCCGCCCGAGCCGGAAAACGGTTCCGGGCGGTGTTTTCATAAGAGAGACCGATTTATGGTATCAGCAGCAGAACAAATGGCAGCCAACACAAGCTGGTCTGCCCTTGGCAAAGCCACCGATCTGCGCAACCGCATCCTGTTCACGCTGGGTTTGCTGATCGTCTATCGCTTGGGCACCTTTATTCCGGTGCCGGGGATCGACGGTACAGCCCTGCGCGAGTTCATGGAACAGGCGGGGCAGGGCATCGGCGGCATGGTTTCGATGTTTACTGGCGGGGCGCTGGGGCGGATGGGTATCTTTGCCCTCGGCATCATGCCCTATATCTCGGCCTCGATCATCGTGCAGCTGCTGACATCAATGGTTCCCGCGCTCGAACAGCTCAAGAAAGAGGGCGAGCAGGGCCGCAAGAAGATCAACCAATACACCCGTTTCGGCACCGTGGCGCTGGCCACCGTTCAGGCCTATGGTCTGGCCGTGTCGTTGGAATCGGGTGATCTGGCCACCGATCCGGGCTTGTTCTTCCGCCTGTCGACCATGATCACACTGGTTGGCGGCACCATGTTCCTGATGTGGCTGGGTGAACAGATCACTGCACGCGGCATCGGCAATGGTATCTCTCTGATCATCTTCGTCGGCATCATCGCCGAGGTTCCGGCTGCGCTGGCGCAATTCCTTGCAAGCGGACGCAGCGGCGCGATCAGCCCGGCCGTGATCGTTGGTGTGATTGTGATGGTTATCGCAGTGATTACCTTTGTGGTGTTCATGGAACGAGCCTTGCGCAAGATCCACATTCAATATCCGCGCCGTCAGGCCGGTATGAAGATCTATGAGGGCGGCTCTAGCCACCTGCCGGTCAAAGTGAACCCAGCGGGCGTTATCCCGGCGATCTTTGCAAGCTCCTTGCTGCTGTTGCCCGTCACGATCTCGACCTTCTCGGCGGGTGCGACCAATGGGCCAGTGATGTCGTGGCTGCTGGCCAACTTTGGCCCCGGTCAACCGCTGTACCTGTTGTTCTTTGCCTCGATGATCGTGTTCTTTGCTTATTTCTATACGTTCAACGTTTCGTTCAAACCGGATGATGTGGCGGACAACCTGAAAAAGCAAAACGGATTTGTTCCCGGTATCCGTCCGGGCAAGAAAACCGCCGAATACCTGGAATACGTGGTCAACCGCGTGCTGGTTCTGGGTGCGGCTTATCTGGCGGCGGTCTGTCTGTTGCCCGAGATTCTCAGAGGCCAGTTTGCCATCCCGTTCTATTTCGGCGGCACCTCGGTTCTGATTATCGTCTCTGTGACCATGGACACGATCCAACAGGTTCAGAGCCACCTGCTGGCGCATCAATACGAAGGGCTGATCGAAAAGTCCCAACTGCGCGGCAAAGGTAAGAAACGCGGCAGGAAGGGACCCGCTCGTCGATGAATATCATTCTTCTTGGCCCCCCGGGGGCAGGTAAAGGGACGCAAGCGCGTCACCTGGTCGAGACACGCGGCATGGTGCAACTGAGCACCGGCGACATGTTGCGCGAAGCCAAGAACAGCGGCACCGAAATGGGCAACCGCGTGGCCGAAGTAATGGCCAAGGGCCAACTGGTCACCGATGAGATTGTGATCGGTCTGATCGAAGAGAAGCTGACCACCGAAAAAGGTGCAGGTTTCATCTTTGACGGCTTCCCGCGGACGCTGGCACAGGCCGACGCGCTGGCGGCGCTGCTGAGCAAGCTGGGCCAGTCCCTGCACACCGTGATCGAGATGCGCGTGGACGACGACGCACTGGTCGACCGGATCACTGCGCGGTCAACCTGTTCGGGTTGCGGCGAGGTTTATAACGACCACACCAAACCGATCCCTGCCGATGGCCGCTGCACCAATTGCGGTGAGCAGAAAGAGTTCACCCGCCGCGCCGACGACAACGAAGACAGCCTGCGCACGCGCCTGATGGAATACTACAAAAAGACCTCGCCGCTGATTGGCTATTACTATGCCAAAGGCGACCTGCGCCCGGTGAACGGTCTGGCGGATATCAAAGAGGTCACGGCGTCGATCGAGGCCGTTCTGGGTTGAGCGTTCGATTTCCAGTGGTCTGGAAAGCATACAATGAGAAATCACGATGGTTCGTGATTGGATTGATACTGGGCTTGGTAACCGGCATTTTTCTGGGCGGGATCAGCGCGGTTGGTTTAGCGACGCTGGACACCCATGTTGATTTCTGCCGTGACCAAACCAGCAAGCATTTCATCTTCGATCAGTATGTCAGAGAGAAGGTTTGCTGGCTGGATTGATATGGGCTTGACGCCAAGCAAAAAAGCCCATATCGACCCCCATCCCTAAAGGGAATCAAGATCGCGTGAGGGATTCGTCCCAAGCGCCCCGACCACCTCGAATAATGCTGGATCCTCTGGCGTCACTGCCAAGATCAAGTGTTGTGAAAAAAGGTTCCGGAGCTACGGAACCGCAACAAAAAAGGAAAGTGACACGTGGCACGTATTGCCGGCGTAAACATCCCGACTGCAAAGCGGGTTCCAATCGCCCTCACATATATCACCGGTATCGGCAACACCTCGGCGCAGGCAATCTGCGAAGCCGTGGGCATCGATGCGACCCGTCGCGTCAATGAACTGTCGGACGCCGAAGTTCTGGCCATCCGCGAGCACATCGACGCCAACTTCACCGTCGAAGGTGACTTGCGTCGTGAAGTTCAGATGAACGTCAAGCGCCTGATGGACCTGGGTTGCTATCGCGGCCTGCGCCATCGTCGTAACCTGCCCGTTCGCGGCCAGCGTACTCACACCAATGCTCGTACCCGCAAAGGCCCCGCAAAGGCCATTGCCGGCAAGAAGAAATAAGGGGGGTCTGACTGATGGCACGCGAAAAGACTCGTACCAAGAAAAAAGAGCGCAAGAATATCGCATCGGGCGTCGCCCATGTGAATTCGACCTTCAACAACACCAAGATCCTGATCTCGGACGTGCAAGGCAACGCCATTGCATGGTCGTCGGCTGGGACCATGGGGTTCAAAGGGTCGCGTAAATCGACTCCCTATGCCGCTCAGATGGCTGCTGAAGATGCAGGCAAAAAGGCACAGGATCACGGCGTCAAAACGCTCGAAGTCGAAGTTCAGGGCCCTGGTTCGGGTCGTGAATCGGCTCTGCGCGCGCTGGCTGCAGTGGGCTTCAACATCACGTCGATCCGCGACGTGACGCCGATTGCTCACAACGGTTGCCGCCCGCCGAAGCGCCGCCGCGTCTAAGCGATTTAGAATTGAGCTGGGGCCCGCGTTTTCGCACGGCCCCAGCACGTCATTTTGAACCTCGGGCGTCTGCACCTTGTTGGTCATGGGGCGCGGACAGGAATGGAGGGATTACATGATCCACAAAAATTGGGCTGAATTGATCAAGCCGACCCAGCTGGAAGGCAAGCCGGGCAACGATCCTGCGCGTCAGGCGACTCTGGTCGCTGAACCGCTGGAGCGTGGCTTTGGTCTGACCCTGGGCAACGCGCTGCGCCGCGTCCTGATGAGCTCGCTGCAAGGCGCGGCCATCACCAGCGTTCAGATCGACAACGTTCTGCACGAGTTCTCGAGTGTGGCGGGCGTACGTGAAGACGTCACCGACATCATCCTGAACCTCAAGCAGGTTGCCCTGCGCATGGAAGTCGAAGGGCCCAAGCGCCTGTCGATCAATGCCAAGGGCCCCGCTGTTGTCACCGCAGGCGACATCAGCGAAAGCGCCGGTATCGAGGTTCTGAACCGCGATCACGTCATCTGCCACCTGGATGATGGTGCCGACCTGTTCATGGAACTGACCGTCAACACCGGCAAGGGTTACGTCTCGGCTGAAAAGAACAAGCCGGAAGATGCGCCCATTGGCCTGATCCCGATCGACGCGATCTATTCGCCGGTCAAAAAGGTTGCCTATGACGTTCAGCCGACCCGTGAAGGTCAAGTTCTGGACTATGACAAGCTGACCCTGAAGATCGAAACCGACGGGTCGATCACCCCCGAGGATTCGTTGGCCTTTGCCGCACGTATCCTGCAGGATCAGCTGTCGATCTTCGTCAACTTTGACGAGCCGGAATCGGCTGGTCGTCAGGACGAAGACGATGGTCTGGAGTTCAACCCGCTGCTGCTGAAGAAAGTCGACGAGCTGGAACTGTCGGTGCGTTCGGCAAACTGCCTGAAGAACGACAACATCGTTTACATCGGCGACCTGATCCAGAAGACCGAAGCCGAGATGCTGCGCACCCCGAACTTTGGCCGCAAGTCGCTGAACGAGATCAAGGAAGTGCTGTCCGGCATGGGTCTGCACCTTGGCATGGATGTCGAGGACTGGCCGCCCGACAACATCGAAGATCTGGCGAAGAAATTCGAAGACGCGTTTTAAGCGCGTCTTCCCCAATGCCCGGGTTTCCGGGGACAAAATGGGCGCTTCCGCCCCAAGGAGAGCCGGTGACACGCATCGCCGGCCAGACAAAGCAAAACGCTGAAGAAGGAAATAGAAAATGCGTCACGCACGTGGTTACCGCCGCCTGAACCGTACACATGAGCACCGCAAGGCTCTGTTTGCAAACATGGCTGGCTCGCTCATTGAACATGAGCAGATCAAGACAACTCTGCCCAAGGCAAAAGAACTGCGCCCGATCATCGAAAAGCTGGTCACTCTGGGCAAGCGCGGCGACCTGCACGCACGTCGTCAGGCCGCATCGCAGCTGAAAGAAGACAAAGACGTCGCAAAGCTGTTCGAAATTCTGGGCCCCCGCTACGCCGAGCGTCAGGGCGGTTATGTCCGCATCCTGAAAGCTGGCTTCCGCTATGGTGACATGGCTCCGATGGCGATCATCGAATTCGTTGACCGTGATCTGGACGCCAAAGGCGCAGCTGACAAAGCCCGCGTCGCCGCCGAAGAAGTGGCCGCAGACGAAGAATAAGAAAGTCTGACTTTCTGAATTTTGCCCCCGCGTCCCGGACGCGGGGGTTTTTTATTGCCGCAACATATGGCGGGCAGGCTGCTTTTGATCATTTGGGATGGCTTCAAGCCGCGTAAGCGCGATCAGCCCAACAGATGCGATGGCGCAACATGCTTGCAATCCAGTCACTGGCCTCGCATATCCGAAGGGCGATTTAATCGACGGATAGATCATGCGGAAAATTCTGTGCTCGTTGTTGCTGGCCACCCATGCGGTTTCAGCAAACGCTGAAACCAAAGTGCCGACATCACAGGCCGAAATCAGCCTTGGCTTTGCCCCGGTAGTGAAACAGGCATCCCCGGCTGTTGTGAACATTTACGCCAAGATCGTCCGGCAGGGGCGGGCGAACCCGTTCTTTTCTGACCCGTTCTTTCAGGATTTCTTTGGCCGGGGCTTCGCCGAACCACGCCCTCGGGTGCAAAACTCACTGGGGTCGGGGGTGATCCTGTCCGATGATGGCTATGTGGTGTCCAATTATCACGTCGTGGGTACGGCCACGGAAATCCGGGTGGTGACCACAGATCGGCGTGAATATTCAGCGCAAGTGGTTCTGGGCGACAAGGAAAGCGATATCGCTATTTTGCGGCTGCAAGAGGCCAAAGATCTGCCGTTCCTGCAAATGCGCGATTCCGACCATGTCGAGGTGGGTGAACTGACCCTGGCCATCGGCAACCCGTTCGGGGTGGGGCAGACCGTGTCGTCCGGTATCATCTCGGGTCTTGCGCGGACTGGTACGGCCACCGGTAACGCGCGTGGCTATTTCATTCAGACCGATGCGGCGATCAACCCGGGCAATTCCGGCGGGGCGCTGATTGACGTGAATGGCGACCTGATCGGGATCAACACTTCGATCCTGACCCGTTCGGGTGGGTCCAATGGCATCGGCTTTGCAATCCCGGCCAATCTGGTGGCCGAATTCCTGCGCCAAGCGCAGGAGGGTAACAACAGCTTTGTCAGCCCCTGGGCCGGAATGGCAGGCCAGCACATGAGCGCCGATATCGCCGAGTCGTTGGGTTTGGTGATCCCAATGGGTGTCGTGATTTCCGACCTCCATCCGCTTAGCCCGCTGGCCGAGGCCGGTTTGGGCGTGGGTGATGTGATAACACATGTCGACGGGGATGAAGTGAACTCTCCGGCTGAGATGAAATTCCGCATGTCGGTGGCCGGTGTCGGCGGCACCTCGATCTTGACTCGCCTGCGCGGGGAAGACAGCGCAGATATCAAGGTCGCGCTGGTCAAGGCACCGGACACTCCAGCGGCCGAGGAAACCACATTGGACGATCAGACCGTGATGCCGGGTCTGACTGTGTTGCGTATCAATCCGGCGGTGATTGTGCGGATGGGGCTGGTCCTGTCGCAAAGCGGCGTGGTTGTGGTGGACGCTGGCCCATACGGCGGCCGGTCTGGATTGCGTGTGGGGGACGTCGTCAACAGCATCAACGGTGAACAGATCAAGCATCCTCAGGACGTGGTGGATGCGCTGACCGATCCGGGGCGTCGGGTGAATCTGGATATCCTGCGCGGCGGGCGTTCCGTCTCGCTTCGGTTCAGGCTGTAACCCTGTGGGCGATCTGTTCAATACCGAAGCGTCCGAGCCCGCAACGCCCGCGCATCGCCCGCTGGCTGACCGGCTGCGGCCGCAATCGCTGGCCGAGGTGATCGGGCAGGAACAGGTCCTGGGCGCAGAGGCCCCTTTGGGCGTGATGCTGGCGTCGGGCAGCTTGTCCAGCCTTGTGTTCTGGGGGCCGCCGGGGGTGGGAAAAACCACCATCGCGCGGCTTTTGGCACAGGAAACCGATTTGAATTTCATTCAGATCAGCGCGATTTTCACCGGCGTACCGGACCTGAAAAAGGTGTTCGAGGCTGCGAAAATCCGGCGCCAGAACGGGCAGGGCACGCTGCTGTTTGTGGATGAGATCCACCGGTTCAACAAGGCGCAGCAAGACGGGTTCCTGCCGCATATGGAGGACGGGACGATCCTGCTGGTTGGGGCCACGACCGAGAACCCTTCATTTGAGTTGAACGCAGCTGTACTTAGCCGGGCGCAAGTACTGGTGCTGGAGCGGCTGGACCTTGGCGATCTGGAACGTCTGACCCAGCGCGCGGAAAAGGAATTGGACCGCGCCTTGCCGCTGACCGCATCTGCCCGTGAGGCGCTGCAGGAAATGGCAGATGGCGATGGGCGGGCGCTTTTGAACCTGATCGAACAGATTGCCGCTTGGCGGGTTGATGCCCCGCTGGATACTGACGCGCTGTCGACACGCCTGATGCGCCGGGCTGCGAAATATGACAAATCGGGGGATGAGCATTACAACCTGATCTCGGCTTTGCATAAATCGGTGCGTGGTTCCGACCCGGATGCGGCGCTGTACTGGTTTGCGCGGATGCTGACAGGGGGCGAGGACCCCCGCTATTTGGCGCGGCGGATCACGCGCATGGCGGTCGAAGATATCGGATTGGCCGATCCACAGGCCCAATCCATCTGCCTGCACGCGTGGGAGACATACGAACGGCTGGGTTCGCCCGAGGGTGAGCTGGCGCTGGCGCAGGCGCTGGTCTATCTGGCTTTGGCCCCCAAATCGAACGGCGCTTATGTGGGTTACAAGGCGGCGATGCGGTTGGCCAAACAATCGGGCAGCGAACCGCCGCCCAAGCATATTCTGAACGCGCCGACCGCGTTGATGAAGGATCAGGGGTACGGCGCGGGCTATGCCTATGATCACGATGCCGACGATGGGTTTTCCGGCCAGAATTACTTTCCCGACAGCATGGACCGGCCCGCGCTTTATCAGCCGGTCGAACGTGGGTTCGAGCGCGAGTTGAAAAAGCGGCTGGATTATTTCGCCAATCTGCGGGCGCAGAGGAACGGCTAGGATGATGGGTGGGCCTGTCCCGGCTTGACTCTTGCGTTGCGGCACGCCACAGACGCGCATGTTTTCTAGGGCACTTACAGACATGGCTACCGCGCGGAATACCTGCGCGACGCAGGAGATATCGGCATGAGCGGCGTACAGATGATCACCGTGGCAGAGGGTGACGGCGACCAGCGGCTGGACCGCTGGCTGCGCCGCCTGTTCCCGCATGTCAGCCAGGGCCGCATTGAAAAGATGTGCCGCAAGGGCGACCTGCGCGTGGAAGGGGGCCGGGTTAAGGCCTCGACCCGGCTTGAGGTCGGCCAGACTGTGCGCGTGCCGCCGCTGCCGGATGCCGAATACAGACCGGTCGAGGTTGTTCGGCGTGTCTCGGACGCGGACACCAAGATGATCCAGTCCTGTGTGATCTATCGTGACGATCATGTGCTGGCGCTGAACAAACCCCAAGGCCTGCCGGTGCAGGGCGGCAGTGGTCAGACCCGCCATGTCGACAGCCTGTCCGAAGCGCTGCGGTTCGGCTATGACGAAAACCCCCGCCTTGTGCACCGGTTGGATAAGGATACATCCGGCGTTCTGCTGATGGCCCGCACGCGCGAGGCGGCCAAAGGGCTGACAGCGGCGTTCCGTCACCGCGACACGCGCAAGATTTACTGGGCGCTGGTGGCTGGGGTGCCGACCCCCTATCTGGGTGAAATCAAGGCTGGTCTGGTCAAGGCGTCGGGCCACGGCAAACAGGGTGAGGGCGAAAAGATGATCGCCGTGCATCCAAGCGAGATCGACGAAACGCCGGGTGCCAAGCGGGCGCATTCGCTTTATTCCACGCTCTACCGGGTGGCAGGGCGGGCTGCGTGGGTGGCGATGGAGCCGATCACCGGCCGCACGCACCAGCTGCGGGCGCATATGGCCGCGATTGGTCATCCGATCATCGGTGACGGCAAATATGGCGGTTCCGGGCAAGAGAATCTGGGCGATGGCTGGGGCGCGCAACTGGGCGGGATCATCAGCAAAAAGCTGCACCTGCACGCCCGGCGGGCCTCGTTTCAGCATCCGATTACGCGCAAGCCCATTACCGTAACCGCCGCCTTGCCGGACCACATGAAGGACAGCTGGGACACATTTGGCTGGACCGAGGATCTGGCTGCGGATGACCCGTTCGAGGCCCTGCAATGAGCGCACCCCTGCGTCTGGTGCTGTTCGATGTGGATGGAACCCTGGTCGACAGTCAGGGCAGCATCGTCGCGGCGATGACCGCCAGTTTCGAAGCCTTGTCCCAGCCGGTGCCGGATCGTGCGGCGATCCTGTCGATCGTGGGCCTGTCCCTGCCCAACGCGATGGCGCAGCTTGCGCCGCAAAATTCAGATGCGGATCAGCACCGGCTGGTTGAAGGATACAAGCAAGCCTACCATGCGCAGCGGCTAGAGCAGGGGGCGGCCAGTTCGCCGCTTTATCCAGGCGCCAGGGCCGCCATCGAAGCACTTCATTCTGTGCCCGAGATACTTCTGGGCGTTGCCACCGGAAAATCTCAACGCGGTCTGGATGCGCTGATCGAGGCGCATGAGCTGGAACGCTTTTTCGTCACAAGGCAGGTCGCGGACCACCACCCGTCGAAACCGCATCCGTCGATGATCGACACCGCGCGGGCGGAAACCGGCGTGACTGCTGCGGCGACGGTCATGATCGGGGACACCCGGTTCGACATGGACATGGCCAAAGCCGCCGGGGTTGCGGGTATCGGCGTGGCGTGGGGCTATCATGACCGGTCCGCGCTGGATGGGGCGGCGTGCATTATTGAAACCTTTGACCAGCTGCCACCCGCGCTGGACGACATCTGGACCTGAAGACATGAGCGACTGGAAGCCAAAGCGATTTTGGACCGAGAGTACGGTGGTCGAAACCCAAGGTGGATACACCGTCGAACTGGATGGCCGCCGGGTGAAAACCCCGGCCAAGGACGCCCTGATCCTGCCCACCCGTGTCCTGGCCGATGAGGTCGCCGCAGAATGGGACGCGCAGGAAAAAGAGGTCGACCCGACCGTGATGCCGTTCACCCGTTCGGCAAATGCCGCCATCGACAAGGTCCGCCAGCAACACGCCGAGGTTGCGGATATGTTGGCGGCTTATGGCGATTCGGACTTGCTGTGTTACCGGGCGGCTCACCCGCAAGAGTTGCAACAGCGACAGGCCGAGCAATGGGATCCGGCGTTGGAATGGGCCGCAACCACGCTTTCGGCCCGATTGGTACCGGTGATCGGCGTATTGCATCATCCCCAATCTGAAACTTCGCTGAGATCGCTGACCAAACGCGTTCACGATTTCAACGACTTCCAACTTGCCGCGTTTCACGATCTTGTGAGCCTTTCGGGGTCTTTGATCCTGGGATTTGCGGCGGCCGAAAACTGGCGCAAAGCCGATGAAATCTGGCAGATATCCAGACTTGATGAAATCTGGCAGGTCGAACAATGGGGCCACGACGACGAGGCGCACAAAGCGGCCGAAGTCAAAAAGGCCGCCTTTTTACACGCCAAACGGTTCTTTGATATATCGCTTTGATCCTAGATCTCTGAATTTCCACCCTTGTCACAGCCATCTTCCGATTGAACCATCGTTTTCCCTGATCCGACCCTTGACGTTTGTTTATGAATGCGACCAAACTCAAGCCCACTAAAGGGGAGACACCTTTGGGGAAACCTTTCTGGTGCCACAGGTGCCGGATAGAACCGTCCCTGAATGGGACGGAAAATCAGGAAGAGGTAAAAATGAAAAAATCCGTAATCTTGGGCGCGGCCACAGTTGCCGGCCTGGCCGCAGGCGCAGCCATGGCGGGAACCGTGGACGACGTCAAGGCGCGCGGTAAGCTGAACTGCGGTGTGACCACCGGTCTGGTTGGCTTTGCCGCGCCTGACGCGAACGGCGAGTGGCAAGGGTTTGACGTGGCAGTTTGCCGTGCGGTTGCCGCAGCCGTTCTGGGCGACGCAAGCGCAGTCGAATTTGTTCCGACCACCGGTAAAACACGCTTTACCGCGTTGGCATCCGGCGAGATCGACATGCTGGCCCGTAACACGACCTGGACCTTCAGCCGCGATGTCGACCTGAAGTTCGAATTCGTAGGCGTCAACTATTATGATGGTCAGGGTTTCATGGTTCCCAAGGCACTGGGCGTCAGCTCGGCCAAGGAACTGGACGGCGCGACCGTCTGCATCCAGACCGGCACCACCACCGAGCTGAACCTGGCGGATTTCTTCCGCTCGAACAACATCAGCTATGAGCCGGTTCCGATCGAAACCAACGCTGAAGCACAGCAGCAGTATCTGGCTGGCGCATGTGACGTTTACACCACCGACGCATCGGGCCTGGCCGCTACCCGCGCCACGTTCGAAAACCCCGGTGACCACGTTCTGCTGCCCGAAATCATCTCGAAAGAGCCGCTGGGCCCGCTGGTCCGTCATGGCGATCACGAGTGGGGCGACGTTGTCCGCTGGACTCTGAACGCACTGGTTTCAGCTGAAGAGCTGGGCGTGACCTCGGCGAACATTGATGAGCTGAGCGCGGGCGCGACCGACAACCCCGAAGTCAACCGCCTGCTGGGTACCGAAGGCACCCTGGGCGAGATGCTGGGCCTTGACGCCCAGTGGGGTCTGCGGGCGATCAAAGCCGGTGGTAACTACGGCGAAGTGTTTGCCAAGAACATCGGTGAGGAAACTCCGATCGGTCTGGCACGCGGCCTGAACGCACAGTGGACCGATGGCGGCCTGATGTACTCGCCGCCGTTCCGCTAAAATCCACGGAAAAGGGCGCGGGGCAACCCGCGCCCTTTTTCCATTAATAAGAAACACGCCCGGATAGATCTGAGCAGAGGTCAACTCTGCCGACAAAAAAACGGGATGCACGGGGATTTACATAGGTCATGACGACTCTAACTGACCCGCCGAAGGAGCAGTTCCGGCTGTCCATGCTCCTTTACGACACGCGGTACCGATCTGCGACCATTCAAGTCATCGCATTGATCGGTTTCATGCTTCTGGCAGCCTGGATCATTTCAAACACCATTCAGAACCTCGAGGCTCTGGGCAAACCGGTTGAATTCGGGTTTTTCGGGGAACCGGCCAGCTACGATATCAACCAGCGCCTGTTGGAATACGACTCACGCGACAGCCATCTGCGTGCGGCCTTTATCGGGCTGCTGAATACGCTAGTTGTGGCTGTTCTGGGCTGTATCACGGCCACGATTGTCGGCGTTATGGTTGGCGTTCTGCGTCTGTCCAACAACTGGCTGATCGCGCGGATCATGACGGTTTACGTCGAGATGTTCCGCAACGTGCCTGTTCTGCTTTGGATCGTCTTGGCAATGGCCATCCTGATTGAAGGCTTACCGGCACCCAATGCATTCAGGGGTGAAAATCCCACGGCTTCGATGGATTTGTTCAATTCCGTGGCAGTCACCAATCGCGGTGTCTACATCCCGGAATTCCTGTTCTCGCGCAGTCTGGGCGATATTCATATCTTTGGCACGTCGAGCTTGCGGTTTGATATCTCGCTGGACCTGATCGCGTTTTTGATCGTTCTTGGCGGCAGCATCTTTACGATGCGCAAAGTGTCTGCCTGGGCCGCTGCCAAACAAGAGTCGACCGGCGACCGTCCGAAAATCTGGCACATCCAGTTGGGCATCCTGTTCGTTCCGATGATCATTCTGATGACGGCACTGGGTTTGTATCTTGGCTACCCCGAATTGAAGGGCTTTAACTTCAAAGGTGGCACGCATATGCGCAACTCGTTGATTGCGCTTTGGATGGCCTTGTCGCTTTATACGGCCGCGTTCATCGCAGAAATTGTGCGGGCGGGTATTCTGGCCATCTCGAAAGGCCAGACCGAGGCCGCCGCTGCTTTGGGTCTGCGTCAAGGCCGGATCATGCGCCTTGTGATCCTGCCGCAAGCATTGCGGGTGATTATCCCTCCGATGATCTCGAACTATCTGAACCTGACCAAGAACTCGTCCCTGGCGATTGCGGTGGGGTATATGGATATCACGGGTACGCTGGGTGGCATCACCATGAACCAGACCGGCCGCGAGCTGGAATGCGTTCTGCTGCTGATGCTGGTCTACCTGGCCATCTCGCTGAGCATTTCGGCGGTGATGAACTGGTACAACAATCGCGTAAAACTGGTGGAGCGGTAATATGAGTGATGTTTCATTTGTCCGCACAGAGATGTTGCCGGAACAAGCCCCGCCAGCGTCCGAAGTGGGCCTTATCGGCTGGGTCAGGCACAATCTGTTCTCAGGTTGGTTCAATACGGTCCTGACGTTGGTTTCGCTCTATGCGATCTACTATGTTCTGTCAGGCATCTTGCCGTGGATATTTCAGTCGGTCTGGAATGCCAACTCGCTGAAAGAATGCCGCGAGATTATGTTGGAAACCTGGGGGTCCACCCATGGCCACGCCTGTTGGGCGGTGATCAATGATCGTTGGTTGCAGTTGCTGTTCGGGTTCTACCCAAGCCATCTGTACTGGCGTCCGATTGTATCGCTTGTTCTGCTGTTGGCGGCACTCGCACCAGTCCTGTATTCGGAGCGTGTACCGAGAAAAATGCTGATCCTTACCGCAGCATACCCCTTTCTGATGCCGTTCCTGATGTGGGGTGGCACCATCTGGGGGCCGATCTCTGCCGCTTTGGGTTTTGTCATCGGCTGGGGCGTTTACTCGGTTCTCAGCAAGCAACTGAGCGAGTTGATCGGAATGATCAGCGCGGCTGTTGCGGCGGTGATCTGGTGGCTGGTGCTTTCCAGCTATTTTACCGGTGCCATGGATTCTGTCCTGCCCATCGGTATCGAAGCAGTGCAAAGCCGTCAGTTCGGTGGCTTCATGCTGGCGATCTTGCTGGGGGTTGTGGCCATCGGGGTATCCCTGCCGATTGGCGTCGTCCTGGCGCTGGGTCGTCAGTCTGATCTGCTGGTCGTCAAATATCTGTGCGTGGGCTTTATCGAGTTCATTCGCGGCGTGCCTCTGATCACACTGTTGTTCGTGGCTTCACTGCTGCTGAACCTGTTCTTGCCGCCAAACACCAACTTTGACATCATCCTGCGGGTGATGATCATGATGACCCTGTTCTCGGCCGCCTATATGGCCGAGGTGATCCGGGGTGGTTTGGCTGCCTTGCCACGGGGTCAGTATGAAGGGGCCGACAGTTTGGGCCTGAACTACTGGCAAGCCCAACGGCTGATCATCATGCCGCAGGCCCTGAAAATCTCAATTCCGGGCATCGTGAGCACGTTCATCGGGATTTTCAAGGATACGACACTGGTGTCGATCATCGGGCTGTTCGACGTGATCGGGCTGGCATCCGCCATCCGCGCCGACACCGCCTGGAACGGCATCTACTGGGAACTGTTCGCGTTCATCGCGGCGCTGTTCTTCGTCGTCTGCTTCTCCATGTCCCGCTATTCCATGTATCTGGAGCGCAAGCTTCAGACTGGCCATCATTAAGGAGTTCAACACATGTCTGAACTTGCAATTGACCGTCAAATCGACCGCTCCAAGATGCAGGTGAGCGACGAGGTCGCCATCGAAATCTCGAACATGAACAAGTGGTATGGGGCCTTCCACGTGCTGCGCGACATCAATCTGACCGTCAATCAAGGCGAGCGAATTGTTATCGCGGGGCCGTCGGGGTCGGGTAAATCTACTTTGATCCGCTGCCTGAACGCGCTGGAAGAACACCAGCAGGGCAGGATCGTTGTGGACGGAACCGAGCTGTCGAATGACCTGAAAAACATCGACAAGATCCGGTCCGAGGTCGGGATGGTGTTCCAGCACTTCAACCTGTTCCCGCATCTGACCATTCTGGAGAACTGCACGCTGGCCCCGATCTGGGTGCGCAAGACGCCCAAGAAAGAGGCTGAAGAGCGTGCGATGCACTTTCTGGAAAAGGTGAAGATCCCCGAACAGGCCGATAAATACCCCGGTCAGCTTTCGGGTGGTCAGCAGCAGCGTGTGGCAATCGCCCGTTCGCTCTGCATGATGCCGCGGATCATGTTGTTCGATGAACCGACATCGGCGCTGGACCCCGAGATGATCAAGGAGGTGCTCGACACTATGATCGAGCTGGCCGAGGAAGGCATGACCATGCTGTGCGTAACGCACGAGATGGGCTTTGCCCGTCAGGTCGCCAACCGCGTGATCTTTATGGATGCCGGTCAGATCGTGGAGCAGAACGAACCCGAAGAGTTCTTCAACAACCCGCAAAGTGAGCGGACCAAACTGTTCCTCAGCCAGATTCTGGGACATTAAACCCAGTGAAATTGATGAAAAGGCGGGGTTTTGCCCCGCCTTTTTTCATTCCGGCAATTCGCGCGGAATTGTGAAACCCTGAACATCGCCACTGTGCCATTTGATATCGGCCCAGTTGTCGAAATCGAAGCGGATCACCGTGGTTGCGCAGGTCGGATAATCCTGAAATCGCACGTGATCGGGTGCTTGCCGGACAATGCGGCTGGCAAAGGTCGCAATGCCGGGGTTGTGCCCCAGCAACAGCACAGTTGGTTCCGTGGCACCGGACAATTTGATCAACATGTCCTCGGACTCAGCGTGATAGAGCGTGCGGTGAAAACAGACCTTGTCGGCCTGCAGCCCCATCCGGTCCCAGGTCTCGCGCGTCCGGGCCGAGGTCGAGCTTAGCACCTCATCCGGCAACCAGCCGTTTTCACGCAGCCATCCGGCAATTGCCGGGGCCGACTTTCGCCCACGTTTGTTCAACGGGCGGTCGTGATCGCTGACGGATATGCCATTCCAGCTGGATTTCGCGTGGCGGGTCAGGATCAGGGTGCGGGTCATGACGGATGAAACGCCTTCATGTGATGGGCGGATTGCTCCGGGTCGCGCCCGGCGCCATCGCTGAGGGGGCAGGACAGCCGTGCGAGGCAACCGCCGGTCAAACAGGTTTGCCCCTCGGTGGTGGACAAGTGGCCGTGGCAGGCGTCGACGTCATAAAAGCTTTGACTGTTCAGCGCGCCCACCGGGCAGGTATTGGTGCAAGGGGCAGGGCAGGTGGTGCAGGGCGAGGTGCCGGTGCCCTTGGGAATGGTGAATTCCTGGGGAAAGTGCAGCGCGCCGCGAAATGAGATCATCATACCAACCGTATCATGGACCAGCGCGCCCACCGGGCTGCTGAAGGTACGGCCGGATTTCAGCGCCCAGTCGATAAAGGGCGCATAGGGCGGGCCGCCAAAGGGAAAATGCGCCTCAGCCCCCAGATCATGCGCCATTTGCCCGATCACGCGCGTTGACCACCGATCCACCGGGTGGTCGTCGGACCATTCCGGCGCGGCTTTCAGCGTGGTCCAAAAATTCCGGCCCGCGCCCAGCAGGATCAGGGTGCCGCCGTGCAATTGTTTGGCCCCGGTCACACGCGGATGAAGCGCGCCCATGACAATCAGCCCGGCGTCTTGTGCCGCCCGTTCAACACGGTCGTAAGGTTGGGACACTGCGTCAGAGGAGGGTGGGGGCGGTGCCGTCATGTCTCCTCCGCAAGGGTTGTCAGTCGGGCCGGATTATCGAGCCGGCACCATGTTCGGTGAACAGTTCCAACAATACGGCATTCGGTGCGCGCCCGTCCAGAATGACAACCGCGCGCACCCCGCTGTGCAGCGCGTCCAACGCGGTTTCGGTCTTGGGGATCATGCCGCCTGCAATTGTGCCGTCCAGCGTCATCTCGCGGATCTGACCGGCCTTCAGTTCAGTCACCACATCCCCGGCGGCGTTCTTGACGCCCGATACATCGGTCAGCAGCAACAGGCGGTCGGCCTTGAGCGCCGAGGCAATCGCCCCCGCAGCGGTATCGCCATTGACGTTAAAGGTCTCACCGTTCCGGCCTGCGCCCAGCGGGGCAATCACCGGGATCACGTCATGCGAAAACAGGTCGTGCAGGATTTTCGGGTTCATCTCGGCCGGTGATCCGACAAACCCCAGCGAGGCATCGGTCTGATCGCAGGTCATCAGGTTGGCATCCTTGCCCGACAGCCCCACGGCTGTACCGCCCTGTCCGTTGATGGCCTGAACGATACGCTTGTTTACCAAGCCAGCCAGCACCATCTCGACCACTTCGACGGTGGCCTTGTCGGTCACACGCTTGCCGTTCACGAATTCCGACTGGATATCCAACTGATCCAGCATTGCGTTGATCATCGGCCCGCCGCCATGCACGACCACCGGGTTCACACCCACCTGACGCATCAGGACGACATCGCGGGCAAAGCTCTCCATCGCTTCGTCACTGCCCATGGCGTGCCCGCCCAGCTTGATGACGACAATAGCGTCGTCATAGCGTTGCAGATACGGCAGTGCGCTGTTCAAGGTGGCGGCGGTGGCGATCCAGTCCCGGTTCATATCTCTTGTCTTCATGGCTGCTGTCCCTCTGGGACCCCGTGTTAGGGCCTTTAACAGGTGCTGCCAAGACCGGATAGCGGAAACATCTGCCTGTTCAGGGCCGCACCTGCGCGATGCGGCCCTAAACCGTCAGCTCATGACGCGTTTCATTGCCGGTATGTTGCTGACCAGCAGCAGGTCGAAAGCCAGCACAATCAACAGCGTGATACCGACCAGCGGAAAGGCCATCGCGGTGAACAGGCCAATCAGGACCGCCCCCTTCCACAGCGGCAGTTCCGCAGGCATTGGCGGCGCGGCCAGCCGACCTGCCCCCTGCGGTCGCCGCTTAATCCACATCACAACACCCGAAACGCAGACAAAGATGACCGAAAGGCAGAACGCCAGGTTCAGGATGAAATTCCACGTGCCCATCAGACCCATGTGAAACGGAATGCCAATGGCCATGGATTTACCCATCAGCGAGTAATCTGCGTACCGGATATCTGCCAATATCTTGCCGGTAAACTGATCCACATGCACGGTGCGGTCATTCACCGGATCGGTCGAGTCGCTGCTCATGCTGTCGCGGTTCAGGGTCCAGACACCAGTGTCGGTGCCGGGATAGGCCACGCGGAAACGTCCGGTCATATCCAGAGCGGCTCCCAAGGCCACAAGCGCGTCAATATCCACCGAAGTGCCCTGCGGTACTCCCGCAATTCCGGCGGCTGAGCCTGAGGCAGGCATCGGGGTCTGCTCCAGCGCCCATGGGACGTCGTTCTGATGCCCGTGGTTCATGCTGGCATGGGTGTCGTCCGAAAGGGGCACGTTGTCCCATTTCTCAGCCGGGAAGCTGCTCCAGGGCTGAACGAACATGCCGCCCCAGACACCGGCCCAGGACAGGCCCGATATCAGAAAGGCCACCAATAGCAGCGATATCCAGAACCCGACCACAGCATGCAGCGACTTCCACAGGGCGCGGCCGCGCGCGCGCAAGTTGGGCACCAAAGCGGCCATGGCATTGCCGCGCGGCCACCACATGTACAGGCCGGTGAACACCAACAGCAGGCCAAGCCCGGCGGCGATTTCGAGGATGCGGTCGCCGGTCGTGCCGATCATCAGTGTCGAATGGATGTTGTCGGCCAGATCGTACCAACCTGCGCGGCGATCCCAGACCTGCAGAACGTCACCGGCGTAGGGGTCGACGGCCACAAGGCGCTGACCCTCCTCGGTTTTGATGCGAAATACAGTCGCCAGATCGGGGGTTTTGGGGCCGATCCATTCGGCGACAGTTCCCGGTACTTCGGTCAGTGCAACCGCGGCCTGCTGCGACACAGATAGTGCCATGCCCTGCACGGCGACGGGTATTTTTTCGCCGTCGCGACCATCGAACTGGGTGATGAACATCATCATCAACCCGGTCGTGGCCAATATGACAAGAAACGGGATGACGAAGATCCCCGCATAGAAATGCCACCGCCAGGCAGCGAAGTAGAATTTTTGCGCAGCAGTGTTCTGCGCTGGGGAGGTCCCCGCGATTTGGCTATCAAACGCCATAACAATCTCCGGATTCGGAATTGGTCCGCGCAATTCTTGCGCAGGTTCAAACAGTGTCGAATTGAATCAGGAGAAGTGAGGCGGCCCCCGTGCGTCGTAACGGGCATGAAACCCGGCACTGCGATGGGTGAAATCACGGTGGGTCCAGCGCGGCTGGATCGAAGCGTCAAACGGCACAATCAATCCAACCGCAGGCAATTCGGCATCCGCTGTCAGACCTGCGAAGGGGCACATGATGCGCTGATCGGTATCGTCGTGCACGGGGTCAGCCGGGTCCAGATCAACCCATTGCTCGACCGCGCCTTCGCCTGTGCACAGCACCAGCAACACCTTGCCGTCGTCGCCCATCGCTGGCATCCACCCTTGCGGGATGGCTGCAGTCGCCAACAGCGCCAGTGCAGTCAACAGCGTGAAGAAACGGGCCGCCAGGATCATTCCAGATTCGCGATAATCGACCGTAGCGAAGGAATGCCGTCGCCCTTCTCGGACGAGGTCAGCACGATTTCAGGGAAAGCTGCCGGGTGTTTCGACAAGGCACCGCGCACCTGATCCAGAACCTTTGCACGCTCGTTCGCCTTGACCTTGTCTGCCTTGGTCATCACGCACTGAAAGGTCACGGCGCTGGTGTCCAGCAGCTTCATGATCTCGGCATCGACCGGTTTCACCCCATGGCGGGAATCGATCAGAACAAAAGCCCGGCGCAGGGTCTGGCGGCCGCTCAGATATTTCTTCAACAACCGCTGCCATTTTTCCACAATCTTGACCGGCGCGTTGGCATAGCCATAGCCGGGCAGGTCAACCAAATACAACTCTGGCCCTTGGGTGAAAAAGTTGATTTCTTGCGTGCGGCCCGGGGTGTTCGATGCGCGCGCCAGACCTTTGGTGCCGGTCAGCGCATTGATCAGACTGGATTTCCCAACGTTCGAGCGGCCGGCAAAGCAGACCTCAAGCCGGTCGGGGGCGGGCAGGCCGTCCATCGCAACGACGCCTTTGACAAACTCGGACTGGCCCGCAAACAGCTTGCGCCCGCGCTCCATCGCGAATTCATCGGGGTTTTCGGCCAATGGAAAGGGAAGGGTGTTCATAGCACGTGTACCTTGTCACCGACCGAGATCGCACCGCCCCGGATCACCTCGGCATAGACACCGAAATCCTGATGATCCCAGCTTTTCAGAGCGCCCAACGTGTCGGCATCGCGAACACCTGTGTCCGGGTTGGCGGTTGTTGCCAGACAGCGCCGGATGCGTTCGCGGACGTGAAACACTGCCTCGCCGATTTGAACCTCACGGTTGAGCCAGTCAAATTCTTCCCACAGGGGCAAGCCATCGAACCAGATATTGCCGCGCCAGCGGTTGATCGACAGGTCCTGATCCAGCTTTTGTTCCACGGCACGATGAGACGCCATGTTGCACAAGCTGATCGACGGGAAATCACTGTCGGTCATGCCCCGCCCCGGAACCCGAATGATCCGGGCCGACGCGGCGCGATTCGCTGGCATCAGCGGTTTGACCCAGTCCAGAAACCTTTGTTGTTCCGCGTCGGGATCAAAGCTGAGGTCTGGGCGGTCCGGATGGGACAGCGTCAGCGTCTCGCCCATCGTCTGGGCCGAAATCGCCATCAGCTGTGGTGCCTTCGCCCCCCGGCTGAAATTGGCGCAGGATACCCATTCGGACCCATCCGCCTTGGACGCCTCATGCGCAACTGCCCAAACGCGATCCCCGGGCATGGTCTGCCCGGGGTTCACGGTAACGGTTTGAACGGCCTCACGACCATGGCTTTTGATCGGGTGCCGCCAGAGGTGGGTTACTTCGGCCGTCATTTGTCATCCGTCTTTGGTGTGCGTTTGAAGCCGGATTTGATATTGCCGAAAACGTCCGGTTTGTAGCCTTGGCTGCGCATGATCAGGTATTGCTGCGTGAAGGTGATCGTGTTGTTCGCGATCCAGTATACCACCAGTCCGCTGGCAAAGCTGCCCAGCATGAACATGAACACCCATGGCATCCAGGCAAAGATCATCGCCTGCGTCGCATCGGTGGGCGCCGGGTTCAGCTTTTGCTGCAGCCACATCGAAATACCCAGCAACAGCGGCAGGATGCCGATAAAGACCAGCGCCATGATTGTATCCGGCTGCGGCCCGGCAAATGGCAACAGGCCAAACAGGTTCATGATCGAGGTCGGATCGGGTGCGCTGAGGTCCTGGAACGGGCCGAACCAGGGGGCCTGACGCAGTTCGATGGTGACGAAGATCACCTTATACAGCGAGAAGAAGATCGGGATCTGCATCAGGATCGGCAGACAACCCGCGGCGGGGTTCACCTTTTCCTTCTTGTACAACTCCATCATGCCTTGCTGCATCTTCTGACGGTCGTCTCCGGCGGCCTCTTTCAAGGCCTCCATCTGCGGCTGGAGTTCCTTCATCTTCGCCATCGAGACGTAGGATTTATAGGCCAGCGGGAACAGGATTGCCTTGATGATCAGCGTCAGGCCGATAATCGACCAACCCATGTTACCGATCAGCGCGTTGAGGTTGTGCAGCAGCCAGAAGATCGGCTTGGTTAGGAAAAAGAACCAGCCCCAGTCGATGCTGTCGATGAATTTCTGCACGCCTTCCGCCTGATACTCGCGGATGGTTTCCCATTCCTTGGCACCGGCAAACAACTGGGTGGTGACCTCTTCGGTTGCACCAGGGGCAACAGTCAAAGTCGGCAGAACCGTTTCGGTCTGATAGATTTTACGGCGCGCGTCATACTTCGCGGCGGCCTTGAACGCGGTCCCGGGTTCGGGGATCAGCGTCGTCATCCAAAAATGGTCGGTGAAACCGATCCAGCCGTCTTCTTTGACCTGATACACCTCGGCCTGAGCGCGCTCGTTCGGGTCAATGTCAAAATCGCGAACATCGCCATAGTCGATTTCCGCAAGCGTGCCATCGGCCATGCCGATCACACCTTCGTGCAGGATGAAAAAGTTCTTCAAGTCGGGCAGGTCGCCATCCTCGCCGATGCCGTGGCGGGCCAGGATGCCATAAGGGGCCATGCCGACCTCAGCGGCCGAGTTGTTTTCGACCGATTGGGTAACCGTGAACATATAGTTTTCATCGACCGAGATCATGCGGCGGAAGGTCAGACCCTTGTCGTTCTCCCATTTCAGGGTGATCGGGGTATCGACACTCAGCGTTTCACCATCTTCAACGGTCCACAGGGTGTTTGGGCCTGGCACATCGGCACCGGCAACGCCCGCACCGGGGGCCCAGCCATACAGCGCGTAATAAGCCGAGTCCGATCCGACCGGGGACAGCAGCTCGACAATCGGCGCGCCCTCGGCGATGGAGACCTTATAGTCCTTCAGGAACAGTTCGTCGATGCGGCCACCCGACAGTGACAGGCTGCCTTTCAGGCGGGGGGTGTCGATTTCGACCCGCGGGGCTTGCGCCTCGGGCAGGGTCTCTTCGGCGGCGGCGGTCGCTTCGCCAACAGTGCCGGCGCCTGAGGCGCTGGGCGTCTGAACCTCATTGCCTTCTACGGCTGCAATCTCGGACTCAATGGGCGCAGTTGCCTGTTCCGGCGGAGGGAACAGCACGAACCAAGCGAGGATCACGATAAAGCTGAGCACGGTTGCGAGGATGAGATTCTTATTCTGATCGTCCATCTGGGACAGCCACCTTAAGCAGTGAAACACACCCGGTGGGTTCAACAGAGTGCAGGCCCAAAGGTCAAGCGGAATCGCCTGTCACTTCGTCACGGATCGCGTTTGTGTGGCGCAATTCAGCGCCTATAGGCCCGTCTTGCGCCCGATCCGGGGCATTCCCTCAATCTTGTTCTGATGCGCTGCAATCCAGTCGAGCGTTTTTTCAAAAGGCATCGGCTTGCCGATCCCGAACCCCTGAACGTGATCACACCCCAGCTGGGCCATCAACGCGTGTTCGCCCTGTGTCTCTACCCCTTCGGCCAGTGTTTCGACATTCAACCGTTCTGCCATTGTCAGAATGGCGCTGACCAGTTGTTGCTGGCTGGCGTCGCGATCCGCCTTGGCGACAAAAGACCGGTCAATCTTGATCCGCGTGACATCAAAGCGCTTGATTGATGCGATCGAGGCATGTCCGGTGCCAAAATCGTCCAGATCAATGCAGCACCCCAGCTTAGCCATGCCGGTCACGTTGCGGGTGATCACATCATCGGGGCGGCGGGAAAAAACGGTTTCCAGAATCTCGACGGCCAGCCGGTCCGGGGTCAGATCATTCTGATCCAGCTCCCACTTCAGACGGTCGATCAAGGCCGGGTCGCGCAGCTCATCGGACGAAAAATTGACGCCGATCCGGGGCACCACTACCCCGGCGCGATCCCAATCCCGCAGGGCAGCAAAGGCGTGGTGACGCATCGCCTGCCCAAGTTTTTCCATCAGTTCGGCCTGCTCGGCAAAGGGCAGGAACACCTGCGGCCCCAATACACCCTTTTGCGGATGCTCCCATCGAGCCAATGCTTCAAACCCTGTGACGCGGCCGGTGTCGGTTGAAACCTGAGGCTGAAACCAGGGGCGGATTTCGCCATTGTCCAGCGCGGTTTCGAATTCTTTCCGCAGGTTGGCCCGAATGTGCGAGCGGCGGCGGGTTTCGCTGGAAAAGGCGCGAATGGTCGATGGGCCGTTTCTTTGCGCCTCGCCCAATGCGGCCGAGGCGGCGTCGATCCAATCTTCATACCGGCTATCCACCACGCTGGACAGCAGGCTGAACCCGATCGAGCAGGACACATACACCCCCGCGCCATTCATATTGAACGGCTCCTCAACGACGGCTTGCATGCGCCCGGCCATCTGAATGCAGGCTTCAAGATCCAGCTGGTGTGACGGGTGCAATCCGATAGCGATCTTGTTCTGATCCAGCCGGGTCACGATGTCCTGCGTGCGGATGACAGAAAGAATGCGGCTGCCAAATTGTTCGGCCAGGTGATTTGCCGCGGCGTTGCCATGAAGGTCAAGGAAACCCGGATAATCATCCAGTGCAACAAGGATACAGGCGGATTCCGCGCCACTGGACGAGGATGATTTGAAAATCCCCTCAAGCTCGGCGGCAAAGGTTCCAAGGTCCATCATGCCGGTGGTTGGGCTGCGTCGCTTTTCGACCCGGGCGTCAAACGCAACAGCACCCGCGAAAACAAGTGGTAAGACCAGTGCAACCACCACCAGCGCCCTTTCCCCACCAAGCCAGAAGGCGGCCAGGCTGATGGCCGGAACAAAGGCCAGTGCGGCAGGGCCGCTGAGAATGGAAGTAAGAGCATTTAGAACGCGTTCGACTGTGATATGTTTCCACATCGGATTTCTGGGCCTTTACGTTGGACATAGCACGTTTCAGGCAACCGTAGAAAACCAATCTGAGTCAGTCGTTAACGCAACTGCGGAATTTCATCTGAATTTTCGGTATTTTTATCTGGGTTCAGGTTCAGGCCCTGAAAATCGAACAATTTCGGGTCCAGCAAATGCGAGGGCCGCGCGTTGGTCAGCGCCCGAAACATCACCTGCCGCCTGCCGGGGCTGTTTTTTTCCCACTGATCCAGAATCTGTTTTACCTGCTGACGTTGCAACCCGTCCTGACTGCCACACAGGTCGCAGGGGATGATGGGATACTTCATGGCGGTGGCGAATTTCTCGCAATCGACCTCGGCCACATGGGCCAATGGGCGAAAGACGAACAGGTCGCCTTCTTCGTTCACCAATTTCGGCGGCATTGTTGCCAGTCGACCGCCATGGAACAGGTTCATAAAGAACGTCTCAAGGATATCGTCCCGGTGATGACCCAGCACCACGGCCGAGCATCCCTCTTCGCGCGCAACACGGTACAGGTTGCCCCGACGCAGGCGCGAACACAGGGCGCAAAACGTACGGCCCTGGGGAACTTTGTCCATGACGACAGAATAAGTGTCCTGATATTCGATCCGATGGGGCACGCCCATACGTTCCAGAAACTCGGGCAGGACGGTGGCGGGAAAACCCGGCTGACCCTGATCCAGATTGCAGGCCAGCAGATCGACCGGCAGCAACCCGCGCCACTTCAGCTCATAAAGCACCGCCAGCAGGGTATAGCTGTCCTTGCCGCCCGACAGGCAGACCAGCCAGCGGGGCGGTTTGCCGTCTTTGTCATGGGCAGAGGGGTCAACCATCCCGTATTGCTCGATGGCTTCGCGGGTCTGGCGCACGATGCGTTTGCGCAGCTTCTTGTACTCGGTGGTCGAGGGCGCGCCGGCAAAGAGCGGGTGGATATCGTCAGCTTCGTCAAACATGCGCAGCCCCTACAGCAGATGGCGCAACCGGGCAAGTGGGCGGGTCAGCCGAGGCGGCCCAGTATGGCGTCCGTGTCCAGCCCGGTGACCGATCCGGGGATGCGCCCGCTGTCGCCTGACAGGCGCGTGGCGATAAACCCGTCAGCCACCGCACCCGGTGCATGGCGCAGCAGTTGCGACGCGGCTAGCAACAGCGCCGTGCGTTCGGCAAACCAGCGCGCCTCTGCCTCGGGCGGCACAGCGGGCCAGCGGTCGTGATGTGCGTTCAGCGCGGCGTCATAGGTCCGGTCGGTGCCCTTGGCGGCGTTCAGTTCGGCCTGCAATATCTCGGCGGCCAGCGGGTCGCGTGCCAGGGTGCGCAGAATGTCCAGGCAGATCACATTGCCCGACCCCTCCCAAATGCCGTTCAGGGGGGCCTCGCGATAAATCAGGGGCAGGGGGGTGTCTTCGACATAGCCCATGCCGCCCAGCACCTCCATCGCTTCGACGGTGACGATGGGGCAGCGCTTGTTGTTGAGGAATTTGGCCAGCGCGACGCCGATCCGGGCAAAGGCCCTGTCTTCGGGGGAGGGGCTGTCGAATGCCTGCGCCACGCGCATCCCCAGCGTCAGCGCGCCTTCCCAATCCAACGCAAGATCGGCCAGCACCGCGCGCATCAGCGGCTGGTCGATCAACCGGCGCTGAAAGGCGCTGCGGTGGGTGACCCAGTGATGCGCCTCGGTCAGGGCAGCGCGCATAAGGCCAGCGGGGGCCATTGCCGTGTCCAACCGGGTGTGGTGCACCATCTCAAGAATAGTGCGCACGCCTGCGCCTTCGTCGCCAAGCTGCAAGGCCAGCGCGTCGTGGTATTCGATTTCCGACGAGGCATTTGCGTGGTTGCCCAGCTTGTCCTTCAACCGCATCAGGTGAATGGCGTTGCGGTCCCCCTCCAGCCAGCGTGGCACCAGAAAGCAGGTCAGCCCGCCGGGTGCCTGCGCCAGGGTCAGGAACCCGTCGGACATCGGGGCCGAACAGAACCACTTGTGCCCGCGCAACCGCCAGTGATCGCCGTCACGGGTGGCAATCGTGGAATTGGCCCGCACGTCCGAGCCGCCCTGTTTTTCGGTCATTGCCATGCCCAGCGTGGCGCTGGTCTTTTCCGTGACCGGCTTTGTCGTCGGATCATAGGTGTGCGCCGTTAACTTAGGGCGCCAGACGGCGGCGATACCCTCATGCGCAGCCAATGCCGGGATTGCGGCATAGGTCATGGTCAACGGGCAGCAATGGCCGGGCTCGATCTGGCTGGCCATATAGATCATCGCGGCGTGGGTCGCGTGGCCGCCCGGTTGGCCGTCCCATGGCAGGGCCGCATACCCGGCTGACTGGCTGAGGTGCATCAACTGGTGGTAGGCCGGATGAAAGCGCACCTCATCCAGACGCCGACCGCCCGGATCGAACAGCCGGAGTTCGGGCGGGTGACGGTTTGCATCCCGCCCCAATTCCCGCGTTTCCGCACGTCCAAGCGTTTCCCCATAGGCCGCCAGCGGCGCGATGCGCCCGCCTGCCACGTTCGTGACGTCCTGGAGTACCGGATCGGATGCCCAAAGGTCGAAATCACCACGCTCAGGCGGTTGGTTCAGGACGCTGTGTGTGGGCAGGGTATGGCGGGCTTTGGATGTCATCTGGGCCTCAACTTGAACACGGCCAAGTGTTCAGCCCGGACCCTGGCGGGTCAAGTCTGACGGGGGGTCACGCCGAGGGGTCGCCGTCCTTGTGGTCCGGCACCGGGTCATAACCATCGCCGCCCCACGGGTGGCAGCGGCCAATTCGCCGGGCGGCCAGCCATGCCCCTTTGATGGCGCCGTGCTTTTCCAGCGCTTCCAGCGCATAGGCCGAGCATGTGGGCTGATAGCGGCAGTTGAACCCGACCCATGGGCTGAACACCAACCGATAGGCCCGGATGGGCAGGGCAAAGATCTGGGACAGCAGGGTCATTTACGCGCGCTGTGGATTTTGCGCAGCGCATAGCGCAAGTCATCCAGAAAGGCATTGAACGGGCGCGTGGCGGTGACTTCGGCGCGACCGATCAGCACGTAATCCCATCCGTCGTGCCCTTGGGCGGGCAAGACGGCGCGCGCAGCCTCGCGCAGGCGACGTTTAGCCCGATTGCGGGCCACGGCATTGCCGACCTTCTTGGAACAGGTGAAGCCAACGCGAATCCCGTCCGCCTCATCCGGTGCGCGTTTGCGGGCCTGCATCATCATCGACGATGTGCCCTGCCTGCGCGCGCGGGCGGCTTTCAGGAAATCGGATCGTTTCTTTAGAACTGTCAAAGTTTCAGGCGCGCAAACGGACGCCGCCGGGGGCATATCCCCGGGGCGGTTGCTACCATCCTCAGGGGCCTCCGGCGGCGTCATGTTCACAACCTGATCGGTGAGCGGTTTATGCGCTCAGCGACTTGCGACCGCGTGCGCGGCGCGAGTTCAGGATCTTGCGGCCGGCCTTGGTGGCCATGCGCGCGCGGAAACCGTGGCGGCGTTTGCGAACCAGGTTCGAAGGCTGATAGGTGCGTTTCATCGCTCCGTCTCCAATATATCGGTCGGGTGCAGCGCGGATTCGCCTGCCCGTGGTGTTCGAAGCCCGTCCTCTACTGGCAAGCGTAGGGTAAGTCAAACCCCTAGGTGCGGGATTCGGCACCTTTTGCAACAATTCTGTAACCGCATAGCGCAAAAGATTTCAAAATGGCGGTTTTGATACCCCTGACCCTCACATTCCCTACCGTAAACATCAAGGCAGCGTGAGGCCCCTGTTGCTGAACGCGCTGACGGCGCATGTTGTAGGCAGAATGAAACGCAACAAACCGGACAGCCACATGAGCGATACAACTCAGGCCCCGCGCAGCGGGCTTGCGCGCCATATTCCATTGCTGGTGATTCTCACCGTTGCCGCGGTGGGGTTCTTTACACTGGGCGATTACCTGACATTTGAGACCCTGCGCGATAACCGCGAAGCACTTTTGGCGTGGCGTGATGCGAACTATTGGGCGATGGCGGGTGCATTTGTGGCGATCTACATCGTGATCGTCGCCTTTTCCCTGCCGGGTGCGGCTGTGGCCTCGATGACCGGAGGGTTCTTGTTCGGTCTGTTCGCTGGAACCGTCTTTAACGTATTCGCCGCCACCATTGGGGCATCCGCGATCTTTTTGGCGGCGCGCTGGGGGTTGGGCGCATCACTGACCGCGCGGCTGGAATCCTCGGAAGGGACGATCAAAAAGCTGAAAGACAGTCTGCGAGAGAATGAGATTTCGGTGCTGTTTCTGCTGCGCCTTGTGCCTATCGTGCCGTTCTTTGTGGCCAATCTGGTCCCTGCGCTTGTGGGTGTGAGATTTCGCAACTTTCTGATCACTACGGCGCTGGGCATTATCCCCGGGGGCATCGTTTTTACTTGGATCGGTGTCGGTTTGGGCGGCGTGTTCGACCGGGGTGAGACGCCGGATGTTTCCCTGCTGTGGGAACCATTCGTCATCGGCCCGATCATTGGGTTGTGTGTGCTGGCCGCATTGCCGATTGTCATCAAGTCCCTGCGTGGCAAAAAGGACGCCTGAATTCATGCAAGAACTGAAAACCGATATCCTGGTAATCGGGGCCGGGTCGGGCGGGTTGTCCGTGGCCGCAGGTGCCAGCCAGATGGGCGCTGATGTGATCCTGTTGGAAGGTCACAAGATGGGCGGCGATTGCCTGAACTTCGGCTGTGTGCCGTCCAAGGCTCTGATTGCTAGCGGCAAGGCGGCCTACGGGCAGGCGCATGCCTCGGCGTTGGGCGTGGCCGACGTGGTGCCGCAGGTGGATTATGCCGCCGCCAAGGATCACGTTCACGATGTGATCGCCCAGATAGAGCCGATGGACAGCCAGGAGCGGTTCGAAGGGTTCGGCGTCAGGGTGATCCGAGAGTTTGGCAGCTTTGTCTCTGCGACACAGGTGCAGGCGGGTGATCATCTGATTACAGCGCGGCGCGTGGTGATTGCCACGGGTTCGTCGCCTTTGGTGCCGCTGATCCCCGGGCTGGATCAGGTGGTGCATTACACCAATGAGACCATCTTTGATTTGCGCGACAAGCCGGACCATCTGCTGATCATCGGCGGCGGCCCCATCGGGATGGAGATGGCGCAGGCCCACATCCGGCTGGGCTGCAAGGTCACTGTCATCGAGGGCCTGCAGGCGCTGGGCAAGGACGACCCCGAGGCGGCAGCGATTGTGCTGGACACCCTGCGCGCCGAAGGTGTCGCGATTCTGGAACAGGCGATGGTGGCGCAGTTTCGGAACAACAACGGCGCGGTCGAGGTTGTGACCGAAAACGGCGACATCATTTCGGGTTCGCATCTATTGCTGGCTGCCGGGCGCAAGGCCAATACCGACCGCCTGAACCTTGAGGCAGCCGGGATCGAGCCGACCCGCACTGGCATCAAAGTGGATGAGGCGCTGCGCACGACGAACCGCAAAGTCTATGCCATCGGTGACGTTGCAGGGGGGCTGCAATTTACCCATGTGGCCGGGTATCACGCCGGGATCATCATCCGTTCCGCCCTGTTCGGCCTGCCGTCCAAAGCAAAAACAGCGCATATCCCGTGGGCCACTTACACTGATCCCGAATTGGCGCAGGTTGGCCTGACCGAGGCGCAGGCGCGCGCGCAGCATGGCGACAAGGTCGAGATCGCGCGCTTTGATTATCATCACAACGACCGCGCGATATCCGAGCGTAAGACGAAAGGCTTCATTAAGGTCATGGTCGTAAAAGGCCGTCCTGTGGGGGCCACAGTCGTGGGTCATCAGGCGGGCGAACTGATCAACTTGTGGTCGCTGGCCTTGGCCAATAATCTAAAGATGGGGCAGGTTGCCGCGATGGTTTCGCCCTATCCGACGATCGGAGAGCTTAACAAACGGGTGGCGGGTGCCTATTTCTCGCCAAGGCTGTTTGAGAATCAGACAGTTAAACGCGTCGTCAGGTTCGTCCAGCGCTGGATGCCCTGACCGGGAAAGGAGAGCAGATTGAATTCGCTGTCGGGCCGATTTCTGATCCTGACGACGGTCTTCGTCATGTTGGCCGAAATCCTGATCTTTGTTCCGTCGATTGCACGTTTTCGCGAAGATTTCCTGCTGAACCGTCTTGAACGCGCCCAGATCGCGTCACTGGCCTTGCTGGCCGATGACATGCTGGCTGAAGATCTTGAAGCAGAATTGCTGGCCAATGCCGGTGTTTACAACGTCGTTCTGCGGCGCGACGAAGTGCGCCAACTGATGCTGTCATCGCCGATTCCGGAACAGATATCCAAGACGTATGACCTGCGTGACGCCCGGCCCTGGATCCTGATCCGGGATGCGGTGGCGCGCATGTTCACCACGGAAAATCAGGTCATTCGCGTAATAGGTGAGCCAGTCAAAGGCGCGGGGCTGCTGATTGAAGTCACGACTGACAGTATGCCACTGCGTATGGCGATGACCGACTATGGGTTGCGCATTCTGGGCTTGTCCTTTGTCATCTCGATCATCACGGCCTTTTTCCTGTTTCTGGCCGTGCGGGTGGTTTTGGTGAAACCGATCAAAAGTGTTGTTGGCTACATGCAACGCTATGCAAGCGCGCCCGAGGACGCGCGCGGGATCATCTCGCCCGGTTCGAAAGTGACCGAGCTGCGCGAGGCCGAAGAAGCCCTGCAAAAGCTACAGACCGAACTGACGCAGGCCCTGAAACAACGCGAGCGGCTGGCGCAACTGGGCGGCGCGGTGGCCAAAGTCAGCCATGACTTGCGCAACATCCTGACCTCGGCGCAGCTGTTCACCGACCGGATTGAGGCTAGCGACGATCCGCTGGTGCGGCGCATGGCGCCCAAGCTGGTCAATTCGATCACGCGGGCGGTGTCCTTGTGCGAAAGCACGCTGGCCTTTGGCCGGGCGGAAGAACCCGCGCCGACGCTGACGATGGTACGAATGCGGGATGTCGCCGAGGATGTTGTGGCCAGCGAAAAACTGGCCGTTGCCGATGCCTGCGTTGAAATCGTGAATGCGGTTCCAGATGATCTTGTCGCACGGGCCGACCCCGAGCAGATTTTCCGCGTCATGATGAATTTGGTACGCAACGCCCGTCAGGCGCTGGTGGCCTCTGGAAAACCGGGCGAAATCACGCTTGCGGGCTGCGTGCATGAAGATGATTGGTGTGTCGAAATAACCGATACCGGGCCGGGCCTGCCACCCAAAGCGCGCGAAAACCTGTTCACCCCGTTTCAGGGCGGAGTGCGCAAAGGTGGGTCGGGACTTGGGCTTGCGATCTCGCAGGAACTGGTGCGCGGACATGGCGGAGACCTGGTGCTAACCGAGACAGGACCGCAGGGAACAACCTTTGAAATCCGGCTGCCGAGGGGCGACGTAACTTTTTAGAATATTTTTGAAGAATCGGCTTGCGCGTCCCCTGAGGTGGGTCTAAACACCGCCTCACCAACGCGGACCGATAGCTCAGCTGGATAGAGTACTTGACTACGAATCAAGGGGTCGGGGGTTCGAATCCTCCTCGGTCCGCCACTTACACCTATGTGAGGCGACACATAGTTCTGCCACCAGCGACAGAACCTTTCCTTTTTTGGCCTCACATCTTTCATCCAGCACCCAAACCGATTTCATTGATCCTGACCTCCTTTCGGAAAAATCAGGGCTGATTTGCAGATCAGACGCCGAAGGCGCCTGTTCCTGCTGATCTGCCACGTGGCGAACGCGGAAGGGGGCGAGGCAATGCTATTCGACAGGGGTGGTGCGGCCCGCAGGCGCAGCTGAGGACACGGCCCTGTCTAATAGGGTTGCCCGAGGGGGAAGGCAGCGCTTTCCCCCTGACGGCCAGGGGCGTTTGGCTTGTCCAAATCCCGCTGGCCCACAAACAAAAGCGGCGGGGCAATGCGCTCCGCCACCACTTGCAGACATTCAATCTCTGTTGGACGAAATCTTACCAAGTGGGACCTTGCCGACATTAGCCGCGCCAGCAAACTAATGGGCAAGATAAGTGATTTGGGCCACACAGCTGCCGTTCGCTGCATACGTGAAAAATCTACTGCAAGCGCAAAGTCATCCACCGGGAGGGCGGAAAGCTGCCGTTAGCTGCGACTGCAAAGCAATTGTTTTGAAATAGAGCCAAAGACCTTTTTCTTGTGTGCCTCTCCGCTGTCAAATGCGATAGAAGCGTTTTGATGTGCCATGGAACACGTCATCTTGGTTTGAGCTTGGGATCAGGTCCTGGTGCCGGGAAACAACCTCGTTGTAAGTTGAAGTGAGGCTGTCGACCGGAAAATTCGATCCGAACATGCAGCGATCTGCGCCGAACTGGGACAAGCAGGTCGAAATGATGGGCGCGACGCTGTCAGCGCTCCAGTTGTGATCGAACATTCCGAGGCCGGAGAGTTTGCAATAGACCTGCGGCAAGCTTGACAATGCAGTCAATTTATCTGCCCAACTTTGCAAACCTTGCGGAGTCCGGTCATGTGGCGAACCAGCGTGGCACAGGGCTATCTGCGTTTCCAGAGCTTGCGCAAGAACATCTGCAGCTTGATCCATTAGTTCTGGCAGCAATTGAAGGTCAAACGAGAGGCCGCGGGTGCCCAATTGCTGTAGGCCAGCCAAAAACGCGGGGTCTTTAAGCAGGGCGTTTGTGCCCGTTGACGCATCTTCACCCGGAGCGCGGCCAATGATCTGGCGAACGCCGCGCACGGAAGGCAGGGTTTGAAGACGATCGAGTTGTTCGTCCAGATCTTTAGAAATCAGGTCGCAGAAAGCTACTTGCACCAACGGCCAGTCAGGGAACTGATCTGCCACGGATTGCACCCATTGTGCTTCGGCCCAGGGGTCAGCAGCGCCGACCTGAATGTGCACCGATGCGCCGACGCCCTTGGCCTCGGCATCTGTGCGAAATTCAGGCAACAAATAGTCCCGTTGGATAGAAGCCGGGTCGCCAAAAAAACGAACGATGCCTTTCTCCGTAAGCCAGGGATAGGTCACTGCCGAGAGGTCCCACAGGTGGTGATGTGCATCTATCTTCATGGTGCTTCGATCCCCGTGGTGCGTGCCAGAATATCAACTCCTTGCCCTTTCCAGAAGTGGAGCAGGTCGATGAAGATCCAGTTTTCGGCCAGTTTGTCACCAGCGCGGCGATAGATGTCGATCACCCTGAATTCGCCGGGTTTCTCAGTGGCAGGCATACCCATGAACCCTCCCGACGGAGTAGCCATGAAGTTGGGCCAGCCAAAGAAGCCGCCATAGTGCCCTTCGGCCAGGCGGCAAACATGTTTGGTCTTTGACCGGTCTTTGAAAGACGCGCGGAGCGGTCCAGAGTGCTGCTTGGCATATCGCTCTATCGTGTAGGTCGCGCCAATCCCCTCGGGTCCCCACCAGATCATGTCTTGGTGCCAGGTTCGGGCCAGTTCATCCTCAAGCGACACTCCGCTGTCCCATTGGCCGAGATCCGAGATCATCGCATTGATGACCGCCAGCGTCTTCTCGCCTTCTTCAACGGATTGTTGGTTAAACAACAGGCCGTCATGAGGCTTCGGTCCAGGTTGCACCAAATGCGCCGCTGTTTGGGGAGGAAACGGGTTCTGTCGGGCTTGAACCATCAGGTGTGGTATGTCGAAGTACATTGCCGTTTCGACAATCCTGTCACCGGCGACTCTGTGGAACGCGCAATACCGCAGGAATGCCAACTTACTGGTTGGTCGAATACCCAACCAAGGTCGGTCGAACAGGCCCATCAAATGCCCCATGGACACGACCCAAACGTCAGCCTCGTCACTCAACGAGTTTTGTCCTGCAAACAAGATATCCACACGGTTCTGTATATGGGTAAGGCTGCGCTTTAGAGGTTGCCAGAATTGCCGCGCAACCTGTTCAGCACCGCTGATTTCGTTGAATGGATGAAAGCCGCGCCACTGCAGGTCCGGAGCACAGAATTGGCTCATGACCTTAGGGGATTCTTGTTCTGTCGCGGAATCCAGGGCGGTGTGGAACGCGGAGATCAGTTTTTTTTCTGTCTGAAAGTTCACGGTGTTTGCCATTGTAATCAGGGTTTTACGAGAGGCGCGAGGCCGGTGTGAGTCGGGTATTTTTTGTAGGTTTGCATACGTATGCAAAAAAGTCTTGCCTGATTTGATATATGCGAATTACAGTTTTGCAAGCGTATGCAAGATGATTCCTTGCGGGGGGGGGGCACCATGGCGGAAATTCAATTGCGGAACGTCGGCAAGCGATGGGGCTCATTCGTTGGGGTCCACAATTTCGACCTGACGATCGCGGATCGCGAGTTTCTGGTGCTGCTCGGCCCGTCGGGCTGCGGCAAGACCACCACGATGCGCATGATTGCCGGTCTCGAGGACGTGACCGAGGGTGAAATCCTGGTTGACGGCAAGGTGGTCAACGATCTTGAGCCCAAGGACCGCGACGTTGCGATGGTGTTCCAGAGCTACGCGCTCTATCCCAATATGAACGTCTATGAAAACATCCGATTTCCGCTGAAAGTGCGCGGTATCGACCCGACGACCCATGACGATAAGGTGCGCAGCGCCAGCGCGATGGTCGAACTGGACGATTTCCTGCACCGGAAGCCTGCCGAGTTGTCGGGTGGTCAGCGGCAACGCGTGGCGCTGGCCCGCGCCATTGTACGCGAGCCGAATGTGTTCCTGATGGACGAGCCGCTGTCAAATCTGGATGCCAAGCTAAGGGTTTCGACCCGGGCACAAATCAAGAACCTTAGCCATGAATTGGCTGTCACCACCATTTACGTGACCCATGACCAGATCGAAGCCATGACGCTGGCCGACCGTGTTGTGGTGATGAAACAGGGCGTGGTTCAGCAAGTCGGAAGTCCGACCGAAATATATGACCGGCCTGCGAATACTTTTGTGGCCAGCTTTATCGGCTCGCCCGCAATGAACTTGATGGACGGCGAGGTATCGGGCGGCGTTTTCCGCGCCGAGCACGTCGAAATTTCGGTCGATGCACCGGACGGCCCGATGACGCTGGGCTTTAGGGCCGAGGATGCCAGTCTTGCCGAAGGAAATGGCCAGATTACCGCACCGATCTACACGCTGGAACTGTTGGGCGACGCGACCATGATCTCGGTCCGGGTCGGTGGAGCGCTGGTTTCGGTTAAAGCCGACAAAGCCTTCCGCGCCGAGATTGGAGAACCGGTCTCATTCACAGTGCCCAAAGAAATCTGTCACCTTTTCGAAGCGGAAAGCGGTGCGCGGATCGGGGAACACCCCCACAAACAGCCCAAACGGGCTTAACACCGGTCCGGACGTCGACGACGGACCGATCCTGACAGGGAGAAACGCATGAAACTCAAGACGATCCTCATGGCAGGTGCCATGTCCATCGCTGCAAGTGGCGCATGGGCTGCCTGTTCGTTTGAAAATGACGTGCCGCTGAAATCGCTATCAGCCGGTTTTGAAGCATGGAAAGCGGTCACCGATGCGATGGCTGAATGTGGGAACTTCAGCGCCTCGCTGGACCAAGAATTCCGCGAAAAACAGCCGGAAGCTTTTGCCGCTGATCCCGCGCTGTATCAAATTGGTGGCGTGTCCAATGCGACACTGGTGCCATTGCTAAACGCGGGTACGATCCGCCCGCTGGACGATCTGGTCGAGAAGTACGGCCAAGATTTGCTGCCTAACCAGTTGATCAAGGTGGATGGCAAGACCATGGCCATTGCGATGATGGTCAATGCTCAGCACCTAATGTATCGCGATGATGTTCTGGCTGAACTGGGTATCGAAGAACCAAAATCCTACGCCGACGTTCTGGCAGCCGCTGCCAAGATCAAAGAAGCCGGTGTCATGGATTATCCGATCGGCGGCACTTTCAAGACGGGATGGAACCTCGGTCAGGAATTCGTCAACATGTACCTCGGCGAGGGTGGGGCGTTCTTTGGCGACGGCAACATGCCCGCGATTAACAATGAGCAGGGCGTTGCGGCGCTGGAAACCCTGAAAGCAATGACCGAGTTCATGGATCCAGAATATCTGGTATCTGACTCGACCTATGTTCAGCAGCAGTTCCAGCAGGGCAAGATTGCCATGGCGAACCTGTGGGCCAGTCGTGCAGCGGCAATGAATGACGAAACTGAAAGCCAGGTTGTCGGCAAAGTGACCATGGCCGCTGCACCGATGGGTTCGGCATTACCGGCGACCACTATCTGGTGGGACGGCATCGTGCTGGCGTCGAATATTAGCGACGAAGAGGCCGATGCTGCCTTTCGTGTGGCCCTTGAGGGGATGGACAGCGATACGGTCAGCGCGAACAACGATGTCGCCGTCTGGCTAAGCCCAGCCTATTCGGCAGGTGCCTTGGCGGCTGGAGCTGCAGCTTCCGCAGAAGGCGGTGCCAAGGCGTATCCCGCCTCGAGCCCGATGGGCATCATGCACACCTCTCTGGGTAACGGTCTGGCCGATTACCTGACCGGCGCCAAGGATGCGCAGACTACACTGGCCGATATTGAGGCCGATTACATCACCGCCGCTAAAGAAGCTGGTCTGATCAGCAACTGATCCTTCCTACGGGAGGGCTTGGGCCCTCCCGGCCTTTTCCCTTGAGAAACATGAGAAAGGCAGAGCCATGAATTTCCGGACATTTGCCGCCTTTGTCGGCCCCTCTGTCTTTATGATGCTTCTCTTCATCGCGTTCCCTTTGGTCAGCGTGTTTAAGCAGAGTTTCTATGTCACCCAGCCAATCTATGAGACGGTTGAAAAGGAAACTTGCACGCCCGGTTTCCTGACGCAGACCTGTGTGACCGAACAAGTGTCGCAACCTATGCTGGATGATCATGGCGAGATCATTACGCAAACCCAATATGTCGGGTTGCAAAGCTACCGTAACGTTCTGGAGCCCGAACGGGCCTGGCGCGCCATAAGCGACGGCAGTTGGCATGTACTTTCGACGATTAACTTCTGGAAAGCCCTGCGGTTCACTTTGACCTTCACACTGATCACTCTGCCGCTGGTTGTCGGGTGCGGGCTTGGGATCGCAATTCTGATCAACAACGCGGCCAAAACGATCCGTGGACCGGTGATATTTGTCTCATTGCTGCCATTCATCATCACGCCGGTAATTGGTGTGCTGTCGATCAATTGGCTGTTCCGGGGCGACGGTATCCTGACCGCAATGATGGAATGGTGGCTGAACCGCGACATCGCTCTGTTTGCTCAAGCTTGGACCATCGAGCTTCTGATGATGCTCTACCGCGTCTGGCACGTCGCCCCCTTTGCAGCGATCATTTTCTATGCCGGTCTGCAAACGGTCAATCAGGACAGTTTGGAAAGTGCGGTGATTGACGGGGCTACCCGCTGGCAGCGACTGAAATACATCGTCATCCCGCACCTGATGCCCTTGATCATCTTTGTTGCGATGATCCACCTGATGGACAGCTACCGTGTCTTCGAAGAGATCGTTGGTTTCTCGAGCCAGGGTTACGTCATCTCGCTGCAATGGCTGACCTTCGACTACCTGACGCCTGATCAGGCGGGTAACCGGTCAATCAGCCGTGCCTCGGCGAACTCGATGTTGACCATGATCGGTGTCGTTATCCTGCTTATCCTGCCGCTGCGCCGCACCTGGCGCGATCACAAAGGAGGTCACTGATATGTCCTCGCGCGCGCTACGCCAGCCTTTCAGCTTGCGGCTGACCTCGAACATCTTTCTGGCGCTTTGGTGCCTGATCGCGGCTTTCCCGATCTTCTGGATCGTGGTGATGAGCTTCAAATCACCGGTCGATGCCTTCGACAGCAATGCGTTGAACGTCATCTTCGGCCCGGCCACGTTGGGCGGCGGTAAGGGTCTTTCATTGCTGGACATCGTTCTGGGAATCGCGGTGATCTGGGCCACGATTGTGGTCGCCACCAAAACCCTGCCGTCGATGGTCAAATCATACTCGGGGCCCGGGCAGGAGTGGTTTGTGTGGGTCATTGGCGCGCTGGTCGTCCTGGTTGGCTTTCTCTTAGCGTTCTTTGTAATCCTGCCTGCCATATTGAACGTGCTGAACCCGTGGTTCGGCCCTTTGGGTCGGGATGTGCTGGGCCTGACGACAGAACACTACAAGACCGTCTGGATCGACCGGGGTTTTTCGAACAACTTCAAGAATTCGCTGATCGTGACAACCGGTGTGGTGACGGTGTCACTGACCGTAGGCACGCTCGCAGGCTATGGTCTGGCACGCTCGGGTTCGACCCTGGCGTTCTGGATACTGATTGTCGCGCTGGTCTTCCGCGCATTGCCACATTCGGTGCTGGTGGCAGGCTATCTGCCGGTTTTCGTCAATTCGGCTGAATGGTTGGCCCCGATCTTGGGAGAGAATGCGCCGACCCTATACGGCAAACCCTTCGCGGTGATCGCTGTGCTCGTCGCCATTAATCAGCCCTTCACCATCTGGATGCTGCGTTCGTTCTTTCAGAACATACCGGCTGAGCTGGACGAGGCCGCCCGCGTGGATGGGTGCAGCCACTTCCAGGCCTTTCGCCGTGTCATCATGCCGGTGATGTGGCCGGGAGTGATTACCACAGGGCTGTTCAGCTTCCTTCTGGCCTATAATGACTTTTTGGTCACTGCGCTGTTGCTGGACGCACAGAACCAGACAATGGTTCCCGCCATCGTCGGCATGTTCAACCGCGAGACCACCACAACCGATCAAGTGGTTGCCGTGGCTGCCGCTGTGTCGATCACTGCGCCCTTGATTTTCCTTGTTCTTATCTTCCAGCGCCAGATCGTGAGTGGCCTGACAGCCGGAGCGGTCAAGGGCTAATGAGCAACCATGCCCGACATAACGCCATGTCGCGCCACCCGGCACTGAACAGGTTGCCGAGGGACTTTCTGAGTATTGGGGCTGCGACCCCCAAACTCTCCCTCTGGCAACCTGAAAGGATATAGGTATGAAAGGTTCTCGCCCCGAACAAGCGGTTCTAACTCGCGGCACGGACATGAGCAAAACCGAAGATACGCGCCGCGTGATCGAAACCATGGTGGATGGTCTGAACGACCACCGCATTGATGATATCGGAGAATTCTTCACCCAAGGCTTCCGCTGGATGGGCAATCAAGGCTGCGGCACTAAAACCGGCCTGAAAGAGTTTCAGGAAAACTGGCAGCGTCCGTTCCAAGCAGCGTTTTCGGACAAGACCTGCATTGATGAGGCCCGCCTATACATGGGCGAATGGGCAGCAGCCTTTGGCCGCCAGGAAGCGACCCATACGGGTGAGTTTCTGGGCATCGCCCCCACCGGCAAGCGGGTCGAGATCCGCTACATGGATTTCTGGAAAGTCGTTGACGGCAAGATCGTCGACAACTGGGTGAATGTCGATTTCCCTCATGTCGCGGCGCAACTGGGCGTCGACCTGTTCAACGGCGAAGGCTGGGAAGCATTTGACCGGGGTGAAAAATGTCCACCCCGGCCCGAAAATTGAGGATTGGAAACATGGCAATCGAGTATCTTAAACGCGGTAAATCCGATGCAGACCGGGCAGAAGATGATGCCAAGACCCGCGCCGTGGTCGAAGCAACTCTGAAAGACATCGAAACCCGCGGTGATGTTGCGGTGCGTCAGCTGAGTGAGAAATTCGACAACTATTCGCCCGCTTCGTTCCGCTTGTGCCAACAGGAAATCGACGACCTGATTGCGCAATTGTCTGACCGCGAACTGGCCGATATCAAATTCGCCCAAGAGCAAGTTCGCAACTTTGCACAAGCTCAGCGGGACTCGATGTTGGACATCGAGGTAGAAACTCTGCCGGGGGTTATCCTTGGTCATAAGAACATCCCCGTGCAATCGGTGGGATGTTACGTCCCCGGTGGCAAGTTCCCAATGGTGGCATCGGCCCATATGTCGGTTGCGACGGCTTCGGTGGCGGGTGTTCCGCGCATCATCGCATGTACGCCCCCATTCAACGGCAAGCCAAACCCAGCTGTGATTGCGGCAATGTATCTTGGTGGGGCGCATGAGATCTACGTCATGGGCGGCATTCAGGCCATCGGCGCCATGGCGCTGGGGACCGAGACAATCGACCCGGTTCATATGCTGGTTGGTCCGGGCAACGCTTTTGTCGCGGAGGCCAAACGCCAGCTATTCGGGCGCGTCGGCATTGATTTGTTTGCCGGTCCCACCGAAACCATGGTCATCGCGGATGAGACCGCAGCGGATGCCGAGTTGTGCGCAACCGATCTTTTGGGGCAGGCTGAGCATGGCTATAACAGCCCCTGCGTGTTGCTGACCAACTCTCGCAAACTTGCCGAAGAGACACTGACCGAGGTGGACCGTCTGTTGGGTATCCTGCCGACCGCCGACACCGCTAAAGTGTCCTGGGAAGAATATGGCGAAGTGATCATCTGCGACACGTATGATGAGATGCTGCAAGTCGCTGACGGTATTGCCTCGGAACATGTTCAGGTGATGACAGATCGCGACGATTGGTTCCTTGAGAATATGACTTGCTACGGCGCGCTGTTCCTTGGGCCGCGTACTAATGTTTCGAACGGGGACAAAGTAATTGGTACGAACCATACGCTGCCAACGAAGAAGGCAGGCCGATATACTGGGGGGTTGTGGGTTGGTAAGTACCTGAAAACGCACAGCTATCAGAAGGTTCTGACTGATGAGGCGGCGACGCTGATTGGCGAATACGGCTCACGCCTGTGTATGCTGGAAGGTTTCGTTGGCCACGCCGAGCAGTGCAATGTGCGGGTGCGCCGTTATGGCGGAATCAACGTACCTTACGGCGAACCCGCGCCGTATCGGGATGCTGCTGAATGAGTGACGTGCACACCCAGCACAAGGCCCTGATCGCTCCGCTCAGGGCCGCGATGTACGACTTTTCCGAGACCGGTGTCCGCAAGGCGCTGGCCGGGGCGGCGACTCCAGACACTGTATTCCACCTGTGCCATCCTTTTGGCGATAGTATCGGTAGCGATGCTTTCTATGACTGTGCCTTCAAGGATTTGTTCGCCGCTTGGCCCGATCTGGAGCGCCGCGATTACATCGTCATGGGCGGGCCTGACGAAGACGGCGCGGACTGGGTTGGTTGTGGTGGCTACTACACGGGTACTTTCACCGGTCCGTGGCTCAAAATCCCGCCCACCGGTCATCAGGTGACCATGAGGTTCCACGAATTCTATCGATTTGAGGACGGCAAGGTCGTTGAAATGCAGGCGCTTTGGGATATTCCCGAGGTGATGATGCAGGCGGGTGCCTGGCCGATGTCCCCCAGTCTGGGGCGCGAATGGCACGTGCCCGGACCAGCCACACAGGACGGCTTCGTGCCCGGCCCCTATGACGCGGCCAAGGGCAAGGCGACCTGCCAGCACATCATCGACATGTTGGAGCATCTCAAGAAACACCCGACGCAAGGCGGCCCCGAGGTCATGGAGATGGGGCGGTTCTGGCATCCCCGGATGAACTGGTACGGTCCTTCGGGCATCGGTACCGGGCGCGGGTATGCGGGCTTTCGCAACTGGCACCAGATCCCGTTCCTGAACGGGATGCCGGACCGGGGGCAATACGTGGACGAGATCACCTATCACTTCTTTGGTGATGGCGAATACGCGGCTGTGACTGGCTGGCCCAACATGATCCAGACCGTGACCCATGACGGTTGGCTGGGGATCGCACCCTCGGGCAAGAAAATCACGATGCGTAGCCTCGACTTCTGGCGGTTGGAAAACGGGCGCGTCCGTGAAAACTGGGTTTTGGTCGATTTGCTGGACGCCTACCGGCAGCTTGGCGTTGACGTCTTTGCCCGTCTGCGGGAATTCAACAAGGCCCGCAATATGGGCTGCATTGAAATACCGGATGGAATGAGCTGATGACAGAACTGCCGCGCACCCCTTCGTTTTCACTGAGTGGAGAAACCGCCCTCGTGACCGGAGCTTCGTCGGGCATAGGGCAGGGTTGCGCGGTGGCTTTGGCTGAGGCAGGCGCGCATGTCGTCTGCGCGGCCAGAGGTGCGGACCGGTTGAACGACACCGTCGCCGCTCTGCAGGGACAGGGTTGGTCAGCCGAGACTCTTGTGCTGGATCAGGGCGATCTGGTCGCGTTAGAGCAGCTCTTCTTAACGCGCAGTTTTGATGTCGTGGTGAATTCGGCCGGAGTCGCTCGGCACAGCGCGGCGATTGAGACAACGCCAGAGGATTTCGATGTTGTTACCAATGTCAATCTGCGTTCTGCCTATTTCCTTTCGGCCTACGCCGCCCGCGCGTTGATCGAGGCTGATAAGCCCGGTTCGATCATCCATATCTCCAGCCAGATGGGGCATGTCGGCGGAGTCGACCGAGCGCTTTATTGTGCGACCAAGCACGGGCTGGAGGGAATGGTCAAATCAATGGCGATCGAATGGGGCAAACAGGGCATCCGGATCAATACGGTCTGCCCGACTTTCATTCGAACGCCACTGACACAATCCACCTTTGACAACCCCGAACGCGCTGCGTGGATCATGGAAAAGATCAAGCTGGATCGGGTGGGAGAGGTCGAGGACATTATGGGCGCGGTCCGCTACCTCGCCTCGGACGCTTCGGCGCTGGTCACGGGCACTTCGATGTTGATTGACGGAGGTTGGACGGCAGACTGATGGCTGAGAAAGTAACATCACTCCAGGTCGCCCAGCTTGCAGGGGTCAGCCAATCCGCGGTTAGCCGCGTCTTCACGCCCGGGGCTTCGGTCAGCAAGAAGACCGAAGAGAAAGTGCGAAAGGCTGCTACTGAATTGGGCTATCGCCCCAATGTGTTGGCGCGCGCAATGGTATCCGGCAAAAGCCGCATCATCGGTTTGGTGGTGGCCTATCTGGACAACTATTTCTATCCCGAAGCACTCGAGAAGTTGTCGAACGAGTTGCAGGAGCAGGGCTATCATGTCCTGATTTTCATGGCCTCCAGAACGGCCGGAAACATTGACGACGTGATGGAGGAAATCCTCGATTATCAGGTTGACGGCGTCATTCTGGCCTCGGTCGCGATGTCGTCCGATATCGCTACGCGCTGCCAACAGGCCGGTGTGCCGGTGGTACTGTTCAACCGCAGTCAGGACATCGACGGGATCACATCGGTCACGTCTGATAACTATGCGGGCGGTCGCAAGGTGGCCGAGTTCCTTATTGCGGCCGGTCACAGCCGCATCGCTTACATTGCCGGGTGGCAAGGTGCATCAACCCAGCGAGACCGCGAAGCTGGCTTCCGGGCAGCTCTGAGCGATGCCGGCCAGGAACTATACGATCATGAGATCGGAGAGTTTCACACCGAGAACACGCGCTTAGCGGCACGTCGTATGTTCGATGTTGAACCGCAGAAACGGCCTGACGCGGTATTCGTCGCTAATGATCACATGGCGCTTGCCGTCATGGACGTCATCCGGTTCGAGTTGGGGATGCGTGTGCCCGAAGACGTTTCAGTCGTTGGATATGATGACGTCCCGCAAGCAGCTTGGCTTGCCTATAACCTCACCACCATTCGTCAGCGCGCCAACCTGATGGTTGCCGAGACCGTTGACGCTTTGTTGGATCATATTGAAAACCCGGCAGCTGCTGCGGCACGCAAGGTCGCAATTGATGGGCCGCTGATCGTGCGCACCTCGGCACGGCTGCCCAAAGGCTGGACGCCGCAAAGGATGAAAACATGAAAGGCTTTGATCCCAAGTTCCGGGACTTCCCCGACTATATCATCTGTATCACCAAAGAGATTTGGGAAGACCGGGGTATCGCGACCCTGCACGACTATTACAGCGAAGATATCGTCGTGCGTTCGCCCGGTTCGGTGGTGCTGGGCAATCAGAATGTGATCGGCGCTACCATGGCGACGCTGGCCGAGTTTCCGGATCGGCAGTTGCTGGGCGAGGATGTGATCTGGTCAGGTACCCCCGAAGAAGGGATGCTGAGTTCTCACCGCATCCTTTCAACGGCCACGCATCTGGCCGAGGGCGTTTACGGCAAGCCAACCGGAACTAAGCTACGCTATCGAATTCTGGCCGATTGCCACGCCATCAACAACCAGATCAACGACGAATGGCTCATCCGCGATCAGGGTGCCATCGTCCGCCAGATGGGATGGGACCCGAAGGAATACGCCGCCGATCTGATTACTCGCGAAGGAGGTAAGGAGAACTGCACCAAGCCTCTGACCCCCGAAATCGATCAACCTGGGCCGTACAAGGGCCGTGGAAACGATAACGAGTGGGGGCAGCGCTATGCCGACATTCTGACTCGGATCATGAATGCCGATATGGGTGCAATCGAGGCAGAATATGACCGCGCTGTTCAATCGGAATATGTAGGCGGCGTGACTGGTCATGGCTGGGATGCGGTCGACCGTTTCTGGATGGGTCTGCGGGCGAGCTTCCCGAATGCTGAATTCAAGATCGAGCATCAGATCGGGCGCGACGACCCGGATATGCCACCCCGGGCTGCGATCCGCTGGAGCCTTTGGGGCAAACATGACGGCTGGGGCGTGTTTGGCGCACCGACGGGTGCACAGGTGAATGTCCTTGGCATCAGCCACGCCGAGTTTGGCGCCTTGATTGGCGGGCAGCCGCAGTTGCGCCGCGAATATACTCTGTTTGATGAAACCTCGGTCTGGAAGCAAATCCTGTTGCATGGCGGAGAAGTCTGAGTGGAGCACCCGGTTGCATATCGCATCCTTGTGGATGGTCTGAGTGAGACCGGGACCCTTCGGCGTTACCATATACACCGCCAAAGCCTGCGTGCACGTCGTTTGAACCTGCGCCCGCCAGGAGAGTGAGAGAGCGTGCCGTACAAGCACGCAACCCACCATTCCTGAAAACGTAGTATCGGAACTTGCAAAATGTCGAAATCAACAATCTCTTCCCGCATTGTTCACTATGGTGAACTCCGGCCGTGCAAAACCGCATTTATCGACGCCCACACGCCGGGCAGCGATCAGAAAGAGAACTTCACAATCGTTGGCGGGGGGGTCTCGGAATCTCCTGATCAGCATGTGCATATCACTGACAAGATCGGCTTCAACATCGGTGCTGCGGGCCAGCCGCCAAAATGCCGGAACTCTCTGCACAGCCACACAACGGCCGAGGTCTTCTTTGTCGCCAAAGGTCGTTGGCGTTTTTTCTGGGGCCGCTATGGCACCGCCGGTGAATTCATCGCCGAAGAGGGCGATATCTTCAACATCCCGACTGGTATCTTCCGGGGTTTTGAAAACGTAGGTCAGGATTATGGGATGATCATGTCGATGCTAGGCGGTGACGATGCGGGCGGCGGGGTCACTTGGGCACCGCAGGTTATCGAAGATGCGCAAGCACATGGGCTGATGCTTGGCGACAATGGTGTGCTGTACGATTCCAAAAAGGGCCAGGAATTACCTCACAACGTGCACCCGATGCCTCTGTTGACTGAAGAGCAATTGAAGGACTACCCCGAAGTTCCAGTAGAAGATGTGGTTGGAAAGTACATCGCGCGCTATTGGGACCTGATGGCATTGTCGGCCAACAAACCCGCGCAGGTGATCGGCGAAAACGGAATGATCAAGGATAAACCCGGCTTCGAGGTAGATTTCCTTGGGCGAGGATCCTCTGTGACCGAACCGGTTGTGGCAGAAAATCCTGTGGTTCTTATGCCAGCCAGCGGCCATTGGCGTGTTGTGATCGACGATCATGAAACCACTTTGTCCACCGGCGACACGGCTTTGGTCCTATCCGGTGAATCCTATAGCGTGCAACCATCGATGACCGGGCATGCGGGTCTGTATAGGATCACTGCAACCGATGACCCGGCAGGAGCAACCTGGACAGGATGAGCGTAGACCCAAAAGACATACACGCCGTTTATGAGCGGCAAGCGACGGAGTATGACAAACGTCGCTCAAAGGCCCTGTTCGAAGCGCGCTGGCTGGCGCGCTTCACGGTCAGCCTCAAGCCGGGTGACCATGTGCTGGATCTGGGCTGCGGCACAGGCGATCCGATTGCGCGCTGGTTCATGGCTGAGGGGTTCGCAGTAACAGGTGTCGATTTTGCCGAGGCGATGCTGGCCATAGCCCGTGACCGCTGGCCTAACGGAGATTGGCGGCACGCTGATATGCGGGTCTTTGAGCTGGATCAGCAGTTCGATGGCATCATTGCGTGGAACAGCTTTTTTCACCTGACAGCGGATGAACAAAAAGACTGTATCGCGCGTATGTCGCGTCATTTGCGATCCGCTGGAATGCTGATGCTGACAGTAGGACCGCGGGCCGGAGAAGTTAGCGGCACGGTGGGATCAGAGCTTGTCTATCACGCGTCGTTGTCCCCAGCAGACTACGCGACGTGTCTTGAGGAAAACGGACTGCAAATGACCGGTTTTTTGGCCGAGGACCCTGAAACCCAAAGCCACACGATCCTGATGGCGCGCAAAGTTTAAGGAGGCGCTGATGACTATCAAAACCACACATGTTGGATCTCTGCCCCGCACACAAGACGTAGTGGATTTCATTTTCGCCCGTGAAAACGGTGAAACCTATGACGCCGCCGCGTTTGACGTCTGCATGACCGATGCGGTCTCTGAGACAGTGCGCAAACAGGTCGACGCTGGTGTCGACGTTGTCAGCGATGGCGAAACCTCGAAGATTTCCTACGCGACCTATGTCAAGGATCGTTACACCGGATTTTCTGGTGATAGCCCGCGAAATGCGCCTGCAGACCTGAAGATGTTCCCCGGTTTTCTGCAACGGCTGGCCAATGACGGTGGCACGCCCCAATACGCACGGCCGATGTGCACCGGCGAGGTGCGCTCAAAAGGGCAGGGCGAGTTGGAGAAGGACATCGCCAATCTTAAAGCCGCCATGGAGCAGCACGGGGCCGAGCGCGGCTTCATGAATGCGGCATCCCCGGGTGTGATCTCTTTGTTTTTGCAGAATGAGTTCTATCCCACGCGCGAGGCCTATCTGGCAGCATTGGCAGATGCCATGAAAGAGGAATACGAAACCATCGTGGCCGCGGGTTTGGATCTGCAACTGGATTGCCCCGATCTGGCCTTGTCGCGCCATATGCTGTTCACCGATCTTTCGGACGACGAGTTCGTGAAGATTGCCGACATGCATGTTGAGGCACTGAACCACGCGCTCCAGAATGTACCGCAGGATCGCGTGCGAGTGCATATCTGCTGGGGCAACTACGAGGGGCCGCATTGTTGCGACATAGCAATGGACAAGGTCTTCAGCACCTTGATGGCGACCAAATCGCATTATGTTCTGTTTGAGACATCAAACCCGCGCCACGCGCACGAGTGGACTGTGTTCCGCGACCGCAAGTCTGAGATACCCGATGACAAGGTACTGGTCCCCGGCGTGGTCGACACTACCACCAATTTCCTCGAGCATCCCGAACTTGTGGCCCAGCGGATCGAACGCTTTACAGAAATAGTCGGCGCGAACCGGGTTATCGCGGGCAGCGATTGCGGTTTTGGAACCTTTGCGGGCTTTGGGGCTGTTGATCCGCAGATTGCTTACGCCAAATTGTCCGCGCTGTCTGATGGGGCAAAGCTGGCTTCGGCATGACACCTTTGATTTTCTTACCGGGTATGATGTGTGATGCACGCCTCTTTGGCCCGCAGATCAATGCTCTGTCGCGCATCAGGCCCGTGATGACTTTCCCTTTGTCTGGGCACGACAGCGTGCAGGCAATGGCGAATGATATCCTAAAATATGGGCCGCCCGATTTCGCGCTGGCAGGCTTGTCGATGGGGGGGATCGTGGCGATGGAAGTATTGCGTCAGGCTCCTGAACGTGTCTCACGACTGGCATTGCTCGACACAAACCCGCTCGCTGAAAATCCAGAAGTAAAAGCCCGTCGTGCGCCTCAAATGGCGGCTGTTCGCGACGGCAATCTAAAGTCGGTGATGCGGGACGAGATGAAACCCAATTACCTGGCCGACGGGCCTAACCGGGGGGCTATCCTGGATCTTTGCATGGCGATGGCCTCCGACTTGGGTCCTGACGTTTTCTTGCGCCAGTCGCAGGCGCTGATGGACCGCCCGGACCAAAGCGCGACTCTGAGGGCTTATACCGGAAAGGTTCTGGTCCTGTGTGGACGCGAAGACAAGTTGTGCCCGGTTGAGCGCCACCAGATGATGCATGATCTGCTGCAACACAGCGCGCTGGAGGTCATCGAGGGTGCAGGACACCTCCCGACATTGGAACAACCACAAAGAACCACGGCGGCATTGATCCGCTGGTTGGAGGACAAATGACGCCATCCCTATTGTCCCTGCTTCGCAAGGTCGACACTCCCACTGTCTGCAACGCCATCGAAGTGGCACAGGGTAAGCGCGGGTTCGACGATTTTACGCGCGGCACCATGCTGTGTTCAGTGCCTGATGAGCCTGCGATCGTCGGCTATGCGCGCACGGCCAAGATCGCGGCGGTCAATCCACCGACCGAGACGCCCGACGTCATCAAAGCCCGGCGCATGGCCTATTATAAATACATGGCCGAAGCGCCCAGCCCCTGTGTCGCTGTGATTGAGGATTTGGATTTTCCCGATTGCATCGGCGCCTATTGGGGTGAAATCAATACCTCTGTCCACAAGGGGTTCGGTATATCCGGTGTCGTAACCAACGGTGTCATGCGCGATCTCGGGGACTTACCCGAGGGGTTTCCGATAATTGCCGGTTCTGTCGGGCCGAGCCATGGCTTTGTCCACATCCGCGAGATTGATACGCCGGTTTCAGTTTTTGGCCTGAGGGTTAATCCGGGCGAATTGGTCCATGCCGACCGTCATGGTGCGCTGGTCGTGCCCGAGGAAGTCGTCGATCAATTGGGAACTGCAATACAAAAGCTATTGTCTACAGAACGTATTGTCTTGGACGCAGCCCGTCATCCGGAGTTTAATTTCGAAGCATTCGAAACCGCTTGGGCAGCCTTTGAAAAAGCCAGAGTCTGATTGTCGCCTGAGTGAATAAGAAATGGCGCACTTAAGGCACAACTGCCTTTTTTTGGTGCCACAATGACAAACTCTGAAAATGGTACGTCAGAATAAGCCGCGTCGCAGAAGCAAACTCTACTTCGAAAGTCCGGTTTGGGCCGACTTGAAGCAACTTGTCTGCAGGCCAAGGGGTTACGCCACGCCGTCTCCGGGGTTGGCTCTGAGCCTAACAGTATGATGCTGCACTATGCCTGAAGGCCTGCAAATCGCGTCAAAGCCTGCGCTCGATCCAATGCTGGAGCACTCAAGCTAACCCCATTTGCGTTGTCCGACTGTGCGAGCGGCGTAGTCATTCCAAAAGATCGCCCGCATGTGAAACTAGCTCTGGCCCACCTATGATCACCGAACCGGGCCCGCTGATCCCACGTGTAGATCTGATCAATTATCCATTCAAGCACGATATGATTGCGGTGGCACAGGTGCCAGGAGCAGAAAAGTGTCAGGATAGATGGTTCTTTCGTCCGCTGGTTGTGGATGATCTTGATCACGCAAAGAAGGTCAGGGGAGGATGCCCCTGACCCTTTGCGGATTACCAGGTCGAGTCCGGGTCAATCTTGAACAAATGCTCCATGAACACCCGGGTAACCGCTTGCAGTTTGTCGCTGCGGGCGTGGTCACGTTGCAGTTCTGCGGGAACGACGTTCCAGGTGATCGGCTCGACGCCGGCTTCGATCATGCGACGCATACCGTTTTCATGGCTCAACTGAGAGATTGAACCGACGGCGTCCTCGGGCACGTAAACGTCATATCCAGATTTCTCGGCTTCAATCGCAGGGTATGCCAGGCATACATCGGTCCACAGGCCACCCATGATCAGCTTCTTCCGCCCGGTTGCTTCAACAGCGGCAACAAACTCGGGCTCTTCCCAGGCGTTCACATTGGTCCGGTCAATGAACACGGCGTTCGGAGCCAGTTCCTTAAGTTCCTCGATCATCGGATCATAGCCATTCAAGCCAACGGCAACATGGCTGAAGATTATCGGGATGTCGTAGATAACCGCGGTCTTGATCAGGCCGGTGGTATTGTTGATCAGCTCTTCGTGGTCGATGTTCTTGACCCCCGCCAGAATTGGCGGCTGATAGTCGATAAGGATCAATGCCGAGTTGGTTGGCGACAGGAACGGGTCCTCATACGCGGCCCGCACCGGCGTGCCCTGGTAGCCCTCCGGATAGGTGGCAACGCCATCTACCGTTTTGATCATTGGAGTTTCGGCCAATACAGGCAGCGCGGTTGCAGCGATGGTCAGGCTCAAGGCTGTCGCAAGGGGTTTGAGAGATAAGGTCATGAGAGTTGCTCCTTTAGAGGTATGGGGGTTAGGCGTGCACATGCTCGGCAATCAGTTGCGCAACTGATGGTCCTGGGCCGACAAGCTCAAGCACGTTGCGATCCGGATCGCGTATGAAGATGGTTTTGGTGCCCCGGAATTCACGCCGCCCGGTGATTGCGATGCCGTTTTCGATGACAAAGGCTTCGGTCGCTTCGGCGTCTTTCACCTTTACGGCCAGATGGGTGATGCCGGGGTATTTTTCGACCTCATCCATCAGGACGTTTTCACCGGCTTTCGCGGTGGCGGGTCCAAGCAAATTGATGTTGATCCCGGACGGGTGCAGCATCACCAGCGGATGGCCGTCGTCATAACCGCCGTCAGCGATCTGTTCGAATCCTAACAGTTCATAAAACGAAACAGACGCGATGCGGTTGCTGATGCGGATGCCGATGTGATCGAAATTTCTGATATCCAACATGGCTGTGCCTTTCCTTTGCTTGCAACAAAGGTAACTTTGCCTGTAACAAATATTAATACTTCAGTTGGAACTATATTTATTCCAGATGGATCATAATAAAGACCTCTTTGACGGCATGGTTCTGTTCTGCGCCGTGGTGACGCAAGACAGCATGAGTGCGGCTGCAAAATTGCTGGGACACACCCCCAGCCATGTCAGCAAGGAAATTGCCCGGCTTGAAACGCGGTTGGGGACGCGGCTTTTAAACCGGACAACACGGCGGCTCAGCCTGACGGAATCCGGGCGCGTCTATTATGAAAACGCCCGACGGATTGTGGAAGATGCCCACGCCTTGCAAGACCGGTTGCATTCGATAGGTGACCGGCCCTTCGGGGAATTGCGGTTGAGCGTTCCGGTGGTCTTTGCCCACGGTTGGCTAAATCAATGGTTGCCCGAATTTCTTGACCGATATCCTGACGTAGACCTGCATCTGGACATTTCTGAACGCCATTCCGACCTGATCGGCGAAGGGATCGATTTACTGGTGCGAATTGGGACCCTCCCGTCGTCTGATCTGGTGGCCCGGGAGATCCTGCGCACTCGGGGTCTTACTGTGGCATCCCCGTCCTACCTGAAACGCAATGGCACACCGCATCACCCAAATGACCTGAAAGACCATGAGCTGATTGATTTCTCATTTCACGGAATAACGCAAAGCTGGACATACATGGGCCCGGGCGGAGAGGTGATCACCGTGCCAATTTCACCAAGGATACGATGTGACGATGCACACACCGAAAAAGTGCTTGCCCTTGCAGGCCGCGGGGTTACCCGTCTTCCGGAAATCTCATGTCAAGCTGAACTGGACGCGGGAACTCTGGTTCCCATCCTGACAGCGTTTGAAAACCCACCGCTTGGCGTTCATGTGATCTATGCCAGCCGTGACAATCTGCCAGCAAAAACGCGTGCCATGATTGATTTCCTGGTCGAAAAGGTTCGTTGAACTGGTGTCTTCTGCTGGCGTCGCGATGCTAATCAACGGCTACGCATTGTATGTGATCGAGCCATCAGCATCGCGCAGCCGCAGCGAATGTCTCCTATGACGGGCCGCACCGCAGCTCGTCGACCAGGTCGTGGAGGTCGGCTTTGGGCCGTCCGCGTGATCAGTTGATAGCGGGGCAGGGGCCTCTGCCGCAAGGCCTCTTGGGTCCGGAATGAGCCCAATCTGACAAATGCTGCGGATCATCCGAATGGCCGTTCTGGCATCTTCGCATGCCGGAGGTGAGATGTAGTCGTCTGATAATCCAGATCGGGGACATAAATAAGGAAATCCCCACTTGTCTTTGACCTGAGTGATGCGATTGTGGATTTTGAGATGAATTGAGTACTAAGATTTATGAACAGATGGATTGTTTGGATTGTTGCCTCTCTTGTGACACTTTGCGTTGTTGCGATTTTGGCGTTCCGATGGGCAGCTTATCACCGTGAAGCTTTGCCATTTGCGGCCGGATTACCGGATGATGGGCGGCTTCTGGAAACACCTGAAGGCTCGTTTTTTGTGCTCGAAGCCGGAGAGGCAGGAACTCCTCGCGTTTTGTTTGCACATGGAACAGCGGCATGGTCAGCGATTTGGCGTGAAACGATGAACGCGGTTTCAAAGAGCGGCTATCATTCAACCGCTTTCGATATGCCACCCTTTGGCTGGTCTGAGTATCCAGAAGGAACCGACTATAGCAGGTCGGCGCAGGCTGACCGCATCGTTGCATTGTTGGAGACGCTAGGTGACCAACCCGTTGTGGTGGCCCATTCAGTTGGGGCAGGACCGGTGTCCGAGGCTGTGCTGCAACGCCCCGATCTGGTCTCTGGTTTTGTAATTGTTGCGGGGGCGATCGGGTTGAACGATCGGGCGGATCCAAAACAGCCACCGTTTGTTCTGCGCAATCCAACCATCCGGCCGTATTTGACCTCTGCAACAGCGACGAACCCACTGCTAACTCGAAAATTCTTGCAAGATTTCATGTATCAGGCAGATGCGGCGTCGCCTGAGGTGGTGGCGATGTTACAGGAACCAATGGTCCGGGAAAACTATACGCAAGTTGTATCCGACTGGATCCCGGAACTATTCACAACTCCGAACGATGCATTGAGTCTGGATCCTGCCAATTGGACGTCGCTCGACGTGCCAGTTGCCTTAATTTGGGGGACCGAAGATAGTGTGACCCCTGTATTTCAAGGTAAAGAGCTCGCATCGCTCATCCCGGGCGCAACGATAACGGTCCTCACAGATGTCGGCCACATCCCTCACCTTGAGGCACCTGCAGAGTTTGCTGCCGCGCTTATCGATGCGCTGCAGCCAATGACGCAATCCCACAAAGAGGAGCGTGAACAGAAATGAAGTCCATCACCCGGCGGTCAGCCCTGGTCCTTGGCGGCGCGGCGGCGGGTTGGGCCGCAGCCCGCACATTCAACAGCGATCTGCCTGTTCTGGACGGCACCACGAGATTGGACCAACCGCCGACCGGAACAGTCATGAACGACGCGAGCGGGCTCTCATCCACGCCGATCCACAAGCATCTGGTGCTGTCGGAAAATGCAGACGATGCCTTGATCGCGGCCATTCGAAAGGAACTGGCAGAGGCAGCCTCTGCAAACAGGGCTTTCAACGTGGGTGCGGCGCGGCATTCGATGGGCGGGCAGGCCATTCCGAGGGATGGAACCGCCGTGACATTCGACAATGGTACAGTAGAAATTGACAGCGCAAGCCAAAGCTACAGGGTTCATGCCGGGGCGCGTTGGTCCCAAGTGATTGCCGCGCTCGACCCGAATGGCTGGTCGCCCACAGTCATGCAATCCAACAATGACTTTGGCGTGGCCGCGACGTTTTCTGTCAACGCACATGGTTGGCCCGTGCCCTACGGACCCATGGGGGCCACGGTTCGGTCACTGCGCATGATCCTGCCGTCCGGCGATCTGGTGACTTGCTCGCCTGAACAGAACGCGGACCTCTTCAATATGGCCATGGGGGGCTATGGGCTTGTTGGAGTGATCCTGGATCTTGAAGTCGGCATGGTGTCCAATGCGCGCCTTGTTCCGACCTTCGAAACTATGGCCGCCAGCGCATTTCCCGCCGCCTTCCAGGCCGCCATTGAAGAGCCCGCTGTCACGATGGCCTATGGTCGTCTGAACGTTGAACGGGCGTCCTTCTTTGAACAGGCATTGTTGATCACCTATCGCCAGACCGATGATCAAACCGCGCTGCCGCCAGCAAGCGGGTCAGGCTGGATGTCGCATGTAGCAAGCCGCCTCTACCGCACGCAGCTGGGTAACGAGACGATGAAGTCATTCCGCTGGTGGAATGAAACCACCCTCGGGCCCGCGATTGGTGACGGGGAAGTGACCCGCAATTCGTTGATCAACGAACCGGTTGTGACGCTCGATGACCGCAACCCGGATCGCACCGACATCTTGCATGAGTACTTTGTCAGTTTTGATGCGTTCGATGCGTTTCTGACGGCCTGTCGCGACGTGATCCCGGCCTCGTACCAAGAATTCTTGAACGTGACGCTCCGCTATGTGGCGCAGGATGATCAAAGCGACCTGTCCTATGCCACGACGCCGCGCATTGCTGCGGTGATGTCTTTCAGTCAAGAGATGACCGAACGTGCCGAAGCCGATATGAGGCGGATGACCGAAGCGCTGATTGAACGTATCGCGCAAGACGGCGGTGCTTATTATCTGCCATACCGACCCCACGCGCGCCTTGATCAACTGGCCCGAATTTATCCGGGTGCAGCCAACTTTACGGCGAATAAGCGCGAGTTGGATCCGCAGCTGATCCTGCGCAGTAATCTTTGGGACAGCTATCTGGAGCAGCTATGACATCCATGCAGAAACTCTGCCTCGTCTATTTCGTGGTGCTGATGATCGCCGCGTCACTGAACTACATTCCGGGGCTGACAAACGAGGACGGGCTCGCGTTCGGGATTTTCGCGCTCGATATCTATGACGATGCCCTGCATGTTGCCTCTGCATTATGGGCGTTGATCGCCGGGCTATTGTCCCATCGTGCAGCGCGTACGTTCATGATCCTGTTTGGCATCGCCTATCTCGGCGATGGAGTGTTTGGGTTCTTTACTGGCTATGGCTACCTCGACCTTGGCATCTTTACGAACGCCTCGGCGGGTCTGGACTTTTCCCTGGGCAGGGTGCTTGCGAACGTGCCTCATTTGGCGCTCGGGGCCTTGGCCGTGTGGGCTGGGTTCACAAACATCGGGCGCCGGGTATGAGGTTCTTCTGGCGGTGGCTCAAACGGCTGGCCGTGGTTCTTGTCATGGTTGTGGTTGGCCTCCTTTCACCGGTGGCCTATTCAGAAGTCATGTGCCGCCCGACAGGCGATCCGAATGCATCGCAAACGATCCTGGAGCCAGACCATCACCGTTTGGAATCCCGCACCCTTATGACCTATCCAGAGTGGCATATCGTTCACGCGTATGAGGACTATGCGCGTGTCCTCCAAGCGAGTGACCCCCATGATTACCAATTTACCACCGGGATTGCCGGTTTCTGGGGGTCACTGTGCACGCTGTCAAAGGCCGCGGGCCAACTTGGGCCAGAGGATAGCGCGACGAAGCAAATGGTTTACGTGATCGGCGTCAGCTTCACAGCAGAACTGTTGGCAAAGGCCGCATACGAGGAGACTCTGGGTCGTCTCTTTGCGGTGCTACGCGGCCAGAACCGGGCACCACTTGATGACGTTTCAGCTCGGCAGGCCAGGGACTATGCGGAGTTCCTTCAGCAGGTCCCGTGGTACAAATGGGACTTCCGGGCCGATGCCCAGGCTCTTACGGATAATGGCACACAAAACCTCAGGGATCGCGAGCGCCAGATTGCGCTGGGTATCGAATACCGCGCGAAAGCAGCCTACGCCGAGATCATCGCGGCAGCGGTGTCAGAAGTCGGTGCCGACGCACTGACCCTGCGGATGATTGTCGATGGTGCAACGCCCGAAACACTGGCGCGCCTCGACGGTGTGACTGTCATCGGCGATACAGGTTCCGGGATCGAAATCGAAACGGTGCGCTACCGCGCGCTGACACATTTAATGCAGGATATGTCGAATGTTGGTGTAGAATTTATCGAAATTGCCGGAAATGACGACATCATGTTCTCTATCGTATCCGATGCTGCTGAACATCCGAAAGCAATCTACAGCGATGCCCGACAGGGTTTTGACAATTATCGCCACCTGATATTGACTGACGTTGCCGATCTCGCTTCAGACCTGCGTGCCTTGGATGGTGGCAGAGAGCGTCTGGAACATATCCATGACTACTAGAGGCACATTTCTGGCAATCACGCTGCTCGTGTTTGGATGGGTCGGCATCCTTATTGGAGTAACGCTGCTCAGCGACGATGCCCCGGCCGCATTGGTGCTGTTTCCGGGTCAAGATTTCTTGGTGGATATACCGGAAGATGTGGCAGTGTTGGCTGCCACACCGTTCAGTGTGACGTTGGCATCAGACGATGCAGATCTCGCATTTCAACTGTACCAACACGGAGCTTGGCTGGTGCTACCTGCCGGCCTTCAGGGCTGCGCCTCGCGTTTGTAAATGCTACCTCGATTGGCAATGCGGACTTTCCCCCTGTCTGAGGTAACGACAGCTTTGTCCCGGCAATTGTGAATTCAAGCATCACTCGATTTCGGCGGAGCGGCGAATGGCGGCTATGCGGGCTGCGACCGCAGCATCTCGTCATGGCGCTCAAAGTCGGCTCTGGGCCGAGTTCACTAATGATTGACCTCGGATCGGGTATTAACGCTGAGTTGGATCATATTAAGTCCAAACTTTCTTAGATATTTGTCGATGATTTCTTCTCTGCTTTGCTTTGTGTTCGATACTCGATTGGTGATTGCCCGTAGACCCGCTGGAACTCACGATAAAAGTTAGACCGCGTCAGGAACCCGGACTCAGCTGCGATTTTTGCGACACTTGTATCAGTGTCTGCAAGTAGTCGGGCTGCATGTGTCAATCGAAACCTGTTCACATATTGCGACATGTTGGTTCGCTGAGTCTTGTTGATGGCAGACGACAAGATGCGGGCTGGAAGACTCAGGCGTCTGGCAAGTCGTTGGACAGTAATATCAGGGTCCAGATACAGCCGCTGCTCATCCATCAATCTCTGTAGACGAGCCGCGATTTCGGTGTCTTCGGTGTTGGCATCTGGCACTGTCGTCGCCACAATCTGCACCTTGGAGAACATCAATGGGAGCGTGACTAGCGTTACAAGAAGAAGCAGGATCAAAGGAATTGTCCCATAAGAGATCAGCTTTGAGGCATTGGCCCCCCCGGTGATCGCAAAATCGAATGCGATCGCACTGTCCAAAATCAATATGAAAACGAGAAATCCGATGCCGCGTAGAAGCCAATCGGAAAGGTGGCGGGATGCATCGACCCGCGCATGACTCAAAGCGTCGGGGCCCTTTCGCCAAAGCAGATAGAGGACACCGCTATAAAATATATAGCTTCCACTGATGACCCAATCCAGAATTCTCAGATCGGTGGCGAAGAGCAGAAACAACCCGATCAGCAAGAAAGGCGCGCCCAAATGCAACAGAGTGATCTTGGCAATGCCGCCCTTGTCGACGGCCATGGAGGCGAAGCCAAGATACATTAACGGCCCCAGAAACAGGGGTAGCGTGCGTTGCATAGGGATCAAATCCTCGACCCCATATCCAAATCGCAAACCGACCAACAAAGACGAGAATGCGCCTAACCCAAAAAAGGCCGAGAAAAATAGGTTGGCGCGCCGAAGACCCAGATCCAAACGCCACGCCAGAATGGCAAGCACACAGCAAAGCAAGGCAGTCGCCAGTGGCAAAGGGAAACTGATCAACCCGGGGCTGTCCATTTGACCTCTTTCTATCACCACCTGTCCTGGATCAGGATCAAGGACAGATATAGACTGTGCAACGTATTGTTTCAAATAGACCTATGGCCCAGATTCGATCCCACCCTGAATGATGATCGGAACTTTCAATGAGACATTTCTCATATCTACTTGCCGGAGTCTTGGCCGCCTGTGGTGGTGTTGCACAGGCTCAGTCCTATCAGCCTGCTATGACTGAGTTGGAGATCCCAGACGTAGTAGGGAAACGTGATCTTTCCGGATTTCTTTGGTATCCGACGGACGCCATAAACCCCGTGACCTACGATTTTGAAAGCGAGGTTTGGGTAGGCAACAAGGTTGTAAAGGATGCAGTTCCGGCAACGAAACAGTTCCCCCTTGTTGTCTTGTCGCACGGAATGTTTGGCAATGCATACAATCAGGCTTGGCTCGCCAATGCCTTGGCACAGCGCGGATACATTGTGGCCGCCATTAGCCACCCTGGCACATCAACCTGGTCCCGCGACCCCGATCATACTCGGCAATTGTGGGAGCGGCCGAAGGATATCTCCCGTGTCATTGACCATGCAATCGGATCGGCAGACTTTGCACGATATGTCGATCCAAACAGAATCTACATGGCGGGACATTCACTGGGTGGGTTCACGGCTGTTGCCTTGGCCGGCGCGCGCTACGACGCGGCCGGGCTAAAGAGGTTTTGTGACACTCAGCCAGACGAGTTGGCTTGTCGCATCCTTTCGGATTGGAAAATCGCACAAACACCCAAAGATCGCGTTCAAATGGAGGCCGACCTGTCCGATCGCCGGATCAAAGCATTTGCCGTTTTTGATCTTGGCGGAACACAAAGCTTTTCCGAGACAAGCATCCGTCAAATTGACCGGCCCATGTTGGTCTTTGGGGCACCGATTATGAATTCGGGTCTGACGCTCGACATTGAATCCCGCGCGCTGATTGCGGCCCTACCAGAAAGTAATTCACGCTACATCGAACCAGAAACGCTATCGCATTTTGATTTCCTCGGTCGCTGCAAGCCCGGAGGTTACGAGCTTCTGGCAAAAGAAGAACCGGGAGACGAGATCATCTGTTCAGATGGCGGCGCAGCGCGTGCTGCCAAGCATGAGATGATCATCGACACTGTCACGGAATTCTTTTCGAACTCATAATCCAAATGGCGATCAGTTGTTGTAGCTGTCGGCAAGAGATGACCGTGAACGACTGCGTAGGGGTCTCCTTGGCCACAAACGCCGCTGAGCTTCGGTGGTCGGTCAAGAGCCCTTGTGATCGAAGCTGCGCGATGTGCGAATGTTTGTAGTTGAATGCGAGAACCGGCAGGAAGAGGCCGGTATCGCAACTTACCTTGGCATTCTATGGGGGCAGCGCTTCGGACGCATACTGATCGACGAATTGGCCGACCGGCGAAATTGGTTTGATGACATCTATCAAAACCCCGTTGGGATCGTGCGTGATAAAGTGCCGTTGGCCGAAGTCTTCATCCGTCAATGTCTTTAGGATGGGCAACCCCGCAGTCTGAACACGTTGGAACTCGGCATCGACATCCTCGACCTCGAAATTCAGGATCAGGCCATTGATCGTACCGCGCCCCTCGGTCGGGATAGTGTCGTGATCTCCTTTGAGGATTGCGATGTTAACCTTCGGATCTTCACTTGATTGAAGATGGCAGTACCATTCTGCATCGAAGCTTACGTTGAAACGGAAATTGTCGACATAGAACGCTTTTGTCGTTGCGACATCATTGGTCTGGATCACTGGGTAATACTGGGTGCATTTCATGTTGCTTCTCCTACTCATGATACATACAGTCTGTATGTAGGTAGTTTATAAACATACAGGCTGTATGCATGCAACAGAAAAATGAAGCCCGTTCTAATCAGGCGCGCACGGAAGCAACCCGGTCCGCCCTTGTGAGCGCTGCGAGAAAGCTGTTTTCCGACAAAGGGTATGCCGAAACGTCAACACCTGAGATCGTAAAGACGGCAGGGGTCACGCGCGGTGCGCTCTATCATCACTTCGAGGACAAAGCAGCGCTCTTTCGTGCAGTTGTTAGAGAAGAGTATGTTGCTGTCGCTGGCGAGATAACGGCGTTCGCAATGGCAGAACCAGCATCTGCGGTTGATGCCTTGCGGCAGGGTAGCCGTGGCTATTTAAAGGCGATGTCGGACAAGGGCCGCGTTCGGATCATGTTACTTGATGGCCCGGCTGTCCTTGGGCAAGTGGAGCTCGACAAGATTGACCGGAAAACCTCGGCCGACACATTGCGATTGGGCCTCGAAGAAGCGATGGAGACACGGCAGATTAAACATCTGCCGATCAATGCCCTGACCGTCCAACTCTCCGCGCTTTTTGACAGGGCTGCGCTCGCCGTTTCAGAGGGTGACGATCCCGAGGATCACCTCGAAATTCTGGACGCGTTCTTTGCTTCGCTGACATAGCTTAGTTCTTAAAAACAGACATCTTTGTGAATTGTTGTTTGGTGGTAAAGTCCGCCTAGCATTTGTTTGTGATACACCATTGCTGCATTATCGACTGAAGTTAGCTTCTTTTGAGCTGCAGCGTATCATTTGACCTGTTAGGGCCGTCAAAAAGATGCCTTCGATTTGACCAAAAGCTCGGTAATTTACGAACTCATGACCGATATACATAGGCTGTTAGCTAGTGGCTCCATGAGACAAATTTAGAAATTCGTGGATATCGCAGCGCAAGTGCTTGCCTAAATGCTGCTCTCCCGTGCAATTTGATGTCATGCCTGTAAAAGAGAAATTTGCCATTGCCGACGTTCGCATTCCCATCAAACGCAGGAAAACTCTGGATCCCGCCAAAGTCGATGCCATCGCTTACGATATCCTCGAAAACGGCCAAACCACGCCCATACGCCTGCGCGCCGATAAAGGCGGCGGCTACATTCTTGTCGAAGGATATCACCGGCTAGAAGCCTTGCGCGCTATTGGTGAAGATAAAGTCGAAGGATTTCTGGTTCACGCTCAGTTGCACTGAAAGTACCAAATTGCAGATTCCATTCTGAAAACCGACCCGCTTGCTACGCCGAGTGCGAAAGTCCGTTCTGGGGACGCTGCACCGCAGCACACGACGTTGTGGCCAACGGCATGAAAGGGTCGCTCACACCTGAGCGAGGTCGGGCAGTCGAATAGATGCCACGATAGCTCCGGCGTCAGCATCGAGCCCAATAGTAACCGATGCTGCGCAGTTTGCGAACGTCGGCTTCCACTTCGCAAACTAGGTCGCGCTTGTGATTGCGGCGGCAAGTCGCCGCCGCAATCGAGCGCTCAATCCAAAAGCACGACAGCCTCGACTTCGAAGAGCATCGGGTCGATGGCAAGCTTCGGAACGGAGATCAGCGTTTGCGCGGGCAGGGTACCGCCGAACATACGCTTCACGTTTTCAGTCAGCACGCCGAGCTTCGACATATCGTGGTCGACCACGAACACGGTCAGCTTCACGACCTGTTTGGGGAGAGCGCCGAGCGCGTCGAGGACCGCCGCCAGATTGGAGTAGGCCTGCTCAACCTGGTTGCCGAACTCCGGCGATAGGTTACCGTTTTGATCCTGTCCGCCCTGTCCTGAAACAAAGGCAAATCGTCCCGCAGCAGGAGACACGACTGCCGTGCTGTAGCCGTTTGGCGTGGGATCATGCAGATGCGGTGGATTGACGATGATCGGCAATGCACCGTTGGATGTATTCTGATCTCGGGACGTCATGTTCATTCTCCTTGCTGAGTGGTCCGGGAGCAGCTTAGAACCCTAAGGTGACAAAATTTGTCACTAAAAGTGCTAAGGTGAATAAATGAACATCCGTCTCCGTCATGATGCCATCGTGCGCACCCTTCGCCGTAACGGAACAGCAACGGTCGATGAGCTGGCCTGTCAGGTCGGTGCATCCAGACGAACAGTATTGCGCGATATCGGGGCGTTGCGCGACCAGGGCTTTGTCATCCATTCCGAATGTGGGCGCGGAGGGGGCGTGCAACTCGATCCGCAATCTGTGCAGACCACCGCCCGCCTCTCGGTCACAGAAGTGTTTGCGCTTCTTATCAGTGTGGCGGCCATGCGCGCATCGCGAAGCCTTCCCTTCTCGGGCCTCGCCGACTCGGGGCTTGCCAAAATCGAGAAGGCCCTGCCGTCGGACAAGGTGCGGGATCTGCGCAGGTTCCTTGACTGTCTGCATGTCGGACAACTTTCGCCCAAACAGGACACCTCGGACATGGGCACTATTGACCCGGCGCTTTTGCCTGCCTTCGAAACCGCGTTTCTGCAACGGCAAAACCTGCGCTACGGCTACCAGGACGCCAAGGGCGCGGAGACGAGTCGCGAAGTCGAACCGCAAGCTATGCTCATCCTGCCGCCTCTCTGGTACCTCGTAGCCTGGGATTCCAGCCGTGAGGATTTCCGGCATTTTCGCATGGATCGGATCAGCCGCCCCGAGATCGTCGAGGGAACATCGTTCCGGAGACGGCATGTTCCGTTCGAGGACGATGTCTGTCCATTCAGCGAATTACCGCGCTAAACACCAGGAACGCGTCACGTCCGGGCGGCAGTGGTTCCAGTATCTCGACCCGTCAACAGCCCCGAAATGGTGGATCGGGGTCCACGCTTAATCCCTTCACCCTTTGTTGGGATTCCTTTTAGAACGTTTCGCATCGCCCTGCTTCTTCGTCAGTGCAACACAGATGATGCGCTGAAACCGAGGGCAATCCAGATGGTTTTCGGCGGTGCAATTCATGACATGGCGAAGGCCGTCCCGTAAGGCCGTCAGTTCCTTGATCCTCACGTCAATTGCATCGGCCTTTGCTGCCAGAACAGTACGATCCAGATCGGGCCTGCCTTCTGGACCCATCGTCTCTTTGATCTCGCCGAGTGAAAACCCGGCGGTTTGCGCCAGAGAAATGAGGGAAATCCGCGTCTTCACCTCATCCTCATAGAGACGCTTCAACCCCCTTCGGCCCGCCGACCGGATCAGGCCAACCTCTTCATAATAGCGGAGTTTTGACGGTGAAAATCCGCTTGCGCGAGAAAGTTCAGAAATGTCGAGCATGGTCTTGACCTCAAGTGGACTTGAAGTTGCATGTTGCCTATCCACTGCAAAACATCAACAGAAACTAAGGTCGATACCTCCATGACAACAGAAATTTTCTTCAGCGCGGTTCTGATCGGCATAGGCGCGACAGCCTTCATGGATATGGTCGCCCTTTCCCAGAAGCTGATCTTCTCTCAGCAATCGCTCAACTATGCGATGTTGGGCCGTTGGCTCGGCCATGTGGTACAGGGGCGGTTTGTTCATAGGCCCATCATGGCCAGCGACCCTGTTCCGGCGGAGCGTTTGTTGGGCTGGAGCGCACATTATCTGACGGGCGTCGTGTTCGCGCTGGGTTTTCTTTCCGTGGTCGGTCGGGGCTGGATTGAAGAGCCCAGCCTGCTGCCTGCGATTGCGTTTGGAATTTTTACAGTGCTCGCGCCTTTTCTGATCCTTCAGCCGGGCATGGGAGCGGGGTTGGCGGCACGGTTGACGCCTGATCCACGAGCTGCGCGGCGCAAGAGCGTCTTTGCACATCTCAGCTTTGGAATTGGGCTTTGGGTCACGGCAATCTGCATATCCAGCTTGTTGTAACATTTCGCGAAGAGCGTACCGAAAGCTGTCAGAAACGCTACGGGGCGCTTATGACTGCCTTGTTTCGCAGGCTGTGAATTCGGCAGCCGCCAAAATTTGCTACTGCAGCGAATGTCTCCTCTGACGGGCCGCACCGCAGCGACGGCACCCGTCGTCCAACGGCAGTTCAGGGCCGGCCGTCATGCTGCGTTTGCTAATGCGATAAATTGGGTCAAAGGCGGCAATGGGCTCTCTTGGTATTTGCTGCGCCGAGATCGAACGGCCGCGTTCGGCAATGGAAAATCTTTGAGTCGTGAATGGTAAAGTCAGCGTAACAGCCCGCCTTCACACGGTTCAAAATCAATAGCTTAGCCGATCATGAATGGCAAAACTATGCGTCGCCCGACAACCTATAAAACGCCAGAGATGTTTGACTTTTCCGTCACAACGTTGACCCAAACGCCCGTTGAACCCAACTAGGCATGGGCCGGTCGCTTCATCTTAGCGGCGGATACGGCGATGAGATTTGTGTGATAGAGCAAGCCTCAAAATGCAATCTGGACAAGGCGGTCTTGGGAATGGCGTACGCGTTCGAAGCGTTCGAGAATCACAGGTTTTTCCATATCGAGCGCCGCACGATACTTGCGTTCGACTATCGTTAGAAACATTGCTTCCGGCCCAAAATAGGCATTTGTCGCGTTGAGTGGTTCCGCACTACGGCTTCTGCAAAGCCGAAGTTGGTCGTCCTTGCGGCAATCGCTCTGCTCAGTGGACGGTAAGACCTTAACCTTCTCCAGATATTAGACTGTAGAAAACAGAGAGCGATTGCTTGCTTGCGGGACATTAGATCGTAAAAGAGAGGCAGCGCAGGGGTCGACCATCTCTCGCCAGTTTCTATTCTGGGGCAATACGATGATCCTCTACAAGACAATCGCGTTGCAGTATGGGCGCTATCTCGAAACCGGACAATCCGGAGACGAATACGATCTCTTGGCTCGCTTGGGTTCAACAGAAGAAACCCGCTCACAACGGCAAGGTATTCTAAACGATCTCGCTGCAGCCCGGATTTACCTGCTCGACCACCGCGCTGCGAACTACCTCGATAGCCTGCGAATGGACGTCCAAGGTATGCCATGGGAGGATCGGCCTGAAGTTCACATCCAAGGTTACGTCCGCGAAGTTGATTTCCCGCAGGACTTGGTTTGGGTCGAATATGACAGCCGAAAACTCTGGGAGGACCGCATTGCGCGAGGCCTGACAACCATGGGCGAGAAGGAGCTCAGCAACAGGCATCAACAAGGGTTCTTATTCGACAATCGGTCTCCGGACACGATGACCGTACGGCTATTTTCTGCCATGACTGATCGCATTTTCTTGGACTCGCCCCTCACTCTGGTTCTGAACAAATCGCAAGGTGGCCGCCCCGAATTCGACAGCGCGAACTGGCAACTTCAAAACAATGTCATAATGTCACGTGCGCAACTCGCTTCTGGCGACCAGCAGTACGAACTGAAGGACCACGTAGAAACGCACAAAGGTCATCTAACCTACGAGATGGTGATTGGTTTCATGCTTTTTGCGGCGCTGGCTGCGCGCGAGGACGATCTACTATCGCGTGAAGCTCCAAGCCTCTCGACCTCGCAGGCGAAGGCGGCACGAAAATTCGGAAAAACCTGGATGACCGAAACGCTCCGGTCGCATGTTACAATTCAGATCGGGCCTGCTGGCGAACGCCACCTGATCGAGCGCGAGGCACGGCGACAGTTCGAACAGGCGCAAGCCTCTGGGCGCGCGACACCGGTGGAGCACTGGGTCGCTGAGCATGAAAGACACTATTCGAACGGAAAGGTCGCGCGGATCCGCGCGCATAAGCGGGGCAAACCTGCAGATCGGGAATTGCCGGTGCGGGTGTTGGGGCCGCGTATAGAGAACTGAACTGCCTGGCGTCTATTTTCGGTCCGGTCTGTATCTAAATTGACGAGCGGTGCCGTTGAGACGGCCCATTGCCGACATTAGATCAGGCGTCACAATGCTGCGGGCGCAGCCCGCTTTGCCGCCATTCGCTGCACCAGCGAGAAGGGAGGCCTGTCAAATTCACACAAGGCGGACAAAGCAAGCGTTTGGCTAGGTTCATATTTTCAGAAAAGTGCAGCCGCATTTATCTTCTGCGCATTAGATCAGGCGATTGAAAGTTACAGCTTAAATACTTCGGTGAAAGTAAACCGATAGGAAGAACGGCCGAAGATAATGTATTCAGTCAAAAAACCAAATTTCTTAAGTGAGGGACGCCGTGACTTCTGAGAACGCGCTAATGTATCTGTCTGACGGCGACCTCGGGGGTTTAGGCATCCAACCTTCTGAAGTTGCCGATGCCATCGAGTCTGCTCTAGTAGCCAAGGCCGACGGAAAGCTTCACACTTCTCCCAAGACAGTCATCTTGCCCGGCGATGGTCGCTACGCAATGTCTACCTTGGCAATGGGAGATGATGGATTCATCGTGACCAAGCAGGTTACAGTGTGTCCGGAAAACCCGGCGAGGGGTCTTCCCGCGATAAACGGTGCCATCATGGTTATGGATGCGCAAACCGGACTACTTCGCGCGGTCTTGGGCGCGAATTGGATTACGGCCGTCAGAACTGCGGCTCTGTCAGTCGTGGCAGCGCGTCGGCTTGCTGACCCTGATGCCGAGACGGTGGCTTTTGTGGGCGCGGGCGTGCAGGCTCACTCCCATCTAGCAGCGTTTTCAGAACTGTTTCCCCTGAAACGAATCCGCGTGTTCGGGCGTGGCAAAGAGAATGCCGACAAGCTTTGTCGTTACGCTCGGGGTATGGGTCTCGAAGCTGAAACATGCGCCAATGCCAGGGACGCTTTGAGTGATGCCGAACTGATAGTGACATCGATAACGTTGGACTACTCTATTGAACCCTTCTTGGATGCCCGATGGCTGAAGCCAGCAGCCTTCGCCACTATAACTGATGCTTGTATCCCGTGGGTGCCGGCGAGCATGACTGCTTTCGAAACGGTAATTGTCGACGACCGTTTGCAGGAGTTGGAAAGCGACAAGCCTATGTTGCCATACGAGAAAATTGCTGGCGATCTGACGGAATTGGTAACTGGCAAAGTCGAAGTCCGAGCACGCAATAAACCGGCGGCTTTTGCTTTCAGGGGGATTTCATTGGGGGATTATGCTGCATCGGTCCTCGCGGTTCGCCGGGCCACCGACACACTAGTGAAGTGAGGCCAAAGACAGGGACATCCACTTTGGATCTAGATACCGAAATGGTCGCTTCGGGCTCATCGCAGGCTTCCGAGGCGGCGCAGCATGGGCCCCTGCCCCGCAAGCAACTAATCTCGTGGAAGGGCCCATTCCGGACCTTCACCCACTCTTAGCAATGCTGCGACGCGGCCCGTCGAAGGAGACTTTCGCTGCAGTGCTGCAATCGTGGGGTCAGCAATTTCACAGTGTGCGGACAATGCTGACGTCTTTCGGCCCAGATGAATTATGTAGAAATGGTCAAACCGGGAACTCTACTGGTTTCAGCGCGAAGCCTTGTTACAACAAACGTCAATGAGCCGTCTGGCGCTCTTTTTCCGGCCAGAATTCATCCACCACGACATATGCGATGATTACAAAAATGGCGGCGCTGGCAACTTGCAAAACTCGAGTGATGCTCTTGACGTCCGCCTCGTCTGAAAACGGTGCAACCGACCCGCCATATACGATCAGGGCCGTTGTAATTGCTGAACCGGCAGCGGCGGCGAGCGCGGCTTGAGATTTACCTAGTGCTCCGAGTGTCAGGCAAAAGAAAAAACACAGCAGAATGGGCGCCAGAAAAACCGGAGCTATTACGTTTATTTCATAGCAAATGATGGATACTGCCGCCCCAAGGAGGTTTGCCGTCAGCATGGCTTTTGCAACGGTTTTACCCGCAGCAGGCATCGCCGCAAGCTGTTGGCTCAGCAGCGCGACAAAGAACAAAACCAGCAATGCAGACGCGCCGGAAACAAAAAACGCCATTGCAAACGGTACTGTGACAAGAGACATCCTGACTATTCGACGATGCGGGTCGAAACTCGCCTGCGAAACAGCTTTTTTTTGAGCCGCCGTTTGAAGTTCAGCGGGTATCAACACGAACATCAGTGTCGATACGAAGCCTGCGAATAGCAGGTTCAACGGTATCCAATACACGAGCACCAAAGCCAGGTCGTGTGATTGCAGGACTAGGTTCGGAATCATCAATGCGCCCATGAGGGCAATGACACCCGGTAAAACTCCGGCGCCTGAAACTGACCACATGAAAGACAGGATTATTCCAATAGCCACCAGCATAAGAAACACAAGCGGATATGGTGAGAAGATTGACGACAACAGGAACGAAATGAACATCAATCCAATAGAGAAGACAAAGAGCTTAGCAAAAGCTGCCAAAGGCAATGCGGCAGGTGCTTGCAGGAAAAGGGCGGCGAACACCGCCCCAACGACGGCAAGCGGCCACCCAAGAAATAGACCCAATGAAAAGACGCTGGTTACACCCAGCGCAAGCCGGGTGACAGAGCGTTGGTCCTCAGTACGCATAGGACAGAATTGAAACCAAGCGGATGTAGGTACGACCTACCAGGTTCAGCAACGAATTGTCACTTAGATACATGATCACATCGGCTTGCCCATTCAACTGAAAGCGAAGGTCATCTTCGGTGCTTCCCGCTTCATAGCCGGGCAAAACGATCCTGACCGGGAATCTCTCAGGCTCCCGCAAAAATCCTTTGGTGCTTGGTGGGCTCGCCAATTGCCCGGGCACATCACCGCCGCTTAGGGAAACCGCCGCACTAAAGCTCTCAATAACGCCCGGAACAATCTGACCTGGATGCATATCCAACACCACGTCAACTGGAGAACCTATCGAGGCTCTTCCTAGGTTGTTCTCGGTGAAATACGCCTCGATCCAGACATCAGTTGCGTCCAGAAACGTCAACAAATCCTGACCCGACCGCGCATATGTTCCGGGGGCTATCAGCAAATTAGAGATGACACCTGTCGCCGGAGCACGCAGTTCAGTCCATTCCAGGTTCAGTTCCGCATCCGCCAAAGCGGCCAACGCGCGTTGGATTTTCGGGTTTTCAATCCCGTCGTCACCAAGCCTCTGTTTTGCCTTTTCCAGATCAGCATTGGCGTTCTCATAGTTTGCCTCAGACTCTGCCAGTTGCCCTCGGGCGTCATCAGCCTTTGAGACTGCAATCAAACCTTTCTTTTCGAGCGCAAATACGCGTTCCGTTTGAATGCGCATCGTATCCAGATCGCTCTGCGCCCTTGCTAGTTTGGCTTGTGCCGCTCTTACCTCTGCCGAAGATGCGCCCACTTCTTGAGTGGCTGCTTCGAGGTCAGCTTCTGCCTTGTCGCGCTGAATCTCGTAGGGTCGCGCGTCGATCCGGACAAGGACATCTCCGGCCGAGACAATCTCACCATTTTCGACCAATACTTCAGTCACGATGCCAGTCACCTGCGGGACGATCTGGGTCGCCACGGTTTTTACTCTGGCGTTCCCGGTAAATGGCGTTTTCCGATCAGCGACCAAATACCAGACAAGAAAAATCAGAATGACAGCCAGGGTTGTCCATATCGTCTTCCTCATTTCGCCGCACCCTCAGCAACGCCCTCGGCTTCGGACGACGTATCAATCCACACTTTGAACAGCTCATAGAAGACAGCGAAGAGAACCGGCCCCATAAAGACGCCGATCAATCCGTACGCCATCATACCTCCGAGAACACCGATGAGGATGACCAACATGGGGGTCTCAAGGCCTTTTGAGATGAAAACGGGTCTTAGGAAACTGTCCATTATCATGACTGGAACGGCCAAAACGGTGAAGATCAAAGCAGTTCCGCCGGACATGGAACTCCATGCGTAGATAATTACCGGTATAAGAACTAATCCGGGCCCGATTTGGATGATCGAGAGTATTAGGCAGATAAATGCCAGCGTGGCGGCCGAAGAAATCCCAAACAAAGCCAATAGTATCCAAACGCAGACAGCCTGAATGGCTGCTACGCCAATCACGCCTTTTGTAACGTTCCGAATTGTTGCGCCTGCCAGTGTTACGAATTCTCCACCGCGCGGAGCGAAAACACGGTTGGCAAAGCGTTGAAGACCCTGGACCAAATTTGGCCCTGGGCTGAACAACGCCCCCATAATCAACACGGACAGAGCTAAGCCAAGAAGCCCGATGCCGATGCCCAGCACCTTCCCGAAGAGCGATTTGGTTATCTCAAGGATTTGCGCGCCGTATTTTGCAAGCGCGCCGTCAAGATTGCGCTCAAACATTCCCCAAACATCAGCGATTTTGTCTCCCACCAAGGGCAACTCCTTGAGTCCCTCGGGCGCAGGTGGGACTTTCAACTCACCTTTGTCTGCTTGTTCCGCGAATTCAGACCCAAGTTCTGCGGCACCAGACACCGCAGTTGCGACTGGCCCGAGGGTTAGAACAAGGCCCAACAAAACCAAGATCGTCGTGGCAAGTTTTTTCCGCCCTCCCAGTTTGGACTGAAGCCAATCAAATGCCGGGTAAAGCGCCACACAGAGGATCGTTGCCCAGATAACCACGCTCGCAAGCGGGGCCACCATGACCAGGGCGCTGTAGAGGAATAGTCCGAGAAAGAGCAATCGTACCGCTAGATCGACAATCTTTGCGTCTTGGGTCTTTTCCATTCCATCCCTCCATATGTTTTTTGAATGTTACACTCAAAAAACATAATATGTAATTTTTTTGAATTTTAGTGATCATCTATCAGCTTGAAGACACAAATGAATCTGGATCACGGCTTGAGGTTCACAGGCAGACTAATGCTTGTGCACGAACTCGGCTTGGCTCAATTGAGTGTGATCTCTTATTCCGCTTTTTTGTCGTCTTGGGACAAGATTGTATCTGCCACTGTGGTCGCCGCGGTCACGAAGACACCGAGACCTACAATGATGTATACCATTGTGAAGATCTTTCCTGCCGCGGTTTCAGGTGAGAAGTCACCAAACCCAACGGTCGAAATCGTCACGACAGAAAAGTAGATGGAGTCGAGCCAACTCCAACCTTCGACAAAGTGGTAAAAAACCGAGGCCCACAAGATCATTCCAATAGTGAAGGCAAGAATACCTTTCACTCTACCGTCCTTTAAAGCGATGCCCATCCCACGTGTTATTCTGGTTAGTGAGTTCATCGTGTCCTCATCATTTAAAGAATTCACATATAGCAGTAATTGTATGAATGTATGAAATCGAAAATTTCGGGCCACCAGTAGTTCGAGAAGTGCTCAATGCCGAATAGTTCACCACAACCGAGCAGGCCCAGATCGTCATCAAACACTGGCTCAAGCTGTACAATCATACCCGCCCTCACCAGGCGCTCAACATGCGTCCACCAGTGTCGGGAACCATATTAGAAAAACGGCAAACCAGTGGCGCAGATACAGGGGGCTAGACAACTATGCTTCCAAAAAGCGATTTCTGCTTTGGGCTCACTGCTGTCGTTAAATCGATCGCAGCAAGTTGGCAGAGGTTCCCAGAGCCGAAACTGTGAACGGCCCATTGCGGGCTTTGGCCTGCCTCCTCTTCCGCTGCGGTGCGGCCCGTCAAACCCGCCGTTCGCTGCAGATGCAAATTCAATCCGAGAGCGAACTGGTAGTGAGCGGACACAGCGGGCTTTCGCTGCGCGGACGACTTATTGCCGCTTTAGGATTTTGTACGTCGTGGGCTCTGGCACTCTGCTGGCACACTTGCCATCTTTGTTGTCACGCAGACACCTCTCCGAGTGTGCAGACAGAGACCAGTTCATCGGTTGAACGACTTCGTCTTGTGCAAACCATCACAATAAGTAGAGTTTGTAGTTGATACACAAACGATTGCTCGGCCCGCCCAACTTGGCGAAAAGCCGCAGCAACGTTCTGGAATTGGGATAAGTTCATGGCTACTGCTCGAAATGCGTTCTTCTTAGCTTCAACGGTTATTGGGGCAGCGTTGTTCACAGCCTCTGGTGTGTTTGCCCAAGACTACGATCTGGTAATATTGAATGGCCGTGTCATGGACCCGGAAACCAGATATGACGCGATTGCAAATGTGGGCGTCAAGGACGGTCAGATTGTCGCCATTACCAAAGAAGATTTGTCGGGCGCCGAGACTATTGACGCTACGGGTCATGTGGTTACCTCTGGCTTCATCGATCAGCATTTTCACTGGACCCGCCCGGTCGGATATAAGCTTGCACTTCGCGATGGGGTCACCACTGCAATGGACCTCGAAGCCGGGGCCGATGGGCGTTTCATAAATGAATGGTACGAGATGCACGCAGGCCGTTCGCAGGTGAACTACGGCACGGCGTCCAGCCACGAATTCGCCCGCGCTGCCGTGCTGGATGGCCATTCCGGCGGCTTTGATGCCCCGGGTGCCGTGTTAAGTGCGCGCGGCGGCGAAAACTGGGCTGACGGAGTGTTCGACCTGGAAACCGGCAACGAGGCCTTAGGGATAATCGACGAAGGATTGCGCCTTGGTGCCGTTGGCGTTGCCTCAACCGTCGGCTACTTCCCCGGCGCAACGGCCAGAGAGATGTTTGAGGTGCAGCGGCTCGGTGGTCACTATGATCGGGCAACTTTTGTTCACACCCGCTATACGCCGGGAACATCGACAACCACGGTGAACGGAATACAAGAAGTGCTGGCGAATGCAGCGGCTCTTGACGTCCCTTTGAGTGTAAACCACTTCAACAATGACGGCTGGCGGCAAGTTCAGGAGCTGATCATCGGGCTGCAAAACCAAGGCTACAATATCTGGGGCGAATATTATCCCTATGCCGCCGGGTCCACCACAATCAACGCCGCGTTTGTGGCCCCGGAAGTTTGGCTTGATGAACTCGGCAACAAATATGAAGACACCCTGCAAGACCCTGAGACCGGTGAATTCTATGATCGCGCCCGCTATGAAAAAGATGTGGCGGAAGACCCAACCAAGCAAATCATTCTCTACAAGATGCCAGTTGAAGACATCCCGGCTTGGGTGGCGCTTCCTGGCGTCGTTATGGCCAGTGATGCAATGATGGTGCCAGGCGATTGGGACCAGCTTCCCTGGGACATCGCCTTCGAGGATATCCCAAACGCCCACCCTCGCACTGCCGGGTCGCATGGCAAGAGCCTTCGGTTGGCTCGCGAATATGACATACCACTGATGCATGTTCTGGCAACATTCAGCTACAACGTGGCCAAACATTTGGGCGACACAGGGCTGAAATCGATGCAGGCCCGTGGCCGAATGCAAGAGGGAATGGTTGCCGATATCGTTGTGTTTGATCCCGAAGGCGTTGTTGATAATTCGGACTACAATGTCGGCACTATGCCGACGACTGGCATCCCATATGTGGTCGTGAACGGCACAGTCGTTGTCAAAAATAGCAAGGTGCTCGCAGATGTGTTCCCGGGCGAGGCAATCCGCTTTCCTGTACAGGAAGAGGGTCGTTTTGTACCCTTGGACGAAAGTGTCTGGGCGCGTGATAACCTGAATATGCCAGAGGCATCTCACGAGCTGTACGAAGACATTACTGCTGACTAGCAGTGGGCTTATTCCGACATCTTCGCCGAACGGTCCATGAACGGCTGGTCCGGGTTCTTAATCTTTCGCTATACCGAGCACGAACTGGTGGGACGCGGGGCAAGGGGCAAAGTGTGAGTTCGCTTCGTCTATGCCTATGCCCTCTACCCGTCTGCATCACCCACCGCGCGCGCCAGAATCCACTCAATTCCGCGCAGATAGTCTTTGATTGTTAGCGGGTTGTTTTCGCCGTTGGTCACAGAGAAGACGAAGCCGTGCGTGTAATCAATCAAAAGGTGCAGGAGGACGTTGTTCTCATCACCATTGTCGAGTTGTCTTGTGCATGTCCGTAACTCATTGGTAAAATGGACAATTGGTCAGCTCGCGGCATCCGTCACTTTGGGCTCAGAGCCAGATATCGCCGTTCTCTGCCAGAATGCCCTATAAGAGATCACGTACGGTTCAGGACAATTTTGCAACACGGTCAACCAGACAATTCGCCGTGCTGCCTGACCGTTTTGTTCGTTTTTATTCGACCAGGACAAAGTCTCCTGGCTTCCATGTTTTTTCGAACCAGGGCTCAAGCGGGCCGTAAAGGCGCATCATCACGTTGAAGCTTTTGCCCGGCATGGTCTGCGCCCAGTTGTTTTCCCAACCTTCGGGCGCTTTCGGCCCAACATAGACCGTAAAGCTGCCATCGTCGTTCTGACGGATGCCATCGCGGTTTGAATCGATGCCGCCAGACTGTTGATCCGTTTCCAGAATTGATCGTGTTTGACCGCTATACAACATAAACGACCAGAAGTTCTTTGCGGGAACAGGGGCGGGCAGAGTGACCTTGTAGGTTTTCGAGCCGTCCAGATAAGCGCCTGTCTCGTCGCGGGCGGTCATAGCATAAACGGACCCCGAACCGACCGGAGGCGCAGTCATCGCAGGTGTGATGCCGGTTGCCATGTAGAAGAAATAGGTTCGATCATCCAAGATACGGGCACCGTTCTCCAAGAACTCATAGCTTTGGCGCTGGAAAGGAGAGTTCCACTGGCGGTCCTCGTAGAAATACACGCCCGGATCGCGAGACGCATAGGTAATCGCGCGTGCTGTTGCATTGGCGATGGCGGCTCCTTCACGCAAAATCCCCTGCATCCGTTCATCAGGATTAAATGCTTCGCCCTTCCTGATCCCAATAGATGCAAACACCCCCACGATTTCTGGCGCGAAGGCGCCAACCGGATTGTTGTCGAGTGCGACGTGGATCTCCTCGTAGAAGTCCTCGTTGTTGGCGTGGACGGTATTGTATTGCACACCGGAGACATTGATGAAGGTCTCTTCCGGTGGGTTGTCGGCTGCGCTGAGGGGGTAGACGTTCAGGCCAGCCTTGATTTCCGCAACCGGACCAGCGGTATCGCCATCCGTGCCGGGGCTGCGGCGCAAGAGCAACCAGTGCTCGTAGGTCTTGGTGCGTAGTTCGAAATAGCCCTCGGGCACCGGCGTGTCATCGTCGTTGTGCAAAAGAAGATATTTGCCCCCTTTGCCCTTGTCCGCTCCCAGAGCACCGATATCGGCAACGTAGTCAAAAGCGGCGTCATCCAGCAAGCCAAGCAATCCGGGCGGAACCTGAATGACCATGGGGCCCTCGGAAATGTCGACGTTCGAGCCGATATAGATGGTGGTTGTGTTGGGGGTCAGCCAGATCGATTTCGCGTCCATCAGCGTCTCAGTGATGACAATCTCGTTGGGCTGGGCACCCACGTCTTCATAACCTTGGAACATACCCCGTAACGAAGCAATTTTGGTGCCATCAAGGAACGCAGTGGTTGCCCTGATCAGGTCGAGGTTGTCGAACACCTTCTGAGTGGTTTCCTGCGAAGGCATTCCGTCGAAAAACTCCAGAGTGCCGAGTGTTTCGGTCTCAACAACATCTGGAGTCTTTACGTTGTCAGGAACATCGGCGGCAAATTCCTGGCCCAATGCCGGTATCGCAAGAGAGGTGGCCGCAGCGGCCAATAACAGTTTGGTTTTCATGGTGTTTTTCCCAATAAGGATCGGTAGGTTAATCGAGCTTCTCAAGATCAGGCAGCATCCAACCGCTCTGCAACCACCCCTCTTCGGGACCATAGAGGCGGAACAGAAGGAAGTAGCTTTCAGGTGTGGGAATCCAATTGCTTTCGTGCCCTTCCGGCGCCTCGGGGCCGAAATAGATGTCGTAAGAGCCATCTTCGTTCGCTTGCATCGTATCGGCATCACGCGAGGACAGGCCAACCGGATTGACATTGCGGATGAAGCTTTTGGTTTCCATCGAATAGACGATCACCGACCAGAAATCTTTGGCTGGCGTATCCGCTGGCACGTTCAGCTTGTAGTTGGCGTTGTGATCATACATGTCGCCGTTTCTGTCGCGCAGACCGGTCAGGTAGAAGGTGCCACCCCCCAGATTCTTGGGCAGGTATGTGATCCAGAAATAGCTTCCGCCTGCGCGGTCATCGATCAAAACTTCGGTGTCGGTTTCATAGGGAAAGCCAATCTCGGCCTGACCTTCGGCAAAGTCCCAGACAAGCCACTGGTTCTTGAGCTTGCCAGCCTCATCTATCCAAAGTGGGACAGTGGAAAGACCCGGCTCGACGAAGTAGCGCTGCATGGCCGCATAGGCCAAAACCAGCCCTTCATTCATGGCTTCGCGCTGGCGCTCGTTTGGTTCAAAGGGTTTGCCTTTTTCGATCCCCAGATCTTTGAGGAAGTTCACCATGATCTTGTCCTGAGGACGGATCGGGTTGTTCTGGACGTAGTCGTTAATGTCCTCAAAGAACGTATGATTGTAATAAGGCAGCGAGTCGTAGGGGACTTCTGAGGCCTCGTGATAGATGTTGGGGGGCGGGTTGTCAGCCTCAGACAGGTAGTAGATCCTGATGGTCTGAGCATAGTCGGCGGCGTCCAGATCAGTGGCCCCGTTGTAAAGGCGTGGACGGAACGAGAAGCCGTATTCGTAGGTGTCGGTTTCGAAAGGGAGGTAGCCGGCGGACCTCATATCCTCAATCGACATGTCTCCGTCATAACCGGGAGGGATCATAAGGTATTTGCCGCCTTCGCCCTTGTCGAAGCCATCTGGCCCGACATCGGCAATGGGCTGGTCCCATGCGTTCACGATGGTGCCAAAGTAGCTGACATTATCTGTTGCCGCCGGAACTTCGATAACCAGCGGCCCCGGTTCTGAAGTCATCGAGGCCCAGGCATAGGCAGTCACATCGTTGGCTGTGAGGAAACCGTGTTTGGAATCGAACGGTTTATTGAGATAGACCACATCGTTGTAGTCACCGCCAAGGTCCCGGCGAATGCCTTTGAGAAAGTCGATCATCCCAGCGGCGGGCATGCCCCAAAGCGCAGTCTGCGTCGCGCGCTGCACCATAATCTGGTATTCAATATCCTCGACCTCGGCCGACCGCGCCAGAATATCTCCGGTGTCATTAAAGGTTTGCGCTTGAGCAGAAAAACCTGCGAGCAACGTTCCCGCAGCGAGTGCGAAAGTCGGCAGGAATTTGAAAAATGGCATCGAAACCTCCATCAAAATTTGGGAAGCATAAAACAGATATGAATATGGCATATGAGTGATTGTCAGAAATATCATTTCACGACAGACTGAAAAAAAGGAGTTTCGAACTGTCTAATCCGCCTGCCATGATCACTGCCAAAGCACTGGGAGCAATGCCCGACTTTGCAATCGCTGTACTGGGCGAACGTAAAACGCTTCGTCTGTTGTCTGACGCGGGGTTGGCTGAAAACTTGATCAGAGAACGGCTGGGTTACATTCCAGAGAACGCGCTTTGTGAATTTGTGACCGGAATTGGTCGTGCACTGGGAGAGGAACACCTTGGTCTGCTGTTCTCACCGTACCTGACCGTCGAGGATTATGGCGCATGGGGGAAATTTGTACTGTCCGCCCCCGATTTGGGAACCGCCCTCTTGCGGGCGCAACGTGAAATGCGATTGCATTCGAACACCGACCGGGTCGAATTTGTTAACCAAGGCAACACCATATCATACGCATATGAATTCGGTTTGAAGCATCATCCCAGTTACCCCGATATGGCCTACAGCGCAGTGGCCGCAATGCTGAGCATCCCGCGATCATATCTTGGACAAAGTTGGTCCCCCTTAAGGATTGAGTTTGATTTTCCAGAAGAATGCGGGAGTGTACAGGCCGAGGGGACATTCGGCTGCCCAACTTTGTTCGACCGCCCCAAGCTACGACTGGTTTTCCCGAAGTCAGTTCTAACTGCACCGGCACTGAAATCTGACCTCGCAATGCCGGTAACGCGAAGTGATATCATCCGGGAACGCCTGTCACCGCCAGCTAACATGCTTCAATCAATTCGGGCTGTCTTGGATATGCAAATTGCTGACCGCGATGCATCACTCGAACGTCTGGCGCATGCAATAGGTATTGTGTCCGTCGTCATATAAAATGGGACATCAGAGCGGCTTGATTATTGGAGGCTCTGGTTCGTTAACGTGATTGATTATGCGGCTTGTTTTTGATGTTGCAAGCGGCGCTGTTGGATTGTCAGCTTCTTGATCTTTGCCCTTTCTCTGATGATGGCTTTGTCACGCCCGAAGTAGACGTCTGCCGGTGTGACGTTGTTCAGGCTCTCGTGGTATCGCTCGTTATTGTAGTAATCGACGAAAGCCTCGATCTGACGTTCCAGATCGCCGGGCAGGTAGTAGTTTTCCAGCAGAACCCGGTTCTTCATGGTTTGATGCCAACGCTCGATCTTGCCCTGGGTTTGCGGGTGGAACGGAGCGCCGCGAACATGGCCCATCTTTTGGTCTTCCAGCCATTCGGCCAAATCGCCGGAGATGTAACAGGACCCATTGTCACTCAGCAGGCGTGGCTTGTGCCGAACGATGGCCTGGTCGCATCCAGATGCCGCCAGAGCCAGTTCGATTGTGTCAGTCACGTCTTCGGCCCGCATGTTTGTGCAGAGCTTCCAGGCAACGATATAGCGGCTGAAATCGTCCAGGATCGTGCTGAGATAAAACCAGCCCCAGCCGATGATCTTGAAGTAAGTGAAGTCGGTCTGCCACATCTCGTTGATGGCGGTGGTTTTATCCGTGAACTCGTCGGCTGCTTTGATCACGACGTAGTCTGGTGCGGTAATCAGATCAGCTTCCTTCAAAAATCGATAAGCAGATGATTCAGAAATAAAATACCGCTTTTCGTCGGTGTATTTGACCGCCAGCTCCCGTGTCGTTAACACCTCATGTTCCAACGCAAACTCGATCAGATCATCCCGCCTAGCTTGTGGAATGCGGTTCCAGACAGACTTTGGGCAAGGTGAGCGATCCGCCAGGGCATCAAAGCCGCCTTCGACATAGCGATCATACCAACGATAAAATGTCGTGCGGGGGATGCCCAGCATGTCCAGGGTCTGCTTGGTGGGCAGATGGGACCCCTCAACGGTGCGGATGATCTCCAGTTTCTCAGAGGCAGGGTATCTCATTCCTCGAACTCCCCAGCCCCTGTCATGCTTTTTTTGAGCAGGCGGTTTTCAAGGGTCAGATCGGCGACGCATTCCTTCAGTGCCGTCGCCTCGGATCGAAGCTCCTTCACTTCAGGCGACGTCGCTTGCCGGGCTGTATCGCCAGACAGACGGCGTTTCCCGGCTTCGAGGAACTCCTTTGACCAGCTGTAATACAGGCTCTCAGAAATGCCCTCGCGCCGACACAGTGCCGAGATGCTTTCCTCACCACGAAGACCCGCCAAAACAATGCGGATCTTCTCCTCCGCCGAATAGGTTTGCCGCGTCTTGCGGCGGATGGTTTTGACCAACTTGGTAGCCGAAGCTTTGCTGGTTCCGGATTTCTTGTTCATCTTCACTCCTTGACGGTTACGATGAACCAGAAATCCTCCGTTGTTCAAATCCTCAAATCTGTCCCACAGGTGCTGACGTCAAACACTTTGGGCTCGAGACCAGACCTCGGATGCAAACGGTCAGGCAGTTTACCACTCAACGGCTGGAGTGCGCAGAAAGCGGACTTTTCAATGTGCCCCTGCAAATGCGATATCTATGGCAGCGGAAACCGTTTCTATCACGAAGGCAATGAGTTTACATCTGATTGACTGCAGATCGCTATTTCCAGAAAACGTCAACTTGCAGCTTGATCTTTGCTTGTATCGTCGATCTCGAACCACTCAGGCGGTACCGTCACAGGCTTTGTCCCGTCAGCGTGCAAAGCCAGTGTCTCGATCAGATCGCTCAGGTGCTGAATGGCTTCGATCATTTCTACGATCGCAAATAACACTACAGGCTGACCGTTCTTGTCTTTACCGAAGATCCCGAGACTTTCCATAACGGCTTCGCGCTTCTTCAGTTCTCTATGGTAGTGAAAGGCATTCAACCAATCCATGACAGATCTGTTGTCTACAGGAGGTAAGCCAAGTGGGGTAAAGATCCGTGCACCCTGCATCCTTTTGAGGTCAAATATAGATTTTGCGTCATCTATCTGCTTCCGTAAAAACGCATGATCGGCATAGCGTTTGAGAACTTTTGCCATGGCGTAGAAGCTCACATCCTGGTCTTTTTGCAGTACAAAAGGCCGGAGTTTCATGAGCATGTTCCCAACGGCCTCGGGATCAACTTCACGCGCTTTGGAACTTATTCCGTGATTCCTCGAAACCGTGAGATTTATTGAGCCACCCATCTCCTTTTGAACAAAGGCTGTGTTTCGGAGAGCGTTAGCTTCCTGAACGAACCGGAGAGCTCGATCCCATTCCTCGGATGGAACAAAAAACTCTGCTATCGTTTGCGCGGAATTATCCTCTGCTCGAAGTAGTATTGTAAAGCTTTTCATGGCGATAACTCCCTTGATCAATGAACTCAAAGCACAACAGAATGGCGGTTTCAATGTACCCATCAGAATTGGGCAGGGCACCTCATGTCAGGATCCTTGGCACCCGCTTAGCGCTCATCCGAGTCTGTTGATAAGATGAAGGAGAAATAGTGTTGCTAGTTACCTAAAACCGAAGGGCCGCCTGAGGCGACCCTTCGGCAAGCCTTAAAGCCCGATGGACCTCACCAGCCAGCTCAGGATCTGAAAATCCACCGTCGCCTGGACGCGGTAAATCGCGCCTTCAGAATTGCTGGCTTCGATGATGAACGTTGCTCGCATAGGCGTGCCTCCTTCATCTCGTGGGCGGGGTCCCTTAAGGTAGCAGCCACCACCCATTAGGCCAGTTGCCGGATATTGTGCCATTTACGCATGTCGGGCTCCGGCAGCCGCTGCTATGACAGCTCTAATTTGGAGGTAGACCAGCTTCATATCAAGCTGGGTAGCAGTAGTTTTCGAAATTCTTGTTACCCATTTCTACCATTTGTTATTGAAAATTCAGGATCCTGTGCGATATATGAACTATCCGCCCTGCCACAGTAGGTTTCTCCACCCATCTTGGAGAGATACCGAACGGCGGGGCTTTTTGCGTTTGGTGGATTGTTTTTATGACCAGAGTCCGAAAAGTTGCGGTGCTGATCGATGGTGGTTTTTTCTATAAGCGTATCAAAAAATGGTCAGAAATTGATCGCGACGATCCCGATCTAGTTGCTAAAGCAGCTCAGGCTCTTTGCAAAAAGCACATTATCAAACTGACAAGATCTCCGCTCAATGGGGGTGAATGGCTCGATCATGTCTATCGGCTGTTCTACTACGATGCAGAGCCGTTCGAGAAACAAACTCATCATCCGCTCAAAAATCAGCTCGTGAAATTTGCCAATACAGATGAAGCCAAGTTTCGGCGCGAGCTCTTCAACGAAATCCGAAAGAAAAGAAAATTTGCTTTGCGCTTGGGCTCTTTGAAGGAAGAAGGCTCCTGGACTCCTCACAGTAGGCACCAAAAAGGGTTGCTGAAGCTGTGGCACCATCGTGAGTACCTGGCGGAACTGGCTAACAATCCTGACGCCTACGACGCAGATAAATCGGCCGAAGCCCTCAAAGCCTTAGAAAAATGGACCGCATTGGACGAAGATGGTGTGCACTACCCACTTCGTCAAAAAGGTGTTGATATGCGGATCGGCCTCGATATTGCGTCGATGACACTCAAAAAGCAGGTGGACACAATAGTTCTAGTGACAGGCGACAGTGATTTTATCCCGGCTGCCAAACTGGCCCGTCGCGAAGGTGTCGAGGTAATTCTTGACCCGATGTGGCAGAGTGTCGAAAGCGATTTAAGTGAGCATGTTGACGGGATTAGTTCGGGGTTTGTGCAACCCGCACCCGGAGTGAATCCAATCAACGCGGAGTCGCGGCAGGATCAGGAATCTCAAAACTGAAAATGCACGATTATCTCAAAGCTGAGCAAGAGGAGGTGTCGCCTTGAGCGGATTCACTTGGGAGCGAGAACCATTCACGCGATGCTCCAAGTGCGGGCATACAACTATGGGAATTCTCTCGGTCGGCGGGCACTTACTGACAAAGCGTTGCGCGAATTGTCGAAACACCATGCAAATCCCATTGCCGGAATTGGACAAGAAGGCGATCTACCTAGACCAATTCATGTTTAGCATGATCTACAACGTCAAGAACGAAGGAAACCTTCCGAAGGGTCATGAAGCTTTTGCGAAAGAGGTTTACGCGCTGCTAAGGCGGTGCGTTCTTCTACAGCAAGTCTTCTTACCTCACTCTGATATCCACCACGATGAGACAACGGTCTTCCACAGTCCCATCGACTTGCGCGGCTTGTATGAGTTCTTTGGTGGCGACGTTTCTCTGATGGATTCTCGCGATGTTGAGCTTTTGCAGGACATTCAATTTGCAAAGGCCTTCTTTGATGACAAAGAACCAGACGTTTCTCTTGGTTTAGATGAGATAGCAGACAGTCGAAGAAACGAATGGCTGCCCGACATGCACGTAGGCGTGCGGGCTGACTACAGCCAATTTGCGGACCACATACGATCCGTGAGGGGCGAAGTGCATGATGCATTAAAGCACCTCGCGGACACTTGGATTGAGAAAAAAGCAACGTTCGAGGGCGTTCTCGAAAGTGAGTCCTCGGCAATTGGGCCAACAAAGGAGCAGGCCTTTGCGAAGTGGTTTGAGGAAGTCTCAAATCCTGATCCAAGCGACCCAATGGCACTCTTCGAGAGTTCTGGCAGGCCTATATTTCGTGAGTATCAAGAGCTTTGCCACCTTCTTGAAGATCGGGGAGTTGAAGAAGATCAGCACTTGGTTGCAATCATGAAGTTTTGGAATTGGGAACGGCAAAGGGAAATACCACACCAAAAGATATCATCATACCTGTTTGCCGCTGTGGCTAGGCGGGTCGTAATGGGCGAGAAGAAAATAGTCGATCGTGGGCTCGTGAATGATGTGAGGACAATATCGACTTACGCGCCTTACTTGGATGCGCTCTTTGTTGACAAGCGCTGCGCTGCACTATTGAAGGAAGATCCGCTTAGGACTGAGTTGGAGTACAAGGCACGAATTTTCTCCCTGAACGATCCAGATGAATTCTTGGGTTACCTGAGGGAGATAGAAGGCGGAACGCCGGATGAAACTCGTGAATATGCCGCAATGATTTACGGTATTGATTGAGTGTGGCCAAGGTCATCGCAATCGCTGATGCAATTGCATCGAACAGCAGCTTTGTGGCCCCCATCCCGTGCCTTGCCCAACAAATAGCAAGCGCGGCGGAAATCTGTTTTGTCCGCATCTTTCCAGTTCATACACGCCGCAGCGAAAGGCGGTTGTTAATAGGTCGAAATCCTTAAAGGGGTATTTCGCCCTCTACCCAAATCGACCCCCGTTTGGCTGCGATCCCAAGATATTTCAACAGGCCGGGCATTCTTGTATTGCGGGATGATAAAGCAACGCGCTTCGCCATCCCGCTGGAGCACTTACTCGCTCCCTCTATCTAAGTTATTGCCATGTGTTGTTTGGCTTCAATCTCCGCAGGTAGTTCAAAAACAATACGGAAGAATAGCCTCAAGAACTCGACATGTTGTTGAGCGGTGCTGCCATCCGCTTCGATGTCATGCACCGCGTCGTTGCCGTCTTCCCACAAATCATTGGCCCATTTCATCAAATCATCCGTGAGAATGAATTTGTCGCGAAGGTTTTTGATGCGTGTTTTCCGACCACCCTCAACTTCCCCAAGTTCTTTCAGCGAAACATCCAGAATACTTCGACATTCGGAGACAATGCGCGATGGGGGATCACCACGATCTAATGATGCCTGTGTGGCAGGCCACAACTGACGTATACGCTCTGGTAAGGCAGATGGCGCTGTGTACTTCTTCGCACTTGGAACCATGCCGAGAAGCGTAATGTATTGAGCCGCAAACGAAGTTTTTACTAGGGCGCTTTCTAGGTCCGCGTTCCGTAGAAAGCTCAGGTTCTTTGAGCTACTATTGAACATCAAAATCGCCGGCTGATAGCATTTGGGGCAAGTTCCAAAGCCATAGGCAGTGATTTTATCTGTCCCATCTTGACGTAAATGATTTGACCGCTTGTCATCAACATTGATCTGACGGCGGGGTCTGCGCGATGCCTCAACAGCTTCGACAAAGTGTGGGTAGTCGGTAGATTTTTGAGGTAGCCAATCAAATACTTGTCGAACCATAAAATCGACTTCTTTGGCACAATTTGGACACCGTATCTCGACCTGAAATTGACCATCTGGATTGTTCATTAATACACCTGTGTATTCGATGCTTTTCTATATGTATATGATCTACTTAGCGATGAAACTACAACCTTTGCATGCGCGTCGTTTGAATGTCCGGTTCTCGCGGTTTGCGACTTGCTGCACGAGCGAAACCTCAAATGGTGTTGGAGGTCCGGTTAGGGGCTCAGACAACCCCTCCGTACTCTCCCCGGAGAAAGGCCGTTGCGAGCCTCAATTACCTTAGGAGTTCAGTTGTTTCGCCCGCATTGAAGCTCGAAATTCTGTTATAGAATAGTCCGCCAAACCATTTTGTTTGAATGGGTCAGATTCAAGTATGGCTTCAAGCTCAATCCGGGATGGGGCCATTGCAATGATCACGCCTCCAGTGCGTGGAATTTTTGGCCCCGACGCAATGAACCGGCCAGAAGCGAAATTATCCTCAAGAAATTCAACATGAGCGTCCAGAGCAGACTCAATTTCATCAATCGATACAACGTAGTGCAGATCTACAACGAACAAGTTCTGTTCGGAGGGTATGAGGGCCATTGGCTATTCCTTGATTTCGCGGGAAGGAGGTGTTGGGGCCGTTGTTGCAGTTGCAACGGCGATTGGCAACTTAGTCCGCTTACCGGACGCATGCATGCGCAGAGATTATGAAGATTGGGAAAGGCAGCTAGGGGCTCATTCGACCAATCCGGGCCTGCCGCAGAGAAAGTCCGGTGGGAGCCCATTTTGCCGGATGCTACGCGCAGAACGAATGTCGGCTGTCATGTTTACGCACTATACGGTAATTGAGAATTGCAGAGGGCATCCCGCAAAGACCGGCGAGTTTTACCATCATTTATCAGGATAAATTATTGATGAGCCGTGTTGAACGTCTTGCTCTCTATATTGCACTGACCGCCTTAACTGCTTTCGCTATTGATGGCGTGCTGCCAACAATGCCTATGATAGAAGGTGCTTTTGACGCTGAATCTTCGTTCTCAGGCGCTCAAATCATTACTGCCTTCGTGTTGGGCATGGCTGTCGGAGAATTGGTGATTGGCCCCATCAGCGATGCTTTGGGACGCCGCCCCGCCGTGATTGCCGGGATTGTTGTGTTCGTCATTGGCACTGTGGTCGCCGCCACCGCAGATAACTTTGCAGCGGTGATAATTGGGAGATTCATTCAGGGCATAGGCGTCACCGGACCAAAAATCGGGACACGTGCAATGATCCGCGACCGGTATGAAGGCGCAGACATGGCCAAGATCATGTCGGTGATTTTCACGTTGCTCATCGTTGTGCCTATGATTGCACCCGCATTGGGTGCACTGATCGCGGCAGTCGCTGGATGGCGGGGTGTGTTCTGGTCGTATCTGATGTTGGCGGCGGGACTGGGCGCATGGCTGTGGCTGCGACATCCCGAGACGCTGCCTGTCGAGAAGCGCGTGCCCTTAAGTCCGCGCAGGTTGTGGCAAAATTTCCGGAAAATGCTGTTTCGCATGAACGTAATGCCCATTGTCATAGCAACCGGTTTCGTCTTTGGCGCACAACTTACCTATTTTGCGGTGGCTGCGAACCTCTTTGGCGCGGTTTATGGTGTCTCGGCAATGATGCCCGTGTTCTTCGCACTTCTGGCAACGGGTACTGCGTTAGCTCTTATGTTGAACGTTTGGGTGGTAGGGCGCACGGGGATGGAGGCTCCTATCTTTGCAGGGCTATTGGTATTGGGACTGTCGGGGACGGGGCTTTTGGTCGCTGCCGTACTTTACGGTGGCCATCCTCCACTAGCTATTCTGCTTGGGCTAACTTGGTTTGGTTTCTTTGCCCTCGGCCTTTTGTTTGGCAACCTCAATGCGTTTGCAATGCGCCCGCTCGGAGATTTGGCAGGTCTGGGATCGTCCATCATTGCATCAGTTTCCAGCCTGGTAGCGTTTGTCTTTGCGTCAGTTGTCGAAACGGTCGTTGGCGCTCCGGTTTGGGCTCTCGCGTGGGCGTTCACCATCGCCGCGCCACTGTCCGCCTTTTTCATCTTGCTCGCAATTCCAGCGTGCTCTCGAAAGCAGTTTTATCAAAATATCCGCGACCGGAAGTGATCCGCCAAACATTGCCAGACTCATTCGGAAGCAAAGCTATTATTTGATCAAAGCAGACACCCGCGCAGCCGCAGCGAAAGAGTAATATGTCCGCTCCTTACCAATTCGGGCTTGGCGCGGCGAAGGGTCTGTTTCAAACCGATCAGTTCAGAAACTTTCCTACCGTCCTAGTTTGCACTCAGCCTGAATCGACCCTGTTCCCGTGATCAACAGTGTTCAGCCAAGGTTAGCCCACCTCATTCGCCTGAAACACCTCTTTGGCCGCTGTGATCGCGTTCATACAGGCGGGGACGCCCGCATAAACTGACACCTGAAACACAATTTCAACGATTTCGTCCCGCGTCACGCCGGTGTTTATCGCTGCGCGCATGTGGAATTCCAGCTGCCCCGGTGCCGTGCCCATGGCGGACAACATTGCGACGGTGAGCATTTCGCGGGTGCGCAAATCGATCCCGGCACGACACACAATATCCGTGAAGGAATAGCCTAGGATAAGTTCTGCTGCATCCGGCGAGAAAGCATCGAGGTTGGCTTGCACCTTCTCGGCGGCTCCCTGTTCCAGTTTTTCCAATAGGGCCAACGCCTGTGGCAATGGTTCGATATTCCGACTCATGCGTCCACTCCCTTCATACCTTCTTCGGTGTAGCGCGCACCCGAAACTGGCAGAGCCGCCAGACCTTCTTCCATCTCGGCAAGGTCTTTGGCGCTCAATGCAACGTCCACCGCAGTGGCATTGTCGCGGAGGTAAGCCAATCTCTTTGTGCCAGGGATCGGAACGATGTCGCCGCCTTGTGCCAAGAGCCATGCAAGTGCCAGTTGCGCAGGCGTGCATCCGTTCCCGGACGCGATCTTACCTACAAGGTCCGCGATGCGCTTGTTGGTCGTAACGGCCTCTGGCTGAAAGCGCGGCAACGCGGCACGGAAATCTCCATCCTCAAACCCGGTCCCGTCCTGAAAGCGCCCCGCCAGGAAACCGCGACCAAGCGGAGAGTAAGGGACAAGGCCGATCCCCAATTCTCGGCACACGGGCAACACGTCGTCTTCGACCCCACGAGACCATAGTGAGTATTCTGTCTGTACCGCCGTGATCGGATGCACCGCGTGCGCACGGCGTAAGGTCTCGCCACTCACCTCGCAAAGCCCAATTCTGGCGATCTTGCCTTCCTCGACCAACCGGGAGAGGCCACCCATCGTGTCCTCGATGCCTTGTTCCCGATTGATCCGGTGGACATAATAGAGATCAATCTGCTCGACCCCGAGCCGCTTTAGCGACCCTTCACAGGATTGGCGCGCATAGTCCGGGCTGTTGTCGAGRCCGCGACGGTATTCTCCAGGGTTTCGAACAATGCCAAACTTGGTTGCGATTTTCGGGCAAGCGTCCGTTTGCGCAAGAAACGCACCGATCAGTTCTTCATTGTGGTGCGGCCCATACATGTCTGCGGTGTCAAAAAAGTCGATCCCAAGCTCGATAGCCTCGTGCAGAACATGCATCGACACCTCGTCATTGCGCGGGCCATAGAACTCGCTCATCCCCATGCAACCGAGGCCGATGGCCGAAACGTCGAGGTCTTGTCCCAGGGTGCGATACCGCATGTCGTTCTCCTTGCCTTGCCTGTTGACCCCAGACATGGCACTTCCAATTTAGGAAAAACATCCATGAGAATGGCAAAGAGGTTTTCAAAATCGGAAAACAGATTACTGATAATCTCGTCTGGGATGACCTCCGCGCCTTCTTGGCGGTGTCTCGTGCAGGCACATTAAGTGGCGCGGTCGAGCCGTTGGGGGTTGGGATCGCGACTGTATCGCGGCGGATCGAGCGGCTGGAGGCCGCGATTGGACAGCCGCTGTTTGTACGGCACCAATCCGGCTACAGGTTGACGGAGGATGGCGCGGCATTGGTCGCGCGGGCCGAAGAAATGGAAGCAACCGCCCTGACGCTAACCTCCGGGCTACAAGATAAAGCTGCGGTTTCAGGCACGGTGCGGCTTGCCACGGCAGAAAATCTTGCAACGGGCCTGATCCTGCCGAGCCTTGGGCAGATCAAGGCAGCTTACCCTGAGCTGTCATTGGAAATTGTCACCGATATTGCCACGGTGAACCTGCATCGGCGTGATGCTGATATTGCTCTGAGGATGGTAAAACCCGACAGAGGCAATGTCTCGCTTCAAAGGCTAGGCACACTTGGTTTCGGGTTATATGGAGCGCCGGATTATGTGTCAGCGCAGCACCTGGCCCTGGATGCAAATGCCTATGACAACGCAAACTTCATCGGGTGGACCGAAACCTATACGCATCTTCCTGCGGCCCAGTGGGTCGAACGAATATTAAAGGGGCGCGCGCCTGCTCTTACAACGACCTCGCTGGCCACGCAGCTGACGGCCTGTGCAAACGGCCTTGGACTGGCCGTCCTGCCACATTTTCTAGCAAGGTCGAACGATTTGATCTGCCTTGATGCGGACCTTGGGATCGATCAACCCATCTGGCTCGTGACCCACACCAACCTGGCCCAATCCCGCCGCGTTCGCGCGGTTGCGGATTTTCTGCGCGATGTTGTCAACACACATCGCTCCGCTTTGACGGGATAGTTGAGGCAACAAATCAAGCAGGGCTCGAAGAAAAACCGGCCAAAATCCAACGTTTGTGACACCGGCGGAATCGACCGTTTGTGCCGCATAGGCATTGGCAAGGGGTTCGCGTTCAACAGCCGCCGTTCGTGCTGTGCCGCCGCATGGCGGCAGTGAGCCCAAAGTGCCGAATTCTGCAAGCTGCGTGAATGTCTTTTTTGCTTGTGGTTCACGAGGAACGTGCTGGATGACTTCAATCGGGAAAGTTTGTGCATCCAGATCGACTTCTCACTGCCCGCTGAGCGCGTTGTGCGTAGCCCGAACCAGATCATTGAGTGGCGCGGCCAACCGCAGGCAATTCGCGTCGATAACGGTCCAGAATAAATCAGTGGCACGCTCATGACATGGGTCGAGAAACGCAACATCCGGCTTGAATACATCCAGCCGGGCAAGCCGCAGCAAAACGCCTACATCGAACGTTACAACCGCACCGTTCGTGGCGAGTGGCTCGGACAATACATCTTTGAAACGATTGAGGAGGCACAAGACCAGGCGACTGAATGGCTATGGACTTACAACAACGAGAGACCCAACATGGGCATCGGCGGCATCACACCCGCCATGAAACTTAAAACAGCCGCGTGAATTCTACGGCTGGATCTCAGTAAAAATGGGGGGATTACCCGTCTGATTGGTCGAACCAAGGGCGGCATGAATACCAACCTGCATGCTATCTGTGACAGCCAAGGGCGACCACTCAGCCTTTTTGTCACCGCAGGGCAAGTCAGCGATTACATCGGTGCTCGGGCTCTGCTCAGCAGCATACCAAATGTGGACTGGCTGCTCGGGGATCGTGGCTATGATGCCGACTGGCTCCGAGATGCGTTGAAAGACAAAGGGATACGTGCCTGCATCCCAAGTCGAAAGCAACGCAAGACTGCCGTGAAGTACGACAAGCGTCGGTACGAACAACGCAACCGCATAGAGATCATGTTTGGCAGGCTCAAGGATTGGAGGCGTGTAGCCACGCGCCATGATCGCTGTCCCAAGGTCTTCCTCTCCGCCATCGCACTCGCAGAAACCGTCATCTACTGGGTATGAATCCTGACCCTAGCAAATGGCAGCAATGCGGGCTGCCACTGCAGCATCTTCACCGGTTAGTGAAGGGCAGGTTAGGGCCGGAAGCGCTCAAGTTTGCTGCTCTGTATATTGGCCGTGAGGCCGATATACTGCGGCGGTTGAGTCGTCGAAAGACCCCGGTTCGGGGTTTCATGCAACGCTTACGCTCGACTGGAAGCGTGTGATAGCGCGCCGAACCCGGCATCCGGTCGCGGTATGACGATTGATATCAACGAAAGGGTTAGTCTTGTATGATCTAGTCATCACCAACATTCCTGAAACCGTCATGGGGACGCTTCTCTCTGATGCTGCGGGGAACAATCTGTCAGTCGAAGACTACGCCATGCTATGCAGGCATGAAAGATTCAAGCTAAACATGACGCGAACCTAAGGCTTGATCGGACGAACGATAAGTGGGCCAATTGGAGGTTTGATGCAGCGCTTACGGGCTACTCAGACTGGCCAAAGGAAGGCCGTCGATATGATGTAACGGCGGCCTTTTCCTGACTCGGGCAAAACAAGGCGCAAGTCTATTTTTCAGGTTCATCGCTGATGCGATCAAACCCCGGGATTAATCACCTAGTCGGTAAACACGTATTCGCCCAGCTCACATAGGTTCAAACCAAAGTCCTCGGCCTCGGCCTCATCGGCAAAGGTTCCACGGATGTCGTAGGTACAAGTGGTCAACCCGTCCGCAATGGTTATGTCTGCTTCGTATCCCGGCGCGATGCGGTCTCCTGCCAGCAGGTTTTCCTCCCAGAATTGGGCAGATGTGGGAGAGACATTGAATCCCACCAGTGCCGAGCTGCTGTCATTTACAAGCCGGAAGTTCAGATCTTCTGCGTACGCCGCTGACAGGGGTGTCAGGGCGGCAACCGCTATCGCGGCAAGTACGGTTTTGGTCATTGGATAGATCCTTCTGTTTAAGAAAAAAGCGTGGGCCACCGACTTGAGGGGGTTTGCGAGTGAGCAGTGCGGTGACCCACAGGAGACAGCCCTTTTCCCAGGTGCTGTCTCTGTTTTGTTGTTGCTGGTGACTTAGAACCGGATTTCAAACCCTATCTGGCCTGCAAATCCATAGTCATCGGAACTGCCGTCAAAACCTCTTTGGGCTGATACCTCGCCGAACAACGTGGTTTGCGTTGCGATTTTCATTTGGCCCCCAAGTGTCAGTTCAAGATTGTTCTGGCCGCGTTCTGTCAGGACGGTGTCATTGCCGAACGATACCCCGGTTTCGTTGTCAAAAGCGCGATAGTAATCAAACTGGCCAAACAAGGCCCCGGCACCGCCGAGATCATGTTCGACGCGCACACCAAGGCGGGCCCGCAGCGTGTTGCCGTCAGAAACGGTTCCTGTCGTGCCGGTTGTCACGTCTTCAAGGTCATCGGCATCAACGCGGCTGTAGATCAGTTGCGCTTGTGGCACGATGTTCAGGCCGTTCCTCAGGCGAAAGAACTTGCCAACCTCGATAGAAGCCGCATAGCCGTTGCCATCGGTATCCACCTCCTGCCCGCCAGCCAGTCGGGTTGTGCTGTCAAAGAATGCGTAACGCAGCTGACTGTCGAGATAGAGCTGGCTGTCTGCCAGCCAAAGTGCGCTGGCCGTCAGATCATAGGCATCGGTGTCGACCCGACCACTGGCCAGCGACGTGTCGCTGTCCGTGGAAATCGTGGCCGCCCCGAATTCAAGGCCGCCAATCAAAGACCCATTCCCGATCTCGGTAATCGGCAGGCTGGCCCCTACGCGCAGGCCACCGGTTGTTGTCTTGTTCGTGCGGTCGCCGTTGGTGTATTGATCACGGCCACCCTCGGCCTCAAACCAGAACAGGGGCTGATTGGTTGCGCTCAGGTCGATCAGGGATCGGCTGACAGTGTTGGCATCAGACGAAGCTGTACGACCCGACAACCGGCGCAGCGCCCCGCCCAATGCGATATGGTCGCTGAACTGTTGAACGGTTGCAGCAAGGAAAGCCCTGTTGGGGTTGGTGTTCACCTCACCCGATGCGTTGAACGGGGACAGATTGAAACCTCCGGTCGCAGCATCGTAGTTCAGAACAAAAGCGACAGAGCCGTCATTGATGGCGTCCTGACCGTTCTTCGTGACAAAATCACCATTCACCAGCCGAAAATCACTGGCTGTGCTGGCACCTGAGACAGTGGCCAGGGCAAAGGTCTGCAGATTGCCGCTGCCGTTTCCAGCCTTTTCGACCTGCAAGCCTTGTTGTGCGCCCGCGCTGTCACCGGTCACCACGATCTGGTCATTGGTGCCGGTTGCAAAGTTCACATCAAGCGCAACAGTGCCTGCCCCCGCGAGATTGCCACCAAGGGTCAAGCGGTCACCGCTCTGACCATCAGCTAGGTTGATGCGGCCATTACTAAGCGTATCGCCAGCAATGCTGACCGCGCCCGCGCCACCAAATCCGGCCCTAAAGCTGCTGGTCGCGTCAATCTGCAACGCACCACCCAAAGCCAGGTTTGCATCCTCGGCAGCAACGGTGGAACCGTTCAGTGCCGTCAGCGAACCAAAACCTGCCGCGGTGTCGGTGATGGTCAGCGCGCTGCCATTGTCGGCGACAGTTCTCTCCCAATTGGTAAAACGTGTTCCATCCACGGCACCGCTGAAGGCTGAGAAGGTCAGCGCATCCTGCGCACCTGCGCCACCGTCAAGCAGAGTTGCACCGCTGATATCTGCGCCGCCGTTCACGGTCAGGGCATCGTCACCGTCATTCAGCCGAACCGCGCCAGCAACCGTGGACCCCGCCGCCAGATTGACCTGACTGTTGCCTTCGTTGTTGGTGATGGCCTCACCGGATACCGATGAAACCGACGCGCCGTTGTTGAGGTTGATCACACTCAGCCCGCCCGCATCGGTTTGCGTTAAGATGCCAGATCCGTAATCGCCTGTTACCGCGCCCGACACAGAGACCGATATTGTGTCGCTACCATAGGATTCAGCATGGATACCGTCGTACGTCCCACTGACGGTCCCGGTGGCTGTGATGGATACATCAGTGCCGGTTTCGTTTCTTGCAGCGATCCCCGCACCGTCAGCACCGATGGCGTCCGCCGCAGAAATCGTGAGGGAACCGGTGCCTCGCTGTACCGCAAGAATTCCGCTGGTGTCACCATGAATCATCCCGGTGGTTGTAACTGACAGATACGTTCCACTGTAGTCATTTCTTGCGCTTATGCCGTTGCCTCCGTTGCCGGTGACATTTCGTGCGTCAATCATCAGTGCACCTGTGCCGGAGTTTCTTGCGTTAATCCCGCTGCTCGCCCCCGTGATATGCCCACCGACCGTGTTTATCGAAAGGTCAGTCCCAGCATTGCGCGCCACGATTCCTGTGTCACCGGTCCCGGTGACATTTGCGGTCGTAAGCGTCAGCGCACCGCTGCCCCTGTTACGGGCAAGAATACCTGTGGCACCTACAACAGTACCGGTGGTGGTGATCGTCTGGTCCGTTCCGAAGCTCTCGGCCCTGATGCCATTCGTATTGGTTCCGGTTACATTCGTGACCGAAATCGTCTGCGATCCGGCGCCGGTATTGTCGGCACGCAGACCATCCGTGACGCCACTGATCAGACCGGTGCTTGTGATGGATTGGTTGGTGCCTGCGTTGAAGGCCACGAACCCGGTGCCGACGGTTCCGGTGACATCCGCCGCTGTGATCGTCATGTCACCGCTGCCATCGTTGTCTGCGAAGATCCCACTGACGCCACTGGCTGTACCCGTGGTCGTGATCGCCAGATCGGTGCCATTGGCGCTGTTGCGGGCGTCGATGCCAAATCCGGTGGTTCCGGTCACATCCGCCGCCGCAATCGTCAAAGCACCGGTTCCTGCATTGCGCACATCGATCCCGCGCGTTGCCCCGCTGACCGGTCCGGTGGTTGTGACCGACAAGTCCGTGCCGGTGGCGTTATTGCGCAGATAAATCCCCTCTTCATTCGTCCCGGTGACGTTGACGGCATTAACCGTCAGCGCGCCAGATCCCTCGTTCCGGGCTTCGATACCTTTGGTAATCGCGCTGATCGTGCCGGTAGAGGTAATCGAAAGGTTTGCCCCACGGTTGGTCAGGTTAAGCCCGTTAAGGCGGGTTGCGGTCACATCAACGACAGAAAGGGCCAGGTCACCTGAGCCATTATTGGTTGCGGAAATCCCGCGCCAATTGCCGGTTACCGTTCCGGTCGTCGTGATTGACAGATCGGTGCCGTCGTTGGTTGCAGTAAGACCGGAATCATTGCCGCTGCCCGTGACGTTGGCCGCTGAAATCACCAGCGCGCCCGCACCTTGGTTACGGGCACTGATACCGTATCCATCACCTGTGCTGATTGCATCCTGCACATCAATGATCAACCCCCCGGTTCCGCGATTGCCGGCATAGATCGCATGATCGACACCTCTCACGGTGCCAGATGCCGTTACCGAAAGACCTGTTCCCTCGTTGAACACATTGATCCCTCGGCTGTTGGTGCCGGTGACGTCTGTGACCGATACATCCAAGGACCCGCTGCCATAGTTCCTCGCATAAATACCCGAAGCATTCCCCGTGTCCCCCCCCGCGACGGCACTGGTCGTCGTGATCGACAGATCAGTACCGGTGCTCTGATTGACGGCGGAAATCCCGTGACCATCGTTTCCTGTGACGGCTGCCGCTGAAATTGTCAGCGCACCAGTCCCGGCGTTGTTGGCATCTATACCTCTGGTGCCCCCCGATACCGGGCCAGTGGCGGTGACAGACAAATTCGTGCCGCTGCTGCTGTTGCTGGCCAATATCCCCTCAGAGGTAAGGCCGGTGACATCCGCCGCAGAAATCATCAGCGCGCCGCTGCCATTGCTCAGCGCGGCGATCCCGCGCGCGCCGCTGATGACTGACCCCGCCGCAGTAATGGACAGATCCGTACCTGTGCTGAGTGCGGAAATACCATCTGATCTGCCTCCGCCCCGAACATCTGCCGCCGAGATCGTTAGCGCACCGCTGCCGGTGCTTTGGGCAAGGATACCCGAGTCGCCCCCCGAAACGGTCCCGGTCGTCATGATTGTAACGTCTGTGCCAACGGTATGGCGTGCAAAGACACCATGGCTCGTGCCGCCATCGACATCGGTGGCAGTGACGGACAATGCGCCGGTGCCGTAGTTGCGGGCGTCGATCCCACGGGTTCCGCCGCGAACCGCGCCGGTGGCTGTTATCGACAACTCTGATTGGGTGTTTCGCGCAAAGATACCTTCGTAAGTTGTTCCGGCCACTTCAGCGGTCGAAATCGTCAACGCGCCGGTGCCTCGGTTCAGAGCATTGATGCCCCGTGTGCCGGTGACCGCGCCCGTGGAGGTGATGGACAGGGTGGTTCCGGCATCGTTCAGCGCGTTAATCCCGTTGGCGGATGTTCCCATCATCTCGGACGTTGAGATCGTCAACGCCCCGCTGCCATAATGGCGGGCGCTGATACCCGCCGTGCCGCTGACAATCCCTGTGGCGGTGATCGACAGGTCGGTGCCACGGTTTCGGGCATCAATTGCCGCGCTGGTTGTGCCGGTAACGCCAGCCACCGACAGGCTCAGCGCGCCGCTACCGTTGTTGTCTGCGCGAATACCATTGGTGGCTCCGGTGATCTGACCTGTCGAGGTAATCGACAGATCCGTACCACTGGCGGCGTTGTTGGCAAGTATCCCTGTTCCAGTGCTTGCCGCGACATTCGCCGCCGAGATTGCCAGCTCTCCAGAACCATAGTTGCGCGCATAGATGCCACGAGACCCGCCATTGGCCACACCGGATGAGGTGATCGACAGGTCCGTACCCTCATTGCGGGCATAAATCCCCGATCCAACGCCGGCAGAGGTGTTTTCAGCAGAAATCGTAAGCGCGCCACTGCCGCGATTGAGCGTGTAAATTCCGTTTGTGCTGCCGCTGACCAATCCGGTGGATGTAACCGAAAGGTTGGTGCCGGTCCGGTTGTCGGCGAATATTCCATTGGGTCCGGTCGAGGTTACGTTTGCCGTCGAAACCGTAAGGGTACCTGTGCCATCGTTGAGCGCAGTGATCGCATCGCTCGCTGCGGTCACCGTTCCGCCAAGTGTGTTGATCGACAGATCCGTGCCGCTGTTGGTGGCCGCGATGCCCACTCCTCCGGCTCCGTTGACATTCGCCGTCGAAATGGAGAGCGCACCCGTGCCGGAATTTTGCGCTTCAATGCCGCGTCTGGCACCAGAGATCACTCCGGATGTGGTGATTGTCAGATCGGCTCCGTTGTTGCGGGCAAAGATTCCATCAGAGCGACCCGAGGTGACATCTGCTGCCGAAATGGTCATGTCACCGCTGGTCGACAAAGCGCCGTAGTTGCGCGCGTAGATGCCAAAATTGCCGCCGCTGACGGCCCCGGTTGTGGTCACGGACAGATCGCCACCATAGTAAACCACGGCACGAAGCCCGTCGGAAATGCCAGTGATTGAAGATTGGTTTGTGTCGGTGAAGGTTAGTTCGGTGTTGCTGAAGATATCGATTGCGTTAGCAGCGTTGAATGGTTCGATTCCAAAGCCGGGCTCTGTAACTACATTGACAGGCCCGCCACTGATGATTCCCACACTGATATCCGTCGTCGGATCAGCGGGGCCAGAGCACACGATGGTGCTAAAGTTTGGACCAGCACAGCTGCCTGCGGTCGCAGTGCCGCCGCCCAACGTGATTGCCGTGCCAAGAGCGGCCGCAGAGGCCCCCGAGAGCACCCGGCCAAGCGACGGGGCAAAGCTGGCGACCTGACCTTTGAATTTCGTCATCCGTCCGCCGCGAAGCAGGATGGCCTGATGGTGCGGTTGGACCGCGCTATGCTCTGATGGAATCATGATATCCGTCCCAAATGTGTTGTTTTTATTTTTGTGCTGACGTCACGCCGGTTTCGGCATGGTGATCAGGGTTGCCGCCTCGGGCGTGCCCGGCGCTGCCGCCATCGGGCAAAGATGGCCGTGCAAAAGCTCAAGATCGTAAAGTTCTGAAATGGCCCCATCGATCCTGAACCAGTCGACACAGGTCCTGGTTTCAAGGTCGATGATCTGAACGCCGCACCAGGGCGCGCTGTCGGCCTCAGCCAGCCGCGCATCCAGCGCCAGGCCCTCGAACCGTTTGTAGCGCGGCTTTGACAGACCAACGAAGGCATAGCGCCCGTGCAGGGACAGACCCCGCGCAAACCCAGGGCAAAAGACCTGCGGCTCAAAATGTCCTTTGCCGTCGCCGTCGAACACGACTGTGCCCAATTCTCCGCGGCCAGAATTCAGCAGCCAGAGCTTGCCATCATGCAGACGCGGTGAATGCGGCATCGACAACCCGTCGCACACGATGTCATTCGTTCTGACGTCGATAACGATCCCACCATCGGCGCGTCGGTCGCGCCAGCCGTCGATCGTGTCCGACCGGCTGACAGCGGTGACATAGCGTGGCTGCCCATCCTGCATAGCCAAGCCGTTCAGATGGCAGCGGTCCTCGTCCACCAAGGCCGAGATAAACGGTGGCCGCCAGACCTCGGCAAAGCTGTGGCGCGGGTCGGGCGTGGCCAGGCAGTTGTAGCGCGTGTTGACAAAAACCGCGCTGCCACTTTGATCAATGCCCAGATCGTGCAGATCCAACTGGCCGGTAAAATCGCTTTGCCGGGGCATAAAGGCGGCATCGAACAGAGTGTTCACACGTTCCTGCGGGTCCAGCACGTTCTGCATGTGCAGGATTTGATCATCTGCCGCCAGCGACAGCCCATGTGCCCCATGCCGATGCAGGCCCATGGGGCGCGGAAAGGCCATCTGGTGGATATTGACCCCGCCGTCCGGCTTAACGCCGACCATGTACAGCAAGCCCGACTGATAGGACGAAAACGCGATGGACAGTCCAAGCCCGGACAGGCGCGCTGCAAATCCGGCGGAAACCGAATAATCGGTCTTGTTCGCGCCGTCAGACCCGCCTGTTTCAACCGCCTTATCCAGCGGTTCATCTACCGTGGTCGCATCACTCATTTCGCCCCCCGCAAAAAGAGGTCAGACCCGGTGACACGCTTGAATTGACCTTGTCGCAACCATCCAGACACGCGCGTGTCTTTCGGATCGCAGAGCGTATTTTCGCCGAGCCATTTTAATGAACTGCCGCGCACCATCTGAAACCTCATACTCTTTTGATTTCAGTTCGACGAACGCAGGAATCATTGCAACAGATCGGCCCACGAAACACCCGCAATTGGACGCTGTGATACCCCTTTTGGACTGAGTGCGCTGGTCGCTGAGGTCTTTGAAATCACCCATTGCACAAGGGTTGCGGCCAAAGGAATCAGTCTCGGCTCGCTATGAAATACGCGTTGGTTTCAGCCTGAGATTTCCCGCGCAGAAATCGGCGCGTGGTTGGGGGTTTTCTGATAGTTTTCACGGCCACCGCAACCAGGGTCGAAGCGTGAAAACCGGCACCAACAGACCCGAGAGAAACGGTGGAAACGCGCCAGTCGGCAGCGCGGATTTCCGCAATTCCTACCGTCACTCAGATCGTTATCGACACGGATTGGTGAACGTTTGTACCGCAGGTTGAAACGCTTAACATTTCCACCAGAACAGAAGGCTTCACAGGGGGGTCACCCCAATGCGGCAGCCTTGACCGAGGCCCGCAGCGTTTCCCAGACCGTTTCCATCGACCCCTGCGCGGCACGGGGGCTGGATGCTTTGACACGCAACCCCTCACGATATTCGCTGGGAGACACGCCATAGTGTTCGGCAAAGGCCCGCGACAGGGCCGGTCGGCTGGAAAACCCGGTTCGATAGGCGACATCGCCCACGTTGCATTCAGCCTCGGACCGGAAAAAACCGGCGGCTTTTTCAAGCCTTATCAAACGGATAAGTCTTTGTGGTGTGTCAACCTGCTGGCAAACCTGGAAAAGTTTGGATCGGGAAATCCCAAGTTCCTTCGCGATCATCTCTGGCGACAAATCGCGAAAATGAAAGTTCCGGTGAATGTAGTCAACGATAGTGCACAGAACTGTTTCGCTGCGGATTTCGCGGCTTTCCAGTTCCTGTATCCATTGGTGCCTGATAGCATCCACGGCAAGTTTGTGCAGCATGTCCGATAGCGTTCCGACCTCACCATCATCTGCGTTTTGCAGCTCGGAAAACACGTCTCTGATTGCGGTCTTCAGAATTCTGGTAACCGGGCTGTCGCTCAGGACCATGTTGTGCAGTTGCGAGAGACCGGGAATTTCGTTCACCAGCTTGGGACGGTGCAGATTAAGCGTATAAACAACGACGCCTTCGTGCTGATAGAAAAACGGGCGCTCGGTATCCAATGACCGTAAATCACCTGATTTGGTCAGCGTTTTTCCATCGGTCAAATGCGTCGCCAGATCATTGCCCTTGAACCGGTAATGAACGCCAAAGGCATTCATCTCGGCGCGTACCATGCCCCGCTCGGAACGTTTCAGAAAACAGGGCGTTATGCTTTGATACCGATACAGCGTCAGGGCCGCGGTCCTGTTGTATTCGGCGATGAACCTGAACGGCTTGTCAGAAGGGCCTTTGCGTTCGACCTCGATACCTGCGGATTCAAACAGCTGTTCGCGAAAGAACGCATATTGCTGCTTTTCGGGCAGCATGTTGGTGTCAATCTTCAGAGATGTCAGCGTGCTTTGTTCAACCATGATACGTCCCGCGTGATGGCATTTGGATGGAATGCCCAATCACAATTTTGCTTTCTCAGGCCGGCCCGTCAGATCCCCTTGCCTGACGCGATACTTTGAACCGGCAAAACACAACCGACAGGCCAGCAGTCATCCCCGGATGCAGTGCAATCCGATGAATTTCGATGGCGTGCCGCGTCAGTTCAGAAGCTCTTTTTCAAACGGAAAATCAGCGATGATTTCGCATCCCGTCTCGGTGACCCGCACCATTTGCTCCAGCTTCACACCATGGGAGCGCCCGACTTCACCGATGTAACTTTCGATGGACAGGGTCATGTTCTCCTCAAACACGCCGTCATAGCCGGTGCGCTCCCAGAACGCGAGTGGTGGTACTTGTGGGTACTCGTTGCACATGCCGGTTCCGTGAACCAATACGCGGCAATCAAGATCCTGATATTTATCGGGCATTTTCCACGCCTTCTCGGCAAACTCGCGCAGAGAGACACCCGCCTTGATCAACGACATGTTTGTATGCACCTGATCATAAGATGTCTGATACAGCGTCTTTTGCTCGGGCGTTGGTTTGGCAGGCTGACACAGCCAGGTGCGCGAGATGTCGGTGTTGTAACCGAACGGCCCGATCATATCGGTGTCAATCGCCAGAAACTCACCGGGTTGCAGCGCCTTGTTGCTCGCCTCGGTATACCACGGGTTGGTGTTGCTGCCCGCCACGACCAGTTTGGTTTCGATGTAATCGCCGCCAAGGTTCGAATTCATCGACGCCAGAACCGCCCAAAGGTCATTCTCGGTCGCGCCGGGCACGGTCATGTCGCGCATGGCCCGCAGCGCCGTCATGCACACCAGCGCCGAGTGTTTCTGTGCCTTGAGTTCCTCAGAGGTTTTGACACTGCGCGCCCGTTCGATGATGTCCTGACCAAAGACGGTTGTGATCTGCCGTTCGGTCAGCGCGGTCCGCCCGCCGGGCTCAAGCTTGTCGATGGCGATGCGGGAATTGCCACAGTGTTCGGCGATGACATCGGCCAGTTCGTCCGCCCATGCCTCGATCAGATCGGGTCGTTTGTCGCCAGCCGTGTGGTGGTACCACAGGGTTCCTGGGCGCGACTCGGCAATCGTATCCAACCCTTTTGACAGGTGGCCGCAGTTTACAAAATCAAACATGATGGCCTTGCCCTGGGTGGGCACAAGGCAATATCTGGCCGCATTATGCATCGTCCAGATCTGCATGTTTCGGCAGTCGGTCGCATAACGAATGTTTATGGGATCATACAGCAGGATACCGCCCAGATCATTCGCGGCCAGCTGCTGCTGAAGCCGGTCCAGCCGTTCCATTCGCATCTTGGCCTCGTCGACTTGCGGCAACTGATTCAGACCCAGCCGTGCGTCGTTGATGTAACTGGTCAGATCCATACAAGCATTCCTGGTTGATCATCATCGCACTGGCAGCGGATCGGCGTATCCCGATTGCCTTGAATTTCGACATCAGGTCGCTGTGACGCTTCCGAGAGCCACAGATTTATTAGACAGTGCCGCCGCAAAAAACGTTGAAAAATGTCCGAGTAATCCATAACCACAAGTAATGAAAAGCTATCGCAAGAATCTTCCTCCGCTGGACAGCCTGTTGTTCTTTCACGCAGCGGCAGGCAACGAAAGCCTGACGCTTGCTGCCGAAGAGCTTTTTGTGACTCAGGCAGCGGTCAGCAAGCGGATCCACAGGCTGGAAGACTGGCTTGGCGCCCCGCTTTTTTCGCGCGAGGGACGCAAGCTTGAGCTTACCGAAGCGGGTCGTGATCTGGCATCCGACGTAGAGATTGCGCTGGAGTTTCTTGATCGCGCGATTCACAAGGTCAAAGTGCCGGAACAGCCCGCCATTCGGATCGCGGCCAATACCGCTTTGTCGATGTTCTGGCTTCAAAAACGACTGAGGACATTCTCGTTCAGCGACGCAGCCTGCGACGTCAACATCCTGACGACAGAATCAACATCCGAGTTGCTGGCGGACTCGCAAGACCTGGCGATCGTCTATTGCAACGGGGACATCCCCGGATGGGATTGCGTCAGCCTGCTGAATGTCGAAATGGTTCCTGCCGCCTCACCCGAGATTGCCAGGCAGGCAGAACAATCAGGAATGTTTACCCGGCAACAGCAATTCGGCCGGGCACTCCCCCTGCTTGAGTTTGCAAATCTGGCCCCGGACTGGATCAACTGGCAAACCTGGCTCAGGCGGCTTGACCTGCCGGACACCAGCAATTGGCCGATGGCGCACTGCAACAGCTACGTCCAATCGGTTGGCAAAGCGCTGGCAGGCGACGGTGTCGCACTGGTGAACACCTCATTGATGGAAGAAGAGCTTAACAGCGGCGCGTTGGTCAGAATTGGCGATCTGAGCTTGAGGCCCAAGAATTCCTATCACCTGTGCCGGAAGCAGAATGTCAGCCTGCCTAAAAACGCAATGCGCCTTTACACGTTCCTCACAACCTAGTCACCTGAATCTAAAGTTTGCCGCATAAGGTTTGCTGAGTTCGCTGGCAGAACCGTTTGACGGATGCGAGGGTTTTGTCTGCGGATTTGACCCACTTGTACGGCGTTGGGTTCTCGTTGTGGACCTCGATGAATGCCACAATGTCGGCCTCCAACTCTACGGTTGATCGGTGCAGGCCACGCTGTAGCTGCTTGCGGGTCAATTCGGTGAACCAGCGTTCCACTTGGTTGATCCGTGACGCTGACGTAGGCGTGAAGTGGACATGCCAATGCGGGCGGCGCGCCAGCCAAGCCTTGACCCTCGACGTCTTGTGGGTGGCATAATTGTCCATGACGATATGCACGTCGGGGCCTGCGGGCACGTGCCGGTCGATCTTTTTGAGAACGTCCAGAAACTCGGTCGCGCGATGGCGTTTGTAACACTTGCCGGTGACGGCACCGGTGGCGATATCCAGCGCGGCGAAAAGCGATGTGATGCCGTGACGGATGTACGTGTGAGTTCGCCGCTCAGCCACGCCGGGCGCGATGCATTGCCGGCAGGCGATTGCAAAGCAATCTGCCGAGAGGGGCAGGGCCGGCTGTTCGCGATCCAGCGCTTTAATCTGGGATTTCTCGTCTACGCGCAACACGATAGCCCGGTTCGGCGGCGACAGGTGCAGCCCGACAATATGCTGCACCTTGTCCACGAACAGCGGATCGGTTGAGAGTTTGAAGGTCTCGCTGCGGTGTGGCTGTAGCCCGAATGCGTTCCAAATCCGCCGAATTGTTGTGTGAGACAGCCCCGTCGCGGCAGCCATCGAGCGGATCGACCAGTGGGTCGCGTCCTTTGGCGTGGTGTTCAGCGTGCGCTCGATCACCTCGGCCACCTGTTCATCCGACACCGTGCGCGGGCGACCGGGGCGCTCTTCATCGCTCAGCACCACCGCATCCGCCACCCGTCCTACCATCGCATCACCTCCTGAAGCTCAGTTCAGACAATGATACGAATTACAGTTCCGGGTGATTAGGGTCAGGATTCATAACCAGTAAATGACGGTTTCTGCGAGGGCGATTGAGGTTAACCGACCGAAAATTAACAACATTAGATCAGCAATCTACACGAATAAGGAGCAGATACAGTAGCAAAAGATTGTAGCGATCTGGCATTTTCTAATGAGGATTCTGATCCGATGGTACGAAACGCCAATAGGGATTCGAATATATGGCGGTATCATCGCGTTGCCGGCACCTCATGGCAACATACTTGGATTGTGCCGGATTAGAATTCTCCTGCACGAATTCTGCGCAAAAGAGCCTCGACGCCTACACAAACCACCACGGCGAAATTCACACCGGCTCCCCATAATCTTTCGTAAGAAACCTGATTTTCGAAAGAGGGAAAGATGAGCGGACAATTTGTGATCAATGGTGTGCCAGACTGTATTCGGCTGGATGGCTGGTGGCTTGCATGCAGTGTTGCTGACGCACGCGGTGACACCGGCAAGCAGGAGGAAACGCCGCAGAAGACCACTGCTCTTCGTCACCCCGTGACCATCCCAGTATTGCTCGTCCTGGTTCTGCTGGCCGACTGGCTGTTTTGGGGTCACAGCCCTGGACTGTCTATTGCCTTGTTTGCTCTGGTTCTGTCTGCCGCAATCTTGGCCATGAGGTCCGGCGGGGTGACACATCGCGAATGGGTGATCGCATTGGGATGTGAACTCATCTGCAACTTACCCGTTGTCGAACAGATTCAACCGCTGTCGCTTATGTTCACCGGAATCGGGATTGTCGTCCTGGTCGTTTGGGTGAGTTACGGGCGGATTGTCGAATGGTGGCAAGCCCTATGGGCCATGATCCGGATATCAACCGTCGGAGCCGTTTTGCTGCCCATCGGCTTGGTCGAGGAGGTGAGGGGGGCCCAGAGCGCGGCGGGATGGAAGCATCAACTGAGGGCGTTGATCCTCCCGTTAGGGATCGGGCTGGTGTTCTTGTTCTTGCTGACCTCGGCCAATCCGATCCTGGAGCGGTTCCTGGATCGGCTCGCAAGATTGGAATTCCTGACGGCCAAGCAGATGCTTCGGGTTTCCTTTTGGTTGGTCGTGGCGTCGGTTATCTGGCCCTACCTGAACCTAAGCGAATCTTGGCTCGGTCCAGTTGCCAATACGCCCAAATTCAAGTCACTTCGGATGCCCTGGCTGGCGTCGTTGGTGAGCGCCGAATCCGTTCGCAACTCCCTCGTCCTGTTCAACATCCTCTTTTTTGTCCAAACCGCCATGGATATCGGCGTGCTGATCGGTGGTATGTCACTTCCAGAGGGCGTGACCTTTGCCCGTTACGCCTATCGTGGGGCCTATCCGTTGGTGGCCACCGCGCTTCTGGCCGGCGTGTTTGCCGTCACCACGCACAGGATGATCGGCGAAAGCCGGTTTTTGAAGAACCTGTTGTTCCTGTGGCTAGGTCAGAACCTGTTTCTGGTCATCACGGCAACGTTTCGGCTTAGCCTCTATGTTGAAGCCTACACCCTCACCTACTTGCGGGTCGCGGCCTTCGTCTGGATGGGGTTGGTGTTTGTGGGGCTGGTCCTGATCATCGTTCAGATCACCAAGGCATACAGTGTCGGATGGCTGGTGAGGTCAAATCTGGCCGTATTGATGAGCACGCTTTATCTGTGCAGTTTTGTCAACTTTGCCTGGGTGATCGCCGACTACAATCTGCACCACTCAAACACTATCGGTCGGCTCGATACCCGCTATCTCTGTGGACTGGGTGAACAAGCGTTGCCATTGATCCTTGAGCATGACAGGACGACCGGGAAGACCATGTGCTCGGGATATGGGCGTGAGATGCCCTTGCATACCCCCATCGACGACTGGCGGGATTGGGGCTTTCGCGAATGGCGGCTTCAGGTCTATCTTGCCGGGGAATTCTAGGAGCAGGTGATTGATGTCCGGCCAAATTCTCATCGTTGACGACGATCCGAATATCCGTGAGGTGATCGGATTTGCTGTGGAGAAGTCCGGGTTCACCGCTGTCTTTGCCAAGCATGGTCTGGCCGCTCTGGAGCAAACCCGCACCGGCAAACCCGACCTCATGGTGCTGGATATCGGACTGCCCGAGATGGATGGGTTGGAGGTCTGCCGGGAACTGCGCAAGACCTCGGACCTACCCATTCTGTTCCTCACCGCCCGGGATGAGGAGATCGACCGAGTCGTAGGGTTGGAGATCGGCGGGGACGACTACGTGACCAAGCCGTTCTCGCCCCGTGAACTGGTCGCCCGGATCAAAGCGATCCTGAAACGAACCCAGACAAATGCCGTGCCTTCAGACCCTGCCTTATCCCATGGTGATCTCAGGATCGACCCTGACCGGCATCTTTGCTTGGTGGCGGGGCAAGAGGTTTCTCTGACCGCCTCCGAGTTCTCTTTACTTGAGGCCCTGATGTCAAAACCGGTCAACGTCATGTCCCGGCAACGCCTTGTTGATGCTATCTACGGCCACAACATCCACGTCTCGGATCGCACCATCGACAGCCACATCCGTAACATCCGGGGCAAGCTGGCCCGGGCGGGTTGTGCGGAAAGCATTGTGACGGTCCACGGCGTAGGGTTGAGGATGGGATCGTGCCAGACAGCTTGACAGGAAAATGGCGTCCTCGCCTCTGGGCCGTCGTGCTGCTGGTGCTGGGGTTGGTCCTGTGCCTGCCTTTCGCTGGGCTGTTTCTGTTCAAGTTTTATGCCAACCAGCTTGTCCAGCAGACTGAGGAAAGCCTGCTGACGCAGGCGTCGGTAATGGCGGCAGTCTATGCTGAACTCTATCGGGCTGAAACCAGTCGGGACGCTACCAACGCGGATAAGCAACAGGATTACACTCCGGTCTTTCCCTCTTTGTCGATGCAATCCGAGGCGATCCTTCCGCCACGCCCGGACGCTGTTCCCATTACCAAAAATCCCGACGTCATTTATCTTGAGATAGGTCCCGAACTGTCCCGCATCGCGGCGGCATCCCAAGTAAACACGCTGGCCGGATACCGGCTGCTTGATCCAAATGGGAATGTCATCGGGGGGAGTGCCGAAGTCGGCCTTTCCCTGCTTCATGTGGACGAGGTTGCTAGAGCACTTCAGGGTGAAATCGCCTCTGTCGCCCGAGAACGCATCCGTGAAACCCCTGAACCGGTCCTCTATGCCTTCAGCCGTGGCACCAGGGTCAGGGTCTTCACCGCGATGCCTGTCGTCATAGACAGCGACATCATCGGGGCGGTTTATATCAGTCGCACCCCGAACCATATCTTCCGGTTCTTCTACGGCGAACGATTCAACCTGGCCAAGGCAGGGCTGTTCATCATAGTCTCGACGGGTCTGATCGGCTTCATCTTCTGGCGCTTCATTACCCGCCCGATCCAGACACTTATCCATCGCACCCGGACCACCGGGAACGGCAAACGGTGGGAGCCCCTGAATCATTATGGCACCAGAGAAATCGAAAACCTCAGCCGTAGTTTCCAATCCCTCACAGGACGGCTCCAGAGCCAGCAGGACGCCCTGAAGAGCTATACGGCCCATGTGACCCATGAATTAAGATCTCCGCTCACCGGGGTGAAGGGGGCCGTTGAGCTATTGCGTGATGCTGAGATGACATCGGTGCAGAGGAGCCGGTTTCTGGACAATATCGACCGAGACACCGCCCGTATGGAAGACCTACTAGCCAGTATGCGGGCCTTCAGCCTGGCCGAACAGAACGCCATCGAGGGCACATGCAGCCTGACCCAAATCGAGGATGACATACGGATGAAGTTCCACTCATTGGTGATCAATATTCTGAACAACGAAGTCCCCCTGCCGGCACATCAGGACACGCTGAAGATCGTCCTGACACATTTGTTGGAGAACGCTCAGCAGCATGGAGCCGACGATGTAACTCTGGAAGTCTCGTCGGATTCTTCCGGAACGCACCTAACGATTACGGACAACGGCAAGGGGATCAGTGACGGTAATCGCGACAGAGTCTTGACTCCGTTCTTCACCACCCGCCGAGACCTAGGTGGCACTGGGATGGGGCTGAACATTGTGAAAGCTATCGTCGAAGCACTAGACGGTTGCATAAAACTTGAGCCATACCCGACAGGTGCACGATTCCGGATCGGGTTCAATGGCAATACAATTGATTGATTGCCTTCATAGATTTGTGGCGAATATTGACATCAGGCCATACGCCTAATCAATGACGGTCGTTCTTGCGTCTCGAATCCTTGCTTGGGTGCAATACTGCAACCAAAGGATTATTGATCATCGATACCCATTCTCGAAAGCGTTCGTGACGAATGACAGCTTTATTTTGATGTAGCATCAATTGCGCAGGATCTACCGAGCTCTTTCAAAGAGCAAATCGCTTTTCGCGAGCGCGATCAGTACCGCAAATAGTGAAATGGCGGAGACGAAGGGATTCGAACCCTCGAGACCCTTCCGGGCCTACTCCCTTAGCAGGGGAGCGCCTTCGACCACTCGGCCACGTCTCCGTTGGCCGGTATATCCTTGCCCGTCGCCCAGATACAAGACGATTTTCCACTCGTTTTACATTTTTCTCTGACCGAACCGTGTGGCGCGCGTATCAGGCAGCGAAACGCTGCAAAATAACCAGAAGTTCACGGCGGTTTCCCTGCGTTTCGCACAGAAAACTTGCCAAACGCACAAGGTTTAATGCATATTTGTCTAGATTTTATTGCAGTTAATTCAAAAAACGGAATTCGTGAGGCACCGACCGGGCAGGGAGTGCATAGCGCTCAGCATCTACCTTTTGGGGGAAGGGATAAGAGTTTGGCCTGGTTAAAAGTGTTTATTGTTTCGTGTTACGTTTTGATTTTGCCGCCAAAGGTTCTGGCCGAAATCGGTACGGTCATAGGTGTTCAACAAGGTGCAGAACTTACCCGCTCGGGGAAATCACAGCCTCTGCGCAAGGGCATGGGGGTCGCGTCCGGGGATTCAATTTCCACCGACGGCAAAGGGATTGTCCAATTGGTGTTCGTGGATGAAACCAAAATTGCGATTGGACCGAACGCGCGAATGGTGCTGGACGTGACGATGTTGCGGGGCAATCGAAAGGCCAAGAGCTTTGCGGTTCAAGCCCTGGGCGGCAGCTTTCGGTTCATTTCCGGCAAAAGCAAAAAACGGGCCTATTCCATCAAGACGCCCACAGCGACCATGGCCGTGCGCGGTACCACCTTTGATATGTGGGTGGTGTCTGGCACCCAAAGTGCGATGCTGGTTCTGGAAGGCAAGGTCGAGATGTGCAGCCTAACCGGAAGCTGCCGGTCGACAGGACGTCAATGCAATCTGTTCGCCACGACGCAAGGTGGCGGTGTTGGGCGTCCTGCGGATCAAGAGCAGTACGAAAAGGCACTGAAAGCCGGGTTCCCATTTGTTCAATCTCAGGAAAAACTGTTGGCGCCGCTGCAGGTGGATTTCGGAGGATGCGCTGCGGAATCCTTGCCTTTGCTGCCGGTGAAATCGGACGCGCCCGAGCGTCAGGGTGAGCGGTCGCAGCGCTCGGAAGTGAATTCCGCCGCCCAAAGCGGACCCTCTGAGACAGAAAGCGATGACAGCGGCAGCGTCGAGAGCAGCAGTGTCGGGAGCGGCAACGGCGGCAGCATCGGCGGCGGCACCCCGAGCGGAAACGGTAACGGCGGCAATATCAACAGCGACGGTAACAGCGGGAATGGCCAAGGGGGCAGCATTGGCGGTGGCGGCGGTGGCATTGTTGGCGAAAGCAACGGTAACGGTGGCACGATCGGGGGCGGCGGTGGCACTTCTGGCGATGGGGTCGGCAGTGGCAGCCCCGGCGGCAATGGCGGCAACAGTGGCTGAGACCGAAACGGGCGGTGCCGCGTGGCAAATGCCTGTGCGGTAGCCGCAAACCACATTCAAGGCGTCACTGGGACACTGTCCACCGCGTCTGGAGGCTGACGTGACCGTGAAGTCCAAAGAAAGAACGGGTCGGCGGCGGGCCTTTCAGCTTGTCGGGCTGGCTTTGATCCTTTTTGGGTGTTTCATTCGGGTGATGGATCCGTATCCGGTGCGGATGTCGCGGCTGATCTATTTCGATATTCTTCAGCGTATTTCACCCCGGGAATACAACCCGGATCTTCCTGTTCGGGTTGTTGATATTGACGAACGATCACTGGCGAACTGGGGGCAGTGGCCCTGGCCCCGGACCTTGCTGGCGCAGATGGTTCAAAGACTGGGTGAACATGGCGCGGCAGCCATCGCGTTTGATATGCTGTTTATCGAACCTGACCGATACTCACCCTCCCGGCTTTTGACTGATCCGGCCCTTGCGGGAATGTTGTCGGTCAGCCGCGAAGCCGAAAACCTGGACAACGACGTATTGTTCGGATCGGAAATCGCGAAATGGCCCGTTGTCATGGGCGCGGCGGCGCGGCTGACCCACGACGGCCCGGATGTCACATCCAAGGCAGGTATCATCGAAATCGGCGAAGCACCGACTGCTGGGCTGGTCACCGTTCCACACTGGACGCCGCCGGCGCCGCCGCTGGGGCGGGATGCGACGGGTATAGGCGGGGTGAATGTTTCGCCCCTGGGCGGGATTGGGATCGTCCGCCGTGTTCCGGTTCTATGGGGTGGACCGGACGGCCCCCTTCCCAGTCTTGGCATCGAAGCGCTGAGGATCGCCATGGGCGAGCCGGTCATCCTGGCCGAAGGAACACCAGATGAGACCGGCATCATGCTGGCGGTTGAGATCGGCAGCTTCCGCCTGCCGACCACCGAGAATGGCGAGGTTTGGGTCAGGTACAGGCGGGACCGCCCTGAACTTTATCTGTCTGCCGATGACGTCATGAAAGGGTCGGAAGACCCGGTGTTGCGCGCCGAAATCGAAGGTCGGATCATTCTGATCGGAACTTCAGCCCCCGGGTTGTTCGATATGCATCAGACGGCGCTGGGCGAATCTGTCCCCGGCGTGTCGATCCACGCGCAAATTCTTGAACAGATCCTGACCGGCGAAATGCTGAGCCGGTCGGATGTGACGGCGGCGCTGGAATTGCTGTCATTTGTCCTGCTTGGGGTGGTGGTGATTGTCGTAATGTCCAGCTTTGGCGCGGTTGCCTCGTTTGTTGCGGGGGGGATCGCGGCAGCCGTTGTTCTGGGGGTCAGTTGGGTTGCCTTTCAGAACCAGCTGGTGCTGTTCGATGTCACGTTTCCCTTGCTGGGTGGCATGGCCAATTTCGGCCTGCTGGCGGGCTATCTGTTCATTTCGACCGAGCGTGAAAAACGCGTGATCCGGCAGATATTTTCGCATTATGTTGCGCCGGAAATTCTGGATGAGATGGAGGTCTCGGGCCATCAGTTGCAGCTTGGCGGTGAAACCCAGGAAATTACCGTCATGTTTTCCGACATCCGGGGGTTCACCCCGTTGTCCGAGTCGGTTTCAGCAACCGATCTTGTCACTTTGCTGAATGAACTGTTCTCACAGGTTGGCGACAAAATTCTGCTTGAAAGGGGCACGATCGACAAATTCATCGGTGACGCGGTCATGGCGTTTTGGAATGCGCCTCTGCCGGTCGAAGATCACCCGCGACGTGCCGCTCGGGCGGCGTTGCTGATGCGCGAGGCGTTGGTTGAATTCAACGCGTCCGACGTGATGCGGGGCCGTCCACCCATCGCGCTGGCGACTGGTTGTGCCACCGGTCAGGCCTGCGTTGGCAATATCGGTTCGCGGCGGCGGTTCAATTATACTGTTATCGGCGACGTGGTGAATGTCGCGGCGCGGATCGAACAAAGCTGCCGCCATGTCGAATATGATATCCTCGTCTCAAGTTCGGTGTATGACACCACGCGTCAAGACCTCGCCATGCTTGAGGCCGGATTTGTTGATCTGAAGGGGCGGTCCGATCCTGAGCCGGTTTATGTCCTGGTCGGAAACCGAACCTTGCTTGAAGACCCCAATTATCAAAAGCTCGAAGCTACTCATGAGGCCTTGATCGCGGCAATCAGGGATCGGCAACCTCAGTCAACGGTTGGGCAGATATGTCGGGACTGCGTGGTTATTGCGGAACATGTCGAGCCTGGGTTGCAAAGGTTCTACCGCGCATTGGATGGCCGGACGGCGGATTTCCGTTCGGACGTCCGGAGAAGCCAGCTGATGTTCAGCCATCATGGCCGGGAACGGCAGACATCCGTTTAGGCCGATCTGGCGTATCCGTTGTTCGGGCAGGGGGCGACGCGTTCTTGCGCTATGGGCGGTTTTCCTCATGATGGGGGCACAGAAGAATACACGGCGCTTGGTGCCGATCTGGTTAAAGGTCACGCTGGCGGCTGAAAGCAAAAAAGAACGAGGCGCATCGGATGGTTTTCAAGTTGGTTTCCTGCGACGGCGGGGGGATCAGGGGGTATCTGACTTGCTTGACCCTGCAAAGCCTGCACGAAGAAACCGGGGTTCTGGACAAGGCGGATGGGTTCGCAGGCACGTCAACCGGCGGGCTGACTGCCATCGCGTTGGCAGATGGGCGGACCCGGGGCAAGGATATGGGGCAACTGGTCGGCAAGCTGGCGGCGCACTACCGCGATGACGCTGACAAGATATTCCGGGAAAACGAACGCACCCTTCTGGACCGTGCTCTTGATGACGTTCTGAAGCGGTTCAAACTGGGCGGCGGCCCTGGCATCACGGCCTCGCAGTATAGCGCATCGGGCCTTGAGGAAATCGGGCTATCGCTTGTCGGGGATCGGACCATCGGATCATTGTCGCCGGAGCTTGTTCTGGCCATCAACACGGTTTGCCTGCATCGCAGCGACAAGGTCGGGTGGGCGCCATTCACCTTCACCAACCAGAACCTTGAACATGAAAACTGGCTGGATATGAGCGCGGTCCGGCTGTTGGATGTGGCAATGGCCAGCTCGGCCGCGCCGTCTTATTTTCCACCGCATCTGATCAAGGCCGGGGGCTCGGATTATGGGTATTTTGCCGATGGTGGAACCTTTGCGAACAACCCTGTGATGAACGGGATCAACGTCGCCATTGCCGCAAATCGCGCGCACGGGCTTGAGGATATCGAGGCCCTGTCCATCGGCACCGGCCAGCAGCCGACCGATATCTCGGAACAGATGATCAAGAATCCCGACGATTGGGGGTTGTTGAAATGGTTCGGCATTACCTCGAACGCCCCGAGGGGGGCGTTGATTGAACTGTTGCTGAACACTTCGGCGGAAAATCAGTACTGGATGGCGCATCTGGTTTTGAAGGACAGGCTGGTGCGTTTGAACCCTGCGCTTCCCAAAGTTGTTGGGTTGGCGACGCATAAACCCGAATCCTATCGGCTGATGGAGGCCGCATTCCAGACCAGCAAGCAAAGCCAGGATTGGGAAAACGCCGTGGATATGCTGAACAAATGGTAGCCGCAGCGCCACAGGGGGCAGCCAAACCGCCCCTCACCAAGCGTTTTGTTGCCTTTGAACGCGCAGAGCATAATGTTTGCGCAAAGCAGTTCACAAGTTATCAACGTCAGCTGTGAAAAGGGGGAGAGAGGGATGAGCGATCCCGGCATTGCCGAGAAGCTGGTTGAGGTATTGCAGCGCCCTGATGGCGATCTGGCGTTGCGACCCGTGCACACGATCGGCATCAGCGCGACAGGTTTTTTCAAACCTTCTCCTATCGCCCAAAATTTTTGTGTCGCGGATCATTTCAAGGCGGAAAAAACCGACGTGATCGTGCGGTTCTCGAACGGATCGGGGTGCGCGGTGGTGCATGATGGCTGGTCGGACGTGCGTGGTATGGCAGTACGCTTTCATCTGTCCGACGGCACCGACACAGACCTGATCGCAATGACCTTGCCTGAATTCTTTGCGCCGACGCCCGAAACCTTTCTGGAGTTCGCCGAAGAGGCCGAACCCAAATTGTACAAGGGTGAATCCCCCTGGCGGAAAATTGCAAACTACCTGCAACTGATCCTGCCTGCGCGCGATCCTTACCCCGGTGAAACCATCAGCCCGGACGCAGGTGCCATCGCGTTTGCCGACAGCAACGCCTATTCCCAGTTGGGTGTCTTGCAGGCGGCCCAGATCGGCGCGCCAACCAGCTATGTACGTGCCGCCTATCACGCGGTTCACACCTTTGTTGTCACCGGGGCAGATGGCACGCGCCGCTGGGTGCGGTTTTCCTGGCAACCCATCGCGGGCGTTCTCAGTACCAATCCGGCAGAGCCGCCGGTCGATGACTACCTGCGGGCCGAGCTGAAAAAGCGTTTGGCCAAAGAAACCGCCCGGTTTTCACTGATGATGACGATTGGTGAGATCGGGGATGATTTCAACAATTCGTCCCGCCCGTGGCCGCCGCACCGCAAACGGATCATGATGGGAACGCTGACGTTGAATGCCGTGCCCGAGGATCAGACCGGGTTGTCGGAAAAGCTCAGCTTCAATCCGGGTCTGCTGACCGATGGTATCGCGGCATCGGACGATCCGGTGCTGAAGGTGCGGATCGACTCGTACAAAATCTCAAGCGCGTGGCGCGGCGGCGCACCCTGCCCATTTTCAGAGAGCTAAGATCATGACAAGCCGGAACAGCTGGTTCAACAGCTATGTCAACAGCCTGCCGGACCGGGGGTGGTTCAGGTTTTTGTCCCGCTATATCGTTGTGCCCTATTGGAACTGGCGCGACCCAAAGCCGAAACTGCCCGGCGGTCCGCGCCCGTCGCCCCAGCCCAGCGAGAACCTGCAGCGCATGATGAACCTGATCATGCCCCTCAAGGACCCGTCCCCCGCTGGCCGCGCCCGGGCGACGCTGGCCATCGCACAGAACGTTGATGAGATTTTTGCCGGGCTCGACAATGTCGGCACGGTCCACTTTGCGCGGTTTCTGCTGATCGACAACAACATCTGCATGATTTCTGTCTATGACGGGGATTTCAGCAATTATATCCGTGACTTCATCACTACGATCGGCAGTGTCTTCAACGATGTGATCTCGTTGGTGGAGGGGGCCGAACACCTGATCCCGACTGAGCGGAATGTCGAGGAATTCATTGACTGGGTACACGCGCATGACCTGTTTCAGGCTGCTGATTTTCCCACCGACCTGTTTGGATTGCAGGATGCAGCCAAAGGTCTGCAACCGAATGAGCCGCCGCATAAGCTGGTCACACTACCGCGTGAATTTGTTCTGCAGCTTCATGCGAACCGCAATATTTCGCTGGGGGGCGGGTATCGCGCCTATCCCGGAATTTCAGCCGCGCAGGTGCGCCAAAAATTTGGACAGGGCTGGTGAATACGAAACTTGATCTCGCGGATATTCAGGGCAACATCCTGCGGGGGTATCGCCGCAATCTGGTGCGCCATCTGATCCTTGAAGTCACCGACCGCGCAGCAGCCCGCCGGTTCCTTGGCGTTGCCGCCGATGGTGGCAGCGACACGGTTCCTGCCATCACCCGCGGCCTGTTGTGGGATGTGAAGCCGCCGTTCTGTTTTAACATCGGTATCACCTTTGCGGGCCTGCGCGCGCTGGGCGCCGCGCCTGACCATCTGAAAACCTTCCCCACCGAGTTCGCGCAGGGCATGACGCAGCGCGCGGCAAAGCTGGGTGATTTCGGCGACAGCGGGCCGGAAAACTGGCCCGCACCGTTTGATCAGCCGGACCGAGTGCATCTGATTGCATCCGTTCATTCCGACACCGCCGATTATCTGGACAGCGTCGAACAACAGGTCGCCCGGGCTTTTACCATTCTGGGGGTCCGCAACGGCCGCAACCTGCCCGAGGGCAAGGTGTTCTTTGGTTATGTCGACGGTATCTCGCAACCGCGGTTCGAACAGGTCTATGACCCGGAACAGGTCTGCGTGGACGAACCCATAGACCCGCTGGGCACCGCGCTGCTGGGCTATCCAACCACGCAGGAAGGCGTTCTGTTTCGCGTTCCGTCGCCTCATCCGCTGGGGTTCAACGGTTCGTTCAATGCCTTCCGTGTGCTGGCGCAGGACGCAGCCGGGTTCGAAGGCTATCTGGATCAGGCAGCGGATGAGCTGATGAGACATCCAAAGCGTGATATGCTGGCCGACCCCAGCAAGCTGGAACGCATCGGCAAGGGCCTCGACCAGCGCGGCGCGCTGCGCGAGGTGGCGGCCGCGCAGATGTGTGGGCGCTGGCGCAACGGCATCCCGTATGAGCTGTCACCCGATGCACAATGGCCCGAAGGCGATGTGTCGCTGACCAATTTCGACTATTCGCATACGTCGCGTTGCCCGGCGGGATCGCATCTGCGGCGCGGAAATCCCCGGGGCGGCCCGATTGTGCAGCGCATCGCCAACTATACACGGCGGCTGGTGCGTCGGGGCATGTCTTATGGCCCGGATTTTGACCCGCGCAACCCCGATACCGAAGAACGCGGCCTGCTTGGCAGTTTTATCGGCGCCAATATTGGCGCGCAGTTCGAGGCGGTGATGTGCGACTGGATCAACCTTGGTCTGCAGGATCCCACGATCACCGGTGCAAATGATCCGCTGCTTGGGGCCAATACACCGGAAACCAGCTGGTTCGACATGACACTGCCGGATGGGGGATCTATCCGCCTGCACGGCTTTCCGCGCCTGATCCAAACACGGGGAGGAGCTTACACGTTCCTGCCCAGCCTGACGGCGATTAAATATCTGTCGGAACTGACGGGTTAGGCGAGATCGGCCAAAGCGGTATCAATACGGGTCAACATTGGGGAATGCCCGGCGGTTTCCACGATGACGCGGGCCTTGGTCAGGTATTCGATGGCCTGCGCCTTCTTTTTTCTGGCCTTGTACAGCAGCCCCATGATCATGTCGCAGCGGGCGATGTAATGCCCCCGGTCGTCAAACTGAGGGTTCTTGCGCACCTGATCGACCATTGCGACCAGCCGCTTTTCGCCAAACAACATGACCCAGACGATTGACCAGAAGTTTCGAAACAGAACCCCCAACGAACCGCCGCCTTCCCCGGTCAGGATGGCCAGATACAGCTCGCACAGGAACAGGCGGGCCCAGTCGGCGGATATCAAGGTGCCCTCATCCGTGCGTTTCTGAATGGCCGATTCAACCTGTCGCAGCCCGTCGGCGACCTGACCGTTCATCGCATATCCCACACCCAGCATCGTTGCAGGGCCAAAGGTGAACAACGCCCAGCCTTTTTCGTCACACGCCTTGATATGCTGCTGAATGGTCTCGATCGCGTCCGGCTTTTCCAACGGCACCATGGCGCCGACGCAGGCGGCCTTGGCAATCGCCAGCTCAAACTCGGCCCGCGAGACTTGGCGCGCTTCTTCCGCCATTTCAAAGGCCAGCTCATGGTCATCCGTGACCATTGCGATCAGCGCCTTCATCGCTTTTCCGTATCCCAGCGCGCGCGGGTCATTCTTGGATTTTCCAACCGCGATCATCCGGTCCGAGGTGGCATGGGCCCGTGCCACACGACCACGGGTCAGCTCGTTCCAACCGACCGTCGCGAGAAAGAAGTTCTGAATATAGGCGTCGTCGATCTTTTCCAGGACGGCTTCGATTTCCCGCTTGCGAGCCTCAAATTGCGCGTTCTCAATGGGCTGATGATAGATCGACACCGAAAGTTCGTTCACCATGGCATAGGCCCGGGATGCAGGATCCCCCAGACGTTGGGCCATTTCTGTCAGGTCCCGCTGTACCCAATGCGCTTCGTGGTATTTGCCGTTGCACACAAGGCACGAGACATAGTGGTGCAGAAACAAGGCGTGGTGCTGGCTGTCACCCACCTGCTCCAGAATCGGGCGCACTGTGCCCGCCAGATCAATAATCGTTTTGACCCGCAGAGAGATATTGGAACACAACGCAAAGCTGGCCAGAAATTGCGCAAATTGTTCGTGCGTGGCGCAGTCCGGGTCGCTTTGATACAGCTCTAAGGCGGACACAAAGTACCGATCTGCTTCGTCCAGCGAATAGACACCCAGGCTTTTGTCGCCGGCCATGGCGCTGTACCGAAATGCCTGATCCGTGCGATCCGTCTGCCCATAGTGATACGCCAGCGTTTCGGCCACCTCTTGCAGGCGGTTTGCGTTTCGAAAGGCAAGGGCGTCTGCGATGGCCAGATGCAATTCCGACCGGCGCGACGAAACAAGGCTTTCATAGACCGAGTCCCGCAACAGCACATGTTTGAAGACGTAATCCGACGAGTTCACCTCGCGGTACAATACGTCTTGCGTTTGCAACCTTTGCAGCGCGGCACCGGCGTCCTTGGCGTTCTCGATAAGTTGCGACAACAAGCCAGGGTCAAACCGACGTCCTATCACAGCGGCGGCCTGCAGCAGTTCGCGGTCCTCGGGGGCAAGGCGTTCAATTCTGGCGGTCAGCAAGCTGCGCATCGTGATGGGAAGGCCACTGTCGCTGATCTCGGCGTCGAAACATGCCGTGTCCCCGTCGATGCGTAAAACCCCCTGATCCAGCAGGAAGCTCAGGATTTCCTCACCAAACAGTGGATTTCCCCCGGCACGCTCGGTCAGCTGCTCTGCCAGGCCGCCCGGCAGATCGGTCACCCCAAGGCGGTTTTGCGCCAGATTGGCAATATCCCGGATCCCCAAGGGGTTCAGGGTCACGCGCATCACGCCAGTTTGGTTCAGCCAATCCGGCGTGTACTCTGGGCGTCGTGTCTGAATGATCAACAGGTTTGAAAGGTCTAGGTCGTCGATGATGATCGCCAGAAGGTCTTCTGAGGCGCTGTCAATCCAGTGGCTGTCTTCGATCAACAAAATGACCCGGTCGCGGGCGCATTTTTCCCGCAGCAGGTCCATCATCAGCCCGCGCGTTCGCAAACCGATCAGAACGCCGTCCAATCCATCCAAAGACCCCACAGGGGGTTCCAACCCCAGAAGGTTCATCATCAGGCCCAGGTTCTGCTGCGAAAGCATACCCAAGATATTGAGGCCAATTTCCAGCTTTTTCTGTACCAGCAGCGGGTTGTCCACATCCCGGATTTGAAAGGACTTCCGAATGATCTCCAGAAACGGCAGGAATGGAATCTGTTGTCCGTCTGCAAAGCAATATCCGGTCAGAACCGTGACGTCATCTGCCAGCACCCGATGCAGAAATTCAAAGACAAGGCGCGTTTTACCCAGCCCGGGCTCTGCCACAAGATCAATGATCGAACGTCTGGGTTTTGACCGGGTCAGCGCAGCCGACATCGCGTTCAGCTCATTGGTGCGGCCAACATAACTGCTTAGTCCCTGCGCGACCGAGGCATCAAAGCGGGTTGCGTCGTCGTGAATGGATTGCAGCTGCCACAGCTTCTGTGCGGTGGAAAGACCCTTGATCTGATGCTCGCCGAAAAAGCTCAGCTCGGTCACCCATTCCACCAGTCCGCGCGTGGTATCACACACCAGGCTGCTGCCGGATGGCGCCAGGTTTTCCACTCGTGCAGCCAGATTTACCGTGCTGCCCACGGCTGTGATCGGGCTGCCTTTGCCTTGTACCGCCGCCATCAGGACTGTGCCCGAACTAACCCCGACACGCATGGTCGGGCGCACCCCGAACCGGGTTTCGATGTCTGCCGCAGCTGCGTTGAACGATTCATGGATCGACATTGCCGCGCGGCAGGCACGCAGGGCGGGGTCTTCCAGTGCGTCTGGTATCCCGAAAAGCGCCATGATGCTGTCGCCGGCAAAGTCGCGCACCGTGCCGCCATGATCCTCGACCGCGCGCACCAGCTTTTCGTAGACCATGCGGACGAATTCCAGGGCCTTTTCGTCCTCTAGCCCTGCGACAATCGCCGTATATCCGACCATATCGGCAAACAGCACCGACACTTGGCGTCTTTGGCCAAGATCTGCTGACTGCCGCGCAGGATTATCTGTGTTGTCCCCCATGTTGTTTAACGGTGTACAACACCCTGCCACGCTCCGCCAAGGCATCCCCAACGGAAGGTGTTAACAGCGTCATCAAATGGCAGTGAAAATGTCACGGATATCTGCGTGTGTGCTGTAATCGCGAAATATTACGCGTTGAATTCCAGCTTTAACCCCGGACGTGGCCACCGGGTCTTATAGATTTTACCTGTGCTTGAGGCCGTGATCCACAAATCCCGCATGTCGCTGCCGCCGAAACACATGTTGGTCGTGAACAGATCGGGGGTTTCGACGTGCTCGGTCGTGCCATCCAGCCCGAAAACCGTGATCCCGCCGTTGAAAATCGTGCCGACGCAGACGCGGCCGTCCTCTTCAACCTTGAGGCTGTCAAGCCATTGGTACCCCGGCAGCGTCTGCACGACATTTCCGGGCATTCCGGGGATCGGCCCGGATTTGACTTGCCCCGGCCCCGTGATCTCCATCGCCCAGAGACGCCCGAACACAGTGTCCGAGACGTAGACGGTTTTGCCATCCGGTGACAGGCCAACCCCGTTGGGCATGGGGATCGTGGCCGCCTTGATCAGGGTTTTGCCGTCGATCGTGGCGTAATACAGCCCGCCATAGCGGGTGGATTCTTCGTCCTCGATCCCGGTATCGGTGAACCAGAAGCCACCAGAGGCGTCGAACACCAGATCGTCCGGCGCGATCAGCCGCGTGCCTTGATAGGCATCGAACAGCAGCGACACGGCCCCGGTTTGCAAATCCACCCGATGCACGGATCCACCCGTGTAATTTGGCCGGATCGGGGCCGGAACCGTGATCTTGTCAGGCCCGAAGGGCACAAAGCTGTAGACCCCGCCATTGTTGCAGACATAGGCCGCCCCATCCGGGCCAATCGCCACCCCGTTGGGTCCGCCCGGTATCTTGGCCACGACGCTGACCTGCCCGTCGGGCGCAAGACGCGCCAGGGTTTGTTCCTTGATGTCAACGAACAGCACCGATCCGTCCTTCATTGCAACCGGGCCTTCGGGAAACCCCAACCCGCTGCACATTTCTTTCAGTTCCAACGCCATCCTGCTGCTCCATCATTGCCCTGTTGGAATTCTTGACCGTATCCCTGTGTGTTACAAGCCCAATGCCGGATCAGGACTTGCGTTGGTCTGTTGCCCAATACGGCACATGGCGATAATCGTTCCGAAGCAGAATTCATTTCACCGAAACGGCGGGGGCACAGTGTCGGACTTACAAGTCAAGAAATCGGACGACATTGCGTACAAACTGTCGGCAAGAATTGTTCGGGGCGCGTTTCAGCCCGGCGAAAAGCTGAGGCAGGATTTGATTGCCCGTGAATTCGGCGTCAGCCAGGTTACTGTCCGTGAGGCGCTGCTTAACCTAGCGTCGCAGGGGCTGGTGACCGGTCTGCCGCGCCGGGGCATGTGTGTTGCGCCCATGGACCAGAACGCAGCCCAGGAGGTGCGCGTGATGCGGCGCGCGCTGGAGCCGGTCGCGCTGCGGTATTCCGTTCCGAACCTCACCTATGCGCAGATCGCGCAGATCGAAGCCTCGCACGAACAATGCAATGAGGCCGAAACCGCCGAGGATTGGGAGGAGGCCAACCAACGCTTTCATATGGCCGTTATCGCGGGCTGCCAGATGTCGCGCCTGATTGCCGAAATCCGGAACCTGCAATTGTTGTACGCCTGGCATTTCAACAAGCGTCACACGGCCCGGTGGCGCAAGCGCGACGATCCGGATCACGCGGCAATCCTGGCCGCTATCAAGGACCGGGACACCGCGCGGGCGCATTCGGTGATGCAGCGCCATCTGAACCGTTTGGCCTGACGCGCTCAGCCGCGTTTGCGGGCGATGATCCAGGTCGGGTGGTAGGTCAGCGATACGCCGGCCTCGGTGGTGAATTGCTGGGCATACTCGTCTGTAAACCGTGCAAGCGTGGATCTGGTCCAGGGTCTTTGCGCGCGCCCGTTCACGCCGGTTTGCCGAAGGTGTTCAAGCACCTTTCGCGGCGAGGCAAAGTGCATCTGCCGCAGGCTTTCACCCGTGCTCATGATTTCAAGATCACCTTGTACAGCGGCGGCCAGATCGGCGGGTTGGCGCAACCCCGGTGCCTTGGCCGCCGTGCCGATCTGAACCAGTTCCCGGTATTGTTCGGGGCCAAAACCCGAAACAACCAGCCAACCGCCGGGGGCCAGGGCGGAGGCGATCCGGCGCAGGAATGCGGTCGGGTCGGGCAACCACTGGATCATTGACGCCGAGGCAACCAGATCGGGCTGATCGGGCCAATCGACGGTTTCGGCATCGCCGCACAGAAAATTGGCCCCAACGTCGGTTGCGGTTTGGTGGGCCTCTGGCGACAGATCGTTGATCGTCAGCGCACCCAATTCGAATGCCGTGCAAAGCTGGTGTGTCAGGTGGCCGGTGCCGCAGCCAAATTCCAAGGCGGATGAAAACTGCTTTGGTGCGCCGCTGTTGCGCAGTTCCTGCACCAAATGCCCTGCGATCCGGGCCTGCTGACCGGCTGACTCGTGATAGGTTCCAAAACTGCGGCTAAAGCTGCGCTGAACGCGCGCGGTGCTTTGGGTGTTCACGTGATCCACCCTGCCCAATCCTGCCCGGCGCGAAACGGGGTGTGCGGGGCCGGGATGCTGCGGATGGCGTCCTGTTGGGATACCCATGCGGCCTCTTGCGCGCGTGTGGGAATGATCCGATCCCGCTGTGGAATCCATATGCGGTCGAATTTATACGCGGGGGCCGGGCCGCGAGCGATCACCGCGTGCAGCTCGTTCCGGGCCGCATCAAAGTCAATTTGCGGTGCGGCGGTTTCCAGACCAGCGCGGCGGCAGAACCGGGTAAAACTGTCTGTGGTCAATTGATCCGCCGTGGCACGGATCATGTCCGGCGCAATGCCGCGCTGGGCGTCAGCGGGGAACAGCGTGCCGCTGACCGCGACCAGGCGCGTGGGTCTGAACCCCGTCTGGTTCAACCAATGGGCGGCTGACGCCACACCAAAGGAAAAGGCCATAAGGCAAACCCGGTCATATTCGGCCAGAACCGGCACGGAATCGTCCAGTCGGGTATAGTCATCCACCAGCAGAACGTCCTGATCCCCTGTCATGCCCGCAAAAGGGGCCGCGCCAAGGGCCCAGCCCCCGAACACCAAAATCAACTCCTGGGTGCCTGACCGCGACAGCCACTGATGCCTCATGACATGCCCCGGGCCAGAGACACCATGGCTGCGCTCACGCGGCTCAACTCATCGGGCGAGATGATATAGGGCGGCATGCAATAGATGTTGCGGGCAAACGGGCGCAGCCAGACGCCGGTTTCCGGGGCCAGCCCATGGGCGATTGCGGGATCGACCCATGCCTCCATTTCGATGACCCCGATCGCACCCAACACCCGCACGTCAGCGACCCCCGGTAACCCGCGCGCCGGGGAAAGCTCCTGCGTAAGCTGGGCAGAGATCGCGCGAACCTCGGCGCGCCAATCTCTTGCCGACAACTGTTCAAGGCTGGCGACCGCCGCCGCACAGGCCAGCGGGTTGGCCATATAGGTCGGCCCGTGCATCAGGACGCTGGCGTCGCTTTCGCCAATCCTGCGCGCAACGGTTTCGGTGGTCACGGTGGCGGCCAGGGTGATATGGCCCCCGGTCAGGGCCTTGCCCAGGCATATGATATCCGGCACCACACCGGCGTGGTGCATCGCAAACAGCTCTCCGGTGCGCCCGAACCCGGTGGCGATCTCATCGAAGATGACCAGCACATCATGTGCCTTGCACATCTCATGCGCTTTTCGCAGCCATTCCGGGTGGTAGAAATACATCCCCCCCGCGCCCTGAACGACAGGTTCAAGGATCAGGGCCGCAATCTGATCGGCTTTGGTGTCCAGCAGCTCTTGCAGCGCTGACAGGCCGTTCACGTCTGTGTCCTCGGACCATTCCTGATCAAACTGGATTTGCGGACGGGGCAGGAAATGCTGGATCGACAGGGCGCCACTGAACAAACCGTGCATCCCGTTGACGGGGTCGCACACGCTCATCGCTTTCCAGGTGTCTCCGTGATAGCCGCCGCGAATGGTGGCGAATTGGGTGCGCCCGGTTCGTCCCAGCGCCATCTGATATTGCACCGCCATCTTCAGCGCCACTTCGATCGCGACCGATCCGCTGTCGCTGTAGAATATGCGATCCAGACCGTCAGGCAGCAGCCCGACCAGCGTGCGGCCCAGGTCAATCGCTGGCTGATGGGTCAGCCCACCGAACATCACGTGCGGCATTTGCTGCAACTGTGCCTGCATCGCGCCGGTGATCGCAGGGTGACGATGCCCGTGCACCGCGCACCACCAGGACGACATCGCGTCAATCATTCTGGTTCCGTCGTCGCGGGTCAGCCAAACCCCATCGGCCCCGGTAATCAGATGCATCGGGCCGGGGTCGAGAACATTTGTATACGGGTGCCACAGATGGCGGGCGTCAAAGTCCAGCGGGGTCACAGGGCGCTCCGGATTGTGTCGACGTCGATGGCTGTGAACGCATCGGACAGGGTCTTGCGCGACAGGGGATCAAGATACGGCAGCCGCCCAAGATGCCGGGCCGCGCACATGTCGGCAATTGTCTGTTCGACCTGAGGTTCCGCATCGCCGACAAAAGCCACGCCAATCACCGTACACCCCGCATTTCGCAGGGCCATCAGCGACAGGCTGGTGTGGTTGATCGTTCCCAGCGCCGTGCGCGCCACCAGAACCACCGGTGCCTGCCATTGTGCAATCAGGTCCAGAAAAAACAGCTTGCGGTTCAGCGGTACCATGACGCCACCCGCACCCTCAACGACCAAAGGGCCAGAGACAGGCGGCAAGGCAAGGCGGTCCGCTGCGATTTCCAGCCCCATATCCTCGGCCGACAAATGCGGCGAGGCCGGTTTGTTTAGCAGATATACCTCGGGGATCACCTCGGCCCCGGACAAGGCGCGGATCGTTTCTGAATCGGTCGCGTCCGCAAGACCGGATTGTACCGGTTTCCAATAGCGCGCACCCAGCGCGGCCGTCAGGCCCGCGGCAAATACGGTTTTGCCGACATCCGTGTCGGTGCCGGTGACGATCACAGGGTTCATGCGGCCTCTTTCCGGTAGCGGGCAAGCGTTTCAAACAGCGCGGTGATGTCAGAGTTGTCGACATTGCCGGTGATGGACACCCGCAGACGTGACGTGCCGCGCGGAACTGTCGGCGGGCGGATGCCGCGAATGTCAAAGCCCTTGGCCTGCAAAGCGGCGGCTGTGTCCATCGTTCGGGCTTCGTCGCCCAGAATTACCGGGATGATCTGACTGTTCAGCGCGGCTTGTGGAACCCCGTTGCGCTGTGCCTCGGCGTGCGCGTGTCGCATGCGGTCACGTGCGACCCCGGTCAGGTCTTGGTCCGTTTGCAGCTGGCGCAATGCCGCCCGGACCAGCGCCGCATTGAACGGCGCAGGGGCAGTGGCAAAAATGAAGGGTCGCGCGCGATTGATCAGCGTGTCGATCATCACACGGGCCCCGCAAATCAACCCGCCCGAAACCCCCAGACCCTTACCACAGGTGTGCAGGGTCAGCAGGTCGGCCTTCAGGCCGTGGGCCAGACCTTTGCCTTGATGTCCGAAAACGCCGGTTGCATGGGCCTCGTCGACCACAAGGATCGCGCCGTATTCGCGGGCCAGATCGGCCAGCTCTTGCAGCGGGGCGATGTCGCCTTCCATGGAATAGACGCTTTCGACCGCAATCCAGATTTGCCCGCGCCCACCGGCGGCGCGCCATTCGGCAATGCCGTGCCGCGCGGCCTGCACGTCATTATGGGCAAATGCCCGCGTGTCCGCGCGGCCCAGACGCATACCTTCATGCGCGCTGGCATGCACCAGCGCATCATGCAGGATCAGGTCCTCGGCTGCTGGCAGGGTCGAAAAAATCGCCTGATTGGCCTGAAACCCGCCGCCCATGAACAGGGCGGCCTCGGTGCCGAAGAAAGCGGCGGCCTCTTGTTCAAGGGCTTCGTGTTCGGGGTGATTGCCCCGCAACAGCCGCGATCCGCCCGATCCCAGCGGCACGCCGCGATCCAGCGCCTGCTGCGCCGCCCGCTTCAGCACCGGCGATTGCGACAGGCCAAGATAATCGTTGGACGCAAAGTCCAGGCCCTGCCGCGCGGTCAGCGCCCGGCGGCGATGCCGATTGTCCAGAACCTCAAGCACAGAGTGCAGGCGGCTAAGAACCTTCATTCAGCAGCATCCGCACAGGATTGCCCGGCAGGGGTTTCCGCTTGCAGCCCCAGCTTGGCAAACAGGATGGCGTCGGTGTCTTCTTCGGGGTTTTCCGCCGTCAGAAGAGTTTCACCTACAAAGATCGAATTCGCCCCGGCCAGAAAACACATGGCCTGCTGCTCGTCGCTCATTTCACTGCGACCGGCGGACAGGCGGACATAAGATTGCGGCATCATGATGCGCGCCAGGGCGATGACACGGACAAAGTCGATCGGGTCGATCGGTTTGGCGTCGGCCAGTGGGGTGTCTTCTTGCGGCATCAGCATGTTGATCGGCACCGAATCCGGGGCCGGGTTCAAGTTGGCCAGCGTCACCAGCATGTCGACCCGATCCTGGGCTTCTTCGCCCATCCCGAGAATGCCGCCGGAACACACCTTGATCCCGGCGTCCTGCACACGGTTCATCGTGTCGATCCGGTCGGCAAAGGTGCGGGTGGTGATGACCTCGGGGTAATACCGCTCGGACGTGTCGATGTTGTGGTTGTAATAGTCCAGCCCGGCATCGCGCAGGCGAAAGACCTGATCATCGTCCAGCATGCCCAGGGTCATGCAGGTTTCCATGCCCAGATCGCGCACACCTTCGACCATGGCCACAAGGGCATCCATGTCCCGGTCCTTGGGTTCGCGCCAGGCGGCCCCCATGCAGAAACGGGTCGCGCCACCGTCGCGCGCCTTGCGCGCCTGGCTCAGGACACGCTCGACCTCGATCAGTTTTGAGGCCGACAGTTTCGACCCGTTTCGCGCCGACTGCGAGCAATAGGCGCAGTCTTCAGCGCAGCCTCCGGTTTTGATCGACAACAGCTTTGACGTCTGGATCTTGTTGGGGTCAAAGTTTTCGCGGTGTACCGACTGTGCGCGAAACAGCAGATCCATCAGGGGCAGATCATGCAGGGCTTCGGCGGTCTTGCGGGTCCATGGCAGGTTCGGATTTTCCATTTTATCGATAATTTACCAATCTCGTTCCATTTCCCGAGTTTGTTATCGATAAATAAGAAAACTACAACTTAAACTTCCCGTGTTGTCCCGGTGATTGGCAAATACCTGCGAGTTCCGCAGCCTGTGAACGCGCGGTTGTTGGGTTAGTGGTTGGGTGTGAATCCTATAAATTGTCACTGTTGACAAAGTATCGATAGGGGTTATTTGTCTCTGGTGACAATTTATGGAAGCCAAATGCCACGACCATCGCTGAAAGACCAAAGAACCAACGAAATCCTGGATGCCTATCTGACCTGTGTGGCGCGGTTCGGCCTGGAAGGCGCGACGCAGGACCGCATCGCCGAGGAGGCTGGCGTAAAGCGCCCGTTGCTGCGCCATTACCTTGGCAACAAGGATGAGATGATCATTGCCCTGACAGGTCATGTGGTCACTTGTTTTGGAGAGGCGGTCGAGGGGTTGCGTCAGGCGTTGCCGGACATGGCGCAACCGTCCGACCTGGTCGAGGCGCTGTTTTCGGAACACAGCGGCACCGATCCCCGGTTGATGCTGACCTATCAGGCGCTTGTGGCGGCCGTTCCGGGGCACCCGAACTTGCGGCAAGGCCTGATGGACAGCCTGACGGATTTTTACGACGTCGTGGAAGAGATCCTGAGGCGCGCGGCCCCCATGGCCCCGGATGCCAAAATACGGGCAGTGACACAGGGCATTTCCGCGATCTTCGTCAATCTGGATGCGCTGTCCACTTTGGACCCGCCGGACGACTGGCGCGCCGAACTTAAACTGGCGGCGACATTGATGGCCTCGGTCCTGAAGGTCCGCCAATGAGCAGAGCCAGAACGCTAAACTATGTTGCCTTGCCGGTTCTGTTGGTTTCGACGGCCTATGGCATCTATTGGATTTGGGGCGCGCTGTTCGTCTGGTGGGTGGTTCCGACAATCCTCAACGGGCAGGCTTTTCTGGTCTTTGAGGTCAACCGGGACGAAGACCCGGTGCTGTATTGGGCCATTGTGACGCTTTGGGCGGTGCTTGGCCTGATGATGATCGCCGCAAGCCTGTTTCCGCAATACGCCCATCTTCTTGCCTGAGGTATCCCGATGACCAAAATGTACCACCAGCTTCCTGTTGACGCTTACACATCACAAGACTGGTTCGAACGGGAACAGCGCCTGATCTTCTCGCGCACCTGGAGCTTTGCGGGATTGGTCGAAGATATCCCGGAACCCGGTCACTTCCTGACGGTTCAGGCCGGGCTGAACAATATCTTTATCGTCATGGGGCGGGACCACAGGTTGCGCGCTTTTCATAACATCTGCCGACACCGGGGAACCCAGTTGATCCGCGCTGTCGGCAAGACGCAAAAGGCCCTGACCTGCCCGTACCACGACTGGACCTATGATCTGGAAGGCAACCTCATCTCGGTCCCGGATGAGGCATCGGAATTTCCCCAGGGCGTCGACAAATCCTGCCTTGGCCTGAAGCCGGCCAGCGTGGATGTCTGGCGTGGTATGCTTTTTGTTCACCCCGATCCAGCTGCCCCGACATTGGCCGAATGGTTCGGAGAGGTTGATCCGCTGTTGGGACCGCACAGGCCCGAAGAGCTGATCGAATACCCGGACACCAGAAACGCCTATGAAATCAAGGCCAACTGGAAAATCGTCGTCGAGAATTACATTGACGTATATCACCTGAGCCATCTGCATTCGAACACGCTGTATATGTATGATCATGCAAAGGCCGAATACGGATGGAAGGGACCGCACTATCATTTCTGGGAACCTCCTTCGGCTGAATATGCGGAAAATCTGGAAACCAACCTTCCAACGCCGCGCGCCATCCCGGAACCGCATGTTGGGGCGTGGGTTCCGATGCTGTTCCCCGGAATCGGTATCGGCGCAAGCGAAGACAGTTGGAACCTGTTCATCGTCAAACCCTTGGCGCCGGATCTGACCCGAATAGAAACCCGCACGAAACTGGCCAATGTATCCGACTGGGCATACCAGAAGCAGCAATGGAAAAGCGCAGGCTTTTGGAAAAACTTCGGAGGCCCGAAGTATCAGGGCGCGGACGCCAGCGGTGCAGATGACCCGATGACCTCGGGCGATTTTACATCCGAAGACATATTCGCCTGCGAACAGCAGCAAAAATCCCTGAAAAGCCCGTTTCTGGAAATCGGACCGGCTGCGGTTGGCGAAAGCCCGATTGTCCAGCACCAGCGCGCGGTACTTGATTTCATGCAACCCGCAAAAGACCCCACCTAGTCAGGAGCACAGATAATGAAACCAGTTCAAGCAACCCTGATCGGCGTTGTGTTTGCGGCGGCTCTGGCGCTGACCGCGCAGGCGGATTCCCCGGAAGAAATCGCGACCCGCGTCGTCCAGGCCCAGAACGAACAGGCCCTGGCCGCCACGTGGGACGATTGGCACCCAGCGGCTGAGCATAAGGTCACAATCAAATATGGTTTGGGGCAAAAGGATGATGTCTTTGCATATATGGTCGCGGATTACGCCAACCTGCCGGACCCCACCAATGACCCCCAGCTTTCCGAAGCCCTGAAAGGGTATGAGGAAACCGGCCGGTCCGATCCCAAAATCACCTCGAAAACAACGGATGGCGTCCTGCATCTGACCGCCGAGACGCGTGTCGCCTATACGTGGCAGGGGTACAATGGCACGATGCTGCAAACCGACCGGTTTGTTTTCGAAACCCAACTGGGCAAGCCCGTGATCCGCTCGTTGGACACGACAATTGACTATCGCTGAAGGGAAACCCGGTGCGACGCGACTTTCACATCCTGAAGATTTCCGACATCCGCCAAGAGATCGACGGCGCGGCCACCTCTGTGACCTTTCACGTTCCGCCCGAACTGACCGATCTTTTTCAGTGGCAGGCAGGCCAGCATCTGACGTTGAAATTCCTGATCGATGGCAAGGAACACCGGCGCAGCTATACGATCTCGAACCCGCCGGGGGCGGCGCTGCGGATCACGGTCAAGCGGGTTAAGGGCGGTGTCGTTTCCAACCATATCGGTGGCGCCCTGACAATCGGTGATCAGGTCGAGGTTATGCCTCCCTTTGGCCAGTTCACCCTGCACCCCGGCGCATTGAAGCGCCGCACCCATTACTTTTTTGGGGCTGGCAGCGGCATCACGCCGCTTTACGCCATGATCAATGCGGTTTTGGACGGCGAACCTTATTCGGTTGCGCATCTGGTTTACGGCAATACCAATGTGGAAACGATACTGTTCCACGCCCAGCTAGAGCAGTTGCTGACCCGCTTTCCAACGCGTTTCACCATTCGCCATGTTCTGTCTGCCCCGTCGATGTGGGCGTCGCTCAGGCCGTGGCGCAAGGGCCGTCTGGATGCGGAAACCGTACAGGCAGCCATTGCCGAAGCCCCCCCGGTTGCGCAGGACGCGCAGTACTGGATATGCGGACCCGGCGGGATGAATGTGGACGTCAAGGCGGCCCTGACGGGTTTGGACGTTCCTGCCGACCGTATTCATATGGAGAGCTTTGGCGCAGCCGCTGACGACAATGATAACGTGCAGGGTATCGCCGCAACCGCGCGCGTGGAATTGGCCGGCAGCGTAAGTGAGATACCCGTGGCCGCCGACCAAACCCTGCTTGAGGCGGCCCGCGCTGCAGGGTTGGCCCCGCCGTTCAGTTGCCAGTCCGGCGTCTGCGGTGCCTGTGTGGCGCGGTTGACGGACGGCAGCGTTCAAATGCGAAACCACGTGGCACTTGAAGATGCGGACATCGCGAAAGGGTTGATCCTGACCTGTCAGAGTGTTGCAACCCAAGAAGCGCTGGCTGTGAAGTTTGAGGGTTAACCAGCACAGGGTCTTATGAGTCTGGCTCAGACCATGACGCGACCTCTGCCGCACGCTTGTGGACCCATCAGGTCTTTGATGTCCGCATAGCGTGGCCGTGACAGGCTTTGCGCTAGATCACAGATACAATTCGATCCGCGCGCCCGGAAAGTAGCCTATTGCCGTTTCCATTTTTGGTGTTGGCATGGCGCATAAAGCCGTCGACAACCCATCGGCCAAGGCCGCATTCGGTGCGGAAACAGACAAGATCTGATGATGCAGCTTCTGGCCATCGGGGGCCAGGATGTGCCCCTGACTGTCGGTCAGCATCATGCTGTTGGCATCGGATGTCGCGATGGCACGATCTCTCAGCGCGATGTGCTTGCTGACGGTACCGTCTGGCCCTGCAATGCCCACCTGCCAATCTTGCCCGTCACCGCGTTGGCCATTGGCGACGATTTCTCCCATGTTGATCAAAACATCCTGCAGGCCCTGCGATTTCAGCAGGTTGGCAATACGGTCCGAAATCGCCCCTTGGGCAATCCCGTTCAGCGTCAGGGCGGATTGGCCGGGTTGGGGCAGTGCGACAACGTCTGTCTGCACGGAAACACGGCTCCAGCCGATGGTTTGCCGGGCGTTTTGGATTTCGATGTCATCGCCCCCCTGTGCCAAAGCGACCCAAAGGGGTTGAATGGTTGGGTCAAATGCGCCGTCGGTGGCGTCATAAAGCGCCGAACACAGGCTGAAGACATTCAGCAGTTCCGGGGCCGGAGTTTCAAGATGGCCGGTTTGGTTCAACCGGCTCAACTCTGATTCAGGGCGATAAAGGCTGAAGATGTTCTCAAGCCGAAGCACCTCGGCCTCGACGGCCGCAATGATCGGCGCGGCTTGCGCATCGGTCAAACCCTCCAGCCTCAGACTGGCGGGTGCGCCCAAGGCGGTGCCGTGCCAGCTGGCTGTGGGTGCGGGGCTCGCATGTGTCGGAAGGGCCACACAGGCCGCAGAGATTGTCAGAAACCGACGACGGGTCAGATGGGTCATGCGGGGCTCTCCAGCTTTAGGTCCAGATCGACGGGCCCCAGCACTTCGGTATCCGGGATTTCCGACAGCGGCAGGGCGGACCCGCCGTATTCTTTGATAAACGCCTCGGCTGCGACGGGATCGGAAAAGGGCACGACCTCGCGCGCGCCCATGCCGCCCGCCACATTTGACCCGACCACAAAGGTCGCACCATCAGCCGCGATCCAGTTCGAGATACCCGGCTGCCGCCAGTTGGGCGCAGCGCCCATGTCGCTGACATAGACGGCAGTGATTTCGGCATCCCGTTCGGGGCTTTTCAGATAAGCCACCATGTCGCGTACCTGCGCAAAGAACAGGGGCGTGGGGTAGCCTTTCAGATGGATCTGCCCCTTGGGACCGCCATGTTCGGCGATGTTCATCTGACAGAAAAAGCTGAGCGCATCGGGGGTCAGATCAACCGGATCGGGGGCGACGGCGATGTCTTCCTTGCAGGCAGCAAGGGCCACCAGCGCGATCAGGCACAGGCGTTTCATGGCTCGACCCTCCGGAACGCGGCGCGGGCGAGGGCAAAGCCCAGCACCGGCCAGATCAGCAGCGATGCGGGTGCGGCCCACGCGGGCAGGGCCTGCGCCGCGCCGGTCATGCCCGAGGCCATCGCGATCCCTTCGGTCGCGGCGATGTTCCACAAACGAAACGCGTCGGCCGGGTTGGCGACCATCACCCATGGAAAGACGGATTGGGTGAAGGTGCCGCCCTTGTCCATGACCACAGCCCCCAACAGGCCCAGATCATAGAGGACGACAAAGATCAGCCAAAGCCCGGCCGACAGACCTGCTGCCGCCGTCGACCCCCTCGACAAGGCGGACAGCAGGTATCCCAACGCCAGAAACACGGCACCCAGCAGGATGGATGTTAAGATCAGGCGCGCCAGCGCCATCAGGCTCTCTGGGCCTGCGCCACCGAACCACGCGGCCACTGCTCCGGCGGTGCCGAAGCCGACGGTCATGGCAAAGGCCAGCGCGGCCAGATGGGCGGTGAATTTACCAAGCAGGATTTCCCCGCGCCCGGCAGGGTAGGACAGCAGCAGCGACAGGCTGCCCCGGTCCACGTCGCCTGCGATGGCGTCGAAAGCGATCATCAGCGCCAACAGCGGGGCGAGGTAGACCGACAGCGTGGTCATCGACGCGACCGAGACGGTCAGCATGTCAACGCCCAGCGTTCCGGTGGGTGCGCTGCCCGCAAATGTCAGCGCCAGTGCAAACAGCACCATGATCAGTGTTGCGACCAATAGCCAGCGGTTGCGGCGCAGGATCAGCATTTCAGTACGGGTGATGGCAAGGAAACGGGTCATTGCATCTCCTCCTGAGCGTAATGGCGATAGAGGTCTTCCAGTCTGGGTGGGGTCATTTCCACATCCGCCACCGCGTCACCCATTCCGGCGATGCGGCGCAGGGCCTCCATCTTGTCATCGGGGGTGCAAAGCAGTTCGACTGAGGCACCGTTGATCCGAATGCCACCCAGTTCGGCGGCAAGTACTTCTGGGTTGGCGCTGGCACGCACTTTCAGGCGGATCGGCAGACCGGCCAGCGCCGACAGGTTGTTCAGCGTGTCATCCGCTACCATCTGACCCTTGCGCATGATGGCGATGCGGTCGGTGCGGGCCTCGACCTCGGTCAGCGCATGGCTGGCGATCAGGACGGCGGTGCCTTGCGCCGCCAGCTCATCAATGATGGCGTACAGGTCCTGCCGCGAGATCGGGTCCAATCCGCTCGTTGGCTCATCCAACAGCGCCACTTTCGGCTGACCCAGCAGCACCTGCGCCAGACCCAGACGTTGCCGCATCCCTTTGGAATAGGCGCCGATCCGGCGATCCAGCGCATCGCTGAGGCCGACACGGTCCAGCAGGCCAGGCACGTCCGCCCTAGCCCCGGACAATTGCGCAAACAGGTTTAGTTGCTCTCGCCCGGTCAAGGCGGGATGAAACGACACCGCCTCGGGCAGATAAGCCGTATCCCGCCGCGCCTGCGCGCTGCCGGGGGTGGCGTCACCGATCCGGATGGCTCCGCCATGGATCGGCGTCAGACCGAGGATGGATTTGATCAGGGTCGATTTGCCCGCGCCATTATGGCCCAGCAGCGCAACGCGCTGACCGGGGGCAAGGGACAGGGTGATATCGTCAAGAACGCGGATCTTGCCACGGTCCTTGCAGACTTGGGTAATACTCAGGGCCTTATCCGTCATGAGGCACCTTTTTCATAGCTGGGGGTTCAGGGGCTTGCATCAGCGGGTTGCTGTCCATCACGCCCCCCGGCAACAGCGCCGGGAAGGCCGATTGCGACCAGCGCACCAGCTGCACGGCAGGCGAGCCGAGCAGCAATTTGGCTGCGGGTTGGGTCCACAGCACATGGTCCATAGAGTCATTGGGACGATAGGGGGCATCGGCGATGCCGTTGCCATCCACGTCATAGGCGGCGAAATCAGACCAGTAATTGCCGCGCCCGTCTTCGGACCACTCGACCCATTTGGTCGAGACATATTTCACCTGCGTCCGGTTGCCGATGAATGAATTGCCAACGATGCGATTACGCTCACTACCGGCGGTGAAATGGATGCCGATGCCGCACCCCTGGAACCAGTTGTCGGTGAATTCGTTCTTGTTGGAGTTATAGAGGAAGGTACATTTTTCCTTGGCACCTATGACCACGTTGCCGGTGATGACACTCTTGTTGGCGTAATTCAGCATCACGCCATGTTCGCGGTCACCAATTGAGACGTTGTCTGCGACCTTCACATTGGTCGTGAACATCACCGCATAGCCCAGATCATTGCCGATCGAAACGTTGTCGCTGACGACTGAATCGTCTGCATACATATAGTGCACCGCAAAACGCAGATCGCGGAACAGGTTGCCGGTGAAGAAATTCTTCTTCGAAGAATTTACGAAGATCCCATCACGACCATAGCGAATGTCATTCGATTCAACCCGCGCACCCGGCGCGTTCCAGACATAGACGCCGTTGCCGCGAGCATTCATCCGGCGATCCTGCCGCCCTTCGATGCGGTTGCCGCGCACGATGCTGTCCTTGGCGCCGTGAATGTCGACGCCATAAAGATTGCCCAGCAGCACGTTATCCTCAACCACCGGTGCTTTGGCTGTTTTGGTCAATTGGATACCGCTGTCGATCCCGTCATGGCTTGAACCTGAGCCGATCACCGTCAACCCACGCAGGGTCACGCCCGGCCCGGTCACGGTGATGACGCTGCCCGCGCCTTGCCCGTCGATGGTGGCCTGTCCCTGCCCGTCGATGGTGACGGGCCGGTCCAGTACCAGAGCTTCGCTATACACTCCGGGGCTCAGGCGGAGGGTGTCCCCATCCGCCGCCTGCGCCAGTGTTTCGTTGATGGCCCCCGCCCAATTGGGCACATCCCAGTCCGCCGCCCAAAGGGGCGAGCCGAGCAGGAGCGGTATGAGCAGGGGCCAACGCATGGTTTATGCCCCCTGCGGTTCGACCAGCATCCGGCCGCGCATTTCCATGTGCAGTGCGTGGCAGAACCACTGGCAATAGAACCAGTGCACGCCCGGACGGTCGGCGGTGAAGGTGACCGAGGCGGTCGCCAGCGGTGCAACTTCCATCGCGATGCCGTAGTTACCCAGGCAGAACCCGTGGGTCACGTCGTCCACGTCATCCAGGTTGGTGATGTAAACCGTCACCTCGTCACCCTGTTTGACGGTGAACTTCTCAAGGCTGAAGGTCGGGGCCTGCGATGTCATGTAGACCCGTACCTTGTTGCCATCCCGGATGGGTTCTTCGGCACCATCTTCAAGATCGACGCCATCGGCCTCGGCCTGCTTGCGGGCGTCTTCCCAAGTGATGTCGTTGCGATCCCAGACGTTGACCGGATTGACGATATCGCGGCGCACCATGATGGCGTCATGCGGTTCGGCAAAGGTCGGGCCATCGTGCACCACCTTCATCTCGCTGTTTGAGATGTCGATCAACTGCTCGTTTTCAGGCTTCAGCGGTCCAACGTTCAGGAACCGGTCTTTCGAGAACTTGTTCATCGAAATCAGCCACTTGCCGTCGGCTTCATTGGTTTCACCCATGGTGGTCGAGTTGTGGCCCGGTTGATAATGCACATCGACCTTCGAGATGATCGGGTCCACGTCAGCGCCGCCGTAAGCCTTGATCGCGTCTTCGATGTTCCACTTCACGATCTGGCTGTCGAGGAACAGCGTGGTGAACGCGTTGCCCTGACCATCAAATGCGGTGTGAAGCGGGCCAAGACCCAGCTGCGGTTCGCCCACGATGCACGAGCGCGGGTCGACATCGCTTGCGAACAGGGCGTCCAGCTTGGTGACGTCCATGATCGACACGGTCGGCGACAGCTTGCCGTTGATGCAGACGTGCTTGCCGTCGGGCGCGGTGTTGATGCCGTGTGGCGAGTTCGGGATCGGGATGTAGCGGGTATAGTTCTTGTTCTGACCCTTACGTCCGTCCAGAACCTTGACGCCTTTCAACTCCTGATAATCACCGGCCTCGATGCCTGCTTCGATTTCCGCAAGGTTGAAGACGACGACATGGTCCAATTCGTTCTCGGTCATCTCGGCCAGGTTCATACCCATTTCCGAGTTGTACGAGGTCGAATAGGCGTATTTGCCCTGATAGTCGCAGTCGGTGTTATCGAGGTTCCCCGACACCATCACCTGCCACGCCACTTCCATGGTGTCGCCGTCCAGCGCAGTAAAGATGTTCACATATTGCGATGGGTCGTCCAGCACGCTGCCGTCGTTGACCAGCGGCGTTTCATCTTCACCGTTGGCAAAGACATAGCCGGTACGCGGGAACTTCTGCGGACGCAGACCGTGGATCGCCTTGGCGTTCGGGATCTCGACAATCTTGTCGCATTTCATCACGTCACAGCGCACGCGGGCAACGCGGGTGTTGGCCTTGTCGTTCATGAACAGGTAACGGCCGTCATAAGTGCCGTCGGTGAACGACATATGCGGGTGGTGAAGGTCGCCGTTGTCATAGGTCTTCATGCCGCGCTTGGCGAGGAATTCCTTGGTTTCCGGCAACAGGCCATCGGTCATGATTTTCAGCGACTCGTTGGTCTGGCCCCAGCCAGTGGCCGAGCAGCGGTTGAACACCGGAACCCGCATCAACTCGCGCATGGAGGGGAAGCCCAGGATGCGCAGTTCGCCAGTTTGGCCCGAGGACCAGAAGCCGTAGTATTCGTCCAGCTCACCGGGTTCGAGATTGGCACCAGCCGCAGCGCTGGCTTGTTTTGCGGTCATCAGGGTTGAACCCAGACCGGTCCCGGCCAGCACAGCGCCGGTTGCGGTTGCACCCAGCATGCCGCGGCGTGTGACGTTCAGTTTCTTATCATGTTCCGACATGATGTTTCTCCTTTAGGAAACGGATTGCGGTTTGGCGTTCGGATGGTTCGCCGGTGGTTGTCCGAGTGGGGTCTTGAGGTCGACCGACCCTGTCTTGGCCCGCCGTTTCAACTGGCGGATAACGACGGGACATTTGTCCTCGGACTGGTAGAGCACCTGACAATGCAGGCAGGTGACGCACTCGTTCGGGTTGATCTCACCACTGGGGTGGATGGCCTGAACGGGGCATTCGTTGGCGCAGGTCTGACAGGGGGTGCCGCAATCCTTGTAGCGGCGCAGCCAGTCGAACATGCGGATACGGGCGGGGATCGCCAGCGCTCCGCCCAACGGGCAGAGGTAGCGGCAATAGAACCGTTCGATGAACAGCCCGATCCCCAGCAGGGTCAGCGCAAAGACCACAAACGGCCAGTCGCGCATGAATTTCAGGATGATCGCGGTCTTGAACGGCTCAACCTCGGCATATTTCTCGGCCAGCGGGATCGAGACAAAGCTGAGGCCGAACAGGCCAAGGAAGATCATGTATTTCGCGGGCCACAGGCGTTCGTTCAGCCCCCAGGGCAGGGTCCATTGCGGAACGCGCAAGGCGCGGGCGATCTTGTTGGTCAGCTCTTGCAGCGCGCCGAACGGGCACAGCCATCCGCAATAGGCCCCGCGCCCCCAGAACAGCAGGGCGGCGGCCACGGCAAACCATTGGATAAACACCAGCGGGTCCAGCAGGAAGGCATCCCATGAGAAGCCCGTGCGCAGGCTGCCCGCCAGCGCCATCAGGTTCACTACGCTCAGCTGCGCATTGGCGTACCAGCCGATGAAGAACAGGGTCATAGTCAGGTATCCGATGCGGAACCAGTAGAAGACCCGCGCGTTCATCGTGGCGTGGAACTGAAAGAAGAAGGTGGCGGTCAGCACCAGCAGCATGACGCCCAGACCGGCGATCTCGACCGTGCGATCCTTCCAGATACGCTGCCATAGGGCGGCCTTGGCGGCGGCTTCTCCCGTGGCGTCGTCTACGACAGCCGGGGCGGTAACGGGCAACAAGTACTGCTCGGGCAGTTTGTAGCCCAAATCGAAAGTCAGGAACGTCTTCTCAACCGCGCCGACGGCCCGTTGCACCAACAGTTGCAGGCGGAAGGGTTCGGCCGGATCAAACTCGGCATCGGCGGGGATTTTGAAGATGTCCAACTCGGTGAAACTGGGCGCATCGGGCGCGGCAACCGCACCCAGGCGGCGCTGTTGCTTGTCGAAGAACCGCACGGAATTGTCACCCTGGATCAATTGAATCCGGTCGAAAATCCCGCCGCGCACATAGCCCGAGCCCTTAAAGCTGTAAGCCCCGCGCCCCAGAACCAGAATGGCCTGTTCGCCCTCAACTAGCCATTCGGTCAGGTTCTGGTATTCGGCCTCACCCAGCAGGGATTTCCCGATCGACGGTACGGAAACCAGCGCCATATGCATGTCGATGAAGGTGTCATCCGGTTCGCCCGGTTCTGGCCGTTTGATGGCGCGCTGATCGCCGGTCGCCTCGAACGCGGCGTTGACCTGACCGATATCCAGCGTCAGCCGCCGGACCGAGCCGTCGCCGGACAGGGTGGTCCAGTCATAGACGGCATTCTGCGCCAGATCGACGTCGCGTTTCGGCCCATCGGCCTGCAATGGGGAAAGCCCACCCAAACCCAGCGCGCGGGCCACCTTGATACCGCCGCGCACAAGGCTGTCGTCGATCACCATGATCGTTACTGTCGCGCCCGAGATGATGTCGAGGTCATGCCCCTCACCCCCGGTTTCGGCCTCATGCTTGAGGTCCAGGCCGGTGTAACCTTCGGTCAGTTCGACCATGCGGGAATTGGGAATGCCGATCAGAACAATGGGTTCCGAGTGTTTGATCAACTGCACACCAGTCAGAACGGCGTCAGCGTCGATAGCGGCAACCACGTGGATGGGTTTGCCGGAATATCCGGTGGTGCCCACAAAATCGGATGTCAGAAAGGCCCAGGCGACGGTTGCGCCGCCCTTAAGAACGGGGGCAACGGGCACGTCATCGCGCACGGGACCAAAGGCGTCTGCACCGGGGGCCAGATCGGCGGGCGTGATATCGGGCAGAAAGCTGGCAAGGCTGTCGGCATGGGCACTGATCGCCATCAGGCAGGACAGGATTAAAGCCAGCAGAAAATGGGTTGCGCGACTTACGACCACGGCGCACCTCCGATAACTTGGATTGACGCCATGGACGCGCGCAGGGCGCGTTCGGTTTTATGTCCGGGCGCAGCCGGGGGGCCACGGGTTTCAGGCCAGAGCCAGGCTGAAACGTAGGGCTCGTACAGGATACGGACCCCGCTTTGCGCGGTTTGGATAAACTCGGCCCGTATCAGTTCAGGCTGACCGGGCAGCGGGGCGGCTGCCGTTACCGCGCAAAGGGCGCAATCGGCGCATTTCGGACAGGGCGCGGTTGGATCGCGGTCTTCCTCTTCCAGATCGACCTGAACCCAGACCGCCCCAGCCTCTGAACAGATCTCCACCCACATGCTTTGCCCGGGACTCGCCAGCGCCGGGCCGAGCAGTTGCAACAGCAAAAGGAAAATGCCCGCAAACGCACATACCGCGCGCAGGGCGCGAACAGCTATGATGTGCAGAGGGTTAAGGGCGGGCATGGAGAATCCAACTCGGCGAACTTTCCTGAGTCGTATTGGATTTCCCGAAGCGAATACTTGACTTAGGTCAGGCCACCGAAAATTTCGAACTAGCCGTCGGCCTCATCCATCAGCCCGCGCAGCCAACGCCCGGCAAGCCAGGATGCAGGGATGCCCAAAGGGATCGACCACACGATCGCGGTGACCGGTGCAATTACGCCAAACCCGGCGCTGTGGCCGATCAGCCCGGCCAGAAACAGATTGATGGCCACGGCCAATGCCGTGGCCGGGTACAGCAATATGGCCAGTTTCCAGACCGGCCATTTGCCCTCAGTGGCTGGTGCCTTCCGAGAAGGTGATCTTGTTCCAGACATTGTATTTCCCCGAAGGTTTGCGCATCGGCAGGCGGCGGACCTCTTCCAGCGTCTGCGCGTCATAGACAATCACCGCGCCGTCATCTTCCCAGATCGACACCAGCGCGTGGCTGCCATCCTTGGTGAATTCGACATGGGCCACGGTCTTGCCGGGCGCGGGGCGCAGAGTCCTTACGATCTCAAGGCTTTGCTTGTCGATCACATGCATCGCGTCCTTGTTGGGACCAAAGAACACATCGGCCCAGACGTAGGGCGAATTCTCATGGCTGCGCATGAAAAAACCCGGCCCTTCGGTCTTGATCCGTTTGACCGTTTCCCAGCTTTCCATGTCGATCACCGAAACCGTGCCGTCGGTCAGGTGGGGCGTGGCCATCACGGTGGTTTCGCCGTGCTGCCACGTAATACCTGACCCCAGATGCGGCATGCCAGGCAGGTCAAGATCGGCCACTTTCTGACCGATCACCAGGTCAATCACCTGACCGCCCTTGCCGTCCCGAGACGCCCCCATGACGTATTCATAGCTTTGGTCGAAAAAGAAATCGTCCAGATAGTCAGGCGTGGTGATTTTCCGCACGGGAAAGGGGTTGGGGTTCTTGAACTGACCTTCGATGCGAAAATCATGCCCCAACCCGGATTGCGGCGGGTTGGCCCCATAGAACACTTCCCAAATCTCGGGCACATCTTTCAGCGCCAGAACGAAACTTTCGCGCGGCGGGGCCTGATAAACGGCCGAGACACGGCTGGGATTGCCCTTTTTGCTTTTGATGTCGATGACCTTGGCCACCGACAGATCGTCGGTTGACAGCAGGGTCAGGCTATTGGGCAGGTAGTTCGCCACGGCCACCCATTTGCCATCGCTGGACATGGCGATGTTGCGGCTGTTGAGACCCGCGCGCACGCGGCCCACCTGTTGCAGCGCCCAGATATCGTATTTCTGCACCCAGCCATCGCGCGACATGATGAAGACATACCGCCCGTCGGGGCTGAACTTTGGGCCGCCATGCACGGCGAAGGGGGTCTCGAACCGGTCCAGAACCGCGAAGGTGTCACCATCCAGCACGCTGACATGATGATCGCCGGTTTCCACCACCAGCGTGATGTTCATCGGATCGCTGTCCCAGACGGGCGCATCGACCGGGGCGTACCCCTCGTCCAGCGTGCGGCTGGCCATGATCTCGGCCTCGCCCCAGTTCGGGTCGGTTTCCAGCGGGGATTTCAGCCAGCCCGCCAGTTCTTCGATCTGCAAGGCGTCCAGGTCCTGCGAAAAGGCCGGCATCTGCGTCGCGGTGCGACCTTCGGCAATCACCGCAGCCACACGCGGGCCGCGCATCCGTTTCAACGTTTCGGGGATCAGCGCCGGGCCCACGCCGCCCAGACGGTTTTCCCCGTGGCAGGACGCGCAATGTTCGGCGTAATCCGACGGGGCATCGGCCCATGCGGTGCCAGCCAGCAAAAGGGAACAGAACGTACCGATTTTCAGAGTGTCAAAAGAACTGATGCGCCGGATCATGGCGTTTCCCCCGGAACGGTGTGACTTGCAGGCGCTCGCCCGCGTCATTCACGCCGATTTCTTTGTTTGACAGATAGCAGGCCGGGTCTTCGGCCCAGGGATCGCCGGTCACCTGCAAGGCCCGGATGCGGGTATTGCCGCCGCACACGTCCTGAAGCTGACATGCCCCGCAGCGCCCTTTCAACGGGCGCGGACGGGTGCGCAGCATGGCGAGCATCTGATCGTCGCTGGTCCACAGCTCGGAAAACGGTTTGGTCTTTACATTTCCGACCGTGTAGTCGGACCAATAGGTGTCGGGATGCACCCGCCCCAGATTGTCGATATTGGCCACACCCAACCCGCTGGAGTTTCCGCCCCAGGCGGCCAGATGTTCGCGTACACGCGCGGCTTTTTCGGCATCGAAACGCGCGCGGACCCAGTTCAGGAAATACACCGCATCGGCATCATTGTTGCCGGTCACGATGTCCAGTGGGCGCCCGCCCGAGGCGGCCTCCCACGCGCGGTCCAGCAACAGGTCCAGCCCCTTGCGGGTGCGCAGATGTTCGGCGTCCTCGCCGCGGTTCTTGTCGCCGCGCCCGGCATAGACCAGATGGGACAGATAGAACTTGTCGACACCTTCATCGTCGCACAGCTGCAACAAGTCCGGCAGGTGATGCTGCGTGCCTTCGGTCAGGCAGAACCGAAGACCAACTTTGATGCCGCGCTTCTTGCATTCGCGCACGCCGCGCAGGGCGTCGGCAAAGGCACCTTCGACCCCACGGAACCAGTCATTTGTGGCCCCGATTCCGTCCAGCGAAATGCCGACATAGTTGAACCCCACATCGGCGATCATATCGGCGGTTTCGTCGTAAATCCGGGTGCCATTGGTCGACAGCGCCAGCATCGGCACCAGATCGCGCGCGCGTTTGGCGATGTCGAAGAAATCGAACCGGTCCAGCGGCTCCCCACCCGAGAGGATCAGGGCCGGGACGCGAAACTGGCCCAGATCCTCAAGGGTTATCATGGCTTGCTCATGGCTGAGTTCACCCGGGAACGCCACATCCGCCGAAACGGTGTAGCAATGGCGGCATTTCAGATTGCAGCGCCGCGTCAGGTTCCAGATCACCACCGGCTTTACCGGGCCGGGGCGGCGTTTGCGCACCGGGGTCGGCTTGACCAGCTGGTGCATGTATTCGGTCAGGCGGAACATGGGTACTCAGCCTTTCGCTTTCAGGCGCAGCCCGGTTTTTTTCAGGATGCGCGTGGAATAAAGAATATCTTTGGCCCGGCAGGCCCCGCCCAGAATGGCGCTGATCTCGGCGCGCTTTTTCTCAACCTCTTTGCGGTCCTTTCCGTGGACCATAGCGAACAGGTTATAGGGCCAGTCGGGCAGGGCGCGGGGGCGTTCATAGCAGTGGGTCACAAAGGGCAAAGCGCCGATCTGGGTGCCCAATTCAGCGATCTGGTCATCCTTTACATCCCAGACGGTCATCCCGTTTGCAGTCATGCCCAGCTTGTAATGGTTTGGTGCGGCGGCGATGCGGCGGATCACACTGCGCGATTTGAGGTCCGCCAACCGGTAAAGCAGCGCGTCCTCGTCCATCCCCAGCGTTTCGGCCACCTGCGCATAGGGCGCAGGCACAAGCGGCAGGCCGCCTTGCAGCGCCGCAATAATCTCTCTGTCTTTTGCGTCGATCATGCCGCCACCCGGAAACCGATGAAGAATTCCTGCAATTTGGGAAACCGGAGGACTTCGATTCCCGTTTCCCGTTCGATCGCATCGGCGGTGGCCACGATCCCCTCGGGTGTTTCGGTGGCCAGCACGAACCACATGTTCAGCCGGTGCGTGCGTTCATAATTATGGGCCACCTCGGGGTGCGCATTGACTTTGGTCAGGACGGTTTCAAATTTTTCCGCGGGTACAGCCATTGCACACAGGCAGAACGCACCGCCCATGGCGGCGGCGTCGAAAAACGGGCCAAAGCGGGTGATCACGCGGCCATCCTTCAGGCGCGCAAGTCGGGTGAGCAGCGCGTTTTCAGAAATGCCCAGCTCCTCGGCGATGGCGGCAAAGGGATGCGGGGTCAGCGGCAGGTCGTCCTGCATCCGGTTCAGGATCGCACGGTCGGTTTCATCAAGCGTCATGCGGCGGCCTCCTTCGGTTGGATCAATGCGCCGGTCTGTTTGAAACAGCGGGTCGAGAACAGCACCTTGTGGTGCGCGCCGAACATCTCGGGCAGGGCGGCGGCGCCCGCCAACACTTGCTTGGCCTCGCTGCGCGCGCGGGCGTGGATCATAGAATACAGGCGATAGGGCCAGATACCTTCAACCGGGCGGCGCTCATAGCACAGGGTCACACCGGGATGCGCGGCAAGGGCGGGTCCGGCGCGGTCGATCTGTTCGGCGGGCATGTCCCAGACGACCATTGCGTTGGCCGACCAGCCCAAGGCCCGATGGCGCACAATCACGCCCAGGCGCGAAATGATGCCTGCCATATGCAGCGCCTCGATCCTTGCCATTACATCACCCGCGTTCCGGTCCAGCGACCGGGCCAGCGCGGCATAGGGATCAGCGACCAGTGGCAGACCGGAACTGAGCGCCTGCAACAGCGTGCGGTCGCCGTCTTGCATGGCATCGCGATCCACCTTGCGCGGGCCGGGGGTGTGGCGGGTCTCGCCCGACATGCGAAAACCCAGATCCACGTTGAACGGGCGCACCAGTCGCAAGTCCAGCACCTGCAACCCGGTCCGGCGCGAGATGCGCGCCAATGTGTCGTTTACATGCGTTCGGTCCGGGCCGGTGGCCACGAACCACAGGTTCCAGTCATCCTCGCGCTGATAATTGTGGTTCACGCCGGGTTCGGCGTCGATCAGGGCGGCGACTTCCTCCAGCCGCTCAGCCGGGGCGGCGACGGCAGCCAGCGTGCTGGCCGAGACTGCACCCGGAGCAATCGTTGCGCCAACGCGGGTGATCCGGCCGGTTGTCCGCATCCGGGCAAGGCGATCAATCACTTCGGCTTCACCCAGCCCCAGCAGGTAGGCCAGAACCTGAAACGGGCGGTCTGTGATCGGAAAATCGCGCTGGAATTCATCCAGCAGGCGGCGGTCGATCGGGTCGGTGATGTGATCCATCGGTTACAGCCCCGTTCTGTGCGCGCGTGCGGTGAAGAAGATGCCGGATGGGCTGTCGGCCTCGATCTCGCGCAGTTTTTCGAAGGTGTGCGTGTCGTAGACCATGACCTTGTTGGCATCGCGCACGCTGATCCAGACCTCATGCCCGCGTGGCGTGAACTCCATATGCAGCACCGCCGGGCCCGGTTTGAATTCATGGATGATCTGCTTGCTGACGCTGTCGATCACCTGAATCGTATCGTTCAGCGGGTGGGCGAAATTCACCCAGACCTGCCGCCCGTCTGGCCGCGCCATGGCAAAGACCGGCTGGCCGTGGGTTTGGGTGCGCCCGGTCTCGGTCAGTGTGCCGGCGTCGATCCACAGAACCTGCGGGTGACCAACGGCGGGCAGGACGAATTCGCTCCCGGTCAGCGCCCAGCCTTCCAGATGGGGCATCTTGTAGACCGGCATTTCCTCCTGCCCGCGCCCATAGTTGGGCAGCACGCGGATGGGTTCGGGCGTGTCGGCCCACAGGTCCAGCGCGGTCAGTCCGTCCTCGCCGAACAGGCCGGTGATATAGGTGCGGCCATTGGCGGTGATCAGCGCGTCATAGGGGTTTTTGCCCATGTCTGGGATTTTGGTGATCTCGGGATCGCCCGAGGCGAAATCGGCGATCCAGGTTTCGCCCGTGTCCCACATGGTAAACACAAACCGGCGGCCCGGCGCGTCGACCAGACCGATGGTTTTGCTGCCGGTGGGGATGTCGGCGACCATTTCCAGCGTATCTGCATCGAACACACGCACGCCACCGGGTTCATAATTCGACACCGCAACCAGCCTGCCGTCATCCGAGATTGCGCCGCCAATAGCGTTGCCCGCCTGCACGACACGGTTCACGATCTGGCGGGTGACGATGTCGACCTTGGTCAGCCCGCCATCGCGCCCGAACACATAGGCAAAGCGTTCATCGGGCGAATACACCAGCGACGCATGGGACAGATCGCCCAGCCCTTCGATCCGCGCCAACGCGGCCCGGTCGGATTGGTCCACCAGCAGGACCGAGCCGTTGGCGCGTTCGATCACCAGACCCAGATCACCGGTGGCGGTGGGTTCGGCCTGTGCGGTGGTCATCATCAGGGCGGCTGCAAGGCCAAGCAGAAGATGTTTCATTGTGCCTCCGGTTCCAGCAGGTATCGGGCGATCCATTCGGCCTCTTCTTCGGTAATCAGAGGCCGCCAGGGCGGCATCGCGGTGTCGGGAATGCCGTCAAGAATGACGCCGGTCAGGACGTCGGGGTCATAGTGTTTCAGGGTCTCAGACCGCAGATCGGGGCCAAGCCCGCCCTTCAACGACAGCCCGTGGCACGAGCCGCAATCCTGATGGACAAGCCGTTTCAGGGCGCCTGGGTCGATTGCGTCAGCGGCAAGGGCCGAGGTGGCGACAAGCACGGCGGTCGTAAGAACAGCGCGCGCCGTCCAGCCCGGAAGTCCGCCGTTCCTTTGTGCGGCGCTAGCCATGGGCCTGCTCCAACAGCTCAGTCACGGAGCGTTGCGCATAAAGCGATACCACCTGACCAATGATGAACAGTGTCGGCGCTTTCAGATCCGCCGCGCGCACATCCGTCGCAAGTTGGTCCAGCCGCGAGATCAGGCGGCGTTCGTGCGGGGTGGTGGCTTTGCCAACGGCCAGAACAGGGGTGGAGCCGGGCAGGTTCTCGGTCATCAGACCCATGGCGATCTGGCCGATATTGGCCACCCCCATATAGACAACCAGCGTCGAATCCGGATCGGCCAGCCGTTTCCAATCCAGATCCAGCACCTTATCCGCCTGCCGGTGTCCGGTGACATATTGGACCGAGGTTGCAAGCCCGCGATGGGTCAGCGGCACGCCGGTAGAACAGGACGCCCCCTGCGCCGCCGTGATGCCCGGTGCATATTCGACCATAACGCCGTGGGCCATCAGATAGGCCGCCTCTTCCGAGCCGCGGCCAAAGATCATCGGGTCGCCACCCTTCAGCCGCGCAACGGTGTGCCCGGCGCGGGCCTGTTCCAGCAAAATCCCATTGATGCGGTCCTGCGGAACCGTATGGCATTTGGGGGCTTTGCCAACGGGTATCAGCTGCGCACCGTCGGTATGCAGGGCAAGGATATCGTCCGAGACCAGTCGGTCATAAACCACCACGTCGGCCTCTTGCAGCATACGCAGGGCGCGCAGGGTCATCAGCTCGGGGTCTCCGGGGCCGGCGCCAATCAGAAAAACCTTACCGCTCATGTGCACACTCGCTTGTTCTGAATGTCTTCTGAACCCGGGCCTTCCGGCAGCGCCCACGCGCGAACTGGGGACGTTGTTGGGTGAACCGGGCGTGTCATGAGCGCAGGGTGACGCAATCGAAAACCAACCTCCTTGACATAAGTTAAGGAGCGCGGGATTTGCGCCCGCGCTCCTTTGATTTTGCGTGTGAATCCGCCCCGGCCTCAGGGTTCCACGGTGATCATTCCGATCATGTTCTGTGTCTCCCAATGTGGGCCGCACAGGTAATCCTGCGGCCCGGGGGTCAGGAAGGTCAGATCGACCGTTTCCTCAGGGAACAAACGGTCGCTTTCGGGGGCGCTGCCGTCCTTCAACAGGACCGAGTGGCTGGTGCGTTTGTCCACATTCACCCAGCGCACCGTTGTGCCTGCTTTGACCGTCAGTTCCGCCGGGCAGAAGTTGTATTTGTACATCAGTACAACCTCGGCATCCTCGACGCCGGATGAAGGTTGACCGAACAGCTCAACATAACGCGTCTGGGCTTCGGCGCAGATGGCGGCGGCCTCATCCGACCAGGCGGGCGCTGCCAGAAGCAGCAGCGCGGGAAGAAGGCGGTGGGGTTTCATCGTCCATGTCTCCTTTCCAAAAGAGAAGGGGCCGGATCATCCGGCCCCGTCTGTTACTGTTTCACCACGTTGATTGCGGCCGCGTCGTCATCCAACGCAAGGCTGGTGTTCAGCGTCACATGGTGGAACCGTGCGGCGGCAAAGTCATCGTGGATGGCAAAGCCCACCGTATAGGTCTGGCCGGGTTCCAGCGGCACATCGCCGGGCGCGCCGGAATTCAGCGGGCGGGCAAAGACCACGGTCCACATACCACCCGACAGATTGGCCGAAGCGGCGATCTCGCCGTCGTTGACCACGCGCTGTTCCAGCAGATAGCCATTTGTTGCGCTGCCATCGGCATACACCCGCATCAGGTCCAGATAGGTGCCATCGGTCAGATATTGCTCGATCTGCTCGGCGGCCTGCAGCTTGTCCCATCCGCCCAACGCCTTGCCACGACGGCCTTTGACCTCAACATCTGTGCGGCTTTCGCTGATGTATTTGGTCACTGTACCCGGTGCGGTCATGCGGCTGGTGAAATCACCATTGGCGGCAATCGCGTCACCTTCGGGCGCGAAGGGCATATAGGTGTTGTCGGCGTGGCACGAGGCCCAGCAACCCACCTGTTCGCCCAGCTCAATGCCGGTGCCGGTGATCATCATGGCAACCTTGATCTGATTGTCGGGATCCATCTTGCCCCCATCGACAAAGGGCGCTGGGTTGTGGCCCGCATCCGGCCATTGCAGGCGGACATACAGGTTTTCATCGTCATGGGCCGCCTGAACTGTCGCGTCGATCACACCGCGTTTTCCGGGGATCGGCGTGGGCTCCAGCTCTCCGCCCGCAACGATCTTGTTGCCAATCGCATCCAGTTCCTTGGCGTGGCAGGTGGTGCATTGATCACCGCCCTTGGTCAGCGGGCGGGCGCCGCCATGGAACTTGCCGTTCTGCACCCATTCAAACGAGGCCTGACCGGGGTAGAACAGTTTCAGATCCGCGCCGGCAACGGCGTTCCAGTCGATATCGCCGCCGACACCGCTGCCCCCGCCTGCGGGTGCTGCGGCGTCTTCACCATTTGCCTTGGCGCGTTCTTCGGCAACGGCTGCGTCAACAGCGGCTGCGATCTGGGTCTGTACAGCCTCTTGCTGGGTCTGCTTGGCAGCTTTCTCAGCCTCGGCCACGGCGGCCTCTTTGGCTTCGATTTTTGCAAGGCTGGCCAGGTATTCCGGCGGAACCGGGCGGATGAAGTCTGGGTTCGGCGCTTCGAGTTCTTCCAGATACTCTTCGTCGGCCCGGTCGCGGGCGTCCGAATGCGCGATCCCCTTGTGACAGTCGATACAGGTCTGGCCCACTTTCATCGCGTTCAGGTGCTGCTGACGTGCGCGGGGCTTCTGAAACTCTGGCATCATCGATTCGAAATCGTGGCAGTTGCGGCACTCGCGCGAGTCCGAGGATTTCATCCGTTCCCACTCGTTCATCGCCAGATGCACACGCTTGGCTTCGAACTTTTCGCGTGTGTTGATGGTGCCGACCATTTTGCCATACAGCTCTTTCGACGCCTTGATCTTGCGGATGATCTTATGGGTCCAGTCTTTGGGCACGTGACAGTCGGAGCAAACCGCGCCCACGCCTGACCGGTTCACGTCATGGATCGTGCCGGTGTATTCCTCGTATACGAAATCGCGCATCTCGTGGCACGAGATACAGAAATCCTTGGTGTTGGTGGCTTCCATGGCGGTGTTGAACCCACCCCAGAAGACGATGCCGGCGGCAAAGGCCACGGCAATACCGGCCACGGGCATTCCCCACAGGAAATACCGGCGCCAGATTGGTTTTTTCTTATCCGGTTCGGACTGGGTCATATCCGGGCTCCGTTTTGGCTGTCTTGTCTGGCCTCGGGTGACAGGCCGGTGAATGTCGCTGATCGCTTAAACGAGGAAAGGGCGGGCGAGGGGCCCGCCCTTTCCGGTGTTGGTCGCGAATCCGTCAGGTGACGTGGTTCGACCGGTTGTAGACGTTGAACTTGCCGGTCGGGGCATAAAGCCCTTCGATGCGACCGATTTCTTCCAGCGTCTTGGCGTCGAAGATCACGATCTGACCGTTGGGCTCCAGCGAGTCCGACAGGTTCCATTTGGACACCCAGACCTCGGTCCCATCCGCGTTGAATTCAAAGTGAACAGCGGCGCTGCCTTCGTCTTCGGTAATCTGGATGGTTTTCACGATCTCGCCGGTCTCTTTCGAGATGACCTGAACCGATTGCTGAACCTCAGGCTCGGGGTGCTTGGTCTGGTCCGCCCAGATGTAATCCGAGTTCGGGTGAGTCCGGACAAACAGGCCGGGGCCGTCGGTTTCCACCTCATAGCAGACCTTCCAGGCGTCATCGGGGCGGTTTTCAGGATCGTTGCCCCAAACCGTCACGGTGCCGACGCCCAGGTGGGTCGTGCCTGCGACCGGGCCGCAATTCGGATCAACCCAGTTGGCACCCGGACCGGGGTGCGGCAGGGCGGCGGTGTCGATCATCGCCTCAAGCTTGTGGGTTTCGGTATCAACGACCACCATCTTGTTCGACGCGTTCGCGGCGATCTGGAAGTACCGGCCCGTCGGATCAAAGAACCCGTCATGCAGGAACTTGGCGCTGTCGATCTTGTCGATCCGCAGGTTGTCCAGATCGGTGTAATCGACCTGCCACAACTGACCCAGCTCTTTGACCGCAACGATCCAGGTGGGTTCGTTCGGAGTTGTGTAGATCGCAGCCACGCGGGCCTCTTCCACATAATCCCCGTCCACGTTCACGCCGCGGGTGGACACGACCTTGACCGGTTCCATCGTCTGTGCGTCAACGATAGCAAAGTGCGGCGGCCAATAGCCCCCACCGATGACGTATTTGCCGTCGCCGGATACGGCCACGTCGCGGGCGTCATAGGCAATCTTGACTTCGGACACCAACATCTTGTCCGGCGTCTGCCAGAGGTCGATCTTGGTCATCTTGCCGTCGCGGCCCATGGTGTACCAGAAACGGCCGGGTTCTTCGGGTTCTTCAAGCGCGTGGTGTTCCGACGCCTTCAGCACGTGCACCGCATAGCCTGTGGGGATATGGGTCAGCACCTCTTTGGTGTCGCCGTCGATCACGGCCACCTTGCCCACGTCCCGTTCGATGACGACAAAGAAGTTTTCCCAGTTGCGGCCATGCAGCGGCTCGGTCGGGTAATCCTCTTCTTCGACATAGACCTTGCGGGTCGCCATCATCTGTTCCAGCGACATTTCCGGCGGCTTTGGCGCATCCATCATGATGTAGGTCGCCATGTCCTTGATTTCCTGCTCGGACATGATGTCCGAGAAGTTGTTCATGCCGCCTTCGGTGCCCCAGGCGATGATCTTCTCCAGACGTTCCTGGCCCAGTTGCAGGGTGCCGCCTTCGGTCACGGTGCCGTCGGCTGCGGTTTTCTTCCAGTGCGGTTCAAGGTTTTTGCCGGTGGCGCCTTTGCGCAGAACGCCGTGGCAACCGGCGCATTGTTCAAAATAGAGCTGTTTGGACGATTCAAAGGCTTCGTCGCTTAATGTTGGCTCTTCGGCGAAGGTTGGTGCAGCGACGCTGCCCAGCAGCATCGCCAAACCGACCCCAAAGGCGCGGCCAGTTTTGTTGTAGCTGATTCCAAGTGACATGATCACTCTCCATTTGCGTGGTGAGGCAGGTCCAAGGGTGGGACATCGCGCGTAGGCTCTCCTTGACCAAAGTCAACACGAGCGGGGCAATTGGGCGGTCCGGCTGAATAATTCGTCGAAAATGATCGCGGAAAAATCTGTGTCTCAGGGTCATATTTTCCGGGGGTTTTTGATTTTGGTTAAGTCGCCCGCGTGGATCGCTTGCTAGGTCAGGAAAAACGACCGAGGAGAGCAGCCATGCCCACAGTCATCGCCCGCGTTTTAGGTGAGGGGTTTCGTGTTTTTTTCCTGTCCGCCGGGCTTTATGGCCTGTTTGTCGGGGTGGTTTGGGGCGTGTGGCTGACGGTGCCTTATGTGGTCCCGGATTACGGCATGACGCCGCCCATGTGGCACGCGCATGAGATGATTTTCGGCTATGCGACCGCAGCGCTGGGCGGGTTTTTCCTGACCGCCGTGCCAAACTGGACCGGCGCCCCCGAGGCGCGGGCGCGCTTTATCACTCTGGCCGCCGGGCTGTGGTTGGCGGGTCGGATGGCGATGTGGTTTTCAGGGATGCTGTCACCGGTTCTGGTCGCGGCCGTCGATCTGGCGTTTGTGCCGATTCTGGCGGCCAAGATCGCATCGCAGCTTATGCGTCGTCCGAAACCGCAGAACATGATCTTCCTGCTGCTGCTGTGCTTTATCTGGGTGGCCAACCTGCTGACACATCTGGAGTGGATGGGCATCACCAGCGACACGCTGCAAGCCGGTCTGCGTGCCGGGTTGCTGACCTTATGCGCGATGATCGGTATTCTGGGCGGGCGGATCACCCCGGCCTTTACCCGCAACGCCATGAAACGCGCCGGGGTGCCCGAAGCTGGCTGGCCGGTTTCGGTTGCCCGTTTGGACAAGGTGGGCATGGTTCTGGCCCTGATCCTGCCGCTGAGCGTCCTGACGTTGGGGACCGGCCCTTTGGCCGGGGTTGTGGCGCTGACGCTGGGCATCGTGCAGATCCTGCGCATGACGCGCTGGCGCACGGTTTGGGCCGCGCGGCAACCGATACTGCTGGCGCTGCATATGGGGCTTGGGATGCTGGCGCTGGGGCTGATCCTGTGGGGGCTGGCAGTGCTGGGGTTTGGCAATGAGGTCGCCGCCGTTCATGTCCTTGGGATCGGTTGCGTCGGCGGCACGACCCTGGCGGTCATGAGCCGCGCAGCGCTGGGTCATAGCGGCCGCGCGCTGATCGCGCCGGGGCCAGTAGTCGTGGCTTATGGGTTGATGGCGGTCGCAGCCCTGTCGCGTTGGGTCGGGGCCTCGCTGGATGCGGGGTACCCGGTGGCGATGCTGTTGTCTGACGGTTTGTGGGTCAGCGCCTTTGCACTTTATCTGATCGCAATGTGGCCAGCGCTGACCGGGCCAAGGCCCCCACGGGCGGGGTGAAAATCATTTGATTCCACCAGTCTTGACTTTCGTTAAGGCGGCCCCACGGCCCCGCAGCCATTCTGCCGGAACCAGCAATGCGGCGCAAAGGAGAGCGCAATGCGAGAAGTCATGACCAAGAGCATGGCCCGCAACATATTTTATGGCGGGTCACTGTTCTTTATTTTAATTTTTCTGGCCCTGTCGGCCCATTCCCACTGGTATATCGTGAACTCCGAGAATTCGGCGAAACTCGATGAAAGTGTGGTGCGGGGCAAACACGTCTGGGAAAAACACGCCTGTATCAACTGTCACACGATCCTGGGCGAAGGGGCCTACTTTGCCCCCGAGGTCGGCAACGTAATGACCCGTTGGGATGTTCTGGACGACCCGGAATCGGCCTTTGAAACCCTCAAGGGCTGGATGGAGGCGCAGCCGACCGGCATTCCCGGTCGCCGGCAGATGCCCAATTTCAACCTCAGCGACGAAGAGATCCGCGATCTGGCCAACTTCCTGATCTGGACCGACAACATCGACGCGCAGGGCTGGCCCCCCAACGAGGCGGGCTGAGAAGGGAACAATGAAATGAAATACGAATCCCAAAAAGTGGCCTATGCCTATTTTGCCGTGGCAATGGGCTTGTTCGCGATCCAGGTGACCGGCGGCCTGCTGGCAGGCTGGATCTATGTGTCCCCCAATTTCCTGAGTGAGCTGCTGCCGTTCAACATTGTTCGGATGCTGCACACCAATGCGCTGATTGTCTGGCTGATCCTGGGCTTCTTTGGCGCAGCCTACTTCCTGATTCCCGAGGAATCCGAGCGGGAAATCCACTCGACCAAGCTGGCGTATCTGCAGTTGTTGATCCTTGTGGTCGGGACGCTGGGCGCGGTGCTGACCTATACGTTCAACCTGTTCGAAGGCAACTGGCTGCTGGGCAAAGAAGGGCGCGAGTTCCTTGAGCAACCCAAATGGGTCAAGGCCGGCATCGTCGTGGCTGCGCTGATCTTCCTTTACAACGTGTCGATGACCGTTCTGAAGGGCAAGAAAACCGCCATCACCAACATCCTTCTGTTGGGTCTGTGGGGTCTGGCGCTGCTGTTCCTGTTTGCCTTCTACAACCCAGGCAACCTGTCCCTGGACAAGCAATACTGGTGGTATGTCGTCCACCTGTGGGTCGAAGGTGTGTGGGAACTGATCATGGCCTCGATCCTGGCCTACCTGATGCTTAAGCTGACTGGTGTGGACCGTGAGATCGTCGAGAAATGGCTTTATGTCATTGTCGCCGCCGCGCTGTTCTCGGGCATTCTTGGCACTGGCCACCACTATTACTGGATCGGGACACCGGGTTACTGGCAGTGGATCGGGTCGATCTTCTCAAGCCTCGAAGTGATCCCGTTTTTTGCGATGATGGCCTTTGCTTTTGTCATGGTCTGGAAGGGCCGCCGGGACCATCCCAACAAGGCCGCACTGCTGTGGTCGCTGGGCTGTGCCACGCTGGCTTTCTTTGGCGCGGGCGTCTGGGGCTTTCTGCACACGCTGCACGGGGTGAACTACTATACCCACGGCACGCAGATTACGGCGGCTCATGGTCACCTGGCCTTTTACGGTGCCTATGTCTGCCTCAACCTGGCGATCTTCAGCTATGCCATGCCGATCCTGAAAAACCGCGATCCGTATAATCAGGTGCTGAACATGGGATCTTTCTGGCTGATGACCAGCGGCATGGTCTTCATGACCTTTGTCCTGACCTTTGGCGGAACCGTTCAGACGCACATGCAGCGGGTGGTCGGTGACTACTTTATGGATGTGCAGGATCAGATCGCGATCTTCTACTGGATGCGCTTTGGCTCTGGTCTGGTGGTGGTCATCGGTGCGCTGCTGTTCATCTATTCAATCTGGGTGCCCCGGAAAGAGGTCATCGAACCCGGCGCAGCCAAGACCCCGGCGGAGTGATGGATATGGATGGCTCCTTACAACTGGGAACGGGGGCGGCTGACGCCCCCTTCTACCTGCCTCAGGGCGATGAATGCGACGTGTTCAACGCCGCCTATGACAACGATCTGCCGGTCCTGCTGAAAGGGCCGACAGGCTGCGGCAAAACCCGCTTTGTGGCCCATATGGCCGCCAGCCTTGGCCGCCCGCTTTATACCGTGGCCTGCCACGACGATCTGGCCGCCGCCGATCTGATCGGACGCTATCTGCTGAAAGGCGGCGAAACCGTCTGGGTCGATGGCCCGCTGACCCGCGCGGTGCGCGAAGGCGCGATCTGCTATCTGGATGAGGTGGTCGAGGCCCGCAAGGACGTGACCGTCGTGCTGCACCCGCTGACCGACGACCGGCGCATCCTGCCGATCGACCGCACCGGCGAGGAGCTTGAGGCCGCGCCCGGTTTCATGCTGGTGGCGTCCTATAACCCCGGTTACCAGAATATCCTGAAAACCCTGAAACCCTCGACCCGGCAGCGGTTCATCTCGCTGGAATTCGACTTTCCGTCGCCCGAGTTGGAGGCACAGGTGGTCGCGCAGGAAAGCGGCCTGCCGCTGGAGCGCTGCAAGCCGCTGATCCGGCTGGCGGGCAAGCTGCGCGGGCTCAAGGGTCAGGATCTTGAGGAAGGCGTTTCCACCCGTCTGGTTGTCTATGCCGCGACACTGATCGCACAGGGCATGTCCACCGACCGCGCCATCCTTGCCGCAATGATTGAACCTCTGACTGATGACGAGGACACCAAACGCGGGCTCCTCGATCTTGTCACGGCTGTCTTTGGGTGAGGCCGGCCAATGGTCAAGATCGATTTTGAGCCATGGGAACCCGAAGAAACGATCGGGAAACTGTGGCACACCCTTGCCAGTCGCCTCGATGCACCCCAGGTGCATGTTGGAGCCGCGGTCGACCTTTCTGAGGTCGCGGGGCGGCTGGCAGTCCTTTTTCGGGGGCTTGGGGGCAGTCCGGGCGTTGAATTGCGCCCGGTCTCGCCCGAAGTGTCGCGCCACCGCCTAAGCTGGCGCCGCCGTCTGGGCACCGAGGCAGAGCTGATGCCGCGCGCATCGTTCGATGGCGAGGTGTTGCGCCTGCCGGAACGGCTGGCCGTTTTCCCCGCGCGCGAGGCGAACGGTGCGCTTTATGTCTGGCTGGCGGCGGCGGCGGCCCATGCCGGAACCCGCATTGACGAAGATGACCCTCTGCGTGCCGATCTGCGCGCGCTGGACGCCGCGCAGAGGATGGTAAAGGCGACGCTGGACGACGCCCCCGGCCTGCGCCCGCTGTATTCCGAGCTTTGCAAGGGGCTGCTGCATCAGCGCGATATCCCGAACCTGCCGCCGGTTGAGGCCGCGCTGGAAGAACTGCTGCGGCACATGCTGGGTGATCCTGCGCCGCTGTCTGCCAGGGCTGAACAGTTGAGGGCACTGGACGACACCGTTACGGCCCCGCGCGGGTATCAGCGTTTTCGCCCGATCCCCCTGTGGCCCGAGCTGCGCGCCGTCGGGTTGTCCGAACACAACGAAGTTGAAAACCCCGATACCGAAGGCCCGCCCGAGGAATCGGATGAAAAAACCCACCGCGCCCGTCGCCGCAAATCCGATCAGGCCACACGCAGTGACAGTTTCATCCTGCACAAGTTCGAAGCGATCCTCAGCTGGGCCGAATTCCTGAACATCAATCGGCGCATTGACGACGACGATCCCGACAACGCCAAAAAGGCCGCCGACGATCAGGAAGAAATCGGGTTGGGCCAGATCTCCAAAGCGCCGCCAACCAAGCTGAAACTGCATCTGGATCTGGCGCCTGAGGACGTGAACCGCGAACGGCTGTCGGGCCGTATCCTGTATCCCGAATGGGATGTGCGCACGGGGCAATATCTGCCCGATCACGTCAATGTCCTGCTGTCCGACGCCGATATCCGCGAAGATGCGGCAGAGTTCGGCAAAGACCCCGCCACCGCCCGCCGTATCCGCGCGGTCAAGCGCCAGTTCGAGGCGCTGCGCCCCGGGCGGGTGATGACGCGCGGCCATCTGGACGGTGACCAACTGGATATCGAAGCCGCCGTGCGGGCCGAAGCTGACCGTCTTGCCCGCGGCGAGGGCAATGAACGCGTCTGGCTGCAATCCCGCCCGGTGGCCCGCGATCTGGCGGTGTCAATCCTGCTGGATGTCAGCCGTTCAACCGAAAGCGCGGTCACTGGCCGCGCGGTGATCGACATTGAGCGTGAGGCGCTGGCCGCGCTGGCCTGGGGCCTGAATGCCTGCGGCGACGATTTCGCCATCCACGCCTTCAGTTCGCTGAAACGCCAGCGGGTTTACGTGCAGCGCTGCAAGAGGTTCGATGAACCCATGGGCAAACCAGTAGAACAGCGCATCGCCTCATTGCGCCCCGGCCATTACACGCGGTTGGGGGCGGCGATCCGGCATTGCTCGGCTGATCTGGCCGCGCAATCGCGCAAACGCCGCCTGCTGCTGGTCATCACCGACGGCAAGCCCAATGATCTGGATCATTACGAGGGCCGCCACGGGATCGAAGACACCCGAATGGCGATCCGCGAAGCGCGTCGCGCCGGGCAATCGGTCTTTGGCGTCACCATCGACAAAACCGGCAAAAGCTGGTTCCCGCGTATGTTCGGGCAGGGCGGTTTCGCCGTCATCCCCGACCCGCATCGCCTGACCATGGCGCTGCCGCAGATCTATCGCCAACTGGTGGGGGCATGAGCGACACCTCTCTGATCGACGAGCTTCCGGGTGAGTTGCTGATGTGGGTGCTGATCATCTCGGAACTGCTGGTGTTTGGTGCCGGGCTGGTTGCCTTTATGGGCGTGCGCCTGACCGACCCGGCGGGATTTGCCGAGGCGCAATCGCATCTGCATCGCACGGGTGCTGCGCTGAACACTGCCATTCTGGTCACCTCGGGGTATCTGGCGGCGCAGGCCCTGCATTGGCGCCGCGCCGCCCGCCGGTTTGCTGCGCGGCTCGCTCTGCTTGCGGCAGCCGCGCTGGGGGTCGTCTTTCTGATCATCAAAGGGGCGGAATATGCTGACAAATCCGCACAGGGTATCAATTTCGAAACCCACCCGTTTTTCATGTTCTACTACCTGCTGACGGGTTTTCATGCCGCGCATGTGCTGGCCGGGGTCGGCATTCTGCTGCTGGTCACCTGGCGCGACGAACCCCGCAATATCGAAGCGGGCGCGCAGTTCTGGCATATGGTTGACCTGGTCTGGATCATGCTGTTCCCCGTGATCTACCTGTTGGGATGAAAACGATGCGCGCAGACCTCCTTACCCGTGCTTGGCTTACCCTTCTGGGGTTGAGTCTGGGTTCGGCTCTGTTGACCCTGGTGCCGTTGCGGCCCGCGCTGCTGGGGGCGGGCATTTTGTTGTTGGCGCTGATCAAGGCACGGGTGATCCTTGCCCGTTATCTTGATCTGTCTGGCAGCCCCGCTTGGCTGCGGGGTTTTACCATGGTGCTGTCCGGATTTACCGTGCTGATCTTTGGTCTTTATCTGATCTGAACCGAAAAAAGCCGCCCCGAAGGACGGCAGTTTTCCACGCAAGGGGCGCTTTGGTTACTGGGCAGCGATCGGCATCCGCGCGATCTGGCACCGCTGCCACAGGGCCGACAGTGCGCCGACCAATTGGTCGATATCCGCGTCCGTATGCACAGGGGACGGCGTGATCCGCAGGCGTTCGGTGCCTTTGGGGACCGTGGGATAATTGATCGGCTGGATGTAAATGCCAAACTCTTCCAACAATGTGTCCGAGATGAATTTGCATTTGACCGGATCGCCCACCATCACCGGGATGATGTGGCTGGGATTGGGCAGATGCGGAATGCCCTCGGCATCCAACCGGGCACGCACCTGCGCCACACGGTCTTTTTGCAGATCACGTTCAGTATTCGATTGTTTCAGATGCCGGATCGAGGCCGCAGCGCCAGCCGCTATTGCGGGGGGCAGGGCGGTGGTAAAGATGAACCCGCTGGCAAAGCTGCGCACGAAATCGCACAGCGCGGCTGAGGCGGCGATGTACCCGCCGACCACCCCAAACGCCTTGCCCAGCGTGCCTTCGATCACCGTCAACCGATCCATCAGCCCTTCGCGTTCGGCAATGCCGCCGCCGCGCGGACCGTAAAGGCCAACGGCGTGGACCTCATCCAGATAGGTCATCGCACCGTATTTGTCGGCCAGATCGCAGATTTCCTTGATGGGCGCGATATCGCCATCCATCGAATAAACCGACTCGAAGGCGATCATCTTGGGCGCGTCGGGGTCGGCAGCGGCCAGCTTCGCCTCAAGATCGGCCAGATCGTTATGGGCCCAGATCACCTTTTGCGCGCGCGAATGGCGGATGCCCTCGATCATCGAGGCATGATTCAGCGCATCGGAAAACACAATCAGACCGGGGATTTTCGCCGCCAGCGTTCCCAGCGCCGCCCAGTTCGAGACATAACCCGAGGTGAACAGCAAAGCCGCCTCTTTGCCGTGAAGATCGGCCAGTTCGGCCTCAAGCAGCACATGGTCATGTGTTGTGCCGGAAATGTTGCGCGTCCCACCTGCGCCCGCGCCGCAGCGATCCAGCGCGTCATGCATGGCCGAGATGACGACGGGGTGCTGACCCATGCCCAGATAATCGTTCGAACACCAGATTCGCACATCCCGCTCCACTGCCCCATCCGTCTGGCGCGCGTTCGGGAAGGCACCACAACGGCGTTGCAGGTCGATGAAGACGCGGTAATTTCCCTCGTCTCGCAGATCATCCAGGCTCTGGGTGAAAAATCGCTCGTAGTCCATCTTGCTGGCTCCCTGGATTACTGGCATTGACCGCAGATTAGGCGCTGGGCACTAGCTGCGACATGACAATTGTCAAGTTGCGAGGCCCGAAAAGACTGGTGCTTGGGATAGGGCTTTGGCATAGGCTGTAGCCGAAGGATGTACCGGCCGGGACACCGGCCAGGGAAAAGGGGAACCTTCTTGGCGCACGAAGCACAAAAAGCGATCGCGCGGCAGTCACTCTTGCTCAAGAGCTTGCCGGACCAGCATGTCGATACCTTACTGAGCCACGCGATCTGGCGGTCTTACGACCGGGGCGAGACGATCTTTCTGCAAGAGGAAGAGGCCAGGGCCGTTCATGTGGTTCTTGCGGGCTGGGTCAAGCTGTTCCGCATGTCGCCCACCGGGGCCGAGGCCGTGGTCAGCGTGTTTACCCGCGGTGAAAGCTTTGGCGAGGCGGTCGCGTTGCGCAACGTGCCGTACCCTGTATCGGCCGAGGCCGTGTCGGCCTGTGACATCATGCATATCCCCAGCCCGGTTCTGCTGTCGATGATGAAAGAAGACCCCGAGATCGGGATATCCATTCTGGCCTCGACCTTTACCCATCTGCATGGGCTGGTGGCCCAGCTGGAGCAGCTCAAGGCGCAGACCGGGGCGCAGCGGGTGGCAGAGTTTCTGCTGAACCTCAGCGATATTGATGCGGGCGGATGCGACGTTGAACTGCCCTATGATAAAATGCTGATTGCCGGGCGTCTGGGGATGAAGCCGGAAAGCCTGAGCCGGGCGTTTTCGCGTTTGAAATCGGTTGGCGTCAAGATCAACCGAAATCACGCGGAAATCTCGGACGTTACTGTCTTGCGGGATTATGCCGAAAGCGATCCGTCCGAAAAGTGACGCCCGCGTCTGACTGGGGTGCCTGACGGGGGCATGATGCCCCCGCCGGTATCAGCGTCTGTGTCATCCGAACGCGCCTGCGGCGTCAGAAATCCAGACCGATGTCCACGGATCGGTACGAATGGGTCAGCGCGCCGGAAGAGATATAGTCCACCCCGGTGGCCGCGATGGCGGCAACTGTTTCGCGGGTGACATTGCCTGACGCTTCGGTCACCAGGCGGCCATCCACCAATGCGACCGCTTTTTCCAACTGGTCGCAGGACATGTTGTCCAGCAGGACCACGTCCGCTCCGCCGACCTTTAGAACCTCGGCCAGTTGATCCAGAGTGTCCACTTCGATCTCGACCTTCATCATGTGCGAGGCGCGGGATTTCGTCGCCTCGAGCACCGCGCGAACGCCGCCAGCGGCCGCGATGTGGTTGTCCTTGATCAGGATCGCATCGGACAGGGAAAACCGGTGGTTGAAGCCGCCGCCGTGTATCACCGCCTGTTTCTCGACGATGCGCAGGCCGGGTGTGGTTTTGCGGGTGCAGGTGACACGCGCCCTGGTGCCTTTTGTTTCGGCAACCAGCGCCGCGGTTGAGGTCGCGACGCCAGCCAGACGCCCGACAAAGTTCAATGCCACCCGTTCCCCGGACAGGATCGAGGCCGCGCTGCCGTGAATCTCCATCAGCGTATCACCCTTGGCGCAGGGCTGACCGTCTTTGACATGCGCCGTGACGATCAGCGAGGGATCAACCAGACGAAACGCCAGCTCAGCGACCTGCATACCGGACACCACGGCGTTTTCACGCGCGTTCAGCCGGGCGACATAGGTGGTGTTCGCCGGGATCACCGTCAGGGTGGTGATATCGCCGTTGGCCCCAAGATCCTCCATCAGGGCGGACCGGACCAGGGGGTCAAGGATCATGTTGGGCAATGCCGGATAGCTCATGTATCTTCCTTTGCGATACGGTCCCGCAGCGTCAGGGCCTCGCTCAGCGTCAGGACCGAGCGTTGGCCGGGGCCGGGGATGGGTTCGGGGAAATCAGATCGGTAATGCGCGCCCCGGCTTTCCTTGCGGATCAGGGCGGTCGCGGCGATCAGGGTTGCAGTGGCGGTCATGTTCAGGAAAACCTCAGACCCCGCCTGCTCGGCCTCAAGCCTTGCGATGTCCGACAGTGCGCGGCGCAGGCCGGCGCGATCCCGGACCACGCCCACATGCGCGGTCATGGTCTGGCGCAGGGCGGACACGGCCTGCTGCCGTGAAAAACTGCCACCCGTGTCAAAGCGGATATCGACCATTGGCGCGCTACCTGTTGGCACCAGCGTCGCAATGTCCCGGGCGCAGGCGCGGGCAAAAACCAGCGCCTCAAGCAGCCCGTTCGAGGCCAGACGATTGGCCCCATGCAACCCGGTCGAGGCCGCCTCGCCACAGACCCAAAGCCCGGCCAAAGAACTGCGGCCAGCCAGGTCCGTGGCCACCCCGCCCATATGGTAATGCGCCGATGCGGTCACAGGGATGGGATCGGATATGGGATCAACGCCGTTGCGGGTGCAGGCTTCGGTCACGGAAGGGAACAGAGTTGCGATTTCAGCCCCGATGGCTGCGCGTGTATCCAGCGCGGGACGCAGGCCTGCCTGTGCCTGCACATAGACGGCGCGGGCGACGATATCGCGCGGCGCCAATTCCCCATCGGGGTGGATCGCGGCCATGAACCGATGGCCAGAGCTGTCAATCAGAACGGCACCCTCGCCGCGCAGAGCCTCGGTTGCCAGCGGTGTCGGGTCTTCGCCCACGTCGATCGCGGTGGGATGGAACTGGACAAATTCGGCGTCGGCGATGCGCGCGCCCGCGCGGGCTGCCATTCCGATCCCCTGTCCCTGTATGCGCGCGGGGTTGGTGGTCTGTTCATACAGCCCCGCCGACCCGCCCGTGGCCAGCACATGCGCGGCCCCCCGCAACAGAACCGGCTGCGCGCCGGGGGCATCGGTGCCGGAGAGGTAAACACCGGTAACGCGCGTGCCGTCGCTTTCCAGCCCAACCGCCTGCGCCCCTTCGATCACCTGAACCGATGGGGTGTGGCGCAATTCCGCGATCAGCGCCCGCATGATCTCTGAGCCGGCCTGATCGCCTTTGACCCGTACCACCCGCGCGGCGGAATGCGCCGCCTCGCGGGATTGCACAAAGCCACCATCGGCGGTGCGGTCGAACCCGGTGCCAAGATCAGACAGGTCGAGGATATGTTCCGGGGCAGCCCGGGTCACGAAATCGGCCACCTCGCGCAGGACCGAACCGGCCCCGGCGCGCATGGTGTCATCGGCATGGGCCTTAGGGCTGTCTGTCAGGGCCATTGCGGCGGCAACACCGCCCTGCGCCCAGACCGAACTGGCCCCCGATCCCAACGGCTCGGGCGAGATCATCACAACCGGGCGCGGCGCCAGTTTCAGCGCGGCATAGACCGCTGCAAGCCCGGCCCCGATGATGACAACACGCGCGGTGGCGATTGTTTGCATCCGTCCGGTCAAAGCCCCAGTTGACGCGACAGGTCGATCATCCGCTGCACAGACAGGCGGGCCTTTTCGGCGACGTCGGCGTCGACCTCGACCTGTCCGGTCATGGTATCGAGGGAATAGAGCACCTTTTCCAGGGTGATCTTTTTCATATAGGGGCACATGTTGCAGGGGCCGACGAAATCGACCTCGGGCAGTTCATCGGCAATATTCGACGCCATCGAGCATTCGGTGATCAGCAACGCCTTTTCGGGCTTTTCATCCGTGACGTATTTGATGATGCCACTGGTCGAGCCGGAAAAATCGGCCTCGGCCACAACATCCGGCGGACATTCCGGGTGCGCGATCAGGCGAGTGCCCGGGTTCCATTCGCGGAAGTCGCGCAGGTCGCTGGCGCTGTATTGTTCGTGCACGATGCACGAGCCTTCCCACCAGACCACGTTCTTTTGCGGCACGTCGCGCGCCACATTCTGCGCCAGATACTGATCAGGCGTCATGATCACGGTATGGCTGTCCTGCGCTGCGACGATCTGGGCCGCGTTGGACGAGGTGCAGCAGATGTCGGACGCGGCTTTGACCTCGGCCGTGGTGTTCACATAAGTCACGACCGGCGCACCGGGATATTGCTTGCGCATCTCGGCGATTCCTTCGGCCGTGATTGATTCGGCCAGAGAGCACCCGGCTTCCATATCCGGTATCAGCACTGTTTTATTCGGGCTCAGGATCTTTGACGTCTCGGCCATGAAATGCACGCCGCATTGCACGATCACGTCTTCCTTGACCTCGGTTGCCTTGATGGCCAGTTGCAGGCTGTCACCGCCGAAATCCGAAATGCCGTGAAAGATCTCGGGCGTCATATAGTTATGGCCCAGAATGACCGCATTGCGTTCAGCCTTGAGATCGTTGATCGCCTTGACGTAGGGCGCATAGATCGCCCAGTCGACCGGCGACACGACACGGGCCATGCGCTGATAGATGTCGTCCATGCTGGCGGCCAGCTCGGGTGACGGGGCCAGATCATATTTATCGGAGAGATACGCACGCTGCGCGGGTAGGTCGAACACGGGACTGATTTCTGCCTGATGGATATATGGCGGCTTAAATATGGGGTTTGATCCGGATTGACCACCGCTCGAAGTGGAAGATTTTTCCAAAAATCAGCCCTGAATCGGAAGATTCTTGCTGATCGGCAAAAAACCATGCGGTTTTGCCTGAAATATGATCACACAAGTAAGGGTGTTGTGCGCAGTTCGCTGTGGTTCATGCCCGATGCTTCCATGTGCTTTGTTATTGTGTCGCCGCGCACTGCAAGACGCCGTGCCAGACTACCAGCTTCTTTACGGCATCTCGGATCCTTCTTGCACCGCAGCAAACGCGCAAAGCCTGATAGAAAAGGCGCTCGCGCTCTGTTCAGAACCACACTTTCCGCACCAGCAACACGTTGTTTTTCCACAGAATCAGCCCTAAGCAGACATTCGTTCTTGAGCAGATATCAGGTCCAGCTGCCAACCAAATCACCAAAATTTCAGAAGAACGTCTCCGACTACGGCTTGCGTGATATCCAACGTTGGAATTGCCAGTAAGAAGATTCCAATGATGCCCAGACTTAGTGACACGAAGCGCGCCAACCGGAATGTGTGCATCTCCCCTGTCCACCATTCTCGCGCAAGAAAGCTAATATAGTCACAATGCCCCGAAAACATATGAGAACGAACATCAGGTCTATAACCTGAAACCAGCGGCTTCTTGCTCCTAAACTCGTCGTGCACTTTCCAGAACAGAGGCAGTCTCGGCTTCCAGTCTTCGGAAAAAACGTGTGTTTCCATGTCTGCAAGTTCATGGACGCTGTAGCGTTCTCCTACTCTGGCAGCAAACTCTACGTCTCCTTTGGCAAGCTCCAAGACCTGTGGGCGAAAGCCCTTAAAAATCAAATTGGAAAACAACAAAAAAAGACTACCAAAGAAGACTAGCCTCATCTTGGCTAAGCCAGATAAGAGAAACGGTGTTTCTGCACCCGGTTCAACTCCAGCTATCATCCGGAATGAAGCTATTTCCGCAATTTGGTCGTTGAACAGGATTAGATACCCAATAATTGGCACCAGCGCGACGACCCGCGTTAAGTCATTGTTGGCAACTCGTTCAACTGACTGCCATTGCGTGAATTTCCAATCAGAATGAAACTTCATCAATCTACGCTACTCCTTTAGAAGCGTGGTCTTTCAACCACGCTAGAGGCGGTTTCCCTCCATGTTTTGAGGACGATACTTCATTGAAAACTTGACGGAAAGCTGCGACGACTGTCTATTTGAGACATGATATTCAATTTCAAGTTGTAGGCGCATAGATGACTGAGAAATTGCCAGATTACCTGGCTCAAGGCGAAGCCGCCCGTTTGTTCCCCGTTCTCTCAACCACGTCGAAGGAAGGTCGCACAACGTCCATTGTGTTGGCTTGTATGGTTCAGATTGAGGAATTAGGAGCCGCGTTACTGCAATCATTAGGCCAGAAGCGTGGAAAACGGGCCCAAGTGCATGCGTTCACTGAGGTCGTATTCAAGAACCAGTCCAAGACAATCAAGGATCGGCCCGACGGACTAATTGTCCTGAAGGTTGGCCCTCGCGAGTGGAGGGCTCTTGTTGAAACCAAAGTTGGGAACAACACCCTCGATGCCGAGCAAATTGAAAGATACCGTGCTCTTGCCAAAGAGAACGGCGTCGATTGCGTCATCACGATATCCAATCAATTCGCCACTACCCCCACAGCGCACCCTGTTGAGGAAGTTAGGAAGAGCAGATCCAAGATACCTGTGTATCATTGGTCATGGATGCACGTTGTTACGACTGCGGAGTTGCTGATCAGCAATGAGCAGGTCGAGGACAAGGATCAACTACTGTTGCTGAATGAGCTCCGGCGCTTCCTCAACCACGAGAGCGCTGGCGTTCAGGGCTTCCATAGGATGCCCAAAGAATGGGGCGATCTCAACAAACTGGTGTCGTCTGGCGGTGTCATTCCAGCGCGGTCGCCAGAGGCGCAGATCGTAATTGACGCTTGGCATCAGGAAACCCGCGACCTGTCGCTCATCCTGAGTCGCTTGGTTGAGACATCCGTCAGTGAAAAACTTTCGCGTAAACACATCAATGATCCAGCACAGCGGAAGAAAGACGAATTGCTGATGCTGAGAGAGCAACACCAGTTGCAATGCACTTTGGATGTTCCGGATACTGCCGCTCCAATTGAAGTTACCGCAGATCTGAAGCGGCGGTGCGTCGACGTCGGAATGACCATCCGCGCGCCTGAAGATAAGAAGTCGACCAAAGCTAGGCTGAATTGGCTTTTGCGGCAGATCACAGTCGGTAACATGGAGGGGTTGTATATACGCTTGCTTTGGCCTGGAGCCAGCGAACCGACACAGCACTTGGTCTCGGATTTACGGGAAGACATTGATATCTGCCAGGAAGGCAAAGACCACCTCGTTACACACGGCTTTCATGTGTTCCTATCCAAACGCCTCGGCGGCCGTTTCACACAACAGGTCAACTTCATATCGGACTTAGAAGAGGTTGTTCCTCTGTTTTATGGAGAAGTGGGCGCGAACCTCTCCGTCTGGAAGAAAGCTGCGCCTAGGATCAAACAAGACAAACCAACGGCTGAAGATGTATCGATAGACGCTATTGCCGAGGATGCGGAGGACTTCGAAGGTTGACTTAGGCTACAGAGTAATTTGCTCTAAGAGCACCCCTGTAGCTGCCGTTAGTAGCCACCAGTGTCGCAACCGCAGCGAGAATGGCGGCTTGGTGGCCTTTATGCCGAAGAGTCCTTCCTTGAGCGCCTGGTCAGTCGATGTTTCCCTTCTCATTTTGCACATGGGATAGCCGTTTTCGGGGAGAGCGCCGAGCAATGGGTTCTCTACTAAGAATTCTTGTAGAGCTTACAGCGATGCCAGATGCTACATTCTGTATCCGCGCGGCCGCAAATCGATGCGCAGCGCGCCTAGCGCAAGATCGACAAAAAGTCTCGATTTCAAAACTGTAACGATGCGATTCAAGCCAGTTGATACAGCCGGACCGATAGAGGGTGATGAAAGTCGTGTGCCGGGTGCGAAAAGTCGCGTCAGCCAGAAAATGGAAGAAACACGCGAATTAATGGAAGAACTATGGTGAACTATCCAGTTAGGTTTTGGTGGAGCCTAGGGGAGTCGAACCCCTGACCTCTTGCATGCCATGCAAGCGCTCTCCCAACTGAGCTAAGGCCCCATACAGGTACTGCCGAAGCAGTGGGCGGACATTTATGAGACGGTGGCAGTGAGTTCAAGTCCAAAAAATTGGAATCCGCCAAAAAATTTCAGTCCCAGGTCCGGGGATGGTTTGAGGCGGCGCGCGGCCGCCTCTGACCGATATCAGCTCTCGTCTTCCGACGGCATGTCGGTGATATCGTCCAGCGAGACTTTATCATCTTCATCATCGTCATCATCGAGCAGATCATCGTCCAGCTCGACTTCGACATTGTCGCCATCGTCCAGAACAATATCTTCTTCCGACGCATTTTCACGCGCTTTGGCGGATGCAGCATCTTCCGCATCCGCAGCAATCATCCGGCTTTTGCCGGTTGAAAACTCCACGATCTCGCCGGTGTAGGGGCTTATGATCGGGTCCTTGTTCAGGTCATAAAAACGTTTGCCAGTTGTTGGGCAAACGCGCTTTACGCCCCATTCTTCCTTGGGCATGTCAAATCCCCTTGATATCAGGTGAGTCGTATCAACGATTCAGGTCAGGTGCCACATGCAGCGGGCACTGTCAAAGCCTTTGCGCAGGAGAAATTGGCATATGGGAGATCACGCACTGCCCGGGACACCGCCGGTGCCGCTTACATTGCGGAAATCGGCCCGTGCGCGGCGTATCAGTCTGAGAATTTCCCAATTGGACGGGCGGGTTACGTTGACATACCCGCAAGGTGTCCCTGAAACCGAGGCCCTGAGCTTTGCCCGAATGAAGGAAGAGTGGATACGGGAACATTTGCTGGATCGCCCGGACCCTGCGGTGGTTCAGTTTGGCCAGATGATCCCCATCGAGGGCACGGAACGGCGAATCGTACCCGCCGATGGTCGCCGCATTCTGTTGCAGGGCGACGAAATTGCGGTGCCCGAGGGGGCCGAGGCGCGGCGTCTGGCGCGGTTTCTCAAGGAACTGGCTCGTGATCGCCTGACCGGGGCCTGCGATGATTATGCGGCGATGTTGGGTCGCCCGTACACCAGCCTGACCATCCGGGACACCCGGTCGCGTTGGGGGTCGTGCAGTTCCGCCGGCGGGTTGATGTTTTCCTGGCGGCTGATCCTCGCCCCGTCCGAAATTCTGCATTACGTCGCCGCGCATGAGGTGGCGCATCTGGCCGAGATGAACCACTCGCCCGCTTTCTGGGCACAGGTCGAGCGGATTTTTGGTGACTACAAGGGGCAACGACGCTGGTTGCGCGACAACGGGGCGCAGCTGCATCAGTACAGATTTGATGCCCCCTGAGTTGACCCTGTGGCAGTTTGTGATCACATGGGCGCATGTTAAATGCGCGCCCTTCCGAGTCCCAGACCGCCACACATGACCGGGTGTATCGTGTTTTGCGCGCGCGCATCATGCACGGAGAGATGGCACCGGGGCAGGCGCTGACCCTGCGCGGCATCGGAAAGGACTTTGGCGTGTCAATGACGCCCGCGCGCGAGGCGGTGCGGCGTCTGGCGGCCGAGGGGGCGTTGTTCCTGTCTTCGTCAGGCCGTGTTTCGACGCCAGAGCTGACCAACGACAGGATCGAAGAGCTGGCGGCGTTGCGCGCGTTGCTTGAGGTCGAGCTGGCCAGCCGTGCCCTGCCACGCGCACATATGGCGCTGATCGACCGGTTGCAAAGCATCAACATGACCGTGGCTGAGATGGTCACCAAGCGCGACGCTGTTGGCTATATCCGAACCAATCTTGAATTCCACCGCACGCTGTATCTGCGGGCGCAGGCCCCGGCGATGCTGGCCATTGCCGAAACGGTGTGGCTGCAATTGGGGCCAACCATGCGGGCGTTGTACGGGCGATTGCGACGCACCGAGCCGCCGCATTATCACAAGCTGATCATCGCCGCATTGCAGGCCGGGGACGAACCCGGATTGCGGTTGGCGGTACGCTCGGATGTGACGCAGGGTCTGCGGATGCTGGTTAGCTAAGCGGCTTGTCGCCGACCGCGTTGGCTTGTCTGGATACGGTGTCGTGGTTCTGGCCTGCGCGTCTGGTCTGCGGTACTCTGGACCAAATCACAACAAGAGCAGATTTCAATCATGATCAATCGACGGATTTTTTCCATTGGACTGGGATCAACCCTGCTGGCCGCCTGTTCCGGGGGGGCGCCAACCAGTGCGCCAGCGTCGCGAATGCAGAGCGTTCCGAACGCAGGCTGGGATGCATGGGTTGCGGGTTTCAAAGGCCGCGCTGCATCACAGGGGATTTCGCAATCCACCCTCAACCGCGCATTTCAGGGGGCCGGGTATTTGCCCGACGTGATCGAACGCGACCGCAATCAGGTCGAATTCAAACGCTCGCTTGAGGATTACCTGGCCATCGCCGCCTCGGACGAGCGGATCAGCACCGGCAAGCAGATGCTTGTGCGTCACGCAGGAACCCTGTCGCATATCGAGTCGCAATATGGCGTCGACAAAGAAGTCGTGGTGGCCGTCTGGGGTCTGGAAAGCCGCTATGGCGCGCGGCGCGGGGATGTGCCGGTGGTGTCGGCGGTGTCAACACTGGCCTATGACGGGCGGCGCGGTGCGTTTTTTGAAAAGCAACTGGTGGCGGCCCTGAAGATCATACAGGAAGGCGACACAACGCCGGCCAACATGACCGGCAGCTGGGCCGGTGCGATGGGGCATACGCAGTTCATCCCCACATCCTACCTGGCCTATGCGGTGGACCACACCGGCGACGGGCGGCGCGATATCTGGTCCGAAGATCCGGCAGATTCGCTGGCCTCGACCGCCGCCTATCTGGCGCGCGCGGGCTGGGTGAGAGGGCAGCCTTGGGGAGGGGAGGCCGGTACAGTATCGGGCACTCCAGTCGCAATTCTGCAGCCGCAAAAGCCCGGGCCTCGTATCGCGGTGTTCCGCAATTTTCAGGTGATCAAGCGTTACAACAATTCGGACAGCTATGCGATTGGCGTCGGACATCTGGCTGACCGGATCGCGGGCGGTGCGCCGTTTCAGGCCTCGTTCGGGCCGGACGCCACGGGTCTGACATTGGAAGACCGCAAGGAATTGCAGCGTCGGCTGACCTCCGCAGGCTATGACACGCAGGGCGCGGACGGGGTGATCGGCAACAACACCAAATCCGCCATCAGCGCCTATCAGCGCGCCAGTGGTCTGCCGGTAACGGGCGAACCTTCGGTGGCGTTGTTGCGCAGGTTGGGCGGCTGACGGGTTACGCCGCCAGCCCTTTCGAGCCGATATCCAGGAATTTCTGACGGCGGTCCATAATCAGGGCCGCCGCATCTTTGCCGTCCAGATCTTTTAGCATTTCGGCAATAGCCCCCCGAACCAATTCAACCGTGGCGGACGGGTCCCGATGGGCGCCGCCTTTGGGTTCTTCGATAATATGGTCGCAGACGCCCAGTTTGTGCAGGTCCTGCGCGGTTAGGCGCAGCGCTTCGGCGGCCTCACGCATTTTTTCCGCATCTTTCCACAAGATCGAGGCGCAGCCCTCGGGTGAGATCACCGAATAGACCGAATGCTCCAGCATCGCGACGCGGTTCGCCGTGGCAAAGGCCACAGCCCCGCCCGAGCCGCCTTCGCCGATGATCACTGATACCAGCGGCACACCGATCTTCAGGCACATCTCGGTTGAACGCGCAATGGCCTCGGACTGGCCGCGTTCCTCGGCGCCCTTGCCGGGATAGGCACCTGCCGTGTCGATCAGGGTGATGACGGGCAGGCCAAAGCGACCGGCCATCTCCATCAGGCGGACGGCCTTGCGATAGCCTTCGGGCCGGGCCATGCCGAAATTCCGTTCGATCCGCGATTTGGTGTCTGACCCTTTTTCGTGGCCGATCACCATAACCGGCTGATCATTGAACCGGGCCAGACCGCCGATCACGGCCAGATCGTCAGCAAAGTTCCGGTCACCTGCCAACGGGGTGAATTCGGTGAACAGGGATTTGACGTAATCCTTGCAATGGGGCCGTTCGGGATGACGGGCCACCTGACATTTCCGCCATGGGGTCAGGTCGTCATATAATTCGTCCAACAGCTTGGCGGCCTTGGTGTCCAGAGCGGCAGCCTCGGCGGCAATGTCCATCTCTTCGTTGGCGCGGGCAAGCGCGCGCAATTCCTCGGCTTTGCCTTCGATCTCGGCCAGTGGTTTTTCGAAATCCAGATACTGGGTCATGACGCCTCTCAACGCAGAAGTTCCCTGCTATATGACCTGACGTCGCTCGGGATGCAACTCAGCAAGATTTGTGGATGCGGTATATGCAATCCCGGACAGGCAAAGCGAAAGAGGGATGCCGATGGCAACAAGTTACGAAGACCGCGTCCTGCGCGTTCTGGCTCATATTCACAATTACCCGGCTGGGGACCTGTCGTTGGACGCATTGGCGGATATTGCTGCCATGTCCCGGTTTCACTGGCATCGCGTGTTTCGCGCCATCACCGGTGAAACCTGTGCGCAGGCGGTGCGCCGGATCAGGCTGCATCGTGCTGCCAGTTGGTTGGTGCAAACAGACCGGCCGGTCGCGCAGATTGCGACGGGCATCGGCTATCCCAACCTCAAATCCTTTGCGCGGGCCTTTACCGATGCCTATGGCCACAGCCCTGCCGCGTTTCGCAAGGCCGGACAGTTTTTGCCCGCAAACCCTCATTTCAAAACCGGAGACTATCCCATGCAACCCATTATCACCCGCACTGACCCCGCCCGCCGTGTCGTCGCCTTGCCGCACAAGGGCAGCTATACCGAGATCGGCAAAAGCTTTGAGGCATTCGGCGCCCTGTGCGAATCCCGCCAGTTGTGGCCGCAAATCGGGCTAGTGCTGGCCGTCTATCTGGACAGCCCCGACGAGGTGCCCGCAGACCAATTGCGCAGCTATGCAGGGGCCGAGTTCCGGGGCGGTGCCACCCCCGAGGGGATGGAAAGCCTGGAAATCCCCGGCGGCAAGACGGCTGTGCTGACCTACAAGGGACCGTACTCCGGCATTCATGCCGCGTATCACAGCCTTTACGGCAATTGGTTGCCAGAATCAGGCGAGGAACCCGCAGATCAGCCCTGTTATGAGATCTACCTGAACAACCCGCGCGAAACGGCCCCCGAAGACCTGCTGACCGAAATCTGCCTGCCGCTAAAGTAACTCAGCCCGGCCACAGGACCGGATAAAGCGAGGCGATCAGCAGGGCGGCCATGGTCCAGTTGAACACCACCAGTCGGCGCGGGTTCGTCAAAACGCGCGCCATCTGTTGCCCCAGCACGGTCCATGTGCTGACCGATGGCAGGTTCACCGCGCCAAAGACCAGCGCAACAACGGCAATTGCTTTTAGTGTTTGATCCGGCGTGTATGCCGTTGTCGCGGTCAGGGCCATGGCCCAGGCCTTGGGGTTGACCCACTGAAACGCCGCCGCCTGCAAAAAGGTCATCGGCACACCGGATGCATTCCCACCTTGCACCGGGGCGGCGTGGGCTATTTTCCATGCGAGATAAAGCAGATAAATCACGGATACGAGTTTCAGCACCGTGTAACTGACCGGATATCTGTCAAACAGCTGCACAAGCCCGGCCCCGACCAGCAGCACCATGAAGGTGAACCCCAGCCCGATTCCCAGCATGTGCGGGATAGTGCGGCGAAATCCGAAATTCGCGCCCGAGGCCATCAGCATCAGGTTATTGGGTCCCGGCGTGATGGATGAGACAAAGGCAAAGGCGATCAGGGCCAGAAGGATATCAAAAGTCATAACGCGGATAATTGCTGTGAATCCCGCAAATGAAATTGCGTTTTGATGTGTTTATGCAGTACTTCTGCAATTAATGACGACGATAGACGACATAAATCAGCAAATATTGCGTGAACTGTCGCGCGACGGCCGTATCAGTAATCTTGAACTGGCGGACCGCGTTGGCCTGTCCCCCTCGGCCTGTTTGCGCCGCGTGCAAGAGCTTGAGCGTTCGGGCGTGATCGCAGGCTATCGCGCAGTGCTGAACCCTGCGGCGCTGGGCGTGGGGTTTGTCGCGTATATCGGTGTGGGTTTGGGTGAACACACCAAGGCCGCGCAAGAAGGGTTCGAACGCGCCCTGCAACGCGCGCCAGAGGTGGTTGAATGTCACAACATCACCGGAACCATTGAGTACCTGCTGCGGGTCGAATGCGCGGATCTTGCGTCTTACAAAACGTTCCATACCGACGTTCTGGGAACCCTGCCGCATGTCACGTCGATTACATCTTATGTTGTCATGGGATCGCCCAAGGATATGCGGGCCTGAGTCTGAAATTGTGAACTTTAACCGTCTTGCGGGGTAAATACTCAGGTCTTAATGTTTCCTTAAAAGGCCAACCGAAGTGGGGAGAAACCCAAGCCGGGCCATACTCAGGGAGAAGACCATGACATTCATTCGGACCGGGGCACTTGCCGCAGCACTGGCGTTGATCGCCGGTGCGGCCATGACCGCGCCGCTGAAATTGCAACCTGCCAACCCGCAACCCAGCCCAAAAGCGGGATTGGATGTGAAATATGTCGGAAGCGGAACACAGCGAAAGATCCGCGATCTAAAACAGGCCAAGAAATTGCTGTCCAAAGCACAACCCGGGCAACCCTTGCGTGGGCTGGATTACCGGGACACGAACAAAGGTGAAAAAGTGCTGACGTTCAGCGACGCCTATAATGTTGCCGCTGAGATCACGGGTTACATGCGGTTCGACTCGCCGGGGGTGTATGAACTTGAAACCTGGTCAAATGACGGGATCGACGCATGGGTTGGCGGCCAGCAGATCGGTCATGTCAGGGGCATTCAGGGGTGCGAGGCCAATCAGCGAACCGAAGTCGAAGTGCCGCGGGCGGGGTGGTATCCGCTGAAGATCACTTATTTCCAGAAACTTGGCACGTCTTGCCTGATGATGAAGTCGGGCAAGCAGGGCGAAGGGGTCGCCTGGACGCCCAACAACGTGTTTGGCCGATAGCAAAAAGGCGCCCCGATGGGCGCCTTTTTCTTTTCCGGGTCAGGCGTTGGCGGCGATCAGCTCGGCCTGTGCCACGATCACTTCGGCCTGTTTGATCGAGGCGATATCGACCAGGCGGCCCTTATAGACGGTTGCGCCTTCTCCGTTTGCTTTGGCCTGTTCCATCGCGGCCAGAATTTCGCGGGCTTCCGACACCGCCTCGTCCGACGGGGTAAAGACCTGATTGGCCAGAGCGATCTGCTTGGGATGGATCGCCCATTTGCCGACCATGCCCAGCGTGGCCGAACGTTTGGCCTGCGCGATATAACCCTCGTCATCCGAGAAGTCGCCGAAAGGCCCATCCACGGGCAGCACGCCATGGGTGCGGCAGGCGGCCACGATTGCGGCCTGCGCCCAGTGCCACGGGTCGGACCAGTGCTTTTCGCCTTCGCGCAGCATGTAGTAGTTTTCCTGCGTACCGCCGATCCCGGTGGTCTGCATGCCCATTGATGCGGCAAAATCCGCGGCACCCAGGCTCATGGCCTGCATCCGCGGGGATGAGGCGGCGATTTCTTCGACATGGGCAATGCCTGCGGCCGATTCGATGATGACCTCGAAGGAAACCGGCTTGGTGCGGCCCTTGGCGCGTTCGATGGCGGTGACCAGGGCATCAACAGCATAGACATCCGCCGCGCAGCCGACCTTGGGGATCATGATCTGGTCCAGACGGTCGCCCGCCTGTTCCAGAAGATCCACAACATCGCGGTACCAATAGGGCGTGTCCAGCCCGTTGATTCGCACAGACATGTATTTGCCGCCCCAATCGATGGTGTTCAGCGCCTCGATCACATTGGCGCGGGCTGTGTCCTTGTCCGAAGGTGCAACCGAATCCTCGAGGTCCAGGTTGATGACGTCCGCAGCCGACGCCGCCATTTTCGGGAACAGTTTGGTGTTCGATCCCGGTCCGAACAACTGACAGCGGTTGGGACGCGCGGGGGCGGCGGGTTGAATGCGAAAGCTCATCTGGACCTCGTGCAAGAAAGGAAATTGCGATTTTCTTGCCTCATGAGGTATTAAATTGCGCATGGCTTCGCAAGCGCCTTTGTGCAGTTGCGGCAATGCAATCGCAGCAATCACTCTGATGCGGCCCTTTGTTGGAGATTAAAGTTTAATCACTGTGAAAACTTCGAAGCCTTGTGCGTAATTGCCGAAGTCGGCGCAAAAATCTCCCACCCAAAGGGGCGTTGCCAGCTGAAAACGCGAAACACTCGTCAGGCATTCTCACTAGCCTGCGTCGAAACCTAAGGAGTGCACCGCAATGATCGAGACACCGTATCTGTTGTTTTTGGGCGATGCGCCCGACCAATTGGCGGCCAAAGTTGCCATCGGCATCAGGGACTGGCGTCCGGAAAACGCCGTGGGTCAGTACCGGATGGATGGTTGTAAGACGGATCTGGGCCTGACCGACATGACCCTGACAGAGGCACGCGAAGCAGGGGCCAAGACCCTGGTGATCGGCGTTGCCAATCGTGGCGGCGTGATCAGCCAGGAATGGAAAAAGGTTCTGGTGATGGCGCTTGAGGAAGGGTTCGATCTGGCCTCGGGCCTGCACAACCTGCTACGGGACGAGCCGGATTTGGTCGCCGTGGCCGAGGCCACGGGCCGCAAGCTGCATGATGTGCGCGTCCCCGAGGTCGAATTCCCGATCGCAAACGGGATCAAACGCAAGGGCAAACGCTGTCTGGCCGTGGGAACCGACTGCTCTGTGGGCAAGATGTACACGGCCATGGCAATGGATGCCGAGATGCGCAGGCGGGGCATGACGTCGACCTTCCGTGCCACCGGCCAGACCGGCATTCTGATAACCGGCGACGGGGTGCCGCTGGATGCGGTCGTTGCAGATTTCATGGCGGGCTCGGTCGAATGGCTGACACCGGACAATGACGACGACCATTGGGACCTGATCGAAGGGCAGGGGTCTTTGTTCCATGTGTCTTACTCTGGTGTGACCATGGCGCTGATCCATGGCGGCCAGCCGGATGCACTGATCCTTAGCCATGAGCCGACGCGCACGCATATGCGCGGTTTGCCGACCTATCAGCTGCCGTCGCTTGAAACCCTGCGCGACACGGCGCTGGCGCTGGGCCGGGTTGCCAATCCCGATTGTCAGGTGGTCGGTATTTCGGTCAACACGCAGCACATGAGCGAGGACGAAGCGAGCGCCTATCTGGCCAAGGTCGAGGCCGAGATGGGCCTGCCAGCCACCGACCCGTTCCGGTTCGGGTCCGGCAAGCTGGTGGATGCGCTGGCGGCGATGTAAAGAGAACCGGCCGCCGTTGGGCCGAGATTTTTCGTCGAAAAATCTGGGCCGGGCACCCGGTCGTTCAAAAGAATAAGGATGCGGTTATGCAGATTGATGTCTCTCGAGATGTATTCCGGCTGGCGCAGGTCTTTACGATCTCGCGCGGGTCGCGGACCGAGGCGAAGGTGCTGACCGTGCGCCTTTCAGATGGGGCGCATCAGGGCTGGGGCGAATGCGTGCCCTATGCCCGGTATGATGAGACATTGGAATCCGTCGAGGCTGAGATTGCAGGCCTACCGGACACGTTTGACCGTGCCCGGTTGATGGAGTTGCTGCCCGCAGGCGCTGCGCGCAACGCGGTGGATTGTGCGTTGTGGGATCTTGAGGCCAAGCGCGCCGGGCGGCGTGCTTGGGAACTGGCCGGGCTGCCAGCACCTGCCCCCGAGATCACCGCCTATACCCTGTCACTGGACACGCCCGAGGCGATGCAGGCACAGGCGGCGGCAAATGCGCATCGCCCGCTGCTGAAGATCAAGCTGGGCACGCCGGACGATATGCCCCGGCTTGAGGCCGTGCGCACAGGTGCTCCGGATTCGAAAATCATCGTGGATGCCAATGAGGGCTGGTCGGCCGAGGTTTATGCCGATCTGGCCCCGCATCTGGTGCGGCTGGGGGTGGCACTGGTCGAACAGCCCCTGCCTGCCGGGGACGATGATGCGCTGATCGGTATGGATCGCCCTGTGCCGGTCTGCGCCGACGAATCCTGCCATGATCATGCGAGCCTGCCCGCGTTGAAGGGCAAATATGACGTGGTGAACATCAAGCTCGACAAGACCGGCGGCTTGACCGAAGCGCTGCACCTGCGTCAGGCCGCGCTGGCCGAAGGCTATCGCGTGATGGTTGGGTGTATGGTCGGCAGCTCGCTGGCGATGGCGCCTGCGACCTTGTTGGCGCAAGGTGCGATGGTAACGGACCTTGACGGCCCGCTTCTGTTGGCCGAAGACCGCGATACCCCGCTGATTTTCGATGACGCCGGAGTGCACCCGCCCAAAGCGAACCTCTGGGGGTGACGAACGCCTAGAAAACGATCCGGCGGATCGTTTTCAGTGAGGAACGGGCGAAGCCCAGAGACGAAAAGGATAAGACATGACCCGCACCGTTTACGTGAATGGCGAGTACCTGCCCGAGACCGAGGCCAAGGTTTCGATCTTTGACCGCGGTTTCCTGATGGCTGATGCCGTTTACGAGGTGACCAGCGTTCTGGACGGCAAGCTGATTGACTTCGAAGGCCACGCGGTGCGCCTGAAACGTTCGCTGAACGAATTGCAGATGGCCGAACCGTGCTCCAAAGAAGAGTTGCTGGAAATTCACCGCAAGCTGGTAGAGTTGAACGGTATCGAAGAAGGGCTGATTTACCTGCAGGTCACCCGCGGCAGCGATGGGGATCGGGATTTCGTTTTCCCGGCGGAAGATACCAAACCGACTTTGGTTCTGTTCACGCAGAACAAGCCGGGGCTGGCCGACAGCCCCGCAGCGAAAAAAGGTGCCAAGATCATCTCGATCGACGATATCCGCTGGGGTCGCCGGGATATCAAGACGACGCAGCTGCTGTACCCGTCGCTGGGCAAGATGATGGCCAAAGCCGCCGGCTGCGATGATGCGTGGATGGTCGAGGATGGCCATGTTACCGAAGGCACCAGCAACAATGCCTATTTCGTCAAGAACGGCAAGATCGTGACCCGCCCACTGTCCAGCGACATCCTGCATGGCATCACCCGCAAGGCAGTGCTGCGCATGGCAGCAGAAGCTCAGATGGAAATCGAAGAACGTCTGTTCACCATTGATGAGGCCAAAGAGGCGGATGAGGCTTTTACCACCTCGGCCAGCGCCTTTGTCATGCCGGTGGTTGAGATTGACGGCGTTCCACTGGGCGACGGCACACCCGGCCCAATCGCCAAACGCCTGCGCGAGATCTATCTGGATGAAAGCCGCAAGGCGGCGATCTGAGGGCGCACCGGACCTGAAAAGGCCCGCCGAATGGGCGGGCCTTTTGTTCGGCGGGGGTTACCCCTTTTTGCCTACATTCTCTTCGAATGCGACTTCGAATTCGGCCTGCTTCGCTGGGCTGGCGTCGGTCTGGTAGTTGGCCTTCCACTCCTCCATGGTCATGCCATAGAAGATTTTGCGGGCCTCGTCCTTGCCCAACTCGATGCCTTTTTCGTTGGCGGCTTCCTGATACCAGCGCGACAGGCAGTTGCGGCAGAACCCGGCCAGATTCATCATGTCGATATTCTGAACGTCGGTGCGATCTTCCATCAGGTGCTTTTGCAACCGGCGGAACGCGGCGGCCTGAAGTTCGATTTCGGTTTGCTTGTCCATGGTCTGGCTCCGGATGGTTGTCTTGTGTGTGTTAGCTGACCTAGTAATCCAATTGTGGCGTTACAACAAACAGCGGATCGTTCCCTAGGCCAGTTTCAACGCCAGCCATGGCACGATGCAAAAGATAAGGGTCAGGGTTTTGTAGTTGGCAAGATATCTGAAGTAAGCCCGTTTCACGTCTGGACGTTCCATTTGAAACATCCGGCCATGAACCCCTGCGATCCAGTCTTGCAACAGGACTATTGCCAAAGTCGTGAACAGAAGAACCGCGATGTTGAGCACCGCCATCCAGCCGAAAACGGTTGTCAGAAACTCCTGTGTCATGATCGCCTCCTTTCTCTCAGTACATGGGGATCGGGGGTGTGGCGCGCAATGATCGGGGTTTTTATCCTGTTGCCGTTACAAGCCGCTGTCAGTCAACGCGTCTTGCAGGATAACGGCCAGACGTTCCGCCCATTCCCGTTGCCCAGAGTGATCGGCGATCAGGTCATTGCGCAGTTCAATCAGCGCATTCGGGCGGCCATGGGCCGTGCAGTGCCGGTTGATCGCATCACCGGGCAATACGCCGGTGTAGGGCTGATTGACGCCGACGCACAGGTCTGCCTCGGCCTCAAGCCGGTTGATCAACGGGCGCGAGAATCTCTCGTCCTCGGTGTGCAGGATACCTACGTGCCACGGGCGCGGTTCGCGACCCCGCAATTGCCGGGTGAAAGAATGCATCGACACGATCACGGCGTGCGGCAACCCGGCCAAACGCTCCAGCGCGTCGTGATAGGGGCGGTAACACATGTTCAGGCGTCGTTCCCGCTCGGCCGCGTCGGCGTGGCGGTTGCCGGGAATGATTGAGCCGTCATACAGCTTCATCAGCAGGGTCGGATCGTCCTCACCCCGGTTCGGATCAATCACCAGACGCGAGAAATTGGCCGCGATGACAGGGGCATTCAGGATCTCACCCAGATGTTTCGACACCTCATAGGCGCCGACGTCATAGGCGATGTGACGTTCCATATCCTCGCGCGGCAGACCGAGGTCCGCACCATTGATTTCGGGCGGCACGGTGTTGGTTGCGTGGTCGCATGTGATCAGCCAGCGGGACGGGCGATCCGCGCCATGGATAAAAAACGGAGAATACGTCATAAGCCTGTCATCTAGTTTGTCGCAGGTGTAGGGCAGTTGCCTAGAAAAGGGAATTGCGCAATAAGCAGACCCAGGCAATGTTTGCGGTAACATGACTGCGAAGCCAAGAAAAGACGTGAGGAGAGCGGAACCGATGCGACGCCTGAGAAATGTGAAAATCGTGGCGACGCTGGGACCGGCGTCCAACGACTATGACACCATCCGCGCCCTGCACGAGGCAGGCGCAGATGTGTTCCGCCTGAACATGAGCCACGGCAGCCACGATGAAATCCGCGAACGGCATCGCACCATTCGGCAGGTGGAAAAGGACCTGGACAGCCCGATTGCGATTCTGGCCGACCTTCAGGGGCCGAAACTGCGCGTCGGCGTTTTCGCCAATGATGCGGAAGATCTGCAAGAGGGTGCCGCGTTCCGTCTGGATCTTGATGAGACACCCGGTGACAGCAGCCGTGTTTGCCTGCCTCATCCCGAGATTTTTGCGGCCCTTGAGGTCGGCGCGCGCCTGCTGGTGAATGACGGCAAGATTCGTTTGATCGTGCAGGATTGTGGTCAGGATTACGCCAATTGCACGGTTGAAGTCGGCGGAACGATTTCGAACCGCAAGGGCGTCAACGTACCCGATGTGGTTTTGCCCTTGGCGGCGCTGTCGGCCAAGGACCGGGACGATCTGGAATTTGTCTGTAAACTAGGTGTCGACTGGCTTGCGCTTAGCTTTGTGCAGCGCGCCAAGGACGTGTTCGAGGCGCGCGCGCTGGCCGATGGCCGCGCGTCGATCCTGTCCAAGATCGAAAAGCCTGCGGCGGTCGAGGCGTTTGACGACATCCTTGATGCCTCGGACGGGATCATGGTGGCGCGGGGCGATCTGGGCGTTGAACTGCCGGTTTCCGCTGTGCCGCCGATCCAGAAACGTCTGGTGCGCAGGTGCCGAGGCGCCGCCAAGCCGGTGATCGTGGCCACCCAGATGCTGGAAAGCATGATCGAAAGCCCGATGCCCACCCGGGCCGAGGTCTCGGACGTGGCAACCGCCATCTATGAGGGCACCGATGCAATCATGCTCAGCGCGGAATCTGCTGCCGGATCGTATCCGATCGAGGCTGTGCAAACCATGAACAAGGTCGCAATCGAGGTTGAGGCCGATCCCACCTATACCCAGATCATCGCCGCATCCCGCACGGCCAAGGGCACGACAATCGCTGACGGCATTGTGGCCGCCGCGCGTGAGATTGCGGAAAAGACCGATATCAAGGCCATCTGCTGCTTTACCCAAAGCGGCACCACCGCGCTGTTGACTGCGCGCGAACGTCCTGGTGTGCCGATCATCGCCATGACGCCCGCCACCGGCACCGCGCGCCGTCTGTGTCTGAGCTGGGGCTGCCATTGCGTGATGACGCCCGAGCTGGAGCGGTTCAAGGGCGCTGTGGTCAATGCCGCCCGCGCGGCGCGTGCTGGCGGTTTCGCGTCCGAGGCTGATCAGATCGTCGTGACCGCCGGTGTGCCCTTTAACGTGCCCGGCACCACCAATATCCTGCGCATCGCCCCTTGCGACGAGCGTCTGATCTACAACACCGATCCGGGTTGATCCGAGGGTGAAATTTCATTCTTGAATATGTCGCGCAGGTGACATGCCTAATTATTGGGCGAAAATAATATAGCGATTCCAGCATATTGCCGAATCTATGGGTGAATTTGGCAGATAATCCTCTGATTTTTGGTGTTTTTCCCGGATACTTGGCCGCAGGGACGGTCTACTCATTAAGTTCCAGGTTCCGGCTGTCCTGGCGGGGGCATAAGCCTTTGCACAACCAAAATAATGGAGGAACGTCATGACAACGAAAATTGTCATTGGACTGGACGGGACAGAAACCGGAGAGCGTGCAATCGCCTTTGCCAAGGATTTGGCCGGGCGGATTGGCACCTGTGAATTGCTGGTGGTCTATGTCATCGAATGGTCCCCTTTTACATTTCAAACACCCGAAGAAAATGCGTTGCGCCACAAGCGGCGCGAAGAAGAAGTCGCATTGGCGACGTCACGAATTGTCACCCCGGCGATCGAGGCCCTGAGTACAGCGGGCTTCACGGCACATGGCATCGTCCGTCATGGTGACGTGGCCGAGACGCTGAACGCGATCACGGTTGAAAACAAGGGCACGCAGATCATCGTCGGCCGCGCCTCGGCGGATGGGTTCAAAAAGCGTCTTTTCGGCAGTTCGACCCAGAATCTGGTCATGCATGCCGATGTGCCAGTCACTGTTGTGAACTGAGGGGGAGGGATGACAATGAAAATGCTACATCAATTGGGTCTGGCCACAGCGGCCGCCCTGTTCGCCAGCCCCGCAATGGCCCAAGAGGCCGCCGGATTGGACGAGCGGATCAATCAGGCCTTTGCCGATTTCACCGGGCCTTTCGTCAGCTTTATCTTTGCCCCGTTCCCGGGAACGGGGTTTCCGTGGATCGTCGGGTGGCTGGTTGTCGCGGCCTCTGTCTTTACGCTGTATTTTGCCTTTGTGCAGTTGCGGTTCTTTGGCCACGCAATCAGCCTGGTAAAGGGCGACTATTCCGATCCCAACGACGCGGGTGAGGTCAGCCACTTTCAGGCGCTTGCAACGGCGCTGTCGGGAACAGTCGGTCTTGGCAATATCGCCGGTGTGGCGGTGGCCGTTGGGATCGGTGGGCCGGGTGCCACGTTCTGGATGATCGTTGCGGGCCTGCTGGGCATGGCCTCTAAGTTCACCGAATGTACGTTGGGCGTGAAATATCGTAACGAATACGAAGATGGCACCGTGTCAGGTGGCCCGATGTACTACATGTCCAAGGGGTTCGACGAACTCGGCCTGCCGGGTGGCAAGATACTGGCGGTTCTGTTCTCGATCTTCTGTATCCTTGGCGCGTTGGGCGGGGGCAATATGTTCCAGGCCAACCAGGCGCATCAGCAGATTGCGGGCATTGTCGGGAGTTATCCCGGCTGGATCACGGGGCTGGTCTTTGCAGCCATCGTTTTCATGGTGATCGTGGGCGGCCTGAAATCCATCGCACGCGTGACAGAAAAGGTCGTGCCGTTCATGGGTGTCATGTATGTGGCGGCGGCGCTGGTCATCATCATCATGCACGCAGATCAGATCGGCTGGGCTTTTGGCCAAATCTTTGCCGGTGCATTCACAGGGCTTGGTGTTGCAGGCGGTATGGTCGGGGCGCTGATCCAGGGCTTCCGCCGTGCGGCGTTTTCGAACGAAGCGGGCGTGGGTTCGGCAGCCATCGCGCACTCGGCGGTGCGGACCAAAGAGCCGATCACCGAAGGGTTTGTCTCGCTGCTGGAACCCTTCATCGACACGGTCGTGATCTGTACCATGACCGCCCTGGTGATCATCATCACCCAGCAGTTGATCGTTGATCCTGAAACCGGCAACTACATGCTGAACGAGGCGGGCAATGCAATTGCCACCGTCGACGGTAACTCGGGCGTCAGCCTGACCTCGGCGGCCTTTGGCAGCGCCTTCAGCTGGTTCCCGTATGTTCTGGCGATTGCGGTGGTGCTGTTTGCCTTTTCAACCATGATCAGCTGGTCCTATTACGGCCTTAAGGCCTGGACCTACCTGTTCGGTGAAGGTCACACCAAGGAGCTGATGTTCAAGATCATCTTCTGCGTCTTCGTGGTGATCGGTGCCGCCGCTAACCTTGGCCCGGTCATCGACTTCTCGGATGCGGCGATCTTTGCGATGGCGGTTGTGAACGTCTTTGCGCTGTATTTCCTGATGAAAGTGGTGCGGCAGGAACTGGCGTCCTACGCGGCCCGACTGAAAAGTGGCGAAATCCGCAAATTCGGCCATTGAAGCAAATCACCGGGGCGGTCGTTGTCGCCCCGGTGCCTGACCATGCTGCGAAAAGCGCAGATTCTGGTCGAAACCCCCTTGCCAGTATGATCGAACTTGCGTAAACGGCGCTTCTGATCGCGTGACCGGCCAATGTGGCATGCCGAGTCGCGTTTAGTACCGAACCCCGAAAGGAGACGGAAATGCCTAAGATGAAGACAAAGTCGAGCGCCAAAAAGCGCTTTAAGGTGACTGCGACCGGTAAGGTCCTTGCTGGCCAGGCCGGCAAGCGTCACGGCATGATCAAGCGGACCAAGAAATTCATCCGCGATGCCCGTGGCAACACCACCCTGTCCGCCCCCGACGCCAAGATCGTCAAGGGCTACATGCCCTACGACCGCTAAGAGGAGATTAAGAGATGTCCCGCGTTAAAGGTGGAACCGTAACTCACGCCCGTCACAAGAAGGTCGTCAAGGCCGCCAAAGGTTACTATGGCCGCCGCAAGAACACCTTCAAGGTTGCCCGTCAGGCCGTCGACAAGGCCAATCAGTACGCAACCCGCGACCGTAAGAACCGCAAGCGCAACTTCCGCGCGCTGTGGATCCAGCGTATCAACGCTGCTGTGCGTTCGCATGACGAAGCACTGACATATTCCCGCTTCATCAACGGCCTGACATTGGCCGGTATCGAAGTGGACCGCAAAGTTCTGGCCGACCTGGCCGTGCACGAACCGGAAGCGTTCGGCGCGATCGTCGCCCAAGCTCAGGCTGCTCTGACCGCCTGATCCTCTGAAAAGAGACAGTGAATGAAGGGCCGTCCCGTTTGGGGCGGCCCTTTTGTTACAGGAAGCCGGAAACGGTTTGAGGCCGCATTGAGCCCTAAGTCGACATTGACTTAGTTAGGTTCGCCTCTTCGTCCTCGGAGAACCGCCCCCTTCTTAGGAACACCGCATACCCCAACTTTGCCCTGCGAGATAGTTCGACCCACGTTGTAGATCGTTCGTACACAGCGAGTTCCCAAGTGTCTTGATGGGTTTCCTTGGCAGCTTTGTCGGCAATCTCCAAAAAACCAGAAATCGCTTTCCGCTCTTCTTCGTCAAACAGTTCTGGGACAACATCAAAGTCTATCGGCAGGAAATCGTATATGCACTCTAACGTTTCGAATGCGCCAAGCTCAGACACGCTACAAAGTGACGAAGAGTGATCTAGTTGTTCAATGATGCGATTGCGTAATCGCTGATAAAGAAGCTGTTGGCTAATTTCATTCATGGCCTTTGATAGCCAATGTTTTGGGATATCGGAAGTCTGCTCCGTCCGGTAGAGTGGTCATTCTGCACGACAGTATATGGGTTTCCCCAAAAAAACATGGCGCGAATGGTGCCGGTCTTCGTCGCACTAGAGCCCGCCTATGGGCTTACTCGCTTTTGTCCTTCTTCACCAATTGCGCAGCAAAGGCCACACCAGTACCCGGACCGGCGTAAGTGATCATGATCACATCATCCAGATAGACGCCGTTGAATATCCCCGCCGAGACGTCGTCGCCTGAAATCCCGGCCTCGGCCAGAACAAAGCGGGTGGGGTCATCCAGACTGAAGGTGCCCATTGCCTCTTCGACGATCCATTCGGTGTCACCGATGCGCCGCCAGCGGTTGGTGGCGGTGATCAGGTTGCCGTCCAGCTTGGTGACCTCCAACTCCATCTCGGTTTTCAGTAGGCCCTTTCCGTGGTTCGGGTTCGACTTGGCGAAGGCGACCAGATAGGTGCCATGCCACGTGCCGACGATCTGGGGGAAGCCACTTCCGTCTTCGGCGCTGGCCGGGGGGGCAACCGCCAGAACAAGGGCGGCGGCAAAGCTGAGGATGAGGTTGCGTATCATCGGACTGATCTCCTGCATGGGGTGCGATCAGGCTACTCGAGAATGGAAATTTGGCAAACTATTCCGTTGAAACAAAAAAACCGGCGCAAGGCGCGCCGGTTTTCACAGTCTTGTTGCAGTGAGTTATCCGAACACACGCCCCAGCGCACCATCCACCGCATCGGTGATCTGGTCGATATCATCCGGTGTGGCAATCAATGAAGGCGAGAAGCACAGCGTGTTGTTGCGGCCGGGGATCGAGCGGTTGGTGACGCCGATAATCACGCCCTGCGCCATGCAATCGGCCACAACTGCCTGCGCCATCTTTTCTTCCACCGGCTCGCGGGTTGACCGATCCGCAACCAGTTCGGCGCCCAGGAACAGACCCTTGCCGCGCACATCGCCGACGACCTTATGCTTGTCCATCAGCGCCTGAAGGTTGCCCATCATACGGTCACCCATGTCGACGCAATTGCCCAGCAGGTTTTCATCCTCGATGATGCGCATGTTTTCGATCGCGGCCGCCGGACCAGCGGTGCAGCCACCAAAGGTTGAGATGTCGCGGAAGTAGTTCATCGGATCAGCGGCATCATCCTTGAACATGTCAAAGATTTCTTCGGTGGTCACCAGGCAGGCGATGGCGGCATAGCCTGACGCCACACCTTTGGCCATAGTGACGAAATCCGGTTTCACACCGTATTGCTGATAGCCAAACCAGCTGCCGGTACGGCCCACGCCGCAGACGACCTCGTCAATATGCAGCAGGATGTCGTACTTTTTACAGATCTCCTGAACGCGTGGCCAGTAGCCGTCGGGCGCTTCGATCACACCACCGCCAGCGGTCACCGGCTCAAGGCACAGGGCGCCCACGGTGTCGGGGCCTTCGCGCAGGATCACTTCTTCGATCTGGTTTGCGGCCCATTCGCCAAAGTTCTCTTCGGGTGCGCCGTCCAACTCGTGCTTACGGTACTCCATGCAATGCGGCACGCGGATGAAATCGGGGGCAAAGGGGCCGTATTGGGCATTGCGCTCGTCCTGCCCACCTGCCGACATCGCCGCCAGGGTCGAGCCGTGATAGTCGCGATCGCGGTACAGGATCTTGGTCTTCTTGCCACCATAGCGTTTGTGCGCGATCTGGCGCACCATCTTGAAGGCCTTCTCGTTCGCCTCGGAACCTGAGTTCATATAATAAACACGGCTCATGCCCGGCATCTTGCTGATCAGCTTTTCGGCAAAGATCGACCCGGGGATCGACCCGGCCGAATTCGCAAAATAACACAGTTTCATCAACTGGTCATAGACCGCCTTGCAGATCGATTCGCGGCCATAGCCCACGTTGACTGTCCAGACACCGCCGGACACAGCGTCCAGATGCTCCTTGCCGTTCTGGTCCCAGACGCGCATACCCTTGCCTTCGACAATGATGCGCGGATCATTGGTTTCAAAGGGTTTATGCTGGATCAGGTGGTGCCAGATATGGGCCCGGTCGGCCTCGACCACGCGGGAAAGATCGTTTTCATTGAACGTGCCGTCCATGACATGTCCTTTCAGAATTACAGGGTGCTCGGGATGCGGGAACAAAGCGGTCCCGGCTTGCATTTGCGATGGTTCAGATCACCGCGAAAGACCATCGGGCGATAGGGCCAGATTGCATCATCCCGTATTGCCAGTTCATGTCTGCGGCGTATTTCTACGGATTTGTCAGACGCCTGTCTTTGTGGTCAAGTCGCGCAGGATCTGGAGTCGGAGGGACAGGGGATGACAGAGACCAATATCTACACGCGCCATTTGGACAAAAACCGGGCGAATTTCACGCCGCTTTCACCGCTCAGCTTTATCGAACGTACGGCGCAGGTCTATCCGGACTACCCGTCGGTGGTGTATGGCGCGCGCCGCTATACGTGGGCCGAAACCTATACCCGTTGCCGCCGTCTGGCGGGGGCGCTGAATGCGCGCGGTATCGGCGCGGGGGATACGGTGTCGATCATCGCCACCAATATCCCCGAGATGTATGAGGCGCATTTCGGCGTCCCCATGGCGGGCGCGGTTTTGAACGCGATCAACACCCGACTGGACGCGCCGGTTATCGCCTTCATCCTGAACCATGCCGAATCCAGGGTGCTGTTGGTTGATCCCGAATTTTCGGACGTGGTGGCTGAGGCGCTGAAACAGGTCGATCACGACATTCTGCTCATAGACATCGAAGACCCAAGCTTTGACGGGGGCCAGAGGCTTGGCAGCCTGACCTATGATGCGCTGCTGGCCGAAGGTGACGCGGATTACAACTGGTCGCTGCCGCAAGATGAATGGGATGCGATCACGCTGAACTATACCTCGGGGACCACGGGCAACCCAAAGGGCGTTGTGTACCACCACCGGGGGGCGGCGTTAAACGCGCAGTCCGATTTGCTGGACTGGGACATGCCACGGCATTCGGTCTATCTGTGGACGCTGCCAATGTTCCATTGCAATGGCTGGTGTTTCCCGTGGGCGATGGCGGCCAATGCCGGTGTTTCGGTCTGCCTGAGGGCGGTGCGGGATGAGCCGATCTATGCCGCGTTTCGCGATGAAAAGGTCACCCATTTTTGCGGTGCGCCGATTGTTCTGAACATGCTGGCCAACGCGCCGGATCACCTCAAGGATTTCGACCATCAGATCAAGGTGATGACTGCGGGCGCACCGCCACCCGCCGCGGTGATCGAAAAGATGGAGGGGATGGGGGTCGAAGTCACCCATGTCTATGGCCTGACCGAAACCTATGGCCCTTCGGTGGTCTGTGCATGGAAGGACGAATGGAACAGCAAAGACGCCGAAGACCGCGCCGCCCTGAAGGTGCGGCAGGGGGTGCGATACACGGCCTTGTCCGGGCTGATGGTGGCTGACCCGGACACACAGGACCCGGTGCCCGCCGATGGCCAAACCATGGGTGAGATTTTCATGCAGGGCAACGTTGTCATGAAAGGATATCTGAAGAACGCCGAGGCCACGGACGCAGCCTTTCGCGGTGGCTGGTTTGCCTCGGGTGATCTGGGGGTGATGCACCCGGACGGCTATATCGCGCTAAAGGACCGGTCCAAGGACATCATCATTTCGGGGGGCGAGAATATCTCATCGGTCGAGGTTGAGGATATCCTGTATAAACACCCGGCCGTGATGGATGCCGCCGTTGTGGCGCGGCCGGATGAAAAATGGGGGGAAACGCCCTGCGCCTTTGTTGAGCTCAAGCCTGATATCGCGGCGGACGAGGCCGAGATCATTGCCTTTTGCCGGGATAACATGGCCCATTTCAAGGCCCCCAGGACCGTCGTTTTTGGGCCGCTGCCCAAGACATCGACCGGCAAGATTCAAAAGTTCAAACTGCGCGATCAGGCGCGGGCGCTGGACTAGGTGTCCAGCCGGTCAAAGATCGACAGGTCAAGCGCCAGCATCTCGCCCATCCAGATGGCCCGGTCCCGATGATCCGTCAGATGATCGCCGGTTTCGGGGTGGGTGAAGATGGTCAGGCCCTGCCGGTTCAGCATCAGCCATGGGATGACCTGATCGAACACATCTGGCGCAAAACCCAGTTGGCAGCTCCAGCGGGGATGGGGGCCGACATTGCGGGTGTGTATCCGGCCCATTTGGACAGGAAACAGGCGCGTGGCCTCTTCGCAAAGCTGCTGTGCGGCGTCCTGCGTCTCGGCATCGAAATAGACATGGGCGTGATAGCCTGAAATCTCGGGCATAGTGTCCTCTTTCATCCGTTTCGATGAACCTAAGGCTTTGTGATGGGTGTTCCTATCCGCGCCCGCACACAAATCCTGTGCGCCGGTTCAGGTCGGGGCGTCGGCGTCTGGGTGGGCCGCGGCAAAGGCCGGGTGATCGGCGCAGGCAGTCTCGACGCTTAGAATGCGGGGCATGTCCGACAGGTCAACCTGCCAGCGGCGCGCGTTATACATCTGCGGCATCAGGCACAGATCGGCCAGACCGGGGTGTGCGCCGGTGCAATATGGGGTCTGTTCAAACCCGCTTAGCAGCGCCTCAAATGCCAACAGTCCGGGACGAATAAAGTGGCGCATCCAGTCGCCGGGCATCCCCTCGGCATCCCCGCTGAGCTTTGTGGCGAATTGCGCAACGGACAGATTGCAGACCGGATGCAGGTCGATGGCGATGGATTGCGCCAACGCCACGGCGCGTGCACGGTGCCCGGGATCGGCTGGCAGTAAGCCCATATCCCGGGTCTGATCCAGATAGTCGATGATCGCCAGCGATTGCGTCAGGCGCAAACCGTCGATCTCAAGCACGGGAACAAGCCCCTGTGGGTTGCGTGCCAGATGAGGGGCGGATGTCTGATCCCCGGCCCGCAGATCGACCGAAACGGCGCGATAGTTCAGCCCAGCCAGATTAAGCGCGATCCGCACCCGGTAGCTGGCCGATGACCGCCAGTAGTCGTAAAGGACAATCTCGGTCACAGCGTCAGGCGTCCTTTAGCGCGGCAGTGTGCAGGGCTTGCTTTAACACATCAGAGTTCCCGATGTGATTGGCCAGCACCAGCACCAGACGCGCATTCAACGCGTCACTTTCACCTTTTTCCAGCCCTTCATGCGTGGCCAGTAGATCGGCAAAGAAATCATCGGCGTCGTCAATATTGGGCGTGAGGATCAGATCGGCCATCTCGCTTACTCCTTACCGGTTGCCCGGCGGATCGCTTGCCGGAACGCGTTTTCTTCGTAGGTGTCGCGACGTGCGGCGACATGCTGATCGGGGCGGATCAGATAGACCCCGCTGCGGGCCTTTCCCAGATACCGGCGTTTCAGTTCCAGCGTCAGGTCATCCTTGACGGACAGGGCCAACCGCGTCACCTCGACCCCGTCCTCTTCGATGCTGTCCGGGGCGTCGGCGTCGATGGTCAGTAGGGTGAACTTACCTGCCAGTTTGGGCAGCAGGAACGCATCGCCCAGCGGCGCGTCAGGGCAGGCTGATCCGGGGCGTGTCATGTCGGGGCCATCAAGCGCATCCGCCGAATTCAACGATGAATCGTGATAGGTGCATGGCACGCTCAGCCTGCCGGAATTGACCAGCGGGCGCGCGAATTCATAATGCTCGCTCAGGTCAAGAACCGCGTCCCGCAACAGCCGCGACATCTCGGATTTGGGGGTGATGAATTCGGTTGAACTGGTGGATCTGGCGATATTCTCATCCGCTGCCTGAACCCGTTCGCGGCTGTAGCTGTCCAGCAAAATCTCGGGCGCTTTTCCCTCCAGCACCAGTTTCAGCTTCCAGCACAGGTTGTCGGCATCCTGCACCCCGGAATTGGCCCCGCGGGCCCCAAACGGGCTGACCTGATGGGCGCTGTCCCCGGCAAACAGCACCCGGCCGTGGCGGAACCGCTCCATCCGGCGGCACTGGAAGGTGTAGATCGACACCCATTCCAGATCGAACGCCACATCCTCGCCCAGCATCGCCTTGAGGCGCGGAATGACATTTTCGGGCTGTTTTTCGTAATCTTTGTCGATGTCCCAGCCCAATTGCAGGTCGATGCGCCAGACGTTGTCGGGTTGCTTGTGCAGCAGCGCTGATTGTCCACGATTGAAGGGGGGATCGAACCAGAACCAGCGTTCGGTCGGAAAATCCGCCTCCATCACGACGTCGGCAATCAAAAAGTTATCTTCGAACACACGGCCTTCGAAATCCAGCCCCAGCATCCGGCGCGTGGGCGATTGTGCCCCATCGCAGGCGATCAGCCAATCGGCCTCGATGTTATAGGGGCCTTCGGGTGTTTCGACTTCCAGTTTGACGAAATCGTCATGGGTGCCGACAGCCGCGACTTTGTTGCGCCCCCGGATTTCAATCGATGCGCCCTGATCCTGCAATTCATGGACGCGGTCCACCAGAATCTGTTCGAAATAATATTGCTGCAGGTTGATGAAAGCGGGGTTGGCATATCCGGTTTCGGGCTGAAGATTGAACTCATAAACTTTGCGATCATCGAAAAACACCTTGCCCGTATTCCACTGAACCCCGGTGTCAACCATTTGACGGCCACCGCCCAGACGGTCTGCGATGTCCAGCGTGCGCTGCGAAAAGCAGATGGCGCGGCTGCCAAAGCTGACCTTGTCGTTGTCATCCAGCACCACGACCTGGATGCCTTGTTGCGCAAGATCTATCGCGGCGGCCAGTCCGATCGGCCCCGCACCGATCACGATCACCTTATGCCGTACTGGCGTCGCTGTGTCCTGATCCGGGCTGCGTTCATAGGCGTAAAGTGGAACTTCGAAGATCTTGTTCATGGGCTCTGTCCCCCGATGCTTTGGCGGCGATGACGCAATATCTCCGGTCTATGGAAACGGCGTGCCGCACGTCCTGGGCCAATGGTTTCACTGATTGGCCCGGCGCAAAACGATCTGGATCAAATGCGCCGGGGTTTCCTTAGCCTTGCAGCGCCTCCCACATCTCAAGATCGCGTTGCGCGGTCCAGATGCGTGGGGTGTCGATGCCGCGCGCCTCGTCAAAGGCGCGGGCAACGTTGAAAGGCAGGCAATGTTCGTAGATCGCATAATCGGCAAACTTCGGGTCGCATTCCGCGCGTACCGCATCCCACGCCTCTTTCAGCGATCCGCCGCGGGCCGCGACTTTGGCAGCCGGGCGATAGGTGCTTTCGACGAAGTCGCGGGTGTTTTCGATGGCGGCGTTGACCATGTCCTTGCCAACTAGCGCATTGCCCCGGCCCGGTGCGATGGCGTCCACGTCAAACCACTTGATCTCGTCCAGGGTGTCGCCCCAGTCGCTGAAATGACCGTCACCGCAATAGCAGGCCGAGTGGTATTCGACGATGTCCCCGGTGAACATCACGTTCTGATCCGGCACATGGATAACAATATCCCCCGCCGTATGGGCGCGGCCCAGATGCATCAGGTCGATGCGGCGCTTGCCCAGATACACGGTCATCGTGTCGCTGAAGGTGGTGGTGGGCCAGGTCAGGCCGGGAATGCTTTCGTGGCCTTCGAACAGGCGTGGAAAGCGTTGGAATTCGCTGTCCCAGTCCTCTTGCCCGCGCTCCACGACCATGGCGCGGGCCATGTCCGACATCAAAATCTGCTGTGCCCCAAAGGCGCTGGCACCCAGCACACGGACCGCGTGATAGTGCGTCAACGCCACATGTGTGATCGGCTTGTCAGTGACCGAACGTACGCATTCGATCACCTTGTTGGCCAGACGCGGGGTCGCCTGCGCCTCGACGATCATCACGCTGTCATCGCCGATAATAACGCCCGAGTTCGGGTCACCCTCGGCGGTGAAGGCATACAGGCCCTCGCCAACTTCGGTGAATGAGATTTTCTTTTCCGACATGTCCCCCTGGGACGCGAATGCCTTGGCCATGATGGGTTCCTTATCGTGCGTATGGGTTTTCAAGGGCGGGCTGGACAGTGCCGACACATTCGCCAAAGCCCACGGTATAGCCGTCGCCTTTGGCGGCACCTTTCAGGGTCAGCGTGTCGCCATCTTCGATAAAGCTGCGGGTCTCGCCGCTGTCCAGCGTCAGCGGTTCTTTCCCACCCCAGCTAAGTTCCAGCAATGATCCGCGTTCGGGTTTGGTCGGCCCCGAAATCGTGCCCGACCCCAACAGATCGCCAGCGTTCATCGGGCAACCCGACGTGCTGTGATGGGCCAGTTGCTGTGCAGCGGAATAGTACATTTCCTTGTAGTTCGTCCGCGCAATGGTAGTGGCATCCCCGCCCTCTGGCGCCATGGTGATTGCCAGATCAATGTCATAGAGCATGGGACCGCAGTCCTTCAGGTGATCCAGCAATTCGAACTCACGTTTTGGCGTGTCACAGCGGAATGGGTCCAACGCGGCTTTGGTCACGATCCACGGGCTGATCGAGGTTGCGGTCGCCTTGGCCTGAAAAGGGCCCAGCGGCTGGTATTCCCACGCCTGGATGTCGCGCGCAGACCAGTCATTCAGCAAAACATAGCCAAAGATGTTATCATCCGCCTCTTGAACCGAGATCGGTCCATCGGACGGCGTGCCGACAATCGCGCCCATCTCAAGCTCGATATCGAACCGGCGGCTGGGCAGAAAGGCAGGCAATTCCTGATCGGGGGATTTCAGCTGTCCCCAGGGCCGGCGGATATCGGTGTCCGAGACCACAACCGACGACGCGCGGCCGTTATAGCCGATCGGGATATGCAGCCAGTTCGGCGGCAGTGCATTTTCCGGCCCACGGAACATTGTTCCAACGTTCTGGGCATGGTGACGCCCGGCATAGAAATCGGTGTATTCGCTGACCGCAAACGGCATATGCATCTCGGCGTCTTGCTGGGCGACCAGAAAGGGGGCGATCGCGTCTTGTTGGTCGGCGCCTTCGGCCAGCAGGGTGGTAAGCCGATCCCGCAGGGCGGCCCAGACGGCGGGGCCTTCCTCCATCAGCGGGTTCCAGAATGGCAGATCGAACAGAGGCTCATCCATCAGGGTAATCAAACCTTCGGCCTCGGCGGTCGAGACGTCCAGAATCATGTCGCCAATGGCCACGCCACATCTCGGGTCGGTTCCCGCTGTGGAAAAGACCCCGTAGGGCAGATTGTTCAACGGGAACGGGTGGGCTGCGTCATTAGCCGAAGCCACCCAGGATTTCATCAATGGCATCTTGTCTCCAAACCTGTGTCAGGGTCCAAGATTTTTCGTCGAAAAATCTTGGACCGCCAATAGAACCTATTTTTTGCCCGGTGTGCCGTCGAACTTCTTTTCAAGCGACGTCCAGCAATCGATATAGTCATCCTGCAACGGTGCCTCATTGGCGGCAAACGGTGTCAGGTGTTGCGGGAACCGGGTTTCGAACATGAAGGACATGGTATTATCCAGTTTGTCCGGGCCCAGATTGGAATTCGACGCCTTTTCAAAGGCGTCCCGGTCCGGGCCATGTGGCAGCATCATGTTGTGCAGGCTGGTGCCGCCGGGAACAAAGCCCTGCGGTTTGGCATCATACTGGCCGTAAATGTTGCCCATCAGTTCCGACATGATGTTCTTGTGGTACCAGGGTGGGCGGAATGTATCCTCGGCCACCATCCAGCGTTCGCGGAACAGGACAAAGTCGATATTGGCGGTGCCCGGTTGTCCCGAAGGCGCGGTCAGGACAGTAAAAATCGACGGATCGGGGTGATCGAACAGGATCGCACCGACCGGACAATAGGTGCGCAGGTCGTATTTATAGGGCGCGTAATTGCCGTGCCACGCCACCACGTCCAGTGGGCTTTGCCCGATCTTGGTGGTGTGGAACTGCCCGCACCATTTGACGGTCACAGTCGAGGGCACCTCGCGGTCTTCGAATGCAGCCACCGGCGCTTTGAAGTCCCGTGGATTAGCCATGCAATTCGCGCCGATGGGTCCACGGCCAGGCAATTCGAACTTCTGACCGTAATTTTCGCAGACAAAGCCGCGAGCGGGGCCTTCCAGCACTTCGACCCGGTACACCAGGCCGCGTGGCAGGATGGCGATCTCTTTGGGTTCTACATCAATGACGCCCAGCTCAGTGGCAAAGCGTAGGCGGCCTTCTTGTGGCACCACCAACAGCTCGGAATCGGCCGAGAAGAAATAGTCGTCCACCATGGATTCAGTGGCCAGATAGATGTGACATGCCATGCCGACCTGCGTGTTCACATCCCCGGCCGTGGTCATCGTGCGCATACCCGTCAGCCAGGTGAGACCTTCATCGGTATGCGGAACCGCATCCCACCGGTACTGGCCCAGGCTGACCACATCAGGATCGACGCAGGGGGCGGATTTCCAATAGGGCAGATCAATCTTTTCATAGCGATGCGAATGTTTGACGGATGGCCGGATACGATAGCACCACGTCCGTTCGGGCGGATTGGCGGTAAAAGCCGTCCCGCTAAGCTGTTCGCCGTACAGGCCATAATTGCACCGTTGCGGGCTGTTCATTCCTTGCGGCAGCGCACCCGGCAGGGCCTCGGTTTCGAAGTCATTGCCAAAGCCGGGCATATAGCCCGCTTGCGTACCAACCGGGGTGCTGGCCTGCGTCAGTGTATGCGGATCAGTCGGATGGTTCATCCAGTGTTCCTCCATTTGCTGCTTGTCGGATAATAGTTGATTTTGTAACTAACAAGTATGACAGAAGACAGTTTCGACAAAAAAGATGACTTTAATCTGCGTGATTTCCTGCCCTACCTGCTGAACCGCGCAGCCGAGGAAAGTTCGTTAGAGTTTCAAAAGGTCTACAAGGACCGCTATGGGATGCTGCGCACGGAATGGCGGGTGTTGTTCCATCTGGGCAATTACGGCGGGATGACGGCGAAGGAAATCGGTGACCGGGCCAAGATCCACAAAACCAAGATCAGCCGTGCAGTGCGCAAGCTGGAGCACCGACGTTACCTGTCACGCACGCGCAGCGAGACGGACCGTCGGGTCGAGCTTTTGCAACTGACCACCCCGGGGCAGTCAGTCTATCACGAACTGCGTGGCATCGCGGAACAATATGATGCGAAGCTTGCCGGGAAGTTCAGCAAAGATGAGACCGCTTTGTTGCGCAAAATGCTGCGACGGCTGGCGCATATGGGCTGAGCACTGGTAATTCGGTGCAATTGCCCCCAGATGAAATCCAATGCGGACACAGGAACGTGATATGACAGCCTCGGGCTCTGACGCGTCGAAATCAAGCGAATTGATCACCTGGTTGGTGACACGCGGCCTTGAAGGCGCTGACAAAGAAGAACTGCTGGACGGCTATTGCACCCGTCTGGTTGATTTGGGTGTTCCGCTGATGCGATTTCACGCGGCGCAGTCGGCGTTGCATCCGGTGTATGGCGGAACCGGTTATAGCTGGTATCAGGGACAGGGCGGAGAGTACAAGTCATTCGAATACTCGGAAGAACCCAATGAAAACTGGCAGCAAAGCCCCCTGTTCGCGATCCTGAACGAAGGGCTGGACTATATTCACGAACGTCTGGTCGATCAGAACGAAGCCAGCCGGTTTCCTTTGCTGAACGAACTGCGCGAGCGTGGCGCGACCGATTACTTTGCAACCGGCGTGGCAACCGACGTCCCAACCGACAACGGGCTAAGGGATGCGAAAAAGTCATTGGACGGGGTGTTGCTGTCCTGGACTTCAAATGCGCCCGAGGGGTTTGGAGAAGGCGATCTGGCTTTGATCCAAACGGCGCTGCCGCATCTGGGGTTGGCGCTGAAATCCGCAAACCATGCCCGGATTTCGCAGGATCTGATGCGTGTCTATCTGGGCCGCGACGCGGGCCAACGCGTGCTGTCGGGTGAGATTCGGCGCGGATCATTGCAACAGATCGACGCCGTGATCTGGAATTTCGACCTTGAAGGGTTCACCAGCCTGTCCGAGGAGCTGCCAGGACACGAGATCATCGACATGCTGAACGACTATCTGGCCGTTGCGGTCGATGTTGTGCACGCCTGCGGCGGCAGTATTCTGAAGTTCATGGGGGATGGTCTGATGGCCATGTTCGATGTGGGTGAGATTGATGCCGATGCCCGTGCTGCGTTGGCCGCAGTGACCAAGCTGCAAGAACAAATGGCCACGTTGAATGCACACCGTGCAGCCAGTGACCTGCCAGTATCCAACTATACGCTGGCCCTGCACGCGGGCGAGATTCTTTATGGTAATATCGGCGCGGAAAGCCGGTTGGATTTCACAGTGATCGGCCCGGCCGTAAACCAGACCGCCCGGATCGCAGGAATGCACCGGTCGCTTGGGCAGCGGATTCTGATCTCGGATGATGTGGCCCGTGCCGCGCAACCCGATGGCCAGGATTTGGTGTCAGTGGGGCGATACATGCTGCGCGGCGTGCCCGAACCGAAAGAGCTGTTTACGATTTACCGATAAAGCCGCTTTGCCCAAAGTCGCAGTGTAGGCTCCGACCATGATCTGTGGATTGGGATCGTATTGAAACGGCAGGCGCAGACCGGCTTTTGTCGTGATCCTTCAAAAATCGATTTCGACGCCCGGCAGGTTCAGTTCTTTCATCATGTCGCGCAGTTCCTGACGCGCGGCAATGTTCGAGATGTTCAGCTGTTTGACCCCGATATCCTTGAGGTCCAGCAGGGTCAAGCCGCGGGGGAACAGCTCACGGAAGATGACCCGCTCGGAAAAGCCCGAGGCGACGCGGAAGCCAATGCGCTGCGACAGCATTTCAATCGCCCGCTGCATCTTTTCCTTGTTGACCATGCGCTGCGTACCAACCCGGTTGCGCACGACAACCCAGTCGATTGGCTTCAACCCGGCCTGCGCCCGCAGCTGTCGCGCGTTCCACACCATTTCGGAATAGACCGACGGACCAAGGATTTTCTCACCCTTTGAATCGATCCGGGCCAGCAGGTCAAAGTCGATGAAACTGTCGTTCAGCGGCGTGATCAGCGTATCGGCCAAAGAATGCGCCACCTGGCTAAGCCGCGTGTGCGAGCCGGGGCAGTCGATCAGGATGAAGTCGCTGTCGCTTTCCAGCTCGGCCACGGCGGCCGACAGGCGATGGTCATAGATGTTCTCGCCGGGCTTCAGCTTGGCGGCGTCGATCTCGGGCAGGTCGTGGTGGCGGGGGCTGCGCAGGGCCACTTCGGACCCGTTCAAAAAGTTGCCGCGGTTTTCAAAGTACCGTCCAAGACTGCGTTGCCGCAGGTCCAGGTCCAGCGTGCTGACCTTGTGCCCCAGTCGCGCCAGCGCGGTGGCCACATGCATCGACACGGTCGATTTGCCCGCGCCGCCCTTCTCGTTCCCCACTACGATGATATGTGCCATGCCTGTATTCCCATGTCCCGCCGTGTTTAGCCACACGTTGTTACAGGCCACTATATGTTGTGGAACGCTGGAAGGGAAGAACCCCAAGCATTGTTGCAGTGTGATAATAGGCCCTGACTTGGAAAACCAAGGCGTGGGGGCGGGTTAGTCTGCGCGCTTGCCAAAATTACCGCCCTGTTTCACTGTTCTGGACAGCTGTTTGCGATAGGGGCGCCAAGTGGACCATATGTTTCTGAACGTTCTGAACGTGGTCCTGCCGGTACTGATCTGTGCTGGAATCGGATACGCGCTGGCCCTGATCAAAGCGCCGTTTGACAACAAGATCATCGGCGGGATCGTGTCCCGGGTCGGTTATCCGACGCTGATCATTTCGCATCTGTCGACCACCAAGATTGCCGTTGGCACGTTTCTGGATGTGATGGCTGCCGCCGCTCTGGCGATTGTCGGGTTTGGCGTGCTGGGGTTTGTTGCGCTAAAGGCGATGGGGTTGCCGGTGCGGGCGTTTTTGACGCCGTTGATGCATGGCAATGTCGGCAATATCGGCCTGCCGATCACCCTGCTGGCGCTGGGGGATACCGGCATGGCCTATACGATGGGGTTTGTAGTTGTTGTTCTGGTCAGCATCTTCACGCTGGGCATGTGGATTCCCGCCGGGGAATTCTCGGCCAAGAAGCTTGCAACGTCGCCCATAATCTACGCGGTGATCCTGTCCTTGATCCTGATGACCACCGGTTACAGGCTGCCGCAGCCCGTCGCCAAGTCTTTCGATATTCTCGGAGGGCTCTCGATCCCGCTGATGTTGCTGACGTTGGGCCATACGTTGGAGACATTGCAGATCAAAAACCTCAGCCGCGCGGTCTTGCTGACGGTCCTGCATCTGGTGATGGCGGTGCTGATTGCCAGCGGGCTGGTCTGGGTATTCGGATTTTCAGGGGCGGAACGCGGTGCGGTGATCCTGTGCTGCCTGATGCCGTCTTCGGTGGCGACCTACCTGTTCATTGATGAACACGTGCCGGAATACGGGCCGGATGTGGCCGGGTTCATTCTGGTGTCGACGCTGGCCACAATCATCGTGCTGCCGGTTGCTTTGTCCTATTGGGTTTGATGCGCACCCTATGCGTGACGGCGAAAATCGCTTAACTTCTGATAAGTTATGCCAAACAGCCACAGATACAGGGCCAGGTGATGAGCGACCAAAGCGCAGCGGAAACAACGCAGGACGGGCGCGCGCGCACCGTATTGGCGATGACGGCGATCTGTATGATGGTTGTCGGCTTTAACACCACCGCCGTCGCGACCATTTTGCCAAACCTGAAGGCTGAATTCGACCTGACCCTTTCGGGACTGCAATGGGTGATGGCAACTTATACCGTGGCCAGCGCCACACTGGTTACCATCGTCAGCCGTCTGGGCGATATCACCGGCAAGATGGGCGTATTTTTCGTTGGAATGATCGTCTTTGCCTTCGGATCAGCCTTGGTCTTGATTGCGCAGGACGGGGCCATGCTGCTGGTTGGTCGCGGGGCGCAGGGGGCCGGGGCGGCGGCCCTGTTCGGCACCTCGCTGTCCTTGCTGACGGCGGCCACCCCCGAGGCGCAACGGGCCAGCGTCACCGGGGCCTGGGGTGCCGTTGTGGGATTGGCAATCGGCGTCGGACCAATCGTAGGCGGCGCCTTTGCGCATTACATCAGCTGGCGGGCTGTTTTCGCGACCGATCTGGTGTTGCTTGCCGCGGCCTTTGCCATCGGCCTGCACGTCAGCAAAAGGAAATACGTGCCCGATACCCGCCTTGCCGGGGCCGAATTCGACTATCCCGGTGCGTTTGCATTGCTGTTGTTTCTTGGGCCGTTGTCTTTTGCCCTCAGCAATGGCGAGAGCAACGGCTGGGCCACGCCGCTCACGTTGGTCCCGTTGGGCGTGGCGGCGGTGGCAACTGTGGTTTTGGTTATCGTCTCGCGCCGCAGTGACGACCCGCTGATCGAACTGCGTTATTTCCGGCATCCCCGGTATTTCATGGCCGCGGCGGGCATGTTCATTACCGGCTTTACGCTGTTCTGCTTCTTTGTGTATTTCAACACCTTCGTGCAGTCGCCGGATGCGTTTGGCTATAGCTCGATCGGGGCGGGGCTGTCGATCATGCCGCTCAGCCTCAGCATGTTTGTTATCTCGGTCACCGCGCCCCGGTTTCTGGCCCCCTACAGTTTTCGATGGCCCATTGCGTTTGGCCTGGGGGCGATGTCGGTTGGTTTTCTGCTGCTGATGACGACCACGAATTCAACGCAATATGCCGGGATATGGTGGAAGCTGATGATCGTTGGGGTTGGTCTGGGGATTTGTTTCTCACTGCTGCCGCGCCTTGGCCTGCGACTGCTGCCCGAAGAACACGTAGGGCAGGGATCGGGTGTGATCAATGCCTGCCTGTATTTCGGGGCCACGCTGGGCGCTGTGGTCGGCGGCCTGGCCGAGGCCATCACCACCCGTCGGGGCCTGTCCGAGGTGATCGACGCCTTGCCGACCGGTTCGACCCAACGCGCGGATCTGGCCCACGCGCTAACCCATGGCACACCCAGTCAGATACAGCAGTTGCTGGCAGGTATGGATCCGCCGTCCAGCGTTGCCTTGGCCAAAGCCCTGCGGGATTTGCTGGACAACGCCTTTGACAGCGCCATGTTGGTTGCGGCGGTTATGGCGCTGGTTGGGATGGTGCTGGCGCTGTTGCTGTTACGCGGCCCGGTGCCGCCCGTTCACAGCGCGGCCGATCTGGTGCGTGGATCGAAATGAGGCCCCTTGTAAGGCCGAGATCACTGAGAGTATGGGCGGGATCGTTTATCACCGCGCATTATTGGCCATGGCTGGTGTGTAATTCCAGCAGCAAACTGGAAACGGCGACTTCACCAAAGCTGCATCGAACAAAGCGTTGATTGAGTGGGTTTTGCAAAAATCTTGAAGTTACAGTTGAGTGCCCAACAAAAAAAGGCCGCCCTGAAGGAGCGGCCTTTCGCATTCGAAACAGATCTGGCTTAGAAACCCAGGCCTTCGTATTTCTTCTTGAACTTCGACACGCGGCCGCCGGCGTCCAACAGGCGCGACGAACCACCGGTCCATGCAGGGTGCACAGAGGGGTCGATTTCCAGAGCCAGCTGGTCGCCTTCGGCGCCCCAGGTGGATTTCATCTGAACGATGGTGCCATCGGTCATTTTGACGTTGATGACGTGATAATCGGGATGGATGTCTTTTTTCATCTTTCCGCTCCTTACGCCTCGGCGCCAGCCTTGGGCTTGTAGTTGGTGACTTCTGCGATACGTGCGGATTTACCACGGCGCGAACGCAGGTAGTACAGTTTGGCGCGACGGACGCGGCCACGGCGGACAACGGTGATGCTGTCGATGTTGGTCGAATACAGCGGGAACACACGCTCCACGCCTTCGCCAAACGAAATTTTGCGCACGGTGAACGCACCGGCGATGGTGCTGCCGCCTTTGCGGGCGATGCAGACGCCTTCGTAATTCTGCACACGGGTGCGCGACCCTTCGGTCACTTTAAAGCCGACACGGATGGTGTCACCGGCTTTGAAATCGGGGATGTCTTTCCCCAGGGCGGCAATCTGTTCCGCCTCTAGCTGTGCGATCAGGTCCATCGCAGTTCTCCTATCTGCTCGTGGTTGGTCCACGAAGTTTGGGCACGGCCTGAGAGCTCTTGGTCTTCACCGGGTCCTGCGTGCAGCCCGCCAGAGGTCAGATCGAATGTTCCTTTGATCCGGTCCGCCCCGACACGCCGCGGCCGAAGAAAGCCGGGTGTTGCGCCATGATGCAAACCAAAACACCGGAGTCGCAATTTGCGGCACCGGATTGCCGTCGTTTAAGGGCTTTATGTGCGGGGATCAAGCCTAAATCGTGATAAATCCCTGGTGTGGGCGGTGGGGTTTCGCCACTGACAAACAACACTGTTGCCTTGTGCGCCGGATCAGGCATTCTGGACGTAATTATAAGAGCAGAAATTCGGAACAGGAACAGATTATGCGCGCAGCATTGATGCTGGCCGTTATGGCCTTTGCGACCCTGTCATGCGGTCGCAGCAGCCCTCCGCCACAACAGGTCGAGGCCAAAGCTTTTCTGGACACGACATCGCCTTCGGTGATTTTTCCGGCCTTTGGCGACGCCGACCCTCACGACTGGGAGGGGCGGCATCCCGGCCACTATCCTGTGCATGGGCTGGACGTGTCGCGCTGGCAGGGGCCGATTGACTGGCACAGGGCCAAGACGTCCGGCGTCAGTTTCGTGTTCATCAAGGCGACCGAAGGCGGGGATGTGGCCGACCCCTTGTTTGACGACCACCGCCGCGGCGCACAGGCGGCGGGCGTGCCGTGGGGAGCATATCACTATTACTATTTCTGCCGCCCTGCCCATGAACAGGCCCGCTGGTTCATCGAAAATGTGCCCAAGGGGGGTGACCTGCCGCACGTATTGGATATGGAGTGGACGCCCCATTCCAAAACCTGCACCCTGCGCCCGGATGGCGCGACCGTCCGGGCCGAGGCGCAGCGTTTTCTCGATATCCTCGAACGTCACTATGGCCGCCGACCGATTGTCTACACGACCGTGGATTTCTATGGGGATACGGACATAGCCCGCCTTCCAAAAACCGAGTTCTGGCTGCGTTCGGTCGCCGGACATCCGCGCAATGTATACCCAAAGGCGGCCTGGCGATTCTGGCAATACACGGGCACCGGGCTGGTGCCCGGCGTGCAGGGGAAAGTTGACATCAACACCTTCAACGGCCCGCCTGAAATCTGGGCACGCTGGAAGGCGGGGGGTTACTGAACCCTAGTCAGACCGTAAGCTTCGATTTTACCGCCATCGACCAAATGATCCAGTCGGCGAGCCCGCTCTGCCTCTGTGGTATTGCGCAGCCACGCGGATTCATTTGGTGTCAGTTCGCGGCGCTCAAATCCGCGTTCGGTAAGGCAGCGGTCCACCTGATCATACTCGCCCTGGGTGCGCAGCTCGTCCTGCACCAGCATTGTTCCAACCGTGCCGGGCAAAATGCCAAATAAAACGATATTGGTCATATACCCGCCGATAACGGCACTGTTGCCTCCCTCATCCGATTGGCCCGTGCAGAAATGCACTGCCTTTCTTGCGGAGTTCAGATCATGACCGGCTTTTGAGGGAACTGACATTGTCAGGGGTTTTGCTGTGCAGGCAGAAACTGCCAGCAGGGCGGCAAGCCAAATTACTTTCATCTATGTAGCCTGTATTGATCGTTGCTATCGAAATTTAGGTTCATCTATAGATGAATATGTACAACGTAGTTCTTCGAAAAGGCGAAATTGACAGAGCTTGAAAACTGCGCCCCAAAGGCAACAGAAATGCTGATCAATCCTGCTGCTCTGTCCGGGTTCTGCAAAAAATGTCCCACAAATCGGGCCGCCGTTCGCGGGTGATCTGTTCCGACATGTCGTGACGCCATTCGGCAATGCGCCCGTGATGGCCGGACATCAGCACTTCGGGGATCGGGCGGTCTTTCCACTCGGCCGGGCGGGTGTATTGCGGATGCTCCAGCAGGCCCGAGGAAAAGCTCTCATCTTCGGCCGAAGCCTGATTGCCCAACACGCCGGGGATCAGTCGCACCGTCGCGTCAATCAGTGCCTGCGCTGCGATCTCACCGCCAGTCATGACGAAATCGCCCAGTGAAACCTCTTGAACACCATAATGTTCCAGCACGCGCTCATCGACACCCTCGAAACGGCCGCACAGCAGGGTCATGCCGTCGCAATGCGCAAGGCTTTGCATCATGTGCTGATCCATCCGACGGCCCCGGGGGCTGAGGTAGATCAGCGGCCAATTGCCTTGTACACCCACCATCGTGTGCTCGATCGCTTCGCCCAGCACGTCGGCGCGCAGCACCATGCCCGCGCCGCCGCCTGCGGGCGTGTCATCGACATTGCGGTGCTTGCCGATGCCGAACGGACGCAGATCAACGGTTTCCAGTTGCCACAGCCCCTCCTGCAAGGCTTTGCCGGTCAGGCTTTCACCCAACACGCCGGGAAAGGCCTGCGGAAACAGAGTGATGATCTTGACCTTCCACACGCCATGCAGATCGGGAGTGGGCGTCATCAACTCTCGGGGTTTCAGGGTGGGGCGGATCGCCTTGCGACCGTGGGATTTGCTGGGCTTGTCTGTCATCTTGTGCCGATCAGCGCATGTCTTGCGCGTTTGATAATCGCCGTCTTTTGCCGGATCAGCGCAGCCTCGTCCAGCCGTGAGCGGTTCAGGTCCAGCAATTCAGCCAGAACGTCTTCGGGCAGGCGATTGTTGACTTTGGTGGGTGGCACCAACAGGCGAGCCTTGTCGCGGGGCAACTTAAGATACTCGGCAAAGGGCGTGCCGGGACCAAAGCGCCGCAGTTGAAGATCTTCCAGCCATTCTTCCTGTACCGTGACAGAGGGCAGTTTTTCCCGGATTCTGGCAACCGTATCCTCAAGCGGGGGAAGGTGATCCAGTTCCGCGCGAAAGGTCTCAATATCACGAACCTGCCGCATGTGTTCCAGGTCATGTGCCCACAAGTTGCGCAGCCAGCTACCACGCTGACGCAGGGACAGGTAGACGGTGATATCGACCTCTTGCCCGGACAGGCGGTGGCGGATCGCGTCCACCAGACAGGCGGCAAGTTCCGGTGCCGCCGCATAGCCCTGTTCCGCATTGCGGCTGGGGCGTAGACCCGAAAAATTCTCTTCGCTGACAATCAGGCCGCGTTTGTCGCCGAAATCGAGTGAGTCCAGAAAAGTACGAATCTGAGTGCCAAATTTGGACAGGGTGCCAACCGTGCCATAGACGGAATGGTTGGTAGCTGCCCGCGACAGGCCCAAGTCACGTGTTCGATAAGGCAGAACCAGTGCGAAATGTGGCCAGATCAACGCGCGGTTTTCATAGAGAAAGGACTGTGCAGCCGTGGTGCCGGTTTTATGAAACCCCAGATGCAGCAGTACCCGTCGCATCAGATAAGACCCTCGGGCGGGTCGGCGACGATACGGCCCTGCTCCAGATCGACGGTGGGCACGGAGTCCAGCGTAAAGGGTAAAAACACCGTGGTTTTCAAACCCTCCCCGTGCAGTTCCAAAAGGTCTGCCGCGCCGTGGTTCTGTACGGATTTCACGCGGCCCAACAGTATTCCACCGGTATCGTACACCGCCAACCCGATCAGGTCGGCGTGATAGAATTCATCATCCGGCAGCGACGGCAATTGATCGCGCCGCGCAAACAGGCGTAGGCCGTTTACGGCGTCCGCTTGTTCCTTGGTCTCGACGCCACCCAGACGCGCGGCAAAACCGTTCTTGACCGGGCGCGTCAGCACCAGCGGATAGCGTTCCGTGCCCGCCTCATCGGTCAGGGGCGAGTACGCTTCGATATCCTCGGGGATGGCGCAAAAGCTTTTCAGCCGCACTTCGCCGCGTACGCCGTACGATCCGGCAATGCTGCCCACGCAGATCAGATCACTCATTTGACCGTTCCATCATACATAGCCCGTCCTGCCATTGCCCATGCTCGGCACAGGCCTCGCGCTGGTTGCTGCGTTCAAAGAACACGCCGACAATAAAGGCGATCATCAAAAGAATAGGAAGCCGTATCAACCCGAACATCAGCTATCGCACCTCAACCGACAAACTGTCGTCGCGGCATTCCCAGCCGACGCGTTCCAGTTCGGGCGTATCTGAAAGACCCTCGGGCCAGCCGATACAGAAGTAACCAATCAGCCGCCAATCGTCCGGCACGTTCAGGTCACGCGCCAGCTGGTCGGGGTCAAGAATAGACACCCAGCCCAGCCCCACCCCTTCGGCACGCAGGGCCAACCAGAACAGGGTGATGGCGGATACGACCGAATAGCGGCGCATCTCGGGCATTGTGTTTGCGCCCAATCCCAGCCCCTTGTCGGTGGCATCATCACAGAACACGGCCAACTGTACGGGGGCTTCCTGCATCCCGGACAGTTTCAACCGGCTGTAAAGCTGCGCTTTCTCACCGGAATACCCGTCCAACGCTTGCGCGTTGGCGGTCTGAAAATTCTCAAGCGCGGCAGCGCGCGCCGCCTCGCTTTCGACGCGAATGACGCGCCAGGGTTCGCTTAACCCCACCGAAGGGGCCAGCCGAAACGCGTCGAGGCAGCGCGTCAGCACTGCCTCGTCTATCGCGTCGGTGCGAAACCGGCGCACATCGCGCCGGAGCCGCATCAACAGGTCGAACTGCGTGCGAAAATCGTCGGTGAAAGCCTGATTCTGCACGCGCCCGCCTGTTTATTCTTCTGCAGCCGCTTCTTCAGCCGGTGCAGCAGCCGCTTCGGCAGCTTCAGCAGCCTTGGCCGCTTTTTCTTCCGCGCGTTCCTGAGCTTTCTTGCCCGGGGTACCCTTGTTGGGGTTGCTGCGCTCGGCCTTGTCACGGGTGCCGGCTGCTTCCAGCATACGTGCGATCCGGTCGGTGGGCTGTGCGCCCTGGTCCAGCCAGTACTGAACGCGCTCGACGTTCATTTTCACGCGCTCTTCGCTGTCTTTGGGCAGCAGCGGGTTGTAGGTGCCCAGCTTTTCGATGAAACGGCCGTCGCGCGGCATGCGGCTGTCAGCAGCCACGATGCGATAGAAGGGACGTTTTTTCGAGCCGCCGCGGGCGAGACGAATTTTCATTGCCATGGTGGTATCTCCTTTGGATGGCGTGTGCCGGGGCATTCCCGGCTATTCTTGGTATTCTTTGAACCCTAGGTTCACTCTTGGTGTTTCCTGTGGTGCCGGATGACTTCCTGAATGATGAAATTCAGGAAAGCCTTGGCGAAATCAGGGTCCAGATCGGCCTGTTTCGCCAGATCTTCTAACCGTGCGATCTGCGCCGCTTCGCGCGTGGGATCGGACGGGGGAAGGTCGTGTGTCGCCTTGAGCTTGCCAACGGCCTGCGTGTGCTTGAACCGCTCACCCAGCGTATAGACAAGGATCGCGTCCAGCCGGTCGATGCTTTCGCGATGCTCTTTCAGCAGCGCGGCGGCCTGTGTCACGGGGTCGGTCATTGGCCGGTCCTCTCAGCAGTCAAGGCGGTGTGGGTCATGCGTAGGCCTCCATGCCGCCATTCACCAGATCGGCGGGGGCAGGGTGGCGCCAGATTTCGGTGGTGCCAAATTTGGGGTGTTCGTAGTGATAGTCGAACTGCGCGTCCAACCGCTCGGCCACGGCTTTGCTGGCGTGGTTTTCCGGGTCGATCAGCGAAATCGCGGTGTCCCAGCCCAGAACATCATAGGCATGTGCCCGTGCGGCCAATGCGGCCTCGGTTGCATAGCCCTTGCCGGTGGCCGTGTTCATCAGGGTCCAGCCGATTTCACGCTCAGGCCAGGCTTCGGGAAACCACAGGCCGACGCGACCGACATAGGTGCCAGTGCCCTTTTCCTCGACGCCCCAGAAGCCATATCCGCGCAGGGTCCAATGACCCAAAAGCATTGCGATCAAGCGCCAGGTTTCATCTCGGCGTTTTCGCCCACCGACGAATTCCGACGCGTCACTGGCGTAGAACTCTGCCTCTGCGTCCAGATCAGCTTCGGACGGCGCGCGCAGGATCAGGCGCTCGGTCTCAAGCCGGGGGATATGATGGGCGAAGGCGTTCACTTACTTTTTCTTCCCAAACCCGCTCAGACCCGGGGGCAAGGCCATGCCGCCGCCCATTCCGGGCATGCCGGGCATCTTGCCGCCCATCGCCTTGGCGGCCTGTTCCAGCGCCTTGGGATCCATGCCCGCGGCCATATCTTCGGGCGAGGGTCCGCCTTTGCCGAACATGCCTTTCATGGCCTGTTTCAGCATCTTGCCTTTGCCCATCTTGCCCATCTTTTTCATCATGTCCGACATCTGCCGGTGCATCTTGAGCAGTTTGTTGAGGTCGCTGACCTCCATTCCCGAACCGGCTGCGATCCGCTTTTTGCGGCTGGCCTGCAACAGCTGCGGGTTGGCACGTTCGCGTTTGGTCATCGACTGGATCATGGCGATCTGGCGCGTGAGCACCTTGTCGTCCATGCCCGCCTCTTCGACCTGCTTGGCCATCTTGCCCATGCCCGGCATCATACCCATCATGCCCTGCATGCCGCCCATCTGGATCATCTGTTCCAGCTGCATTTTCAGGTCGTTCATGTTGAACTGACCTTTGACCATGCGCTTCATCATGCGCTCGGTCTGTTCCATCTCCATCGTTTCCTGGGCTTTTTCGACCAGGGCAACGATGTCGCCCATGCCCAGAATACGACCGGCGATCCGGTCCGGCTCGAAGGTTTCGAGCGCGTCCATCTTCTCGCCCAGACCAACGAAGCGGATCGGCTTGCCGGTGACCGCGCGCATCGACAGCGCCGCACCGCCGCGCCCGTCACCGTCCATCCGGGTCAGAACCACGCCTGAGATGCCGACCTTGGCGTCGAACTCTTCGGCAACCTCAACGGCGACCTGACCGGTCAGGCCATCGACCACCAGCAGAGTTTCGCGCGGATCAACCGCGTTGCGGACCTGTTCGACCTCACCCATAAGCACTTCGTCGATGTGCAGACGGCCGGCGGTATCCAACATATAGACGTCGTAACCACCCAGCGTCGCCTGTTGCTTGGCGCGCTTGGCAATGTCGACGGGTTTTTGGCCGGGAACGATCGGCAGCGTATCGACGCCAACCTGAGTGCCCAGAACGGCCAGCTGATCCATCGCCGCCGGGCGATAGACGTCCAGCGAGGCCATCAGGACCTTTTTGCCTTCTTTTTCCTTCAGGCGCTTGGCCAGCTTACCGGTGGTGGTGGTCTTACCCGAGCCCTGCAAACCGACCATCAGGATCGGGGCAGGCGGGTTGTCGATCTTCAACGCACCGGGATCATCCTCGCCGCGCAGCACATCAACCAGCGTGTCGTGCACGATCTTGACGACCTGCTGGCCGGGTGTGATCGACTTGGTTACCGCCTGACCCGTGGCCTGATCCTGCACCTTTTTGACGAATTCACGGGCGACGGGCAGCGAGACGTCGGCCTCAAGCAGGGCAACACGCACTTCGCGCAGGGCGGTTTTGACGTCTTCTTCGGACAGGGCACCCTGTTTGGTCAGCCGATCAAAGACGCCAGAGAGGCGTTCGGATAGATTTTCAAACATGCCTGCGGCCTCCTTAGCCGGTTTAGATGTGGCACCACCTAGTTAGGGGGCACCGGTTAAATACACAATTGCCCCCTCCCACTGAATTAGACGTGGGGGTAATGCCAAATGGCATTGCCCCCACGGGCGAAACTCGCTGGTGGGGGGCGATCCCTGAACGACTCAAGGGACCGGAAGATCGAGAGGCTTCCGGATGTTTGGGGCGATTTAGGCTGATTGGCTGTCCGAGTCAACCTCATGTGCGGGTAACCAATCGTTGACGGCATCCACCATACGTTTCGAGCCGCCGCCGTTCGAGAACGCCTCGGTTATAGGATGACGGCCCGTGCTCATGCCTTTGTCGAGGATCAGAACAGGGCGGTACAGGGTAGATGACCCCTTGTTGCTGCGCGAAATGGTGCTTTCCAGTTCCGCATGAGACAGGTTGGAAAGAGCATGTTCCACCGCCTCATGCCCAAAAATGGATTGGCGTTGGATCAAAATGCTGTCCTTGCTGCGGTCCAGTATGACCTGCACCCGCCGGACGAACGCGAAAAAAAACCCGACGCCAAGGCCGCCACCGACCAGCCCGAACAGCAGCCCTAACCAGATACCTTTTCCGCCCTCGCTCATCAGGAACAAGCCGAGGCCGACAAAGGTCAGTACGAAGAAGATAAGCGTGATCCCGATGAACCATGGCGTGTCGGACAGGATCAGTTGATCGGCTGAATTGCGGGTCACTTTCATGACCGCACGCTAGCACCAGCTTGCCGCCCTGTCCCGACTTGAATTTCCCGTCCCGTTGCGCGATGACCACGTGAAAGAGGGGGTTAGCCATGGACGCATCATCCGCATTTCAGGACACATTGCCGCTCAGTTCCGACGCGCTGTTGGCGCGGGTTGACGAATGGGGGCTGACCTATCGGCTGCATACCCATGTGCCCCTGCGCACGGTCGAGGATGCCAAGGCGGTTGAAGATCAGTTCATGGTGCCGGGTGAGAACGCGCTGCGCCTTAAGAACCTGTATCTGCGCGACAAGAAAAAGCGCAATTATCTGGTGACGCTGGAACAAAGCCGCGAGATTGATCTTAAGGCTCTGGCGGCTGAACTGGGGATTGGCAACCTGTCCTTTGGATCAGCGGATCGGTTGATGCAGAACCTTGGTATCCGCCCCGGCGCGGTCAGCCCTTTGGCGATGATCAACGGGGTGCAGAACGACGTGCGGTTTTTCATGGATGCCGCCGCGCAGCACGCGGATGCCATCTATATGCACCCGCTGGTCAACGACCGCACCATTGCAATGGCGCGCGACGATCTGATGGCCTTCTTCGACAGGATCGGGTGCGAGGTCACCTGGCTGCCCTGATCAATCGCTCAGGGCCTCTGCCAGTGCAGCCGCGACATGTGCAGCCGAGGGGTTGATGAACAAGTGGCCATCCGCCCGAAACACCGGATCGTCCAGATGATCGGGAAAGGCCAGCGGCAGCTCGGTACAGGCCAGCAGAATGGCGGTTCCGGGCGTGGCGTGACGGTTGCAAAAGGCCAGCAGGCGGCCTCGCGCCGTGTCTGATGCCCCGCCATAAAAGTCGCTGTCGATCATCGCCTGCATTTCCGCGATTTCCGGGTCGGGCAGGCGGGCATTTGCGGTGACGCCTTCCCGGGCCAGACAATCGGCGTAATTGCTGGCCTGCATGGTGACGGTTGTGCCTAGCACCAGCGCCTGTGAGGCCCCGCATGATGCGGTAACCTCGGCGGTGGCGTCGAAAATGCTGAGGATGGGCATCGAGACACCCTGACGGATCGCGTGCAGCCGGGCGTGGGGCGTATTCGATGCGATGATCCCGAAATCGCAGCCTGCGCGTTCCAGCGTCAGCAACGCATCGCGAAACACCGCATCAAACGCCGCCCAGCTGCCCTCGTCCCCGGCCACGCCGCGCAGGGCACGGGTTTTGGCCTGCGTCACGGATTCGATAGTCATCGGCGGGATCGGCAGGGGCGAGCCATGGCCGCGTTCGGCAAAATACCGGCTCGCGCCTTCGGCAATCGCCCGGTAGTAATCTACGGTCGAGGCCCAGCCCACGCCACCCAATATCCCGATCTTCTTCACCTGAAACGCCCAGCCTGCCAATTCCCTTGCAGGTACAGACTGGACGTTTCGAGGGGCAAAATCCAGAGGTGTCAGGCCGCCAGTTCCGAGACCGCCTTGTGGGCAGTGTTCAGCGCCGCTTCGGCATCCAGTGCCATCTGATCCGCGGCGACGATATCGACGTCCTGAATGCCGACAAAGCCCAGCACGTGACGCGCATAGCCGGTGGCAAAGTCGATATCCGACCCGACCTGCGTGCCGCCGGAGGCAACTGCCAGAACGGCACGTTTGCCCTCCAGCAGCCCCTTGGGTCCGGTTTCAGAATATGAAAACGTCAGCCCGACGCGGGCGATCAGGTCAATCCACGCCTTGAAGGCCGCAGGGACCGAAAAATTGTAGATCGGCAGCCCGATTACGATGGTGTCCGCGCGCTGAAGCTCATCCACCAGCTCATCCGACAGGGTCAGGCGGTCGCGCTGTACGGCATCGCGCTGATCAGCGGGGGTGAAATTGGCGGCGATCCAGTCTTCGGTCACCTGCGGCAATGCGCTGGCAAGATCGCGTCGAATGATGCGATCCGCGCCAAGATGCTGAACGATCCGCTGGGACAGGTCGCGTGTGGTCGAGCCGGACCGGCGGGCCGAGGCGTCGATATGGAGGATGGTTTTGGTCATTTCACCGAAGTCCTTTTAAAAGGGGTTTTACGTCTGCGGCCAATATGGATGTTGCGTGAGTGAACAAAACTCGGCTACATCAACATTGATTGTTGGAAATTGCACAGAAGATATTTGGCCATGGATAATTGGGACGAAGTGAGAACCGCCTATCAGGTGGCCCGCATGGGCACCGTCAGCGGCGCGGCCGAGGTGCTGGGTGTGCACCACGCGACGGTGATCCGCCACATCGACGCGATCGAGGCGCGGCTGGGTGTCAAACTGTTCCAGCGTCACGCACGCGGCTATACTTCGACCGAGGCCGGAGAGGACCTGCTGCGCGTGGCGCAGGCCACCGAGGATCAGTTCAACCAACTGGTCGGGCGGATGAAGGGCCGGGGTGACGACGTCTCGGGCGAATTGGTGGTGACGTCGCTGGCCTCGCTGGCACCACTGGTGGTTCCCGTGCTCAGCGAGTTTCAGCGCCTGCATCCGGGGCTGATCGTGCGGTACCTGACCGGAGACCGCCTGTTCCGGCTTGAATACGGCGAGGCGCATGTCGCCATCCGGGCCGGATCAGCCCCTGACCAGCCAGACAATGTGGTGCAGCCTTTTATCACTCAGGAAGTCGGGCTTTTTGCCAGCGCGTCCTATATCGAGCGTCATGGCAAACCTTCAGGTGTTGCGGATTTCGGCAACCATTTCTTTGTCAGCACCGATGATGAAAACAGCCGCGCGCCATTTTCCCGCTGGTTGCGTGCGACAGTACCGGCGGAAAACATCACCTTCCGCTGCACCAACAACTTCTGCATCCGCGAGGCGGTCTCGTCAGGGGCCGGGATCGGCTTCATGGCCCGGTGGGAGGCCGCCCGCGATCCCAATCTGGTCGAGGTGATAGACCCGATGGCAGAATGGTTCGGAAACCTGTGGTTGGTCACCCATGTGGATCTGCACCGCACAACCAAGGTTCAGAGTTTTCTGAGCTATCTCAAGGATCAATCCAAAGGCTGGTTGGCGTGACCCCTCAGGCCCGTGGCCATCTGGCGATGCTGGTGTTTTCGGCGCTGGTCGCGGGCAGCTTTTCGTTGGGGTCGCTGATCGCGAACCAGATTGCGCCCGAGGCGATCACGGCGGCGCGGTTTCTGATCGCGTCGGTTGTGATCGGGGTGGCGGCGTTGATGACGACCGGCCTGCCACGCAGTGTGGCGCAGGCCCCGTGGCGCTATCTGGTGCTAGGTGGGTTGTTCGCCAGCTATTTTGTGCTGATGTTTCACGGGCTGAAAACCGCGCCGCCCGTTAGCGCCGCCGCTGTGTTCACGCTGACCCCGGTGATGTCGGCCGTGGCGGGGTGGGTGCTGCTGCGGCAGATCACGACGCCGCGTATGGGCCTGGCGCTGACGGTCGGCGCCGTTGGCGCGCTGTGGGTCATTTTTCGCGCGGATTGGCGGGCCTTTGCGGCCTTTGAGATCGGCGGCGGCGAAATCATCTTTTTCTGGGGGTGTGTGGCCCATGCGATCTATACGCCCATGGTGCGCAAGTTGAACCGGGGTGAACCGGCCGTAGTCTTCACCTTTGGCACGCTCGTCGCGGGGTGCCTGTTGCTGACCCTGTATGGCTGGGCCGATATTCGCGCGACCGACTGGGTCAACCTGCCGCTGATCGTCTGGGTCGGGCTGCTCTATGTCTCGATCTTTGCGACGGCGGCCAGCTTTGTACTGGTGCAATTCGCCACGCTGCGTCTGCCGTCGGCCAAGGTGATGGCCTATACCTATCTGACGCCCAGCTGGGTGATCTTGTGGGAAATCGCGCTGGGCCAACAGCCGCCCGCCTTATTGATTTTTGTCGGCGCAATTCTGACCGTTGTGGCGCTGCTGCTGCTGCTGAAGGCCGAGGATCAGCACCGCGTCCCGGCACAATCCGCGCCAGAGTGACACTTGCTTTCGCGCCGTTATGTGTAAGCCTTGGTTCCAGACAACACACGGGCACGTAACAATGAATCCAGCAATATCCTGATCACAGCGGCGGGATTGACCGCTTGCACCTCGCCCAATGGCAGGAGGGCCAAATACGCCAGGGTCTCGGTTCTGGTCGTGCGCTCAGACCGGCTAGGGGTCGTCGGTTGCGGGCAGCTCGATTTCCAGAAACCGTTCGAATGCATCCAGGTTGACCGGCTCGAACTGACCAAACCCCTGCATCCAGACGGATGCGGCGCGCAGGGCGTCGGGTTCCAGCTTGCACCACTTTACCCGCCCGCGTTTTTCCTGAGAGATCAGACCGGCCTTGGTGAGGATGACCAGATGTTTCGAAATCGCGGCCAGCGACATCTCGAACGGTTCGGCCACATCGGTGACGGCCATGTCGTCCTCAAGCAGCATCGCCAGAATGGCGCGGCGTGTGGGATCGGCAAGGGCGGCGAATACGGTGTCGAGATCATTGGGCATACCCTCGCTGAACCACAGCGCCCGTGATTGGTCAACCATTTGGTTGAATATCCGAATTCAGTGCAATTGGTAGCGACGGCCTGTACCGCAGGAAATCTGGCGGCACAGGATTCGATGTAAAACACTTGCAAAACAATCACTTGGCGCGCATCAATTTGGGCGATCATCGCCGTTGACTCTGCGCCCTGCGACCCTTAGCACATGCCCAAGACTGTGCGAGGGAATTGCCCGTGACTGATGACGACCAAAAGCAGCGTATGGCGCAGCTTGAGGCCAAGATCGACGCGGCGAAAAAGGCCAAACAGCCCGAGACCCGCGCAGACGCCGACTTTTCCGGGGGCGAGCTTGCCTGGAGGATGGTCATCGAAATGGTATCCGGTCTGGGGATCGGATTTGGCATCGGATTTGGGCTGGATAGCCTGCTCGGGACAATCCCGATTTTTCTGGTGCTGTTCACATTGCTGGGTCTGGTCGCCGGGGTGAAGGTTATGCTCCGCAGCGCACAAGAGGCCCAGGCGAAGCAAACGGCGGCTGAGGCTGCCGAAAAAGACGAGAGGGACTGAACGTGGCAACTGAGACCACCGCAGCACACGGCGCCGAAGAGAGCAGCAGCCTGGTTTTCCATCCAATGGACCAGTTCATCGTCAAGCCACTTTTCGGCGACGGTGCGATTGCATGGTATACGCCCACCAACGTGACCCTGTGGATGTTCCTGGCGATTGCCGCGATCTTTGCCCTGCTGGTGCTCAGCACCTCAAAGCGCGCGATTGTTCCGACCCGGATGCAGTCGGTGGCCGAACTGGCCTACGGCTTCATCTACAAGATGCTGGAAGACATTTGTGGCAAGGAAGGCGTCAAGTACTTCCCCTATGTCATGACCCTGTTCATGTTCATTGTCTGCGCGAACTTCCTGGGCATGATCCCGACCTCGTTCACAACCACATCGCATTTCGCCGTGACCATCCCGCTGGCATTGGCCGTGTTCCTGACCGTGACCATCCTTGGTTTCGTCAAGAACGGTGCTGCGTTCCTGGGCCTGTTCTGGGTCTCCAGCGCGCCGCTGGCGCTGCGTCCGGTTCTGGCGATCATCGAGCTGATCTCGTACTTCGTGCGTCCGGTCAGCCACTCTATTCGTCTTGCCGGTAACGTCATGGCAGGTCACGCCGTGATCAAGGTGTTCGCGGGCTTTGCCGCGATTGCCGTGATCTCGCCTGTGTCCGTGCTGGCGATCACCGCAATGTATGGCCTCGAGGTCCTCGTGTCCTTTATTCAGGCCTACGTATTCACCATTCTGACCTGTGTTTATCTGAAAGATGCGCTGCATCCGTCGCACTAAGGTCCGATACCCAAACATCGAAACTTCCAATTCGTAAGGAGAAACATCATGGAAGGCGATCTCGCACACATCGGCGCAGGCCTGGCAGCAATCGGTTCCGGCGCAGCCGCAATCGGGGTGGGCAACGTAGCAGGCAACTTCCTGGCCGGCGCACTGCGCAACCCTTCGGCGGCTGCTTCGCAGACCGCGACCCTGTTCATCGGTATCGCATTCGCAGAAGCGCTGGGGATCTTCGCATTCCTCGTTTCGCTGCTGCTGATGTTCGCCGTCTAATCTGCGGAACCTGATCCTTACGCGCGGGTGGGCCCAAGCCATAGCGGCCCACCTGTTGTAAAGACAACGTTCCGACGGAGGACATCATGGCGACTGAACCCCTTGCCAAAGAAGTAGCTGGCACATGTGTCGACGCCGGTGGTTCTGCCATCGGGATGCCACAGCTCTGCTTTGATTGGTTCCCCAACCAGATTTTCTGGCTGGTCATTACGCTGGTCGTCATCTTTCTGGTCCTGTCCCGCGTGGCCTTGCCGCGCATCGCGGCAATCCTGGCTGAACGTCAGGGGACCATTACAAATGACCTGGCTGCGGCCGAAGACCTGAAGGCCAAGGCTGTCGAAGCTGAAGAGGCTTACAACAAGGCGCTGGCCGATGCCCGTTCTGAGGCACAGCGTATCGCTGCCGAGGCACGCGCTGAAATCCAGTCTGGTCTGGATGACGCAATTGCCAAGGCAGATGCGGAAATCGCTGCGAAGGCAGCTGAATCGGAAAAGGCTATTGCCGATATCCGTGCCGGTGCGCTGGAAGGCATTCAAGTGGTTGCCAAGGATACGGCCGCCGAACTGGTGACTGCACTGGGTGGAGAGGCAGACGCCGCCGCTATCAACAGTGCTGTTGACGCACAGACGAAAGGATAAGTGACATGCGGAACACTCTTGCCCTTATCCTGACCGTAGGTGCGGCCAGCCCGGCATTTGCCGCAAGCGGCCCGTTCTTTTCGCTGGGCAACACCGACTTTGTCGTGCTGCTGGGCTTTATCGTCTTCATCGCGGTCCTGTTCTATTTCAAGGTGCCGGGCATGATCGGCGGTGCTTTGGACAACCGTGCCGAGGGCATCAAGTCCGAACTGGACGAAGCCCGCGCCCTGCACGAAGAAGCCCGCAGCCTGCTGGCTTCGTACGAGCGTAAGCAGCGCGAAGTGCAGACTCAGGCAGATGCCATTGTGGCCGCTGCCAAGGATGACGCGGTGCTGGCTGCCGAACAGGCGAAGGCCGATCTGGAAAGTTCCATTGCACGCCGTCTGGCCGCTGCGCAGGATCAGATCGCGTCTGCCGAAGCTTCGGCCGTCAAGGAAGTTCGTGATCAGGCCATCACCGTCGCAGTTTCGGCTGCCAATGCGGTACTGGCCAAACAGATGACGGCTGCACAGGCGAACAAGCTGATCGACGGGGCAATTGCCGACGTCGGAGAAAAGCTACACTAACAATAGTGCGACCCGGCAAATATCTGTCGGGTCCGCTCTTTGCCAGGATTTCCTCTCAAATCCTAGGCGCTCAGCTAATACCTAGAGCGCCAAATTGGTTCCCCTAATTTGTTACTTGCGCTTGCTGATTTCCAACGGTTCGGGCACCTCTGACATGAGAATACTATGACCGCCCTACCTGTGATCAGCGTCGTGATTCCGAATTTGAATTGCGCCGAGTTTCTGGAACGCACAATCGTTTCCGTTCTTGAACAGGAATACCCGCATCTGGATTTGATTCTTGCGGATGGTGGCAGCACCGACGGTTCCATGGACATTGTTGAACGCTACCGGGATGCATTTTCCCACATCATCTCAGAACCGGATACTGGGCAAGCTAACGCCGTGAACAAGGGGTTTGCCCTGTCGCGCGGCGAGGTGATGGGTTGGATCAACTCGGACGACGTTCTGATGCCGGGCGGGCTTTCCACTGTTGGGTCCCTGTTCGCGTTGAACAAGAACATCGAATGGCTGACCGGCCGTCTTACCACCATAGATGAACACGGTAATCTTCTTCGTGCAGGCCGCCCCGGCCCGTTTTCTCGTGCCCGTTTGTTGGCCGGGGATTACCGGTGGATTCAACAGGAATCAACATATTGGCGCCGCAGCCTGTGGGACAGGGCCGGTGGTCAATGTGATGAAACGGTCAAACTTGCGATAGATGGTGAATTGTGGTTGCGCTTTTCCCGCCATGCCGAACTGGTGCCGGTGCACGCCCGGATCGGTGCGTTTCGGTTCCGCGAGGGGCAGCGGTCCGAGGCGATGGACAGGTATCATGCAGAAATGCTTGAGGCGATTGAGCGCGAGAGGGCTTTGGAAAACAGTGCCGATGACCTGATCAAATCTATTCTGGATGCTCCGCTTGAACTGCGCAGTCGATCCGAGGCCGAAGAGTGCTTTCCTGCAATTGGCGGCGTGGACCCTCGCCCCCTAAAACGCGTGCAGCTTTGGAAACACAAGGTCATGCGGCTGCTGTACCGCATCTGAATCACGGGTCGGCGACACTGTCGTCAGGTCTGGCCAGTTTCATGCTCCAGCCGCTGTTGCGCGATGGATTCATTCCGCATGGCTTTCTGGTGATCTTCCATGCAGGCTCGAACAAAGCTCAGATGTTGTTGGACCGCGTCACGCGCACCTTCGGGGTCGCGTGCCTGCAGGGCGGTATTGATGGCGCGGTGCTGGTCCAGGATAGCTTCACGCGTGGTGCGTTGCTGGAACATCATCTGACGGTTGTAGAACACCCCCTGCCGCAATAGGTCGAACATGGATCGCATCATATGCAGCATCACCACATTGTGGCTGGCTTCGATGATGGCCATGTGAAACTGCGCATCCAGATGCGCCTCGTCTTCGGCGGCGTTGCGGATATGGGCGGCCTCCATCTTGTCAAAGATCGCCTGCACAACTTTCAGATCACTTGCCGATCCCAATCGGGCCGCGCGCTCAGCCGCCAACCCTTCCATGTCACGCCGGAAAGACAGGTAATCGAACACGGCCTCATCATGGCTGCCGAACAACCGGATCAGGGCGGGGGAAAAGGCTGATCCCAAAACCTTGGCGACATAAATGCCCGAGCCCGCCTTGGCGGTCAGCAGCCCCTGTTCCTGCAATTCCGAAATCGCCTCGCGCAGGGAAGGGCGCGAAACACCCATGCGGTCCGCCAAATCGCGTTCGGGGGGCAATCGTTCGCCCGGGCGCAGGATGCCCCGCAGAATCAGCAGTTCGATCTGTTTGACCACCGCGATGGACAGCTTTTCGGTTTGGATTTTTTGAAAGGGCATGACGCGATCGCTTTAGGATTGGTCAAATCATATGACCATGTATTCCGGGGCGGTTCAAGGACGGCATTTCAACCGCTTTGGCGTATTAGGTCAGAAATATTGACATTGTTGGCGTCGCGTCTACTCTGACCGGAATCCCAAACGGAGGAGACACATGTCAACGCACGATCTGTTTGCCACAAGAGCATCCCGGATGAAGGCATCCGAAATTCGCGAATTGCTGAAACTGCTCGATCAGCCAGGCATTATTTCATTTGCGGGCGGCATTCCCGATCCGGCCCTGTTTCCCGCAGACGGTTTTGCGCAGGCATTCCAGACGGCGCTGGGGTCGGACAGTCAGGCGCAAGCGCTGCAGTATTCGGTCAGCGAAGGCTATGTGCCGCTGCGGGAATGGCTGGTGCAGCACATGCGTCAGATTGGTGTTGAATGCACGCTGGACAACATCCTGATCACGTCGGGCTCGCAGCAGGCGCTGGACTATCTGGGCAAGCTGTATCTGTCGCCCGGCGACACGGCGCTGGTTGGATGGCCCACTTATCTGGGCGCGCTGGCCGCGTTTAACGCTTATGAGCCGCGCTTTGACCGGCTTAGCATCAATGGCAATCGCGGAGCCGCTGAATACAATGCGGCTGCGGGTGAGGGCGCGGTCAAATTTGCCTATCTGTCGCCGGATTTCGCCAATCCGACCGGAGAGACCGTTGATCTGCGCGGCCGCGAGGCATTGCTGGATCTGGCTGACGAGTTGAACTGTGCGGTGATCGAAGACGGGGCCTATCAGGCTTTGCGCTATGACGGCGATGCGATCCCGCCGGTGCTTGCGCTGGAACAGGCCCGCAAGGGCTCGATCGAAAACTGTCGGACGATCTATTGTGGCAGTTTCTCGAAAACCCTGTCTCCGGGGCTGCGCGTGGGTTGGGTGGTCGCGGCCAAACCGGTGATTTCACAGCTGGTACTGATGAAACAGGCGGCGGATTTGCATTCGGCGACGATCAACCAGATGGCCATCGACCACGTGGCGCGGGCTTGCTTTGATACGCATATCCCGATGCTGCGCCGTGTCTATGGCGCGCGCCGCGATGCTATGCTGGACGCGTTGCAGGAACACATGCCTGACGGTGTGAACTGGACCAAACCCAAGGGTGGCATGTTCATCTGGATGACCCTGCCGGTCGGCATGGACGGGGCCGATCTGCTGGCGCACGCGCTGGACACCGTTAAGGTGGCCTTTGTTCCGGGGCAGGCCTTTTACCCGGATGCAACCGGCGCCAACACGATCCGGTTGAGCTTTTCGAACTCGGACGAGGATACGATCCGCGAAGGCATCCGCCGGTTAGGAGAAGTTCTGCGAAGCTGAACGGCGGAAAGGTTCTGTTAACCAAGTTATCGCAAGACTGGGTGCATGATCCGGTTTCTGCCCTTTCTGCTGCTGGCCGCCTGTTCGGCGGGTACGCCCCACTTTCGTGACGTCCCCGCGACCCGCGTAGCGGTGAACGGCAGCGTCTTTGACGTGCGCGTGCGCGGCGATCTGGCCGAGGCGGTGCGGGTCAACATGCAATACGCGCCGCGGCTGGGCCCGATCCGTGACCGGGCCGGGCTGGCCATGGCGCAGGTTTCGGGCTGTCCAATTCTGGACGTGCTGGGGGATGCTGCGGTGACTGTCGGCGTATTGGGATGTGACCGTGAGGCCGGGGAAAGGCTGTTGCTGACCGCGATATCGACTCCGAACTATGAATGTGTCGACTATGGCATCTATGACGATATCCGCTACGACTATGGCTATCAGGTCTTTGAATGCACACCTTACTGAGATACGCGTTTTCCTGCGCATTTCGGCAAGATATTGTGGATAAGTAGGGTGGATATCCCATATCCTGCGCAACTGCGTTGACTCAACCCTATTCCGTTGCGCAGACTTCATAGACGTAGGAATCATGGGACCAGCGGCCTTTGCGCTTTAGCAAACTCAAACTCACCGGCTTCAAAAGCTTTGTTGATCCGACCGATCTGATCATCGCGGACGGGTTGACCGGTGTGGTGGGGCCGAATGGCTGCGGCAAGTCGAACCTTCTTGAGGCTTTGCGCTGGGTGATGGGCGAAAACCGTCCCAAATCCATGCGTGGTGGCGCGATGGAGGACGTGATCTTTGCCGGGGCCGCCACACGCCCCGCCCGCAACTTTGCCGAAGTGGTCCTGACCATGGACAATTCGGAACGATTGGCTCCTTCGGGGTTCAATGACAGCGACCAGCTTGAGATCGTGCGCCGCATCACCCGCGACGTGGGCAGCGCGTATAAGACCAACGGCAAGGACGTGCGCGCGCGAGATGTGCAGATGCTGTTCGCCGATGCCTCGACCGGGGCGCATTCGCCCGCGCTGGTGGGGCAGAACCGCATTGCCGAGCTGATCAACGCCAAACCCCGCGCCCGCCGCCGCATTCTGGAAGAGGCTGCGGGCATCTCGGGTCTCTATCAGCGTCGGCATGAGGCCGAGCTGAAGCTGAAAGGCACCGAATCCAACCTGACCCGCGTCGATGATGTGTTAGAGCAGCTGGGCACTCAACTGGCGCAACTGGCCCGTCAGGCCCGTCAGGCCGCGCGTTATCGCGAGATCGGCGAACAGCTGCGTCAGGCCGAAGGGATGTTGCTGTACCGGCGCTGGAAAGAGGCCGATATGGCCCGTCAGCAGGCCGAAGAGAAACTGCGCGAACGGATCACCGAAGCCTCGCGCGCCGAGGCCGCCGCCCGTGAAGCCAGCGCCAAACGCGCCCAGATCGAAGAAACCCTGCCGCCCCTGCGCGAGGAAGAGGCCATCGCCGCCGCTGTCCTGCAACGCCAGCAGGTGCAGCGCGACCAGCTGTCGGATCAGGAAACCCGCGCCCGTCAGACCATCGAGACGCTGACCAACCGCATTCAGCAGCTGGGCAACGACATCGAACGCGAAACCGGGTTGAACCGCGATGCCGGTCAGATGATCGAACGTCTGGAATGGGAAGCGCGCGAGTTGGCCAAGGCCGCCGAAGGGCACGAAGACAAGGTGGCCGAGGCCGCCGAGATCGCCCGCGAGGCGGCATCGGTGCTGCAGGATCGCGAAGACCACCTGTCGCAGGAAACCGAAGATATGGCGCGGCTGGTGGCTCGCCACCAATCGGCGCAGCGTCTGGTCGAAGACAGCCACAAGACGCTGGCCCGCTCTGAGGGAGAAGAAGAAAAGGCGCGCAGTGCGGTGGAAGAGGCCCGTCAGGCCCTGACCCGCGCCAGCGAGGCGTTCGAGGCCGCGCAGGAGGGCGAGGAAGAAGCCCGCGAAGCCGCTGAGGCTGCCGAAGAAGCCCTGGCCGCCGCTGATGAGCTGCGCAATGAAACGCAAGCGCGTGAGGCCGAAGCCCGCGCGCAGCGGTCCGAAGCCGAAGGAGAGCTGGGTGCCATACGGGCCGAGACTATGGCGCTGGCCAAGCTGGTTGAACGCGATACCGCCGAAGGTGGGCAGGTGCTGGATCTGCTGCGGGTCGAGCCGGGTTATGAAAAGGCACTGGGTGCGGCGCTGGCCGATGATCTGCGCGCGCCGTTGGTCGAAGGGGATGGTCCTTCGGGCTGGGTTCAGGTTGCGGGCTATGACGCCGATCAGCTGCTGCCCGATGGGGCGGAACCGCTGGCGCTGCATGTGTCGGGTCCCGATCGCCTCAGCCGTCGGATCGCGCAGATCGGGCTGGTCGACGCTGATCAGGGCGCACGGTTGCAGGCCTCGCTGAAGCCGGGGCAACGGCTGGTCTCACGCTCGGGCGATTTGTGGCGCTGGGATGGATACCGCGCCTGGGCCGAGGATGCGCCAAGTGCGGCGGCCCTGCGGCTGGAACAGCTCAACAAGCTGGAAGCCCTGAAGCAAGAACTGACCCGGACCGAGGCGCAGGCAGGTGGCGCCCGCGCAGCGCATGAGGCCCTGTCGCAACAACTGGCCGATGTGACCGAAGCCGACCGCCGCGCGCGCGAAGCCCGCCGCGCCGCCGATCAGCGGATGGCCGAAACGGCGCGTGCGCTCAGCCGGGCTGAGGCGGATCGCAATCTGGCGCAGGGCAAGCGGGAAACTTTGGCGCTGGCCGTGGATCGCCACAAAGAAGACGCCATGTCCGCCCGCGCGCAACTGCGCGAGGCCGAAGGCGCGCTGACGGGTCTTGGTGACCTCGACAGTGCGCGCGCGCAGGTCGAAGATATCAAACAAACGGTCGAGGCGGCGCGGATCACCATGCTGACCCACCGCTCGACCCATGATGAGCTGCGCCGCGAGGGCGAGGCCCGCACGAGACGCGCGCAAGAGGTGACCAAGGACCTCAGCGGCTGGAAGCACCGTCTGGAAACGGCAGAGAAGCGGATCGCGGAACTGGCTGAACGCAAGGAAGGTTCCGAGGAGGAGCTGACCGAGGCGATGGCTGCTCCCGGTGAAATCGCCGAAGCGCGCGAAGAACTCAACGAGCTGATCGAAGAGGCCGAAGCCCGCCGTGCCGAAGCTGCTGACAAACTGGCCTTGGCTGAAACGCAACAGCGTGAAATTGTTCTGGCCGAGCGGGAGGCGGAACGCCTCGCCTCGGAAGCGCGCGAAAGCCGCGCGGCGGCTGAGGCGCGCTGTGATGCGGCCAAGGAAAGCGTGACAGCCGCGGCGGAACGCATCGCCGAGGATCAGCAGCTGACACCGAACCAATTGCTGAACCAGCTGGACGTGAACCCCGATCAGATGCCCGCCGCCGACGCGCTTGAGGCCGAAGTGAACCGCCACAAGCGCCAACGCGACGCGATGGGCGCGGTCAACCTGCGCGCCGAAGAGGACGCCAAAGAGGTTCAGGAAGAATTCGATACCCTGAACAGCGAAAAGGCCGATCTGGAAGAGGCGATCAAGGCCCTGCGCAGCGGTATTGCCAGCCTCAACCGCGAAGGGCGCGAGCGTCTGCTGACCGCGTTCGAACAGGTGAATTCGAACTTTGCCATGCTGTTCAAGCACCTGTTTGGCGGTGGCGAGGCCAATCTGGTTATGGTCGAAAGCGACGACCCGCTGGATGCGGGACTGGAAATCATGTGCCAGCCGCCCGGCAAGAAACTGTCGACACTCAGCCTGCTGTCGGGCGGTGAACAGACCCTGACCGCCACCGCGCTGATCTTTGGCGTGTTCCTTGCCAACCCCGCGCCGATCTGCGTTCTGGATGAGGTCGACGCGCCCTTGGATGACGCCAACGTTACGCGCTTCTGCGACCTGCTGGATGAGATGTGCCGCCAAACCGACACGCGGTTCCTGATCATCACCCACCACGCGGTGACCATGGCGCGGATGGACCGCTTGTTCGGCGTGACCATGCAGGAACAAGGCGTCAGCCAGCTGGTCTCGGTCGATCTGAAGAAGGCCGAGCAAATGGTCGCCTGACCCCATCACCGCAACGTTATGGGCCATTTACCCCGGGTCGGGTTAAGCTGGTGGCATGACGCGGTTTCTGATCATTGCCCTTTTTGCCGCCAGCCCGCTTGCGGCAGCGGAATGGCCCACAAAGCCCGGAGATGCCCCCCTGACCGCCGAGGAACTGGATGGCTTGGCCGGACGCACGCTGACCTTTTACGACGACGGTCAGTCCAGATTTTCAGCGGGCGGGGCCTATTCCTTTACTTACGCCAGCGGGGAATCCGCCTTTGGCACTTACAGCATCGCCGAGGATGGCAGCGTCTGCATCGCTTACCGCAACGGGTTCAGCCGCTGTGACATGTACGTGCACAGCGGTGACCGGCTGATCCTGATTGATGAAAAGGGCGATCGCTATCCGGTGCGGCCGGAGTGAGTGGGACGTGATTTTTCCAATTTGAGATTGTCGTTTCGCAAGACCTGACTGCTGTCAGAAACCTGTGCGAAATAACGTCACCTGACTATTCGCTTGGCCAGTTTCAGGTGGCTAGAACTGACCTCACATTCCATTTATGCACCTGCTCATAGGGCTCAAAATATATCAACACCCCGCTTTCGATATGTGGGGCAATGAACTCGGAAAGCGTGAGAGAACCCAGCTCAGGCTCATTTCGGCAGCGTAGTAGTTTTTCGACATACGCACGCGTTGCAGCAATAAAGGACGTCTCATACCCCCCGCTTGCAATGCGGTCAGGGGTGCCATGATTGGGGAAAATCGCTTGGATATCCCAATTGGAAAGCCGGTCAATCTCTGCCAGATGCACATCAAGTCGATCCGGCTCTGCCACGTATGTGACAGTGTCCTCAAGCGTGTCGCCAGCCAACAGCAATCGAGTTTCTGGCAAGTAGATCGTAAGGCCGTCAAAGCTGTGAATGTCCAATGGGCGTAGTTCAACATCAAGACCTCCGACCGTTAATTTCAATTCACCGTCAAATACCGTCGTGGGCATAACGACCGGGGCGATTGGTGGTGATGATCTTGCGAATGCGTCTTGCTCGTCCCGAAGCGCCTGAGCGGTCTTTGCGCTGGCGATGATTTCGCAATCCGAGAACACCGCAGTTCCGGCAACATGATCCATGTGGTGGTGGCTAAGCACGACGCGAATTGAGGTGACACCGCGGCGTTCAAGTTCGTCCCTGATCGCCTGCGCATGTTCGATTGAGATGCTGGTGTCATAAACCAAGGCTTCGCCCTGATCGACAATGACGTAACTCGCAAAACCCAGCGAATAAGCACCATCATCGAGCCAGTTAGGCTCAACCGAATGCAAGCGGGTGCCCTCTATCCGTCCGTCATAGAACGCGAGCAAGTAGGGGGTGGGTTCAAAAACTCTTAAGTTCGAAGTTGATGTAGCCATCTTTTTCCCTTTGAAACGCGCGCGATCCTGAGTTTCTGGTATGTCCTTAGACTAGGCGGATTGGTTCAAATTGCCATCAGGGCAAGTAATTCGCTTTGGGCCCACAGTCGTAATTTCTTTACAACCGCCCTAACAACTTTGCCGTCGGCCACGCGTCTGCGGGCAGTCCAAGCCGCGCCTGTTCCGCCTGTACCGCAGCCCGTGTGCCAGCGCCCAGAATGCCGTCGATCTTGCCCACGTCATGCCCGCGTGCTTGCAGCTTGCTTTGCAGCTGCTTCATCTGCGCCCCTGACAGACCTTGTGCCGGATTGCCAGCATCGTAGATCTGTGCGCCTTGCAGACGGGTGCCGAAATAGGCTGCGGTCAGGACGTAGACAAAGCTCTGGTTCCATTCGAAATAGACGTCAAAATTCGGATAGGCCAGAAAGGCAGGCCCGTTGTGCCCCTGCGGCAGGATCAGAGAGGCGGGCAGATCAGTCAGCGATCCGCCACGCGCCTGCACGCCCATCGCTTGCCAGTCGGATACCGAACGCGGTTTGCCGGGGCCGGCCAGCGACCAGTCCATCTGTGCGGGCACCGTCACCTCTTGCAGCCACGGCTGACCCGGTTGCCAGCCCAGATGCGATAGCATTTTTGCGCCCGACATCAGCGCATCCGGGGCCGAGGTTTTCAGCGAGACCTTGCCGTCGCCATCCCCATCGACGCCGTTTTCCAGAATGTCGCGTGGCAGCATCTGGACCATGCCGATCTCACCGGCCCATGCGCCCGTTGTGCGGTTGGGGTCGAAATCGCCCTGTTGGTACAGTTCAATTGCTGCGAAAATCTGCGGCCGGAACAGTTCCGGGCGGCGGCAATCATGGGACAGCGTCACCAGCGCGTTGCGGGTGTTGAAGTCGCCCTGAAAGGCGCCGTAATCGGTCTCGAACGCCCAAAAGGCCAGAAGAACCCCGCGCGAGACGCCATATTCCCGTTCAATCCGGTCAAAAACCGCATCGTATTTGCGCGCCATGGCCTGACCGCGTTCGATCCGGTTGGCCGAGATCAAGTGACGGGAAAAGTCGATGAAGGGTTTTTGAAACACACCCTGCGCCCGGTCGGCCCTGAGCACCGCATTGTCCTGCTGCACACCGTTGAAAAAGGCGTTCACGGTGGAGGTGTCGAACCCTTGCTGACCGGCCTCGGCTTTCAGCCCTTTTACAAAGGAATTGAACCCGCCGCCGCATTGGGCAAAAGCGGGCGTTGCAAACAGGGCGGCGGCCAGCAGGCCGGAAACAAAACGCATGAGTGGATCCGTCAGAAAATGAAACTCAGCCCAACCGACACTGACACGAGGCCAAGCGCAAGCCCCCAAACCTGCCAGAGCATGTCACATGCGCGGAAAACCTCCGGCGCGCCAATCTCGTGCGGGGCATCGCCGTTGACCCAGGCCAGATCGCGCAGCTGCCCGTCATAGCTGCGCGGCCCGGCAAGGGCCACATTCAGGGCACGGGCCATGGCGGCCTCGGGCCAGCCCGCGTTGGGCGAGATATGGCGGCGCGCATCTGCCACAATGTCCGACCAACGCGCCCATTGGCCGGACAACGCCAAGATCATCACGCAGGTCAGGCGGGCGGGGATCAGGTTCAGCAGGTCGTCCAGACGGGCCGCGGCCCAGCCGAACGCGCGATAGGTTTCGGTGCGATATCCGATCATGCTGTCGGCGGTATTGATAGCCTTGTAGATCAGCAGCCCGGGCAGCCCGGCGACCAAAAACCAGAAGGCCGGCGCGATCACCCCATCGCTGAGGTTCTCGGCCGCGCTTTCGATGGCGGATCGGGCCACCTGAGATTCGGTCATCTCACCCGTATCGCGTGAGACGATCATGGCCACCTTTGCGCGTCCTTCCGGCAGTGAGGCACGCAGCCCTTCGCCCACTTCGCGCACATGGGACACCAGCGATTTCTGCGCCAGCAGGATGGCACAGAGGATGATCTCGACCACCGGTCCCAGCAGGGCCAGCGCCCGCCCAAGGATCAGCGCGCCGACAACCAGAACCGCCACTACGGCGATACCTTTCAACCGCCGATGCGCGCCGTGGTTCAGGCGTTTGTCCAGCCAGCCGATGACAGTGCCCATAATCACCGCCGGATGGCGCACCCGCGACCACAGCCAGTCGGGTTCACCCAAGGCGGCGTCCAGACACAGGGCGCAGACCAGCAGGAAGGCGGTGCTCACAGCGCGGCCTCCACCCTGTCCCAGCCATCACCAGGCGGCAGGCCCAGCCGCAGGTAGGTCTTCGAATAGGGGAAGATGCGGCTCCAGATATGGGCGCGAGCCAGCCGGTCCTGCCAGTCGGCGGCACTGTCGACCTCGTACAGGCGGAACAGGGTGGTGCCGCCCACCAGTTGCGCGCCTTTGGCGGTGACCATCCGGTCCAATCGGTCAGAGTCGTCGGCCAACCGGGCGCGTGTGGCGTCAGCCCAACACGTGTCGGTCAGCGCGCGCGTGCCGACCCGCAAAGCCGGGCCAGAGACCGACCAAGGGCCGGTCAGGTCGTTGAGGCAGGCAATCAGGTCGGGGTGTCCAATGGCAAAGCCCAGCCGTAGCCCGGCCAGCCCCCAGAATTTGCCAAAACTCTTCAGCACGATCACGCTGGGCCGGGCGGCCAGTTGGATCAGGGATGCATCGGGGCAGACGTCACAGAAGCTCTCGTCGATTATGGTCAGGGGGGCGTTCACATCTGCCGCGCTCCAGATCCGCCCGTCGGGGTTGTTGGGGTGTACGATGACGCGGGCCTGTGCCGGTCCGTCGGCCTGCACGGCCCAACCCTGCGCCGAAAAGGCCGCTGCATGTTCATTATAGGTCGGGGGCGTGATCTGTACCTTGCCCTGTGCGGCAAGCGCCGGAACCCGTGCGATCACGGCAGATGCCCCCGGCGCGGGTAGGATCGCCACCCCATCTGGCACCGACCAGAAGCTGCGCGCGGCCTCAGTCAGACGTTCAAATGCGCCGTGGTCCGGCAATTCGGCCCAGTCTGGGGAGGTCAGCCCCGACACCTCATACGGAATCGGATTGATTCCGGTGGACAGATCGATCCAGTCGGCGCGCGTGCCGCCGTATTGTGCGATGGCCCCATCCAAACCGCCACCGTGGTCGCGTTTGCTGCGCGGGTTCAATTCGTCACTGCACATTTACGTAATCCGCCCCAAAATGCCTGATTTTGCCGCTTCAAGCGGAATTTTGCCGTTTTGACAAGCGAATCCGCGTGATCCGGGCCTACGAAGGTCATCGTTAACACTTTGTTAAGAAAATCACGGGATCACGGACCACGGGGGTCGGCACCACACACTCTATCAAGTGCCGAGGTTGTTGCAAATGAAAGTTCTGATTGTTGAGAGTAACCCCGACCTTGGTCGGGTCTGGCAAAGGCATCTGGAACGCCACAACGCGGAGGTGACGCTTGTGGCGGGGCAAGAGGCTGCGATTTTGGCGTTGTACGGCCAGGACTTCGATATCATCGTGTTGGATCTGGTTCTGGAAACCGGCAGCGCGCTGGCGGTTGCCGATTTTGCCAGCTATCGCCGCCCCGAGGCACGGGTGATCTTTGTCACCAACACCACGTTTTTCTCGGACGGGTCGATCTTTGCCCACAGCCCGAACGCCTGCGCCTATGTACAAAGCGCAACGCCGCCAGAGGATCTGGCGGCGATGGTCGAACACTACGCGGCGGGGCGCTGATCGCGGCCGTGCGGTTCCATGTAGTCCAGATCGGGATTCACCGGGATGATCCGGTGTGGGTTAATCGTTTCGTGGCTATAGTGATAATGGCGCACGATATGCGGCATGTTCACCGTCTGCGCCACGCCCGGCCACTGATACAGCTCACGGGTATAGGCCCACAGGTTCGGATAATCGATCAGCCGCTGCCGGTTGCACTTGAAATGCAGGTGGTAGACTGGGTCGAACCGGATCAGGGTGGTGAACAGACGCCAGTCGACCTCGGTCAGACGGTCGCCCATCAGATAGCGGTTCGTGGTCAGCCGGTCCTCGAGCCAGTCCAGCGTGTCAAACAGCGGGCCAACGGCTGCGTCATATGCCGCTTGGCTGGTGGCAAAGCCGGATTTGTAGACGCCGTTGTTGACGTCAGAATAAATCTGCGCGTTCACCTCTTCGATGTCATCCCGCATTGCGTCGGGCCAGTAGTCGTCGGTGTTGCCGGTGATCCCGTCAAAGGCCGAATTGAACATGCGGATGATCTCTGAGCTTTCGTTCGAGACGATCGTTTCCTGTGCTTTGTCCCACAAAATCGGCACCGTGACGCGGCCCGAATAGGTCGGATCGGCCTTGGTGTAGATCTGATACGCATGGTCCAACCCGTACAATGTATCACCGGTCGCGCCGTGATCGTCGGTTTCAAAGGTCCACCCCTTGTCCAGCATGTCGGGATGCACCACCGAGACCGTGATCAGATCGCTGAGCCCTTTCAGCTCGCGGAAGATCAATGCGCGGTGCGCCCAAGGGCAGGCATGGCTGACATACAGGTGATAACGCCCGGGTTCCGCCTTGAAGCCGCCCTTGCCGGACGGGCCGGCGGTGCCATCGGCGGTCAACCAGTTGCGAAACTGCGCGGCGCTGCGTTTGAACGCGCCGCCGGTGGATTTGGTGTCATACCAAGTGTCGTGCCATTTGCCGTCGACCAACAGGCCCATTGCGTATCCTCCGCCTTGCGATTTCGGCAAACATAGGGCGTCGCTGGATGCCTTCACACGTCAGGGTTCGCGCATCGGGTCTGCGCTGGCGCACAGGCCGGGCCTATGATGCTCGTGCAACAATTCGAATTCTAACGGAATTATGTGACCGTCTTCACTGGATTTTTACATTTGGTGCCGCACAATGGAGTCTGTTTCCGGGGGGAATTTATTATGACGACCTATGTTTCTAAGGAGATGAGCGCCGAATTGGATGCGGCGCGAATCGCGGGATTAAAGAAAACCAGCCGCCTGCGTGTAGAATTTGGCGACAATACGTTCAAAATTCTAAGATTGTGGAAGGATGGCTTCACGGTCGAGGCTGAAACCACGCCGCAACTGCGCGGTTTGGTCGATATCTACGACGGTGCCCGCCATCTGTATCAATGCCTGATCATCGCGGATGATGAGGACGCGGGAGAGATGCGCTATGAATTCAAGCGCAGCACCGCCGCGGCCGACAAGGCACCGCTGGATTTCTACCGCGCACCCGATGCGCCGATTGCCCTGCTGGGGTATGAGGACTAGGGGCGGATTTCCACCACGGTTCCGTTTGGTGTCAGGCTCCAAAGCTGCGCGATCTCGGCGTTTGATATGGCGATGCACCCGGCGGTCCAGTCTCCAGGCAAGGTCAAGCCCACGACGCCATTGGGTTGCCCGTGGATGAAAATATCCCCGCCCGGGTCAATGCCCTGATCGTGGGCGCGTTGAAGATCCTCGGGCTGCGGATAGTCGAGCCCCAGTGACAGGTGAAACGCGCTTTGGGGGTTGCGTCTGTCGATCTTGAAAACGCCAAGGGGGGTCTTTCCGTCCCCCTCTTGTTGCTTGTCGCCATCGGGTGCAAAGCCCAGGGCAATGTCGGTCTGCATGACCACAGCGCCGTTCAGGGTTGCCGTCAGCCGCCGGGCGGATTTTTCGATCAGGATGTGGTCAATCTGCGCGGCATCGGGTGCCATTAGCGGCACCGGCCCGCGCGGCCCATAGCGGTGCCACCCGAACCAGACGGCACCTGCCAGAACGACCAACAGAGATATGAGCGTCAGCCGCCGCATATCTGTTATTGCAAGTCAGAAAACGCGTGTTTCAATCGGGCGCATGCCTCTTCAACCCGCGCGCGTTGGGTGGCCAGATTGAACCGCTCAAATGTCTCTCCACCCGCGCCGAAACCGGGGCCGGACGAGGTGGCGATCCTTGCATCCTCGCGCAGGCGGCGGACGAATTCGTCGTGATCCATCCCGGTGTCCGAGAAATCGACCCAGGCCAGATAGGTGGCCTGCAGGGGCATCGACCACATCCCGGGGATGTTGGCGATGGCGGCGTCGAACAGTTTGCGGTTGCCGTCAAGATGCGCGATCTGCGCATCGACCCAGGCTGCGCCCTCGGGTGAATATGCGGCGGTGATCATGGTCACGCCCAATGCGCTTGGGTCATAATCCAGCGTCTGAATCCGGTGGCGCATGGTGGCCCGCGGCTTTGCGTCGGGAATGATCATGTTACCCGTGCGCTGCCCGGCAATGTTGAACGTCTTGGATGCCGCCGTCAGCGTGACCGTCCAGGGCCGCGCATCGGGTGCTGCCACATCCATCGGCACGAAGGTATGACCGGGATAAACCAGATCGTGGTGAATTTCGTCCGAGACCAGGATCAACCCGTTGCGTTCGGCAAAACCCGCCACCGCGCGCAGCTCGTCCGGTGTCCAGACCCGGCCCGATGGGTTCTGGGGCGAGCACCACAGCAACAGCTTTTCCGACCCATCCAGCCGCGATTGCGCATCGTCCAGATCCAGTGCGTAAGTATCACCTTCGCGCACCAGCGGACATTCGACCACGCGGCGGCCCGATTTGTTCACCTTATGCGCAAACTCGTGGTAAACGGGGCTGAAGATTACCACGCCATCGCCGGGTTCGCTCCAGACATCCAGACACAGGGCAATTGCGTTACCCAATCCCTGCGAGGTCAGCACCCAATCGGTGTCGATATCCCAGGCATGGCGGTTCTTCATCCACCACTGAACCGATGTCAGGTAATCCGGATGCATCCAGGAATAGCCAAAGGCCCCATGATCGGCAGCCTGACGCACCACCTCAATCACGCAGGGCGCTGTGGGATAGTCGGAGTCTGCCGTCCACATGGCCAGCCCGTCCTCGGGGGGGATGCCATATAGCTTTTCCATCTTGTCCCATTTTGAGCTGTTGGTGCCCCGGCGGTCGATCTGGTTGTTGAAAGTCATGTCTGCTCCATCTGTCTTGACGAAAGCTAGCCACAAATTCCGCAGGTGCAAGGGGGGCGTTGCGGCGGGGGGCGGGATGGCCTAAATCAACCCCATGAAACGTAATATCCTGATCCATCCCGACCCCCGTCTGAAAAAGGTCTGCGCCCCGGTGGCCGACCTGACGGACGACCTGCGCAAACTGGCCGATGACATGCTTGAGACGATGTATGATGCGCCCGGCATTGGGCTGGCCGCACCGCAGATTGGTATTCTTGATCGCTTGATCGTATTGGACTGCATCAAGGAAGAGGGCGAGACGCCCCGCCCGCTGGTGATGTTCAACCCGGAAATCATCGCCTCGTCGGATGAAACCAATGTTTACGAGGAAGGTTGCCTGTCGATCCCCGACCAATACGCCGAGGTGACTCGCCCCAAAGTGGTGGATGTTGCGTGGATGGACCAGGATGGCAACGCGCGGCAAGAGACATTCGATGGCCTCTGGGCAACCTGCGTACAGCATGAGATCGACCACCTGAACGGCAAGCTGTTCATTGACTACCTCAAGCCGCTGAAACGCCAAATGATCACCCGCAGGATGCAAAAGCTGAAACGCGAGCAGGCCCGCGCATGACCGTTCGCACCTGCCTGCCATGGCCCGACAATCGTCTGCGGACCAAGGCCCAGGATGTGGCCGAGATCACCGACGACATTCGGGCCATCTGGGATGACATGATCGACACGATGGAGGCGATGCCCGGCGTTGGACTGGCTGCGCCGCAGATCGGCGTGATGTTGCGGTTGGCCGTTGTCGACGGCTCGGCCGAACGGGGCCGGGCGGTGCGTCTGGCGAACCCGGAAATCCTGCACAGCTCGATCGAGCTGCGCGAACATGATGAGGCCAGCCCGAACCTGCCCGGTGTCTCGGCCAAGGTGAAACGCCCCCGTGCTGTGACGGTTAAATTCCTGAACGAACAGGGCATCGTCGACCGCCGCGATTTTGTGGGGATCGAGGCCACCAGCGTTCAGCATCAGATCGACCATCTGAACGGTCGGATGTACTTCGACCGCCTCAGCAAGATCAAACGTGACATGCTGCTGCGCAAAGCGCGAAAATCAACGTAGGCCGGGCTTCAGCCCGGCACCCGCCACAACCCGGAGCCAATCATGCGCGTCATTTTCATGGGAACTCCCGATTTCTCGGTGCCTGTATTGGATGCGCTGGTTGATGCCGGGCACGAGATCGCCGCCGTCTACTGCCAGCCGCCGCGCCCGGCTGGTCGTGGCAAGAAAGATCGCCCGACACCGGTCCATGCGCAGGCCGAGGCGCTGGGCTTGACCGTACGCCATCCGGTCTCGCTGAAATCCCCTGAGGAGCAGACGGCTTTTGCCGCCCTCAACGCCGATGTGGCGGTGGTCGTGGCATATGGCCTGTTGCTGCCGCAACCCATTCTGGATGCGCCTGTTCACGGCTGTCTGAACATCCACGCCAGTCTGTTGCCGCGCTGGCGCGGGGCTGCGCCGATCCACCGGGCCATCATGGCAGGCGACGCACAGACCGGCATTTGCATCATGCAGATGGAGGCCGGTCTGGATACCGGTCCCGTTCTGCTGCGCAAAGCCACCGACATCGGTGCGCAAGAGACCACAGCCGAGTTGCATGATCGCCTTGCCCCCATGGGGGCCGATCTGATCGTCGAGGCCCTGCGCCGACTGCCCGATCTGACGCCCGAGCCACAGCCCGAGACTGGCGTGACCTATGCCTCGAAAATCGACAAGGCCGAGGCGCGGGTGGACTGGACCCGCCCGGCCGTCGAGGTTGATCGCCAGATCCGGGGTCTGTCCCCGTTCCCCGGTGCCTGGACCGAAATCGAAGGCGCGCGCGTCAAGCTGCTGGCCTCACGGCTGGCCGAAGGGCAGGGCGCACCCGGAGAGGTTCTGAATGACACACTCCGCGTGGCTTGCGGGGACGGAGCGATTGACCTGTTGCGCCTACAGCGGGCAGGTAAGGGGGCACAGGACGCAGACGTATTCCTGCGCGGTTGGGATGTGTCGGCCGGGCAGCGGATCTGAAAAAGGAACGAACGATTTGTACATGACATTGATGGGGACGGTGCTGATCGCGGCCGCCGTCGGAAGCCTTGCCGAGAAAACCGGCTTTACCCGCAATGGGTATCTGCAATCCATCATCATTTGTGTCGGCGGGGCCTTTCTGTTTTTCTTTGCCCAGATCATGTTCGGCCGGATGTTCGGTTTTAGCCTTGGGATTGGGTCGCCCGGCCTGAATGCCATCTTGTCGTCCGCTGGCGCGTTGGCCATCGTGCCGACCCATTGGAGGAAGTAGAATGCCCGTCATCGCCCTGATTGTAATCGGTGCCGCCGCCGGATTTCTGGCCACCCGCCTGATGCGGATCGACGCTAATATTCCCACCACCATGCTGATCGGCATCGTAGGCGCGTTGGTGGGTGGCTTCCTTCTGCGCGCACTGATCACTGTGGCGGGCTGGCTTTCGGGTTTTGTCGGCGCACTGCTGGGCGCATTGCTGGTGATCTGGATCTGGCAGACCTATCTGCGCCGCTGACCTTTTGACCTTTGGGCGGGATACCGGCCAGACCGCTGGCCGGTTAACGGCGCGGCGGGCGGCTTTTGTAGACGGGCAGTTTCCAGCCAAACAGCAGTGATCCCGCCCGCAAGGCCCAGCAGGTTAGTGCGCAAATCGCCAGCGTGGTCAGTTCATCAAGCCCAAGGCGGTTTGTGGCCACGGCGGTCACCGCACCGGCCAAAGCGCATGAGACGTAAAGCTCACCCTGTTTCAGGACCAGCGGCACCTCGTTGCACACCACATCGCGCATCAACCCGCCCAGACACCCCGTCGTGACCCCCATCAGCACCACGATTGTACCAGATTGCCCCAGCGACAGCGCCGCGCCGGTGCCTGCCGCTACAGCTATCGACAGGGCGAAACTGTCCAGCCAGACCAACCAGTTGTATCGACTTTCGACCAGATGGGCGGTGAAGAAAACCAGTATTGCGGCACCAGCTCCGATCAGGATGTAACCCGGCTGCCCGACCCAGAACACCGGGTGCCGGTCCAGCAGCAGATCGCGCAGGGTACCCCCGCCCACCGCCGTCAGGCAGGCGATAAAGGCAAACCCCACCAAATCCAGTTGTGCCCGGCTGGCCACCAATGCGCCCGTCAGCGCAAAAACCAGCACCGAGGCGTAGTCCAGCAAAGCCAGGCCGCTCATGCCTGGGTCTTTTTCGGTTTGAATGGGGCCATTCCGGCACGAGCCAATTCGTCGGCCTTTTCGTTTTCAGGGTGACCTGCGTGACCCTTGACCCATTCCCATGTCACATCGTGGCGGGTCTGCGCCTCATCCAGCCGCTGCCACAGATCGACATTCTTGACCGGCTTCTTGTTCGAGGTCTTCCAGCCATTCCGCTTCCATCCGAATATCCAGCCCGTGACGCCGTTTTTCACATAGGCGCTGTCAGTGACTATGGTGATTTTCGACGCCCGTTCCAGTGCCTCAAGCGCGCTGATTGCGGCCATCAGTTCCATCCGGTTGTTCGTGGTTTCGGCCTCGCCACCGTTCAGCTCACGCTCTTTCAGGACGGTATCGCCATCGGTTGCGCGCAGCAGCACGCCCCAGCCGCCCGGGCCGGGATTGCCGGAGCAGGCCCCATCGGTATAGGCAAACAGCTCAGGCATGGGCTAGCACCAGAATGAACCCGTCATAAGACCCGGCCAGACCGGTGCCCATGCCTGTGGTGATGCGGTCGACCGTGAAACCGGCCTGACCCAACGCGCCTTCGACCTCGGTCTGTGAGAAATAGGTATAACAGCGATCCAGATCGTCGCGGTGCTCGCCCGTGCCCAGTTTCAGGCCAAGGAAAAAGATGCCGTCGGGCTTTAGCGCCCGGTGAATGGCTGCCAGATGACGCGGGAAATCCGCGCGCGGCGCGTGCAGCAGGGAAAAGCTGGCATAGACGCCGTCATACTCTGCCTCTTCGGTCACATCGTCAAAGGTGCCCAGATATGCATCCACACCGTTTTCACGGGCGTAGTCGACAAAGGCCGGGGTTGCGTCCATTGCCCGCACCGTCAGGCCCTCACGCTGGAAAAACGCGCTGTCCGATCCGGGGCCAGAGCCGAGATCCAGTACATAGCCTGTGCCCACCGCCTCGGCAAAGGTCAGGCGGGCTTCGATCTGCTCCGGGGGCAGGGGGATTTTGAGGTAATCCGCCACCCGGGTCGTATAGGCGTTGATCGTTCTTTCGTCGGTCACAGGTACACTCCTACAGCCAGGCAGGCCAGAACAACGGCTGTCAGCAACACGCGCAGACGCAGCCACCAGGTCGGGGTCAGCCGCCAATAGGCAAAGATGGCGTCCAGAACCAGCAGCCCGGCAAAGCCGTACATCAGGTTGGTGCCGGTGCTGACAGCCCCGCCGCCGGTTTTGACAAAGGCCCAAAGCGCGGGCAGAACCGACAGGACATAGCAGGTTGCCGCCTTGCCGCCAGAGGTCTTTGTCGCGAACCCCCACAAAACGCCCGACATAAAGCTAAGGATCACCGAGCCGTAAAACAGCTGGATATAAGGCCCGACAAACCGCGAACCAAGCGCCTGCGTGCCCCAGGCGTGCAGGTCGTCGTTCAGATAGGTCAACACCCCCCAGACAAAAGGGATCAACCCGGCCAGCCCCAGAAACAGAGGGGCCCTTGGAATGCCATTCATGCGGGTTGCCTCAGGACACGGGGTACTTTGAATTCGACGTTCTCAACTGCGGTTTCCACCATTTCGACTGTGACATCGTAATGGGCACGGAACGCGTCGATTACTTCGTTGACCAGCACTTCGGGGGCGGATGCGCCCGCCGTGATCGCGACGGTGGAGATACCTTCCAACGCCCGCCAGTCGATCTCGGTGGCGCGCTGCACAAGCTGGGCGTAATTGCACCCGGCGCGCGATGCGACCTCGACCAGACGGCGCGAGTTTGACGAGTTCGGCGCGCCCACAACCAGCAGGGCATCGGATTTTGGGGCTACTGCCTTGACCGCCTCTTGCCGATTGGTGGTGGCGTAACAGATGTCTTCCTTGTGCGGGCCGACAATCGCCGGGAACCGTGCTTCAAGTGCGGCGACGATGTCTTTGGTGTCATCGACCGACAGGGTGGTCTGGGTGACGTAAGCCAGCTTTTCGGGGTTGCGCACGGGCACGGTGGCCACATCCGGAACTGTTTCAACCAACAACACCTCGCCATCGGGCAGCTGGCCCATGGTGCCGACGGTTTCGGGGTGGCCTTTGTGGCCGATCATGATCATCTGCAACCCGGCCTCAGCGTGGCGCTGGGCTTCGACATGGACCTTGGATACCAGCGGGCAGGTGGCGTCGACATAGATCATTTCGCGCTGCGCGGCCGATGCGGGGACGGATTTCGGCACCCCGTGGGCGGAAAAGATCACCGGGCGATCATCGGGACATTCATCCAGTTCCTCGACAAAGACGGCACCCTTGTCGCGCAGCCCATCAACGACGAATTTGTTGTGTACGATCTCGTGGCGCACATAGACCGGCGCGCCCCACTTTTCCAACGCCATTTCGACGATCTTGATGGCGCGGTCGACACCGGCGCAGAACCCGCGCGGTGCGGCAAGGTAAAGGATCAGGGGGGGCTTTGTCATGTCGCGGTCTCCATAAGCCACAGGTAAGTCTTTTCCTGGCCCTGGTCCAGACGGGACTGTGTCATTGAACCGACAAGAAACGGTGCGAGCCAAAAGAAATCTCAGCACCTGTTCCCAGTTGAAAAAGGCGCGGTCAGGAGAGTGAATCCTGACCGCGCCGATTTCTGTCATCCCCGGGTTGGTGAGTGGTCGGGGTTTATTGTCCGCTGGCGGCTGCGACGCTGCGCGGCTCCATCGGCATTTCGCGCGGGGGCCGCCCGATCACGTCGCGCAGGTCTTCCAACTCGATGAAGTTGTCGGCCTGGCGGCGCAACTCGTCCGAGATCATCGGCGGTTGGCTGCGGATGGTCGAAACCACCGAAACGCGTACGCCCTGACGTTGCAGGCTGGCAATCAGCGGGCGAAAATCCCCATCGCCCGAAAACAGCACAATATGATCGACGCGTGGTGCCAGTTCCATGGCATCGACGGTCAGTTCGATATCCATGTTCCCTTTGACTTTCCGACGCCCCATGCTGTCGGTGTATTCCTTTGCCGGTTTCGTCACCATGGTGAAGCCGTTGTAATGCAGCCAGTCGACCAGGGGACGGATCGGCGAATACTCGTCGTTTTCCAGTAGCGCTGTATAGTAGAAAGCCCTGAGCATTTTGCCGCGTCGCATGAATTCCTGGCGCAGCAGTTTGTAGTCTATATCAAACCCCAGTGCTTTTGCGGCCGCATAAAGATTCGAGCCATCGATGAACAGCGCTAGCCGTTCGTCTTTATAAAACATAAATTGATCCTTCCGGTACTAACCAGAACGCCGAATGATGCGTGAGTGAGCTAGAAATAGGCGGCGCGCTGATATGTCTATAATTAGGGGTTTTAAACCGTATCGCAAGTATGCAATTCACCGAATATAGGGAGTAGCATGAGCAATTCTTCGTCAAAAGCCGTGCTTGCGCTGGGTGCAAATCTCAAATTGAGAGAAGAAGGACCCAGGGTGACACTTCGCAAGGCTCTTGACGCGATTTCGCGTCAAGGGGTGGTGATTCGCGCCGTCAGCCGCTTTTTTGAAACGCCCTGCTTTCCGGCAGGCGCGGGGCCGGATTACGTGAACGCTGCAGCGTTGGTTGAGACAGAGAAATCCCCGGCCGAACTGTTGCGGGTACTTCATGACGTCGAACATGAATATGGCCGCGAGCGGGTTCAGCGTTGGGGAATGCGCACGCTGGATCTGGATTTGCTGTGTTATGACGATTTGGTTCTTCCGGATCGGGCGGGGTTCGACCATTGGCGTGCCTTGCCGGTGGAGGATCAGAAACACCAGGCACCGGATCAGTTGATCCTGCCACACCCGCGATTGCAGGACCGTGCCTTTGTGCTGGTTCCGATGGTTGATGTGGCCCCCGATTGGCGGCATCCGGTGCTGGGTCGGACGGTTGCGGAAATGCTTGGGGACCTGCCGGCTGATGATATTGCGGCGGTCACCCCATTGTGATCCGCGGCTGTGCCGCATTTCCTGCTTGTCAAGGCGGGGATTCGCGCTTAGATAAACCTCTTCCTGACATGGATTCAGTAACGGAGAGCGCCCCATGGCCCGCGTGACGGTCGAAGATTGTGTAGACAAGGTTCCGAACCGGTTCGAACTGGTGATGCTGGCCGCCCATCGGGCGCGCGAGATTTCTGCCGGTGGCCCGATCACCGTTGATCGTGACAACGACAAGAACCCTGTCGTGTCGCTGCGCGAGATCGCGGATGAAACCCAGGGTGCGGATGATCTGCGCGAACGTCTGATCGAGGCCAACCAGACCCAGATCGAGGTGGACGAGCCGGAAGAAGATCAGATGGCGCTGCTGATGGGTGCGGAATCGGATAAACCTGCCGATGACGATATGTCAGAAGAGAAGCTGCTGCGCGCTCTGATGGAGGCTCAAGGCCAGGGGTAATTCCCAAAGACGAAGGTGCGGACCGGATGATTTCTGCTGACGATCTGATTGCGCTGGTCCGCAACTACAACCCCAAGACAAATGCTGATCGTATCGCACTGGCCTATGAGTTCGGCCAGCAGATGCACGATGGGCAATTCCGCCATTCCGGCGAGCCCTATTTTTCCCATCCCGTTGCCGTTGCCGCCATCCTGACCGAACAGCGTCTGGATGATGCAACCATCATCACGGCCCTGCTGCACGACACAATCGAGGATACCAAAGCCAATTACGGCAAAGTGTCCGAGCTGTTCGGGGAAGAGGTCGCAAAGCTGGTCGATGGTGTCACCAAGCTGACCAATCTGCAGCTGTCCAGCCGCGAAACCAAGCAGGCCGAGAATTTCCGCAAGCTGTTCATGGCCATGTCCAAGGACCTGCGGGTCATTCTGGTCAAGCTGGCCGACCGTTTGCACAACATGCGCACGATCAAGGCGATGCGCCCGGAAAAACAGGTGATCAAGGCGCGCGAGACGATGGATATCTACGCGCCGCTTGCGGGCCGCATGGGGATGCAGTGGATGCGTGAGGAGTTGGAAGACCTCGCCTTTCGCGTTCTCAACCCCGAAGGCCGCCAGTCGATCATTCGCCGCTTTATCACCTTGCAGCGTGAAACCGGCGACGTGATCCATCGCATTACCGGCGACATGCGGCATGAGCTTGAAAAGGCCGGGATCGAGGCTGAGGTCTTTGGCCGTGCCAAAAAGCCTTACTCGATCTGGCGCAAGATGCAGGAAAAAGATCAGGGCTTTTCGCGCCTGTCCGACATTTACGGTTTCCGTATCATCACCCAGACCGAGGAAGGGTGTTACCGCACCCTTGGCGCGATCCATCAGCGCTGGCGCGCGGTTCCCGGGCGGTTCAAGGACTACATCAGTCAGCCGAAATCGAACGGCTATCGCTCGATCCACACCACGGTATCGGGACGCGACGGTAAACGGGTCGAGGTGCAGATCCGCACCCGCCAGATGCACGATGTGGCCGAAACCGGCGTTGCGGCGCATTGGTCTTATCGCGATGGCGTACGTTCGGAAAACCCCTTTGCCGTCGACCCGGCCAAGTGGATCGCAAACCTGACCGAACAGTTCGACAGCGAGGAAGATCACGAAGATTTCCTCGAAGCCGTCAAGCTTGAGATGTATTCGGATCAGGTGTTTTGCTTCACGCCCAAAGGGGATGTGGTGAAATTGCCGCGTGGGGCGACGCCGATTGATTTCGCCTATGCCATCCACACCCGCATCGGCCACGCCTGCGTAGGGGCCAAGGTGGACGGCATTCGCGTGCCGCTGTGGACCCGGATCAAGAATGGCCAATCGGTGGATATCATCACCGCCGACGGTCAGACGCCGCAGGTTACATGGCTTGAAATCGCTGTTACCGGCAAGGCCCGAACGTCCATTCGCCGCGCCCTGCGCGAGGTGGACCGCGAGCGGTTCATCAAGCTGGGCAAGGAACTGGCCCGGTCCGGTTTCGAGCATGTGAACCGCAAAGCCACCGACAAGGCGCTGGATACCGCCGCCAAACACCTGCGTCTGAAAGACCGGCACGAGCTGCTGGCCCGCCTCGGCAGTGCCGAACTGACCGCCCATGACGTCGTCAGCGCGGTCTACCCAGAACTGACGCAGGATGACGGCGACGCCATCCCGCTGCGCCGCGCGGTGATTGGTCTGGAACCGGGGCAGAAATTCGACCGCGCGCCCTGCTGCCAGCCCCTGCCGGGCGAACGTATCGTGGGCATTACCTATCGCGGCAAGGGCGTGGTCGTACATGCCATCGACTGCGACCGCCTTTCCGAATTCGAAAGCGAACCGGACCGTTGGGTCGATCTGCACTGGCATTCGGGCACGCACCCCGCCGTCTATGGTGCCACGCTTGATCTGACAATTGGAAACGATGCCGGGGTATTGGGTCGTATTTGCACATTGATTGGTGAGAAAAAGGCCAATATCTCCAATCTGGAATTTGTCGACCGCAAACCGGATTTTTACCGGCTTATGATCAATGTCGAACTGCGCGACCTGGAACAACTGCATTCGCTGATGCTGATGCTCGAGGCTGAAAGCGATGTTGCCGCGGTCGAACGGTATCGGGACAGGTCCAAAACCGCCATGGCGGCTGGCTGAGAAGGGGTGATCACGAGTGGTTTTCAAGCGCCGAGATCGACGCTCGCCTGCCCGGATCGCTTCGGAATTCGTCTATCCCCGTGGGGGTTGGGCGCGGGCCTTTCACTACGTCAAGCACCGTGTCCGCCGCCTGCCGGATTCACCTGAGCGGATTGCACGTGGCATCGGCGCAGGGGTCTTTGCCGCCTTCACACCGTTTTATGGGTTGCACTTTCTCGTTGCAGCCATCGGTGCGCGGCTGCTGAATGGCAACATCCTTGCGGCGCTCAGCGGCACATTCTTCGGTAACCCTCTGACTTATGTACCCATTGGTGTGATCTGTTTGCAGACCGGCCATTTTCTGTTGGGGACAGAGTTTGAAAAAAGCGAAACCCACGGTCTGATGGGTAAATTTACCGGTGCAATGGGGGATTTGAAAAACAACTTTCTCGCGATGTTCACCGATCAGGTCGCGGATTGGAACGGGCTGGGGGTTTTCTACCGCGAAGTGTTTTACCCCTACATGATTGGTGGCGTCTTGCCCGGTCTGCTGGCGGGGATAGTGTGCTTTTACCTTAGCCTGCCGCTGATCCGAACCTATCAGCAACGCCGCCGCGACAAAATCAAAGCAAAATTCGATGAAATCAAACGCCGGGCCGAAGCAAACCCTGCTACTCTTCTGACAAAGCCATTAGGCTCGGGCAATAGTCTGAAAAAGGAAACGCGTGATGTCTGATAACCCCCTGCGTCTGGGCGTGAATATTGATCACGTGGCCACGGTGCGCAACGCCCGTGGCGGCGTCTATCCTGACCCGCTCCGCGCGGCCAAACTGGCCGAAGAGGCCGGGGCCGATGGTATCACCGCCCACCTGCGTGAAGACCGCCGCCACATCTCGGACGCCGATATTGATGGGCTGATGGAGGTGCTGTCGGTGCCGCTGAACTTTGAAATGGCGGCGACGGATGAAATGCAGAAAATCGCCCTGCGCCATAAGCCGCACGCGGTTTGCATCGTTCCCGAAAAGCGCGAGGAGCGCACCACCGAAGGCGGGCTTGAAGTCGCGCGTGAGGAAAACAGGCTGGCCCACTTCATCGCGCCCCTGCGCGATATCGGCTGCCGCGTTTCGATCTTCATCGCCGCCGATCAACGCCAGATCGAGGCCGCCCATCGCATCGGGGCCGAGGTGATCGAACTGCATACTGGCGCCTATTGCGATGCCCATGCCGAGGGCCGCCAGGACGAGGCCGCGCGCGAGCTGGAATCATTGCGTGAAATGTCCAGCTTTGCCCATTCTCTGGGCCTTGAGGTGCACGCGGGCCACGGCCTGACCTATGACACGGTGAAACCCGTTGCCGCCTTTCCCGAGGTGCGAGAGTTGAATATCGGCCACTTTCTGATCGGCGAGGCGATCTTTTTGGGCCTTACCCCGGCCATCGCCGAAATGCGCCGCCTTATGGATGAGGCGCGTGCATGATCACATCCGGGTTCGTCGCTATCTGGCTTGCCTGGCTGATGGCGGGGGGCTCACCGGGGCCTGCGACCATGGGGATTGCCGGAACCGCGATGAACGAAGGCCGCACTGCCGGGCTGGTTTTTGCACTGGGCATCTGCGCCGGGTCCGCCGCCTGGGGCATCGCTGCGGCGCTGGGACTGTCGGCGATCATGCTGGCCAATGTCTGGGTGTTCGAGGTGATCCGCTATGTTGGTGTGGCCTATCTGGGCTGGCTGGCGTTCAAGGCGCTGCGCCGCGCCATGACCTCGGACGAGGTGGCGTTGGGTAACCCGGTCACGGGGTCGCTAAGAACAATCTTCGCCAAAGGGGCAGCCATCCATCTGACCAACCCCAAGGCGATCCTCAGCTGGGGGTCGATCTATGCCATTGTCGCGCCAAGTGACGCCAGCCTTGCGATGCTGCTGGGTTATTTCGGCCTGCTTTATGCGGGATCGTTGCTGATCTTCATCGGCTATGCTTTCCTGTTCTCATCCGCGCGCATGGTCCGCACCTATCGCCGCACCCGCCGCTGGTTCGATTTTGCCTTTGCCGGGTTCTTTGGGGTGGCCAGTTACAAGATTCTGACGGTGCGGGTGTCGTAAGAAATAAAGTTAACAGTACTTTAAGTTGATTTCAGGAGGCGAAATTGCAAAGGATAGACTTGTGGCAATACACTGTTTGGCTCGTGGCCATCCGTTATCTGCTGCCGATATCTATTGTCGTTTTACTTACCCTGACCGGAATTGACCTTACGAATATCGGCATACCGGTTCTGTCCGCGATTCTGGCAGCTGCTATTGCAGGACGCGGGGTAGCGCGTTCTAAGGGTCACATGCCGGGTTGGCGTGAAGTGCTGGCGTTTGCTGTCCTGGCAACTTTGATTTTCCTTGTGGTGAACTCGTCAGCCTATTTTTTATTAGCATTGTCTAATATCGGGCCAGTCAGCATGTACATATTGCACTTCTGGTACATCACGGACCACACTGTGGATTTGATGGCGTTTCTGACGACAGTGGCGTTTATCTCAAACGCAGTCGTTTTTCCGTTCTGCATCAAAGCTGAACTCAGAGCGATTGCTAAAAGCAACCAAAAAGAACAAGATCAATGATCCTCGGCATCGGCACAGACCTCGCAAACATCGACCGCATTCAGGGAACGCTTGACCGTTTCGGCGACCGGTTCCGCAACCGTGTTTTTACTGACACCGAACAGCACAAGGCCGAGCGCCGCCGCGATACCGCAGGCACCTATGCCAAGCGCTGGGCCGCGAAAGAGGCGTGTTCAAAGGCGCTGGGTACCGGTCTGCGCATGGGCATTGCGTGGAAAGACATGGCCGTCACCAACCTGCGCACGGGTCAGCCTGTCATGCAGGTCACCGGCTGGGCCGCCGAGCGTCTGAAAGAGATGACGCCCGAGGGGCACGAGGCGATCATTCACGTCACGCTGACCGATGACCATCCCTGGGCACAGGCCTTTGTGGTGATCGAGGCGCGCCCGCTTCACGATGGTCCTGCGCGGCCTTGACTTGCCCCTATCCGCCCCGCATGTAGCACCCCAACCAACCAAGGACCGGAGAGCAGTATGGCCGAGGACGTCAAAACCGGAAATCCCGTCTGGGAGACGATCAAAACCATCGTCTATGCCCTGCTGATTGCAGGTATTTTCCGCACGTTGTTCTTTCAGCCGTTCTGGATTCCGTCTGGTTCGATGAAACAGACCCTGCTGATCGGGGATTTCCTGTTCGTCAATAAGATGGCCTATGGCTATTCCTATGCGTCCTGCCCCAGCCTGATCATCCCCAGCGTCGGTTTGAATGTCGATGCCGAAGACATCTGTGGCTGGATGCAGGGGGATGACAACACCCGCATCTGGGGCGGCGACCCCGAGCGCGGCGATGTCATCGTCTTTCGCCACCCGGTCACCGGGCGCGACTATATCAAGCGTCTGATCGGTCTGCCGGGCGACCGGGTTCAGGTGCGTCAGGGGCAGGTCGTCCTGAACGGCACCCCGGTTCCGCAACAGCCTGATGGGGTATTCGTCGAAACCGCCGAGCCGCAAGGCCCGCAACGTCTGCGCCCGCGCTGTGAAAACGGACCTGTGGGTATTGGCGGGGAATGCGAAAAATCGCGCTCGATCGAAACCCTGCCTAATGGCGTGTCCTATGATGTGCTGAACATCGGCAATCAGGGATCAGATAACACCGGCATCTATACCGTGCCCGAGGGGCATTATTTCTTCATGGGTGACAACCGCGACAATTCAAACGACAGCCGGGTGCCGCAATCGGCCGGTGGCGTCGGATATGTGCCTTATGAGAACCTGATCGGTCGCGCGGACCGTATCATGTTCTCGTCCGCGGGCCGGTCGATGCTGTTCTTCTGGACTTGGCGCAGTGACCGGTTCTTTAAGGCGGTCAATTGAAGCTTTCGGCTGAAATAAAAGCGTTCCAGCAGCGTTTGGGGTATGAGTTCGCCGACCCCGAGCTGCTGGTACGCGCGCTGACCCACGGCTCGGTCTCGTCCACCACCCGGCCTGACAATCAACGGCTGGAGTTTTTGGGCGACCGGGTGCTGGGTCTGGTCATGGCCACCGCCCTGCTTGAGGCCGACAAAAAAGCCTCGGAAGGGCAGCTAGCCCCCCGTTTCAACGCGCTGGTCCGCAAAGAAGCCTGTGCGGATGTCGCCCGTCAGATTGATCTGGGCGCGGTGTTGAAGCTGGGCCGATCCGAGATGTTGTCAGGCGGTCGCCGCAAACAGGCCCTGCTGGGCGACGCGATGGAGGCCGTCATCGCCGCTATCTACCGCGATGCCGGGTTCGAAGCTGCTGGCGACGTGATCCTGGCGCTTTGGGGTGATCGCATCCACACGGTCGAGGACGACGCCCGCGACGCCAAGACCGCGCTTCAGGAATGGGCGCAGGCGCGGGGGCAAAAGCCGCCGTCTTACGTCGAGGTCAAGCGCAGCGGCCCTGACCACGCGCCCATATTCACCATTGCCGCTCGCCTTCAGGACGGGACCGAGGCGCAGGCCACCGCCGGGTCAAAACGGCAGGCGGAACAGGCTGCTGCAAGGGCAATGCTCGACCGGCTGGGCTGAAGCACTTTGTCAGAATTGTAAAACTATCTTGAGGAATCTGGCAGAAACTTCTGCCGTGCGTATCTGTGTGACAGCCTGCCAAGGCCGAACCTGTTTGTCTGGTCGACCTTGGCGATTAACAAACAGCTCTGAAAGTCACACCATGCAACGCACTCAGACCATTTCTTATGTCGGCTTCCTGTTCATTGCCGGTTTTTTCGCCACCATGGCCTTTGATTTCTGGGGGCAGGTCATCAGCCCTTCGATCGGTTGGGCCAACCTGTCGCCCGAGGGGTTGGCGCAAAGCCTGCTGGCCAGCCTCGGACTGCCCAGCAGCGCCTTTCTGGGCTTTTTCGTGCATTTCTACATCGTCGGGCTGATTGCTTATCCGCTGGGGTGGGTGCTGGTTTTCAACCCGGTCTGGAGCCGCGTCTTGGGACCGGGGTATTGGGGTTTGGCCTCGGCGCTCTATGGTTTTGGCCTGTGGGTCTTTGCCATCGGCGGGGTCACGACCTTTGCGGGCCTGCCGCCGTTTCTGAATTTTACCGGCATTGCCTGGGTCGCGCTGATCGGGCACGTCCTTTACGGCATCGTGATGGTCGCCATCCTACGCTGGATCGAGCGTCAGACGGCCTGATCCTTCGACATACGCCAACACCTGCGACCTGTCCTGTTTTACAGGACGGTTCGCTTACCCCCTCTAACCACCCGGATAAACCCGGTCAGCCCGGTCTTTTGATGCTCGATCACGTGGCAATGAAAGGCCCAGTCGCCGGGATTGTCCGCGACCAGAGCGATCTCGACCACCTCATCCTTCAACAGCAGCATCGTATCGGTCATCAGAGGCGGTAAAGTACGCTGGTTCGATTTCAGCGGCACAAAGGCCAGCCCGTGCAGGTGGATCGGATGCAGGTTCGGGGATTCATTGCGCAACCGCAGAACATAGCTTTTGCCCATTTCCAGCGTCGCCAGCGGCCCAAGCCCCTGCGCGGCATCTCCGGGCCAGGGTTTGCGGTTGATCGACCAGAAATTATACCCCAGCGAGCCGCAGAAGCCGTTGATAGGTTCACCCCCCTCGGGTGTCCAGCCAAAGACAAATTCGTGCAACTCGGCATTGGCCAGATCGGGTTTGGCCACCGGGTTCGGGGCCAGCGGGCGCAGCTCGCGCAGATCGCGTGCCGATGATGTGCCTGTGGCCCGCAACTGCGCCATGGCGCGATGTGGCTGACCGGGCAGTTTCGCCATCAGATCAACGGTCTGCCCTTCCACCCCCGGCATGGCAACGGCAAAATCCACCCGCTGACCCGGCCCCACCAGCAGCGGTGCATCTGCGCTGGGCATGGCGAGGTCAATTTCTACCGGATGGCCGTCCCATGCGATGATCCGGGCCTCGGCCCCTTGCAGATGCAACTTGTAAATACGGGTCGTGTCCGAGTTCACCACCCGCAGCCGCACCAGCCCGCCTGCGGTGTGATCATAAATCGGCGCGTCCAGCCAGTTGGCGGTCTGAACATTGCCGAAGGTGCCCGCCCGTGCCGCGCCACGTTGGGTATAGGCGGGCAGAAACTGATCCTCATCATCCAGTCGGAAATCGCGCAGGTTGATCACCTGTTCGCCGTCGAAGCCGGGGTCTTCGGCTTCGGCAATCACCATCACGCCGGTCAGGCCATGGGCCATCTGTTCCATCGTCATGCAATGGGGGTGATACCAATATGTGCCCGCGTCCGGGGGGGTGAACGTGTATCCAAATACCTCGTCCGACCCGATTGGCATCTGGGTCAGATAAGGCACCCCGTCCATCTCATTGGGAATGCGCAGCCCGTGCCAGTGCATCGCGGTATACTCGGGCAGGGTATTGCGCACCGGCAGGCGCATGATTTCGCCCTGCCTGCCGTACAAAACCGGCGGCGGCGCGTCTGGTGACAGGCTGACCATTCCGGTCGTTACCTGATCGCGCAAGGCGAAACGGGCCGGTTGGATGACCAGTTCCTGCGGGTTGGCTGCCATGCTGTAACCACCCAACCCTGCCGCGCCGGTGGCGGCGGCGCTGCCCAAAAGAAACTCACGACGGTTCATGTCCTGCCTCATTGCAATACTGATCGCCTGGCTGGATTTGGCGTGGCGCGCTTTCAGTCCTGCCACCGCAATCGCATGGCTGCAATGCGACAAATCCCTCTGGCCCGCGGGGTCTTTCTGCTATAGGGGTGCGCACTTGCAAACAGGATCGCAGGACACATGACCACACGCGCCGGATTTATCGCCCTGATCGGAGAGCCCAACGCAGGCAAATCCACCCTTTTGAACCGTATGGTCGGGGCCAAAGTCTCGATCGTGACGCATAAGGTGCAAACCACCCGCACCCGCATCCGCGGCGTGGCGATGGAGGGTGACGCGCAACTGGTCTTTGTCGACACACCCGGCCTGTTCAAACCCCGCCGCCGCCTGGACCGCGCCATGGTCGCCGCCGCTTGGGGTGGGGCCGCCGATGCGGATGTCGTTGTCCTGATGGTCGAGGCGCATCGCGGCATTACCGAAGGGGTCGAACGCATCCTGGAAGGTCTGGATGAGATCGGGCAGGGCCGTACCGTCGCGCTGGCGATCAACAAGATCGACAAGGTGCAGTCCGAGGTTCTGCTGGCGCTGACCAGCAAACTGAACACGCGTTACCAATTTGCCGAAACCTTCATGATCTCGGCTGAAAAGGGCTATGGCGTCGAAGACCTGCGCAAGTGGCTTGCGGGCAAACTGCCCGAAAGCCCCTGGCTGTATCCTGAAGATCAGATCGCCGATCTGCCCCTGCGCATGATCGCGGCCGAAATGACGCGCGAGAAACTGACGCTGCGCTTGCATCAGGAACTGCCCTATCAGCTGACGGTCGAAACCGAAAACTGGGAAGAACGCAAGGACGGCTCGGCCAAAATCGATCAGATCATCTATGTCATGCGCGACGGCCACAAAGGTATCGTTCTGGGCAAGAAGGGTGAGACGATCAAGGCCGTCAGCCAGGCGGCGCGGGCTGAGTTGGAAGAGTTTCTGGACCGCAAGATTCACCTGTTCCTGCAAGTGAAAGTCCGGCCCAACTGGCTGGAGGAATCGGAGCGCTATTCGGAAATGGGTCTGGATTTCAAAGACGGCAACGCATGACGCAGGATAAGAATTTTCGTCGAAAATTCTTACGCCCAATGGAAAGGGCGGCGCGATGGGTCGTCTGACAGCGGAATTCTGGGTTCATGCTTATCTGGCGCGGCTGCGGTTTCAGGAAATTCCGGCTTTTGTCGTGTCTCACGGCGACGACACAGCCGGTGCTGTTCTGGTCAAGCTGAATACACTGGACGGTCAGGCGGTGGCGTTCCAACGCAGTTTTGATCTGATGAGCGGTGACCGCAAATGGGTCGAGCTGTCCAGCGGTTTGGAACTGGACGTAGACGAGGCCATCCAACGCCAGCGCAGCTTTGACCCCGACCTCTGGGTGTTAGAGGTCGAAGACCGGCAAGGGCGGCATCTTTTGGGCGAAGAGGGGTTAGAGTAGCCGCTCAACGATTGTCAACTTTGAGCCCAAAATGACAAACTTCTGCAAGACAGCGAATGGCGGCTCTTGAGAATGAAGACCAATTAGACGAGAAAATTGTACAGGACTTATGGGCTTGTTGTTCCTGAGCAATCCATCAGAGATCATATCCAGCTGCACCGGGTAGCCAAAACCTTACCTCGGCGCTAAGCGCGTCAACGCCTTGGAAGCCAGCGGGACCCTCAAGCACGAATTCGTTCCGGGAGTTACTTGGCCTCGCCATGTCCAGCAGCACTCCCGCAAGTTCTAGGGACGGCTCAAGCCTTCCAAACCCCACAACCGTATCACGGGAGTCCCATACGTCAGGTAGCGGAGCATCTTCATCACTGCATTCGAGGCAAAATGCCGGATACTCAGCCAGCTTATCGGCGAAAAATGGGTGTCGTGTTCGCTCGCGCGGCGTATAGCTCCATTCCTTCAGGGCCACTCTGCCACGTACCCCGCCACAACTTGCCATGTCAGAGCCGGAAATCGACAGAAACTTAAAATCTGTCTTTTCGTTCGTTAAAGTGATCCAAACGTCCTCTGCTTGAAAGGCAGCGGCCAAAATCGCAAGTCCGAGCACTTGATAGGTGTCTTTCGTGGCAGATATTTGAAGGTAATCAACGCGTAAAGTATCCATATATTCGTGTATGCCGCGTCGGATAGAAAGTTCCGAAAACTCAACGGCTTTTGTAATCTCCGGAAACATTTTTGCGGTGAAATCATAGAGATCATCGTCTTCTGTCATATCAGGAAGAAGCGAAATGGCCCTTTTCCCCCAATCAATCAGATTTAACGTCATCAAACCCTCCCTAGTCTCGACTAACTATCACCTCTTTCTTCGCAGTCGACAATCACGCTAGCGTATTTTTGAGCAGCAAGCGGCAAGAGTTTGATTTGGTAGTACTGCTGCGAAGCTGTCGTTCGAACACTGGCGTCGAACGGCTGCTCCGTCCGCACAGCAGGCTTTGGGGCCGTTGGAACCCGGTCAATGTCCTACTGAATATGTCAGATGACCGCTCTGAGCCCAGAGTTACCGGTGCTGCAATTTGCTCGAAGGTCAGCTAAGCACTGATAGTCGACATCGTTGCAGCTCAAACTGAGTTGGTGCGCAAGGTCATTTTACGCGCACCAATCTCAGCCGAAAATTATCACAACTCCACTACGACTTTTCCGACCGCAGATCCATTCGTAAGCTGGGCATAGGCTGCCTCGACATCGGCCCGCCCGAACGTCTGTTCGTAAACAATCGGTTTAAGCGCGCCGTCATCCGCCAGATCTGCCAGTGTCCTGAGGATGTCACCATGGCTCTGCCGTCCGACATTGTGCATCATCGGGATCAGCATGAAAACGACATGCAGAGACAGACCTTTGAAATGCGCAGGTGTCAAATCGATCTCGACCATCGCTACTGTCGAGGTGACATGGCCATTCAGCTTCGCCGCGTTGAAAGAGTTCGTCATGTTCGACCCGCCGACACTGTCAAACACCACATCGAAGCCTGTACCACCCGTGTGCTCGGCCACATAGTCTTCGACCTTTTGCGTTGTGAAATCCAAGGATCGCGCGCCCAGCCCCTCGATCAGAGACATCTGGTTGGCACCGCGACCTGTTGCGGAGACCGTCGCGCCAAGATGGCGGGCGATTTGCACGGCGACGTGGCCAACGCCACCAGCGCCGCCCTGAACCAGTACGGTCTGCCCCTCGTCGACACCGGCACGGGTCAGCCCTTCGTAGGCGGTGATGCCGACGAGGGGTAGCGCTGCGGCTTCGCGCATGCTCAGCGTTTTGGGTTTGTGAGCAATCAGGCGCGCGTCTGCGTTGATGTACTCTGCCAGCGAACCGGGCAGGTCCATCAAACCACCGGCGCAGCCATAGACTTCATCGCCCACCGCGAAATCTGTCACACCGTCACCCAAAGCGACAACTGTGCCAGCAAAGTCCATGCCCAAAACGGCAGGCAAGGCGGGGGATAGCGGTAGGTCTGCGCCCATGCTTCGGATCATAGTGTCGACGGTATTGACGCTGACGGCGGCGACCTTGACCACCACATGCCCGGGTGTTGCGACCGGGTCGGGCATTTCTGCAAGCTCGAACGGCGCGTCTGGTCCATATGTATTCAGAACCGTTGCTTTCATTGGGATATTCCTTTTCTGATGTCACGCAAGCGGACGCGCTGACGTGACCTTTCCTTGGGGGTCAGTTGATGTCCTGAACCTGCATCACCAGTTCGCTCCACTTGCGCTGGTTTTCGATGTCGTGTTCCAAACCCTGTTCATCCGCGATGGCGAACCGTTTGACGGCCGGGGTTTTGCTGGTGGCCTGATAGAGCCAATAGGCTTCGGCCTTCAGTGCCTCATCAATGGGTTTGTCGATGGATTCATAGACCATCTGCTTGCAGGCATTGATCGCATCTGCCGGGAACTGGGCGATCCGTTCGGCCAGCGCGGTCACATACGGGCCAATCACGTCCGGCTCTAGCGCCTTGTTGATGGTGCCCAGACGTTCGGCGTCATCCGCGTCATAGTCTTGCGCGCTCAGAATGATCTCAAGCGCTTTGCCAAGACCGGTCTGACGCGCCATGCGCGAGGCACCGCCGCCGCAGGGCAGTATTCCCATGCCGACCTCCATCTGCATGAACTTGTACTTGCCCCGCGCGGCAAAGCGCATGTCGAGCGCCAACGCCAATTCGTGCCCGCCGCCGCGTGCAAACCCTTCCAGCTTTGCGATGGTGGCTTGCGGCACTTTGCTGATCCGCTCGCAAACCGATTGCAGGTCGAGAAGCTGTGCGTCCTGCCGGGATATCGCCTCGGTCGACATGTCCTTGAGCAAGTCAGTGTCGTAGTGGCAGACCCAGATTTCCGGGTTGGCAGACTGAAAGATCACGACCTTGGTGACGCGATCTCGCTCTAACCGCATAGCCAGACTGTTGAGATCGGCCAGCATTTCCTGGCCTTGAACGTTCACAGAGCCGAAGTTGAATGTCACGGTGGCGATGCCGTTTTCAACGGCTACGTCAAAGGTTTGAAAGTTCTTGTATTTCATCAGGCAGTCCTTTCTTGGGCCTCGACGCGACACGCGCGAGGGGGTGGTAGGAGGTAAAGGTGGATGTGTATGGCGCGACCGCACCGCTTGGGTCAGCCGGTCTGGTTGATCAAGGTTCTGATAGTGGTCATGACATTGGTGGCGTGGTCTTTGTCGAGCGCTGCGGCATGCGGATCAGCGAAAGCCCCGCTGTCATTGTCGAAATAGGCGCCGGACGCATCAGCGAACCGCTCACCTAAGGCCGCATCAATCAGGATATCCGCGCCGATGTTCATGTCGTTTCCTGAGACGCCAAAGCCTTCTTGCACCATCTTCGAGGCAAGTAGCGATCCGGGATTTACAGCGACCATCATCGGCGCATCGGTTAGCGCTTTGGCCCATTCCCGGGTCCAGATGGTGATCGCCAGCTTGCTTTGCGCATAGGCATCCATATCCGCCAGCGGGATGTTGCCCTGCATGGCCCGGATGTTGACCGGGGCCTGCGCCGCTGACGATAGGTTTACGACGCGCCCATCCGTGGGCATGATCGGCAGCAGCAATTCGGTCAGCAGATAGGGTGCGAGCGTGTTCACGACAAAGCGGATGTCCTGCCCGTTCTCGAGCACGGTTTGTGGGGCTTTCAGCACACCAGCGTTGTTGATCAACACATCCAGTTGGTCATGTTTTGCGCGTATGTTTTCGGCCAGTTTTCGAACCGCGGACAGATCGCTCAATTCAGCGGCATAGGTTTCGACGTTGCCGCCGACCTCGGCGGCCGCGCGCTCCAATTTGGTTACACTGCGTCCATGCAACAGCACTTGGTGCCCATCCGCGGCCAGTTTCTTTGCCGTCAACAAGCCAATGCCGTCGGTTGAACCTGTAATGAGAATGGTCTTTGTCATTGGTCTGATCCTTTAGCAAAAGTCAGGCAGCACAGTGTCCGCCAGATGTTCGAGGGTTGTATCGATGGGGGCTTGATTGAACCTGAGATTCAGGGCCACGTGATTGACGCCGAGCGTTTCAATCTCGCGCAGATAGCCGCGTAGGAAGTCGACGCCGGACTGAAACCCAAGGTGGATCGGGCGCGGAGGTGCGGCGGGATCAGCAACGATATCAACATAAAGCGATTGCATGACAGGCTTTTCGGGCTGGCCCGCCGCCTTCACTCGCCTGCGGTAATCCACGATGACCCGCCCCTGAGCTGCCGCGCTGCGCGGATAGGTCATCCAACCATCCCCATTCTGCGCCACCCAATCGGGCGTTTGCTGGCTGCCGCCGGTGATGAGCATCGGCAGGCGCGTGCCATGCGGCTTTGGTAACAGGTCAATCCCGCCAGACAATATGCCCTGCGCGCCTTCATGCGTAGGATAGTCCGAACCGACCGCGCGGATGTAGTCCATGCTGTCGCGGAAACGGGCCCCGCGGTCATCATAGCTCTGGTTCATCGCCGGGTACTCCTCAGGCCGATCACCCGAGGCAACGCCCAACAGTAGCCGCCCGCCCGAGAGCACGTCCGCCGTTGCCGCCGTCTTGGCCACATGGGCGGGGTGGCGCAAGGGAAGGATGACACTCGACGTTCCAAGCGCGATCCGGTCCGTTACCGTTGCCAGCGCACCCAGATAGACAAATGGATCAAAAACCTGTCCTGGATCCCCAAAGCTTGGAACATTGAAGGGCACGTCGCGCAGCCAGAGGGCTGCAAACCCAAAGTCTTCAGCTTTCCGAGCCGCATCCAGATGACCCCGCAGGGAGGGCTCTGCGCCGACCGCGTAAGCCTCCAGCGGCAACACAAGACCAACGCTCAGCCGCCCCGGACGAAACACCCGGTTATAGGCCACGTTGATCTGGGCAAACTCAGTCGACTGTATTTTGTCGAACATTTTCTACACCCCTTCAATAACGCACTAAAGTGCGGCTCTCGATGCTTTTGCGAGGGGTGGTCACGTTTGGACCCTCGACCATATCGAGCGCACTATGTGCAATCGACGGCAGCCCCTGATTGTCGTAGATGTTGAAAACTACCACTTCGCCCGGCGTCATCTTGGACTGGTAAACCCACTCATGGTTCGGGTTTGCCGCCAACCCCAAGATTTGTCCTTTGCGGTCAGAATAGATCAGATCCAGCAGAAGCCAATCGGCCGGATCAACGGATGACGGGCGGACAAACCCAAGGGGTGCTGAATTGATCGGATGCTCCACCGGACGCCACACATTGACAAAGGCATAGTGACCCTGCGCCCATTCAGCCGCCGTCTGGACCCCCAACAGATCGACAAGGCGCTGCTCGGCCCCGTCCTTGCTGTAGTCACTATGGACATTGCGTGCGGGTTTGCGCGTCGCATCGGGATCGTCCACCCGAACAGTGTGATCAAAAACCACAACCTCGTGCGCACCCAACTTTTCCAGAAGCATCGCCGTCAGCTCTGCATCATATGCCTGTTTCCAGCTGTCACCTGAAAAGTCCCGGACCTGCGTTGTCAGCGAAGTGAATTCTACCGCGTCAGACGCGAATGCGACTGACATGGCCGCCATCCGGTTGTCTGTAAGCTCAACGGATCTCGGGGCCAGTTCGGGGGAAATCAGGTTACCTGCGATGCCTCCTGCATCAAGTTCAAAGGCTTGTCGGTGGGGCTTGTGAACATGGTAGTTGACTGTGGCCGTCCGTGTCATTTGCACCTCCTGCCCGAGTTCTGTTGCGTCGATGAAAGGCATTTAACCTCGATCCATTTGCAGATAAACAGCGCAATAATGGATTGATAATTCGGGTATTGGATATAATAAGCCTTGATACAGACGCGCTCCGGCTGTTTGTCAGTGCGGCGGAAATGTTGAACATCAGCGCTGCGGGGCGCGCGTTGGGTATGGCTCCAGCCGTTTCGAGCGCAAAACTTGCCAAACTGGAGCAGGCCTTGGGTTCCGAGCTTTTGCACCGCACGACGCGCAAAGTGTCGCTGTCGATTGAAGGAGCCGATTTCCTGCCTTTCGCCCGCGAGATCATCGCACAGGAAGAGGCAGCGCTTGCGGCCTTGGGCAAGCAGACGACAACGATCAAGGGCACGTTGCGCTTCGCTGCACCAAGCAGCTTTGCACAGCTCTACATTGCACCGATCCTGCCGAAATTTCTACAACAGCACCCCGACCTCACACTCGATCTGCGCCTGTCGGATGTGCAGTTCGACCTGATCGAAGGAAGCTACGACCTGGCGCTCAGGAACGCACCACTTGTCGACACCAGCCTGAAAGGCCGCAAACTGGCTGATGATCACCGTATTCTTTGTGCCGCGCCGCGTTATCTTGAGACCTACGGCACACCCGAAACACCTGCCGATTTGACGGACCACCACCTGATCGCTTTCCAAAACCGCCAACCGCGCTCGCTGACAGGATTGGAGGGCGAAAAAGCCGTTTTCGATCCCGCATCGGCCAAGGGTCAATTGATTATCGACGACGGCCAAAGTCAGGTCCGCGCCACGCTGGCCGGGGCCGGGATTTCCTTGAACGCCCTATGGAGCGTGCAGGATCACCTGAAGGCAGGGCGATTGACCCGTATTTTACCGAACTTTGAGGCCGCCGAAGACAACGTCTTGTGGCTGATCTATCCCAAGTCGAACGTGTTATCTCCCAAAGTTCGAGTGTTCATGGACTTTCTGATCGCGGAGATTGGTGCAAAGCCACCTTGGGAAACCTGAGCGCAAAATCGATCAAGCTCGCATTCAGACATCCGGACGCCAAGGTCGGAGACAGGCGTTGAGCGGACATGCCTTGTCCAATCGCAAAGGTCGGGTTCGTCCGCATCCCGGCCATTGCGTAGCCCCTTTAAGTCAACCGATTGATGTGTCGCCCCACGTTTAACGCTTGCAGAATGCCAATCGGCACGATCTTCTGGCCGAAAATTGATCCAACCACTAACAGGCCCCACATGGACTGGCGCGATCACGGCATCCTTTTGACCACACGTCGCCATGGCGAGGCGGCGGCCATTATCGAAGTCTTCACCGAAGGCCACGGCCGCCATGCCGGGGTCGTGCGCGGCGGGACCAGCCGCAAGATCGCCCCGATTCTGCAACCCGGTGCGCAGTTGGATGTGCTCTGGCGGGCGCGGCTGGAGGAGCATATCGGGACGTTTCAGGTCGAACCCCTGCGGTCGCGCGCGGCGGCGGCGTTTTCGGGGCGGTTGGCGCTGGCGGGGTTGAACGCATCCGTGGCGTTGCTGTCTTTTTGCCTGCCTGAACGGGAACCGCATCCGGCGATCTACAGGCAGACCGAACAACTGATGGATCTGCTGGGGCAAGATGAGATTTGGCCACTGGCTTATCTGCGGTGGGAACTGGCACTGCTTGAGGAACTGGGCTTTGGCCTTGACCTGTCGGCTTGTGCGGTGACGGGGGCGTCAGCGGGGCTGATCTATGTCTCGCCCAAAACCGGCCGCGCGGTCAGCGCCCAGGGCGCGGGGGAATGGGCGGACAAGCTGTTACCGCTGCCGCCCTGTTTGCGCGGTGAAGGGGCCGCGCCGGATGCGGAAATCCTTCAGGGTTTGCGAACCACCGGTTATTTTCTGGATCACCACCTGGCCCCGTCGCTGGGTCACAATCCGTTGCCCGAGGCACGGGCGCGGTTTGTCGATCAGTTCACTCGGCGGCTTTGAACAGCATCTCGTGCCCGTCCTCGTTGCGCAGGATCAGCACATCACCCGATACCTCGGATTGGGTCATGGTCATGAGGGCCGCGAAATAGAACCCTTCGGCCTCGAGCCCGGCACAGGCGGCGCGGGTGGCTGTCAGGTTGGTGACCTCGAACCACGGATAGGGCGCGTTCAGCGTGCCGCTATAGCTGTTGCAGGGGGCGTTGCCTTCGATCCTGCCCTTTTGGGCAAAACGCAGCTGGGCGCTGGCCTCGAATGACTGACCGTCGATCTCTTGCAGCGCCCAAACCTGCGTTGACGCCCCATAGGCGGCAACGGATTCGTCTTTGTCGCATTGAAACAGGGCCAACAGGGGCAAGGTCAGGATCAGGCGTATCATGTGATGGTCTTAGCGCATCGTGGATTCCAGCGAAACCGCCGTTAAGCCGTGTCAGTAGGGCAGCTTGCCGCTGAGCAATTCCTCACGCACTTCCAAACGAGGGCGCCAGTTGTACCGTGTGTCTTCGAGGGTGGGAGCCCAGACCAGCGCGCCGCTGTTGCGCCATGGATCAAGGATGATCCCGTCATACATCGAATCGCCCTTGGCGCTGATCAGGGCCGAGTGGTGGATGATCCGAAGCTCAGTTGGTGGAGACGTGGCCCAATGCAGGTCAAGCGTGCGGAAGTTTTCCTGCCGCAGGCGCGTGGTCATGGCCTGGGCCCAGTCATTGCACAGGCCCCGTTCACGAAAGCCGTTGATGACCTTGGCGTTGTGGATGATGGCCGGGTCGGTGACCCGCCATTCCTGCGCCAGTTGCTGGGAATAGGTATAGGCGATAGTGGCGGCCTCTTGCGCCTCGGTCGGGTCGACTTTGGGGTCAAGGGATTGGATGGCCTGCGCCAGATTGTCGATGTCGCTTTGGCTGGCGGTGGGCTGTGTGGTGGCGCAGCCGCCAAGGGCGAGGGCGGCGAGGGTCGCCCAAAGTGCAAATAATCGTCTGGTCATTTCGGGTGCCAAATTTAGTGTCGGGGCGCAGGCTGCTTTAGCCGGGTTTCCGAATGAATTCAAAGCAGAAGTTTCCGCGTGGGCGGATCACGACTGATCGCTGCGCCGGAAGTGTTCAAAACTTCGACGAAACCGATCCAAAACAGAAAAAGACCCGGCACGGGGACCGGGTCAGTTGGGGAAACAGGGGTGCCGAATTGATCAGCCCAGCAAACGCCGAGCAATGACCTGTGCCTGAATTTCGGCGGCCCCTTCGAAAATATTCAGAATGCGCGCATCACACAGGACGCGGCTGATTTTATATTCCAACGCAAAACCGTTGCCGCCGTGAATTTGCAGACCGTTGTCCGCCGCTGCCCAGGCCACGCGCGCGCCCAGCAGCTTCGCCATTCCGGCCTCAAGGTCACAGCGCTGACCGTGGTCTTTTTCCCAGGCCGAGAAATAAGTCAACTGCCGCGCGATCATGATCTCGACCGCCATCATCGCCAGTTTGCCCGACACGCGGGGGAAGTTGATCAGCGACTTGCCGAACTGCTTGCGATCCTGCGCGTATTGCATGGCGATATCCAGCGCGCTTTGGGCCACGCCGATGGCGCGGGCCGCCGTCTGAATACGCGCGCTTTCGAAGGTCTCCATCAGCTGTTTGAAACCTTTGCCTTCTTCGCCGCCCAGCAGGTTCTCGCCTTTGACTTTGAAGCCGTCAAAGCCCAGTTCGTATTCCTTCATTCCGCGATAGCCCAGCACTTCGATCTCGCCACCGGTCATGCCGGGGGTGGGGAAGGGGTTCTCATCGGTGCCGGGGGTCTTTTCGGCTAGGAACATCGACAGACCGCGATGGTCCGTGGTGTCGGGATTGGTCCGCGCCAGCAGTGTCATCACGTGGGTCCGTGCCGCGTGGGTGATCCATGTCTTGTTGCCGGTGACCGTGTAGTCGCCGTTTTCGTCCTTGACCGCGCGGGTGCGCAGGCTGCCCAGGTCCGAACCAGTGTTGGGCTCGGTAAAGACAGCGGTGGGCAGGATCTCGGCGCTGGCCAGTTTCGGCAGCCAGTTGGCTTTCTGCTCGTCCGTGCCACCGGCGATGATCAGTTCGGCCGCGATCTCGGAACGGGTGCCCAATGAGCCGACACCGATGTAGCCGCGCGACAGTTCTTCGGACACCACGCACATGGACGCCTTGGACAGGCCAAAGCCGCCGAATTCCTCGGGGATGGTCAGGCCAAAGACACCCATCTCGGCCAGCTCCTCGATAATCTCGATCGGGATCAGCTCGTCCTTGAGGTGCCAGTCGTGTGCGTTTGGTTCGACCTTTTCCTGCGCATAGCGGCGGAACTGATCGCGGATCATTTCAAGTTCTTCGTCCAGACCGGAGGCGCCGAACATGGTCGCACCGGCCTGATCTTCCATCAGGGCGACCAGACGTGTGCGCGCGGCCTGAGAGTTGGCCTGCGCCATCAGCGTCTGCACTTCGGAGGATTGGAAGCCCGACAGGGCATCCCAGCCAAGGCCCATATCCTGCAGGCGCACGACCTCACCCTGGTTCATCGGAATACCGCCTGCGACTTGATGCAGATACTCGCCAAAGGCGATCTGGTGCAGCAGCTGTTCGATTTCACCGAACTTGCCGTCGGCCTCAAGGGCTTCGGCCCAGCGTTGCATCTGCTGAAGGGACTGGTTGTATGTCGCCAGCCATGCAAGCCCATGCGCCGCAGTCTGGTTGGCTTCGATCAGCGCACCCGATACACGGCCATCCGCAGTGACCATTGCCCGGACAGACTCGCGCGCGCGCTCGAAAACTGTTTCAACGGCAGGTACCGCCGCGCGGGTCAGTGTCAAAAGATCGGGCAAAATCGCGGAGGTTGTCATCTGGGTCATATCCTGTCCGTCATGGGCCATGAATCACGTCCTTTTCTGGGTCGCCCGGTCATATCATGCTGCACATGCAGCGCAACAAAAATACGAATTACGCGGCGATAATGTTCTAAAGTTGCTTGTGCGATTTTGCGGTGCAGCGCCCGTCAAGAGTGTTATCACGGGCGTATGGTGTTGTTTTCTATTCTGACTCCGCAAGAGTTGCTGTTGGCCTTTGGCGTTGCCTTTATCGCGGGTTGCGTCAAGGGCATGGTTGGTTTTGCCATGCCCATGGTTCTGGTTTCAGGCCTCAGCATGTTCCTGCCGCCTGATCTGGCGATTGCGGGGCTGATCCTGCCGACGTTGGTGACGAACGGGATTCAGGCCCTGCGCGAGGGGGTGCCAGCGGCTGTGTCGTCAATCCGGCAGTTTCGCACATTCCTGATTGTCGGATTGGTGTTCCTTTTGATGGGTGCGCAAGTGGTCAGCCTTGTGCCTGCGTCGACCTTTTTGCTGATGATCGGCATCCCGGTTTCATTCTTTGCCTTGATTCAGGTGTTGGGTGCGCAGCTTACCCTGAACGCACCGTCGGTGCGCATCGAAGCGTTCATTGGCGCGATTGCGGGTTTTGTTGGGGGGATGTCGGGTATCTGGGGGCCTCCGACGGTGGCTTACCTGACGGCTCTGAACACGCCGAAGGCCGTACAGATGCGCGTGCAGGGGGTGATCTATGGGTTGGGGGCGGTGGCCTTGTTGCTGGCACACTTGGGGTCCGGCATCCTGCGGGCTGAAACCGCGCCGTTTTCGGTGGTTCTGATTGCACCGGCGCTGGCGGGGATGTGGATCGGGTATCAATTGCAGTCCCGGATTGATCAGGTGCTTTTCCGCAAAGTCACCTTGTTGGTCCTGCTGATAGCGGGGCTGAACTTGCTGCGACGCGGTCTGGTTGGTTAACCTTGACGATCCATAACGCGAAGCGTGAAATACAGCCCCAACATCAGGAAAAACAGGCCCGAGATATCCCCGATCAGAAAGGCGATATATTCAACCCTGGCGCTGCCGAATGCCATGTTTGTCAGAGCGGACACAAGAAAAGATGTGATGATCCCAACCCCCATGACGCAGGACCAGCAGGGTTTGCGATCCGGGTGGGGAAACAGATCCCAGCCTAGCCATTTGCACAGGTAGAACACGGCAGGGACGGTCGTGACGGCAATGGCCATCGCCAGCAAACGACTTGGCAGGAAAACGTCTGCACCGCCCAGAAAGGCAAAGACCAGAAACACCCCTGGTAACAGCGCGAAAATCGCCCGCCACCCCAACAGCCATGCCGACAGAACCCGCACCCCGTGCGGCAGAAACAACAGGCTGGCCCGGCTTGGATATTCCGGAAAAAACACATTTTGCAGCGGCATCAGAACCTCGAATGTCAGGAACGATGCAACTACATAGGCCAAAGAGGCAAAGAGAGTGTCAGAAGCCCACCTGCGCACGATGATCAGCCACCATTGCGTAGGTTGCAGGCGTCATCTGGGTGCATGAACGATATACCGGCCTCGGTTAGCGCTTCCGCTCTGGGACATATATCCCTTTTGCACCAAAGATTTCAGCGCGCGGAAAAACGTCGGGCGCGAAACACTTTGAACAAGCGTGTGTTCGATCAGACCGAAAGTGCGAACTTCCTGGTCGGCTTTGGACAATTCTTCGGCTGCGTAATAAATATCGCGTTCAACCGGAGAGAGCTGCTCCAGCCCCAATGTCCGTTCCATGCTCTGCATCAGTTTGCGCAGTTCGGTCAATTTCGAGATTTCTGTCATATTGCTACCCGTTCTCCTCAGTGTCGCCTGTCGCGGTGCCGCGACAGATATGGACATACTGATCCGAGTGTTTCTCGGTATGTCTCATATTGACACTCACCCCCTTTAGAATACACTAGTTATCTGATTAGGTTGCTCAATTCGCGAATGTGAGTGTGCGTGCGAGCTACCCAAAGGTCTTTTCAAGTTTGGCCCGGTGCTTTTGCGCCGGGCTTTTTCATCATAATGACACGATGAGATACCCGAACCGGGCAATTCGGGCAACGCATTTGTCTGTGCATGTTACGAATTACAACTTTAGGGGGAAAGCGCTGAGGTGAGACACCTCAGGGAAAAGGGGGCGATGTCGCCCCCTTAAAGTCGTTTAACCGATTGCGACGGCTTTAATGTCGTCGTCGATGAAGGGCAGGTACTGCTCAAAGTTTGCAGCAAACATCTGCACCAGTTTCTCGGCCTGCTTGTCGAAGGCCGCCTGATCATCCCAGGTGCGGCGCGGGTCCAGCAGGACCTCGGCAACGCCGGGTACAGCGACCGGAACGTCAAAGCCGAAGTTCGCGTCCTTGCGGAACTCGGCATCGCGCAGCGAACCCTCCAGTGCTGCGGTCAGCAGGGCGCGGGTGGCGCGGATCGGCATCCGGCTGCCAACGCCATAGGCACCACCGGTCCAACCGGTGTTCACCAGCCAGCAGGTCGCGCCGTGCTGGGCGATCTTGTCTCGCAGCAGGTTGCCATAGACTTCGGGGCGGCGCGGCATGAACGGCGCGCCGAAACAGGTCGAGAAGGTCGGCTGGGGTTCGGTGACGCCGCGCTCGGTCCCGGCCACCTTCGAGGTGAAGCCCGACAGGAAGTGATACATCGCTTGCGCCGGGGTCAGCCGTGCGATCGGAGGCAGCACGCCGAACGCATCACAGGTCAGCATGATGATGTTCTTGGGGTGCCCGCCCATTGCGCTGCTGGACGCGTTCGAGATGTATTCAAGCGGGTAGGCGCAGCGCATGTTCGCGGTCAGCGAGTCGTCTTCGAAATCCAGTTCCTTGGTTTCGGGATCGAAGACCATGTTTTCAATCACGGTGCCGAACTTGCTTGTGGTCGCATAAATTTCCGGCTCGGCCTCGGCGTTCAGGTTGATCGTCTTGGCATAGCAGCCGCCTTCGAAATTGAAGGTGCCGCGGTCCGACCAGCCATGTTCGTCGTCCCCGATCAGGGTGCGCGAAGGGTCGGCGGACAGGGTGGTTTTGCCGGTGCCGGACAGGCCAAAGAACACGGCGGTGTCGACGGCATTGCCAACGGCGTGGTTGGCCGAACAGTGCATCGGCATCACGCCTTTTTCAGGCAGCATATAGTTCAGCAGGGTGAACACGGATTTCTTGTTCTCGCCTGCGTATTCAGTGCCGCCGATCAGGATCAGCTTACGGTCGAAGTTCAGCGCAATCACGGTCTCGCTGTTGCAGCCATGCTTTTTCGGGTCGGCCTGAAAGCTGGGGCAGTTGATGACGGTGAAATCTGCGGCGAACTCATCCAGGTCTTCACGGTCCGGACGACGCAGCAGGTGGCGGATGAACAGGTTGTGCCAGGCCAATTCGGTGACCATGCGGACATTGATCGAATAGGCCGGGTCGGCGCCGCCCACGAGATCCTGCACAAAGTAGTCGCGGCCCTTCATATGCGCCAGCATATCTTCATAGAGCGCATCGAACCCTTCGGGGGTCATCGCGGCGTTGTTTTCCCACCAGATTGTATCGGTGACGCTGTCAGTTTTGACGACGTGCTTGTCCTTGGGCGACCGGCCGGTGAATTTGCCAGTTGTGACCAGAAAGGCACCGCCTTTGCCAAGCGTACCTTCGCCCCGCTTGAGAGCCTCTTCGATCAGCGCCGGTTCCATGAAGTTGTAATAGACATTGCCCAGACCCTCGATGCCCTGATCTTCGAGGCGGAATTGCGGGTTAACCCGTCCAGATGTCATGTGTGTCTTCTCCTGTGGCGGCGCGATGGCAGTTGGGCCAGCTGCGCTCTTGGGGCATTATGCCGGGATGAATCCGGCGGACAGCCGGGTCTTATCACGGTCATTTAGGGCATGAACAGGACGGTTTGGCGCAGTTAGCGCAACCAAGCCCAGGTTTAGCGCCACCAAGAATTTCCTGCCGGAAATCAGGGCGCTTTTCTGTGCGCATTAACGGCTTTTTTGCCGCAGCTGTGTGACAACAATCGCACGATTCGCAGATACGGATTGATTCGCGGTCTTAAAAACGCCAAAAAAGCCATACTAATAAGCGAAATATTGCATGAGTGAGCAGGAATAGGGGTTAACCCGATGTCAAAGATTGCACTGGTGGATGACGACAGAAACATTCTGACGTCTGTTTCCATGACCCTGGAAGCCGAAGGCTTCGAGGTCGAAACTTATAATGACGGGCAAGCCGCCCTGGATGCGTTCAACAAGAAATTACCGGACATGGCGGTGCTGGATATCAAGATGCCGCGTATGGATGGCATGGATCTGTTGCAGCGTCTGCGACAGAAAACCCAGATGCCGGTCATCTTTCTGACCTCGAAGGACGATGAGATAGACGAGGTTCTGGGCCTGCGCATGGGTGCGGACGATTACGTCAAGAAACCGTTTTCGCAGCGTTTGCTGGTCGAACGCATCCGCGCGCTGCTGCGCCGGCAAGAGGCGACCAACGGCGAGGTGACGAACGCCACCACCGGTGACACCAAGGTTATGGAGCGGGGCGAGCTGCGGATGGACCCGCTGCGCCATGCAGTCAGTTGGAAAGGGTCGGATGTCTCGCTGACGGTGACCGAGTTCTTGTTGCTGCAGGCCCTGGCGCAGCGTCCGGGATTCGTCAAAAGCCGGGATCAGCTGATGGATGTTGCCTATGATGATCAGGTTTATGTGGACGACCGTACCATCGACAGCCACATCAAGCGTCTGCGCAAAAAGATGCGCGCCGCAGATTCAGAGTTTTCGGCCATCGAAACACTGTACGGCATTGGGTACAGGTACAACGAAGAGTAAGGACGGCCGCTTTCAAGGGGTAACTGGGTCTCGTGCGCGATACTGAACAAGCCAGCGATATGCGGGACGGAGATGTCGTTCTGGGGGATGACTGGGTCATCCCGCAGGATGCCGACGTGGCCGGTCTGCGCGCATCGCGTGCGCAGCGCAATCTGTTTTCCTTGCGCGGTTCGCCCCTTGCCAGAAAGATCATTACCTTCAACCTGATCGCGCTTGTGATCCTCGTCACCGGATTGTTGTATCTGGACGATTCCCGAAAAGATCAGGTGCAGCAGACCGCGCGCAACCTGATCGGGGATGCGCAGCTTGTCAGCAATGTGTTCGAGGCCCAATTGCGCCAGAAAACATCCGGCTCTGCGCAGAATACCGGCGCGCTGGATGTGAAGGGCACGCTTGCGGGTCTCAGCCTTCCCGAAGCGGGTGAGGTCTTTGTTTATGACGCAGGTGGTACGCTGATCGGCTGGACCCGGGGGGCCTCGACGTTATCGCAACCCCCGGTTTTGCTGAGATCCGAAGCCGAGATGCAGACTGGCAGCACACTGATTAGTGACTCGCTGAACGCGGTCTGGACTGGAATCTCCAAGATTTTTTCTTGGGGCGAACCTGAGGAGGCGCCGACCCTGGCGCAGCGTGTTCAGGAAATTATCCCGCAGGCACTGGATGGGCAGATGCAGGTTCAGGCGGTCAAGGATGATGCCGGGCAGACTGTCATCGTCGCTGCCGCACCGATTCAGTTGTCTGGTGTACCCGTGGGCGCCGTTGCCATGGCGGGTCCTCCGGGTGAGATCGACGCCCTAGCCCGGCAACAGCAGGAACGTATCCTGCAAATGTTCGTTGTCGCCCTGTTGGTGTCGATCGGGCTTAGCCTTGTTCTGGCGTCAACGATTGCCAACCCGCTGGCGGATCTGGCTGCTGCGGCTGAGATGGGCAAGGACCGCGGGGCCGGGGTTAATCCCGGTCGTATCCGCATCCCCGATCTCAGCGCGCGCCCGGATGAGATCGGCCGCCTCAGCAGTGCTTTGCGGAGCATGGTGACCGCACTTTACAATCGCATCGACGCCAACGAACAATTCGCGGCAGATGTTGCGCATGAAATCAAGAACCCGCTGGCCAGTCTGCAATCGGCGGTGGGAACCCTGCGTATGGTCAAACGCGATGATCAGCGCGAAAAGCTGATGGGCGTGATCGAACATGACGTGCGCCGTCTGGACCGCCTGGTCAGCGATATCTCGAACGCGTCCCGTCTGGATGCGGAACTGGTCAAGGAAGAAGAGCAACCCTTTGACCTGCTGAAACTGATCGGCAATATCGGTCAGCACCTTGGCGAAGAGGCCCGCGCAAAGGGGATCGACTATATTTCGGATCTGCCCTCTCAGCCGGTTGTCGTGAACGGGTTGGAGGCACGGCTGGCTCAAGTCTTTGTCAACCTGGTCACCAACGCGATCTCGTTTTGCGAGGAAAGCGATGCCATCCGGGTCTGGGTGCGACGGCGGGAAAACCGGGTTCTGATCGTGGTCGAGGATACCGGCCCCGGTATCCCCGAACAGGCGTTGACCAAAGTGTTCACGCGGTTTTATTCACAACGCCCGGAAGAGCATTTCGGAAACAATTCCGGGCTTGGGTTGGCGATTTCCAAACAGATCGTCGAAGCCCACGGGGGCGTTATCTGGGCCGAGAACATTCGCCCTACGGCGGCAGATATCACTTCTGACCCCTTGGGCGCGCGCTTTGTCGTTGGCCTTCCGGTTTAAGACATGTGTGGTGGGACGCTCTTAGACACACACAATCTGGAGACTGCCATCATTCACGCCACCTGCGTCGCCGTCGCGGGGCAGGGTGCGCTGATCGTCGGGCGCTCGGGCGCGGGCAAATCGGCGTTGGCTTTGCAGATGATGGGGAATGGCGCGGCTTTGGTTGCGGATGACAGGGTTGTGTTGCGCATGGTCGATGGGCGTGCGGTGGCCGATGCGGCCCCGAACCTTGGCGGGTTGATCGAGGCGCGCGGTATCGGAATTTTACGCGCACAAGCGGCTGGGCCGACGCTGGTCAGCCTTGTGGTGGATCTGGATCAGGAAGACCCGTCGCGCCTGCCCGAGCCCAGCCATGCACAGGTCCTGAGGCAAACCGTTCCCTTGCTTCTGGCCGCCGGCACACCCAATTTACCGGCAGCACTCATGCAGCTTCTGAAAATGGGACGTGTGAACCCGCAATGGCCCAACACATGACAACGCAGCGGCGCATCGTTCTTGTAACAGGCCCCTCAGGGGCGGGCCGTTCGACCGCGATTCGCGTTCTCGAGGATTTGGGCTTTGAAGCCATCGACAATCTGCCGATGGGGTTGCTGCTGCGCCTGCTGGACGGTGCCGAAAGCGATCGCCCCATGGCGCTGGGCATTGACGCCCGCAACCGCGATTTTTCGACCATCGGTTTTATCGAACTGGTCGCCCGCTTGCGCCGCATGGAGCATGTCGAAGTGACCACGCTCTATCTGGATTGCAGTGACGAGGTGCTGCTGCGGCGGTTCTCGGAAACCCGCAGGCGGCACCCGGTCGCGATGGATGCCAGCCCCGAGACCGGGGTACGGCAGGAAAAAGAACTTCTGGCCCCAATCCGCGAGATTGCTGACACCCTGATTGAAACCAGCCCGCTGAACGTCCACCAACTGCGCGAAGAGGTCGAGCGGTGGTTCGCGCCGCAGGGTGGGCGTCATCTGGCCGTGTCGATTGAATCGTTTTCGTACAAACGTGGCCTGCCGCGCGGTCTGGACATGGTGTTCGATTGCCGCTTTTTGACCAACCCGTATTGGTGCCCGGAACTGCGGGCAGAAGATGGTCGAAACCTGGGTGTGGCGCGCTATGTTCAGTCCGATAAGAATTATGCACCGTTTTTTGACCGGGTGGTCGATCTGTTGACCCTGTTGTTGCCGGCCTTCCGTGCCGAGGGTAAGGCCCATCTTTCGGTGGCATTTGGCTGCACCGGGGGGCAACACAGATCGGTGGCCATGGCCGAGGCGGTTGCAAAAGCCCTTGCGGAGGAGGGGCAGCAAGTGGCAATTAGACACCGCGAAATGGAACGTCGATCGTTGAATGTGAGGCCGGATTGATCGGGATCGTACTCGTAGCACATGGCGGGCTGGCGCAGGAGTATCTGGCAGCCCTGCAGCATGTGGTCGGAAAACAGCCGGGTCTGGCCGCGATCTCGATCGAGGCCGATCATGACCGCGATGCGAAGCAGGCCGAGATTTGCGCGGCCGCCGACAGCGTGGATATGGGCGGCGGCGTTGTGGTGGTGACGGACCTGTTCGGCGGCAGCCCGTCGAATCTGAGCCTGCGCGCCTGCGCACCGCAGGATCGGCGTATCCTTTACGGTGCAAATCTGCCTATGTTGATCAAATTGGCTAAAAGTCGCCACCTGCCCATCGGAGATGCGGTGCGGCAGGCGATGGAGGCTGGACGCAAATATATCAACGCGCAAAATGTGACGTTGGAAGAAGACCGGACTGATTAAGAATGACCAACCGAAGCTTGAAAATTATCAATGAAAAGGGCCTGCACGCCCGCGCCTCGGCAAAGCTGGTCGAGGTGGTCGAAGGGTTCGATGCGCAGGCCGAGGTGTCCAAGGACGGGCTTTCTGCGTCGGGGGACAGCATAATGGGCCTTTTGATGTTGGCAGCGTCACGCGGAACGACTATTGACGTCGAGACGTCCGGGCCGGATGCTGAGGCGTTGGCTGATGCTGTGGAAACACTGGTGAACGACAAGTTCGGCGAAGGTTTCTGACACATCCGCCGCGATACGAAGAACGGGAAAACCAGGAATTGGCGGAAACCACGCACGAAACCAAGACAGGCCAGGTGGCAGATAAAGCCGCGGACGAAGGCGAAATCTACGACCGTAGAACGCTGACCTATGCAAATTCCTTCGATGACGTCTGGACCTCGACAGCCATTCGCGCGATCGAATGGTGCACGGGCAAGCTGACCATTTTGCGTATGGTCAACAAGTTCGAGAAGAAGAACGAATATTATCGCGGTCAACGGTTCTGGGGCGGCGCGCTTGAGGTCATGGGCATCAAGCTGACCACCCCGCAGGAACAGATGGCGCGCATTCCGAAAACAGGCCCGGTTGTTGTGGTGGCGAACCACCCTCATGGAATGGTCGATGGTATGATACTGGCCGAACTGATCGGGCAGGTGCGCAATGACTACCGTATCCTGACGCGCTCGGTTCTGACCGGTCTTGATGAAGCGGCGACATCCTTCATGATCCCGGTACCATTCCCGCATGACCCCGAAGCGCAGACCAAGATGCTGGAAATGCGCGGCAATGCGATGGATCATCTGAAAAACGGCGGTGTTGTTGCCCTGTTTCCGTCCGGCGTTGTGATGTCATCCGATGATTGGTTCGGTCCGGCGCAGGAACGTGAGTGGAATGTCTTTACCGCGAAAATGATCCGTCGATCGGGGGCACAGGTTGTTCCGATCTTTTTCCCGGGCCGAAACTCGCGCGCTTATCAGATCGCCAACAAACTGTCGCCGATCCTGCGGCAGGGGCTTTTGCTGCATGAAATTGTCCGCTCGTGCAACAAACCCCAATCACCGGTTATCGGTGAACCTGTTTCGGACGAGGATATGCAGCTTTTGGAGCGTGACCCACGCGGTTTCATGGCATGGCTCAGAAAGCGCACACTTGCTTTGGGTCCGTCCCAGAAATCCTGACCCGCGTGCCGTGATCTGACGATCCGGCCGCAGGTCAGAGGGGTGCCTATCTGACGCTATCGCGTCGGAACAGGGGTTTCGCCACGATAGTCATAAAAGCCCCGCTCGGTCTTGCGCCCCAGCCAACCAGCTTCGACATATTTGGTCAGAAGGGGGCAGGGGCGGTATTTGGTGTCCGCCAGACCTTCATGCAGCACATTCATGATGGCAAGGCAGGTATCCAGACCGATGAAATCGGCCAGTTCCAATGGACCCATCGGGTGATTTGCGCCCAGTTTCATGGATTGGTCGATGGATCGCACATTTCCAACGCCTTCGTACAGGGTGTACACCGCTTCGTTGATCATGGGCATCAGGATGCGGTTCACAATGAACGCTGGGAAATCCTCGGCGCTGGCAGCGGTTTTACCAAGACGATCGACAACGGTTTTGCACGCGCTGAACGTCTCTTCGTCGGTGGCGATGCCGCGGATCAACTCTACCAACTGCATGACCGGAACAGGATTCATGAAGTGGAACCCCATGAACCGTTCGGGCCGGTCTGTGCGGCTGGCCAGTCGGGTGATCGAGATCGACGAGGTGTTGGATGTAAGGATCGTATGCGGCAGCAAATGCGGTTGCAGGTCTTCGAAAATCGCCTGCTTGATCGCCTCGCGTTCAGTGGCGGCCTCGATCACCAGATCCGTCTGACCCAGCTGCGGCAGCTCCAGCGTGGTATTGATCCGGCTAAGTGCGGTATGCATGGCCTCTTCGGTGATCTTCCCACGTGAGGCCTGGCGCGCCATATTGCCTTCTATCGTTGCAATCGCGTCGTCCAATGCGTCTTGGCTTACGTCGTTCAGCAGCACGTCATAGTCCGCCAGGGCCAGCACATGTGCAATGCCGTTGCCCATCTGGCCTGCGCCAATTACTCCGACTGATTTTACATCCATAATCTGGTGCCTCTGTATCACGGTTACTCAGACACTATCGGTAGTTCGGGGCAGGCGGCAAGAGGAGCGAACCCAACGAATTTGTTTAAAATACGCACATTAGGAATTCCTCAAGACATAAGACCGCAAGATGGCAACCGGGTGAAAAATTGGGTGAGTGTTATGAGCTATCATCAAACAGGCTCGGGGGGACCCGAGGATGCCGTATGTCAATACGATGGGTCGCGACTGTGGTTTCGCGGCCCGCGCCGGGTGCTGGACCTGCCATATATGGCCTGCGTCGGAGGAGAGGAGACCCACGGACGTTTCGTCGAATACCCCTTTGCCGCAATTCTTGAAGAGCGTTTGGGCCAGCGCTGCGTGAATTTCGGCAGCTTGTTCTGCGGCGTCGATGCACTGTGCGGCGATGAAGGGCTGGTCAGCCTGCTGAACGGGGCCGAGCTGTGTATTCTGCAAACGCCGAATGTACTGGGGCAATCGAATCACTTTTATCGGGTCCACCCCAGGCGCAACGATCGGGTCCTGGCCCCTACAGACAACCTGGTCGATCTCTACCCCGAGATTGACTTTACCGACGTGCATTTCGTGCGCCATCTGATGGCCCGCCTGCGCGGTTTTCGAGACGCGCGTTTTGAGGTCGTGGCGGAAGAGCTGCGCCGGAATTGGGCCAAACGGATCAGTTCCTTCCTTCGCCGACTGCAAGTGCCGGTTTTCCTGATGCACCTGCGTGTTCAGCATCAAATGGTCGGGGAACATCAGGTTGAAGAGGCAGGTGTCTCCGTGACCGATCAGATGCTTGAGGCCCTGCGCCCTTATTGTGTCGGCAGCGCGGATGTTAATGCGTGTGTTTCGGGGCAATCTGATGAGCTTGAAGATCTATTGTTCGGGACGCTTCAGCAGCCCCTGGCAGAGCATATGATCGGCCCCGCGACGCACAGGTCCATTGCGAATATGCTGATAGGATCAGTTCGGAACTTGAATTGAAAAAGGCCCGCCTATTGGCGGGCCCCACAAGATTTTTCGTCGAAAAATCTTGGTTCTGTGATCAGCCGAGTTTCTCGGTCAGTTCCGGCACCGCCTGGAACAGGTCAGCGACCAGTCCGAAATCGGCAACCTGGAAGATCGGTGCTTCTTCGTCTTTGTTGATTGCAACAATGATCTTGGAGTCTTTCATGCCAGCAAGGTGCTGGATCGCGCCCGAGATGCCGACAGCGACATACAGGTCGGGGGCGACAACCTTACCGGTCTGACCGACCTGCCAGTCGTTCGGGGCATAGCCCGAATCGACCGCGGCCCGCGACGCGCCAACGGCGGCGCCCAGCTTGTCAGCCAGCGTCTCGATCAGTTTGAAATCCTCTTCCGAGCCAACACCACGGCCGCCCGAGACAACCACGCCAGCCGAGGTCAGTTCGGGACGGTCGCTTTCAGCAACCTTGTCCTCGACCCATTCGGACAGACCCGGATTGTCGCCAACCGAGACGGTCTCGACCGCAGCCGAGCCACCTTCGCCCGCAGCGTCAAAGCTGGCGGTCCGGATGGTGACGACTTTTTTTGCGTCGTTGGATTTCACGGTCTGGATGGCGTTGCCCGCATAAATCGGGCGCTCGAAGGTTGAACCATCAACCACGCCGGACGCATCCGAGATCACCATTACGTCCAGCAGCGCGGCCACGCGTGGCATGACGTTCTTGGCGTCAGTGGTCGCGGGTGCCACGATGTGCTCATAGCCATCAGCCAATCCCACGATCAGTGCAGCGGTCGATTCCGCCAGGCGGTGACCCAGCGAGGCATCTTCGGCAACCAGCACCTTGGACACACCGTCGATCTTGGCGGCAGCCTCACCAGCCGCAGCGGCAGAACCGCCAGCGGCCAAGACGGTCACGTCGCCCAGTACCTTTGAGGCGTTGACGGCCTTGGCGGTGGCGTCCATCGCCAGTTCGCCGTTATTCACTTCGGCAAGCAGAAGTACAGCCATTACACAGCCCCCGCTTCTTTGAGTTTCTCGACCAGCTCGTCAACCGAGCCTACGACGATACCCGCGGCACGTGCGGCAGGTTCCTCGGTTTTGACGACTTCCAGACGCGGTGTGACGTCGACGCCGTAATCGGCGGCGGTCTTCTCGTCCAGCGGCTTTTTCTTCGCCTTCATGATGTTGGGCAGCGACGCATAGCGCGGCTCGTTCAGACGCAGGTCAACGGTGACGATGGTCGGCATCTTGACGCTGATGGTCTGCAGGCCGCCGTCAACCTCACGGGTGATCTTGGCGTTGTCGCCTTCGATATCAACCTCAGAGGCGAATGTGCCTTGCGACCAGCCCAGCAGGGCCGACAGCATTTGGCCGGTGGCGTTCATGTCGTTGTCGATCGACTGCTTGCCAGCCAGCACGATGCCGGGCTGCTCTTCCTCGACCACTTTGGCCAGAATCTTGGCAACCGCCAGCGGTTCGATGTCCTGGTGGACGTCGTCAGCTGCGATCACCAGAATGGCGCGGTCTGCGCCCATAGCCAATGCGGTCCGCAGGGTTTCCTGCGACTGCTTGACACCGATCGACACGGCGATGACTTCGTCCGCTTTGCCGGCTTCTTTCAGGCGAATGGCCTCTTCGACGGCAATTTCGTCGAATGGGTTCATCGACATTTTGACATTGGCGAGATCAACACCGCTGCCGTCCGCTTTGACGCGAACTTTCACGTTATAGTCGATCACGCGTTTGACAGGCACAAGTACCTTCATTTTTGCGTACGCTCCTTACAAAAACGGCAAGCCGCGTTGCGACTCCACCAATGCTCTCGGTGGCCTCAATAGCGTCTCCGCCCGTGCGACAACAGGGCAAAATCGTCATGACATGAACTTGAGACGTCGCGTTTCGTAATTTTTGACGCAACGGAGAGCAAGAATATTGCTTGGCCGCCGATTTCCTAGCGGTTTGCGCCGGGAACCCACAACACATCCGCCGTCCCGTTTTCATTGGCGCACCGGGCAGCCACGAAAAACCAGTCGCTCAGACGGTTGAGGTATTTCACTGCAACCACATTGACGGGTTCCATGTTGGTCAGCTCGACCGCCAGCCGTTCGGCCCGGCGCGAGACAGTCCGGCAGACATGCAGTTGCGCTGCCAGACGCGAGCCGCCGGGCAGGATGAAACTGCGCAGTGGCTCCAGCGTTTCATTCATTGCGTCAATTTCCGCTTCCAGCCGGTCGATCTGGGCCGGAATGATACGCAGCGGCGGATAATCCGCCTCGGCATCCTTTTCCATTTCCGGGCGGCAAAAATCGGCCCCCAGATCGAACAGATCATTTTGGATGCGTGACAGGGCGGTTTCGACGTCGCCTTCGGCCTCGGTGCGGGCCACGCCAACAAAGGCGTTCAATTCGTCGACCGTGCCATAGGCGGCCACACGGCCGGAATACTTGGCAACCCGTTCACCATTGCCCAGCGCCGTTTTCCCGTCGTCGCCAGTGCGGGTGTAAATCTTGTTGAGTACGACCATTTACTGACCTCCTTGTCCGCGCAGCCAGACGTAGAGCACGATCAGCACCACGGCTATGAACTGAAACAGGATGCGCAATTGCATCATCTTGTTGCTTTTCACGGCAGCGGACTTGCCGCTTTTGCCGAAGTTGAAGATGCCAATCGCCAGCACGACGACAACCGCCGCCATGGCCAACAGCAAAACGACCATCAAAAGGTCCATGAGCACACCGTCCGCATTTCTTATTTCCTTGGCCTATCATCTAGCCTTATGGGCCTGAAAAGCGAACGGGTAATTTCGCCTCAGACGTCCGAAAGGATGCGGTCGATGGTGCGGGTCGGCAGGATCCGGCGCAGCCATCCGGCGATATAGGTCGGCGTTGTCACATAGTACCGCGGGCGGGGCCGTTTCGATTCGACCGCATGGGCCAACTTGTCGGTCACGGCCGAGGCGGGCAGTTCGAATTTGTCCGGCCCTGAGGATTCGTACAGCCTTTTCAACAAGGACGTCTCATACCGTTCGCGCAGGGCCGAGTTCTGCCAGTTGATGTAACGCTCGAAGTGGGGGATCGAGTTTACGCGGATTTTCGATGTGATCGGGCCGGGTTCGATCAGGATGACCTTGATGTCGGTATCCGCCAGTTCCAGGCGCAACGTGTCCGTCAGCCCTTCGATCGCGTATTTCGTTGCCACATAGGCACCGCGCCAAGGAAAAGCCACCAGGCCCAGCACGGATGAATTCTGCACGATTCGCCCATGTCCCTGCGCCCGCATGATCGGTATCACCTGCCGGGTCAGCTCGTGCCAGCCAAAAAAATTGGCCTCAAATATCTGACGCAGACCGTCGGTCGGCAAATCCTCGACCGCGCCGGGCAGGCCGTGCGCACCATTGTTGAATAACGCGTCCAGCGTGCCGCCTGTGGCCTCCAGCACTTCGGCCAGCCCCTGGGTGATGCTGCCGGAATCGGTATAGTCAATTCGGGGGCTTTCAAAGCCCTGCGCCCGCAGCCGGTCGCAATCGCGTTGCTGGCGGCAGGATGCAAACACCCGCCAACCGCGCGCACGCATTCCATGAGCTGCGTCAAGGCCAATGCCGGATGAGCAGCCGGTGATAAGAATGGTTTTCTGCATGATCTTCCTGAAGCTGAACCTGAGTTGAAGCTATGGTCAGGTTCGGGTCAGGACAATGACACCACGACGTCAGTTTGCAGTTTTTTGGACCAGTGACGCCGAAATCCATCCGACCTGTTGCGCAGGCAACACGCGCAGGCGCAGCCAGCCGGTTCCGGATTCGCTCAGAACCTCGACCTTTTGGCCGATGGCCACCTTGCCGATGATGGGATAGATGGTGCCCGGCCCGTCACGGACGTTGACGCGGGTTCCGGTAATCTCGCGGATGTCTTTCTTGGGTTCAAAGACTTCGGTGGTCTGATCCTGAACATCCAAAACGGTCTGTTGCAGCCCGGCCACGCCGTCCTCAAGCGAGGCAAGCGTTATGCTGGCGGCCTGATCGTCAAACGCCGTCAGGCCGGAAAACCCTTCCAGGTTGGCCGGCACAGGTACTGCTGCTGCGGCGTCTTCTGTTGGGGTGGTTTCCGTTTCCACACGCGTCAATGGGGTGCGCAGGGCAACGTTGGTCACCAGATCCCGGGCCTGTGTGGATGCAGGTGGCGCCGGTTTCGGAGTTGCGGCAACACGTACAGGTTGCTCGGCGCGCAGGCCACGCGGTTCGAAATTCGGCCCGTCGCTTACTACGTAAAAGCACCAACCCAGTGCGGCGAAAGTCATAACAATAAGGCGCGTCATGGCGCATCCCCCGGTAATCGCAAGAAACAAGAAATAGGCAGCAGTCTAATTCAGTCAGGATACCATATTTCCTGGACTGAGTCGAAAGACGGGGGAAATCGGGGGGTTGTCTCCCCCTGTTGCAAAAAGCGCGACTTGTCCCCAGCTAAATATGCGCTGCTTGCTTTACCAAAGCGCGCTTGCGGCGTATCACATCATATATGAACGATACGATAGACGACCCCAACATGGAGGCCCCCGGCAATGGGGGCGAGATAGCCGAGCCGCTGCGCCGCGCGATTGGCGAACGCTATCTGACCTATGCGCTGTCCACCATCATGCACCGGGCGTTGCCCGATGCGCGGGATGGTCTGAAGCCGGTGCATCGGCGAATCCTTTACGCGATGCGCGAGCTGCGGCTGAACGCAACCGGTGGGTTCCGTAAATCCGCGAAGATTTCGGGCGACGTGATGGGTAACTATCACCCGCATGGCGATGCCGCGATTTACGACGCGATGGCGCGTCTGGCGCAGGATTTCAACGTGCGTTACCCGCTGGTCGACGGTCAGGGGAACTTTGGCAATATCGACGGTGATAACCCGGCCGCCTCGCGGTACACCGAGGCGCGGATGACCATCGTGGCCGAAGCGCTGCTTGAGGGTCTGAACGAGGACGCCGTCGATTTCCGCGACAACTATGATGGCACGCTGACTGAACCGGTCGTGCTGCCTGCGCAGTTCCCGAACCTGTTGGCGAACGGGTCCAGCGGTATCGCGGTGGGCATGGCGACCAATATTCCGCCGCACAACATCTCGGAGCTATGCGATGCCTGTCTGCATCTGATCAAGGCGCCGGATGCGCGCGACGATACATTGCTGAACTATGTCCCCGGCCCGGATTTCCCGACCGGTGGCGTGATTGTTGAGCCGCCCGAGAACATCGCACAGGCCTATCGCACCGGACGCGGCAGCTTCCGCCTGCGCTGTAAGTACGAGGTCGAGGATCTGGGCCGCGGCCAATGGCAGATCATCGTCACCGAGATTCCTTATCAGGTTCAGAAATCCAAGCTGATCGAAAAGATCGCCGAACTGATCCAGACCAAGAAAATCCCGATCCTTGCCGATGTGCGCGACGAATCCGCCGATGACGTTCGCCTGATCCTTGAGCCGCGTTCCAAGAATGTGGACCCCGAGGTGCTGATGGGGATGCTCTACCGCAACTCGGACCTTGAGGTACGGTTCAGCCTGAACATGAACGTGCTGATCGACGGGGTGACACCCAAGGTCTGTTCGATGAAAGAAGTGCTGCGCGCCTTCCTTGATCACCGGCAAGAGGTGCTGCTGCGCCGCTCGCGCCATCGCATGGCGAAGATTGATCATCGTCTGGAAGTGCTGGAAGGTTTCATCGTTGCCTTTCTCAATCTGGATCGCGTGATCGACATCATCCGTTACGACGACGACCCTAAAGCCGCGCTGATGCGCGAGGATTGGGGCATCGACCACGTCCGCGCCACCAACGAGGCTGACTATGTCTCGCCCAAGCCGGGCGAAGGCGAGCTGTCCGAGGTTCAGGTCGACGCAATTCTCAACATGCGTCTGCGGTCTTTGCGGCGTCTTGAGGAAATGGAACTTGTCCGTGAGCGTGACGCGCTGATGGAAGAACGCGCCAACCTTGAGGATCTGCTGGCTGACGAGGGCCTGCAATGGGACAGTATCGCCGAGCAACTGAAAGAGACCAAAAAGACGTTTGGCAAGGATTACGAAGGCGGCGCACGCCGCACCCAATTCGCCGAGGCGGGCAACGTCGAAGAAGTGCCGCTTGAGGCGATGATCGACAAGGAACCGATCACGGTGGTCTGCTCTCAGATGGGTTGGATACGTGCCATGACCGGCCATATCGACCTGAAGCGCGAGTTGAAGTTCAAGGACGGCGACGGCCCGCGTTTCATCTTCCACGCGGAAACCACCGACCGGTTGCTGGTGTTTGCCTCGAACGGGCGGTTCTACACGCTCAGCGCCGCCAATATGCCCGGTGGGCGGGGGATGGGTGAGCCGCTGCGCCTGATGGTCGATCTGCCGAACGAGGCGCAGATCATTGACATCCTGATCCACAAGCCGGGGCGCAAACTGCTGGTGGCCTCGGATGCGGGCAACGGCTTTATGGTGCCCGAAGATGAGGTGCTGGCCCAGACCCGCAACGGCAAGCAGGTGTTGAATGTCAAAGGTGACGAGACCGCGATGATCTGTAAACCGGTTGGGGGCGACCACGTGGCCGTGGTGTCCCAGAACGGCAAGTTTCTGGTCTTCCCGGTCGACGAACTGCCCGAGATGACCCGTGGTAAGGGTGTGCGCTTGCAGAAATACAACATGGCCCGTGGGCGTCAGGGCACGCTGGAGCTGGATGGCGGGTTGTCCGACATCACCACTTTCGACTGGAACGAAGGTCTGAAATGGTCCATGGGTGGCGACAAAACCCGGCATGAGGCGGACTTGTCGCAATGGCTGTCCAAACGCGCCAGTGTCGGGAAAAAACCGCCCTACGGCTTCCCGCGCGACTATAAATTCTCGTGATCGCGCGCCATCAATGGTGGATTTCTGCCGATACGGCTTGGCACAACCCGTATCGGTGCGTTAGATCAAAGCAAAACAAACCTATCGGGACGTGACCATGATCCGCATTCTGACTCTGATTTCCGGACTGGCCCTGATGGGCGCTTGCACGCAGACACAGCTTTATGAAGAACCCGAAAATCTGGGTGAATTCAAATTGCGTGTGAATTACGCCTTTGCCGACAAGGCCGTGAAAGGCCCGGTGTCGCGGGACGCAACCCCCGAGGAATGGACCGCCGCCATCCAGAACGCGGTCGATATCCGGTTGGGCCGGTACGAGGGCGCGCAGGATTATGACATCGGCATCAGCCTCGAAGGGTACATGCTGGCACCTCCGGGTGTGCCGGTGGTGTTCAACCCCAAAAGCACGGCCATCGTTCTGGTGAACGTCTACGACGTGAACAAGAAAGAGTTCATCGCCAAGGGCAAACAGTTCCAGGTGCTGGAAGATACCACCGGCGGCAGTGCGCTGAAGGGGTCGGGCCACGCCCGTACGCGCGAGGAACAGATGAGCGGTCTGGCGCTGAAAGTGGCGGACCGTGTCGAAGAGTGGCTGGCAGAAGAACACCAGGACAATGGCTGGTTCGACAGGCGGCCCAATCTGATCCAGCCGTTGGATTCCACAGAGGTCACGCAAAATCCGGCGTGAAGATCGGGTTTTCCGAAGGATGTGCTTGATTTTCCCCTTTGAACCCAATATCTCGCGCGCGCAGATGTAACCACGGGACCAAGGGTCCCCCAAATCGCAAAAGGGCGCCTGAGGAATGGCAAAGGAAAAGTTTGAGCGTAACAAGCCGCACGTCAACATCGGCACGATTGGCCACGTTGACCACGGCAAGACCACGCTGACCGCAGCGATCACCAAGTATTTTGGTGACTTCAAAGCGTATGACCAGATTGACGGCGCGCCGGAAGAAAAAGCCCGCGGCATCACGATCTCGACCGCCCACGTGGAATACGAGACTGACAACCGCCACTATGCGCATGTCGACTGCCCCGGCCACGCCGACTATGTCAAGAACATGATCACCGGTGCGGCGCAGATGGACGGCGCGATCCTGGTTGTGAACGCCGCTGACGGCCCGATGCCGCAGACCCGCGAGCACATCCTGCTGGGCCGCCAGGTTGGCATCCCGACCATGGTCGTGTTCATGAACAAAGTTGACCAGGTTGACGACGAAGAACTTCTGGAACTGGTGGAAATGGAAATCCGCGAGCTGCTGTCTTCGTATGACTACCCCGGCGACGACATTCCGATCATTGCCGGTTCGGCTCTGGCCGCGATGGAAGGCAACAACCCGGAGATTGGCGAAGAATCGATCCGCAAGCTGATGGCGGCCGTGGATGAGTACATCCCGACACCTGAGCGCGCTGTTGACCAGCCGTTCCTGATGCCGGTCGAAGACGTGTTCTCGATCTCGGGTCGTGGTACGGTTGTGACCGGTCGTGTCGAGCGTGGCGTGATCAACGTTGGCGACGAGATCGAAATCGTCGGCATCCGCGACACTCAGAAAACCACCTGTACCGGCGTTGAAATGTTCCGCAAGCTGCTGGACCGCGGCGAAGCGGGCGACAACATCGGCGCCCTGCTGCGCGGCATCGACCGTGAAGGCGTTGAGCGTGGTCAGGTTCTGTGTAAGCCGGGTTCGGTGACACCGCACACCAAGTTCGAAGCCGAAGCCTATATCCTGACCAAGGATGAAGGTGGCCGTCACACGCCGTTCTTCGCGAACTACCGCCCGCAGTTCTACTTCCGTACGACTGACGTGACCGGCACCGTGACCCTGGCCGAAGGCACCGAGATGGTCATGCCCGGCGACAACGTGTCGTTCGGCGTTGAGCTGATCGCGCCCATCGCGATGGAAAACGGCCTGCGCTTCGCCATCCGCGAAGGCGGCCGCACCGTCGGCGCCGGCGTCGTCTCGAAAATCGTCGAGTAAGTCGGTAGGCCGGGCTTCAGCCCGGCACATCGGTGAAACAAAGAAGGCCGTTCCTTAGGGGGCGGCCTTTTTCGTTTTTCTGTGAGTGTGCCCGGGCACTGTCAAGATTTCAAACCGTGGTCGTAAGAAGGCTTACTTCTGTTATGAAGGGAGCGGTTCTCAACCGCTATTGATGCCTTTCTATGCCGAGATTACCCTCGTCAAAACAAGAACATAAAATGCGAGACCACCACCCTTTGGATTCGATAAGGGTTAACGATGCCCGTTAGCTCACTAGGCTCAGACTGTCGCGCACCTTAGTGCGACGGCTTCACTTCAGCGCAGCCTCCGCCGCAGTCCGCACGGCCCGAATGTTCTCGCCATAGACGTTAGGCTGGTCCACCGACCCACCCTTGAACACCGCTGACCCGGCGACCAGTACGTCTGCTCCAGCGGCGGTAAGCAGGGGGGCGGTATTGGGGTCAACGCCGCCGTCGATCTCGATATGCACGGGGCGGTCGCCGATCATCTGGCGCAGTTTGCGAACCTTGCTGGTCATGTCGATGAACTTTTGCCCGCCGAAGCCCGGGTTCACTGTCATGACGCACACCAGATCGGTCAGGTCCAGCAGATGCTCGACTGCCTCGGCCGGGGTGCCGGGGTTCAGCGCCACACCGGCCTTCATACCGGCGGCGCGGATTGCCTGAAGGGTGCGGTGCGTGTGGGCTCCGGCCTCGATATGGGCGGTCAGAATGTCGGCCCCGGCGTCGGCATAGGCCTGAATGTAGGGATCGACCGGGGTGATCATCAGGTGCACGTCCATCACCGTTTTCACATGCGGGCGAAAGGCTTTGACGGCGGGCGGGCCGAAGGTCAGGTTCGGCACGAAATGGCCATCCATCACATCGACATGAACCCAGTCGGCGCCCTGGGCTTCGATGGCCTGAATCTCGGCGCCGAAATTGGCGAAATCGGCGGACAGGATCGACGGGGCGATCTTGATGGTGCGGTCAAAGCTCATGGCGGCCTCATGTCAGATGAAGAGTCGGGATCGCGTATACCCGTGCGCGCATCGGATGGGTAGCCCCTGCGCCATTCGGCCCGTTACAAAACTTTCACCACGCTGACACACAGCCGTTGAACACCACCTGTAGCTGGACGCCAATATGAATTGGGGGTGGCCTGTGCTGCGGATCGAGAAACTGACCAAACGCTTCGGCGACAATATCGCTGTGGATGCGGCAAGGCTGGATGTGGACAAACCCTGCATGATTGGCATCATTGGTCGATCCGGGGCTGGCAAATCGACGCTGTTGCGGATGATCAATCGCCTGACTGATTCCAGCGATGGTCAAATCCTGTTCGAAGGCCGCGATGTCACCCAGCTAAAAGGCCGTGAAAAACGCGCCTGGCAGGCCGATTGCGCCATGATTTTCCAGCAGTTCAATCTGGTGCCGCGCATGGATGTGGTCACGAATGTGCTGCATGGCACGCTGAACCGGCAGTCGACCCTGGCCACCATGTTCAACCTGTTCCCGACCGAGGACATTCACCGCGCCATCGACATTCTGGACCGTCTGGGCATCGCCGAACATGCGCCAAAACGGGCCGAGGCGCTGTCGGGTGGGCAGCAACAGCGTGTCGCCATCGCGCGCGCCCTGATGCAGGACCCCAGCATCATTCTGGCGGATGAGCCTATCGCCTCGCTGGACCCGATGAATGCGCAGGTTGTGATGCAGACGCTGCGCCGTATCCACGAAGAGGATGGCCGCACCGTCATCGCCAACCTGCATACGTTGGATACCGCGCGCCGGTACTGCGACCGCGTGGTGGGTATGCGCGACGGGCGCATCGTATTCGACGGGTTGCCCGAACAGCTGACCACCGGCGTCGCGCGTGAGATCTACGGCGCTGACGCCAGCTTCTCGGAAGAGGCGACCTCGACCGAGATTGAGACGCTGGATGCGACCCGCAAGGCGCTGATGGAAGCCGAAGCTGTCATCTAGGCCCACACACCCCTTTCATCGACCGGCCGATGACAGGCCGGCGCAATCAAACTGGAGAGAGACAGATGAAAAAACTGATTGCCGCCTTTGTGGCGACCACCGCGCTGGCCGTACCCGCCATGGCGCAAGAGATCAGCGAATTCCGCATCGGCATTCTGGGCGGCGAGAACGCGCAGGACCGTCTGAGCAAACAGGAATGCCTGCGTCAACAGACCGAAGACCTGCTGGGCGTCGAGACAAAGTTGTTTGCCCCTGCCGACTATAACGGTGTTATTCAGGGTCTGCTGGGCGGCACCATCGACATGGCCTGGCTGGGTGCGTCGGGTTACGCCAAGACCTATCTGAGCGATCCCGAAGCGGTTGAGCCGGTTCTGGTCAAGGTCAACACCGATGGCAGCTACGGCTACTACTCGATTGGGTTTGCCCGCAAGGACAGCGGCATCACCTCGCTGGACAACATGAAGGGCAAGACCTTTGGTTTTGGTGATCCCAACTCGACGTCGGGCTTTCTGATCCCGTCGATTGAAATCCCCGCCGCCACAGGGGCAACCATGGCTTCGGGCGATTATTTCGGTGAGGTCAAATTCACCGGTGGTCACGAGCAAACCATTGTGGCCGTAAACAACGGCGATGTGGACGCGGGCGTGACCTGGGCCGACGGTCTGGGTGATTGGGAAGACGGTTATCAGTCCGGCGCGCTGCGCCGTGCGGTGGATGCCGGGTTGGTCGACATGAACGACATGGTCGAAATCTGGAAATCCAAGCCGATCCCCGAAGGCCCGTTCGTGGTGCGTTCCGAGCTGCCTGAGGATGTCAAAATCAAGATGACAGGAATGCTGGCCTCGATGAATTCGATTGACCCGGATTGCATGTACAACGTTCTGGGTGGCGAATCCAAAGGCCTGATGCCGATCACCCATGACGCCTACGAAGTCATCATCGAAGCGCGCAAGCTGAAGTCCAACTAAGCCTGCATATCCAATACGCGGGGTCCGGTGAAAAACCGGACCCCGTTTTTCCATCAGGAGCATTCCATGACAGACCTGACTGCTGGGTCCCCGACCGTCGATCAGATCCGCGACGACTATACCGAGATGGCGCGGCGCAAGAGGGTCTATGGTGGTATCCTTCTGATCCTGTTCGTTGCCATGATGGCTGCAGGTTTCCGCACCGCCGACGATCGCAACGCAGGCAGCTTTATCGACGGCTGGCACCGCGTGCTGGACTATCCGGCCGAGGTCCTGTCGGAAGCCTGGGAAAAGATCGCCGAGATGCCCGCGCATCTGGTCACATTTTTCCCAGCGCTGGTTGAGACGCTGAATATCGCTGCGGCCTCGACGCTGATCGGCGCGATTGTGGGGACGTTTCTGGCGCTGATGTCGACGCGCGGCATGGCCTATTGGCCATCGCTGATCCCTGTGTTCCGACGTATTTCGGATGTTTTCCGGGCCGTTCCGGAAATCGTCATCGCTTTGGTGTTGATCTTCATTCTGGGTGGCGGCCCGGTGCCCGCGATGATCGCTATCGCCATTCATACGGCGGGGGCGCTGGGCAAGCTGTTTTCCGAGGTAAACGAGAACGCCTCGCTCAAACCCGTTGAGGGGCTGCATTCGGTGGGCGCAAACTGGTCGCAGCGCATGTATCTGGGGGTGATCCCGCAGGTCGGGCCGAACTATGTCAGCTATGCCTTGCTGCGGTTCGAGATCAACATTCGCGCTTCGGCCATTCTGGGTTTTGTCGGTGCCGGAGGGCTGGGGTATGAGCTGCGCAACGCGATGTCCTGGGGGCAGGGACGTTACGACGAGGCGGCCGCCATCTTTGTCCTGCTGTTTGTCACCATCGTCATCGTGGATCAGATTTCGGGATATCTGCGCGACCGCCTGACCCACGGAACCGAGAAAGGAGCGCGGGCATGAGCACCTTTGCCACCGACCTGACCATTGACGACCTGAAGACCGAAGTTGATCGTATGTTCAGCCGCAAACGGCTGGTGAATTTCGGTTTGCCCGCACTGGTGCTGGTTTACCTGTCTTATGTGTTCTTTGCCTTCGACGTCTCCGGGTTGGCCGGTCGGGCGAATTGGGAAAACGGCAAAACGCTGATTGCCGACAGCTATAGCTACAAAACCCATGTCACGCGCGACAACCGCAACGGCGAGGTGTCCGTTGCCATCGAGGGTGAGCGCAAGGGCAGCTATCCCGACGGGCAGGCCCCGGATTGGGTGGCGCTGGGTGAAACGACCGTGGTTGATCTGGAGGATGGTCACATCGTGCGCTTCGGGCCCGAAACCGTGGAATATGACATCCCGGGCTATGGCACCGTCCGGGCAACGCCGACCCGCGCGGCGGGCGTGCAGGCGGAATTGCCCACTGACAAGGTGCCCGACTGGATCAATATGTCCAAAAACCGGATGGCGATCACCACGGATGCGGGCCGCCTGACGGTCACGCGCAACCGGTCCGAAGTGTTCCGCTATTTCACCGGGTGGGAGCTGTTCTGGTTCACGCTCGACAGCCCGTACTACGGCAAATCCTTTCCCGAGTTGGCCGGTCTGGCAGCGCAGGGCGAAGCCGGGGCAATCCTGAATGATTTCTGGACCAACAAGATGTGGCGGCATCAGGATGTGGCCTGGGCCATATTTGAGACAATCCTGATGGCGTTTCTGGGCACATTGGGTGCAGGAATGGTCGCGCTGCCTCTGGCATTTCTTGCGACGCGCAATTTCAACCCACTGAAAACGGTCCGGTTCGCCACACGACGGGTGTTCGATTTCGTGCGCGGTGTGGACGCGCTGATCTGGACCGTCGTACTGGCGCGCGCCTTTGGGCCCGGCCCGCTGACCGGGGCGCTGGCCATTCTGGTGACGGATACCGGAACGTTCGGCAAGATATTCTCGGAAGCGTTGGAAAACGTCGATCAGAAACAGATCGAAGGCGTACAGTCCACCGGGGCCAACGCGCCGCAGCGTTATCGGTTTGGCGTGATCCCACAGGTGACGCCGGTACTGCTGAGCCAGCTGTTGTATTTCCTCGAATCCAACACCCGCAGCGCAACGGTGATTGGCGCGATAACAGGCGGCGGCATTGGCTTGCTGCTGACGCAGGCGATCATCACGCAGAAAGATTGGGAGGAGGTGGCCTATTACATCGTCCTGATCATCCTGATGGTGATGCTGATGGACTGGTTCTCAGGCTGGCTGCGTCGGCGTCTGATACAAGGCGAAACTGGGCCAAGGCGGAGAACGGCTCAGACCGGAAAAGCAGGCTGAGATTCACGGGGCAAAAGGGTAAATTCATGGCGCGTCTTCGTTCGGATCAACCGTTCATTCATCCGGATTGCTCAATTGCAAACAGCCAGTTCGGCGAATACGTCGAAATCGGTGCTGGTACCCGCGTGGTGAACACGGTGGTCGGCGATTATTCCTATTGCGACCGAACCTGCGACATCGCCAATGCGCAGATCGGAAAATTCGCCAATATCGCCAGCTTTACCCGGATCGGGGCGACGGATCATCCGATGGAGAAGGCATCCCTGCATCACTTTCTTTACCGCTCGACGGATTACTGGGATGATGCCGAGGACGACGCGGACTGGTTTCAGCATCGTGCAAGCCGGATCACAAGGATCGGGCACGATACGTGGATCGGACACGCCGCTATCATCAAGCCCGAAGTGACCATCGGCCATGGCGCAGTTGTTGCATCTGGCGCGGTCGTGACCAAGGATGTGCCGCCATACACCATCGTCGGCGGGGTCACGGCCGATCCGATCCGATTGCGATTTCCCAGGGGTGTGGCGGATCGGATGATCGCATTGTCGTGGTGGGATTGGGATAGCCTGCGTTTGCGCGCGGCGCTGCCTGACTTCCGCGCGCTGGGGGCTGAGGGATTTCTGGAGAAATACGAATAGGTAACACCCGGCAATCAAAACCCAGCCCTCCCGTGCCCGCGTTCGCTTCGGCTGCGCCGAAACGCCCTGGCGGCCTTGGGCCCGGCGCCGCGCTTTGCGCGGCGCTACGCCCAACGGGATGAGACCTCCGTCAGGAGGTTGAAGACGGGCGGGAGAGGCCCCCCGTGATCTAATCCTCGTTCAGGGTCAATGTAACGCGTTCGCCCGCAAAAACCGTCCGGCCGAATTCCACCGGCACCCCGTTCGGATCTGCGTTCACGCCAACCGAAAACAAGACGGGCGCGCCTTCAGGCAGGCGCAGGTGCAGGGCCTGGGTTACCGTTGCAGCCCGTGCGGTCAGGCGGGTGGAAATGCGGGTGTAATCCGCGATCCCGCATCGCTGCAACGCTTTGGTCACCGACTGCGTTTCCGTCAGCGCCTCCAGAATATCGGGCAAGCGGTCTGCGGGAAAAACGCTTTGGAACAGGCCGATTGGCTGGCCATCCGCCAAAGACAACCCATCATAGACATGTACCGGGTCGCCGGGCTCAAGCTGCAGGGCCTCGGCCTCGGATGCATCCGCTGCGCGCGTCGTCAGTGTGAGGATCTTTTTGCCGGGCATTTTGCCGTTGGCCGAGATGCTTTTGTGGTACCGAACTCGTTTTCCGATTGGATAATCCGTCGGATGCGCGGCCACGAAAACGCCCGCGCCACGACGGGCATGGACCAACCCCTGTTCGGCCAATTCTGACAGTGCACGACGCACCGTGTGCCTGTTTACGCCATGTTTCGCGGACAATTGCGCCTCGGTCGGCAGGCGGTCGCCGGTGCTGTACCGCCCTTCGGCAATTTCCGAGGTGAGGCTTAAGGCGATGCTTTTCCAGACGGGTGTTTTGCTCATGTCACCAAATCTTCACAAGGTTGCGGATTGCGAGTCATCGCGGTGGGGTGTAATATTTGTCTAGTTGTATAGTAAACTTAGACAACCCGGCCAAGAGGTTTTGATGACAGATCAGACAAAAATCACGGGTGGTGCGCGTCAGGAATGGATGGGGCTTTTGGCCCGTGCCCCGGAAAAGGCGGTGCTGGATCTTTGGGCCAATGCCGGGGCGCGGCCGCGCTTTGACTGGTTGCGCAGCCCCGAGGTTGGCGGCGTGATGGTTCGGGGGCGTACCGGAGGCACGGGGGCGCCGTTCAACCTTGGGGAAATGACGGTCACGCGATGTTCCTTGGTGTTGCAGGACGGAACGATCGGGCACGGGTATGTCCAGGGCCGATCCAAACCCAAGGCCGAAGCGGCGGCGCTGATTGATGCGCTGATGCAAACTGACGCCGCAGAAACAATCCGCGCAAAGGTCATCGTGCCGCTCAGGCAGCAGATGCAGGCCGACAGAAACACCCGCGCGGCCAAGGCTGCGGCAACCAAAGTTGAATTCTTCACAATGGTACGGGGAGAGGATTGATGAACGCGCAGACCCAGTTTTCCGGCGGATTTCAGAATGCGCCTGTCGAGGCGGCGGTAGCCTTCCGCGCGGCCATGACGGTTATGGCGCGCCCAGGGGTCATTCGCCCTTTGATCGGCGCCCAGCCGCCCGCGCCATTGTCGATCGCGGCGGGGACCTTGCTGCTGACCCTATGTGATCCGGATACCAATGTGCATCTGGCCGAAGGTGCCGATACCGAGGCTGTGCGCCAATGGCTGACCTTTCATACCGGCGCGCCCATCACGGCCGCCGCCGAGGCGGATTTTGCAATCGGAAGCTGGCAGGCGTTGGGTCCCCTAGACGATTATCGCATCGGGACGGCTGAATACCCCGACCGGTCCGCGACCCTGATCGTGGAATGTGACGCCCTGCACCCGTCCGGCGTTGAACTGAGCGGACCGGGTATCCGTGACACCGCTTTTTTATCGCTGCCCGATGTTCCGGCCTTTCAGGCCAACGCCGCGCTTTATCCGCTGGGGTGCGATTTCTTTTTCACCTGCGGGGACAAGGTTGCGGCCCTGCCACGCAGCACGCAGGTCAGGACGGGGGGCTGAACGATGTATGTCGCTGTCAAAGGTGGTGAAAAAGCCATTGAAAACGCCCACGCCTGGCTGGCCGAGGAAAGACGCGGGTCGACGGATGTGGCCGAGTTGAGCGTTGCGCAAATCCGCGAACAACTCAGCCTTGCGGTGAACCGGGTGATGGCCGAAGGGTCGCTGTATGATCCCGATCTGGCCGCGCTGGCGATCAAACAGGCGCGCGGGGATCTGATCGAAGCAATCTTTCTGATCCGCGCTTATCGGACCACCCTGCCGCGCTTTGGTTATTCCAACCCGGTGGAAACCGCCGCGATGATTTGTGACCGCCGTATCTCGGCCACGTTCAAGGATGCGCCGGGCGGGCAGGTATTGGGGCCGACCTTCGATTACACGCACCGCTTGCTGGATTTCAAGCTGGCCGCCGAGGGTGAGGTGCCCGCCGTATCCGAAGGTCCCGCGCGCACCGGGTCGACGCCGCATATCACCGGGTTCCTCAGGGGTGAGGGTATCATTCAGGACGAACCCGCCAGCGACGAAACCCCTGGTGACCTGACCCGAGAACCGTTGGAGTTTCCGACAGATCGCCCCCTGCGCCTGCAATCGTTGACGCGCGGGGACGAAGGGTTCGTGCTGGGCATGGCCTACTCGACGCAGCGCGGCTATGCCCGCAACCACGCTTTCGTTGGTGAACTTCGGATTGGCAAGGTACCCGTCGAGATGGATATCCCCGAGTTGGGCTTTGCCATCGAGATCGGAGAGATCGAGCTGACGGAGTGCGAAACGGTCAACCAGTTCAAAGGTTCCAAGACGGAACCGCCCCAGTTTACGCGCGGCTACGGGCTGGTCTTTGGTCAATCGGAACGCAAATCCATCGCCATGGCGCTGGTCGACCGGGCACTGCGCTGGAAGGAACTGGGCGAGGACAACCTAGGCGCACCCGCGCAGGACGAAGAATTTGTACTGAGCCATGCTGACAACATTCAGGCGACCGGGTTCCTCGAACATATCAAGCTGCCGCACTACGTGGATTTCCAGTCCGAACTGGAACTGGTGCGCAAGCTGCGCCGCGAAGCCGAGGAGCGCCTGACTTCAAAGGAGGCCGCGGAATGAGCTCAGCGTGCCTGCCGTGTGGCTTCATCCAGGCTGCTACATCTTCTTGCCCTGGGGTCATCAGGCGTTTCGCTGGCAGCAGGAGTGCCCTGGGCCGCGCCTATCGAACTCCAAATGTCAGAATCATCGCGTTGCATAGCACGGCGTCGGCGCTTTGCGTGTCGCGTGTGCCAGAAAAAATAGACCATAACGGCGAAAACGCCCGAGCAATAAACAAATATGTCCACAAAAACACCAAAAAACAAAGTGATACATCAAATGAATGAGTATAACTTCGCATATTTGGACGAACAAACCAAGAGAATGATCCGGCGGGCCATTCTAAAGGGGCTGGCTGTGCCCGGTTATCAAGTGCCTTTTGCCAGCCGCGAAATGCCGATGCCTTATGGTTGGGGCACGGGCGGTGTTCAGGTTTCGGCCGCAACGCTGACGCCGGGTGACACCCTCAAGGTGATAGATCAGGGCGCGGATGACACCACCAACGCGGTTTCGATCCGCAAATTTTTTGAAAATACCGCAGGCGTCGAAACCACCGAGGAAACCGAAAAGGCGACGGTCATCCAGACCCGCCACCGCATCCCCGAGGCCAAGCTGCGCGACGACCAGATCATCGTCTATCAGGTGCCGATCCCCGAACCGCTACGCTTTCTGGAACCGCGCGAGACCGAAACGCGCAAGATGCACAGTCTTGAGGAATACGGCTTGATGCATGTGAAACTGTACGAGGATATCAGCCGACATGGGGCGATCTCGACCGCTTATGCCTATCCGGTGAAAGTGTCGGGGCGATATGTGATGGATCCGTCCCCGATCCCGAAATTCGACAACCCAAAGCTTGAGATGGACGCGATCCAGCTGTTCGGTGCTGGGCGCGAACAGCGCATCTATGCGGTGCCGCCGCATACAAAAGTCGTATCGCTGGATTTCGAGGATTACCCGTTCGAGGCCACAAAAGCCAACCATCCCTGCGACCTGTGCGGGGCCAATGACAGCTATCTGGATGAGGTCATCATGGATGATGCGGGCAACCGGATGTTTGTCTGCTCAGACACGGATTTTTGCCGCTCGCGCCGCGCCGCGGGTTATCAAGGCCGGATGGCCAGGGAGGAAATGCAATGACACGCGAATACATCTTGGGAATTGATCACCTTGGTCTGACGGTTTCGGATCTGGCGGCCACGAAAAGCTTCTTTGTCGACGCGCTGGGTTGGGAGGAGGTTGGCGGTCGGCCGGATTACCCTTCGGTATTCATCAGCAATGGCGCGGCGGTACTGACGCTATGGCAGCAGAAAGGCGACAACCAGCGTGGGTTCGACCGCCATGCCAATGTGGGCCTGCATCATGTCGCCTTCAAGCTCCGCGATCAGGACGCATTGGAGGCTGTGTTCACCACGGTCCAGGACTGGCCGGGTGTTGTTGTGGAATTCGCTCCCGAACCCTCGGGCGCTGGGCCAAAAATCCACTTTATGATCCGCGAACCGGGCGGCAACCGGATCGAATTCGCGTACGACCCGAGGTGAGTGACATGACACCGCTTCTAAGCGTTCAGGACATCAGAAAAACCTACGGTGCGCGGGTTGGTTGCACCGGCGTCAACTTTGACCTCTACCCCGGCGAGGTGATGGGGATTGTCGGCGAAAGCGGTTCCGGTAAATCGACGCTGTTGAACTGTCTGGCGGGGCATCTTGAACCCGACATGGGACGGGTGGTTTTTGACACAAGGGCCGACGGCCCGGTGGACACGGTGACAATGTCCGAACCCGAACGTCGGAAGCTGGGCCGCACCGATTGGGCTTTTGTCCATCAGCACGCCCGCGACGGGCTGCGCATGTCGGTCAGCGCGGGCGGCAATATCGGCGAACGTCTGATGGCCGTCGGAGAGCGCCATTACGGCGCGATCCGAGAGCGGGCCGTAGATTGGCTGGGTCGGGTCGAAATCAGCGAAACCCGCGTCGATGACCGCCCCACGGATTTTTCCGGCGGAATGCAGCAACGCCTGCAGATTGCCCGAAATCTGGTTACCGGCCCCCGGCTGGTGTTCATGGACGAACCGACCGGCGGGCTGGATGTTTCGGTTCAGGCGCGCCTGCTGGACCTGCTGCGCGGATTGGTCCGCGAGATGGGGCTGAGCGCGATCATCGTCACCCACGATCTGGCTGTGGTGCGCCTGCTGGCGGATCGGCTGATGGTGATGAAAGACGGGCATGTGGTCGAAAGCGGGCTGACCGATCAGGTTCTGGACGATCCGCAGCACGCGTACACGCAACTGCTGGTGTCCAGCGTGTTGCAGGTTTGACAGGGGGCGAGAGGATGATTGAACTCAGGAACGTCAGCAAAAGCTTTACCCTGCACAATCAGGGCGGCGCGGTGATCCCGGTAATGCGGGGGGCTACTCTCAAGGTCGCGCCCGGTGAATGCGTTGCGCTAACTGGTGCGTCCGGGGCAGGCAAGTCGACCCTGATGCGGGTGATTTATGGCAACTATCTGGCGGCCTCGGGGCAGGTTCTGGTGGGTGGTCTGGATGTGGCCCGGGCTGAACCACGTGAAATCCTGGCCTTGCGGCGCAAGACATTGGGATACGTCAGCCAGTTCCTGCGCGTCGTGCCGCGCGTGCCAACGCTGGAGGTGGTGGCCGAGCCGCTGCTGGTCATCGGCTGCGACAGGCAGGCTGCGCTGGACAAGGCGGCGACCCTGCTGGCGCGGTTGAATATTCCCGAACGGTTGTGGACCCTTAGCCCCACGACGTTTTCGGGCGGCGAACAGCAACGTGTGAATATCGCCCGTGGGTTCGCCCATGACTATCCAGCGATGCTGCTGGACGAGCCGACGGCGTCGCTGGATGCCCAAAACCGGGAAACGGTATTGGCGCTGATTGAAGAGGCCAAGTCGCGCGGCGCTGCGATCGTGGGCATTTTCCATGATGTTGATGCGCGTGAACGCATCTGCGACCACGAGGTCGACGTATCGGACTTCACCCCCGGTATGGCCGCATGAGCCGCGCGCCGGTAATCGCCGTAGTCGGGCCTTCGGGCGTCGGCAAGGACAGCGTGATGGAGGCGCTGGCTGCGCGTGCCCCCGGCATTCACCGAATGCGTCGGGTTATCACGCGCCCCGCCGGTGAAGAGGGCGAAGATTTCGACCGGGTGTCCACCGCCGTTTTTCAACAAATGGTCGGTGATGGGGCCTTTGCCCTGCATTGGGCCGCGCATGGGTTGTTTTACGGGGTGCCCGCCAGCATCGACCAGTCAAGGCAGCAAGCTGATGCCGTTCTGGTCAACTTTTCCCGCTCGGTTCTGCTTCGGGCGCAACAGGTGTTTGGTGATCTGATCGTGGTCTCGCTGACCGCCGATCCACAGGTTCTGGCCCAACGCCTGTCCACGCGCGGGCGGGAAAGTGCTGCCGAGCAGGCGCAGCGGCTCAGCAAGGCCAATACGCCGCTGCCCGATGGGTTGACCCGTGTGATCACCATCGACAATTCCGGGCCGCTTGAGCAGACGGTTGAGGCGATACTCTCCCAGCTTCAACCGGAAAGGGCGTAACGATGGATCAGGTGAAACCGCCCGTCCTCGGCCTCTCCGACCAGCGCCAGATCAGTAATGTGGAACGGGGTGGGCAGCAGCGGCGCAAGCTGCGATTGCAACACGGCCTGAACGGCTGCAAGCGTCGCCTTGTCCAGCTTGCCGCTGAGGGTGATGTGAAAGCGGAACGACTCCATCACGTAGGGATACCCCCAGTGGTCCAGATTGGTCTCTTGCTGTGCGGTCAGACCGGCGGCGCGGCGGCGGTCCAGCTCGGCTTGGGGGGCGGGCGCGCGAAACATGTCCAGATCGCGCACACAAGCGGCCGCAAGCGTGTTCAGCGCGCCTTCGTCGCCCCGCGTGCGCAACGCCAGAAAGCGCCCCAGCCGGGCGATCTCAAGCCCGTCCAGCGTGACGGGCGCTTGACGTGCGGCCAGCAGGGCGCAGGCATCTTGCAGCTCGGCAACCGAACACCCGGACCGCAGGCGAAACGGCGGTTTGATCGTCGCGTGCAGCCCGTATTTCCGCGGCACTTCGGTCACGGCGGCAACATCCACACCTTCGAGGACCGGCTGCGCAACTTTGCGCCCGGTTTCCATATCCCAGCCCAGCCAACTGGTGGCGAAAGCTGCCCACCGGGCATCCTGGGGGGGTGCAAAATAAATCGCGTATCGCGTGAATGTCACATTGGCCTCCTATGCGTGGCCTTCCCAATAGCTCAATCCGTGTGAAGTTCAGATGACAGAAGAAATGATCCTTGCCAATGCCACGCTTGTGCTTCCCGATGAGACGGTCACAGGCAGCGTTCGGATTGTCGGCGAAACAATTGCCGAGGTTGCAACGGGCCCGTCGGTGCCAACAGGTGCGGTCGACTGCGACGGCGACTATGTCAGCCCGGGCCTGGTCGAATTGCACACCGATAACCTTGAGCGTCACATCCAACCGCGCCCCAAGGTCGACTGGCCCCACGCAGCCGCGATTCTGGCCCATGACGCAGAACTGGCCAGTACCGGGATTACAACCGTGTTTGACGCGATGCGTGTGGGATCAATTCCCTCTGGGCAGCGATACGCGAAATACGCGCGTGGTCTTTCGCGCGAGCTGTGGCAACTGCGCGAGCAGGACGCTTTGAAGATCAGCCATTTCCTGCATCTGCGGGCCGAAGTTTGCTCGGAAACGCTTGTCGAAGAACTGGACGAATTCGGGCCCGAAGACCGCGTCGGGCTGGTCTCGCTGATGGATCACACACCGGGTCAGCGGCAGTTCCGCGACATCACCAAGCTTGAAGCCTATCTGAAAGGAAAGCTGGGGTTAGACGGCGACGGCTTTCAACGGCATGTTGCGGACCTCAAGGCGTTGCGGGACCGAAACGGGGACAAGCATGAGATCGAGACGGTCAAAGCCGCCAAACGGTTCGGCGCGATGCTGGCCAGCCATGATGACACGACCGACGAACAGGTGCGCGTCTCGGCTGGTCACGGTATTCGGCTGGCCGAATTCCCCACCACGGTCGAGGCCGCGCGCGCCTGCCACGAACACGGGATCAAGGTGATGATGGGCGCGCCGAATGTCATCCGGGGTGGGTCGCATTCCGGCAATGTGGCCGCATTTGAGCTGGCCGATCTTGGGCATCTCGACATCTTGTCGTCGGACTATGTGCCAGCGGCTTTGCTGCTGTCGGCGGCGCGTCTGGGCGAGCTGTGGGGTGACATGCCCCGCGGTCTGAAAACCGTGACCCAAACCCCGGCGCAAGCGGTCGGGTTGAATGACCGGGGTGAGATTCGGGTCGGAGCCCGTGCAGACCTCATCAGGTTCCGGATGCGTGAGGGCGCGCCAGCACTGAACGGCGTCTGGTCGCGTGGGCGGCGTGTGTCCTGATCAGGCCCTGTAGAACAGATACCGGTCCGGCGCTATCGTGTCCGGCCCGTGTATCTGTTTAAACCCGACCAGAGGTTGCCCCGAAATCAGCAGCGCACCGGGCAGCATCACCTGCGCAATCCAAGGGCTGAGATGGGCAGCCTCGGCAACGTCGTCGTCCTTGATGCCACGTCCGAAATCATAGTGGGCCATCGCGATCTTGGGGCCACCTTTGGCCAACCTGTTCAGCATCGGGCCTGCCTCACCCTGCAAAAAATCCTCGGCTGGCGGAGTGCTGGATGGGTGGCATTGCAGCACCCGATCCATCACCCAGATGCGTCGGTCCGGCAGGATTTCCCGCAGGTGGTCATAGGTGCGGCCATTGCCAAGGCCCATGTCCAGAACATCGCCAGCCATGTCGCCAATCTGGGCCGCCGCCCAGTTCAACCCGTCGCGTTGGGCCGTCAGGCGGCGCAGCATGGAATCCAGTCGGCTCATTCGGGTCTCCGTATCATGTCGGTTTGCGGCGCGGTCCAGGCAACACCGGGGCCGTCCAGTAATCTGCGCAGCAGGTCTTTGGTAAAGGTCCAGATGTCCTGATCATGAACCAGATGATGGGTCAAGACGCCAAACGGTTCGGTGATGTCGGCACCCCCCGTGCGGCGATCCCGCAGCAGATCTGAGGTCTTTACGATCAGGTCATTCGGTGCGGCCAGACCACGCGTCCCGCGCCAGTCGATGGGGTCCAGATGGGTGTTGATCTGCTCAATCCCCGGCGCGGGAAACCTTGTCCGGCGCGGTGTCGCGGTTGAGATGAAGTGGTAGCCCGCACCCGGCAACTCCCGCACCACGTCGGGCGCGATACGGTTCCAGGGCGGCACGAACATCGGGCAGAGTTTATCGCCGAACAGCCCTTGCATCTGCTTCAGCCCTGACCGCGCATCAGAAAGGATTTCCTCCAAAGGCCGGTGCAGGCGGAATTCGGACTTCTTTTCATCCGGCGGCGCGTGGTTCAAATGTGCCCAGCCGTGAACGACCGGGATCAATTCCGGTTGGTGTGTCACAACGTCCACCAAAGTGCGATCCGCATCACGGGGGATGGCCGCAAGATGCACAGGCAACGCAAGCGTTTTGGACAACTCGGACAGTCGCTCAAGCTGCGGCGTTGCCGAGATGGCATCGTCATCGCGCCACCAAAGGGGCAGGGACAGCCCGCGCGCCTGCCAGACATCAAGCTCGGATTGCAGGGGGGTCCAGTCGGGTGTCACGCGCGCTCCATCAGGGTTTTTGCAATCTCGACCGATCTGGCGGCCCCGTCAAACCCCTGTTGGGATGCGGGGCGCGGGGCGGCCTGGATCACCTTGTCGACGGCCCGTGCCAAAGAGTCGCCATCCAGATTCTGGCTTGTCAGAACTTCGATTGCCGAAAGATCTGACAGACTCTGGCCGCGCAGGCTTTGTTCAACTTCGTTGCCGTCGTCAAAGGGGATGAACACGGCAGCTGTGCCGGATTGCAGGATGTCCAGCGCGGTGTTGTATCCGCACATGCTGACCGAGGCCGCCGCATGGGGCAACATCTGGCGGAAATCCGGGCGCACGGGTTCCAGCGTGACGGGCGCGTCGCCAACCAGCGGCTTCAGAAATTCGATGCGCGTCGCCGCGTCTTGTCCGCCAACCAACAGGCGCCAGCGCCTGTTGGGCATCTTGCGGGCGGCCTCGATGGCCGCGCGAAAGATCGGCTGGCCCACCGATCCTCCGCCCGCGCTGACCAGAATTTCGCCTTTCCCCGCCGCTTCGGGGTGCGGCACCGGGGGGCGTGGGGCGACAAAACCCGTATAAAACAAACGCGGTCGTAAACGTTCGGACACCGGCCAACTGATATCCAGGGGCACTATGCTTTGGTCCGAATGAACAAGGACGCCATCATAGTGGCGGCAAACGACGTCCTCGGTCCGCTCCGCCTTTGATGGTTTCGAAGGCGGGGCCAGAATATCCCGGATCGAACCCAGAACGATTGGGCGGCGTGGCATCTTCTGCGCGGCCTCCAGCGTGGCCCCGAACTCGGCCGCCAGAGAGCGGCGGCCAAAGGGAAACAGCTCTGTGATCAGAACGTCCGGTGCAAAGCTCTGGAGGGCGGCAACCAAAGCGGTTTCGCGGGCCTGAAGATAAGCTGCATCCGCCACCTCACCCGCCTGCGTCAACAGCCGCGTGAAATCTGTGCCGTCCGAGCGCAGCGGCGGCAACCCAAGCAGATCCATGCCCGAGCTGTCCAGTTGTGGCGCAGGCATCCCGCCGGATACGACAAGTGTTTCATGCCCGTCCTGAACGAAAGCCCGGCCCAAGGTCAGCGCCCGGCTGAGATGCCCGGTCCCCAGCAAATGCGTGACGACGATCATCACCTTCATTGGGGCGTCTCCGGTTTCAGCAGGCGAACGGGGTCCGGCAAGGCGGTTTGTGTTGTCATATCGACGATATACAGGCGGTTGCGCTTGATTTTAAAGGGCGCGTCTCCGCTGAAATCCCATCCCCAGGCGCGTGCCAGAATGACCCGCATTATGCCGATGTGGCACACCGCAACTGCGTCGCCCTGTAAACCGGCCAGCCAGGGTTGCAGACGGGTCAAGACCTCTGCCGGGCTTTCACCGCCCGGTGGGCGGAAATCCCATCCCCAATCTTCGATGTGACGGTAGCCGCTGATGGGGTCTGCGATCAGGTCGACGCCGCGCAGGCCCTCCCAATCGCCCCAATTCATCTCGGTCAGCGCGTCCGAGGTGCGGGGGTTCCGCCCCGATACCAGCTGCGCTGTCTCACTTGCTCGCAACAGGGGGCTGGACCACACGGTTGCCTTGTCCCATGGCGCAGGTAGGTCATAGGTCGCCAGTTCCGAGCGCGCATCGGCATCCAGCGGAATATCGCTGCGCCCCTGAATGCGGCCTGCACGGTTCCAATGCGTGTGACCGTGACGAAGCAGGGCCAGCCGGGTCATGCGGTGCCCGCTATCAACGGGCGCGTGACCTGCCAGAACCGCTTGGTTGCGGCGGGCATCAGGTGGCGTTGGGATACGTGCGCCCGCGCCTGAGCCCCCAGCGAAAGGCGCAGGGGAAGATCGGGCAGCAGCGCCTGCATTTTCGCGGCCAGCCCTTCGGGCCCTGCGTCGACCGGGGGGTAGTCCGAAGGCGTCAAGACATCCCGGACCCCCGGTCTGTCTTGTGCCACAACCGGTACGCCGCTGGTCTGCGCTTCCAGATAGATCATGCCATAAGCTTCATTCACGCCGGGCCAGACCAAAAGGGACGCTGCCCCGTAATGCGTTTGCAGCGCGTCCCGCCCAAGCTGCCCCAGAAACCGAACCTTTGACCCAAAAGGCGCCATCAGCGTCCGGACATCAGCCAGTGCGGGGCCGTCGCCCACGATGTTCAGCGCCCATTCGCCGGTCAGATGCGTCAGCGCCTGCGCAAGCAGCTTGTACGATGCCAGCTTGTCGCCGTGCCGCATCATGCCAACCGCCAGCATGGGGCCGTCACAGCCGGACGCAGGTGGCAGGTCGGATATCGGCAAAAAGGGGGGCAGTTCCGCAAGGGTCTGCGAGCCGCATCTGTCTCGTTCCAGCGTGATCAGATCGTTTGCGGTGTGGTAGAAAATCACCTGCGCCATGTCGCAGGCATCATGCGCGGATTTGGCAAAGCCGGCCCAAGGACCATGTAAACGGCTGCTCGCGCGTGTGCTTTCCAGTTGGACGTAAGGAATGTTTCGGGCCTTGCATACAAGCGGCCCCAACAGATCAGGGGCCTTGTAGTAATTGTGATACGTTACCCATAACGCCGTATCGTGGGGCATGTCCCGGATCAGGCGCTGTGCCTCGGCCTCGGCTTCGGCGCGCAAACTGTACTGAAGCTGCGCATCGCCATGTTTGTCGTAGATGCGCAGCCGGGACACAAGATCAACGAAATCCCCTTGCGCGCCAATCGCCTGCATCAGATTTCGCGCCATTTCACGATCCCCCGAAGGCACCGGGCTGTCGGGTGATTTCATTGGGGTGTAAAAGGCGACGCGGGCCATCAGTCTCTGTCCGCGCCCAAAGCGCACAACCGTTTGGACAAAAGGGCAATTCCGGGGTCCATGCGAAACTCGGCGATCAGCCGGTCATAGGCTGCACCGGCTATGGCCGCCGTTTGTTCGGGGTCTGCGGCCAGACGGGTTATGGCTGCGGCAAGCGATCCGGGGTCGTCGTCTGACAATACGCCGTGCGTCCCCGTTTCTATGAACTCGGGGATGGCTGAAACCGGTGTGGACAGAATCGGCAGCAATTGCGAGGCAGCCTCCATCAGTACATTCGGCAAGCCATCGCGATCCCCGTCCGCTGCGATCCTGCTGGGCAGGACGAACAGATCGGCTTGGCGCATGGCTTCGATGACTTCGGGTTGGTCACAGGCCCCGTTCCACGAAATCCGATCTGAAAGACCTGCGGTGCGGGCGCGGTCGCGCAGCGGGCCGCCCAGGCTGCCGCCACCGATATGGGTCCAGTGCCAGTCGAGCGTATCCGGCAACAGGCCAAAGGCGTCGATCAGGCGGTCAAACCCCTTTTTCTCGACCAGCCGACCGACGGACAGCATGTGAAACGGGCCGTCAGGGGCGCGTGGCGCGCGCACGGGCGGTGCAGGGAACCGGCTCAGGTCCAGCCCGTGATAGATCAGATCAACGCGCGCCGGATCATCGGCCAGGCTGCGCAGGTGTTCTGCCCCGATCGCGGTGCAGGTCGCGCCAAAAGCTGCGCCATATGTATCCGCCCGCAGCTTTTCCGATTTCTCCCACTCCGGCGAGGTCCAGATGTCCTTGGCGTGGGCGGAAAAGCTCCACGGTAGGCCGCGCATGATTGCGGCGTAACGGGCAACGGACGAGGGCGTATGCATGAAATGCGCATACATCACCCGCGTAGATTCCGGCAATTCGGCGGCCAGCACACAGGCCTGACCGAAACGGCGGATACGGTTGTGGGTCGGGTCGCGGCGCAGGTCGGCGCGCCAGATTGCATAAGCCTTGGCATAGCCGGGCAGGTCCTGCGCGATGTGGCGGGCCGCCCAGACGCGCTGTGGCTCGTCATACAGGTATTCCGGCAGGTAACGCACCTGCCCGCGAAACCGGTCGTGCAGCGGGTGCCGTTTGACGTCCGTGGGGTGACGCAGCGACCAGATATCAAAACTGTGGCCCGCCTCCTGCAAAGCGACCAATTCCTGGGCGATAAACGTCTCGGACAGGCGCGGCCAGCCTTTGACCAGCACCGCCAGTTTGGGCTGTGCAGCGGTCATCCGGTGGCCCGTTCCTGTTCCCGGTTCAGCAACGCGTCAATACGGTCGGTGACGTAATCCAACCCGTCCAGCAACCCATCCCGGATTGCCTGCGATGGCAGTGGTTGATGTGGCAGTTCGCGGATGGCCTTGATCATCGCATCCGTAGACAGGCCGTCGCGGTATTCGTCCAGCATCCGGACAAGGCCCAGATTTTCCGCGTGCGACGCCCGAATCCATTGCTCTAGCCGTGGCGTTGTGCGCGGCACGATGACGGCGGGTTTGTCAAAGGACAGAACCTCGCAGAATGTGTTGTAGCCGCCCATGCAGACCACACCGGCAGCCCCGGCAAACAACGTTTCGATCTGGGATTCGAAACCGACAGCCGTCACCCGCCCGTTCAGCGCGGCAACGCGGGTCTCAAAATCCTCGCGCAGTTCACCGGACAGGAAGGGGCCATAGACCAGCAGCGCGCGTGGCGACAGGTCCGGGTCTTTTTCATAGGCGGACAGGACAAGGTTGACCATCGCCTTACCGTCGCCACCACCGCCCGGTGTGATCAGGATATAAGGTTGCTCGGGCGGTTCCGACACTGGCCCCAGATCCCGACGCAGATAGCCCGTCCAGTGTATCCGCGATTGCGTGGCGGGGCTAAGCGGAAGGCCCCTGGTCGGATCATAGATCGAACGCAGCCCATAGACCCAGATTTCATCATAGAATGCCTCGGTTGCGGCGACGGCCTCTTTCCGCTCCCACTCGGCAGCCAGAACCTCGGGCTCGTCCAGAACGTCGCGCAGGCCCAAAACCAACCGGGTCCGCTGAGACTGAAGCAGGATTTCCAGCGTGGGCAGCAGCTCACCGCGAAAACCGGTGGGTTCCTTGTCGACGATCAGAACATCGGGGTCGAATTGCTGAACCGCGGTCTGAATCAGGCCCGAGCGCAGTTCGGTCACTTCTTCGATGCCCATGCCGATTGTCTGCGAGGCATAAGACCCGTCGGCGCGTTTGGTCACACCCGGCAAACGCACATGGTCGACCCGACGCGGAAAAGTGAACCGCCCGGCGACGGGCGATCCTGTCAGGATCAGGGCCGAGGCCTGTGGGTTTGCCTGCGTGATCGCACCGGCAAGGGCACGCGACCGGCGCAAATGACCCAACCCGAACGTATCGTGACTGTAGAACAATATGCGCGGCGCACGGCCCGTTTTTTCGTTTTGTATTCCTAGGCTCATGCCTTCGCCTGTTACTTTGTCTCGGTGCAATTGCGCGCGTTTACATCTGTTATCGTATATTCCTTGCTACTGCTTGCCAAAGGGGTCGCCAAGCCCCGGCAATTTCAGCAAGCATTGCGAATTGGCAACATCCTGAATTCCGGTTCTGTCGTGAATGCCTATAGCACCGTTTTCGCTGTTGGCGCCCTTAGACAAGCCCATAGTAGCGAATTGGTCATATTCAGTTTTTCCGGACTTGGAAACAGTCTAATCGCCGCCATGGCACACGGAACACGGCTGCGCATGATATCGCGAAGAAAAAAGCAGAAGATTTGAACACGGGCTGGCGCTTCTGTAACCTGTTCGCAAGATATGAGCTGGATAAAAAATACGATGAAACTCAAACTGTTTGCTGGAATTGCGTCGTTTATCTGGGCGGTCAGCCTGGCCTGTGTCACCCAAGCGGTGGCGCAAACCTCGCTTATTCCGGGGTACACTTCGGGAACAGAATCCAGTTCTGAGGCGTCGGAAGACGGCGATCTGGCTGCTGCGATACGGTCCGCGACCGAGGCAGGGGCAAGTGTGATCGTCATCGACAGCGGGGGTCAGGTTGTCTCTTCGGGCGGACAGCAGGGTGCCGACGCCAATGCCACGTCTGCGCATGACGCAATGGCTGAGGGCTCGCAACTGATGAAGGCGCAAGAGCGGTTTTCGAGGTTCCGCGCGTCCATGGAATCTCGGTTGCAGGCTTTGCCCTATTCCATTTTCGAGATGCAGTACGTCCTGCGCCAAACCAGCCCGGACGGTCGGATACAAACCTATGTCGAGGTCTTGCTCTGGAACATATTGTTCCTGCTGCTGGGGCGTTGGCTGTCCATTGAAATCTATGGAAAACGCATCGCGCGCCGGATCGTTGTGGCGCGATCCAAGGAAAACCCGCAGGGGTATCGTGAAAAGATGCCGTTTCTGGTGTTCCGCTTCTTTATGGGCATCGGGGCCACGATCTTTGCGATGGTGCTGGCACTGATTGCGGGGTTCCTGTTTTTCGGCGAGGCCGAAGACATCTCGATTCAATTCACGGTCACGGCGATCTTTTCGGGCTTTTTCCTGGCTCGCACCGCGTCCGACCTGTGGCGGATGGTCCTGTCACCGTATCTGAGCCAATACCGCCTGCCGCCCTTCTCGGATCGTGATGCAAAGCGGTTGTACTACTGGGCTTCGGCGCTGGCGACGTATGATATATCGGTTGTATTGTTTGCGACCTGGGTGGCGGATTTCGGACTGAACTATAACGTTTACGCCATGGTTTACGGCGGGCTGACCATGTTCGGCGCGATCGGGAACGTGCTGATGATCCTGTTTAACGCCCGGGCTATTTCGAATGCCATTCGCGGTGGCCGGATGCCGGATCAGGTGTCGTGGATTTTGCGCCTGATCTCGTTTTCCTGGGCGCCGGTTTTGACAGTGTATATGGTGTTCAGCTGGTTCAAGCTGGCCGTCGATCTGGTGCTTGAGAACGAGAACTCGATTCCGATTGTTGCCAGCAGCTATGCGATCTTCATGTCAGTGGTCGTTGCCTACGGGGCCATGAACTATCTGCTGGAGCGGTACTTTGACCGCAACCGCCAGATGGACGAGATGAACGCCCAGGCTCAGGCCGAGGACGACCCAGAAGCCGAGGAAGTAACCGAAACACCGCAGGCAGAGAAACGTAAGCACGCGATCCTGACCTATGAGGATCTGGCACGTCGTGTGGCAGGTATCCTTGCGTTTGTTGTCGGGCTTTATGCCCTGGCGGTCATCTGGAACCCAGAGGCCAGCTGGAGCGAGGACCTGCCGATCGAACGGGCCTTGGATGTGATGGTGATCCTGTTCATCGGATATATCCTTTTCCACTTTTTCCGTGTCTGGATCGACACGAAGATCGCCGAAGAAACCGACGATGGCAGCGCCGATGCCGAATTGGGGGATGAGGGCGGCGAAGGTGGGCAAAGCCGGTTGGCGACTTTGTTGCCGCTTTTCCGTGGCGCGATCCTGGCCGTTGTTGTTGTCACCATCGCACTGATTGTTCTGATGGAACTTGGGATCAATGTCAGCCCGTTGTTCGCGGGCGCGGGTGTTGTTGGTCTGGCCGTTGGTTTCGGCTCACAGACATTGGTGCGTGATATTTTCTCGGGCGCGTTTTTCCTGATGGATGACGCGTTCCGCAAGGGGGAATACATCGACATTGGGGACGTAAAGGGGACAGTGGAAAAGATATCGGTTCGCTCGTTCCAATTGCGCCACCATCTTGGGGCGCTGAACACTATTCCCTTTGGTGAAATCAAGGTTCTGACCAACTATTCCCGCGACTGGGTCATCATGAAGCTGCCGCTGCGGGTCACCTATGACACCGATGTCGAGAAGGTGCGGAAGCTGATCAAGAAGCTGGGTCAGGAATTGCTGAGCGATCCAGTGATTGGTGAGAACTTTATCCAGCCGTTGAAATCCCAGGGCGTGATCGAGATGCAGGATTCGGCAATGATCATCCGGGTGAAATTCATGACCAAACCCGGCGATCAGTGGTTGGTCCGCAAGAAAGTCTATCAAGATATACGAGAGCTGTTCGCGCGCGAAGGTATTCGCTTTGCGCACCGCGAGGTCACGGTTCGGCTGGCGGACGGCAAAGAGGCGGAAAATCTGTCCCCGAAAGAGCGCGAAGCAGTCACCGGTGCGGTGCAAGCTGCAATTGACGAGGATTATCTGGACGACATTGGCCCCGGTGGCGATGACCGCTAGGGGCTGCTCCCGCCCCTTTGAATTGCGTCTCTGACGAGACGCCAACCAAAGCGTTGGGCCGGGCTGCGCGTGCCGCGCAGCGGGTGCGTCATGTGGAAAGCGACGACCAGACCGGCACTGAAGTACCCAGCTTTGATGCAGGCAGGGGCCAGGACATGCGGGCGGCGCCCACGGTCAAGGCCGGTTTCAGGCGGTGACCGGGGCCCCAGTCCGACGCCTCGGGCGTCTGGGAATAATCTGCCGGTTCAGCCTCGGTGATTTCTTTGTTGGTGTCTGACTTTCCCAGAACGGCCAGCAATTCAGCCGTGCGGGCCAGCGAAAGCTGCGCGTGCATGACAGAGTTCCCCGAGGCAGCCTCGGCCAGGGCAGAAAGGATGGCGGCGGCCATCAGGTACCCTGTGGCATGATCCAGCGCCTGAACCGGCAGCGGGGTTGGCTTGTCGGTATTTGCCCAGATGCGACCGGCATCCGCGATCCCGGCGCTCATTTGAATAAGACTGTCAAAGCCGCGTCTGTTGGACCACGGCCCTTGCCACCCATAGGCATTCAAAGTGACCTCGACCCGGTTTGGGGCCAGCGCGTCGCGTTTGGCTTTGGTCAGGCCAAGGGCATCCAGCGCCCCGGGACGATATCCATGAACAAAGACGTCAGCTTGCGACAACAGATCCTGCAGCTTTTCCAAGCCCGCCGGTGTTTTCAGATCCAGATACGCGCAGTGTTTGCCAAGGGATATGTCCGGGATTATTCCGGGCTCGTCCCATCCCGGTGGGTCGATACGCAGCACCTCGGCCCCGAATCCGGCCAGGGTGCGGGTCGACACAGGCCCCGCCAGAATGCGGGTCAGATCCAGAACGCGCAGACCCGCCAGCGGGCGATTGGCGGTGGCTTGGGGTCGGTCGCGCAGCGTGATCCGTCGGGGGCTGTGCCAGTTAATAAGCGGGTCGCGCGACACTGCCCGACCCTGAGGGTGATCTGCCCAATCTGCACGGCTGCGCATCGCGGCGGCAACGCCGCCTTCGGCGACGATTGCTGCCTCAAGTTCAGCTATGGCCAATTTTTTCAGGGCTGCGGCGACCGCGTTCCTTTCAGCGGAAACGCCGAGCACCTTTAACGCGGCGGCCCTGTGGCGGGGCAGGTTGGTGTGCAGCCGTATCCATCCGTCTGAAGCCTGATAATTGCCAGCAATTGCATCCCAGAGGCTGGGAACCTCCCACCCGTCTGGTTTGAACGATAGCCCGTACCACAAAGAGGCCAAACGGTGATCAATCGAAACGTCGGGCGTGCCCGGCGTCAGGTTCAACGCGGTCACGAGGCGTGCCAGTTCCTGACCTACAGAAGCAAAACTTGCTGTCGCCAGTTCCGAGACGGCAAATACGCTGGCGCGCGCGCCCGACCCCGTCGTTCGGTAACTGTCCGAGGCAGGAAGGGCCGACAGCAAAGTCATTGTTGATACGGATCCAGACTGTCGCGTAACCCATCGCCAAGGAAGTTGAAGGCCAGCACGATGACGATGATCGGCAGCATTGGGATTGCCGTCCACGGGTAAATCTCGATCGAGGCCAGATTCTGTGCATCATTCAGCATCACGCCCCAACTGACCGCAGGTGCCCGCAACCCCAGACCCAGAAAGCTGAGCGCGGTTTCCCCAAGGATCATCGCCGGGATCGACAATGTGGCTGACGCGATAAGATGTGACATGAAATTCGGCAACAGATGCTTGCGGATCACCCGGCCGGAACTTGCGCCCATCATCTCGGCCGCGCGCACGTATTCCTCTTCGCGCAGGGACAGGAATTTGGCGCGCACGGATCGGGCCAGCCCCGGCCAGTCGAGGATGCCGAGGATGATCGAGATGATGAAGAACACCGCTACCGGGCTCCAGTTCGAGGGCACCGCAGCGGACAGCGCCAGCCACAAGGGCAGTTCCGGCAGTGAGCGCAGGACTTCGATCACGCGGTTGATGACCCAGTCGATCTTGCCGCCGAAATAGCCCGCCATCGACCCGAACAGAATGCCAAGCGAAAACGACACAGTGATGCCAATCAGGCCAACTGTCAGCGACAGCTGAGCGCCGTAAAGGATGCGGCTGAACACATCACGACCCAGGCGGTCAGACCCCCACAGAAACAGCGTGGCACCCTCGGGCGCGCAGAACAGGTGAGTGTTCGATTTTATCAACCCTGCCAGCTTGTATTCTGCCCCTTCACAGAAAAAGCGTACCGGGCGCGGGTCTTGGGTATCGGACACGAATTTCCACTGAAAGGTCTCAAGGTCGGCCTCGGCCACGATGGGAAAGACATATGGCCCGACAAGCGCGCCCTCGTAAAACCAATTGACGCTTTGGGGTGGGGCGTACAGGTGCTCTCCGTTCCGCTCATTCGGGCCATAGGGCGCGATGAACCCCGCAAAGGGCAGCATCAGGTAGCACAGCAGCAGGAACAGGCCCGAGATCAGGCCCAGTTTGTGCGTTCTGAACTTGCGCCAGACCAGTATCCAGTTCGGGGCATCCAGATCGGCGCGCTCAAGCTGTTGCAGCGCAGCATTTGGGTCAAAGGGGGCTTCGTCGACATAGCGACCGTCGGGATGTTTGGTCATGCTTCGCGCCCCTCATACCGAATGCGCGGGTCCAGCATGACCAGCAGGATGTCGGAGATCATGGTGCCGATCAAGGTCAACAGGGCCACGAACATCAAAATGAAGGCAGACAGGAATTGATCCTGCGTTTTCAGGGCTGTCAGCAGGGTCGGGCCGATGGTTTGCAGCCCAAGAACGACCGAGACCAGAACCGAGCCGGACACCATTGAGGGCAACAGGTTGCCGATATCAGCCACAAACGGGTTGAACGCCACGCGCAGCGGGTATTTGGTCAGCATCCGCGACGGGGCCATGCCCTTTGCAATTGCGGTTTCCACATATGGTTTACCCAATTCGTCCAGCATATTGGCCCGAAGGCGCTGCATCATCGCCGAAGCACCCGAGGTGCCGATCACGAATGTCGGAACGATCAGGTGAATAAGGATGGATTTCAGTTTGTCCCAACTCATCGGTTCACCTTCGAAGGACGGGTCCATCAACCCGCCGATGGGCAGGTTGAAATAGCGGTGACCATAGTAAAACAGGATCAACGCCAGCAAAAAGTTGGGTGTCGCCAATCCCAGATAGCCGACAAAGGCCGAGGTATAGTCGATCCATGTGCGTGACTTTGCAGCGGCTAAAACCCCCAGGGGCAGGGCGACCGCATAGACAAACAGGATCGCCGCCAGATTGACCACCACGGTCAACCACAGGGTGTCACCTACGATCTCGGCCACTGGGCGGTCAAATTCGAAGGACCACCCATAGTTGCCTTGCAACAAACCCTCAAAGCCATGCGGGCCGGGCCAGAACCCGATCCAGATCAGGTATTGTTCCCACATGGGACGGTCCAGCGCGTATTCAGAGCGCAGGAATTCCGCCTTGGCAACACCCGCAGATTGCCCCGAGGCCTGAAGCTCGGCGATCTGGTTGCTCAGATAGTCGCCGGGCGGCAGGTTGATGATCACGAAGACCAGCATCGACACCACCAACAGCGTCAGTAGCATCGTGAAAAAGCGATACACCGCATAGCGCAGCATGACCATTTAGCTGCTCCTGTCAGTCGGCGAAGAAGAATTCATCCGGACGATGAATGCCGAAATGCGCGCCGGGCTCCCATGCCCACATGGCTTGTTCCGGCACATTGCGCAGACGGTTCGACACAACAATGGGCTGCGGCGCGCCGTTCAGAATGCCGATCGCGTAAAGCTGATCCGCGTGGATTTTTAACATCTCGGTCCAGACGGCCTTGCGTTCATCTTCGGTCGTGGCGACCTCCCAATCATGGGCCAGTTGCATCAGGCGTTCCGCCTCTGGCATGTCGGGGGCTTCACCCACATCGCCGCCGGTCTGGTAATATTGCCCCCACTTGGGCCAGGCCAGAAACACCTGATCGGTCGGTGCCAAATAGGCGGGGGATGTGTGCGCCTGGGGGATGCCATCATCCCAGCCAAACCAGGCAGAAGCCATGGTGCTGCCTGCAAATACACGATTGCGCAGGATATCGCGGTCCAGCGGGCGCATCACCAGATCCACGCCGATCTCACGCCAGGTGTCGGTGACAATTTGCAAGGCGTTCTCAACCTCTTGCCGCTCACCTGCGGTTTCGATGATCAGCTCCATCGGGCGACCATCAGGCAACAGGCGAATGCCATTTTTGTCACGTTCGGACAGGCCCGCGTCGTCCAGCAGGGTATTGGCCATTTTGATGTCATACTGTGCCCAGGCTTGCGCGTTCGCTTCGTCATAAAAGGGCGAGGCGGACAACACGGACATTGCACCGGGATGCGCCAGTTTGAAATAAAGCGCCTGATTGATCGTCTTGCGGTCAATCGCCAACGACAGGGCACGGCGGACGCGAACATCCCGCAGAACGTCGCGCCAGCCTTCATCCGAGAAATTCAGGTTCGGATAGATCGCAATCTGGGATGCGACACCGGTTTTCCAAAGCAGGGTCTTGTAGTTGCCTCCGGCCTCTCCCTTTTTCAGGATCGAGGCATCGCGGAACGCCAGACCACGCCCCTGAAGATCACTTTCACCGGCATTGGTTTTTGCGGCGACCAGGCCGGGGGCCACGATCTCTAACTCGACCACGTCGATATAGGGCAGTTGAATGCCGTTGCTGTCGATGCGGTGGTAATAGGGGTTGCGCACGAAATTGTGGCGGATTTTCTTGCCCGAGCTTGCATTCAGCCAAGGTTGCAGTGTGGGCAATTCGTGGTTGTCGAACTTGTACAGGTTGTCCAGTTTGTTGTGCAACGCCGCCCAGCTTTTGACGCGGGCGTCATCGACGTGAAGCTTCAACTTGTCGGCGTCGGCGAATTTATCGTGATATTGTTTCAGAAATGCGGACGGCCGATAGATAAAAGGCGGGCGCGCCTGTGCCAGAGTTTGCAGGAAATCGGGATTCGGACTTTCCCATTCAAAGACAATTGTGGTCTCGTCCGGGAAGGTCACGGTTGGTGGCTTGCCCTCGACAATCAGAAAATCCGGCGGGCCGGATGGGCTGAGCATCTCATTGTTTGCGACATCTTCCCACCAGTAACGAAAATCTTCGGACGTGAAAGATGTGCCATCCGACCATTTATGCCCTTGCCGCAGGTTCAGGGTAAACTTGCGATTGTCTTCGTTTTCGAACGATTCCAGAAGGTCGGGGGTCAGTTCATAGTTTTCGTTGAATCCGACCAGCCGGGCATAGCCGTACACAACCATCTGGCGAATGTCCTTGGATCGCGTGACCATTGTGCGCAACGTACCGCCAGGCGTTCCGAAATCGCGCCCCTTTGCGGCAAGGTCAACAACCAGCGGTTCGCTGGGCAGGCGATCCTGTATCGGCGGAAGGTTCCCCGCATTCACCTCGGTTGCCCAAAAAGTGCTTTCTTGTGGCGCCGGGGTTTCTGCCGTGGCGGGCAGCATCCATGTGACAGCCAGTGTGGCGGCCAGAAACAGGGGGCGAGTGGTCTTAAACATGGCATCGTACCTTATGGCCGGGCTCCATCTCTACCAGCGAGGGTATCACGGAGTCGGTAAATCGGAAGGCGTCATCCCAACTGTCTGGCGAACCTGCGCCCAAAGCAACCAAATTCAGGTCGATAGGCCGGTTGATGTCTGGTTCAGGTTGGGCGGCGATCAGCGCCTTGGTGTAGGGGTGGTGGGGGTTGTAAAACAGCGTCTCAGGCGGGGCTTGTTCGACAACAAGGCCCCGGCGCATGACGGCAACTTCGTCCGCAATGCGCGCCACGACAGCAAGGTCATGTGAGATAAAGAAGTAGGACAGGTTCAGGCTGTCCTGCAGATTTTCAAGCAAAGTCAGGATTTGTTCCTGAACCGAGACATCCAAGGCCGAGGTCGGCTCGTCGCAGACAATCAGCTGTGGGTCCAGCATCATTGCCCGTGCGATCGACAGGCGCTGTCTCTGACCGCCGGAAAAGGCATGTGGATAGCGTTTTAGCATGTCGGAATTCAGCCCGACGCGCTGCAACATCTCGGCCGCTTTATCGCGTTGCTCCGAAGTTGAGCCGACCCGGTGAATTTCCAGCGGCTCGGTCATGGCGTCCTGAACGCGCATCCTTGGGCTGAGGGAGCTATAGGGGTCCTGAAACACCATTTGCGCCTTACGCTGAAAAGCGTTGCGCTGGGCGCGGGTCATGCGATGCACGGTGATCGGGTCTTCGTCCGGTGACGTTTTGAACAGCACCTCGCCGCCCGGGTCCGGCGGTTCCGCGCCAAGCGCGATGCGCGCGGCCGTTGTTTTGCCCGAGCCGCTTTCGCCGACAATCGCCAGCGTCTTGCCGCGCGCAAGGTTCAGATCAACTCCGCGGCAGGCGTGAATCTGCCTGTCCCCCTGCCAACCCCTGCTGGATCGCATTGTGTAGGTCTTGGAGACGTCCTTCATCTGAAGGATCAGATCTTCTTGTGGCATCGGTAATCCAACCGATTCCTCATCCGGGATCGCGGGGGCCGCGTTGAACAGCTGTTGGGTATAAGGATGGGCGGGTGCGTTCAGGATCGGCGCTGCTGCTCCGGCCTCCATCACCTGACCCTTGTGCATAACGACAACTTGTTCGGCCATATTGGCGACAACGCCAAGGTCGTGGGTGACAAGGATCAGCGCCATTCCGGTTTCACGCTGAAGTTCCTTGATCAGCCCCAGCACCTGCGCCTGCGTCGTCACATCCAATGCGGTTGTCGGCTCGTCCGCAATCAGCAGCTCTGGTCTGGCCACCATTGCCATGGCGATCATCGCCCGTTGCCGCATCCCGCCGGACAACTCGAACGGATAAGAATCATAAGCACGCTGAGGATCGGGGAAGCCCACACGCTCGAACTGGGTCAGCACTTCTTTGCGGGCCTGCTTTTCAGAGGCGTTGCGGTGCAGCCACAGAACTTCGCTGACCTGATTGCCGATCTTATGCAACGGCGACAGCGAACGCATCGGCTCCTGAAAGATCATCGAAACCCGATTTCCACGAATGCCCCGCATTTGGCGTTCGCTGATATTGATCAGATCGTCTACGCCTTTGGAATCGCTCAGTGTAATTGAACCACTGCGAATCTGCGCAGTGCGGGGCAGGATTCGCAGTGCGGCCCGGCACGAGATCGTTTTGCCTGACCCGGACTCACCCACCAAAGCAAGCGTCTGCCCGGCTTCCACATCGAAGTTGACACCTTTGACAACGGATTCACCCGCACCAAAACCGATGCTGAGATCCCTGACGGACAGCAACGCAGTCATGCGGGTATTCCACCCGTTAGGCCGTAGGTCGGCATAAGCTTAATCAACTCCCCGTGTTTTTTGTCGCAGTTTCGCGCGGTTGGGCCTGTCTAGTCAAACCGTTCTTAGGGTGAAATGTCGCGGAAATGTGAAACTGACGCCAATTTATCTACACAAAGCCTTGAGGATTTGACATCAAATGCGATGTCGGCCTCATCTTACAGGCTGACTGATATCAAGGAGAGATTTCCCCGTGTCCGAAAACCAAAGCCGACTGGACCTGTTCATCGACCGCATGGTGTCTCAGCGCGCCTGTCTGGACTTCGCCATCGAACAGACCCGCGCAATGCCCGGACCGGTGTTCGAGCTGGGATTGGGCAATGGGCGCACCTATCATCACATGGTGCAGTACATCCAGGGCCGCCCCGTTTACGTGTTCGAGCGCGCGGTGGCATCCCATCCGGATTCGACGCCGCCCGAAGATCGGGTGATTCTGGGGGATGTTCGGGAAACCCTACCAGCGTCTGTTGAACGTTTCGGGGCCACCGCCAGCCTGATTCACGCAGATCTGGGCGGGCATAACCGGGAAAAGAACGACGCCTTTGCCAAATTCGTTTCCCCCCTGATCGAACCGCTTTTGGCCGAGGGTGGATTGATGGTGTCCAGTGACCGGATGTATTTCGAATCGCTGACCGAGATGCCATTGCCAGCGGGGGCCGTTTCGGGCCGCTGTTTCATCTATCGTCGCTGACAGATCAGAAAGGTCGAACCGATGTTGTTTTACGACTGTTCCACAGCGCCAAATCCACGCCGTGCCCGCATATTCATCGCCGAAAAAGGGTTGGAGATTGAAACGCGCGATATCTCGATTGCCAAGGGTGAACAGTTGAGCGAGACCTTTCGCGCGGTCAATCCACACGCGACCATTCCAGTTCTGGTGACCGATGAGGGGGCGGCGCTGACTGAAAACCTCGGTATTGCCGCTTATCTCGAATCACGCTTCCCCGAGCCGCCGTTGATGGGGCGCACATCGGATGAAAAGGGGCTGGTTCTGATGTGGAACAGTATTGTCGAGCAACAGGGAGGCGCGCCAATTGCCGAAACCTTGCGCAACACACACCCGGCATTTGCCGACAGGGCGATTCCGGGGACGGTGAATCACGCGCAGATCCCGGAACTGGCGCAACGGGGAACGGTACGGGTCGCCCAGTTTTTTGACTTGCTGGAAGCCCGGCTGTCGGAAAGCCGGTTCATTGCCGGTTCCGAATTTACGCTGGCGGATATCTCAGCCTTTGTGTTTGTCGATTTCGCCAAGGTCATCAAGACGCGGATTCCACAGGAAAATACCGCCACCCTTGCGTGGTTCGAAACCATCCGATCCCGGCCCAGCGCCAGCCTTTAAAACGAGCAGATTGACCTGTGGTTGCGGTTCGCCCTGAACTGTACAGAAATGTCTAGACAGAAGTGAACAGTGCATCTAGCGTCCTTTGCACGTCATGCAGGGGAGGGCAGGATGAAATCTCAGTATCGTGTCGTGGTCATCGGGGGCGGCGTTGTGGGAGCCTCGGTTCTGTATCATCTGGCCAAGTTCGGCTGGTCGGATGTGGTCATGTTGGAACGGCGGCGGCTGGCGTCGGGTTCATCCTGGCACGCGGCGGGGGGCATTCACGCGCTGAACGCCGACCCGAACATGGCGTCCTTGCAGGCCTATACCATCGACCTGCTCAGCGAGATTGAAAAGGAATCCGGTCAGAACATCGGCTTGCACATGACTGGCGGGCTGACACTGGCCGGTACGCCCGAACGGTGGGAGTGGTTGCAGGCGAACTACCGTATCTTTCAGTCCATCGGCATCGACGATTGCGAACTGCTGACCCCGCAAGAGGCACAAAAACGCTGTCCGATCATGTCCACTGACGGCGTGCTGGGCGCGATGTGGGCCGATCGCGAAGGGTATATCGACACGACCGGCACGGTGCAGGCTTACGCCACCGCCGCCAGGAAACGCGGTGCGGAATATTACGAGGAAACCAAGGTCGAGGAACTGATCCAGACCGATGATGGCTGGCAGGTAGTGACCGACAAGGGCACGATCACCTGCGAACATGTGGTCAACGCGGCCGGTCTTTGGGCCAAACAGGTCGGGCGTATGGCGGGGATCGAACTGCCGGTCTCGCCGCTGAAACACCACTATCTGATTACCGATTCCATTCCCGAAGTGGCCGCCGCTGATTTCGAGATGCCGATGACCGTCGACCTCGAAGGCTTCACCTATATGCGGCAGGATCAGAAGGGCGTTCTGGTCGGCATCTATGAGGTCGACCATGAACATTGGGCCATGGACGGCGCGCCGTGGACCTATGGCGAGGAGCTGTTTCAGGAGCAGCTTGACCGGATCGAAAACGAACTGACGCTGGGATTTGAGCGCTATCCCTCGATCCAGAACGTCGGCATCAAAACCTGGGTGAACGGCGCGTTTACCTTCTCGCCCGATGGTAATCCGCTGGTCGGTCCGGTGCCGGGTAAGCGCGGCTATTGGTCGGCCTGCGCGGTGATGGCCGGATTCCTGCAAGGCGGCGGGGTCGGCAAAACCCTGGCCGAGTGGATGATCCATGGTGAGCCTGAGGCCGACGCCTGGCCGATGGACGTGGCGCGATACGGCGACTTTGCGCAGAACAAGCGCTATATTCGCGAAACCACTGGTCAATTCTATTCCCGCCGGTTCGTGATGACCTATCCGAACGAACAACTGCCAGCCGGTCGCCCGCTGAAGATGGCCCCGGCCCATGACGCGATGGCTGAGGCAGGCTGCAAATGGGGTGTCAGCTGGGATCTTGAGGTGCCGCTGTATTTTGCGCCGAAGGGGTTCGAGGAAACGCCAACGCTCAAACGCTCAAACGCGCATGACATCGTGGCTGAGGAATGCAAGGTGATCCGCGAGGGTGTTGGCCTGATGGATATCACGGGCTTTTCCCGGTTTGAGGTGACGGGGCCGAATGCGCAGGCCTGGCTGGACAAGGTGATGGCCTCAAAACTGCCTGCGCCGGGTCGGGCGAAACTGGCCCCGATGCTGGGTGAAAACGGGCGGCTCAAGGGGGATCTGACCGTTTTGAACTGGGGCGACGGGACATGGTGGATCATGGGCAGCTATTACCTGCGCGCCTGGCATATGCGGTGGTTTGACGATCACATGATGGATGGCGTCAGCATCCGCGATCTGGGCGAGGAATATTGCGGTTTCGCTGTGGTCGGCCCGAAATCGCAGGCGGTGGTCGAAAAGCTGGCGGAACAGGATATCTCGGGCCTGAAATTCATGGGCTGTGGCGATTTCGATATCGGCCTTGTCCGCGCCCGCGTCGCTCGCATGTCTGTGACAGGCGAAAAAGGGTATGAGATCAACTGCCGCTATGGCGATCACATCAAGCTGCGCCGGATGTTGTTGGAGGCCGGGGCCGAAGACGAAATTCGCGAGTGCGGGTTCAACGCGATGCTCTCGACCCGGCTGGAAAAAAGCTTTGGCATCTGGTCGGCGGAATTTACCCAAGCTTACACACCGGGCATGACCGGAATGTATCGCTGGGTCGACTGGGATAAGGATTTCATCGGCAAAGAGGCCGCCGTGGCCGAACGCGATGGCAACGGCCCGGCCCAGGTTCAGGTGACGCTTGAGGTGGACGCGCTGGATGCCGACGCCAGCGGGTATGAACCGGTCTGGGCGGGCGAAGACCGCGTCGGGTTCGTGACCTCGGGCGGTTATGGGCATTATACCGGCAAATCGCTGGCCATGGCGCTGGTGAATCGCGACAAGGCCGAACCGGGGACGGAACTGTCGGTGCATGTGGTGGGCGTCGAACGACCCGCGCGTGTCATAGCGGCGTCGCCTTATGATCCGCAGGGCAAAGCGATGAGAGGCTGACCATGACCGTACCGGAACGTGGACGTCGACGACGCGGGCGCGGCGCAGAAGCCGCGCCACCGGTCAGCCGTGATGTGAACTATCGCCAGCTGCGCAACCCGTTTCCGCTGATGGAGGTGTTTCCGGCGGATCAGATCGCCGACATGCACGAAACCGCCCTGCACCTATTGCAGGAGCTGGGGATCAAGGTGCTGCTGCCCGAAGCGCGGCGCATCTATGCCAAGGCGGGCGCGCGGGTGGATGAAGACAGCGAAATGGTCTTTATCGGGTGCGACATTGTCGAGGCGGCGGTCGCCTCGGCCCCGAAATCCATCGCATGCCGCGCCGGTGCGCGGCGGCGCGATTTCACGCTGGAGCTGGGCAGTCTGGTGTTCCAACCGGGGGCAGGGGCCCCGAACGCCACCGATCTGGAGCGTGGGCGGCGCCCGGCAACGGGGCAGGATTATCTGGATTTTCTGAAGCTCACGCATCACTTCGACGTTTTCCAGATGATCTCACCCCAGGTCGAACCGCAGGATGTCCCGACCCACGTGCGCCACTATTTCACGACGCAGGCGCAGATGGAGCTGACGGATAAATTTCCGTTCTTCTTCTCGCGCGGGACGCCGCAGGTGATGGATTGCTTTGAGATGCTGTCTACTGCCCGCGGGCTGTCGGATGACGCATTCCGCGCCAATCCCCATTGTTATACGATCATCAACACCAACAGCCCCCGTACGCTGGACATTCCGATGGCGCAGGGGCTGATCGACTTTGCCCGCCACGGTCAGATGTCAATCATCACGCCGTTTACCCTGATGGGGGCGATGGCACCGATTACCGTGGCAGGCGCGATCACCCTGTCCCATGCCGAGGCGCTGGCGGCCCTGACCCTGACGCAGCTGACCAACCCCGGCGCTCCGGTGTGCTATGGAACCTTCACCAGCAACGTAGACATGAAATCGGGCGCGCCTGCCTTTGGCACGCCGTCGCATTTTCAGGCGTCGCTGGCGGCAGGGCAGCTGGCGCGGCACCTGGGTCTGCCATGGCGGTCGGCGGCGGGTTCAGCCTCTGCCACAAATGACGTGCAGGCCGCCAATGAAAATCAGTTTGGCCTGTGGGGCTGTCTGATGGCCGGGGCCACGGTGATCATCCATTCGGCCGGGTGGCTTGAGGGTGGGCTGACCGTTTCCTTCGAGAAACTGATCTGCGATGCCGAGGTGCTGAACATGGTCGCGGAACTCTGCGCCGGGGCGCAGGCCGGAACCGACGAGATCGGCTTTGACTCCGCCCTGCGCGAGGTTGAACCCAGCGGCCATTTCTTTGCCTCCAGCCAGACGATGCAGCGTTACAACACCGAATTCTACCAGCCCCACGTGCATGATTACGCAAATTTCGGCACCTGGGCCGAACGCGGCTCGGTCGATACCAATCACCGGGCAACGGGCGTGTGGAAATCCATTCTGAACGATTTCAAAGCGCCGGCCGGGGGCAGTGACAAGCTGGATGCCTTGCAGGACTTTATCGCCCGTCGTACTGCCGAGGGCGGTGCACCGCCGGAGAGTTGAATGAAAACCAAACCGATCCTGCACAGGGATGATCCAAAGGCCGAACCCCTGACCGGCAACATCAAGGTCACGCGTGACGATTGGCTGAACGTGGCGATGGATGTGCTGATCTCGGACGGGGTGGACCAGATCAAGGTTCTGAACCTGGCCGAGCGGATGGCGGTGTCGCGGTCCTCGTTCTATTGGTATTTCAAATCGCGGCAAGAGTTGCTGGATGCGCTGCTGTCGCAGTGGCAGGCCACCAATACGGCGGCCCTGATCGCACAGGCCGAAGCACCGGCTGACACGATTACCGCCGCTGTCTGCAATGTGCACCGATGTGTCGTGAATACCGCGCTGTTCGATACGGCGCTGGATTTTGCGGTCCGGGACTGGGCGCGGCGGTCCGGCAAGGTGCGGCGGATGCTGGATCAGTCGGACGCGCGGCGGCTTGCCGCCCTGCACGCGATGTTCGCGCGCCATGGCTATGCCGACGTTGAGGCCGAAACCCGTGCCCGGGTGCTGTATTACATGCAGATCGGATATGATCTGGCGCAGTTGAACGAGCCTATGGCAACCCGTCTGTCGATGGTGCCGCATTACCTTTACGTCTTCACCGGGGTCGAACCGCGCCCCGAGGAAGTCGAGGAATTCAGCGCATATTCCAGGCGCTTTTGGGAGGGAGACACAGAATGAGCCAACCAGATGCAATCATCATCGGCACCGGCGTCATCGGCGCTGCCATTGCCTTTGAAATGTCCAAGGCCGGATGGAAGACCTTGTCGCTGGACCGCAACAGCCAGGTCGGCCATGGCTCGACCGCGGGGTCCTGCGCGATCATTCGGATGCATTATTCGACCTTCGATGGCACCGCGTTTGCGTGGGAAGGCTATCATTACTGGCGCGATTGGGCCGCGTATCTGGGCTTGCCCGACAATGCCAATCTGGCGCAATTCCGCGAGACCGGTTGTCTTGTGATGAAGACCGATGCCAACGGGATGCTGGAAAAGCACATGAAGAACAGCGCCGATCTGGATTGCCCGTTCGAGGAATGGTCGCCCGAGAAGGTGACCGAGCGTCTGCCGGTCTATTCGCAGGACAGCTTTGCACCTGCGCGCCGTATGGATGACCCCGAGTTCGGTCAACCCAACGGGCGCAAGATGCAGGGCGGCGTGTTCTGGCCGCAGGCGGGCTACGTCACCGACCCGGCGTTGTCGGCGCAGAACCTCATGGATGCCGCCAAACAGCATGGTGCCGAAGTGCGCACCGGGGCCGAAGTGGTCGAGGTCCTGACCGAAGGCGGGCGCGCGGCTGGGGTCAAGCTGGCCTCGGGCGAGGAAATCCGCGCCAAGGTTGTGGTCAACGTTGCGGGGCCGGGATCGGCCATCATCAACAGGCTGGCGGGCGTTCTGGATGACATGACCATCGAAACCCGCCCCCTGCGGCAGGAAGTGGTGCATGTTCCCGCACCGGAAGGGTTCGATTTCGAAAATGACGGCACCATCGTTTCGGACAGCGACATTGCCTGTTACTGCCGCCCCGAACACGGGAATCATATTCTGGTCGGGTCGGAAGACCCGGAATGTGATCCGCATCAGTGGTGCGAGGATGACGTGCATTACAATCGCGATTTCACCGATCAGTGGACCACGCAAGCGATGCGCTATGCCCAGCGGGTGCCAAGCCTTGGCATCCCGTCGAAAACGCGCGGGGTTGTCGACCTGTATGACGCCTCGACCGATTGGATTCCGATCTATGACAAATCCAACCTGCCGGGGTTCTACATGGCCTGTGGAACCAGCGGAAACCAATACAAGAACGCGCCGATTGCGGGTAAGATGATGACCGCGCTGATCGACTATTGCGAAGGTGGGGCCGATCATGACACCCAGCCATTGCAGTTCCAATTGCCCTATATCCAACGGGCGATAAATGTCGGGTTCTATTCTCGCAAGCGTCCAATCAATGAAGAAAGCAGTTTTTCGGTTCTGGGCTAGCCTGAGTGCGAAAACACTCTAGAGTTTCGGGGAACCGACAACGGAACCCCGGATGACCGAACCTGCGAACCGAGTGCTGATACTGGGCAGCGCCCCAAGCGCGTTGGCTGCAAAAACGTGGCCGCGCGAGCCGTTTAGCCACATTGTTGCGATCAACAATGCCTGGCGTATTCGCCCGGATTGGGACGTGCTGATACACCCCGAAGACTTTCCGGAAAAAAATCAACCGGATCGGATCGGTGTCGGCCAGCGGATTGTCACCGCAGCAGACTATGTACCGGCGCAGAACAGTTTCGGCGGGTTTGTCTATGCTGGCGGCACGATGGCATTCACGGCGGGGTATTGGGCACTTGCGGAATTGCGGCCTGCGGTACTGGCTTTTGGGGGCTGTGATATGGTCTATCCCGGAACCGGACATACTCATTTTTACGGGACCGGGGCGGCAGACCCCTTGCGCGCGGATATCACCCTGCGATCGCTTGAGGCCAAGTCGGCGCGTCTGGCCCTGTTTGGCGCAGCCCAGGGGTGTCGGGTCGTCAGGCTGTCACAAGGGGAAAGCCGTTTGCTGTTTCCTTCTGTGACATCAGACAACCTGTCAGATGCTGAATTACCCCCAGTTGATGATATGACCGCAGTACTGCAGGCAGAGAAGGCGCTGGGCTACCACGTGCCGTCCGGCCGGTATTGGGAGGTCGCAGACAAGTTCGACACCACCAATCTGGACGCGTTGGATCAGCAATGGCTAAAGGCTTACCGGCCAATTGCGTTAGAACAAGTGGTTTAACAAAAAAACCAGATCAGGTGGCGAAAGTAACCCAGGCCCAGACCATGGCGACATAGGTCAGGTTGTGCATGCACTGATCCAATCCAGCAGCGCGCCAGAACGCGGCCTGGGTCGGTACCAGTTGTTTCTTGTCCGAATAGCTGGCCTTGGCAAAGTCGATATTGAAATGAACGATCCATTCGAGCGCTGCAATAATCAAAATGAACGACCAGGGCGCGCCAAAGATCAGAAACACAAGCACGGACCCCACAACATGCACACCGGCATGTTGCGCGCGTCCCCAATGAAAATACTCTCCGCGACCGGACAACATCTTGGGTGTCTGGAGGTAGAAGTCCGCAAACATATGTTTGATCTGCAATAAGCAGAGCATCAAAAACACAGCGCCTAGATTGGCAGGCAAATTTATCCTCCCGATATCGTCCCAAAACGAACTTTAGGGGCTAAAATCATGTCGCGCAAATGAACTTGTTCACACTCGGCAATTATATGATCAGGTTGGAAACTATTTGCGTCTAGGGGCATGTATGCATAAAATTCAGGCTGTTGGATTTGCGACACATTCGTCATGATCGGATCGTTGATCCGTAACAGGGGCAGGTTCCATAGAAAGCACGATCTTCCGGTTTATTTGGAAATACTCGAAACGTGATCAGTTGATTCTGCTGGCTATCACGTCCACGCTGTTTCCTTTGCTGTACCTGACGTTGGAATTGCCTAAGCGCATCATCAACGATGCGATTGGTGCGTCCAGTTCCGTGGTTGATGTCTGGGGCATCAGCATGCCGCAGACCACGTTTCTGATTGTCCTTTGTGTTGCATTTTTGATTGCCGTGCTTGCCCATGGTCTGCTGAAAATGCGCATCAACACCATGAAAGGTGTGCTGAGCGAACGGATGCTGCGCCGGTTCCGCTATCAATTGATCAATCGCGCCCTGCGCTTTCCTCAGCCCTATTTTGAACGGGTCAGCCAGGGTGAGATGGTGTCGATGATCACCGCCGAAAGCGAGCCGATGGGCGGGCTGATGGGGGATGCGGTCAGCCAGCCGGTATTGCAGGCCGGGCAAATGATCACGATTCTGTCGTTTCTGTTTTTGCAAAGCGTCTGGTTCGGTCTGGCCGCCGTGTCGCTGATCCCGCTTCAGGCCTGGCTGATCCCCAAGTTGCAAAAGCAGATCAACCAGTTGAACAAACGCCGCATACAAGAGGTGCGTGTGTTGGCGGCCCAGATCGGCGAGAATGCTGCTGGGGCATCGACACTGCGGGCCAATGGCGGCTGGCGCTATCGCCGGGCCATGATCTCGGACCAGTTGGGGCGGTTGTTCGGTATCCGGTTCGAAATCTACCAGAAAAAGTTCTTTATGAAGTTCATAAACAACTTCATCTCGCAGCTGACGCCGTTCATGTTCTATCTGGTGGGCGGTCTTCTGGTTTTGCAGGGGTCCGTGTCGCTGGGGGCGCTTGTTGCCGCGTTGGCGGCCTACAAGGATCTCAGCTCTCCGTGGAAGGAGCTTTTGACCTATTACAACCAGACGCAGGACATGTCGCTGCGGTGGGACGTGGTGGTCGAACGTTTCGCACCACCCGGGTTGCAGGACGAAAAGCTGCTGGAAGGCGAACCCGAAACGCGCCCACGCTTGAATGGGGACATTGTTCTGGATCGTGTCTCGGTCCGGGATATGGACGGTAATCAGGTTCTGGACGATCTGAACCTGACGTTTCCAGGCGGACAAGCCATCGGGATTGCCGCACCCAGCGAAGAAGACAGGCGCGCCGTCGCTGAATTGCTGACGCGTGAAATCCTGCCCAGCTCTGGCCGCGTCGAGGTGGGAGGGCAGAACCTTTCCGAACTGCATCAAAGCGTGGTGGCCGCGCGCATCGGCTATGCCTCGTCGCGCCCTGTCATGTTTCAGGGAACGTTGGGCGACAACGTGATGATGCCTATGCGGTTCAAACCCCTGACATCGGAAAGTGACGCTCCGGGGTTTGCCGAGACACAGCGGGCAGGCAACAGCGCCGATCCTTTTGGGGCGGAATGGCTGGATCCGTCTCTAGCCGGGTTGGACAGCCCCGATGCGTTGCGGGATTGGTGGTTGCATCTGATCGACGGTATGGGATCGGGCGCGGCCTTGTTCCAACGCGGGGCGGAACAGGTGTTTAACGTACAGAAACACCCGGCGCTGGCGAAAAAGCTGGTGGAACTGCGCCCTCTGGTCCAGCAGGCCGTGCGAAAGGCAGGGTTGGATCAACAGGCATTGGTGTTTGACCGCAACACCTATAACCCGGCCTTGCCGGTAGCGGAAAACTTGCTGTTCGCCACGCCTTGCGTGCCAGTCACGCAGGAACTTTTGGCCGGACAGACCATCTTTTTGGGGCAGTTGCGCGAACTGGGGCTGGATGAAACTCTGGTCAGCCTGACCCGCGACGTGATTGAGATGCTGCGCCAGATTTTCGGCCTGGATGGCACCGACCACCCCCTGTTTCGAAAGCTGGGTCTTGAGGCGCAGACCTATGAGGTCGCGGTAGAACTGGTAGAACGGACGCGAAACGAAGGTGTGGCCGGATTGAACGATGAGCAACTGGCCAACCTTCTGGCGGTGCCCTTTGTCATCTCGGCCGAGCAGATCGGCCCCGCCTTTACCGATGAGCTTAAGAACCGCATTCTTGAACTGCGCCACAGCCATTCCGAAAAGCTGTTAGAGCGCTTGCATGATGTCTTTGTTCCCTTGAGCAGGGATGATTTCGCGCCGGGGTTGACCGTTCTGGAAAATGCCCTGTTCGGTAAGGTCAGCCAGATCGGGGGCGCGCGCTCGGACGAGGTGCGCAAGCTGATCGTTGACGTGCTGGACGAACACGGCGCGCGGCCGCTGGTGGTCGAACTGATTTACGACGTTCCCGTGGCGCTGGGCGGTCAGAACCTGCCTGCGGTCTTTGCGGAACCTTTGGCCTTTACCCGGGCGACGATCAAGAAGCCGGATATCCTGATTTTGGAAAACGCCTTGGCAAGTTACGACATGGCGACACAGGTTTCGGTCTATAAAAACCTGCGTGCGCTGCTGCCGGAAACCACAGTGATCTATCTGAACGATCACTATGAGAACCCGGATGTGTTCGATATGTACGCCGAAATCCGTCAGGGCCGGGTGGTTTCGGATGAAAGACCGGCGGATGTCGAAGAAGACAGCGCGGCCTCGGCGGATTTGGCCCGCAAGCTGCGCGCGCTGGAACAGACGCCACTGTTTTCCGGCCTCGACCGTCGACAGTTGCGCCTGCTGGCCTTTGGTGCGCGCTGGTTCGATGCCAAACCGGGTGAGGTCGTCTTTTTGAAAGATGATCAGCCGACAGATGGCGCCTATGTCGTTTTGGGAGGAGAGGCCGGGTTGTACCTGCCGCAGCCCGACGCGCAGGACCAGTTGATCACTACGGTCGGCCCCGGCGCATTGGTGGGTGAACTGGGCCTGATCCGGAAAGAACCCCGCGCGCTGAGCATGATCGCGGAAACCGACCTGTCCTGCTTGCGGATTGGCGAAGAAGAGTTTCTGGCCGTTGTTGAAAACGACGCTGCGACGGCTTTCAAGCTGTTGCAGGTTATCGCAGGATACGTTTCGAACTAGGTGTCAGGGGTTGGGTTTGCAGAATAGGTCGTACAGCAGCCCGATGACCTGGGCTGTGTTCCCGTCCTTCAGCGAATAGTAGATGGTCTTGCCCTCGCGGCGTGTGGATACCAGGCCCTCTTGACGCAAGCGGGCAAGCATCTGACTGACCGCAGCCTGACGGGTTTGCAGCAGGTCCTCTAGCTGGCCAACCGATTTTTCACCCTCGCCCAGATGGCACAGGATCATCAGGCGCCCTTCGTGCGCCAGTGTTTTCAAAAAGGCCGATGCCCGCGCGGCGCTGTCTTTCATTGCCGCAACACTGTCGGCTTTTGCACGTTGGGTTTCGTGTTCCTTGAGTGTCACGCAGGACCTGTTTTGCAACTTGGGGTCAGTCCAATATGCCTTAGGGCTGGTGCGTTTGTCACCCCTCGGTCGCGGGGGCCCCACCCTGAAACGCATTGCCATTGACGTAATCGCAGGGGTCTTCCTGCATTTGCAGGTGCAGATCGTTGCCTGTGTAGGGATGTGCGCGGGCAAGGTCTTCGTCCACTTCAATCCCCAACCCCGGGGCAGTCGGGGGGCTGACAAACCCGTCTTCGGCGCGCAAGGCCCCTTTGATCAGCCGATCGTGGAACGGTGTTTCGATGGTTTCCAACAGCAGCAAGTTCGGGATCGTCGCGGCCAGATGGATATTGGCCGCCCATTCCACTGGTCCGGCATACAGATGCGGCGCGATCTGTGCGTTGAACACCTCGGCCATGGCCGCGACTTTCTTCATCTCCCAGATGCCACCGGCACGACCCAGGGCGGGTTGCAGGATCTCGGCCGCCCCGGCGCGCAGCACCGCGCCAAACTCTGCCTTGGTGGTCAGGCGCTCGCCCGTCGCCACGGGGATGCGGACGTTGCGGGCAACGCGGGCCATGTCTTGGATCATGTCCGGTGGCGTGGGTTCTTCGAACCACAGCGGAGAGTAGGGCTCCAGCGCCTGACCCAAACGGATTGCGCCTGCGGTGTTGAACTGGCCGTGGGTGCCAAACAGCAGATCGGCGCTGTCGCCGACTGCATCGCGGATGGCTTTGCAAAAGGCCACCGACAAGGAAATATCGGACAAGGCCGGCATATGCCCACCGCGAATGGTATAGGGCCCCGCCGGGTCGAATTTGACCGCGGTGAACCCACGCTGCACCATTTCGGCGGCACATTCCCCCGCCTGATCGGGCGAGGTCCAGAAATCGGTCAGATTGTGCTGGGGCAGGGGGTAGAGGTAGGTATAGGCGCGGATACGTTCATTCACCAACCCGCCCAGCAGGGCATAAACCGGACGATCGCGATCCTTGCCAAGAATGTCCCAACAGGCGATCTCAAGCCCCGAAAACGCGCCCATGACAGTCAGGTCCGGGCGCTGGGTAAAGCCGCTGGAGTACGCGCGGCGGAACATCAATTCGATGTTTTCAGGGTTTTCGCCCAGCATGTGCCGTTCGAACACATCCCGGATCACATGGCGCATCGCCTCGGGGCCGACGGAAGAGGCATAGCATTCACCCCAGCCGGTGATCCCGGTATCGGTCGTGACTTTGACCAAAATCCAGTACCGCCCACCCCAGCCTGGGGCGGGTGGTGCCGTGACGATGATATCGAGATCCTGCAGTTTCATCCGGTATCCTCCTGCGCGGTGGCCTTGGCCTTAGTCGAAGATGATCACGTTGCGTTTGGCCGATCCGGTCTTGGTGTCCTCGATCGCCTCGTTGATCTGCGACAGGGACCACCGGCCCGAGATCAGCTCATCCAGTTTCAACCGCCCCTGTTCATACAGGTCAATCATCCACGGGATATCCCGCTGGATGACGACATCCCCCATTTTTGAGCCGATAAGACCCTGGCCCAACGCGGCCAGGATGACCGGTTCATAACTGGCCATATCGCCCGAGTGGGGCATCCCGATCATGATCGCCTTGCCGCCCGGACCCAGGTATCGTGGTGCCTGATCATAAGCGGGGATCGCGCCGACAGTGATCAGAACCGCATCAGCACCGCGCCCCCCAAGCGCCTTGTTGGCGGCCTGCCAAGGGGCGTCTGAACTGGCCAGAACACCGTGGGTCGCGCCGAATTCCATGGCGATGTCCAGTTTTTCTTCGGTCATGTCCACGGCCACGATCCGCCGGGCACCGGCGATGCGCGCGCCCTGAATGGCGTTCAGCCCGACGCCGCCCGCCCCGATCACGACAACATCCTGTCCGGGGCGCAGATCGGCGGCGTTCACAGCTGCGCCGACCCCGGTGATCACGCCACACGACAGCAGGCTGGCCACGTCTTTCGGCATATCTTTGGGGATTTTCACAATCTGCCGATGGCTGACCACCACCTTTTCCGCAAATGCACCACAGGCCATTGCCTGATCAATCGGCGTACCATCTGCGGCGCGCAGCGGGCCGTTAACGGTGTCATATGGGGTCTCGCAAATGGTTGGTCGACCGCCAGCGCAGGACGGGCAAGACCCACAGGCACGGATCAGAGTGACAACGACCGTGTCGCCCACCTGAAACGCCCCGGCCTGTTCCCCGATTGCGGTGATCACACCAGCCGCTTCGTGGCCGTACACGGCAGGCAGGTAACCGCCCCATGCGCCGTTGGCATATGAGATGTCCGAGTGGCAGATCGCCACGGCATCCAGCGTCACTTCGACCTCTCCCGTGCCTGGCGGCGCGATCTGAACATCCTCAATGATCAAAGGTTCGTTGAATGCCCGGCAAACGGCGGCTTTGATGGTTTGCATGATGTCCCTCATCCAGTTTTTATCACGGTGGCCCGGCAAGGCACGCTCTGCAATACGGAAACCGTCATCGGTATGTCGTTGTTATGCAACGGCGGGGTGGGGTCGTGAATTCAGCGGCAGGTTCAGTTGGCGAATGCCGCAGGTGTCACTGAGGGGTCGGTAACCCCCGCGCGAGATCATCCAGGATTTCAGCCAGTTTTCGAGGCTGCGCAAAGAACGGAGAGTGCGAGCTGTCGATCGTGCGCCGCATTCCCTTGGGGGCGTTGTGGCTCATCTGTTCCTGATATTCGGTCGGGATCGTTCTGTCGTGTGTGGCGCGTATGTATGCTTTGGGAACTTGCGTGAAGCGGCTGGTCAGAGGCAGGGGGGTCTCTTGCGGTGCGATGGCCTGCGGACACAGACGGGCCAGAGCGTAAGGCACAGTTTCGGCCGGGCAATCATGATAGAACAATTCCTGCACCTTGTCTGGCCTGACCGAGTAAGACAGAGCGTCGGCCGATTTTTCGACCGCATCGCCAATTGTTTGGCGGGGCGACAACCTGCGCATCTGAACCATAGACAGCCCGTCCTGCGGAACATAGGCGCAAAGGTAGATTAGCGCGCGCATTGCATTCGGGTTCGATTCTGCCGCGGCGCTAATGGGGTATCCGCCCCATGAATGGCCAACGACAATGGTCTGCGGCGAGACCGCAGACAAGACTGCGTCCCGGCAATTGTCCAGCGTGACGTCGGCAATCGGTGTCGGGTCAGAGCCGTGGCTGGGCAGGTCAATCGCCCGCCCGGAATGGCCCAGGCGTTCAAGCTGGGGGATCAGATCGCGCCAACACCAGGCACCATGACACGATCCATGGATCAACAGGAAATCAGCCAAGATCGCGCTCCTTCAAATATGTGCAATATCGGTCAGAAAACTGCGCAGCAGCGCCGCGTATTCCGCCGGTTGTTCGACGCAGGGCAGGTGACCGGCCCTGCGCATCAGTTCGAAACGCGCGCCGGGAATCAACTCAACAGTCTCACGCACCAGATCGGGCGGGGTCGAGCCGTCTTCGCTGCCGGCAATGCCCAGCGTCGGCAGACGCAGACCGCTGGTTGGCGTATAGAAATCCGTGCCTGAGATCGCGGCGCAGCAGCCCAGATATCCATCTGCGGGCTGTCTCACCATCATGTTGCGCCAAAGCAAATGATCCGGAGTTTTGCGGAAGTTTCTGGAAAACCAACGCTCCATCACTGTATCGGCCAGTGCTTCGATCCCATCCTTGTGAATCGCATCGATCCGATCCTGCCAGATCGCAGGGGTGCCAATTTTCGCCGCAGTGTTCGACAGAACCAACGCGCGCACCTGATCCAGGCGCTTTACGGCCAACCCTTGCGCGATCAGGCCGCCGATGGACAGGCCGACAAAGACGCAATCCCGAACGTCTAGGTGATCCAGCAGGTTCTCGGCATCACGGACCAGCGAACCCATTGAATAGGGCGCAGGGGGTTGCGACGACAGGCCATGCCCGCGTTTGTCATAGCGGATGATCCGCAGGCCCGCCGGAAGAAAGGGCAGCATCGCATCCCACAGGCGCAGATCGGTTCCCAGCGAATTGGCAAAGACGATCGGCGCACCATCCGGGTCGCCGTCGATCCGATAATGTAACTGAACGTCACCGAGATCTGCGATCTGCATGACTGAGTCCTTTGTTGCCGCACGCTGAAATGTCAGGTTGCCCGAACATCTATAGGTTGTCAGGTCAGGAATTCCAGTGCTTTGCCAAATACTTCGGGGTCTGTGTTGCCCCCGGACGCCACAACGATCACCGCGTCGCCTTCGATTTCATCCCTGCGAAACAGGGCTGAGGCAAGCGATACCGCCCCGCCCGGCTCCAACGTAATTTTCAGGCGCAGAAACGCCTGCGCCATGGCGCGCATTGCTTCCTCTTCGGTGACAGACAGCCCCGGGCCACATAGCCGTTTGAGGATCGGAAAGGTGATCCGTCCCGGTTGCGGCGTCAGAATGGCATCGCAGATATTGCCCGCAGCGGCGTTGTTGTTCTGAATCTGGCCCGTCGCCAAGGATCGTTTGACGTCATCGAACCCCTCAGGCTCGCAGGGGCGGGGGCGCAGACCGGGGGCGTGACCTTCAAGCGCAAGGGCAATCCCCGATGTCAGACCGCCGCCACCGCAGCAAATCAGAACATCGGCCTGATCAATACCCATGGCCGCCGTTTGCCGCGCGATCTCCAGCCCTGTGGTGCCTTGACCAGCGATCACCTGTGGTTCGTCATAAGGGCGGATCAGGGTCAGTCCCCGTTCAGCGGCAAGGGTCTCTCCGATCTCTTCACGGCTTTCGTTTGCGCGGTCGTACAAGACGACCTCAGCCCCCAGTGCGCGCGTGTTGGCGATCTTCAGCAGTGGCGCGTCCGAGGGCATGACAATGACCGATGATATCCCATGCAGCGTCGCGGCGTGCGCAACCCCTTGCGCATGGTTGCCCGAGGAATAGGCGATCACGCCGCGTTGCCGTTGCGCGCCTTCAAGCGCCGAAATCGCCGACCACGCGCCGCGAAACTTGAAGCTGCCCGTGTGTTGCAGGCATTCCGGTTTCACCAGCACCCGGCGCCCCGCCAATTCGTCCAGAAAAGGCGAGGTCAGAATCGGCGTTTCCCGGACATGGCCCTGCAACCGGGTTGCGGCGGCTTCGATCAATTCCAATGTGCTCATACGGTGTCCAATACCTTGCGAATAAGGGTCAGCGATTGCGGCTCGTCCAGAAACGGGACGTGCCCACGGTCGGGCACCTGGGCAGACATAAGATCGGGGTGGCGGTCGTGCATTTCGGTCAGCGTTTCATTGCTTAGAATATCCGAATTCTGGCCGCGAATGACGCCTGTGGGGATATCCCGCAACGCCTCAAAAAAGGGCCACATGTCTGGAACAGGTCCGGCGGCGGCCTGTTCCAAAAGCGCAGTGCGCAAGGCCGGGTCATAGCGTAAGGTCAGACCATAATCCGTTTGATCATACTGGATTTCCGCCTGCAGCCGCCATCTGTCGAGCGAAACGCCGGGGAATTGAGGCCCCATCACGTGTTGCAGGGCTTTTGCGGCGTCTTCATAGGTTCTGGATACCGGTTGGTTGCCGACATAGTCCATGATCTTGGCTATGCCCGCAGGGTCGATCACCGGCCCCACATCATTCAGGATCGCGCCGGACAACCGTTCGGGGTGGCTGGTGGCCAGCGCCATCGCGATCAGACCGCCGCGCGAGGTGCCAAGAACCACCGCGCGCTCTAATCCCAAATGGTCCAGCAATTCAATCGCATCCTGGGATTCGCGAATGATGTTGTAATTCGTGAAATCGGGGTCGTAATCGGATTGTCCACGGCCGCGGTAATCCATCGCAATCATGCGCAGATCGGCAACATGTGGCGCCAGAAACGAGAAATCCTGGCTGTTGCGTGTCAGCCCGGCCAGACAAAGCACCGCGATACCGGACCCGGTATCCTGATAGTAAATGCGTTTGGAATCGGATGTCGTGAAAAACGCCATCAAAGACCCGCGATTTTGGGGATGGTGGTCAGATCGGTCAGGATTTGGGCGGGTTTCCACGGCAAACGCTCCACCGGTTCACCCGCGCGGTTGACCCAAGTGGTGGTGAAGCCATATCCGCTGGCCCCCGCCGCATCCCAACCGTTCGAGCTGACGAACAGAACCTCGTCGCGGGCGCAGCCGAACCGTTGCTGCACCAGATCATAGACGCGGGAATGTGGTTTGAAGACGCCGACGCTTTCGACCGAAAGCACATCATCCAACAGCGCGCCGATACCTGCGGATTGCACCGCCCCATCCAGCATCGGCAGGGACCCGTTCGACAAAATCGCCGTTTGCAGGCCACCGGCTTTCAGGGCAGCCAGCATTTCGGGCACCTCGGGGTAGGCCTGCAATTCCCAATACAGATCCAGCAGGCGCTGGCGCAGGGCTGCATCGCCGTCCAGCCCGGTAGCCTCAAGCGCCCAGTCCAGCCCGTCTTGCGTCACGTCCCAAAAGTCCGTGTGGGCATCTGTCACCGCCCGAAGCCATGTGTATTGCAGCTGTTTCAGCCGCCAATGATTGGCCAGTTCCGGCCATTTGTTTTGCAGGGCCTCAAAGCCGGGTTCGGCTGCGGCTTGACGTGCGGCGGCGGCGACGTCGAACAGCGTGCCATATGCATCGAAAACGCAAGTTGTGATTTGCATGAATTCTCCCCTCCAACGGTTGGGCGCAGGTTGGCACAAGAGACGCGGGGGAAAAAGGGCTATGGGTTTACAATACCGTGTCATCCCCTACGCTCGGGCCTTTATTTTCCCTAAGGTCGGAGGCCACAAATGACGGCAATCAAACAAGGCGACACGGTTCGCATCCACTATACCGGGACCCTGCTGGACGGGAAGGTTTTCGACAGTTCCGAGGGACGCGATCCGCTGGAATTCGTGGTCGGCTCTGGCCAGATCATCCCCGGATTGGATTCGGCCATGCCGGGCCTGGGTGCTGGTGAAAAAAAGCGGGTCGAGATTGCCTGTCAGGATGCTTATGGTCCGATCAACCCGGCAATGCGTCAGGATATTCCGCGCGAAGGCATTCCCGACGACATCCCGCTTGAGCCCGGCACCCAGTTGCAGATGCAAACGCCGGACGGGCAGGCCATGCCGGTGACTGTGATCGAAGCGAATGACGCAACAGTCACATTGGATGCAAACCACCCGTTGGCGGGGCAGGATCTGATTTTCGAGATTGAGGTCGTATCCGTCAACTGACGGACCCGATGCCAAAAGCCGGGTTAGCCTGAAAACAGGCTGACCTTGGATTCAAGGGCCGTACGCACATCTGGTTGTGTGAAAAACACAAACAGGATCAACAGAATGGTCAGGGTCAGTAACGCGATCCGGCCACGTTGGCCCAGAAAGCCCGATTTGCGTCGGGCAGCGCGCGTATTGCTTGCGATGATTTGGTCAGCTTTGCTCATACCGTTATCCCTGCCGGTGAAAGATGGTCAAATCTTGGCACCGGCAGGGAAAGAAATGGTCACATAGCGTCAGGCTGCGGCATACCCAGAACGTGAAAGCCGCCATCGACCCGGATGATTTCACCCGACGTGCACGCACCTGCGTCAGAGGCAAGGTAAACCGCTGTTCCGCCGACTGCCTCAAGCGTGGCGTTCGAGCGCATCGGGGCGTTCTGATCGCAGAACTTATAGGTCTTGCGCGCGCCACCAATGGCTGCACCCGCCAGCGTTTTCATGGGCCCGGGCGAGATCGCATTGACGCGGATGCCTTCGGGGCCAAGATCATTGGCCAGATAGCGCGTGGCCGATTCCAGCGCGGCCTTTGCCACACCCATGACATTGTAGTTCGGCACAACCCGGTTCGACCCCTGATAGGTCATTGTCATCAGGGTGCCACCGTTGTCCTTCATCAGAGGATAGGCCCGGCGGGCGACCTCGATAAAGGAATAGGCTGAGACGTCCATTGAGTGTTTGAAGTTCGCCCGGGTGGTGTTCAGAAACCGGCCTGTCAGTTCGGACTTGTCCGAATAGGCGATGGCGTGAACCACGAAGTCAATCGTCGGCCAGCGCGCGCCCAGTTCCTCGAACGCGCGATCCAGCGAGGCGTCGTCTGTGACATCTGCATCTACCATGAAATCGCTGCCAAGGCTTTCGGCCAGCGGCTCAAGCCGTTTGCCGAATGCCTCACCCTGATAGGTGAATGCCAGCTCGGCACCGGCCTCATGCATGGCTTTGGCAATACCCCACGCAATCGAGCGGTCATTGGCCACGCCCATGATCAGGCCGCGCTTGCCCTTAAGAAGATCCGACATCATTTTCACCCGTTATACTTGGACAGAACCATGGACCCGTTTGTGCCACCAAAGCCGAAGCTGTTGGTCATGACACTGTCCAAACCTGCATTTTCAACAACTTGCGTTGCAATTTCACCGGGCTGGATGCCTTCGGCAAGCGTGTCGACATTGATTGACGGCGTAATGAAGTCATGATGCAACATCAGCAGACAGAAAATCGTCTCAAGCGCACCTGCCGCGCCTTGTGCGTGGCCGGTCATCGACTTGGTCGATGAAATCGGCGGGACGCTGCCCTCGCCGAAAATACGGCGAACGGCCTCGACTTCGCCCACATCTCCGACCGGGGTCGAGGTGCCGTGAGCGTTGATATAGTCAACCTTGCGCCCTTCGGGCATGGTTGCCAGGGCCAGACGCATCGCGCGCTCGCCACCTTCGCCGGAAGGCGCCACCATGTCATGGCCATCCGACGTTGCCGCGTAACCGGTCACTTCGGCATAGATTTTCGCACCGCGGGCCAGGGCATGGTCCAGATCTTCAAGAACGACGATTCCGCCGCCGCCCGAGATCACGAAACCGTCGCGGTTTTGATCGAACGCGCGCGAGGCCTTCTGGGGCGTGTCGTTGTATTTCGAAGACATCGCGCCCATCGCGTCGAACAGGCAGGACAGCGTCCAGTCCAGTTCTTCGCCGCCACCGGCGAACATGACGTCCTGCTTGCCCAGCATGATCTGTTCCGCGGCATTGCCGATGCAATGTAGTGAGGTCGAGCAGGCCGACGTGATCGAATAGTTGATGCCCTTGATCTTGAACGCTGTCGCAAGGTTTGCGGAAATCGTCGAACACATGCATTTCGGAACGGCAAAAGGCCCGATCCGCTTGGTCGCGCCGTTTTTCAGAACGGTCTGATGCGCCGTCAGCATCGCGCTGGTCGACGGGCCGCCCGAACCGGCCACCAGACCGGTGCGTGGGTTTACGACCTGATCTTCGGTCAGACCGGAATCGGCGATTGCCTGGCTCATGGCGATATGCGCATAGGCCGCGCCCGGCCCCATAAAGCGCAGTGTGCGTTTGTCCACATGCTCTGCCACGTCGATTTTCAGCGACCCGGCGATCTGGCTGCGAAACCCGTGTTCGACCATCTGTTCATTGGCCTCAATACCGGATTTCCCGGCTTTGAGTGAGGCCAGAACCTCTTGGGCATTGTTCCCGATGGAGGAGACAACCCCCAAACCGGTGACAACTACTCGACGCATGTGCGTGCTCCTTATTTCGGGCCGGTCAGGCTCAGGCTTCGGACAGAACGACTTTCATGTCCTTGACGTCGTAAATCATCTCACCATCGGCTTCGACGATGCCATCTGCCACACCCATGGTCAGACGGCGGGTCTGGATCGCTTTCTTGAAGTCGATCTTGTAGGTCAGCATCTTGCGGTCCGGGCGTACCATGCCGGTCAGCTTGACCTCACCTACGCCGACGGCCATGCCGCGCCCCTGCCAGCCGCGCCAGCCCAGGTTGAACCCGGTCAGTTGCCACAGGCCGTCCAGCCCCAGACAGCCGGGCATGATCGGATTGCCGGGAAAGTGGCAATCAAAGAACCAAAGGTCCGGAGTGATGTCGAATTCGGCCAAAACGTGACCTTTGCCATGCGCGCCGCCATCGCCCGATATGTCGGTGATCCGGTCCATCATCAGCATCGGTGGGGCGGGCAATTGCGCGTTTCCGGGGCCGAATAATTCGCCACGGGCGCATTTCAGCAGATCGTCCTTGTCAAAGCTGCTCGGGAATTGGGCCATTCTTGCCGCCTCTCCTGCCAGGGGTCCGTTCGTTATATCTGGCCTCGTCTAGCACCCGTTTGCAAGGTCCTGCAAGAGCGGCGGCCCACATCATGTTGTGCTTATCACATTCTTTGCGAATGAATTTCATTTGAAATTACCTGGTGGGACCACTTATATATAGGTCAGCAACAAACAGGTCTCGGATACATGACACCGCAAAGCCAGAGCATAGCCACAAATTGGTTGGTTCACGCCGGATTACGCCCGACGCGTCAGCGCGTGGCCCTGGCCGAACTGCTGGTGGGGGACGGGCGGCATCGCCATGTCACGGCGGAAAGCCTGTTTGAAGCCGCTAAAAAGAACGGCGATGCCGTATCTTTGGCAACGGTTTACAACACATTGCGCGCCTTCTGCGACGCTGGCGTTTTGCAGGAAATCACGGTGGACGGATCGAAAAGCTATTTCGACACCAATACCCATGACCACCCCCATTTCTTCTGGGAGGATGAGGGCCGCCTGAGCGATGCGCCGTCTGAGCAATTGGTGATTCACCGCCTGCCCGAGGCCCCCGAAGGGGTCGAAATCGCATCGGTCGATGTGGTTATCCGGCTGCGCAAAAAGTAAATTACCTCACGTCATCAACTGGTTGAGAACGCGTTCCGCGCTGGCGGTTTGTGAATCAGCGGGGCCTGTGCCGTGTCGGGCCAAAACCACGGGTTCGGCTGCGATCGGATTCGATACAGGCAGGCTGAGCAGGGGCATTCCGTCATAGCTGATATCCATCGGAGGGCTGGCATAACTGATGGCAACCCCTTCGCCATGTGCGGCCAGACTGCGCTGAATCTCCAGTGTTGCCGCCCGGTGGGCGACTTTGGGGTTCAGTCCGGCCTGTCGGAAAAGCCCCAGCATGTGTTGCGCTGAAAGCCCCTCGTTTGACAGGATCAGCTTATGGGCGGCCAGATCCTGCAATGAAACCGTCCGGGCATGGGCCAGGGGATGATCGGGTGACAGGATCGCGTTCGGAGTGCTGGTAAACAGGATGTGCCGGGTAAACGTGGCATCCATGCTCAGGCCGTAGGTCAGGGCCAGATCAAGCTGGCCATCAATCAGGCCGGAAATCAGCCCCTCGAACCCGTCAACACGGTACGAGACGGGTACATCCGGCATTGCGTCGTGCAACAGGTGCAGCGTTCTGGCCAGCAGGAAAGGGGCCAGATCGACAAAGCACCCCAGCCGCAGTTGGGCTTTTCCTGATCCGGTCTGATCCGTGTTCTCAAGGCGGGCGGCGTTGACCAACAGCGATTCCGCCTGTTCGATGAAGCTGCGGCCTTGGGGTGTCAGCGTCATTGCCGAACCGCGTTTGCGGGCGAACAGCGGGTAACCCAAGCGCGATTCGACCCGCGTCAGGGCGTTTGACAGTGCCGGTTGAGAGACATTCAGGTGCTGTGCCGCAGCCGAAAGGCTGCCGTGCTGCCCGATCGAACAGACATATTCATACTGGCGCAAGGAAAGATATAACATAAAATTAAGACTAGCTTTGAAAGATATGATTTGAACAGAGGGTTCGGTCATGCACAGTCCATCCCATCAACGCAACGGAGACAAACATGACGCACCCCCTGGTTTCACAAGAGATGATTGATGCCTATCAGGACGACGGCGTGGTCCTGATCAAGGGCTTGTTTGCCGATCATGTTGAGGCCCTGCGCGATGGTGTCGCCGCAAACATGGCAGACCCGGGGCCATATGCGTCGGACAACAGCAAGCAGGGTGAAACCGGGTTGTTCTTTGATGATTACTGCAATTGGTCCCGGATTCCGCAGTTTCAGGACGTGATTCACAATTCACCGGTGGCCGAGGTTGCGGCGGACCTGATGCAGTCGCAGACCGTCCAGATGTTTCACGATCACGTGCTGGTCAAAGAACCGGGCACGTCGATGGCAACGCCCTGGCATCAGGACGGGCCTTACTATTTTGTCGAGGGGCACCAAACGATCAGCTTCTGGTCGCCGCTGGACCCCGTGACGCAGGCCACATTGCGCTGTGTCGCCGGATCACACCGATGGGAGAAAGAGGTTCTTCCGACCCGGTGGGTGTCAGAGCAGGGCTTCTTTCCGGACCAAGGCCAGTACATCCCTGTCCCCGACCCGGATGCCGAGGGCATGAAGGTTGTGGAATTCGAGATGGAGCCGGGTGACGCAGTCGCCTTCAATTACCGGACGCTTCACGGCGCGCGGGGCAATCACTCGGAAATCCGCCGCCGCGCCTTTTCGCTGCGCCTGGTTGGGGATGACGCGCGCTATGCTGAACGCCCGGGCCGGACCTCGCCGCCGTTTCCGGGTCATGATATGACCCCCGGGCAGCGTCTGCGCGAAGATTGGTTCCCGATGTTGCTGCCGCGTCAGGGCGGCTAGTTGCGGGTCGGGTCAGAACCACTGGCCCGATTCTATCAGCCCAAGATCAAGCAACTGGTTTGACGTCCACTGAAAATCGACAGAATTGCGCCACCGAAAAGTCGGTATGTCAAACGTCGAGCCCGCGTTGCTCTTCAGCGCCTTGGCCGCGCGGAAAGAGCAGATGGCCGCTGTCATGTTGTGATGCCATGGGCAGGAATAGGTATTGTATTCCGCCTCGTTGAAGGTGTGATTGGACTGCAGTTGCAGCGTTTTTTGTGATCTGAACAGGGCGATGCGGTCAATGCGCCGACGTTCATTGGGGATGTGATCCTCGAAACGCCAGCGCAGGCCGCCGGACATGTCCAACTGACGTTCCACAGGGCGCTTTTCGGCGTCGTGCCGGTCTTGCGCATAATATCCGGTCCCGTCCAGCATCGCGCGATCCGGTGCGACGCCATTGGGGAACGCGACCAGATCCTCGGCGTACAGATCGACGACATGGCACAGCATTGCATCCCGGCGTTCTTCGGTGTGGAAGGCCAGCATCTCGCCGATTGTGCGGGTCTCGCAGAACGGAAAGAACAGATACTCGGCATTGTAGCAGTAATACATCCAGATACCCGGCGTGGCCTGAATGACTTTGTTGATCGTATCGAACACCGCGGTGTGCGGTGCGCAGGTCAGGTCGACACGGTGGATGCGATCCGAAAGCTCTGGATCCAGCGGGAATTCTGGTGGCATGAATGCAACAAGGGTTTTGAACCCCAGATTCAGATGGTGCCGGATGGTGCCGTTGATTTCAACATTATCCTCGGCAAAGACCAGGGCAACGGGCCCTTTTGAAAGGGCGCTATGGCCGGAGTTCAGGAAAGAGGTGAGAGAGTCGTACTGCATTGCCTGCCTGATATCGCCTTGCTGGAGTTTCCGGCCAAAATCGGGTAATCGCGTCGGCATTGCAAGCGGCGTTCGTTGGGTATAGACGACGCCGATCCCGCGAATGCAAAGGCCGTTTTCATGTCAGAACCCAAAAAGCTGTACATCAAGACCTATGGTTGCCAGATGAACGTCTACGATAGCGAGCGTATGGCCGAAACGTTGGGTGGTCAGGGCTATGTCGAAACCAAAAGCCCCGATGATGCGGATATGATCCTGCTCAACACCTGCCATATCCGGGAAAAGGCAGCGGAAAAAGTATATTCCGAGCTTGGCCGGTTCAAAGGGTTGAAGGCGGAAAAGCCCGATCTCAAGATTGGCGTTGCTGGTTGCGTCGCGCAGGCCGAGGGCGAAGAAATCATGCGTCGTCAGCCTCTGGTCGATCTGGTTGTCGGGCCGCAAAGCTATCACCGCCTGCCCGAGATGGAGGCGAAAACGCGCAACGGCGCGAAGGCGCTGGATACCGACTTCCCCGAAGAGGATAAATTCGAAAAGCTGAAAAACCGCCCCAAGGCCAAGCGTGGTCCGACGGCGTTTCTGACGGTTCAGGAAGGCTGTGACAAGTTCTGCGCATTCTGCGTTGTGCCTTATACACGTGGCGCCGAGGTCAGCCGCCCCGCCGATCGCATCGTACGAGAGGCGCAGGATCTGGTAGAACGCGGCGTGCGCGAGATCACCTTGCTGGGACAGAACGTCAACGCCTATCACGGGGCCGGTCCGAATGGCGATATGACGCTGGCCGGTCTGATCTGGGAGTTGAACAAGGTCGATGGGTTGGAGCGTATCCGGTTCACCACCTCGCACCCCAACGACATGGCCGATGATCTGATCGAGGCGCATGGAACTTGTGACAAGCTAATGCCCTATCTGCATCTGCCGGTGCAATCGGGTTCGGACCGAATCCTCAAACGTATGAACCGCAGCCACACGGCTGAAAGCTATCTGCGCCTGATCGAACGTATCCGCGCCGCACGTCCCGATATTGTGATGTCTGGTGATTTCATCGTCGGTTTCCCCGAAGAAACCGACGAGGATTTTCAGGCCACCATGGATTTGGTGGAACAGGTCAAATATGGCTACGCTTATTCGTTCAAGTATTCGACGCGCCCCGGAACACCTGCGGCAGAAAGACCCCAGGTCGATCCCGCGGCGGCGGACGAGCGACTGCAACGCCTGCAAGCCCTGATCACCCAGCACCAGCGCGAAATTCAGGATGACATGGTCGGCCGAAAGGTGCGCGTTCTGTTCGAGAAAACCGGCCGCCTACCGGGGCAAATGGTCGGAAAGTCCGAGTATCTGCACTCGGTCCACGTATCGGACGCCGATGTGGCGATAGGTGAGTTGCGAGCCGTAGAAATTACGGGTTCGGGCGCGAATTCTTTGGCGGGAATTCTGGTCTGATACCACCAAAAAGTGCTGTTTAGATGCCATAGTCAGCATTTGTTTCCAAATTTAACCCTTGATTTACAACAGGGATATATGTTCCGAAAAAAGCCAAGTTTTTTCGGAGGCTATGGTTAGAAGTTGCCGAAGATCCAGATCTGTGCTGGCCCGACAATCGGGTTGGGACGATGGAGGTTGCGAGTGAATATCCTGAAGCGTTACTTTGGACCGAGTTTTAAGTTTGCCTTGTCGACAGGGCTGATGATGTGCCTGTTTTCCGGCGCGACGGTCGCAGGAAATCTGGATCAGGGCATTTCAGATCCACCAGTCACCATTCCGAAACGGTTCGGCAGCGACGTCAGCGCCTTTTACCTGGGATTGTCCGGTGGATACGCAACCGGAGGCACGGACAGGTTCGGGCTGACTACACCTGCAGGCAGTGTTGAAATTGGTGAGTTGGATCTGCGCGGCAGCTATGGCGGGATTCGCGGTGGCTGGCGAGGTGTTGTGCCGACCAGCATCGGGCGCGACTATGTTTATGGGTTCGAGGTCGGATATGATTTCAGCACGCTGGACGACGAAGTCTCAAGACAGATTGGCCCTGTAACCGTCAATGGCGAATCTGAAATTTCTGATATTCTCTCGCTTCGGTTTCGCAACGGTCTGACCAACAAAAGCGGCACGGTGTTGTATTTTGTTTCTGTTGGATATGTGCGCGGTGAAGTTAAGACAACAAACAACCTGTCCCTTGGGACAGCAGCCCTGGAGTTTGAAGACAGCGGCCATCGGTCGGGGTTTTCGGCCAGCATAGGGGCGGAACACAGCCTGAGCGAAAACTGGTCGATTACGGGCGAATTTGAATACGTTCAGTTCAAATCTGAAGAAATAGAGTTTGACAGCGGGTTCTCGACAAAATCCACACCGCGCTTTCGCGGGCTGAGATTTGGCTTGAATTACACGTTCTAGGCGGCGCGTGCTCAGGCTATGACTGATAAGGGTTTCAATGCTCGATACCCCATACCGTCGGCGGTTTTACCATTCGTTGTGGAAAATTTGAAACTGTGGCTTGCGCCCACCAAGATTTGTTGTCTACGCTCAGGGTGAAACGCCAAGACAGGAGAGCGGATTGGCCATCGGTGCCCTGACCCCACCGCAAGACGAGATGCCCCAGCGTGAGGCATTTATTGAATTCCCTGACAACCGTTTGTTGATTGACCTTTGCGGCGAATATGACCGCAATCTTGCGGATATTGAACAAAAACTGTCCGTTCAGATCGTGCGGCGCGGCAATCAGCTTGTCGTCATGGGGGATGAGGATAGCCAAAAGCAGGCTCTCGAAGTTCTTCAGGCGCTTTATTCGCGTTTGGAAGGCGGTCGCGACGTGGAATCAGCCGATGTGGATCGCGAATTGCGGATGGGCGGTTCAGAATCCGGAACCGGCAGCCGCGACGGCGACCAGCTTGAAATGTTCAAGGGCGGCACGGTCGAAATCAAAACCCGTAAGAAACTGGTCGAGCCGCGCACAGACGCGCAAAAGGCTTATGTCCAGTCGCTGTTCAACAATGAGCTGGCCTTTGGGATTGGTCCTGCAGGCACCGGTAAGACCTATCTGGCCGTGGCCGTTGGCGTGTCGATGTTCATCGGCGGGCATGTGGATCGGATCATCCTCAGCCGTCCTGCGGTCGAAGCCGGTGAAAAACTGGGTTATCTGCCAGGCGACATGAAGGACAAGGTCGATCCATATATGCAGCCGCTTTATGACGCGCTGAATGATTTTCTTCCGGGTAAACAACTGGCCAAGCTGATCGAGGAAAAGCGAATAGAAATTGCGCCGCTGGCCTTCATGCGCGGGCGAACACTGGCCAATGCGTTTGTCGTTCTGGATGAGGCGCAGAACGCCACGACCATGCAGATGAAGATGTTCCTGACCCGTCTGGGCGAAGGCAGCCGCATGGTGATCACCGGTGACCGGTCGCAGGTGGACCTGCCGCGCGGGGTGCCATCGGGTCTGGCTGATGCCGAGCGCTTGCTGAATACGATTTCGAACATCAGCTTCAACTATTTCACCTCGAAGGACGTGGTACGTCACCCGCTTGTCGCCGCCATTATTGAGGCGTATGAGGCCGACGTGGGCCGTGGGACAGGTTGAACGACCGGGCCTTGGTTGGGCAAGGTGAAATGAACTTGGAATTGACGGTAGAAGACCCGCGCTGGCACGGGTTGGAGGCGCTGGCATCGCGCGCCATACAGGCTGTGCTTGATCGCTGCGGATTGGATTCTGATCTGTGCGAAGTCAGCGTGTTGGGCTGTGATGACACCCGGATTGCTGAACTGAATTCCGAATTTCGTGAGAAATCTGCGCCAACCAATGTCCTCAGCTGGCCAGCCGAGGATTTGGCCGCTGACACCCCGGGTGCGAATCCTGCCAGCCCAGCACCGGATTTCATGGGCGAAATCGTGCTGGGTGACATCGCGATTTCCTACGACACTTGCCTGCGTGAGGCATCACAGGCAGGCAAGGCTATGGACGATCATGTCACGCATCTGATCATTCACGGAGTGTTGCATTTGCTGGGTTACGATCACATCCGTGACCCGGACGCCACTTTGATGGAAGCGGTCGAAGTCGATATACTTGGCAAACTGGGTATAGATGACCCATATAATGAATAGCACGGGCCTTTAGGGCCATTATTTGGAACGGATTAATGGGCGATACAGACGGCAGTTCTATGGCGGCGCAAAGCGCGCAACCAAAGGACAGCAGTGATAAGATTGAAGAGAGAAGCGGGTTTTTTTCTCGACTTGTGGACGCGTTCTCGACGCAGAGCGACGATTCGACCGAATTGTCCAACGGGCATGAGGTCGACAAGGTTCAGCCAAGGGGCATGATCAACTTGCGGCGAATGCGGGTTGAAGACGTCGCCATTCCAACCGCTGAAATCGTGTCCGTTTCGTCAACCATCACCAAGGATGAGCTGGCACAGCTGTTTCGCGACAGCGGTCTGTCCCGGATTCCGGTCTATGAGGGCACGCTTGATACGCCATTGGGCTTTGTTCACCTCAAGGATTTTGCCCTGACCCACGGGTTCAACGGCAAAACTTCGGAATTTGATTTGGTGTCGATGCTGCGGACTCTGCTGTTTGTGCCGCCTTCGATGCCGATCGGTGTACTGCTGACCAAAATGCAGACTGAGCGGCGCCACATGGCGCTGGTGATTGATGAATACGGCGGTGTTGATGGGCTGCTGACCATCGAGGATCTGATCGAACAGGTCGTGGGTGAAATCGCTGATGAGCATGATGCCGATGAAAGCCAGCTTTGGGTTCAAGAAAAGCCCGGGTGTTACATCGTGCAGGCCCGCGTCCCGCTTGAGGAGTTCGAGGTTGAGATCGGGCGTTCACTGACAAGTCACGAGGACGTGGACGAGGAAGAGATCGACACGCTTGGCGGTCTGGTCTTCATGCTGTCGGGTCGTGTGCCCGCACGGGGTGAGGTTGTCTTGCATCCCGAAGGCCCCGAGTTCGAAGTGATCGACGCCGATCCGCGCCGGATCAAGCGGCTGCGCGTCATGTTGCCGGATATTACTGCATGAACCCTGCTCAGGGCTGGCCCTTTTGGCTGCGGTTTGCGCTGACAGCCGTTCTTGGCGCGTTGGTGGCTTTTGGCCTGGCACCTTATGGCTTGTGGGCCGTTTCGCTGGTGGCGTTGGTGCTTCTTGCCCCCTTGTTTCTGACGACCGAAACCCGCGCGCGCGCGGCGTGGTTGGGGTGGGCTTTCGGCACCGGCTACTTCGCCAATGCGCTGAGTTGGATCATCGAACCGTTTCTTGTCGACGCAGAGCGGCACGCGTGGATGGCACCATTTGCCCTGATCTTCATGGCGGGCGGTTTGGCCCTGTTCTGGGCCTTTGCGTTCTGGGTTGTACGCCGACCCGGCAGTCAGGCGGTCAGGCAGGCCGTGTTTCTGGCCGTGACCCTGTCGCTGGCGGAATGTGCCCGGGGGTATGTTCTGACCGGTTTCCCCTGGGCTGGGTTTGCGCAAATCTGGGTGGAAACTTCGGCGGCACAGCTTTTGTCGTTGGTTGGGCCTTATGGTCTGGGCGCTCTGACCCTATTGGCAACGTTCCCCTTGGGGGCAGCGCTGGCGCAGCGCGGTGGGTTTGCTGCGGCTTCCGCCCTTACAGTGGGCAGCGTTGTTCTGGTGCTTGGCTATGCAGCCGCGCGCCCGACCGTTGTTGCAACCGATCATGTTGTTCGGCTGGTTCAGCCCAACGCGCCCCAGCACCAAAAATGGGACCTGGATTACGCGTCGTTGTTTTTTGCGCGTCAGATCGAGTTTACCGCCGCCACGCCACGACCCGACCTGATTGTCTGGCCCGAGACTGCGGTGATTGCATGGTTGGGCGGCGCACAACCCTATCTGGACGTAATATCCGAGGCGGCACAGGGGGTGCCGGTTTTTCTGGGTATTCGGCGCGGCGATGGCCCACGCATTTATAACTCGATGATCTATCTGGATGAGGACGGCCAGCAGCAGGGGCTGTACGACAAACACCATCTGGCCCCGTTTGGCGAATATGTTCCGTTTGGCGACCTGTTGGCGCAGTTTGGCATTTACGGAATGGCGGCAAGTACAGGCAGCGGATTCAGCGCAGGGCCGGGGGCCGCGTTGATGGATGCGGGAAAGCTGGGCAAGGCCCTGCCGTTGATCTGTTACGAGGCCGTGTTTACGCAGGACGTTTTGTCTGCGCCGGGTCGGGCGGATTTCCTGTTGCAGATCACCAATGACGCGTGGTTTGGCACCCGGTCCGGCCCCTATCAGCATCTGGCGCAAGCGCAGATGCGGGCAATTGAGCAGGGATTGCCGATGATGCGCTCGGCCAACACAGGGGTGTCGGCGATGATTGATCCCTTGGGCCAAGTCACGGATGCGCTGCCTCTGGGCAAGGCGGGGTTTGTCGACGCAAAGCTGCCCATGCCGCTTGCGGCCACTGTGTATTCCCGGATGGGCGATGTGCCGGTGATCCTGTTTCTGTCCGCTTTGGTTGCGCTGCTATGGCGCAACGCCCGACGGAAACACGCGTAAATACCAATTGACCCTGTGCATCTGTGGTCGTATCCCATCGAATGCCTGTCACAACGGCTTCCTGACGTGGTGGGGAAATCTTAATGGAGCACTTTCATGTCCCGAAAGAACTACACCTTCACTTCGGAGTCCGTTTCCGAAGGGCACCCGGATAAGGTTTGCGACCGTATCTCGGATGCCGTGCTTGACGCATTTCTGAACGAAGAACCCGAAGCGCGCGTGGCGTGCGAAACCTTTGCCACGACCGATCGTGTTGTCATTGGTGGCGAAGTAGGTCTGTCTGATCAGGAAAAGCTGCACGACTATATGGGCCGCATTGATGAGATCACGCGCGCCTGTATCAAGGATATCGGCTATGAGCAGGACAAGTTCCACCACGAAACGGTTGAAGTAACAAACCTGCTACACGAACAATCCGCACATATCGCACAGGGCGTGGATGCCTCGGGCGACAAGGATGAGGGTGCTGGCGATCAGGGCATCATGTTCGGCTATGCCACCACCGAGACGCCGGCGCTGATGCCCGCCCCGATCCAGTATTCGCACGCAATTCTGCGCCGTCTGGCAGAGGTGCGCAAAAACGGCACCGAACCCGCGCTTGGCCCGGATGCGAAATCCCAGCTGTCGGTCATTTACCGTGATGGCAAGCCGGTCGGCGTCAGCTCGATCGTGTTGTCGACACAGCATCTGGACGAAGCGCTAACCTCGAACGACATCCGCGCCATCGTCGAGCCTTATATCACCGAATCCCTGCCCGAAGGGTGGCTGACGGCCGAGACCGAATGGCACGTCAACCCGACCGGCAAGTTCGTTATCGGCGGCCCCGATGGCGATGCTGGCCTGACAGGCCGTAAGATCATCGTGGACACCTATGGCGGTGCCGCGCCGCATGGTGGCGGTGCGTTTTCGGGCAAAGATCCGACCAAGGTGGACCGTTCGGCCGCCTATGCCGCGCGCTATCTGGCCAAAAACGTGGTCGCGTCTGGTATGGCTGAACGCTGCACCATCCAGCTGAGCTATGCGATTGGTGTGTCCAAGCCGCTGTCGATTTATGCCGATACCCATGGCACCGGTCAGGTTGCAGACGCGCGGATCGAAAATGCCGTCGGTCAGGTGATGGACCTGACCCCGCGTGGCATTCGTCAGCATCTGGAGCTGAATAAACCGATCTATCAGCGCACCGCTGCTTATGGCCACTTTGGCCGTGAGCCGGACGCCGATGGTGGGTTCAGCTGGGAACGCACCGATCTGGCCAACGCACTGAAAGCGGCGGTCTGAACCGAAAACAAACAAAGCGCGCCGATCCTGGCGCGCTTTTTCGATCCGGCGCTGGGGTTGCAACACTGCGACCCGCGCAGTATGGGCACCGCCATGAGCACCCAGACACCACAACGCCCCCGCAGAAACTTCTATGGCCGCTTCAAGGGCAAGACCCTCAAGCCCAGCCAGAAGACGTATCTGAACGAAGACCTCGACGCCCTGTCGCCGGGTGCTGTCGATTGGGAATCCAACCCGGAACGCAATCCGCTGGACCTGGACACCCTGTTCGGTGGCAAGGATGTTTGGCTTGAGATTGGTTTTGGCGGTGGTGAGCATCTGGTGCATCAGGCCGCAAGCAACCCCGATATCGGCATCATCGGGGCCGAGCCTTATATCAACGGCGTTGCCATGTTGTTGGGTAAAATCCGCAAAGCAGGGGTCGAAAATTTGGCCGTTCATCCCAACGATGTGCGTGATCTTTTCGACGTTCTGCCCGAGGCCAGCATTTCGCGCGCGTTTCTACTGTACCCCGATCCCTGGCCCAAAACGCGACACCACCGCCGCCGCTTTGTAACGCCCGAGCATCTGGAGCCTTTGGCCCGTGCCCTGAAACCGGGGTCGATTTTCCGGGTGGCCACCGACATTCCCGACTATGTCCGCCAGACGCTGGAAGAAGTGCCGCGCGCGGGGTTCGAATGGCTGGCCAAGCACCCCGCAGACTGGCGCGAGCCGTGGGATGACTGGATTTCCACCCGCTATGAACAAAAAGCCCTGCGCGAAGGTCGGACGCCACATTACCTGACCTTCCGCCGCAAAGGCTGATTGCGGCTGGACCAAACGGCCCCAATTCGCTAATCGGCCTAGGACTGATAGCGCAAAAGGAGCCCCCATGTCCGGACACGGCACGCCCATCCCGATGACCTCGCATCCCTGCGGCCCGCTGACCGGTACCGCTGAGGTGCCCGGTGACAAGTCAATCTCGCACCGGTCGCTGATCCTTGGCGCGATGGCGGTGGGTGAGACAAAGATCTCGGGCTTGCTTGAGGGCGAAGACGTTCTTGACACCGCCAAGGCCATGCGCGCCTTTGGGGCCGAGGTGACGGATCACGGCAACGGCGAATGGACCGTGCACGGCGTGGGTGTCGGCGGGTTTGCCGAACCGGATCAGGTGATCGACTGTGGCAACTCGGGCACTGGTGTGCGGCTGATCATGGGCGCGATGGCGACTTCTCCGATCTCGGCGACGTTCACGGGCGATGCCAGCCTGAACAAACGTCCGATGGCGCGGGTGACCGATCCGCTGGCGCTGTTTGGCACGCAATCCGTGGGCCGTTCCGGTGGGCGCTTGCCGATGACCATCGTGGGCGCGGCCGAGCCGGTTCCGGTTCGCTATGAAGTGCCGGTGCCATCGGCACAGGTGAAATCCGCGGTGCTGCTGGCGGGACTGAACGCGCCCGGCAAAACGGTGGTGATCGAAAAAGAAGCCACCCGGGATCATTCCGAACGGATGCTGGTCGGGTTTGGCGCTGAAATTACAGTTGAAGACACGGATGAGGGCCGGGTGATCACCCTGACCGGCCGTCCTGAATTGAAACCGCAGGTCATCGCCGTTCCTCGCGATCCCTCCAGCGCGGCGTTTCCGGTCTGTGCGGCGCTGCTCACGCCCGGATCGGACGTTCTGGTGCCGGGGATCGGCCTGAACCCGACCCGTGCGGGGCTGTTCACCACCCTGCGCGAAATGGGCGCGGACCTGACCTATGAGAATGAGCGTGAGGAAGGGGGCGAGCCGGTCGCAGACCTGCGCGCGAAATATTCGCCCAACATGAAGGGGATCAATGTGCCGCCGGAACGCGCGGCCTCGATGATCGACGAATACCCGGTGCTGTCGGTGGTGGCTGCCAATGCGACCGGCACCACGATGATGGGCGGCGTGAAAGAGCTGCGCGTCAAGGAAAGCGACCGCATCGACGCCATGGCGCGCGGACTTCGCGCCAATGGCGTGACCGTGGATGAGGGCGAGGAATGGTGGTCGGTCGACGGGCTGGGCATCGGCAATGTCCCCGGTGGCGGCACCTGCGAAAGCTTTCTGGATCACCGCATCGCCATGTCCTTTATGGTGATGGGTATGGGGGCAAAAGCACCGGTTTCTGTCGATGATGGCGGCCCGATTGCAACGTCGTTCCCAATCTTTGAACCGCTGATGGCCTCGCTGGGTGCCAGGGTCGAACGGGCATGAGCTTTACCGTCGCCATTGATGGGCCTGCGGCGGCGGGCAAGGGCACAATCTCAAAAGGGGTTGCCGCACATTTCGGATTTGCGCATCTCGATACAGGTCTTTTGTATCGGGCAGTCGGTCGTCGCACGTTGGAGGGCATGGCACCCATTGCTGCAGCAAAGGCATTGACGGCTGAAGAATTGGCGCGAGGCGATTTGCGAACTGCTGAGATTGCGCAATCTGCGTCAAAAGTTGCCGTAATTCCCGAAGTTCGCGCAGCCTTGATTGATTTTCAGCGCAGCTTTGCCTGTCGCGCGGGCGGGGCGGTTCTGGACGGTCGTGACATTGGCACGGTCATTTGCCCCAATGCCGAAGTGAAACTGTTTGTCACGGCCAGTTCGGAAGTTCGGGCAGAACGCCGTTATCTGGAATTAAGCGCCAAAGGGGCCGACGTGACCCCCGATCAGGTGCTGACCGATGTTCGCGAGCGGGATGTTCGGGACGCAGAACGCAGTACCGCGCCGATGAAACCCGCGGATGACGCCGTCTTGCTGGATACATCGGACCTGAGTATCGAGGACGCTTTGGCGAAAGCCGTGGCGTTTATTGCTGAAAAACTGCCCGCGACGTCGTAACGCCGCAGGCAATCGGGGTGGATCACAGCTCGCCAGCAGCGACGCTTTTGATTTCTGACCACTGGCTATCAGCGGTTTTCGACGTACCTGCTACATCCTTCAAGAAAGCCGCACGGGTTTCGGCGTTCAGGAACAGATACAGTTTGCCATCCGCGATCAGATACTGATCCGGGTCGCCGTCGAATTTCTTGCCGACCGACACCCCGAACGAGCAGAACCCGCCATGCTGTGGCAGATAGGCGGTGGGGTTGGCCTCGAACGCTTCGCGGTTCGCGGCGCTGGCAAAGTAATAGGATGCGCCGTCATAAGTTGCAGAGTGGGTGGCAACGCCGCCGACGGGATTACCGTCATTGACCAGTGCCACCAGATCGGCGCCATGCGCCGCCAATGGCGCGCCCGCGGCCGAGATACCGCTTGAGACGTTGATCTCATCTGCTGCGAAAGCCGGGGCGGCGATCAGAGGCAGGGTTGCGATCAGGGTGGTCAGGACCAGAGATTTCATTGCATTTCCTTCCGTGTTCAGCTTCGGGGCGACCTGTGTGGCAGCCGCTGAAACAAACGTAGATGTATGGTTCTGAACGAGCTATGTCCAAAAAGACGGTAAACTTTGCAGATCGTTCAAAGCTGCGGCTGATCTGGAAATACTCTTCACTAAGCTTTGTGTGGTCAGTGTGAGGGCGGGTTCTTATGGTTGAAAAGCAACCCGCAGGAGCGACACCATGATCCGACTAGCCCTTTTCGTGATTTTCCTGGCCGGAGGCCTGGCCGCGCAGGAGGCAGAGCCGCCCATGACCTATGAGCGTCTGGGCAAGATCATTTTCGCCCTGGACCCCGAGGCCCAGCCGCGCGGCCCCGGTTTTCAGCTGACGGTGTCGGATGTCCCGGTTCTGGTGATAACAGACGCCAACGCTGACAGGATGCGCGCGATGGTTCCAATCCGCAGCGCCGAGGACCTGACCGTCGAGGATATGCAACGCATGATGCAGGCCAATTTCGACAGCGCCCTGGACGCGCGCTATGCGATTGCCAATGGCACGCTTTGGGCGGCTTTCATTCATCCGCTGTCGCCGTTGGAAAAGGATCAGTTGATCTCGGGGTTGGCGCAGACGGTGAATATCGCAACGACCTATGGTTCGTTGTATTCCGGGGGCGCGCAGCAGTTCGGGGGCGGTGACAGTAACGATCTGCAGCGCGCTCTGATTGATGAATTGCTCAAGAAAGGCGAGGAGATCTGAGCCCCGACCTGTGATCAGGCGGGAACAGGCACCGGTGTCCGATCGCCCAGCAGATAGCGGATCACATCCACATAGTCGAACGCCAACGAGATCGCGATGGTCAACAGAACGGCGCGGATGATCCATTTGGGGGGCATCGGCACCTCGGGGCGGGATTGCTGTTTCCACAGATAAAGGGCCAGCGGCGTCCAGACCAGCACATGCCCCAGACCCATCAGCCTGACGAACCCCATCTGGGTAAAGATCAACATGACGCCGATCCCCGCCAGCACGCCGCCAAGTATGCAGATGACCGCTACCACGCGGGTTTGACGCCAGATAAGCAGGGTGATCGGCAGGATGAACGCACCAACCATCAGGATGTTCATCCAGATCTGTACCCATTGGGGTTGCTGTGCGACGATAAGATCGAATTCTTCCATGATCCAAGGCTCCGGTTCGCGGTTGCAGTGCCAGACAGGTGCCCTGTCGGCTGTCGGGGCGCAACATAGCCTGCACATCTTCAAGTTAATGTGAGGCTGATAGGTTCGGATGGGATTCACGGCTGCGGGGCTTTCGACTTGCGGGGCGGCCGCCAACCCGGTATAGAGCACGCGTCTTAACAAGGGCGGTTAACGTCCGGATGACGTATCTGAGCAGGGCCGGGTTACCTCGGCCCTTTGTGTTTGTGTTTTCAGATACGCCCCGGGTCACGCCTGAGACATCATGAAACAAGACCGGCGGAGACAACCGCTCGGCCAGTAAAAACGTATGTAAAGGAAAACACTGCCAGATGGCTGATACAACCATGGAGGAATTCGAAGCCCTCCTGAACGAAAGCTTCGAAATGGACACGCCCGAAGAGGGTTCTGTTGTCAAAGGCAAGGTTCTCGCGATTGAAGCGGGCCAGGCCATCATCGACGTCGGCTACAAAATGGAAGGCCGCGTTGATCTGAAAGAATTCGCAAATCCCGGCGAAGCCCCTGAAATCGCTGTTGGTGACGAGGTAGAAGTCTACCTGCGCGCCGCAGAAAACGCCCGTGGCGAAGCCGTCATCTCCCGCGAGATGGCCCGCCGTGAAGAGGCATGGGACCGTCTGGAAAAAGCATACGCCGACGACCAGCGCGTCGAAGGTGCGATCTTTGGTCGTGTCAAGGGTGGCTTCACCGTTGATCTGGGTGGCGCAGTTGCGTTCCTGCCCGGTTCGCAGGTTGATGTTCGCCCCGTGCGCGACGCTGGCCCGCTGATGGGTCTGAAGCAGCCGTTCCAGATTCTGAAAATGGACCGTCGCCGTGGCAACATCGTTGTTTCGCGCCGCGCAATCCTGGAAGAATCACGTGCCGAACAGCGTGCCGAAGTCATCGGCAACCTGTCCGAAGGTCAGACCGTCGAAGGTGTTGTCAAGAACATCACCGAATACGGTGCATTTGTTGACCTGGGCGGTGTTGACGGCCTGCTGCACGTCACCGACATGGCATGGCGTCGGGTCAACCACCCGTCCGAGATCCTGACGATCGGTGAAACCATCAAGGTTCAGGTCATCAAGATCAACAAAGAAACCCACCGCATCAGCCTGGGCATGAAGCAGTTGCAGGACGATCCGTGGGATCTGGTTGCTGCCAAGTACCCGCTGAGCTCGGTTCATCAGGGTCGCGTCACCAACATCACCGATTACGGCGCGTTCGTCGAGCTGGAAGCCGGTGTCGAAGGTCTGGTGCACGTGTCCGAGATGTCCTGGACCAAGAAAAACGTCCACCCCGGCAAGATCGTTTCGACCAGCCAGGAAGTCGACGTCATGGTTCTGGAAATCGACGGCGCCAAGCGTCGCGTTTCCCTGGGTCTCAAGCAGACCATGCGCAACCCGTGGGAAGTGTTTGCAGAAACACACCCCGAGGGCACCGAAGTCGAAGGCGAAGTCAAGAACATCACCGAATTCGGTCTGTTCATCGGCCTCGAAGGCGACATCGACGGCATGGTTCACCTGTCCGACCTGTCCTGGGACGAACGTGGCGAAGATGCGATCCAGAACTACCGCAAGGGCGACATGGTTTCGGCCGTTGTCTCGGAAGTTGACGTGGAAAAAGAGCGTATCTCGCTGTCGATCAAAGCCCTGGGCGGTGACAAGTTCGCCGAAGCCGTGGGTGGCGTGAAGCGTGGCTCGATCATCACCGTCGAAGTGACCGCAATCGAAGATGGCGGCATCGAGGTGGAATACGAAGGCATGAAGTCCTTCATCCGCCGCTCGGACCTGTCGCGTGATCGTGCCGAACAGCGCCCCGAGCGTTTCTCGGTCAGCGACAAGATCGACGTCCGCGTCACCAACGTTGACAGCAAGACCCGTCGTCTGGGCCTGTCGATCAAGGCACGCGAAATCGCCGAAGAGAAAGAGGCCGTGGAACAGTACGGTTCCTCCGACTCGGGCGCATCGCTGGGCGACATCCTGGGTGCAGCGCTGAAATCGGGCGATTAAGCCCGGGCATCAGCCAAAACCGATTTTACGGCCCCGCGCGACTGCGTGGGGCCGTTTTTGTTGCGAATCAACATGTTCCGATTTTTGGGGTTAATCCGGCTGTCGCTCACGCTTTAGGGGTGAAAATTGCGCGAACAAGCGAAAAATCGCACGACTTTGCAGTAAAATGAATGCTTTGCACACAGAGTTTACGTTCCCCCGATCCGGGTTTTTTCCTATAGTGGTCAGAATAATAGACATGGTTAACCGGTCGCCTGGGAGGGTAACGCACATGATCCGTTCAGAACTGATTCAAAAAATCGCCGACGAGAACCCGCATCTGTATCAGCGTGATGTCGAGCGGATTGTGAATACTGTGTTCGAAGAAGTAACAGATGCCATGGCGCGCGGCGACCGGGTTGAACTGCGCGGGTTTGGCGCTTTTTCCGTGAAACAGCGCGACGCGCGTGTCGGTCGAAACCCCAGAACGGGTGAGACTGTTCAGGTCGAAGAAAAATGTGTTCCCTTTTTCAAGACTGGCAAGTTGCTTAGGGATCGTTTGAACGGTAAAGCCTGATCTCATGATGCGTTATCTTCGATATGCTTTTCTGGCGATCCTCGGGATCACTCTTATTTCCATTTCGCTTGCCAACCGCGAAGTGGTTGAGCTGAAGCTGATGCCGGATGCGATTGCCGACCTGCTTGGCGTTAACTTCAGCACGTCGCTGCCATTGTTCGTTGTGGTACTGGGCGGCGTCGTTGCGGGTCTGGTCCTCGGCTTCCTGTGGGAATGGCTGCGCGAACATAAGCATCGCCGCGACGCCACAGCCAAAACCGGCGAAGTGCGCAAGCTTGAGCGTGAGGTCAAGAAGCTCAAGAAAAAGCAGAACGAAGGCCAGGACGAAGTTCTGGCGCTGTTGGACGAGGCCAGCTGAGGCACCTATGCCCGATGTATCCGTCAAAATCTGCGGCCTGACCGCCCCTGAACATGTGCGCGCTGCGGTGGACGCTGGCGCGCGCTATGTGGGGTTCGTGTTTTTCCCGAAATCCCCGCGGCACCTGGACATAGAAGCGGCGGCGGAACTGGCTCAACTGGTGCCGGCCGGTATCGCCAAGGTGGCGTTGACGGTGAATGCCCCGGATGAGGAGCTGGATCGGATTCTGGCCTCTGTCCCGCTGGATATGTTGCAGCTTCACGGAAAAGAATCGCCCGAACGTGTGGCGCGGGTCCGGGATCGGTTCGGCCTGCCGGTGATGAAAGCCATCGGCGTTGCCGAACCCGAAGATCTGGCTGCGATTGATCTGTATTCCGAGATTGCCGATCAACTGCTGATCGACGCCAAACCACCGCGCAATTCCGAATTGCCGGGGGGCAACGGGCTGTCCTTTGACTGGCGTTTGCTGGCCGGGCGTAAATACTGGCGGCGTCCATGGATGCTGGCCGGTGGGCTTACCCCCGAAAACGTTGCCGAGGCCATGCGCATGACCGGGGCACGTCAGGTTGATGTGTCCTCGGGCGTGGAAAGCGCGCCGGGGATCAAGGACGCGGGCCTGATCCGGTCTTTTATCGACGCAGCCCAGTGATCTGATTGCCTTGTGACCACGTACCCCCGTAAAGAGGGTGCGTTCATGCTGGCAGCGATTGGCGGAGTTTCCCTGAAACGGTGGTACTACGCGCCAGAATTCTTCTGGCGCGCGTCTCAGGCATTGCGGCAGGCGCGCGGGGATCCGCTCTGTCTTCACGCGGGCATGTTTCCGCATCGCGGGCTCTATTTCTCACTCAGCGTCTGGCACGATGCCGAGGCAATGCTGACGTTTGCCCAATCCGGCCCCCACCGGCAGGTTGTGCAGGCGGCCGCACGGTTGGCGGATGTGAATACGTTCTATCATTTCCCCTGCATTGCCGTGCCAAGCCGGGATCAGGCGTTGCAGGTCTGGGCACAGCAAGGGCAAGCGGCAGAATGATGCGTTTTGCCCATGGCAAATCTCGCCGCCACCGCCTATGAACAGCGGATACGACGATGGAGACACCCATGGCCAACGATCTTTTCAATTCCTTCATGTCCGGCCCCGACGAGCAGGGCCGCTTTGGCATTTTCGGCGGACGGTTCGTCAGCGAAACGCTGATGCCCCTGATCCTGGCGCTGGAAGAGGAATATGAAAAGGCCAAGGATGACCCCACCTTCTGGGCCGAGATGGATGACCTGTGGACGAACTATGTGGGCCGCCCTTCGCCGCTGTATTATGCGCAACGTCTGACCGAGCATTTGGGCGGTGCGAAAATCTATCTGAAGCGTGATGAGCTGAACCACACCGGCGCACACAAGATCAACAACGTGCTGGGCCAGATCATTCTGGCGCGGCGCATGGGCAAGACCCGGATCATCGCGGAAACCGGGGCAGGGCAGCACGGCGTGGCCACGGCCACTGTCTGCGCCAAGTTCGGTCTGAAATGTGTGGTCTACATGGGCGCGCACGACGTGCAGCGTCAGGCCCCGAACGTGTTCCGTATGCGCCTGCTGGGGGCCGAGGTGATCCCGGTGACGAGCGGCCGAGGCACGTTGAAAGACGCGATGAACGACGCGCTGCGTGACTGGGTGACCAATGTGCGCGACACGTTCTATTGCATCGGGACTGTGGCTGGTCCGCACCCTTATCCGGCGATGGTCCGTGATTTCCAGTCGATCATCGGCAAGGAAGCCAAGGAACAGATGCACAAGGCTGAAGGACGCCTGCCTGACACGCTGATCGCTGCCATCGGTGGTGGCTCGAACGCGATGGGCCTGTTCTACCCGTTTCTTGACGATAAATCGGTCAACATCATTGGTGTCGAAGCCGGTGGTAAAGGCGTGAACGAAAAAATGGAGCACTGCGCCTCGCTGACTGGTGGGCGCCCGGGTGTGCTGCATGGCAACCGCACCTATCTGCTGCAGGATGACGACGGGCAGATTTTGGAAGGCTATTCGATCTCGGCCGGTCTGGACTATCCGGGCATCGGGCCTGAACATTCGTGGCTGCACGATATCGGCCGTGCGCAATATGTCTCGATCACCGACAAGGAAGCGCTGGAGGCGTTCCAGCTGTGCTGCGCCACCGAAGGCATCATTCCCGCGTTGGAGCCGAGCCACGCGCTGGCCCATGTGATGAAGATCGCGCCCGATCTGCCCGCAGATCACCTGATCTGCATGAACATGTGCGGACGCGGTGACAAGGACGTGCAGACTGTGGCCAAGTACCTGAACTTTGACATGTCCGATACCGAAGGCCGCAGCACCGATTGATCATCCGGTAAAATTTGTAATTTTCGGCAAGAGCGGCGCACCCCCAACGGGTGCGCCGCTTTGTGTTTTGATGTCAGATTTTTCGAATATTGCGTGGATGGGTAATTTTGTTGCGCGTAGGGCACAGGTGAAATTCGGGCCGTGAAATAATTATTGAGCGAATCCAGACCTTTCGCCTAAACACGCCGTTACCGGTCACGACGGGCCGGACCCTAGCGGGCAGAGGTGATCACTCTCCCGGTGCGGGCGGCGCTGCCGATTCCGTATGCCAGGGCCGAAACCGGGGATTGGTACATGCTTTGTAGCTCAGTTGGATAGAGCGGCAGATTTCCCATCTGTAGGCGAAGGTTCGACCCCTTCCAAAGCTCCAAATGTAGCTCATTCTGGTAGAGCAATCGACTGCGAATCGATGGGTAACGGGTTCGACTCCCGTCATTTGAACAAACGCTGTTCGGTCAGCACCGGCCTTCCACGCCGGCCCGCGCAAGCGGTCCAAACCATATGGGTCCGGGCGTTCCCCAGCAGGGTGGGTGCCGCGCGCGCCGCCGGGCTTGCCCGTGCGGGGCAGGGGCCTTCGCTGCTCTGGCCTTGGGCCGGGGGGTGGATGATGGTACCGCCGGATCGGTGCCCCGTATGATCCCTAAGGATCACGCGGCGCATCTGTCCCGCGCCCCTCTCTCTGACCGTCCCGCGCAGGGGCATGGCGCGGGGGACGCCCGGGTCTTTCCTGCCTTCGGCAGAAGGCGTCACACCTGCCACCCGCTTGGGGTGCAACCCACTGAAAACATGAAAAGGAGTTCGCTTTTGCGACGACGATAGAGCGAGACGAAAAGGAGATATGAAATGACACTGTTCCAAGATCTGATCGACCGGCTGACCGGTTATCACCGGCTGACCCTGACCGAAACCCAGCGGATGCTGGTTCTGCGCAAAGGGGTGTTCAGCACCATCCTGGGGGCCGGGAAACACCGGTTGCCGCGCAAGGATGTCCTGACCGAGATGCACGATCTGGAAGCTCTCTTTTTCGTGTCGCGCTATGAACGGGCGCTGATGCAAAACCGGCCTGAACTGGCGGCTGCGCATCTGGTCGAATTCCGGGCCGGGCCCGAAGAGGTTCTGGTTGTTCTGCGGGATGGGCGGCCCGTTCGGGTTCTTAACCCCGAAGCACGGGTGTTGGTCTGGAAAGACGCTGGCCCGTGGGACGTCGAACGGCACGCGTTGACCGTGTCCATGACGGTACCGAAGCCGGTGGCACAACGGCTGGTTCGGGCCGGGTTGCGGGCACATCTGATGCAGGTTGAGGTGCCCGAAGGGCATACTGGTCTGCTGACGGTTGACGGTGTGCTGGTGGATCAGCTGTCCCCTGGCGCGCACGCCTTCTGGAAAGTGGGCCGCAACGTCGAGGTCAAGCAGATCGACCTGCGGCAACGCACCCATGAGGTGACGGGTCAAGAGATTCTGACCAAGGATCGGGTGACCATCCGGGTCAACCTCAGCGCTGACTACCGGATTGTTGATCCGGTCAAGGCGGTGGGGGCGGTCAAGGATTTCGATCAGGCCCTGCACCGGGCGCTGCAATTGGCGTTCCGGAAAACCCTTGGCGCGATGACACTGGACCGGCTGCTGGCCGAGAAAGTCAACGTCGACACCGAGGCCGCAGATCGGGTGCGGACACAGATGGCCGGGATCGGCATCGAGGTGGGTGAGATCGCGTTGAAAGACGTCATCCTGCCCGGCGAGATGCGGGAAATCCTGACCGCTGTGGTCGCCGCCGAAAAACAGGCCGAGGCCAACGTCATCCGGCGGCGGGAAGAAACCAACGCCACGCGGTCTCTGCTGAACACCGCAAAGGTGATGGCGGAAAACCCGGTGATGTTGCGGTTGAAAGAGCTTGAGGCGCTGGAAACCATCGCTGGCAAGGTCGAGCGGCTGACGGTCCACAACGGGACCGAAGGGCTGATGTCCGATCTGGTCAAACTGCGGGATTGATCCCGAATAAGGGCCGGTCCGGGGTAACTCCCGGGCCGGTCCACTCAATTCAGTAGGGCGTATTCTTTCAAAAGGCGCAGAGGCACCACCTCCAGCGCCCGCTGATGCGTCGCCTCCAGGTGAACCTTGGGCGCGCAGCCTTCGTCATGGGCCTGAAGAAAGCGCGCCGCACACAAGCACCAGCTGTCCCCAGGTTTGAGGCCGGGAAAGTTGAATTCCGGGTGCGGAGTGCTGAGGTCATTTCCAACGTATTTGGAAAACGCCAGAAATTCAGCCGTCATCACCACGCAAACCGTGTGACTGCCCTGATCCTCGGGGCAGGTATTGCACGCCCCATCCCGAAAGAAGCCAGTCAGCGGATCACGCGAGCACGACGCGAGAACACCTCCAAGCACGTTTATGCTGTCCTGTTTTTCCATGGGTACACCCTACAGGCTTTGGGCAATGGTGCGGAACATTTCTATGTTCACCTCATTCACGCCCGGATCGCGGAAGTTGCGATCTGCGCCAGTCGAAACGATCAACACACCGCGCGGCTGGTCGAAATAGATGTACTGACCATACACGCCGCGGGCCAGAAATTCACCCTCATGCGCGCCGAGGGGAATCCACCATTGATACCCGTACCCGATTTCCCCGGACGCAGTGGGCGCACTGGGAAAAACGGATTCTGCTATCCAATCCGCCGGAACAAGTTGCTGCCCGTTATGCGCGCCATTTTGCAGGATCATCTGTCCAAACCGGGCATAGTCGCGGGTGGTGAAATTCAGTCCGCCCAGTACAAATGCAACGCCTACGCCGTCGGTCACATAATACCCGTCCCGCTCCAGCCCCAGCGGCTGGACGATCCGTTCGGTCAGCAATTCGGAAATACTGCGGCCGGTCGCACCCCGGACAACCATTCCGATCACATGGGTGTCGATCGAGACATACTGCCAGGTTTCGCCCGGCGTGGCGAAACTGTCCTGTAGCGAGGCTGCGAAATCGTCCATCTCTCCGCCCAGGGCGAGGACACGCCCCATCCGGTTGATATCCGAATCGTAGTCCAGATAATCTTCGTCGAAGGTAACACCGCTGGCCATGTTCAGGACATTGCGGATGGTCGCGCCATCATAGGCCGAACCTTCCAGTTTTGGCGCGTATTTCACCACCGGATCATCCAGCGACTCGATTGCGCCTTCGGCCAGCAGAATGCCGAACAGGGCCGAGAGATAGCTTTTGGCAACCGACCACGAGATCCGACGATCTTCGGGGGCGGTGCCCAGATAATATTCCTCGAACCGGATTTGCCCATCCTGCATCACCAGCAGTGAGGTTACTGCACGATCTTCGATCCAGGTGTCGGTCCCCTGAGGCAGGTCAAAGCCGGGTCCATAGGGCAGCTCCCAGGTTGGCCCGTCCCCACGCGGCAGGTCGATCGTATTGAACGCCTCATTCATATGAGAGAAGTTGTGAACGATTTTATCTTCTGAAAACAAGGAATTCACCGCCATCAGGCGCTGTATCTCTTCGCGCTTCCAGATACCAACAACCACAGCGGCCAGCACCAGCATCAGCAAGATGCGCAGCACCCATTTCACAACGGTTCTCATACGTCGCCTCCTATTTTCGTATCGTATTGGACCGCGAACAGGTTCATTCCGCAATTGGGACGTTACGGAAACATTCGAGGGTTCTACTTGAACTTGTCCAACAGCTTTTGCATGGCCGAGCGATCGTCTTGCTGTGGTACCGGCGTGGGATTGGGCGCAGCCTTTGGCTTTTCTGCCAAGGTTTTCGATGATCTGGGCGGCGCTGCACGCAAGGCGACCGCGTTCATGAACTTGCCGCCGTCCCCATCGGCCAGATGGCCCGCGCCCTCTGACACGCCGCGCAGGACATCATCCAGCCATTGAGCATCGGCTTTCGCAAAATCCCCCAGAACATAAGGCGAAACCATTTCTTTCCGGCCCGGATGTCCGATCCCCAGACGCACCCGGTCATACGCGGGGCTGATGTGTTCATGAATTGACCGCAGGCCGTTGTGGCCTGCGTGACCTCCGCCCGCCTTGACGCGCACTTTGCCGGGGGCAAGGTCCAGCTCGTCATGGAATATGGTCACATCGGTAGATTCCAGTTTGTAAAACCGCATCGCCTCTCCTACGGCTTGGCCTGAGCGGTTCATGAAGGTTTGGGGTTTCAGCAGCAGAACCTTTTCGCGCCCCAGACGACCTTCGGCGATGCCGGCCTGAAACTTGGATTTCCAGGGGCCGAACCCGTGATCTTCGGCGATCCGATCAACGGCCATAAAACCGATGTTGTGCCGGTTGCGGGCATATTTTGATCCTGGGTTTCCCAAGCCGACAAACAGTTTCATTGACTTGTCCTTATGCAGAGGTGGAATTGGCATCTGGTTGATCGCACGGAATGCCGCCGGTGTTCCAGCCCGGTCGCGCCAAAAGAAAAACGGGACCTCAAGAGGCCCCGTTTCAAAAATCGGATCGTTAGGTCCGAATTTACTCTTCTTCCTGGCCTACGACTTCGACTTCGTCGGCGGCCACTTCGGCCTCTTCGTCGTCGTCGCTGGTCGCCAGACCGGTCGGTGCCGAGATGTTGGCGATCACGAAATCACGGTCGATGGTCGGCGTGGTGCCGGTCGGCAGATCAACAGACGAGATGGTGGCAACATCGTTGATGTTCATGCCAGCCAGATCAACGATGATCTTGTCCGGGATGTCACCAGCGGTGCAGACCAGCTCAACTTCAGGGCGGACAACGGTCAGAACGCCGCCCTTCTTGATGCCGGGTGCTTCTTCCTCGTTGATGAATTCAACCGGAATGAACAGCGCGATCTTGGTGGTCCGACGCAGGCGCATCAGGTCCAGGTGGGTCGGCAGGTCTTTGACGACGTCACGCTGAACGTCGCGGCAGATGACGCGAACGTCTTCCTGGCCTTCAACCTTCAGGTTCCACAGGGTCGACTTGAACCGGCCCGCTTTCAGGCGCTTGAACAGTTCGTTGAACGGGATCTGGATTGCCAGCGGGTCTTTGTCGCCGCCAAATACAACGCCCGGAACCATGCCTTCGCGGCGTGCTTTACGAGCGGCGCCCTTGCCTGTCCCCGTCCGTTCCAGAGCTACGAGATCAGGAATCTCACCAGCCATGATATATCTCCAATGTTAGGGCGGGCATCCTCCAAGGCTGTATACCCGCGTGAAGCCGCGTCCTTAGCTTGATTCATCAAGATTGGAAAGGGGTTTTTGGCGGATTGGCATTTAGCGAGGCTCTGCCTCGCGCTCCGGGATATTTAAGGCCAGATGAACAAGGGGCGGCCTCTTCATCTGGCTAAAAGTATCCCGGGGGAGGCGCGGCTTGCCGCGACGGGGGCAGCGCCCCCTTTTTTGTTAATTTCCAGCCCCCCGGAAACAAGGTCAGCTTTGCCAGCGCCCGCCGAAATCTTCGGGTACCAACAGATTGTGGCGTCCAAGATCGTTGACGTGCCGTTCGCCACACAGGGCCATGGTGGTATCCAGCTCTTTTTGGATGACCTCAAGGGCGGTCGTCACACCCTTCTGTCCCATCGCGCCCAGCCCATAGACAAAAGCGCGGCCGATATAGGTTCCGCTGGCCCCCAAGGCCAGCGCTTTCAGGATATCCTGGCCAGAACGGATGCCGCTGTCCAGATGAACCTCAAGGTCGCCGCCGACCGCATCCATGATTTCCGGTAACATGCGGATTGAGCTGAGCGCGCCATCCAGTTGGCGCCCCCCATGGTTGGACACAACGATGGCATCAGCCCCCAATTTGGCCGCCATTTTGGCGTCTTCGGCATCCAGAATCCCCTTCAGGATTACCTTCCCGCCCCATTGCTCCATCAGCTTTTCAACCTTTTTCCAATCCAGGCTGGGATCGAACTGCTCGGCGGTCCATGCGCCCAGCGAGGACGCGTCTGTGACGCCTTTGGCGTGACCGACGATATTGCCGAATTCGCGACGCTTTGCGCCAAGCATCTCAATCCCCCAAGACCATTTGGTCATCAGGTTGGCGATGGTTTTGGGGGTCAGCTTCGGCGGTGCGGACAGGCCGTTTTTCAGATCCTTATGCCGTTGCCCCAGAACCTGTAGATCAAGCGTAATCACCAGGGCCGAACATTTTGCGTCTTTGGCGCGCTGTATCAGGCGGTTGATGTAATCCTGGTCCTTCATCGTATAAAGCTGAAACCAGAACGGCGTGGTGGTGTATTCGGCCACATCTTCGATCGAGTTGATGGACATGGTGGACAGTGTAAACGGCACGCCAAATTCTTCGGCGGCTTTGGCGGCCTTCATCTCTCCGTCTGCGTGTTGCATTCCCGTCAGCCCGACCGGGGCCAGCGCGACCGGCATTGCAACGTCCTGCCCAAGCATCTGCGTAGCGGTTGACCGGCCGTCCATATCCACGGCAACCCGTTGCCGCAGGCGGATATCTTTGAAATCCGCGCTGTTGTCGTGGAAGGTCTGTTCAGTCCAGCTGCCGCTTTCGGCGTAGTCATAAAACATCCGGGGAACGCGCCGTTCGTAGAGGCGGCGAAGATCTTCGATGGTTGTGATTACCGGCATGGTTCAGCGCCCTTATTGCGTTTGGTTAAGTTTTTTTACCAATTCTTGCAATCCGGGGAAATTGTGTCCAGACAACAAAAAGCCGCAGCCAACGCGTTGTCGGCTGCGGTTTGAATTGTATCACCTGTATTGACCTATGTGTCAGGCAGAATGCGCGCCGTCAGCCAACGCCCTGACGAAATCCAGAACCTCACCGACGGGCTTTCCGGCCGCGATTTGGCTGACAATGGCGGAACCGACAACTGCGCCATCTGCAACGCTGGCGATGTTGCGTGATTTTTCGGGGGTGTTAATGCCAAACCCGACAATGACCGGCAGGTCCGTCGCGGATTTGATCCGCGCTACCTCGGGGCCGACATTGGTGGCTTCTGCTTCGGCGGAACCGGTGATCCCGGTGATCGAGACATAGTACACAAAGCCCGAGGTGTTCTGAAGCACGCGGGGCAGGCGTTTGTCATCGGTGGTTGGCGTTGCCAGGCGGATGAAGTTCAGGCCAGCCGCCTGCGCGGGCACGCACAGCTCAGCATCTTCTTCCGGCGGCAGGTCGACAACGATCAACCCGTCAATGCCTGCCTCTTTCGCATCTGCCAGAAACGTATCAACCCCGCGGCTGTAAATTGGATTGTAGTATCCCATTAAAACAATCGGCGTGGTATCATCGGTTTCACGGAACGCGCGCGCAAGATCCAGCGTCCGCTGTAAGGTCATGCCGCCATCCAAAGCCCGTTGGCCAGCGGCCTGAATGGTCGGGCCATCTGCCATGGGGTCCGTGAACGGCAAACCCAGCTCGATGACGTCGACACCTGCGCCGGGCAACCCCTTGACCACCTCAAGCGAGGTATCGAAATCCGGGTCACCTGCCATGATGTATGAGACAAAGGCCTTTTTTCCTTCGGCCTTCAGGGCGGCGAACTTAGCATCAATACGGGTCATCAGCGGTCCTTGCATACAGGTTTGATCCTGATGTGCAGAAACTTTGCCCGGAAATCAATCCCGGTGGGCCAGATTGGCTTAGAACCCGAAATGGTATCGAACCAACAGAGCGTTCACGCCCGGGTTCGAACTGTCTGTGCTGGCGTTGGATTTATGGGTCACCGCAACCGAGACCTTGTTGCCGCCGTCCAGAGTGTACCCCACGCCCAACAAGCTGCGAATTTGGAAGCTGCCCCCCAAATCGTTGCTGTTGTTTGCCGCGTTGTAATATCCGGGCATGACGCTGAGTTCGGCAAACCACCGGTCAGCGAACGCGTAAGTGCCAATCAACCCAGCCCCGATATGGGTGTCGCCATCGGTGTCCACCGACAATGCCGTTCCCCACGTCGCGCTAAAACGCGTCGCTTCGTGAAACGGCCTGTGCTGATACTCCAGCGAAAAGATGGCCTGATCATCCGAGTCGCTGGCCGAGAAATCCGCATAGCCTGCGCCGACAACAATAGATTGTGCCTGCACTGCGTTGGCGGCAAGAAGCAGGGCGGCGGAAAGTACAAATTTCTTCATGTGGTTCTTCATTGGTTCTGTGCGCGTTGAATTTAACTTGGTGACCCGCAACGGTTAAAATCAAGTATCGTGCGCACACATGTCCCTAACACCTTTGTGATGTTGCAAATCTGACTCTGCTGATTTCCGGCCCCCGGGTTGCGCATTTTCCCCGACCTGCATAGAAGCAGCGTTCGTATGCATCAGGAGGCCGCAATGGGCTTTAAAATGGGAATCGTGGGTCTGCCGAATGTGGGCAAGTCGACCCTTTTCAATGCGCTGACCAAAACTGCGGCCGCGCAGGCGGCGAACTTCCCGTTCTGCACGATCGAACCGAATGTGGGCGATGTTGCCGTGCCTGACGACCGGCTGGACAAGCTGGCGGCGATTGCCAGCTCGAAACAGATCATCCCGACGCGGATGACCTTTGTCGATATCGCCGGTCTGGTCAAAGGGGCCTCCAAGGGCGAAGGGCTGGGCAACCAGTTCCTGGCCAACATCCGCGAGACGGACGCCATCGCCCATGTGTTGCGCTGTTTTGAAGATGGCGATGTGACCCATGTGGACGGCCGCGTCGATCCCGTGGCCGACGCCGACACCATCGAGACCGAGCTGATGCTGGCCGATCTGGAAAGCATCGAAAAGCGCCGCGCCAATCTGGTGCGCAAGCTGAAAGGCAACGACAAAGAGGCACAGCAGCAGGAACGCTTGCTGGCCGAGGCGCAGGCCATGCTGGAAAACGGCAAGCCCGCACGTCTGGTCGAAGTCTCTGACGAAGACGCCAAGGCCTGGCAGATGCTGCAGCTGCTGACTACCAAGCCGGTGCTCTATGTCTGCAACGTCTCCGAAGAAGAAGCAGCCGAGGGCAATGAATACTCGGCCCGCGTGGCCGAAATGGCTGCGGCGCAGGGCAATTCCCACGTCATCATCAGCGCCAAGATCGAAGAAGAGATCAGCTTGCTGGAAGAAGACGAAGCCCAGATGTTCCTGGAAGAGATGGGCCTGGAAGAACCCGGCCTCGACCGTCTGATCCGCGCCGGTTACGACCTGCTGAAACTGGAAACCTATTTCACCGTCGGCCCGAAAGAGGCCCGCGCCTGGACCATCCGCACCGGCACCGCCGCCCCGCAGGCGGCTGGCGTGATCCACGGCGATTTCGAAAAAGGCTTCATCCGCGCCGAAACCATCGCCTATGACGACTATATCACTGCCAATGGCGAACAGGGTGCCAAAGAGACAGGCAAGATGCGCGCCGAGGGTAAGGGATACATTGTCAAGGATGGCGATGTGATGCACTTCCTGTTCAACACCTGAGGGTGTTTTTACCCTGTGTTGGAATCGAAAGGGGCTTAGGGTGAGTCCGCTCTGAGCCCAAAGTAACAATCTGAACCTGAGGGTTTTCCAAGTTGCGAGGAACACTCGATAGTCTATAGATGCACACATATAGACTGGTTTCGATTGGAGCAAAAATGGGCTTAAAAGGTGTGAGAGCCGGGGTATCAATAAGGGTAGCAATTTCCTGCTTTATTCTTCTGATAGCTTTACCCGCTGCTTCGAAAGAAGGCTTCGATCCGCAGGACTATTTTGTAAAACCAGATGAAGCCGATATGCCAGATTTGGCAAACCGTTGGTGGCAGTGGTTTTATAGTATTCCGAAGATACAGAACCCGAGACTTGATCCCACCGGAATACACTGTGCTGCTATGCAATCAGGAGAAGTCTGGTTTCTTGCCGATGCCGAACCCGGCGAACTCATTGAACGGAAGTGTCAGGTACCTTTTGGGAGAAGCCTTTTCTTTACAGTCATAAACAACATCGGTTGGACACCTCCCGGTGTTGAACAGAATTGTGACGAGGCTAAGGAGGGGGTAGATTTTGAGCCAGTTTCGAGTGACGTTATCGAAGTCAAACTAAACGGGACGCCGTTTCCAAATCCTGCATTGCATCTTGTTGGATCGTCAGATTGCTTTGATATTCTTGCCCGAATTCCCAGTGAGTACAATCCGCCGAGTTATTATCCATCCGCAACTGATGGCTATTGGTTCATGCTTAAACCTCTTCCGGTCGGCACCTACGACTTGTCAATTTTGGCTATTTTAAAATGGGACGGCGATCAAAATACTCTTCAAAACGTGCGTTACTTGATCGAGGTTGTACCAGAATAGGTTTTAACAGCGACAGGAAAACCTGAAAGTCAGTTTTGTCCGCATTGCTGTCGTCAAAAAAATTCCCAAGAGGCCTCTTTTTGTCAGAGTCACGCACTTAGTCACAACACCCTCTTCTCCGATACGAAAAACTCAGGCTGTCCCCGCGTGCAAAACCCGCTAGTCTGGCGTTCGACCTGCCATTCGAGATAGCTCCAGATGATCGAAATCCGCGACCTGCAACTGCTTAGCGCTTTGGCGCGGCATCGCCATTTTGCCAAGGCGGCCGAGGAATGCGGGATTTCGCAGCCTGCGTTTTCCATGCGCATCCGCAATCTTGAGGATCGTCTGGGCGTGTCCATCGTCCGCCGGGCCAATCGGTTTCAGGGTCTGACCGAAGAGGGTGAGATGATCGTCCTGCGCGCGCGGCGTATTCTGGACGATACAAAAGCGCTGGAGCAGCAGGTTTTGGCCTCAAAGGGTGAAATCACCGGGACCCTGATTTTGGGCGTGATCCCAACAGCCATCGCCTTTACCGGGCGGCTGATCAAACGGTTGCAGCAGGCGCATCCACGTATCCTGTCGCGGATCGAAACCATGTCGGCCTCGGCCATTCAGCATCGGCTGGATGAGGGCAGCCTGGACGCGGGTATCACTTATGGCGACAGCATCGGCACCGATCTGCGGCAGGTGCAGCCCTTGTACGAGGAAACCTATGTGCTGCTGGTGCCGTCGCATATGACGGATGAGACCGGCCCGATCCCCTGGGCGCGGGTGGCTGAATTTCCGATCAGCCTGCTGGAACCGCAGATGCAGAACCGGCGCATTCTTGACCGGATATTTGCCGAGCAGGGGCTGCATCCGCATGTGGTTGCGGAAACCAGCGGCTTTACCGCCTCGATGGTCATGGCGCGCGAAGGGTTGGCGGCCACTGTCGTGCCGCGTGTTCTGATACGGGCGCTGGGTGATCTGAAAGGGACGCGCGTGCTGCCGCTGGTCGATCCCATTGTCAGCAAGCCGATTTGTCTGGCGACGCTGACGCGTGACCCGGAATTGCCCACGGTCGAAGCCTTGCGGGCGGTGGTGACGTCTTTGCGGTGATAAGGTGTCGTTATCGTGCGATTGCCAAAAGCGATTTGACGATATGCTATTCTGATGAGACACGGAGCCTTAATCGGAGGGCATCATGGCACCATTGGATACCAAGCAACCGGGCGGCCAAAAGGGCGTCTGGAAGTCAGGCAAAGGCAAAGGGCGGCACACGCCCAAGGGCCGTCAGTTCACGGATGAGGCGCAGGCTGAGATCGCGCGCTTGCTGGGGGATCGACCCCGCCGCCGCGACCTGCTGATCGAATTTCTGCATTTGATTCAGGATGCACACGGCCATATCAGCGCCGACCACATCGCCGCACTGGCGGTTGAAATGCGGATCGGGCAGGCCGAGATTTATGAAACAGCGACCTTCTATGCCCATTTCGATGTGGTGAAAGAGGGTGAAGTGCCCCCGCCCGCGTTGACCATTCGGGTCTGTGATTCCCTGTCCTGCGAAATGGCCGGCGCCCAGCAGTTGCAAAAGGCGCTGGAGGACGGGTTGGATGCCTCTGAGGTGCGTGTTGTTCGCGCGCCTTGCATGGGGCGCTGCGATACGGCTCCGGTGCTGGAAATCGGCCACAATCATATCGACCACGCGACGCCGGAAAAGGTGCAGGCGGCCATTGCGGCGGGCGATACCCATGCCCATCTGCCCGACTATGAAACCTTCGCGGCCTACACAGAGAACGGCGGCTACGCCAAACTGAAAGAGTTGCGCGAAGGTGGCGACTGGGAAAAGGTGCAGGAAGACGTCCTTGCCTCGGGCCTGCGCGGTCTGGGTGGCGCTGGCTTCCCGTCCGGCAAGAAATGGGGCTTTGTTCGCATGAATGAAGGCACCCGGTATCTGGCCGTGAACGGGGACGAGGGCGAGCCCGGCACCTTCAAAGACCGCTACTATCTGGAGCGTACGCCGCATGTGTTCCTTGAGGGTATGCTGATCGCCGCCTGGGCGGTCGAGGCTGAGACCTGCTTCATCTACATGCGCGATGAATACCCGGCGGTGCTGGAAATCCTCGCCCGCGAGATTGCCGCGCTGGAAGACGCCGGTATCGTCGCCAAAGGCTATATCGACCTGCGCCGGGGGGCTGGCGCGTATATCTGCGGTGAAGAATCCGCGATGATCGAATCGATCGAGGGTAAGAAGGGCCTGCCGCGCCACCGTCCTCCGTTCGTGGCGCAGGTGGGGGTCTTTAACCGCCCGACGCTCGTGCACAATGTCGAGACGCTGTATTGGGTCTCAAAGATTTGCCGTGAGGGGCCAGAATGCCTCAACTCCACGGAAAAGAATGGCCGCAAGGGCCTGCGCAGCTATTCGGTCTCGGGCCGTGTGGCGAAACCGGGTGTCTTCCTGCTGCCCGCGGGTTCGACCATTCTGGATGTGATGGAGGCGGCTGGTGGTATGGCCGACGGTCATGTGTTCAAGGCGTATCAACCGGGCGGGCCGTCCTCGGGCCTGTTGCCTGCGTCCATCGACGACGTGCCGTTGGATTTCGACACGCTGCAACCGCTGGGCACCTTCATCGGCTCGGCCGCCGTGGTGGTCCTGTCCGATCAGGACACCGCCCGCGATGCGGCGCTGAACATGCTGCGGTTCTTCGAGGATGAAAGCTGTGGCCAATGCACGCCCTGCCGGGCAGGCTGCGAAAAGGCGGTCAAGCTGATGCAGGCCGACAAATGGGATCAGGACCTGCTGGAGGATCTGTGTCAGGTCATGGGCGATGCCTCGATCTGCGGTCTGGGGCAGGCGGCCCCGAACCCGATCCGTCTGGTCATCAAACACTTTGCCGACGAAATCTGAGGGAGACAGAGCCATGCTAGACGCAAGCCCAACCAAGACCGTCACCTTCAACCTGAACGGCGATGACGTCACCGTGCCCGAGGGCACCACGATCTGGGACGCGGCCAATGGCCGTGGACTGGTCATTCCGCACCTGTGCCACAAACCGGCACCGGGCTATAAACCCGACGGCAACTGCCGCGCCTGTATGGTCGAGGTGGAAGGCGAGCGCACTCTGGTCGCCTCGTGCATCCGCCCTGCGGCCGAGGGGATGGTCGTCAAGACCGACACCGACCGGGCCGAGAAATCGCGCGCCATGGTGATGGAGCTGCTGGTGGCGGATCAGCCAGATCAGCCGCATGATGTCTCCAGCCATTTCTGGGACATGGCCAAGCTGAATGATGTCAGCGACAGCCGCTTTCCTGCGAAAGAACCCGAGAAAATTCCACTGCTGGATGACAGTCACGTTGCGATGCGCGTCAATCTGGACGCCTGCATCAACTGCAACCTCTGCGTCCGCGCCTGCCGTGATGTGCAGGTGAATGACGTGATCGGCATGGCCGGTCGCGGGCATACCGCGCAGGTGGTGTTTGACCAGAACGATCCGATGGGCGCGTCCACCTGTGTGGCCTGTGGTGAATGTGTTCAGGCTTGTCCGACCGGTGCCCTGATGCCTGCGACTGTGCTGGACGAAAACCAGCAGGGCGACAGCAAGGATTACGATTCCGAGACCGAAAGCGTCTGCCCGTTCTGCGGTGTGGGCTGCAAGGTGTCGCTGAAGGTCAAGGACGGCAAGGTCAAATATGTCGAGGGCATCAACGGCCCCGCCAACGAAGGCCGCCTGTGTGTCAAAGGCCGCTTTGGGTACGACTATATCCACCACCCGCATCGCCTGACCAAGCCGCTGATCCGGCGCGAGGATGCGCCTGCCAAGGGGCTGAATGTCGATCCGGGCAATATCGGCACTCATTTCCGCGAAGCGAGCTGGGAAGAGGCGATGGACCTGGCCGCCACCAAACTGAAGGCGCTGCGCGAGGATGATCCGCGCAACGTCGCAGGTTTTGGGTCGGCCAAATGCACCAACGAAGAAGCGTACCTGTTCCAGAAATTCATCCGTCAGGGCTTTCGCCACAACAACGTCGACCACTGCACCCGCCTGTGCCACGCCTCGTCGGTGGCCGCACTGATCGAGAATGTGGGCTCGGGGGCCGTGACCGCAGCCTTCAACGATATCAAGGATGCGGATGTGGCGATCATCATCGGGGCCAACCCGATTGAAAACCATCCCGTTGCGGCGACCTATTTCAAGCAGTTCACCAAGCGCGGCGGCAAGCTGATCGTGATGGACCCGCGTGGCGTCGGCATGCGCAAGTTCGCTGATGAAATGCTGCAATTCCGCCCGGGGGCCGATGTCTCGATGCTGAACGCGATCATGAACGTGATCGTCGAGGAAGAACTGTATGACAGCCAGTACATCCACCGCTGGACCGAGAACTGGGAGGCCGAAAAAGAGCATCTGCGCCAGTTCACGCCCGAGGCGATGGCACCGATCTGCGGCATCGAACCGGACCAACTGCGCCGTGTCGCGCGCACCTTTGCGCAGGCCAAGGCCGGTCTGATTTTCTGGGGTATGGGCGTCAGCCAGCATATTCACGGCACCGACAATTCGCGGTGTCTGATCTCGCTGGCTCTGATGACTGGAAATGTCGGCAAACCCGGAGCGGGTCTGCACCCGCTGCGGGGTCAGAACAACGTGCAGGGGGCATCTGATGCGGGCCTGATCCCGATGTTCCTGCCGGATTATCAGTCGGTTACCGATGACGGCATTCGGGCCAAGTTCAACAACGTCTGGAATTCGGACGACTTCTCGAACGAGAAGGGTTTGACCGTGACCGAGATCATTGATCAGGCCTATGCGGGCAACATCAAGGGTATGTACATTCAAGGGGAAAACCCGGCCATGTCGGACCCGGATGTGGGCCACGCGCGGGAAGCGCTGGCCAAGTTGGAACTGATGATCGTGCAGGATATCTTCCTGACCGAGACGGCGAACTATGCCGACATCATCCTGCCCGCCTCGGCGCTGTATGAAAAGAACGGCACGGTGTCGAACACCAACCGTCAGGTGCAACGGGTGCGGCCTGCGGTGACCCCTCCGGGTGAGGCGCGCGAGGATTGGAAAATCACCGTCGAACTGGCGCAGCGTATCGGCCTGAACTGGGAGTACTCGGACGTATCTCAGGTCTTTGCCGAGATGAAGCTGACCATGGAATCGCTGGATAACATCACGTGGGAGCGGCTTGAAAACGAAACGATCACCTACCCATCGCTCAGCGAGACCGATCCGGGCCAGTCAATCGTTTTCGGCGATGGTTTCCCACGTGCGGACGGTCGGGCGAGATTTACCCCGGCCAGCGTCATCCCGCCGGATGAGGCCCCGGATGACGAATACCCGATGATCGCCACCACCGGACGTCAGTTGGAACATTGGCACACCGGCTCGATGACCCGCCGATCCAATGTTCTGGACGCGGTGGAACCGGAAGCGAACTGTTCGATGAACCCCCGCACGTTGAAACTGAAGGGGATCGAACCGGGCGAAATGGTCCGCTTGACGACCCGTCGTGGTTCGATCGAGATCATGGTGCGTGCGGATCGCGCGATTGCCGAGGATATGGTGTTCATCCCGTTTGCCTTTGTCGAGGCGGCCGCGAATATCCTGACCAATTCGGCCATCGACCCCTATGGTAAGATCCCCGAGTTCAAGTTCTCGGCCATCCGCGTCGAAAAGATCGAAGACGCTGTCGCGGCGGAATAATCTACATCCACTCATGAAACAGAAACAGGCGGCCTTTTGGGTCGCCTTTTTCGCGTCTTGACAGCGGGTTGCAGGCGGCCAACCCTAAGGCCGCAGCTAGACCGGGAGGAGTTCATGCCGCGCCGTTTTGTTGATCTTTCTGTTCCGCTAGAGGTCGGGATCGTGTCCGACCCGCCGATCATGCTGCCTGAAATCGAGTATCTGACGCATGATCAGACCGCCGAACAGGTCATGGCCTTTTTCCCGGGCCTGAAAAAAGACGACTTGCCTGGCGGCGAAGGCTGGGCCATCGAACGGTTGCAGATTGCCACTCATAACGGCACCCATCTGGACGCGCCCTATCACCACCATTCCACCATGAACAACGGTCAGCGGGCGATCACCATTGACGAGGTTCCGCTGGAATGGTGCATGAACCCCGGCGTCAAACTGGATTTTCGTCATTTCGATGATGGCTATGTCGTCAGTGCAGCGGATGTTGAGGCCGAGCTGAAACGCATCGGCCACGACCTGCGCCCGCTGGATATAGTTGTCGTCAACACCTCGGCGGGCACACGGTATGGGCACCCCGATTATCTGATGAAAGGCTGCGGCATGGGGCGCGAGGCGACCCTGTATCTGACCGAACGCGGCGTGCGCGTGACCGGCACAGACGCCTGGAGCTGGGACGCCCCCTTTTCGCTGACGGCGCAGGAATACGCCGAAACACGCGATGCGTCGATCATCTGGGAGGGGCACCGCGCCTCGATGGAGATCGGGTATTGCCATATTGAGAAACTCACCAACCTCGAAGACCTGCCGCCCACGGGATTTGAAATCTCATGCTTTCCGTTCAAGATCAAAGGGGCGTCGGCGGGATTTGTCCGGGCCGTGGCGATATTTGACGATCACGACAACCAGTAGGAGGCCATGATGCAGCCCTCAACCCTTCCCCTCAGCGGACATGACGGCCCCTATCCGGCCCCGGTGGACATTCGTGGATTCACGGTGCGGCCCGAATGGGTCGACTATAACGGCCACATGAATGTGGGCTTTTATGGCGTTGCCTTCGATCTGGCGTTGGAAAAGCTGATGGTCGATCACCTTGGGCTGGGCGAAGTGCAGGTCAATGCGTTAGGGCAGGGGCCTTACGTCTTACAGTCACACATGAATTTCATACGCGAAATTCAGCCGGACGACGCCTTTTATTTCCGCTTTCGTTTGCTGGATTCGGATCAAAAGCGCGGTCATTATTTTGCGCAGCTGCTGGCCGAAAAGGATGACGAAGTATGTGCAACGCAAGAAGCGTTGTTCATGAATGTCAGCCACACCACCGGACGGTCTGTACCTTATCCGGATTGGGCAGCCACACGGCTGGCGCGCATGGTTGACGACCACGCTGGCTTGACAGCCGCACCGCAGGTCGGAGAACAGATTGGCATCCGGCGGAAGTGAGCAGGGTGTCAGCGGTTCACTCCCGGAACGCGGCAACAAAGGTCGCCGACAAAGTTATGGAAACAAGAGCCGCCTGCAGAAATGCCCCGTTTCCTTGGCCGTTTGACCCTTGCCAATTTGATAAATCACAACGCGCTACGACCAACAGGAGTTTTGTTGTCCACGGTTTCTCCGGGTTAACGCGCACTTAGGGGGGTCAGTAGTCCCGTTCGAAAAACACACCAACGCCTGTTTCACCGCGCCCATCAACGGTTCCGCGCACAGTGAAGCTGTCGGTGACATCCAGGTTCAGGTTCACCTCGGTATCGCCTTCGGTGTTCACTGTGAAATCAGTATAAAGATTGTCGCTGAGGTAAGCACCGGCGCCCAGACGGCCAGCGCCGCCCTCACTTGCGCCAATGTCTACCGTATCAAGGCCGGTTGCTTCCCTCAGCCCTTTGGTCGCGTCGCCCCCGGCACCGCTGAGCTGCGCCAGCGATGCGGCCATCTGCGCGATGATAAATGGCGAAAGCTCAGAAAACCGGTTGCCGAACAGCAACATGGCCAGCGCTTCTTCGGCGGGGCGTTCGGGGTCGGAAAACACATCCACTTCGGGCGCATCCAACGGACCGGCAATTTCGATGGTGGCGGAACCTTCTGCCGTGCTGGTCGAGGATTCAAACTCGATGTATGGCGTCAGGTCCCCCTGCAGCGTCACGATCCCCTTGGTCAGCGCCAGCCTGCGACCGAGGATGTCAAAGTTACCCCGGATCAATTGGATCTGTCCCGACGGAATGACGGATGTCGTGGTGCCACCGATAAACAAGCGCCCACCCAGTTCCGCGTTCACACCACGGCCACGTACGAACACCGCCTTTGGGGCCAGCAGGCTGATATCCAGCGCGATACGTGAATCGCTTTTGGGTGCGCTTTCATCGACGATCAGGCGCGCACGCTCGCGCGTGATGTAGCTGGCCGCGCTTTCATTCACATGTTGGATATCCGGGATCGGCGCGGCCCCCACGGCACCGGCTGCGGCTGCCAGATTGATATTGGTCTCTTCAAACGTGATTTGCCCGCCAAGCGCACTATTTCCTGCAAGCGCGCCGGTCAGCGCGATTTGCCCATTCAGGGTTGTTTCGTACAACAGCTTGTCCGTCAGCACGAGATTGTTGAGCGTCGTTGTGATTTGCGCGTTGAACGGCGACGTCATGTCCACAGGTCCGGCGACGGTGAAATTGCCGCCAGCCTTGGGTTCACCTTTCAGCGAAATTGTGGCCCGGCCCTGGTTCAGTTCGACCGCCCCGCTTATGCCGGTAATTGTTTGCCCGGCATCCGGGATTGCAAAAGCCGTCCCCGAAGTGGTGATGGACCCCCTGAGGGCTGCCAGCGACGGCTTGCCTTTCAAGGTCAGGTCGTGCCGGGCGGTTCCGTCGATTTTGTTGGGCGAAATGAAAAGGTTGGCAATGCCCAGATTGACAACACCCTGCGCGCGCAAATCTGCCTCGGTGGTGCTTTCATCAAAGGTTCCGGCAATATTGCTGGCGATCTCGGCGGGGCCTTGGGCGGACGTGTCGATTGTCCAGACACCGTCGTCCCGTTTGGCTGTGCCCTTGGCAGAAATCGTGCCGGGAAATTCGGGGATGAAACGTTCTATCTTGTTGAACTTGGCGTCAAATTCCAGATCAGCTGATCCGTTTCTGTCTACATTCCCCATCAGGGTCGCATAAGAGCTGTCAGGCCCCCGTAAGCTGGTCGTGCCCTCCAAACCCGATCCGGTGGGTGCAACGTTCCCTTCCAGGGTCAGCGGCCCGGACATCGCAGTGGTGATGCGTGCCAGATTATCCAGTTTGGCCGAATAGGTCACCCCGCCTGAATCCCGATCCAGTTGACCAGACGCCTGCGCAGACAAAGCCGTGCCTTGCAGGCGGAACGTGCGGATATTGACACCCTGTTCATCTTTCGCCGCATCCACGTTCAGCGTCGTGCGGCCCTGGATCAGTTTGTCGGCCAGTTCGATGCCGGTCTGAAGGTCATTGGCATCCAGATTGCCCTGAATATCGAACAATTGGCTGGACCGCGCACCGCTGCCTTGCACATTCGCCTTGATCGACCCTGCCAGATCCCGCCCCGCAAGGCCCGAAAACAGTGATAGGTCAGGGGCGTTCAACCGCGCCTGCCCGTTGACCGAAAGCGCACCCGTCGGATCATCGACCGTGCCCTTGGCCTGCGCGGTCAGGGCGGTGCCGTTGATGGTGGCGTTCCGAATGTCGATCCGGTCTGCTGTACGCGCGCCATCCCATTGAACCGAGGTCTTGCCTTTCAACAGCGGATCAATGTCGGACATCCCGGTTTGAATATCCTGTCCGGTGATGCTGGCCGTGCCATCAAACTCCAGCGTTTGAACGGTGCCGGTGCCATCCAGTTCAGCTTGCAGCGCGCCACCCAGTTCACGCTGTGCAAGACCCGAAAAGACGGACAGTTCGGGTGCATTCACCTTGGCTTGGCCGTCGATGGTCAGATTGCCGTCCGTTGTTGTCACCGCGCCGCTGGCCTGTGCCTGCGCCGCGTCGCTGTTTAGGTCGAATTCGCGAATGGTAATGCCGTCAGAGCCGCGTTTGGCGTCCAGGGTGATCGTGGTTTCACCCGTGATAATCGGGTCGATGTCGTCGCGCCCAGTGGACAGGTTGCTGCCCTGAACCACCAGCTTTCCGTCAAAGCTGCCCTCCAGCGGCGAGCCTGTCCCATCAACCTTGGCCGAGGCTTGTCCGCCCAGGTCCAGCTTGGCCAGATCGGAAAACCGCGAAAGGTCTGTTGCCTCAAGCTTTGCGGACCCGTCGACCGTCAGGCCGCTGTTCAACCCGTCGATCAGCGCGTCCAGCGACAGCGTATAGTCGCTTCCAACCAGTTCGAACCCCGACAGGTTCAGCGATTGGCCACTGCCATAGCTGAACAGACCATCCAGCGTGATACGGTCGCCCAATGCGGTGTTCAGTGCCGGATCGGTCAGCTCGATCCCGTTTATGGTCGCCTGAACATCGCCCTGAACCTTGAAAGCATCGCCCTGATCCAATGTGCCCTGTGCCGTGATCCGGGCTTCTTGCAGTTTGGCCTGCTGAGATTTGAAGGCGTCTGCTGTCAGGCTCAGGTCCCACAAGTTGCCATTCGTCTGATCAAACAGGGCCGACAGTTGGGCGGCCTCTATCGAGGTTTCCCCGCCTGATCCCGGAAGCACAACAGTCTGCCCGTCCGGTGGGGTGATCCGGCCTTGCAAAGCGGCCAGTTGCAAAGTGCCACCTTCCGCCAGCTGTAACTTCCCCTTGAGGGTCAGCGCTTGCGACGAAAACTCCAGATCCGAGATATCCAGCGCGCCCTGAGGCTGGGTCTGGCCATCCACGAACAGGCGCGTATTCGTGCCAAAAAACGGGTCGAGATTATCTGTCAGGAACGGTGTCAGATCACCGCCCAGATCAGCGGTAAAGGCAATGCCGTCCGCCGCGCCGCTGTCGGCTGCGCGCAGCCGGACCTGCCCGGTGACGCGTGGCTGCCTGTCGCTGCTCAACCCGATATTTGCTGTGAAATCGGTGACCGGCCCTGCGCCTTTGGCGGTCAACCCGATCGGCGGGCTGTCGGGGATGTTCAGCGCCGTTGAAATCAACCCGCCTGCGGCTTCGGTCACGTTCAAATCCAGATTGATTTCGCTTGTCGCGTTCTGGAAACCGGCCGTCAGCTTGATCTCATCGCCGGCCCGATCCAATCGGGTAACGTCAAGGTTGGTGTCCAGCGCGCCATCCGCCAATGACAGGTTGCCAGTGACGGTCAAATCGGCGGCAACACCGATCAGCGGCTCGCCAAGCGACAGATCATCAACCCGGATTTCACCGATTTCGATGGAAACGGGCAGTTCGGGCAACTGAAAGGGTTGCGTTTCCGCCGATGGGGCCGGTTCGTCTTTTGTGGTCGTACCGGGTGCCCGGGCGATGTCGATTTCCTGCGCGGTCAGGGCATTGACGGAAAATCGGCCCCGGATCAGGGCCAGCCGATTCCAATCCAGTTCGGCGTCTTTGATGGTCAGCCAGACACCTTCGTCATCCGCCACGGTGATTTCTTCAATCGTCGCACGCGCGCTCAGCGCGCCTTGCAGGCCCTTGACGGTGACGTTCTGATCGTCACCGGACAAAGTGTCCTGCAAGAATCTCTCCAGCATACTGCCGCCTTCGTCTTCCTGCGCGACCAGAGGCTGCGGCGCGGTCAGGGTCAGCACCACGGCAAACAGAGGATATGAATGACGTCGCATCAAAATGCCTGTCCGATCCCGATATAGAACTGCAGACCATTCCCGGTAGTGCCCTGAACCGGCAAGGCCAGATCAAGGCGCAGGGGGCCAAAGCCGCCCAGATCGTATCTGACCCCAAGCCCGGCGCCGGAATGATACTCGGCCCCGCTGCCGATAAAGGAAGACGTATCAACAACACCGTAATCATAGAATCCGACAAGCGAAATAGTGTCGGTGATTTTACCGCGCACCTCGCCCGACAATCCAATAAAGGATTTCCCGCCAGCCACACCGGACCCGACAGGAATGCCGAGGCTTTCGAAAGGCTGGCCGCGCACGGTTCCCGCGCCGCCGGAAAAGAACAGGAAGTCCGGCGTTACGCCGTCTTCGGCCGGGCCGATTACCGAGCCCAGTTGCGCGCGACCTGCCAGAACGATCCTGCCAGCCGTTCCCAGACTGGTATAGGCGCGGCCGTCCAAGAACATCCGAAGGCCGGTTTCGGTGCCGGACAGTCCGACAAATGGCATCACCTGCGCATCCAGATAGAACCCCCGCGTTGCGCTGACTTTGCTGTCGCGCTCGTCCCATTCTGACCGGAAGGGCACGATGAAATATCGGAACTTGCGCCCATTGCCATAGGCGTCATCGGCATCCGACCACTGAAACCCAGCGGACGCTTCGGCATAAAGCCGGTCAGAGAATGTTCGCCGCGCACCATAGGCCAGCGAAGCGACCGTCACGTTATAGTTGTCGGTGTTGCGGCGTTCCAGCAAGGCGTTCCAGAACGTGTTGTCATCCGGGCCCAGCCTGTCCGGCTGATCCAGACGCAGGCCAATTCGCCCGTCCAAAGCCTCGGACCCGCCGATGTTGCGCAAGGCGGCCTCGAACCGAAGGCGTTCGGCGCGTCGAAAGACGTTGCGATGGGTCCAGGTTGCCGTCAGGTCTATCCCGTCGCGTGATGCAACCTCTAACCCGAATGTCAGGCGGCGTTTGGGCAGGTCTTCGAAATAGGCGTCGAAATCCAGCGTGCCGTCTGGGTTGGGCGTTTTACGTTCCTCGATGGCCACGACATTGAACGTGCCCGTACGGCGCAACCGTGTGCCGACTTTTTGAATCTGTTGGGGCGAATAGACCTCGCCCGAGGGAAAGCCCGCGATCTTTTCGATGGATCGATGGCGAACATCGGTGTCACCGCTGATGTGCAGTTTGCCAAAGGTCAGGCGCGGGCCCGGGGCAAGGTCGATCTGCGCGTCCAGCCTGTCCTGCGCGTGGCGTGCAATGACGGTCTGATCTTCGACTTCGGCCTTGGCGTGCCCTGCATCGCGCCAGCCCTGAACGCCAGCCGAGGCCGCCTGTTGGATTGCGCCGGTTGTCGCCAGCTTGCCCGGGGCGAACTCCTCGGGCAGTTCTGTATCAGGCGCCACGGGCTGTACGATGGCGGTACCGAATTTGAAAGTCGGGCCGGTATCGACGGTTATCACCGCGCGATTGATCTGCGCGGGTACGCTAAGCGAACTGAGGTCGGCGGCTTCCTGACCGTCCAGCTTGATGCTGACAACCGGGCTGAAATAGCCTTCGTCGTACAGGATCTGAACTATGGTGCGGTAATCGGACAGGGCCGCCGACAGGATTTCCAAGGGTGTGTCCAGCCCGCGGGATTCAGCCGTTGTGACCGAGGACGTTTCCTCCAGCCGTTCCACAAGGGCTTCCGAAGCACCAGGGGCCACCAACGTCGTTTCCAAAGCGGCCAGAGAGGTCGGCAAGGCGGCGGTGATCGCACCGAAAAGGCAACATTTCACAAAGGCCTGCGGCCTGCTCCACTGCATCTAATGGCTCCAACTGCCCCAAGTCGAAATCAAATTTGCCGTCTTATGCTTGCCGACAGCTGAGAATGATATCTTTTATGTTAGAGCATCAGTTTCCATGCAGGAAAAGGTATTATCGAATAAGTTGCCAAATTAACCGATGGTGTGGTCACCCGGTATCTTGATCAGGACCCGGCATTGCGGAACCAGCGAATGATGGCTTCGCGATCTTCGGGTTCCATATATGTCACGTTAGCCGGAGGCATCGCGTGGCTGACGCCGGCTTGCAGATAAATCTGCTTGGCGTTGCGGGCAATGTCACCTTGGGTTTCCAGCAGGACGCCTTTGGGGGCCCAAAGGATGCCCTCCCACACCGGTTCACGCGCGTGACACATGGAACAGCGGCCCAAAACGATGTCATGCGCCTCTTCGAACCCATCCGCCGCAGCGAACTGTTGTTCGTATCGGGTCAGCGGCTGGGCCTCGGCCTCTTCCAGCGGTTTGTACATCGGTGCGGTCGACAGCCACATTATGGCGATGAACAGCAGGGCGGTGACCAGCCAGGTCCAGGTGGGGTTGCCTGCGCGGGCGTGGCGGGTGTTGAAGTAATGCCGGATCGTGACACCCATCAGGAACACCAGCGCGGCGATGATCCAGTTGTATTCGGTGGCAAAGGCCAGCGGATAGTGGTTCGACAACATCAGGAAAACGACCGGCAGGGTCAGATAGTTGTTGTGGGTGGACCGCAGCTTGGCGATTTTGCCATATTTCGGGTCCGGCGTGCGCCCGTTTTTGAGGTCATCCACCACGATGCGTTGGTTCGGCATGATGATGAAGAACACATTCGCCGTCATGATCGTGGCTGTGAACGCGCCCAAATGCAGCATCATCGCGCGCCCGGTGAATATCTGGTTATAGCCCCAGCCCATCGCCACCAGCAGCACGAACAGCAGCACCATCAGCAGAGTGGGGCGTTCGCCCAAGCCGGATTTGCACATAAAATCATAGATCAGCCAACCCACAGTCAGCGACGCGGCTGAAATCAAAATCCCCTGCCACAGCGCCAGATCGGCCTTTTGCGCGTCGATCAGATACAGCTCTCCGCCGACCCAATAGACGATCATCAACAGGGCCGCGCCGCTTAGCCAGGTGGCATAGCTTTCCCATTTGAACCAGGTCAGGTGGTCCGGCATCCGCTCGGGCGCGACCAGATATTTCTGGATGTGATAGAAACCACCACCATGTACCTGCCATTCCTCTCCATCGGCGGGGCCGGGGATGTCGCGGTTCAGGCCAAGGTCCAGCGCGATGAAATAAAAGGACGATCCGATCCAGGCAATGGCCGTGATCACATGCAGCCAGCGCACGGCAAAGGCCATCCAGTCCCAGAACACGGCAAAGTCGTACATGCAAGTTCTCCGATTACGTGTCGCCACACTAGGCAAACCGGCTTTTCTTCGGTATTCCCGTATATTGTCAAACTGTATCAAAAAAAACGGAAAGATGTCCTACCTCGACAATATACGCACGTTCGTCAGGGTCTATGATCTGGGCAGCATGTCCGCCGCGGGGCGTGACCTGCGGATATCGCCTGCGGTGACATCAGCACGGATTTCGCAGCTTGAAGATCATCTAGGCGTCCGCCTGTTCCAGCGCACCACCCGCAACCTCAGCCCGACCGAGCAGGGGCGGGCCTTTTATCCCGGGGCGGTGGCGGTTCTGGACGCGGTGGATGAGGCTGAGGCACAGGTGGTCCACTTGACCGAAGCGCCGCGTGGCACGTTGTTTGTGGCTGCACCTTTGGGTGTGGGTCGCCGGTTGTTGGCGCCGCATGTTCCTGATTTTCTGTCCGAATACCCCGAAATTGACGTGCGCCTTCGATTGACCGACAGATCCGTTGACTTGACCACCGAGGGGCTGGATCTGGCGTTTTTCATAGGTCAGCCCGAAGACAGCACCCTGCGAATCCGAAAGATTGCCGATTGCCAGCGCGTGCTGTGCGCGGCACCGAATTATGTTGAACGGCACGGAATGCCCCAGACTGGGGCCGATCTGGTGTCCGGGCAGCATGAATGCCTGAACCTGCGATTCCCCGGCGCGACAGAGTTTCAGTGGCTTTTGGAAACGCCTGACGGACCAAAGCGGTATGCCGTATCCGGTCGGTATGAATGTGATGATGGGGATGTACTGACCGACTGGGCCTTATCGGGGCAGGGCATCGTGATGAAACCGGTGTTCGAGGTGATTGATCACGTCAAGGCGGGGCGGCTTGTGCCGGTCGTGGTCGATACGCCACCGGTATCGGTGCAGATGGCGTGCCTTTATACCCACAGGCGTCATCAGGACCCCAAGGTACGTCTGTTCATGGATTTCATGATTGCGCGGATCAGCGACGTGGTTCGCACCTCCGAGGTCTGAGCCCCTAGCTGCCCCGGTACGTGGAATACCCGAAGGGCGACAGCAAAAGTGGCACATGGTAATGCGCCTGATCGTCTGACACGCCAAAGCGGATCGGAACCTGATCCAGAAACAGCGGGTCTTCGACGGCCTGCCCGGTTGCGCGCAGATAGGCTCCGGCAAAGAACACCAGCTCATAAATACCGGTTTTGAACGCGCCCTGCGGCAGGATCGGACTGTTGGTGCGGCCGTCTGAATTGGTGGTCATTTCCGCCAGTTTGCGGCGGTTTTCGCCGGACAGTTCGAACAGGGTGATCTTCAGCCCCTCAGCGGGGCAGCCGTGGGCCGTGTCCAAAACATGGGTCGTCAGGTATCCTGCCACGGGGTTCTCCTAGTCTATCGTCGCTTTTCAGCATTGCCGCTGCGTACCGGTCTTGGCAAACAGGTTTTGTTTGGCACAGTCTCGTTTGAAACCCGAAACTTTGGGAATACCGAAAGAAAGGGAAACAGCGTTCGGATTGATTTGATAATACTACCTGCAATTCTGCGCTAAAGCGTAGGTAACTTAGAAAACCCAAGGCGGAAGACACAATGCAGCCCCCCCGTTATCCCCGCGACATGATCGGATATGGCGCCACCCCGCCGGATGCCCAATGGCCTGGTGGTGCCAAGCTGGCGATCCAGATCGTACTGAACTATGAAGAGGGCGGCGAAAACTGCGTCTTGCATGGCGACGCGGCGTCCGAGGCGTTCCTGTCCGAGATTGTTGGCGCGGCGCAATGGCCCGGTCAGCGTCACTGGAACATGGAATCGATCTATGAGTATGGCGCGCGGGCGGGGTTCTGGCGTCTGCACCGGCTGATGCAGGATCTACCGATTACGGTTTACGGTGTGGCCACCGCCTTGGCCCGATCTCCGGATCAGTTGTCGGCGATGAAATCGGCAGGCTGGGAAATCGCCAGCCACGGTCTGAAATGGGTCGAACACAAGGATATGCCCGAGGAGGAAGAGCGCGCCCAGATCGCCGAAGCCATCCGCTTGCACACCGAGGTCGTGGGCGAACGCCCGCGCGGTTGGTACACCGGGCGCTGCTCGGAAAACACGGCGCGGCTGGTCGCTGAAGAGGGCGGCTTTGCCTATGTTGCTGACACCTATGCAGATGATCTGCCCTATTGGATGCGCACGGGCGGGCGTGATCAATTGATTGTTCCCTACACGCTGGATTGCAACGACATGCGCTTTGCCACGCCACAGGGGTTCAACGCGGGTGATCAGTTCTTTTCATACCTCAAAGACAGTTTTGACGCGCTTTATGCCGAAGGAGAGGCGGGTGCGCCCAAGATGCTGTCGATTGGCCTGCATTGCCGCCTGATCGGGCGACCGGGGCGGGTTATGGCGCTGAAGCGGTTCCTGGATTATGCGCACGGGTTTTCCGACGTGTGGTTTGCGACGCGTTTGCAGATTGCTGAACATTGGGCAGCACTTCATCCTCCGGCGGATCGGCCCAAGCCTTCTGAGATGGACCGCGAGGAGTTCGTTGAGGCATATGGTGGCATTTTCGAACATTCCGCCTGGATTGCCGAACGTGCCTTTGACCTTGAACTTGGCCCGGCGCATGACACCGCAGGAGGCTTGCACAGTGCGTTGACCCGCATGTTCCGCTCAGCGTCCGAAGAAGAGCGTTTGGGCGTGTTGACGGCGCACCCGGATTTGGCAGGCAAGCTGGCGCAGGCCAAACGGCTGACACAGGAAAGCACGTCTGAACAAGCCTCGGCCGGGTTGGATGCGCTGACGGATCAGGAGCGCGCGGCATTCACGGAATTGAACCAGGGCTACACTCAGAAATTCGGGTTCCCGTTCATCATCGCCGTGCGCGATCATGACAAGGCATCGATCCAGCAGGCGTTTCAACGCCGGATCGCGCAGGACCGCAACACCGAATTCGCCGAGGCCTGCCGTCAGGTTGAAAGGATCGCTGAATTCCGTCTGAAAGACCTGTTGTCGTCATGAGCCGCCGGATCGTTGTTTCGCCGCTGACGGCCAAGGCTTTCGCGCCCTTTGGCGATGTGATCGAGGTCGCAGGTGACCCGGACAAGGTCATCAATCAGGGACAGTGCGGCCGGTATCATGATCGCGCGCAGCTTGAGTTTTCTGACGGCGTGGCGGGTATCAGCCTGTTCAATGCGAACCCTCGGGCTTTGCCGTATCAACTGGACATGGTCGAACGGCATCCGGACGGCAGTCAGGCGTTCATTCCCATGACGCACCAACCCTTTCTGGTCGTTGTCGCGCCGGATGTCGGTGGACGCCCCGGCCAACCGCTGGCCTTTGTGACCACCCCCGGTCAGGCGGTGAACTATCACCGGGGAACGTGGCATGGTGTCCTGACGCCTTTGCATGGCCCCGGCCTGTTCGCGGTGGTCGACAGGATCGGCGGCGGCGGCAATCTGGAAGAGTTCTGGTTCGACACCCCATATGAGGTTGTGCCCGGGTAATCAGCGGGGCCTCCCGCCTGGTCCGGTCGCATCACAGATGCTCGGGACCAGTTGGGCCGGGCAGCGTGCGGGCTATGCCCGCCCGCTGCAGGCGCGCCCCGATCAGCCGTGGGTCATGAGGCGGGCGACGTCCAGCATCCGTGCCGAAAAGCCCCATTCGTTGTCATACCATCCAAAGACACGGACCTGATGTTCGCCCACCATCCGGGTTTCCGGGCCTGCGATGACAAGCGATTCCGGCCGTGTGCGCAGGTCGGAGGACACCAGCGGGGAATCGGTCCAGCCCAGAACGGCGGATTGCGCGACGGCCCTGCGCAATTCGGCGTCAAACGTGGCGGCGGACATTCCACGTTCCAAGGTCACGACCAAGTCCACGGCAGAGACGCTGGCTGTTGGAACGCGGACCGCTGCGCCGGAAATGCGGCCTGCAAGGTGGGGCATAACCTCGTCGATCAACTGCGTGGCGCTGGTGGTTGTGGGAACCATGGACAGCGCACCGGCGCGCGAGCGTGCCAGATCACCCCGGGGGGCGTCCACCATGGGCTGGCTGTTCGTGTAACAGTGGATAGTTGTCATATGGGCCGACGCGATGCCGCCGATCCCGTCCAGCACCTTGACCAGCGGCGCAAGCCCGTTGGTGGTGCAGGATGCGTTGGATACGATCCGTGCATTGCCCAGTTGATTTTCGTTTGCGCCCAAGACGATGGTGATTTCCGTTGCAGGCGATGGGCCCGAGATCAGGACCTTGCTTGCCCCTGCGGTCAGCCCCTGGCTGGCGACATCCGATGTGCGCGCAACACCGGTGCAATCCATCAGGACATCGACGCCGGACAGATCCACCCGCGTCAGGTCCCGGGCATGAGTGACCGGGACCGGGCGGTCGTCGATAACGATGGCCCCTTCGCCCTGATCGACCCTGCCGGGATAAGGGCCAAAGGTGCTGTCGTATTTAAACAGGTAGGCGCAGGTCTCCAGCGGTGCGATATCGTTGATCAGCACCAGCTCGATACCAGCATCCTGCGGTAACGCCAGAATCTGCCGCAAGATCGTGCGGCCGATGCGGCCGAATCCATTGATCGCAAGTTTCATGGGCAAGCTATGGCAGCGCGCCGGTCAGACCTCAATGCCCGTTTCGGCCCAAGGTCAGTTGCAGCTGACCTGTGAAAAGAACTGGCCCGAGATGTTTTGATACATGCTGGCCACAATCGGCTTACACCCGGTCGCTTGCTGAATGGCGGCGATGGCCTGAATTGTGCGCAGGCGCGGCGGCGGACCAAAGGGGTTCAGGTTGTTGTTGTCGCGTGTGGCGCGATAAACCACCGGAGATTCCGAGACTTGCGTAATGGCCCAGGTGCGGCTCATGACGGAAACCGATTTGGTTTCCTCTTTTGCGACAGCCGGGGTGACGTCGATTGCCGTCAATCCAATTACAGCTGCCAGTGTCAGCGTTGTTGCGCGCAGTACCATTGAACAATCTCCAGTGCTAAAAACCGATGTTATTTCACCAGATTCAAGCGCTTCTGTGAACCCCTGGCCCGCAAAAAGCCTGAACCACTTTAACGTTGGGGATATGACAGAGTCATATGGCGGTTCACGTCCTTGTACAACAAGTAACGGAATCGCCCCGGGCCGCCCGCGTAACAGGCCTGCGGGCAGAAGGCGCGCAGCCACATGTAATCGCCGGCCTCGACCTCGACCCAATCCTGGTTGAGGCGATAGACCGCTTTGCCCTCGAGCACATACAACCCGTGTTCCATGACGTGGGTTTCGGCAAAGGGGATCACGCCGCCGGGTTCAAAGGTGACGATATTGACGTGCATGTCGTGCCGCAGGTCCTGCGGGTCGGTAAAGCGGGTGGTGGCCCAGCGTCCTTCGGTTCCGGGCATCGGCGTGGGGGGGACGTCGCGTTCGTTGGTGATGATCGGTTCGGGGGCAGGCAGGCCGGGGACGGCCTCATACGCCTTGCGAACCCAGTGAAAGCGCGCCGTTTCATCCGCGCGGTTGTGCAGGGCCCAGTCGGATCCGGCGGGGATATAGGCGTATCCGCCGGTTTCGAGCACATGAACGTCACCGTCCAGCGTCAGCGTTACCGCGCCTTCGACCACGAACAGGACGGCCTGCGCCCGCGTGTCGGTCTCGGGGGTGTCGCTGCCGCCACCGGGTTGGACCTCCATGATGTATTGGGAAAAGGTTTCGGCAAAACCGCTGAGGGGACGGGACAACACCCAAAGCCGGGTGTGTTCCCAGAACGGCAAAAAGCTGGTGACAATGTCGCGCATCGTGCCTTTGGGAATCACCGCATAGGCGTCGGTGAACATGGCCCGGTCGGTCAACAGTTGATCCTGACCGGGATGACCGCCTTTGGGCGCATAATACGTTGGGTGTGCCATCGAAAGCCTCTGTTTCGTCTTTTGGGCACTATGAGGGGATCGGCCCGCCGGTCCTAGCATCAGACTTGCGATAGGTTTATTCGGGATAATTTGAAGGTCGCCTTACAGGGCTTGGCCGCCGCCCCTTGCCAGTATAGTCTTGAATGCAAATCTATTTCAGCATGACGAGGCGATCATGAAAGCCTGGATATCTTCTACAGTGGTGGCAGCAGCTTTGTTGGGGCTAGCCGCAGTTACACAAGCCAAACCCTTGTCGCGGATCATTGCGGAAACGGGTCTGAGCCCGGCGGACTTTAATATTGTCGCCGCAACCGCCGACGCGATGCTGGCGGGTGGTACGCCGCAGGTCGGTACGGAAAGCACCTGGCACAGCGATGAGACGGGATCGAAAGGCACAATCCGCGTGGGCGAAGTGCGTGACAACTGTGTTCAACTACAGCATTTTATTCAGCCAGCAGGCGCGGATGAAACGCGTGAGATCAGGACGCGCAGATGTCGTGATGCTGCGGGCAACTGGGTTCTGACGCCCTGACCGGGGTTCAATAGCCGCGGGTGCGGTCGACCTCGTGCAGCAGCGGGGTTCCTGCATTCAGCCGCTGAAAATTCTCGACCACATCGGCAAGGGCTTCGCCCAGATGCCAGCCGGAGACGTGCGGAGTGATCGTAACGCCGGGATGGGCCCACAATGGGCTGTCCGACGGCAGCGGTTCGTGGCTGGTTACATCCAGAACCGCGTGGCCGGGCGCGCCCTTGTCCAATGCGGCGATCAGGGCGGTTTCGTCAATCAGATCCCCGCGACCGGCGTTCAGCAATTGGCTTCTGGGCTTCATAGCAGCCAGCATCTGCGCATCGAACATTCCGACCGTCTGCGGGGTCGAGGGCAGGATGGCGCAGAGGTGATCGCATTGCGCCAGCAATTCAGGCAAGGCGTCCTGACCGTGCAAACAGGTGACGCCTTCGATCTGTTTGGGTGAGCGGCTCCAACCCATGACCTGAAACCCGATTGCACGCAGCATTCTGGCGCTACGCGCGCCGATGTGGCCCAGCCCAAGCACACCCACCACGGTGTTCGGCGAAAAGCCCGGCTCTTTGGGGGTCCATTCCGCGCGGCTTTGCGCCGCCTGGTGAAAGGCCACATGTCGTTGACGGTGCAGGACATAGGTCACAAACCATTCGGCAATACCCTGCGCCGGGGCGTCCGGTTTCAGCCGCGCCACGCGCACGTGGTCCGGCAGGTTGGGATTGCCGACAATTGTTTCCACCCCGGCACCCAGTTTCTGGATCAGTCGCAGGTTCGGCAGGCGCTGAAGATGCGCGTCCTGCAAGCTGACCACACCGATCATCGTGATCTCGCTGACATCGCCTATTGTTTGGGGCGTCCGCACATCCAGAGACGGGTGTATGCGTTGAATTTCAAGGGCAATATCGCTGTCACTCATCCAATCGGACAGGCCGGATTCGATCAACAAGGCCATTTCGCACTCCACCTCTGGTTCAATTTTGATTGTATTGACGTTCCGTCACCTAGCTGGACATCGTGACGGCAGCTAAGTCATTCTCTTGTTAAAGGTAAAGCCCGGTTGCCGGGGCGGAGGAGAAAAATAAATGAACATGTCATTCGGCCTGCGTGGTGAAAACCGCGAACTGCTGCAACGTGTGACGGATATGATCCGGGATGAGATCATGCCGCTGGAAGAAGAATATCAGGCCGAAATCAACAAAGGCGACCGTTGGCAGTACACTGAACGGCAGACCGAAATCCTGGAGGGGCTGAAGGCCCGCGCCAAAGCGGCCGGTCTTTGGAATTTCTGGCTGACCGACAGTGAAAAAGGGTTTGGCCTGACAACCGTTGAATACGCCTATTTCGCCGAAGAGATGGGCAAGACGCCCCTGGGCGCCGAGGTGTTCAACTGTTCCGCCCCCGATACCGGCAATATGGAAGTGTTCGAGCGTTACGGCACCGCAAAGATGAAAGAGCAATGGCTCAAGCCGTTGCTGGAAGGTGAGATTCGATCGGCCTACCTGATGACGGAACCGGACGTTGCGTCCTCGGATGCGACCAATATTTCGATGTCCTGCGTGCGCGACGGCGATGATTATGTCCTGAACGGCGAGAAATGGTGGGCGTCCGGGGCCGGTGATCCGCGCTGTCAGGTCTATATCGTGATGGTCAAGACCGCCGGGGACGAGCAGCCCAAACACAAACGTCAGTCGATGATTGTGGTGCCGGCAGGTACCTCGGGGATTGAGGTCCTGCGCCCGATGGAGGTGTACGGCCACGACGACGCGCCGCATGGGCATATGCATATCCGGTTTACCAATGTCCGTGTCCCGGCTGAAAACATATTGCTGGGCGAAGGGCGCGGGTTCGAAATTGCGCAAGGCCGTCTGGGGCCGGGGCGCATTCACCACTGTATGCGTGCCATCGGACAGGCCGAAACAGCGCTGGAACAGATGTGCAAACGCGCATTGCGGCGCGAGGCGTTCGGCAAGAAGCTGGCCCAGCTGGGGGCCAACTATGACATCCTTGCCGAATGCCGGATGGAAATCGAAATGGCCCGTCTGTTGTGCCTCAAGGCCGCCTGGTACATGGATCAGGGCGACGCACGCGCCGCCGCGCCGTGGATCAGCCAGATCAAGGTTGTCGCCCCCCGTGTCGCTCTGAAGGTGATCGACGAGGCCGTTCAGATGTTCGGGGCGCAGGGCATCAGCCAGGATACGCCACTGGCCGGGGCGTGGACGCATGTGCGCACCCTGCGTCTGGCTGACGGGCCAGATGCGGTGCACCGCCGTCAGGTTGCGCGGGCCGAGTTGAAAAAGCACACGCAGGAAAAAATCTGAGGACCCGGATGGCCGTGAACCCTGACTTGAACACGCAGGCTTTTTTCCACCAGAGCGCGGACGGTGCCTTTGTCGGCAACGATCCCGCGCGCGGTCCGTGGTCCGAGGATCATTGCCACGCCGGACCGGTCAGCGGGTTGATCGTGCGCGCGGCGGAAACCGAGGTCGGGCCGGAAAAGATGCTGACCCGGTTGACGGTTGATCTGTTGCGGCCATTGCCGCTGACCGGGTTGCGCGTGGCTGCTGAAACAACCCGTCACACCAAGACGCTGGCGACCACGCGGGTCACGGTTCACGATCTGGACGACACGCTGTGCGCCACAGCAACAACCATGCATCTGGCGCGCAGGAATCTGGGGCAGGTTCCGAATGTCACCTTGCCTCCGCCGGGGTTGGATGATGCTGTTGTGGGGCCATTCCCGATCGGGGAAACCCGCCACAGCCTGCCCGGCTTTGCCAATTGCGCACAGGTTCTCTATCCCAAAGGTGGCAATCAGGGGTCGGGGCCAAAAACGGTCTGGATGCGGACACCACCCTTGCTGAAGGATGAGGCGCAATCCCCAATTCAGGCGCTATGCCCCCTGGCCGATTGCGGCAACGGCATATCGTGGAATGCCCCGACGACCGAGATGGGGTTCATGAATACCGATCTGACGGTGCAAATCCACCGAGAGCCTACTTCGGATTGGCTTGCCTCGGATTCGGTTTGCCACTGGCAGCCGTCCGGAATCGGCATGTCTCAATCTGTTCTCTATGACACTAAGGGCGCGGTGGCGACGGCTTTGCAGACGCTGGTTCTGTTTCCACCCCGATAAATGTTGGCCGGTTTCTGCGTGCGGCCTGTAAAACCCGTTGCCGGGTACGGAATGACACCCTATCTTTCGCCCATGCGTTGGATTGCGACCCTTACGACCTGTTGTTTGCCGCTTTCAGCGATGGCGCACCCACATGTTTACATCGACACGGGGTTAGAGTTTTTGGTGGATGACACGGGCCAGCTGACGCATGTGCGGGTGACCTGGGTCTATGATGAATTCTACTCGCTTCTGGTGCTTGAAGACATGAAGCTGGATCAGGATGGCGACGGTCACCTGTCCGAGCAGGAACAGCAGGTGCTGGCCGGATTCGATGCGCAGTGGGTCGACGGATACAATGGCGATCTGGTTGTTCTTGCGCAGGATGCGCCCGTATCCCTTTCAGGGCCGCTGGAACCGCAGGCAACGACCGAGGATGGGCGCATCGTGACAACCCATCTGCGCGCCGTCGAAGGCGGGGCAGTTCCGGCAACGGCGCTTTTGGCCAAGGCTTTTGACGAGACCTATTATACCGCGTACGAAATAAAGCGGCCTGTCTTCGTTTCTGGCACCGAGTCCTGTCAGATTGACCGGCTTGACCCTGACATAGACGGGCAATTGGCGCAGATGCAGGCGTTTTTGAAAACACTGGACGCCAATTATGACCTTGAGGAGAATGACATCCCCCTGGTCGGTGAAAACTTTGCGACCGAGATCCGCGTTTCATGTCCAGATACCTGATCGTTCCGGTCGCGCTGGCCGTTGGTTTATTGCTTTGGTTCTGGGGCAGCGGCGGGTTTGACCATCTGGCAAGCTGGGCTGCGGGCGAGCAGCGGGAATTCCAGAACCAGATTGCCCGATCCCTGCGTGCGGCCCGCGCTGGACAGCCTCAGGCAGTTGCGACCCTACTGACCGTCTGTTTCGCTTATGGGTTCTTTCACGCCATTGGCCCCGGCCACGGTAAGGTTCTGATCGGCGGGTACGGTCTGGGCCGCAAGGTCGCGTTTTTACGCCTTTCGGCGATCAGCGTCCTATCCAGCCTCGGGCAGGCGGTGATGGCGGTTGTTCTGGTTTACGCCGGGGTTCTGGTGTTTCAGATGACGCGTGAAAGTTTGGTCGGGACGACAGAACAGGTGATGGCCCCGGTCAGCTATGGCGCCATTGCCGCGATTGGGTTTTGGCTGATGTTCCGCAGCCTGCGCAGTTTCGCCAAACGCCGCCGCAGCGAAAAATCGCATGGGCATCATGATCACTCGCATCACCATCACGACCACGAGGTCTGTTCGGACTGCGGCCATCGCCACGGCCCCAGCGCCGAGGAAGTGGCGCAGATCGGGACAATGCGCGAAGCCGCATTGCTGATCGCGGGGATCGCTGCACGCCCCTGTACGGGGGCATTGTTTGTGTTGATCCTGACCTGGCAGATGGGCATCGCCATGGTTGGCGTTGCCGGGGCATTTGCCATGGCGCTGGGCACGGCGACAGTGACCACTCTGGTCGGTTGGGCCTCGTTCGGGTTGCGCGGGGGGCTGCTGGCCTCGGCTTCGGCCACACGCTTTGCCTCAATCCTTGCGCCGACGATCGAACTGATCGCTGGTTTGCTGATTGCGGTGATCGCCAGCGGTTTGTTGCTGCGCGCGATCTAGTCAGCCAAACACCAGGTCCGGATACCCGACCCGTGCCAGATACAACCCCTGCGGCGGGCAGACCGGACCACAGGCTGTGCGATCTGCGGCCTCAAGCGCGGTCCGAACATCATCAGGGCTCCATGCCCCTGCGCCGACACGTTCCAAGGTGCCGACAAAGCTGCGCACCTGATTGTGCAGAAACGACCGGGCGCGGACATGGAAATGTATCTCGGGGCCAGAAAACCCCTGCACGTGTTCCACCCGCAGTTCGTCCAATGTTTTGACCGGGCTTGCGGCCTGACAAATCGACGAACGGAAGGTGGTGAAATCATGCCGCCCAATCAGACGGTCGGCCCCAGCCTGCATCGCGGCCACGTCAAGTTGGTGGTTGATCTGCCAGACCTGCCCGGCCTCATGGGTCGCGGGCGCGCGGCGCATCAGGATGCGGAACAGATACTGGCGTTCCAACGCTGAAAACCGGGCATGCCAGTCATCGTCTACGTGCGCGGCCTTTACGATGGCCACAGGCTGCGGCTTGAGGTGATAGTTCAGCGCCTCGGACAGGCGGAACGGATCCCATTCCTTGACCAGATCGCAATGCGCGACCTGTCCCAGCGCGTGCACGCCGGCATCGGTGCGACCGGCCGCCGCGATGGTGTGGTCGCCAGGCTGAATGCGCGACAGGGCCTGTTCGATCGCCCCCTGCACGGATGGCTGATCCTTTTGCCGCTGCCACCCGGCAAACGGTTCCCCCTGGTATTCGACTTTCAGCGCGTATCTAGGCATGGGCTGCTGGTAACGTGCCGCGCAAGGGTGGGCAAGGGCGGGAAAGCTCTGGCATGTGCGGCGACCTCTACCTATCTTGAGCGAAACGAAAAAAGTGGGGCGACGGTTTGGTCATCTCTTCCCTGGCAGACAATGTTGTGCGTGGCGTCGAATCCGTTGGCGACCGCGTGTCCGAAGCATTGTTCGAGCCGGTCATCCGTCTGGGCGTCACCGGTCTGGCGCGTTCGGGCAAGACGGTGTTCATCACATCGCTGGTTGCAAACCTGCTGGACCGGGGGCGCATGACCGGCCTTGTTGCGCAGCAAGAAGGGCGGATCAACGCCGCCTATCTGCAACCCCAACCCGACGACACGGTGCCGCGGTTCGATTACGAAACCCATCTGTCCGCGTTGACCGGGCCACAGCCCCATTGGCCCGACAGTACCCGCGCGGTGTCTGAGCTGCGCCTGTCTTTCAAGGCGCGCCCCTCGGGGTTGCTGTCGGGGTTGCAGGGGCCGCGGACCATCCATCTGGATATCGTGGATTACCCGGGTGAGTGGTTGTTGGATCTGGCCCTGCTGGAAAAATCCTATGAGCAATGGGCCACTGAGACCTTGGATCGCATCTCGCATCGCGCCGAAGCCGCCGCATTTCTGGCCCAGGTCCGGTCGGTTGATCCGGTCGGGGCGCATGATGAACCTGTTGCGCAATCCCTGGCCAAGGAATTTACCGCCTATCTGAACGCCGCGCGGGATGCGGGATTTTACGACTGCACGCCCGGGCGCTTTTTGCTGCCGGGCGATCTGGCCGGGTCCCCGGTTTTGACGTTTGCACCTTTGCCGGTGGCAGACCGCGCCCCACGGCGCACCCTGCACCGTGAGATGGAGCGGAGGTTCGAGGCTTATAAATCGCAGGTCGTAAAGCCGTTCTTTCGGGACCATTTTGCTCGGATTGACCGTCAGGTGGTGCTGGTCGACGCGCTGGGCGCGATCCACAAAGGCCCGCAAGCGGTCGAGGACATGCGCCGTGCGATGGCCGATATCCTGTCTTCGTTCCGTCCGGGGCGCAACGCGTGGCTCAGCCAGTTGTTGCTGGGCAAACGGGTCGAGCGTATCCTGTTTGCCGCCACCAAGGCCGACCATCTGCATCACCTGCAACACCCGCGCCTGACCAACATCATGGAGGCCCTGACCCGCGACGCCCGCGACAGGGCCAGCTTTGCCGGGGCGGAAACGGCGGCGCTGTCGCTGGCCGCGCTGCGTGCCACGACCGAGGAAATCCGCAGCCACAACGGCAGCGATCTGCCCTGTGTGCGGGGCACCTTGCTGGATAGTGGCAGGCAGGCGGCGTTTTACCCGGGCGAATTGCCCGGCGACCCGGCACATCTTTTGGGCCCGGCGCGGGGCGGGGCCGAAAGCTGGCTGGGGGATGATTACGGGTTCATGGCTTTTGCCCCCGCGCATCTGACCCTTCGCCCCGGCGACGGCCCGCCGCACATCCGGCTGGACCGGGCGGCACAGTTCCTGATCGGAGATCGCCTGTGACTGTGATCCTCAGACCAGCCCGCAGTACGGATGCCGGAGCGACCGGAGAGATACTGCACGGTTTTGCCCGTGAAAATGATTGGATGCCGGAACTGCACAGCTGCGCGCAGACCATCGCTTTTTGCGGTCGGATGATTGATCAGGATTGGGTGACCGTGGCGGAAACCAACCGGGGTGTCGTGGGGTTTTTGTCGGTGAATGATGCCGAGATCCACTCGCTGTATCTGTCGCCGGTGGGGCGCGGCAAAGGGATCGGGCAAAGGTTCCTGGACCATGCCAAATCGTGCCACAGGCAACTGTCGCTGATCGCCTTTCAAGCCAATCATCCAGCGTGCCGGTTCTATGAACGCAACGGTTTTACCGAAGTCTCGCGTGGCGACGGGACAGAAAACGATGAAAACCTGCCGGACATCAAATATGTCTGGCACAAGGAAAGGTCCGTCGATGGCTAAAGGCCCGGTTCTGATTGACCTCGACGCTGACGAGGCCGCAGCCGACGTGGCCCAGGCCCCGCCGGTGCCGGATATCGCCGCGCCGCAGGGGCACGCGATGCAGGGCGCGGCGCGGCTGGCGGCGCGGAAACCCTCGGCCCTGTCGCGGTGGTTCTGGGGGTTGGCCTTGGCCGCGCTTGGTGCCGTGATTTCGGTCGCGGCGTGGGATTTTGTGAATTCGCTGCTTTTACGGGCACCGATCCTGGGCTGGATCGTGACCGGATTGTTCGCGGCGCTGGTGCTGGTCGCCCTGATCATCGCCCTGCGCGAACTGGCCGCGATCGGGCGATTGTCCCGCGTGGATGGTATGCGCCGGGCGGCGGATACGGCACTGGCCGAGGCGGATTTGGCGCAGGCCCGCGCGGTGACAGCAAAGCTGATCGCCTTTTACAGCGGGCGGGATGAAACCCGTTGGGGACGCGAGCGGTTGTCGGAACGCCAGCAGGAACAGTTCGACGCGTCGGGTCTGTTATCCCTTGCCGAAGACGAATTGCTGGCCCCGCTGGATGCCGCCGCCAGCCGCGAGGTCGAAGCAGCGGCGCGGCAGGTGGCAACCGTTACGGCGCTGGTCCCATTGGCGCTGGCCGATGTGGCCACAGCGTTGGCGTCATCGTTGCGGATGATCCGCAAAATTGCCGAAATATACGGCGGCCGCGCCGGGTTTCTGGGCAGCTGGCGTCTGACCCGTACCGTTTTCGTGCATCTGGTCGCGACCGGAGCGGTCGCAGTAGGCGATGACCTGCTCGAGCCGATTTTGGGCGGCTCGATCCTGAGCAAACTGTCGCGCCGGTTTGGCGAAGGGCTGGTGAACGGCGCACTCAGCGCGCGTGTCGGGGTCGCCGCGATGGAGGTCTGCCGACCGCTGCCGTTTTCCGACCGGCACAAACCATCGACGCGCGGAATGGTCAAACGCGCCCTCAGCGGGCTTTTCTCAAAAACTTGACCTAAGGCAAAGCTGTCCTGTCTGCTGTCGTGCATAACAATGCCGGAGCCAGCCATGACCGAACACGGACACAGCCAGCAGGAAATCTCTGCGCGGATCAACGCGCCTCCGGGGCGTGGGGTGTTGCGCGATGTGGTCTATGGCGGCATCGACGGATCGGTCACCACATTTGCCATCGTGGCGGGTGTGGCGGGGGCGGGGCTGTCGCCCTTCATTATTGTGGCGCTGGGGTTGGCCAATGTGCTGGCTGACGGGTTCTCGATGGCGGCGGGAAACTATTCGGGTACCAAGGCGGAACTGGACAACATCCGACGTATCCGCGCCATCGAGGAGCGCCACATCCGCCTCTATCCCGAGGGTGAGCGTGAAGAGGTCCGAGAGATTTTGAACCAAAAGGGGCTTTCCGGTCGGGTCCTGACAGAGGCAACCGATGCAATAACCGCCAATCACGACAATTGGATCAGCCTTATGATCGAAGGCGAATATGGGCTGGGCAGCGTCGATCCGCATCCGATCAAGGCAGCCATGGCGACGTTTTTCGCCTTCCTCGTGGCGGGGATGATCCCGCTTTTGCCGTTCCTGATGTCGTTTGATCGCGCCTTTGCGATGTCCGCATGGATGACCATGGCGGTCTTTTTCGCCATTGGCGCGTTGAAAAGCCACTGGTCCCTTGCGCCGTGGTGGCGATCCGGGATTGAGACGTTTTTGATTGGTGGCGCGGCGGCGTTGATTGCCTATCTGGTGGGATCGCTGTTTCACCCCTAGATAACTGGGCTTTGGGACGCCAACCGCCTGCGCCATTCGCCGCAGCTGGCTGAACCACTGGACCATCAGGTCAAGGCGTCCTATAAGCTCGCCATGCATGACCGTTTGGCCATCATTATTCGAATTATATCCCCGGCGCTCTGATTTCGCGAGACGCCGGGCAAAGGTGCTTGAGAATTCGCACTGACCGCTTCGATCCACACACGACAAGATCATCCTGAGGACGCCCCCCATGTGCGCCGACACGCCCCAGACACCTGACTATAAAGACACGCTGAACCTGCCCAAAACCGACTTTCCCATGCGCGCTGGCCTGCCCAAGCGCGAGCCCAACTGGCTGGAGCGGTGGGAGACAATCGGCGTCTACGACCGCCTGCGCGAAAAGCAGGGCCGCACGCCCTTTACCCTGCACGACGGCCCCCCCTATGCCAACGGCCACCTGCATATCGGCCACGCGCTGAACAAGACCATCAAGGACATGATCGTGCGCAGTCATCAGATGATGGGTCATGACGCGCGCTATGTGCCCGGATGGGACTGCCACGGTCTGCCGATCGAATGGAAGATCGAGGAGCAGTACCGCAAGAAGGGCAAGAACAAGGACGAGGTGAACGTTGTCGACTTCCGTCAGGAATGCCGCAAGTTCGCCGAGGGCTGGATCGACATCCAGCGTGAAGAATTCAAGCGTCTGGGCATCACCGGCAACTGGGCCGATCCCTATATCACCATGGACTATCACGCCGAGGCCGTGATCGCGGATGAGTTCATGAAGTTCCTGATGAACGGCACGCTCTATCAGGGCTCGAAACCCGTGATGTGGTCGCCGGTTGAAAAGACCGCTCTGGCCGAGGCCGAGGTCGAGTATCACGACAAGGAAAGCTTCACCATCTGGGTGAAGTTTAAGGTTGTGAATGCGGGTGATTTGGATGACGCGTATGTCGTGATCTGGACCACAACGCCCTGGACCATGCCGTCGAACAAGGCAGTCGTGTACGGCAAGGATATCTCCTACGGCCTGTACGAAGTCACCGGAGCACCGGATGAATGCTGGGCCAATGTCGGCGATAAATTCCTGCTGGCCGACAATCTCGCCGCCGACGTGCTGGGCCGTGCGCGCCTGAACGATGACCAGTGGACCCGCGTACGTGACGTGACAGTGGACGAGTTGGAAGGTGTTCAACTGACACACCCACTGGCCGGTTCCGAAGGTGGTAATGGTGAATGGGATGACATCCGCGACTTCCGCGCCGCTGAGTTTGTGACCGACACCGAAGGAACCGGCTTTGTCCACTGTGCGCCGTCGCACGGCATGGAAGAATTCGAGTTGTACCGCGATTTGGGCATGCTGGAGCAGGTCATCACGTACAATGTGATGGACGATGGCTCATTCCGCGCCGATCTGCCGTTCTTTGGCGGCAAATATATCCTGTCCCGCAAGGGTGGTGAGGGTGATGCGAACAAGGCGGTCATCGACAAGCTGGTCGAGGTCGGAGGGCTGCTGGCGCGCGGTAAGATCAAGCACAGCTATCCGCATTCCTGGCGCTCAAAGGCTCCGATCATCTATCGCAACACGCCGCAGTGGTTTGCCTCGGTTGACCGTAAGCTGGATGATGGCATGGGGCAGATGGGAGGTACCATCCGCGAACGGGCGCTGCGGTCCATCGACGAGCTGGTGAAGTGGACGCCGCAGACGGGCCGCAACCGCCTGTATTCGATGATCGAGGCGCGCCCGGATTGGGTTCTGTCCCGTCAGCGCGCCTGGGGCGTGCCGCTGACCTGTTTTACCAAAAAGGGCGCTTTGCCAACCGACGCCGATTACCTGCTGCGTGACGAAGACCTGAATGCCCGCATCAAGGCCGCGTTCCAGAAGGATGGCGCGGACGTCTGGTACACGGACGGCTTCAAAGCGCAGATGCTGGACGGCATCGCCAACCCCGACGATTATGATCAGGTCTTTGACGTGCTGGACGTGTGGTTCGATTCCGGCTCGACCCACGCCTTTGTTCTGCGTGACCGCGAAGACGGGACCGAAGACGGCATCGCCGACGTTTACATGGAAGGCACCGACCAGCACCGCGGTTGGTTCCATTCCTCGATGCTGCAAGCTTGCGGCACCAAGGGCCGCGCACCTTATCGCAATGTGGTGACCCACGGCTTTACGCTGGATGCCAAGGGCAACAAGATGTCCAAATCTTTGGGCAATACCATCGTGCCGGAAAAAGTCATCGAACAATACGGTGCCGATATCCTGCGCCTGTGGGTGGCGCAGACCGATTATACCGCCGACCAGCGGATCGGGCCGGAGATTCTGAAGGGCACCGCCGACAGCTATCGCCGTCTGCGCAACACCATGCGGTTCATGCTGGGCTCATTGGCTGATTTCTCCGAGGCCGACCGGATGGACCCGGCAGACATGCCGCGTCTGGAACGCTGGGTTCTCAGCCGTCTGGCGGAACTGGATGAGCAAGTGCGCAAGGGTTATGCCGCGTTTGATTTCCAGGGCGTGTTCAGCGCCGTGTTCACATTCGCGACTGTGGACCTGTCGTCGTTTTACTTTGATGTGCGCAAGGACGCCCTGTATTGCGATGGCGACAGCGAACGCCGCCGCGCTGCACGCACCGTGTTGGATATCCTGTTCCACCGCCTGGCCACATGGCTGGCCCCGGTTCTGGTCTTCACCATGGAAGAGGTCTGGTTGGAGCGGTTCCCGGGCGACGACAGCTCGATCCATCTGGTGGATTTCCCGGACACACCCGCCAACTGGCGCGATGCCGAGCTTGAGGCGAACATGGCCAAGATCCGCCGCGTACGCCGCGCCGTGACCGCCGCGCTTGAGGTGCAGCGTCAGGACAAGGTCATCGGCTCCAGCCTCGAAGCGGCGCCGATTGTCCATGTCGAGGATGCCGCAACGCGCGATCTGCTGGCGACTTTCGATGTGGATGACATGTGCATCACATCCGGTTTGACTGTAACCGGCGACCCGGCCCCGGCCGAAGCGTTCCGCGTGCCGGAAATCGAAGGTGTCGCGGTGTTGTTCGAAAAGGCCGACGGCGACAAATGTCAGCGGTGTTGGAAAATCCTGCCCGATGTGGGCCGTCATGCGCATGACGGTGTTTGCGGACGCTGCGATCAGGCGCTGAACTAATACTGAAACCCCCGGCCAAGCGTCGGGGGTTTTTGCTTTCACCGCTTGCACCGGCCCCGGCGATCTGAAACGCTGTGGACATGCCGATGATTGCTGTTGAAACCCAGTTTGGTCGCCTTGGTGTCGAAGAAACCGACGGGGCCATTACGCGCCTTGTGTGGAACGGTCGCGATGACGAGCCGGACACCCCCTTGTTGCAAGAGGCCGCAGCACAGCTGACAGCTTATGATCAGGGGAGGTTGGAACGGTTTGACTTGCCATATCGCGTTGCTGGTTCAGAGTTTTTACAGCAGGTCTGTGACCTGATGTTTGCCATCCCGCTGGGCGACACACGAACCTATGGGGATATCGCCAAAGAACTGGGTCAACCGCCCCAGCCGGTGGGGCAGGCCTGCGGTGCCAATCCCATTCCGGTGATTATCCCGTGCCACCGGGTGCTGGCGGCCAACGGTCTGGGCGGTTTTTCCGGTGATGGCGGGGTTGAGACGAAGGTTGCTTTGTTGCGCCACGAACGCGCGGCTGGTCTGCTGATCTGATCGGCGAAAATCTGTTGCAATCCCACTGCTTGAAGCCCAACTTATAGTGGATGCTGAATTTGAAGGACTGTATTTAATGACCGCCCAAACAGACCCAGCCGCCCGTAAAAAGGCCATTATTGACCGTCTGATGTCGCTTGAGGCGCAGGAATTGGCAACTGCTCAGGCGCATTACGACGCTTTTCTGAAGGACTCGCAACTAGACGACCGGGAAGGCCACGACAAGGATGATATCGCCGCATCGCGCGAAAACGCGGATCTGGCGGCGGCCTTTGATGCCCCGGTACATGCGCACCACGCCAAGATTGATGTGATCGAGAATACCGACTTTGCGTTGACCGGCACGGTGCAGCCCGGCGCGGTGATCAAGTTCAACAACCGCCGTTTTGTGGTTTGTGTGTCGACGACGCGGTTTGAAGTGGACGGAAAAACCTACATGGGCATTTCAACCCAAAGCCCGATCTATCTGGCCATGGTCGGCCTGCAAAAAGGTGACGTGTTCACCCACAATGGTGTCGAATTCGAGGTTCAGGACGTCCTGTAACCCAGTCAGATTTTGCGCGGCGGGATCACCTGCTGCGCAATCCCCGCCGAGACCAGATACAAGCTGGTGACAACCAGCCCCCAATGCGCCCAGCTTTCAGGATGAAAATCGACCCATGCGGCCCAGCCTGCAAAAAAGGTCCAGGCCAAAGCCATCGGCAAGGTCAGGGTGCGCCAGCGTTCTGTGCGAACCGGGTGCACGAATTTAAGCGGCAGGAACATCGCCAGCGACAGCAGCGACACCAGCAGCAGGATGACCCAAAAATTGGGTTCCAGTGCAAAGATCACGATGACAAACATGTTCCAGCAGCCGGGAAAGCCAGAGAACGAATTGTCCTTGGTCTTCATCCGGGTGTCTGCAAAATACATCGCGCTGCCAAAAGTGATGACGATGATGGCAAACCAACCGGTCCACCCATCCATCAGCCCCGATTTGAACAGGGCAAAGGCCGGAATGAACACATAGGTCAGATAGTCGATGATCAGATCCAGCAGCACACCGTCAAATTCGGGCGCGTTGTGTTTGACGTGATAGTGACGCGCCAGTGGGCCGTCGATGCCGTCCACGATGAACGATACGACCAGCCATAGGTACATCAGGCTCCATTTCTCTTCGACGGCGGCCAGCATGGCCAACATGGCAAAAACGGCACCGGTTGCTGTGAATAAATGGACGGAAAGTGCTTTGAATCTAAGTGTCATGCGTGTGTCTTGAACGATGCGTGCAAAAGATGCAAACCAAAAGCCCGCATCCTGCGATATGCCAGTCGATGCAACCGGGCCGGGTGTCAGGCCTTGGGATGGGCGCGGTTGTAGACTTCCATCAAGCGGGCTGAATCAACGGCTGTATAGGTCTGCGTGGTCGACAAAGAGGCATGGCCAAGAAGCTCTTGGATCGTGCGCAGGTCGCCCCCGGCGGACAGAAGGTGCGTGGCAAAACTGTGCCGCAAGGCATGGGGGGTGGCCGTGGCTGGCAGGCCAAGTTGCATACGCGCCTTGGCCATCACGCCCTGAATGGCGCGCGGGTTCAACGGGCCGCCGCGCACCCCGCGAAACAGCGCCTTATCCGCAGATTTCGGGTGCGGGCACAGTTGGACATAGCAGTCAACTGCCGCCTGGGCTGCGGGCAGGACGGGGACGATCCGCTCTTTATCGCCTTTGCCCACGATCCGCAGGGTATCCGGCAGTGGCGCGTCTGCACCGGTCAGGGACAGCGCCTCAGAAATGCGCAGGCCGCAACCGTACAGCAGCGTGACCACGGCCACGTCACGGGCCGAGACCCAGTCGTTGGTTGATTGCAACTCGACCGTGTCGATCATGGCGCGGGCGGCGTCCTCGGCCAGGGGACGAGGCAGCTTTTGGGTGAACTTGGGCGCGCGGGTGGACAGGACGGCCGTGGGTTCAAACCCTTCACGCTCGGACAGCCAGCGATAGAAGCTTTTGACCGCCGAAAGCTTGCGCGCCAGCGACCGCGCGCCCACTTCTGATGCGCGCTGATCGGCCATCCAGGCCCGCATATCCGATACGGTGATCCGCGCCAGTGCGGCCAGCCCCTGCCGTTCGCTGTGATGCAGGGTCATGAAGGACAGGAAGTCGGTGACGTCGCCGCGATAGGCGGTTTGGGTGTTCTGGGACCGCCCGGCCAGCGCGCCCAGACTATCCAGCCAATGCTGCAACGCATCGCGGCAGGCCGGAGAGATCAGGCTCATGACAGCCAGTGGCGCATCGAACGTTCGAAAACACCCGCAAAGAAGGACAGCAAATCCGTGCCCAGTTGCGGGTTGAAGTGATTTGCATCCCGTGCACCCATGACGATCATGCCGGGCAGACGGCCTTCGCCCAGATCCAGCCTGAGGCAGGCCTCGGACCGCAGGTGCCCGGCAGTAGAGCCAAAAACCCTTGGGTTGGGCTGTCGCATCCCACGCAACACGACCTCGCGGATGGGGCCGCGGCGGTCATGGCTTAGATAGGTGTCGATAAAGCCAGGCTCGACTACGGTCAGAACACCGCCAAGCTTGCCGACGGCGGGATCGTCCCGCATGACTGTGGTTTCCAGAACCAACGTTACGTGATCCACCCGCAGGATTTCCGAAACATCGTTGCCAAGCGTGCGCAGGAAATCTTCGAAATCGACCGGTTCCAGCAGGCGGAGAATGGCACGGTGCACCTGATTTGTACCCGCCAGGTTTTCATAGGCTGCGGCAATGACCGAGCGATGCGTGTCTTCCAGACGGTCCAGCCGCGCCTCAAGTCGTTGCATGGCGATGCCGCGCAGGTCGATTACGTTGTTTCCGCGGGCCTGTTCATTGGCGGTCACAAGCGCCTGCATCAGGTCCTTGTCATCCAGCACGGCGTCAGGTTCGGCCAGAATCGCGGCGCGTAGATTGTCCTTGAGTTTGGTGTTGCTGCTCATGTCCTGTCCGGTCTTTTTTTTGTTGGCCGGTTTATAACATGTGTTGCCGGAATTGCCTTGGAAAAAATGCACGTATGGGTGGTTTTCGTCATGCGCTGTGTTGCAGACGCTCCCGCCTGCAAGTCCCTGATCCTGAGATCAGGTTTGCAGTTGGGCCGGGCGCGGCGCCTGACGGCGCCGCGCGGTCGCGCATATGATCAGAGGATTTTCTGACCGGTCTTGGCCCAGTCAGCCAGGAACGTCTCAAGCCCTTTGTCGGTCAGCGGGTGGTCGGCCAGCTTTTTGATCACGGCGGGCGGGGCGGTGATCACGTCGGCCCCGATGCGGGCGCTGTCGGTCACGTGGTTCACAGTGCGGATCGACGCGGCCAGAATTTCGGTTTCAAAACCGTAGTTGTCATAGATCTGGCGGATGTCGGCGATCAGGTCCATGCCGTCGAGGTTGATGTCGTCCAGACGACCGATGAAGGGCGAAATGAAGCTGGCCCCGGCTTTGGCAGCCAGCAGCGCCTGATTGGCCGAGAAACAAAGGGTCACGTTGACCATCTGGCCTTCGTCCGAAAGCGCCTTACAGGTCTTCAGACCGGCCCATGTCAGCGGCACTTTCACTGCGATATTCGGCGCGATCTTGGCCAGCTTGCGGCCTTCGGCGATCATCTCGTCGGCCTCGGTCGCGACCACTTCGGCGGACACCGGACCGTCGACCAGATCACAGATTTCCTTGGTCACTTCCAGAATGTCGCGGCCCGATTTCAGGATCAGCGAGGGGTTGGTGGTCACGCCGTCAACCATGCCCAGATCGTTCAGTTCGGCGATGGCGTCGATCTCGGCTGTGTCTACGAAGAATTTCATGCGGGCAGTCCTTTGATGGGTTGGCCTTGGTCGCGGATGGCTTTACCTCAAAGAGACCTATGCTGAAACCCCCCGGCCCAAGGATATGCGTTGAGCACTCAGGAGTATTTCGACCAAGGTGAGCTGGTGGCAGTGCTGACCGCGCAACCACTGGACCGGACGCTGGATTACAAGGCGCCCGAAGGCGGGTGTTTTCTGGGCGCGTTTGTCGAGGTGCCTTTGGGCCCGCGTAAGGTATTGGGCGTGGTTTGGGGACCCGGACAGGGCGGCTTTGACCTGAGCAAGGCCCGGTCGGTGATCCGCGTGCTTGAGGTCGCGCCGATGCGCGAAGAGATGCGGGTGTTTCTGGGCAAAGTGGCCGATTACACCCTGACGCCGATGCCTGCGATGCTGCGCCTGGCGACCCGCGCTCCGGGGCTGGGTGATCCGCCCTCGATGCGCAAGGTTTACCGGCTGGGGAATGGTGAGCCGGACCGGATGACCGACGCGCGGGCGCGTGTGCTGGAAGTGTTGCGGGACTATGGCGGGCTGGCGTTTACCTTGAAGGAACTGGCGGAACAGGCAGGGGTGACATCCTCGGTCGTCAAGGGGCTGGTCAAGCAGGGCGCCGTGCGAGAGGAAGACAGCCCGCGTGATCTGCCCTATCCGCATCTTGACCCGGATTTGCCGGGCAAGGCGCTGACGGATGATCAAGCGGCGGCGGTCAGGAAACTGCAAGCCGGGATGCGGACAGGTGACTATGGCACGACCTTGCTGAAGGGGGTGACCGGATCGGGCAAAACCGAGGTTTACCTCGAGGCCGTGGCCGAAACCCTGCGCATGGGACGGCAGGCGCTGGTTCTGCTGCCCGAGATTGCCCTGACGGCCGAGTTTCTGACACGGGTTGAGGCGCGGTTCGGTGCCCGCCCCGCTGAATGGCATTCGGGCGCGACCATGACTGAACGCCGCCGGGTCTGGCGCATGGTGGGGCAGGGCGATGCGCAGATGGTAATTGGCGCGCGCTCGGCCTTGTTCCTGCCGTTTCGTAATCTTGGGCTGGTGGTGGTCGATGAGGAACACGATACATCCTACAAACAGGAAGACGGCGTGCATTACAGCGCCCGCGACATGGCGGTTCTGCGCGCGGCCATCTGCGGTGCGCGGGTTATTCTGGCCAGTGCCACGCCGTCGCTGGAAAGCTGGGCCAATGCCGAGGCGGGCAAGTACGAGCGGCTTGATCTGACCTCGCGCTTTGGCGACGCGGTTTTGCCCGAGATGAAAACCATCGACATGCGGGCCGAGCAGATGCAGCCGGGCACCTGGGTATCCCCTTCCCTGCGTCAGGCCGTGCGGCAGCGGATCGAAAAGGGCGAACAGTCGCTGTTGTTCATCAACCGTCGGGGCTATGCGCCGGTGACGCTGTGCCGGGCCTGCGGTCAGCAGATCGCCTGCGATCATTGCGATGCGCGGATGGTGGAACACCGGTTCCTCAAACGTTTGATGTGTCACCAATGCGGTGAGACCAAGCCGATGCCCGAGGTGTGCCCGTCCTGTCAGGTCGAGGGCAAGCTGGCCCCGGTCGGCCCGGGGATCGAACGGCTGGCAGAGGAGGCTGAGGCGACGTTCCCCGAGGCCAAGATCGCCATGCTCAGCTCGGACTTGTTCGGGTCGGCACGGGCGTTGAAGGCCAAGATCGAAGAGATCGCCAAGGGCGACGCGGATATCATCATCGGAACGCAGTTGGTGGCCAAGGGGCATAACTTTCCCAAGCTGACTTTGGTGGGGGTTATTGATGCCGATCTCAGCCTGCATGGCGCTGACCTGCGCGCGGCCGAACGGACGTTTCAATTGATGCGGCAGGTGGCGGGCCGCGCGGGTCGGGCGGACAAGCCGGGGCAGGCGTTGTTGCAGACCTTTCAGCCCGAACACCCGGTGATCCGCGCGATCTTGTCTGGTGATGAGGAAGGGTTCTGGAAGGCTGAGGCCGCCGGTCGGCAGGCCGCCGGGGTGCCCCCCTACGGTCGTATGGCCGGGATCGTGTTGTCCGGGCCAGACGTCGGGCCGGTCTTTGACATCGGCAACGCCATGGCGCGCAATGATGCGCCCATACGGCAGATCGGGGCGCAGGTCTTTGGCCCTGCTCCGGCCCCGATTGCGCGCATTCGCGGGCGGCACCGGGTGCGGCTATTGGTCAAAGCCCCCAAAGGCGCGCCGATTCAGGATGCCCTCGCCCGCTGGATCGCGCCTTTGCGCCTGAAGGGCGATATCCGTTTGGCCGTGGATATCGACCCGCAAAGTTTCTACTGACCTCTGCATTCATGCAGAGCGCCTGTGCACGGGCCGCTTACCTCTCGCCAAAACACGGAAATGGGCGTAGAGCGATCTCATGCTGAAACCCATGCCGCTTTCCGAGGCGCAGAGCCTTCCGTTCTGGCGCCGCCCCGTGACGCTCTTGTTTGTGATGGCGCTGACCATGCCCATCGCCTTCAACGCGTGGAGCGCGCTGTTGAATAATTTCGTCATCGAGGTGGCGAATTTCGACGGGGCCGACATTGGCCTGCTGCACACGGTGCGCGAAATTCCGGGGTTTCTGGCTGTCGGCGTGATTGCTGTGATCCTGTTCGTTCGCGAACAGGTGCTGGCGATGATTTCGCTGATGATGCTGGGTGTCGCCACGGCGGTGACGGCGTGGTTTCCCAGCCTCGGCGGGTTGCTGTTTGTGACCTTGTTCAGCTCGATCGGCTTTCACTATTACGAAACGGTGAACCAGTCGCTGCAATTGCAATGGCTGCCCAAGGACCGCGCGCCGCAGGTGTTGGGGTGGCTGGTGGCCATGGGGTCGGCCTCGACCATGGTGATCTACGGGTTGATCGTGCTGACGTGGGACCGGTTTGAACTGTCTTATAACACGGTGTTCATGGCTGCGGGTGGCGCGACGGCGCTGCTGGCGCTGTTCTGTCTGTTTGCCTATCCGCAATTTGACTCTCCTACACCGCAGACAAAAAAGATCGTGCTGCGCCGCCGGTATTGGCTGTATTACGCGCTGCAATTCATGGCCGGTGCGCGGCGGCAGATTTTTGTGGTTTTCGCGGGCTTCATGATGGTCGAGAAATTCGGCTTTGAAGTTCACGAACTGACCAGCCTGTATATGATCAACCTGATGATCAACATGATGGCGGCCCCGATGCTGGGTAAGGCGGTGTCGATGTTTGGTGAACGGCGCACGCTGATCTTTGAATATACCGGTCTCGCCATCGTGTTTGCGGCCTATGGCGGTATCTACTGGTTCGGCTGGGGCGTGCTGCTGGCGGCGATCCTTTATGTGATCGACCATGTGCTGTTTGCGCTGGCGCTGGCCTTGAAAACCTATTTCCAAAAGATCGCGGACCCGGCGGATATCGCACCCACTGCGGCGGTGGCTTTTACCATCAATCACATTGCCGCCGTGTTCCTGCCAGCGTTGCTGGGCCTGTTGTGGGTGGTCTCACCCGGTGCGGTCTTTGGTCTGGCGGCGGCCATGGCACTGATCTCGCTGGCGCTATCGCTGCTTGTCCCGCGCCATCCCGAACCGGGAAACGAGACGGTCTTTTCGAAATATGTCCCGGCCCCCGCGGAATAAGCGTCAAAGCTTGACCTTGGCGGACCCACGCCCTACGCGCTGTCTCAACTGACACAGGAGGCCGCCATGCCCACATTTACCGCGCTTACCACACTGACCGGCAAAAAAGCCGCCGACGGTCTGGGCGAAGCGATGGAGCGTCTGGATCCGGAACCCACCGGCGTTGGCGTGTTCGAGGTCGAGGATGGCTCGGGCCTGTGGGAGGTTGGCGGTTACTTTACCGAAGCGCCGGATGAAACTGCGTTGACCGTTCTGGCCGCCGCGTTTGAGGCGAAGCCATTCGTGATCTCGGAGTTGCCCGAAACCGACTGGGTCGCCCATGTGCGCCGCGAACTGGCCCCGGTCGAAGCTGGCCGGTTTTTTGTCTATGGAAGTCACGACGCAGGCAAGCTGCCCGAAGGGCGCATCCCGCTGCTCATCGAGGCCGCGATGGCCTTTGGCACCGGTCATCATGGCACCACGCTGGGCTGCCTCAAGGCGCTGGATCGCCTGTTGGACGATGGGTTCACGGCAACCAAAGTGGCCGATATCGGTTGCGGCACTGCGGTTTTGGCAATGGCCGCCGCACGGGTGTGGGACGGAGAGATCCTGGCCAGCGACATCGACCAGGTTGCAGTGGATGTGGCCGAGGCCAATTTGAAGGCAAACGGTATGTCAGGGCGGGTTCGCTGTATCGAGGCGGCGGGCTTCGATCACCCGGATTTGCAGTCACAAGCGCCGTACGATTTGATCTTTGCAAATATCCTCAAAGGTCCGTTGGTTGCCTTGTCCCCTGAAATCGGTGCGAATCTGCGGGCTGGGGGATATGCGATCCTGTCCGGAATCCTGAATGAACAGGCAGATGACGTGTTTTCCGTTTATTCACAAAATGGCTTCAATCTTACCCATAGAGGCGAGATTGGTGAATGGACGACGCTAGTCTTAAGTAATCAGGGCTAAAATTAGACCTTTTGCAGGAGTTTTCTGGAATTCTGCCCCTTTTTTGTCGCAATCTCTTCTTACCGTCAAAGAGTGGAATCGGGGGCGGTTGCTTGGAGGCTGCCATGATAGGTAAACAACTAGAATTTGATCAGCGCGTCACGCGCCTGAACAAAAAACACGCTAAGTTGAGCCGCGGCTACCGCGCGACGATGCGCAAGGATGGCCTGGTGGTGATGAAACCGCAGCGGGTGAAATCGGCGGTTCCTGCAAAGGTGCTGCTGATGTGCATTTGCGGGCTTTTCGTGTTCAAGACATTTTTACTGATGAGCTTGGGGGCTTCGGCCTATGAGTTTCGGGTCGAAAGCCTTGATCAGGGTACATCTGTCGAACGGGCTGGGGCCTGGGTGATGCAGATTGACCCGGTTTCGGAATTTCTTGCGACCCAGCTAAGCAAATTTATGCACTGAATTTCGTCTGCTTTGAATAGAAACGCCGCGCATCCGGTGATGCGCGGCGTTCTTGTTTGCCCCCGAGGGAGGAAAGAGGGCGAGTGAGTGGTAGGCGTGTTAAATTCTTACTGACGACCTGCTGTGACGGCGTCGATGTCACCGCGGCACAGGCCGATATCATTCAGTTCACGATCCGACAGACCGCTCAGCACGTTGCGTGTCACGCGGGCGTCATTCCATTCGACAACGGCATTCACGACCGATGCGAAAATTGCGCCGATACGGCCGACGAGGCCGAACGAGCCGGTGGTGGCAATGCGGGTTGTGTCCAGTACAGCCATATCCTGTTTCCTTCTGGTTTGAGTTAGCGTCTCGATCATTCGATCTGAGCGGCATTTAGTGACGTCAATTCAGCTGCGCAAGTGCGAAAAATGCATGTGTCCTATGCGTTTTTTGCAATGCTGGAAAATCCTAAAAATCCCTTAATTTACTGGTCATATAGCCTTTATAAACCGTGTCGAATTCAGGCATTTTGCTGTCGCAAACAGACCGTTCTGTCGCCGGGGGAACAAGAGTGTCGTTTTCAGGCTTTGGGTCAATTCGCTTGGAAAATGTTCATGTTTCGTGCTAACCCGGATAAAAGATCACAAAAACCCGAGCAGGCCGAGGCGAAACATGCGAATTCTGGGCATTGATCCGGGGCTTAGAACCCTGGGATGGGGCGTCATCGAATCGCATGGCAGCCGACTGAGCCACGTTGCCAACGGTCTGTGCAAATCAGACGGGGACGATCTGGGCGAACGATTGCTGTCACTGCACAATCAGATCGTCGAGGTCATTGCCGAATTTCAGCCCGATCAGGCCGCCATCGAACAGACCTTTGTCAACAAGGACGGGGCGGGGACGCTGAAACTGGGTCAGGCGCGGGGTGTGGCGTTGCTGACCTTGGCAAAGGCCGGGCTGTCGGTGGGGGAATATGCGCCCAACCGGGTCAAGAAAACGGTCGTGGGCGTCGGCCATGCCGAGAAAGAGCAGGTCATGCATATGGTCAAACTGCAGTTGCCGGGCTGTCAGCCCAAAGGGGCGGACGCGGCGGATGCGCTGGCGATTGCCATCTGCCATTCCTATTACGGCGCAGCGCCGCAGGCGCGGATAAAAGAGGTACGGGCATGATTGGCAAACTGACAGGGCGGCTGGACTATCGCGCGGCGGATCATGTGCTGATCGACGTGCGCGGGGTCGGCTACATCGTCTATTGCTCGGACCGGACCATGGCGGCGCTGCCGGGGGTAGGCGAAGCGGTCTCGATCTACACCGATATGGTCGTGCGAGAGGACCTGATGCAATTGTTCGGCTTCTTGTCTCTGGTCGAAAAAGAATGGCATCGTTTGCTGTGTTCAGTTCAAGGCGTCGGGGCCAAGGTCTCGCTTGCCATTTTGTCCGCGCTGGGGCCAGACGGGGTCAGCCGGTCCATTGCATTGGGGGATTGGGGGGCGGTCAAGGCGGCCAAGGGTGTTGGGCCAAAGACGGCGCAGCGGATCGTGCTGGACCTCAAGGATAAGGCGCCGGGCGTGATGGCCATGGGCGGCACCGTGACCGAGGCCATGGATGGCCCGAATCTGGATGTCGTTGAACTGACCGAGCCTGCACCTGTGCCCAAACGGTCGGTGAAACCGCCCTCGGGGTCGGCGGCGGCTTCGGCTGGGGCGTTGTCGGCGCTGTCCAATCTCGGTTACGGCCCCTCGGATGCGGCCTCGGCCGTGGCCGAAGCGGCGGCCAGCCTGCCTGATGCAGGCGAGGCGGATCTGATCCGTGCGGCCCTGAAATTGCTAGCCCCGAAAGGCTGAATGAATGGTTGACGCCGACCCCGCCCTGCGCCCCGAGCCTTTGCCCGAAGACAATGACCGCGCGCTGCGCCCGCAAGGGTTGGACGAGTTCATCGGTCAGGCCGAGGCGCGGGCCAATCTGCGCATCTTCATCCAATCCGCACGACAACGGGGCGAGGCGATGGATCATACCTTGTTCCATGGCCCTCCGGGGTTGGGGAAGACAACGCTGGCGCAGATCATGGCCCGAGAGTTGGGGGTGAATTTTCGCATGACGTCCGGCCCGGTGCTGGCCAAGGCGGGGGATCTGGCGGCGATTCTGACCAATCTGGAATCGCGCGATGTTTTGTTCATCGACGAAATCCATCGCCTGAACCCGGCGGTAGAAGAAGTGCTGTATCCGGCGATGGAGGATTTTGAGCTGGATCTGGTGATTGGCGAAGGCCCGGCCGCGCGCACAGTACGGATCGAGTTGCAACCCTTTACCCTGGTCGGGGCCACCACGCGAATGGGGTTGCTGACAACTCCGCTGCGCGATCGGTTCGGGATTCCGACGCGGTTGCAATTCTACACCGTCGATGAGTTGCATGAGATTGTCACTCGAAATGCGCGTAAACTGGGTGCGCCCGCTGATGACGACGGTGCGCGCGAGATTGCCCGCCGGTCGCGCGGAACGCCCCGGATCGCGGGCCGGTTGCTGCGCCGAGTGGTGGATTTCGCCATTGTCGAGGGCGACGGGTACATTTCGCGCGATCTGGCGGATGGGGCGTTAACCCGGTTGGGGGTGGATCATCTGGGGTTGGACGGTGCGGACCGGCGTTATCTTAAGCTGATCGCCGAGAATTACGCAGGCGGCCCGGTCGGGATTGAGACACTCTCGGCGGCGCTGTCGGAAAGCCGCGACTCGTTAGAAGAGGTCATCGAGCCATTCTTGCTGCAACAAGGGTTGATCCAAAGAACGCCGAGGGGGCGGATGCTGGCCCGGAAGGCATGGAGCCATCTGGGCATGGCTGCGCCCAAAGGGCAAAACGATCTGTTTGGTTGAAGCGCCAGTCCGGACCTTTTAAAGGTTTGGCCAAATCAAACCCGACCGTTGAGGATTGTGCGTGACACCCGAGGATATTCAAGCGCTGTTTACCCGCGAAAGCGGAGATTTCCTGTTTGCACGTTGGGGGCGGCCAATTGTGCCGATTGTGTTCGGCGTCGAAGATGACACTTTGGCCACCGTCAAAGGCGCGTTTGAGGCCGTTGTGACCCTTGCGGGACATAAAATGGCCGAAACCGACCCCGAGCTGGGCGCGAACTGCATGGTCTTCTTTTTCCGCGACTGGCAGGAATTGTTGGACGTGCCTGATCTGGACCGGTTGATCCCGGACCTGACACCTCTGGTCGAACGTCTGATGGCGGCGGATGCCAACCAGTACCGGGTTTTCCGCTTTGAAAAGACCGGAGAGATCCGCGCAGCCTTTGTTTTCCTGAAAATGGACACCGAGCTGTCAAAACTTCCAGCCGAGACTTTGGCGCTGAGTCAGGTGGTGCAGACGATTTTGCTGTGGTCCGATGCCGCGTTTCGCACGCAATCGCCCCTTGCAGTGGTCGGGGACACAACCGTCTTGCGCCCTGACATCGCCGAGTTGATCCGCGCTGCCTATGATCCGATCCTGCCGGGGGCTGCGCAGGACGCGTCCCATGCGCTGCGCCTGTTCGCACGGTTGAATACGCCTCAGTGATGCGGGCGCATGCTGGCCCTCAGGTTTGGCGATGAAACCCTCTGATCTGATTGCCTCGGGTTCAAAAAGACTCTGACTCGATCAGATCACTGACCGCCTATGCCTCTCGATAAACAGTCAGAGCACTTTCGGTTTCCAAGCTCTGTACCGGCCGATGTTTGTGAACCGCGCAGTATCACGCACGACGGACGCGCCAGGGGCTTTCTCCGCAGGGCGCAATGACAGTCGATAAAAGCCAACTGCGCCAATTCCGGCAGTTTTGTGTAATTAAATCAGGTTCGTGTTATGTTTCGTGACAAGTCGCGAGGGAGAAACCGTGTCTGAGATTGAACTCAAGAAGCTTGAATTACTTGACCGAGAGATTCGCGTAAAAGAACGAGGGCTGGAGCACAATATTGCAAATACCCGGAAAAACTCTTGGAAATCGCCATTAGTCGTCGCGATCTTTGCGGCCGCTGTTGGGGCATTGGGGAACGCAGTTGTCACTTACTACAGTTCGTCCCTTGACCGCGCGGCATCCGCAACCGAGCACGAACGGAATATCGTTTTGGCCGAAACCGCGGCTGAGCGAGAACGCATTCTTGAGATGATCGGAATTGGCGACCCCGAGCAGGTTCAACGCAATCTTGAATTCCTGATTGATACGGAACTGGTTCAAGACCCCGAGACCGTCGCCAGCATCCGAGAGTATTACGAAGACAGAGAGCCTGGGACCGGACCAGGGGCTTCTTTGACAGGCACAGTCAGTTTTGAAGAAATCGGCATTGATCGTTCGGAAGTGAATGGAGTTCTGATAGCGCCAAGCACGACCTTCCTTGAAGAGAACCTTGGAAAACCTCGTGAGGTGCTCAGCGAGCATTGCGAACCGATCACAAACGAAGTTTTGAAAGCCAAACTGGAAACGGCAATAGTCGGTGGGCTAAGGGTACATTTGTTGGAACCCGCTATACGATCGCTTGAAGAAATATTTTCTGTGATAGAGGACAGACACCCTGACCTCTCTCAGATGCTTGGGGTTGCAGGGTCGCTCTGTGTGCGCAACTACGGCGACTACACTCCGGCAAGTTCTCATAGTTGGGGGACTGCGATCGACATAAGCCTGAACGGGCAGCTCGACAATTTCAACGACGAACAGGTGGACGTAGACCTATATCGTATCGCGCTTGTCTTCATAGAAAACGGATGGGTTTGGGGTGGGGGATTCGAAAAGGAAGATTCCATTCACTTTGAGGTCAGCGAACAACAGCTTCGAAGATGGATAAGTGAAGGTGTGCTTTGATTTGCCGCGTGACAAGCTCGCGCGCTCTTACCACCGGCAATCGCAACCGCTTTTGGTAAATGGCTGAATTTCGAAACTAAGTGTCTCATCATGCGAACTTTATGGGCGCAGGGGATTGCGGGACAGGCAGCGCATAGGCAACTGTGAGGGGCTGAGGCACGTCCCCAGCCCGAAAGCCTGAAGCAACTTAAGCGCCGGATCTGCAACCATGACCGAGAACCCCATCAAACATCGGACACATGTTTTTCCGATCCGGGTCTATTACGAAGACACCGATATGGGGGGCGTGGTCTATCACGCGAACTACCTGAAATTCATCGAACGCGCGCGGTCTGAATATGTGCGGCAATTAGGCAATGACCAGAACGCCATGCGCGACGCGGGGATTGTCTGGGTCGTGCGCCGGATCGAAGCGGATTATCTGGCCGCCGCGAAATTTGATGACGAGCTGACGGTTGAAACCTGGGTTGTTTCAATCTCGGGCGTTCGGCTGTCCATGGGGCAGGTCATCAAAAGGGGCGAGGTCGAGATTTTTCGGGCCACCGTCACGGCGGTCTGTATGAATGCGCAGGGCAAACCCATGCGGCTTCCGGCAGAGATTCGCGCATTGATGTAACAATTTGAAAGGCCGGGGTGGTTCTGATGGCAATTCATGGCCATCTACGGTAGCGTTTGAAAAAACAAGGCCAGACAAACGGCCATCAGGCAAAACAAAGAGCAGGTTCATGGAAGCTGAAACGCTGGCGCTGGCGCAGGAGATCGACTTCTCCATGTGGGGGCTATTTGCCCGCGCAACCTTTATCGTAAAACTGGTGATGTTGATGCTGATCGTCGCATCATTCTGGTCCTGGTCGATCATCGTGCAAAAGCTGATCAACTATCGTGCCGCGCGGCGCGAAGCGCAGGTGTTCGATGAATCTTTCTGGTCCGGCAACCCTCTGGATGAGCTGTTTGAGCAGACCGGCACGCAGCCGGACGGCAGTTCGGAAAAGATATTTGCCGCCGGTATGATCGAATGGCGCAGGTCGCACCGCACCGATGGCGGGCTGATCGCGGGGGCCACGGCGCGGATTGACCGCTCGATGGATGTGGCGATCGCAAAAGAATCCGAGACATTGCAAAAGGGCCTGCCGATCCTGGCCACGGTCGGTTCGACCGCGCCGTTTGTTGGCCTGTTCGGCACAGTCTGGGGCATCATGAACGCCTTTATCGAGATTGCCGAGCAGCAAAATACCAACCTGGCCGTTGTGGCGCCGGGCATTGCCGAGGCTTTGCTGGCCACCGGTCTGGGCCTGCTGGCTGCGATCCCGGCGGTGATTTTCTACAACAAGCTCAGCGCCGACAGTGATCGGATCGTTGGCGGCTATGAAGCGTTTGCCGACGAATTTGCCACTATCCTGTCGCGTCAGTTGGACAGCTGACATGGGTGCGGCGGTTCAACAATCATCAGGCGGGAACGGGCGCAGACGCGGTCGGCGTCGCGGTCGCGCGCAGCCGATGGCTGAGATCAACGTGACGCCTTTTGTTGACGTCATGCTGGTGTTGTTGATCATTTTCATGGTGGCGGCCCCTTTGTTGACCGTAGGTGTCCCTGTCGACCTGCCCAAGACGGCCGCCAGCGCCTTGCCCGGCGATAACGAAGAGCCGCTGACTGTGACGCTGACTGCCGAAGGGCAGGTGCAGATTCAAACCACGGATGTTTTGCGCGAAGAACTGATCGGCAAGCTGCGCGCCATCGCGTCCGAGCGTAGCAGTGACCGCGTATTCCTGCGTGCCGATGGTGCGATCCCTTACGCGCAGGTGATGCAGGTCATGGGTGCGCTGAATGCGGGCGGGTTTTCCAATGTGGGGCTTGTCACCGACACCGGCGGCCCGACGTTCGACGAAGGTGGAGAGTGAGGCCGCGCGGTGGATACCGGCACCAGGATCTCGGCGATTGCCCACGTCAGTTTGATTGGATGGGCGCTGTTTGGCGGCACCTTCCGGTCCGAACCCTTGCCCATGGCGGTACAGGAAGTGTCCGTGATTTCCGCTGAGCAATTTGACGTGCTGACCGCACAGCGCAATGCGCCCGAAGTTCCGACCCCTGCTGCATTGCAGGAACCCGAACCGCCCGAAGACGAAATCAGTGCCCCCCAGCCGGTCGAAGAAGAACAGCCCCGGCCAGAGGTTGCCACACCACCCGAGCCCGAGCCCGATCCGGTGCCCGAAGCCGTCGAAGCCCCACCCGAGCCCGAAGCCGTCGAAGAGCCCCCCACGCTTGAACCACCTGAACCGGTGACAGAGGTGCTGCCCGCACCACCCGGGCCCGAGGCGCAGCCGCGCCCGGCAGACAAGGTCGCGCCGGAACCGATTGCTCCGCCGCCGCCGGATGTCAAACCTGATGACGTGGAAACGCCGGCCGTATCGCTGGATGAAGGCGCAGAGACACAGCAAGAACAGCAGGACCAGACCGCTCAGGAAGAAGCAACCGATGAAATTGTGACTGAGGCTGAAGAGGTTGAAGAATACGCCCCGCGCACCTCGCCGCGCCCACGGGTCCGACCAAATCGCCCCACGCCTCCGGCGCAACCCGAAGTGGCCGAGGATCAAGAGCCGACCCCGCCCGAACCTGCGCCAAGCAATGAGGCCGCGATCAACGATGCGCTGGCCGAAGCCCTGGAGCAAAGCGACGAACCCTCTGGCCCGCCACTGACCATTGGTGAGAAAAATGCCATGCGTCTGGCGGTCTCCCAATGCTGGAACGTCGGTGCGCTGTCTACTGATGCGCTCAACACTATTGTTGTGGTTGGTTTTTCATTGACGCGGGACGGAAAGGTTGAAGGCGGAAGCCTGAAACTGCTGGACAGTTCTGGTGGTACGCCCGGTTCGGTGGATCAGGCTTACCAGGCTGCGCGCCGGGCGGTATTGCGCTGTGGAGCCAAAGGATACCAGCTGCCTGCTGACAAATACGAGCAGTGGCAAGATATTGAGATTACATTCAATCCCGAGAGGATGCGGATCAAATGATGAGACTTCTGACCAGCCTGTTGCTTGGCCTGACGTTATTGACAGCGCCGGTATACGCCCAGAACGGACCGCTTCGCCTTGATTTGGATATTGGTGTGATCGAACCTTTGCCATTCGCGGCACCGAATTTTGTCCCTGACGGTCCTGCGGCGGCGCAATACGCGCAGGACATCTCGCGGGTTGTCGCAGCGGATCTGACGGGCACCGGGTTGTTCCGTGAAATATCGTCGGACGCGTTCATCAGCCGTGTCAGCAGTTTTGAGGCACCGGTGCAATTCGCGGATTGGAAGGCCATCAATGCGCAGGCTCTGGTTACCGGGGCCGTGAATGTTTCGGGCAATCGTCTGACCGTGCGGTTCCGTGTGTGGGACGTGTTCGCAGGTCAAGAGCTGGGGAATGGCCTGCAATTTTCCGGCACGACCGAGGGCTGGCGGCGCATGGCCCACAAGGTGTCCGATCAGGTCTATAGCCGTCTGACTGGCGAAGGTGGGTATTTCGACAGCCGGGTGGCCTTTGTGTCGGAAAGCGGTCCCAAGAACCAACGTCTGAAACGGCTGGCGATCATGGATTATGACGGCGCAAACGTGCAGTATCTGACTGACAGCGCCGCGATCGTTCTGGCCCCGCGCTTTTCCCCGACGGGCGACCGGTTGCTGTACACCAGCTATGAAACAGGACAGCCGCGCATTTATGTTCTGGACGTCGACCGCGTCAAACAGAGCGAGCTGAAAACCCAGGACGGCACGATGAGCTTCTCCCCGCGCTTTTCCCCGGACGGGCGTTCGATTGTGTATTCGCTGATCCAAGGTGGCAATACTGATCTGTGGAAGATGGATCTGGCATCGGGGCAAAGCGTGCGCTTGACCAACACGCCAGCGATTGAAACCGCGCCCAGCTATTCGCCGGACGGCGCGCAGATCGTGTTCGAAAGCGACCGTTCGGGCACGCCACAGCTGTATATCATGCCGGCAAACGGCGGAGAGGCGACCCGCATCAGTTTCGGTCAGGGGCGCTATGGCACGCCGGTCTGGTCGCCGCGCGGTGATCTGGTTGCGTTTACCAAGCAAAACAAGGGCCGGTTCCACATTGGCGTCATGCGCGTTGACGGCAGCGAAGAGCGTCTGTTGACCTCATCCTTCCTGGACGAAGGGCCGACATGGTCACCTAATGGCCGTGTCATCATGTTCACCCGCGAAACGCAGGGTGCAAGTGGTCGGTCGACGCTGTATTCGGTGGATATCTCAGGCCGCAACCTGCGTCCGGTCCGCACCCCGGATGGCGGTAGCGACCCGTCATGGGGGCCATTGCAGAATTGACCGTGGCAGGGCGTTGGAAAAGTTCACAATAAATCGGCACTGTGATAACACAGACAGTAATAAACCGATAAAACGATGAGGCACTTGAAATGAATCTATTGGGCAAAGTCATAGCTTTGGGCGCGTTGAGTGTAATCGCCGCCTGCACAAACAATGATCCGTCAGCTTTGGGCGGTGGGGCAGGGGGCAATGGTGCGATCTCGCCGGGTTCACCCAGCGATCCGCGCTCGCCGGCGTATTTCCAGCAAACGGTTGGGGATCGTGTGCTGTTTGCCGTGGACCAATCCACCTTGTCGCCACAGGCCCAGACGGTTCTGGAAGGGCAGGCAAGCTGGTTGCTGGCCAACCCTGATTTTGTGGCCAAGATCGAAGGCCATGCAGATGAACAGGGTACGCGCGAATACAATCTTGCGCTGGGCGCGCGCCGGGCGAATGCGGCCCGCGAATACCTGATCTCGCGCGGGGTGGCGGGCAATCGTCTGACCACGGTCAGCTTTGGCAAGGAACGCCCGATTGAGATTTGCAGCACCGAGGAATGCTATTCCAAGAACCGCCGCGCGGTAACGGTGCTGACCGGTTCAACGTTAGGGTAAGACGATGCGGATTGCAGGATGGGTTTTGGCCGCGGTCGTTACGACCGCCGGTGTGGCGAAGGCACAAGATCAGCAAACCCTGGCGGATATCCGTCAGGAGCTGACGGTGCTGCATGTGGAAATTCAGCGCCTGAAGCGTGAATTCTCGACGACTGGCACCCCTTCTCCAAACCTGTCCGGCAGTTCTGTCCTGGAACGCGTCGACGCGATCGAGGCCGAGTTGCAGCGCCTGACCAGCCAGACCGAACAGTTGAACCAGCGGGTCCAGAATGTAGTGACGGACGGAACAAACCGGATCGGTGATCTGGAATTCCGGTTGGTTGAGCTGGAAGGCGGCGACCTGAGCACACTGGGTGAGACCTCGACCCTTGGTGGGGAAACGCAGATTACGGCTGCAACGCCGCCAACGCCAGTGACCCCGTCCGTGTCCGGACAAGGTGAGCTTGCCGTTGGCGAACAGGCGGATTTCAATACGGCGGCACAGACGCTGGCTGATGGAAACTTTCAGGCTGCCGCTGATCAGTTCACACAGTTCGACACCTCTTATCCCGGCAGCCCGTTGGCCCCCGAGGCCCATCTGAGACGCGGACAGGCGTTGGAAGGTCTGGGCGACACGCGTGAGGCCGCGCGGGCGTTTCTGGCCAGTTTCACCGGTGATTCTGAGGGCGCGCTAGCGCCCGAAGCCCTGTTCAAACTTGGGGCCGCTTTGGGACGTCTGGGGCAAACCGATCAGGCGTGCATCACCCTGTCCGAAGTCGGCGTGCGGTTTCCTGCCTCAGGCTCGGTGGCTGATGCGACGCAGGAAATGGCGTCTTTGGGCTGTTCTTGACCGCCCGAGCCGAAAACCTACGCTCCGAACTTCGCGCGCGGCTGCCGGAAACCCTGCCGCCGCGCTTGGGCGTGGCGGTGTCTGGCGGTGGCGATTCGGTGGCCCTGATGCATCTGCTGCACGAGATTGCGCAGTACGAGCAGGTCGAATTGCTTGTGGCCACGGTGGACCACGGCCTACGCCCCGAGGCCCCGGCCGAAGCCGCCCGCGTTGCCGAACAGGCGGCGCATCTGCGCATTCCGCATGAGACCCTAAGGTGGCAGGGCTGGGACGGGGCAGGGAACCTTCAGGATCAGGCCCGACAGGCGCGATATGATCTGTTGACCAACTGGGCACATCGCCATGCGGTTGGCGCGATAGTTTTGGGCCATACGGCAGATGATCAGGCCGAGACTTTTTTGATGCGCCTGGGCCGGGCGTCTGGCGTGACTGGTCTATCGGGTATGCCCGACACACGAGATTATGACGGGGTAAGTCTGCTGCGCCCGATGTTGGGAATCACACGCGAGCAGCTGCGGCAATATTTGTCCGAGTGCGGCGTGGAATGGATCGAGGACCCTTCGAATCACGACCTCCGATTTGACCGGATCAAAGCCCGTGAGGCCCTTTCAGGTCTGGATGTGTTGGGAATAACCGCGAAATCTTTGACTCGCGTTGCGCAAAATCTTGCACAAGCCCGCGAGGCTTTGGCGCGCTATACGCAGGATTCCGCCCGCAAGATTGCTGTGGTGGACAGCGGCGATATCTATATCGAGCGTCGCGGATTTGAAGCGCTGCCCAACGAGATTCAGCGGCGGATGGTGGTTGGCATCATCGCGTGGATTGCGGGGCAGGGTTATCCGCCACGCCAGTCATCGCTGGATCAGGCTTTGGCCGCGGTCCAAGAGGGGCGAACCCTGACTTTGGCGGGCTGTCTGCTGCTTCCGCAAGGCGATAAAACGTGGTTTTGCAGGGAGCTAAACGCGGTAGCCGGGGAATCCGTGATGCCGGAAAAACCGTGGGACAAACGGTGGGTTCTGGCCGGTCCCCAGACACCTGATGCCCGGGTCGGCGCGCTTGGCGAGGCCGGTTTGCCGCAGGTTCCAGACTGGCGCGCCCTGAGTAAGCCGCGCAAGGCGCTTTTGGCCTCGCCCGCCGTTTGGCAGGGGGAAAATGTGTTGGCGGCACCGCTGGCGGGGTATTCCAATGGATGGGTGGCTGAATTCACTGCGGAAACGCCCGAGTTTTACCAATCGCTTTTATCGCATTGAACCTGCTTGAATCATCTCTATTTTAAGGAGCAACCCGGCAGTTCCCCATCTGCCGAAATCTTTTGGGAGTTTTTCCTTGGGCAACGCTCGTAATATCGCCTTCTGGGTCGTTCTGTTTTTGCTGATCCTTGCACTATTCAACTTGTTCAGCGGACCAGGCGGTTCACTTCAGAGCAATGAAAGAACCTATTCTGATTTTGTCTCCGCGGTTGAGGGCGGCGAAGTCAAAAAAGTGACGCTGGACGGCGAACAGATTCGCTATAGCACGCAAAGCGGTGCGACCTATGTCACCATCAAGCCCGGCGATGCCGAGGTCACCAAACTGCTGATCGACGAAAAGATTCCGGTCGAAGCGGTCAAGCAACAGCAATCCGGGTTCCAATCCTTCCTGATCACGCTGCTGCCCTTCCTGCTGCTGATCGGCGTCTGGGTCTATTTCATGAACCGGATGCAAGGCGGCGGCAAAGGCGGCGCGATGGGCTTTGGCAAATCCAAGGCCAAGATGCTGACCGAGAAACATGGCCGCGTAACTTTTGATGACGTGGCGGGAATCGACGAAGCCAAGGAAGAGCTGGAAGAGATTGTTGAATTCCTGCGCAACCCGCAGAAGTTCTCGCGTCTTGGTGGTAAAATCCCCAAGGGCGCGCTGCTGGTTGGCCCTCCGGGCACCGGTAAGACACTGCTGGCCCGCGCAATTGCGGGTGAGGCGGGTGTGCCGTTCTTCACCATCTCGGGTTCTGACTTTGTTGAAATGTTCGTGGGTGTTGGTGCGTCCCGAGTCCGCGATATGTTCGAACAGGCCAAGAAAAACGCGCCCTGTATCGTCTTTATCGACGAAATCGACGCCGTGGGTCGCCATCGTGGCGCAGGTTACGGCGGCGGTAACGATGAACGCGAACAGACCCTCAACCAGTTGCTGGTCGAGATGGACGGGTTCGAGGCCAATGAGGGCGTCATCATTCTGGCCGCCACCAACCGTAAGGATGTTCTGGACCCTGCGCTGCTGCGTCCGGGCCGGTTCGATCGCAACGTGACCGTCGGCAACCCCGACATCAAAGGCCGCGAGAAAATTCTGGGTGTCCACGCCCGCAAGACCCCTCTGGGCCCCGATGTCGATCTGCGCATTATTGCGCGCGGAACGCCGGGTTTTTCGGGTGCTGATCTGGCCAACCTTGTGAACGAAGCCGCATTGATGGCCGCGCGCGTGGGGCGTCGCTTTGTCACCATGGAAGATTTCGAGAACGCCAAGGACAAGGTGATGATGGGGGCCGAGCGCCGCTCGATGGTGTTGACCCAGGACCAAAAGGAAAAGACCGCCTATCACGAGGCTGGCCACGCCGTTGTGGGCCTGAGCCTGCCGCTGTGCGATCCGGTCTATAAGGCGACGATCATCCCGCGCGGTGGTGCGCTGGGTATGGTGGTGTCGCTGCCTGAAATGGATCGCCTGAACTATCACCGTGATGAGTGCGAGCAAAAGCTGGCCATGACCATGGCCGGTAAGGCGGCCGAGGTTATCAAATACGGCGAAGATCACGTCTCGAACGGTCCGGCCGGTGACATCATGCAGGCCAGCCAGCTGTCGCGTGCGATGGTGATGCGCTGGGGCATGTCGGACAAGGTCGGCAATATCGACTATGCCGAGGCGCATGATGGATATTCGGGTAACACCGCCGGTTTCTCGGTTTCGGCCCATACCAAGGAACTGATCGAGGAAGAGGTCAAGCGCCTGATCCAACAAGGCTATGAACGTGCCCACGAAATTTTGACCGAAAAGAACGAAGGTTGGGAACGTCTGGCGCAGGGTCTGCTGGAATATGAAACCCTGACCGGGGATGAGATCAAGCGCGTCATGAATGGCGAATCACCCAGCGAAGGTGACGACGAAGGTGACAAGCCGGATGAGGGAAGCGCACCCAGCGTGACCGCCATTCCGAAAACCAAGGTCAAGAAAACCCCGCCCGACGGCGGGATGGAGCCGGAACCTTCGGCCTGAAGAATCAGACCCGGGCAATGTCCCGGGTCTTTTTTGTTTGACCTTTGCATCCGGATGCAGATGCCCAATAACGTCATCCAGGAAATTGATTTTAGGAAGAGATTCAATGCCAGTATTGCGCGAAACGGAGTTTAGGGCCGAAGTTGTATGGTTGGGCCATGTCCCTGCTGGAACAACCCGCAGAGCACAAGCCGCCGACAGCCTGGAACTGGGCTTTGAAGGTGACCAGGGCGCGCGCCACGAAGGCGTCAATCGCGCCGCCTGCGTTCGGGTCAGAAACCTTTATCCGGAGGGGACCGAAATTCGTAATGTGCGACAGCTTTCGGTTTTGTCCGCCGAGGAACTGGAGGCCATCGCGTCGGAAATGGGCATGGATGCAATGGACCCGTCGCATTTGGGGGCGTCGATCGTTCTGCGTGGCATTCCGGATTTCACGCATATCCCCCCATCCTCGCGCTTGCAGGTGGCCGATGGTCTGACGATCACGGTGGATATGGAAAACCGCCCCTGCATATTGCCAGGGCGCGAGATCGAAGCGGATCGCCCGGGATATGGCAAAGCGTTCAAGCCTGCCGCACAGAACCGTCGTGGTGTCACCGCCTGGGTCGAAAGACCGGGCACGTTGAAACTGGCGGACCGGATGACGTTGTTTGTGCCAGATCAGCGGAATTGGGCACCCTAACGGCCTACACGTTTTCGTTTGATTGACGCTGGTGGCATGTGACGCCGTTTCACGGCACGATTATGTCGGAATCCCTATTCATTGCGATTGTACACAACGGTATGGATTGAGCAGCGCCGACTCTATGCGTCGGTTTTGCACGGCATTCAATCAGGGACCCTGCCCAATGAGCTATAAATCCGATATCGAAATCGCCCGCGAAGCGAACAAGAAGCCAATTCAAGAGATCGGCGCCAAGATTGGCATCTCCAGCGACGATCTGCTGCCCTACGGCCACGACAAGGCCAAGGTCAGCCAGGACTTCATCAACTCGGTTCAGGACCGCGAAGACGGCAAGCTGATTCTGGTGACCGCGATCAACCCGACCCCCGCGGGTGAGGGTAAGACCACAACTACTGTAGGTTTGGGTGACGGTCTGAACCGCATCGGCAAAAACGCGATGATTTGTATCCGCGAAGCCTCGCTTGGTCCGAACTTTGGCATGAAGGGCGGCGCTGCGGGTGGCGGTTACGCGCAGGTTGTTCCGATGGAGGAAATGAACCTGCACTTCACCGGTGATTTCCACGCTATCACCTCGGCCCATTCGCTGCTGTCGGCGATGATCGACAACCACATCTACTGGGGCAACGAGTGCGAGATCGACATCCGCCGCGTCGCATGGCGTCGTGTGGTCGACATGAACGACCGCGCGCTGCGCCAGATCACGGCCTCCCTGGGCGGTGTCAGCAACGGCTTCCCGCGCGAAACCGGCTTTGACATCACCGTGGCATCCGAGGTCATGGCGATCCTGTGTCTGGCCAACGACCTGAAGGACCTGGAAAAGCGTCTGGGCGACATCATCGTGGCCTACCGCCGCGACAAGACCCCGGTCTATTGCCGCGACATCAAAGCCGAAGGCGCGATGACCGTGCTGCTGAAGGACGCGATGCAACCGAACCTGGTGCAGACGCTGGAAAACAACCCGGCCTTTGTTCACGGCGGTCCGTTTGCCAACATCGCGCACGGTTGTAACTCTGTCATTGCCACCAAGACGGCTTTGAAGGTCGCGGACTACGTCGTGACAGAGGCTGGTTTCGGTGCCGATCTGGGCGCTGAGAAGTTCATGAACATCAAATGCCGCAAGGCAGGCATCGCACCGTCCGCTGTGGTGCTGGTCGCCACCGTGCGCGCGATGAAGATGAATGGCGGCGTCGCCAAGGCTGATCTGGGCGCGGAAAACGTTGATGCGGTCAAGTCGGGCTGTGCCAACCTGGGCCGCCACATCGAGAACGTCAAATCCTTCGGCGTGCCGGTTGTAGTTGCGATCAATCACTTCGTCACCGATACGGATGGCGAAGTGCAGGCGGTCAAGGATTACTGCACCGATCATGGGGTTGAGGCGGTCCTGTCGCGCCACTGGGAACTGGGTTCGGAAGGGTCCGCGCCGCTGGCCGAGAAAGTTGTGGAAATCGTCGAAGGCGGCTCGGCCAACTTTGCACCGATCTATCCCGACAACATGCCGCTGTTCGAAAAGATCGAAACCATCGCCAAGCGTATCTACCGCGCGGACGAGGTGCTGGCGGACAACAAGATCCGCAACCAGCTGCGCGAATGGGAAGATGCGGGATACGGTAACCTGCCGGTCTGCATGGCAAAGACGCAGTATTCGTTCTCGACCGATCCGACCCTGCGCGGCGCGCCCACCGGCCACTCGGTTCCGGTGCGTGAGGTTCGCCTGTCTGCCGGTGCCGGTTTCATCGTCGTTGTCTGTGGTGAGATCATGACCATGCCCGGTCTGCCCCGCAAACCTGCGGCCGAAGCCATCTGCCTCAATGACGCAGGTGAGATCGAGGGCTTGTTCTAAGCGCCCGAATGATACATCTCGTGGTCCGGGGAAATCCCCGGGCCGCAGGAGATTAAAATGCCCACTCTGATACCGCCGCAAGACTGTCACTCAATGCAGGAATTGCGGCCTCAGATCGACAAGCTGGATCGCCAACTGATCGAAATGCTGGTGACGCGTGCAGGCTACATTGACCGCGCGTCCGAGCTGAAACCCGGCGAGGGGCTGCCCGCCCGCATCCCAGAGCGTGTCGAACAAGTGGTGCAGCGCGTACGCACAAGTTCCGGTGAGCTGGGCATGGACCCCGATCTTGCCGAAAATCTGTGGCGTATATTGATTGACTGGTCGATTGCCCGCGAAGAACGCGTGCTCGGCTCTGACTGAAGATGCGGGCGCTTTTTGCGCCCGATCCGCTTTTTGAAAGAAGGGATCAAAGAATGGTAGCACAAGTCATCGACGGCAAAGCGTTCGCGGCCAAGGTTCGGACGCAGGTGGCCGATCAGGTTGCAAAGCTGAAGGAAGAAAACGGAATCACGCCGGGTCTGGCCGTGGTTCTGGTGGGCGAAGATCCGGCCAGCCAGGTCTACGTGCGCTCCAAGGGCAAAATGACCGTCGAGGTCGGCATGAACTCGTACGAGCACAAGCTGGATGTTGAGACTTCGGAAGAAGATCTTCTGGCGCTGATCGACAAGCTGAACAATGATCCGGCCGTTCATGGCATTCTGGTCCAGTTGCCGCTGCCCAAGCACCTGAACGAAGATCTGGTGATCAACTCTATTGATCCGGCCAAGGATGTGGATGGCTTTCACATCTCAAACGTGGGCTTGTTGGGCACGGGTCAGAAGTCGATGGTGCCCTGCACGCCGCTGGGTTGCCTGATGATGCTGCGCGACCACCACGGTTCGATTTCCGGCATGGATGCGGTTATCATTGGCCGTTCGAATATTGTGGGCAAGCCGATGGCGCAACTGTTGCTGGGTGACAGCTGCACCGTGACCATCGCGCATTCGCGCACAAAGGATTTGCCAGACGTAGTCCGCCGCGCTGATATCGTGGTCGCAGCTGTTGGTCGCCCGGAAATGGTGCCTGGCGATTGGATCAAGGAAGGCGCCACCGTCATCGACGTGGGCATCAACCGGATTGAACGGGACGGTAAGAACAAGCTTGTGGGCGATGTGGACTATGCCAGCGCATCCGAAAACGCAGGCGCGATCACGCCAGTGCCCGGCGGCGTCGGCCCGATGACCATCGCGTGCCTGCTGGCGAACACAGTGACTGCGTGCTGCCGCGCAAACGGCCTGCCAGAGCCCGAGGGGCTGACAGCCTGATAATTGCCGCCGAAAGGTGCATTTAACACGAAATTCAGGCCGGGGGGTGCGCGCACTCTCTGGCCTGATTGTTTCATTAAGATGAAGTAAAGTTTCGTATGACAGGGTTTGAATACGCTTGAAACGGTGATAAGTCAGTATTCCCAGCCGGTTACGAAGTTAAGGCGTATGTTTCCGGGAAGTAGGTTGGGACCTGGTGGCCTTTGTTGTTGAGTTGTTATGACGAATAACCTGCGTCTGCTACTGGCCGAATTTACACCGCTAAGGATGTTTGCAGGCCTCGTTTTCCTGCCGTTGCTGGCCTTTGTGTTGCAGCCGTTCCCACATATGCATCTGCCATTTTCCCTGCGGCTTGTGTTCTGGGTCGGCGTCACCATGCTTGCTTTGTGCGTGACATGGGTTTCTGGAAAGCTGACACAGAAATATTTCGCCGATGCGCATTTTTCATTGCGCGATGCCACGTTGATCTTGGTGGTTTTGGCACTGTTTGTGCCCGCGCTTTGGATGATGTCGTGGTTATTGTTCATGGCGGGTGGGCAGCAGGCCCCCGATGTCTTGTCCGTGGCGTCATACGGTGCGCTTTTTGCGACTGGTCTGGTTCTGGTACAAGGCCGCGAGCCTGCAAAACCGCCGGTGGCCGAGGCCCCACAATCACCGCGCTTGATGAAACGGCTGCCGGAAACGTTCAACGGGCAGATTTATCGGCTGACAGTTCGGGACCATTCCGTTGATGTTGTGACCTCGGAAGGGACATTTTCCATCCGATCACGGTTTACCGATGCCATTACCGAGATGGAGCCGATGAAGGGGCATTGCACCCACAGATCACATTGGGTGAGTGATGATGCAATCACCGGAGTCGAGAAGAAGGACGGTAAAACGTTTGTGCGGCTTAGAAACGATGAGCTGGTCCCAGTCAGCCGCAAATATAAACCCATGTTGGAGCAGGACGGCGTGATCTGAGCCGGGCTATCGTGGCATCGGTATGATCTGCGGCTGGGGACCTGTCAGGATGGCCAATGCCCGTTCGCCCATCAGCCCGTTCAGTGCCGGGGCTGAGCTGTGCAAGCCGCCGGTATAGGTGCCGTAGGCGGGCAGAATCAGGCGCGTGTCATCCACCAAAAAGGCGGGGCGGGTGATGGATCGGTTTCCTGCCCTTAGCCGGGCTTTGGGGTGGAAATGGCCGGAAACCTCGGCCCGCGCGCCATGCTGCGCTATATGCCGAAAGGTCAGGGGGCCGAGCATGTATTCGGACAGATGCGCCCCACCCAGATCAATCGGGCCGGGGTCGTGATTGCCTTCGATCCAGATCCAGCGGCGGCCCGCTTGCAGCGTTATGATGTTCTGCTTTTCCGCAGCGCCAATTGCAACCGAAGCGTCCAGATCATCGAAACTGTCGCCAAGGCAAATGACCGTTTCTGCCCCGGTCCTGGCGATATCTGCGGCCAGCCGGGTCAGCGTGTCTTGGCTGTCATAAGGCGGCAGCGTCGGGCCGCCCCGTCGCGCCAGCCGCTCCGATTTCCCAAGATGCAGATCGGACACGCATAACAGGCATTTGTCCGGCCACCACAGCGCACCGGATGCCAATGCGAACAGCGTTTGATCAGCAAAGGAAAACGTCACCTTGTTCATGCTACGTTCTTTATCCTATTGCCATTGCAACACAAGATGAATTAGCTGGCGGCCAATCCCGCAGCCCTAAGAAGACGTTCGCTTTCCTCGGCCAGCAACCGTTCTTCGGCGGCGCCTTTGACCGGGATTTTTCCAACTTCAAGAAACAGCGGCGCGGCCAGGGGAGAAACCCGGTCTAACCGTATCAGGTCGATCCGATCGCCGATGCGGGCCAGCATGTCTTCGATCCGGCCGAAATCTACCAGCCCACGCATCGCTTCTTCGCGTGTGATCTGCATCAGCAGGTGCTCGGGATCGTATTTCAGAAGCGTGTCATACAGGATATCCGATGAAAACGTGGCCTGCCGCCCGCTTTTGCGCTGCCCGCCGGTGTTCCGTTCGATCAGACCGGCAATGGTGGCCGAGGCGCGAAAGGTCCGTTTCATCACCGCGTTGCCGGCCAGCCAGATCTCTAGCCCGTCGCGCAGGGCATCCGGCTGAAACAGGGGGCGGGGGTCGGTCACGGCGTCCAGACCCCAGATCAGGGTGGCATAGTCGGTCGCCACGAACCCAAGCGGTGCCAGGCCCGTCTCTTCCATCCGTTTTGTCAGCAACAGGCCCAGGGTCTGTTGCGCGTTGCGTCCCGCGAACCCATAGACACACAGATGTTCGCGCCCGTCATTGGGAAAGCTTTCGATCAACAGGCGGTCGCGATGCGGAAGGCGTGACATATCCCGCTGCAGGGCCAACCATTCGGCGGTATGGGACGGCAGCTGCGGCCAATCGGGCTGCGCAAACATCCGCAGAATACGATCGCTCAGCTGTGTTGAGGTTGCAAATTTGGTGCCCGAAAACGTGGCGATCTTGGGTTTGCGATCTGCACGGCGGCTGACTTCGACCACCATCTCGCGCAGGCCCTCATAGCGCACGATCTGCCCACCGATCAGAAACGTATCGCCGGGTGTCAGCGAGGCTGCAAAGGCCTCTTCGACCTCACCCAGGGGTTTGCCACCGCGATTGCGTTTCAGGCGGACCTTCAGCGTGTCGGTGTCCTGAATTGTGCCCAGGTTCATCCGAATACGCTGTGCCGCGCGCGGATCGCGCAATTGCCACTGTCCGTCCGGCCGCTGTTGCAGCCGTTGCCAGCGGTCATAGGCCCGCAGCGCATAACCGCCGGTCGCGCAGAACGTCAGACAGGCGTCAAATTCAGCACGGGTGAGACGCGCATAGGGGCCAGCGGCTGTCATTTCCGCAAACAGTGCATCCGCCTGAAACGGACCTGCCGCTGCTGCGATCAGGATATGCTGGCACAACACGTCCCGGGGGCCGGGGCCGCGCGGCTCGCCGTCCAGATCATGTGCTTTGGCAGCCTCAAGCGCGGCGACGCATTCGACAACCTCAAAGCGGTTGGCAGGCACCAACAGGGCCTTGGACGGGGCGTTATAGCGGTGGTTCGCACGGCCGATCCGTTGCACCAGCCGTTTGACGTTCTTGGGCGCACCGATCTGGATCACCAGATCCACATCCCCCCAGTCGATACCCAGATCCAGACTTCCGGTGCAGACAATCGCCCTTAGGTCACCGCGTACCATGGCGGCCTCGACCCGTTCCCGTTGTTGCCGGTCCAGGCTGCCGTGATGGATGCCGATGGGCAGAGCATCATCATTGGCCAGCCAGAGGTTATGAAAGAAAATCTCGGCCTGCGCACGGGTGTTGTGAAAGATCAGCGTGGTCTTGTGCTGTTTGATCTGCTTCAGAACTGTCGGTATCGAATAGGCCGCGCCGCCCCCTGACCAGGGGGGCATTTCCTGCGTTTCCAGCATCCGGATGTCCGGGTCAGGGCCGGGGTCGGCCTGAATGATCTGACAGGGGTCAGGATGCCGGGCCAGAAAACGCGCAATCGCTGCGGGATCTTCAACCGTAGCGGACAGCCCGACCCGGCGCAGGTCGGGGCACAGGCTTTGCAGCCGCGCCAAAGCCAGCATCAGTTGATCTCCACGTTTGCTTTCGGCCAAAGCGTGAATTTCATCGACGATGATCCGCTGTACCCCGGTAAACATCCGCGGCGCGTCCTCGTACGAGGTCAACAAGGCCAGACTTTCGGGCGTGGTCAGCAGAATATGGGGCGGGTCCACGCGCTGGCGTTTCTTTTGCGTGGCTGATGTGTCTCCGGTGCGGTCTTCGATCCGGATGGGCAGGCCGATTTCATCGGCTGGGCCGCGCAGGTTGCGGCGAATATCGGCCGCCAGCGCCTTTAGAGGCGAGACATAGATCGTATGAAGACCGTCGCGTGGCCGATCCGCCAGTTCAGCCAGCGTGGGCAGAAATCCGGCCATGGTCTTGCCACCACCGGTCGGGGCAATCAGCAATGTGGCCGGGTCCTGTGCCCGGTCAAACATATCCTGTTGATGTGGGTGGATGGACCAGCCCTTGGCGGTAAACCAGTCAGTGATCCGGGCGGGAATCGGCGTCATGCGCGCAGATTACCCGGCCCGGTCGGGAATTGGCACGGCGTTATTTGACGATCGTCTCGTCCTTGACGAACATGTTGGCCCAGGCCCGGTCGATCAGGTCGGGACTCATCTGATAGGGGATGCCTTCAAATTCACAGATCGAGATCATCTGGTCGATCAGGAAGATCGGCTGATAGTTCGCGTAGACATTGTTGATGGTCGGGTATTTGACCTTCAACAGATGCACCAGCGCAGACTCATCCAACGGCATACCGCGTTTACGGGCAACCATTGCAAAGATCTTCAGGAAGTCTTCCTGGTTCGGGCCACCAATCTTGATCTTAAAGAAGATCCGGCGCAGGGCCGCTTGGTCAAAAATCTCGTTCGGATGGAAGTTGGTCGAGAAGATGACAAGCGTGTCAAATGGCACTTCGAACTTCTCGCCCGATTGCAGGCCCAGAATATCCTTGTTTTCTTCCAGCGGAACAATCCAGCGGTTGATCAGCGCCTGCGGCGGCTCTTGTTGACGGCCTAGGTCATCCACGATGAAGATGCCGCCGGTTGACTTCAGCTGCAAGGGTGCCTGATAGGTCCGCGCGGTCGGGTTATAGACCAGATCCAGCATACCAAGCGTCAGTTCACCACCCGTCACGACGGTCGGGCGTTCGCACTGAACATAGCGCGAGTCGAACCGTTTGCGGCGGCGCAGGCTGTTGGGATCGTCGGCTTCCTGCTCTATGGCGGTGTGAACAATAGGGTCATAGACCGTGATCACCTGGCCGGCATATTCGATGGCGCGCGGGACATAGACATTGTCGCCAAGCGCATCCCGAATACCGTTTGAAATTGAGGATTTCCCGTTCCCCGGAGGGCCATACATCAGGATCGACCGGCCAGCGCTGACCGCAGGGCCGAGGTGATCCAGAAGGCTGTCGGGCAGAACCAGATGTCCCATTGCGCCGGTCAGCTGGTCGCGTGTCACCTGAATGTTGCGGATGGATTGCCGTTTTACCTGTTCACGATAGACGTCCAGCGGAACCGGCATCGCACCGAAGTATTCCGATTGGCTTAGCGCGTCCAACGCACGTGCCTTGCCCGCATCGGTCAGCTGATACCCCATCTCATTTCCGCTGTTCGCATTCAGCGTACCGGTCGCCTCCAGCAGCTTTTGCTCGCGTGAGATGTCGATCAGCTCTTGTGTGACGGCACCGGGCAGACAGATGGCGTCTGCAACCTCTGAGACTGTGTCCACATTCTTGCGAAACATGGTTTTCAGCAAAATGTCCCGCATCATCACGATGGGCAGTTTCATTTCGCCCAGCCCTTTGGGGGTAGGGGGGGCCATAACCGAGGTCGTCTGCATGTTCATGAGCGTTGCCCGTCTATCCAGTATTCACGCCAAAAGCCCTGAACCGGGCTGCATGGGGAAAATCTGGCCGGGCTTTGTGTCAGCACCAAGGCAGGGAAGCGGCGGAGAAATGATAGTTTACGAACCGTAAACAGTGCCCAGAGCCAGATAGATAGCCAAGCTGGCACCCAAAGAGAAACCCATGGGAAACTGCTTGTCGCGGTTCCAGCTTTCCCAATTTGGCGCGATACTGCTCAGCGCGGTATGTTTGGCCAATCTGTGCGTCAAAAAGCCAGCAAGGGTGGTCGACATCAAAATCATTATGACCAGCATGAAATCCCCGGCCCAAACAAACGCTGACGCGGCCGCCAGAAACTTGGCATCGCCAGCGCCCATGATCCCGGCTGCGTTGAACAGGAATCCCAGAACAAGAACGATTGCGATATGCAGCAACTGCCAGACATAAGGGGGAAGGGAAACAGTAATCGGACCGATCCCGCCGCCGGTCCATTGCATGGACCATGGCGGCAAAACAAACAGCCCAATGACGGCAAACACAACAGCCAGCGCCACCACGGCGTGGTTTTTAATCAGCATTTCCCGCAGGTCTGTAAACGCCACGTAAAAGCAGATGGGCAGAACAAACGGTAAAAACCAGGCCGCAGCTACCGCAGGAATGTACATGCCTCAGGCTTCCTCGAGCGCGCGGAGCGAACGAACAGCTTCGTCATAGTGCTGAGGATGCGTTGCAATGGCTTCGCGGAACAGATTTTTGGCTGTTGTCACATTGCCTTGCTTAACTGCGGAAATCCCCATCGTATTCAGCAGCATCGCCCGCTCGATCTGTGACATCGGGACAACGGGCATGTTGTAATTCCCCTGTGCCGCCCGCGCCAAAACCAGATTGTTCTTGGCGGTGAACAGCGATTTGTCCTGACGGATCGCCTCGGTGAACAGGCGCTCGGCCTCGTCGTATTGACCGCGTGTCAGCTTGGAGTAACCCCAATTGTTCATGACACCGCCCGGGCGCGTTGTTAGGCCAACCGCGGTCTCATAAAAATGATCCGCGCGCTTCCAGTCCTTTCTGGAATCGGCGACCACCGCTTCTAAGCGATAGCGTTTGAATGTCTCATAGGTGGGGGGGACGGAATCCAAAACGGATTTGGCCTGGGTCCAGTTGCCGGACCGCACCAAAGCGTCGGCATATTCAACCTTGTCGACGTTGTGAGCGCCCTTCATGGTTGTCACTTTTTTCCATGCGGCGGCTGCTTCGGTCGTTCGTTTTGCCCGTGCCAGGGAAATCGCAAGCCCCCGTTGCAGATCAATCCGGCCGGGGTTCTTTGCGGCCGCGCCCTTAAAATAGGTCACCGCTTCATTTGGGTCAGCGGCAGTCAGCAAAACTTCGGTCAGGTTGGTTTCGTCAATGACGTTTACCTCCTGAAATGTGCGCTCGACCTTTTCCTCTTCGGTTTCTTTCTCACAGGCCGACAGGATCAGCCCGCACATCACGAGTGACGGAATCAAGATTGGATGGCGCATTTTGCGTCCTTTACTGCTCTTGCCTCTGTTACGGGAGCTTGCGCAGCTTGAATTGCCCGTCGCCTAGCTGCTCCAACGTGTATTCTTGTTTTTCCGGATTAGTATTATCAGGATTTTCCATTTTTGCGAGTGCTAACCGAAGATTGTCACGAATCGCGTCACTTTCGCCATTATCCAACGCATAGGCGCGACGAAAGACCTGCGCAGCCTCAGGGTATTCGCCCTGTTCCACCAGAAGAACGCCCAGATTATTCCACGGAACGGACCAATCCGGTTCATCTTGCACTGCACGGCGCAACAGGGCTTCAGCTTGCCCAAGGCGTCTTAGCCCCAGATTGGCAGTTCCCATCGAGGTCAGAACCTCTGTCGTCATCCCCTGTTCCAAAGCTGCACGAGAGAAGGACTTAAGTGCCAGCTCGTATTCACCGGCGACCATCAGACGGTTTCCGACCGTTATCGCATTTTCAGCTTCTGCCTGGAGGTCTATTCCAGGAGGGGTCAAATCATCAGACCCGCCGGTTTCCGTGCATGAGGCCACTATGGCGATTACCATAGTGGCCTTAAGCACGTGGCGTACCCCGGGATGGATGCACCTGAAATTTGTCAACATCTAGCTTTTAGCCTGCAAAATCCGCGATGCCCTTAGCCGAAGGTCCGACCAGAATGACCAGCAACGGCGGCACCGTCAGCATCATTGTGGCAAGTGTCATTTTTGTTGGCAACTTATTCGCAGCCTCTTCTGCACGCATCACGCGTTTGTCACGCATTTCTTCGGCGTAAACCCGAAGGGCCTCGGCAATAGATGTCCCGAATGATGCGGATTGGATCATCACGGTCACGAAGGAATTGACATCCTGCACGCCGCAACGTGTACCAAAGTCGCGCAGGACCGTATCTTTGTCCTTACCTGCCTTCATTTCCTGGGCCACGACTTCGAACTCATACGCAATATCCGGGTAAGAGGCTTTCATTTCGCCCGAAACCCGGACGATGGCCTGATCCAGCGATTGACCCGCCTCGACGCAGACCAACATCAAGTCCAATGTGTCAGGAAAGCCCGAAACGATAGCTTCTTTTCTTTCATCGACGCGTCTGGTGATCCAGTAGCGCGGCAAGAAGTAACCCGCAGTGGCAGGAACAAGGACGCGGATTGCGATTTGCGAGCCTGTGAATTCCTGTTCTCCCGAAAGCACTGTCACCAACATAACGCCGATCAGGATACCAATGATTCCCAAGGCAAACTGTGCAAAGTGGAAGAACCTGACGGCATCCTTGGAATGGTACCCGGCTTGACGCAGCTTAAGCTGAATGGCCGACAATTCTTCTTCGTTCTGAGGCTCAAGGAAGGTGGAAAATTTCTCAAGCTGTTCATTTCGACTAGCGTTGCGAAGCTTATCTTTCTTAGACTTCTTGTCCGACGTGGGTTTGGCGGTTGAACGCTGCAGTTTCTTCAGAGGGTCCTCTGGCTGATTCACCATCAGCACGACAGTGACAAGGATCAGTAAAAGCCCCAGCACGCCAACAACGATAATCGGCCCGAGTTCGCCTAGATGCTCTTTGAGCAGGTTATTGATTTGGGTCAGGAATTCCATAGCGATGCCCTCAGACCTTGATGTTGGTAAGAATACGCATGACGATCAGGTTCAGCGTCAGCATGATACCGACAAAGAAACACGCCGGAATGAACCAAGGATGATCAATAACTTCATCATAATACCCGGGATCTTTTATCATGATGAACAGAAGGCAGGCCAATGGGAAACCAGACAGGAACTTGCCTGACCACTTCGCCTCTGCGGTGATGGCCTTAACCCTGCGAAACAGGCGAAAGCGCGCGCGGATCACCTTGGCCAGACCGGCCAGGATCTCGGCGAGGTTACCGCCGGACTGTTGCTGGATACCAACCGCGACGGACAGGAACCGAAGGTCTTGCATGTCCAACCGCTCTGCCAGGTCTTTCAATGCTTCGCTTATGTCGCGGCCATAGGCGCATTCGTCGGCGATGACACCGAATTCGGTCGCAAGCGGATCTTGCACTTCGTTCGCAACAACCTGGATCGTCGAGATAAAAGGGTTTCCGACGCGCAGGGAGCGCACCATCAGCTCCACGGCGTCAGGCAATTGTTCTTCCAACATGCCCATCCGCTTTTGGGCCTTGTGGTTTACCCAGGCGTAGACGCCGCCAATGCCAATCCCGACCGATAGGGCAACTCTCAGAAGAGTATCCGTTGCGGTGCCAATGCTCAGGCCCACAAAGGCAAAGCCGGACACCAGCGCCATGATCATGATCAACTGTCGGGGGCTGAAGGCAATTGCGGCCTTCTGCGCCTTGTCGGCCAGCAAAGAGTAAAGCGGGATGCTTTGCGTCTTCATGTGCTGCTGCATTTCCTTGCGCAGCTGCTCCAATACCTGCTCGCGCCCAACACCTTTGTCGAGCATTTCGAGGCGGCGATTGACCCGACTGTTGAGGCTGATGGATTTCCCGAAGGCAACCAGATAGATGCCCTCAACCAAGAGAAGCACCCCAACGAAGATCACGACATAAATAAGCGCCTCAACAGGCAGTTGCATCTCAGGATCTCCTACATCGTCGTTGGTTCATAAATGGCGGTCGGCAGATCAAAGCCCCACAGGCGGAACCGTTCCGAGTAGTGGCTGCGCACACCCGTTGCTGTGAAGTGGCCGATGATCTTATTGTCTGGTGTCAAGCCAACACGTTGAAAGCGAAAGATTTCCTGCATTGAAATCACATCACCTTCCATGCCGGTGATCTCGGTGATCGAAGTCATCCGGCGCGAACCGTCCTGTAGGCGGCTGGCCTGAACGATCAGGTTCACAGCGCTTGAAACCTGGCTGCGGACCGCTTTGATCGGCATCTCGATTCCGGCCATCGCGATCATGTTTTCCAGACGCGAAATCCCATCACGGGCCGAGTTGGCGTGGATTGTGGTCATTGATCCGTCGTGGCCGGTGTTCATGGCCTGCAGCATGTCGATAACCTCGGCGCCACGGGTCTCGCCGACGATGATGCGGTCAGGACGCATACGCAGGGCGTTTTTCAGACAGTCGCGCGGGCTGACCTCACCTTTGCCTTCCACGTTGGGTGGGCGGCTTTCCATCCGGCCCACATGAGTCTGTTGCAGCTGAAGTTCCGCAGTATCCTCGATCGTCAGGATGCGTTCGGCGTCATCAATGAAGCTGGACAGCGCGTTCAGGGTGGTCGTTTTACCGGAACCCGTACCGCCCGACACGATGATATTCAGCCGGGTTGACACGGCGGCCTGAAGATAGGCGGCCATTTCTTCGGTGAACGCCCCGAAATTCACCAGATCATCAATAGCCAGTTTGTCTTTTTTGAATTTACGAATGGAGACCAGCGAACCATCGACCGCAATCGGCGGCACCATCGCGTTGAAACGCGACCCATCGGCCAGGCGGGCGTCAACATAGGGGTTGGATTCATCAACCCGGCGACCCACAGCGGACACGATCTTGTCGATGATCCGCATCAGGTGCTTTTCGTCCTTGAAGGTGATGTCGCTGACTTCCAGCTTGCCGTCCCGTTCCACAAAGATCTGCTGTGGGCCGTTGACTAGAATGTCGTTGACCGAATCGTCTCGTAGCAGCGCTTCCAGTGGGCCCAGCCCGGTGACTTCGTCGTACAATTCCTTGTTTAGCTGTGTGCGATCCTCGCGGTTCAGCACAATATTGCGGGTCTCCAGAATCTCGCTGGAAATCGCGCTGATTTCTGCACGCAAATCGGACTCGCCTGCGTTTTCCAGCGCGGCAAGGTTCAGGTTCTCTAAAAGCTCGCGGTGCAGTTCGATCTTGATTTCGCCCAAACGCTCTTTGCGTTTGCGCTCGCGGTCCGTGCCGGTCGGTTCAGCGGCCTTCTTCTGAGCAGGTCGGCGGGCGACCGCGTTTGAAGGTGCCGGTTTCTCAACAACCGGTGCAGTGTCCGGGGCCGAGGCTGTGGCCTGAACTTGCTGCGCATCAGGTTGCTTTTTGTATCTTGAAAACACGGCGGCTCTCCCTCTGGGATTGTTTTACGCGGCTTCTGCGTCGCTGCTGCCAAGACTGTGCAACGACTTCGCAAGTTTCGCGATTTCCCTGCGCAGCGGGTTCTTGGCTGCCGAAGTGGCCAGTGGCAGACCGTGATCTCCACTTTGCATGACTGGCTTGCCGCCATCGGGCAAATGCAGGTCAATTGAAATGCCTAGGCTTTCGCCCATGCGCTTGACCCTGCTTTTACCATTCAGATCCGTAAACTTCGGCGCACGATTAAGCGCGAAACGCAGTTTGTTAAATGGCAATTCTTCCGCCTGGAGTGCGCGTTTCAAACGCAGGGCGTTCTGGGCAGATCGCATATCCAGCTCTAGCAGTGCAAAATACACATGCGCGGCTTGCAGAATAGTCTCGGACCAGAGAACCAATGTGGTGGGCATATCCACGATCACATAGTCGAATTGACGGCGTGCCGTGTTAATCACACGCTCGATGTCTTGTGGGGTGATCAGGTCCAGCGGCACCATATCAGAAGGCGCGGTCAGCACATGCAGCTTTTCCTCGAAGGTTTGAAGCGCCTGCGCGAATACATCGTCGTCCATGGAATCTGTATCTGACAACATCTCAAACACTGTCTCGCGGCGGGGAAGATCCAGATATGTTGAAACTGTACCGAACTGCAGATCCAGATCGATAAGACAGACGGATGGGGTCTCTTTGGCGGAAACGGTGGCAAGCTCCCAGGCCAGATTAACCGCCAGAGTGGTTGAACCTACGCCTCCGGCCAGACCGTGCGTGACGAACAGCGCCCCTTCCTTCGATTCGCCCTGCGCCAGTGGCGCGGCAGCCTGCGCAACAACCACCGGATCGGGCTTGTTCATGCGTTCGATCGCTTCCTGCAATTCCCCTTCTGGAAGAGGGTAGGGAACAAATTCGTCCGCGCCCTTGCGAAGCAGTTGATGAAGAGAGGCCGGTGTGACATCTTCGGCGATCAACACAACCTTAATATTCTTGTCCTTGGCCTGTGCGATGATTTCACCCATCAGGGTCAGGTTATCTTCGTCTTCGCCATCGATCGCCAGCGCTACGAAGTTCAGAGAGTTGGCCTCGGGTTGGTTAAAGAAAGCAAGCGCTTCGGCGAATCCCAGGTCGCCCCAACGTTCCCCCAGTGCGGCTTCCATATCTTCGATCAACAGATCGAAATTCTGAACATCGCGACTGATCGTGCAGGCCAGGATATCAGTATTATTGTCTTGTGGCGTAGCGCTAGTCATTCACACAATCCTTGTCGTGAGGGCCCCAAACCCACCGAACCCGAAAGTTCGATCTGGCTTGTTGTTGCCCTGTTGCGGCTAATATTACCCGCGGGTCACCCAATTGTTGAAAATGTGGCTTGGAACTTAGGCAAGATTTTGACGCAAAAGAACCAATTGTAGGGAAATGGGCGACGATGCCGCCCATTTCTTAGGGATTATTCTTCACCAGAGGGACTATCTTCACGCTGAATGTAGCTTTCTCTCGTAGCGCTCTCGACGTATTCACGGTAGATGATCTGGGCGTATTTGCCATCCAGCACCAGCGGATTGCGATCCACAAAGCCGGACACTTCGGTCACGGTGCGGCGATTGCGTCGATCTCGGGTCGCGGTGTCGATCAACGGCCGCGTTTTGCCGAAGGAAACAACCGCTTCCAACCGCGACCGCGAGATCCCCTGCTGGGTCAAAAACGCAACGGCGGCATTGGCGCGCCGTTGGCCAAGTGCTTGGTTATAGCTTTGAGAACCGACAGCATCCGTATGGCCGAAAACGCGGAATCGCGCTTCGGGGAACTGTTTGATCCAGACCGCCTGACGCAACAGAATGTTCTGTGCCGTAGCGTCCAGCTTTGCGCTGTCGAAGGCAAAGTTGATCTGCGTCGGCACTTCTGCCGCGAACCGCTGCCCCAGTATCTGGGCATAGGTCAATTCACCATTCATGACCTGGATGTTGTTCAGGGTTGCGTTCCCGAAGGTGCCTGTGTCAGCTTCGTACCCGGCCTCACGCGTACATGCGGCGACAGCGACCGAAAGACCCAGTGTGATGATCCACTTCTGCATTGGTCCTATCCTCCCATTCATTCCAGGATGTAGCCGTACGAGCTGCCAAAGTCTTGTTTGGCGACTTCGGACGCGCCACCGGCACCCAAACGTTCAGTACGAACTGTCTTGCCGTTCACAAACAAGTCAAATTCGCTGGGCGGTTTAACTCGATCCGTCGGCAGGGCCAGAGCTTCACCACGCGTGGGCGAAACCAGATGTGCGGTGATGATGACGACCAGTTCAGTTTGCTGGCGCTGATATTCGGCGCTGCGGAACAAAGCACCCAGCACGGGAACGTCGCCGATCCATGGGATTTGGTTATTCAGGTCCGTGAAGTTGTCCTGAATCAAGCCTGCAATCGCAAAGCTCTCTCCGTCCCGCAATTCAATCGTTGTCTTCGTCTGACGCGTGATGAACGTCGGCACATTGTTGCCAGCAATTGAGAAGTTGGAGTTCGGGTCAATGGTTGAGACCGATGTTCCCAACTCGAGGTTAATCAAATCACCATCCACCACACGGGGGGTAAAGAAAACCTGTACACCAAAGTTCCGATATTCAATTGCAATGTTGCCGTCGTCCGCAGGAACCGGAATCGGAACCTGGCCACCTGCCAGGAATTCTGCTTCCTGACCCGATAGGGCAGACAGATTGGGTTCCGCCAGACTGCGGGCAAGTCCTTTGCTTTCAAGTGCTTCCAGCAGCAAGCGTACCTGCGTGGAGCCCGCGCCAAAGCCAAACAGGATTGCGCCTGTGTTGGTCTGAACCGCGGGGATATTGTTGTTCAGCGCATTCGCCAAAGCACCAGCGTTGTTCAGAGTGTTAAAACCGCCGGTTACATCACTGCCACCAAAGCCCAGCGATGCAGTCAGACTCTTGGCGACCGTACGATTCATTTCCGCAAAACGGACTTTCAGCATCACTTGCTGTACGCCGCCAACCGACATCAGATTCGAGACACGCTCGGGCGCATAACGCTCGGCGAGCTCTAAAGCACGCGCCAGTTTTGCCGCGCTGGAAACCGTGCCCGAAAGAACGATACCGTCATTGGCAGTGCGCACTTCGATGGCTTCGGTCGGCAGAATCTGCCTTAGCCGCTCCTTAAATTCAGAAACGTCCGGGGAAACGCGAACCCGAACGTTTGCAAGCAGGTTGCCCGCTCCGTCAAACAGGGTCAGCGTTGTCAGGCCCGGTGCCTTACCCAACACATAGATTGTGCGGTCTGAAAGCGACGAAATGTCAGCGATACCAGCATTAGCAATGCTGAGCTCTGCAAACGGCTCTTCACTTTCTACCACAATTGCGCGGTTCATCGGGACATCAAGCGTTTCCGCCGTGCCATTCTGTATCACGCGTAAAGTTTCAGCCCAGGCGGCATCGCCAACCGGACTAATTACAAGCGCTAACCCCAAAAGGGTTGCGCTGATCCAAGAACGTACTGTCATGTGACCTGCCTCTCCGATCACGCCTCGTTTTAGGTCTAATGCCTTATGTCAAATGACACTGCGCGAATTGGGAATTTATTGCAATAATCAATGGTTTCTGGAAACTTCCTTATGTGGACAATGCGCAACATACATAACGACACAAGCCGCGCTATTGGCGCGGCTTGTGTCCGTAAATCTCTGATTTGACGTCAGTTTGTGCAGGGAATGACGGTTTTGACGATCTCTGCGCCACGCCGCGTGTTTACTGTGCAAACCTCTTCTTGGGCCTTAACGGGAGCAGGGGCGGCCTCTTCGATTCCCAGTAGCTTTCTCTGATCCACTTCGATGGCACTGGCGACGGTGTCGTCTTGTACCCCAACCAGCGCCAGTGACAGGCGCCCGGTGTTCTGGGCCTGGGCCAGAGCCGCGATTTGTTCTGGGGTCGCAGCAACTGTTACGGTGCGAGCGATCGTTGTGCCGGTCAAATCCGATCCTGCGGTTTGGTCCACTGCAATCAGTTCAATATTGGTTTGAATCAGGCGGGTGATTTCGCGTCTACCTCCATCCAGCCCTGCTCCATGTGCGCCTGTCCAGTAGACGTCGACCTTGTCATTAGGACGCAGAAAACCCGAAACACCCGAGGCAACGTCGACACTGATGGCGAATGCGCGTTTGCCTTTTTCGATCCGCGAGGTCAATCCAGCAGACTTACCGGGCTCGGTGACTTTTACGGCCAGGAGCGCTTCGTCCTTTTCCATCGCCCTCAGCGCATAGCGATCACCCTTGGCCCCTTCAGGGAACAATACGGCCATGTCGTGAAATGTGCCTTCTGGGATCGCATCTTCGGGCCAGTTCACGATTCGGACATCTTCAGTAGTCAGGCGCTCTCCGTATTTCAGACCCCGGTTTATGACCAGTACTTCCACAGTCGGAATCGTCTTCATGTTTGCGAGCGCGTCTTGTGCGGCCTGCTTTTCCAGCGCGAGTTGTGCCTGAGTTTGCTTGATATAGTCCTGCGCCAAATAGACGGCGCCACCGGCCAGAGCGACACCAATAATCAGGACAAGTCCAAATAATGCACGCATTCGTGTCCCCTCGTATAGCTGTAGTTCGGTTTTCTCGTAGTATTTAATACGATCTGAGTTGCTCCCTGTACTATTATTAAATTGTGTCGAAAAGGGAGGGCGATTTGAAAATTTTTAGCTGCCTGTGCTTTTCAAGACAGCTGACCAGCCACCCATATCACTTTGCTTGGAAGTCGAGGGCCATTGATTGAACTTCCATAGCTGATAGAGCGTCGCCGGATTCTTCATCAAGATGCTGAATCGGTCCCGAGAAATTCAGGAAAACAATGGCTCCAAATCCAACCAATCCTGCTGTCAATGCGACCCAGTCGACCGTAATGGCGCCGTCTTCAAGTATTACGAAATTCGCCAGTATTTTCATTACGAGAACACAACTTTTCAAGTTGGTAAAAAGAAAGAGCCACCTCTCAATGAGCGTGGCTCTCTCACTAAGTCTCTGCAACTAAGTGTTACTGAGCTGCCGTGATAGCAGTTGTCGGAGTAGCAACGGTTGCGCCAGTCAGGGCGGTTTCAACGTCGTTTGCCAACTGGTTGGTACCTTCACCAACCTGAGTGTATGCAACAGCGGCCAGGCCGACGATGGCTGCGGTCAGAACGACCCAGTCTACAGTTACGGCGCCGTCTTCGTCTTTGCAGAAGTTCTTGATGAACTTGATCATGTTACGTCCCTCCTAAAGGATCAAATAAGTCAATTAAACCTAGGCGTCTTCCAGAGCTTCGTCTCTCAGTCCGCTCCTGACTGTCCTGGTATGGGTCTATAATTGCCTGTCAGGCGTGGCAGGAATTGGGCCAAACTCCGATTTTTTCTTTTGCGACTTAACTTTTTGGTAGGAAGTTAGGTAAATGATTGAAAAATAACGATAAAAAAGTAGTTAACTGTGTTTCTGTCTCGCGCAGCCGATGCAAAATTGCGGCAAATGCGGCGAAATTGCCCCATTTCGCTCTGTTTTTCTGGCCTTAGGCAGGATTCTTGGTTCAAATCCCCCAAAAGCAATAAATGCATGAGGCAGGCAAAATGAAACTTCGGGACGCAATGACTTGCGCCGCCGTATTGGCGTTGGTGACGTCGGGTCCTTTGCCTGCCGTAGCAAACGAGATCGAGCCAAGAGGCGTGTACAAAAGGGTAAAGGCGCCCAAGCCTGGCGCGCGGCGTCGTGTGAACGTTCAGATATCTCCTGAGGAACACGCCTCGGCACCGTTTGCACCGAGCACCGGCACCAAGATCGTGGTGCCGGAAATCATTGCGCGTACAAAAGTTGTCCCGCCCAACGTGCCGGGCACCGGCGCAGCCAAGAAACCGGTCGGACCGTACAAGGCGTTCTGGGAAAAGATATCGCCAGAACTGGCGCAGGCCGGGCCAGGGCGGCTGGACGATGCAATCAACGCGCTTGCCGCAGTCAACGTCGCTTCACCGCGATTACAGACACTTCAGAACATAGCTGAGCAGCAAGGGATTGAAATTTTGCGCTCGACCGTGGGGACTAATGTCTCGCCCGCGCTGGTTCTTGCGGTGATATCCGTGGAATCAGCCGGACGTGAGAACGCGGTCAGTTCGGCTGGTGCGCAGGGGTTGATGCAATTGATGCCCGCGACTGCGAAACGCTTTGGCGTTCAGAACAGCCTGCACCCGGCTCAGAATATCTCGGGCGGGGTAAAGTATCTGAACTGGTTGATGGGGGAGTTTGACAATGATCCCATCCTTGTGTTGGCAGGATACAATGCGGGTGAGGGGTCAGTGCGTAAACATGACGGTGTGCCGCCATACTCGGAAACCCGAGATTACGTGCCCAAAGTCCTTGCGGCCTTTCAGATCGCGCGGGCCTTATGCGCGACGCCGCCCGAGCTGATCTCGGACGGATGCGTGTTTCAGATCGCGAACTGAAAAAGGCCCGCCTGCACCGGCGGGCCTTTTCATTGGTGTCTCTTAGTTGACGATGTTTGCTTCGGTCGCGGCACGAATCTCATCCTCGGTCACGCCTTCGGCGATTTCGATGATCTTCAGGCCGCCTTCGACCACGTCGAGAACGCCAAGATTGGTGATGATGCGGCTGACCACCTTCTTGCCGGTCAGGGGCAGGGTGCATTTCTTCAACAGCTTGGATTTCCCATGCTTGTTGGTGTGATCCATCACCACGATGACACGGCCCACACCGGCCACAAGGTCCATGGCGCCGCCCATACCCTTGACCAGAACGCCGGGAATCATCCAATTGGCCAGATCGCCCTCTTCGTCGACCTCCATCGCGCCCAGGATAGCTGCAGCAATCTTACCGCCCCGGATCATGGCAAAGGACGTGGCGCTGTCGAAATAGGCAGTGCGGGACAATTCGGTGATCGTCTGCTTTCCGGCATTGATCAGGTCGGGGTCTTCCTCGCCCTCGAACGGGAAGGGGCCCATGCCCAGCATGCCGTTTTCAGATTGCAGGGTGATGTCCTTATCGCCCACATAGTTCGCCACCAGCGTCGGAATCCCGATGCCGAGGTTCACATACATGCCGTCTTCCAGCTCATCCGCCGCGCGGGCGGCCATCTGATTGCGGTCCCAGGGCATTATGCGTCCTCCTTCTTGCGGGTGGTGCGCTGTTCGATGCGCTTTTCATGGCTGCCTTGAACAATGCGATTCACGTAGATGCCGGGCAGGTGGATCGTATCGGGGTCCAGCGAACCACGTGGTACGATTTCCTCGACCTCGGCCACGCAGATCTTGCCGCAGGTTGCGGCGGGCACGTTGAAGTTGCGGGCGGTCTTGCGGAACACCAGATTGCCGGTGTCGTCCGCCTTCCAGGCTTTGACGATGGCGAGGTCGGCAAAGATGCCTTCCTCCATGATGTAGGTTTCGCCGTTGAAATCCTTGTGCTCTTTGCCCTCGGCAATGACGGTGCCCACACCGGTCTTGGTATAGAAACCGGGGATACCTGCGCCACCGGCGCGCATCCGTTCGGCCAGCGTGCCTTGCGGGTTGAATTCCAGCTCAAGCTCGCCGCTCAGATATTGGCGCATGAATTCGGCGTTTTCGCCGACGTATGAGCTGATCATTTTCTTGACCTGCTTGGTCTGCAGCAGGATGCCGATACCGAAATCGTCGACGCCTGCATTGTTGGACGCAAAGGTCAGGTTTTTCGTCCCGGCGTCCTTGATCGCCTCAAGCAGCAGTTCCGGGATGCCGCACAGGCCGAAACCGCCTGCGGCGATGAACATGTCGTCATGCAACAGCCCATCAAGCGCCTCGGCGGCATTGGCATAGACTTTCTTCATGGAAAACTCCCCCAATGACATGGTGATAGGCAGGTTGTGCCGCCACGTCACGGGGAAGTCAATGAAACCGGCAAGCCCGCGTATTTCTACGGTAGGTCCGCCGGATACGCGTTTATCCCGCCTTCAGAATCCCGCAGGCGATGCGGCCACCGGCACCGCCGATGGGCTGGCTGATGTGGTCGTCAGCCTTTTCGTGAATGATGAAGGTCGACCCATCCGCATCCAGCAACGCGTTGTCGCCACCTTCCAGCGTGACCAGCGTGGTAAAGGCCTCCATCTCACCGATACCGTCGGCACCGACATAGATGTTCGGGATGTCGCCGGGTTCCGGGCCTTCGGGGTTCATCAGCCCGTGCGCGCCTTCGACCTTGCCGACATGGCCCTTGGCGGTCTTGAACCCTTCGCCGGGTTCGCAGACCCCATGGCTGTGCAGGTGCAACCCATGTTTGCCCGGTGGCAGATCGGTCACACGGACATGCAGCAATACGCCGTTGGGTCCCTGTTTTACGGTGGCCTCACCAATGACAGCGCCCTGCGCGTTGATGATTTCGGCGCTTGCGGATTTTGCATGATGCCCGGCCTGTCCGGATGTCACACTGGCAAACCCCATGGCCACGGTAAGAGCGGCTATTCTGAACATGTCTTTGTTTCCTTTCCTCGCCAACGCAACATTGTGCGGCGTTGGCAAGGAAACAACCGAAGCGCCGATCCTATTCGGTCACAGCTCCGCGACAGAAATTTACCAAAGACAAGATCAGGTTTTGCTGGCGGCCTTTTTGGTTTTCTTGGCTGCCGCTTTCTTGGGGGCTGCCTTCTTTTTGGTGCCCTTCTTGGCCGCGCGCTCATTGACCAGTTCGATGGCCATTTCCTGTGTCACGTCCTCGGGCTTGATGTCCTTGGGGATGGTCGCGTTGACCTTTTCCCACTTCACATACGGCCCATAGCGCCCGTCCAGCACCTGCATCGCGCCGCCATCGGGATGTTCGCCCAGCTCTTTAAGGGCTTTCGCCGCGGCCCGCCGTCCGCGCCCCGGATTGGCGCGCTTTTCAGCCAGCAGTTCGACGGCACGGTTCATGCCGATCTCGAACACATCGTTGGGGTCTTTGAGGTTGGCGTAGACCGGCTTGGCCTCATCCGCCAACTGATGCATCAGATAAGGACCAAAACGACCGAAGTTCGAGGTGATCATGCCCCCTTCGGGGTGTTCACCGATCTGGCGCGGCAGGCTGAGCAGGGTCAGCGCCTTTTCCAGATCCATGTCATCCTTGCTCCACCCGCGCGGCAATGAGGCGCGCGGCGGTTTCTTGTTCTCGGGCGTTGGTTCGCCACGCTGAACGTAAGGACCAAAGCGGCCGGATTTCAGCCAGATGTCGTCGCCGGCATCCTCGCCCAGCAGCCGTTCTTCGCCTTCGGCCCCTTCGCCCGCGATGGGGCGAGTATAGGTGCATTCGGGATAGTTGCCGCAACCCACAAACCCGCCGGTGCGCGAGGTTTTCAGATGCAACTGCCCCATACCGCATTTCGGACAGACACGGGGATCGGTCCCATCTTCGCGCGGGGGGTACAGCTGCGGCGCAAGCGCCTCGTCCAGCTTGTCGAGTACTTCGGAAATCCGCAGCTCGGACGTCTCACCAATTGCGGCCGAGAAATCGCGCCAGAATTTGCCCAGCAGGTCCTTATAATCGCGCTCACCGGCGCTGACATCGTCCAGCTCGCCTTCCAGATTGGCGGTGAACTCATAGCCCACATACTGCCGGAAGAAGTTCAGCAAAAAGATCGTGACGATCCGGCCCTTTTCCTCGGGGATCAGCCGGTTCTTGTCCTTGCGCACATATTCGCGGTCCTGAATCGTGGTCACGATCGAGGCATAGGTGGACGGGCGTCCGATCCCCAATTCCTCCATCCGCTTGACCAAAGTGGCTTCGGTATAGCGGGGCGGCGGTTGGGTGTGATGCTGCAGCGCCAGAACGGATTCGTTGTCCGACAGAATCGCCTGTTTCGCGGCCCTTTCAGTGGTATCGCTAGTTGCTTTGGTGAACTGATCGCGCAGCGAGGTCTTGGCAAAACGCGCCGGATCGCCCTGCATGATCTGGGGCAGGCGCTTGTCGTCCTCGTCGGCCACATCATCGCGGCCTTCCTCGTAAACGCGCATGAATCCATCGAACATCACCACCTGACCGGTGGCGCGCAGGCCGACCTGACCGTCCTCGCTGCCGATCTCGACCGTCGTGCGTTCCAGCCGCGCCGCCGCCATCTGACAGGCAATCGTGCGTTTCCAGATCAGGTCATACAGCTTGCGCTGATCCTCGTCGGTGACCTTCAGCGCTTTGGCGTCGCGCGCCATATCCGTCGGGCGAATACATTCGTGCGCTTCCTGCGCGTTCTTCGCTTTGTTCTTATAGATGCGCGGGGAATCCGGCACGTATTCCTTGCCATAACGGTCGGCGATGGTGTCGCGCGTGGCGGTCACGGCCTCGGGTGCCATGTCGATACCGTCGGTCCGCATATAGGTGATGTACCCGGCCTCATACAGCCGCTGGGCCACCTGCATCGCGTGGCGGGCACCCATGCCGAACTTGCGGCTGGCTTCCTGCTGCAGGGTCGAGGTCATGAACGGGGCGCTGGGATTGCGCGCGGCAGGCTTTGCCTCGACCGAGGTCACGCTCAGCGCGCGGCTGGTGATCGCCTGAACCGCCAGTTCCGCCTGCGTTGCGTTGGACAGATCGTGCTTGTCCAGCTTCTTCCCGGCCAGCGTGACAAGCCGCGCCTCAAAGGTCTGGCCGCGCGGGGTTTCGAACAGCGCGCGAACCGACCAGTATTCAACCGGTTTGAACGCCTCGATCTCCATCTCGCGCTCGACGATCAGGCGCAGGCAGACCGATTGCACACGGCCCGCGGATTTTGCGCCGGGCAGCTTGCGCCACAATACCGGAGACAGGTTGAAGCCCACCAGATAGTCCAGCGCGCGGCGGGCCAGATAAGCCTCGACCAGCGGCATGTCGACCTGACGCGGGTTCTGCATCGCCTCGGTCACCGCGTCCTTGGTGATGGCGTTGAAGGTCACGCGGCTGACCGGCGTGTCCTTCTTGATCGAGCGGCGCTTGGTCAGTGCCTCTTGCAGGTGCCAGCTGATCGCCTCGCCCTCGCGGTCGGGGTCAGTCGCCAGGATCAGGGCGTTGTCTTCTTTCAGCGCGTCGGCGATGGCCTTGACGTGCTTGCGGCTGTCGTTGCCGACCTCCCATTTCATGGCAAATTCGTCTTCGGTATCGACCGACCCGTCCTTGGGCGGCAGGTCCCGCACATGGCCGTATGAGGCCAGAACCGTGTAGTCGGGGCCGAGATATTTGTTGATCGTTTTGGCCTTGGCCGGGGATTCTACAACAACTACAGGCATTTAGGGGAAAACCTCGCTCGACGAATTTGGCGCCTTCTATGATCGTGCAAAATGGGTAGAGCAAGAGCGAATTGTCAATGCGTTCCTTTTGAAACTGAAAATTGGCGGCGATTCCAGCGCGGTAGGCGCGAAATTTTTTGGAACGTGGCGCGCGCTTGGGCTAAGCCGTCAGTGACAGCAGGCCGCCAGGTTGACGCTGAATGTGACCGTCCAGTTCCAGATCAACCAGCACCGGGCCGATCTCACCCGCCGTGGCTGCGATATCGCGGATCAGCTGATCTTCGGCGATAGGTGAAGGGCCAAGCCGGGCCAGTATCTCGCGATGTAGTTCGGCGCTGGAGGGGGCCGGTTGCGGTGCCACGTCGGGCAGGGCGGGTGCCTTGAACAAATCGGCCTGTTGCTGGGGTAACGCCTCGATCACATCTTCGGCAGACCGCACCAGGGTGGCCCCGTCGCGGATCAGCAGGTTGCACCCGGCGGCGCGGGCATCGAACGGATGTCCGGGAACCGCCAGAACCTCGCGCCCCTGATCCAAAGCGTCGCGTGCAGTAATCAGGCTGCCGGACTTGGCGGCTGCCTCTACCACCACAACGGCCTGCGCCAGCCCCGAGATGATCCGGTTGCGGCGCGGAAAGTGGCGGGCTTGCGGTGTCACGCCCATGGGCTGTTCCGACAGGCGCAGTCCTGAATGGGCGATATCGCGTGCCAGATCGGTATTTTCAGCCGGATAGATCACGTCTACGCCACCGGCCATTACGGCCACGGTGCCGGTGTCCAATGCCGCCAGATGCGCCGAGGTGTCGATGCCACGCGCCAGCCCGGACACCACGACATATCCCTGTTTTCCAAGGTCTGTCGCCAGTCCGCGTGCCATCCGCGCACCCAGGGACGAGCAATTGCGCGCCCCGACCATCGCCATGGTCGGTTTATGAAGGATCGAGGGATCGCCAATGGCCCACAGCATTGGCGGGGCATCGGACAGATCATTCAAGGCATCGGGGAAATCAGCGGACCCAAGGCACAAAAGCTGCGCGTTTGCGGCCTTGGCCGCCTTGAGTTCCGCCTCAATCACGCCGGACGGGCAAATTTCATACCCTTTGATTCCGGCAGCGCGCGCCATTTCAGGCAGCGCGGCCAGCGCGTTCTGCGCTGAACCATGTTCCCGCAGCAGCCGACGAAACGTCGTCGGGCCAACCTTGCGTGAGCGCAACAGACGAAGCCAGGAAAACCGGTCCTCTTCCGTGGTGGGTGGGAGTGTGGGGTGATTGGAAGAAAGCTGCTCTTCGGTCATCCGGTGCTCCGCCTGATTGCAGAACTGGTTTACGATTGCCGGGGTTAACAGCTTGTGAATCCTTTCAAATTATTCGGATAATTTTCCTGATTTGTCAGGGGATGTTGCGTAAATATAAGATATTAAATGCAAAAAATATGCGTTCGCTTGAACGAGGACTTCAAACGAACGCCATAAAACGCGGATTGCCAAGGCGCAGGGTTAACCTTGTGCGCAACCGATTCTGTATCAGGTTGCCGATCCGCCGATAGTCAGCCCATCCATCAGAACCGTAGGTTGACCAACACCCACCGGCACCCATTGACCATCCTTGCCGCAAGTACCCATGCCCGGGTCCAACGCCATGTCATTGCCCAATCCACGGATGCGATTAAGCGCAGAAGGCCCGTCGCCAATCAGGGTCGCCCCTTTGACCGGCGCGCCGATCTTGCCGTTTTCGACCCGGTACGCCTCGGTGCAGGAAAACACGAACTTGCCGTTTGTGATATCCACCTGACCGCCGCCAAACCCCACGGCCCAGATACCATCCTTGATATCCGCGACAAGCGAGGCCGGATCGGAATCCCCACCCAGCATGACCGTATTGGTCATCCGGGGCATCGGTTTGTGCGCATAACTCTGCCGCCGCCCGTTGCCGGTGGGGGAAACCCCCATCAGACGCGCGTTCTGACGGTCCTGCATGTATCCGGTAAGTTTACCATCCTCGATCAGGACCGTGCGCGCGCTGGGCGTGCCCTCGTCATCCACCGTGATCGAACCGCGCCGATCCGCGATGGTGCCGTCATCGACGACAGTGACACCTTTGGAGGCAATCTGCTGCCCCATCAACCCGGCAAAGGCCGAGCTGCCCTTGCGGTTAAAGTCTCCCTCAAGCCCGTGTCCGATGGCCTCGTGCAGCAGGATACCGGGCCAGCCGGGGCCCAGGGCAACCTCCATCACACCTGCAGGGGCAGGGACCGCGTCCAGATTGACCAACGCGACCCGCAGCGCCTCGCGTGCCTTGTCCTGCCAGTCTGACGGGTCAATCAGCCCGTCCAGACCCACGCGCCCGCCGCCCCCGGCCGAGCCGCTTTCGCGGCGGCCGTTCTGTTCGACGATCACCGAGATATTAAGGCGGGTCATCGGGCGCACATCGCGCACCAGAACCCCATCGGGGCGCAGGATTTCGATCTCTTGCACCGCAGCGGCGATTGCGGCGCTGACCTGCACCACACGTGAATCCATATCTCGGGCAAAGGCGTCAATTTCACGCAAAGTTTCGATTTTAACCGGAAAACTGGCGGATTCGATGGGATCTTCGTCCGTATATAGCCGCGTATTGGTGGCGCGTGGCGCGCCGGCCAGCGTACCGCCGCCATCGCCCACAGCCAAGCGCGCCGTTTCCGCCGCCCGCTTTAGCGCCGGGATCGAGACGTCGGTAGAATGCGCATATCCAGCCACCTCACCCTGTACCGCGCGCAGGCCGAATCCCTCGGAGGCGTCATAGGACGCTGTCTTCAAACGCCCGTCGTCAAAAACCAGGGATTCGGATTTTCGCCGCTCGACAAACAGCTCTCCGTCCTCGGCCCCGGCGGTGGCAGAGTGCAAAATTGCAAGCGCTTCGTCCTGCGGAAGGGCGCTTTCAAACGGGCGAAACGGGTCGTTGGGCATCGGATGGGACCTTTCGAGTTTGATCCAGATCAAAAATAGCGTCTGTTTGACGCAAGCATTTTGCTTTATCTACCCGCAGGAATATGGTTTTTAACGCGGCCAAAGACAACGGGTGAGGTGTGACCGATTCACACCTTTACGCCAGGGACGCAAAGATCAAACGATCAGGACAGAATATGAAGAATGCTTTGATGCTTTCGGGCTTGATGACAGCCCTCTCCAGCCTTCCCGCCATGGCTCAGGAGCTTGAGATTATTGGCAAGCCGGTTGATGGCGGTATTGGGTTCCAACCCGCAGCCACAAACCTTGCCCACGGGATTCGCGATCTGGATAACATGATTCTGGTGATCATCACCGTCATCTGTTTGCTGGTTGCAGGCCTGCTGATCTATTGCATCGTGCGCTATAATGCGCGTGTTAACCCGAACCCGGCGCGCTTTTCGCATTATACTCCGGTGGAAATCGCATGGACCCTGGGGCCAATCCTTGTTCTGGTCTTTATCGGTGCATTCTCTCTTCCGGTTCTGTTCAAGCAGCAGGAAATCCCCGAAGGGGACGTGGTCATCAAGGTTGTCGGCAACCAGTGGTACTGGACATACGAATATGTCGACCACGACTTTGCTTTCGATAGCTATCTGCTGGGACATCCGGCAACGCTGGACGAGGGCGCGCGCCCTGCGGATGCAGACGTGACCCCGTTTGTTCTGAACGACGCGATGCGCGCCAAGCTGACCGATGCGGGCTACAGTGAAGATGAATGGCTGCTGGCCACCGATACTGCCGTGGTCGTGCCGATTGGCAAGGTCATCGTCATGCAGGTGACAGCGTCGGACGTGATCCATTCGTGGACCATCCCCTCCTTTGGTGTGAAACAGGATGGTGTCCCCGGTCGTCTGGCCGAGCTGTGGTTCCAGGCTGACAAAGAAGGTATCTATTTCGGTCAATGTTCCGAGCTTTGCGGCAAGGACCACGCCTATATGCCGATTACTGTTAAGGTCGTCAGCGAAGAAGCCTATGAGCAGTGGCTTCAAGGCGCACTGGAAGAATACGCAGGTCAGCCGGCACCCTATCAGGTTGCAACGAACTGATACCCTGCGCAGGCCGCGGCCTGTGTAATACATGATGCAGGCTGCGCGAGGTTCGCGCAGTTTTTGCCCCAAAAGGACCGGAAATGAGCGACGCAAGCATCAACGCCAGCACAGTGACCGCCAAGGCACATACGGATGAGGCCAGCTTTGGCGATTTCTTCGCTCTGCTGAAGCCGCGCGTGATGTCTCTGGTCGTGTTCACGGCTTTGGTCGGTTTGCTGGCCGCGCCGGTTCCCGTGCACCCGTTTGTGGGCTTCTGCGCCATTCTGTTCATTGCCATCGGCGGCGGTGCGTCTGGCGCGCTGAACATGTGGTGGGATGCGGATATCGACCGCGTGATGAAGCGCACCAAAAGCCGTCCGATCCCGTCGGGCAAAGTGCAGGAGGGCGAGGCGCTGGCGCTGGGCTTGGCGCTATCCGGCCTGTCGGTGATCATGCTGGGTCTGGCGACCAACTGGTTCGCAGGTGCTTTTCTGGGCTTCACCATCTTTTTCTATGTCGTCGTCTACACGATGTGGCTGAAACGTTTGACGCCGCAGAACATCGTGATCGGCGGTGCGGCCGGGGCTTTCCCGCCGGTGATCGGCTGGGTTGCCGCCACTGGGTCGATGTCACTGGAACCCTGGCTGATGTTTGCCCTGACCTTCATGTGGACGCCGCCGCATTTCTGGGCGCTGGCGCTGTTCATGCGTTCGGACTACGACGATGCGGGTGTGCCGATGCTGACCGTGACCCACGGTCGCCGCGCGACCCGCTGGCACATTCTGATCTACACCGCGCTGCTGGCCACGCTGGCCGTTGGCACCGCGTTCTCGGGCATTGGCGGCCCGATCTATCTGATGGTTGCGGTGGTGATGAACGCCCTATTCCTGCGCGGCGCATGGGCGATCTCGCGCCGGAACGAGGATGATGCCGAGGCCGACAACTTCAAGGTGGAACGCAGTTTCTTCAAGCTGTCGCTGCTGTACCTGTTCCTGCATTTCGGCGCGATTCTGGCCGAGGCGCTTCTGAAACCCTATGGGCTGGGAGGCTGGTCATGAGCCTGCGTAAAAGCCACGAGTTGCATCAACGCCGGTTCAGCCGCAATCTGGGCGTGGGTCTGGCGCTGGCGGCCTTCATCGTGATCATCTTTGGCCTGACGATCGTCAAGGTCTCGGGCACTGATTTCAGTTTGGCGACGCAAGAGGTGCAGAACTGATGGCGTTGACGGGGCCTCAGAAAACGGTTGCGCAGACGGTGGGTGTGGTTGTCCTGATGGGCAGCCTCGCTTGGGCGTCGGTTCCGTTTTATGACTGGTTCTGCCGTGTCACCGGTTTTGGCGGGACAACGGGCGTGGCGGCACAAGCCCCCGAAGGTGTGTTGGATCGCACTGTAACGGTCCGCTTTGACGCCTCGAAGGCCAAGGATATGGCCTGGGAGTTCAAGCCCGTCGTGCGCGAGATGGACCTGCGCATTGGTGAAACCGGGTTGGCGTTCTACGAGGCGTACAATCCAACCGATCGTCCCATTGCGGGGCAGGCGTCCTATAACGTGGCACCCTATTCGGCTGGCGGGTATTTTCAGAAAATCGCCTGTTTCTGCTTTGAGGAGCAGGTGCTGGAGCCCGGAGAACGGGTTGAGATGCCGGTTACCTTTTTCGTAGACCCGGAAATGGTCGAAGATCTTGAAGCCAAGTATGTTCATACGATCACTCTGTCGTATACATTTTACGAAATTGACCTGCCCGAGGGCTATGCCGCCCTGGAGACGCAGGCTGATACAACAACGAACTAACGCCTTTAGGTGAGGGACTCTGATGGCACACGCTAAAAACCATGACTACCATATTCTGGCCCCGTCGGCCTGGCCGCTGATCGGCGCGATCGGTGGCTTTGTGATGCTATTCGGGGCTGTCCTTTGGATGCACGACAAAACGCCGTTTGTGTTCTGGGCCGGTCTGGTGGCCGTTCTTTACACCATGTTCGCCTGGTGGTCTGAGGTTGTGGCCGAAAGCCGCGCAGGGGATCACACGCCGGTTGTACGTATTGGCCTGCGCTATGGCTTCATTCTATTCGTGATGTCCGAGGTAATGTTCTTCTTTGCCTGGTTCTGGTCGTTCTTCAAACATCGCATGTACCCGATGTACGATTATGCGGGCACCGAATACATCCAGCCGGACATCCATGCGGTTGACCCGTTCCATCTGCCGCTGATCAACACGCTGGTTCTGCTGCTGTCGGGCTGTGCGATCACCTGGGCGCACCACGCGCTGGTGCATGGCAATGACCGCAAGGCATTGGTGCAGGGTCTGGCCATCGGGATCGCATTGGGTGCAGCGTTCACCTTCTTGCAGGGCTATGAGTACTATGAGTTGCTGGCCCATGATGGCTGGAAGTTCGGCGGCGATCAGTTCTACTCGAACTTTTTCATGGCCACTGGTTTTCACGGCTTTCACGTCGTGATCGGTACCATTTTCCTGACTGTTTGTCTGATCCGGGCACTGCGCGGTGATTTCACGCCTGAAAAACATGTCGGGTTTGAGGCCGCAGCCTGGTACTGGCATTTCGTGGACGTTGTCTGGCTGTTCCTGTTCTTCGCCGTCTACATCTGGGGTCAGGCCCCGCTGGTGTAACGCCGGACAGGTAATCCAATTGCAAAAGCCGCCCTTTGGGGCGGCTTTTTCTCGATCAGGGCGCAAGATTGCGCCCGATACAATTGCGTGGTTGCATTTGCGCCTGCGCAGCCCTTAACAAGGCGCCGGTTCTTACGCCGCCTTATTGTTATGAAACATGGTCCCGACATGCGCCGCATCTTGTTCCTGCTGATTTTCGGTTTCGCCGGGCTGGTAATTCTGCTGTGGCTGGGCCTTTGGCAGATGCAGCGGCTGGCATGGAAACAAGACGTTCTGTCCGAAATCGAATCGCGTATCAGTGCCGACCCGGTTGACCTGCCAAACTTGGCCTCAGTTGAACGGGACAAATACCTGCCGGTTACCGTGACCGGTGAAATGGTGCCGGGCGAGATCCACGTTCTGGTTTCGGTCAAGCAGGTCGGGGCAGGGTATCGCATTATCCAGTCCTTCAACACCGATGAACGGACGATTTTGGTGGACCGGGGCTTTGTTCCCGTGACCGCCAAGGAAGTTGACCGTCAGAACGGCGTGATGAAGATCACCGGTAATCTGCACTGGCCGGATGAAGTCGACGGTTATACGCCGGGACCCGACATTGATGCAAACATCTGGTTTGCCCGCGACGTGCCCACGTTGGCCGCCGCCTTGGGCGCGGATCCTGTTATGTTGATCGCGCGCTCGGGCACCGATCCCGGCATTACTCCTTTGCCCGTCAGTGCGACGGGCATCCCCAACGATCACCTGCAATACGCAATCACATGGTTTGGCCTGGCCCTGGTTTGGGCCGCGATGACCGGATATTTCCTGTGGCGCAGCCGCGCCCCGTCTGAGAGTGAAGCGCAATGAAATACATCTCGACCCGTGGGCAAGCGCCCGAACTGAGCTTTGAAGAGGCGATGCTGACCGGGCTGGCCCGTGACGGCGGCCTGTATCTGCCCGCCGAAATCCCGGTGATGGCACAAGAAGACATCGCAGCGCTGGCGGGTCTGCCCTTTGAGGACATCGCGTTCCGTGTGATGTGGCCCTATGTCAGCGGCTCGTTTGCCGAGGGTGAGTTCAAGGAGATCATCGCGCGCGCCTATGAAGGTTTTGACCATGACGCGCGCGCCCCGCTGAAACAGCTGAATGAGAACCACTTTCTGCTGGAGCTGTTCCACGGGCCGACGCTGGCCTTCAAAGACTTTGCCATGCAGCTGATCGGTCAGCTGTTTCAGGTGGCCCTGAAACGGCGCAATGATCGCGTGACCATCGTGGGTGCGACCAGTGGCGACACCGGGTCAGCGGCGATTGAAGCATTCCGCGGGCTGGACGCCGTGGATGTATTCATCCTGTTTCCGCATGGCCGCGTGTCCGAGGTGCAGCGCCGTCAGATGACGACGCCTGCGGATAGCAATGTGCACGCGCTGGCCGTGGATGGGGATTTTGACGATTGTCAGGCCGCGTTGAAGGATATGTTCAACGATTTTGATTTCCGGGATGGGGTCAAACTGGCGGGCGTGAACTCGATCAATTTTGCGCGGGTGCTGGCGCAGATCGTCTATTACTTCTCAGCCGCGGTTAGTCTCGGCGCGCCGCATCGCAAGGTCAGCTTTACAGTTCCCACCGGCAATTTCGGCGACATTTTTGCGGGCTATCTGGCCAAACGCATGGGCCTGCCCATCGACCGACTGGTGGTGGCCACGAACCAGAACGACATTCTGCATCGCTGCTTGTCGGGGCAGGGGTATTTCAAGGGCGATACGATCCCTTCGATCAGCCCGTCGATGGATATTCAGGTCAGCTCGAACTTTGAACGGGCGCTGTATTATGCCTATGGCGAGGATGGTGGTGCCATCGCGCAGTTGATGGATGAGCTGAAGCAGGGTGGCTTCAACGTCAGTCAGGGCGCGATGCAGGCCCTGCGGGAAAACTTCGACTCGGACCGCGTGTCCGAAGATCAGACGTTGGAGACGATCAAGCAAACTCTGGCTCATAGTGCTGAACTGGTCTGCCCGCATACAGCGGTAGGCATAAAGGTGGCTGAGGATCACCGCGCGGCGGACGTGCCGATGATCACGCTGGCCACGGCGCATCCGGCGAAATTCCCGGCGGCGGTCGAGGAGGCAAGCGGCGAACATCCGCCTCTTCCATCCCGCATGTCTGATCTGTATGAACGTCCGGAACGGGTGACCCGCATCGCCAACGATCTGGGCGCCCTTGAGGATCATATCAAAAGGCATATCGCTGAGTGACTGTCAGACAAGACCAACTGAAGAACGGATTTCGTATCGTCAGTGAACATATGCCGGGGCTGCAATCCGCCGCCATCGGTATCTGGGTGACCGCCGGTGGGCGGCATGAGCGGATCGAACAAAACGGCATCGCGCATTTTCTTGAGCATATGGCGTTCAAGGGAACCAAGCGTCGTTCTGCCTTGCAGATTGCCGAAGCGATTGAGGATGTGGGCGGGTATATCAACGCCTATACCTCGCGCGAGGTGACGGCCTATTACGCGCGCGTTCTGAAGGACGACGTGGCGCTGGCGATGGATGTGATCGGCGATATCGTCCTGAACCCGGTTTTCGACCCGCGCGAGATTGAGGTCGAGCGCGGCGTGATCCTGCAGGAAATCGGTCAGGCTTATGACACGCCTGATGATGTGATCTTTGACTGGCTGCAAGAGCAGAGCTATCACGACCAGCCACTGGGCCGCACCATCCTTGGCCCAACCGAACGGGTCAGCGCGTTTTCGCGCGAGGACCTGTCAGGTTTTGTGGCCGAGCATTATGGCCCAGACCAGATGATCTTGTCTGCCGCCGGTGCAGTGGATCACGATGCACTGATGAAAATGGCCGAAGAGATGTTTGGCCACCTACAACCGCGCAAGGGACTGATCCCCGAGGCGGGGCGCTTTACCGGTGGTGAAGCCCGGCAAGAAAAAGAGTTGGAACAGGCGCATTTTGCACTGGCGCTGGAAAGCCCCGGCTATCGCGATGATGCGATCTATACGGCGCAGATCTATTCGACTGCGCTGGGTGGCGGCATGTCCTCGCGGCTGTTTCAGGAAGTGCGGGAAACGCGGGGGTTATGTTATACCATTTTCGCGCAAACCGGTGCTTATGCTGATACCGGCACAACCACGATTTACGCGGGCACATCCGCTGATCAGGTCGCGGAACTGGCCAATATCACCATTGATGAAATGAAGCGCGCGGCCGAGGACATGAGCGCCGAGGAAGTCGCCCGCGCCCGGGCACAGATGAAGGCCGGGATGTTGATGGGGCTGGAAAGCCCGTCGAACCGGGCCGAGCGTCTGGCGCGGCTGGTGCAGATTTGGGGCAGTGTACCCTCGCTTGAAGATACAGTGGCCAAGATCGACGCGGTCAGCACCGAAGACGTGCGTGTCTTCGCCGAAGCGATGGCGGTGCAGGCGCCTGCGGCGCTGGCGCTGTACGGTCCCGTTTCGGGCGCTCCGACTTTGGCACAGCTGCAGGAGAGGCGTGCAGCGTGATGCTATTGGGCAGACGCAAGCTGAAACTCGAGACCGAGCGCCTGAGCTTGCGCCCGCCTGTGCATTCTGATTTCAACGACTGGGTGGCGTTGCGGCGGGCGTCCAGGGATTACCTGACCCCCTGGGAGCCGATTTGGGCCAAGGATCACCTGACCCGCAAGTCTTTTACCAATCGGGTCTATTGGGCGCAGCGATCGGTGGGCAGCGGAACGGCAATCCCGCTGTTCCTGTTCCGGCGCACGGATGATGTGCTTATTGGGGCGATTACACTGGACAACGTCCGGCGCGGCCCGGCACAGGCGGGGACGCTGGGGTATTGGACAGGGCAGGCTTTTGCCCGCAACGGATACATGCGCGAAGCCATCGGTGCCGTGTTGCATCACGCCTTTACCCGATTGGACCTGAGTAGGATCGAGGCCGCCTGCCTGCCGGAGAACAAGCCGTCGCGTGGGTTGCTGGAAAGCTCGGGGTTCAAATACGAAGGCGTGGCGCAGTCTTATTTGCAGATCAACGGGCGCTGGCGGACGCATGTCCTGTATGCCAGCCTGCGGTCGGACCGACGCGGGAAGACGGACGCGGGGTAGGTGGCCCCTGCGGGGCCCTGGGGGCTCTGCCCCCATACCCCCGAGATATTTAGGGCCAGATGAACAAGGGGCATGACTTGGCGGTGTCTTGCGCTACACTCATCCCATGCGCTGGATTGTTGCGGCATTGATGGTGATCTCGGGTGGAGCTGTGGCGCAGGAGCGGCGGCCGAGCCATTGCATCGCCATTGCAGATGCGGCCCCCGGAATCGAATATCTGCACAAGGCGGCCTGGAATGACCCGGTGCCGGAATTCTCGGTACGGATTAGCTATGTCGCCCACGCGTCCTTTTTGATCCAGACGCAGGGCGGGCTGAACGCGGTGACGGATTTCACCGGATTTATCGGCAGCGCCGACCTGATCCCGGATGTGGTGACGATGAACCACGCCCATAGCACCCATTGGACCGCCCATCCCGATCCCGCCATCCCGCATGTGTTGTCGGGTTGGGGCGCGTTCGGACAGGGGATCGAACATCACCTTGATTTGGATGAAATGCTGATACGCAATGTGTCGACCGACATCCGCTCGGTCTATGGCGGGATTGAAGAGCGCGGCAATTCCATCTTTGTGTTTGAGGTTGAGGGGTTATGTATCGGCCACTTGGGGCATCTGCATCATGTGCCGTCAGACGAACAATTTGCGGCACTGGGGCGGCTGGATGTCGTCATGGCCGCCGTGGATGGCGGCACGACCATGCCATTGCCGGAGATGATTGCGGTTCTCAAGCGGTTGAAAAGTTCGGTCATCATTCCGATGCACTGGTTTTCCGGCTACTCTCTGGATCGGTTTCTGGTTGATATCCGGGGCGATTTTCCGGTTCAGCGGGATGGGGGATCGGAAATCACCGTGTCGCTGCGTACGCTTCCGGATCGGCCCACGGTTGTCGTGCTTGAGCCGCAATACCTTATCGAGTTGGAATAGGGCTTGTCGGGGCGGCGTGGCTTGGGCAAGGAGAAGGTATGACACTGAACCCTGCCGACGAAAACCTTGCCAAATCAATCCGCACCGCATTGGGCGAAGGTGTTCTGCACCCGGTCGCCCAGCGATACCTGGAAGAACCGCGCCGGCGTTTTTCCGGACATGTGGGCCTGCTGGCCTTGCCGCGCACGGTGGATGAGGTGTCTGTGCTGATGCGATTGGCCTCGGACGCGTGCGTGCCGGTGGTGCCTTATGGCGGCGGTACCGGGTTGGTGGGGGGGCAGGTTATGTCCGATGGTCCTGCGCCGCTGTTGATCTCGCTTGAGCGGATGACAGCGATCCGGGCGGTCTATCCGACCGAGAACACCTTGATCGCCGAGGCAGGTGCCATTCTGGCCGACGTGCAGGCTGCGGCTGACCAGGCCGGTCGGTTGTTTCCTTTGGCGCTTGCGGCGCAGGGGTCTTGCCGGGTCGGCGGAAACCTGGCCACCAATGCGGGTGGGGTCAACGTGTTGCGATATGGCAATGCGCGGGATCTGTGTCTGGGGCTTGAGGCGGTTCTGCCCAACGGTGAGATCTGGCATGGGCTCAGCCGCTTGCGCAAGGACAATACCGGGTACGACCTGCGAAACCTGCTAATCGGGGCCGAGGGCACGTTGGGGGTCATCACTGCTGCCTCGTTAAAGCTGTTTCCGCGACCCGAGGCCACGGGGACGGCGATGGTGCAGGTCGCCTCACCCAAGGCCGCAATCGAACTGCTGGCGCTGGCACGGGATCAACTGGGGGATGCGGTCAGCACTTTTGAGCTGATCCACCGTCAGGGGTTGCATTTCCTGTCCGAGGTGCTGCCGGATGTACGCCAGCCCTTTGCCACGCAGCCGGAATGGTGCGTGCTGATCGAATTGGGGCTGTTTGCGGGGCAGTCACCTTCTGAGGCGCTGGAAACGCTGTATGTTGCGGCGGATAAGGCTGATCTGGTCGGCGATGCAATCATCGCGCAGAACGAAGCGCAACGCATGGACCTTTGGGCCGTACGTGAGAGCATTCCCGAAGCCAACCGGCTGATCGGATCGGTGTCAAGCCACGACATCTCGGTCCCGATTTCGCGGATTCCCGAGTTCATTGAGCGTGGCGCCGAGGTGGTTGCAGCATTGGGGTCGTTTCGCATCAATTGCTTTGGGCATCTTGGGGACGGGAACCTGCATTACAATGTGTTTCCACCGCAGGACCATGACCGGTCCGAATTCGATGGGCGCAGACAGGTTGTCAAACAGGCCGTGCATGACCTTGTGGCCGAATTTGACGGGTCGATCAGTGCCGAACATGGGATCGGGCGGCTGAAAACCGGTGATCTTGAGCGGTATGGCGATGCGACAAAGCTGGCGGCAATGCGGGCAATCAAAACCGCGCTGGATCCGCAGGGGATCATGAACCCGGGCGCGGTTTTGAGATAGGGCGCGCGATCCGGGATCATCCGGATCGCATTGGGGCGGTTACGACCCCGGCAGGATCACCTTGTCGATGACGTGGATGACACCATTCGAGGTTTCGATGTCGGCCTGAACGACGTTGGCATCGTTCACTTTCACGCCGTCGTCCAGATCGATGGTGATATCACCCCCCTGAACCGTGGCGGCGGTCATTTCGTCTGACAGATCGCCCGACATCACTTTGCCCGGCACCACATGGTAGGTCAGGATCGCTACCAGCTGATCTTTGTTCTCAGGCTGCAAAAGCGTCGCTACCGTACCGTCCGGCAGGGCCGCGAATGCCTCGTCCGTGGGGGCGAATACGGTGAACGGGCCTTGGCCCTTTAGCGTGTCGACCAGCTCGGCGGCCTGTACGGCGGCGACCAGAGTGTTGAAGCTGCCCGCGCCGATGGCAGTGTCCACAATATCTTTGGACTGATCCTCTGCAAATGCGGAAGTTCCGACGAGAAGGCTTGCCACACCGGCAAATGCGAGTTTGCGAAACATGGTATGTATCCCTTGTTGGAATGCCTTAGGTGGCATCAATAGGGATACGGGTGATCTTTGAATCAAGATCACTGAATGTGTTGATGGGATCGGGTTGATCTTTTGTGAACCTGCGCTAAGCCCGCATTAACGCAGGTTTCCAATCACGTTTTTGTGATTAATGAGGTTACAACCCTTCGAATTCGCACAGAACTTGAACGTCCATCCCCAGGTCTTCCAGCACTTTGCGGCCACCCAGCTCGGGCAGGTCAATGATGAAAGAGCACGAGACGATCTCGCCGCCCAGCCGTTCGATCAGTTTGATCCCGGCTGCCGCAGTGCCTCCGGTCGCAAGCAGATCGTCGACAACCAGGATTTTTTCACCGGGTTGAATGGCGTCATCGTGAATTTCGACGATGGCCTCGCCGTATTCCAGCTTATAGTCTTGGCTGATGGTGGTGCCCGGCAGCTTGCCCTTTTTGCGGATCGGCACAAACCCGACGCTTAGCTGGTGGGCAATGGCTCCGCCCAGAATAAATCCGCGCGCCTCAAGCCCTACGACTTTGTCGATCCGCTCACCCGCATAAGGGTGCAGCATCTGGTCGATTGCCATGCGAAACCCGCGTGGATCTGCAAACAGGGTGGTGACATCGCGGAACATGATCCCTTCGTGCGGGAAATCAACGATGGTTCGGATGTAATCCTTGACCGACTTGTTTCTGGACATGGCCAACCCCTCTGGCGTCAAAACACGCGGGCGTACTTGGCCCATTGGGGCCAGCCTTGCAAGGGAAGATTGTCGCCGCCTTACTTGCGGCGTTCCGGATTGGCCTTGGGCAATCCATAATAACGATACAGCGCGACGGGCAACCACGACAGATGTGGCTTGCGCCAGTTGCGCTGGTCTCGCAAAAGAAATGCCTGAGCAGCATGAAGGTTCATTGCCATAATCCTTTTTTATTGTTAGGTGCTCGATACCTACAACTTCTATGCGATGTATATACGTTGCATCGCTTATGGAATCAAGTGTTTGGCGAGGTTGATGCGCGTGGCGAAAAAAGACGGTAAAGGTTCTACCAAGAAAAACAGCCAGTTAGTCTTGCGTCTGGACAAGGACGAGCGTGACGCTTTTGTTGAGTTGTGCAAGGAACTGGATACTTCGGCCGCGCGGGAAATCCGGCGGTTCATCCGTGGTTTCATGAAAGAAAACGCCGAGGATTGATCCCTCAGGCCGGGCGCCGCAGAACGGCAGTCGCCACACCCATTCCGATCAGGGTCAGCCCTCCGAACCGGGTCATTGCGGTAATGACACCGGCGCGCCCGACCATCTGGCGCAGCCTGTCGGCCAGCAGGGCATAGGCCAGCGCGTTCAGCCCGGCAAGGCCCACGAAAGTGGCGATCAGGATGGCGAATTGCGGACCCAATGGGTCCGCCGGGCGCAGGAACTGTGGCACAAACGCAATGAAGAAGGCGATGGATTTCGGGTTCAGCGCGGTAACGGCGGCGGCATGGCCAAATACGCTGCGGGCGGTGACGTTGCGCCCGGTTTCAACCGTACTCAACCCGCCCGAGGGTGCGCAGCGCAGCAATTTGAGGCCCAGCCACACCAGATAGGCCGCGCCCATCCATTTCAACACCGAAAACAACGTGGCCGAGGCCAGCACCAGCGCCCCCAGCCCCAGCAATGAGGCCGTCATCGCCACCAGATCCCCCACCGCAACACCGGTGGCCGAAGCCATGGCAACACTGCGCCCTTTGGACAAAGCATAGCTGAGCACCAGCAGAACGGTCGGGCCGGGGATCAACAGCAGGGCGGTCGATGCGGCCACAAAGGCCAGCCATAGGTCTAGGGACATGGGAAATCCTGTTATTGTAATGCCCTCACCAAGCCCCGTCGCAGCGGCAAGGTCAAGCCTTTTGAGGCGCAGTCACGCGGCGCATCAGCGCCTCAAGGGGGCCACGTTCAAATCGGCGGAACCACAGCAGGGCGAAAACCGACGACAAGGCGCAGAACCCAAACGCATAGCCCACGATTTGGGGCGCGCTGAGCGTGCCGTTCAGCAGGCCAAGCTCGTCCAGAATACCCATCCCGATCAGGATATGTGCCATGTACAGTGTCAGGCTTTGCCGCCCCGGTGCGGTCAGGGCCGGGTCGATGCGCAGGGCTTCGATCTTGGGCCACAGCTTCAACAACAGCCCGATCACCACACAGGCTGACCCGGTCCCGGCCAGAATATAGAACGGCCCCGGGGGGATGGACTCGGTGCCCAAATAAGCCGCCAGATCGGGGTCAGACACCACCATCTGCGGAAACATCGCCAGTACAGCCGCGCCAAAACCCCACATGATCAAACGGTGCTGAATGCAGATCGTATCCAGTTTCGCACGTCCGATCGCCATCCCGATCAACAGGAACGCGGCCCAGGGCAGAACTGGATGCCATCCGTTCAACAGCGCATTGCGCGCAAAGCCGGGCAGGGTCCACAGGTCGTCATAGGTCAGGGTGGTCCAATCCCATCCCCGGTCATAGTCGAACACGAATACGGCCAGCACTGACACTGCAACCACGCCAAGCGCACCCAGCCAAAGTCCACGTTCCGAGGCCGTCAAAAAGGCTGCGCCGACTACGAAGTAAAGCGCATAGAAATGCAGAATGTCGGCGTCGAAAACCGTCATGTTGATCAGCCCGAGCACGAACAGAAACGCGGCGCGGCGCAACAAAACCGGTGCCGAAACACGCGACAGGCCAACACCGACCCCGGCCAGAACGACGAACAAAGCGGCCGCCCGACCTTCGAGCGCATCCACAAGAACCGAGGCCCAGTCATTGCCCGGCGCGACCTCGGCCGCGATGCGGAAATTCACCAGAACCATGCCGCAAAAGGCCAAAAACCGGGCTGCGTCCAATGCCTCAAGCCGTTTCATTGCTCTCTTCCGCCTCTGTGAGTGATGCCACGTCTGTTGCGTGGCCTAAGCTTTTGTCTTGGGCGCATAAATCGGGATGATCCGGTCAGCATTTCAAGACGTTCGTGGAAAAAGACACCCTGTCTGGTATCCAGGCAACAGATTTAAGATTGGATTAAGCTTCGCGCCTTTACCTTGAAACCCATCCCCCGGTGTCCGAAATCACAATGGAAACCAGACGGTCGGAGGGGACGATGACACACGCGCACATCAATGAACACTCTGAACCCGTTCGGTCAAACGCTGCCCGACTAAAGGGTTTTCTGGTTCTGGTGGCGGTGATCGGTGGTGCGATCTATGCCTGTATCGTTGGCTACATGTACCTCAACCAGCAATCGTTGTTGTTCAAACCCGCAGGCGAATTGCCTGATCCCGGTACAGTCGGGCTGGCAGATGTCGATGTTATGTCCCTGCCCATGTCCGACGGGGTGATGGTAACGGCCTGGTTCGCGCCTGCGGCCACCCCGGGCGCGCCCACCGTTCTGTTCTTTCACGGCCAGGGTGGAAATCTGGGCGACCGGGCCGACCGGATGCGCGAAATCCTCAACAGCGGGCTTGGTCTGTTTGCACCCAGTTATCGGGGTTATCCGGGCAGTGAGGGCGAGCCCTCTGAACTGGCGCTGATCGCGGACGGTATTCAGATGTTTGATCGGCTGGACGGCCAAAAGTTGGATATTGTGCTGCATGGTCAAAGCCTTGGAACAGCGGTGGCGGCAGCCGTGGCTGAACAACGCCCAAACGCCCGGTTGCTGGTGCTGGAGGCCCCATTTACAGCGTCCGTCGACGTCGCGGCGGAACGGTATCCGTGGTTGCCGGTTTCAGCGCTGATGAAAGATCAGTTCGCAACCCGCGATTTCATGGCGCATATCACTGTTCCAACCTTGATTTTCCACGGGGCCAGGGACGAAACGGTTCCGCTGCATCATGGCAAAGCGTTGGCAGCAATGGCGGGCGATGCCGCGCAGATTCACATTATTCCTGACGGCACACACAATGATTTGTGGTCACATGGGCTGTGGGGCGAAGTGCAAAAAACCCTGCCCCAATACTGAGGCAGGGCGGCGCGCGTTACAGAATTCGGCCTGCGACTGCATCCAGCTTGGCCAGCAAGGCCGGATCGCGTTTTTCGGGGGCGGTCAGGATCGCGTATTCCAGCGCCCGGTCGCACCCATGCGGACAGGGCGCGCGCTCAGTCCCCAGCAACGCAGGCAGGCCCTTGACCAGCGCCCGGCCTTTTTCGGCATTGCCAGTCAGGGTGGCGATGATTGCGGTCACGTCGACCTCACCGTGGTCGGGGTGCCAACTGTCGTAATCGGTAACCATCGCGATTGAGGCATAGCAAAGCTCGGCCTCGCGGGCGAGTTTGGCCTCGGGCATGTTGGTCATGCCGATCACATCGCAGCCCCAGTGTTCACGATACATCTTCGATTCAGCCAAGGTTGAAAACTGCGGCCCCTCCATCGCCAGATAGGTGCCGCCACGGTGGATGTTGATCCCGGCCGCCTTGCCTGCGGTTTCGCAGGCGTCCGACAGGCGCGGACAGGTCGGGTGGGCGACGCTGACATGGGCAACGCAGCCGGTGCCGAAAAAGCTTTTGTCGCGCGCAAAGGTCCGGTCGATGAACTGGTCGACGATCACAAAGTCGCCCGGCGCCATATGTTCGCGGAACGACCCGCAGGCGGAAACCGAGATCACATCCGTCACACCCAGCCGTTTCAGCGCGTCAATGTTGGCGCGATAGGGCACCTCGGTCGGCGAATGCACATGGCCGCGCCCGTGGCGGGGCAGGAATGCCATCTCAACACCGTTCAGCGAGCCGGTTAAAATCTGATCGGATGGCTCGCCCCAAGGCGTTTCAACCGTAACCCACCCCGCATTTTCCAGCCCGTCGATGTCGTAAATGCCTGATCCGCCAATGACGGCAATCCTGGTCTGAGTCACTGAGTTCCTCCGAATGTGGTTTTTTGTTTAGGGATTTCTGCGTTGGACCGACCAGTTTGACAAGTGGCAATGCCTATTGCGAAAGCAGATCGCGGGCCCGGGCCTGTTTCTGAAAATCGTTCCAGGCAGCATCGAACCCGGCCAATGGCCATGTCAGATCCTGTGCTTGACCGTGACGGTCCCGAAAGACGAAACGATAGGCGTCACCCTTTTGCATCGCATCCAGGATATCCTGTGCAGACCGCCCTTGGAACGTGCAACTCAACCCGGTCAGGCAACCGGGGCTGCGTGTGCGCCACACCACACCGTCGCTGTCATCTATGCGAAACCCTGACGGCCAATACAGGGTGCCGGGTTCGATACCGAATTCGATCTGATAACCATCGGCCTCTGGCGTGATAAAGATAAACTGGGCACCAAATTTCGGCCGGTACGAGAAGACCTCGGCGCGCCTGATATAGCACCTTTGCCGCAATGTCTGATTTTCTTCGCGCTCGTCGCAGATCGAATTCCAGACGCCGAAGGGCTCGTAGTGGGTCACACGCCAGTTTCCGGCGGTGTCATTGCCCTGCAAGTCCTGCGCAAACGCAGAGATGGGGGCCAGCAGCAAAAAGAAGAACCATCGCATGGCGTAAAGGTGCCAATTGCGGTTCTGGTCTTCAACTCACGAAGCTGCGAGAAGGTAGGTATGCGCGTTGTGCATGGCAGCGTCCCGCCTGCTGCGGTGGCTCAGACCCTCGATGACAGGTAAAAGACCCCTTTCGCGCGAACACACAAACCCACAGGACGCCCCATGCCCCGAGCCATGCTGGCAAGCTTTGCCAATCGTATAGCCAAACCCGATCTCCGCTGGATGCCGGACGAGGGGCTGACCGTGTCGCGCCTGCGGATCGAATTGCTGTCCGGTCTGACCGTTGCACTGGCATTGGTGCCCGAAGCGGTGGCATTTGCCTTTGTCGCCGGGGTGCATCCGCTGGTCGGCTTGTATGCCGCGTTCATGGTGGGTCTGATCACGGCGCTGATCGGTGGCCGGCCCGGTATGATCTCGGGGGCAACCGGGGCGCTGGCCGTTGTCATGGTGGCCCTGGTGGCGCAACACGGGGTCGAGTATCTGTTTGCCACGGTGGTCCTGATGGGCATCCTGCAAGTGATCGCAGGGGCGATGCACTGGGGGCGGTTTATTCGCCTGGTGCCGCATCCGGTGATGCTGGGCTTTGTGAACGGTCTGGCGATTGTGATCTTTCTTGCGCAAATGGGCCAGTTCAAGGTTCCCGGCTCTATGGAAAACACCGGCCATGGTATGAGCGGTGGAGAGTGGCTGTCGGGCCTTCAACTTTACACCATGCTGGGCCTTGTGGCCCTGACCATGGCAGTGATCTGGGTGATGCCACGTGTCACGCGCATCATTCCCGCGCCTTTGGCCGGGATCGTTGTTGTGGCGGCGCTGGTGATCGGCTTTGGTCTGGACGTGCCGCGCGTCGGTGATCTGGCCTCGATCGAGGGCGGTCTGCCCATGTTCCACATCCCGATGGTGCCGCTGAACTGGGAAACCTTCGAGATTATCCTGCCCTATGCCGTCATCCTGGCCGCCATTGGCCTGATCGAATCCCTGCTGACCTTGAACCTGGTCGGTGAAATCACCGGCAAACGGGGTGGTGCATCGCAGGAATGTATCGCGCAGGGCGTTTCCAACGTCGCCACCGGATTCTTTGGTGGCATGGGAGGCTGCGCCATGATCGGGCAGTCGATGATCAATGTGAAATCCGGCGGTCGCACCCGCGTCGCCGGCATCGCCGCGGCGCTGTTTCTGCTGGTCTTCATCCTGTTCGCTTCGCCTCTGATCGAAAAAATCCCGCTGGCCGCATTGGTTGGCGTGATGTTCATGGTGGTGATAGGAACCTTTGCCTGGAACTCGTTCAAGATCATGCGCAAGGTGCCGCTGATGGACGCCTTCGTCATCGTGCTAGTCACCGTTGTCACCGTGATGGAGGACCTTGCGGTTGCCGTTGTCGTCGGTGTCATCGTCTCGGCGCTGGCTTATGCTTGGAACAACGCCAAGCGCATCCATGCAGTCACACGTGAATCCTCGACTGAAAAAGGTGCCAAGGTCTATGAAATTCAGGGGCCGCTGTTTTTCGGATCTTCTGAAGGTTTCACTGAACTTTTTGATGTGCCGAACGACCCTGAAACCGTGATCGTCGATTTCGCCGAAAGCCGCGTTGTTGATCAATCAGCGCTGCAAGCGATCGAAAACATCGCCTCCAGATACGAGGCTGCAGGTAAACGTGTCATGCTGCGCCACCTCAGCCGTGACTGCCATAAGTTGCTGAACAAAGCGGGACACCTCATGGTCGATAGCGACGATGACCCCGATTATGAACTGGCCGTGGATTATTCGGTCCGTACCGGTGTTCTGGGCGGTCACTGATCTTTTTGCGAGGCTCTGCCTCGCGCTCCGGGATATTTGGGGCCAGATGAATAAAGGATCCCCTGCTTCATCTGGCTGAAAATATCCCGGGGGAGACGCCCGCAGGGCGGCGGGGGCAGCGCCCCCGTTTCACCAATTCAGTCATCCGGGCGGTTGAGAGAGAACAACTCGGTGACAACTGAGTAGTCCCGGTATCCCAGCCGCGCGAGCGGGTGAAAAGTAGTGACATCAAACTTGCCGTCCCGAATGTGATCATCGTTAAGATGCACGCCCGTCACTTCTCCAAAAGCCACCTGGTTGGCCTCACCCGGCAAGGTCACGATCTTGGTCAGTTTGCATTCCAACGCGGCCGGGGCGCCCTTGATTCGGGCGCAGGGAATGGTTTCGCAGCCCACCGGTATCAAGCCCGCGTGGTCGAATTCGTCGATGTGTTTGGCAAGGCTGGCCGAACTGGCATTCATCGCATCCCGATGCGCATGGGCCACGATATTGACGCAGAACACGCCGGTTGCCTCGATGTTTGAGATGCTATCCTTGCCGCCTTCCTGATCTTGCTTCGTTCCGGTCGAGGCGAACATGACCTGAGGTGGCGAATAGGCCACGCCGTTAAAGAACGAATAGGGTGCCAGATTGTTTATGCCCTCAGCGTCCCGGGTAGAGATCCATCCGATTGGGCGTGGCGTGATAATGGCGTTGAACGGGTTGTGCGGCAGGCCGTGGCCGTCTTCGGGGCGATAGAACATCTGATCTCCAAGCGTTTGCCCAAGGCGTACCGAAGTGCTAGGGCGATTTCCAGCAAGGAAAAGAGGGCAGGGGTGCAGCAGTTCGGGATCAGGCCGGAAGAGCCGGACGATTGGTGGGAGGTCGAAGCTCTCTATGATCTGTGTTTTGCGCCCGGGCGCGAGGCGCTGTCTTCTTATCGTCTGCGTGATGATGTTCCCCCGGTCTCGGGTTTGTCCCTGGTGGTGCGGGACGGGCAGGGGATTCTGGCGGGCGCGATCCGGTTTTGGCCGGTACATGTGGGGAAACATGACGCGCTGTTGCTGGGGCCTGTGGCCGTGCACCCGACCCATCAGGGCGAAGGTCTGGGTGGGTTCTTGATACACGAAGGGATCGAAGTCGGGCGTGAGCAAGGTTGGGAACGAGTGATGCTGGTCGGCGATGCGCCATATTACGCCCGGTTCGGCTTTTCCCAATTGTCCGGTATCGAGATGCCCCCGCCGACCAACCCAGACCGCATTCTGGGGTTGGAACTGACACCTGGGAAGTGGGGTGGCATAACCGGCCCTGTGCGCCGCTGGACGCGCTGAGCTATTGAAACCGGGTAGGTAAATCCCGATGTCTTACGGGCAGGAGGGTACCAATGCAGGATGTGATTCTTGTTGAAAAGCTGGACGCAGAGGCCGAGTTGGATCGGCTGGCCGAGTATTACAGGTCGGCTGGTGGACCTGGCGTCAAACTGCTGAATTCCCTGGGTGGATCGGCTGAATCTTTGCTGGATCAATTGCCCACATCCATCAGGCAGGGCCTGACAGGGGCCACCGAGCAGGCGTTGTGGTTCGCGATGCGTGCCGCCGAAGGATCGCGGCGCGCTGTGCCGGATCAACGGCCGTGGGTCAATACCACTTTGACCACTGCCATGGGTGCAGCCGGGGGACTGGGTGGTGTTTCAACGGCCTTGATGGAATTGCCTGCAACCACCGCCATGCTGTTGCGCGCCATTCAGGGCGCAGCAGCGCGTGAAGGGTTTGATCCCTCCGAAGAAGGCGTGAAATTCGATTGTATTCAGGTTTTATCTGCGGCCGGACCGATGTCTTCTGACGATGGGGCTGATTTGGGGTTTTATTCGGTGCGACTGACGTTGACGGGTCCTGCCATGCAGCGGTTGATAGCCGCCGTGGCCCCGCGCTTGTCCGTTGTTTTAGGGCAGAAATTGGCGGCACAGTCCATTCCAGTGCTGGGGGCGCTTGCCGGGGGCGGAACGAATTATGTCTACACCCGCTATTATCAGCAGATCGCCCGGGTTCACTTTGGTCTGCGACGATTGGCGATTGATGCGGATATCCCCCATGATGATCTGGTGCGCAAGCTGGTCGCACGTATGTGACCCTGCCATACACCTTGGATAATCCTGCATCATCTGGTATTCAGGTCCTGGCTGACCGCTAAATAACGAAAAAACGATTGGGTCGGCTGACAGGAATAATTCCATCTGAAAGGCGACACAGCGTGATCGACGCAGGGCTTTCGCCCGAAATGTTGCAAAAGGCCGGGCACCTTCGGGTGGTGCAGCAATCCGCTGCCTTGTGTTTCCGCGTCAAACAGGGCCGACCTGAGGTTTTGTTGATCACAACGCGCAAGTCAGGCCGTTGGATCCTTCCCAAAGGGTGGTTGATGGACGGGTTGACGCCTTCCCAGACCGCCTGCCGGGAAGCATGGGAAGAGGCCGGTGTAAAAGGCAAATGTGCCACCCGTGTTGTGGGCCGTTTTTCCCATCACAAACATCGCTCCAAGAAAGGTTCGGTGCTGTGTATCGTCGACGTTTTCCCGCTTTTGGTTCAATCGACAGCCGATAACTTTCCCGAATATGGGCAGCGGAAAAGAAAGTGGTATTGCCCTGAAAAAGCGGCTGCCCGCGTCAATTCTTCCGAACTCGCCCTATTGTTACGTAATATTGGGGCTATTACGCACTGACGCGCCCCGGGAGGGGCTTGATCTTGCCACCCTCGTTGGTATCTATTTGGCAACCGACATTTGGACGGATCATGATTCAATACGCATTGAAATGCAGCAACGGCCATACATTTGACAGTTGGTTTCAATCGGCCGCAGCTTACGACAAACTGGCAAAGGCGGGCATGGTGACATGCGCCGTTTGCAATAGTGCGCAGGTTGAAAAGGCGATCATGACGCCGCGCGTGCGCCCGGCCAGAAACGCAAAATCCAGCACAGACGTGCCCGTGCCCGAGGTCGGCCCAACCGACGATGCCGCCCCTACGCCCGACTTGGAGAAAGTCGTGGCTGAAATTCGGCGCACCGTCGAAGAAAACTCTGATTATGTCGGCAAGGACTTTGCCAGCGAGGCCCGCAAGATCCACCTTGGCGATGCGCCCGAGCGTGCCATTTACGGCGAGGCCAAACCCGAAGAGGCCAAAGCCCTGATCGACGATGGGGTGCCGGTTGCCCCATTGCCTTTTATTCCCAGCAGAAAGACGAATTAGATAATGCACATTGTGATCACCGGAGCAAACCGTGGAATTGGAGAAGCTCTGGCAGATCGCTATCGGGCACAGGGTCGTGAGGTTACCGGAACAGCTCGGGACGACAGTTCTCAGATCACGCTGGATGTGACCGACGCGGCGCAGCAGGCGGCAATGGCGACGCAGCTTGATGGCCGCCCCGTTGATTTGCTGGTCTGCAATGCCGGGGTGTATTTGGACAAGACGCAGACCATTGACGGGTATCCGCCCGAGATGTGGGCGCAAAGCTTTGCCGCCAATGTGACCGGAGTGTTCCTGACAGTGCAGGCGCTTATGCCCAATTTGCGTGCCGCGCGGGGCAAGGTTGCGATTCTGTCATCGCAAATGGCCTCGCATACGCGTGCGCCGGGGGGCAGCTATATCTACCGCGCATCCAAAGCAGCGGCGCTGAATTTGGGGCGCAATCTGGCCACCGACTTGCGTGGTGACGGGGTCGCCGTTGGCATTTATCACCCCGGTTGGGTGCAGACGGATATGGGGGGTGATGCCGCTCAGATCACCGTCGATCAGGCGGTTGAGGGCCTGATCGAGCGGTTCGATGACCTGTCATTGGATAAGACGGGCTGTTTTGAAACCTATGATGGCCAGCCCCACGCTTATTGAGCTTTAAGGGCCGCCATAGGCAGTTCGTAAACCTCACCGGGGTCGACGAATATGACCATGATATCGCCGCGCAGCTCATGGCTGATTCTGGCGGCTGAATCGGTGGAATCGGGCACCCCGTCGGTAAAGTAGATGTTGCGCACATCGCCGTTCCCAATGCCCACGGCCAGTGTCGCGCTGCCGTCGTCACGCCGCCGCAATTCGGCGTGGCAGCTGCGCAGCGGCTCGCCTGCGGTGGTCGCGCAGGGTACAGTGCCCAGCGAATTGGGGCCATCGGTTCCCGCCAGCGTGGAAACCTGCGCCAGCGCGGGCGTTGAAACAAGGGCAAAAGCGATGGCTAGGCGGGACATGGGAAACCTCTTGGATTTAGTGTTGGCGGTAGGCTGACAGCCTCATCCCTAGTTGTAAAGCAGCCCAATGTCGCGGTGGGAACGGTATTGAACCCTTGCCCTTGCGGCCCCCCTCGCATAAGACGCACGGGATTTGAATTCCAAGGCGCGGAGATACCACCCCCATGCCCGTACTCGTGATGAAATTCGGTGGCACATCTGTCGCCAATCTGGACCGCATCCGCCGCGCGGCGAAACGCATCGGCGTTGAAGTGGCCAAGGGCTATGATGTGATCGTCATTGTTTCGGCCATGTCGGGCAAGACCAACGAATTGGTGGGTTGGGTCAACGAAACATCGCCGCTGTTTGATGCGCGCGAGTATGATGCCGTGGTTTCCTCGGGTGAAAATATCACCGCTGGTCTGATGGCGCTGACCCTGCAGGAAATGGACGTTCCCGCGCGCAGCTGGCAGGGCTGGCAGGTTCCGCTGCTGACCACAAGCGCCCACAGCCAGGCCCGGATCGAAGAAATCCCGACCGAGAATATCGGTCAGAAATTTGCCGAAGGCATGAAGGTTGCCGTTGTTGCCGGGTTCCAGGGTCTCAGCCCCGAAGGTCGTATCACAACGCTGGGCCGGGGTGGGTCTGACACCACCGCCGTGGCCTTTGCCGCCGCCTTCGATGCCGAACGCTGTGACATCTATACCGATGTGGATGGCGTCTATACCACCGATCCGCGCATCTGCGAAAAGGCCCGCAAGCTGGACAGGATCGCGTTCGAGGAAATGCTCGAACTGGCCTCGCTGGGGGCTAAGGTGCTGCAGACCCGCTCGGTCGAGCTGGCGATGCGCTACAAGGTGAAACTGCGCGTTCTTTCAAGTTTTGAAGAACAATCCGACAATGCAGGCACGCTGGTCTGCGACGAGGAGGATATCATGGAATCCAATATTGTGGCCGGTGTGGCCTATTCCCGTGACGAAGCCAAGATGACAGCCGTTTCAGTGGCCGACCGTCCGGGCATCGCCTCGATCATCTTTACCGCGCTCAGTGATGCGGGCGTGAATGTGGACATGATCGTGCAGAACATCTCGGACGAGGGACGGACGGACATGACCTTTTCCTGCCCGACTGACCAGGTAACCCGTGCCGAACAGGCACTGCTGGCGATCAAGGAAGAGGGTGAGCTGAATTACGCCGAACTGGTGGCAGATACCGACGTCTGCAAGGTTTCGGTCGTAGGGATCGGTATGCGTTCGCAATCCGGCGTTGCAGCAAAAATGTTCAAGATACTCTCGGATGAGGGGATCAATATTAAGGTCATTACAACCTCTGAGATAAAAATTTCCGTACTGGTCGACAGGAAATACATGGAACTTGCTGTTCAGGCACTGCATGATGCCTTTGAACTGGACAAGGCGGCCTGAGCGTTTCAGCCAAGGATATCGCCTGACACACTAAATTGGTTGGGCCATGGCGGACGGCACCGAAACAGAATCTCGCAAGCTGCTGGGGCGGTTGCGCGAAGAGATGGCAAGCGAAGCGGCCGGTCAGGAACGTCTTGACCGGATCACGCATCTGATTGCTGATAGCATCCGGGCCGAGGTCTGCTCGGTCTATCTGTTCCGCGACGAAGACACTCTGGAATTATGCGCGACCGAGGGCCTGACACCCGAGGCGGTCCATAAGACCCGTATGCGCATGGGCGAGGGGCTGGTGGGCCGCGTGGCCAAGTCGGGCAAGGTGGTAAACACCGCCGACGCGCCGTCAGCCAAGGGCTTCCGGTACATGCCAGAAACAGGAGAGGAGCGGTTTTCGTCGTTCCTTGGCGTGCCTGTTCAACGGCTGGGTCAAAAGCTGGGTGTGCTGGTGGTACAATCGCGCGAGGCGCGAGAGTTCTCAGCCGATGAGGTCTATGCGCTTGAGGTGGTTGCCATGGTTCTGGCCGAGATGGCCGAACTGGGCGCTTTCATCGGTGAAGGCGCGGCCCTGTCGCCATTGCATCAGCAATCAATTCTGCTGCGGGGCGGCCCGGCACAGGAAGGGTCTGCCGAAGGGCATGTCTGGCTTCATGAGCCGCGGGTCGTGGTGACCAATCCTATTGCGGATGATCCGCAGCGGGAACAGGAACGCCTGGCCGAAGCGGTTGAAGAATTGCGCGTGGGCGTCGACAAGATGCTCGAAATCTCAAAGGGCGGCGATTCCGAGCAGTTGCAGGTTCTGGAAGCCTATCGCATGTTCGCCAATTCCAAGGGCTGGATGCGCCGGATGGAAGAGGACATTACCCTGGGCCTCAGCGCCGAGGCAGCGGTTGAAAAGGAACAATCCCAAGCCCGCGCCCGGATGAGCCAGGTCACCGATCCGTATTTGCGCGAAAGGCTGGCCGATCTGGATGACCTCAGCAACCGTCTGCTGCGCATTCTGACCGGGCAGGGAAATACCAATAGTGCGGATTTGCCGCCAGACCCGATCCTGATTGCCCGCAATATCGGCCCCGGTGATCTGCTGGAATATGGCAGGTCGCTGAAAGGGATCGTTCTGGAAGAAGGGTCCGTTGGCAGCCATGCCACCATTGTCGCCCGTGCGCTGGCAATTCCACTGGTGGTGCATGTGGGGCGTATCACGACCGAAGCGTTGAACGGCGATCATGTCCTTGTCGATGGGGATCATGGGGTCGTGCACCTGCGCCCCGAGGATACGGTAGTCAGCGCGTTCCGTGACAAGATCGCCATGCAGGCCAAAGCCCAGGAGCGATACGCCTCGATCCGTGATACCCCGACTGTGACCCGGGATGGAGAGCGGATCAATCTGGTGATGAACGCGGGCCTGATGGCCGATCTGCCGTCCCTGCATAACTCGGGTGCCGAGGGCGTGGGCCTGTTCCGCACCGAGTTGCAGTTCCTGATCCGCAACCAGATGCCTAAACGGTCCGAACTTGTGACGCAATATCAGCGCGTTCTGGACGCGGCGGGGGATATGCGGGTGGTGTTTCGGACGCTGGATATCGGCTCGGACAAGGTTCTGCCCTATATGAAACATGTGGCCGAACCCAACCCGGCGCTGGGCTGGCGCGCGATCCGGGTCGGTCTGGACAAGCGTGGCGTGATGCGGATGCAGCTACAGGCCCTCATGCGTGCTGCCAATGGCCGCCCGCTGACGCTGATGTTTCCCTTTGTTGCACAAGCCGAAGAATTCCGCGAAGCGCGGTGGGAGGTCAACAAGACCATCGAACGGGAAAAGCGGCTGGGCCATGTCCTGCCGGAATCTCTTGAGGTTGGCGCGATGCTGGAAACCCCGTCACTAGCCTTTGCACCGCAGAAATTCTTTGACGAGGTGGATTTCATCTCAATCGGCGGCAACGACCTGAAGCAGTTCTTTTTTGCCGCTGACCGTGAAAACGAGTTGGTGCGTCGCCGCTACGACACTCTGAACGTCAGTTTCCTGACGTTTATGGAACGCATCGTCGAGCGTTGTAATGCCTCGAACACGCCGCTCAGCTTTTGTGGCGAAGATGCTGGCCGCCCGGTCGAAGCACTGTGTCTGGCAGCCATGGGCATCCGGTCGCTGTCGATGCGCCCGGCCTCGATCGGCCCGGTCAAAAGCGTCTTGTTGCGCGCCGATCTGCAGGCGCTGCGCAAGATCATCGCCGATGCGCGCCACCGGGGGGAACAATCCGTACGCCCGGCTGTGATGGAATGGCTGCGCAGTCAGGGGTGATATCCCAAATCCGGACTTGCATTCTGCGGTTATGGTCCCTATTCAATGCATGCATGTTAGCGATAACATGCCCCACGCCACGGGTACTTGCGGATTGAGGTGCTAAAGTGGCTCAGGTGAGAACTGAAGGAGCCCGCCGATGGTTTCACGCGTAATTCCGGTAATCCCGTTCGACCTTGTGTTGTTCGGCGCAACCGGCGATCTGGCCCAGCGTAAAATCTTACCGGGCCTGTATCACCGCTACGAAGTGGGCCAGATGCCGGATGATGCAAGGATCATCGGGACGGCCCGGTCCGATATGGACAGCAACGCGTTTCGCGATCAAATCCGCGCCGCGATGAAGAAATTCGCGCCAGAATTCAAACAGGATGTGCTGGATCAGTTTCTGACCCGTGTTGAATATGTGCCGGTCGATGCGCTGGGCGATACCGGGTGGGACAGTCTGGTCAAAGCTCTGCGTCCGGATGTCGTGCGGGCGTTTTACCTGTCTGTCGGACCAAACCTGTTCTCGGGCATCGCGCAGCGGTTGAACGACCACGGCCTTGCCACGCCCGACAGCCGTATCGTGGTGGAAAAACCCTTTGGGCATGATTTGGCCTCGGCCAGGGCGTTGAACGAAGGGCTGCGCGCCTGTTTCGAAGAACATCAGATTTACCGGATCGACCATTATCTGGGTAAGGAAACCGTGCAGAATCTGATGGCCCTGCGCTTTGCCAATTCGCTGTTTGAGCCGCTGTGGAATTCCACCCATATCGACCACGTCCAGATCACCGTGGCGGAAACCGTCGGCGTCGAAGGGCGCGCGGCCTATTACGACCAATCCGGCGCGATGCGTGACATGATCCAGAACCATCTGGTGCAGCTTTTGTGTCTGACCGCGATGGAACCCCCGTCAAAGTTTGCGCCCAATGCTGTACGCGACGAAAAGGTCAAGGTTATCGAGGCATTGGAGCCCGTTGCTCAGGCAGATATTGCGCGTGGCCAATACCGGGCGGAAAAGGGCGAAGGTGGCTATGTCGATCACGTCGGCAACCCTGCCAGTCGCACCGAAAGTTTCATCGCGCTCAAGGTGCATCTGGGCAATTGGCGCTGGGCCGGGGTGCCGTTCTATCTGCGCACCGGTAAGCGCCTGCGCGCCCGCGAGTCCGAGATTGCGGTGTTTTTCCGCGACCCGCCGCATACGATTTTCCCAAACGTGGGCCCGCTGCATGGCAACGTGCTGGTGATCCGCCTGCAACCGGACGAAGGCATCACCCTGCGCACCACGATCAAAGACCCCGGGCCGGGCGGTTTCCGCCTGTCCGATGTTGCGCTGGACATGAGCTTTGCCGATGCGCTGGGTGCCGAGGCCAGCGCGCCCGACGCCTATGAGCGGCTGGTGATGGATGTCATTCGCGGGGACCAGACCTTGTTCATGCGCGGGGACGAGGCCGAGGCCGCCTGGGCGTGGGTTGATCCCATCATCCAGGGCTGGGAAGATCGCGGCGACCGCCCGTCGCGCTATGATCAGGGCAGTTCCGGCCCGGAAGAAGCATTGATGCTGATGCATCGCGACGGACGCCGCTGGCGTCAGATCGGAGGTTAAAGTGGTTCACAAGGTTATCACCGAAGTCACCCAGCGGATCATCGACCGCAGCGCCGACCTGCGCGGCCCGCATCTGGACCGGATGGAGCAGGCCCGCGCCAAAGGCCCGGCCCGGGCGCATCTGTCGTGCAGCGGTCAGGCCCATGCCTATGCCGGGGCGGGGCAGGATCAGCAGTCGATGGCCACCGGCACCGCCGGAAATCTGGGCATCGTCACCGCTTACAACGACATGCTCTCGGCGCATCAGCCGTTTGAACGTTATCCGGGTCTGATCCGCGACGCGATCCGCGCGGCAGGAGGGACGGCGCAGGTTGCCGGTGGTGTACCGGCCATGTGTGATGGCGTTACGCAGGGCGAGGCGGGGATGGAGCTGTCGCTGTTTTCCCGCGATGTGATTGCTTTGGCGACGGGCGTGGCACTCAGCCATAACACCTATGACGCCGCGGTGTTCCTTGGCGTCTGCGACAAGATCGTGCCGGGCCTTGTGATTGGCGCACAGGCTTTTGGCCACCTGCCTGCGGTCTTTCTGCCTGCCGGTCCCATGACCAGCGGTCTGCCCAACGACGAAAAGGCCAAGATCCGCCAGAAATTCGCTGCCGGAGAAATAGGCCGGGACGAGCTTATGGCCGCCGAGATGGCCGCTTATCACGGTCCCGGAACCTGCACATTTTATGGCACCGCCAACACCAACCAGATGCTGATGGAGTTCATGGGCCTGCACCTGCCGGGCTCCAGCTTTGTCAATCCCAACACGCCGTTGCGTGATGCGCTGACCGAAGAAGGCGCGCGCCGTGCCCTGTCTCTCAGCGCGCTGGGGAATGACTATACGCCCGTGTATCAGGTGCTGGACGAACGCGCCTTTGTGAACGGCATCGTCGGGCTGATGGCCACGGGCGGTTCAACCAACCTGTTGATCCACCTGATCGCCATGGCGCGGGCGGGTGGCATCGTGCTGGATTGGCATGATTTTTCCGACATCTCTGCCGTGGTCCCTCTGGTGGCGCGGGTCTATCCCAACGGTCTGGCCGATGTGAACCATTTCCACGCTGCCGGTGGTCTGGGGTACTGCATCGGAACCCTGTTAGAAAATGGCTTGCTGCACCCTGATACGCTGACCGTCGCGGGGCAGGGCCTGCATCACTATACGCAAGAACCCAAGCTGATCGACGATGAACTGGTCTGGCAACAAGGCGCAGGCCATAGCCTGAATGACAAGATTGTAAGGCCCGCCAAGGACCCGTTCCAACCCACCGGCGGACTGTCACGTCTGACAGGCAATCTGGGCACCGCAGTCATGAAGGTCTCGGCCGTCGCCCCCGAACATCAGGTGGTCGAAGCGCCCGTGCGCGTGTTCCACGACCAGGACGCTGTCAAGACCGCCTTCAAAGCCGGGGAGTTCACCGGTGACACCATCGTCGTGGTCCGTTTTCAGGGACCCAAGGCCAACGGCATGCCCGAGTTGCACTCGCTGACGCCGATCCTGTCGATCCTTCAGGGTCGCGGCCAAAAAGTGGCGCTGGTCACCGATGGTCGCATGTCCGGGGCCTCGGGCAAGGTGCCCGCCGCCATCCATGTTTCCCCCGAGGCGCTGGACGCCGGTCCCATCGCCTGTCTGCAAGACGGCGACCTGCTGCGTGTCGACGCGGTGCAGGGTGAGTTAGAGATCCTCACCCCCGGCGTGTTGGACCGCGCCCCGGTCATCGCGGATCTGTCGGCCAACCAACATGGCGTCGGGCGCGATCTGTTTGCCCCTTTCCGCAACGCGGTCGGTTCGGCGGATGCCGGCGCCAGCATATTCGGAGCGTAAGCCATGTCAAAAACCCAACGCACCCGCGAGATCTGCGCCCTTGCGCCCATCGTCCCGGTTCTGGTCATCGAAGACGCCGCGCAGGCCCGCCCACTGGCCGAGGCGCTTGTCGCCGGTGGCCTGCCCGCATTGGAAGTCACCCTGCGCACCCCGGCCGCGCTGGACGCCATCCGCGCCATGGCGCAGGTGCCCGGCGGCGTTGTTGGCGCGGGCACGCTGGTCACGCCCGATGACGTCCGCGCCGCAAAACAGGCGGGCGCGCAATTCGGCGTCTCACCCGGTGCGACCGATACCCTGATCGCCGCGTGCGAGGCCGAGGGCCTGCCCCTGCTGCCCGGCGCGGCAACCGCCAGCGAGGCGATGCGCCTGTTGGAACAGGGCTATGACATGCTGAAATTCTTCCCGGCCGAGGCCTCGGGTGGCGCACCCGCCCTCAAGGCCATCGGTGCGCCCCTGCCGCAGATCAGCTTTTGCCCAACGGGTGGCGTGTCACCTGAAAACGCGCGCGATTACCTGTCGTTGCCCAACGTGATCTGCGCCGGTGGCAGCTGGGTCGCGCCCAAACAGTTGGTCACGAATGGCGACTGGGCCGGGATCGAAACCCTCGCGAGCGAGGCGTCAAAGCTGATGGATTGACGGCGCGCAAACCCACGTTAGGGTAAGCGTCAATTCAGACAGGTTGACCCCATGACAAACCAAATCTCTCTCGCGCAGGGGCGCGCATATCTGGCGATACCCGGCCCCTCGGTCATGCCCGACGCAGTGCTGCAGGCCATGCACCGCCCGTCGCCGAATATCTATGACGGCGAGCTGATCGAGATGATGCCCGCGCTTCTGGAGGACCTGCGCCGGGTCGCTCGCACGCGCCACAACGTTGCCATCTATATCGCCAACGGCCACGGCACGTGGGAGGCCGCGCTGTCCAACGTCATCGCCCCGGGCGAAGTCATCCTGGCCCCCGCATCCGGTCGGTTCACCCACGGTTGGGCGGAAATGGCCGAAGGCATCGGCGCGCAGGCCGAAGTGATTGATTTCGGCCCCTCCGCTCCCTGGGATATCAACCGCATCGCGGACGCCCTGCGCGCAGACACGGCGCATCGGATCAAGGCGGTTCTGGCGGTGCACGTGGATACTTCAAGCTCCATCCGCAACGACATCCCGGCACTGCGGGCGCTGCTCGACGACCTGAACCACCCCGCGCTGCTGATGGCCGATTGCATCGCCTCGCTGGGCTGCGACCGGTTCGAGATGGACGCTTGGGGCGTCGACGTCACCGTCAGCGCCTGTCAAAAAGGGCTGATGACCCCAGCGGGCATGGGGTTTGTCTTTTTTAACGACAAGGCGCAGGCCAAACGGGTCACGATGCCGCGCGTGTCAAAATACTGGGACTGGCAACCGCGCGCCAACCCGGAAATCTTCTATCAGCATTTCGACGGCACCGCGCCCACCCATCACCTCTATGGCCTGCGCGCCGCGCTGGACATGATCCACGCCGAAGGAATCGAACATGTCTGGGCCCGTCACGAACGTCTGGCCCAAGCGGTCTGGGCCGCTTGCGAGGCCTGGGCGCAGGGCGAAGCCTTGCACCTCAATGTCACCGACCGCGCCCACCGCAGCCGCGCCGTCACGGCCCTGCGCCTGACCGAGGCGCGCGGTACGCCACTCAGGGAATACACCGAATTCAACCTGGGCCTGACGCTGGGCATCGGGCTGGGGATGGAGGATTGGGACGGCTGTTTCCGCCTGGGCCACATGGGCCACGTGAACGGTCAGATGATCATGGCAATGCTGGGCGGCGTCGAAACCGCCATGGCCGCCCTGAACATCCCACGCGGGACAGGCGCGTTAGAGGCCGCCGCCGCCGCTCTGGCCAAATAAATCAGCACAAAGCCTCCCAGCTTCATATGGCTAAAAATATCCTCGGGGGTGAATTGGCCCAATGGGCCAAGAGGGGGCAGACAGCCCCCTTCGCCCGGTTCAGGTCACCTCCAACGCCGCCGCCAGTGCCTTGGGCAAGGCTGCGGCAAAGGCATCCAGATCAACTGCCTCTCCACAGCTGACCCGAATGCACCGGTTCTGCGGCGCTGCAAACGGCATCCGCACAAAAATACCCTGCGCCACCAGCGCGTCCAGAGCGGCCTTTGCAAACACGCCGTCCCGCCCGCAGTCAATCGCCACAAAATTGGTGGCCGAGGGCAAGGGCACCAACCCATTCTCCCCCGCGATCTGACCAATCCGCTCGCGCGCCTCAGCGATCCGCCGCTGCACGTCAGCCAGCCAGGCGTCATCCGTCAAAGCCGCAATCGCCCCAGCCTGTGCCACCCGGTTCACCCCGAAATGATTGCGCACTTTGTTGAACGCCGAAATCAGCCCAGGCGCAGCCATCGCATAACCGACCCTTGCCCCCGCCATGCCGTAAACCTTGGAAAAGGTCCGCATCCGGATCACACGCGGATCATCCGCCGCAACTGGCGCTGCGGTGCCTTCAGGCGCGCATTCGACATAAGCCTCATCCAGCACCAACAGACAGCCTGCGGGCAAATCATCCAGCGCTGTAACAATGTCAGCCCCGGAATGCCAGCTGCCCATCGGATTGTCCGGATTGGCCAGATAGACCAGCTTCGCGTCAACCTCAGCAGCTTTGGCAAACAACGCCGCCGGGTCTTCGTGATCGCCCCGATACGCCACCTTGTGCAGAGCCCCGCCAAAACCTGCGACGTGGTAGTTGAACGTCGGATAAGCCCCCTCTGACGTCACCACCGCATCGCCTGGCCCGACAATCAGTCGCACCAGATACCCCAACAACCCGTCGATCCCTTCACCTACGACAATGTGGTCCGGCGATACCCCGTGGTGATCGGCCAAAGCATGACGCAGGTCATGGTTTTCCGGATCACCATACATCCAGACCTCACTCGCCGCTTGCGCCATTGCGTCAACGGCGCGCGGCGAGGGGCCAAACAGGCTTTCATTCGCCCCAAGCCGGGCAACAAATGGTGCGCCGCGCTGACGCTCCTGCGTTTCGGGGCCGACAAAGGGCACGGTTGCGGGAAGGGAGTCGGCGAGGGCTGTGTAACGAGGTCCGGTCATACGCGCAGATAAGCGCAGGGCGAGGGTTTGAGCAAGCCTTGCGCCACAGCGAATTTGCCCTGACGTCGTGGTGGCATTGCGCCCACCATTCGGGGCATGATTGGCAAAACAGGTTTCGGAGGCCCCCGAATGGCGCGCGTATCAGTCGAATACAAAGACCACATTGCCCATGTCACATTGACCCGTGGCGACAAGATGAACGCGCTGGATGACGCGATGATCAAGGCCATCCTGTCTGCCGGGCAAGAGGTCGCCGCCTCGGACGCCCGCGCGGTCGTGCTGTCGGGTGAGGGCAAAAGCTTTTGCGCCGGGCTCGACATGGCGAGCTTTGCTACCATGGCTCAAAAAGACCCAACCGAATGGCTGATGGCCCGCAGCCACCAAGACGCCAACGAGGTGCAGGAACTGGCCATGACCTGGCGGCGCATTCCGGTGCCGGTCATCTGCGCCATTCAGGGGGTGGCCTATGGCGGGGGGCTGCAAATCGCGCTGGGCGCAGATATCCGCATCGCCCATCCCGAAAGCAAACTGGCGGTGTTAGAGATGAAATGGGGCCTCATCCCCGATATGGGTGGCATGGCCCTGTTGCCGCAACTGGTGCGGTCGGATGTGCTGCGCCTTTTGACCTACACGTCGCGTCCCATCGGGGCGCAGCAGGCTGCCGATTGGGGCCTTGTGACCAGACTGTCCGACGACCCGCTGACCGAGGCGCAGGCCCTGGCCGAAGAGATTGCGGGCAAAAGCCCATCCGCCATTCGCGCCGCGAAACGTCTGATCGAAGTGGCCGAGGCCAAGTCGCGCGCTGACGTTCTGCTTGAAGAATCCGCCGAACAGGTAGAACTGATCGGCAAACCCGATCAGATGGAGGTCATCACCGCGCAGATGCAGGGTCGCAAGCCCGAATTCAAATGACCTCCCGTGCCATCACTCGCCTGATCATGTACACCAAACGGATGGATGAGATGGTAAAATTCTATGAAACGCACTTTGGTTATTCTGCGCGTCATGCAGAGGGGGACAGGATCGTAGAGTTGGTCCCGGAATCAGGTGGTTTGCATCTTCTTTTGCATCCAGCGGGCAAAGCCGCACGTGAGGGTCAGACTGCCGTCAAGCTTGTGTTTGACGTGCCGGATGTTCCCACCTTTTGTGAGCGGGCGCGTAAGCGGGGATTGGAATTTGGAGCGATCCACAACGGGGACGGGTATCAATTTGCAAACGCAAAGGATCCGTCAAAGAATGCGGTTTCCGTATCCAGCCGCGTATTCGCCTGACGAGGTTAACGCAAGAAGGCGCGCCGCGCGTCCCGGGCCATGTTGTACCGCATCTCAAGGTCTGCGATCTTGGCCATCGCAGCCTTTCTGTCACCGGGGTCGGTCAGGTCCGCGTAGGCCACGTGCGCGGCATCCAATTGTTTCTTGAGGTTAAATTCCTCGGGCAGAACCCCGGCCTGCGCCATGATCCGATGCCCTGCCGCGATCGCGGGATCACTTTGGGCCTTCGATCTCGGTCTGCGCCTTTTTGATCTGGCGTTCCACCAGCTTTCCAAGGGATCCGAACATGGCGCAATGAAACGCGGATCAGGCGACGGCGGAAAGCAGCTATTGGCCTCGGTTCGTCACCAGATAGGCCAGCCCTCCGACCAGCAATCCCCAGACCGCGGCTCCCAGCCCCAAGACCGAGACACCCGAGGCGGTGATGGCGAAGGTCAGGATGGCGGCCTCTCGCTCTGCCGGGATCTCAAGCGCCGCGAAAGTGGCATTGGCCAACACCCCGATCAGCGCGATCCCGGTCAGGGTACCCATCAACAGCGGATCGGCATGCACGGCGAAACCGGTGATGGCCACTGCAAATACGCCGAACAGGCAATAGAACACGCCGCCCATGACTGCCGACCAATACCGCTGGTTGCGGTCCGGGTGGCTGTCCTCATTCGAACACATGGCGGCTGTGATGGCGGCCAGACAAGTCGCCGGTGCCCCAAACGAGGCTGACAGGATGCTGGCCGCGCCCGCCATTGAAAACAGACGACCGGGGACGGGCGCATATCCAAAGCTGCGCATCACGGCGATGCCTGGGATGTTCTGCGTGGCCATGGTGACGATGAACAGGGGGATGCCGATGCCAATGACCGATGCCAGGGAAAACGTGGGCGCGGTCCAGACCGGTGCTGCCACCAGATGGCTGGGCGCGACCGAGGTGCCGCCTGCGTTCAGCACAACGACAATGGCCGCCGCCAGCACCGCCGCCGGGACCGCGAACAGGCGGTTCACCCGCCCGGCGATGAACCAGGTCAGGATCACCGGCACAGCTTGCCATGGCAATTCAACGGCGGCTTTGAACGGTAATATACAAAGCGGCAACAGAACCCCGCCCAGCATCGCCTGCGCCAAAGTGGTCGGGATCGCCGCCGCCAGCCGGCCCAGCGGACGCCACAGCCCGGCCAGCACCGTCAGCGCCCCGGCGCAGACAAATGCCCCCACCGCGCCCGAAAACCCCGCCGATGGCGTGGCGGTTACGGCCAGCAGCGCGGCACCCGGCGTCGACCATGCGACGCTGATGGGTTGGCGGTACCACAGGCTCAGCCCGATGGCCGTCAGGCCCATGGCAATGGCCGCCATCATCAGCCCCGAGGCGGATTCCTGCGCCGAGGCCCCCATGGCCGCCAGCCCCTGCAACACAATCGGAAATGAGCTGAAGAACCCGACAATGGCCACGACCAGCCCGGTTGAGACGGTTTGGATCGGGGGGAGCTTGTGTGCCATTGTGTCCTCGGAGGTTGTTACCCGCACTTGCTAACAAGGGTTGTCTGTTAGGGGCAAGCCTTTCGGACATAAAAGAAAACCCCGCCAGCGCGGGCGCGGCGGGGTTCAGGAATTGAGCATTCCGCGCGGAAAAGGATCAGGCGATTTCAGCCAGACGGGCCAGCGCTTCGTTTAGTTTGGCCTCTTCTTCTTCGCGGGCGGCAAGGTTGGCTTTGGCCTCGGCCACAACCTCTTCGGGGGCCGAGGCCACGAATTTCGGGTTGTTCAGACGTCCGCGCAGTCCACCCAGTTCCTTGGCCAGCTTGCCTTTGGCTTTCTCCAGCCGTTCCTTTTCCGCGCCGATATCGATGATATCCGCCAGCGGCAGGCCGAACGAAGCACCGGGCGCGGCGATGGAAATCGTGCCTTTAGGCAGTTCGTCCGCCGATGCCAGGCTGTCAATCCGCGCCAGACGCTTGATCAGCGCCTCGTTGCGGTCCCATGCGGCTTGTCCGTTGGCGTCGATCTCGGTCACCAGCATCGGCACGTAAAGACCAGCGGGCACCCGCATCTGCGAACGGGCCGAGCGGGTGTTTTCGATCACCGAGATCACCCAGTTCATCTCACGATCCGCCTCGGCATCGACCAGTTCGGTGCCGTAGGTGGGCCAGTCGGCGTGAACGACCATTTTTGCGCGGTTGCCGGTCAGGCCCCACAGTTCCTCGGTCACGAAGGGCATGATCGGATGTAGCAGGACCATGCACTGATCCAGAACCCAGCGCATGGTGGCGCGGGTTTCGGCCTGTGCCTCGGCGTCATCGCCTTGCAGCAACGGTTTGGAGAGTTCCACGTACCAGTCACAGACCTTGCCCCAGACAAAGGCGTAGAGCCCGTTCGCGGCGTCGTTGAAACGATAGCTCTCCAGCGCCGCGTCAACCTCGGCCCGCACGCGGGCGGTTTCGCCGATGATCCAGCGGTTTACGGCGGCCTTGGGTTTAAGGTCGGCCACATCCAGTTGCGGCACGGCGTTGGTAAAGACTTCGTTCATCTCGGCAAAGCGGACAGCGTTCCACAGCTTGGTGCCGAAGTTGCGATAGCCGGTGATGCGTTCGCGGGACAGTTTCAGCACGCCGCCAATCGCCGCCATAGAGGCATTGGTAAAGCGCAACGCGTCGGCGCCGAATTCGTCCACGATCTCCAGCGGGTCGATGACGTTGCCGGTGGTCTTGGACATCTTCTTGCCCTTCTCGTCACGGACGAGCGTGTGCAGATAGACGGTGTGGAACGGGATTTTCTTTTCAACAGGCAGATCATCGAGCACTGCCATCTGCATCATCATCATCCGTGCGACCCAGAAGAACAGGATATCCGCGCCGGTGATCAGAACGTCGGTCGGGAAGTAGCGCTCCAGCTCCTCGGTCTGCTCGGGCCAGCCCAGCGTGCCGATGGGCCAGAGACCGGAGGAGAACCAGGTGTCGAGGACGTCGGGATCGCGGTAGAGTTCTATGACACCATCCAATGTACGCGAAATCGGAGCGTAGTCAGAAGCCCGTTCGTGAGAATGGCTAAGGAACTCAATCTTCCAATCCGCGCCATAGTAGTCGGCTGCGAGTCTGGTGATCTCTTCCTCAGATGGCGCACAAAAGGGAACCAAGTCTTGGACGACAAATGATGACTTGCCGTCATGCTGTTTGAACGCAGCGATCTGTTCTTTATTCGGTCCATACCAAACCGGAATCTGATGCCCCCACCAAAGCTGGCGCGAGATGCACCAAGGCTCAATGTTTTCCAGCCAGTGGTAATAGGTCTTTTCGCCCGACTCGGGGATGATCTTGACCGTGCCGTCCCTGACCGCGTCCAGCGCGGGGCCGACGACCTTTTCGGCGTCCACGAACCACTGGTCGGTGAACATCGGCTCGATGACGACTTTCGAGCGGTCGCCGAAGGGCTGCATGATCGGCTTGCTCTCGACCAGCGGGACCAATGCGGACGGGTCGTCATCTTCGCCCAGCTTGGTGCCAAGAACCGGATTGTCGGCGCGGGTCATCACGGCCAGACCGTCGGCGGTGATCTCTTCGACGACCTTCGCGCGCGCCTCGAACCGGTCGAGCCCGCGCAGGTGATCGGGGACCAGGTTGATCGCGTCGATCTCGTTCTCGGTGAATTCGCGCCCACGGGCGTATTGCTGCGCCTTGCCCGCCTCTTCGGCGTAAGGTGCGCCATCGGCCCGCATCGCGCCTTTGGTATCCATCAGGCGGTACATCGGAATGCCGCCGCGCTTGGCCACCATGTTGTCGTTGAAGTCATGCGCGCCGGTGATCTTCACCGCGCCCGAGCCGAATTCGGGATCGGGGTACTCATCGGTGATGATCGGGATCTGGCGGCGATGCTCTTTCGGACCAACCGGGATTTCGCAGAGTTTTCCAACGATTGATGCATACCGCTCATCCGACGGGTGAACGGCCACCGCGCCGTCGCCCAGCATGGTCTCGGGGCGCGTCGTGGCGATCGAGATATAATCGCGCTCTTCCTCAAGGATAACGTTCCCGTCTTCGTCCTTCTCAACATAAGTATAGGTCTCGCCACCCGCCAGCGGGTACTTGAAGTGCCACATGTGGCCCGCAACTTCGATATTCTCGACCTCAAGGTCCGAGATTGCGGTTTCGAAATGCGGGTCCCAGTTGACCAGACGCTTACCGCGATAGATCAGGCCCTTGTCGTACATGTCGACGAAAACCTTGATGACCGCGTCATGAAAATTCGCAGAATTTTCATGGCCCGTGCGCGGGTCGCGCGGTGCGCCCGCCATGGTGAATGCGTTGCGTGACCAGTCGCAGCTGGACCCCAGACGTTTCAACTGCTCGATGATCGTGCCGCCGTATTCGCCTTTCCATTCCCAGACCTTGTCCAGAAACGCCTCACGCCCCAGCTCACGCCGACCGGGTTGCTGGGTGGCGGCCAGCATCTTTTCCACCTGCATCTGTGTGGCGATGCCGGCGTGGTCCTGACCGGGCTGCCACAGCGTGTCGAACCCGCGCATCCGGTGCCAGCGGATCAGGATGTCCTGCAGCGTATTGTTGAACGCGTGGCCCACGTGCAGCGCGCCCGTCACGTTGGGCGGCGGGATCATGATGGTAAAGCTTTCGTCGCGCGATCTGTTCGCGCCTGCCTTGAAGGCTCCGGCCTGTTCCCAGGCCTCATAAATGCGGGCCTCGGCCTCGGCCGCGTTGAATGTCTTTTCCATCGCCATGGGTGCGTCCTGCGTCATCAAATTCGGGTCAGCGCCTGCAATAGCGAATGCGTGCCCGAAGGGGAAGGGTTTGCGGACGCTCTGGACAATGTACCACCGCAGCCTAGTGTCGCCCCTGAGGGGATTGCAGGAGGGCACAATGGAAAAGTTCGGCAAAAGCCAGTCAGTCAAACGGACCGAGGATCAACGGTTTCTGACCGGGCAGGGGCGGTACATGGATGATGATGTCCCCGCAAATGCGCTGTTCGCCGCCTTTTTTCGCAGCCCCGTTGCCCATGGTCAGATCACATCGCTGGATTTGGAAGCCGCGCGCGCCGCTGACGGTGTGCGTCTGGTGCTGGCGCTGGAGGATCTGCACGAGGCCGGGATCGACACGGTGATGAACGCGGCAACGGTGCCCAACCGCGATGGCACAAAAGCGGCCGCGCCGGATCGGCACATGCTGGCCAATGACCGGGTGCGATTTGTCGGTGAACCCGTCGCCGTGGTCGTTGCGGATACTTTGGAGCAGGCCCGCGATGCGGTCGAACTGATCTGGATGGACACGCAAGACCTTCCCGCAAAGATAGATGCCGCAGCTGGCGGAGAGGCCCTGCACCCCGAAGCGCCGGACAATCGCGCCTTTGACTGGGGGCTGGGGGATGAGGCCGCGACCGAAGCCGCATTTCAGGCCGCCGCCCATACCGTTGCGTTGAACGTGCACGACAATCGGGTGATCATCGCCTCGATTGAACCGCGCGGCTGTCAGGCCAGCTGGTCTGGCGGGCGGTTGCATTTTGCCTATGGCGGGCAGGGCGTCTGGGCGATGCGGGCGCAACTGGCGGAAAAGCTGAAGCTTGATGCCGAATCCATCCGCGTCACCACCCCCGATGTGGGCGGCGGGTTTGGCATGAAGGTGATGCCATACCCCGAATATTTCTGCGTCTCGGTGGCCGCGATGAAACTGGACCAGCCAGTCCACTGGATGTCGGACAGGTCCGAGGCGATGCTATCCGACCATCATGGCCGGGATCTGACCTCGCTGGCTGAGCTGGCGTTTGATGAAAACCACAAGATCATCGCCTACCGGGTGCATAGCAAGATCAACCTGGGGGCCTATAACAGCCATTTCGGGCAGGCGATCCAGACCAACCTGTTCAGCAAGGTGCTGATGGGCGTCTATGACGTTCAAACGACCTATCTGCGGGTCGAAGGGTTCTATACCAACACCACGCAGGTCGATGCCTATCGCGGCGCGGGCCGCCCCGAGGCGATCTATGTACTGGAACGCGCCATGGACCGCGCCGCGCGCGAGCTGAGCGTTGATCCGTGGGAGCTGCGGCGCAGGAATTTCATCCGTCCCGATGAATTTCCTTATAAAACGGCCACTGGCGAAATCTATGATGTGGGCGATTTTGACATGATCCTGCGCCGCGCAGGCGATCAGACCGAAGGCTTTGCCAAGCGTAAGGCCGCAGACGCCGAACGCGGTCTGATCCGGGGGCAGGGCCTGTGTTACTATATCGAAAGTATTCTGGGTGATCCTTCCGAGAACGCAAAAATTGAATTCTGCGAGGATGGAACGGTGAACCTTTATGTCGGTACCCAATCGAACGGGCAGGGACATGAAACGGCCTATACGCAATTTCTTTCCGATCAGACCGGGATTGCACCGGACAAGATCAATATCGTGCAGGGCGACAGCGATCAGCTGCCCCATGGCGGCGGCACCGGCGGGTCGCGCTCGGTCACGGTGCAAAGCACGGCAACGCTGGCCACAATTGACAGGATGATCGCCGCATTCGCGCCGTATCTGGCCGATAAGCTGGGGGTCGAGGAAAGCGATGTGACCTTCGACCATGAAACCTTTCGCGCGCCGGGCTCGAACCTGACGCCGACGCTGATCGAAGCGGCTGCGATGGCCCGTGCCGACGGGCGCACCGACCTGCTGCGGCATGAGGCCCGCGCCAACCTGGATGCACGCAGTTATCCCAACGGCGCACATGTTGCCGAAATCGTGATCGATTCTTACACCGGGGAAACATGGGTCGACCGCTATACGGTGGTTGATGATTTCGGTAACCTTATCAACCCGATGCTGGCCGAAGGGCAGGTGCATGGTGGGGTGGTTCAGGGCATCGGTCAGGCGCTGAGCGAACGTGTTGTACATGATGCGCAAGGGCAACTGCTCACGGCTTCGTTGATGGATTACGCCTTGCCCCGCGCCGCTGAGATACCCATGATTAAGTTTACCTCGGCGCCGGTTCCGTCAACCTCGAACCCGATGGGGATGAAAGGCTGTGGCGAGGCTGGCACCGTGGGCGCACTGGCTGCTGTGGCGAATGCGGTTCAGGATGCGCTCTGGGATCACGGGGTGCGACAGGCGGATATGCCGTTCACACCTCAGAAAGTATGGGAATTGCTGACGCATGATTCTGTCGCGGCTGAGTAAAAAGGTTTTGGGATGGCTTGGGCGGCCCCTGCGGTCCAAGCATTCTGCCGAAACGCGCCATCGCGACCCCATCAGCCATGTGATTATTCTGGACGGTACGATGTCCACGTTGGAACCCGGCTTTGAAACCCATGCGGGCCAGACCCTGGGCCTGTGTTGTGAAATGGGCAGCAAAGTCTCGGTCTTCTACGAATCCGGCGTGCAGTGGGAAAGCTGGAAATCCTCGCTGGATGTGATGATGGGGCGGGGCATCAACCGCCAGATCCGCCGCGCGTACGGCTATCTCTCTTCACGCTATAAACCCGGTGACCGGATCTATTTCATCGGCTATTCGCGGGGGGCCTACGGCGTGCGCAGCCTTGCGGGGGTTCTGGATATGATCGGCTTGCTCAAGGCTGAACACGCGACTGAGCGTAACATCAAGCAAGCCTACCGCCACTATGAATGCAATCCCGGCGGAACCGCCGCGCGCGATTTCCGCCGTCAATTCTGCCACGAGGATGTCGCCATCGAAATGATCGGCGTCTGGGATACGGTCAAGGCACTGGGCCTGCGGCTGCCCCTGCTGTGGCGCCGGGCCGAAGAGAAGCACGCATTCCACAACCACCAGCTTGGCCCCGCCACGCGGCATGGCTATCACGCCATGGCACTGGATGAGACGCGCGAGGTCTATGAGCCGGTTCTGTGGAAATGTACCCCCGAGTTCAAGGGCCACGTCGAGCAGGTCTGGTTTCGCGGCACCCATGGCGATGTCGGCGGCCAGCTAAACGGCTATGAAGAGGCGCGTCCGCTGAGCAACATTTCTTTAATCTGGATGTTGGACAAGGCAGAGCAGCACGGCTTGCCATTACCCGAAGGCTGGCGTGATCGGTTTCCCATCGACCCGACCGCACGTTCTGTTGGGACGTGGCGCGGTTGGGGCAAGATTTTTCTCCTGCGCAAGCACCGGAAAGTCGGACGGGACAGATCGGAACACCTGCATGTCTCGGTGTCACCGGATGATCTGCCGGGCTGGGTGCCGATGCCGGATCTGCCGTCACATCCGGCGCAATAGCCGTTAGCTTGGGGCGCAGACATCTCGGATGGGTATGATCAATACATCCGGGCGCTCGACCAAATCGAAGCGCCATCGTCTCGGGGACCAATTGTAAACCCTCTGTTCTTCTGGGTGATCTACGATCATCAGACCGTGAAAGTACCATTCGGAAGTGGATTTGTATCCGGTCGCCTCGGTGTAAAATGAAAACCCGCGTAACTCGTGTATCGCCTCGACCGGGGCGTCTGGCGAATGATGGGCAATGCAATATGGCGACCCATCCGCGATTGCATGAGATTGGATCAGGATCATCGGTGCAGTCAGTAATGACCAGAGAGCCGCGATTGTTGTTCCGGCAATCCCCAATTTTGCGATCCACGAAGGATCCGCATCATGATCGTGGCCCGCCCAAATCAGAAAGCTTGAAGCGACGGCAACCGTCAGCGTCACGCCATGCAACAGTTGAGTGGTAGAAAACAGCGAAAACACTCCGGACGCCAGGGTCAAGAAGAGGCCAGCGGCCAGTGAAACCCCTGCAAAAAGCTTTGCGAGCCAAGCAGGTATACGCCGCATCCCCTTTAAAACGAATCCTGCCACAATCAGCGGTATGAGGGGTGCGAGCCAAACGCAAAGATACATAATCTGTATCGGTGATGACGGCGTCCTGCCGAATTGGTTGGGTGTGAACACTGACTGATTTAACAGCATCATATAGGCCAGAAAAATCAATGCTGCGTAGACGCAGAACAGGACCTTGTATTTTAATCGGGGCTGAATGACTGAATCCCTCAGGCCAAAAAAAACACTGACCACCAGTCGTGCGACGGGTGGTCAGTCAAGAAAACAAATTTGCCAGTGACACACCGCAAACATCAGTGTGTGCCAAACGCGTCTTTACCGCCGACGATCTCGGCGAGAGCTCATCGGCTGGAACGCCACGCCAACATGCGCCTCGCAGTACGGTTTACCCGCCTCAACGGGCAGGCCGCAGAACCAGAAATCCTCGGTCGCAGGGTCGCCCACGGGCCATTTGCAGGTTTTCTCGGTCAACTCCATCAGCGTCAGCTTCTTGGCCTTCTTCTCGACCTCGTTGACCTTGGCCAATGCCTCGGGGCTGATTTCGTTGGCCGAAGGCTGCGGCGGCAGCGGCTGACCGGCCGGGATGATCTGGCGACGCGCGGGCACTGCTGGTTTCGCCTCGGGCATGGGGGCCGGGGTGGGGCGTGCGGGTTCGGTCTTGGGCGCAGGTTTCGGCTTGGCCTCGACCTTGGGCGCGGGGGCCGGTTTTTCCTTGGGTTCGGATTTTGCCGGGCTCGCGCCGGTGGCGCGGTTCGACAGACCCAGACGGTGCACCTTGCCGATCACCGCATTGCGGGTCACGCCGCCCAGCTCCTTGGCGATCTGGCTGGCCGACTGGCCCTCGCCCCACATTTTCTTCAGCAGTTCTACACGCTCGTCAGTCCAGGACATCATTTGCCTTTCAAAAGCGGAAAGCGGCCCCGGATTCGGGCCGCCTTGGGAATTCGTCTCAGCGCCCTATTCTAAACACTGCGGGCCGAGTTACAAGCGGTCTTCGAATCAGGTAAAGGGCAGATCATGCAGAATCTCGTGGATCACGATGCGCGCCGCTTTGGCGCGGTCAACTGGATGGGGCTTTACACCCTGGCACAGCGTGAAACGCTGCGCTTTCTTGCGGTCTGGACCCAAACCCTGCTGGCGCCGCTGGTGACCGCCGGGCTGTTCCTGCTGATCTTCAACATTGCCATCGGGCCCAGCCGATCCGATGTGATGGGCGTGCCGTTTCTGACTTTTCTGGCCCCCGGCATCATGATGATGACGGTGATCCAGAATGCATTTGCCAACACCTCGTCCTCGATGGTGATCGCCAAGGTGCAGGGCAATATCGTCGATACGCTGATGCCGCCGCTATCGCCGCTGGAAACCCTGCTGGGGTATCTGGCAGGGGGCGTCGCCCGGGGCGTATTGATCGCGCTGGTCGTCGCCACGGCGCTGGCATTGGTGCTGGGGTTGGTGCCGCAGAACCCGCTGATCGCGCTGATCTTTGTGATCCTCGGCGGGGCTTTCATGGGCGGGCTGGGCCTGCTGGCCGGAATTTTTGCCAACAAGTTCGATCAGATGGCGGCGATCACCAACTTCATCGTCACGCCGCTGGCCTTCCTGTCGGGCACTTTCTATTCCGTCGATGCGCTGCCGCCGGTGCTGAACGTGATCAGTCATGTGAACCCGGTGTTCTATCTGATCGACGGGCTGCGCTTTGGCATGATCGGCGTGTCTGACAGCTCGCCCTGGTTGGGGATGGCTGTCTGTGGCGGGGCAACGCTGGTGGTGGGGGCCGCGACCTGGCAGATGCTGCGCACGGGCTATCGGCTCAAGGCGTGACGATGCCGCGCCTCGCGCCAGACCAGAATCAGACCGCCGGTCAGGATGATGGATGAGCCGATCAGGCTGATCCCATCCGGGATCACGCGGAACACCGCGAAATCGTAAAAGGCGGCAAAGATCAGCGTTGCATAGCTGATCGGGGCCACAAAGGACGCATCGGCCCGCGCCATACCGTTGACGAAACAGGCCTGCGCGCAGGCCATCAGCACGCCAATCGCCACCAGTGCCGCCCATTGTGCGGGCGTCGGCATCTGAAACACAAAGCTGACTGCGACGCTGGCGATGGTCAGCCCCATCGCGTTGTTGATCAGCAGAATCTGGATGGGAATTTCCCGGCCCGAGAGCTTCTTGATGAAAATCAGCTCCATCCCGATCACGGCCGCCGCTGTCAGCGCCAGCAGGGCTGCGGGCTGAAAGCTGGCGGGCGTGGGCCGCAACAGGATCAACGCCCCGGCCAGTGCCACCGCCGCGGCCAGCCAGCGCCACGGTCCGACACCCTCTTTCAACAGAGGAATCGCCAGAACCATCGCAAAGACCGGGTTCAGAAAGGAAATCGCCGTGGCATCCGCAATCGGGATAAACGCGACCGATGCGAACATCAGCGTGATCCCCACCCAGCCAAAGCTTGTCCGCCCGATATGCAGCCCCCAGGCCGGGCGCCGCAGTTGCGGGCGCAGGATGCCCACCGCGCTGACGATCACCAGAAACGCGAACAGAAACCGCCCATGGCTGATCTGCATCGGATGCAGCGGCGGACCCAGCGTATCTGTCCCCAGCGCCTTGGCCAGCAGCGTTGTGCCCGCGATAAAGGCGCTGGCGACAAAGATCAGCAGGGCCGCAAGGGGCGGGTTATGGGCTTTGGCGACAAACATGGCCCACCGGTGCGTCAGAGCGGCCCAAATGGCAAGCGGCAAATGCCCGGCGCGGAAGGAATTGCACCGGCTTGCAAAATTCGGGGTTCCCAGACGTTGCGCGCGCGGCTATACGGCCCCCATGATCAAAACCGCACATATCCTGCGCCTCCGACGTCGACGCTTTACCGCGTAAGCGCCCAATTGATCTATGCGCGGTCCAAATCCGCGCAATCCCCACCAAATCTGTTGACGAACATGGGCCTGGTGTATCACTCACGGGGCTCAAGCTATCTGAAAAGGATGATCCGATGATGCCGTCCGTTCTGCCGACCTATAACCGTGCGCCCCTGACATTCGTGAAGGGCGAAGGCGCCTGGCTGACCGAGGCGGATGGCCGACGTTTTCTGGATCTGGGTGCCGGGATCGCGGTGAACGCGCTGGGCCATGCGCATCCGGCGCTGGTCGCGGCCCTGACGGAACAGGCGCATGCGTTGTGGCATGTCTCGAATCTGTACAACATCCCGCAGCAGCAGGCGCTGGCCGACAAGCTGGTTGAACATACCTTTGCCGATACGGTGTTTTTCACCAACTCCGGCACGGAATCCTGCGAACTGGCCGTGAAGATGGCCCGCAAGTATTTCTATGACAAGGATCAGGCCGAACGGGTTGAGATCATCACCTTTGACGGCTCGTTCCACGGGCGTTCTTCGGCCGGTATCGCCGCCGCCGGGTCCGAGAAGATGACCAAGGGCTTTGGCCCGCTGCTGCCCGGCTTTGTCCACCTGACATTCGGAGACCTCGACGGCGTGACCAACGCGATCACTGACCAGACTGCGGCAATCCTGATCGAACCCATTCAGGGCGAGGGCGGTATCCGTCCCGTGCCGGACGCCGAACTCAAGGCCCTGCGCCAGATTTGCGACGACAATGGCCTGCTGTTGATCCTGGATGAGGTGCAATGCGGCGTCGGCCGTACCGGCAAGCTGTTCGCCCACGAATGGGCGGGTATCACGCCGGACATCATGATGGTCGCCAAAGGCATCGGCGGTGGCTTCCCGCTGGGCGCGGTGCTGGCGACCGAGGACGCAGCCAGCGGCATGACCGCAGGCACCCATGGTTCCACCTATGGCGGCAATCCGCTGGGCTGTGCCGTGGGCTGTGCCGTGTTGGATCAGGTTGCGACACCTGCATTCCTTGATGGCGTGAACCGCAAAGCCGGGATGCTGCGTCAGAAACTCGAAGGCCTGATCGCCGACCACTCCGAAGTGTTCGAAGAGGTGCGCGGCGCGGGCCTGATGCTGGGCCTCAAATGCAAGCCGACCAATCTCGACGTGGTTAACGCAGGTTATGACAATCAGGTCATCACCGTTCCGGCCGCTGACAACGTCATCCGACTGCTGCCACCCCTGACCCTGACCGAGGACGACATCGCACAGGCCGTGATCCGCCTCGACAAGGCCGCCAAACAGGTTGCGGCCAGCCTTACCGCCGCCTGATCATTAACTAGTACCAATTACTCCGGGGGTCCGGGGGTAAAGCCCCCGACAACCGATAGCCAAAAGCGACATGATATGAACCACTTCCTTGATATCCACAAAACCGATACGACTGAACTGCGGACCATGATTGATCAGGCCGGCGCGATGAAACAGGCCCGTCTGGGCCGCCCCAAAGCTGCACTTGATGATGAGCAGCCGCTCAAGGATCGCATGGTTGCGCTGATCTTCGAAAAACCATCGACCCGGACGCGCGTGTCCTTTGACGTTGGCGTGCGCCAGATGGGCGGGCAGACGATGGTTCTGTCCGGCAAGGATATGCAACTGGGCCATGGCGAAACCATCGCTGACACCGCCCGCGTGCTGTCACGTTATGTCGACATGATCATGATCCGCACATTCGATGAAACCATCCTGACCGAGATGTCGCAATACTCCGACGTGCCGGTGATCAACGGCCTGACCGACCGCACCCATCCCTGCCAGATCATGGCCGATGTTTTGACGTTCGAAGAACACCGCGGGCCGATCAAGGGCAAAAAGGTGGTCTGGACCGGCGATGGCAACAATGTCTGCGCCTCGTTCCTGCACGCCGCAGGCCAGTTCGGGTTTGACCTGACCTTTACCGGCCCCGCCCAGCTGGACCCCGAGGAGGAGTTCATCGGCCTCGCCCGTAAGCAGGGTTCGAGAATCGTGATCGAACGCGACGCGTTCAAAGCCGTCGAAGGGGCGGATCTTGTGGTCGCCGACACTTGGGTGTCGATGCACGATTCCCAATCTGCCAAGGAACGCCGCCACAACCTGCTGCGCCCCTATCAGGTGAATGCCGAACTTATGGCCCACGCCAAACCCGACGCGCTGTTCATGCATTGCCTGCCCGCCCACCGCGAGGAGGAGGCGACATCCGAGGTGATGGACGGCCCGAACTCGGTCATCTTCGATGAGGCCGAAAACCGCCTGCACGCGCAAAAAGCCATCATGCGTTGGTGTCTGGGGGTTTAACCCACGCGCCGCCGCACATCCCAGACCCGCAATCTGGCGAGCGTCCGGGCGCTCGCCAGCAAGACCAGCCCGCACAGGGTGGTCTTCGTCATGACCTCCATCGTGCCTTCGATCAGCATCGCATGCACGACACTGCCGACAATCGTCACGGTCGCCGCTCCGGTATGACCCAGCCGCCAAACGCGAAACCGTAACGCCAGACGTTGCCGGAACAGGCCCAGCAGGGCCGCCGCAAACGCGGCCCACATCGCAATCACGCCCCAGGCGGAAAACGGTGTCGGAGATACAAACAGCAACGCATCAACCACATCCGGCGGGCTGGTGACCCACAACCCGCCGACATGGATCAAAATCGCGGCGACCAGCGTAAGCCCGGCAAATCGGTGCAGGTGGCGGCTTTTCACCGGCGACAGGCCGGGCAAATAGCGCCCTGCCAACAGTGGTTGTACCAGCAGCACTGCCATTCCGATGATCCCGGCGAACCCGGCGATGATGTAGGTCGGATCACGCCATTCCAGCAAAGGGCTCATGGCTGCGGCGGCAATCGGCACCACAATCGCGCAGGCCAAAACCGCCCAGATCAGGATCATGCGGGTGGTGTTCATGGAACGGCGGACGTCAGGCGGGCTGCAAAACGAAATGCGCGCTCAGGGTTTTGTCCCTTGAACTGGACATGACCGGGCGCAGGAACACCGTTTCGAACTCACCGCTGTCATAGGCCAGATGCCCGTGCGGCTGGCCGAACGCGGGCACGATCTGCGGCATCTCCAGCCGGAATTCCCCGTTCGCGTCAGTCAGGGTCGCGCCATGGCTTTGTGGATCCCGCTCGTGCCCTTCGGTTGTGTGGGCCCAGATCTGGATGCGCTGACCAGCCATCGCAGCGCCGTCGCCCGCACGGCGCACGGTGCCGGTCATCCAGAACCCACCGCCGCCGATGCGGTCTACGATGGGCGCACCGGGGCGGTAATTGTTCGATCCGCCGCGCATAGATTTGGTCGGCGCGACCCCCGCTGCGCGGGCGGGCAGGACCAGCCCGACAATTCCGGTGACGCACAGCGCACTACCTGTGGTGATGAGGGAACGGCGGGTGAAACGGACACCGGACATGGAATGCTCTCCTCCCTGAGCGGGCTACGATCTGCCGGGCCTTTCGGGGCCGGGCACGTTTGGTTTTAAAGTATAGCACGGTCGCCGGGAATTCCGAGTTCGGCTCGTCAAAGTTGATGCTTCGTGGGTCACCGCTGTGTGACCCGGCTGTCCCAATTATCATGAGAACATGCACCGGTAATGTGCGCTCATGCGATATTGCCCTATGGCGTAACACCTTTATCTTGCACAGGTGAACACCGAATGCCCCGGACACCCTTTCGATCAAGCGAGAACAGGCATGAGCTGGAACCCGACCCACACCCCCAAAGACGCGACCGATAACCCGGCGCTGGACGCGTTGATCATCCCGCGCGCCCGTGATCTGGGCGGGTTCGAGGTGCGCCGGGCGCTGCCCTCAGTTCAGCGTCAGCTTGTCGGCCCGTTCATCTTTTTCGACCAGATGGGTCCTGCCGAATTTATTACCGAAGGCGGTATCGACGTGCGCCCGCACCCTCATATCGGGCTGGGCACCGTGACCTACCTGTATCAGGGTGAATTCGAACATCGCGACAGCCTGGGCACTCATCAGATGATTTACCCCGGCGAGGTCAACTGGATGGTCGCCGGGCGTGGTGTCACCCATTCGGAACGCACCAGCGCCGAGACACGGGGCAAACGACACAGCCTGTTCGGCATCCAGACCTGGATCGCACTGCCCGAAGCGTACGAAGACATGGCCCCCGACTTTGAGCATCACAAACAGGGCGCGTTGCCCCATATTCAGGACAGCGGCGTCAGCGCGCGGCTGATCCTTGGTTCGGCCTACGGGGAAAGCAGCCCGGTCACGATGCTGTCGGAAACCTTCTATCTGGACGTGCAACTGGACCCCGGCGCATCCTTTCCTTTGCCAGACGATCACGAAGATCGCGGTGTCTATGTCACGCAAGGCGCGGTCGACATTGCCGGGGACACTTTCGATCAAGGCCGCATGATGGTGTTCCGCCCCGGCGACAATCTGTCGGTCAAGGCCGGGCCGATGGGTGCGCGACTGATGCTGCTGGGCGGCGCGACCTTGAACGAGGATCGCTATATCTGGTGGAACTTCGTCTCGTCCTCGAAAGAAAAAATCGAAAGTGCCACCCGGGAATGGAAAACAGCCGACTGGGCAAACGGAGCCTTTCATTTGCCGCCCGGTGATAATCAGGAGTTCATTCCGATCTCGGATGACTTGGAACGAACCAAGCCGCGGCTGGCGCGCTGAACGCGACGTCAACGCGGGCACGGCTTGCCCGGACATCCGGTCCCGGTGATCCTTTCCGCAACAACGGGGGGGCACCAATGAAGATCGTGATAGCTGGCGCAGGCAGCATAGGGTGCTATTGCGGGGCACTGCTGGCGGATGCAGGGCATGACGTGACCCTGTTGGGCCGTCCGCGCATTCTGAACCCGATCCAGGAGAAGGGGCTGACGGTAACCGATTTCGCGGGCCTTCGCCGCCATGTTGTCGCGGGTGATCTGACCCTGACGCAAGACCCGGTCTGCCTGAATGGCGCTGAGGTGGTCATTGTCACGGTGAAAACCGGCGCGACAGCAGAAATGGCCGGTCAGATCACGCAATACGCGCCGAAATCCACCCCGATACTGTCCTGGCAAAACGGCATGGAAAACGCCCGTACCCTGCGCGCGGCTCTGCCCGATCACGACGTGTGTGCAGGCATGGTGCCCTTTAACGTCGTGCCGTCCGCCCCGGCCAGTTTTCACCGCGCCACATCGGGTGAGATCGTCATCCAAAGTGGCCCCGGCGGGATGGGTCAAACGCTCAGCAGCGCTGAACTGCCTGTTGTCGAACGCGATGACATTGAGGCTGTGCAATGGGGCAAGCTGGTGATCAACCTCAACAATGCGCTGAACGCGCTGTCGGGGCTGACGCTGAAAGAACAATTGCTGAACCGAAACTGGCGTCGCCTGATGGCCGATCAGATGGCCGAGGCCCTGTGTGTTCTCAAGGTTGCGGGTCATCCCGTTGCCTCGACCACACCGCTACCCGCCTGGATGACACCGCATATCCTGCGCCTGCCGACACCGCTGTTCACCCGGATCGCGGCCCGTATGCTGACCATCGACCCAAGCGCGCGGACCTCGATGGCGTATGATCTGGCGGCGGGCCGTCCGACCGAGATCGACAGCCTGCAGGGAGAGATCATTCGCATCGGTGCCGAAACCGGTACGCCGACGCCGATTTGTGCCAAAGTCCTGCGCCTGATCGAACAGCAACCGGGCACAGCCCTGAAGCCTGATCAGATCTTTGGTTGAGACGATTCAGGTAAAGGCGGTCAACACCCAGAAGATTGCAGCGGACATCAACGCGGCGGCCGGAACGGTTATAACCCAGGCGGCCACAATGGTCATGAAATGCGAACGCCGCACCAGCTTGCGTCGCTGATGTTCCTCGCGTGCCAATCGGCGTTCGGGCGGGCGATGGCTGTTCGATTTCTTCCAGCGCCGGTCCGAGTGCCATTCGCGGTAAAACCCAACGCCGAACACGGCCCCAACCGCAATATGGGTCGAACTGACAGGCAGGCCCAGCCAGCTGGCTACAATCACCGTGATCGCCGCCGACAGCGCTACGCAAAATGCACGCATTGGGTTCAACTTGGTGATCTGACTGCCGACCATTCGGATCAGCTTGGGCCCAAACAGGAACAGGCCGAAGGAAATGCCGAAGGCACCGATGACCATGACCCAGTTCGGAATGGCCACTTTTGAGGCGAAATCGCCAAATTCGGCCGTGTGCACAATGGCGGCCAGTGGACCGACCGCGTTGGCCACGTCGTTTGCGCCGTGCGCAAAGCTTAGAAACGTGGCCGAGATGACCAGCGGCAGGCCGAACAGCGCTTTCAGGGATCGCGTTCGGTTTTCCATGCCTTCGGACTTGCGCCGCACCCAGGGGACAGTGACAGCCCAGACCAGAAAGCCTGTGGTCAGGCCGATCAGCAGCGCGATCTCGATATCAACCTTAACGATGCGTTTCAGGCCCTTTACGGCCAGATAAGTGGAAAACGCCCCGGCCATCACCGCCACAAGGATCGGCACCCAGCGGCGCGCGGCCGCGATTTTGTCGTCCTGATATTGGACCTTGGTTTTGATCAGGGCCAGAAACCCGGCGGCGATTGCGCCGCCCAGAACAGGTGAGATAACCCAGCTGGCTGCAATCGCGCTCATCGTGCCCCAACTGACTGCGCTTAGGCCCGCGGCGGCAATTCCGGCCCCCATGACACCACCAACAACCGAATGTGTGGTCGAAACGGGTGCGCCGACCCAAGTGGCCAGATTGACCCACATCGCCGATGAGATCAGCGCCGCCATCATCGCCCAGACGAACACATCGCTGTTCTGTACCGAGTTGGGATCAATGATCCCCTTGGAAATGGTCGACACCACATCACCACCTGCGAGCAGCGCACCGGCACTTTCGGCGATGGCGGCAATGACGATCGCCCCGCCCATCGTCAGCGCATTTGCACCGACCGCAGGACCCATGTTGTTTGCTACGTCATTGGCGCCGATATTGATCGCCATATAGGCCCCGAAGGCCGCCGCCGCAGCAACGATAAGGCCACCATCCGCCTGACCGAACAGCACTGCGGCAACCAGCCCGGCCAATGCGATAAAGGCCAGCGCGATTCCGGGCGCCAGCAAAGGGCGCGCCACATGAGCGTTGGCATTTTCGACCCGTGAAATTCGGTGCAGGTCAGTATCCAGCGCTTGCCAGCGGGATTTGGCGTTCAGGTTTGGCATGGGCATTTTTTTAAGGGCTGTTTGACTTGACCGGCGCAGCTATCGGGTTCCGGGCCGTTTGGCAACCGGACTGTCATAAAAATGTCGCGACCGGGTTACAGGCTCAGCAGTAGGGTACTCAGCCCGGGTTCCTGAACGCGTTCTGCCGCGATATCAGGCGATACCCAACTGCGCTGACGCTCACCGGCCTCAGGATATTGATCCGCCAATTCTTTTACCGCGACGTAGTAGACATTTGTCTGAACCTGCTGCGCGGTCCCATCTTTCAGGATCTTGTCATAGGTGAATTGACCAAGCGCCTCACGCTCATACCGTTCAGGCCGAACACCGGCCTCTTCCCACGCCTCTTGCAGGGCGGTTTCCGCCCCTTCTTTTCCGTCAATCGGCCAGCCTTTGGGGATGATCCAGCGACCCGAGTCGCGGCTGGTGATCAACAAAACCTCTTTACCGTCGTCGGTTTCTCGTACGCATAGGGCCGCGAATTGCACCCGTTTGGGGCGCAACACCATGGGGCGGGCGATGCCTTCCCAGATTTTTCGCAGCCATGTCGACATATATTCTAAAACCCGTGCAAATCCTGTCTTGAGCCGTAGAGACATAACAATGAAACTTGGGTCTATCAACGTGTCCCTTAATATACGCTTACTTTCTGTCGGAAATCGGGGTCACTTGCGCCGTTTGGCCCGCAAGGTCGGGTCGGCCTGTGTCGGGTCTTCGGGCCAGGGGTGCTTGGGGTATTGCGCGCGCATGTCCTTGCGGACATCCTCATACGATCCGGCCCAGAAGCCGGGCAGATCGCGGGTGATCTGGATCGGGCGTTGCGCGGGCGATAGCAGGGTGATCTTCAATGCCTCGCCGCCAACGACAGGGTGCCGGGTGACGCCGAACAGCTCTTGCAGACGAACCGAGATTTCGGGGATCGCGCCGCCATAGTCAATCGGCACCTTGCGCCCCAGCGGCGTTTCAAACGATCCTGGTGCGCGGCGGTTCAGTTCCTGCGTCTGGTTCCAGTCCAGCCGGGCGCGCAGCGCGGGCAGCAGGTCGAACCGTTTCCATTCCTCGGCAGTGCGCACGCCCGACAGCATCGGCAGCAACCAGTCCTCCAGCGACATCATCAGCCCATCGACCGAGAAATCCGGTAGGTCTGCGCCCTCGGCCCGCACCAGTTCCACCCGCGCGGCCAGCCGGGCGGCGGCCCCGTTCAGTCGCAAACCCAGATCGCGCACCCCATCCAGCATGGCCAGCGCTACCTTATCGTCGGGCACATCCTTCCAAACGCGATCCCCTAACGTGATAGCGCCCAGCCTTTCCTGCTGCCGGGCCACGACCCGGCGATCACGTTTTGACCACTCGCAGGTCTCGGCCCAGCCGATCTGATCTGCAAACAACGCGCGGATTTCGCTCTCGGATATCTGGACAGCCATCCGAACGCGCGCCTCACGCGGGTTGCCGTCGGTGTCCGTGACCACCAGATAAGGCGCGGCGGCCAGCGTGTCGCCGCTGTCCAGAACAACGCCCTTGCCACCCGACAGAACATAGCGCGGCACGTCGCCCTTGCGGCGCTGCCCGACCCGGTCAGGATAGGCCAGCGCGGCCATCTGGGCCGGGCTATAGTCGCCCGAACCGCCTTGTCTACCCAGCCGTTTGGCCTCGGATTTGATCCGCTCCACCGCGCCCGCATTCACCTGCCACACCCGGTTGCGTTGAAACACACGCAGGTCGCGCAACGCTTCGAGCCGTAGCAGCATATCAACCGGCGCGCCCCTGAGCGGGTCACGCTCGGCCATCAGCGCGGCCAGCGGTGCGGCGTCAGATCCGGCTCGTACCAGCATATGCCCCAATCGCGGATGCAAGGGCAGTGCGGACAAGGCCCGCCCGTGATCGGTGATCCGCCCTTTGCCATCCAATGCGCCCAGCATCGCGAGAAGGCTGCGCGCCTCGGTCATGGTGCCGTCAGGTGGGGGTGTCAGAAAAGCCAGATCGTCCGGCTCGGCCCCCCACAGGGCCAGTTCCAACGCCAGCCCGGTCAGGTCGGCGGCCCCGATCTCGGCAGGAGGATAGGCGGAAAGCGCCCCTTCTTCGCCCCGTGACCACAGGCGGTAACATACTCCTTCGGCCACACGGCCCGCGCGGCCTGCCCGCTGCGTGGCCTCGGCCCGCGTCACCCGTTCCGTCACCAGCCGCGACATGCCTGATCCCGGATCGAACCGCGCCCGCCGCGCCTGTCCCATGTCCACCACCACGCGGATATCGGGAATGGTCAGCGAGGTTTCGGCAATCGACGTTGCCAGCACCACCTTGCGCCCGATCTCGACCGGTCCAATCGCCGCGCGCTGGGCGGCAAAGGGCAGGGCACCAAACAGGGGCCGTATCTCGCAATCCTTGGGCAGACGGCTGGTCAGGGCGGCCTCGGCCCGCCGGATTTCACCCTCGCCGGGCAGGAACACCAGTATTCCGCCGCCTGTGTCGCGCGTGTCCCGCTCGGCCTGCGCCACCAGATCGACCAGCGCATCCAGCCGCCGCGCCTGCGCGCCCAATGGGCGATCCAGCCAGCGCGTTTCTACAGGATAGCTGCGCCCTTCGGACGTCACCAACGGCGCGCTCATCAATTGGCCCACCGGTTCGGCATCCAGTGTTGCCGACATCGCCAGCAGGATCAGATCGTCCCGCAGCGCGCCGGTGACCTCAAGGCACAGGGCCAGCCCCAGATCGGCGTTCAGCGAGCGTTCGTGGAATTCGTCGAAAATCACCGCGCCGACACCGGGCAGGTCAGGCTCGGATTGCAGCATCCGGGTCAGGACGCCTTCGGTCACCACTTCGATTCGCGTCTGTTTCGATACTTTCGCGTCGCCCCGCACGCGGTATCCGACGGTTTGGCCCGCGCGCTCGCCCAGCGTTTCGGCCATGCGCTCGGCGGCGGCGCGTGCCGCCAGACGGCGGGGTTCCAACATCACGATTTTCCCGCGACACAAACCTGCGCCCAGCATCGCCAGTGGCACACGCGTTGTCTTGCCTGCCCCCGGTGGGGCCTGCAAAACCGCGCGGCCTGCGGTGGTCAGGGCCTTGAGCAGATCAGGAATGGCATCGTCGATGGGCAGGCGTATTGTCATTCAGGCTTTATCCGCCAACTGCTGGCAGAGGTCCAGTTCCACTGTTGGCCGGTCAGCCCGGAGGATGATGCAAGGGACAGAGGACCACCAGCAACACATTCAATCGAACAATCTGCATCTGACAGGATTCCTGACCGCTCTGGGCTGGACAAACCACCCCCGGCGGCGGCAAGTAGTCGTGCCGCAAAAGATCGGGGTCGAAATGGAAATGGATAGCCTGGGCGACAGGATTTTGAACGGAGAGCGCCGCGCGTTGGCGCGTGCGATCACGTTGGTCGAAAGCGGCCGCGCCGATCATCGGGCGCAGGCAGTCGAATTGCTGACGCACCTGGCGCAGGCCGGGCGGCAATCGCTGCGTATCGGGCTGTCAGGCACACCGGGGGTGGGAAAATCCACCTTCATCGAAAGCTTTGGCATGATGCTGACGGCGCAGGGGCTGCGGGTTGCGGTTCTGGCGGTCGATCCCAGCTCGGCCCGGTCGGGTGGGTCGATTCTGGGGGACAAAACCCGGATGGAACGCCTGTCCCGCGACAAGAACGCCTTTATCCGCCCATCGCCCAGCCAAAACCACCTGGGCGGCGTCGCCCGTCGCACCCGCGAAGCGATTGCCCTGTGCGAGGCGGCTGATTTCGATGTGGTCCTGATTGAGACCGTGGGCGTCGGGCAATCCGAAACCGTGGTCGCGGAATTGTCTGATCTGTTTCTGCTGCTTCTGGCCCCGGCAGGCGGGGACGAATTGCAGGGCGTCAAGCGCGGCATCATGGAAATGGCCGACATGATATTGGTCAACAAAGCAGACGGAGATCTGAAGGCTGCCGCCACCCGCACTTGCGCCGATTATGCTGGTGCCCTGCGTCTGTTGCGCAAACGTCCGCAGGACCCCGAAACCTTTCCCAAGGCGATGACCGTTTCCGCGGTTGAAGAACACGGGCTGGAGCACGCGTGGGAGGAAATGCAGGCGCTGACCAAATGGCGTCGCGACAACGGCCATTGGGAAGCCAACAGGGCCGCGCAGGCACGGTATTGGTTCGGCCAAGAGGTCCGTCATTCCCTGCTGGCGCGTCTGGACACGGCGCAGGCCAAGGCGGAAATGGAACGTCTGAATACCGAGGTTTCGCAAGGGCGTCTCAGCCCTGCGCTGGCAGCGGAGCAGATGCTGGCGGGCCTGAGCTGAATGTTGTGCGGGCAAAACCAAAGAATCCGCTTTGCCTGTCTTGACCCTTCTGGCGATTCCCACTACACGCATCCAACCAGTTTTCGGGCGCGACTTCGGGTTGCGCCCCTTGTGATTTGGCCGAGGGCATCTTGCCCGGCCTCTAGAGACAAAGGAAGAAACCATGTCGCGCCGTTGCGAACTGACCGGAAAAGGCCCGATGACTGGCAACAATGTCAGCCACGCCAAAAACAGAACTCGTCGTCGTTTTCTGCCCAACCTGAACGACGTTACCCTGCAGTCGGAAACTCTGGGTCGTGGCGTCAAGCTGCGCATCTCGGCGGCTGCCCTGCGTTCGGTTGATCACCGCGGTGGTCTGGATGCGTTCCTGGCCAAAGCCAAGGACGATGAGCTGTCCGACAACGCACTGAAAGTGAAAAAGGAAATCGCCAAGGCACAAGCCGCGGCCTAAGCCCTGTTTCACTGCTGGAAATTCAGGCCCTGTACCGCGTGGTACGGGGCCTTTCTTTTGCCCAGATGCTTTGTTTGTTCTCGATGTGGAAATAAATTCATCAGGCACGTGATATTGTTCACATACACATGGCCCCGTCCGACTTATGTTTAGTCATATTCATCTGGCGGAGTTAGCTCTCATGTCTTTTAAATCTTCAGGTTATTTTTCCCTGTTGGCTACCTTCTTTGGCAAGACCCTTGGGGCATGTGTTCGAATGCAGCGTCAGGTGAACCGACTGCACACGAGCATGACCAAAGGGTCAGTCAAACGTCCCGAGCCGGACAGGTGACAGAAAACTTCTGATGGCGGGCTTCTGACGCACCCGAATGCGCTTGAAGCCCGCTTTGCCCCCGGCCTATATCGGGGCAGGATGAAACCCGTTCTGAACAGAATTCTGCCTTTGGGGCTTTCGCTGCTTGTCATTCTGACGGGGCAAGGTGTTGCCGCATCGCGTGGAATGAACCGGGCGGTGGGGCAGATGGTTCTCTGTACCGGGTCCGGACCGGTGGTTGTCTACAGTGACGCGGAAGGCCAGCCAACCAAAGCCCCGCATTTCTGTCCTGAATATGCTGTGAACCTGCTGGGGGCTGTCATTGTGGCGGCGCTTGCGGTTCCACATACGCCGCGAACCGCGCAACCAGCGCCGCTACGCTGTGCCGGAAATCTGATCGCCTTGCCTGTTCCGCGCAGGCCCGCGCGCGCGCCTCCTGTTTTGATCTGATTCACTCTTCAACCCAATCAGATATTTATGAAGGAGAGGCACAATGTCCCTCACATCCAAACTGCTGGCCACCCTGGCCGCCGCCACCCTGGCCACTGCCGCCTTTGCCCAAGACACAATCACCGTTGACGATGCCTATGCCCGGTCATCCGGCAAAACGGCCAAGGCCGGCGCGGCCTTCATGATGATTCAAAACGCGGGCGAGGCCGATGACAGGCTGGTCGGCGTTGAATCGGATGCCGCCGCGCGGGTCGAACTGCACACCCACCTGATCGACGCAAACGGCGTTGCCAAGATGACCCATGTCGAAGAGGGTTTCGTGATCCCGGCCGGGGAAACCCACATGCTGCAACGCGGGGGCGATCACGTCATGTTCATGGGTCTGACGGCACCGTTTGAGCAGGGCGCAGCGGTTCCCGTAACCCTGATTTTCGAAAAAGCAGGCGAAGTTGAAATCGAGATTCCGGTCGACCTTGAACGTCAGGACAAGGGCGGCCACGGCTCGAACTGAGGCCACGCCTGTCTTCGGGCCGCGTAGCGGCCGTCATCCATGCGTCAGGTCGGGCTTTGCCCGGCCTGTTGCCGTTGCGGTATCGGGGTCAGCGGTTGACCACGCGCATCGCCACGCGGTCATGGGCGCGTTTGAACCGCACGGTCAGAAAGAACATCACGGCCGCAAAAGCCAGAGCCGAGAAAGCAATCGCCCATCCCAGGGCCACCATGCCGCTGCCGGGCCAGAAGATCAGGACCAGCCCGATCACTAACGCCACAATCCCCGAGTTGCGTATCGTCGGGGCGTCCGGGTTCCGGTCAGGCATTTGTCGCCACGCCAGCAGCGATCCCACCCCCACGATCAGCGCCCATGCGCCCAGCAGGAAGAAGGTCAGCCGCGCCACTCCTTCGGGCCAGATCAGCAGCACCAGCCCGATCAGCAAAGCACCGATGCCGACACCGCCGATCAGGCCGCGCCGTCCAAAGCCCAGCAGGGTCAGGCCGCCGTCAAGGATCAGCAGCAGGCCAACCAGTCGCAACAGCATCGCGATGCTGTTCGTCGGCCAGAACAGGGCTGCGACCCCAAGCGCCCCGGCCAGCAACCCGCGCAGAAGGAAAGTCCACCACAGGTTCGCCAGTTGATCGCCAAGCGCATCCCGGCCCGTCTGGCTGCCGTCATCAAGGATTTCGCTGCGAGGGGTCTGGGGGTCTGTCATAGGGGGCTCCGGGCTTGTTTTGCCGTCATCATAAACACTAAACCCTGACTGTGTCTGCCGGTTTCGCCGTTAACGCGCGCCCAGCAGCCCATCGACCCAATGCGGCACCGTTTCTGTCGCCGGGCCAAGGACAACCTTGTCAAAACCGGATGCGCCGGTCGATGGTTTCAGGTTTAACTCGATGGTTTCGGCGCCCGACATGCGGGCCTCATGCACAAAGGCGGCAGCGGGGTAGACCTGACCGGACGTGCCAATGGCGGCAAAGACCGAAGCCGAGGCCAGGTGATCATAGATCGTATCCATATCATAGGGCATCTCGCCGAACCAGACCACGTCTGGACGGGCGGTCGGGGCTTTGCAAACGGGGCAGGGTTCATCCACCGCCATTTCGGGCGGTGCGGCCCAGCGGTGATCGCAGGCCGCGCACAGTGCCCCGCCCAAAGTGCCGTGCATATGAACCACACGCTCGGCCCCGCCTGTTTCATGCAGGTTGTCGACGTTCTGGGTGACGATCACCACTTCGTCAGGCCAGTCCCCTTGCAGCCGTGCCAACGCCTTATGCGCCGCATTGGGGAGGGCCTTGGCGGCCTGCACTCGGCGGGCGTTGTAAAACTCGTGAACCAGCGCCGGGTTGCGGGCAAAGCCCTCGGGGGTGGCGACATCCTCGATCCGGTGCTGGGCCCACAGGCCGCCCGCGTCGCGAAACGTCCCCAACCCGCTTTCAGCAGAAATCCCGGCCCCGGTCAGAATGACGATCTTTCCCATCTTTGCCCTTCACGCTACACCTTGGTTCATGACTCACCGTATCCTGTTTGTCTGCCTGGGCAATATCTGCCGTTCCCCCGCTGCCGAAGGCGCTTTTCGCGCCCGTGCACCGCATTTCGCCACCGACAGCGCCGGGACGTCAGGCTGGCATATCGGCGATCCGCCTTACGGGCCGATGCAGGCCGCGGCGCGGGCGCGTGGCATTCCGCTGGATGACCTGCGCGCGCGGCAGTTCATCGCCGAGGATTTTCACCGGTTCGACACGATCATTGGTATGGATACAAGCAACGTTGCGGATATCGAAGACCTGCGACCAGAAGGCAGCGACACCCCCGTTCACCTGCTGACCGATTTCGCACCGCATACCGGCGCGGATCATGTGCCCGACCCGTATTACACGCGTGATTTTGACGGGGTGCTGGACCTGATCGAAACAGCGGTCGAAGGCCTGCACAGGCATCTGAGCGCCTAGCCCATCACCTTTAACCGATCGCTGAGCCAAGGCAGATGCGCCAACGCCGGGTCAACGATCTGACTGCGCATCAGCCGGCGAATCATTCCCGCAACCTCTTGCGGAACCTGATCGGACCAGTCGGTGCGGGTGAACAGGGAAATCATGCGCGAGGATTCTCCGAACGGGGCAGGGTGCACATCCATTCCGTCATGAAACCGCGCCGCCCGCATATAGCCCAGCGGCGTCGTGATCGCCCAGCCCAGGCCCTGCGCCACCATCGCCATCATAGCCAGATGTGAGCCAATCTCGAACCGTTCCTCGAACTCCAGCTGTTGTCGCGCCAGATGCGCCTCAATCTGGCGGCTGATCAGCTGCTCGCGGGCATAGCGCAGAAAGGGCAGGTCCCGTGTTGCATCAACCGCCCCCTTCGGGGCCACCAGAATGAACGGGTCCTGTACCAGAGGATATTCTACCACCCCTTCCAGTACTTCGCCGCTGTGGGCCGAGACCGCCAGATGCAGACGCTGAGATTCAAGTTCTTCGAAAATCTCAAGGCTGGGCAGGGTGATCAGCTTGAATTTCGACCGGGTCAGGCTGTCGGCCAGCAAGGTGGCCAGTCGCGGCGTCAGGTCATTGTCGAAATCGTCGATCAACCCGATGGACAGGGTGGTCAGATGCCCCAGGTCCATCACGGTCAGCTCGCTTTGGGCCATCTGCAGCTCGGCCAGTATCGTCTCGGTCCGGGTCAGAAAACTGCGCCCTGCCTGCGTCAGGCGCATCGGGCGTCGCCCATGATCGACTAGCTCGGTTCCCAGAACGTTTTCAAGATTACGCAATTGCTGGCTGACCGATGGTTGGCTCAGGCCTGTGATCTCGGCCGCCTGCGCCACCGAACCCGTCCGCGCCAGCGCCTCGAACACTTCGAGCCCACGCAGGCTTAGCCCTTTCATAACCATCACATGCACCTTTCACTGCGCCTTTTCTGGGGCGCAGCGCCGGTCAGGTCAAGGAGCGAGGCCCGCTTAGTTACAAACGGCCTGCGCCAGTTGGCCAAAGTTCCGATAGCGATCCCACAGCGCGTCATCACGCTCTGTCTGCGACATCTTCAGCACCTGCGCTTGATGGGGGTCTTTAAACCATTTGGCCACGGTTTTCTGATCGCTGCGCGTCAGGGCCTGATTGGCCACCTGCTGAATGCAGCTGCACCGCGCCCGCGTCGCCGCTGTGCGGTCCGACGCCAAACACGCGCGCTTGATCGCCGCGGCCTCAGCCACCTGAGGAGCCATCGCCAAAGTGGAAGTTGCACAAAGTGCAATTAGTAGGAACTGTTTCATGCTCATGCCTCGTTTTCGCCCGCCCGGAGGAATCTGTGCCCCTCTCAGCTTGCGCGTGAGTATTGTGCAAGTTGCGATGCGGATCAATCACTTGGTTTGAAAAAGTGATTGCGTAAGTCGCAATTGTTGCCTTTAGTAACCCGATGCTTGCCTGATAGATCAATTTTGATACTGATTATGCTCAAGAAATACGGACGCACTTTTCACTTGCCGCAATCTCCCGGCGCCACAAACGACGATAAGATCATGTCGGATGTTAGTGCTTTGATTGCTGCGAAAGAGGTTGTGTGCACCGAGAAAATGGACGGTGAAAATACCACGATTCACGCAGGCGGTTGCCACCCGCGTAGCCTGGATGCCCGATACCATCCTTCGCGTGATTGGATAAAGGCGTTTGCGGCGGGTGTTTCCCCACAGCTGTCCAAGGATGAGCGGATCGTTGGCGAGTATCTTTTTGCCCGCCATTCCATCGCCTATGCGGCATTGCCGACATATTTTCTGGGCTTTGCATGGGTGAAAGGCGACGAAGTCCAATCGTGGGATGCGACGCTGACCCGCTTCGCTGAACTTGGTGTGGTGCCCGTCCCGCAGCTCTATCGGGGTGTTTTCTCAAACGACATTGCAGAAGATGTGATTTCCAACCTGAACCTGACGACGCAAGAGGGGTTTGTGGTGCGAACCGCTGCTGCCTTCGCTGAACGGGATATGCCAACTCATCTCGCCAAATATGTTCGCGAAGATCATGTCCAAAGCGAGACACATTGGATGAACGCTGAACTGATCAAGAACGGGCTGGCCTGATGGGTGGTCAGATTTTGATGTTATGATGGATGAGTAGTCGGATTGTCAGCCTATCGGGCTAACCAGAAAAACTAAGGGTTTCGTGCTGCACCGTCCCACCTTGACCAGCGCCCGTTTTCGAACCATATCCCGTCGCTATGACAGACCTCGCCCATATCCGCAATTTCTCCATCGTCGCGCATATCGACCATGGCAAATCCACCCTTGCTGACCGGCTCATCCAAGAGACCGGAACGGTCAAGGATCGCGACATGAAGGAACAGCTGCTCGACAGCATGGATATCGAGCGCGAGCGCGGCATCACCATCAAGGCCAACACGGTCCGCATCGACTATACCGCCGACAATGGCGAGAAATACGTGCTGAACCTGATCGACACCCCCGGCCACGTGGACTTTGCCTATGAGGTCTCACGGTCCATGCGCGCGGTCGAAGGCTCGTTGCTGGTTGTCGACTCCACCCAAGGGGTCGAGGCGCAGACGCTGGCGAATGTCTATCAGGCCATCGACGCCGATCATGAGATTGTGCCGGTATTGAACAAGATCGACCTGCCCGCGTCCGATTGTGACCGCGTGGCCGAACAGATCGAGGATGTGATCGGCATTGACGCAACGGATGCCATTCAGGTCAGCGCCAAGACCGGGCAGGGCATTCATGAGACGCTGGAATCCATCGTCACCCATCTGCCTGCCCCAAAAGGCAATCTGGACGCGCCGCTCAAGGCGATGCTGGTGGATTCGTGGTACGACGCCTATCTTGGCGTCATCGTTCTGGTCCGCATCATGGACGGCACGCTGAAAAAGGGGATGCGGGTCAAGTTCATGTCGAACAATACCCTGCACCATGTCGACCGCGTCGGCGTCTTCCGCCCCGAGATGGAGATGGTCGATAGCCTCGGCCCCGGTGAGATCGGCTTTCTGACGGCCTCGATCAAACAGGTCCGCGACACCCGCGTTGGTGACACCATCACCAATGACCGCAATGGTGCCGAAGAGGCTCTGACAGGCTTCAAACCCGCACAACCCGTCGTATTCTGTGGCCTCTTCCCTGTCGACAGTTCCGAATTCGAAGACCTGCGTGATGCGATCGACAAACTGGCGCTCAATGACGCCAGCTTTAGCTTTGAGATGGAAACCTCTGCCGCGCTGGGCTTTGGCTTCCGCTGCGGTTTCCTCGGGCTTTTGCACCTTGAGGTCATCCGCGACCGCATCGAACGCGAATACGATATTGACCTCATCACCACTGCGCCCTCGGTGATCTATCACGTCTACATGAAAGACGGCGAGATGATCGAGCTGCACAACCCCGCCGACATGCCCGACCCCTCCAAGGTCGATCATATCGAGGAGCCGCGCATTAAGGCGACCATCCTGGTTCCGGACGAATTCCTGGGCGACGTGCTGAAGCTGTGTCAGGACCGCCGCGGCATCCAGATGGACCTGACCTATGCGGGCAGCCGCGCCATGGTTGTCTATGACCTGCCTCTCAACGAAGTGGTGTTCGATTTCTATGATCGGCTCAAATCGGTAACAAAAGGTTACGCGTCATTCGACTATCAGATGACCGGCTATACCGAGGACGCGCTGGTCAAGATGTCGGTGCTGGTGAATGACGAACCGGTGGATGCGCTGTCGACCATGGTTCACCGCGACCGGGCCGAGATGCGGGGCCGGGCGATGTGCGAAAAGCTCAAAGACCTGATCCCGCGTCACATGTTCAAAATCCCGATCCAGGCCGCCATCGGAGGCAAGGTCATCGCCCGCGAGACCCTCTCGGCCTTGCGCAAGGACGTGACCGCGAAGTGCTACGGAGGCGACGCCACGCGGAAACGCAAACTGCTGGACAAGCAGAAGGCGGGTAAAAAGAAGATGCGCCAGTTCGGGAAGGTGGATATCCCGCAGGAGGCGTTTATTTCAGCGTTGAAGATGGACAGCTAAAAAGCCAAGGGACAAGCTGGACTTCAGCCAGCTTGTTCCATTTGGAGTTCGACTCGGCTTCCCGTCATTCTACGTATCAATAGTCTCTTCGAGTTTTGGAATTTGTAAGGGTGATGCCGGGAAACAGTCTAAGAACCCATCTATTTCACGCGCTTCTTTAAATACCGCCCATGTTCTAGCCTCATCGTACTTCACTCCTGCTTTCTCCGCCAAAACCGCCAACTCTAGGATTCTGGAGAAGTCTCGGCGGACGCATGCCAATGCGAGGTCGAAAACGGGTGTAGTTACGGACCAATCATAGTCTTTGAGTACGCCATTCGCTGCAGCCAGTTGTTCGTCGCTGTTTTTCTTGGGATCGTGCAATTCGCAAAGTGCTCTATTGACTGCTATCGACAGCTTTGTTTCGTTGTCCAACTTCTTGCTTGATTTCTCGGCGAACTCGCATATCCGCTGACAAATTTTCGTGTAACCGTTTACCAGAAAATCGTGGGATGTACCCAGCATATTGCCGCTAATTTCATCAAAATCATTCCTAAAATATTTTTGCATATACATTTGCAGAATATAGTATCCTGTAAGGTAAACTCTTGTGGCTGATTTTCTTAAATAAGATCCGTCAAGTTTAACCTCTTCGCCAATGTTGGGAAGCGCGTCACTTTTAAGGCCGGCGCGTTGGCAATTGTTCAAATACAGCTCATTTACTATTCCGCCGTTGTGGGCAATAAGATGGCGACGTTGACATACTTCAATAAAATCCCTGAATATCTGATCGGATTTATGCCCCGTCAAGTCTGATGTTATTGAGAATGTGCGCATCACCCAATCAATTACGTCGGTGTGGCTCTCACGAAGTTTCATTGAAATCTTTTTGCGCGCTCTTTCTTCGACTAGTTCTTGGATTGTTTGGTAATCTTTGATTTCACCCAAGGTCACCTGTTCGCCGAAATCCACAAACTTTTCCGGATGAGAAACCGCACATATTTCAAGAAAACGAAGCAACAAGAAGTCGAATTCAGAAATCAGTGATCCGAGAACTGATTTCCTCAAAGTCTTCGCTGCACGAAGCATATGCCGGGTGGTTTTCAATCTAGATGTTACAAACTCTAAGCTGTCTTCATGGATGATGAAGCTTAATTCCGATTCGTCATCGGCTTCCCCTAGGTTTTCTTCATGCGAAATTGCCACTGAACGCAGGTAATCTACAACTTCACTATCTAGATTCTGATCTACCTGAAAATAACCAACTGCGGTTAGCAATGGAATAAAGTCTAAGAACGAAATCGCAAATGCAGTCCAATCGTCACAGAGTTTCAATAAGTTTTCCAGCTCCTCGTTTTGCACTGTAGAATAAGATTTTCCAAAATTTAGGGAAAAAGAATGGTAGTGCCCCTTCTTTTTTTTGATCCTTACGCGAGGCAGGTTGTCTGTCTTACTCATTTCTTGTTTTTTCTCTCATTTTATTGAGGACTGAGTTAAATTTCCGCCGCAAGAGTTATGGAGGTCAAACGGCAAGTGCAAGCGCTTGACGGACAGACTTTTACCATCAACCATCTAACTGTGACCCACCTCACAGCCCCAACCGCTCCCTCCTGTTACACTTGACCTCACGGAACCCTCTGCAGGAGGCCCCTATGTCCACATCCATGATCCCTCTTATCGCCCTCGGGTCGGCGGGTCTCTATTCCGTGGCCATGATCGCGATGAAGTTCTGGTGGAAAATCCCCGGTGTGGGTCTCGGCCTGCTGATCGTCGCGACCCTGCTGGCCGGGGCGACGCTCGAACTCGCCGCGCTGCGCGAGGAACGGCTGGGCATCATCTATACCGGCATTCTTGGGGCTGAGGTCGTTCTGATCGCCATCGCCTCGTTCTTTCTGCTCGGCGAAAACTTCCCATATCGTGAGGCGTTTGGCATCGCTCTGGTCATCCTTGGAACCGCGATGGCCTGGGCCTGAGCGCAAACCGCATCTAACGCTCACCTAAACCCTTTATGAACTTTCCCTCAGGTAACTTGTAAGGTCGCAAAGCTCTCCCAATCTGTTCAGCAGGCCAGCAACGGTCGTATGAGAAGGAGAGAGCCCATGACCAGATATAAGACTGTCGGAGCAGCCGCTCTGGCCACGAGCCTCACCCTTGGAGCCGCTGTTTCGGCTGATACCACGCCCGATCTGCGTGGGATTTGGCTGGGGACGTATACGACCGTTCAGCCCAGTCATTTCTACCGGGGTGATGAGCCGCGATTCAATCAGGCCGAATGGATGCTGGATGTTCAGATCCAGGAGGGCAACGTCTTTTGGGGGCCCAGCAAATGGCGGCGCGAAGGCGATACCGGCTGGAATGAGAATGAGGCCACTGGAACCATCAGCCTGGATGGTTCGGGCGCCATCGGGATTATCGAAACCTCGCCGCTTGTGATTGGCGCAAATGCGTTGATTGATGCCCGATATCAAGACGGCAAGATCTATGCGGATTTCCGTAGCCTGCGTAGCGGAACGACCTACAGTACCGTTCTGGAACGTCAGGTGAACTGAAGCGTCTTCGGCCCGATCGGTCTGTAGGGGGTACTGGCTGTGGATTTTCACAGCGCGTAGTAGGTAATCCCGGTCGGGTCGGAGCGCTTCTCAAAATTGGAACCAGCGTCTCCACAGGGAGGAGGCGGGCCGGGCGGCCAGTTCATCGCTCGCGACAAGGTTCAGACCGCCCTGCGCCGGAATGCGGCGTTCCTCGGCGCGGGTCATCTGGATCTCGCGAACCTTCAGCGCGATCTCGCGCGCGGTGACAAAGGTGCCGTCCGGTCCCGGTTCCATTTCAGGAGTTTTTCACGCCTCTTGCCAGGCGGCTGTTTAACTGCCCCTTCAGGACCTCGGGTGTACGATTCGAAGGATTGAGGCGGCCAACGCGGCGAAACCCCTGCAAAACTAACTCAAAAGATCATATTCAGACCTTTGCGTCTGCAGAAATGGCGAAAACTCGATTGCCGCGTAGCTGAGCAAGTTTTCCGGCACCAACCCAGCCCAATGTCGCGCATTCTAGAGTTGTCCACATCATTCTCCAGTCAGATATCAACATCTTATCCCCGTCAAATTTTCATGCTGCAGTGCTATTTTCTTGTCGGAAAAAGATCTGAATGTAACAGTCTGTTCACCACAAGGGTTCTCAGGAACCTGAGTGGAGCGCCAAGGCCGGGGACGTCAGGGCGGTGACGGTGAGTTTTCGGATTTACCCTTAACTGCAATGACTTACCGGTGGGTGATTGACTGTGTCGGGCATCTTGTCCGTAGCAGGCGGTCCACCCTCTGAAGGTCGGCGTGTGCTGTAAGGTGCTTGCGGGTACCAAGCGGCAGCTTTGGTCATTGAAAGGCCAAGGGAACTGGTTTGGTGCGCGCCTCGGGCGTGTCGAACCGACAAGGCGTCAGGACTGTCCGTAAGGGCATGTGCAAAGACAACGTCTGCGCACCTGGCGCCTTATTCTTTTGGCCGGACCCCGGGTTCATACAGGCTACCACACTACCCCTCGCTGAAAAGGGAACGGGGCTCTTGTGTTTGCACAAGAGCCCCGGAAGCCTATCAGAAAAACAATGCCGCGTTCAGAAAACCTGTACTTCAGGCGAAGGTATCAGCGGCGATCCAAAGAGAGGATGCCTTAGGTTTTCTATCTTTTTACGTGGTTCAGAAACTTTGCTGCACATCCGTGGCCGCACCCTGAATTGCGTCACCGGCCTTTTCAATGTCTTTGCCGGCACCTTTGGTGGTTTCGCAGGCAGCAAGGGTAAACATGGCCAGCCCAATCAGAATTACGCGGATCATCGGATTCTCCATAAGTGTTAGTTTAGTGATGCTTAGCAGTTATCCCCAATATGAGCCAGAATTTTCAGATACGTCAATCGCGGCGCACAAGTGGGGCCAAAAGGGCGGTTACGACAAAGATCAACGCCGCTGCGCAAACGATGCTTGGCCCGGCAGGGGTGTCTGCAAGGTAGGCCCCGCCCAATCCCCCCAACGCCGCCAAAGAGCCGATGGCGGCTGCAAAAAACGCCATGCTTTCCGGTGTTTTGACCAAAGAGCGCGCCCCGGCGGCCGGGATCACCAGCAATGCGGCGATCAGCAAGACCCCTACGACCTTGATCGCAACGGCAACGGCCAGCGCCATGGCCAGCGTCAGCCACATTTCTTCGCGCTTTGGGTCTATGCCCGAGGCGTAAGCCAGATCCGGGTTCAGGGTCGCCACCAACAGGGCGGACCACCGCCAGATCATCACCGCAAGAATAAATGCGCCGCCAACCCAAATCGTTGCAAGATCGGATTTGGTAACCGCCAGAATGTCGCCGAACAGAAAGGCGTTCAGGTCCAGCCGGACATCGCCCAGCAGGGCGACTGTGACCAACCCCGCTGCCAATGCCGTATGGGCGATGACACCCAGCAGCGTATCCATGGCGAACCCGTTGCCGCGCAGCAGGGTCACGGCAACACCCATGGCCAGCGCTGACGCGATGATTGCAGGCAAAAGCGGAAGCGAAAAGGCCAGTGCCAGCGCAACACCCAGGACCGACGCATGCGCGGTCGCCTCCCCCAGGTACGCCATGCGCCGCCAGACCACAAAGCACCCCAATGGCGCGGCCGCAATTGCGACGCCAATACCGGCAAGTGCCGCGCGAACCATAAAATCATCCAACATCAGTGGGTTTTGTCCTGTGCGTGATGGTGATCGTGATCGTGGGAATGGCTGTGCTGGTGCTGATACAGGGCCATGGTTCCCTTGGTTCCGCTGCCAAACAGGGCGCGGTATTCGGGGGCATCCGCCACCGTACGGGGTGAACCCTCGCAGCAGATATGCCCGTTCAGGCACAGCACCCGGTCCGAGGCTGCCATGACCACATGCAGGTCGTGGCTGACCATGACGACCGCACACCCCATGTCGTGGCGAACCTGTTCGATTCGCTGGTAAAATGCGGCAGCCCCAGGTTGATCCAAGCCCTGCGTTGCTTCGTCCAGAAGCAATATCTGAGGCTTTTCAAGCAAGGCGCGGGCCAGCAGGACGCGTTGAAATTGCCCCCCAGACAATTTGGTCATCTGCCGGTTTCGCAGGTCCGGTACACCGGCCAGATCAAGGGCGTTGATCGCATCGCGGGCCGGGATGCGTTTCGGCAACCCCAGAAACCGTTGCACCGTCAGCGGAAGCGCCGCGTCCAAAGCCAGCTTTTGCGGTACATAGCCAATCCGCAGGCCCGGCGCGCGGTGTACTGTTCCCTCGGCAGGGGAAACCGCACCGATCATCGCCCGCAAAAGGGTCGACTTGCCCGATCCGTTGGGTCCGACAATCGTGACAATCTCATTTTCCGAGACAGAGGCGTTCACGTTTTTCAGGATCGTTCTGCCATCCACGCGGATAGATATGTTGTCCAATGAAATCAGGGGGCTGTTCATAGCTCGGCGCATTCTGGGCACAGACCTTCGGCCTCGACAACGATCCGTTCGATTTGAAACCCCGATGTATCCGCTGCAGCGCCCAGGCGGCCCTGTGTCAATTCTGTTTCGGTTTCTGCCACGGCTTTGCAGGACCGGCAAATCAGAAAGGCGGGTACGTGGTCGTGCGTTGGGTGGGCGCAGGCGGCATAGGCGTTCAATTGTTCGATTCGATGCACAAAACCGTTCTGTACCAGAAAGTCCAGCGCGCGATAAACCACAGGGGGTTGCGAGCCCATACCTTCGGCCGACAATACGCTCAGGATATCATAGGCGCCCATTGCCCGGTGTTTTTCCAACAGAATCTCAAGAACGCGCCGCCGGACGGGCGTGAATTGCAGGCGTTGTGCTTTGCATTTGGCTTCGGCCAGGGCCATGGCGGTATGAACGCAGTGGGTATGATCGTGTTGCCTGAATCCGACTGTGCTCATGTAGGGCTCCGAAAATTTTTGCCTTGATATGTTATAACGTGAGGCATATCAAGCGGTTGAAATATGTAATAACATATCATTTAGGAGAGATCATGTCGCGAACTGCGTTGTGTATACTGTGTGCCGGTCTGGCCAGCCAAGCTTTTGCGGAAACACCAAACGTCGCGACTGATATCGCGCCGGTTCATTCTCTGGTCGCGCGCGTCATGGATGGGGTGGGTGAGCCCTCGTTGATCATTCCGCCGGGTGCGTCGCCACATAACCATGCAATGCGGCCATCCGAAGCCCGTGCGTTGCAGTCCGCAGATGTGGTGTTCTGGGTTGGTGAAGAACTGACGCCGTGGATGACCAAGCCACTTGGCGCATTGTCCGAGAATGCCCGGAGTGTGGTCTTGCTGGATGTGGATGGCACTGTGCTTTACGAGTTCAGAGATGTCGCGGAAGACGCGCATCACGAAGACCATGAAGATCACGCGGACCACGATGACCACGATGATCACGCTGACGATCATGACGACCACGATGATCACGCTGACGATCATGACGACCACGGTGATGATCACGATGATCATGCCGATGGCCATGACGACCATGCGGACGATCATGACGGCCATGCGCATGATCATGACGGGGTTGATCCCCATGCCTGGCTCGACCCGGAAAACGCGCGTGTTTGGGTCAACGAGATCGCGGAAACCCTGGCCGCCGCAGATCCGGAAAATGCACAGACCTATCGTGACAATGCGCAGGCAGCGAATGCAGAGTTGACCGAATTGCAGGAACAGATCGCCGCCGATCTGGCGGATAAGCACACGGACCGGTTCATCACGTTCCACGACGCCTATCAGTATTTTGAGAAACGCTTTGGGCTGGAAACATCCGGATCGGTCAGCCTGGGCGATGCTTCATCCCCGGGTCCGGCCCGATTGGCCGCTTTGCGGGATAAGGTGATTGAAGATGAAATCACCTGCGCGTTCGCTGAACCGCAATACGATACGCGACTTGTCGAAACTGCGATCGAAGGATCGGGCGCAACGATCTATGAGATTGACCCTATGGGTGTCGCCTTTGACCCGGGCGTGACACAGTATTCCGACATGCTGCGCGCTCTGGCGGGCAGCTACCAACGTTGTTCAAGCGGATCGTAATGGGCGCTCAAAGGCTGTGAATTCAGCCTTTGTCGTCGTTGCAGAACAGCTCGTAGACCACTTCGAGCATACGACGCGGGCGGTCATCCGCCAGACGATAATAGATCGCCTTGCCTTCCCGGCGGGGCGTTACCAGCCCCTCTAGGCGTAAACGGGACAATTGCTGTGACACAGCAGCCTGGCGCGCGGACAGCAGCTCTTCAAGCTCGGTTACGGATTTCTCACCTGAAACCAGGTGGCACAGGATCATCAGCCGACCTTCGTGGCTGATGGCCTTGAGGAAGTTCGACGCACGCGTGGCGTTGCTGAGCATTCTGTCAAAATGCTCGGGTGACATATCTTGCGAAAGCTGGGGAAGGGCCATCGTCGTTTTCCTTATTGGCCCGAGTTCGGGCGAAAGTGTCGGTGTTTTGGGTCCGCAGATGCGAGCTGATTAAGTACATACATTGAGCAATTATTTCCATATGCATGAATCAAAATGCCGTGATGGGAGAGGCGGATCGCGAAAAGAAGTATTCTTTTGTCGGGCTTCCGATATCCGGGCCAACTTGAATTCGCCCATGCGCACCGCGAAGTATGAGGCACCCCTTGCAGCCCCCCGATGGCGATACTAAGACTCGGGTAACGTTTTTTCGGGTAGTGTCCCGATCCATAGCAAAGCAGGCAGGTTTCCAATGTTCGATCCCGTTGACACATACATGAATACCCTCGTCCCCATGGTCGTCGAGCAGACCAGCCGCGGCGAGCGGGCCTACGATATTTTCTCGCGCCTGCTGAAGGAACGGATCATCTTTATCAACGGCCCAATCCACGACGGTATGAGCCATCTGATCGTGGCTCAGCTGCTGCATCTTGAGGCGGAAAACCCAAGCAAAGAAATCTCGATGTACATCAATTCACCGGGTGGTGTGGTGACAAGCGGGCTGTCGATTTACGACACAATGCAGTATATTAAGCCGAAATGTTCAACATTGGTGATCGGTCAGGCGGCCTCGATGGGGTCGGTTCTGCTGGCGGGTGGCGAGAAGGGGATGCGTTTCTCGCTGCCCAACAGCCGGATCATGGTCCATCAGCCCAGCGGCGGCTATCAGGGTCAGGCCAGCGACATCATGATTCATGCGGCAGAAACGCAGAAATTGAAGGATCGACTGTATGACATCTACGTGCGTCATACCGGCCAGACCAAAAAGGCGGTTGAAAAAGCGTTGGATCGTGACAATTTCATGAGCCCGGAAGAAGCAAAAGACTGGGGCCATATCGACGAGATCGTCGAAAATCGCGCCAAAATGGACGGCGAAGAGGCCTGAGATTAAGCCCCCGCGCCGGTGGCGCGGGGCACATTTTGAGATTGTAGCCGCTCCGGTGCTGGCCTAAGCTGCACCAACATGCGGCAAGCGCGGTCCGAGGCGGGCCGCAGGGACGAAGCCCGAAAGGTAGAACATGGCGACGAATTCAGGCGGTGACGGCAAGAACACGCTCTACTGTAGCTTCTGCGGCAAGAGCCAGCATGAGGTGCGCAAGCTGATTGCCGGCCCGACCGTGTTTATCTGTGATGAGTGCGTCGAACTGTGTATGGACATCATCCGCGAGGAAACCAAAGCCAGCGGGCTGAAGTCCAGCGATGGGGTGCCGACGCCGAAAGACATCTGCGAGGTTCTGGACGATTATGTGATCGGTCAGGCAACGGCCAAACGGGTTTTGTCCGTGGCTGTGCACAACCACTACAAACGCCTGAACCATGCGCAAAAAGCAGGCAGCGATATTGAGCTGGCCAAATCCAACATCCTGCTGATCGGCCCCACGGGCTGCGGCAAGACTTTGCTGGCGCAGACGCTGGCGCGGATTCTGGATGTGCCGTTCACCATGGCCGATGCGACCACGCTGACCGAGGCCGGTTATGTGGGCGAGGATGTTGAGAACATCATTCTCAAACTGCTGCAGGCCAGCGAATACAATGTTGAGCGCGCGCAGCGCGGCATCGTTTATATCGACGAGGTCGACAAGATCACGCGGAAATCGGAAAACCCCTCGATCACCCGCGACGTCTCGGGTGAGGGTGTGCAGCAGGCCCTGCTGAAACTGATGGAAGGCACCGTCGCCAGTGTGCCGCCACAGGGCGGGCGCAAGCATCCCCAGCAGGAATTCCTGCAGGTGGACACCACGAACATCCTGTTCATCTGTGGTGGGGCATTTGCCGGTCTGGATCGGATCATCGCACAGCGCGGCAAGGGCTCGGCCATGGGCTTTGGCGCGGATGTCCGCGACAATGATGAACGCGGCGTGGGTGAGATTTTCAAAGACCTGGAGCCTGAAGACCTGCTGAAATTCGGTCTGATCCCGGAATTCGTTGGACGCCTGCCGGTTCTGGCAACGCTTGAAGATCTGGACGAAGACGCGCTGGTGACCATCCTGACCAAGCCCAAGAACGCTCTGGTCAAGCAATACCAGCGTCTGTTCGAGCTGGAAGATGCCGAACTGGCCTTTACCGACGATGCGCTGAATGCAATCTCGAAGAAAGCCATCGAACGCAAGACCGGGGCGCGTGGATTGCGATCAATCCTCGAAGATATCCTGCTGGATACGATGTTCGAGCTGCCGGGTCTGAAAAACGTGACCGAGGTTGTGGTGAACGAAGAGGCGGTCGTATCGGACGCGCAGCCGCTTATCATCTATGCGGATGCTGAACCGGAATCGGCCTCGGCGGGTTAGATCGCAGGAAATTGACTAAAAGAACGGCGCGGTAAAAACCGCGCCTTTTTTTATCCGGAGGGTTCAAATGATCAGACGCATTCACTCGGGCGGAGAGTATGAAAAGAAGGTCGGATATTGCCGCGCCGTCGTGGCAAACGGATTCGTCTTTGTCGCTGGAACCTGCGCTCAGGGTGATGACATTCCCGAAGACATTGTTGGTCAGTGCAAATCGTCTTTGGAAGCAATCGGGAAAGCGTTGGCTGAGGCTGGGGCGAGCTTCGCAGATGTGGTGCGTGTGAATTACTACCTGCCGGACATGTCGGAATTCGAACTTTGTTGGCCCTTGTTGGCAGAAGCTTTCGGCGCCAATCCACCCGCAGCAACCGTGATCGAATGCAACCTGATCACGCCCGAAGATCGCATTGAAATCGAAGTCACCGCAGTTTTGCCGGAATAGTGGGTGCGGCCCTTGTAACACTGGACCTCGGCCTGCCTTTGGTCCATATCTGCGGGAACAGAAATACCGGAGGCAGCCGATGGGAATCCTGAATACTCTTTTGCGGGCGGTAACCTGGTGGAACGGGGGCACCCTGAACACGCAGATTTTCACTGCACGCAAGGGCGTCAAGGTCGGTGAAGACAACGAAGGTAACGTGTTCTACCGCACGGCCGACGATAGCAAGCGCTGGGTGATGTTCAATGGTGAGGCTGAAGCCAGCCGGATTGATCCTGACTGGCACGGTTGGCTGCACCGCACCTGGGACGAGCCGCCGACAGATAAGCCATTGCCGCATAAATCCTGGGAAAAACCGCACCAGGAAAACCTTACGGGGACGGCTTTGGCCTATACACCCGCGGGATCCTTGCGCCGCCCCGATCCGGTTGAGCGCACGGATTACGAGGCCTGGAGCCCGGAATAAACGAGGCGAGAGATGTCGACCTATAACGTAACCGAAGTCCTTGTCGGCGGTGCTGTTCTAGCCTGCGCCGTGGCTTTTGGTGTTTACGCCAGCCAATCCACCGGCCTGTCGCAAAGTGGCACAGGGTATGAGCTGGGGGCGTCGTTCCGCTCGCTTGAAGGAGTGGGTGTGGGCACAGATGTGCGTCTGGCCGGGGTCAAGATCGGCACGGTCACCGGGGTTACGCTCAACTCTGATACCTATCGTGCGGACACCACGTTTACGATCGTAGATGGCATTTTGGTACCCGACGACAGCGCGATTGTGATTTCCTCCGAGGGATTGCTGGGTGGAAATTTTGTCGAAGTGATGCCGGGCGGGTCGCCATTTTACTTTGAAGCGGGCGATCAGGTCGAAGACACACAGGGCGCGGTCAGCCTGATCTCTCTGCTGGTCAAATTCGTGGCCGGGGACGGTGGCGAATGAAGTATCTTGCCCTTTTGGCGGTGTTGCTGACTGCCACGGGTGCCGTGGCGCAGCAAAAGGTACAGTCAGGCCCGGGCGCGATGCTGCGTGGATTGGACAAGGTTAGCGGTCAGGCCGTTGATGTCGAATTGCAAAACGGTCAGACAACGGCGATCTTTGGGCTGGACGTTGCATTGGGGGATTGCCGCTATCCGGCAGACAACCCGACAGGGGATGCGTTTGCCTATTTGACGATTTGGGAAAAAGGCAAGCAGGATCAACTGTTTGATGGCTGGATGATTGCCACATCTCCGGCCTTGAATGCGCTGGATCATGCGCGTTATGACGTCTGGGTGATCCGCTGTATTACACCTTCCGGTGATTGAGAAATTGGTGCGGTGAAATCCGCACTTGCGTTGATCGCTTCTGCCAGCGCCTGCCGATACTGCCCACGTGGAATTTCTATCGCGCCAAGCGAGGCAAGATGGGGCGTCAGGAATTGCGTATCAAACAGTCGGAACCCGGTCTGACGCAGGCGATCCACAAGATAGGCCAATGCGATCTTTGACGTGTCCGTGCGGCGGGAAAACATGCTTTCACCAAAGAAAGCAGCCCCCAAAGTCACGCCATAGACCCCGCCGACCAATTCGTCCCCGTCCCACACCTCTACCGAGTGGGCGTGGCCGGAAACGTTCAATACTTGGTATAGATCCCGCAGTTTGGCATTGATCCAGGTGTCGGACCGGTCGGCACAGCCATCCACCACTTTGTCGAAGGTCTGGTTGATGGTGATGGAATACCCGCAACTTCGGATTCGGCGGCCAAGGCTGCGCGAGATGTGAAACCCATCCAGCGGAAACACCCCACGAAACTTGGGGTCGACCCAGAACAACTCTGGGTCATCCCGGTGTTCCGCCATCGGAAAAATACCGATGGAATACCCGTGCAGCAAAAGTTCAGGGGACAGGCTCATGCCGGGAAACTTGAGACCGGAGCGCTGTTGCAGCCCCCCGGTCTCATATCGTCATTGAGCCATGTTTTCCGCAAGCCAGCGTTCCAGCCAGTGGATATTGTAATCACCGCTCAGGACGTCGGGTTCTTGCAGAAGGGCGTGGAACAGCGGCACGGTTGTGTCGATGCCGTCCACGATCAGTTCACCCAGGGCGCGGTTCAGGCGGGCCAGCGCCTCGTCCCGGTCGCGGCCTTGTACGATCAGCTTGCCGATCAGCGAGTCATAGTAGGGCGGGATTGAATACCCGTCATACAGCGCTGAATCCATCCGCACACCCAGACCACCCGGCGCGTGAAAGGCCGTGATCTTGCCCGGGCAGGGCGAGAAGTTCGGCAGCTTTTCCGCGTTGATGCGGACCTCGATGGCGTGGCCGTTGATCACCAGATCGTCCTGACCAAATGACATCGGCTCGCCCGCGGCGACAAGGATTTGTTCGCGCACCAGATCGACACCAAAGATGCCTTCGGTCACCGGGTGTTCCACCTGCAGGCGGGTGTTCATCTCGATGAAATAGAACTCGCCATTTTCATACAGGAATTCGATGGTGCCCGCGCCGATATAGTTGATCTTGGCGACTGCATCCGCGCAGACCTTGCCGATTCTGGCGCGCTCTTCGGGGGTGATGCAGGGGCCGGGGGCCTCTTCGAACACTTTCTGGTGGCGGCGTTGCAGGGAACAATCGCGTTCGCCCAGATGCACCGCTTTGCCCTTACCGTCCCCAAAAACCTGAATTTCGATATGGCGCGGCGTGGTCAGGTATTTTTCGATATAGACCTCATCATTGCCAAAGGCGGCTTTGCCCTCGGCGCGCGCGGTCATGAAGGCGCTTTCCATCTCGTCGGCACTCATCGCGACTTTCATGCCGCGACCACCGCCACCGGCTGTGGCCTTGATGATGACGGGATAGCCGAATTCCTCGCCGATGCGCTTGGCTGCAGCCAGATCGGGCACGCCGCCGTCGGAACCGGGCACGCAAGGCACACCCAGCGCCCTCATCGTGTCCTTGGCGGTGATCTTGTCACCCATAACGCGGATATGTTCGGCGGTGGGGCCGATGAAGGTGATGCCGTGGTCTTCGACGATCTGCACAAACTCGGCATTTTCGGACAAAAAGCCGTATCCGGGGTGGATCGCCTGCGCGCCGGTGATTTCACAGGCCGAGATGATCGCAGGCACGGACAGATAGCTCTGCGGGCTGGGCGGGGGGCCGATGCACACCGATTCGTCTGCCATGCGCACATGCATCGCGTCGCTGTCGGCGGTGGAATGCACGGCAACCGTGGCAATCCCCATCTCGCGCGCGGCGCGGATGACGCGCAGGGCGATCTCGCCTCGGTTGGCAATCAGGATCTTGTCGAACATGGGCCTGCCTTACTCAACAATGACCAGAGGGGTGCCGAATTCCACGGCGTCACCGTCGCCAACCAGAACACGCTTGATCGTGCCCGATTTGGGCGCATGGATGTGGTTCATGGTCTTCATCGCCTCGACGATCAAAAGCGTGTCGCCTTCTGAGACCGATGCACCGACGGAAATGAACGAGGGCGCGCCCGGTTCGGGCTGCATGTAAACGGTACCAACCATGGGTGAGGTTACGGCACCAGGATGGCTGGCCGGATCCTCGGCAGCTGCGGGCGCTTCGGCGGCAGCAGGGGCAGCGGCGGCAATCGGGGCCGCAACAGGAGCGGCAACCTGAACCGCAGCGGGAGCGACCGGAATCTTGCGGCTGACGCGCACGTTCAGGCTGTCTTCCTCGCCGTATTCACGTTTGACCTGCAATTCGGTCAGGTCGTTTTCGCGCAGCAACTCGGCCAATGCCTTGATGAATGCCACATCCGCTTCGTGTTTGGTGTCTGTCATGAGTGTCCTCGACGGTTCCCCTTTGGCCCGTCTGTGTCACGCGGGCTTTGGTCTGATTACGCAGCGTTATAAGCCATGCGCCCGGTCATGAAAAGCGCAGTCTCGGCTTGTCAGATGGGGGTTTTACCCAAGTCCCCGAGGGGGAAAAGAGCCTACAGGGGCATTCCTGAAAGTTTCGCCACCAATTCGGGGAGTTTGCGGGCGCCGAATTTCTCTAATAGGCGTGCGCGGTAGGCTTCGATTGTGCGATAACTCAGGCCCAGTTCCACGCCTATTTCCTTGGCCGAAAGGCCGCGGCAGGACATGATGGCCACCTCGCGTTCGCGCGTCGTCAGCTCGACCAGGGGGCGTTCTTCGGAGATGTCGGAAAAGCTCCAGATGCCATGGCGAAACGGGTCGTCCGGGGTCAGCGAACGCCCGCGCGCACGGCACCAGAACAAATCGCCATCGCGCCGCCGCATGACGCGCTCGTCCGTGTAATAGCCAGTATCGCGCATGACTTGCAGGCTGCGCACGCCAATCCTTTCCCAGTCCGCGACCGAAGGATACAGGTGCAGCAGCGGCATGTTGCAATACTCCGCCTCTTCCCCGCCAAAGGTGCGCGCGAACTGCAGGTTGCAGCGCCGGATGACCCGGTTTTCCAATTCGACAAGTCCGATTGGGGCGTATTCAAAAGCTGGATCGCTCATCCCTTCATCGTGACGGGATTTAGGGCAAAATAGAAGGGGGCGGATGAAATTCGAAATACGACCCGGAATGCACACCTGCGAAAACCATAGGTCGGGCGTGTCAAGAATGTAAATGTGATGTGAAAATTGCCCCACAACCGGTAAATAAATATAAAGAGTTCAGAAAATAATTTTGAAAATGGGGTGCGCCCCGATCGAAGGAAGGGCATGATGCGCGATACGCTGACAGGCAGTCGCATTCGGGAACGGCGTCAGATCGCGGGGCTGCGGCAGGCTGAACTGGCCCGCCGTGTCGGCATTTCGGCGTCTTATCTGAATTTGATCGAACATAATCGCCGCCGCATCGGGGGCAAGTTGCTGGTGAACATCGCGGCTGCGCTGACGGTCGAACCTTCGGTTCTGACGCAGGGTATCGAAGCCACGCTGATCTCGGCCCTGCGTGAGGCTGCGGCGGATGCCGTTGGCCAACAGGCCGAAGTCGATGGGTTGGAGGAATTCGCAAGCCGGTTTCCCGGGTGGGCTGGCGTTCTGGCCCAGATGCACCGGCGGGTTGTTTCGCTGGAACGCACGATCGAGACCCTGTCGGACAGGTTGACCCATGACCCGCATCTGGCGGCCTCGATGCACGAGGTTCTGTCGACGGCAGCGGCGATTCGTTCGACCGCCGCGATTTTGGCGGAAACGCACGAGATTGAACCCGAGTGGCAGGACCGTTTTCACCGCAACCTGCATCAGGATGCCGAACGGTTGGCCGACAGTTCCAAATCGCTGGTGGCGTATCTGGATGATTCAGATACCGCTGATGATCGTCGCGGTGTGCCTCTTGAGGATGTCGAGGCATTCTTTGACCGGCACGCCCACCATTTCCCCGAGATCGAAGCCGGTGGACCCAGCGCGGATGTTGATCTGAGCACGCTGGATTCGGCCGCCGCAAGAACGCTGACCCGCGACTTTCTGGACATCTACGCGGCGGATGCAGCAGCCATGCCGCTGGACGCAGTCAAGGCAGCACTGGAGGGGGTAGAGCCGGACCCGCTGCGGTTGGCGGCAGAATTTTCCGTGGATATCGCGACGGTGCTCCGGCGGCTTGCGACCTTGCCTGAGGGGTATCTGACGCGGCCAGCGGGGTTGGTGGTGTGCGACGCCTCGGGCAGTATCCTGTTCAATAAATCGGTTCCCGGTTTCGCCCTGCCGCGCTTTGGCGAGGCTTGCCCGCTGTGGCCGATGTTCCAGGCATTGAACCGGCCGTTGGTGCCCATTCGCAAGCGCATCATACAGCTTGGAAGGACGGCGGCGGTGTTTGACTGTTTTGCTTACGCGTGGCCTCAATCGGTTTCTGGGTATGACGACGGACCGGCTTACCGCTCGGTCATGCTTGTCCGGGCGGCAGAAGAAACGATGCAGGAAAAACAGGCGGTTGCCAAGGTCGGGCCGAGTTGCCGTGTCTGTCCCAACAACGATTGCGAGTCGCGGCGCGAACCGTCGATTCTAAGCGAAGGTTTTTGACAGTTTCCTGACAGTGCGCGTAAGCTGGCGCTGACGGGTAGGCGGATGAAAAACCCGTCACGGGGAGGACATAAAATCATGAGCCGTAAGGTTCTGTTAATCGAGGATGAGCCGAACATAGCCGAGGCCATTCGGTTCCTGCTGACGCGCGAGGGCTGGCAGGTCGAAACCCATGCCGAAGGTTCGGACGCATTGCAGGTGATTCAGGGCGCGAATCCTGATCTGGTCATTTTGGACGTCATGCTGCCGGGCAAAAGTGGCATGGAAATTCTGCGTGATCTGCGCGAGTTGGAGGACATGCAGGGCTTGCCTGTGTTGATGCTGACGGCCCGCGGCCAGTCCCGTGACCGCGAAATGGCTGAAAACGCCGGGGTCAGCCGCTTTATGACCAAGCCGTTTTCAAACGCCGAGGTGCTTACGGCGGTGCGTGATCTGCACGCGCAGGCAACACGGTCATGACCACGGGCGAAGACCGTCAGCCGTCAGGCACCCGGCCTTCGCTGTTTCTGGAGCGACAGAGTTACCGCCGCCGCAGGTTGACCGACGCCGCCCGCCTGTTGCCGATTCTGGGTGCCGCGCTGATCGCAATTCCCCTGCTGTGGCCGGGCGGGTCCAGCGAAAAGGGCGTTCCGCTGTCATCGGCAATCTTTTACATCTTTGCGTGTTGGGCCGCTTTGATTGTCGCCAGCCTGATTTTCGGGTTTGCCGCCAGACGCATGGCTGCAAGTGACGAAACGGATTCGGATACGGATCAATGGCAACGCTGAACGTCCTGATCCTGGTTTGTCTTGGGTATGTCGTGTTGTTGTTCGGCGTTGCCTTTGCTGCTGATCGGATGGCTGCGGCGGGGCGGGGGGCGTGGTTGCGGTCTCCGTTGATCTACACGCTTTCTTTGTCGATCTACTGCACAGCCTGGACGTTTTATGGTGCCGTGGGGAATGCCGCCCGGTCGGGGTTGGAATTCGTGACGATCTATCTGGGGCCAACGCTGGTGATGGTCAGCTGGTGGTGGGGCCTGCGCAAACTGGTGCGGGTGGGGCGCAGCCAGCGGGTGACATCCATCGCCGACCTGATTTCAGCCCGCTATGGCAAATCCAATACACTGGCGATTTGTGTGACAATTCTCGCTGTGCTGGGCGGAACCCCCTATATCGCGCTGCAACTGCAATCCATCACCCTGTCGTTTTCCATCTTTGCCGAGGCGGACCCGTCCGGCCTCTACCGCGAGGGTTCAAGCGTGTTCTGGGTGGCGGCGGGCCTTGCGGTTTTTGCGATCCTGTTCGGCACCCGAAACCTTGATGCAAACGAGCGCCACCATGGCGTCGTGACCGCCATCGCGCTGGAGTCGGTGGTCAAGCTGTTTGCTTTGCTTGCTGTTGGTGTTTTCGTCGTCTGGGGGGTCGCCGGTGGCATTGGCCCGATGATGGACCGTATCGACGCCTCTGAAATCGGTCAGTGGAATGTGGACGCGGGGCGTTGGACAACTTTCATCTTTCTGTCGGCCGCAGCCTTTATCTGCCTGCCGCGCATGTTTCAGGTCATGGTGGTTGAAAACGCTGACGAAGGGCACCTGAGGACGGCCGCCTGGGCGTTCCCGCTGTATCTTTTGCTGATGAGCCTGTTTGTGGTTCCAATCGCAGTTGTCGGTCTGGACTTGTTGCCCGAAGGGTCGAACCCGGATTTGTTCGTTCTGACTGTGCCGCTGTCGCAGGGCAACGACTGGTTGGCGATGCTGTCCTTTATCGGCGGGTTTTCCTCTGCCACGTCCATGGTCATCGTCACGGCGATGGCCTTGTCGACAATGGTGTCGAACCATTTGGTGATGCCGATCTGGTTAAGCACGCAGGGTGGCTCTGGTTCGGTGTCCGGTGACGTCCGTCATGTCGTGCTGGTCGCACGTCGGGTGTCTATCGCGGTGATCATGGGGTTCGGGTTCTTTTATTATCGCCTGTCCGGTGGCGGGGCGGCATTGGCGTCGATCGGGCTTGTGGCCTTTGCCGGAATCTCACAGATTCTGCCGGCCTTGGTGGGCGGCCTGTTCTGGCGCGGGGCCACGCGAACGGGGGCCTTGGTTGGGCTGACGGTCGGATTCCTGTTGTGGATATACACCCTGCTGCTGCCGGGCATGGGTGGGGCGATAATGCCCGAGTCGATCCTGCAAAACGGGCCGTTCGGTCTGGGCTGGGTACGTCCGCAGGCCCTGTTCGGGATCGAGGGGATGGACCCGATGGTACATTCGGTCATGTGGTCACTATCCCTGAATACGCTGGCATTTTGCACCGCCTCGCTGCTGAGCTTTCCCAGCCCGCTGGAGCGATTGCAGGGCGCGCAATTCGTCAATGTCTTTGACCACTCCGTCGCGCCGCGCGGTTGGTCCGGGTCCGTGGCGCAAAGCGAAGACCTGATGATCATGACGCAGCGCATTCTGGGCGCAGGCCCCGCGCAAGAGTTCTTTCAGGCCGAGGTCGAACAACAGGGCGGACGGACCAGCCTGCCAGAGCCGACACCTGCGTTTCTGGAACGTCTTGAACGGGAATTAAGCGGCTCGGTCGGTGCGGCCACGGCCCATGCGATGATCGGTCAGATTGTCGGCGGATCATCCGTTTCGGTCGAAGATCTGCTGGCGGTGGCGGATGAATCCGCGCAGATGCTGGAGTATTCCAGTCAGTTAGAGGTTAAATCAGCCGAGCTGAGCCGCACCGCGCGGCAACTTCGCGAGGCCAACACCAAGCTGACCCAGATTTCTGCGCAAAAAGACAGCTTCCTGAGCCAGGTCAGTCATGAACTGCGCACGCCTATGACCTCGATCCGCGCGTTTTCCGAGATTATGCGCGACACCGAAGGGCTGAGTGGTGAGGAGCAGACACGTTATGCCGCCATCATCCATGACGAGGCCCTGCGCCTGACGCGGTTGCTGGATGACCTGTTGGACCTGAGTGTGCTGGAAAGCGGTCAGGTCAGCCTGAATATGGGAGGCGACACGCTGCGTTCGGTTCTGGACCGGGCGGTCTCAAGCGCGTTGGCGGGCACCAGCCAGTCATTGACTGTCCGGCGGTCAAAAGTGTCGGAACGTATTCCCTTGCATACGGATCTGGATCGGTTGGGGCAGGTGTTTATCAACCTGATTTCGAATGCACAGAAATATTGTGACGCGCCAGAGCCAGAGCTGACGATTTCCGCCCATGATGTAGGTGGCCAGATTGTGATTGATTTTGCCGACAATGGCAGCGGCATCCCGCCCGAGGCCCAATCCATGGTGTTCGAGAAATTTGCCCGCGTCAGCGGTGACAAGGCAGGTGGTGCAGGGCTGGGGCTGGCGATCTGCCGTGAGATCATGCAGCGCCTGGGCGGCGAGATCAGCTATCTGCCGGGGCAGGGCGGCGCCGCGTTCCGCGTTCGGCTGCCGCTTGCGTATCGGCAGGCCGCACAGTGACGCGAAAATAAAGACATTCGTAACCTGCGCCGGGTTAGACCGGATATCAGATACAGGAACGGATAGCGGTTTAAGGCATGGCACAACCTGTCAGCACAGTTTGGGCCCGCAAGCTTACAGCGGGGCATGAAGAATCGGGTGGCAAGCCGCGTTCGGTTTTGCGCGCGCTGCGGTTGGCATTTGCACGTGCTGCGGGGGATCTATTGCAATTGCCCCTATCCGTCATAGGCGCAAAACAGTCAGGCAGATTGCCAGAGGATTGGGGCGACGCTGTCGGCAAAGACTGGCTGTTGTTACAGTTTTTCAACAGCGATGGGCTGTCATCGGCGATTTGCCTGGATCTGGTGTCGGTCTCGTCAATCGTTCAAATGCAGACCATCGGCGGGGTGACGTCGGATGCGCCATCCCCTCGGGCGTTCACGGATACCGACGCCGCAATGGTCGCGCCTTTGGTCGAAGACGCATTGACGCGCGCGGCAAAGCTGGTTGAGGCGCCGGGTGATCAGGTCAGCCTGTCCGGGTATGAGTTCACATCGCGTTTGCCCGATCTGCGATCCCTGTCTCTTGCGATGACAAAAGACACCTATCGCGTTATGGAATTGACCGTGGAACTGGGCGGTGGCCTGCGGCAGGGGCAGATATCAGTCCTGTTACCGGACCTGCCTGAGGAGGTCGGCGAAAGCGAACCACCTCTGGAAGAGATCGGGCCAAATCTGGAACATGCTTCGGGCGTGTTACGGGCCGATCTGAATACAGTGATCTGCCGGATGTCGCTGCCGCTGACCGCACTGTCCGGGCTTGAGGTCGGCAGTGTGTTGCCCCTGACAGGATCAAGACTGGATCGTGCCGAGATCCTGACGATAGACCGCAACCGGGCTGCGGTTGGGCGTCTGGGGCAATGCGGTGGGATGCGCGCGGTTCGGCTGAACGAAAATGCCTTGCTCGTTGAACCCGGCACCGCCGGAAGGTATGATTTTCTGGAAGCCGGCTCAGAACTTTCGCGAAATGAAATGCCCGAGATTTCCAATATGGCGGATTTGCCGCAAGGGAGTGGAGCACTTGACCCGGCCGTGACGATCGACGTCGAGACAGCCCTGAATTTCGCGGATTCCGATCAGATGGTTGCCGAAATCTCGCAACTGGCTGGTTTGACGCAAGAAGATGGCGATCCGGGCAGTATAGGGTAGTTCCTGGTCAATTAGCTGGTGGTTTTTCGGATTTGATCCAGCGTCGGGCGTAGGTTGTCCAACGCGTAGCCCGCATTTGTCGTGGCGTCCAATATGTCGTCCGTGCTCATCTGATCGCACTGGCCCAACGCCCAGACAACCGAACAGCGTGTGCCTGACGCACAATACGCCAGAACAGGCCCGCCGCAGCTTTCCGCCAAGCCCCGCTGTAGGGCGACATTCTCGGGCGTCATGGTCTGATGTGTCAGTTCGAGAACTTCGTATTCCATCCCCGCGGCACGCACGGCCTGACCGATCGCATCTGATTGCATGTCTTCGGTCACTTCGGTGTTGGGGCGGTTGCAGATGACCTTCACAAAACCGGCTTTGGCGATAGCTGGAACATCCTCGACCGTGATTTGGGGCGAGACGGCGTAGCGGGGGGTTATTGGTCGAATCTCCATGGCAATTGCTTAGGCTGCCTTTGCGGCTCTGTCCAGTTGCGCCCCTAGGGCAGGGGCCGCGCACATTCCCGCGATCATCGCCAACAGAAACACAACGCCGCCAAACCCGCCGTATGTGACCGAGGCTATGGCAGGTCCAGGGCACAACCCGGCCAACCCCCAGCCCATTCCGAACGACACGGACCCGAGTATCAGGCGGCGATCCAATTCCGGCGCGGCTTTTGTCGGGAACTGCCCGCCCGCAATAGGCGTGCGACCGGAGGTTAAGCGCCAGGCGACCAGCATCGGCAGGATTGCGCCACCCATCACAAATGCCAGCGTTGGATCCCACGCCCCGAATACGTCCAGCCAGCCCTGAACTTTTGTTGTGTCCGTCATACCCGAGATCAACAGCCCGGCCCCAAACAGGGCCCCCGCTAGCAAAGACAGTAGGGCACGCATCAGATCAGCCCCCAGATATGGCGCATCAAGGCCAGCGTGACCCCTCCGGCGGTGATGTAGATGATGGTGGCGATAATGCCGCGCAGGGAAAACCGCGATATTCCGCAAACCCCGTGGCCCGATGTGCACCCGTTAGCGATGCGCGTGCCCAAGCCCACCAGCACCCCGGCAATAATCACGACGGTGAAATTGCCCGTCAGATTCGTCTCCGGGGTCGGCGAAAGCAGGGGGCGAAGCAACAGCGGCATCGCAATCAGCCCCACCAGAAAACTTAACCGTTCAAAGCTGCGCTCGCTTTTGTCGACCATCCCGCCAAGAATGCCGCTGGCGCCCATGATGCGCCCGTTTCCAAGCAGGTAAACCGCAGCACCCAGTCCGATCAGCAGGCCGCCGGCAAGGCCCCACACCCATTCAGTCTGCATTGATTATCCTTTGTTGACCTGATTGCGGGGCGTCAAAGCTTGTTCACCGGGATCTTCAGGAACACGTCGCCTTTTTCGTCTGCCGGCGGCATCTGCCCGGCGCGCATGTTCACCTGCAACGAGGGCAGGATCAGGCGCGGCATCGCCAGTGTCGCATCCCGCGCATCGCGCATTTCGACGAACTCTTCGATGGGTCGCCCCTGGCCAATATGAACGTTCAGGGCTTTTTGTTCCCCCACTGTTGTCTCCCAGGCGTATTCGTCGCGGCCAGGTGCCTTGTAATCATGCCCCACAAAGATGCGGGTCTGATCCGGTAAAGACAGGATTTTCTGGATCGAGTTAAACAGCATCTCGGACGAGCCGCCGGGAAAATCGCAGCGCGCCGTGCCGAAATCGGGCATGAACAACGTGTCACCAACAAAGGCGGCATCGCCGATCACGTAGGTCAGACAAGCCGGAGTGTGCCCCGGCGTGTGCAGAACGTCGCCGCGCATCTGCCCGACGTGAAAACTGTCTCTTTCCTGAAACAGCGCATCAAACTGACTGCCGTCGCGCTGAAATTCGGTGCCTTCGTTGAAAATCTTGCCGAAAGTTTCCTGAATGGCGATGATCTGTTCGCCAATTCCGATCCTGCCGCCCAGTTGCTGTTGCAGGTAGGGGGCCGCCGACAAATGGTCGGCGTGAACGTGGCTTTCCAATATCCACGCGACCTTCAGATCGTTGGCGCGGACGTAATCCACAATCCGATCTGCCGAGGCGGTGCTTGTCCGGCCCGAGGCATGGTCGAAATCCAAAACGCTGTCGACGATCGCGCAGGCGAGGCTGTCGGGGTCTTGAATCAGATAGGAAACCGTAAAGGTATCCGGGTCGAAAAACGCTTTCACTTTCGGTGTCATGTGGCCCTCCGCCGGTGCGACTCTATTCATATATCAATTATGGAATGTGACACAATGAACATTTCGTGATTTGATGCCTGTCAAGGCAGCTTAATCGGGAACAGAGTAAAATTTAACCAATCCGCATTCACCCGCCGAAATCGGGCAGGGAACAAGCGGGTTTCCGCGTGATCAAAGGGGCAGCTTGGACGAGTCTTAAAACGGTTACCTATATCTGGAAAACTACCAGCATCTGGGAGGATGGAGATGACTGATATCAACTTGTATTCCGAGGCGGAACAGCTTGAAAAAAAGCTTCAGAACGCCTGTCTAGAAACCCGTTTGGCCCTTCAGCCGAGTGTCACCAAAGTGATTGCGCGTATGCGTCAGCAGGGTGTGCATGTGCCGTCGCGCCTGCGCCGACTTGATGCGGCGCTTTGTGAGGATGCGATGGAAGCGCGTTTCGACAACTTGCCGATCTGAATCAGGCCGTCAGGAAAATGAAATCCCGACGATGACCAGCATCAAGCCAATCACCGAAAGGAAAAGCGACGCCAGATTCCATGGCAGAACGCTTTGAACAACGGCGCGCAGTTCGTCGTCCGTAAGGCCGGACTTGCGCGCCTTCATCACACGAAGAATGCACCAGACCAGGCCCATTAGCCCGGCAAGTGAAAGGGCGGCACCGCCCCAGGTGATGAATTCGAACATGGTTCCCCACATATGCCTATGAATACCTTGTGCGCTTAGCGGATCAAACCAATGCACACAAGCCCGGCGGGGATTGGGCGCTTGCGGCCCGGGCGGCGGCGATGTATCCGGCATATTGCCCGCTGCCGCAGCATCTGAAATCAGCCTCTGGGAGAGACGAAAATGGAAGACATGACCGAAGACCAGGCCGCCGCAAACTACCGCGTGACCGCGGGTGAGCTGCGCCAGTTTGTCGAACGGATCGAACGCCTGGATGCCGAGAAAAAGGACTTGGCGGAACAGCAAAAAGAGGTAATGGCCGAGGCCAAGGCGCGTGGCTACGACACCAAGGTCATGCGTAAGTTGGTCGCTTTGAGAAAGCGCGATAAAGACGACATCGCCGAAGAAGAAGCCGTGCTGGAGATGTACAAAGAAGCATTGGGTATGACCTGAAGCCGCTTCTTTGGTTGCGCTGAGGCAAAGTGCCAACTTGGAATTGCATCAAATAGTAGCCAGCTAGGGCCCGCATCGCATAGATCGCGACCTGGTTGGCATGCTTGTGGGTCACAGCCCGAGGTGCCGGGAAAGCCATGTTCATCGACAACGCATCCAAATGCCTGAAACCGTGCCGATTTCCCCGATATTGCCATGCAACACGTGTTTAGCCAGGGCAGGCTGACGTCTGAACGCCAAACGTCAGCCATGGCGACGCGGGCGGCCACCCACTACCGGATTCTCTCATGTTTCAGGGCTTTAGAATCCGGACGCCCGGCATGGTTTCCAGCTTGGTGAGATCCTGTTCATACAACTCGGAAAACGCGTCGATAATCTCGGCGCTCCAACCGGGTAGTTCCAGTTCTTCCTCGACAGTATCCAATTTGGCGTGATCTTCAAAAATTTGCGCCAGCGATTCTCGCACGGTGGCTTTGTCCTGACCATCGACACTGTCCATCTGCCCCAGAACTTTGCTTTTCCCCGTATCGTCCAGCAAAGACAGCAGCAGATCGTATTCGTCATTCAGGGCAACGTCATCATTCAGATCACCCATCGCGCGCACTATGTCGCCCCAAATCAAAGGGGTGTCCTCGTTGCTCCACAAGGTGATCTGCACATCGGGTGCCAGATCCCGGATATCTTCGATCATGCCAATCCAACTCAGGCAACTCAGATCGGTGCTTCGGATGATGCTTTCACGATCCGCCTGGGGCAGTGTCATCAGAAGTTTGGGAATAAAGCTGCCCGGGTTGCTAAGGCCCAGAAACAGCGTGATCTGATGGTCGGAATAAGCCGTGTCCAGCAACGCCATTCTGCGACCTGCTTGCGGATAAAGCTGACCTTCCTGCAAAGCCAGGGCTCTCTCACCAACAAAATTGTCGCTTGAAAATATTGTCCGACGCACATCCGGATTCACTGGCAACATGTTCTGCATCTGATGAAGCAAGCCGCGATCAGCAGGTTCAACGCCGAGCGTATCAAAGGCCGGTTTAAACACCTGTCTGTATCGGCGTGGGCCAATTACCGCGATGCCTTCTTGCGTTAAGACCTCCGAATTCTTTTGCAGCGACTTCAGAAGGCTTCCTTCGTCGGTAAAAGCCGCCCCCGCGTGGATAGCAACCTGCATATTCGGTTCTTGCCCTTGCATTTTTAGCCCTGCCTGCGGGGTTACAGCCTGCGCCCGTGACAGTCAAACCCGCACCCACGGCGGTGGCCTTTTTCTTGTGGGCCAAGAAAAACCGATATTCCCTAAGTTAAGATAAAAATTGAGGCTTGAAGTCCTGAACAAGAGACAGTAATCGACACCAAGTGCCCCTATAGCTCAGCTGGTAGAGCAACTGATTTGTAATCAGTAGGTCCGCGGTTCGAGTCCGTGTGGGGGCACCATTTACCTCAAAAGAAGTTTCTTTTTACAAGCCGGGGTAAGACCGCACCAGTGGTCCGGAGCGCTGTCGTTGTACCGTCTGGTCCACATTTAGGTAGGCGATAGATCGGTTTTGAACCATGCGCCGCGGTAATTTGATGGCGGCACAATTGCCGCGTGTGAGGCTGCTGATCCGTTATTGGGTCAAAGGCCAACTTACTGCCTTTTCAATCAGTTTGGTTGGCTTTATGACTTCCTGACGTCGGCTGACCCGGCCTTGTGATATGCGGATGTGGCGAAATTGGTAAACGCAAGGGACTTAAAATCCCTCGTCCTAGGACTTGCGGGTTCGATCCCCGCCATCCGCACCACTTGGATCATCAGACAGGGAAACCCAACTGCCCGATCAGGCGCCAGATGTCGCGATTCGCATCCGACAACTGCGCGACGACATTCTCGATTTCCTGCAGGGCCTTTTCATCGACGGTGTCTTCTCGTCCCAGCTTGATGTCGGTCTTTCGATCCGCAATTCGCATGAGGATGGTCTTGGGGTTCCCGCTTTCGGCGTCGAACGAATAAATACAGTGATTGTACCTGTTTCGAATTCCGGACAGCTTACTCAGGCGTTGGGTATGCTCCAGGATGGGATCTCGAACCTCAACAGGGCGGCCATCCATTTTGGCCAACCTCTCAACAAGATCGATCCTGGCGCGGGTCGTATTCAGCGTTAAAAAGGTGATGACCGCCACGTCTTTTTTGGTGCCGCTCAGGCCGGCAATCAGGTGAATCAACAGGCTTTCGGTGTTCGTCCACATGTAGTTCAGCCTGCCGACCAACAGGATCAGACGGTCAAAGCGGGTTTCTGAGGCCTCAATCAACGGCATGGCTGCGCACGTCTTCTGGTGCCACTTCAAAATAGAACTGTGCTGCGGCCGTCCTGTTGCTGACCCCGATCTTGCCCGCGACATTGTGCATGTGCAGCTTTACCGTGTGTTCGGTAATCCCAAGATTCGAAGCGATGATCTTGTTGCTTTGCCCTTTTGAAACCAGATGCAGAACTTGTTTTTCGCGCCGCGTAAGACGGGAATACACAGGATGCGGGTCTTTTGTTTCCAACGGGCTTTCTCTGACCATGCGAGAGGTCTTGCCGGGTTGCGCCTGCAACAGGCAATCGGCAAGGAAGCTTGGCAGATAAAGCTCTTCATGCATCAAAAGGCGCAGAATGGATCGCCACACATCAGGTGCGACATTCATCGGAAGATACCCGATATCCCCAAAGCGCCCCCGGTCCCAGCTTTCAAACAAGGAACGGGCTGCGTGTTCCTTGCGGTACGCAAAGGCAAGGCACCCCGAGCCTACCGCATCTGTATATACAGTTGGTCGGGTCAGAATGTCCTCCAGCATGATCTGATCAATGACGACAACCTTGTCCGCCATCGAGTCCGGCGTGCCGGCCCCTTTCAGATCTGCGATAGTTTCGTATCTGCGTGCCGCAACGCCAAATTCAGTTTGAACGCTGCGCAACGCCTGGTTTGAGTAGAATAGTTCTTTGCCGATGAAGTTGATCGAGAAATCTTCAGGACAAGCACTTATTTGGGCAATACTATCCGGCAACGGATTGCTCATAATTTCCCCCTATGAAACCACGCCACTAAATCTGCGGCGAAATCGTAAACAACACTTGGAACTTATTTTAACGGTAAATTAACGTCTGTTCTCGAGTAACTATAGCTGAAAGACTAATATTCTTCAACATTCCCTGTCGCCCTGCCATTTTGAACTAGAACTTATGGCTAGGTGTGTCGCCGCTCTTCCCGCATAAGTAGAGGGAAACTAGGGATTTACCCGATCGGCATTTTTTCACAGGAAAATATACGTGGCGTATAGGTTCCAGCAATCTGAATCCTAAAGTTTTTCAATAAAATCAAGATATTACCAATTCTAATGCTTTAGGGTAGCTATTCAGCACCTCTTCCTGCTGCAACCATGAGCCTGCTTCAATTTGAGAAGCTCTTGTTCCTGACGTGACTGCGAATCGCGAATTAACGCGAAGTTCAACAAGCGGTCACAGCGTCGGCTAAGCCGGGAAAGGAGGGTGGGAATCTAGTTCGCTGAACGAAACCGCATCCAAGCGTGTTTTGCGCCTGAATGTGTAAAATTTGTTTCAACCGCGCCAGTAGCCGTTTTGTAGATGAATGACGGTCGGGCGCTTAATAAGTGGAAATTGATATGTCAAAACGCCAACAACCGCATGTAACAGTCATTGATGATGTGAACGTTGACAAGGTTTATGCACCTGTCGACGCAGATATTCATGTGAAGCACGCTGAAGTCGATGCCGATTTCAACAAGCAAGATAACGACAACGACGTCGATAACACCAATGCTCAAGGTCAGCAGCAGGGTCAGAAGACCGATGTTGAGAACAAGCAGGGTCAGGACCAAGATCAGGGTCAAGGCCAGGATCAGGATCAGGGTCAAGGCCAGGGCCAAGCCCAGAAGAACGGCGGCGACGACAGCAACGACAACTCCAACTATGTTAAGATCGACTTTGGCGGCGGCGAGTGGGTTCCACGCGACGACGACTTTGTTGATGTTGATGTGAACAATGGTTCGAGCGTCGGCGATATTATTTCGGCCGGGCGTGATTTGGACTATGATCCGGGCGACGACATGAACCTGGATATTTCGCTGGATGGACCCGGCAATGACATGTCGTCCATCAACAGCCAGGTAGCCAACCTGAGTGACGACGACCACCTGGGTTCGGCGTCCGTAGACAACGATGGCCACTTCACGCAGAAGGGTGATGCCAAAGGCGGCACCGCAACTGCGGACGAAGGCATCGGGTCGCATTCGGACGGTGGTGACTCCGGTAACGGTGGCAAAACCTATGCCGGTAATGCCGGTGGGGACACCAACGGCAGCATTGCAGCTGGTATTGGTGGGCACAGCGGTAACGCGGGTGCCGATGCCTATGCCGGTAACGGTGGAAACTCTGGCCCTGCAACGACCCTGGGTCTGGGTGTTGGCAAATCTGACGCAACTTCCAACGGCAGCAGCAATGGTGGCGACAGCGGTCATGCTGGCAGCTATTCAGATGCTGACAACGCCGGTAGCTCGGATGCGGATGCTGATGGGTATGGTGGTGACGGCGGTGACGCCGGATCGATCGGGCTGGGCCTGGGTCTGGGTCTGTCGGATGCCGATGCAAACGGTCAGTCGAATGGCGGCCACAACTACACCGACTCTGATGCCAAAGGTGCCGGTCTGGCTGCAAACGACTCGTCTGCACAAGGCGCAGATGGTGGTAGCGGTGCCGCGGGTAATGGCGGTCTTGCACTGAACGGCAGCAAGGGTGAAACCGAAGCCGATGACGCAACAGCTGGCAGCAATGTCGGTCTGGGTCTGGCTGGCAGCCTTGCCGGCAGCGATGCAGACGGCACAGGTGGCAGCGGAACTGGTGCGTCGGGTAACGGTGGTGCCGGTAATGGCGCTGGTGGTACCGGTGGTGCTGGCAATGGTGCTTCTGGAAATGGCGGCAACTCCGGTCAGGTTGATGCTGCTCTTGCCGCGATGAACCAGCAGAATGGCCTTACAGGTCTGAATCTGGGTCAAACTGGTGCGGCCAACGGCGGTGGTGACACCAACGGTGGCAACCCGGGTACTGGCGGTGCCGGAAACGGCGCGTCGGGCAATGGCGGTGCCGGAACCGGTGGTGTCGGAGCTGGTGGTGCTGGTACAGGCGCTTCGGGCAACGGCGGCGACGCTGATGCAGACTCCGATGCACAGGGTGTAGGTGATCAGTCCGCCAGCGGACCGAACATCACGCAATCGCCTGGTGACGTTAACGGTCAAGCCATTAACGATCAGTACGCCAAAGGCCCAGGTGGCGACGGTGGCAGCAACGCTACCGATGGCCAGGCAACCGGTACTGGAACCGGTACGTCGACAGCTGAAGGTGCTGGTGGCGGCGGCGGTGCAATCGACCAGGATGCAACCTCGGATGGTTCTGGTACGGGTTCTGCCGATGCGACCAACACTGCAGGTAACGGTGCCGCATCAGAAGTGTTCTCGACGGCTGACACCGACGGAACAGCGGAAAGCCTCTCTGCAGCCATCTCTGGCTATGGTGGCGCTGCATCGTCGGACAACGACGCGACCTCGACTGGATCGGGAAGCGCCGTTGGTACGGCTGAGTCGGGTATCGGTGGCGGCGGTGGTGCCGCACAGGCAACCGGCGGAACAAGCGGCGCAGCAAACGGTGACGCAACTGGTGGCGCGACCACTGGTGCAACCGTCACCGGCGGTGACGCAGCTGGTGCCTACTCGGGTGCAGGCGGGACTGGCGGAAATGCCGGATCCTGGGGTTCGAACAATGCCGGAGACGGCATCGTGACCGGCGAATCCTACGCATCTGCGGCTGCGGTCGTTGATACTTCGGCCTTCAACCAGTCGATCGTCATGGGTGCCAACGTTCTGGGCAACTCGGTCGATACGACGATGGTTGGTGGTTCGATGAGCTCGGCCTACGCCAGCGACGACAACGACGTGTAAGAGGTTTCAGGACCCGAATTCAGGGCCCTGACCCAACCCTAAAAAAAGCCGAGGCCGCGATAGGTGGCCTCGGTCCAACTGAACCCAAACCGGAAATTTCAGGCCGGGGCGGGGAAAGGAAACAGTTATGTCCCTCGACAGTATTAGTGAAACAATTGCACATTTTGTTGGCGCCTTCGAAATCACAACCGAGCAGATCCGGTTGCGGGATCAGTACGAGGAATTTGTTGCGCTGAGACGGAAAGCCGAACTTGAGGGCCTCGAGGACCCGACAAAGATCAAGCTGAAGGCAGACCTGAAACTTGATCCTGGTGAGGGCAACGTGATGCCCTTCAAATCAATTGCCCCTTCCCAAGACGTCCCATTCCCGCCTGCGCCTTACAGCCCGGTTGGGGAAACGGTGATTCTCAGCGGCCCGGTTGCTGGCCCGGAAGGTGAAACCCCTGAATATACCCTGCAGAATTCTACTCAGACAGTGATCATCCTTGAGCCTGAGTTCACGATCGAACTTATCGGGTCCGCCGTGACCTATACGTTCCAGACCGTGAATCTGAGCGACAACGATACGATCGGTCAGGGCGATTTCCGCGAGGTTGAATCCCTGATGCAGCAGGGCGAGGAATTGCTGGACACCGCTATGTCGCTTCATGCGACCTCGGCGCCGTCCATCAACATTGACGATTACCTGTCTGCCGAGACGGTCATGGAAATCGCCGACCAGATGCTGACTCCAATGAACCCCGATGTCGAAGGGGTCACGGTCCACCAATTCCATGGTGAGGACGCAACAGGCGTGATCGTGAACGGTGAGCAGGTAGATGAAATGCCGGTTTGGAGCGATCTGCTGCCGGAACATCATCAGACAGACGACGAAGCGGAAGACGTCGCCGCAGCCGAAACCCCCGATCCGTTGCCAGCAGAATGGGATCAGAGCAAAGATCCGGATTTCGATGATGGTCATACAGTGGTCACTGGCGGCAATGTCGCGGTCAACGAAGTGGCCGTCACTGTGGGTTGGGTTGATGCGCCTAACATCGTGGTGGGCGGGCAATCCGTTAATCTGACCGTGATCAATCAGGTCGCAGTTGTTTCTGACATCGACGAAGGCGGCGAGGGTGTGCAAAGCACGACCAATGTGGTCCAATCCTCGCAGATCGAGGTTGAGGCTCACGAAGCCCCGTGGCTTGAAACCAATGTTGCGGAATCAGGCGAAGACCCGTTTGTTGCCGTCGATTGGATCGATGGTGATCTTATTGTGGCGAATTTCATCAATCAGGTTATCAACGCCACTGACATCGACCAGATTCACACTGAAATCTCGGCGACGTCGTCACTGTACACCTTGGGCGACAACATCATGTCCAACGTGACCAGCATCCTTCAGCTGGGCAGTTTCTACGATGTGATCATAACGGGCGGGGATATGATCTCGGTCGATATCGTGTCGCAGACTATCGTGCTGCTGGATGACGACGTGATCACGGGTGACGTAGAAAGTGAATCGAACGAAAACCTGGTGATGAACCAAGTCTCTTTGACAACCACGGGCGAAGATACGCACGAAGTGCTCAGCGAGAACCTTGCCAGTGTCCTGCCCTTGCAAGAGTTGGACACCGAAGCGCTGGAAGATGCGTTGATGAATGACCCGACATTCGCCGGTACCGAATTGGTGCGTGTCCTGAAGATCGAAGGCGATCTGCTGCAGGTCAATGTCATTGAACAGGTCACTCTGTTGCAAGATCAGGATGACATCTCAGTCTCGGGCCCGGCCGGAGAAGCGGTGTCGGCCATTGGTGCAGGTAACGCCATCCTTAACGCGGCCAATGTCGTCAAAGTCGGCGTCGATTCAGTGATTATGGCGCAAGAGGGCGAATACTCGGACGTGTTGCTGCATCAGGCAAGTTTGATTGACGCGCCAGAGGAAGAAAACGCAGAGATTGCAAATGAAGCGATCGCGTTCCTGATGGAAGAGGCGGACGTTGCCGCCGAGGTTGGAAATATCGCCAGTCAGATCAAGCTGACACCGACAGAAATGGCGAGTGTCGACGACGGCCTACAATCTATGCTAACGTAATACTCTGTTTGTTACGAGTGACCTGAAAGTTTGATTATGTCGAATGTATTTCCGACGCGACCGATCCGTTTCGCCAGCCCGCTGGATCGTAATGGTGGCGCAGCTTCGAAACCGCCTGATGCGGACAGTTCCAAGGGTGAAGCTAAAAAGAAACCCGGATTACGCCTGAGTGAAGACCTGCGTGTAAGTGCGCCAATAACTGGCCAGCAGGACACAATCGCAAAGGATAGCACGAATGCCGGGCAACCCGTGAAACCGAAATCCGAAAATCATGATCCAAAAGTGGAACCACGACTGCGCGCCGGGACTCCCCCGCGGCGCAAGCAGCCGCAGCCTGCCGAAGACAATGACCAACAGGGCAGCGGTGCTGGGGTGGCCGGTGTCGAAGGCCCCGATCCTGAAACCGTCAACAAAACGAGCGACCGTATACCCCCCGCGTCGCGCTCGAATGGCGGTGATCGCATGGGCACCACTATCGAGGCTAAGGCAAATCAACCATTGCTACGCAGTAATTCTGGCGGCGGTAATGGAAACGGGCCACCCCAAACATTTCACAAACGTACCCCGCCCGAAGATTTTCAAAAGACGCTGCGGACGTCATTGCGCGCGATCTATCGCAACCTGGCCTTTGTGCTGGTTCTGACCTGTGCGACGAATATCCTTATTCTGGCAATTCCGATTTACCTGTTCCAGATCAGCGACCGCGTTTTGACCAGCCGGTCACTGGATACGTTGATCATGCTGACGGCCATTGTCGCCGGCGCGGTTCTTTTCCAATCGGCTTTTGATGCCGTGCGCCGGTTCATGCTGATGCGTACCGCGGTCGAGGTCGCCGCCCGGCTTGGGGCACCGATCCTCAGCGCGGCGGCTCATGCGTCGCTGCACGGAACGGGTCGCGAATATCAGACGTTGGGCGATTTGCAGCAGGTGCGCGGATTTCTGGTATCCAGCACCCTGATTTCGTTTCTGGACGTTCCATTTGCGCCTTTGTTCATCCTGATGATCTTTCTGGTGCACCCACAGCTTGGGATGATTGTGATCGTGACGGCCCTGCTGCTGATGATCATTGCCCTGATCAACCAGCGTATGACGGCGAAACCCTTTGCCGAGGCCAACAAGGCGCAATCCATGGCCAACATGCATTTGGATTCAATGTCGCGAAACAGCCAGATCATCAATGCCATGGCCATGATCCCAGAGGCCGTTCGCATTTGGGGGCGCGACACAGCACAATCGCTGACATGGCAAGTCCGTGCGCAGGACCGGAATGTGATCTTCGCCGCCATCTCGCGCGCGATACGATTGCTGACGCAGATCTGTATTCTGGGTTGGGGCGCGTTTCTTGCGCTCAATGGCGAAATCACGGGTGGTATGGTGATCGCTGCCTCGATCATTGCCGGTCGTGCTTTCGCACCAATCGAAGGTTCCATCGAAGGCTGGAATTCATTCCTGCTGACGCGTGGTGCCTATGCGCGGATCAATCAGCTCTTGTCCAAATCGGCGCTTCAGTTCGAGAAGCTGCGCCTGCCGCGCCCCGAAGGTCGGCTGGACGTGGAACGCCTGCTTTATGTGCCGGGTGGCACCAAACGCGTTGTTTTGAACGGGATCAGCTTTTCGATGAACCCCGGAGAGACACTGGCCATCATCGGCAATTCCGGCGCGGGCAAGACCACCTTGGGGAAAACGCTGGTTGGGTCGATCTTGCCGACATCGGGCAGCGTGCGGCTGGACCTGATGGATATCCGCAACTGGGATCCACGTCAGTTTGGCGAAAGCATCGGTTATCTGCCGCAAGACGTGCAGCTGTTTCCGGGTACGATCAAGGACAACATCGGCCGTATGCGGTCTGATGCGACCGACGAACAGATCCACGATGCGGCGGTGCTGGCCGACGTGCACAATATGATCGCGACGTTGCCCCAAGGCTATGAAACCGTGGTGGCCGCGGATGGGACACCCTTGTCCGGCGGGCAAAAGCAGCGCATCGCGCTTGCGCGTGCCTTCTTTGGCAATCCGCGCATGGTGGTTCTGGATGAGCCGAATTCGAACCTGGACGTTGCAGGTGATCAAGCGCTGGCGCGGGCCATTGCGCAGGCTAAAGAAAGCAAGATCACCGTTGTGGTGATTACGCAGAAGCCAACATTGTTGAACGTGGTCGACAAAATCATGCTGCTGACCGATGGGCGCGTGGCACTGTTTGGTCAGCGCGAACAGGTATTGGAACAGTTGAACGGGCCGCGCAAGCAGACGCCCAGCATTCAAAATCAGTAGGGGGAACTGGGCATGAACGATCTTGTACCTGTAAACAACGATCCCACGGACCCGACGGTTTGGTATGCCGAGGTGCCTCGCTCGATCAATCGGCTGATTGTTATCGGCTTTACCCTGCTGATTGTGTGTTTCGGAGGGTTTGGCGTCTGGTCCTTCCGCGCGCCGTTGGCCGCTGCTGTCATCGCGCAAGGTAGCTTTGTCGCCACGGGCCGCAACAAGATCGTGCAGCACCTGGAAGGTGGCATTATCGAGGACATCAAGGTCGTCGAAGGCCAAGCTGTCGAAGCCGGACAAGTCCTGATGACGCTGGACCAGACCTCGGCCCAGTCAAATGAGCGCGAGCTGTTCATTCGCAAAATCCGCCTGCAAGCCATGTCCGAACGCCTGAATGCCGAATATGGTGAGCTGCAACGGTTGGATTTTTCCACCAACCTTGTGGAAGCTTCGAATGATGTCGAGGTGATGACGATCCTTGACGGGCAAAAGATCAGTTTTGATCTGTCCCGAAAAACGCTGGTGAACGATATCGCCCTGCTGGAGCGGAACATGGAAGCATTGAAAATCCGGTCGAGCGGGTTCGAGGCGCAGCTTGACAGTATGGTGCGGCGTTCAGAAATCCTGCAAGAGGAATTCGATACCAAAAAAGCGCTGTTTGATAAGGGGTTGGTCCGTAAAGGTGAATTGAACACGATCCGCCGCGTTCAGGCCGAGGCCGAAGGTCAGCAGGCGCGTTTGGCGGCCGAGGCTGCTGAGATCAGCCAGATGCTTTTGAAATACGACGAACAGATTTCGCGTACCCGCGCCGCCTATCGCGAAGCAGCCCTTGATGAGTTGAGCGTGATCGCTGCTGATCTGGAAAGTGTCCGTGAAAAAGCCCGGCAAGCCCGCAGTGTTCTGGACCGCGCCGTTGTTCGCGCACCTGTCACGGGCACGGTTGTGCGGTTGCATTACCATACAGCGGGTGGCGTGATCGAAACCGGTGAACCCATCGTTGAAATCCTGCCGGCCGACGCGCCGCTGATCATCGAGGCGCAGATTCCGCGCACCGAGATCGACAGCGTCGTAACCGGGCAACAAGCAACGGTGCGTCTGGTTTCGTTGAACCAAAGGACAACGCCCGTGCTGAGCGGTGAGGTGTTCTATCTTTCAGCTGACTCTGTTGTCGAGGAATCTGCAGGCGCCCCGCAAGAGGTCTACCTGGCCCGTATTTCGCTGGAACCCGAGGAAATCAACCGTGTCCGCGGGTTCATCCCAACGCCGGGTATGCCCGCCGAGATCATGATCCAGACGGAAGAAAGAACTTTTGCCGCCTATATCGCAAAGCCGGTGACAGACAGTATGTCTCGGGCCTTCCGCGAGCATTGATCGGAATGAACGGGTGAACGCCCTACACCTTCCATTTTTCGCATGTTAACATCCGGTGATTTTCACCGGGAGAGCCACCCATGCCAGTGACCGTAAAAGAAATGATGGAAGCCGCGAATGCCGCTGTCGAACGTATCGACATGGCCAAAGCCCAAGAACTGCTGGGGCAGGACGGGTTGTTGCTGGATGTTCGCGATGCTGCCGAATTGCAGCAGGTTGGCCGGGCTGCGGGCGCGCATCACATTTCCCGTGGCATGTTGGAATTTCGGGCTGACGACACCCTGCAATCCCATGATCCCGAACTTCGCAAAGATCGGGTGATTGTGCTGTATTGCGCAGCGGGCGGGCGGGCCGCTTTGGCAGGTAAGCTGCTTAAGGATATGGGGTATGAGGCCGTATATAATCTTGGCGGTTTTACCGATTGGGTCAATGGCGGTGGCGAGGTTGCGTGATCCGCAAATCCGAACGGCTAACCCTTTGATCTGACACAGATCAAAGATGGCAGTGGCCCGGTGCCCTAATGTGACGGCAAAGCGTCACCATACAGAGGGCAGCCAGCCATGTTCCGCCTTGCATCCATCTTGTATTCCCTGATTGCCACGGCCCTGGCCGGGACAGCCGTCATCGCAGTTCTGACGGCCGGAATGGTTTCAGCCCCGGCCATTGTTGCAGCCGCTGGGGCAGGTGCCGTTATCGCAGCACCAGTGTCCTGGCTGGTGGCCAGGAAGCTGTATCAGGGCGTGGCCTGATCACGCATTCAGAAAGGTTCTGACGGCAGCTTCGAACTCGCGGGGTTTCTCGGCGTGCAGCCAATGGCCTGCGCCGGGTATCTTGGCAAAGCGCGCGGCCGGGAACAGGGCGCGGATCGTATTGCGATGTTCGGGCAACACATAGTCGGATGTGCCGCCAGACAGGAAAAGCGTTGGCCCATCCCAGGATGCGCCCGTGTCCGGGAAACCCATGATTTCAGGCATCTCAGCCGCCAGCGTATCCAGGTTGAGAAGCCAGCGTTTTTCCTTGGTATCAAGGGATTGCGTAAAAAAGCTTTGCAGCGCCTTCTCAACCCCTTGTTCTGCCAGTTGCTGTTCCGCGTCCGAGCGCCGTTCGACCGCTGACAGATCCACGGCGCGCATCGCGTCGATGAATTGGATCTGGCTGTGAGAATATGCCACGGGCGCGATATCCGCCACGACCAGCTTGCGCAGCAGGTCGCCGTGGCGCAACGCCAGCGTCATCGCCGCCTTGCCCCCCATCGAATGCCCAACCACATCGGCGTGGCCACCGAAATGTTCCACGACCTCGGCCAGATCATCGGCCAGATCAGCATAACCGTGTTGCTCGGTCCACTTGCTGTACGCGTGATTGCGCATATCGACGGCGACAACCTGCCTTTCGTCAGAAAGGCGTTTGGCGATAACGCCCCAATTCCGGGCCGAGCCATAAAGCCCGTGCGCGATCAGCAAAGGAGGGTTCGCGGTTGGTTCGCCATGTATGATCGTGTTCAGCATATCCGGGTGATACCTGCCGTGGTGTGAAACGACCAGCCCCATTGTCGCCCCTGCGCGCCGCAGATACAGTGCCGCAGCAGGAGGCCACCTTATGCCGGAAAACACAGATATCCAGACTCAGATCGCGCAAACGGTGCAGTTGATGCGCGGCAAGTTGGGTGCGCGCGACAAGACGCTGGCCGAGTCCGTTCGAAAAGCCAAACGTCGGCTGCCACGCAGGATTTACAAACAGGCGATGGTGCTGGCGCAGGCGGAACAGATGGCCGCCCATCCCAAGCTGAGGCTGGTGCTGGACACGTCGCGCCTGGCCCGGGCCTCCGAAGAGGTTCAGACCCATCTGAGCGGTATCAACCTGGCCGATCGAAGATTGGGCTGGTTTCTTGGGATGCTGGGTGGGCTGGCCTTTAACCTGTTGGCGCTTTTGGTGCTGTTGCTGGTGTTTTTGCGGTGGCAAAACCTGATCTGACACAGCGGCCCTTGCCCCAAAAAAGAACGACGCCCTGATGGACGCCGTTCAAGCTGTTGGTAAGGCTTGGCTTTACAGGTTCGGATAGATCGGGAAACCTGCGCAAAGCTGGGCCACTTCGGCTTTGACCTTGGCTTCGACCGCGCCATTTCCATCCTCGCCATTGGCGGCCAGACCGTCGACAACTTCGATGATCCAGTCGGCGATCTGACGGAACTCGCCCTCGCCAAATCCACGGGTGGTGCCCGCAGGCGACCCCAGACGGATACCGCTGGTGATTGTCGGTTTTTCCGGGTCGAAGGGCACACCGTTCTTGTTGCAGGTGATGTTGGCGCGACCCAGCGCTTTCTCAGTCGCGTTGCCTTTGACGCCTTTAGGGCGCAGGTCGACCAGAACGACATGCGTGTCGGTACCGTGGGTCACCGTGTCCAGCCCGCCCTTGATCAACTGGTCTGACAGCGCCTGCGCATTGGTCACGACCTGTTGGATATAGCTTTTGAACTCGGGGCGCAGCGCTTCGCCAAAGGCCACGGCCTTGCCTGCGATCACATGCATCAGGGGGCCGCCCTGAATGCCGGGGAAGATGGCCGAGTTCACTTTCTTGGCGATATCTTCATCATTGGTCAGGATCATGCCACCACGCGGGCCGCGCAGGGTCTTATGCGTGGTGGTCGTCGCCACATGCGCATGCGGGAAAGGTGAGGGATGTTCGCCCGCCGCCACCAGACCGGCGAAATGCGCCATGTCCACGTGCAGATAGGCACCGACCATGTCGGCGATCTGACGCATGCGGACAAAGTCGATCTGGCGCGGGATGGCAGAACCACCGGCGATGATCAGCTTTGGCTGGTGCTCTTTCGCCAGCGCCTCGACCTGATCATAGTCCAGCATGTTGTCTTCTTCGCGGACGCCGTATTGCACCGCGTTGAACCATTTTCCCGATTGGTTCGGGCGCGCGCCGTGGGTCAGGTGACCGCCAGCATCCAGGCTCATGCCCAGAATGGTGTCACCGGGTTTGATCAGCGCTTGAAATACACCCTGGTTGGCCTGAGAGCCCGAGTTCGGCTGCACATTGGCGAAGTCGCACCCAAACAGTTGCTTGGCGCGGTCGATCGCCAGATTTTCGGCGATGTCGACGTACTGGCAACCACCGTAATAGCGACGACCCGGATAGCCTTCGGCATATTTGTTGGTCATCACCGAACCCTGTGCCTCCATCACGGCGGCAGAGACGATGTTCTCTGAGGCGATCAGTTCGATCTCGTCGCGTTGGCGGCCCAGCTCAGATGTGATCGAGCCGAACAGCTCGGGGTCGCGGTCGGACAGGGACTGGGTGAAAAAACCGGTATCACGAAGATTGGCGTTCATGGGGGCTCCAGTTGGCTGGGGATTATCTTGCAGATTTCCTATCGGAAACGGTACATATGCAAAAGCTGTAAAGCGACGATTTGGCCTGCTGTGGCGTCAACTCTGGCCTATCGGGGAAAGGTATGTTTGTTTCGGAACCAAATGTGCAACACCGGAAACCGGAAAAGATGATCCAGAGAATCGCCTTTCTCGCAAGTGACGCCAAAGTGGCGCAAACAGCACGGGACACCTTGGTCGCCCGATACGGCAATGCGGCGCCGCGGGACGCGGATGTTGTGGTTGCCTTGGGCGGCGACGGGTTCATGCTGCATACGCTGCACAACATGCAGCATCTTGATACGCCTGTGTACGGCATGAACCGGGGCACCATCGGATTTCTGATGAACGAGTTTCATGAGGATGATCTGCTGGAACGACTAGCCGCAGCCGAGGAAGAGGTGATCAACCCCTTGGCGATGCAGGCGACGGATCAGTCCGGCAAGGTGCACAAGGCACTGGCCATCAACGAGGTCTCGTTGCTGCGTGCCGGGCCGCAGGCGGCGCGGCTCAGGATCAGTGTTGATGGCAGGGTGCGGATGGACGAGTTGATGTGCGATGGCGCGTTGCTGTCTACGCCGGCGGGATCGACGGCCTATAACTATTCCGCGCACGGGCCTATTCTGCCGATCGGATCTGATGTGCTGGCTTTGACGGCAATTGCCGCCTTTAGGCCCCGCAGGTGGCGCGGGGCGCTGTTACCCAAAGTGGCCAAGGTTCGGTTTGACGTGCTGGATGCAGACAAACGCCCCGTGATGGCGGATGCGGATTCGGTTTCATTTCCTGATATTGATTGGGTCGAAATCCGTTCTGATCCCAACATTCAACATCGTATCCTGTTCGATCCCGGGCATGGCCTTGAGGAACGGCTGATCTCTGAGCAGTTCACATAATTCACTGCGCGTGACTGTTTTTTGATCTTATGTGAACCAGTTCACAGGAGTTTTATTAACCTTCCGCTAAGCTGATCTTGCCCGGAGAACACGTCAAGGTGGGTGTGAGTGGCCACTAGGCGGTGTTTTCGAATGAATGCGCAGTTTTCGCGCTGGCGAGGGTAGGTGGTGCTACGCTCGTTATCAGATTTCCGGGCTTATTTTAGAAGGCGGACCCCGGGCACAATAACCCGGGGTCTATTTTTTGGCGACGCGCTGATTTAGATGGTCGCGCCCATTTTTTCCCATAGCGGCAGGCACATTTGACCCACGCGCATCTCGATCACGGCGGCGGCGTCCACGGCCATGTCCTCGCGCCAGCGGCGGGCGGCAATTTGGATGTTGATCGGTTGGGGCCCCTGCGGCAAATGGGCCAACCGTGCCGGAATGCAGGCGGCGGGCAGCCCCAAATAATTCATCGCATAGGAATAGACGGCGCAGCCCAGAACCTCATGCACGCCTTCCGCCCCTTCGGTATCGCGGTCCGGTCTAAAGAACGGTTGCGGCAGAAAGGGCGACAGGACCAGTGGGTATTCCTCCATAAACAACGACCATTCGCGTGCATAGTGGCTGCGTTTGGCCAGCATACCGACCAGATCGGTGCCCAGAATGGGCGGAAACTCCTGAAAGTAGACATCGAAAATGTCACGGATGGTTTGCGAGCCCGCTGCCTCGATATCGCTTTTCATCAAGGTCAAAACTTCGCCCATCAGCGTGCGATATCCCATTCGCCCGCATTCAAAGACGTCGGGTGGGGCGATTTCTTCGACCAGATAGCCCGCGTCGACCAGCGCGTCGCGTGCAGTGTCCAGCGCCTTTTCGACCTCGGGGTGCAGGGCATAGCCAAAGGTTTCTTTGGTAAAGGCGACTTTGATGGGACCGTCCTGGGTTTCACCGCGCCAGGGCATTGCCACGTGGAACGGGTCGCGTGGGTCTGCGGCGATCAAGCTGGGCATCGACAGATGAAGATCAGCGGCGGTTCGCGTGATCAGCCCCTGCACTGACATGGATTGCGCCAGAATTCCGCGCTCGGCCTTTTGGCTGGGGTTCCAGGCGGGGACACGGCCCAGACCCGGCTTGACCGTGACCGCACCGTTGGCCGCAGCCGGAAACCGCAGGCTGCCGCCAATGTCATTGCCATGTGCCAGCGCCCCGATCCCGGCCATCACCGCAGCGCCCGCGCCACCCGAAGACCCACCAGGCGAGATATGCCGCCCCCACGGGTTATGCGTGCGCCCATGCAAGGGATTGTCGGTATCGGCGCGAAAGGAAAACTCGGGCGTGTTGGTTCGTCCGATCACCACGGCACCCGCGTTTTGCAGGTTGCGAACAACGGGCGCGTCATCCGGGGCGATCATATCCTTCAACGCCACCACACCGTTCGAGGTGGCGTGCCCCTTTTGATCGACATTGATCTTTATGGTGACCGGCACGCCATGCAATGGCCCGACAGGCGCACCCTGCGCCCGGGCCTGATCAAGGCTACGCGCCTGATCCAACGCCTTTGCCCCCAGATCTTCGACCACGGCATTCAGGTCCGGGTTGACCTGATGCATCCGGTCGATGGCGCTTTGTACTGCGTCTTCGGCGCTCAGCTCACCTTTGCGAGTAAGGGCAGTCAGTTCGGTGGCGCTCAGACGCCAGATGTCGGATTGTGTCATGGGGCCTCGCTGTCTTGATGTGACAGTAGGAGCCTTGCTTACGGTTGCAAGAGAAAGCAGATGGTCGGGCGACCTATGGCCGCCCGCCGCATGTTTATTGCGCGTACCCGATGGATTTCAGCGCCACGGTGATTTCGTCCAGAATGACAGGATCGTCGATGGTCGCAGGCATCTTGTAGTCTTTGCTGTCCGCAATCGACACCATCGTCCCGCGCAGGATTTTACCCGACCGGGTTTTGGGCAGGCGATCCACCACAACGGCCTGTTTGAACGCGGCCACGGGGCCAATCTTGTCGCGCACCAGCTTGACGACATCCTGCACGACCTCGCCATGATCGCGGTCGCAGCCTGCGTTCAAGCACAGAAAGCCCACCGGCGTCTGACCCTTTAGCTGATCCGTCACACCGATCACGGCGCATTCGGCCACGTCGGGGTGGGCGGCCAGAACCTCCTCCATCCCGCCGGTGGACAGGCGGTGGCCCGCGACGTTGATCACGTCATCGGTGCGCGCCATGATGTAAAGGTATCCGTCCTCATCAATCATGCCCGCGTCGCCGGTTTCGTAATATCCGGGGAACTGGTTCAGGTAAGAGCTTTTGAACCGCTCTTCAGCGTTCCAAAGCGTCGGCAACGTACCGGGCGGCAGCGGCAGCTTGACCGCAATCGCGCCCAGTTCGCCGGGTTTCATCGGGTGACCGCCTTCGTCCAGAATTTGAACGTCATAGCCCGGCATCGGTTTGGCGGGCGAGCCGAGCTTGACCGGCAGTGCCTCAATCCCCATGGGGTTGCCCGCGATGGTCCAGCCGGTTTCGGTCTGCCACCAGTGGTCGATCACCGGCACCTTCAGCGCGTCTTGCGCCCATTCGATCGTGTCGGGGTCGGCGCGTTCACCCGCCAGAAATAGCGCACGCAGGCTGGACAGGTCGTATTTCGCCAACATCTCACCCTTGGGGTCCTCGCGTTTGACGGCGCGGATGGCGGTGGGGGCGGTGAAAAAGCTTTTGACCTTATGCTCGGAAATCACCCGCCAGAAGGTGCCCGCATCCGGGGTGCCTACCGGTTTACCCTCGAACACGATGGTGGTGTTGCCGTGGATCAGCGGCGCATAGCAGATGTAAGAATGTCCCACGACCCACCCCACATCCGAAGCCGCCCAGAACACATCACCCGGATCGACGTCATAGATGTTTTTCATCGTCCAGTTCAGTGCCACCAGATGACCCGCCGTCGGACGCACCACGCCCTTGGGGGCACCGGTGGTGCCCGAGGTATACAGGATATAAGCCGGATCATTGCCGTCCACCGGGACACATTCCGCTGGTTCAACGCCGTATTGGAAACCATGCCAGTTGAAATCGCGCTCTTCAACCAATTGCGCCACTTCCTGCTCGCGCTGAAAGATCACGCAGAAGTTGGGTTTGTGGCTGGCCATGTCGATGGCCCCGTCCAGCAGGGGTTTGTAATGCACCACACGGCCCGGCTCCATCCCGCATGAGGCGGCGATGATCGCCTTGGGTTTGGCATCGTCGATCCGAACCGCCAGTTCGTTGCTGGCAAAGCCGCCGAAAACCACCGAATGCACCGCGCCAAGGCGGGCGCAGGCCAGCATCGCCTCAAGCGCTTCGGGGATCATCGGCATGTAGATGATGACGCGGTCGCCTTTTTCAACGCCTTTGGCCCGCAGCGCTCCGGCCAGTGTGGCCACCCGGTTGCGCAGTTCGACATATGAGATTTCGCGCTTGGTGTGGGTGATCGGGCTGTCGTAGATGATGGCCGTCTGTTCGCCCCGGCCGTTCTCGACATGGCGATCCACCGCGTTCCAGCAGGTGTTGACCTTGGCATCACAGAACCATTCGTAAAGCGGGGCGTTGCCGTCAAACAGGGCCTTGGAGGGTGCCTGAACCCAATCAATCCCCTTCGCAGCCTCCATCCAGAAAGCCTCTGGGTCTGTTTTCCAGCTTTCGTATACGTCCTGATAAGCCATGGCTGTCTCCTCCTCGAATTCCCTGGACAATTTGTTAGGTGGCCGTAGGGGAACGCACAAGCAACAGAAATGACGGGGCGTCACTTTATCGCAAATTATTTGCAGAGCGGGCGACTTTCCCCTGCAAATTTTTGCAAAACGCTTTTTGTGGGTGACGTTAGGGTGCAAGCGAAAGCCGGTTTGCAAATGTGCAAACCGGCCCGTGCAAATATGCGCGTGTACCCCGGGAATCGGGGCGGGATGACTTATCCGTAGTGCGCCACCGGCGTACCTGCGATTGCTGCCATGTTCAGCAGCCCGCGCGCCGTGATCGACGGCGTCACGATATGGGCCTTGTTGCCCATACCCATCAGGATCGGCCCGACCTCTAGCCCGTCGGCTTTCATCTTCAGGATATTGCGCACACCGCTGGCTGCATCCGCGTGCGCAAAGATCAGCACGTTTGCAGCCCCTTCCAATCGCGAATTCGGGAAAATCCGCGACCGCAATTCAGGATCAAGCGCCAGATCCAGATTCATTTCACCCTCATAGGTGAAATCGCGCGGCTCGGAATCGAGAATATCTATGGCCGCCCGCAACCGTTTCCCTGATCCTTCGGCCTGATTGCCGAACTGAGACTGCGAACAGAAGGCGATCTTGGGCTTCAGCCCGAACCGGCGTACGTGCCGGGCAGCCCCGATCGTAATCTCGGCCAACTCTTCTGGCGTCGGCAATTGCCGTACATGGGTGTCGGCAATGAACAATGGCCCGTCTTCCAGAACCATCAACGACAGCGCGCCATGCGGATGCAATTCGCTATCGCCCAGCACCTGTTCAATATAGTTCAGGTGCCAGCGATATTCGCCGAATGTACCGCAGATCATGCTGTCAGCCTCGCCGCGTTGCACCATGATCGCGCCAATCGCCGTGCTGTTCGTACGCATGATCGCCTTGGCCAGATCGGGGGTGACACCCCGGCGCTGCATAAGGTCATGGTACGAGTTCCAGTAGTCATAATACCGGGGGTCGTTTTCGGGGTTCACGATCTGGAAATCCTCGCCGGGGCGCACGGTCAGACCCAACCGTTCACAGCGCGACCCGATCACATCCGGGCGTCCGATCAGAATGGGTGTTTCGGTGGTTTCCTCAAGAATGGCCTGTGCCGCGCGCAAAACCCGCTCGTCCTCGCCCTCGGCAAACACGATCCTGCGCGAGGCGACGGCGGCGGCCTCGAACACGGGGCGCATGATCAGGGCGGATTTGAACACGGTCTGGTTCAGACGTTCCTTATAGGCCTCGATGTCGTCGATCGGGCGCTTGGCTACGCCGCTGTTCATTGCCGCCTTGGCAACAGCCGAGGACACAACGCCCACAAGGCGCGGATCAAATGGTTTCGGGATCAGGTAGTCCGGGCCAAATGTCAGCTGCTCTCCCTTATAGGCAGCGGCGGCCTCGGCGCTGGTGGTGGCGCGGGCCATGTCGGCAATGCCGTCCACGCAGGCGATCTGCATTTCGTCATTGATCTGGGTCGCGCCCACATCCAGCGCACCCCGGAAGATGAAGGGGAAGCAAAGAACGTTGTTGACCTGATTGGGGAAATCGCTGCGTCCGGTTGCGATGATCGCATCGGGTGCAACCTCGCGCGCGGCTTGCGGCATGATTTCCGGGCTCGGGTTGGCCAGCGCAAAGATGATCGGGCGCTTGGCCATCTTCTCGACCATTTCGGGTTTCAGAACATTGGGACCGCTCAGGCCAAGGAACAGATCGGCATCGCCGATCACATCGTCCAGCGTACGCAGGTCCGTTTTCTGCGCAAACTGATCCTTGTGCGGGTTCATATCCTCGGCGCGGCCTTCATAGACCAGCCCATGAATATCGCACAGCCAGATATTTTCGCGTTTGACGCCCAGCTTTACCAACATGCTGAGGCAGGCGATCCCAGCGGCCCCCCCGCCGGTGGACACAACCTTGATGTCCCCGAAATTTTTCCCGGCGACATGCAACGCGTTCTTGGCGGCCGCGCCGACAACGATGGCCGTGCCGTGCTGATCGTCATGAAACACCGGAATGTTCATCCGTTCGCGGCACAGTTTTTCGACGATAAAACAATCAGGGGCTTTGATGTCTTCCAGATTGATCGCACCAAAGGTGGGCTCCAGAGCGCACACAATATCCGCCAGCTTTTTGGGATCGGGTTGATCCACTTCGATGTCGAAACAATCAATTCCGGCAAATTTCTTGAACAGGACCGCCTTTCCCTCCATCACCGGTTTCGAGGCCAGCGCGCCAATATTGCCCAGCCCCAGAACCGCCGTCCCGTTCGAGACAACACCAACAAGGTTCCCACGCGCCGTATAAAGCTCGGCGTTGGATGCGTCGGCCTTGATTTCCAGACTGGCCTCGGCCACGCCGGGTGAGTAGGCCCGCGCCAGATCGCGACCGTTGGCCATTGGCTTTGTGGCCTTGATCTCAAGCTTTCCTGGTTTGGGGTGGGCGTGATAGTCAAGCGCGGCCTGCCGCAAGCTGGGTGTGTCAGACATCGGCGATTCAGCTCCCTTCCGAATTTTGATTTAGGGTTAAACCATTTCTGGCAGCTTGGCTACGTCGCGTCATTTTGCAACAGATCATGACCCTCACCCAAGTGTTGGTTGAATTCTGTCGCAAAACATTTACCTTCCGGAAACTTCGGATAACTGGCAGGCGACACAAGCGCGGAATACAGGCATGAGCTATAAAGACGGATTTCAGGCAGGGACTGCGTTCCCGGCAACCAACGTGTCCTTTGGCACGGATCGTTTTGCGTTCCGCGCGGCGTTGGTGCTGGCAGCTTTGGTTTTGTGTGTCATTTCGATCTGGCCGGTTCAGGCCTCGGCCTTTAATCAGGAAGGCGGGTTGATCGAAACTGGTTCGGCTGCGGCATTGCTGGTTGCTGCTGCGGCAGCGTTGTACCGGTATCGCGGGATCAGCCGGTTGTATATCGGCGTGGTCTTGCTGTTGCTGGCTGAGCGAGAGCTTGAGGCCGATGTTTATGCCACGGACAGTGTCCCGTACTTTATTCTGAACGGTCTGGATGTGGCGCTGGACATGACACTTGTGCGTGTTGCGCTGGCGGTCATCGTGCTGGGCGGGGTTGTCTGGCACGGGGTTCCTAACGCATGGCGGGCGCTAAAGGAACGCGCGCTGTTTCTTTTGGTGTTCTTCCTGGCCGGTATGTCGGCTGTTGTCGCGCAGGGCCTCGAAGAGGTCAGCAGCGCCTTTGGCGACGGGATGACACAAGTTATGATAACGCGTTTGTTCGTGCTGGAAGAAACGCTTGAGATGTTCTTTTCAATTGGCATTTTGGCCGCCGTTCTGATCGGATGGCCAAAATCCAAGGCTGATGAGACATCAAATGAGCAAATCGCAAACGCGGACCTGCGCTGAAATCCGTCTGCCGACGCAGGAACTGCGCGGCGATATCCCGTTTTACACCAAGGTTCTGGGGATGCGGATGGATATGATCTATCCCGCCGATGACCCGCGTGTGGCCGTCTTTTCCGGCCATGGCCTGCGGTTGCGGATCGAAAAGGATGCACCCGAAGCCCCCGGAACGCTGCGCATCCTGACGGAAAACCCGGATGGGTTTGCGGATGGTCAACGCAGCCTTGTGGCCCCCAATGGCACACGGGTTGAGATTGACGAACTGAACCCGCCACTGGTCATGCCGGATACTGTGCATTCCTTTGTCGTGCGCAGGCTCAAGGATCAGGCACCATGGATCATCGGACGGGCCGGAATGCATTACCGCGATCTGGTGCCGGACCGGCTGGGCGGGTCGATCATCGCCAGCCATATTCGCATTCCCGACGGTGGCCCGGTGCCGGATATGGTGCATTTCCACAAGGTCGGGTTTCAGCTGATCTTCTGCATCCACGGCTGGGTCGATGTGGTTTACGAGGATCAGGGCGACAAGATGTGCCTGACGGCGGGCGATTGCTTTATCCAGCCGCCGGAAATCCGCCACCGCGTGCTGGAGGCGTCGGACAACGTTCAGGTGATCGAGATCGGCGTTCCAGCCGAACATGTCACCGAGATTGATCACGAGATGGAGCTGCCCACCCCCCACCACCGCCCGGATCGGGAATGGCAGGGCCAGCGTTTCGTCTTCAATCAGGCCGAAGGGGCTGAATGGGGCCCATTCCGCCTGCCGGGCTTTATCTGCCGAGATACAACAATTGCCAAAAACACCAAAGGTGTCGCCGGGGTGCAGGTCGTGCGCAAGGGGCAGGGGGATCCTGTCTGGGCCGCGCATGATACGGATATCCACTTTACCTTCGTGATGAATGGTGCGGTCACGCTTGAGGGCGAGGGTCGTGATCCCTTCCGGCTTGAGCAGGGCGATGCCTTCGTCATCCCACCCGGAATGCGCACCCGGCTGGCCGATCCCTCGGACGATGTCGAACTGCTTGAGATTACGCTGCCCGGTACGTTCAACACAGCGCTGGGATAAGAGGATTTTGGCGCAGGAATCTTGATGCCGGGGCTTCAACTCCCCGTGTGCTTTCATTTAGGGTATGTCTTTCTGACCAGATGATCAAAAATTGGGGAATCGCCATGACTTTGAAAGACGCAGCGCTGTCCGTCCGGGAAAAAGCCTATGCACCCTATTCCAATTTCAAGGTCGGCGCGGCAATCCGGTCTGCGTCTGGCGTGGTTTATGCAGGGTGCAACGTGGAAAACGTAGCGTACCCCGAAGGCACCTGCGCCGAGGCCGGGGCCATCGCGGCAATGGTCGCCGCTGGTGAGCAATCCCTCAGCGAGGTCTACGTCGTCGCCTCATCCCCGCAACCGGTGCCGCCCTGTGGCGGGTGCCGCCAGAAACTGGCCGAGTTCGGCACGCCCGATGTTAAGGTGACCTTGGCCTCGGTCGACGGAGCCGAGGTTGAGACCACCATCGGAGACCTTTTGCCGGGCGCATTTGATGCCTCGCACATGGAGGACGCCTGAGCCTATGGATGCCCGTTCGATCATCGCAAAGCTGCGCCGGAACGCGGTCCCGACCAGTCAGGAGTTATCGTGGTTCGCCCAGGGTCTGGCCGATGGCGGCGTCAGTGACGCGCAGGCCGGGGCTTTTGCCATGGCCGTCTGTATGGGCGGGTTGGGTGCGCAGGGGCGCGCCGACCTGACCGTTGCCATGCGCGACAGCGGGGATGTTCTGAACTGGGATCTGGACGGCCCGGTGATCGACAAGCATTCCACCGGCGGGGTGGGCGACAGTGTCAGCCTGGTGCTGGCACCCGCACTGGCAGAACTGGGGGCCTATGTCCCGATGATCTCGGGGCGTGGGCTTGGACATACCGGCGGAACGCTGGACAAGCTTGAGGCCATTCCGGGCGTCAACACCCAGATCGGGCATGAGCGCCTGACCCAGATTCTGCGCGATACCGGTGCGGCCATCGTTGGCGCAACGGGCCAGATTGCGCCAGCAGACAAGCGGCTTTATGCGATCCGCGATGTGACGGCGACGGTGGAAAGCCTGGACCTGATCACCGCGTCGATCCTGTCCAAAAAGCTGGCCGCCAGCCCCGAGGCGTTGGTGCTGGACGTCAAGGTCGGCTCTGGCGCTTTCATGAAGACAATCGAGGATGCGCGCAAACTGGCGCAGGCGCTGACCGAGACGGCAAATGCCGCAGGTTGCCGAACATCGGCGGTGATCACCGACATGCATCAACCGCTGGCCCCGGCGCTGGGCAACGCGCTGGAAGTGGCCGAAGTGATGAATGTGCTGACCCGGTCGCATTATGCGCCGCTGGCCGAAATCTCGGCTGAGCTGGGCGGCGTCTTGCTGGCCGATGCCGGGATGTTCGCCACCGCCGACGAAGGGCGCGACAGGATCACGGATGTTATTCGCACGGGCCGCGCCGCCGAACGCTTTGGCCGTATGATGGCGGCCGTCGGCGGACCGTTACACTTTGTCGAGGATTGGTCGCGCTATTTGCCCGAGGCGAGCGTGATCCTTGAAGTTCCAAGCCCAACCGCCGGATATATCTCGTCAATCAATGGTGAGGCGCTGGGCCTTGCGGTGGTTGCGCTGGGCGGCGGGCGGCAAGTTGAAAACGATGTGATCGACCCGGCGGTTGGCCTGTCTGGCATTGTGCGTCTGGGCGACAAGGTCGACAAGGGTGCCCCCCTGGCCGTGGTTCACGCCGCCCGCGAAGACGCCGCGCAACAGGCAGCGGAAAATGTCCTGCGCGCCATTACGGTCGGGGAAGATGCGCCGATGGTTCCCACTCTGGTCCATGAAAGGATTTTACCGTGACCCGCGCGTTTGTGGTGGTGATGGATTCGGTCGGCATCGGCGGTGCGCCGGATGCGGATCGGTTCTTTAATGGTGCGATCCCCGATACCGGCGCAAACACGCTGGCTCATATCGCGCAGGCCTGTGCCGAAGGGCGTGCCGAGGATGGGCGATCAGGCCCGCTGCACCTGCCCAATCTGGACGGGTTGGGGCTGGGGGCTGCGACGCGTTTGGCCTCGGGCGCGGAAACGCCGGGGTTGAAGGCCACGCCTGCGGGGCTTTGGGGCTGCGCGCGCGAACATTCACCGGGCAAGGATACGCCTTCGGGCCATTGGGAATTGGCTGGGCTACCGGTGCCATGGGATTGGCGCTATTTCCCGGACACGACGCCGTCTTTCCCTGCCGATCTAACCCGCGCCGCCGCCGAGGCCGCCGGAGCGGATGGTATTCTGGGCGATTGCCACGCCTCGGGCACTGCCATCATTGCCGAATTGGGGGCCGGGCACATGCGGACCGGCTGGCCGATCTGCTATACCTCGGCCGACAGCGTGTTTCAGATCGCCGCGCATGAGGAGAGCTTTGGCCTCGACCGTCTGTTGGATATGTGCCGGGCATTGGCCCCGCGCCTGCATGAGATGAAGGTGGGGCGCGTCATCGCGCGGCCCTTTGTCGGCACGCCCGAGGATGGCTTCACCCGCACCACAAATCGCAAGGATTTTGCCATCCTGCCGCCTGCACCGGTTTTGACCAACTGGGTGCAGGATGCCGGACGGCGCGTTCATGCGGTGGGAAAGATCGGCGACATCTTCTCGATGCAGGGGATCGACACGCTGCGCAAGGGGTCTGATGCCGAACTGATGGGCCATCTGTCCGATCTGGTTGACGAGGCCGAAGACGGCAGCCTGGCCTTTGCCAATTTCGTCGAGTTCGACAGCCTTTACGGCCACCGCCGCGACATCAGTGGCTATGCCCGCGCCTTGGAGCGGTTTGACCATGAGATCGGCGTGATCCTGCAAAAATTGCGCCCCGGCGACCTGATGCTGCTGACCGCCGATCATGGCAACGATCCCAGCTGGATCGGCACCGATCACACGCGCGAACAGGTTCCCGTGCTGATCGCCGGGCAGGGCGCCAGGCAGATCGGTGCGGTCAACTTTGCAGATGTGGCCGCCAGCATCGCCCATCACCTGAACATTCCGGCACAAGGGCCGGGGAAGAGTTTTCTATGACCGTCGCAGACCTGCCCAAAATTGAATTGCACCTGCACCACGAAGGCGCAGCCCCGCCCGCATTCATCCGCCAGCTGGCGCATGAAAAGCGCGTTGACCTGAGCGGTATCTTCTCACCGGATGGTGGCTATGACTTCCGTGATTTCGCGCATTTCCTCAGCGTTTACGAAGCCGCCTGTGAGGTGCTGAAATCGCCCGAGGACTTTCGCCGTCTGACGCTGGCCATCTTCGAAGAAAGCGCGGCGAATGGAGTGGTTTATTCCGAGACCTTCCTCAGCCCTGATTTCTGCGGTGGCGGGGATGTGCAGGCGTGGAAGGATTATCTGAGCGCCATTCAGGATGCCGCTGATGAGGCTGAACAAAAGTTCGGCATCACCCTGCGTGGTGTCGTCACCTGTGTCCGGCATTTCGGACCAGAACAAGCAAAGATCAGCGCCCGCTGTGCCGCCGAAACCGCCGGTGACTGGATCACTGGGTTTGGCATGGGCGGCAACGAATCCATCGGTGCGCAGGGCGATTTCAAATGGGCCTTTGATTGCGCGCGCGAAGCTGGATTGCGCCTGACCACCCATGCAGGTGAGTTCGGCGGCCCCGAAAGTGTACGGGATGCGATCCGTGATCTGGGGGTTGAACGGATAGGCCACGGTGTTCGTGCCCAGGAAGACCCTGATCTGATCCACGAACTGGTCGACCGTGATATCACGCTTGAGGTCTGCCCGGGCTCGAACGTGGTTCTGGGCCTGTTTCCCGATTTCGACGCCCATCCGATTGCAAAGCTTAGGGATGCAGGCGTCAAGGTCACGGTGTCCACCGATGACCCGCCGTTTTTCCATACCACCATGCGGCGTGAATATGAGATGCTGAACAAAGCCTTCGGCTGGGAGGCCGAGGATTTCGCCGCCCTCAATGAAACGGCCCTTGCGGCTGCCTTTTGCGATGATGACACCCGCGCGCGGGTCAAGAAAAGACTGGAGAGAACATGAGCGAACACCTGACTGTTGTTGATCACCCGCTGGTTCAGCACAAACTGACGCTCATGCGGGACAAGGGCACATCCACCGCCGTTTTCCGTCAGTTGCTGCGCGAGATCACCTTGTTGCTGGCCTATGAGGTCACGCGTGAGCTGAAGCTGACCACCCGCCATATCGAAACCCCGATGGAGGAGATGGACGCCCCCATTCTGGCCGGCAAGAAGCTGGCGCTGGTGTCGATCCTGCGTGCCGGGAACGGGATGCTGGACGGGGTACTGGAACTGATCCCGTCGGCCCGTGTGGGGTTCGTCGGGTTGTACCGGGATGAAGAGACGCTGAAGCCGGTACAATATTACTTCAAGGCCCCCGAAGGGCTGAAGGATCGTCTGGTCATCGCCGTTGATCCGATGCTGGCCACCGGCAACAGTTCGGCCGCAGCGATTGATCTGCTGAAAGAGGCGGGTGCCACCGATATCCGTTTTCTGTGTCTTCTCGCCTCACCCGAAGGGGTGGCGCGCATGAAAGAGGCGCATCCGGACGTCCATATCGTAACGGCTGCGCTGGACCGAGAATTGAATTCAAAGGGCTATATCATGCCCGGCCTCGGCGATGCTGGTGACCGGATGTTCGGCACCAAGTAACCCGGCCTATTCGCCGCAGATATTCTGCAGCCGGACCCAATCGCGGTCCGGCAGAACCTGTTGCAGGGGGCGACCCGCCATCGGGTCGGCCTCGATCAGGCCTATGACTGCCTCGCCCGTGACGTCGACCGCATAGGCATAGGGTGTCGAAGGTAACGCAGCCTGGGCGAATACAGCCAGCAATTCCTGATCCGGTATCGAAGGGCGCGGCTCGGACAGCACCTGTTCGGTATAATTGTCGACAATTTGGGGTGTCAGTTCCCCGGTGGTCAACAGACGAAATGCCGTTGTGACCCCGGTGCGATCCATCAGATCGTCCAGCGGGTCCTGCGCCTGTGTCCACGCGCGCTCGGCAATGATGTACCCTGCCGCGACCGAGGGATCCTCGTGATCTTCGACCAGCGCCCGGTTCAGCAGAACGATCCCGCCCGGCAGCCCAAGGCTGGTTTGCACCCCGGCAGGCAGGATAATGATTTTGCGCACCCCGGTCCGCTCTGCCAGCTTGTCCAGAGTGTCCTGCGCGTCCTCTGATGTGCAGGCTTTGCCCGATACCCGTTCAATGCGCTGCAGGATCGCGTCGCCTATATCGTGACGCTTGATTTCGGGAAAGACCGATACGACGTGGTTCTGCAAGGCCGCAGGCATCCACAGCAACAGCAATGCGGCAACAGCGGCAACCACACCGGCCACGCTGAGCCAACGCAATCTGCCGGGATGGGGCCGCGCCCGGTCGATGGCGCGTTGCAGGCGGTCTATGGCCTCGATCATTGTGGTTTCAGTTTCAGCCAGTTCCAGCGTTTCCTCCGGGTCGCCGTCGGGATGGAAAATGGCCGGAAAAACGCCCGGATTGTGACGCTCAAGCGCGGCCAGAGACCAATGGGTCAGTGCCCGGTCATTGAAATCCGAGATTGTCAGGGTGGCCTCTCCGATGGATACCACGACCTCGCGCCGTTGTACGTCGGGCGAGGGGCGCCACAGACCGGTGGCTTCGATCCGTTGGTACTGTTTCAGTGCCGTCATCTGAATGAGGTTTGCTCGTAATTATTTTGCCTCAGCTTAGCATGGCAATTTCGCCGGGCGCAAACCTGTTGCGCCGTTATCTAAAAATGTGCTGGATATCATGACGTGCGGAAATCCATGTACCGCGTGTTTCATCAATTCCGGGGTAAATGATGCAGGCGGACAATCACACCTCACCGGTATTGGCCTCGGTGCTGATGGTCAGCGCGATGGCGATCATCGGCGTGATCGACAACGTGGTGATCCTGTTGGCCGATACGATCGGCCTGTGGCAGTTCCACCTAAGCCGTGCTGTCTTGATGTTGCCGTTGATTGTCGGGCTGTCGCTGCTGGGGCTGGGCAGCTTGCGCCCGCAACGCATTGGGCCGGTGATCTTGCGCAGCGTTCTGATTACGCTGGCGATGTTGTTCTACTTTGCCTCGCTGGCCTTGATGCCCATTGCGCAGGCGCTGGCGGGTCTTTTCACCTCACCGATATTTGTTCTTTTGATCTCGGCTTTTGCATTGAATCAACGGATCGGGCCATGGCGCGTTTTGGCCGTGTTGATTGGGTTCGCGGGTATCTTGTGCGTGTTGCAGCCCAACCCGTATGAGTTTGACGCGCGCAGCCTGCTGCCGGTGGCCGGGGGGTTGTTCTATGCGCTCAGCGCGATCATCACGCGCACCCATTGTTCCCAGGAAAGTACGGTGGCCTTGCTGGCGGCCATGATCACCATTCTGGGATTGGCGGGTGCGCTTGGTCTGGTGGTGGTCTCTGTGTTTCCATTTGCCGTGCCTGACGGACCCGAGGGGTTCGTGACCCGAGGCTGGGTCTGGCAGATGCAATCCGCCTTGCCTTGGATCGCGATACAGGCGATCGGCTCGACGGTTGCCGTATTCATGCTGATCAAAGCTTATCAGGTCGGAGAGCCATCATATGTGGCCGTGTTTGAATATGCGGTCATGATCTTTGGCCCGTTGTTCGCCTGGGTCGCCTTTGGGCAAGAGATCGGCGTGATGCAAATCTCGGGGATCGTTCTGATCGCCTCGGCCGGAGTTTTGCTTGGCTGGCGATCCAGACGCGCAACTGCGCAGCAGGGGGTCGCGTGATTATTTCCCGCGGGCGGTCTTATGTCTTTGTCCACATCCCAAAGACAGGGGGAACCTCGCTGTCGCTGGCGCTGGAACAGCGCGCGATGAAGGATGACATTTTGCTGGGCGACACGCCCAAAGCCATCAAACGCCGACGTCGTGCGAAATCACTGACGGCAAGGGGGCGGTTGTGGAAGCATTCGACCCTTGCGGATATCGACGGGGTGCTGTCGGTCGAAGAATTGGACCAGTTGACGGCGTTTACGCTGGTCCGAAACCCGTGGGACAGGGTCGTCAGCTATTACCACTGGCTCAGGGCGCAAAGCTTTGACCACCCAGCTGTTCCATTGGCCAAAACACATTCTTTCGAAGATTTCGTCCTGCATCCGGCCATGTTGCGCTCACTCACTGACAACCCGGCCCGGCGTTACATGACCCGCGCGGATGGTGTTGAACAGTGCCAGTTTTTTATCCGGCTGGAACATTTCGAACAGGATGCGGCCCCCTTGTTTGAACATTTGGGTTTCAGGTTTTCCTTACCCCGGATCAACCGGTCGGACCGTTCGGAAGATTACCGGGCCTACTGTACGCCCCAGGCATCTGATGCCGTTGCAAAGGCCTGTGCCGAGGATATTGCCAGATTCGGGTATGACTTTGACACTTAGGGTAAAATCGTTTCCAAAAAACGCTCAATACTAAATCTAACGGGTATTCTGTTAACTGATTGGGCGTAAAATTCAGCGTTCGGGGCGCAAATCTGGCCCAAGTATGTCAGAAATAAGACGCATCCTGCTATCCCATGCTAGTTTTAATACGTTGTTTGAGTGTGCCTAAAAGTGGTGGGGCAAGTGCAGAAAGTAATGAGTGTTATGGGTATTGCAAACTGTCCAGAAAGTCTGGACCAGAATGAGCCGCGCCTTTCGTTGAATGCGCGCAGGGGGGGACTTGTTCACGGAACTAAGGTCGCCACATCCCGTGGTTGGAAGCCGGTTGAACTGATCCGGGCAGGGGATCATGTGCGGACGTTGGAAAACGGGTTCAAAACGGTGTCACGGGTGTCTTCGGATTGCATATCGGTTCCCACGGATGAGGCCAATATTGAAAACCTGCCAGTCCGGCTACCATCGAACGTGGCGTATAACGGACGTCCGGTGTGGCTTATGCCAGAACAGGGCGTGGCGTTGGGCAGCACCAGATTAGAGAGTGATCCGATCACCCTGCCGGTCAGCTTTCATGTTGTTCCTGCCCGGGTTCTAAGTGGGTTGTTCCGCATCAAGTCGGATACGCCGGCCTCGTATTTTGATGTCACCACACTGTTCTTTGGCGACGACGAGGTGATCTATATCGAAGGCGGATTGCGCGCCTTTTGTCCATCGGGCCGCTTTGGATCTTCGGGCGGCGCCTCTTACAATGTCGCAGATTCTGATGCTGCGGCAAACTGGGCTAGACGGATCGGTGACCGGGGTGACATATCTGTCATTGCAAGTTCGCTGGGGGCGCTTCCGGCACCGATCCTGCAAGATTCCATTATGCCGATAAGACCGGTCCTGGGCGCACGTCGCCCCGGTCGCCCGGGTCGTCCGGCCTCAATGGTCTAAACAGCGGCCCGAACCTTGGACGGTGGGAAAACGCTGGCGCAGTGTTTCTGCGCCAGCGTTGTTTTTTCAGGCTGCTTTTGCCTCGGGGTCGAAACGCCCATAGAACGTCTGGCCTTTCTCGGCCATCTCACGCAACAGCGGCGGGCAGGTAAAGCGGTCGCCGTATTTTTCTGACAGTTGGTCACAACGCTCGGCCGCGTAGGGTGCGCCGATGATATCCAGCCAGCTTAGCGGTCCGCCCGACCATGGGGCAAAACCCCACGCCAGGATCGCGCCCACGTCGGCCTCGCGGATGTCTTCCACAACGCCCTCTTCCAGCGCGCGGACCGCTTCCAGAACCTGCGAGAACATCAGACGTTCCTGCACTTCGATCAGGTCGGGTTGTTCTGCGGCCAGCGGATACTTGTCCTGCATCCCCTTCCAATAACCCTGACGCTTGCCCTTTTCGTCGTAGTCAAAGAACCCAGCCTTGGATTTGCGTCCCAGACGCCCCTGTTCCTCCATCCAGAAGATCAGATCGTCCGCGCCGCTTTCGGGATAGGCATCGCCCATCGCGGCTTTGGTCGCGCGGGCAATCTTGGCGGCCAGATCAATCGAGGTTTCGTCGGTCAGGGTGATCGGTCCAACCGGGAAGCCCAGCTGACGCGCGGCGTTGTCGATCAACACGGGGCTGATGCCCTCGGTCACCATCCGCGCGCCTTCGTTCAGGTACGGGATGATGCAGCGGTTGCAGTAGAAGAAGCGTGCATCGTTGACCACGATCGGCGTCTTGCGGATCTGACGCACATAATCCAGCGCCTTGGCGACCGCGCGATCACCGGTTTCCTTGCCCTTGATGATTTCGACCAAAAGCATCTTCTCGACCGGCGAGAAGAAGTGGATGCCGATAAACTGCTCGGGGCGCACGCTTGCCTGGGCCAGATCGGTGATCGGCAGGGTCGAAGTGTTGGACGCAAAGATGCAATCCTCGGGGATGATCGCCTCGACCTTTTTGGTCATCTCGGCCTTGACAGAGGGGTCCTCGAACACCGCTTCGATGATCAGGTCGCAACCTTTCAGCTGATCCAGATCCGGGGTCGCGGTGATGCGGCCCAGCATGGCCTCTTTCTTTTCGGCCGTGACCTTGCCGCGTTTCATACCTTTGTCCAGATACGTCTCGGTATAGGCCTTGCCTTTGTCGGCGGCGACTTGATCACGGTCGATCAGAACCACTTCCATTCCGGCCTGAGCTGAAACCAGCGCGATACCCGCGCCCATCATGCCCGCACCCAGAACGCCGATTTTCTTGACCGACTGATCGGAGATACCAGCAGGGCGCACAGCCCCTTTGTCCAGCGCTTCCTTGTTCAGGAACAGCGACTGGATCATCGCGCCCGAGGACGGGTTCATCAGAACGGTGGTGAACCAGCGGGCCTCGATCCGCAGGGCGGTGTCGAAATCAACCAGCGCGCCTTCGTAGACCGCGCTCAGCAGGGCTTTGGCGGCGGGGAAGGCACCTTGGGTCTTGCCGTGCACCATGGCGGATGCGCCGACAAAGTTCATGAAACCGGCAGGGTGATAGGGCGCACCGCCGGGCATCTTGTACCCCTTGGCGTCCCAGGGTTTGACAATATCAGTGTCCTTGGCGTTCAGAACCCATTCTTTGGCTGCGGCCATCGGGTCAGCGGCAACCTCGTCGATGTAACCTGCTGCCTTGGCTTTGTTGACGTCCAGCATCTTGCCTTCCAGCAACAGCGGTGCGGCTGCAATTGCGCCGACCTTGCGGACCATACGCGTGGTGCCACCTGCGCCGGGGAAGATACCCACCAGAATTTCAGGCAGGCCATACTTGGCCTTGGGGTTTTCGCCCGCAAAGATGCGATGCGTCGACAGCGGCAGTTCCATGCCGATACCGGCGGCGGTGCCGGGCAGAACGGCGGCGATGGGTTTGCCGCCCTTTTTGGTCTTGGCATCCATGCCTGCCAGTTCGATCTTGCGCAGCAGGGCGTGGATATCCATCGTGCCGTCAAACAGACCTTTGGCGGGGTTGTCTCCGGCCTCGTCTTTCATCGCGGCCAGCAGGTTCAGGTCCATGCCGCCGGCAAAGGAGCCCTCTTTGCCGCTGGTCAGGATGACGCCTTTGATCTCATCGTCGGCCAGCGCCTGATCAATGCACTCGCTCAACTGCTTCAGCCCGTCAAAGGACATCACGTTCATTGACTTGCCGGGAACATCCCAGGTGATGGTTCCGACGCCATCTGCGTCTTTGGTCAGGGTAAACTCGGTCATCCGTCGTCTCCAATCTGGTCAGCCGTCAGCGGGCTGCCATCCTTGCGGGTGAAGGAGAATCCGTTCTCATCATCCTTCACCATCATGTCTATATCGCTGTAAAAGCCGGTCTCGGTCGGGGTCCGTGTGCCCACTACCAAAAAGGTTGCGGGCGCATCGGTCTTGTTCATCAGGTGATGGCCGTTGGCCTCACCTGCCGGGAAGGCGGCGCAGTCGCCGGGCTGCATCTCATGCTCGCCATCGTCGTCGATCAGGGTGCAGGTGCCACTGAGAACAATGGCAAACTCATCCTGCTGCATATGGTAGTGCCGCAATGAGGACAGCCCCTGCGGTTCCAGCCGCACGATGTTGACGCCGTATTGGGTCAGCCCGCCCGCATCGCCAACGCGCTGAACAAAGCGGCCATCGCCCGCCCTGGCCAGCTTACCGGGATAGTCCGAGCCACCCTGAAACGGGATCTGAGAGAGATTCAGCTTGGGCATCAGACCCGCTCGATGATTGTTGCCGCTCCCATACCGGATGCAATGCACAACGTCGCCAGACCGGTTTCTTTATCCTGACGCTCAAGCTCGTCCAGCAGGGTGCCGATGATGATGGCGCCGGTCGCGCCCAGCGGGTGACCCATCGCGATCGAGCCGCCGTTCACGTTCACCAGTGCCGGATCGACGTCAAACGCTTGCTGGAACCGCAGCACGACCGAGGCAAAGGCTTCGTTCACTTCGAACAAGTCCAGATCGCCGATCTTCATGCCGTTGTCCGCCAGAATCTTTTCGGTCACCGGAACCGGGCCGGTCAGCATGATGGTCGGGTCGGTACCGATCTTGGCGGTTGCCTTGATGCGGGCACGTGGCTTCAGGCCGTATTTCTCGCCGAATTCCTTGTTGCCGATCAGAACCGCAGCTGCACCGTCCACGATGCCCGAGCTGTTGCCCGCGTGGTGGATGTGGTTGATCCGCTCAAGATGCGGGTATTTCAGCATTGCCACCTTGTCGAAGCCGGGCATCTGCTCACCCATCATCTGGAATGCGGGGTTCAGCGCGCCAAGGCTTTGCATGTCGGTGCCGGGGCGCATGTATTCGTCGCGGTCCAGGATGGTCAGGCCGTTCTGGTCCTTGACGGTGATCACCGACTTGTCAAAACGGTTCTCTTCCCACGCTTTTGCCGCGCGTCTTTGCGATTCCATCGCCAGCGCGTCGGCCTGATCACGGTCGAACCCGTACTCGGTTGCGATGATATCGGCCGAGATACCCTGCGGTACAAAATACGTCTCCATCGCCAGCGTGGGGTCAACGGCAATCGCCGCGCCGTCGCTGCCCATGGCCACGCGGCCCATCATTTCAACGCCGCCCGCGATATAGGCGTCGCCTGCGCCGCCCTTGACCTGGTTTGCTGCCAGGTTCACGGCCTCCATCCCCGACGCGCAGAAACGGTTGATTGCCAGGCCCGGGATCGACTGATCCAGATCCGAGGCCAGAACCGCCGAGCGTGCCAGACAGCCGCCCTGTTCCATCACTTGCGTGACGTTGCCCCAGATCACGTCTTCGACGGCGTGGCCTTCCAGATTATTACGCTCTTTCATCGCGTTCAGGGTTTGGGCTGACAGCCGCACCGAGGTTACCTCGTGCAGGCTGCCATCCTTGCGGCCCTTACCGCGCGGGGTGCGCAGGGCGTCATAGATATAAGCTTCGGTCATGGGTCTTCTCCTTAAGCTCGATCCGGCGCTGTGCCGGGCATCAGGTCGTATGGGGCTTTCCAGCCGGGCTGCTCGGATAGCCGAGTCATCCAGGCGTCGATATGGGGCCAGTCGGCGCGGTCAAAGCCGAATGGTTCCGGGTAATACAAATAGCCGCAGCAGCTGAGGTCGGCGTTGGTCACGCCGTCGCCAACAATCCAGTTGCGGCCTTTCAGGTGGTCGTTCAACACCTGATACGCGGCTTTCAAACGCCCTTGATTAAAGGCGATCACATCCGCGTTGCGGTGTTCTTCGGGCAGAAAGTTCATCAGGAACCGGGTCATGCCCGCCATTGAGCTGAGCTTGTGGTTGTCCCACAGGACCCAGCGGAGGATGTCATAGTTCTCTTCCCGGGTTTTGCCGCCGAACTTGCCGGATTTTTCGGTCACATAGGCCTGAATGGCCCCGGACTGGCTGGTGCGGAAATCACCGTCGATCAATACAGGCGCCTCGCCCATTTCGTTGACCTGGGCGCGATAGTCGGGGGTCCGGGTTGCACCGTTAAAGAAATCAACGAATACCGGCTCCCACTCCAGCCCTGACAGTTCCAACGCCAGGGCGGCTTTGTAAGAGTTCCCGCTTTCTCCAAAGCAATGAAGTCTGATGGTCATGCAACTGCCCCTCCCAAGGCGTGCGTAGTTCGGTCGAAACTGAGTAGTTCGGAAAAGACGAAGGGGCAGGGGCGTCTCACTGCGTCATCTTTTCGAAAATACTCCGGCCGGGGTGTCCGGTTTTACGTCTTTGTTAAAGCTTGTGTTTTGTACTCAGCGCTTACGCGCTTCAAGTTCGGAATTGAAGATTCGAAGCCGGTGAGTCAGATTTTCCTCGTCGATGACGCTGTTGAAGTTTTCGAACAAAAAAGACAATGCCTCACCTTCATCCAAGCCAGCCTCGCGGGCGAACCCCCGTAGCTTGCGATACCCGTCTTCGGTCATGGCGACCGGAAAGCGGCGGGTCAGGCGAAATCGTTTCGGCATGTCTTTCCCTCCGGAAGTTCTGGCTCCGGGCACCATCGCCCGGAACCAGACTGAGTTCAGAAGTTTGCCGCCTCCAGCGCCATGACCGTATCCGCGCCGGTTTGGATGCGGGCAAGGTGCAAACCAGTCGCAGGCAGTCGACGCGCCATATAGAACTGGCCGGTGGCAATCTTGGTCTCGTAAAATTCGGTATTCGAGGTGCCACCTTCAAGAGCGCCATAGGCCGCCTTGGCCATCTGCGCCCACATCAGACCCAGGCAGACATGTCCGAACATGTGCATGAAGTCATTCGATCCGGCCAAAGCGTTGTTGGGGTTCTTCATGCCTTGCTGCATAAAGTACATGCCCGCCGCCTGCAGGTCCTTGGACGCCGCCTTGAGCGGTTCGATAAAGGCCTTGTCATAGGCTTCGTTCTTGCCGCTATTATCCTTGCAGAAATTCTTGACGATTTCAAAGAACGCCATGACGTGCTTGCCGCCATCAACGGCCAGCTTGCGGCCGACCAGATCCAGCGCCTGCACGCCGTTAGCACCTTCGTAGATCATCGCGATGCGGGCGTCGCGGGTATATTGCGACATACCCCATTCTTCGATGTAGCCATGGCCGCCATAGACCTGCTGGGCCTTCACGGTCATGTCATAGCCTTCGTCGGTCAGGAACCCTTTGATGACCGGCGTCAGCAGCGAGATCAGGCCGTCGGCGTCCTTGTCGCCCGAGCGGTGCGATTGATCCAGCAGGGTCGCGCCCCACAGGATGAACGCGCGCGCACCTTCGACAAAGCTTTTCTGGTCCATCAGGCTGCGGCGGATATCGGGATGCACGATCAGCGGATCGGCCGGGCCATCGGGGTTCTCGGCACCGGTAACGGCGCGGCCCTGCAGGCGGTCCTTGGCGTACTCCAACGCGTTCTGATAGGCCGCGTCCGCCTGACACAGGCCCTGCATACCAACACCCAGACGCGCTTCGTTCATCATGGTGAACATGGCGCGCATGCCTTTATGCTCGTCACCCAGCAGCCAGCCGGTGGCTTCGTCATAGTTCATCACACAGGTCGAATTGCCGTGGATGCCCATTTTCTCTTCGATGTTGCCGACGGTGGCGCCGTTGCGTTCACCCAGGCTGCCGTCTTCGTTCACGATGAACTTGGGCACGATGAACAGCGACACACCCTTGATGCCTTCGGGGCCGCCGGGGATCTTGGCCAGCACCAGATGGATGATGTTGTCGGCCATGTCATGTTCGCCAGCCGAGATGAAAATCTTCTGGCCGGAAATCTTGTAGCTGCCGTCGCCCTGCGGTTCCGCCTTGGTGCGCATCAGGCCCAGATCGGTGCCGCAATGCGGTTCCGTCAGGTTCATGGTGCCGGTCCATTCGCAGCTGACCATGTTCGGCAGGTATTTTTCTTTCTGCTCGTCAGAGCCATGCGCCAGAATGGCCGAAGCCGCACCGTGGGTCAGGCCCTGATACATGGTGAACGCAATATTGGCCGCCGAGAACATCTCGCCAACAGCGGTACCGACAACGGCGGGCATGTTCTGACCGCCATATGCTTCGGGCATATCCAGGCCGGTCCAGCCGCCTTCTTTGACCTGCTCGAAGGCGTCTTTGAACCCGGTGGGGGTGTAGACCACGCCATTTTCCAAACGGCAGCCTTCGGTGTCGCCAACCACGTTCAGCGGATGCAGAACATTTGTTGCGATCTTGCCGGCTTCTTCCAGAATTGCTCCGGTGAAATCCGGCTCAAGCTCGTTGTAGCCGGGGATGTCCGACCCGGAAACGTTAAGTACTTCGTGCAGAATGAACTGCGTGTCATTGGTCGGCGCGTTGTAAACGGGCATTTGAAGCTCCCTTAAATTCAGATGTCCGGAGAAGGACCGCCAGAGTTATTCAGCGGCCTTTTTCTCATGATTCATTGAGGCGATGACTTTTTCACCCCATCGCAGCTGTTCTTTCAGATCGTCAATGGCTTGTGTCAGCTCTTCGCGACGGGATTCCATATCCGCCAAACGTTCCCGCGCGATTTCGAACGTGCGGGTCATCTGGGTCATCTGCTGATCGCCCACGTGGTACAGATCCAGCAATTGCCGTATTTCTTCGAGGCTGAATCCAAAGCGCTTGCCGCGCAGGATCAACTTCAGGCGTGCCCGATCTCGTTTGGTGAACAGGCGTTTTTGCCCCTCACGGATCGGAAACAAAAGTTCCTTGGCCTCGTAAAAACGCAATGTGCGCGGCGTGACATCATATGTCTCGCACATTTCACGTATGGTTATCAGATCTTCGGTCATGGTTTCGGTACTCTTGTCACTGGCGTCTATCTAGGTCAGGTGCGCAGTCGATGCGCCACATACAACACGGGGATGACGTTCACGTAATGTGAACGCCACGTCACAAATAAGTTGACGTAACTTCCGTTTGCGTCAAGGTTCAGCACGCAGGCAATTGCGGACGTAACGTAACGGAATTTTCGGATATGAACTTTTTGACGCCCTTATGCGAAACATCATGACCGGGCCGCAGCGGCTATTTCGTGCCCTACAGGGCTTACTCAATTTACATAAAAAGCCGACGCTGACACCCGTCTGAGGATCAGCCCAGGGATTTGGCTGTTTGATCCCGCATCTGCTTCAGCGCGTCAATCGCCTCATCCAGTTGCTGTTTTTGCTTGTTCAGTTCAATCATCTGCAGGTCGGCCATTTCCACAAATGTGGTCATCTGTGCCTGATTGCCCCGATCTTCGTAAATCAGCAGCCACTGGCGAATGTCTTCCAGGGGGAAGCCGTATTTGCGGCCCCGCATTATCAAGGTCATACGCGCGCATTCCCGAGGGCCATAATACCGTGATCTGCCTTCCCGTTCGGGTTGCAGCAGTTCGATATATTCGTAGTAGCGCAGGGTGCGCGGAGTCACGTCATACTCAGCGCACATCTCTTTGAATGACAAACGGTCGTCGGACATTCCTGATCTCCTCTGAAATAGCCTATGGTTTGTCAGCAGCAAGCGCAACAGGCGGGCTTGCTCTTTTGCTGGCCCCACGCTCATAAAGGGATAAATCGAAGGGACACAAGTACATGGTCGATAAAGCAGCAATTGCGCGCCAGTTCATCGAGGCGATTCCGCACGCCAACGCACTGGGTATGAAACTGACCACAATTGGCAATGGTGAAGCTGGAATCACTATGCCTTACAACAAGGATCTGGCCGGGGACCCCCGGACGGGGGTAATCCACGGAGGCGCGGTTTCCGCCGTATTGGATACCTGCTGCGGCGCGGCAGTCATGAGCCACCCATCCGCCCCCGGCGGCACGGCCACAATCGACCTGAGAATTGACTATATGCGCGCCGCCACGCCAGGGCAGAGCATCACGACGCATGCGACCTGCTATCACATGACCCGCAATGTGGCCTTTGTCCGGGCGACTGCGATGGACGAAGACAAAGATCGGCCCGTGGCCACCGCATCAGGATCATTCACGGTGGAGAGTCTGTGATGGCGCGCCCCCGTCCCGAACCCATGCAGGTGGTCAAGCAGCGCCGCGATGCGGCGTTGAACGCAATTGTCGACGGCGTGCCTTATATCCGGTTCCTCAACATCGGGTTCGACCGGCGCGGCGATGAGCTGACCGGCGTGCTGAACTTTGATGACAAGTTGATCGGCAACCCGCTGTTGCCTGCGTTGCACGGTGGTGTGACCGCCGCGTTTCTTGAGGTCACGGCCGTCATCACCCTGAGTTGGGAGTACTTCTTTCCCAGAATCGAAGCTGGTGAATTGGATGCTGATGATATTTTCGGTGATGAATCCGTGCGGTTTCCGAAGACGGTTGATTTTACGGTTGATTATCTGCGCTCGGGCCTGCCGCGCGACGCGTATGCGCGCGCCTTTATCAGCCGGGCCGGGCGGCGCTATGCCTCGGTTCGGGTCGAGGCCTGGCAAGACAATCACGCGCGCCTATTTGCCCAGGCGTCGGGGCATTTCCTGATGCCGCAGCCCAAGTCGGAAAACGAGTAACCTACGATGCAACAAGGATCAGTGCCCATCACGCATAAAAGGGTGCTGAAAATTGCGACGCCCATCGTGCTGTCCAATGCCACGGTACCCATTTTGGGGGCCGTGGACACTGGCGTTGTGGGGCAAATGGGGCTGGCCGCGCCGATCGGGGCCGTGGGGATGGGCGCGGTCATTCTGGCGTCGATCTATTGGATATTCGGGTTCCTGCGCATGGGCACCACAGGCCTTGTCGCGCAGGCGCGCGGGGCGGGGGATACGGCGGAAACCGGTGCTTTGCTGATGCGCGGTCTATTGCTGGGCAGTGCGGCGGGGCTGTTCTTTGTCCTGATCCAGGTCTGGCTGTTTTTGGGGGCCTTTGCCCTGTCGCCCGCCACCCCCGAGGTCGAGGCGCTGACGCGCGATTACCTGCAAATTCGCATCTGGGGGGCTCCGGCGACGATTGCGCTGTTTGCGGTGACGGGCTGGCTGATCGCTGTAGAACGGACGCGCGGGGTGTTTCTTTTACAGGTCTGGATGAACGGGCTGAACATCCTGTTGGACCTGTGGTTTGTTCTGGGACTTGACTGGGGTGTCGAAGGGGTGGCCATTGCGACGCTGATCGCAGAATGGACCGGGTTGGCGCTGGGCCTTTGGTTGTGCCGGGATGCTTTTTCCGGGAACCAGTGGCGCGACTGGCCGCGGATATTCGACGTGGCCCGACTGCGCAGAATGACGCAGGTGAACGGGGACATCATGGTTCGGTCTGTCCTGCTGACCGGGTCTTTCACCACATTCCTGTTCATCGGCTCGGATCTGGGCGATGTGAACCTGGCCGCCAATCAGGTGCTGCTGCAATTCCTTGAGATCACCGCCTTTGCCCTGGATGGTTTCGCCTTTTCCGCCGAGGCGCTTGTCGGCAGCGCCGTTGGCGCGCGCGACCGGTATCAGGTGCGGCGCGCGTCGATCATGGCCTCACAATGGGGTGTGGGCGGCGCATTTGTCCTGGCGGCCGTTTTCTATCTTTCCGGTCCAGCCCTGATTGACCTGATGGCAACCTCGCCCGAGGTCCGTGTGGCCGCGCGGGAGTTCCTGTTCTGGGCCGCACTGGCACCGATTATCGGTGTGGCCAGCTGGATGTTCGACGGCATTTATATCGGGGCCACGTGGACCCGCGCGATGCGGCAGGCAATGATCCAGTCGGTGGCCATCTATGTGGCTGCGCTGTTCATTCTGGTGCCGCTGCTGGGTAATCACGGGTTGTGGGCCGCGCTGATGGTGCTGAACACCGCGCGCGGCGTTACCATGGGCTGGCGTTACTCCAGGCTTGAGGCGCAGGTGGCTTAGACCAGCGTCAACAGGTTTTCCGGCGGTCGCCCGATCGCGGCCTTGTCGCCTGCAATGGCCAGGGGGCGCTCGATCAGGATCGGGTTTTCTGCCATGGCGCTGATCAACGTGTCGTCGTCAGTGATTTTGGTCAGGCCCAGTTCCTTGAACCGTGCCTCGCCGCTGCGCATTATGTCGATGGCATTGACGCCCAGCCGTTCCAGCACAGAGCGCAGTTCTTCTGCCGAAGGGCTGTCCTCAAGATACTTACGCGTTTCAACCTGTGCGCCGCTTTCCTGCAAGAGAGCCAACCCTGCACGGGATTTCGAACAACGCGGGTTGTGCCAATATTCGATCACAGCCAGTCCTCTCGTTTGCTTCCAACGGCTTGCGCGACCGAGTTGAACCCGTCCCGCGCCAGCAAATCATCCAATCCCCGGGCGACGTCAGCCGCCAGTGAAATCCCGCCATAAACCAGCGCCGTATACAGTTGCACAGCCGAAGCACCGGCACAGATTTTGGCATAGGCCTGTTCGGCGTTGCTGATGCCACCGACACCGATCAAGGGGATTTTACCTTCGGTCAACTGGCTAAGGCGGGCCAGAACGCGCGTTGATTTGTCAAACAGGGGCGCGCCGGACAGTCCGCCGGTTTCGCCTTTATGGGCGCTGCGCAGCCCGTCGCGGGACAGGGTGGTGTTGGTGGCGATCACCGCATCGACGCCGGTCTCGGTGGCCACTTCGGCGATGTCGTGCAATTCAGCCTCGGTCAGGTCGGGGGCGATTTTCAGGAAAATCGGCAGGGGGCGGGGCAGCGCATTGCGGGTTTCGATCACTCCGCCCAACAAGGCACCAAGCGCGGCCTTACCCTGCAAATCCCGCAGTTTTTCGGTGTTGGGTGACGACACGTTGACCGTGGCGAAATCCAGATGCGCGGCGCAATGGGCAAGCACTTTGGCAAAATCACCGGGCCGGTCGTCGCTGTCCTTGTTTGCGCCCAGATTCAGCCCGATCACCGCATCTGTGGGCCGCTTGGCCAGACGGCGGGCCATGACCTCCATACCTTCGTTGTTAAAGCCAAACCGGTTGATCGCCGCCTTGTCCTCGGTCAGACGAAACAAACGGGGCTGGGCGTTGCCGGGTTGCGGGCGCGGGGTGACGGCCCCAACTTCGATAAAGCCAAACCCAGTGCGTGACAGGGGTGTCAGGACCTCTCCGTTCTTGTCGAAACCTGCCGCCAGACCCACAGGGTTCGGCAGGTCCAGACTCGCAACGCGGGTTTTCAGACGGGGCGACGTCACCGGCCCCGGCATCGGGGCCAGCCCGGCCTTAAGCGCCTTGATCGACATCCCATGGGCGGCCTCGGGATCCATCTTGTGTAGGACGGCAAGCCCCAGTTTTTCGGTCAGTTTCATCCGAATGCCTCTCCGCCATTGGCTGGTGCGCAGCGGATCAGCCGCGAGGTTTCGACGGCGGCCTGCCGGTGAATGACGGCTGCCTGATAATCCGGGTCTGTCACCATCTCAAGAAACGCGTGGGCGGTTGGATATCGGGCGATGAAGATCTCATCCCATGCCTCATCCTGCGGGCCGATCAGCGTAGTCTGATACGCGCCGCGCCACAGGATCGACGCCCCCAGACGCGCCAGAATCGGGCCGGTTTCGGCCCCGTAATTGCGATAGGCCTGCGCGCCGGTCAGTCCGGCATCCGCCATGTCGTGCCCGGTGGGATAGGCAGCCTTTGCGCGAAACTTTACCAGATTGAGCATTTCGATCGGATGGTCGCGGTTCAACGCTTTGAACGCCTCAAACTGCGTGCGGTCAGGGTCGATGAAGGTGGTCATTTCATCTCCTTGGGGAATTGATGTGATTGGCCATCAAAGGGCAGGGGCCGCGCCCACACGACATCCGCCATGTGAATCTGACGATAGAGATGCGGGAACAGGGCACCCCCGCGCGAAACTTCCCATTTCAGATCGTCGCCCATGGCGTCGGCGTCGCAGGCCAGCAGGGTCAGCCCCTCGGCCCCGGCAAAATGTTTCGCGGCGGTTTCAGTGGCCTGTCCGGCGGTCGAGAAATGGACATAGCCGTCCGATACATCAATCGGCGCACCATCCGTGGCACCCTGATCCTGCAACGTGGCCCATTCGTCGGCCCGGAAAATCTTGTAAATCAGCATGTGGTGGTGATGCCCCGCGCGGCGGGTAGAATCAAGGCGGATTTCCCCCTTTGACTCTTTGTCCCGGACGACGCACGATCCCTGCAAATATCAACAGGGAGTTTGAATATGTTCACCCGGTTTCTAGCTTCAGCGGCCGTTCTGGGCCTGACCGCCGGCATGGCTGCCGCCGAGTACAAGCTGACGATTTTGCACACCAACGATTTCCATGCGCGTTTCGAACCGATCAACAAATACGACAGCGGCTGCGATGCCGAGGACAACGCTGAAGGCAAGTGTTTTGGCGGCTCTGCCCGGTTGGTCACAGCGGTTGAAGAGGCCCGCGGGCGGGTCGAAAACTCGATTCTGGTGGACGGTGGTGACCAGTTCCAGGGCACACTGTTTTATACTTACTACAAGGGTAAGGTCGCGGCCGAGTTCATGAACAAGCTGGGCTATGACGCGATGACCGTGGGCAACCACGAATTCGACGATGGCCCCGAAGTTTTGCGCGGCTTCATCGACACGGTGGATTTTCCGGTGCTGATGTCGAACGCGGATGTCGCGGACGAAGAGCTGCTGGCGGACAAGATCAAGAAATCAACCGTGATCGAGGTCGGAGGAGAGAAGATCGGCCTGATCGGTCTGACACCCGAAGATACGCATGATCTGGCCTCGCCCGGTCCGAATGTCACCTTTTCCGATCCGGTTCCGGCGGTGCAGGCCGAGGTCGACAGGCTGACCGGTGAGGGCGTGAACAAGATCGTCGTGCTCAGTCACTCAGGGTATGGTGTCGATCAGCGCGTGGCGCAGGAAACAACCGGCGTGGATGTCATCGTGGGCGGCCATTCGAACACCTATTTGTCGAACGTATCCGACAAGGCGGCTGGTCCTTATCCGACCGTGGTCAACGGTGTTCAGATCGTGCAGGCCTATGCCTATGGCAAGTTCCTGGGTGAGTTGAACGTAACCTTTGACGATGACGGCAATGTGGTTCAGGCAGCGGGCGAGCCACTGATCATGGACAACACCGTGACCGAGGATCAGGCAGCCCTGGATCGCATCGCGGAACTGGCCGAACCGTTGGAGGAAATCCGCAACAAAGTTGTTGCGAACGCCGCTGACGCCATCGAAGGCGACCGCTCGGTCTGTCGTGTGCAGGAATGCGAGATGGGCAATCTGGTGGCCGATGCCATGCTGGAACGTGTGGCGGATCAGGGTGTACAGATTGCGATTGCAAACTCGGGCGGTCTGCGGGCCTCGATTGATCCCGGCGAAGTGACCATGGGCGAGGTGCTGACGGTGCTGCCGTTCCAGAACACCCTTTCGACCTTTGAGATCAGCGGCCAGGGCGTCATCGACGCATTGGAAAACGGTGTCAGTCAGGTGGAAGAGGCCAAAGGACGGTTCCCGCAAGTGGCAGGCATGATCTTTACCTGGGATCCGGCGGTTGCCCCGAACGAAGGGCGTGTCGCAGAGGTTATGGTCGCGGACGGAGATGGATTTGTGCCAATTGACCCATCAGCCACCTACCTTGTTGTCACGAACAACTATGTTCGCAATGGCGGCGACGGGTACAACATGTTCGAAGGTGACGACAAGAACGCCTATGACTTTGGCCCTGATCTGGCGGATGTGACGGCAGAGTTCCTGGCCAAGAACGCACCATACCAGCCCTATCTGGACGGTCGTATCAAGCAAAAGTAAACCTGCGTCATGACGTAAAAGACCGCATTCTTGGATGCGGTCTTTTTTTGTGCTGTTTCAATCAAAGTCGTATTCTGGCCAAAGGCTTGATGTTTTCCTCTGGCCGCATCACCTTTTCATTCCACGCACCGCCACAGATATCCACGACCTTGCTTTTGAGGGGTTTAGCTGTTTGATTTGAATTCTGATCCGGTGAGGTACTGCGCCTGGGTGACACAAATATTGATGGTTTATTTCCCATGTGCGGACGGTTTGCAGTAACTCTTCCCAATGATGCGATGGCGCAGCTGTTTGCCGCTCGACCGTCGAATTCTTTACCGTTTGTGCCGAACTTTAATGTTTGCCCGACAAATCAGGTGCATGTGGTCCGCGCCACCAACGACGGCCGCAGTCTGGACCCGCTGCGCTGGGGGTTCCTGCCGCATTGGTACAAATCCGAAACCGCCGGGCCGCTGTTGATCAACGCACGCGCCGAGACGCTGGCTGAAAAGCCCGCTTTTCGCACCGCCTGCCGCGAGCGGCGATGCCTGATCGTGGCAACGGGGTTCTACGAATGGACCAAGACGGAAACAGGCGACAGGCTGCCCTGGTACATTCATCGCAGGGACAACGCGCCGATTGCCTTTGCTGGGGTCTGGCAGAATTGGGGTGCCGAAGACGTCCGGCAGGGCACCTGCGCCATCGTGACAACACCTGCCAACCGCCACCTGAGCGCGATCCACCACCGTATGCCGTTGATCCTGGATGCCGGTGACTGGCCGCTCTGGCTGGGTGAGGCGGGGAAAGGGGCGGCGCGTCTGATGCGACCCGGCCCCGAAGGTATGCTGGATTACTTTCGGGTGGATACGGCGGTGAATTCAAACCGGGCCAGCGGGTCTGATCTGATCGAACGTGTCGCAATCTGAACGCCCGCCTTTTCATTCCCGGCTCCTCAAGATAGACCACTGATATGGTGTTGAAATTTTCTGACCTGCCACAGCTATACGCGCACGACTTCGACACTGTGATCGACGTGCGCAGCCCTGCCGAATACGCAGAAGATCATCTACCCGGCGCCATCAGTCTTCCGGTTCTGGACAATGACGAACGCGCGCGGGTCGGGACGATCTATGTGCAGCAAAGTCCGTTTCTGGCGCGCAAGCTGGGCGCGGCACTGGTGTTTCGCAACGCTGCAAACCACATAGAACACAGCCTGTCGCATCACGAAGGCGGGTGGAAGCCGCTGGTCTATTGCTGGCGCGGGGGGCAGCGGTCTGGGTCATTCACCTGGATGCTGCAACAGATCGGATGGCGGGCCGAGGTGATCGAAGGCGGCTATCGCACCTATCGTCGTCTGGTGAACCGATTTCTGTATAACGATCCCTTGCCGCACCGGCTGATTGCGTTGGATGGCTATACAGGCACGGCCAAAACCGATCTTCTGGAGCATCTGAAACAGCGCGGCGTGCAGGTTCTGGATCTTGAAGGGCTGGCCAATCATCGCGGATCTTTGTTGGGTGAAATGCCCGGCGGTCAACCCAGTCAGAAAGCGTTCGAATCGGATCTGGCCGCTGACCTGTGCAGACTGGACCCCGCGCGCCCGGTGGTGGTCGAGGCGGAATCGTCCAAGATTGGCGCGTTGATCCTGCCGCCGAGCCTTTGGGCCGCGCTGCGGGCTGCGCCGCGCATTCAGGTCAGCGCCCCGATTGAGGCGCGTACAGATTATCTGGTGACAGCCTATGACGACATCTTATCCAACGCAGATCGGCTGCGCGAACGCCTGTCTCCGCTGAGGGCACACCGGGGGCATGAGGTGGTGGATGGCTGGCTGACCCTTATTGAAGCAGGCGACAAACAGGGGATGACCCGGGCCTTGATGGAACAGCATTATGATCCGGCCTATGCCAAATCCAGCCGCGTACGGACCGCTGAAATCATCGCCCGGATTGATGCGACGGCACTGGATGGGGCAGGTCTGCACGCCACTGCCACACGCATTCAACAGGTTCTGGATCAGCTTTGAAGGCGCAGCCCCGGGGCGTCGGACAAGCGGCCGATAATGACGGCCGGATAGCCCGCCGTCCTTAGGTCATTGCACAGGTCCATTGCCTGATCCGGGGACACTGCGGCCAGTAACCCTCCGGCGGTTTGCGGATCGAATAACAGATCGGCCTTGCCCCCCAAGGGCAGTTCGGGCACGAGCGCGCGATTGTCGTCGAAGATTGTGGATCGCACGCCCATCGCGCTCAACTCCTGCGCGCCAGCCATTACGGGCACGGCGTCCAGATCCAGGGTCGCTCCGCATTTTGAAGCTGTGCACATCCCCAGCAGGTGCCCCGCCAGACCAAAGCCAGTTACGTCAGTCATCGCGTGGGCGTTTGTCAAAAGGCGCGCGGCCTCTCCTTGCGGCTGCACCATCTGTCGAAAGGCATCCATAACCCATGCACCATTGGCCTGACCCGCCATCTCAGCCGCCATCAAGATGCCGCTGCCCAAGGGTTTGGTCAGGATCAGCGCGTCGCCAGCCTGCGCGCCGGACAGGGTGATCGGGGCGTTCGGGCACAGGCCGGTCAGGGTAAATCCGATGGTCAATTCATCACCCATCGAACTGTGGCCACCGACGATTTCAGCACCTGCATCGCGGATCACGTTGCTGGCGGTGGTCATGATCTCAGCCATGGTGCGATGCTGCAATTCCGGTGTCATGCGGGGCAGGATGACCGTGGCGGTCGCAGCCTGGGGGCTAGCCCCCATCGCCCAGATATCGCCCAGGGCATGAACGGCGGCGACACGGGCCATCAACAGGGGATCGTTGGTGAACCCGCGCAGATGGTCCGAGGTCAGAACCTGCCGCACGCCGCCGGTTGTCAGCAGGGCGGCGTCGTCTCCGGGCAGGGGCGTCACGTCGGCGCGCAGTGGTGCGGGCAGGCCGTTCAGGACGCTTTGCAACGCGCCGCGCCCTATCTTTGCGCCACACCCGCCACACATCGGTTTATCGCCAAGCGCCTCATCCAGACCCGCCGCATGATGACGGGGCAACGCAGGAGGCGGCATCTGAGGCAAGTCGCGGAATTTGTTCATGAACGTTTGGTCAATGTGGTTTTTCCAACTCCACATCAACGCGCCGCTGAACGAGGTTCCGAAACGTTCGGCCAACGCGGATTTACCACCCAGCGAGATCAGCTTGAGGTAATCCTTTTGCGGCACATAGCGACGCATTGTTCCTGCCCCCAAAGCGGCCTGCAGGTTGTCAAACAGAACCGGAGCTTCGCGCACGGCATAGACCCCGGCCTTGGGCCTTGGGTCTTCCGTCAAATGGGCGCAATCCCCGGCAGCAAAGATCGCCGGGTCGCTGGATTGCAAGTGCCCGTTCACGCGGATGTAGCCCTGATGCAGGTCCAGCCCGGTCTGGGCCATCCAGCCATAAGGGCGGGCCCCGGCGGCACCGGTGACGAATTCCGCCGGTATCTGGCGGCCATCCTCAAGCGCGACATGATCGCTTGCGATGTACGAAATAGCGGCGTGTTCGATCACATCGACGCCCAGATCCCCCATCGCCCGGCGAATGGTGGCTGCCGCCTTGTCCCCCGTCGCCGACAGGGCGGCGGCGCTGTCGATCAGTGTAACCTGCGCCGCCCGCGCCTTGGCGCGCAGGGCATGAGCCATGGCCATGGCCAGCTCGGCCCCGGCGACACCGGCGCCGATCACGGCAACTGACGCGGGCCCGCTGCCATCCAGATATTCGGCCCACCGCGCCGCAAAAGCGCCCAGCGGTTTGGCGGGGATCGCATGTTCGGCAAACCCCGACAGGGCGGGCATATCCGAGGTAATTCCCACATTGACCGAGGCAACATCGAATGCAATCGGCGGGCGATCCGGCACATGCACCTCGTGCCGGTCTGCGTCGATCCCCTGGACCGAACCAATGATAATGCGTGCGTCGGCAAAACGGGCCAGCCGCACCAGATCAATATCCAGTTCTGCGCGTTGATAATGACCGGCGACAAACCCGGGCAACATCCCGGAATAAGGCGCGGTGGGGCCGGGGCTGATCACGGTCAGCCTGGCACCGGGCAAGGGGTTCATGCCCCACTTGCGCAACACCAGTGCATGTGTGTGTCCCCCGCCAATCAGAACCAGATCGCGGGTCAGGGGCAGCAGAGGTGTGTGCATGGAACTCAGGTCTTGCTGTGGTCAGGGACGTCTTCGACCTGTTCGACGGCGTGGGTGGCCCAAAGCTCATCCTCGCCCGCATCCGGCAGGTCTTCGGGCTTTTCATGACGGTGAATGTGCCATTTGGCAATGAACAGCGCCGTGATCGGGGCGGTCAGGAACAGGAACAGGGTGATCAACAGTTCATGCAGCGAAAGGTGATGTTCGATCAGAACCGAATGGCAGATAGACGCCAGCAGAACGCCGCCAACGCCCAGCGTTGTCGCCTTTGTCGGGGCGTGCAAGCGGGACATGGGGTCTTTCAGCTTGATCATCCCGTAAGAGCCGACAAGGCCGAATATGCCCGAGATGACCAGGAAAAAGGCGATCAGAAATTCGAAGATGAAACCCATGTCGCCCTCACTCGATAATATTGCCGCGCAGCATGAAGCGCGCGTAGGCAACGGTTGAGACAAAACCCAGCATGGCGATGATCATCGCGGATTCAAAGAAGACCTCGGTCCCCAGATTCAGACCATAAAGAATCAACAGAGCAATCGTGTTGATGACCATAGTATCCAGCGCCAGAACACGGGTGCCGACGCCATCAGCTGTAATGATCCGCCACAGGCACATCATGATGGCGGCTCCGAAACAGGCGAATGCAAACCAGATCGCATAGTATATCATTCGAAAATCTCCTTCAGGCGACGCTCATAACGATGTTTGATCTGGTCACGCACCGCGCCGGGGTCGGGCGCATCAAGGCAGTGGACCAAAAGGTTGTGACCCTGAGCGGACAGATCGCAGCTGACCGTTCCGGGTGTCATGGTGATGGTTCCAGCCAGGACCGTGATTGCCTCGGGCGTGCGCAGTTCCAAAGGGATGCAGACCCAGTTGGGTTGCCGGTCGGCGTCACGTTTGAACAGGATGATCCGGGCGACCGTGATGTTGGCTATGACGATGTCCCACAGCACAACCAGGATGTATTCCACCACCATCGGCCAATTGCGCAGTTTGGGGCGGTCGGGCCAATAGGGTTGGGTGATGAAGGGGATAATGATCCCAAGGATCAGGCCGAACACGACTGAATTCAGGGATGGTTTATTTGCCAGCAAGATCCAGACGATCGTCAGCAGGAAAGTCAAATGGGGGTGCGGGAAAATCCGGTGCAGAAGTCGTATCATTCTTCGCCTCCCAATACCGCTGTGATGTAGTCTTCGGGCGTGAACAGCTGTTCAGCCGTTTTGTTGGCGTATTCCAGCGCCGGTCCGGCAAACAACGTCAGCATGACAAGGCCCAGAACGATGCCGAATACCGCAGTGAAGGCAAGACCCGGCCATGGTTCCGGGGCAGGGGCCCGGATGATATCCTCGTCATTCTCCGGGTCCATTTCCGTATTGTGCTGGGCGTCGTGGCTTTTCCAGAAGATCAGGGAACCTGCACGCGCCAGCGCCACGATGGTCACGAAGGACCCGATCAGAATAACCGCCCAGATCACGTTGGCATCGGGCGCATCCCGTGCGGTATCCAGAACCAGCAGCTTGCCGATGAACCCCGACAGCGGCGGCATTCCCGCCAGCCCGATGGCACCGACAAAGAACAGGGCGGCAATCAGCCCGCCTTGGGGTATCGGTGGCATCGGGGTGATGGCCCCTCCGCGTCGCTGCATCACCAGGTCGGCCACCAGGAACAGCAAGGCCGTCGCAAGTGTCGAATGATAGATATAGTACAGCGCGGCGGCGGTGGCGGTCTCGGTGAACAGGGAAATCGCAATCAACAATGTGCCCATCGAGGCGATGGCGCAAAAGGCCACCATCCGCGCGATGTGCTGTGCCCCAAGAATACCGATCGCGCCAACGGCCAATGTCAACAGCGCGGCGGGTTGCAGCCATGCGCCAACAAGACCTTGCGTCGCCTCAACCTCGGGGCCGAAGCCAAGAGTGTACATCCGCAGGATCGAATAGGCCCCGACCTTGGTCATGATCGCAAACAGCGCCGCCACGGGCAGGGGCGCGTTGGCATAGCTGGCGGGCAGCCAGAAATGCAACGGCAGCACCGCGGCCTTGATGCAGAACACCAGCAACAGCAGTACCGCGCCGACGCGCAGCAATGCGGTATCCTCGGCCGGCAATTCCGCCACGCGCACCGCCATATCCGCCATGTTCAGCGTACCGGTCACCGCATAAAGCGTACCCAGTGCAAACAGGAACAGGGTCGACCCCAGCAGGTTATAGGCCACATATTGAACACCGGCTTTCAGTCTTACAGAGCCGCCGCCATGGGTCATCAGACCGTATGAGGCGATCAGAAGGACCTCGAAGAACACGAACAGGTTAAAGGCGTCGCCGGTCAGGAAGGCCCCGCACACGCCCATAAGCTGGAAATGGAACAGGGCGTGGAAATGCTTGCCCCGGTCATCCCAACCGGACGCGATGGCGTATAGCACAATGGGCAAGGCCAAAAGCGCGGTCAGCAGCACCATCATGGCCGACATCCGGTCCAGCACCAGTACGATGCCAAAGGGCGCGGGCCAGTCGCCCAGTTCATAGACCAGAATGTCCCCTCCGGCGGCCTGTGCGGTGATTGTCAGCGCAATGCCCAACAGTGCCACCACACCCGCGACCGAGAAGATACGCTGCAGGTCCAGATGATATCGCAGGACCATGATGATGAAGGGGGCCAAAATCGCGGGCAGGACGATCGGCGCAACGATCCAGTGGTTCATGCGTCTTCTCCCGGCGCGTCCACGCTGTCCTGCGCGGTCATGTCGATATGATCATCCTTGGATGACAGATAAGCGCTTAGCGCGATCATCACGATCACCGCCGTCATCCCGAAGGAAATCACGATGGCCGTCAGCACCAGTGCCTGCGGCAGCGGATCGGTGTATGGCACATCCTTGTATTTGTTCAGAACAGCCGGTGCGTTCAGCGCCAGCCGTCCGGTTGCGAACAGGAACACGTTGACTGCATAGGTCAGCAGGGACAGCCCCAGAATGACCGGAAATGTCCGGCGGCGCAGGATCAGAAAGATCCCGGCGGCGGTCAATACGCCGACGGCAGAGGCGACAAGCACTTCCATCAGACCTGCTCCTTCTGTGGTTCTTCGTCTTCCGGCGGATCATCCCGCAGCGGATTGATGTCCATCGGGAATTCCTGCGCCATTCCCGGCTGCCAGGCGAACCGCGACAGGCTGTCCAGCGCCAGCATCACCGCCCCCAGAACCGCCAGGAACACACCGGTATCGAACAACATCGCGGTGGCCCACTCGAACTCCTCCAGCGGTGGCCAGTTGATATAGCCAAAGTCGCTGGTCAGGAACGGGCGTTCATTGAACCACGCGCCCAGGCCGGTTGCGGCGGCGATCAGGACACCCCAGCCGATGGTGCCGTGGTAATAGAACCGCTGACGTTCAATCGCCCAGGTATAGCCGCTGGCCATGTACTGCATCAGATAGGCGATGGCGACGATCAGACCGGCGATGAAACCACCGCCCGGCTGGTTGTGTCCGCGGAAAAAGATATAGGCACCCACCATCAGCGCAATCGGCATCATCATGCGCGTCACGACGACCATCATCAGTGGGTGCGAGTCCCCCGATTGCGGCCAGTGCGGTTTACGGTTCAGCAGATAGCCGCGCACGTTTGTGGCCAGAACCGATTCCGTCAGGGCAAAGATGATCAGCGCGGCGATACCCAGCACGATAATTTCACCGAAAGTATCAAACCCCCGGAAGTCCACCAGGATCACGTTGACCACATTGGTGCCGCCGCCGCCTTTGTACGAATTCGCCAGATGGAAATCCGAGATTGTCGGAAAGGCAAAATCCCGCAACATCAGCGCATAGACCAGCGCGCCCGAGCCGATACCCGCCACGACCGAGATCGCCGCATCGCGCCAACGTCGTACCGCGCTGCTGTCCCACGGCGTATCCGTGGGCAGGAAATTCAGCGACAGCAGCAACAGGATCATCGTCACCACCTCGACCGAGATCTGCGTTAGCGCAAGGTCTGGGGCCGAGAGATAGTTGAACGCCATCGACACGATCAGCCCGACAACGCCAATCAGAACCAGTGACAGCAGGCGATTGCGGTGGAACCACATGATCGCCAGCGTCGCGCCAATCAGGCAAATCCAGCCGATGACCGGAATAATCTGGGGTGGCAGGGGGTCGCGCGTCTGCGGTCCGATGGTGCCGGTGGAATAGGCGTAATAGCCCAGCCCGACAGTAAAGGTGATCATGATGATCGCATAGCGGCTGATGACCCCATTGTGCAGCGTGTCCGTTACCCGGCGGCTGATTGCGGTCAGCGCGCCGATCACCGCGTCAAAGATCGTCTTGGCCTCGGGTCGGGGCAGGGCGTTCCACAGCTGTTCACCTTTGCGGTGCATTGACAGCAGGAACAAGCCGCCCAGCGTGGCCACGGCGGACATATAAAGCGCAGGCGTAAAGCCATGCCACAGCTTGAGGGAATAGTAAGGCAGCTTTTCCCCGCCAATCACAGCACTGGACACAACGGCGACCAAGGGGCCGACAATCGCATTGGAATACAGGCCAATCAGCACCACCAAAACCACAAGGAACGCGGGGGCAAGCCACAAACCGACAGGTGGGTCATGCGGATGCGCGGGGTAATCACTGCGCTGCGGACCCAGGAAGACGTGGCCGACAAAGCGAAAAGAATAGGCCGCCGAAAACAGCGCTGCCAACAGCGCCAGACCCGGCACCAGATAGTGCGAGTGCAGCCATGTGGTGTGGACCGTTTCCTCTAGCATCATTTCCTTGGACAGGAACCCGTTCAGCGGCGGCAGGCCCGCCATCGACAGGGCTGCAAGCGTGCCGATGGTAAAGGTGATCGGCATCAGATGGCGCAACCCGCCCAACCGTTTGATATCGCGCGTCCCCGTTTCGTGATCAATAATCCCGGCGGTCATGAACAGGGCGGCCTTGAAAGTCGCGTGGTTGATGATGTGAAAAATGGCGGCCACGGCGGCAATCTTGGTGCCAAAGCCCAGCAGCATCGTCACCAGACCCAGATGCGAGACGGTTGAAAACGCCAGCAGCGCCTTCAGGTCATCCTTGAACAGGGCAATACAGGCCCCGATCAGCATGGTTACCAGACCCGTGGTCGCAACGATATAGAACCACGCATCTGTCCCCGCCAGAACCGGCCACATCCGCGCCATCAGGAACAGCCCGGCCTTCACCATCGTGGCCGAGTGCAGATAGGCCGAAACCGGCGTCGGCGCGGCCATGGCGTGTGGCAGCCAGAAGTGGAACGGGAACTGCGCCGACTTGGTGAAACACCCCAGCAGGATCAGGATCAACGCCGGCATGTAATAGGGCGAGGCTTGGATCAACTCTTTGTGCTGCAAGATGACGCTCAGGTCATACGACCCCACGATATTGCCAAGGATCAGCATCCCCGCAATCATCGCCAACCCACCCGAGCCGGTGACAGCCAGCGCCATGCGCGCGCCTTGGCGACCTTCGGGCAGATGTTTCCAATAGCCGATCAGCAGGAATGAGCTGAGCGATGTAAGTTCCCAGAAAATCAGCAAAAGAAGCACGTTGTCAGACAGAACGATTCCGACCATCGCGCCCTGAAACAGCAGCAGATAGGTATAGAACTGCCCCATCGGATCTTCGCGTGACAGATAGAACCGCGCGTATAGGATGATCAGCAGCCCGATCCCAAGGATCAGCAGGGCAAACAGAAACCCAAGCCCGTCCAGCATGAAATTCGCGTTCAGCCCCAGCCCCGGTATCCAGTCGAACCGCGCGGTCACGACATCGCCCCGCATGACCGAAGGGATATGGATCAGCAATCCGGCCAGCGCCAGAAAGCTGGTCAACCCGGCCGCCGAGGCCGCTGCGTTTCGTCCTGCCCGGATCAAAAGGGCTGGAAACACAGCGCCAAGAAAGGGAAGGGCCGCGATGAGGAATAGGGACAAGTGCGATACTCCGATCTGGGCGGTCAATGTGGTACTGATTTTGTAAAGAAAATTTTCTGACTGTCCAGCTATTGCAAGTTTTTCGCGACGCCCCATTGCAGGGATCCCGCTGTTCATTCAGGTGCGTGAAAATGACGCGAACTTGATCTGCCACCCAAAATTCGACGCGGATTTGACATCGGGGCTGTGATAAAGACGCTCCGTTGGATCAGGAAGGGGGCCGTGTGGCAGATAAAGCGAACAGAACACGCCGGTGGATTTTGGCAGGTGGTGGCACAACCATCGCCGCCGCTTTTGCCATCCGGCAGTACCGCCTGATCCCGCAGGATTATACCGGCGGTCAGTTGAGTGTCGAAGAGGCGCACCAGCAGGCACAGGCCGGTGACATTCTGCTGGTCGACATTCGTACGCCGCGGGAATGGCAGGCCACCGGGGTGGCCCAAGGGGCACATCCGCTGGACATGCGCCGTGACGATTTCGAGCAGGCCCTGACGACATTGACCGGTGGTCGCCGCGATGCGCCGGTCGCGTTGATCTGCGCGCGCGGGGTCCGCTCGGCCCGGCTGAGCAACAGGTTGACCGAGGCGGGGTTTACTAATGTCATAGACGTGCCCGAGGGTATGCTGGGCTCGGCCGCAGGGCCGGGGTGGGTGCGCGCCGGTTTGCCGGTTCAGCACAATAAAGGAGAGGCAGGATGATCCGTGGATTGACCTTGGCAACGGGGCTGGCGCTGGCCGGGCAGGCGGGATTTGCCGCCTGCGCCGATCAAGAGAGCATGTGCGAAACCGCATCGGGCGGGTATCACATCGAACTACCCGAGGCAGAAAGCCCGCCGTTGGTGGTGTTTTTGCATGGTTATGGCGGCTCTGCGACCGGAACCCTGAAAAACCGCGGGATGGTCGAACCCCTGCTGGCGCGGGGCTATGCGGTGATGGCTCCCGAAGGGTCGGAACGGAACGGTCGCCAAAGCTGGAATTTCTTTCCCGGATGGGAAGGGCGCGATGAAACCGCCTTTTTGACCGAGGTTGTTCAGGACGCCTCGGACCGGTTCGGGGTTGATACCGACCGCGTGGTACTGGGCGGGTTTTCAGCTGGCGCGTTCATGGTCTACTACCTCGCCTGCGCGGCACCCGATACGTTTTCGGCCTATGCGCCGGTGTCTGGCGGGTTCTGGCGTCCGCATCCCGAGGCATGCGAAGGCCCGGTGCGGATGTTCCACACCCATGGCTGGACTGACAATGTGGTACCGCTGGAGGGTCGCATTCTGGGCGGCGGACGCTTCCATCAGGGCGATATCTTTGCTGGGCTGGAAATCTGGCGGGTCGCCAATGAATGTGCCGACACCAAACCCAGCGGCTTTTCGACCACGGGCCAGTTCATGCGGCGGTATTGGGCCGGATGCGCCGATGGTAGTATGTTGGAGTTTGCCTTGTTCCCCGGCGGCCACAACGTACCCAAGGGCTGGGCCGACATGATGGTCGACTGGTACGAAGGCCTGCCGGGCGGATAATCACTCGGCAGGGGTCATCACGCCTTTGCCCTCGATCACGCGCTTCAGCTCGTTCCGGTGACGCCGGGCCGAGCGGGTGATGGCGGGTTCGTGGAAATCCTCTTTCATTCCGACCATGCGCCGCGCGGCACCGGCTGAAACACCGCTGAGCGCGGACAGAGGAATGGCCAGCGCCAGACTGATGGCAATCGGGGCCAGCCAGATCGACACAAGGCCGGACAGGATGCCAACGCTCAGCGCAATGCCGCTGATGGTTTCCAGCGCATGGCACAGGATCAGCGTCCGCAGACTGTAGCTGCCGCCGTCCCGCGCCTGCGGGGACCAGCCTTTCTGAACACCAAGTGCAGTGCGGAATACCGCAATCATCTGCTGAACCATCAAAATCGGTGCATAGAGGATCGACAGGACAACTTCGGCGAGGAACGAGGTCAGAAACTTTGGCCCGCCGCCGAAATCCGCATAGCGCACACCGCTGAGGGGCAGGGCCAGAACGCCCAGAACCTTGGGCGCCAGAAGCATCGCGTACATGACCAGAATGATCAGCACATGGCGGGTCTCGGTCATTTCGGGCCATTGTGGGAACAGCGGATTGTCCGGGCTGAAATAATGCAGGACCGAGGCCTCTTCACCCTGACCGATCAACGCCCACATCACCAGCAGCGCAAACCACAGCGGTGACATCAGATATCCCACCGCACCGTGGAACATGTGGAACCGCGACACGGCGCGGAAACCGGCTGACCCCAACAGCTTCAAATGTTGAAGGTTGCCCTGACACCAGCGACGATCGCGCAAGGCGTGGTCGATCAGTGTGGGCGGTGTTTCCTCGTACGAGCCCCGGATGCGGGGCAGGAACCGCACGCCCCATCCGGCACGGCGCATTAGCCCGGCTTCGACGAAATCATGGCTCATGATCAGTTTTTCCTGACCGTTGAGCGCGCGCAGCTTCGGCAGGCCCGCACAGTTGGCAAATGCCTTGGTGCGGATGATGGCGTTATGGCCCCAATAATTGCCCTCTTGCCCGCACCAGCGGGCCAGACCTTCGGCAAAGGCGATGCCGTAGACACCATTGGCAAACTGCTGCATCCGGGCAAAGACGGACTGTGCGCCGATCAGCTGCGGATAGCTTTGGATCAGGCCCGCACCGGAATCACGCGCCAGCGAATCCGTCAGGCGCAGAATGGCGCGGCCGGTCATCAGGCTGTCGGCATCCAGCACCAGCATCGCATCCCAATCGGCACCCCAGCGGCTGACCCAATCGGCGATATTGCCGACCTTGCGGTCGGTGTTCTGTTCCCGGCGGCGGTAGTAAAGCTCCAGATCGGGGGCGAGGGTGGTGCGCAGTGCCTCGATGCTGGCCTGTTCCTGTGCCGCGATCTCGGGGTCACGGGTGTCGGACAGGATGAACATGGCATAGTGGTGCTGCCCACCCCGCGCATTCAGATCCTCTAGCATCGTCCGGGCGTTGCCCAATACGTTCCACGGCACTTCGTTGTAGACTGGCATCATCAGGGCGACGCGCAACGGCTGGGGGCGGCCCTGACGTTTGGGTTGTTCCTGCCGGGACAGGGACACCATTCCCAACAGTACGGTGCAGACCGTGAAAGAGATCCAGAAAAAGTTGAACGAGATCAACGCCAGCAGGATGGCCTCGATCAGGTTGATGCCCTCGGCCCCGAACCAGTCGCTCATGACCCACAGCAAACCCAGCGTGGCCGCCATAGCGGGCGAAAACGCCAATGCGCGCCAGAACCCGGCCGAGGGTCGGCGGCCCGCGTCAGGCACCTGTGCATCCCGGAACTCTGCGCTGAAATCCTGCGCGGGCATGGTCAATGGCGCCTCGGGGGGCATGATATGAAGATCGTGGTTCATGAGGTCCAACGGTACAGCCAAACCTCTGAGGCGGGCTGTTTGTCCTTTAGCAACTGCGCGCGCAGTTCGACGTGGTCACGTTCACCGGGCTGGAAAGAAAACGCCAGGCGAAAACCGCCAGTATCCGGATTGTGTTGCAGCACGCCTTCAGAGGTTTCCGCGTGGGGCGAGCTTACGAAGATCGTCATTGCGTCGGGGTCGTCGTACAGCTCACTGGCTTCAAAGTCGATGACGGCCAAACGCCCTTCGCCGAATGTGTTTTCACCCATCGCCGTGTTGATAACGCGCGGCATTGGGGTCTGTTGCGGTTCATCGCCCCAGATCAGCTGATAAGACAGATCAACCTGACTGCCAGCGGCATAGGGCTCGGCCGGGCGCCAGTAGGCGACGATATTGTCATAAATTTCCTGATCAGCGGGAATTTCGACCAGTGTGATAGCGCCTTTGCCCCAGTCGCTACCTGGCTCGACCCACAGGCCGGGGCGCTTGTGATAATTTGCCTCAAGATCGGCATAGTCCGAGAAATCGCGTTTGCGCTGCATCAGACCAAATCCGCGCGGGTTCGTGTCGACAAAGGACGAGACTTGCAGGCGGGTCGGGTTGGCCAACGGTCGCCACAGGACCTCACCCGCGCCATTGCGGATCAGCAGACCATCGCTGTCGTGTACCGCAGGGCGGAAATCGTCGAACCGGCTGTGGTTGGTCTGATCGAACAGGAACATCGACGTCCCCGGTGCAATGCCGACATGGGTCAGGTCTTCGCGTGGGAACAGGGTGGCTTCGATGTCCATCACGCAATCGGCCCCGGCGGTCACTTTGAACCGATAGGCCCCTGTCACGCTGGGGCTGTCCATCAGCGCGTGAACCACCATATCGCGTTGACCCGGTTTGGGACGTTCCAGCCAGAAGCGGATGAATTCGGGGAATTCCTCGCCATCCGGATCACCGGTTTTCAGGGCCAGACCACGTGCGGACAGCCCATAAACCTCGTGCAGGCCGATGGCGCGGAAATAGCTGGCGCCCTGCCAGACGCAGAACTCATCGGTTTCGCCGGGGCGGTGCATTTCGGTGCGCAGACGCAGGCCGGAAAAGCCAAGCGTGTCATCAATGGGCAGCTCCGGCACGTCCTCGGACTTGTCAAACATTGCCAGATCAAACACGACCGGCGTGGTCATACCGTTATCGACCGTCGAAACCTTGACTGTGCGCGGGAAATACAGGCCGGGCGTAAAGAAATCGACGTTGAAGGGCGTCTCGGTCTCAAACCAAAGCGCGCGGTCCAGCCGGAACCGGATCGAGCGATACTGCTGATAGGTCAGGTCCTGCCATTCCTGCGGCACCATCTCGCGTTCGGCATAGGGGCGGCTGGCCAGATCACGGGCCAGCGCGATGACGTCGTTGCGGTCAAACGGGGTTTCCCCACCGGTGGCGAATGTGGCCGGCGCGAAAGCAAGCGCCGATGTCGAGGCCAGAAATGCGCGTCGTGTAAAATTCATTTCTTTGATTTCCACGGTTGAGATTTGAACCAGCCGGCCAGATACGCCACACCGATGATCATGGCAAAGCCAATCATGTTTGCGATGAACACACTGGCAACATCCCGCCCACTCAGGTCCAGCCCGACGCCGATAAGTCGTGCTGCTGCCATGGAAAATACGAACACCGCCAGCGATTGCTGCCCGACCCTGGTGATTACGGTCAGCAAGGTCTGCCAGACCCGCGCTGCCGCGCCGTGACCTGTGGCGATCAGGCGGTGGCCATGTTCGCCCGCCACAACCCAACCCAGATAAGCCAGCGACAGGAAATGCAGATAGCGGAACAGGCCGAAATCCGTCTTGTCGCGGAACTCTTTCGTGATGGGCCAAACTTTGCGGATTTCCTCGGCCAGATCGGGGGCTGCGGCGTTGACCCAGGTGAAAACCTTCCACGACCCAAAAGGCATCGAAAAGATCAGGAACAGCGCCGCCGCCCAGATCAGTGTTTTTGACACCGGCGGGGCCGAAATCCAGCCGCGCATAAAGGCAAAGCCGGTGAAGAACAGCAGCTGCCAGCCAAAGGGGTTAAAGAACCACTGGCGGTCCGACCATGGCTCGGCTGGCAGGTCCAGCACATCGGTCTGGGCCACCAGCCAAAGTGCGACCGAAGCCGCAGCAACCGCCCAAAAGCCAATTCGGGACAAACCCATAAACAGCGGCATCATCGCCAGAACCACCAGATACATCGGCAGGATGTCAAAGTAGTTCGGCACATAGGTCAACGTGAACAGCCCGATGATCTGCTGGGCGGGATCGTTGAAGAAATGCTGCAGGTTCAGCGATGAGATATAGCTTTTGGCGAACAGCCCGCTCTGATCCAGGGCGGCCATGGACATGGCGACAAAGAAGAACAGCGCAATATGTGCCCAATACACCTGCCAGATGCGGAACGCGACGCGAGCAGTGCCTATCCACCACCCCTTGCGCAGGAAAGACCCGCCAAAGGCAATGGCCGAGGCCATGCCAGAACAGAACACGAAGATCTCGGTCGCGTCGGAAAACCCAAAGCGCGCGGGAATCCACTTGGCCCAAGGGTCGTTGGGGATATGCGCGATCAGGATGATGAACATCGCGATACCGCGATAGAAATCCAGACGCGGATCGCGCGTGCGTACAGGTGCGGCAGCCGAGGCTGCCACTGGTGCAAAATCAGAAGCGGGCGAAAAAGTCGCCATACGTTTTCTGTCCTTCTTGGTCTTTTGTTTATTCAGCCGGCACGCTTTGTGCGTCGCCGTTGTCACGTGCTGCGTCAATCAATGCGCGGCGTGCTAAGGCATAATTGTCCTCGCCCCCGGCGCGTTTTGTGCGGCGATCGTCCAGGATACGCTCGACTGCATCCAGGTGGCCCGCGCGCAGGCCGGAATCAATGGTGATGCGCTCGAATACATCACGTTGGGCGTGACTGCCACCTGCCAGTTGCATACCACTGCGCGCGCTCGATAAAAAGTCAAACGCGGCACCGTATAGGCCATCACCAAAGGCTTCGAGCCCTTTGGCGGCTGCGATGCCCGGGTCGGACATGCGGATCGGGGTGTCCCCCTGATTGCGTTGCGCGTCCTTTTGGATGCGCTGCAGCATCTTGCCGGTCGCGTCCGAGCGGTTATCGCCGGTCAGCGCCAGCAGATAGTGCAGATCGGCAAAGATCAGGCAGCCATCTTCGGTCCGGGTGGCGCTGAGATCGGCCAGTTCTTCCCAGCGGTTGCCAACGTCGACGCCTTCCAGTTCCAGCCGCGACAACAGCGATGTCGCGTTTGAAATATCGCGATAATCGTCGGTTTTATCCTGTCGGATGTAATTGTCATACAGCTCGATCACATGATCGACCTGACCCAGATCCAGATGCATCAATGCTTTGTGCCACCAAACGTGATAGCGGAAGTTGTTGCAGTGGGTCCAAGCGTCCTCGCGTCCGGCCAGCCAGTCAAGGCCCAGTTGGGCATTGCCCGTCATCTCGTGTACGTGGGCCACGGCGTGCAGGCCCCAAGCATCGTCTGACACCATCCAAAGCGCCTGACGCCCGGCGATTTCTGCCTTTTCATAAGCACCGGTTTCCTCCAGCGCGAACGAGTGGCAGCCCAGCAGATAGCCGCGCCCGGCATGGTCGGGCTCATAGGCAGGCATCACCCGTTCGATCGACCGGCGCATCCCTTCGGCATCGCCCAGAACGAACCGTGTTGCATGGCTGAGCTTCATGGCCAGTGAATCCTGTGGGTGTGTGCGCAGGATTTCTTCGAACTTCTGGATCGCTTGCGTGGGAAGATCGGCCAGATAGAAACTCAGCGCCTCGACATACTGCCGTTCCCGTTCGGTGACCGGCTGCCGTTCCATCGCTGTGTTGGCCGCCGCCAAAGCCTCGACCGCGACCGCCATCATCTCGCGTCGGCCCAGCAGAACCATGAACAGGCCCTTGATCGCGTGACCCAGTGCAAAGTCGGGTTCAAGCTCCAGCACTTTGCCCAGATGCTGCGGTGTGCTGGCGGAATGTGCCATGAATCCAAGCAGAACACCGTTCCATGCCTCGACGCTTGCCGGTTGGCTGAGGGTGTTCATCTGTCCGAAAACATCTTGTTTCATGCTGGCGGTCCAATCCATTTGCGAATTTCTACTCTTTTGGGCTTACCAGAGAGTCTGGCGAGGGCGTATCAGTATCCGCCATGCTCTCGAATTGGTGAAACGCTGTGTGCGTAAAACGTGAAAAAAACCGCCGATTCAAGGGCATGTTTCAGCAACTTGCCGCCGAAACATGCGCTGTGTTTCAGTCTTCGAACGGGTCTTCCGCGTTCAATACGGCCTGAGTGTCAGCCCCGAACACCGGCGGCGCTGTCCTGTATGTTACAGGCGTACGCGACAGTTTAAGCGGATTCCCGATCAATTGCACCTCACCCGGCTGGGCCTGCATGGCGACCTGCATCTGGCGGGCGGCAACCTGATCGGTTGCAAACACCTGATCCAGCGTCTGCACCGGACCAACCGGCACCTTGCGCGCTTCAAGCTCGGCTATGACGGTTTCGGTTTCAAAGGATTCGACCGCCGGACGCAGCACGGCATTCAACGCATCGCGGTGTTCCAGCCGGGCCGGATTGGTCGCGAAACGGGGATCATCTGCCAGATCGGGGCGGTCGATAAAGTCGCAAAACCGCTGGAACTGGGTGTCATTTCCGACGGCCAGAATGACATGGCCGTTGGCGGTTTCGTAAACATCATAGGGCACGATGTTGGGGTGCCCGTTGCCGCGCCGTTGCGGGGCTGTGCCAGAGGTCAGGTAATTCACGCCTTCATTGATCAGCCAGGCGACCTGCGCATCGACCAGCGCCAGGTCTATCTGCTGGCCTTCGCCGGTCTGGTCCCGGTGGCGCAGGGCGGCCAGGATGCCGACACTTGCGTACATGCCGCACATCACATCTGCGATGCCCACGCCCACTTTCATCGGCGCGCCTTTGGGGTCTCCGGTCAGGGACATGACCCCGCCGTACCCCTGCGCCATCAGGTCGTACCCCGGCTTTGGCGCATTTGGCCCGGTCTGGCCGTAGCCAGAGATTGAACAGTAAACGAGGCCCGGCAAATCTTGCGACAGGGTTGCGTAATCCAGCCCGTATTTAGCCAGCCCGCCGGGTTTGAAATTCTCGACCAGAATATCGGCGTGGGCGGCCAGCCGCTTGATCTCGGCCTGTCCTTCGGGCGTGGCGATGTCGATGGCGACGGATTTCTTGTTGCGGTTGGCCGACATGAAATACGCGCTTAAGTCAGAGCGGTTGCCCTGCGCGTCTTCAACATACGGAGGGCCCCATTGCCGTGTGTCATCACCACCCGTGGCAGGGTTTTCGATCTTGATGACGCTGGCACCCAGATCGCCCAGCAGCTGTGTGCAGGTTGGGCCTGCCAGAATGCGGGATAGGTCCAGAATTTTGACGCCCTTCAGCGGTCCTTCAGATACGGCCATCGTATGCTCCTTGGTCAATCTCGGCAGCGATTACCGTGAATGTGTCAGATTTCATAGCAGTTTTGAGCGCCGCGCGCAGGTCTTCGCGGTTGCGCACCGTGTGCCCGTCGCCGCCGAATGCCCGACCCATGGCGGCAAAGTCGTGGCGGTCGAAATCCACGCCCGTGTTGCCCATCTGACGCTGACGCTGTTTCAGCTCGATCAGGGCAAGGCTGGCGTCGACAAACACCAGAAAGATCGGGTTGCCACCCATTTCGGCGGCAGTCGAAAGCTCTCCGGCGACCATCAGGAACCCGGCATCGCCCGAGAAACTGATCACAGGGCGGTCCGGTGCAGCCAGTTTCAGGCCGATCGCCATGGGTACCGCGCAGCCCATCGTGCACAGGGCCGAGGATTGGATCAGCCCGCGTTCCTCGGCGCATTCCCACATCTGACTCAGCAGAATGCGGTGCGCGCCGCTGTCAGCAGTGGCCAGAGTTTCGGAGGGCAAAGCCGCCCGCGTTTCGGCGATCACCGCAGCTGGTCCCCATGTTTCATCAGTGGGGAAGGCCAGCGCCAGCGCCGCCTTGACCTGCGCGGGCTCGCCTGCGGGCCATGTTGCGCGGGCGGCGTTGCCCTTGGCGATGGCTTCCAGTGTGGCCCCCGTATGGGCCACCAGATTCAACCCGGCCTGATGCATATAGTGGTCATTGACCACGGCTGAGATGTCGATGACACGTTTTTCCTCGGGGTCCCATATCTCGCGCCAGCCGGGGCGCATTTCGATGGGATCATAACCAAGGCACAGCACCAGATCGGATTGTTCGACCAACGGCACCAGATGCTTGTCGGCCAGCGGCGACAACCCGGCAGCGCCAAGGCACAGCGGGTGATCCTCGGGGACCACGCCTTTGGCCTTGTAGGTAGTGACGAAGGGGATGTTGAAATGTTCCAGAAACGCCTGCACCAAATTGCGCGAATCGTCATAAAGCACGTCCAGACCCACAATGGCGATGGGCCGTTCCGCCTCGGCCACCCAGCGGCGGGCCTTTTCTACACAGTTCCCCTCGGGCGCGACGACGGCGGGTTTGGCAAGACGGCGGCGCTTGGTGTCGGACACACGTGTATCAGCGACCGAGATCGGCACGTCGATATGCACCGGGCCGGGGCGCGGTTGGTTGGCCAGCGACACCGCCTTGTCGGCGATGATATCCGCACCCTGCGCGGTCAGGGTAAACGTGCCCTTGGTGATCGAGCGATAGACCTGCGCGTGATCCATGACCTGATGGGTGTAGGTCAGCGCCTCATCCGCATCAACGCAGCCGGTCAGCACGATCATTGGCACCCGGTCCTGCAACGCATTGGCGACCACGTTGATCCCGTTCATCGCGCCGGGGCCAAGCGTGGCCAGCAGAATGGCGGGCGCACCATCGCGGTGATGCACGGCCTCGGCCATGAAGCCAGCGGCGTTTTCATGCTTGGCCAGATGAAAGGTGATACCGGCCTGTTCCAGCGCATCCACCAGCGTCAGCACCTCGCCGCCGGGCATGCCAAAGGCGTGGCGGCATCCGGCCTCGTGCAATCGTTGTGCCAATAGGTCAGCTGCGCGGGGGGACAGATCCTGCATCAGTTATGCTCCGAATTCTTTGCTGCATTGCAGATTGCGGAGGACGCGCCCGGACGCAAGCAGGTTCACGTCAGTGTGACTATTTGACTGCGGATTCCGCTACGGCCTGAAACTTTTCATCCAGTTCAGCCGCAATATCGCGCAACGGGTCGCCGCCCTCGTACACATAGGGCGCAAAGACAAAGCTGGGTGTTTTGTAAGACAGGGTGGCGGTGCCGTCCGCATTTTCGGTCACGTAAAACCGGATCGGCGCTTCGATCATCGCGCGGGTCGAGGTTTCCAGAACCCGCACAGCATAGTCGTTGTTGAACGCGCCAATCACCAGATTGCCCGGGATCGTGATGCCACGGGCGGCGGCGGCCTTGGTCGGCCCGGCCTGCGTGACCACGATCATCCCGTTTTCCTTCACAGCCGCCTTGGTGTCGGCCACCAGCGTGTCATAGATTTTGTCGGTCGGATACTCGGCCCAGCCCGACAGCGGTTCCTCGGCCCAGGCGGGCAGAGCCAGAAAACAGAGCAATCCCCAAAGCGCGCGCATATTGGTGCCTCATTCGATGTGATTGCCCGATTGATGGCAGAAAACCACGGGCGACGCACGCACAATCCCGTGTGTTTTCCGCATTGCACCGGCTGCCGGAAACCCGCAGAAACATGCGGACGACACGATGAGAGGCCGCATTTGGACCAGATACGACTATTGATCTGCACCAGTTGCGCAGGCACGCGCGACCGCATGGCTGAACAGCTGGCCGTGAATGCGGCGCTGACCCGCGCCGGTCTGGCAGACCGTGTTGAAGTCGCCGATCATTCCTGTTTCAGCGGTTGTGCCGAACCGACCGCGCTGGCGTTACAGTCGGCGGGGCGGGCGTCATATGTGTTTTCGGGGGTCAATGTCGTTGCGGATGCCGACGATATTGCCGCGACCTGCCAGACCTATCTGGACAGCCCCGCGGGCTGGATCGAAGACGCCCGGCCATGCGGGCGGCTTCGGATGTGTTTGCGCGCACGGATACCGGCGCTTTAGTCGACCTGAACGGTCACAGCCGCACTGACCGGGACGTTTTCAACCATCAGCGGACTGTGGCTGTTGGCGTTCAGCGAGACCGAAACCTCAACCTCGCCTTTCGGCAAATCCGCGATATGCATCCAGTTGCCGTACAGCCGGGCCAGTTTCTTGCCGTTGATATAGACATGTGCGTGACCTTCGCCATCGTTGTCTGCCGCAGATGCGTTTTGCGGGGCGAACCGAAAGTTCTGTGGAATGACTTGCAGGTTCCATCCGGCCATCGGGTCCCGCGTCAGCGCGATTTCGATGCCGGGTGCATTGGCCCCTGCGGGCAAGTTCACGGCGGCCGAGTGATCATGCGCCATCGCTTCGGCCTGCGCGCCGCCGTGTTGGGACGGATCGCCGTGGTCGTGACTGTCAAAGGTGACGCCGTTGGCCGCAGCCAGAACAAATCCAGCACCGCCGCCGAACACCAGACCAATTGCAAAAAGGGCAAGTGAGCGTGCCATTTTCTTTTCCTTGAATACAAATAAAAGAAGCGCGCCGGGCAGAACCCGGCGCGCTTGGATGTGGTGCGATCAGGCCGCCGCTTGGGCGCGTTTGCCTTCGCTTTGCCAGAAATAGCCGGCAAAGGTGCCGACCAGAACCCATGCGACCAGCCCGATGCCAAAGGCCCGGGCGGCGAACAGGGCACCGATTTCTGTCGGGACGGGGCCGGTGAAAACATCCGGCTCGGGCGCGCCGATCAGGTGTGGTGCCAGCAGCAGAGCCGCTGCAACCACATAGCTGATCAGATTGCCGCCAAAGGCGATCAGCCACAGGGCAACAAGCGCCGCCGCAACGGTCGCAAACCACCAGACCTGACGCGCATAGACGTCAGCCGCCGCAACACCGGGCACCTCGGGTGCCAGGGTGAACCCGGGCGCAAGGTGGAAGGCGATGAACCCGGCCAGCCCCCACAGAACGCCCGTGCGGCCATCAACCGTGTGACCCTGGCCCTCGGCCACGGACATCAGCGCAACCATCATCAGCGCATAGCCGGTATAGGTCAGCATGGTGAAAACGACGCTGAGCGCGTCGCGGGTCAGGTCCGAGAACATGCCCGGCAATTCGGGATGGGCGGAAATGGCCTCGCCCCCGAAATGAACCAGCTCACCGGATTCGTACAGTTCTGCGTGCAGCAATACAGGCTGCACAAAGACCAACTGCAGCAAGGCGGCAATCAGCCCTGCTGCAGCACCAGCGAACAACGCGCTGGTCAAAATACGACTGAACATGGTCTTAGTGGCAGGGGAAGCCGGTCGCGTGACGTACGTCATGCGCGGCGTCATGCAGTGCTGCTGCCTGAACGTGACCGGTCAGCGTGATGATACCAAGACCCAAAACCACGGCGAACATGACCGGAACAAAGCCTGTGCGCGTGGCGGATGCCGTATTTGTTTGTGTTGTCATCATTCAATCTCCTATGCCGTCGCACCCGACGGCTGGTGTTTCGATTCACGCCTGGCAGGTCTCCTGGCTTGCGGGTCGGTGCCTCTGTTCGCCTTCCCCCTGAGAACAGGAGTGGCAGGTTGAACAGGGGCTCTCCGCTTACAGTCGCGGGGGCGGCTTTGGATTTGACTGCACGGGACAGCCACACCAAATTCCCTCTTAGCCTTCGGATGTCTCCGGCAGGACCAGACGATTTCATTTAGCCGGTAATATCGTTATCGCGCAATCGTCAATTGCGACCATTCCGGTCAAATCGCGCGCTTTTTCAACAAATAGATATCCATGATCCAGCCATGATCCGCCCGGCAGCGGGCGCGGTTGGCCAGAATGTCGCCTGCCACCTCGTCCAGATGTCCCTTGATCAGGATCTCTTGCTTCATGCCGACATACGCGCCCCACCAGATATCGTAATCTGCCATATCGAGGCTTTGGAATGAACATTCCCCGTCCAGCATAACCGCCACTTTTGAGGCATTTGCGGGCCAGCCTTCATCCCGTATGCGCCGCCCCGATGTAACCACATAGGGCGCGCCCAGATCGTTGATCGGGATCGCATGGGCCGCTGTCAGCGCCTGCAGCGCGGTGATTCCGGGTATCACTCGGATCATCGGCTGCGGCTCCAGCCGGGCTGCGATTCGCAGCGAACTGTCATACAGCGACGGATCACCCCAGATCAGCAGGGCGACATGGCGCGCGCCCGGATGCGTCAGAATCGCCTCGTGCCAGCGCAGGGCGATGGCGTCGTGCCATTCATCGACCCCGCGTAGATAGCCGTCGTCGGCGCGGCGCTGCGGGACGTCGAAGTATGCGATCTGCGGCGGAGTGTCGGTCACGGCGGCGATGATCTCTTCGCGCAGCCCGGCCAGATCGGCCTTGTTCTCACCCTTGCGCGGGATCAGGATCAGGTCGGCATCCTGAATGGCCTGGGCGCCCTGAAAGGTCACATGGTCCGGATTGCCGGTGCCGATACCGATCAGGGTCAGGTCATACATCATCGAACTCCGCCAGCGGCCCATAGAGGATCAGCGCCGGTGCCGTCCCGATCTCGGAGGCCAGTTTGTCCGACAATGCGCCGATGGTCGCGCGGTGCAGGTTCTGGTCGGGGGTCGAAACAGATTCAGCCATCAGGGCAGGGGTATCCAGCGGCAGACCGTGTTCGTGCAAAGCCTTGACCAACAGGGGAAAGGTCCGCTTTCCCATGAACACCACGGTTGTTGCATCCGGATCAGCCAGCGCGGGCAGGTTCAGGTCTTCGGGCAGTCTGCCGCTGACATCGTGGCCGGTGACGAACTGCACCCGCCGGGCCGTCAGGCGACGTGTCAGCGGAATGCCCGCCGCGGCCGCCGCAGCCACAGCGGACGGGATGCCGGGGATGATCTCGTATTCGATCCCGGCCGCGCGCAGGGCGACCAATTCTTCCTCCAACCGCCCGAACAGCCCGCCATCGCCGGATTTCAACCGCACCACGCGGGCACCGGTCTTGGCGTAATCGACCAGCAACCGGCTGACGTGATCCTGCTTGGGCGAAGGCCGCCCGGCGCGTTTGCCGACCCCAACCAGATCGGCGTCTTCACGGGCGTGGCTCAGGATCGGGCCGCTGCTGAGGTCATCAAACAGCACCGCATCGGCTTTTTGCATCCGGTCCACTGCCTTGAGCGTCAGCAATTCGGGGTCGCCAGGGCCTGAACCGATGAACGAAACGAAACCGCTCATGCCGAGGCTGCCGCGATCAGGTGAAAGAAAGTGCCTGTCACATTGCCGCGCACCGATCCGGTTTGTGGCCCTTCGGCCCCTTCGGCGTCGAAGACGCGCGCCAGCGGCGCATCCGGCTGCTCGATGATCGAGGAGTAATGAAACTCATGCCCGCGCAGGGCCGAACCCACCGCAAACCCGGGCATACCGGTCAACAATTGCGCCTTGCGATACCCAAGGTTGAACTTGCGCTTTTCATATGAGGTCACCAGCCCGAGCAGTCCGGCCATTTGGTGCCGAACACCCTCTTTGTCGATCAACGCCTGACCCAGCGCCATGTAGCCGCCGCACTCCCCGTGGACGGGTTTGGTTTCGGCATGTTTGCGCAAGCCTGTCAGGAATGTTCCAGCGGCAGCCAGCGTTCCGGCGTGCAGCTCGGGGTACCCACCTGGCAACCAGACCAGATCGGCATCCGCCGCCGGGGCTTCGTCTGCCAGCGGGGAAAACGGCAAAATCTCGGCCCCCGCCGCGCGCCAACCTTCCAGCAGGTGTGGGTAGGTAAAGGAAAACGCCGCGTCCCGGGCCAATGCGATTCGTTGCGCCGGAGGGCGCGGCAGCGCGGCTGACGATGGCCCGACCGGGCCTGAGGAAGCCGCCACCTTGATCGCCTCCAGATCCACATGTTCGCGCAGGAACGCAGCATAGCCCGCGATTGCGCTTTCCAGATCCGGGTGTTCAACGGCCTGTATCAAGCCAAGATGCCGCTCGGGCAGGGTCAGGTCGCCGCGTCGGGGCAAAACACCCAGCACTGGCAATCCCGCGCGTTCCATGCCCAGCCGGGTCAGACGTTCGTGGCGCGGGCTGGCGCAGCGGTTCAGGATCACACCGGCAAAGGGCAGGTCGGGATTATACATCCGAAACCCCAGCGCCGTTGCCGCCGCCGATTGTGCCTGTCCGCCGACGTCCAGAACCAATACGACCGGCCAACCCATCCGCAGCGCAGTTTCAGCGCTGGTTCCGTGTCCCAGTTCGCCCGGCTTGGCGACACCATCAAACAGACCCATCGACCCTTCGGCCACCACGATATCCGCACCTTCGGCCTGCGCCGAAATTGCGTTCAGCAGCGGCTCACCCATCGCCCAGCTGTCCAGATTGAACGAGGCCCGCCCCGCCGCTGCCCGGTGAAAGGCCGGATCGATGTAATCCGGCCCGCTTTTAAACGGCTGCACGGTCAGACCATCCTCGGCCAATGCGCGCAGCAGACCCAGCATGACAGTGGTTTTGCCGGTCCCGGAAGACGGCGCGGAAATAAGAAGGCCCGGAGGGTTGATCATTGCTTCAGTCATCCCCGTGGCTCCAGCTTGACCAGGGGCTGTCGGCGCTTTGCGGGCGATAGCGGCGGTCATAGGTTTTGGAATACAGGCAGCTTTCGTCGAACCCTTCACCCGCCAGCGCGGGGCCGACCATGATCAGGGCGGTGCGAGAGATGCTTTCGTCCAACGCCTCTTTCAACGTATCCAGCGTGGCGCGGATGATCCTCTCATCCGGCCAACTGGCCCGGTACACCACCGCTACCGGGCAGTCTGCGCCATAGGCCGGAGTCAGATCGGCAATCACCTTGTCCAGATTGCCGATCGACAGGTGAATGGCCAATGTCGCGCCAGTGCGGGCGAAGTTTTCCAGCGTCTCGCCCTCGGGCATCGAGGATGCGCGGCCCGGTGTCCGGGTCAGAACCACCGATTGCGCCAATCCGGGCAGGGTCAGCTCCGTTCCCAAAGACGCCGCGGCCGCCGCAAAGGATGGCACGCCCGGCGTGACGCTGACGGGGATGCTCATCTTTTTCAACCGCCGGATTTGTTCGCCCATCGCCGACCAGACTGACAGGTCGCCCGAATGCAGGCGCGCCACATCCTGACCGGCCTGATGCGCAGTCGCGATCTCGGCCATGATCTGGTCCAGATCCATGGATGCCGTGTTCACGATCTTCGCATCTTCGGGGCAATGGCCAAGGATTTCCTCGGGCACCAACGATCCGGCATAAAGGCACACGGGGCAGGACGCGATGATATCGCGCCCGCGTAGGGTCAGCAGGTCGGCGGCGCCCGGTCCGGCGCCGATGAAATGAACGGTCATGTCTGTCCTCCGATGGCGACGGCGCAGGTCGCAAGCCGGTCGTCCGAGATGTGTCTGGGTGAAAGCAGCCGCGCGCCAGAACCAGCGGCGGCAAGGGCGGATGCTTCGGCCACGCTGCCGGTGCCATAGGTGGCGCGGCTGCGGTTCGAGCATGTAAGCGTGCGCTGCCCGGCCAGATCGGCGGGCGCGACAAAGTGCAGGGGCAGGGCCGTTGTGGCGGCAAATTGCATCAGCGCGGCATGGCCTTCTTTGTCGGCAACCGTGGCCAATGCGTCCACGGTGTGCCCGGTGCCGGCGAGATCAAAAGCCGCGCGCAGGCTGTCTAGCGTGGCCGCTGACGAAAACCCCAGGCCCGCGACGATCATAGGGTCACGCTCCACTGCACCACCGGATAGGCCGATTTCCAACCGCGCCGGGGGCCAAGCGGGGCCGCATGTGCCAGTTCGATGCGCAGCAGATCTCCGCCCAGTTTGCCTTGCCACTGCGCCAACAACGCCTCGCTTTCCAGCGTCACGGCATTGGCAACCAGTCGGGTGCCTGCGGGTAGGGTGCCGTGCAGCCAGTTCAGCAGATCTGCGCTTAACCCGCCGCCGATGAACACCGCGTCCGGCGTGGGAAGCCCCGGCAGCGCATCCGGCGCGGTGCCGTGCACCACATGCAGCCGATCCTGCCCAAGCGTGTCGGCGTTGCGGCGGATGCGATCCGCGCGATCTGCAAGCGGCTCAACCGTTGTTGCCGTCAGGGTCGGGTCGCACATCAGCCATTCGATACTGATCGACCCGGTGCCGCCACCAATATCCCACAGATGCTCACCTCGCCTTGGGGCCAGTGCCGACAGGGTCAGCGCGCGCACGGGGCGTTTGGTGATCTGGCCGTCGGTCTCGAATATCTCGTCTGGCTTGCCCGAAGCCTTGGGGAATGCGCGCCCTTCACCTGCGACCTCAAGCCCGACGCAGACGGGATGGTCGAAACTGCCCAGCAACGCCTCGGTCAGCGACACGCTGCGGGCGCGTTCGCGGGGGCCGCCAAGCGCCTCCATGACGTGCAGGGCGCTGTCCGCGAAACCGGTTTCGGTCAGATAGGTCGCCAGTTCCGCCACCGCCGCCCCGTTGCGCAGCAGCAGGATGGCGCGCAATCCCGGCGACAGATGCGGCCGCAGGCGCGTCAGCGGGGCGGCGTGCAGGCCGAATGTCAGCGTGCTTTCCAGCGGCCAGCCCAGCCGCGCGGCAGCCAGTGAAAAGGTCGATTGACCCGGCAGGGCGGCCCATTCCCCGGCCTCGAAATTGCGTGCGATCACCGATCCGGCACCGAACCAGAACGGATCGCCCGAGGCCAATACAACGGTGGGCCGACTCCGGAAGCCGTTCAGAATTGACAGGCCATCCGCAAAGGGCACCGGCCATTCGACCTTTTGCGCGGCACTGTCCGGGATCAGCGACAGATGCCGCGGCGGCCCCATGATGATTTCAGCGCGCTCCAGCACTTGACGGCTTGCGGGGGGCAGGCCATCCAGTCCATCTTCGCCCAAGCCCAGAACGGTCAGCCACGGAGCCTCAGACATGATAAATCTCCTGATCCTTGGGGGCACGACCGAGGCCAATGCGCTGGCCAAAGCTGTGGCTGCACAGGGTGTTTCGGCGGTCTATTCCTATGCCGGGCGCGTCGACACTCCGCGTCCGCAACCCTTGCCGGTGCGTGCCGGCGGATTCGGTGGGGCTGACGGGCTGGCAGGGTATATGCGGGACAACGCGGTCACCCATGTGATCGATGCCACCCACCCCTTTGCCGCACAGATGAGCGGTAACGCCGTTACCGCCTGCCGCGAAGTTGGGGTGCCACTGGCCGCGCTGACCCGCCCGGCATGGCATGCGCAGGACGGGGATCGCTGGGCCCACGTTCCCGACATTACGGCAGCGGTGGCTGCGCTGTCTGGCCCGGCACAGCGTGTCTTTCTGGCCGTGGGCCGGATGCATCTTGAGGATTTTGCGGTCCAATCCCAGCACCATTATCTGCTGCGGCTGGTGGACGAACCTGACGCTCTGCCCTCGCCGCATTGCGATGTGGTCGTGTCGCGCGGGCCGTTTTCCGAGGCGGACGACAGGGCGCTGATGCAGCGCCATGGGATCGAATTGGTGGTGTCCAAGAACGCAGGCGGCACCGGCGCGCGGGCCAAGCTGGACGCCGCGCGGGCGCTGGGCTTGCCGGTGCTGATGATCGACCGTCCGGCCCTGCCGCAGCGGGTCGAACTGTCGAGCGTGACGCAGGTTCTGGACTGGCTGGCTCATCCCTGATTTCCGATCGAAGTGAACCTTGGCGTATAGATGATCGGGGCGGTGTCCCGTTCAATCACGCGAGTCAGCGAGGAACCGACAATCACAACTGTCTGCATGTCCGCCATCTCGGGCGTGGCCTCGGCCAGGGTCGAAATCCGGATCGCCTCATCCGCGCGGGAAACGGCACGGGCGAACAGGATCAGGCGTTCGGGTTCACATTCCTCACGCAGGATTTCCAGCGTTTTTACAAACCCTTCCGGGCGGGATTTTGAGCGCGGGTTGTAGAACGCCATGGCAAAATCGCCCTGCGCCGCCAGACGCAGGCGTTTTTCGATCAGGGACCATGGTTTCAGGTTGTCGCTGAGGTTGATGGCGCAGAAATCATGCCCCAAGGGCGCACCGGCCCGGGCAGACGCCGCCAGCATCGCAGTGATCCCCGGCAGCACGTCAATGGGAATGTTGCGCCATTCGTGCGGGCCGTTCTCCAGCGCCTCGAACACCGCTGCGGCCATGGCAAACACGCCCGGATCGCCCGAGGAGACAACGACCACCCGTTTCCCCTCGGCCGCCATTTGCAGCGCGTGTTGCGAGCGGTCGATTTCTACCCGGTTGTCGCTGCCGTGCAGGGTCAGGCCGGGGCGCTCCGCCACGCGGGCAACGTAGGGGATGTAGCCGACGATATCCGTAGCCTCGGTCAATGCAGCCGACACTTCGGGCGTCACCAGATCCTCATTGCCGGGGCCGAGGCCCGCGATCCTGATCCAACCGCTCATGGCCGCCGCCCCTGACCATGCACGATGATGATCGAGAAATAGGGGGTGATCCCCTCACAGTTTTCGGAAAGTTTGCACACCCGCTGATTGGGCATCTGGGCGAATTCGACGATCCAAGCGCGGTCATACAGCCCGGCGGTTTTCAGCGCCCGCTTCACCTTGTCGATGTTGCGCCCGATCTTCATCACCACCAGCGCGTCGGTCTGCGACATACGCTCGGCCAGAGTGTCCTCGGGCAGGGTGCCGACCAGCACGGTCAGCACGTCATCGCCCCAGGTGATCGGGTCACCGGTCGCCGTCCACGCGCCGGACATGCCGGTGATGGCGGGCACGACTTCGACATCAGCTTTGTCCCGCAAGCGGTTGTAGAGATGCATGAATGAGCCATAAAAGAACGGATCACCCTCGCACAGAACGACCACATCCTCACCCTGATCAGACAGGGATTTCAGATGCGCCGCGCACTCTTTGTAGAAGGCCGACAGCAGTTCGTTATAGCGCGGGTCGCTCAAGGGGATTTCGGTGGTGACGGGGTATTCCATCGGGAATTCCACCGCATCGCCCGGGATCATGCCATTGACGATTTTGCGCGCCTGACCGCTGCGGCCCGGTTTGCGAAAAAAGGCCACGTGGCGGGCGTTGCGCAACAGGCGGTCGGCCCGGACACTCATCAGATCCGGATCACCAGGGCCCAGGCCCAGGCCGTATATCTTGCCGCCGCTCATTCCGCGCGGCTCGCGATGGCGTTGATGGCGGCGACGGTGATGGCGCTGCCGCCCAACCGGCCTTTGACGATGCAAGAGGGGACCGGTTGCGCCTCCCACAGGGCGTCCTTGGATTCGATCGCACCGACAAAGCCCACTGGGCAGCCGATGATGGCGGCGGGGCGTGGGCAGTCAGGGTCTTCCAGCATGTTCAACAGGTGGAACAGGGCAGTCGGCGCATTGCCGATGGCGACCACAGCGCCCTCCAGATGCGGGCGCCACAGCTCCAGCGCGGCGGCGGATCGGGTGTTGCCCATCTCGGCGGCCAGCGGGCGGACACGTTCGTCGTGCAGGGTGCAGATCACCTCATTGTCGGCGGGCAGGCGGAACCGGGTGACGCCCTCGCTGACCATGCGTGCGTCGCACAGGATCGGCGCGCCGTTTTCCAGCGCAGTGCGGGCCGCAGGTACGAAACCGGGTGAGAAATGTACGAACTCTTCCAGCCCGACCATCCCGGCGGCATGAATCATACGGACGGCGACCTGTTCTTCATCGGCTTCGAACCGGGCCAGATCAGCCTCGGACCGGATGGTGGCAAAGCTTTGCTTGTAAATCGCCGCGCCGTCGGTTTCGTATTCATAGGGCATCAGGTGAAGTCCATGGTCATGAGTGTTTCGGGGCTTAGCCCGCGCTGGCAGGGCTCATCCCCCGCGCGGCCCTGTTTGACAAGATCAAATCGTCCGGTGTCGCCAACCAAAGTGACGTCGGCGGGACCCATCCGCGCGCATCCCTTGGCACAGCCCGAGACATGCAGGTGCCCCGGTACGCGTGGGGCCAACGCGCGGGCGATATCGCGGGTTTCCACTTGCGCCTGCGGGCAGAATGGCGCGCCGGGGCAGGCGTCGGTGGTCATCAGCGGGTCGGCCGCGTCTGTGACAAAGGTCGGGGCAGGTATCGCCGCCCCGCCTTCCAACAGGATCAGCCGCCACGGGGTGACGCGCAGGGCGGATGCGCCGCTGTCCTTAATCAGATCATGGAGCTTATGCGCCAGTAGCTGTCCAAAAGCCGCGCCATAAAGTGTGCCCAGATCGCAGGCACCCGGCTGCAGTAGTGTACCCAAAGGGGCGGGCGCGCTGCCCTGCCATTCCGACGGCAAGCCCTGCGTTGCGATCACCCGCGTCATGCGGCGGGTTTCCGGCGTGTGCGCATCGGCAAACCAACGCGCCAGCGCAATCAGCTGGTCGATGGCTTCAGCCTCGGTCACATAGCGCCCGGTTTCGACCCCGTCGGCGCGCAGGATCAGGCCGTTGAGGCCGATCTCCAACCGGATGTCCGCCGAATCCGCCGCCAACAGCCGTTCGGGGCCTGTGTCGATGGCAAAGCCGAACTTGGCGGGCAAGGCGGGCAGCTCTGCCAACCGGTCGATCAGCTGTTGCGTCAGCCGCGCAGTCAGGTCGCCCGCCTGGTATAGGGGGGTGACCAGAATGTTGCGGCGCACCTCGATGCCGGATTCCGCGTCCAGCAGGTTCAGCACCGCCAGTTCCTTAAGCAGTGACTGGTGGTCCTGTTCAGCGACCCCGCGCAGTTGCAGGTTGGCCCGGTTGGTTAGGTCGATGGTGCCATTGCCGAACCGTTCGGCCAGATCGCACAGACCCAGCGCCTGCGCCGCGTCAAGCCGCGCCAGCCGGGGGCGTACACGCACGACCAGACCGTCGCCCGACATCATCGGGCGGTGTGCGCCGGGGCACCAGCCCTGAACAACGGGTTTAGGGGCGGCGCTCATCCCAACCCCTCCAGATCGGCGCGGATGGAGTTCCGGCGCGTGTTCCACAGACCCGCCTCAAGCAAAGCGCGGAACCGGTCCTGCATGGCTTGATGCGCCTGCGGGTTGGCCTCTTGCAGAAAGGCATCGACCTCGGCGTTGCCCAGCGTGGCATCGTGATAAATATCGAACAGATGCGGCGCGACCGTGCCGGACAGATGCGCGAAGGACGCCATGTGATCCAGCGTCGCCGCGATTTCGGCAGCCCCCCGGAACCCGTGCCGCTGCATCCCGGCGATCCAGCCGGGGTTGGCGGCGCGGGCGTGGACCACGCGGCTGATCTCCTCGGGCAGGGTGCGGGCACGCGGGTTTTCGGGGTTGGTATTGTCCAGATGGTACAGCTGCGCGGTGCCGCCGGTGATTTTCTTGGCGGCGGCAAACCCGGCCTCATGTGTGGCGTAATCATTGGCCAGCAGCAGGTCGGTTTCGGTCAGGTCCTGCAAGTGCACGAAACTGTCTGCATGGGCGACACGCTGGGTGATGCCGTCGACATCCTGCGCGATATGTTCCCCCTCCAGCGCAAAGGAACTGGCGTCCAGCCAGGCCTGCCCGGCCTGTTCGCGGGCTTCATCCGTATAGGTCTCGGACAGATGGGTCATGTTCAGACCGTAACTGCCGGGCGCCGGGCCAAACACACGGGCGGCAGGTGCCTGACCGGCATAGGGGTTCCAGTCTGTGGCTTCATCGCGGTCGCACAAGGCCCGCACGGCCTGACCATAAAGCGCCGAGAGCGTCGGGAACACATCCCGGAACAGGCCCGAGACGCGCAGGGTCACATCCAGACGCGGGCGGCTGAGGTCGGTGATCGGCAGAACCTCGATCCCCGAAACCCGTTCCGAACCCTTGTCCCAGACCGGTTTCACACCCAGCAGGTGCAGCGCCATGGCAAACTCTTCCCCGGCGGTGCGCATGGTGGCCGAACCCCACAGATCGACGATCAGCCCCTTGGGATAATCGCCTTCCTCCTGCAAATGCCGCCGCACCAATTCCTCGGCCAGTTTCACGCCCTGCGTATAGGCCGAACGCGTCGGCACCGAGCGCGGGTCGGTGGTATAAAGGTTCCGCCCGGTGGGCAGCACATCCGACCGCCCGCGATAGGGGGAGCCGGACGGGCCTGCCTCGATCCGCTTTCCGGCCAAAGCGTCGATCAGGGCGCGGCGTTCGGCGTGGGCCGATGGGGCGGCGTCGAAATTGGCGGTTACCTCGGGCACGCGGCCAAAGATATGCAGCCCGTCGCCGAACTGGCTTTCCTTGATGTCACAGACGAAACGGTCGATGCGGGTGATCGCCTTGGCGGTGCAGGTGGCCCGATCCAGACCCAGATCGCTTTCCAGCCCGATGGCCTGCGCCTCATCCCGGATATCTTCTTGCAGCCGGTCGCGGCGCTTGGGGTCCAGCCCGTCAGCGTTCGAGAATTCGTCCAGCAGCGATTCCAGCCGCACCATCCTGTCGGGCGTATCGCTTTGCTTCATCGGGGGCGGGATATGGCCCAGCGTGACGGCCCCGATCCGGCGCTTGGCCTGCGCGGCCTCGCCGGGGTCGTTGACGATGAAGGGGTAGATCACCGGCAGATCGCGGATCAGAACCTCGGGCCAGCAGTTCGCCGACAGGGCGACGGATTTGCCGGGCAGCCATTCCAGCGTGCCATGTGCGCCGATATGGATCAGCGCATCGGCGCGCAGGCTTTTGCGCAGCCAAAGATAGAAGGCAACATAGCTGTGGCGCGGGGTGCGCGACAGGTCGTGATAATCGTCATCGCGCAGCTCGGGCGTGCCGCGTTCGGGTTGCAGGGCGACCAGCGCCTTGCCGCGGTGCAGAGCGGTGAAATGGAATGCGCCGTCCGAGAATGCCGGGTCGTCCTCGGGCTTGCCCCAGACGGTGTCGAGGTCCGCGCGCAGTTGGTCCGGCAGGTCTGACACTGCAGTCAGATAGTCCTGCAACGACCACGAAATACGCGCGTCCAACAGCGTTTCGGCAATTGGTTCGTCGGGGGCGGTGTCATAGCCCACGCCTTGTAGATCGGTCAACATCGCCTCGGCCGAGGCCAGCGCGTCAAGGCCTACCGCATGGGCCATCTGCCAATCCTTGCCGGGGTAGGTGGACAGGACCAGCGCAGGGGTCTGTTCCGCCTTGGGTTTGTCGTTCAGGTTCAGCCAGCCGGTCACCCGGTCGATGATGGCTTCGATCCGTTCAGGTTCGGCCCGGTGGGCAAAGCGCGAATATTCCAGATGCGGATCGCGTTTGCCCGGTTCCTTGAAGGATGCAATACCCGCTGTGATCCGCCCGTCCACCTCGGGCAGAACCACATGCATGGCGAGGTCGGCGGGGGACAGCCCGCGTTCCGCCTCGGCCCATGCTTTTCTGCGTGAGGTGGCCAGCGCGACCTGAAACACCGGGACATTTGCGGCGTCCAAGGGCGAGGTGCCCGACGCGCTTTTGCCCGAGAATGAGGTGGCGTTGATGATGGCCGATGGTGTCATGCCCACCAATTGCTCGCGCAGCCAGTCGGCGGCTGCGGGGGCTTTGAGCGAGGGCGCGAACAGCCCGACGGCCTCATACCCGCGCGCGCGCAGGCTGTGGATCAGGGCCGCGACCGGGGCGGTATCGGCGGATGTCAGATAGGCGCGGTAGAAACTTACCACGATACGTTTCGCACCGCCCGTGAAGGCCGTATCTGCCGGGATCACGCCACGATCCGGGCACCATGCGCCGCATTCGGGGATTGTCTTGGCCCCCATCACCGGCCCGGCATAGAGCCCTGCCGCCAGCGCCATCTGCGCCAAAGCGGCCTGCGCCGCGACCTCGCCGCCCGTGTCGCACAGATGCGCCAGACGGCGCAGGGTTGAGACGGGCAGGGTGGAATAGTCATCCAGCCGCGTATCCTCGCGCCCGTCCGCAGGCAGCACGGCCAGCGCGATACCTTTGGCCTGCGCCAGCGCCAGAACCTGCTGCAGGCCATACGACCAGTAGGGTACCCCGCCGATCAGGCGGATCAGAATGCCCTTGGCCTCCTCAAGCGTCTGTTCGACATAGGTGTCGACCGACAACGGATGCTTCAGCGCCGTTAGATTGGCCAGCCGCATCGTCGGCATCCGCCCGTCGGCCCCGCCACCGCGATGCCAGCCTGCCGCAAAAGCACCAAGGTCACTGTCGGAAAAGGACAGCACCACCAGATCCGCCGGGCTCTGGCCCAGATCGGTGGGGGTTTCCGTTTCCTCTAACCCATGGCTTTCGCGGAAGACGACGTGCATGGCTTACTCGGCGGCCTCGGTGACGCCCACGAGGATATCGCGGATTGCCCCCTCGCTGATGTCATCATGTTCGGCGATCACAACCAGACGCGAGCGGCGTTCTTCACCCGGTTCCCACGGGCGGTCGTACTGGTGACGCACGCGGGCACCAACGGCCTGCACCAGCAGGCGCATGGGTTTGCCCTGAACGGCGGCATAGCCTTTGACCCGCAGGATGTTCAACTCATTGGCCAGGCGTTCGATGTTGGCGACCAGATCGAGTGGATCGGTCTGTTCCGGCAGCTCGACGATGATGCTTTCGAAATCGTCATGTTCGTGGTCGTGGTGACCGTCGTGGTGCGACGGGCGGGCGTCCATGTCATCCTCGGCGGCGGCCTCAAGGCCCAGCACAACGCGCACATCCACTGCTCCTTCGGCGACCTCGACCACGGGCAGGGGGCGGGGTGCCTCGGCTGCGATGATCTCTTTGGCTTTTGCCACGCCTTCGGGGCCAGCCAGATCGGGCTTGGTCAGCAGGATAATATCAGCGCAGGAAATTTGATCCTCGAACACCTCGGACAGGGGCGTTTCGTGGTCGATGCTGTCATCTGCCAGGCGCTGGGCGTCCACGGCCTCGACATTCGGGGCAAAGCGACCGGCGGCGACGGCCTCGGCATCGGCCAGCGCTATCACGCCGTCGACGGTGATTTTCGAGCGGATATCAGGCCAGTCGAAGGCTTTCAGCAGGGGTTTGGGCAGGGCCAGGCCCGAAGTCTCGATCAGGATGTGATCCGGGCGCGGCTCCAGCGCCATCAGCGCTTCGATGGTGGGGATGAAATCGTCGGCTACGGTGCAGCAGATGCAGCCATTGGCCAGTTCCATGATGTTTTCCGCCGGGCAATCGGGGATGGCGCAGGATTTCAGGATGTCGCCATCGACGCCAACATCACCGAACTCGTTAACCACAACGGCCAGACGCTTGCCCTGCGGGTTCTGCATCAGGTGGCGCACCAGCGTGGTTTTGCCCGAGCCCAGAAAGCCGGTGATCACAGTAACGGGGAGTTTTTCAAGAGTGCTCATTTCAGGGTTCCAATCGGGGGAATACGGGCCGCGCAATTCTTGCGGAAATGTTCTGGGCGTTCGCGCCACTTCACCAAGCCGTCCTCGGCTGCAAGATACTTGGTGACGCCTTCGACGATGGTTTCGACATGGTCGGATTCGTTCAGGTTTTCGTAGACAAAAGTCCAGCGGGATGGCCCCCCGCGCAGGACGATGGAACAGCCCTGATCGCAATTCGACAGGCATTCCACAGCTTTCAGATTTACGCCGTCAGGCAATTCGGCCTGTTCCAGCGCTTCGTGCAACAAAGCGCCCGGGCGCTGCGCGTCGTCTTCGACAGGCAACCCACGGCGGCAAGTGGTGCAGACCAACAGGTCAACTGATGCGGTCTCGGTCACGTCTCTCATCCCCCAAATCCTTTTGCGGGGGACGGGGTTTCATGCGGGCCACGCAATTGCACATGGACCCGACACCGGAACACCCCGTCCGGTTTCTACTTCGGGTGCTGGCAGGTCTCCCGGCTTGCGGATGTCAGAGGTTACGCTCTGGCAGATGTCCCGCCTTCCCGGCCTTTTGGCCAGTGGCATTGGGCACCCTCTCCGGTCACGGTCGCGGGGGCGGCTGCGTTTGACGGAAGATCCGCTGACGCATTCCCTTTTCATCCATCAAAAGATGGACACCAACGCAGGGGACATGCGGCACGGGCAGGGGGCTTGTCAAGCACGAGAGGTCAGTTGAATTCTTCGGGGTCGGAAAAGCGACCAGCCAACGTCAGTCAGCGGCATTTTCCGCCAACCGATCACGTAACCAGGCGCAAAACAGCCCGGCTGCGGCGCTGGGTCGGGCCGCGCCCGGTGCACCGATCAGATAATGTGACTGGGCAAAGGGAATCGCAGGGCCCGCTATTGTGATCGGTGCGCCTTGGGCAATCGCATTGCGGGCAAACCGTTCGACAATTGTTGCATACCCCGCGCCAGCCATCACCAGTTGCAGCGCCGCAACCGTCGTATCCACGGAATGACGGGGCGAATGGTCCGGGGCGGCAATGCCATTGGCCTGAAAATAGCGCGCCCAGTTGTCCTCATACCCAAGGATATGAATCAGGGGACCGCCCTGCAGAACGTCTAGTGCAGGAACCCTGTCGCTGGCCCGGCAAACCGGCACCAGCCTTTCATCGGTCAATTTCTCCGAGGTCACCCCGGGCCAGTCGCCGTACCCCAACCGTATTTCGACATCCACATCATTGGGCGCGATGCTGTCATTCCATATATGCGAAACAAGGCGAACGGGAATGTCGGGGTGCTGCGCGGTAAAGTCGGGCAGGTGCGCGGCAATCCAATAGGTCGCCGTCGAAATCGCGGCCCTGATGGTCAGGGTCTGACGCGAGGCCGGTCCAAACAGGCTGTTCGTGCACAGTGCGATATCGCCAAGCGCGCGTCGAATCGTCAGGGAATAAGACTGCCCCAGTTCCGTCAGTTCAAGCCGCCGCGCGTTTCGTATGAACAGCTTTTGCCCCAACTCAGCCTCAAGCGACCGGATATGCAAAGACACCGCTGTCTGGGTCAGCCCCAGTTCCCGCGCGGTCGTAGTGAAATTCAGGTGCCGCGCGGCAGATTCGAAACTGCGCAACCATGAGGGATTAGGAAGTTGATCCATCTATCACCAAATAATTTTAGGTATAACGGGGCTTATTATTCATTTTGGTTCCCGAAACGCAACGTGGATACTTAGCCATGAACGGTCGAATGAGGTTTCAAATGAAAGTCGGATTTATCGGGTTGGGAAATGTCGGCGGAAAACTGTCCGGCTCGCTTTTGCGTAACGGCGTGGACCTGACGGTGCATGACCTTGACCCGGATCTTGTGGCCCGTTTTGTGGGGCAGGGCGCGAAAGGCGCGCAAAACCCGGCGCAGATGATGCGGGACTGCGATGCGGTGATCACCTGCCTGCCATCGCCCGCCGCCTCGGACGCGGTGATGCAGGACATGCTGCCCGAGGTCGGACCAGGCAAAATCTGGATGGAGATGTCGACAACAGACGAAGCCGAGGTCAAACGCCTTGGCGCCCTTGTTGTAGGGCGCGGGGGCGAGGCCGTGGATTGCCCGGTGTCCGGCGGCTGCCATCGGGCGGCCACCGGCAACATATCCATTTTTGCCGGGTGCGACCGGGCAACTTTTGAAAGGATTCTGCCCTTTTTGACCACAATGGGACGGCGTATCCTGCATACCGGCGATCTGGGGTCTGCTTCGGTCCTGAAGGTTCTGACCAACTATCTGGCAACGGCCAACCTGATCACCTGCGCCGAGGCTTTGGTCACCGCCAAGGCCGCCGGAATGGACCTGACCACGACCTATGAGGCGATCCGGATTTCTTCGGGCACCTCATTCGTGCATGAAACCGAAAGCCAGGTCATCCTGAACGGCTCGCGCGATATCTCATTCACGATGGACCTTGTGAAAAAGGACATCGGCCTGTTTCAAGAGGTCGCCGACCGCGCTGGCGTGCCGCTGGAAATGAACCCGGTGATGATCAAGATCTTTGACGATGCCATCGCGCGATACGGGGACAGAGAGCTGTCACCGAACATCATCAAGAGGTTAGAGGACGCCACCGGCCTGACCATCCAGGCCCCGGGTTTCCCATCCGAGATACAGGACGACGAACCCGAAGAACCCGGCTACGAAGTCGTTCCCTCGGACCGACAGGATCACTAATGCAGTCGGTATTGGTCTGAAAACAGTAGCTGGATCAGGGAAGTGGAGGCGAGTACCGGAATCGAACCGGTGTACACGGATTTGCAATCCGCTGCGTCACCACTCCGCCAACTCGCCTTTTCAAGTAAAATCAAATACTTGCTGTGGTGTGGCAGGCGTTTTAACACCTTTCTTCTGGGGCGTCCAGAGGGTTGCTGCCAAAATTCCGACCTGATCTTCATCTTGGGGCAGGGACCGGGCGAAATTCTTGCCAGCCGTCGAAAGTTTCAAAGCCTTGACCGTTGCTGGTCTCTTCAGGATGTGGCACAAGCTGGTCATCCTTGGGAATAAAATGAGCGATCCAATGACAGACTTCGCAACCCGGCGTCGCACGATGGTTGATACGCAGATCCGGCCCTCTGATGTGACGAAATTCCCCATTATCGACGCGATGTTGACCGTTCAGCGAGAGAATTTCGTGCCGAACGCACGACGCGAAGCGGCCTATGTCGAAGGGCTGATTGATCTTGGAGGGGGGCGATGCATTCTGGAACCCCGCACATTGGCGAAGATGCTGGATGAGCTGAATATTACCAACGACGAGGCCGTATTGGATATCGCCCCCGCGTTGGGGTATTCCACGGCGATTGCCGCGCATATGGCCCAGCTGGTGGTCGCTGTCGAAGAGGATGAGGTTCTGGCCGCGGAGGCGCAGACAGCCTTGATGGAAGCTGACGCCGATAATGCGATCGTGCATGTTGGGCCGCTTGATCAGGGGGCGACGGAACATGGGCCTTACGACGTGATCATGATTCAAGGCGGAGTTGAGCAGGTGCCCGAAACCCTGATCGCGCAGTTGAAGGATCATGGGCGCATTATCTGCCTTTTTGTCGAAGGTGCGCTTGGAACCGTCCGGATCGGGCGTAAATCGGGTGGCAGGGTGACCTGGCGTCGCGCATTTAATGCCAATGCGCCGATTTTGAAGGCATTTTCCAAAGAGTGTGCATTTTCGCTATAATTTCTTGGCAGATTATTCTGCTGCCTTGATTAGTTGAATGCAAACGCGCAAACTGCACTCAGGGCAGCGTAAATTTGGTTTGAGAAGGATTTTGTTATGGGTTCGATGGCGGGGAGGAAAGTCGTCAGAGCACTGGCACTGACTGCTGGTATGGCGCTTAGTATGGTGCCGGGACGTGCGGTTTGGGCCGACAATTTGACCGACGCATTTATTGGCGCTTACAACACTAGTGGTTTGCTGGAACAGAACCGCGCCCTGTTGCGCGCGGCTGACGAGGACGTCGCGATTGCATTGTCAGCGCTGCGTCCGATTATCAACTGGGCGGTGACCATCAGTCAGGATTACCGGCGCACAAATACCGGTGGCATTCGGAATACCGAGGAGCCAAGCAACTTTTTCACCGGTCTCACGCTGAGCCAATTGCTGTATGATGGCGGGGCTTCAGTCCTGGGCAAGCAGTCGGCGCAAGAAACGGTTCTTTCCACACGGCAGACGCTGATTGATATTGAACAGCAGATTCTGTTTCGGGCGGCGACCGCCTATCTTGGCGTTTTGCTGCAGGAAGAAACCGTAGCGATTCGGCAAAACAACGTGGAATTGTCTGCAGAAGAACTTCGGGCCTCGCAGGACCGCTTTGATGTGGGCGAAGTGACCCGTACGGACGTCGCGTTGTCCCAAGCGCAGCTTGCCAGCTCGCAAGCGGATTTGGCTGGCGCGCGTGGTGATCTGAGTACGGCGCAGGCCGAATATGTGAATGCCGTAGGCAAAGGTCCGGGACGAACAGCAGGCCAACCCAGCTTGCCGAATCTGCCGCGCTCGGAATCCGAGGCTGTCAGCCTGGCACAGCGCAACCACCCGGCAATTCAGTCAGCGCAGCATCAGGTACGTGCATTCGATCTGATCGTGCAGCAGCAGCGGGCCAATCTGGGTCCGAACGTCAGCCTGAATGCCAATGCGGGCGTGACGGAAAGTTATGACAACGATGACTACATCAATGACGCGCGGGTTTCGCTGAACTTCAACCAGCCCGTATATGCAGGTGGTCGGCTTGCCGCGAGCGTGCGCAGGGCGATGGCAACACGGGATGCATCGCGTGCCAACCTGCTGAACGTGCAGAAGAACATCACGCAAGGTGTGTCTGATGCCTATGTCCGTTTCCAATCCGCATCGGCCAGCTTAAGGGCGTCAACCGAACGGGTTCGCGCCTCGCAGGTTGCGTTTGACGGCATCCGCGAAGAGGCAACCCTGGGCGCTCGGACCACGCTAGACGTGCTGGCCGCACAGCAGGACCTTCTGGAAGCCCAGCTTGCCGAGGTTGTGTCGCGGACTGAACGGTCGTTGGCCGCGTATCAGCTGCTGCAGTCGCAGGGGCTGCTGACGGCCGAACGTCTGGGTCTGGCGGTTCAGATTTATGATCCGACCCTGTACTACAACCTGGTGAAGAAAGCGCCGGCTCAGATCAGCAAGCAAAGCAAGGATCTGGATCGCGTCCTCAAAGCATTGCGTCGCGACTAACAAGCGATACTACCTGTTGTGAGGTCGGAGTTGTTTAGCTACACTCAATCCTGAGGATAGAGCGGTAGAGAACAATGACGGATAAAGTCGTAAACGCTGGTATCGAGGACGTCTTGTCCTCGATCAAACGTCTGGTAGGCGAAGAGGGCCGGAAAGTACCCGATCTGATTTCGTCAACACCCAAGCGCAAACCAGGTAAGCTGGTTCTGACGGATGCCTTACGTGTCAGTAAGATAGCGGTGGGTGAAGAGAACAACCAAGCATCGGTAAATGATACGGGCTACCGTGCTGAAGACTCGGTCAAGCCGATGCTTCTGCGCGCCTGCGACATTGTTCGACACGAAGAACCCGCCAACGAAGAGCAGACGGAAACCGACCCTGAAAGCGATCTGGCGGATAGTCTGAGTTCGAAAATTGAGGCGCTCGAGGCTGCCATTGCCCGCACTGAGGATCAGTGGGAGCCGGATGGCGACAGCGATGACGCCTATTCGGGCACACCAACGACGTCGCGGGAATGGGGTGCGCAGCAAGAATTCGCCGAAGCCGACGTCAAGAATGCCGGTGAACCTAACGCCGACGTCAAAGGTACCGGTGAGCCAGAGGCCGAGGTTGAGGCAGAGCAAACAGAGCACGAAAATATGGCGATGTTTATCCGGGATCCTGATGTCTTTTCCCTTACAAGCGCCGAGCTACCTGACGATCAGGATCAACAGGTTTCTCTGAACATGGATGAGGGGGCACTGCGCGATTTGATCGCCCAAGTCGTCCGCGAAGAACTGCAGGGCGTATTGGGTGAACGTATCACCCGCAACGTTCGCAAGATGGTACGGCGAGAGATTTACCGGGCACTGGCGGAACAAAAGCTGGATTGATCTCTACGACCGGTTCGGGGCCTGCGCCGCCGCCAGAAGGCGATCCAGATCCATATGCTGTTCCAGATGATCCGCAAGCGCGTCCAGCGTCTCTTCAACGCCGTCCTCATAGGCCAGGTTCGACGTGGCCCCCAGCTGTTTCAAATAGTTGGCCCGGAACGCATCCGAGGCAAAGATACCGTGCAGATAGCTGCCGCGAATGCGGCCGGTTCGATCTGCGGCACCTTCTGGCCTGCCTTCGATTTCAAGCCACGCGCGGGCGCAATCCGCGCCTTCGGTGCGGCCCATGTGGATCTCATACCCTGTCACGGGGTCATGTCCTGGAACTGATCGCGCGGTGCGCAGGGTTACGTGCTTTTGGCCCTCCATCACGGTGTTGACGTCCAAAAGGCCCAACCCTTTGACCGTACCCGGGCGGCCATCCACGCCATCAGGGTCTGCAATGGTATTGCCAAGCATCTGATACCCACCGCACAGGCCCAGAACATGCCCACCCCGGCGCACATGGGCGTAAAGGTCGATATCCCATCCCTGCGCCCGGAAGTATGCCAGATCACCGATGGTGGATTTACTGCCGGGCAACAGCACAAGATCGGCATCACCGGGCAGGGGGCGACCGGCAGGTACAATCTCGACCGTGACGCCGGGTTCGGCTGATAGCGGATCCAGATCGTCAAAATTAGCCATCCGCTCCAGTTGCGGGACGACCACCTTGCAGGCCCCGCCGACATGAGAGCGGATGTCCATCATATCCTCGGCGGGCAGTTTCCAGGCGTCGTTAAACCACGGCACGACACCCATACAGGGCCAACCTGTGCGCGCGGCAATGTCATCGCGCCCTTCGCCAAACAGGGATACGTCGCCCTTGAACCGGTTGACGGCAAACCCCCGGATCATCGCCAGATCATCCTTGTCCAACACCGCCTGCGTGCCCACAAGCTGCGCGATCACACCGCCCCGGTGGATGTCTCCGACCAGAACCACAGGAACCCCAGCGGCGCAGGCAAAGCCCATATTGGCGATATCACCCTGGCGCAGGTTTGTCTCAGCTGGGCTACCTGCACCTTCGATCAATACCAGATCGGCATCGCCGCAGAGCCGGTCAAAGCTTTCAAGCGCGGCACCCAGAAGTTTGGATTTATCCTTGCGATAGTCGCCCGCCTTCATGGTACCCGCGCGCTGACCCTGCACGATGATCTGAGCACCTGTGTCTGTTTCAGGCTTCAGCAGGATCGGATTCATATCCGTATGCGTGGCCCGTTTGGCTGCGCGGGCCTGCAAGGCCTGCGCGCGCCCGATCTCGCCCCCGTTTTCGGTCACGGCTGCGTTGTTCGACATATTCTGCGGCTTGAACGGGGCCACTTTCAGCCCGCGGCGCGTATAAGCGCGCGCCAGCCCGGCCACCAAAACCGATTTACCGACATTGCTGCCGGTGCCCTGAATCATGATGGCGCGAACCATGGTCGTCTCCTATACGTTGGTACGCAGATGACCTGATTTGACGTCAAAGGGAAAGCCCCGGATGAACACGCCCGCGCATCTTTTGATCGGCGCCGCAGCTTTCGCGCGCCCCGCGCAGGGCCGCATCCTGTGGGCTGCTGTGATCGGCTCTCTTCTGCCCGATCTGTCGCTGTATGTCATGGCTGGCGTATCGCTGTACGTTCTGGGTATTCCGGCGCAGGTGGTGTTTGACCAACTTTATTTCTCACCGGCCTGGCAGACGGTGTTCGCCATCGACAACTCGTTCATTCTGTGGGGCAGTGCGCTGTTGGTCGGGCTGTGGCGGGGATGGCGGGTTTTGACAGTGGCCGCCTCAGCCGGGTTTTTGCATCTGGCGATGGATTTTATGCTGCATGCAGGTGACGGGCGACCGCAGTTCTGGCCGCTGAGCGATTGGGTGTTCGACAGTCCGATCAGCTATTGGGACAGCTCGCATCATGCCTTGTGGGTTGCGCCGGTGTCCGTGGCGATCTGTGCGGGGCTTTATGTGATTTTGTTGAACAGGGGGCTGTCCCTGTCTGCAAAGCTGTTCTTTGCCATGCTGCTGGGCGCAGAAATCTGGGTTGCCCGCCAATGGCTGCTGTTCTTTTGATAGGCCAAAAGAAAAACGCGCCCTGATTTGTAAGGGCGCGCTTTTTCCTTCAGAGGTCGCCTTGGATCAGGCGGCTTCTGCCTGTTGCGCTGCATTGCGGCGCTCGCTTTCTTCACGCGACAGCGCGACCGAGGTGCGCACGCCACGACCAACGAACTCCATCAGTCCGCTGACAACCCGTTCGTTCGGGTCGATGCCTGCACAAGACAGCACTTCGCGACCATCGCGCGAGCGTGCCCAGCGGGCGATCTGTTCCGGGCCATTGCCATATTTCTTGTCATCGGCAATAGCGTCATCAAGCGCAGCCAACACAACGGCTGCGAAAAGTTTACGCGCACGATTGCCTTGCTCGTTGTTAAAGGCAGTGCCGTCAACGAAATCTCTCATCTCGTCTTCCTTGTTGTTCTTGCTCTTGCAATTTTCGGCGTAGCGGCCCTTATGGCCTATAAAGTGCGATTCGGATACACTTAATATGCATAGTTGCGTTGCGTTACTTGCATGGCTCGCTGCAGGTGCAGCACTAGGTGTCGTTGTCTTGCCACGTCTCACCCCGCCAGATATAGGGTGCGCAACTGACGCATCAACCGTTTGTGAAGGATTTAAGTCATGCCCAAGATAAATGGGAACGAAATTCGCCCCGGCAATGTGCTTGAGCATAACGGCGGGCTGTGGGCCGCTGTCAAAGTTGATCACGTAAAGCCCGGTAAAGGCGGTGCTTTTGCGCAGGTCGAACTGCGCAACCTGCGCAACGGCTCAAAGTTGAACGAACGCTTCCGGTCTGCGGACAAGGTCGAGCGCGTGCGCCTTGAGCAGAAAGATCAGCAGTTCCTGTACGAATCCGATGGCATGTTGGTGTTCATGGATTCCGAGACCTATGAGCAGATCGAATTGCCCGTTGACCTGCTGGGTGAGCGTCGCCCGTTTCTGCAGGACGGCATGACCATTGTGGTCGAATTCTACGAAAGCGAAGCGTTGAACGCGACCGTGCCGCAGAAAGTGACCTGCAAGATCGTGGAAACCGAGCCGGTGGTCAAAGGGCAGACCGCTGCAAATTCATTCAAACCGGCCGTTCTGGACAATGGTGTAAAGGTCATGGTGCCGCCGTTTGTGGGCCAGGATGAGATGATCGTGGTGAACACCGAAACCATGGAATATTCCGAACGCGCCTAAGCCCGCGTTTGTTTGAAACCAGAAAAGACCGCGTTGGCATCGGCCACGCGGTCTTTTTTAATGCGTCCGCTTCGGGTGGCGATAGCGTTCGGGGTGGGGGCCGAACAGTTCCAGCATCAGCTCGTACTTGATGCGGTTGGCGCTGACCTGCCGGTAAAAGGCAATCAGAAAGGATGTTGGCCCCTGTATTCGGCTAAGGCCACTGGTGGCGGCAACCACAGTGCCGACATCCGTTCGGCCCTGCAGCACCAACCAGCCGCCCAGCATCAGTACGCCAACCGTTCCGGCCCCGTTTATCACGCTCAGCAGAAATTTGGCGGACAGCTTCCAGATGAACATTTTGCGCCGGGTGTTGTAGATATCATCGAACTGCGCCTCAACATCGCGCCCCACCGCATCAATGTCTTCGATCGTAAGCCTGTCGGTGGCGCTGCGCAGAATGCGCACACGTTCAGCCACATAGATGTTCACCTTGCGCTGCGACATCAGCACGATGACGATCTGCGGTACGATCATCGAAAGCGCGATCAGCCCCAGCCCCGGCTGGGTGGACGAGATATAGCCGATCACACTGATCAATGTGCCAATCTGCACCACCGGGTCGGAAAAGGCGCCGCCGGCAAATTTGCCCAATTCTTCGGCCTCGGCCGAAATGGCGGTGGTCATGGTGCCCTTACGCACTGTCTCACCGGTTTGATTCAGATCGGCCGCGCGCAGCAAAAGTCGCTGACGGATCAGGCGGATAATGTCCTCTCCCAATGTACCCGCGCGAAAGCCCAGCAACCATTTCAGGGCCAGGCTCAGCAGGATCACGGCCATCATGCCTGCGCCCAGATAGATCAGCCGCTCGGTTTCGATATTGTCCGAGGTCAGGTGATTGATGATATCGCGTTGAAATTCCAGCGGTACGGCTGCCAGCCCCGCGATGGCAATGGACAAGATAATGAGGATAATCTGCCGCCCGGCGCTGGCGCGCCAGATCGCTTTGTAAAGTCTAAGCATTTGCGCACCCGGGTTCCTGAACTGCCGCCAGTGTGGCAGCGCCGCCCGTCTTGTTCAAACACTGTGGCCCAGGTCCGGCGGACATCCGTGCCGGATTGGCAACATGTTGAGCATCAAACAGAAACGGTGGCTTCGGCGGCCTGCATCCCGTCTTTGGCGCGGTCAAACCGCAGATATGCGATCCCGTGGCCGTTGGCCTGGGTGAACAACGTGCCCACAGGTTTACCATCGGATGTGATCTGGGTGCCCACCGGGGCGTTACCATCGACCCGAACCGTGCGCAGACCTTTACGCAGATCGGTCTTGTGCTTCATCCGCGCGGTGACTTCCTGTCCGACATAACAGCCCTTTTTGAAATCGACGCCGTTCAGCACTTCGAACCCGGATTCAAGGATGTAACTGTCTGGGGTCAATTCGATCCCGGTTTCAGGGATACAGTGGCGGACGCGGATGGTATCCCAATCGGTGCCGTCATCAGCTTCGGCCCCGCTGCTATAGGCGCGCCACCCCATGTCCGGATGGCGCGGGTCGGGCAGGGCGCCGTCCGGCGCGGTGCCGGTGCCACGTTGCAGGTTCAGGTCGCTGTTTTCGATGCTGACATCGGCCCGCAGCTTATACATGCCCAACCGTTTGACCAGACCATCCGCCATATCTTCGGTCACGTCCAGCAGGACCGCATCACCGTCGCGTTTCAAAAAGAAATCCGCCAGATACTTGCCCTGAGGGGTCAGCAGGGCCGTATAGACCAGCCCATTTTCAAGGCCGTCCACATCGTTGGTCACCAGCCCCTGAAGAAAGCTGTCAGTGTCTGAACCACTTAGGCGCAGAATACGGCGATTGGGCATGGGGTGGTCCTCGTCATTTCCCTCGGCCCCGTGATATAGGAGTCCGCGTCGCCATGACCAGAGGATATCCGAATTGTCTGCACCAATCAGCATCGTAATTCCGACTCTGAACGCGGGTGAGGCGCTGCCTGCGGCCTTGCAGGCGTTGATGGAGGGGCTGCACAGCGGGTTGATCCGCGAGTTGATCGTCACGGATGGCGGATCGACCGACCAGACCCTTGAAATCGCCGATGCCGCCGGGGCGGGAATTGTGACCGGCACGCCGTCGCGCGGGGGGCAATTGCGACGCGGGTGCGCGATAGCCAAAGGCGAGTGGCTGCTGATCCTGCACGCCGACACCGTGTTGCAGGACGGTTGGACCAAAGAGGTCGGCGCACATCTTGCCACCGGTAAACCTGCTGCTTTCCGACTGCGCTTTGCGGCGAAAGGGTTCGGTCCCGCGTGGGTTGCGGGCTGGGCCAATCTGCGCAGCCGAATGTTTGGGCTTCCGTATGGCGATCAGGGGTTGCTGGTGCCGCGCCAGGCATATCAGCAGGCGGGCGGCTATCCTGATCAACCCCTGATGGAGGATGTGGCGCTGGTGCGTGCCTTGCCCCGCATCACTGTGCTGAGCGGGTGCGCAGTTACGAGTGCGGACCGCTATGCGCGGGCGGGTTGGATACGCCGGGGTGCGCGGAACCTGTGGACTCTGACGCGGTATTTTCTGGGCGCCGATCCTGAGCGGCTGGCGCAGGCGTATCGGCGCTGAGGGTTGCACGCAGTTCAACCAGGGATCGGCCCAACCGGAAGGGCGCGGCAAAGCTGACCAGGCAAAGGGCAACGATCTGCAACACCAGAATATGCGCGTTGGCCTGCAGATATTCCCATTCGTCTTTCAGTTTCCCAACCTGTTCGACCAGATCGTCATAACTTTGGGCCAGGATCAGATAGTCCCCGGCAATCGCGGGCACCTTTCGGCGCATGTTGTCGATAGCGGCCTGTGTCGCGTCGTCCAGCGTGGTGAATACAAGGAACTGGTCGATACTGAATGCATCGGCCTTGTCCGCCATGGCGCGCATGTCATCCTTTTCTTCTTTCGCCTCTCCGCCAAACAGGAAATGCAACCCTTGCAGGGGCGCAACCTCATTGGTTACCGCGATAAACAGTGGCAGGTCGGCGTTGCTGGCGGTTGAGGCCGACAGGAATTCGACCTTTTCGCACAGAACGGCGGTGTCCGGGTCATAGGCCGGATCGCAGAACCGCAGCCGGAACCGCGCCGCGTCGCGGTCAAAGGCCAGCGTCGCGGCATAGGCCACGTCGATCTGCCGGTCCAGCTGCGAACTGTCCGAGGTGTAAAGCCCGGCCAGAACCGCCACCAGCGCGCCGATACCACCCAGAACGACCCACAACAGATCGGCCAGCTTCCACGCCCTGTGCCCCGCAGGTTTGCGAAACAGAAATGCTGTGCCGATCGAACCGGTCAGAAAGAACAGGATCAGCAGAGGTAGCTGGTTTTCGGTCACAAATGTCATGGGTCTAAAGTGACGGCCCGCCTGCGCAGTGGCAACAGTCTTCACGGGCAGTTGTACCGCTCCGGCGGTAAAAGGCGTTACGATCCCGAGCTTTGGCCGAATTTACGGAACAGTTTTGTGCGGTCAAAGGCCTGTTCCAGCTCGGCTGTGCGGTCTTTGACCGAATCCCACAGGCGCTCCTGTACCTCGGCGATGATGCATTCCATCAGAACCAGAATAGAGGCCATCGAATCCCATGCGGACGGAACAGCGATACGCGCGGCGAACGTATGTCTGGCCAGCCGATGAATGGGCGAGCGCCACTGATCGGTGAACAACACGATCTCGGCCTCGCGTTCCTGACACAATTGCCCGATCAGCATCGTCGAGTTCTCATAGCGCCGCACATCCAGCGCGATCAGAACGTCATCCTTGCGGACATCCAGCAAGTCATGGGTCCACGATGCCGCAAAGGGCAGCATCCGGACATCGGGGCGGATCATTTGCAGGTGCAGATACAGGTATTGCGCCAGCGTGCCGGTAATGCGCCCACCGGTGATAAAGATGCGCCGGTCGGGATCACACAGCAGGGTACACAACCTGTCGAACTCGGCCGGGTCAACTTCGTCAATCGTGCGTTTCTGGTTGGCCAGCGTCTGCTGGGAATACCGGTTCAGGATATGTTCTTCGGGCAAGTCGTTCTGCCAGACGTCGCGTTTGGCCGCAGGCCCCGAGATCATCTCTTTGACCTCACGGCGCAGGGCGGCCTGAAATTGCGGGTAGCCGCCGAACCCGGTCTTCTGAAGCATCCGCGCGACGGTCGCGGTTGAAACCGAGGCCGTACTGGCCAGCTCGGTGATGCTGCCAAGGCCCGCCATAGGATAATCATCCAGCAGGACGCTGATTAGCTGCCTCTCAGACGGGGTCATTGCGTCCCGATGGGCAAGCAGCCTGTCCGTTACCCGCACTTTAGGTCCTCCTGCGTCAGAGTTCGCGTCTGGTGAAAATTTTTACAGCGCAATTGGGTCTGTTCGAATTTATACAGGAAAATTATTGACAGGTGAATGTGTCGTGTGGAAATTTTTACACACGTGTCATTTTCAGAATCGCAGGGCGGTATATTGGACTTCGGAACTGTCGTTCATACGGATACAGCGGAAGGCGCACCTTTGGTGCTGCTGGTGTGCGAACACGCCTCAAACCGCATTCCGGCGTTTCTGGGGGATATGGGGCTGACGGCCCAGGCGCGTGAAAGTCATATTGCCTGGGACCCCGGTGCGCTGGGCGTGGCGCAGCAGATGGCGGGGCGCATGTCCGCGCCGCTGGTCCATGGCGGCGTGTCGCGGATGGTCTACGACTGCAATCGCCCGCCCGAAGCCGCAGGCGCGATGCCAGCCCAAAGCGAAGAATACGACATCCCCGCCAATATGACGATCACGCCGGACGAACGTCAAAGCCGGGTCGATGGCATCTATACCCCTTTCACGCGGGCTGTATCGGACCAGATCGAAACGCACCGCCCGTCGCTGAAGCTGATGGTGACAGTGCACAGTTTCACCCCGGTCTACCATGGACGCCAGCGCTTGGTTGAACTGGGCATTCTGCATGGCCGCGACGATCAGTTCGCACTGGCAATGATGCAGGCCAAGCCTGCCGCATCGCGGTTCGTGACCCGCCTGAACGAGCCCTATTCGGCGGCAGACGGGGTGGCGCACACGCTGGACGCGCAGGCGGTGCCCAACGGGTTGCTGAACGTGATGATCGAGATCCGCAACGACCTGATCCGCACACCGGATCAGCAAAGCGCCATGGCCGAACATCTTGTGCCGTGGATCAACCGGACTCTGACCGGACTTCAGGAAAGGGGCGTGCTGTGATCAAGGCAATGGCGTCATATGTACGGGTTGTCGACGCGGTCAATTACCGGATTGGCCGGGTGATGATGTGGGGGTTGTTTGTGATGATGGGGGTGCTGCTATGGTCCTCGATCTCGAAAACCTTTTTCCTGCCGTCGCTGTGGACGCTGGAAATGGCGCAGTTTGCGATGGTGACCTATTACATCGTGGGTGGGCCGTATTCGATCCAGCTGGGATCGAATGTGCGGATGGATCTGTTCTATCACAACTGGAGCCCGCGCCGGAAAGCCTGGTTCGATGCCTTCACCGTGCTGCTGTTGATCCTGTATCTGGGCGTGCTGTTCTACGGTGGTTTGGGGTCAACGGCATATAGTCTGGGGTACTGGGGTGATGCACCCGTGTCCTACTTCGCCGGCCTGCTGACAGGCAGCGAGGAAATCGGACGGCTGGAGCGGTCCTCGACAGCGTGGCGGCCATATATCTGGCCGATCAAATCCATCATGGTGTTCGGCTTTTTCCTGATGCTGCTGCAGGCGATATCAGAGTTTTTCAAAGACATTGCCCGGATCAACGGGCAGGAAATCGGGGTAGAGCGGGCATGAGCCAGGAATTTATCGCCATCTTCATGTTCGCGCTGATGATGCTGATGCTGTTTACCGGCCAGCGTGTCTTTGGCGCAATTGGTGCTGTCGCGACCATTGCCGCACTGTCGCTTTGGGGGACCGGTGGGCAGGATATCCCGTTTTCGGCCGCTATGAAGCTGATGAAATGGTATCCGTTGCTGACGCTGCCGATGTTCATTTTCATGGGCTATGTCCTCAGCGAAAGCCGGTTGGCTGATGATCTGTATCGGATGTTTCATGTCTGGATGGGTCCGGTGAATGGCGGGCTGGCCATCGGAACCATCGGCCTGATGGTTCTGGTGTCGGCCATGAACGGTCTGAGCGTTGCGGGCATGGCCATCGGTGCAACCATTGCGTTGCCGGAACTGCTGCGGCGCGGCTATGACAAAACGATGGTGACCGGCGTCATTCAGGCTGGGTCCAGTTTGGGTATCCTCGTGCCGCCTTCGGTTGTGCTGGTGCTGTATGCGATGATCGCGCGGCAGCCGGTGGGACAGCTGTGGCTGGCCGGCATCGTTCCGGGCCTGCTGATGGCCAGCCTTTTCATCCTGTACATCTGGATCAGGTGCCGGATTCAGCCCGAATTGGGACCGGCGATGAAGGACGCGCACGAAGTGACGCGGGCTGAAAAGCTTCGGCTGCTGGGGGCGGGGGCGCTGCCGCTGATCATCTTTGCCGCGATGATGGTGCCGTTCGTGAATGGCTGGACCTCGCTGGTGGAAAGCTCGGCCATCGGGGCGTTGACCGCTTTGTTTGTGTCGGTCGTCAAACGCCGCATGACGTGGAAGATTTTTGAGGACTGCACCAAGCAGACTCTGGCGATTTCCTGTATGTTCATGTGGATCATTCTGGCCGCGCTGGGCTTTGGTGCGGTGTTCGACGGGCTGGGCGCGGTCAAGGCTATGGACAGCCTGTTCACGGAACAACTGGGCCTGTCGCCATGGATGATCCTGATTCTGATGCAGCTGAGCTTTATCGTCATGGGCACCTTTCTGGACGACACGGCAATGCTGGTCATCGTGGCCCCGCTGTATGTGCCGCTGGTGGGGGCGTTGGGCTTTGATCTGATCTGGTACGGAGTGCTGTACACGATCACCACGCAGATCGCCTATATGACGCCGCCGTTCGGCTACAACCTGTTTCTGATGCGCGCGATGGCCCCGCCCGAGATCACTTTGAAGGACATCTATGGCTCTATCGGTCCTTTTGTAGGTGTGATGGTTCTTGCGCTGATAATCATAATGGCATTCCCCGGGATCGCCTTGTGGTTACCCAGCTATGTCTATGGAAATTAACAAGAATGCCCATTGAAGAGGCACGTAAAACTTCAACAGAGAGGAAATTGACATGACGACAAGACGTAAGTTTTTGAAGACAGCGGGTGTCGGCGTTGCCGCCGCGCCGCTGGCCACACCCGCATTGGCGCAAAACACGATCACCTGGCGGATGCAGACCTATGCAGGCTCGGCGCTGGCGGCGCATGTCATCGACCCGGCGATCGAGATGTTCAACAAGATCGCGGGCGACCGGATGCAGATTGAGCTGTTCTATGCCGACCAGCTGGTCCCGACCGGAGAGCTGTTTCGCGCTGTGCAAAAAGGTACGATCGACGCGGTGCAATCGGATGACGACTCGATGGCGTCACCGACTGAGGTCACCGTGTTCGGCGGGTATTTCCCCTTTGCCTCGCGCTATTCGCTGGATGTGCCGGTGCTGTTCAACCAATGGGGTCTGAACGAAATCTGGGACGAGGAATATTCCAAGGTCGGTGTAAAACATATCAGCGCCGGTGCGTGGGATCCGTGCCATTTCGCCACCAAAGACCCGATCAACTCGTTAGAGGACATGAAGGGCAAGCGCATCTTTACCTTCCCGACCGCCGGGCGGTTCCTCAGCCAGTTTGGCGTGGTGCCGGTGACCCTGCCGTGGGAAGATATCGAGGTTGCCGTGCAAACCGGCGAGCTGGACGGTATCGCCTGGTCGGGCATCACCGAAGACTACACTGTGGGCTGGGCCGATGTGACCAACTATTTCCTGACCAACAACGTGTCAGGTGCCTGGGCCGGTCACTTCTTTGCCAATATGGACCGTTGGAACGAATTGCCGGAAGACCTGCAAACCCTGTTCCGTGCTTGCTGTGATCAATCGCATTACTACCGCCAGTGGTGGTATTGGGGAGGTGAGGCCAACCTGCGTGTCAACGGCACCAAGATGCAGTTGACCACGATTCCGGATGAAGAATGGGCGCAGGTCGAAAACGCTGCGGTCAAATTCTGGGATGAAATCGCCGCTGAATCCGAGACCAAGGCCAAGGTGGTCGACATCTTCAAACGCTATAACGCCGAGATGCAAAAGGCCGGACGGCCCTATCGCTACGGTTAAATCAACCACCCCCGACGCGAGGGGCATCCCTTGCGTCGGGATTGGACAATAAGAACAGACACCTTGTATGCTGAAATCATATCTCAAAACACAAAATAAGAACCAGGGATGCATGGGCGCCCACTGGGTCGAACAGGTATGAGCATATGGCTATTGCAAGCTTTCTGATTGAAATTTTCGCCGCAACGATGTTGCTGCTGTTTGCCGTGCGCCTGGTGCGTACCGGGATCGAACGGCGGTTCGGTGCGTTGTTCCAATCGCTGCTGACCCGGCACACCAATACATTTGTGGCAGGCGGTGCGGGGATGGTTTTGGCCACGATCCTGCAAAGCTCGGCCGCTGTGGCGGTTCTGCTGACAGGGTTTGCCGCTGCGGGCATGGTAAGTTTCGGTATCGCGTTGGCGGGTGTGCTGGGTGCCGATCTGGGCTCGGCTTTGGTCATTCAGGTTCTGTCTTATGATCTGGGCTGGCTGCAACCGGCGTTGCTGGCGTTGGGCGGCTGGCTGTACCTGAAATCCGAGCGCGCGAATGTACGGCTGATGGGCCGGATCATTCTGGGCATTGCGTTCATCCTCGTCTCTCTTCAATTTCTGCGCGAGGCGGTTGATCCAATCCGCGAAAGCGCCTTTTTGCCCGCAATTGCTGGGTATCTGGAGAATGATTATTTCACCGCGTTTATCGTCGGGGCGGTGCTGGCCTTTGTGATGCACAGCTCGGTCGCGACGATACTGATGTGTGTGACGCTGGTGCAGATCGGCGCGATCCCGTTCGGGGCCGGGTTGTCGCTGGTGCTTGGGGCCAATCTGGGCTCGGCTTTTATTCCGATCTGGCTGACGCGGGACATGGCGATCACGGCCCGGCGGGTTCCCGTGGCCAATCTTTTGTTGCGTGGCAGTGCAGCCCTTATGGCACTGATCGTGTTGAACCTGAGCGGCATGGACCAGGCGTTGATGGTGGCCAGCGCGGGGCAGTCCCTAATTCTGGCGCATATCGGTTTCAATATGGCGGTCTTTCTGCTGGCGACCGGGTTCGTTACCCGTTTGGAAATGCCGATGGCCGTGATGCTGCCAGAGTCCAAGGCCGAGAAGAGCCCGATGGATCAGTTTTCCGTCGCCCTCAGCCCGTTAGGGGACCCCAGCGCATCCGGGGCCAGCGTTGCGATGTCTTCGGTCCGCCATGAGCTGTTGCAGATGGTGACGCAGGTCGAACGGATGTTCCGGCCGGTGCTGGATATCTACGAACAAGATGACAGCGACGCGATTTCCGCGCTTTGGCAGCAGGACGAAAAGGTCAACGACCAACTGACGCAAATCCGCCGTTTCGTCGCGCGTATGCCCCGCCAGAACATGAGCAAGGCACAGGTCAAGGCCGCACGCGGGTTGGTGGAATATGCAATCCGCCTTGAAGCCGCGGGCGACGTGGTGTCGAACCGAATGACCCGCACGGCACAGATCAAGCATACGGAACGCACCGAGTTTTCGACCCAGGGTTGGAAAGAACTCTCGGACCTTCACGCGGCAATACTCGAGAGTTTTTCGCTGGCCCGGCATGTGCTGCTTGTGGACGATATGGATTGCGCGCGGCGGCTGGTGCTGGAAAAGGCCGAAATCAAGCGGATGTCGCGCAGCAGCCGCAAGGCCCATCTTAAACGTTTGGAACGGGGGCAGACCGAGAGCTTTCAGTCCAGCGATCTGCATTTGGAAACCTTGCGGTCGATGCGTGATCTGCACGGGCACGTGGCGGCGATTGCCTATCCGATCCTGTATCGCAGCGGGCAGGTTCTGGAAACGCGGCTGGTGATGGAAATGGAAAAAGACGCGACCGAAGATTGAGGGTCGAAAAGGGTGGTCGGGGTGTGAGCCTCGGTAAAAAAAAGTAAAGGATGAGGACGATGGGCAACGACGCGGTTCTGGCCGATCTGAAAGCCAAGTTTGAAGCGGGTGACGTGGATACAGTGCTGGTCTGCATGGTCGATATGCAGGGCCGATTGATGGGCAAACGGTTCCATGCTGGTCATTTCGTGGCAAGCGCATGGGAAGAGACGCATTGCTGCAACTACCTGCTGGCCACCGATCTTGAAATGGGGACGCCGGATGGCTACGCCTCGACCAGTTGGGAAAGGGGCTATGGCGATTATGTCATGAAGCCTGACCTGGACACTCTGCGACCGGTGCCCTGGTTGGACGGTACTATGATGGTGATGTGCGATGTGCTGGATCACCACACCCACGAAGAGGTGCCGCATGCGCCGCGTTCGATCCTGAAAAAGCAGGTCAACCGTCTGAAAGCCATGGGCTATGATGCGATGTGCGCGACCGAGCTGGAGTTCTTTCTGTTCGAAAAAAGCTTTGACCAGATTCGCAAGGAAGGTTTCCGCGAACTTGAGCCGATCTCGGGTTATAACGAGGATTATCACATCCTTCAGACCACCAAGGAAGAGCATGTGATGCGCCCGATCCGCAACCATCTGTGGAATGCGGGTATTCCGGTTGAGAATTCGAAAGGTGAGGCCGAGACCGGGCAGGAAGAGTTGAACATCAAATACGCGCCTGCGATGGAGACGGCCGAATATCACTCGATCGCCAAGAACGCGGTGAAAGAGATAGCCTGGCAGCACGGCCATGCGGCGACCTTCCTGCCGAAGTGGCACCATGACAAGGTGGGCAGTTCGTCCCATGTGCATCAGTCGCTATGGGCGGAAGGGCGGCCAATCTTTTTCGACGAAAAAGATTCGCTTGGCATGTCGGCGGTGATGAAAAACTATATGGCCGGTTTGCTGAAATACGCCGCCGATTACACCTATTTCATGGCGCCTTACATCAACAGCTATAAGCGCTTTATGAAGGGCACCTTTGCGCCGACGCGGATCATCTGGTCGGTGGATAATCGCACCGCAGGGTTTCGTCTGTGCGGCGATGGCACCAAGGCGGTGCGGGTTGAATGCCGGATTCCGGGGTCGGATGTGAACCCCTATCTGGCGATGGCGGGAATGCTGGCTGCGGGGATCGCGGGCATTGAAGAGGGGCTGGAATTGCAACCGCCCACCACGGGGGATGTTTATCAGGGTGATACTGGGATGATACCCGGCAACCTGCGAACAGCCCGGGACGCTTTGCATGGATCGACGATGTTGCGTGCGGCGATGGGGGACGAGGTGGTTGATCACTATGCCCGCGCGGCAGAGGTTGAGATCGAGGAATTCGAGCGTGTTGTTACCGATTGGGAAATTGCCCGGGGGTTCGAGCGGGCATAAAGGGTGGGAGCGAGGGGCCAGCCCCTCGCGCTCCCCGGGATATTTTTGGCCAGATGAAGCAGAGGACCTGCTTCTTTCGGAAATGGAGTGGACATGGGGCAGATGTTGAAATGCATCTCACCGATTGATGGGTCGGTGTTTGCCGAGCGCGAGGTGCTGTCGCGGGACATGGCGTTTGAGGTTGCAGCGCGAGCGCGGGCGGCGCAGTCCGACTGGGCGGCGCGGCCGCTGCAGGACCGGATTGATCTTGTGATGGCGGGCGTGGCCGCTGTTGGCGCGATGAATGATGAAATCGTGCCGGAACTGGCGCATATGATGGGTCGGCCGGTGCGGTATGGCGGTGAATTTGGCGGCTTTCACGAGCGCGCCAGCCACATGGCCGAGATTGCTGAGGCGTCGCTGGCCGATATTGCGGTGGGCGAGGATGAGACCTTTAGACGGTACATCAAACGCAATCCGCATGGAGTGGTGTTTGTGGTGGCCCCCTGGAACTATCCCTATATGACGGCGATCAATACGGTGGCCCCGGCGTTGATTGCGGGCAACGTGGTGATGCTGAAGCACGCAACGCAGACGTTGCTGGTGGGTGAGCGGATGGCGCAGGCTTTTCACTCTGCGGGCGTGCCCGAGGACGTGTTCCAGAACGTGTTTCTAAGCCATGACGTGACCAATGACCTGATCGCGGGCAATGCGTTTGATTTCGTGAACTTCACCGGCTCGGTCGGGGGTGGGCAGGCGATGGAGCGCGCGGCGGCTGGCACCTTTACCGGAGTGGGCACCGAGCTGGGCGGCAAGGACCCGGGCTATGTCATGGAGGATGCCGATCTGGATGCGGCGGTCGATACGCTGATTGATGGGGCGATGTTTAACGCGGGCCAGTGCTGTTGCGGGATCGAGCGGATCTATGTGCACGAGAGCCTTTATAATGATTTCGTCACAAAGGCGGTTGAGATCGTGAAGGGGTACAAGCTGGGCAATCCGCTGGAGGCGGAGACCACCCTGGGCCCGATGGCGAACGTGCGCTTTGCCGATGAGGTGCGCGCGCAGATTGCCGAGGCGGTGGCAGCCGGGGCCGTGGCCCATATCGACCCGTTCCCCGAAGACGATGGTGGCGCTTATCTGACCCCGCAGATTCTGACCGATGTCACCCATGACATGCGGGTGATGCGGGATGAAAGCTTTGGCCCCGTGGTGGGCATCATGAAGGTCTCTTCGGACGAAGAAGCCATCGCGTTAATGAATGACAGTGAGTTCGGCCTGACGGCCAGCCTTTGGACCCGCGATGTGGATCGTGCGGCGCGGGTGGGTGATGCCATCGAGACCGGCACCGTGTTTATGAACCGGGCCGATTATCTGGACCCCGGACTGTGCTGGACCGGGTGCAAGAACACCGGGCGCGGTGGCGGTCTGTCTGTCATTGGCTATCACAACCTAACACGTCCCAAATCCTATCACCTTAAGAAGGTCACGGCCTAAGGACGAACGGCCTGCTCTGGACTGACCCCCTCGCCAGAGCAGGCCCTGAAAGACAAAGGAATACTGACATGACACTCGTTGGAAACTGGTCCTATCCGACCGCTATCAAATTTGGTGCCGGGCGCATCCGGGAACTGCCCGAGGCCTGTGCGGCAGCCGGGATGCAGAAACCGTTGCTGGTGACCGACAAGGGGCTGGCCGATCTGCCGATCACCTTGGAGACACTGGATATCATGGAGGCCGCCGGGCTAGGACGTGGTCTGTTCAGCGACGTGGACCCGAACCCCAATGAACAGAACCTTGAAGCTGGTGTTGCCGCCTATCAAGCGGGGGATCATGACGGGGTGATCGCCTTTGGTGGCGGCTCGGGGTTGGATCTGGGCAAGATGGTGGCCTTTATGGCGGGTCAGACGCGCCCGGTTTGGGATTTCGAGGATATCGGCGATTGGTGGACCCGTGCGGACGCCGATGCCATCGCCCCGATCATCGCGGTGCCAACCACAGCCGGGACCGGGTCCGAGGTCGGTCGTGCCAGCGTCATCACCAACTCCGAGACCCATGCCAAGAAGATCATCTTTCACCCCAAGGTGCTACCGAGCGTGGTGATCTGCGATCCGGAGCTGACCGTGGGGATGCCCAAATTCATCACGGCGGGCACCGGTCTGGATGCCTTTGCGCATTGTGTCGAGGCGTTTTCGAGCCCGCACTATCACCCGATGAGCCAGGGTATGGCTCTCGAGGGTATGCGTTTGGTCAAAGAATACTTGCCGCGCGCCTATGCCGATGGCACCGACATCGAAGCCCGCGCCCAGATGATGAGTGCCGCTGCCATGGGGGCCACTGCCTTTCAGAAGGGTCTGGGCGCGATCCACGCCATGAGCCACCCTGTCGGAGCAGTGTTCAACACCCATCACGGCACCACCAATGCGGTTTGTATGCCTGCGGTTCTGGACTTCAACGAACCCGCTATCGCTGACCGGTTCCAGTCGGCGGCTGCCTATCTGGGCATTGACGGCGGCTTTGACGGTTTCCGCGCCTTTGTGCAGGACTTCAATGACTCCTTCAGTATTCCGCGCAAACTGTCCGATCTGGGCGTGACCGAGGCCGCGATCCCCGATCTGGTGCAGGGTGCGATCATTGATCCGTCCTGCGGCGGCAACCCGGTTGAGCTGACTACAGAGAACCTGACCGCACTGTTCAAAACCGCGCTATAAGGGTCTTGCTGCACCTCTCCCTTGCCTTTCATACTGACCCGGGGCGAGGGAGGGTTCTTCATGACCAAAGAGATTGTTCTGATCCACGGTGCATTCGCGGGGCCGTGGTGTATGGAAAGGTATGCCGGGTTTCTTCGTGATCGGGGTTGGACGGTGCACACCCCTGCGCTGCGGTATCATGGAAATGATCCCAAGGCCGATCCCGATCCCGGGCTGACCGACACCAGCGTTCTGGATTACACCAACGACATTGCCAACTTTGTGCAGGGCCTGGACAGCAAGCCGGTTGTTCTTGGCCACGCCATTGCCGGTGTAGTGGCGCAGCAGGTGGCAGCGCGCGGGCTGGCCAGTGCAATCGTTTTGATCAACCCGAACGCTGCGTGGGGCACGCTGCCCGAAACCGACGACGAACGCGCCATCCCGCGCGCGTTGATGGAGGGCGGGGCCTTCTGGAAACAGCCGATGCGGGTGGAATTCGACCTGATGGCCCCTTTTGCGCTAAACAAAATGCCCGAGGCGCAGCAGCATGAGGTCTTTGACCGGCTTGGCCCGGAAAGCGGGCGGGTGATGTTCGAGATGTTCTTTTGGATGTTCGACGACCACCACGCGATGAAGGTCGATATCGACAGGGTCGACTGCCCGGTTTTGATCGTGTCCGGGACTGAGGATCGGGCAGTGAACCCCAACACCTGCCGTGCGTTGGCTGACCTGTACGGCGACCGCGCGACTTTTCTGCCCGTAAAAGACCACGCGCATTTTCTGTTCATGGAACCCGGCTGGGAAACCCCCGCCGGGCAGATCGCGGGCTGGCTGGACGACAGGGTCGGCTAATGCGCCCAGCCATTGAGCCTAGCGGCTGATCTGAAAGCTGCTTTGTGGCTTCCAACTCATGGTGCCATCGTCGCCTTTGATGCAGCGCAGCAGGTGTTCCTCGCGCGTGCTGGCGGTGGAGGTCACGGTGTTGTCGCCGAAAATCACCACAAAAGCGTCCAGCGAATAGGCCATGCCTTGGTAATAGCAAAACCGCGTCTCGGCACCGTCCGGAATCGGCGATGCAGTGCTGAGCGTCTGCTGCGCCAGGCCTTGCGTGGCCAGCAGGCCAAAAGCCAGCCCGAGGGTTAGTGTTTTCATGTCGTCCTCCCGTTCAGAAATCGGTTGTTCAAATGGGTCTTGGACGCTCGGAGCCTCAAATGTCGTTCTTGGATGACGGATTGGGGGTAAGTGTGAACGGGATCAAGAGGTTAGGCAAGGGGCGTGTTTGGGATGCCGGGCTGAAGCCCGGCCTACGGATTGTTCATCGCGGGCTGTTCGGCATTCCGACAACATCAGACGCGGGCGTTGCCCCGACGCGTGAACGTCTATTTTGATTCCGTTCGGGGCGTCATGGCTAAGGCTTGCAGGACTGCACTATGGTTTCGAATGACCGTGCAAGCTTTTCAACGTCTTTGCCTTGCAATTGTACTTGCCAACCGGTGGGGCCGATGACCTCGGTGCTCGGGCAGTATCCGGTCGATCCAAGAGAATTGAACTTGGCGATATCATATCTGGTCGCGTAACTCTTGTTTGCCTCAATGACGGCAGTCCGGCCTTTCCCGTGCTTTGCACGCGCAGCTTCGAGGCGCTTCATTCCATCTGCGTTTACGTTTTCAAGCTGAGTTGCCCAGTCTCCGATTGGGGTCAATTCCACCCGAAACCGCCACGTGCCATCCACTAGCTTCGCAAAATCGTCCAGTAACTCTGCCTGGAAATGCCTCAGGTCGTAAAAGTAACTATGGGATTGAATTGCTGCGCCGCCCGAGCAGGCATCGCTGTCTTTGATGAAAAGCCGTATCTCGCATTGGCCAACAGATGCTTCGACGATGTCGTATCTTGATCCTGAATATACCTGTTCCAGCGCGGTTTCCAAATCGGCCTCAGTGTCTGACGGCAAGGCGATTGAGGGCGCGCAGAATACGGCAACAGCAGCCAATGAACCGAACAATTGGTGTTTACCCATGGTAATTCCTCCAAATACGTTTCAGTTCGAGGGCTTCCTGCCTTAGTCAGATAAGCAGGGGAAATGCAGGGTCCTCAAACATCCAACTCCTCCACAAACCGCGCGTTCTCTTGAATGTATTGGAACCGCAGTTCGGGCTTTTTCCCCATCAGGCGTTCGACCAGATCGCCGGTCTCGCCGGGTTCGTCCTCGTCGATGGTGACGCGGATCAGTTTCCGGGACGCGGGGTCCATCGTGGTCTCTTTCAGGTCCTTGGCGTCCATCTCACCCAGACCCTTGAAGCGCGAGACGTCGATCTTGCCCTTGCCGCCCAGACCTTTCTCCAGCCACTCGTCGCGCTCGGCCTCGTCCAGACAATAGACACGCTTGGGGCCTTGGGTCAGGCGGTAGAGAGGCGGGCAGGCCAGGTACAGGTGGCCCGCGTCGATCATCGGCCGCATTTGGGTAAAGAAGAACGTCATCAACAGCGCGGCGATATGGGCCCCGTCCACATCCGCGTCGGTCATGATGATGATCTTGTCATAACGCAGGTCGTCGACGTTGAACTTGGTGCCCAGGCCCACGCCCAGCGCTTGTGTCAGATCGTTGATCTCGGCGTTGGTGCCCAGTTTCGAACTGGCCGCGCCCAGCACGTTCAGGATCTTGCCGCGCAGGGGCAAAAGGGCCTGTGTTTTACGGTTACGACCCATTTTGGCCGAGCCGCCCGCTGAATCGCCCTCGACAATGAATAATTCCGTTCCGTCGCGTGTTGAACTACTACAGTCCACCAACTTGCCGGGGAGACGAAGTTTCTTAGTGGCGGACTTGCGTTGTGTTTCCTTCTCGGCCCGTCGGCGCAGACGTTCCTCAGATCGTAAGATCAGGAAGTCCAGAATAGCACCGGCGGATTTCGTGTCCGCGGCCAGCCAGTTATCGAAATGGTCGCGGACCGAATTCTCGACCAGGCGCTGGGCCTCGACCGTGGCAAGGCGGTCCTTTGTCTGACCCACAAATTCCGGTTCGCTGATAAAACACGACACCAGCGCGCAGCCGCCGGTGATCAGGTCGTCGCGGGTGATCTGCGCGGCCTTTTTGTTGTTGATCAACTCACCATAGGCTTTGATCCCCTTGAGGACGGCAGCCCAAAAGCCCGCAACATGGGTGCCGCCTTCGGGTGTGGGCACGGTGTTGCAGTAGGACTGGATGAACCCATCGCGTGAGGGCGTCCAGTTGATCGCCCATTCGACCTTGCCGGGGGCGTTGAACTTTTCCTGAAAATCCACGGTGCCGGCAAAAGGCTGGTCGGCATAGGTGGACGAGCCGTTCATCGTTTCCTTGAGGTAATCGGACAGGCCGCCGGGGAAATGGAACGTTGCCTCGGTGGGTGTTTCACCGTCATTGATGGCCGATTTCCAGCGGATTTCCACGCCCGAGAACAGGTACGCCTTGGAGCGGATGGATTTGAACAGCCGCGCCGGTTTGAATTTGTGGTGGCCGAAGATGTCCGCATCGGCGTGAAAGGTGACGGTGGTGCCGCGCCGGTTGGGTGCCGCGCCGATCTTTTCAACCGGACCTTGCGGTGTTCCGCGTGAAAAACGTTGTTCGAACAGCGTCTTGTCCCGCGCCACCTGCACGACCATGGAATCCGACAGCGCGTTGACCACGGAGGCACCCACGCCGTGCAGGCCGCCCGAAGTCTGATAAGCCTTGCCCGAGAATTTGCCGCCCGCGTGCAGGGTGCACAAGATGACCTCTAACGCGGATTTGTCGGGGAATTTCGGATGCGGGTCGACCGGGATGCCACGCCCGTTGTCGCGCACGGTCAGCGCGTAATCAGCGTGCAGTTCAACCTCGATCCGGTTGGCGTGGCCCGCGACCGCCTCATCCATCGAGTTGTCGAGGATTTCGGCGACCATATGGTGCAGCGCACGTTCATCCGTGCCGCCGATATACATACCGGGGCGTTTGCGAACGGGTTCCAGCCCTTCAAGCACCTCAATCGAGGAGGCGTCATAGGCAGTGGTGGCGCTGGGCGTCAACAGGTCGTCAGGCATGGGTGCTGCTCTTGTTTTTGGGTTTGACCCATTATGGCAGGTGATGTGGTCCGGGGAAAGAGGGGCGCGAGGTGTTGTAGACGTTTGGCTGCCATTGAGTGCGACAACGGTGCCGTTCCGTTGCCGCGCCCCAAGGGTGGTTAATGTGATTTTTCAGCAGTTAAGCAGACGCCACCGACCCGGCGTTGTTGAACGTCATCCACAAATTTCGCGTACATTTTTAGAAAGTCATCGCCTTTTGAGGGGTTGCCCGCGCGCTCGGCCTCGGCATCCAGGTCCTGATACATCCTGAGCCGCCGGGCGAGAATATCACCCCAGGCCTGCGTGACATCGTCGGCCGAGATAACCGTAAAACCGGCCTTTTCAAGCTGGGTTTGGTATTCCGGTATGCTCAGCATGGATTGGCAGGCAAAGCGTTGACGGTATTGTTCGAACTCGTCATCGGGCAGGGGGGTGTGCATGACCCAATCGGTAAAGGAAAAGCGGCCGCCGGGGCGTAGAACGCGGTACACCTCGCGCAGGGCCTTGGGTTTGTCGGGGATGTGCAGAAACGATTCCTGACTGACCGCCGCATCAAAGTTGTCTGCTTCGAAGGGGATATCCATTGCGCTTGCCAAAACCGGATGGACCTGATCCTGAAGCCCGACAAGGGTGTTCAGTTTCTTTGCCCCCTCGACGCGATTGGGGCTGATATCGACCCCGGTTACCTGCACGTCACGTTCGGCTGCAAACCATCGCGCAGGCCCACACAGCCCAGCGCAGACGTCGATCACGCTGTCGCCGGATTTCATCCCGGTATTTTCAGCCAGTCTGGCGTTCGCGTCCAACCCGTCGTAATGATCCTGATCATAAGGATAGAGGTCTTGCGGCTGAACATCCTCCAACTCGCGACCACTGGATTTCAGTTTCGTAAGAATGTGCGGTGCAGAAATCGGATGGTTGGAATACCATTCCGCGACAATTTTTTCCGCTTTATCCATAAGTTGAGTACCTCCCTTGAATTGCCCGAGCTTACCCAGATGGGGCAGGGTCGCAAAGACCTGAATGTTTTTTCTGACACTGATCTGGGTGGGTTTTTGGTGCCGGAGGGGCCAGTTTCACCTCGTAGGTTGGGGGGATCGAAACTAGGGTGGGGCGACTCATACTAATCAATCGACGGGGAAAAGATGAGCTGGATCAAAACCGTGCCGTTCGAACAAGCCACCGGGAAGCTGAAGAAGCTTTACGAACGGGTCACCGGCCCCGGCAATAACGTGGACAACATCATGATGGCGCATTCCCTGCGGCCACATTCGATGGAAGGCCATATGGTATTGTATAAGAACGTCCTGCATCATTCCGCCAATACGGTTCCAAAGTGGTTTCTTGAGGTGCTGGGGGTTTGGGTCAGCTCGCTGAATCGATGCGGATATTGCGTCGAACATCACTTTGGCGGGCTGCAACGGCTTTTGGCGGATCCAGATCGGGCCATTGCTATCCGCGCGGCGATTGAGGCGGGCAGGCCCGAAACGGCCCCGTTGGACGCCGCACAGATCGTGGCGATGGGCTATGCGCGCAAGTTGACGGAAACTCCGGCAGATATGATCCAGAAAGATATCGAAACCCTGCGTGAGGCCGGGTGGGATGACGGCGAGATTCTTGAGATCAATCAGGTCTGCGCGTATTTTTCCTATGCCAACCGGACGGTTCTTGGGTTGGGATGTTCGACAGACGGAGACATTCTGGGCCTGTCCCCGAACAACTCTGACGACCCCGCAGATTGGGGCCACCGTTAAAGGATCAGGTTGCCATCCAGTTCAGGATTTCCTGCGCAACGGTCTTTGGCCGCTGGTGATGCAGCCAGTGATCGGTGCTGGGAATTTCGACGCGCGTCAGATCGGGCGCGAATGCCTCTAACCCGTCGGTCGATTCCGGCAGCAGCGCCTTGTCCTCAGACCCCCAAAGCAACAGATGCGGGCAGTTGACCATCAGGCGATCGGGCGGAAATTCGGGCAGGTCGGTGCGGGGTTCGCCCGGCCTTGCCACAACCAGGGGCGAGGCGCGATACCAGTTCAACATCGCGTCCAGTCGTCCGGGCCGGGACCATTCGGTGCGATAATCCTGAATGGTGGCGTCGGACAGCCAGTCCGTGCCCATGCCGAAGCGGAAAAAATGTTCCAGTTTGGCGAAATTACTGGCCGAAAAATGCGCGGTCGCATCCGATGCGCGCAGGGCGTTGATGTATTGCGACGCTTCGGATTGCGCCCCTCCGGCTGCCATGGCGCGTTGAAACGGTACCGGGTGGACACCGTTTGCGATGATCAACCGGCTGACCAGATCGGGGCGGAACATGGCCAGCCCATAAGCGACCGAAGCCCCCCAATCGTGACCCAGAACACAGATTGGCGCATCAAACCGTTCAATCAGCGCAGCCATGTCAGACACCAGTTTTGACAGCGCATAGCTGCCGACCCCGTCGGGGGTCCAGCTTTGCCCATACCCGCGCTGGTCGGGTGCGATACAGTGGAAATGATCGGCCAGATACGGGGCAAGATCACCCCATGCGCCGCCATATTCGGGAAACCCGTGCAGCATAAGCAGGGGTGGCAAATCCGGGTGCCCCCAACTGCGCAAGAAAAAGGATTGACCGTTCAGGTCGACGAATTCTGTGTCCATATCTGGCCCGTGTTTCAGGTCTGTCAGCGATGGTGGGTGCGACGTTTAAGGCGGTGTCATATTGACCCCAATCAAAGCGCAAAATCAGACCTTCTGCTAGTCGTTCCTTTGGATAGTGAAACGAGGAGAATCCGAATGGACTCTGTGGCCCAAATCGAGCAAAAACAACCGCCTGTAAAAATTGTCCCAACGCCAGATCCCGGGCAGTCTCAACCCAGCCCCGAGAAGATCCGCCAAGCCTTTGAAAGCGGCAAATACCCCTATGGCCGTAAAATGGCGCGCGGCACTTATGAGGCGCAAAAGGCGCAGTTGCAGGCCGAGCTGCTGAAGGTTCAGCTTTGGGCGCAGGAAACAGGGCAGCGGTTTGTCCTGCTGTTCGAAGGCCGCGATGCCGCAGGCAAGGGCGGCACGATCAAGCGGTTCATGGAGCATCTGAACCCCCGGCAAGCGCGCGTCGTGGCCCTGAACAAACCGACGCTTGAGGAAAAAGGGCAGTGGTATTACCAGCGCTACATTCAGGAGCTGCCGACACTGGGTGAAATGGTGTTCTATGACCGATCGTGGTACAACCGCGCCGGGGTTGAGCGGGTGATGGGGTTCTGTTCCCCGAACGAATATCTGGAATTCATGCGACAAACGCCCGAGCTGGAACGGATGTTGGTTCGCTCGGGTATCAAACTGTACAAATACTGGTTCTCGGTCACGCAACCTGAACAGCAGTGCCGTTTCAAAAGCCGGGAAACCGATCCCCTGAAGCAATGGAAGCTGTCGCCCATCGACAAGGCAAGCCTTGATAAATGGGATGACTACACCGAGGCGAAAGAGGCGATGTTCTTCTACACCGACACTGCCGATGCGCCGTGGACCATCGTCAAATCGAACGACAAGAAACGCGCGCGCCTGAACTGTATGCGCCATTTCCTGTCAACACTGGATTATCCGGATAAAAATCACGACGTTGTCGGCCAGCCTGATCCTTTGATCGTCGGGCAGGCGGATCATGTCATTCAGCAGTCTGAACATATTTTGGGCAAAACGCTGCATCCCGACGCGCGGTAATTGGGGCAGCCTTCGGGTTACCTAAAGTTAGCCTCACTTTGAAACTCCATCGTTCTGCTCTTGTCGTGGCCTTCGGCTGGGCATAAGGCTGATACGATGAAGAAAGTGATGACATATCGCGCCCACTTCCGGGCCATTACTGTGCTGGGTCTGCCGTTGATCGGCGGGCATCTGGCGCAATTCGCTATTGGTCTGACCGATACCGTCATGTTGGGGTGGTATGGGGTCGAGGCGCTGGCCGCAGTGACGCTGGCCAGCAGCTATTTCTTTGTGCTGTTTCTGTTCGGCAGTGGGTTCGGGCTGGCCGTCATGCCGATGGTGGCAATGGCCGCCGCCGAAGAGGATGAAACCAACATTCGCCGTTCGACCCGAATGGGATTGTGGTTGTCGCTGATTTACGGCGCGTTGATGATGCCGCTGCTTTGGTGGTCTCACCCGATCCTGATCGCCCTAAAGCAAGAGCCGGAAGTCGCTGCAATGGCTTCGGAATATCTGCGCATCGCCGGGTGGGGCTTGTTCCCCGCCTTGCTGATGATGGTCCTTAAATCCTATCTGGCGGCGCTTGAGCGGACGCAGATTGTTCTGTGGATCGCAGTCGCCGCCGCCTTGGTGAACGGAGTGACCAACTATGCGCTGATCTTCGGAAACTGGGGCGCGCCCGAGCTGGGCGTGACCGGTGCGGCCATCGCCTCGGTCGTGACGCAGATCGTGTCGTTGCTGTGTGTTATTGCCTACACGGTGCGCATCATGCCGGAACACAGCCTGTTCCAACGTTTCTGGCGCCCGGATTGGGATATGTTTCAGCGTGTTCTGCGGCTGGGGGTTCCGATTGGTTTCACCACCCTGGCCGAGGCTTCTTTGTTTGCAATGTCGGCCATCATGATGGGATGGCTGGGCAAGGTGCCGCTGGCGGCGCATGGGATCGCGCTGAACCTGGCATCCGCCACTTTCATGGTGCATCTGGGGCTTTCGAATGTGGCTACCATTCGCGCGGGTAATGCATTGGGCCGCCGGGACCGGGGGCATCTTGAACGCGGCGCGATTGCCGTGACCGGTATGTCTCTGATCATGTCGGCGCTGGCGATTGCCCTGTTCCTGATCTACGCCGAGCCGCTGATTTCACTGTTCATCGAAAACAACGACCCTCTGCGCCCGCAGATTCTGGCAATTGGCACCGGGTTGCTGGCGATGGCGGCGCTGTTTCAGCTGGTGGACGGGGCGCAGATCATCGCGCTGGGCCTGCTGCGTGGGTTGCAGGACGCAAAGGTGCCGATGGTCATAGCGGTGATCAGCTATTGGTTGGTGGGCATCAGCACGTCGTATTACTTTGGGTTTGTTCAGGGTATGGGCGGCGTTGGTGTGTGGCTGGGTCTTGTGGTTGGGCTTGCCTGTGCAGCGGCCCTGCTGATGGTGCGATTCTGGACGCGTTCGGTTCGTGCGGTCGGTGTCCCGGCGGAATAGCTGCGCGAGGTCAGTCCTTGCTCATGCGGCCAGCTTTTTTGCGCACCAATACGGTGCGCAAATCATGCATCGCCATCAACAACCGGTCGGTTACATCCTCAAGCTGGTCGTCCGTTGCCTTGGATTGTGCCCATTGCGTGGTCAGGTTCAAGTAGTCCACCGCGCGATGAATGTCGTCGATATCCCGCTGCGCCAACAGGGACTTGCGTTGTTCCATCCAGTGCGCGATTTCCGCCTGATCCGCCTCGGATAACACCCGCTGACCTTGTGGTTTTACCTCGCCGTTGCGGATGTTTATGACCGCGATCTGATCCATCTCGATCCGACGCAGGCGGTTTTCGGTGTCAATCTTGAAAACCGCCGCCCCGTTCTCGCGCACACGGAAGTAATACTCGGGCAACTCTGCGGTCATGGGTTCCTCCGGTCAGGTCAGGGATGCGCAAAAACGTTGGATGCGGGTGCAGGCCTCGGTCAGGGCCTCGTCCGAGGTCGCATAGCTGACCCGGAAATTCGGCGACAGGCCAAAGGCCGCGCCGAACACCACGGCCACGTCTGCCTCTTCCAGCAGGGCTGTGGCGAAGGCCTCGTCCGTGTCAATCAGCGTGCCTGCGGGCGTCGTTTTACCGATCAGCCCCGCGATAGAGGGGTACACGTAGAACGCGCCTTCGGGCGTTGGGCAGGCGATGCCGTCGATGGCGTTCAGCATACGAACCACCAGATCGCGGCGGCGTTTGAAGGTGTCATTGTTCGGGGCCAGAAAGGACTGCGTGCCATTCAGCGCCTCAACTGCTGCCCATTGGCTGACTGAGCAGGGGTTCGAGGTCGACTGCGACTGAACTTTGCGCATTGCTGCGATGATCTCAACCGGACCGGCAGCATAGCCGATGCGCCAGCCGGTCATAGCATAGGCCTTGGAGACACCGTTGCAGGTCAACGTGCGGTCATACAGGCGCGGCTCGACCTCGGCCGGGGTGCAGAATTCGAAACCGTCATAAGCCAGATGTTCGTACATGTCGTCCGACATGATCCAGACATGCGGGTGGCGCATCAGCACGTCGGTCAGTTCCTCCAACTCCTCGCGGCTGTAGCCCGCGCCGGTGGGGTTCGACGGTGAATTGAAGATGAACCATTTGGTCTTGGGCGTGATTGCGGCCTCAAGCTGATCGGCGGTCAGTTTGAAATTTGTTTGCAAAGATGTTTCGGCGATCACCGGCGTGCCACCGGCCAGCAGAACCATATCCGGATAGCTGACCCAATAGGGCGCGGGGATCACAACCTCGTCGCCCTCGTTCATGGTGGCCATCAGCGCGTTATACAGCGTCTGCTTGCCGCCGGTCCCGACCGAGATCTGGGCGGGCGTGTAGTCCAGCCCGTGATCGCGTTTCATCTTGGCGCAGGCGGCCTGTTTCAGCTCGGGGATGCCATCAGGCGCGGTGTATTTGGTTTTGCCCGCTGCGATGGCCGCGACGGCTGCGTCCTTGATGTTCTGTGGCGTGTCGAAATCCGGCTCACCCGCGCTTAGCCCGATGACATCGCGCCCGGCGGCTTTCAGCTCAGCCGCTTTGGCGGTCATCGCGATTGTCGGTGATGGTTTTACGCGTGACAGTGTCGCAGACAGGAAACTCATGGGCGGCCTCGGTTTGTATGTTCAACCTGTCTGTCATAGGGTGCGCCCGATTGACGATCAAGCCGTATGAAACAGAGAATTGGAGACCCGGATGAACGACGAAAACAACTGGTACGGACCAGAGTCCGCGACATTCGGGGACAGGCTGGCTGGCGCACGCGAGGCGGCGGCGATGACGCAAGCGCAGCTGGCGCGACGTCTGGGGGTCAAAAAGGCCACAATCGCAGCCTGGGAAAATGATCTGTCCGAGCCCCGCGCCAACCGTCTGTCGATGATGGCCGGGATGATCAACGTCTCGATCATGTGGTTGCTGACCGGCGAGGGCGAGGGCATGGAAGCCCCGGTCGAAGACGGCGAGGCAAATCTTGAACTCGTGGACGCGGTGGCCGAACTGCGTGCGATCCGTGGCGAGATGCGCGCAAGCGCCGAACGGGCTGCACGGCTTGAAAAGAAACTGCGGCTGATGCTGGAGCAGGGCAAGTGACCGAAACACGGGACGTCAGGATCAAGCGCATGCAGATGCGGTCGATGCGCCGTGGCATCAAAGAGATGGATTTGATCCTGTCCGCTTATGCCAAGCGTAATCTGGCGGAGATGGACACAGAAGGTCTGGATCGCTACGACGCGCTGCTGCACGAAAACGATCAGGACCTCTATCAGTGGGTGACCGGGCAGGTTCAGCCACCAGAGCCCTTTTCCGTTCTTGTAGCGGATATCGCGCAAACATTTCAAAAATAAAAGAAAATCCAACTTAACCGATTTTTGGGAATTTCCGTTCATCGTGTCTGAAACAACGCGACTGAATCGGAGGATCGGATGAGTATGGAAATGCAGGTCTCCGCGCCGGAAACCAAGGGTTTCATGACCAGCTATCTTGAGGCGCTTGCCCTGGTCGAGAGGCTGCACCGCCTGCTGCTGGACGTTATCAAGGATGAGTTTGAGCGCGTCGGCGTATTAGAGATCAACGCGGTTCAGGCCCTGCTACTGTTCAATATCGGCGATCATGAGGTGACGGCGGGCGAGCTGAAAAGCCGGGGTTATTATCAGGGCAGCAATGTCAGCTATAACCTCAAGAAGCTGGTCGAAATGGGCTATATGCACCACCAGAGGTGCGAGATTGACAGACGTTCGGTTCGGGTTCGGCTTACGCCGCAAGGGCGGGAAATTCGGAACGTTGTGACCAAGTTGTTTGCGCGCCATGCCGAAGGCCTGCAGTCGCGCGGTGTGCTGGGATTGGAAGGGATCGAGGATATCACCACCTCGCTTCGCCGGGTCGAGAGGTATTGGACAGATCAAATCCGCTATATCTATTGATCACGCGGGGCGGCGGGACCGGCATCCGACAGAACCAGCCCTTCCAGTTCCTGAAGCAGCTTTCGGGTCATGGCCTCTTCATAGGCCTCAAACCCAAGGGCCACTTCGACAAAAGCGCCGGGGCCAAGAATGACCCAAGCCTGATAATAGGCGGACAGTTCGCCAACCTGAACGTGGCGCTTGTCCGCGTGATTGGGGTCATCCGCGCCGATGACCAAGCCGTTGATGGTGATGCCGGTGGATTGCAGGATCTGTTTCACCGCGCGCGGGTGCTGGCCGATGTTGTGCTTGCCGTCCCCCGACAGATCCAACGTGCGTTTCCAGCATCCCGCCTGCTGCGCCAGTAACTCAGCGCCAAAGTCCATCGCGGCCCCGACCGCAGTGCCCTGCGGCGCGCTGCTGCGTTCAACCCGGTTCAACAAGGCCGCAATACGCGTCACATCCTGGGAGGAACGTATTTCCGTCCAGTTCAGCAGCATCCGCTGATGGCCGGGTTCGCTCCATTCAAAGACCGCAAGGCGGACGGGGGCGGCACTATCTGACAGCAGCAGCTGCTTTACTTCGGGGCGCTGCAAAGCCGCCGCCAAACCACCAAGTTGCAGGCGGTATTCCTGACTGTCGACCGACCCGGACACATCCAGACCCAAGGCCAGTGCCTGACGACATTCAGACGCAGCAGAACTGGCCAGCAAGCACAGGAAAGTTGCCAGAATCCGCATCATTTTGTGTATGTGTCGCGCAGGCTGCCGATTTGCAGCCCCTTCAACTCACGCTCTAGCTTGCGGCGCATGGCACGTTCGAAATCTTCGAACCCCTGCGCGATTTCCAGAAAAGCACCGGAGCCATGCAGCACGTTGTTTTCAAAGAAGGGGATCAGAAAAAGCTCGCCTTCGAAATCGGCGGCATTGATGACCAGCCCGTTGACGACCGTGTTCTCAAAGGGGAAGTGCCGGTAAGCCGAATCCGGCCCGTACCCGTCATTGTTTGACCCATCCCCCGACAGGTCGATGGTTTGAAACAGGCACCGGGGGGCTTGTTGCATCAAGGTTGCGCCGAACGCCAGCGCGTAACCCATCGCCGTCGCCGATCCGCTGTCGGATCGAACTGACTGCTGAATGGTGGTGGCCGCCAACAGCAGGTCAGATTCAGAGTCGATCATTGTCCAGTTCAGAATGACGCGCTGTGTGGTGCGGCCGCTCCATTCATAGACCGCCAGGGCAACGGGCATTGGCGAGGAAAAGAACGCCTCGGTCACCTCGGGCGCGGTCAACGCGGCGGCCAGACCTTGCCGTTGCAGGGCGTCTTCGGTTGCGTCAACCGAGGTTGAAATATCCATCGCCAATGCCAAAGCAAGACGGCAGGTCTCAGCCCGAAGGGGGCTGGCCAGAACGGCCAGACCAAAGGGTATCAACCAACGGATCACCAGTGACCGGTGCTTTCCATGCTGGCCCATGGTTCAGCGGGTTCCAGCGCGGCACCGTTTTGCAACAGCTCAACCGAGATATTGTCGGGTGAACGCACAAACGCCATGCGCCCATCGCGCGGTGGGCGGTTGATCACAACGCCATTGTCCTGCAGGTGCTGGCAGGCCTCATAGATGTTATCGACGCCATAGGCGAGATGCCCGAAATGCCGGCTGTCGGTGGGCAGCTCGTCATCTCCGTCCCAATTGTGGGTCAGTTCGATAGGCCGATCCTCTTGCCCCGGAGGCGCCATGAAGATCAGCGAAAATCGTCCCGCCTCACTGTCGTAACGATCGGTTTCCTTCAGGCCGAGCAGTTCGTAGAAGGCTATGGATTTCTCCAGATCCTTAACACGAACCATGGTGTGAAGATATGTCAGCCCCATTGCGGCGTCCTTTCTGATCAGGTGATAGGCAGCAGCTTAGCGCGCGCGCCTTGCGTGTCGAGGGGCAGCGCAGACACAATTTGAGAAATGGAGTATTAGGTACAGATATCGCGGTTCCTGTCCAGGATTAGCCGAGATATAGTGGTCGGCGACTCATTGCTGGAAAGGAAGTTTCATGCCGCTGTCCTCTGACCAACTGGCCGAGATCGAAGCGCAACGGGCGCAATCGCATCCAACACGCCGCGTTGTGGCTGCGGGAATGGAAGACCATCTTTATACGGCCCATCAGGTTCTGGACCACGGCTTTGTTCGTGTGATCGATTATATGGGTGATGATGCCGCGATCTGTCAGGCTGCGCGGGTGTCTTACGGTAAGGGCACCAAGTCGGTTCAGAACGACGAAGGCCTGATCCGCTATTTGATGCGCCACTGGCATTCGACCCCGTTCGAAATGTGCGAGATCAAGCTGCACGTCAAACTGCCCGTTTTTGTGGCCCGGCAGTGGATTCGGCACCGCACGGCAAATGTGAATGAATACTCAGCGCGATATTCGATACTGGACCGGGAGTTCTATATTCCCGCACCCGATCACGTCGCCGCCCAGTCCGAAGTGAACAACCAGGGCCGGGGCGATGCTTTGCAAGGGGAAGAGGCCGCCCGCGTTCTGGAAATGCTCAAGGCCGACAGCGCGCGGTGTTATGACAATTACGAGGCGATGATCAATCAGGACGGCCAGCAGGGGCTGGCCCGTGAACTGGCGCGGATGAACCTGCCCGCGAACATCTATACGCAATGGTACTGGAAGGTCGATCTGCACAACCTGTTCCACTTCCTGCGGTTACGGGCCGATCCACATGCACAGTATGAGATTCGCGTATATGCCGACATGATGTGCAAGATCGTCGCCGACTGGGTGCCCTTTGCCTATAAGGCGTTCGAAGATTACCGTCTGGGTGCGGTCAACCTGTCGGCGCAAATGGTTGATAGCCTGCGCAGAATGATTGCCGGTGAAACCGTGACGCAAGAGAATTCGGGAATGACCGCACGTGAGTGGCGCGAGTTCGAAGCCGTCATTCGCGACAGTTAAGCCCACTTGCAGCATATCGGGAGGAGCTGAACCAGCGATAAAGGTGGCTGGACGATGGCGATCACATACGCCACCGGGACATCCTGTATCGCGGTGATGGGCCAAAACTGAAACGCTCATGTCAGGGCCGCGCCCACATGAGGGTAAGGTTTAGAACCTTTGGAAATGGTCGCGGCCGGAAATTGGCCGCAGACCTTTTTTGATATTCCCGCCGAAAGCGGGGCGATTTACAGAGGCTTCAAATCAGACGCCATTTGGCGTCCGTCGCGTCCGTCTTCTAATTCGTACGAGACCTTCTGATTATCAGCGAGTCCAGTCAGACCAGATCGTTCGACAGCTGAGATATGAACAAATACGTCCTTGCCGCCTTCATCAGGGGCAATAAACCCGTAGCCTTTGGTGGTATTAAACCATTTCACGGTGCCAGTTGGCATTTCCCGTGTCTCCTTCTACTTGCACGTTGTCCCACAAAATTGGTGGGGTAGCGGATGACGACACCGCAACACATCCCAGTTTCGCTTGCGCCAAACGGTCCACATTGCGGGTTTCGTCTTTTTCAACATTGCATGGTGAAGTAAAAAATCAAGAATTACCGGAACAAGCAGGCAAAAATGCCAGAAAATCCGTCAAATGCAGGAGCGGCCGATAAATGCGCCTTTTTGGACTAAAAACCTGTGATACCTGCCGCAAGGCACTGAAATCGCTTCCAAATGCCGAATTCATCGACGTTCGGACACAAGGCGTGCCCGATTCCGTTTTGGCGCAGGCGCATGAGAGGTTCGGCGAGGCTTTGCTCAATACCCGCTCAACAACCTGGCGCGGGTTGGCGGAAGAAGAACGCGCGCGGCCCCGGCTGGAATTGCTCAGGGATCATCCGACTTTGATGAAACGCCCGCTGATCGAAAAGGACGGAGAGCTGTTTCTGGCCTGGACCCCGGAATCGCGAAAGGGGCTTGGCGTTGCATGAACGGGCCCTTATCTGGATTGCGCAGGCAAGAGGTTGGTAAATGCGTAACGCAGCAATGATTTTGGGTGTCATCGCCGGTTTGATCGGCATGATCGTGGGCTTTTTCGGATACGGCTATATTGAGTTGGTCGAACGTTTTGGCGAGGTCGAAGGTGTGGCCGAACAGTTCGACAATGCTCAGGTCATACAGGTGGCGTCACTTGTTGCGCCTTTGTTGGCCATCGCAGGTGGTGCGATGGCCCATGCGCGCGCTTTGATCGGCGGGGTGTTGTTGCTGATGTCTGCGGCGGGAATGTATTATGCGTTTGGGTTTAATGCGTTCACGATGTTCCCGGTCGCCTTTGCCGCCGTGGCGGGTATCCTTGGGCTGGCCGCTGGGAAACCGGACGAGCCCAAGGCGCATTTCTAAATCACTTTAAGCGCAGCAAACGATCCGCCGAGATCGGACCAGCGCCATTGATGATGATGACAAGAAACAGGAAGGTCCACATCACGCGTTGATCCATCAACGAGATCGCGTTGTCGAACAGGCTGCCAAGTTTCACGCCGTGCCCGGAAACATCGGTGGCGGTCTGAACCCAGATAAACCCAATCATGCCCAATGCGGCCAGACGCGTGAACAGACCAACCAGCAGCAGCGCGGGCAGGACAAATTCACCGACGGTGCCAAAGAAAATCACGATACGCTGGAAAAAGGTCATCTGCGTGACGTCATACAGGGCAGCTTCGGCGGCTTTCGGAAAGATCTGACCAAAGGCGCCAGCCGAGGGCGAGAAAATCGAGCCGTCGATTTTCGTCATCGCCGAATTCCAGAAATAGAACAGCAAAACCGCGATGAACACGACCCGCGCCAGTGTCGGGGTCAACCAGCCAGAGGCCAGATCCAGCCTCCCCAAAGTGTTGTTGTGCAAAGAGATCAGGGCAGTCATGGTGCCAGCCTTTCGATAGTCACAGAAGATATTGCGCCGCCCTGCAGAAGCAGCGCAAGAGTGGCCCCAAGGTCGAACTCGGGGAAGTCGGCGGCGGTATTTTCATACGCGTCGCCGATGGTTTGCCCCGACTGAAGTCGGGCGATCCAATCTGCGCCACCCAAAGGCAGCAAGTGTGGATGGGGGTCGTAATCCGGTCGAGTGATCAGCACGTCCTGACCGTCGGGTTCCGGTTTGGGGGCATCTTCTTCGGTGTTGAAGCGCCAGATAGAGTAAATTGGCCAGTCCGAACGTAAGACCTGCATTGCAGGCGCAAACCCTAGTTGCGCGCGCATGACATCTTCCGGGGAAACGGCCAGTGCGTTTTCGGAAACCGGCTGACTGTCAGCTGCGTGATAGGACCGGCGTAGTGCCAGTTCCAGCCGGGCGATGTCCGGCAGATACCCCAGATGGGAAAGCTGCTCCATCCCGGCCAAAAATTCGGGGAATTCTTCGCCGTAGAACATCATCAAAGGTGACAAGGGCGGGTGTTTGCGCAGGAAAATCCCCGCAAGGCCATCCATATTCTTGGTGCCAAGCAGTTTCGTGATGACGGGGAAGGCCTGATGCATCGCTTCGGTCAGCGAAACGGCAACGTTGTTGCGGTACACGCTGAACCGCCGCCCGGCGGGCTGGGCCTTGGCGTCAAGCAGCCCGTCGGGAATCGCCGCTGATGGGTCCAGCAAGGCCTCGTGAAACGTGGTTTGGGAAACACTCATGCCGGAACGCGGTCCAGCGCCGCTTGTGCGCGGTCCGCCTCGGCCCGAAGAACGGGCCAGTCAGGAACATCCGTGTCCCATTCGACCAGAACGGGTTTGGGGCCTGAGCGTTCCAGCACATAGTCCAGCAAAGCCCAGACCGGATCGACCACTTCGCGCCCATGGCTGTCAATCAGCAGGGGGCGACCGTGGTCGTCCTCATCCTCATCATGTCCGCCAAGGTGAATTTCCCCGACTTTTTCCAGCGGGTAAGCGTCGATATAGCCTTGCGGTGAGAAGTCCAGATTGGTTGCCGACACAAAGACGTTGTTCACGTCCAGCAACAGACCGCAGCCCGTACGACGAGAAGCTTCCCGCAGAAAGTCAGGCTCGGACCAGGTGCTTTCTTCAAATGCCAGATAGCTGGAGGGGTTTTCCAACAGCATCTGGCGGCCAACGGTTTCTTGCACCTGATCAATGTGATCGCAGATACGCGTCAGGGTCGCATCGGTGTAGGGCAGGGGCAGCAAGTCGTTCAGAAAGTGGCCGTCATGGGTTGACCACGCCAGATGTTCGGAAAAGCTGGCCGGGTTCAGCCAGCCGACAAGATGTTTCAGACGCGCCAGATGATCCGGGTCCAATGGTCCTTCGGCACCAATCGACAGGCCGACGCCGTGTACCGAAATGGGGAATTGTTCAGACAGGTGTCGCAGTTGGGCCAGCGGCCGACCGCCATCACCCATGTAGTTTTCTGCGTGGATCTCAAGCCATGCCACGGGATGGGCATGTTTCAGAATCTGGTCGAAATGTTGAGGCTTGTAACCAACGCCCGGCGCGGCGGGCAATCTGTTCGATTTGTGTGCATTATCCAACATGTACAAGTCCTCCGGTCACAACAAAGAGGCGGGCGTTGTTGCCCGCCCCTCATGCTTTCGTTGACTTTGCCTTATGCGGGCAGGTCGCGGTCCTGCGGTTCCAGCGAACCACTGCGGGCCGCACCGTCGGCCGATTTGGGCAATTCGATATCGGCGCAGGTGCCGGCATCTACCAGGGTCCATGCGTTGCCTTGATAGTCCACGGTCGAGGTGCCCGCGCAGGTGGTGCCTGGGCCTGCAGCACAGTCGTTCTGACCGGCAAGCGAAACGCCATAGCATTTCTCTTTGGCTTGGGCGGTGGCAGTGGTAGCTGCGCCCGAAACGGCGGCCGCGACGGCGCTTGCGATAACAAGGGATTTTGCTGTTTTCGACATCTCGGTAATCCTTTTGATGACTGCGTATGTCTGTTTGTGACAGTGAATAACCTAATGGCTATGACGGCACAGTTGAATTCACGAGCCCGTGTCTCACAACCCCGTCAAAGACCGTCATGCACCCTTGCAGGTTAACAAATTGTTTTTGAATTGAAAAATGGAAAGTGTTTCAATCCGGCCTCGTGTTTGAGGCCGGATTTCGGGCGATTTATCGCCAAATGTTACAGCAGGTCGGGCGGGGTGGCCGCCTGGGACAGCTCGTTTGTTACAGCCTCAAGCGATTGAACCTGCGTTTGTTTTTCGCCCAGACGCCGGACACTTACGGTGCGTTCCTCGACCTCGCGGTGGCCGACAGCAAGGATGACCGGCACTTTGCCGACCGAATGCTCGCGGACCTTGTAGTTGATCTTTTCGTTGCGAATATCAGCCTCGACCCGGACACCGGCGGCCTTGAGCGTTTCGACCACTTCCATAACGTATTCGTCCGCCTCGGAGGTGATTGAAGCGACAACAACCTGCCGCGGCGCCAGCCAGAACGGCAGTTTTCCTGCATGTTCTTCGATCAGGATGCCGATGAAGCGTTCGAACGAGCCCAGCGTCGCCCGGTGCAGCATGAACGGGCGGTGCTTGGCCCCGTCGGCGCCGACAAAGCTGGCATCCAAGCGTTCGGGCAAGTTGGGGTCAACCTGCAAGGTGCCGCATTGCCATGTCCGGCCAATCGCGTCGGTCAGGGTGAATTCGAGCTTGGGTCCGTAAAACGCGCCTTCACCTTCGAGAAGTTCATAGTCGTACCCGGCGGCCTTGCAGGCATCGCCCAGCGCCTTTTCGACCAAATCCCAGCTTTCATCAGACCCGATCCGCTTTTCCGGGCGGGTGGACAGTTTGATCGTCCAATCATGGAAGCCCAGATCGGCATAAACCTTGGACAGGAAGGCGATGAACTTGGCGGTCTCGGATTCAATCTGATCTTCGGAACAGAAGATGTGGCCATCATCCTGCGTAAAGCCGCGCACACGCATGATACCATGCAGTGCGCCCGAGGGTTCATAGCGCGCGCAGGATCCGAATTCAGCCATCCGCAGCGGTAGATCGCGATAGGATTTCAGACCCTGATTGAACACCTGTACATGGCAGGGGCAGTTCATTGGCTTCAGCGCGTTGATCGCTTTTTCCCGGGCATGTTCCTCGTCGACTTCAACGATGAACATGTTTTCCTGGTACTTGTCCCAATGGCCCGAGGCCTCCCACAGTTTGCGGTCGACCACTTGGGGAGTGTTCACCTCGACATAGCCGTCCCGCTCTTGCATCCGGCGCATGTAGTCCTGCAAAGTGGTGTAGATTTTCCAGCCATTCGGATGCCAGAAAATCTGACCGGGGGCTTCTTCCTGCATGTGGAACAGGTTCATCTCGCGGCCCAGTTTGCGGTGGTCGCGTTTGGCGGCCTCTTCCAGCATGTGCAGGTGCGCTTTGAGCTTTTCCTTGCCGGTGAAGGCCACGCCGTAGATACGCTGCAGCATCGCCCGGTCGCTGTCACCGCGCCAATATGCGCCTGCGATGGACATCAGTTTGAAAGCGTCGCCCGGCACTTGACCGGTGTGTTGCAGGTGCGGCCCACGGCACAGGTCCTGCCAGTCGCCGTGCCAATACATGCGCAGCGGCTCGTCGCCGGGGATGGCGTCGATCAGTTCGACCTTATAAGGCTCGTCGTTCTGAGTGTAGAAATCAATCGCGCGCTGACGGTCCCAGACCTCGGTGGTGACCGCATCACGTTTGTTGATGATTTCCTTCATCTTTTTTTCGATCAGGCCAAGGTCTTCGGGCGTGAACGGTTCCGCCCGGTCAAAGTCGTAATACCAGCCGTTTTCGATGACGGGGCCGATGGTGACTTTGGTGTCGGGCCAGATTTCCTGCACGGCGCGGGCCATGATGTGGGCCAGATCGTGGCGGATCAGCTCATTGGCCTGAACCTCATCCTTCATGGTGTGGATGGCGATATCGGCGTCGGCTTCGATGGGCCATTGCAGGTCCCAATGCTGACCGTTCACTGTGGCCGAGATGGCTTTTTTCGCCAGCGAGGTCGAGATATCAGCCGCCACCTGCGCGGGCGTGACGCCTGCGTCATAGGAACGTGCATTGCCATCGGGAAGGGTGAGAGAGACGGATTTTGTATCCAGGGCCATATCGGCTCTCCTCGTCGGTTTGGCGCCCACTGAACGCCCGGTTGCGGGTTATTTGTGTTCAGGCCATTTGGCAGGCCGGGGCACCTGTGTCAAGTGTTGCGCGGGCGAGGGGCCAGCCCCTCGCGCTCCCCGGGATATTTTTAGCCAGATGAAGGCGGACCGGGGAATTGCACTTGGGGGTGGGGCGTGCATGATGCCCTGGAAGCAGAGAGGGTTTCATGGCAGCGACAGAATTTCTGGAGACCGCGCAAGGGCGGCGATTGGCTTTTCACAAGAGCGAGGGTACGGGTCCGATCATCGTTTTTCTGGGCGGGCTGAAATCGGATATGGAGGGCACCAAGGCGGTGCATCTTGAAGCCTGGGCGCAGGCCCGGGGGCAGGCGTTTTTGCGGTTCGACTATTCCGGGCATGGCGAAAGTTCGGGCACGTTCGAGGAGGGGTGCATCGGCGATTGGCATCAGGACACGGTGGCCGCAGTTTCCGCGTTGACCGAAGGGTCGTTGATCATTGTAGGTTCGTCCATGGGGGGATGGCAGGCGCTGTTGCTGGCCAAGGCAATGCCCGAACGGATCGCCGGGATGGTCACCATCGCGGCTGCGCCGGATTTTACTGAAGATGGATATTGGGCGTCGTTCACGGAAGCGCAGAAACAAGCGCTGGACACAGTCGGGCATGTCGAACTGCCTTCGGATTACATGGAGCCTTACGTCATCACCAAACGCATGATCGAAGACGGCCGCCAGCACCTTGTGCTGCGGGATGCCTTACACCTGCCATTTCCGGTTCGGTTCCTGCAAGGGACCGAGGATACCGCAGTGTCGACCGAAACGGCGGTTGTTCTGCTTGGGCACGCAACAGGGCCAGACGTGCGCCTGCTGTTGGTCAAGGATGCCGATCATCGCTTTTCCGATGGGCCTTGCCTTGGGGTGATCGAAACGGCCGTTGTTGACGTATCGGGCGCACAATGATCCGGCGGTTTGGATGGTTTTTGGGGCGCTTTTTTCTGGTGCTGTGGCTGGTCGGTGGATTGATCTATTGGCTTGGGCCACGGGAACAGGTGGACCTGCATCCCCGTTTCGAACCGCGTAAATTCGGCGAAGGGATTCAGGTGTATTTTGAAAGCGTCGAATCCGCCTTTGACGATATCACCCCCGGTGTTGAAAAGCGCGTGATCTGGCAAGACGGGTTCAAGGAACAGCGGACGCCGGTTTCTGTTCTGTATCTGCATGGGTTTTCCGCCACGTCCGAGGAGATCCGCCCGGTGCCGGATTTGGTGGCCGATGCGCTTGGGGCGAATTTGGTTTATGCTCGCTTGCAGGGCCATGGCCGGACCGGGCAGGCAATGGCCGAAGGCACCGCCTCTGGCTGGATGCAGGATGCGGCCGAAGGGTTGGCAGCTGCGCGCGCGGTTGGGGATCAGGTCGTGGTGATCGCGACGTCGACGGGGGCAACGCTGGCAGCGGCTGCGGCATTGGACGACGAGTTAAGCCGAAACGTAGCGGGCATGGTTTTCATCTCACCCAATTTCGGCGTGAACACGTCCGGCGCGTGGATACCCAGCCTTCCCTGGGCGAGAATTTGGCTGCCGATCTTGATGGGTGAAAACCGCGATGTGTCCGACCCGGACCCGGAAAAGAACAAATATTGGTCCGTGATCTACCCATGGGAAGCTGTCGTGCCGATGTCGGCGTTGGTCGACGCCGTCTATGCGCTTGATTTCTCTGCGGCGCAGATCCCTGCCTTGTTCTGGTTCTCGGGCGACGATCAGGTGGTGCGCCCGGATCGCACCCATAAGGTTGCGAATGTCTGGGGTGGCCCGGCGCGGGTTGAATTGGTGACAATGGGTCCGGGTGACGATCCCGCCGCGCATGTTGTTGCTGGCCGACTGATGTCGCCCGGGCAGACCGAGGCGGCGGTATCTGATATTTTGAGCTGGTTGAAGGACTTGGGGATTCAGTGATGGAGCAACGTGTTAGCCTGATAACCCTTGGGGTGGACGACCTTGAGGCAGCTGCGACTTTCTATGAGGCTATGGGTTGGCAGCGTGTCAACAGCCCAGACGGGGTCATCGCCTTTGATCTGATTGGCCAGACACTGGGCCTGTATCCGCTGGCGGCTCTGGCGGGTGAAATCGGGATGGATATTGCGACGCTGGGTCGGGGTGCCATGACGCTGAGCCACAACTGCCGATCCAAGGATGACGTCGCCGACATTCTGCACAGGGCCAAAGCCGCCGGTGCGACAATTCTGAAACCCGCGTCGGATGTGTTCTGGGGCGGGCACCACGGTTATTTTCAGGCCCCGGATGGCACCATTTGGGAAATCGCGTTCAACCCGTTTTCGCCCCTTGGACCGGATGGGTCGTTTCGCTGGAACGGATACTGAAAATGCGCAAGCCCGGCAGCATGTGGAGCCTTGAGACGCTGGGCCGCGTGCGCCTGTCGCGACATTTTTTCATGCGTGATTTCCTGTATTCCGAGATTGGGAATTTTCACGAAAAGCAGAATATTCCCGACGATCCTGACCTTGCCATCGAAACCGGACGCGCCTTTTGCCAGACATTGCTGGACCCGTTGGAAGAGACCTTCGGCCGTGTTGCGGTGCGGTCGGGGTATCGCTCAGCCTCGCTCAATAAGTTCGGGAATGAGAACCGCCTGAATTGCGCCCGCAATGACAATCCGCTGGAATGCCATATCTGGGATTGGGGTAAGGGGGGCAACCGGGTTTCCGGGGCGTCAATTGTCATCCCATGGTTTGCGGATCGTTACGAGGCAGGCCGGGATTGGCGCGATCTGGCCTGGTGGATACACGATCACCTGCCGTATTCTGAAGTTTGGTTCTTTCCCAAACTCTGTGCCTTCAACCTTGTGTGGCGGCCTGATCCTCAGCGTCGGATCGATAGCTATATCGCCCCACGCGGTTGTCTTATACGCCCGGGGGGCGAACCGGAAGAAGACCTGCAAACGCGGCGTGAAAGATACGCGGATTTTCCCGCCTTTCGCGGTATCAACTATCCTTGAACTTTCCCTTGCCCGGTGTCGAAAAACCTCTCATCCTGAGTGTAAGCAAGACCGCCGCAGAAGGTGAATAACAGGAGGCCCCGCGTGATCGAGCCGCTGGTTCTACTACCCGGACTGATGTGTGATGCACGGCTTTTTGAACCGCAGATCGTCCGCCTGTCGCGTCAACGCGCGGTGACGGTGGCACCGGTTTCAACGGCTGAACGGGTCGAAGAAATCGCCTCGGGGATGTTGGATCAGCTGCCGCACCGATTTGCTTTGGCGGGGCACAGCATGGGCGGTGTGGTTGCGCTTGAAATCATCCGCCGCGCGCCCGGTCGTGTGACGCGGCTGGCGTTGCTGTCGACGGATGCACATGCCGATACCCCTCAGATCGCAGCCACCCGCGAAGAGTATTTGGTTGGCGCAAAGGCAGGGCGGCTGGAAGATGTTATGCGCAGGATCATCGGCTCGGACTCATTGGCCCCGGGGCCGAGGCGTATTCCGATTTTGAACGAGGTGATCAAGATGGCGATGGACCTTGGGCCTGACGTTTTCGAACGCCAGATCCGGGCTTTGCAGCGTCGCCCGGAACAGCAAGCGGAACTGCGGAGGATAAACGTGCCGACGTTGGTTCTGTGTGGCGCACATGACACACTGACGCCAGCACGGAAACATTCCTTTATGGCTGATTTGATACCAGGCGCCGACCTGCAAGTCATTGACGAGGCTGGGCATCTGCCAACACTTGAAACACCGCAGGTCGTGAATGACGCGCTTGAGGCGTGGCTGAATACCCCGGCGCGGGTGGCTTACGGATAAAGCGCCGCCCGCTCAGCTTTGCTGGGGATGATCGGTTCTGCCACAGGCTTTCCGGTATCGGGGTTGAAGAACGGTGTATCTTTCCAACTGCCGGACAACCGCGACTTGGCGACCCGCGTCAGCAATCCAATGATCGCCGGTCCAAGCTTTTCATGCGATTGCTTGCCATTCGGCCGCGGAACAAATCCGCGCGTGGTGATCGGGCCAAGGCCACTGGGGTCGGGTATCCGATTGACGATGAACCCGGCAAAGGGAAACTTTGGTGTGCGGGACGTGGTTGCAAGTGGCGTGTTGCAGCAGCTGGCATACCAACGCAGCGCCCCCTTGGGACTAAGCCGCATAAGCGCAAGATGCTCTGCCCCACTGTCGAATTTGATCTCTTCCGGGTTTGTTTGCAGAACGTCAACCGGGCCGGGTGCCGGGTCGGGTTGTCCGAAATACAGCTGGGCCGCACGACAATCGTGACAAAACATACCACGTGCGTGCCGGATTGCACCCCGACCGCAGTTATGCGGCCGTGTAAGGTTCCACAATCGCAGGAGAAGGCGGTGTCTTTTGCCCCGCGTTCCCTCTTCCGTGTCAGGCCACCTTGTTTTTGTTGGCTGCGCTGCGGCGGGGTTTGCGTGTGTTGGCGTTCATGAAGTCGATGACCAAAGGCCGGATATTGTCGCGCCAGCTGCGCCCGGCGAAAATGCCATAGTGGCCTGCGGCGGGTTCAACATGACTGGCCTTTTTGGAATCCGGCAGGCCGGTACACAGATCAAGGGCTGCGATACACTGACCGGGGGCCGAGATGTCGTCATTGGCACCTTCCACCGTTTTAACGGCAACGTCGGTGATTTTCCCGATATCGACCTTGTGTCCCGCAACAACAAATTCGTTGCGCGCGATCTCGCGGTTTTTAAAGACGCGCTCGACCGTGGACAGATAGAATTCGGCGGTCATGTCCATGACAGCCAGATATTCGTCGTAGAATCGGTTGTGCGCGTCTTGATCCGAGGCCTCGCCCCGCATCACCCGCTGAATCTGATCCGTGAACGCCTGCGAATGGCGATCGCCGTTCATCGACATGAACGACGCCAGTTGTAAAAGGCCGGGATAGACCATCCGTCCGACACCTTTGTACTTGAAACCGACCCGCTGGATCATGGTTTCTTCCAACTGGCCCATCGTCACGCGGCGGCCGAAATCGGTGACATCGGTTGGCGTGGCATCCGGGTCGACCGGTCCACCGATCAGCGTCAGGGTTGAGGGCTGCGCCTGCGGCTCGACCTCAGCCAGATAGGCGGTGGCGGCCAGCGTCAGGGGGGCAGGTTGGCAGACAGCAACAACATGTGTGTCCGGGCCAAGTTCTTTCATGAAATCGACAAGATACAGGGTATAGTCTTCGACATCGAATTTGCCTTCGGACACGGGAATATCGCGCGCATTATGCCAATCGGTGACGTAAACTTCGCAATTGACCAGCAGGCTTTTGACCGTGGAACGCAGCAATGTCGCATAGTGACCGGACATCGGTGCCACCAGCAGAACCTTACGGGGCTGTTCTTCGCGGCCGTTGACGCGAATATGGATCAGGTCGCCAAAGGGGCGCTCCATGACGGGAACGATGTCTACAAGGTGGTCTTTGCCATCCTCACAGGTAAAGGTCCGAATGCCCCAGTCCGGTTTGACGACCATGCGTTGAAACGTACGCTCAGTCACTTCTCCCCACGCGGCCATCATGCTGAGCGCGGGGTTGGGCACCATCGAGAACAGGGGATAAGAGGCCATCGCACTGGCAGTCGCACCCATCCATTGGTTGGTGTTGCGCATGGTTTCCATAAGATCGTATGTGATCATATAGCGCATAAAATGGGACTCCTGAGTGTTCGGACCATTCGTCGCTTTGCCCCACGGCGTTCACGACGTTATTCTGCATAGCAGCGAGGTTAGGGGGGAATTGTTAAAATGACAACAAGTGAAGACCAGACACCAGAGCTGTCCGAGGAACACCTTGAACAACTTAAAGAAAATATGGCCAGGGTCGAAGAACTGTCGAAACGGCTGATCGAAGTAATGGCCGGAAAAAAGGCGCATTCCCCAGCGTTAGATGGTCCGAATCAAGAGCTTTTCGCAAAAGCAGCAACCGCGTATATGGCCGAAGCGTGGCAAAACCCCGCTAAGTTGTTTGAGCAACAAATCGAATTTTGGGGAAAATCGGTCCTGAATTTCGCCGAAGCGCAAAAGACCTTTGCTGCAGGCGATGCCCAGGACAGCAACACCGGATCCGGTGATAAACGCTTTTCCAATCCCCTGTGGGAAACGAACCCCTACTTCCGCTTTATACGTCAGCAATATCAGACCAACGCCGAGGCGATTGCGCAGGCCGTTGCGTCTGTCGAAGACATAGACGCGACAGACAAACGGCGTCTCAAGTTCTTTTCGCAGCAAATTATCGACATGATGTCGCCGACGAATTTCCTGGCGACCAACCCGGATGCGTTGGAAAAAGCGGTTGAGACAGAAGGGCAGTCCCTGATCAAGGGATTGGAAAACCTGGTGGCCGATCTTGAGGCCAACGACGGCGAGATGGTCGTCAAGCTGGCCGACGACAGTGCCTTTCAGATCGGGGGCAATCTGGCGACAACGCCGGGTGATGTGGTGTACAGAAATCGGTTGATAGAGCTGATCCAGTATAAACCGGCGACCGAGACGGTTCATGAAACACCGATCGTTTTGTTTCCGCCCTGGATCAACAAATTCTACATTCTGGATCTCAAGGCACAGAACAGCCTGATCAAATGGGTGACCGAGCAGGGCTATACCCTGTTTGTCGTCAGCTGGGTAAATGCGGACGCGTCCCATGCGGATGTCGGGTTGGACGATTATGTACAAGAGGGCTTTCTGACCGCCATTGAACAGGTCAAGGCGATATGCAAGGTCAAACAGGTCAACGCGGTGGGCTATTGCATCGCCGGCACCACGCTGAGCCTGACCTTGTCGTTGTTAAAACAACGCGGGGACAAATCCGTTAAATCCGCGACTTTTTTCACGACGCTTACGGATTTTTCCGAGCAGGGCGAATTTACACCTTTCCTGCAGAACGATTTTGTAGACGGCATCGAAGATCAGATTTCGAAGGACGGTATCCTCAGGGCTTGGGTCATTGGGCGCACAATGTCGTTCCTGCGGTCAAACGACCTGATATATGGACCTGCGATCCGCAGCTATATGCTGGGCGAAACCCCTCCGGCTTTTGATCTGCTGTATTGGAACGGAGACGGGGCAAATCTGCCCGGCCGTATGGCGGTCCAATATTTGCGTGGATTATGTCAAAGCAATGATTTCGTCACAGATGGCTTCGAATTGTTGGGGCAAAAGGTTCACATCCGCGAGGTGGACGTCCCCCTGATGGCGATCACCTGCGAAACTGATCACATCGCGGCCTGGAAGGATTGTTATCGCGGGGTGCAGCAGATGGGCTCGCGATCCAAGTCCTTTGTCGTCTCGCAATCCGGTCACATCGCGGGGATCGTGAATCCGCCCAGCAAAAAGAAGTATGGGCATTATACGAACCCTGGCATGAAAGCAGATGCCGAGACCTGGTTGAAAGAAGCTGAGTTTCACCAGGGATCGTGGTGGCCCCTGTGGGAGGCGTGGCTCAAACCGCGTTCAGGCAAGCAGGTTCCGGCGCGTGATACCGGCGATTCGGATCATCCCCGACTGTGCCCGGCACCCGGAACCTATGTTAAGGCCAAATCAACCGATTGATTTTTATCCATTCTTGCGAAATTTCTGCGCTGCAGCAAGAAAAATCTTGCAATGCTGCAGTGCAGCAACCATATTGTCGTCAAGCTGATGAAAACCGGGGTGGGCCCGGTTCGGCAATAAGGATTTGAACAATGGCAAAGACTCAGGACTTCACCGCGACTCTGAAAGACATCATGGGCGCATACCCTGTCGACACTTCGGCGCTGGAAGGCGTTTTCAAGTCGACAGCAACCCTGAACGAAAAACTGTCGGGCGCGGCGCTGGAAGCAGCTGAGAAATCGGCAGAGATCTCGAACAAATGGACCAAGGACACCCTGGCCAAACTGTCCGAAGTTTCGAAAGCCAAGACAGACCCGGCTGATTACGCCAAAGCGGCAACCGACTATGCAAGCGCTTCGGCTGAAGTTGCTGCTGAAAACCTGGCTGCTTTCGCTGAAATCGCGAAAAAACTGCAGTCCGAAACCGTTGAGCTGCTGATGGCCGCTGGCAAAGACGCTGCAGAAGACGCAACCACTGCTGTCAAAAAAGCCACCAACGACGTGACTGCTGCTGCCAAGAAAGCAACAGCTGCCAAGTAAGGGAACGCCGCGACGCGCACCCTTTCCTCCCATTTGGTGCAATCGCGCAGGGCAGGTCTTTTGACCTGCCCTTTCTTTTTGTGCTGCGCTCGCATAATCTCTGCTGCAACGCATCATCCTTGGGGAGGGTTACAGGTGTCAAAGCAAGAAAAACCGCTGTTAATCAAACGCTACGCCAGCCGTCGGCTGTATAACACTGAAACCAGCGACTACGTCACGCTCGAGGATATCGCGGCATTTATCCGCGAGGGGCGCGAGGTGCAGATTATCGACCTGAAGACAGGTGATGACCTGACGCGGCAGTATCTGTTGCAAATCATTGCCGAGCACGAAAGCCGGGGTGAAAATGTTCTGCCGGTGAACGTGCTGAATGATCTGGTGCGCAGCTATATGCTGCCGGGTGGGGGCGTGATGCCGCAGTTCCTGCAAAGCTCGTTCGATATGCTGCGCGAAAACCAAAGCAAAATCATGGAAAACATGAACGCGATAAACCCGATGTCGCAAGTGCCGGGTTTTGACGCACTTCAGGCGCAGCAACAGGCATTCCTGAAGGCGATGACAGGCGGCCTGTCCGGTGGATGGTCTGACGCAGAAGACGGTCCCAAGTCTGAATCCAAAGAAGATCTGGACGATATCAAAAAGCAGCTCGCCGAATTGCAGCAAAAGCTGTCCAAATTGAACTGATATCCGGGTCGATGCGCTGGCTGTTTCTGAGTGTGGCGTTGCTTTGGGCGCAACCCGTGTTGGCGCAAGGCAACTTTTCCGAAGTCTGGTCTCCGATCTGCACGTTGGGTGGCAAGTTGGAGGCCGGGTGCGAGGATATCCGAAAGCGCGAGATTCTGGACGCCACGGAAACCCCGTGGCGCGCGATTGGGCGGGTCAATTTCGCCAGCCGGGGACAGCGGTCGCATTGCACCGGTGTTCTGGTGTCGGAAAGGCTGGTTCTGACCGCCGCACATTGCCTGTACAACGCGGCGCGCAAACGCTGGATACCGGCGTCCAGCATTCGGTTCGTCGCCGGGTATCAGCGCGGCGAGGCGGTCGCGCATTCGGTTGTCAAACACTATCGGGTGCATAGCGAACAGAATACCGCCGCCGGGTTTGACAATCGCACGGCGTTGGATTGGGCGGTGCTTGAATTGATCGAACCCATCGGTGAAACCGTGGGCTTCATTTCAACTTCGCAAACCGATGCAGAAGTCCAAGCCGCGACAGTTGCCGGGTACCCGGGTCTGCGGCCGCACATCCTGAGCCGAACCAAAGATTGCCCGTCGCGTCGATCCGCCGACGGGTTAATGATTGCGATCTGCCCGGTCATGATGGGGGATTCCGGCGCGCCGCTGCTGGTTCAGACGCCATCGGGTTTGCGGGTTGCCGGTATCCTGTCCCGCGTCGCCGCAACCCCACAGGGGATTGCGGCCATGTTCCTTTCCGTCGATGTGTTTGAGATCGAAGGAAACTGAACCTCAGGTGCCGTAAGCGGGGACCGGGCTGATCACTTCTCCGACCGAAGCCAGCAGGATATCGGCGATTACATCCAACTCTTCGCGTGTCAACCGTACCGGCAGCCGCACATCGCAGGCATTCATCAGCATCGCGCGGGTCTGGGGCAGGTCAACCTGTTCGGGCAGGAATTGCCAGTTCCAGAAGGCGCGGGCGTTGTCCTCGCTCAGGCCAAAGACCTGAACCTTGACGCCCCGTGCGTCAGCCGCCGCTGCAAAGGCGCGGATATCGTCCTCGTCAAGGTCGACGAGGTTGAACTGAATCGAATCCGGCGCGCGGCGTTCAGGGGCCAATGGGGCGGGAACGTTGATATAGGGCGAATTGTTCAGCCGTTCGGCCACATAGTCGTGGTTTTCCAACCCGTCGCGCACGCGCCGCGCCAGTTCGGGGATTTGCGGCCGGATCACGGCGGCGCTGAGGTTGCTCATCCGCAGGTTATACAGCGGCAACTGGTTCTGCCAACGGGCAAAGGCTTGCTCCAACTCGGGCGAGTTGTCGCCATGCGGGGTTTTGTGCTTTTTCCAGTTATGTTCATAAGCGCCGGACATGATGACGGCGCGGGCCACCAGATCGGCGTCATCGGTGATCAGGATACCGCCTTCGCCCGCGTTGATCATCTTGTAGGACTGGAACGAGAAACAGCCCACCTTGCCGATGGTGCCGATATTGCGCCCATGCCAGGTGGTGCCCAGCGAATGGGCTGCATCTTCGACCACCGGAATACCGCGTGCGTCGCACAGCGCCATGATCGCGTCCATGTCCGATGTATGCCCGCGCATATGGCTGATGATCACCGCCTGAACGCTGTCCAGCTTGGCGGTAAAGTCGTCCATGTCGATGCGATAGTTATCTGCCACTTCGCACAGCACCGGAATGCAATCCGCGTGTACGACGGACGAAGGCACAGCAGCAAAGGTAAATCCGGGGATCAAAACCCGCGCATCCCGTGGCAGGCCCAGCGCCTTGAGCGACAGGAACAATGCGGCCGAGCAGGACGACACGGCCAGCGCAAATTTCGAACCCAACAGAGCCGCGAATTCGGATTCGAGCAGAGCGACCGGCGCATCCTGCGGCGCGGTATAGCGGAACAGGTCTCCCGATTGCATCAGGGCGTCAATGGCTTCTCTTGCGGCTGCGGGGATGGGTTCGGCGTTGTGTACGTTAGGAGGAAGCGTCATATTTGATTTTCCCAAATTCTACCTTTGGGAAAGTTAAAGCTAAAAACGGCGCAATCCAAGCCCTCAATCAGCCATGCGGCAAAATTTCACCAACCTGTCGTAAAATCTAAAGGGTCAGATCCCCAGCCGATCCCGCAGTGCAAACCATGTCATTGCCAGCACCAGCAGCGGGCTGCGCAAAGAGGGGCCACCAGGGAAGGGCAAAGCGGGCACGCGGGCCATGGTGTCAAACCCTTCGGCCTGTCCCTGAATGGCCAGCGCCATCAATTGCCCGGCATGGGTGGCCGTGCCGACCCCGTGGCCGGAATAGCCCGAGGCCGACAGGATGTTGGGCGCGACCCGCGTTAGATACGGCATCCGGCGCATGGTAATGCCCAGCGTACCTCCCCAGGCATAGTCGATCTTTGCATCCTGCAGATGCGGGAAAATCTCTATCATTGGCTTGCGAACTTTGGCGGCAATATCCGAGGGGAACCGATAGCCATAGCTTTCGCCGCCGCCAAACAGCAGCCGCCCGTCGGCGCTGAGGCGGAAATAGTTCACCACGAATTTGGTATCGGCTACTGCGACGTCTTGTGTCAAAACCCGGGCGACATCGGTGCCCAGCGGCTCGGTTGCTGCGATGAAGTTGTTGATGGGCATGACCCGCGCTGCGACCTTGCGGTTCAGATCGCCAAGGTATCCGTTGCAGGCCAGAATGACATGATCTGCACTGACCGTTCCGTTGGCGGTTCGCACCCTGGCAGGCGTAGTCTGGTCGACGCTCTGAACCTCGGTGCTTTCGTGGATGCGTACCCCGGCTTTGACCGCTGCCCGCGCCAGGCCCAACGCATAGTTCAGCGGGTGAAGATGCGCCGCGCCCATATCAAGGTAGCCGCCTTTGTAAGCGGGTGAGGGGCAAAGCGTTTGACCAGCCGCCTCATCCAGCGGTTCGATCTGGTCATAGCCATAGCGCCCGGACAAATGGGCGGCGTGGTCATGCAGTTCGGATTGCTCGCCCGCACTCAGGCCCAGAACGGCCACGCCGGGTTTCAGATCACACTCAATCTGATGTTTCGCGATCAGGGATTTGACCAGATCCTTTGCGTCCTCGGCCAGATCCCACAGCTTGGCGGCGTCATCGTCACCGACCAGCCGCTCAAGGTCTTCCTGATCCATCCGCTGCGCGCTGCCCAACTGGCCGCCATTGCGACCCGAGGCACCAAAGCCCACGCGATGCGCCTCAAGCAGCACCACGTCGAACCCGGCCTCTGCCAGATGCAGCGCGGCGGACAGGCCGGTGTAACCGCCGCCCACGATGCAGACATCCGCCTTGGTGTCACCGCTTAGCGCCGGGGACGGCGTGGCCGGGTGGGCCGTGGCGGCATACCAGCTGGCCGGATACTCGGCCTTGCGATCATTGGAATAGAGCAGGTTCATCACACGCCTCAGACGTTCATCAACAGATGCTCACGCTCCCACGGAGAGATTACTTGCAAGAATTCCTCGTATTCCGCCCGTTTCACAATGCCATAGACGCGGGCAAATTCGGGGCCCAGCACCTCGTGCAGGGCGGTGGCCTCATCAAACAGGTCAAGCGCGTTTCCCATGACCTGCGGGATATCGCCTTCGCCCTCATAAGCGTCGCCATAGAACTGGCGGCGGGGGCGTTCCTGCCGGGTCAGGCCCAGATAACCACAGGCCAGCGACAGCGCGATGCCCAAATAGGGGTTGCAGTCCATACCAGCGATGCGGTTTTCGACCCGGCGCGCCTCAGGTCCGGACAGCGGCACGCGGATGCCGGTGGTGCGGTTGTCGCGCGCCCATTCCAGATTGATCGGCGCGGCATGGTCTTTCACATAGCGGCGATAAGAATTCACATAAGGTGCCATGACGGCCAGACCGGCGGGCAGGTGGTTCTGCAGCCCGGCGATAAAGTTGTAAAACGCGTCCGTCTCACCACCCTGCGGACCAGAGAAGATGTTCTGACCCGTTTCCATTTCTGTGATCGAGTGGTGGATATGCATGGCTGAACCGGGCTCGTCCTCGATCGGTTTGGCCATGAAGGTGGCGAAACAATCGTGGCGCAATGCGGCCTCGCGGATCAGGCGTTTGAAATAGAACACCTCATCCGCCAGCTTGACCGGATCGCCGTGGCGCAGGTTGATCTCAAGCTGGCCAGCGCCACCTTCCTGCGTGATGCCGTCAATCTCGAATCCCTGGTGTTCGGCGAAATCATAGATGTCGTCGATCACCGGGCCAAACTCGTCCACTGCCGTCATCGAATAGGCCTGACGCGCCGCCGCCGGACGGCCCGAACGGCCCATCATCGGCTTGATCGCCTGTGCCGGATCGACATTGCGGGCGACCAGAAAGAACTCCATCTCAGGCGCGACAACCGGGTTCCAGCCTTTGTCGTGATACATCTGCACCACGCGTTTCAGCACGTTGCGCGGGCTGAAGGGGATTGGTTCCCCGTCCCGGTCATAGGCGTCGTGGATCACCTGTAACGTCCAATCGCCGGTCCACGGCGCGGCCGAAGCGGTCGAGAAGTCGGGTTTCAGGATCATGTCCCGTTCGATGAACCCGTCTTCGCCCGCAGCCTCGCCCCAATCACCCGTGATGGTCTGGTAAAAGATGCTGTCGGGCAGGTGGAAATAGTCTTGCCGCGCGAATTTGGACGCGGGCACCGCCTTGCCTCGGGCGATGCCGGGCAAATCCGAGATGATGCATTCGACCTCATCCAGCCGCTGGCCGTCGAAATAGTCGCGTGCTGCCTGTGGCAGCTGATCCTTCCAGTCGGCCATCAGGTCCTCTCTCTCTTCAGAAACTCAGCCATATGTCGCCCGATCTTCGGATTGTCATCGGGGCAGGGCAGACGATTGGCGGCGGCGTCCAACAGCGTGTCGGGCACCACGCCTTTGCCGCGCGTGTCCATCAGGCCCTGAATGAAGCTATCGCCATATTCAGGGTGGGCCTGCACCGTCCAGATGTTATCGCCATAAGCTACCATGGCATTGCGGCAAAACGCATTTGTTCCCGTCACCTGCGCGCCCTCGGGCAGCGCCACCACCTGATCCTGATGCCAGGCGTTCAGTGTTACGGTCTGCCCGTCAAGATCATAGTCGGTGCGCCCAACGGCCCAGCCGCCTTGGAACTTTTCGACCTTTCCACCCAGCGCCTGCGCGATGATCTGATGGCCGAAACACACGCCGATCAACGGCTTGCCGCTTTCCTGAATCGCGTGGATCAGATCTTCGAGAGGTGGGATCCAGGCGTGATCTTCATACGCACCGTGACGCGAGCCGGTGATGATCCAGCCGTCGGCCTGATCTTCGTTGTCGGGGAAGTCATTGTCGACGACGGCAAATGTCTCGTATTCAAACCCGTTGCCATCCAGCAGGGTGCGAAACATCACGTCGTATTCGTCGAACTGGTCGTTTAGTTCTTCCGGCGGGTGGCCGGTCAGCAAGATACCGATTTTCATAGGTCACCAAATTTGATCAAATTTATTCTAACGCACCGAATCTAAGCGGGCAAGGGGGCTTAAACCGCCTCGACGTAGCTCAGCCAGTGTTCCTCGGGCGCTCGATCCGCAAAGCGCCGGATTTCCTGCCGCTTGGTCAGGGCAAAATAGCGGATCAGTTCAGGCGGGAAGATGCGCGCCACATGCGGGTCGGTCTCGAACGCTGTGATGGCCGCGGACCAGCCACTGGCCAGTTGCGGCAACCCGGCAATCTCATACGCATTCCCGATGATCGGGGCAGGCGGGTTTGCCTGATCTTCGATTCCGTTCAGCGCGGCCCCCAGCACTGCGGCCAGCATGAGATAGGGGTTGATATCCCCGCCCGCAACGCGATGTTCGATGCGCCGGGCCGCCGCGGCGCCACCGGGAATACGCAGCGCGGCGGTGCGGTTTTCATAGGCCCAGCTTGCGCGGGTCGGGGCGTGCGCGCCCGGAACCAGACGTGTATAGGAATTCCCGTGCGGCGCGAAAATCAGCGTACAGCCGGGCATGGCAGCCAGACATCCCGCCACGGCCTGACGCAAAAGATCGGTGCCTTCGGGGCCACCATCATCGAACACATTCCGGCCCTGTTGATCCTTGACCGAGAAATGAACATGCATCCCATTGCCCGGATCATCCACATAGGGTTTGGCCATGAACGTCGCCGTGAACCCGTGCTTTTGGGCCAGGCCACGCGTCAATGCCTTGAAAAGCCATGTATCATCGGCACAGCGCATCGCGTCCTGATGGTTCAGGTTGATCTCGAACTGGCCAATGCCGCTTTCGGAAATGGCGGTTTGGGCCGGAAGACCCATCGCCGCGCAGCCGTCATAAAGATCGGTGAAAAAGGCATCGAAGGCGTCAATCTCGGCGATGGACAGAACCGCCTCGGCTGCCAGCCGCCGCCCGGTGACTGGGTTTACAGGCGGCTGCGGTTGCTTGCCTGACGCGTCCAGCAGAGTGAATTCCAACTCGGTGGCGGCAACGACCGACCAGCCACGCTGGGCGTAGCGATCCAGCACCGCAGCCAGCGCGTGCCGTGGGTCGCCGGGAAACGCCGTGCCGGATTCATCATACATCGCCATCGGCACAAGGGCGGTATCCGTTGTCAGCCAGGGGACCGGGACCGGTCCGCGCTCTGTCGGTAGCAGGATGCCATCGGCATCGCCAGATTCAAACACAAGGGGGCTGCCGTCGATATCCGCGCCCCACAGGTCCACATTCAATGCCGACCGGGGCATTCGCACCGCACCTTTGTCCAATTTGTCGGCATAAGCGGGCGGCACTCGCTTGCCACGCAACTGACCGTTCAGGTCGCAGGCAGCTACGCGAAAACTGTGCAGGGCGCTCAGGTCCATCGGGGTCTCCATCACTCTGGTTTCCCGAGATGTAGTCGAGACTGCGCCACTTGTCACGAAATTTGATCAAATTAACCCCGCGCCGCATTTTTGCGGCGCGGGGCAGGTGTGTCAGACGAAGCTGACGCCGTTCTCAACCATCGGGTGTTCGGCCACGTGAACGCCGGATAGGGCGTTGATCGCATTGGCCAAAGCCGGTGCGGACGGGGGCGTGCCAGGTTCACCAACGCCGGTCGGGGCCTCGGCCGAGGGCACGATATGCACGTCAATCGCGGCGATGTCGCCGATCCGCAGCGGTTCATAGTCGGGGAAGTTGGATTGATCCACCGCCCCGCCGGTCAGGGTGATCTGGTCGCGCATGGCGTGGCCGATGCCGTAACCGATACCGCCTTCCATCTGCGCGCGCACCACGTCCGGGTTTACGGCGATACCGCAATCCACAGCACAGGTGATCTTTTCGATCTTGATGCCGATTTCAGGATCGCCCGAGATTTCGACAACTTCGGCCGCATAAGAGCCAAAGGACTTATGTACCGCGATTCCCTGTGACCGGCCAGCCGGGGCATTGCCCCACCCCGCCTTTTCAGCCGCCAGTTTCAGGACAGCCGCCTTGCGCGCCTGATCCGGATCACTGCTGTCGGCCAGATGCGCCAGACGGAATTCGATCGGATCACGGCCTGCGGCCTCGGCGACCAGATCCATCATGGTCTCCATCGCATAGGCCGTATGCGTATGGCCCACAGAGCGCCACCACAGAACCGAGGTCGCCTTGGGCGTGTCGGTCAACCCAACCGCCATGTCCGGGATCGTATAGGGGCTGTCGCCAATCCCTTCGACCGAGCTGTGGTCAATCCCGTCATGAACCGAGAACGCCTCGAACGGGGTGCCCTTCATGATCGACTGCCCGGCCACCTGATGCTGCCATCCGGCAATGGTGCCATCCGCATTCAGACCAACGCGCACTTTGTGGCCGAAAGCGGGGCGGTAGTATCCGCTGCGAATGTCGTCTTCGCGCGTCCAGACCAGCTTCACAGGCCGCGAACGATCTGTGACCACAAAGGCCAGCGCCGCCTCGACCTGATAATCCGCATCGGGGGTCGCGCGACGCCCGAAAGAGCCACCCGCCAGCATCGTTTTGATCTGGATCTTCTCGGGCGGCAGTTGGAATATCTGCTGATAGGCCATATGCGGTCCGGTCGGCATTTGCGCACCGTCATGCAGGACGATGGACCCGTCAGAGGTCTGCTCGATGGTACAGTTCAGGGGCTCCATCGGGGCATGGGCCAGCAGCGGGAAGTAAAAGGTCTTTTCGACCACCTTGTCTGCGCCATCAATCGTCGCCGAAACCGCCGCCGCGTCTGCCTTGTTCACGTTATATGCGGGTTCTGCGTCCAGCGCGGCCATGATCTCGGCCTTGATCTGATCGGAATCACGCGTTTCCGCGCCCGACATGTCCCATTCGACCTCAAGCGCGTCGCGCGCCTGAATCGCGGCCCAGGTGTTTTCGGCGTAAACGGCCACACCAGCCTTGTTGGGCAGAACGGCGGCGTTGATGTATCCCTTGATCGCTTTGGAGGCGCCGTCGTCAAAGCCGGTGGCGATGCCGCCGCGTGATTCAGGGCGCTTGATCATGGCGACCATCTGGTTCGGCAAATGCACGTCCATCGCATATTTTGCCTGCCCATTGCCTTTGATCGGCGAATCCTTGCGTCGCACGGCGTCATTGCCGATCAGGCGGAATTCTGATGGTTCTTTTAGGCGCGGCTCGGCCGGGGGCTCCATCTGAGAGGCCGCAGCGACAAACTCGGCAATCGGGGCGGATTTATCGCCCGCCTTGACGATGCCTTCCTCGATCACGATGCCGGATGCGTCTACGCCCCAGCTTTGGGCGGCGGCGTTGATCAGCATCTCGCGAGCGGCTGCGCCTGCCTGGCGGTATTGCAACCACGAATTCGCCATCGCGGTCGACCCGCCGGTGCCCTGGAACGGACCAAACAGAAGATTGTTATAGACCTGCGGATTGGACGGCGCGAATTCGTATTCGATCTGATCCATGCGCAGGCCGATTTCCTCGGCGATCAGCGTGGGCAGACCGGTTGCCGGGCCTTGACCCTTTTCAAAATGCTTGACGATGGCGGTCACGGTGCCGTCCGCGTCGATCTTGACGAAGGGGTTGAACTGAGCGGTTTCGGTCGAGGCCGCAGCCAGCGCGCCATCGGTGCGGGCACCGACCAGCAGGACGGCACCAGCGGCGGCGGCTGTTTTCAGAAATCCACGGCGAGAAGTGTTGATGGTCATGGATCAGCCCTCCAGAATATCGGATGCGCGCTGAATACCGGCGCGGATGCGTTGATAGGTGGCACAGCGGCAGGCATTGCCGTGCATGTAGTCGTCGATCTCTTGGGCCGAGGGTTTGGGGTTTTCAGACAGCAACCCAACCGCCGACATCACCTGACCGGATTGGCAATAGCCGCATTGGACCACGTCAAGTTCGACCCAGGCCTGCTGAACGGCAGCGCCGATCTTGTCATCGCCAACCGCCTCGATTGTGGTGATCTCGGCGTCTTCGACATCTTCGATATAGGTCTGGCAAGAGCGCACGGGCTCACCATTCAGATGTACGGTACACGCGCCACACGAGGCAACGCCGCAGCCGAATTTGGTTCCGGTCAGCTTAAGCTCATCCCGGATTACCCACAGCAGGGGCGTGCCGGGTTCGGCGTCAACCGTGTGGGTTTCGCCATTCAATTTCAAAGTTAAAGCCATTGGGGGGACTCTCCGTGTTGGGCTGGTTACCTGAGTCGGTAAACTGGCGCGTTTACATTAGGTGATGATTTCGCATGTGTAAACTAGAGAGTTTACGTGGTGTTTGACCTGGATAAGTCAATAGGTCTATAGCATTGAAATATGAGTGATTGCAGCGCGCCGAATACGCCCAAACACGCCCAGATCATCGAGGCGGCCGTGGCCGAATTCCAGGAAAAGGGATTCGCTGCCGCCAGTATGGACCGTATCTCGGCCCGGGCCGAGGTTTCCAAGCGCACGTTATACAAGTACTTTGAAAGCAAAGAAAATCTGTTCCGATCCATTGTGATCGAATTGTCCAGCCGCTTTGCCGGGGTGTTGGATATCCGATACCAAAAAGGCCGCGATATCCGCGAACAGCTGACGGATCTGGCCTGGGCCGAAGGGCGCATTTTGATGCTGCCCGAGGTGATCGCAATGTCGCGCATGGTGATCAGCGAAACCCTGCGCAATCCGGTTCTGGCGGCGGCGGCGCAGGGCAAGCTGGACAAGACCGCGATCTTTGTCGCCATGCTGAAAGACGCCGCAGATGACGGGCAGTTGCAGATCGACAACCCGGATCAGGCCGGGCAGGAGTTCATCGGGTTGATCAAGGCAAAAGCCTTTTGGCCGATGGTCTTCACCGGTGATGTTCTGAGCGAGGCCGAAATGACGGCCACAATCGAAAGCAGCGTCGAAATGATTCTCAGCCGCTACGGAACCAAAGGCCACTGACCCGCCAATCCCATCTCAGGACATCCCGCCGAGTTGGCGTTTCTGTGTGGTCTTTGATCCTGAAACAGTGCTAAACGGCGTTCTTGACTTTCAATCCCATCAGCATTGCATAACGATCAGACCAAGGCGGGAAAACGGAAACGATGTCAGCTTTGCAGCATTCCAGCAAAACAGGTTTCGACAGGGTCGACCGAGCCGCACGCCTGTCTGTCGCTCCCATGATGGACTGGACCGACAGGCACTGCCGCTATCTGCATCGGCTGCTCAGCGGGCAGGCGTTGTTGTATACTGAAATGGTGACGGCTCCGGCGTTGGTGCGTGGTGGGGCGTTGCATTTGTTGGATTATAACCCGCAGGAACATCCCGTTGCGCTGCAATTGGGCGGCTCGGACCCGCTTGAGTTGGCAAAAGCTGCGCGGCTTGGGGCCGATGCTGGGTATGATGAGATCAACCTGAACTGTGGCTGCCCCTCGGACCGTGTTCAATCCGGGACATTTGGTGCCGTTTTGATGAAGGAACCCGGGCGGGTCGCCGAATGCGTCGCCGCCATGCGTGAGGTGGTTGATGTCGAGGTCACCGTGAAATGTCGCATCGGTGTGGACGAACAGGACCCCAACATAGTTCTGCCCACCTTTCTGGAACAGATCCGCGCAGCCGGGTGTCGGCGGGTGACAATCCATGCGCGCAAGGCGTGGCTTCAGGGGCTTAGCCCCAAGGAAAACCGGGATATTCCACCGCTGGATTATGATCTGGTTCACCGGATGAAGGCGGCGTTTGCGGACCTTCATATCTCGGTAAACGGTGGTATCTCGTCGTTGGATCAGGCGCGCGAGCACCTTGAGGCCGGGTTGGATGGCGTCATGATCGGGCGCGCGGCCTATCATCAGCCGACCGATATTCTGGCGGCCGCCGACCCGCTAATTTTTGGAACAGGACAGACCGCTGATCCGATTGATGTCGTCCACAAAATGGTGCCTTATGTTGATCGGCACCTTGCCGAAGGGGGGCGTTTGCACCAGATCACACGGCATATGCTGGGTCTGTTTGCCGGTCGTCCCGGTGCGCGGGCCTGGCGGCGGGCCTTGTCCGAAGGCGCGGTGCACGATGGTGCCGGACCCGAGGTGATGCTGCAGGCGCTGGAGAATGTGGCACCACTGGCCGAAGTTTGAATGGAATGAGATACGGCCCGGGGCCGGTTTGGGGGGAAGATGCCCGAGACGATGTTGCTGGCCCAGATGCTGGGCCTTTTGCTTGTGATCGGGGCGCTGGCCGGTGTGTTGGCCGGATTGCTTGGCGTCGGAGGCGGTATTGTCCTTGTGCCCGCGTTTTTCTATGCGTTTCAAACGCTTGGATATGGCGGCCCGCAGTTGATGCAACTGTGTCTGGCGACGTCTTTGGCGACCATTATCGTGACGTCAATCAGGTCGGTGCTGGCGCATAACAAGAAGGGTGCGGTGGACTGGGATATCCTGCGTGGCTGGGGGCCGGGTATCGCCATCGGAGCGGTCCTGGGGGTTCTGGTTGCCTCGGCTCTGCGGACCGAAGCGTTGCAGGCCCTGTTCGGCGTCCTTGGCATGGTCATCGGCGCCTATCTGGGTCTGGGCCGGTCAGAGTGGCGTCTGGGTGATGCCATGCCCAAAGGTATCCGCCGCGCGACCCTGTCGCCATCTGTGGGCTTTCTGTCCGTCCTGATGGGCATCGGCGGGGGCAGTTTCGGCGTACCGCTGATGAGCCTGTTTAACACTCCTATCCACCGGGCCGTCGCCACGGCCGCCGGGTTTGGCGTGATCATCGCGGTGCCTTCGGTTCTGGGCTTTCTGTTTCTGGACATCGCGCCAGAGCATCGCCCGCCGTTTACAATCGGGGCGGTCAATCTGGTCGCATTCGGGATCGTGGTTGCCATGACGATGATCACCGCACCATGGGGGGTCAAGCTGGCCCATGCCATGGACCCCAAGCCCCTGAAACGCGTGTTTGCGGTGTTCCTGACCTTGGTCGCGCTGAACATGCTGCGCAAGGCGCTGGGCTATTGACTGATTTCTGGGCGAATGGGTGGGTCAAGTTTCCGTTCGACCCGGACATCGCCGAGTGGGTGAACCACGCTTTGCCCTTGGCGCGTGCGTCGGTCGATGATCCGGCGCATGCCGCGTGGCTGGATTGTGACGGGACGTGGTTTATTGGCGTCGATGCGTTGGACAACGACCCAAAGGGCAGGGTGGGGCGCTCTGACGTTTTGGCCGGGCAGGCCATGGCCTTCATCGCCGAGCATTACGGGTCTTTGCCTCTGCACAAAGGGCAGGTCTCGGTGATTTATCCCGGCTATCCCCGCCCGCGGCGCGGGGAGGGGGCGAATGCTGCGCGGTATCGTTTGAACCGGGACGCGGCCCATGTGGACGGGCTGCGGCCAAACGGGCCGGATCGCCGCCGTCGTGTGGATGAACCCCATGCCTGGATTCTGGGAATTCCCCTGACAGATGCCAGCGCAGATGCCGCGCCGATGGTGCTGTGGGACCAAAGCCACAGGATCATGCGCGCCGCATTCCAAGACGCCTTGGCCGGGGTACCCAAAGATGCCTTGGATCAAGTGGACGTCACCGACATCTACCAGACCGCCCGCCGCAAGGTGTTCGAAACCTGCCAGCGCATCGAATTGCCCGCAAAACCGGGTGAGGCGTATCTGCTGCACCGCCACTGTCTGCATGGCGTCGCGCCTTGGGGGGCGGGGGGTGTTGCCGGGCCGGAAGGACGGATGATCGCTTATTTCCGACCTGAATGCGCAGGGGGTGTAGCCGAATGGATCGAATCCCCGTAACCTCTTGCCATTATTAATGTTTGGAGGTTTTGACCGATGATAACGGTCCATACGAATTCTGATGGTGCGTTGATCGAAATCGAGCTGTCTGGCGAGGTGACCAGCGCCGATTACACCCAAGCCCTGGTCCCCGCAATCGAAGCCGCGCTGACAGAACATGAAACGGTTCGGCTGCTGGCGGTGATCCAGCCGGAATTCAAAGGGTACGATCTGAGCGCGGCGTGGTCTGACACAAAGCTGGGCCTCAGCCACTGGCGTGGCTTTGATCGCATCGCGGTTGCAGCAGATCAGAGCTGGGTCCAGACCAGCATCCGTCTGGCGGCACCGATCTTGCCGTGCCCGGTTCAGGTGTTCGAATTGTCCGAACTGGAAGCCGCCCGTCGCTGGATGCGCGAATCGCTGGGGGCCATTCATGTGACCGATCTGGGCGGCCCATGCGTTCAGATCAGTCTGATGGGCAAGCTGGACCCCGACGAATACAAGCAAGCCGAGGTCGATCTGGATACCCTGCTGCACAAGAAACAGGGGTTCCGGCTGTTGATTGACCTGCGAGAGTTCGATGGCTGGCAGGGCCTGACGGCATTGACCGCGCATTTCCGGCTGGCGCGCGGGCATGTCGGGATGCTGGACCGTGCGGCAATCGTCGGGGACAAGGCCTGGCAGCATATGGCGCAGCGGGTCGCCAGCCATGTGTTGGGCACAAGAACCGAATTCTTTCCGTCGGAAGAGTTTGAAAATGCCAAGTCCTGGTTGGCTGCCGGATAAGCAATCCCTGACGTATTTGAACACTATCGTCAGCGTAGAAATACGCTGACGTAAGGTCAGGCAAAAGAGGCCTTCAGTTTTTCTTGATTGATTGGTCAAAAAAGAAATAGAACAAGCACTGTTCGCCGGTCATACCACGCTGGATGAACATAAATACCGAAGCGCGCCGCTGTAGGGACCACTCACTCAAAAGTTGTCTTTGAACTTGACCCCCTCGGAGTTCGGACGACCCTGCAGCGGCGAAGCATCAGCGAATAGGGCTTTACCCAAAACCTGTCAGGAGTTCTTTAGGCGTCCGGCCCGGCCGCCACGGCGCTTGGCCAGGCGGGGCTTGCGTGAGGGCAGGTCTTCCATGATTTCCGCACGTTCCACGCTGTCCATCTTGGACCAACGCGAAATCTCATCCAGCGTGCGATAGCAGCCGGTGCAGATGCGTTCGGTCGGGTGAACGACACAAATCTGGACGCACGGGCTTTCGACCTCGTTCCTTTTCCAAACCATGTTTGTCATTGGTCGATCCCGTTCCACTAAAGAAAGCGCATCCGGTCCAGCGCCCCTTGCAGAATATAGCCTGCGGCGACGTGGTCGATAACCTGTCCGCGACGTTTTCGTGTCGTATCCGCCTCAAGCAGTGCCTTTTCCGCCGCAACGGTGCTGAGCCGTTCGTCCCAAAACCCAATTGACATCTCGGTCAGCCGCGACAGGTTGCGCGCAAAGGCGCGGGTGGATTGGCAGCGGGGGCCTTCGGTACCGTCCATATTTCTGGGCAGACCCAGCAGTATGCCACCCATTTCGCGATCGGCGATGATTTCCAGCAGACGGGCGGAATCGAGTGTGAATTTCTTGCGGCGCACTGTTTCAAGCGGGCTGGCGACCGTGCGCATCCGATCGGTTACGGCAACACCAATTGTCTTCTCGCCCAGATCCAGACCCATCAATGCGGTCATGGGTGCAAGTGAGGCTGCGAAATCCTCGAATACGTCATAGATCATTGCGTCACCCCCGCTTGCCGGGCTGCTGCGGTCAGCATGTCCAGCGCATCAGAGTTACCGGCAAAAACCGCCTGGGATTCCTCATAAATCCCGGCGGCCCGTTCGGTGTCGCCCACAACGCCCAGTGCTGCGATCAACCTGGCCCATTCTTCCGGCGCACCGCCCTCGGTGGCCAAACGATCCGACAGTTGGTTGATCATGCCCATGATCATTTCCTGCCGCTCTTCCGGTGTCAAAGCGGCGGCGGCTTCGACGTCATCCTGGCTGGGGCCGGGCGATGCCGGGGCGGGAATGTTTGGCGCATTGAATACGCCGGCACGAAAGGCCAGCTCATCCAACTGCGCACGAATGGCCTCGGCCCACGGCGCACCCGCTGGCGCGTCGCGCAGGGCATCGACCCAGATCCGATATCCAATGTCGGGGCGTCCGACCTGAACCATCATCTGGCCCAGGTAATATTGCGACGGCCCGTGGCGCGGATCACGTTTCAGCGCCTGACGCAGGGCGTCTTCGGCTTCGGGTGAAACATATCCGTTGGCGGACAAGACCATCATTTCAGCCAGGTGCGAATAGGCATCTGCCGGTGCTGTTTCGCCAGACAATTCGATGACTCGTTGCTGTGCCGTGTAAGCTGCCGGAAAATTGCCCGCGTTTGCTTCGTGTTGCGCCAGCAGAATTTGACCTTGCAAATCGTCGGGGCGCTCAGCGACGGTTTCGCGCAGCTGCTTCAAAAGGTTGGCGTAATTCTCATCCAGTGTCGGCAGGGGCGCGGGTGGCGCGGCGGCTTCGGCTTCGGCCTGACTGGGGCGTTCCGCGCGCAAATTCTCGGCCATCTCAACACGAAATGACAAAGGTTGGTCAGGCAAACCAGCGGCGCCCAACTGGCGGTACAGCGCAGTCGCCCCACCAACCAATAGCAGAGCGACGGCTGCAAGTGCCGAAATCGTTGCCCAAGCCGGTGGCCCGGATCGCTCGGTGCGGGTCTGCGTTTGCGCATCCGCTGCCAGAATACGGCGCGAGATTTCGGTCCGCACCCTTTCAGCGTCAGCATCGGCGATGACGCCACGGGCCAGATCCCGATCCACGCTCACCAACTGCTGTCGGTATACGCGCAGGTCAAAGGCTGCTGCCGGTTCGCGCGATTTGCGACCACGCAGCATTGAATACCCCAGAAACGCAGCAATCAGCAGCGCGGTTAGAACGGTCACGGCCCAGAACGACATGGTTTCTCCGAATTGGCTGTCCTGACTTAGACCTGTGGACCGGCAGAAAAAAGGGACAAATGGCCGCGAGACGACTACATGTCGCAATAATGGGGGCTATGTCGCAATAGTGCGATATTACGGCGTTGCATGGCAGGGGTATTCTGTCGTTACGCGGCATATCTGCGCTCAATCACCGAACCGGATGGATTCGCCCATGAAACACTATTCAGCTTTTGCCGTGGCGCGCGAGGCGCTTCGCTATCACACCGGATGGGAACGCGCCTGGCGGTCGCCCCAGCCCAAGAAACGCTATGACGTGATCATTGTCGGTGCGGGCGGGCATGGTTTGGCGACGGCGTATTATCTGGGCAAGAACTATGGCATCCAGAATGTTGCCGTGATCGAAAAGGGTTGGCTGGGCGGTGGCAATACTGGCCGGAACACAACGATCATCCGATCGAACTATCTTCAGGACCCGTCGGCCGCGATCTACGAAAAGGCGCGGGGGTTGTACGAGGATCTCAGCCAGGACCTGAACTATAACATCATGTTCAGCCCGCGCGGTGTTATGATGCTGGCCCAGACCCAGCACGAAATCCGTGGTTATCAGCGCACCGCTCACGCCAATGCGTTGCAGGGTGTGCAGACCGAGTGGATAACGCCAGAACGTGTCAAGGAACTGGTGCCGATCATCAACATCGACGGCCCGCGCTATCCGGTTCTGGGCGCGCTGTGGCAGGAACGCGGCGGCACCGCACGGCACGATGCGGTGGCCTGGGGCTATGCCCGCGCCTGTTCTGCGATGGGGATGGATATCATCCAGCAGTGCGAAGTCACCGGCGTGCGGCAGGAAAATGGCCGCGTTGTGGGCGTTGATACCACCAAAGGCGCGATTGATTGCGAAAAGCTTGGGATCGTTGTTGCGGGCCACTCGGGCCAACTGGCCGAGATGGCGGGATTCCGATTGCCGCTTGAGGCCATTGCCTTGCAGGCGCTGGTGTCCGAGCCGATCAAGCCCTGCATGGATGTGGTTGTGATGGCCAACACCGTGCACGGCTATATGTCGCAATCCGACAAGGGCGAAATGGTGATCGGCGGCGGCACCGACGGGTTCAACAACTATACCCAGCGCGGCTCTTTCCACCACATCGAGGAAACGGTGCGGGCGCTGGTCGAGACCTTCCCGATGATCTCGCGCCTGAAAATGTTGCGTCAATGGGGCGGGATCGTGGATATGACCGGCGACCGTTCCCCCATTCTGTCGAAAACGCCGCTTCAGGGCTGTTTCATCAACGGCGGCTGGGGCACTGGTGGTTTCAAGGCCATCCCGGGCTCGGGCTGGGGCATGGCACAACTGATGGCCACTGGCCATTCACCACTGACCGAGGCCTTCTCGCTGGACCGCTTCAAGGAAGGCCGCTTCATCGACGAAAGCGTCGCCGCCGGGGTAGCGCACTGATGGAGATTTTTCGTCGAAAAATCTTTTGCGCCCCTGTCACAGATTTCACAGGCACTTACGTCTCGCCTGTCGCCGAAAGGATGAACACATGCTGATCCTGAATTGCCCCTATTGCGGCGTGGACGCCGAAGAAACCGAACTGGCCGCTGGTGGCGAGGCGCATCTGAAGCGCTATGGCCCGGGCTCGTCGGATGGCGACTTTCACGACTATCTGTTCATGCGCGAAAACCCCAAGGGTGTTCATTTCGAACGCTGGCGGCACGCCAATGGCTGCGGCAAGTGGTTCCACGCGGCCCGTTGCACCCAGACGCTCGAAGTGTTCGGAACTTATTCTGCGCAGGTGTTTGAGCCACCGCAAAAGATCAAGGATGCCATCACTGCCAAGCGCCCGGGATGGACGTGGAGAGAGTTCTCCTGATGCTTCATCTTATCCAAAATACTCCCGCCGGAGGCTTTGACGCTTCCATCCGCGAAAGGTCCGCACCATGAGCACCCGTCTCGCAAAACAAGGCCGTTTGATCGACCGGTCGAAACAGGTCACCTTTACCTTTAACGGCACCTCGATGCAGGGGTATGAGGGCGACACGCTTGCCTCGGCCCTGCTGGCCAACGATCAGATGATGATGGGCCGGTCGTTTAAATACCACCGTCCGCGCGGCGTTGTCGCCAGTGGTGCCGAAGAACCCAACGCGCTGGTCGGTCTGGGGCAGGGCAATCGGTTTGAGCCGAACCAACGTGCCACCACGACCGAGCTGTTCAATGGCCTGACTTCGGCCTCGCAGAACCACTGGCCGAACCTGGAGTTCGACATCGGGGCCGTGAACAAACATCTGTCGCGTTTTCTGCCGGCGGGCTTCTATTACAAGATGTTCATCCACCCCAAACCGTTCTGGAAACATGTCTACGAACCCTTCATTCGCCAGTCGGCGGGTCTGGGCAAGGCGCCCGACAAAGACAGCCGGGATGCGGACACCTATGAACACTTCTATGCCTTCACTGATATTCTGGTAATCGGTGGCGGTATTGCGGGGCTTCAGGCCGCCAAAGCGGCGGCGCAGTCCGGTGCCAAGGTGATGCTGATCGAACAAACCGCCCATTGGGGCGGGCGTGCGCCGGTCGATGGCGGAACCGTTGACGGCCAGCCTGTGGATAAGTTCGTGGAACAATTGGTTTCCGAACTCGAAACAATGGACAACGTCACGATGCGGTCCCGGTGCATGGGTGCCGGCGTTTATGATCATGGTTATGTGCTGGGTTATGAGCGTCTGACAGACCATAAACCGGGCGCACAAGGCCCGCGTCACCGTTTGTGGCGTATCCGCGCAAAGCAGATTGTAACCGCTACGGGTGCAATTGAGCGGCCATTATCCTTTGCGGGCAACGATGTGCCGGGTGTCATGCTGGCCTCGGCCATGCGCGATTACGTGGTGAACTGGGGTGTGACCCCAGGTGACCGGGTCATTGTCGCCACCAACAATGACGACGCGTACCGCACTGCGATTATCCTGAAACAGGCGGGTGTGGATATCTTGCGTGTTGTTGACGCTAGGGCAACAGCCGGACCGCTGGCCGAAGAAGCGCGTCAGCTTGGTATCCGCGTTGATCCGGGTAAGGCCATCGCCAAGGTCAAAGGCGGCAAACGCGTCAAGAAAGTGGCGCTGTGCAATCAGGACGGCATCGGTGGCGCACGCGAGGAAATCGAATGCGACGCGGTCGCCATGTCGGGTGGTTGGTCTCCGGTCGTGCATATGTGGTCCCATTGCGGGGGCAAGTTGCTTTGGGATGAGGCGAACGCCCATTTCCACCCGGACCCCGAACGCCCGCCGCTGGGCGCAAACGGCGAGGGCTTTGTCGTCGCGGCCGGTGCCGCAAACGGAGCGATGCCGTTGCAGGATGTCCTGTTCGATGCGCAAACCGCCGGCGAGGCGGCCTCTAACGCCGCAGGGTTCACGCCGGTTACAGCGGATGCCCCCAAAGGCGCGGATGTGGCAGAGGCCCCGATGGAGCCGGTGTGGCTGATGCCTGCCAATGCCGACATTCAGCTGCGAATGAAATCGTGGCTTGATTTCCAGAACGACGTCAAAGTATCCGACGTCCAACTGGCCGCCCGCGAAGGGTACGAGAGTGTCGAGCATACCAAGCGTTACACCACTTTGGGTATGGCGACGGATCAGGGTAAGTTGAGCAACATCAACGGACTGGCGATCCTTGCTGATGCGTTGGATTCGGAGATTCCAAAGGTCGGCACCACCACCTTTCGCCCGCCCTACACACCTATTTCGATGGCGTCTATCGGCGGCGAGGCACGCGGTGACGTGTTCCAGCCGATCCGTCAAACGCCGATGCATAATTGGCACGACAAGAATGGCGCGGATTGGGAGCCGGTCGGCCATTGGCGCCGGACCTATGCCTATGTCCGTCCCGGTGAATCCGTGCATGACGCCGTGAACCGCGAGGTGAAGAATACCCGCGAAAACCTCGGGCTGCTGGATGCATCCACGCTGGGCAAGCTGATCGTCAAAGGCCCCGATGCGGGCAAATTCCTGGACATGATGTACACCAACATGATGTCCACGCTGAAGGTCGGCAAATGCCGCTATGGCCTGATGTGTTCGGAAAACGGCTTTCTGATCGACGACGGCGTTGTCGCCCGCATCGACGAGGATACGTGGTTGTGCCACACCACCACCGGCGGGGCGGAACGTATCCATGGTCACATGGAAGAATGGCTGCAGACCGAATGGTGGGACTGGAAAGTCTATGTCGCCAACGTGACCGAGCAATATGCGCAGGTCGCCGTTGTTGGCCCCAACGCCCGCAAGGTGCTTGAGAAACTGGGCGGCATGGATCTGTCGAAAGAGGCGCTGCCCTTCATGGAATGGCGGGATGGCAAGATCGGTGACTTTGATTGCCGCGCCTATCGCATCTCGTTCTCGGGTGAGCTGTCGTATGAACTTGCCGTGCCCGCATCGCAGGGCCAGGCGTTCTGGGATGCCCTGACAGAGGCAGGAAAAGAGTTCGGCGTGATGCCATATGGCACTGAATGTCTGCACATCCTGCGGGCCGAAAAGGGCTTTATCATGATCGGCGACGAGACCGACGGCACCGTGATCCCACAGGATTTGGGGCTGCACTGGGCATTGTCGAAAAAGAAAGAGGACTATCTGGGTAAGCGCGCCCATTCGCGCACCCATATGGCCGATCCCGAACGCTGGAAACTGGTCGGGCTTGAGACTGTGGATGGGTCTGTCATCCCCGATGGTGCCTATGCGGTGGGCGAGGGCGTCAACGCCAATGGTCAGCGCAACATGATCGGGCGCGTGACCTCGACCTATTACTCGGCCAATCTGGGCAAGGGCATCGCCATGGGCCTGATCAAGCACGGCCCCGATCGCATGGGTGAGATTGTCGAGTTCCCGGGCACCGACGGTAAATCCTACAAAGCCAAGATCGTGGACCCGATCTTTTTCGACAAGGACGGGGAGAAGCAGAATGTCTGAACCCATCAGCGCACTGAACCACGCCAGCTATACCGGCATCGCCAAGGTCGAAGAATGCGGCCTGCAAGGTATGATCACCCTGCGGGGCGACCTGTCCGACAAGGTGCTGATCAAGGCCGTCAAAGACGCCACCGGGCAGAAAGTGCCCGGCCAGCGCGAGGCGCTGATCAAGGGCGACACCGGTGTCTGCTGGATGTCCACCGACGAACTTCTGGTGCTGGTCCCTTATGCCGAGGTTGAAACCAAACTGGCCGTGATGAGCAACGCACTTAGCGGAGTTCATGCGCTGGCAGTCAACGTCTCGGACGCCCGCGCGGTGTTCCGTATCGCTGGCGCCAACGCGCGTGAAGTGATGGGCAAACTGGCCCCGGTCGATCTGTCGGCCGAGGCCTTTCAGCCCGGTCAAATCCGCCGTTCGCGTCTGGCACAGGTGGCGGGCGCGTTCTGGATGGACGACGACGAAACCTTCCGCGTCGTCTGTTTTCGGTCGGCGGCGGATTACGTGTTCAAACTTCTCAAGGTTGCGGCACAACCCGGCAGTGAGGTTGGGGTGTACTGACATCGGAAAAGAAAAAAGCCCCGTTCAAACCGGGGCTTTTCTTTAACCAGTGACAACACTGCAGACCCCAGAGCCATAAGGTTTGTTGGAAGCATTTATATGTGAAAAACTGGCGCGTACCCGGACCGTAGTTTTCGCCGCATCAAAGTTGGCCTGATACTTCATACGCAGGTTCTGGCCTTCGCTTGATCGCAGAGTGACGTTCCAAAGGACTCGATACTCGTTCCCTTTTTTCACTTTCAGCTTTGCTTTGGTCCAGTCGTGATGCCCACTGACGACTTTGGCCTGACCAGTGTCGGCATCTATCTGAAAGTGGTATTCGGGTGCAATCCAGCCATGGCTGTCCGGCTTTGTAATATTGCATTTGTATTCAACGGTGTCAGCCCATGCTGTTTGCACGGACAGTGCTGCAACGCAGGCCAGAATTATTTTTTTCATCAGTCGTCTCTCGCTAAATTAGATGAATTCAGGTCGCCGGATTCAAAGGGGAAGCGCAACTTATAAGTCCCGTAAAAAGGTAAAATCAGATCGACTGCTCTACTTTTGCAACAATACTGTCTGGTACTGGGACAAAGCGGTATGAGACAGCAAATCCTCTGCGGAAATTGATTTGTGCTTTTCGTCGGACAAACGACTGTAGAAGTTTAGCTGCTCCAGCAGTTTTTTGACTTTGTCGCGCCTGTCCTTTTCGGCCAACAGGGGCGCATGAAGTGACAACAGCAAGGTTGGGCGATGTTGTTTCAGCCATGGCAACACCGTTGGCAGGACAAAGAATTCTGCCCCTTCGATATCCATTTTCACCAGCGATACCGCTGACAGGTCATTGACCGCTTCAAACTGGTCCCAGGCGATGGTCAGCGCATCGCTGCCATGCGCGCCGTCATGCAGCAGCGAACTGGTGGAATCGCCGGGTTCTCCACGGACGGATGCCATGCGGGCCACGCCGAACTGATCCGACAGCGCCACGCCAAAGGCCGACACGTTGGTGATCCCGTTCAGGTCCAGGTTCCACGCCAGATAACGAAAGGCCGTAGGGTCGGGTTCGAAACACCAGACACGCCGCGCCTTGCTGGCCCCGTACAGAACCGTCGGGCCGATCCACGCGCCGATATCCAGATAGTCCCGGTCGGGCGACAGGTATTCGTCCAGAACGGTAAAAGTCTCGGGCTCCCAGTTGCCCGCCGACGCCTTGCGCCAGAATTTCGAGTGATAGGGGTCCAGGCGGAATGGCTGACCATTCAGGTTGCCAGCATAATATCCGCGGGCGCGGTAGAACATCTTGCGCGCCTGGGTAAGCATCGCGGACCTCCGGGTTTTATTGCCTCGGCCCTTGACCTGCGGCGGTTGCCAAAGCATTTAACCTTTGGAACCGCAACAATCATTTTAACAGGGGGCCGACATGGCTTTTGAACTTCCTGATCTTCCTTATGCACATGACGCGCTGGCAGCCAAGGGTATGTCCGCGGAAACATTGGAATATCACCATGATCTGCACCACAAGGCCTATGTCGACAACGGCAACAAGCTGATCGCAGGGACTGAGTGGGACGGCAAGTCGCTGGAAGAGACAATCGTTGGCACCTACGACAAATCCGCCGTCGCGCAGAATGGCATCTTCAACAACATCAGCCAGCTGTGGAACCACAACCAGTTCTGGGAAATGATGGGCCCCGACGGCAATGCCATGCCCGGTGAGCTGGAAAAAGCTCTGACCGAAAACTTTGGCTCGGTTGATGAATTCAAATCGCAGTTCAGCGCCGCTGGTGCCGGTCAGTTCGGTTCGGGCTGGGCATGGCTGGTCAAGAACGCTGACGGCTCGCTGGCCGTGACCAAAACTGAAAACGGCGTGAACCCGCTGTGCTTTGGTCAGACCGCGCTGCTGGGTTGCGACGTGTGGGAGCATTCCTACTACATCGACTTCCGCAACAAGCGCCCGGTTTACCTGTCGAACTTCCTCGATAATCTGGTGAACTGGGAAAACGTTGCGTCGCGGATGTAACCATTAACCCGACAAGGGTTTATCAAGGGCCTGCTGGCGGTGACGCTGGCAGGTCTTTTTTGTTGTCGTGTGCGGGTTTTCCGTCGGGCTGGCTGTCGGTCCGGCAGGAGGAAACCTGCTGATGAATAAAGTTTCATCCTGAGATGGATTGTACGCCGCCCATCATTGCTTACCTTAGGTTAGGCGGAGGGAGAGAGCCGCCAACCAAAGACATAATCATCAGGCAACGCGCCGAAATTCCACTGGCGCGTCAGGGTTTAACTGTGCCTGACGAAAGAGGGATGGCCACACACGCCATAACAGGAGATCACAATGGTCGCACTTGAACAGGGAACATGGGTTGTCATAGCTGACGGGGAAAAGGCGTTGTTCATGGAGAATATCACCGACGCCGAAGATCCAAATCTGGTTGTTGTCTCGGTCGAGGAACAGGACGCACCGAGCCCCAAACCATCGGACCGGGCCGGGCGTCGATATGATCGCGGGCCAAATCAAAAGTTCGCCGTTGAGGAACCGAAATGGAAAACCCACGCCAAGTCTCTGTTTGTTCAGGATCTGGCCAATTTGCTGAACCGCAAGGGGCTAAAGGGGTCGTTTGAGCGGCTGGTGCTTGTTGCCAGTCCGCATGTTCTGGGCCTTTTGCGCCGTCGCCTGCATGGAAAGGTTCTGGCCAAGGTCGTGGCCGAAGTGGACAGGACCCTGACAAATCACCCGCTGCACAAGGTCGAACAAGTCCTGACCCAGCGTCTGAAACCCGCACCCCGCTTTGCGTGATCCCTTCAACGGGCGGCTCAGGCCGCCCGTTAGCCCGGGTGGCCTCAGGTCAGTTTCTCGCGCAGGGCTGTCATCGCTGTTTCGGCGTCGTCGACCCAGGTGACGAAGTCGGCAAGCGTGCTATCGGCAAAGCCCTGGCCGATCACATGATCCAGCAGCGACTGCAGAGCATCCCAATAGCCATCCACATTCATCACCAGAATGGGTTTTTCATGCAGGCCCAACTGCCGCCACGTGAGTGCCTCAAACAGCTCGTCCAGTGACCCCGGACCACCCGGCAGAACCACAACGGCATCGGCGTTCATGATCATGACCTTCTTGCGCTCGTGCATCGTTTCGGTGATCACGAAATGGGTCAGGTCGGTTTTACCGACTTCGCGGTTGACCAGATGCACGGGGATGACGCCGAATGTCTCGCCCCCTGCGGTCTGGGCCGCACGCGCGACCTCGCCCATCAAACCGACATCACCCGCGCCATAAACCAGCCGCCAACCTTCCCGCGCCAGCAAGCTTCCAAAGGACCGCGCGGCCTGAGAATAGGCCGAATTCGCGCCATTGCGTGACCCGCAATACACACAGATGGATTTCTGAGACATCAGATGGCTTCTCCGGGGTTGTGCCTGAGGTTTTGACCCGTGATAGCGGGATTGATAGATTGGCTCAACCGTTCGGCAGAATGTGTTATAGTCAAAGCACTTGCCCTGCGGAGTGAAAGGAAAAGAATGAACGCCGAGTCAGGAAGCGGACGCTCCGGTACTTTCATCTGGGGGGTGATCGCCGGTATTGTAGTGGTGGCAGGGGCTGGCGGGTTATTCCTGTCCGGCATCAGTGGTGGCGACCCGGAAGGAACCGCGCCGCAAACGGATGTTGCGGTCCAGCCCACCGATGAAGTCGCCCAGAGCGATGACGCCACATCTGCGGATGTTAGCGAAGACAGCACGTCTGTGCCCGATACCGCTGCGCCGGAAGAGGCGGCCGAGGTTGCGCCAACGCTGGATCAGATCTTTGTGGAACGCGACGGCAACGCCGTGTTGTCCGGCAACGCCGAACCGGGTGCGGATGTTCGCGTCTTGCTGGATGGTGAGCAGGTTCACAGTTTTACCGTTGATCCCAGCGGCCAGTTTGCGGAATTCGTGTCGATCCCCTTTTCCAATGATGCCCGGGGTCTGACGCTTGAGGTGGCAGGCGGCGATCAGCCCGTGCGGTCGGATGATTACGTCATTGCGGCCTTGCCCGCGCCCGAACCCGAAGACAAAGCTGTGACAGGTGTGGAAACAGCCGAGAACCTTGTGCCCGACGTGCCCGACGCCGAAGCACCCGCCGCAGAGGCATCCGCGCCGACAGACGGCGAGGCGGAGGTGGCCGAGGCACCGGCCCAACCCGTCGAAGATCAGCCTGACCAGACGGCACAGGCCCCAGCCGAGGAAACCGCGGACGATGCGCCGGGCCAGCAGATTGCCATTCTGCGGTCGGGCGAAGACGGTGTCGAGCTTGTGCAGCCACTGACGCCGCAACCCGGCGCGCCGGATCAGGTTGCATTGGACACCATCGGTTATTCGAACGCGGGTGGCGTCGAACTGACGGGCCGGGTGCCGGACGGCTCTGCGATACGTTTGTATCTGGACAACCGGTTGGTGGCCGATCTGGCACCTGCCGAAGACGGAAAATGGCGTAGTGAGCTGGAGGGCATCGACCCAGGTGTCTATACCCTGCGTCTGGATGAGGTTGCGGCCGACGGCACCGTGGTCAGCCGATTGGAAACCCCCTTCAAACGCGAGCCGTTGGACGTGCTGCGCGCCGCCGACGTCTCTGACACGCCCGCGACCGAAGCGGGAACACCCGCCATCCGTTCCGTGACCGTCCAAGAGGGCGATACCCTTTGGGCATTGTCGCGTGAAAGATTCGGAGACGGCGTTCTGTATGTGAAGCTGTTCGAAGCCAACCGGGGCGCGATCCGGGACCCTGACCTGATCTACCCGGGGCAGGTCTTTACGATACCCGAATAAACCCCTGCTCCTGGCCCATGCTGGGGCAGGGGCTATCTCTGACCGAAGTTCAGGTACGTGATGAGACGGACAGCCCCAATGAACTCTGACGACATGCCAGAAACCGACGAGCGCCGTTCTGGCTGGCGCACGATCCGGAAAGTCACGCCCTACTTGTGGCCCGAAGACGAGCCGTGGGTAAAACGCCGCGTTGCGCTGGCCATGGGCATGTTGGTGATCGCCAAGCTGATCGCGGTCTATACCCCGATCCTGTACAAAGGCGCGGTCGATGGGCTGGCGAATGAAGGCGTTCCGCCGCTGGCGCTGGGCGCTGTGGGGTTGACCGTGGCTTACGGTGTCGCACGAATGATGACCGTCGGCTTTCAACAGTTGCGCGACGCGGCCTTTGCGCCTGTGGGGCAGCGGGCGCTGCGGGCCCTTGCGCTTGAGACGTTCCAGCATATTCACCAGCTTTCCATGCGCTATCACGTAACCCGCCGCACCGGAGGTCTGAGCCGCATTATCGAGCGCGGCGTGAAGGGTGTGGAATTCCTGCTGCGGTTCTTGCTGTTCTCTATCGGGCCGCTGATCCTGGAGCTGCTTCTGGTTGCGATCATCCTGATGTGGCTGTTCGACGTGTGGTATCTGGTCGTGGTCGCTGTGACCATCGCGCTGTACATCTGGTTCACCTTCGCGGTGACCGAATGGCGGGTGAAGCTGCGGCGCGAGATGAACGATCAGGACACCGAGGCCAACCAACGCGCAATCGACAGCCTGCTGAACTTTGAAACGGTCAAGTATTTCAACGCGGAAACCCGCGAAGCTGAACGGTATGACGTCTCGATGAAGGCGTATGCGGGGGCCGCGCTCAAGACTGCGTATTCGCTGGCATTTCTGAATTTTGGGCAATCCTTCCTGATCACCTGTGGCCTGATCGGCGTGATGGTTCTGGCGGCGATCGGCGTGCAGAATGGCGGGCTGACGGTGGGCGATTTCGTCATGGTCAATGCGTATATGATCCAGATTACCGTACCGTTGAACTTTCTGGGCACGGTCTATCGCGAAATCCGTCAGTCGCTGGTGGATATGGGGCAGATGTTCGACCTGCTAGGGCAACCCGCCGAAGTCACCGACAAACCCGGCGCGCGCGATCTTGTCGTTTCGGGGGGCGAGGTCACGTTGGACAATGTGCGCTTTGGCTATGACGCCGACCGTGAAATCCTCAGGGGTATTTCGCTGACGGTTCCTGCAGGGCAGACGGTGGCCATTGTCGGTGCCACGGGGTCGGGCAAGTCGACCATCGGGCGGCTGCTGTTCCGGTTCTATGACGTGACCGGCGGCGCCTTGAAGATCGACGGGCAGGATGTGCGCGATGTAACGCAGTCCAGCCTGCACGCCGCTATCGGTGTGGTGCCGCAGGACACGGTGTTGTTCAATGACACCATCCGGTACAACATTGCTTATGGCCGCAACGGTGCAACGCAGGAAGACGTCGAAGCCGCCGCAAGGGCGGCACAGATTCACGATTTCATCGTCACCTTGCCCGAAGGTTATGACACCAAGGTTGGTGAACGTGGCCTGAAGCTGTCGGGCGGCGAAAAGCAACGTGTTGGTATTGCGCGGACCCTGCTGAAGAACCCTCCGATCCTGTTGTTGGATGAGGCGACATCGGCGTTGGATACGGATACCGAGCGGGACATAAAGGACGCCCTGGCACGTGCGGGCGAGGGGCGGACGGTTCTGACCATCGCCCACCGTCTAAGCACCATTGCTGAAGCGGACCAAATTGTTGTGCTGGAACGTGGCGAAATTCTGGAACAGGGCACGCATGACGCGTTGCTGCGACACGAAGGCCGCTATGCGCAACTTTGGAACCGTCAGCAATCGGACACGCAAGCCGCCTAGGGCACGGCCGCTCGGCGGAAAACTATGATACAATCTTGGCCCCAAGTCAGAGGTGTTGTTATGCGAAATCTCATCCGAAAAACTGTAATATCCACGCTTTGCGCTGGTGTATTTCTCTCCCCGGGCCTGGCTGCGGGTGACCCCATCGAGGGCGTCTGGAAAACCGAGCCGGATCGCAAAGAACTGACTTCTCATATTCAGATCACGGCCTGCGGTGATAAATTCTGCGGCAAGATACTGTCCGCTTATGACAAGTCCGGCAAAGAAGTGCAGACCCCCAACATTGGCAAGAAACTGTTCTGGGATGTCGCAAGTCAGGGGGCCGGCAAATACGGCGGGGGAGAGTTCTGGGTGCCGCTTATCAACGTGGACGCGGTTCCCCAGATGACCCTTCAGGGCGACACCCTCAAGGTCAAAGGGTGCGAGCATCACATCTGCGCGCACCAGTCCTGGACACGCCTGTAACGCAAAGCGGGGCTGGAAGAACCAGCCCCGATTGGGGTTTACTCAGCGGCCTTCAGCGGCGGACCGGATGGGTGATCCGGTTCCTGTTCGTTTGTCAGTTCGGGTTCTGAAGGGGACGTGCTGTCGCCCCAGACAACCTCAGTCGCCTGCGCCTGAAGCGCTTCTTTGCCTATGGCCATGTCCTGCGCCACCTGACTGGAATGGCCTGCCGCCGCACGGGTGATAACCTTGAACAGCCATACCACGAAGGTCATGACCCATACCCGCAGCGCCAAAAGCGATGGGGTCACGATAAGGGTCAGAACCGTGGCGATGCCCAGCCCGAACACCACGGCAGTGGCCAGTTGGGTCCACCACAGCGCGGTTGGGCTGTTGATGGAATAGCCGCCATTGATAAAGTCCAGCGACAGTCCGAACATCATCGGGGTCAGGCCCGCCATCGTGGTCAGCGTGGTCAACAGAACCGGACGGATACGCGCCTCGGCCGTGCGGATGATGGCCTCGATCCGGGGCATGTAACGGCTGTATTCCTGATAGGTGTCGATCAGAACGATGTTGTTGTTCACCACGATCCCAGCCAGCGCCACGATGCCCGTGCCCGTCATGATGATCGAGAACGGCTGTTGCATCACCATCATCCCGATCAAAACACCGACGGTCGACAAAACTACGGCCAGCAGGACCAGAACCGAGTTGTAGAACGAGTTGAACTGCGCCAGCAGGATCACGAACATCAGCCCAAGGGCACCTGCAAACGCATTCAACAAGAAGGCCCCGGATTCAGCCTGATCTTCCTGATCGCCCGTCCATTCCCAGCTGATGGCGCTGCCGAAGGGGGCGGTCTCCAGCCATTCAGTCAGGAACGCAATTCTCTCGTTGGGGTTGATCGGTGAGAAAATGACATCACCAGATGCGATTTTAGAGCGCAGCGCACCGACATTTTCAGCCCCCATCAGTGCAACCAGTTCATAGGTCGTACCGTCGCCTTTTTCTATTGTCTGACCTGCTGGCGTAACGCCTTCCTGCATTGGTCGAACGATGGCCAGACGTTGCTTGTCCGCACCCTGTTCCGCCCCAGCGCCAGGGACGACGGCTGCGACTTGGATCAGCCCGGGTTCAACATCCGCTTTGACATCATAATAACGCTGCTGATCAATCCGGTTGATCTCGGCCAGCTTGGCCACCGGCTTGCGCGTGACAAAGTTTGACAGCGGCACCAATCCGTCCGCCGTGCGCACCTTGAGCGTATCGAGGGTGGACAGGACCCGGTCCTCATTCGGCAGGCGGACGCGGATTTCGATCTCATCATCCACGCCGTCCGGGCGCATTTCACCCAGCAGAAGGCCGCGCGTAACCAATTGCACCATTGCGCCAACGGTGGCGACATCCGCGCCAAACCGGCCCGCTTTGGCCACATCCACGTCGATCTGCCAGTCGATGCCGGGCAGGGGCAGGGTGTCTTCGACCTTGATCAGGCCGGGGGTCGTGTTGAAGACCTCACGCGCGGACAGGGTGGCCGCGGTCAGGTCTTCCCAAGCGTCGCCCTTGATACGCAGATGAACAGGTTTCGCCGAGGCCGGACCACCTGCAAGCGCCAGGATTTCGACCTTGATGCCGGGAATTTGCGCCAGCTCTTCGGTCAGCTCCTCCAGAACAAAGTCGCCGTCATATTCCGGCGCCACTGTATGCCGGTCGATCAGGCCGCCCAGGATGGGCTCTGACACGTTCGGGCGGTCTTCCCAGGGGATGATTTCGAACTGAACCCGACCGATCGTATCTTTGGGCGCTTCTGCGCCACCGTTGTTCTGGTTCAGGCCGCCTTCTCCGGCAAAGGAGAATACGTTGATGACAGCGGGATGCGCGCGGATGATGTCCTCGGCGGCCAGAACCATCGCGTCTTTCTCGGCCAGCGAAATGTTACCGCGGGCACGGACATAGGCGGTGGCCTGTTCCGGCTCGCTTTCGACAAAGAATTCCACGCCGCGATTGTTGCTTGCGAAGGTCGTTATCACCGTCGCCACCAACAGGCCGACGACAACGATGGAAACGATCGGCATGATCGGATTGCCAACCAGAAACTTGATGACATGGCCGAATGGCGTGTGCTCACGCACTGTGTGAACATGCGGATCAGGGGCGCGTTCTATCTTGACCGCGCTAAGGGTCACGGACCCGGCAAAGGCACCCAGCAGGAATACAACGGCCCCGAAAGGCAAAGCCCCCCAAGTATCCGCTGGCAACAGATAGGCGGGGTTCAGGACCTGCATCGCGCCCAGGAAAATCAGGACCAGCGACGGGGGAACCATCGCAGCCCGAACCCACCACGACGTGCGGCCCCGCAGCCAATCTGCTGTGCGGTCGAAAAAGCGGCTCATGCGGCCAGAAACACCGCCCATAACCGGCAGGTAGATCAGCGCCACGATCAGCGAGGCCGACAGCACAAAGATCAGCGTGACGGGCAGCATTCCCATGAATTCGCCGGGAACGCCGGGCCAGAACAGCATGGGCAGAAAGGCGCATAGCGTCGTCGCCGTGGACGACACGATGGGCCAGAACATCCGCTGTGCCGCCTCGACATAGGCGTGCATCGGGCCAACGCCCTCGCTGATGCGCTTGTCCGCGTATTCGACGACCACAATGGCCCCGTCGACCAGCATCCCGACCGCAAGGATCAAGCCAAACATCACGATATTCGAGATGCTGACCCCCATCACCGCAAGGAAGGCAAAGCACAACAGGAATGAGGTCGGGATGGCAAAGCCCACCAACAGCGCTGCGCGCGTCCCAAGTGAGGCCAGAACGACGATCATCACCAGCGCGATGGCCGTCAGAACAGAGCCTTCCAGTTGGCTGACCATGGAACCGACGATGCGGCTTTGGTCATTCGATGTCCCCAGTTCAACGGCAGCCTGCAAGTCCGAAGGCCATTTTTCCTGAGCGGCGGCGATGGTCTTTTTGACATCTTCGACCGTGTCGATCAGGTTGTATCCTTTGCGCTTGACCACTTGCAGGGCGACCGTGGCCTCTCCGTTGAAGCGCGCGGTGCCCTCGCGGTCTTCGAAGGTATAGTTGATCTGGGCCAACTCACCCAAAGTGACAACCCGGTCGCCATTGACCTTGACCGGCAAGGCGTACACGTCCTGCGCCGTTTTGAAGGACGAGGGGATCTTGACCGAGAAGGTGCCCTGTTCGGTTTCGACTTCACCGGCGGCAATCAGTTGGTTGTTGTTCCGCACAACATTGATCAGCTCGGCTGCTGTGACGTTGTAAGCTTCCAGCCGCAGGGGGTCGATGACAACCTCAAGCAGCTCATCCCGGTTGCCCGCGATGCCTGCTTCCAGCACCGAATCCATCGCTTCCAGTTCGTCCTGCAAATCCTTGGCAACACGCGCCATTGTGCGTTCCGGAACCGCGCCCGTCAGATTGACGATGACGATGGGGAATTCCGAGAAGTTGATTTCATTCAGGGAATACTGCTCGGCCCCTTCGGGGAAGTCAGCCTGCGCGCTGTTCATGGCATCGCGCACATCGGCCATGATCGCGGTCTTGTCCCAGCCGAAATCGAATTCAAGCACAACACCGGCATAACCTTCGGCGGCGGTCGAGGTCATTTCCTTGAGATTATCCAGATCCGCCAGTTCGGTTTCCATTGGCTTGATCAGCAGGTTTTCCGAATCTTCCGCAGAAATGCCGGGGAATTGGACAGAGACGAACAGAGCCGGAATTTCGATATCGGGCTCACCCTCTTTCGGCAGCCCAACATACGCATACCCGCCGACCAGCAGCGAGATTGCGATAAAGGCCATGACCATTCTGGCCCGGCCTGCGGCCCAACTGACGATCCCGGTCATTCTGTTGCTTCCCGATATGTGGGTTTGACCACAACGCCCTTGGTTACGAACTCTTGTCCGACGACAATGACGTCCACGGTTTCAGGCAACCCTCCGACCCAGACGCCCTGCGCGGTGTCGCGCAACAGGCGGATGGGCATGAAATCGACGGCATTGCCCAGGCTGACGGTGCGGATACCAACTTGGCCTTCTTTGTTCAGCGTCAGCGCCGATTGCGGCAACAGATGCGCCTTGGCACCTTCGGCTGAAATGCGGATATCGGCGGTCTGGCCGTCGCGAATGGAAAGTTCAGGGTTGGGAACGGTGATCTCGACCTCGAAGGTGCGGGTGATCTCATCCGCCGACCGGCTCAGGAAAGTCACGCGGCCCGCGACCTGAAGGCCGGTAACCAGTTGTGCAGACGCTTCCGAACCGACGGTGATCCGATTTACCTCGGCCTCGGGTACAAAGCCGACCAGCTTTATTGGATTAAGCTGAATAACGGTTGCGCATAGCGACCCGGGCTGCATCAGGCTGCCCAGTTCGGCGGTATCGCTTTCCAGCAAGCCCTTGAAGGGGGCTTCTATGGTCTGGCGTTCGATTTCGCGCTGCGCCGCTTCGACTGCAGCGGACGCGGCTTCGATCCCGGCGCGGGTGGCTTCAAGCCCAGCCTCGGCGGATTTCACACCGGCTTCGGCGGTGCTCATCGCGGCTTCGCTTGAAATTCTGCGGGTCTCTGACCCAAAACCGGTTTCCGACAGCTTTCGTGCCGCCGTCAGGTTGTTGTCCGCTTCAGCAACAAGCGCATGAGCTTCTTCGAGGCGGGCTTCGGCCTCGGGCACGCGGCTTTCGGCCTCCAGCTTGTTGGCCATTGCCTCGGCCAGGCTGGCCGGGCGGGTGCCAGGGTCGAGTTCGCACAGCAAATCGCCCGCCTCGACAAAAGTGCCCTTGCGCTTGGGTTCCGAGATTACGGGCGAGGTGGTTTCCGCCAACACTTCGACCTGCCGATTGGCCTTGGTCTGGCCCCGCAACAACACGGCGCTATCGACTTCCTGCGCCACAGAGCGGAAAGCGACCACGCCAATTTCAGCCTGATCCGAGGCCGCATCATCGATTGATTCTGCCTCGGGCGCGGTGCTGTCGTCCGCTTCGCCCCGCCCGGCAAAGGCAAATAATGCGTCCCGCTCGAATACCAAAAAGAACAAGGCGACAATCACCAAAAACGCGTTCACGAATGAAATCAAACGCATACAGAACTTCTCCCAGAATTCTTCGCCGATTGTCCTTCGGCGCGCATGCTTGAAAATGGGGTCAAGTATGCATCTTTTCTACACTGAACTGAATAGTTCGGTTTATTTTTTTTCGCAAGGACAGTATCTACCCGCGAAAATGTGCGAAATCGGACCCTTGGCTTGGCAAAGGCACCGGAGTATGACATGGCGCTATACAGCAAGACACAGCCCGGGGAGCAGGGATGAGCGACGTCGACAGTTTTATTGAAGAGGTGACCGAAGAGGTACGCCGCGACCGCATGTTCCTGCTGCTGCGTCGGTGGGGCTGGGTTGGCGTTCTGACCGTGATCCTGATCGTCGGCGGCGCAGCGTTCAATGAATTCCGCAAGGCGCGCACCACCGGTCAGGCCGAGGATTTGGGCGATGCGATTCTACAGGCGCTTGCACAGAACGACTCGGCGGAACGGGCAAGCAGCCTGGAGGGTATCGCGTCAGAGGCCCCCGGTGGCGACGCCGTTCTGAAAATGCTTCTTTCCGCGTCGCAGGTCGAAGCCGGTTCGCGGCAGGACGCCGTGGACAGCCTGAACGCTATTGCCGTTCAGGGCGACCTGCCAGAGATCTATCGCGCAATAGCAGGTTTCAAGGCGCTGTTGCTGCAAAGTGAAACGATGCCCGTTGCCGATCGTCGTCAGCAGTTCGAGGTTTTGGCCGCACCGGGTGCCCCGCTGCGGTTGCTGGCCCAAGAGCAACTGGCCCTGATCGACATCTCGGAAGGGAATGTCGATGCGGCGATCGAAAGACTCCAAGCCATGCGCCAGGATGCAGAGATCGGTGTTGACCTTCAACAACGTGCAGCTCAGTTGATCGTTGCCTTGGGCGGCGAGCCAGAGCCGCTGGCGGCCCGGCAAGGCTGAGTGGGCGCAGAAATTATGACAGGCGAGTTCGGAGTATCATGGTGACAAGTCTATTCTCCCGCATTGGGTTGTCGGTTGTCGCAGTATCGTTGACTGTGCTGGCCGCGTGTGAGGAAGCCGAAGTCATTCTTCCCGGTACGCGTGAAGATATCCGACCGGCCTCGGACACGGAAACCGTTGAAAAACGCGGTGCCAAACCGATCAGCCTTCCGGGGCAAAGCAAAAACGCCAGCTGGCCCCAAAGCGCGGGCACCCCTGCTTACCGGACGACAAATGCCGCGCTGCGCAGCACGCCGCAACAAATCTGGTCGACCTCCATCGGTGATGGTGATTCACGCAAGCAACGCATCACGGCCGAGCCGGTTGTGGCGGGCGGGTTGATCTATACCCTGGATTCCGGTGCCACCGTATCTGCGGTCACGGCACAGGGGCAGGTGGCCTGGAGCATGAGCCTGGTTCCCCCCAATGACGGCGACTCGGACGCCACGGGCGGCGGGATGGCCTATGACAACGGGGTACTCTACGTCTCCTCTGGCTATGGTCGGCTGACGGCGCTGAACGCGAAGACAGGCGCACTCAAATGGCAAAAGCGGCTGAATGCAACCGGCAGCGGCGCACCTTTGGTCAACGGCGGCCTGTTGTATCTGGTCGCGGGTGACGAAACCGGCTGGACCGTGAATACAAAAGATGGGCGCGTCGCCTGGCAAATTCAGGGCACACCCAGTGTCGGCAATGTTTTGGGCGCTCCGGCCCCGGTTATTGCGTCGGACCTGTCGGTCTTTGCCTTTGGATCGGGTGATATCGCGGCGACCTTCCGCCGTGGCGGTATCCGCCGTTGGAACGCCTCGGTCGCGGGTGGCCGCAGGGGACGCGCTGCCGCTCAGATCGTGGACGTAACCGGTGGACCGATGGTCGCGGGCGATACGATTTACATTGGCAACCACTCGGGCCGGACGGTGGCGTTCGATTCCGGGTCGGGTGAACGGAAATGGACGGCAGACGAAGGCGCGGTTGATACTGTTTGGCCTGCGGGCAACAGTGTTTTCCTGATCAGCGACCGCAGTCAGCTGGTTCGGCTGAACGCCGCTGACGGGTCGGTTGTCTGGGCGCAGGACCTGCCGGGCTTTGTCAAGGACAAGCCCAAACGGCGCGGCCCTATCTTCGCCCACTACGGTCCGATCCTCGCGGGTGGACGCATCGTTATTGCCTCGAATGACGGATACTTGCGGTTCTTCAACCCGGTCGATGGTGCGCTGGTTCACCGTGTCGAGGTGCCCGGTGGCGCCACCACGGCACCGGTTGTGGCAGGGCAAACGTTGTACGTTGTGTCGACAAAAGGTGAACTGCACGCTTTCCGTTGACCGCAAGATGCGCTAAAGGGCGCGTCTGAGTCTTGAAAGTTGAGTATCATGTCGCTGACCCTCGCCATTGTGGGGCGCCCGAATGTGGGCAAATCCACCCTGTTCAACCGCCTTGTGGGCAAACGTCTGGCATTGGTCGACGACCAGCCCGGCGTAACGCGTGATCTGCGCGAAGGCGAAGGGCGTCTGGGTGATCTGCGCTTTACCGTGATCGACACAGCAGGGCTTGAAGACGCCACCGACGACAGCCTTCAGGGGCGTATGCGCCGCCTGACCGAACGTGCGGTCGATATGGCCGACGTCTGCCTGTTCATGATCGACGCGCGTGTGGGGCTGACGCCCACCGACGAGATGTTCGCCGAGATCCTGCGCAAACGATCAAAACATGTGATTCTGGCCGCCAACAAGGCCGAAGGTAACGCGGCAGATGCTGGGGTGCTTGAGGCATATAACCTGGGTCTGGGCGAACCGGTGCGCCTGTCAGGCGAGCATGGCGAGGGGATGACCGACCTTTATTCACACCTCATGCCATTGGCCGATGCGGCAGAAGAACAGGCAATTGATGATACTCCTGTAACGAATATCGAGCTGAACGAGGATGGCGAAGGCGAAGCCCGTCTTATCACCGCCGCCAGACCTTTGCAGGTGGCAGTTGTCGGCCGCCCGAATGCCGGGAAATCCACGCTGATCAACCAGATCGTGGGCGAAGATCGCCTGCTGACCGGCCCTGAGGCCGGGATCACCCGTGATGCGATCAGCTTGCGGATTGATTGGGCAGACCCCGATGGCGAAAGCACCCCGATGCGGATTTTCGACACAGCGGGGATGCGCAAAAAGGCCAAGGTGCAGGAAAAGCTGGAAAAGCTGTCCGTGTCCGACGGGTTGCGCGCTGTCAAATTTGCCGAGGTCGTGGTGGTCCTTCTGGACGCTGCCATCCCGTTTGAACAGCAAGATCTGCGCATTGCCGATCTGGCCGAGCGCGAAGGCCGCGCCGTGGTTGTTGCCGTCAACAAGTGGGACATCGAAGAGGAAAAGCAGGAAAAGCTGCGCGACCTGAAAGAATCCTTTGAGCGTTTGCTACCGCAATTGCGCGGCGCGCCGCTGATTACGGTTTCGGCCAAGACGGGCAGGGGCCTTGAACGTCTTCGCGACGCCATTATGCGCGCCCATGATGTCTGGAACCGCCGCATTCCCACGGCGGCGTTGAACCGCTGGCTGGCTATTATGCTGGAACAGCACCCACCGCCAGCCCCGCAGGGACGCCGGATCAAGTTGCGCTATATGACACAGGCCAAAACCCGCCCGCCGGGGTTTGTTGTCATGTGCTCGCATCCCGATAAGATGCCCGAAAGTTACAAGCGCTATCTTGTCAACGGCCTGCGCGAAGATTTTGACATGCCCGGAACGCCGATCCGCCTGACATTGCGCGGGCAGGGTGACAAGAACCCCTACAAGGGGCGGCGCAAGAAAAACGCCGGCGCGCTGGCAAAACATCTCAAGGGCAAGGCGTAACTGCGCCAATTTTCAGCATTTTTGGCTGAGGGGCGTGACAGCCCCCATTCCCCGCGCTAGCATTCGCTAGCGTGCATTTGTTTCGCGCGCTGCGTGTGGGCAGATTGACCGCATTTTGATTTTTGAGACGGTTTGACCGGGCCATCGTTAGGGGGCGGACGGGATGGATCTGAGGGAATATACAAGACAATACGCGGTTCAGGACAACAGATTGGCCGCGCTCAGCTATTTTGGAACATTTGCGGTGTATTTCGCATCGCTGTCTTTGGCTGTTATCTATGTCGATCGGTGGTACGTCATGATCCCCGCAGGGATCGTTTTCGCCTTTGCGGCGGTGCGTCTGTACGTGCTTCAACATGATTGCGGGCACCATTCGCTGTTTAAAACGCGTCAACAGAACGAATGGGCCGGGCACGGGCTGTCGCCTTTCACCTTCGCACCGTTCGAAGTCATGAAGCAGAACCACAACCTGCATCACAACGGGATCGGCAATCTTGAACATCGCGAAACCGGCGAGATACACACTATGACTCTGCGTGAGTGGAGCGTGGCAGACTGGAAATCCCGTTTGTTCTATCGCCTTTATCGCAATCCGTTCATTCTGGTTCCTGTCGGCGCGTTGTTCACCTATTTCATCCGCTATCGCTGGCCCAAGAACACGGTGCGCTTTGGGGTGGTCGGCGTGTTGCTGCACAACCTGTCGATCGTGATTTTCCTGGGCCTTCTTTTTCTGATCGCCGGAAGCACGGGTATTCTGGTCTGGCTGGTGTTTTCATTGCTGGGCGGAATGCTTGGTGTGTTTCTGGTCTATCTGCAGCATAACTTTGAAGACACCTATTGGGATCGCCGCCCCGATCTTGATCCGAAACTGGCCGCGTTGCACGGGTCGTCGGCGCTGGATTTCGGGTGGTGGTTTGATAATGCGGTGGCCTGCATTACCTTGCATGACATCCATCACTTCAATGCCCGCATTCCGTCTTACAGGCTGCGGGCCTGCCACTATAACCTGCCGCCTGAATATACGCCGCGCCGGATCAAGTTCCCCGAGGCGGTGGCGGCGCTTAATCTGAAACTCTGGGATGAAGATGCCAAACGTCTTGTGCCATTTCCCAAAAAGGACAACCCAGGGTATTTTGCCCATAACCGTTGATGTTAAAGAATTTCCCCGCCCGTACACAGACTTGCGGACGTGTATATCTTGTGTATATACGGTATGAGCGGGGGGATAATGAAAGGATCGAAGATGACTGCAGTGACCAAAATCAAAGGCGTAGGTGAGGTACTTGGCCAATCCCTGATTGCCAACGGCTTCAAGACTGCCGAAGCGCTGGCCAAGGCCACCCCCGCCGATCTGGTCAAGGTCCCTCGCATCGGCGCGGCCCGCGCGCCCTTGTTGATCGCGGCTGCGCAAGATGCCGTGTCGGGAAAGCAGTCTGTTTCGAAACGCAGCACCCCGGCCCGCAAACCCGCGGCCCGGAAGACAGTCGCGGCTGCTGCCGCCGAAAAGCGCGCGGCAGAGGCGGCACGCAAGGCGGCCGAGGAAAAAGCCGCCGCAGATCTGGCTGCGGCCAAGGCCAAGAAAAAGGCCAAGGCCAAAGCAAAGGCCGAAAAGGCCGCCAAAAAGCGCAAAGAAATGGAGGCTGCGTTTTCTAAGGCCAAGGACAAAGTGAAGGCCAAGGCCAAGAAGAGCAAAAAGCCCAAGAAGGACGACAAAAAGAAAGACGACAAGAAAAAAGATAAGAAGAAGGACAAGAAAAAGGCGAAGAAGTAAGCCTTCTCCGCCTTCCAATGTCATAGGCCGGCGCCGTGTTGAACGGCTGCCGGTTTTTTCGTCAGGCCAGCGTGCCGTCCGCTTGCAGGGTCAGCTTGCCACGCAGATAAGGGCTCAGGACCTCGGGCAGGGTTACGGTGCCATCGGCGTTCTGGCCGTTTTCCAGCACCGCGATCAGGCAGCGTCCGACAGCCAGGCCCGAACCGTTCAGGGTGTGAACGTACTCTGGCTTGCCCCCGCCCTCGGGGCGGAAGCGGGCGTTCATGCGGCGGGCCTGAAACGCACCTGTGGTCGAGACCGAGCTGATCTCACGATAGGCATCCTGCCCGGGCAACCAAGCTTCGATGTCATATGTCCGGCGCGCGCCGAACCCCATGTCGCCCGTGCACAGGGCGACGGTACGGTAGGGGACACCCAGCTGCTCCAGCAGGTCCTCGGCACAGCGCAGCATCCGTTTTTGCTCATCATCCGACTTGTCCGGGTGCGTGATCGAGACCATCTCGACCTTTTCAAACTGGTGCTGTCGAAGCATCCCAGAGGTATCTTTGCCAGCACTGCCAGCCTCGGACCGAAAACAAGTCGTGTGGGCGGTCATGCGGATGGGCAAGGCGCTTTCGTCAAGAATGTCACCGGACACCGAATAGGTCAGCGTGACCTCGGACGTTGGAATCAACCACCAGCCATTGGTCGTCTGATAGCTGTCCTCGCCGAATTTCGGCAGCTTGTCCGTGCCATACATGGCCTCATCGCGCACCAAAACCGGAGTCTGCATCTCGGTCAGGCCGTTTTTGTCGCTATGCGTGTCCAACATGAACTGAGCCAGGGCGCGATGAATGCGGGCGACGCCTTTCGACAGGTTCACAAACCGGCTGCCGCTGGTTTTGGCAGCGGTCTCAAAGTCCATTGCAGCGGCGACGGCGGGGATCTCGTAGTGCTCCTTGGGATCAAATTCGAGGTTGCGCGGCGCCCCCCACCGGTTGACCTCAACATTGTCGTCTTCATCGGCACCATCAGGCACATCATCGGCGGGCAAGTTAGCGATGCGTGCCAACTGATCGGTCAGCAGCGCGTCCAGATCTTTCGCCTCGGTCTGCATTCGGGCGATCTCGGCCTTTTTCTCGGCGACCAGGGCGCGCAGGCGCTGGAATTCATCCTCGTCGCCACGCGCTTTGGCGGCACCCACTTCTTTGCTGGCTTTGTTCTGTTCGGCCTGCGCCGTTTCCGCGGCCAGAATCTTGGACCGGCGGCTTTCGTCTAGCCGCAGCAGATCTGACGACACCGGCGCATCCCCACGGCGCGCAAGGGCGGCGTCAAAGGCGGCAGGGTTTTCGCGAATGGCGCGGATGTCGTGCATGGGTCAGGTCCTAAATGGGTGAATCACTAAAGCCGCTTATGCACCATCTGAATGGCAGGGTGTAGCACCGCCGTAGAAAATGCGCCTACTTGTCCGCATCTTCTGCACCTTCATGTGCCAGATGGCCATCCCATTCCTCGGTCGGGATTTTCGGTTCCGGTGTATCGGCGATGTAGGACGGGGTCATGATCTGCACATTGTTTTCATTGAACACAGCCACGATGTTGCGATGCAGGTCCGAGCGGATTTTCGGGATGATGCTGCCACGGGTCGTATACCCGTTGATCTGATAGTTGATCGCGTAATCGGCCAGCGCGGTCCACAGCACGAACGGCTCGGGTTTGGCCTTGATCCCCTTGGTGCGGTTCGCGGCCTCGATCAGCATCGCCTCGATCTTCTCCGAGGGCTCCTCATAGCCGATGCCGACGGTGGTGTGCAGCAACAGCCCGCTGCCGTCTGTTTTCTTTGAGAAATTCACCACATCCGAATTCATCAGCTGCGCATTCGGGATCGAGATCAGCTCATTCTTGATGGATTTCAGATGCGTTTCCATCAGCTTGATCTGAACCACATCGCCGATATGTTCCCCGATCTGGATGCGGTCGCCAATCGAGGTTGAGCGGCGATAGATCACAAACAGCCCGGCCAGCATGTTGCTGACCACCGAATTCGCGCCCAGCGACAGCATGGCTCCGACCAGAATGGTCAGCCCTTGGAAGGCTGCCGAATCTGATCCGGGGATATAGGGCACCGCAAAGACCAGCGAGATCAGGATCACGACCACACGGGCGATGTTGAAGGTCGGGTTGACCCAGTGTTTTTCGAAGTCGCCCATGTCGAATGTGCCTGCCTCGACGGCGTCGAAGAACACGCGCATACCTTTGATGATGTAAGTCGCCAGCCAGGCAATCAGGCCCAGCATGATCAGATTGGGGATATAGCTGATGATGCCCTTGAAGATCAGCAGGACCGGCTGTGTCAGGTAGGTCAGCAGTAACTGTGCAAAGTACCGCGTTTCGGCAAAGGCAAGCAGGACGAACGACAGGTAATAGTAGAACCCCAGAAAGAAGAGGATCAGCAGGATGAAATTCAGGCCATATCTGACCAGCCCGGCGATGGCTTCGGCCTGAACGCTTTTGGCTGTGGCCGTTTCCACATCCTTCAAATAGCGCTGCACGATTATCAGGGTGCGCCGCCGTATCCGTCGGTGCAGCCAAAAAATCACGACGATAAATACGACAAACCCGACGGTCCATGCAGCGGCTTCGATCGCGCCGGACACGCGCGCCTGTTCGGTGCGGTTGGCGCGGTAAGAGAGGATGGCCTGCTCAATAGCCTCACCATGCAGGAAGCTGAGGACGTCAAGCTCCATCTGGTCCAGTTCGGCATCTGCGACGGTCACGATTGAAACCACGACCCCATCAGCCAGAATGCGGATGCCCAGATCGGTTTCCTCAAAGGTGACCCGTACGTCCGCGTCTTCGGATGCTTCCGCGACTTCGACAATACTGTTTTGAACCCGCTCGGCGCGTTCGGGCGCGGGCAGGGCGCTTGAGCCGCGCAGAAAGAACAGGGTGTCGCCATCCACGATCACCGGTGCCTTGAAGGTCTCCGACTGTTCTTCGGTTTCGCTGGTGTTCGCAGGTGTCTCTTGCGCCAGCAGGGGGGGCGAAATCAGGGTGACCCAAATCGCTGCAACCAACACGCGCATAATCGTGCCAAGGGTCTGATATAGTTTCGTCATTGGGCCTCCTGATGCACAACTATATCCAAGCAAGCCCATGTTCCTAGGGCATAACTGCAACGTCTGACCGATTCTTTGATCATTATGGGGCAACCTGCGAAAAAACCTGTGCCGCCTTTCCTTGCAAACAGGCATTTCTGAGAATAGGTTCTCGCCAAATTTGCGGAGCCTTTCCGCGATACCAATAAAAAGGAATATCCTATGGAAGGTGGCGCAATCGCCCAGTTTCTCCCGCTCGTCCTGATCTTTGCGATCATGTATTTCCTGTTGATCCGTCCGCAGCAGAAAAAGATGAAGGAGCATCAGGCCATGGTCGAGGCCGTGCGCCGGGGCGATCAGGTTGTCACCCAGGGTGGTCTGATCGGCAAAGTGTCCAAGGTCAAGGAAGGCGACAACGAAGTTGAGGTCGAGATTGCCGAGGGCGTCAAGGTCCGTGTGGTTAAATCGACCATTGCGCAGGTTTTGAACAAGACCGAGCCAGCGAAGTAAGTTCGCGCGATAATTCCTTGAAAAGGCAGGGTAATGCTGCAAATTAATACCTGGAAGCGGGTTCTGATCTGGTCGGTCTGCGTGATCGGCTTGCTGATGGCCCTGCCGAATGCGTTTTACACACGCGTCGAGCAATCGAACGATGCCAAGACCGAGATCGAACTTGGCATCGACACACCCGAAATACAGGCCAAGGCCGGGCAATGGCCAAGCTGGCTGCCATCATTGCTGGTCAATCTGGGCCTTGATCTGCGCGGCGGCGCACATCTGCTGGCCGAGGTTAAAGTCGAAGATGTCTACGAATCCCGGATGGAGGCGATGTGGCCGGAAATCCGCGAGGCCCTGCGAGATGAACGTGCGACTGTGGGCACGATCCGCAAGCAACAATCCAGCCCGGATGAGATTCGCGTCCTCATCAGCCAGCCCGAGGGGATGACCCGCGCGCTGGAGGTTGTGCGCGGTCTGGCGCGTCAGGTGCAAACCCTGACCGGCGTTGGCGCAACCGATATCGAAGCCCGCGCCGAAGGTGACACAATCATCGTGCAGCTGTCCGAGGCTGAAAAGCTGGCCTCGGATGATCGAACAGTGCGTCAAGCGCTGGAAATCATCCGCCGCCGGATCGACGAGGTCGGCACGCGCGAACCCACCATTCAGCGTCAGGGCGCGGATCGCATTCTGATTCAGGTTCCGGGGATCGGCAGCGCGGGTGAGTTGAAAGAGATCATTGGCACTACGGCGCAGCTGACGTTCAATCCGGTGAACGGACCTGCAAATAGTCTTGAAGACGTAGTTCGCCCCGGACAGAAAGTGGTGCCCTCACTGGATGAGGGGGGGAGGCTGTATGTCATTGACGCGGCCCCGGTGGTCACTGGCGAAGAACTGGTCGACGCGCAGCCATCATTCGACCAGAACGGCCGCCCTGCGGTCAGTTTCCGGTTCAACACGTCCGGTGCGCGCAAGTTCGGCGATTACACTCTGGAAAACATCGGCGCGCCCTTTGCCATCGTTCTGGATGACGAGGTGATATCGGCCCCCGTGATCCAAAGCCATATTCCCGGTGGGTCCGGCATCATCACCGGCGACTTCACGGTCGAGGAAAGCACCAATCTGGCCGTCCTGCTGCGCGCGGGGGCACTGCCTGCGGGGCTGGAATTCCTTGAGGAGCGCACCATCGGCCCCGAGTTGGGGCAGGACAGTATCGACGCCGGTAAGGTGGCGACCATCATCGCCTTTGCCGCTGTGCTGATTTTCATGGCGCTCAGCTATGGCCTGTTCGGGATATTCGCCAATGTTGCGCTAATCATCAACGTGGGCCTGATCTTTGGCCTGCTGTCGCTGATCGGGGCGACGCTGACCTTGCCGGGTATCGCGGGGATCGTGCTGACGGTCGGTATGGCGGTGGACGCCAACGTGCTGATCTTTGAACGTATCCGCGAAGAACTGAAATCCGCCAAAGGCCCGGCGCGCGCGATTGAGCTGGGTTATGAAAAGGCGCTGTCGGCCATTCTGGACGCCAACGTCACCACATTCATCACCGCCGTCATCCTGTTTGCCATGGGCAGCGGCCCGGTGCGCGGCTTTGCCATCACTCTGGGTCTGGGCATTCTGACCTCGGTCTTCACCGCGATCTTCGTGACGCGCCTGATGATCGTCCTTTGGTTCGAACGCCGCCGCCCGAAAATGATCGAGGTTTGACATGAGACTGAAACTGGTTCCCCAGAACACCTCGTTCGATTTCTTCAGCCGCTGGAAAATCTGGCTGGGTATCTCGGCCCTGATGATGGTCGTGGCGTTTACGTCCTTCATGTTGCAGGGGCTGAATTTCGGCATCGACTTTCGGGGCGGCACAACAATCCGAACACAGTCCACGCAAGAGATTGACGTGGGTGTCTATCGCGATGCCCTTGCCCCGCTTGAATTGGGCGACGTGACCATAACCGAGATTTTCGATCCCAGTTTTGGACCGGATGAAAACGTCGCGATGATCCGCATTCAGGCCCAGGAAGACGCCGAGGCTGTCACCTCGGAGGTAATTGACCGGGTGGGCGAAGTGCTTGCAGTCGCCGACCCCGGGCTGAACCTGCCGTTCGAAAGCGTCGAATCCGTTGGTCCCAAAGTCTCGGGTGAGTTGATCCAGACCGCCGTGATTGCGGTGGTGTTGGCGATTGGCGCGGTGCTGGTCTATATCTGGCTGCGGTTCGAATGGCAGTTTGCGCTCGGGGCTGTCGCAGCCTTGGTGCATGACGTGATCCTGACCATCGGCATCTTCTCGGAACTGCAGATCCGCTTTGATCTGGCGATCATTGCCGCACTGCTGACCATCGTTGGCTATTCGCTGAACGACACTGTGGTCGTGTTCGACCGGGTGCGCGAGAACCTGCGGAAATACAAGAAGAAGGACCTGAAAGAGGTTCTGAACATCTCGATCAATGAAACGCTTAGCCGGACGGTTATGACCTCGGTCACCACCTTGTTGGCGCTGATCTCGCTTTATGTACTGGGCGGGGATGTGATCCGGGGTTTTGTTTTTGCGATGATCTGGGGCGTAATTGTGGGGACTTATTCCTCGGTCTTCGTGGCCTCGACCATCCTGCTGTGGCTGGGGGTCAAACGCGACTGGTCCAAGCCGTCGAACACCTCTGGCAACCAGTTTGCCAATATTGATGCCTGAGGGCCTGACTCTGGCCCTGGCAACGCCGGGGTTGGGTTGGATGGCCTTCACCATCTTTTGCGCTGGAATTGTCCGGGGGTTCACGGGCTTTGGCACGGCGCTGATCTTTGTGCCTGTTGCCGCGCAGTACTTGCCGATGGTCGAGGTGATCCTGATCATCATGCTGACCGGAACGGTCACGGCCACAGCGCTGATGCCAACTGCATGGCGTGTGGCCGATAAGCCCGAGGTCGGCGTTCTGGTGGCGGCCGTTGCGGTCACGGCCCCTTTTGGGCTGTGGCTGATGTCAGTGACAGAGGTGCTGACGCTGCGCTGGATCGTCACCGGCGTTGTCTTGTTGACCCTTGTCGCAGTGGTGACTGGCTGGCGCTGGCATGGGCGATTGGGCTGGGTTGGCCGCCTGGCCATTGGCGGCGCGTCGGGGGTCATCGGTGGCACCACCGGTTTGACCGGTCCGGTGGTCATTATCTTTTACCTCGCCAATGCCCGCAGCGCGCAGGCCGTGCGGGCGAACACCATTCTGTTTTTGGCGGCCAGTGATATCGTCATTATTTCCAGCCTTGCCATAAGTGGGCAGATTGTCGAACGTGCGCTCTGGCTGACGCCGATCCTGTCCGTGCCTTATCTGGCGACTGCGCTGATCGGACAGGCGCTGTTCGACCCGGCCTATGATATCCTGTATCGTCGGGTTGCATACGGGGTTGTGTTTCTGGCGGTGATATCGGGTTTGCCGTTGCTGGATTAAGGTGGGAAATCATGCGTCTCAATGAAATCGACTATAGCGATGCCCAACCAATTGACGGGTACGGCCCGGGATTCTTTCGCATCGGTGGGCAGCCTTATAAGGGCGCAGTGCTGACAGGTCCGGGCGGAACACAGGGCTGGGGCGGGTATGAAGATACCGCGCCGTTGTTGGCATTGGCCGATCAGATTGATGTGCTTTTTGTTGGCACCGGGCCGGATATTGCCCATTTGCCTACTGGCCTGCGTTATGTGTTGGAACAGGCCGGTATCGGGGTCGAGAGCATGAATTCGCCCGCCGCCTGCCGTACCTATAACGTGCTTTTGTCCGAAGGTCGCCGGATCGCTCTGGCTTTGCTGCCGGTCTGACGTCGCGACAGACCCTGCGGCAAATCCGACCTTTTGCCACTGACGGCAATAAGATAAGCGGGTTTCATGACACTGACAGTGACCGATTTGGCCATCGCCCGTGGCGGTGTTCCCGTGCTTGAAGGGCTAAGCTTTGCTTTGCAGCCCGGCAAGGCGCTGATCCTGCGTGGCCCGAACGGCATCGGCAAGACGACGCTGCTGCGGACGCTGGCCGGGTTGCAACGGCCTTTGGCCGGACGCATCGAAGGGGCCGAGGATCAGATCGCCTATGCCTCGCACTCCGACGGGTTGAAGCCGACATTGACGGTTATTGAAAACCTGTCCTTTTGGGCGTCAGTGTTTGGCACGCGGGATATCCAGCCGGCGCTGGACGCTTTTGCGCTGAATGAACTGTCGGACCGGCACGCGGGCAACCTGTCGGCGGGCCAGAAACGGCGGCTTGGGTTGGCGCGAATGCTGGTCACCGAACGGCCAATCTGGATGCTGGACGAACCGACGGTGTCGTTGGATAAAAACGCCGTGCAGATGTTTGCCGACGCTGTGCGGGCCCATCTGGGGCAGGGCGGTTCCGCCCTGATCGCCACCCATATCGACCTTGGACTGAACGGAGAGGTTCTGGACGTCGGCCCCAACAAGGCCAAACCCAAACCCATCGACGATTTCGACGGAGGCTTCCTGTGATCGCACTGTTGTTGCGCGACCTGAAACTGGCCTTACGCGCGGGCGGCGGCTTTGGCCTTGGGTTGGCGTTCTTTTTGATCGTAACCGTTCTGGTGCCGTTTTCCGTCGGCCCGCAATCATCCTTGTTGTCGACCATCGCGCCGGGGGTGCTGTGGTTGGGGGCGCTGCTGGCCTGCCTGCTGTCGCTGGACCGCCTGCTGGCGCTGGATTGGGAGGACGGCTCGCTGGATCTGCTGGCCACCGCGCCGCTGCCCCTTGAAACGGTGGTGACGGTCAAGGCGCTGGCGCATTGGCTGACCACGGGCCTGCCGCTGGTTCTGGCCGCGCCGTTTCTGGGTGTGCTGCTGAACCTGCCGGTGCCGGGGTTTCTTTGGCTGGTCGTTTCGTTGCTGCTTGGCACCCCAGCCATGAGCGTCATCGGCACATTCGGCGCGGCCCTGACCGTCGGCCTAAAGCGCGGCGGGCTGTTGCTTTCGTTGCTGGTGCTGCCGCTTTACGTGCCCACCCTGATTTTCGGGGCCGAGGTCGCACGGCGCGGGGCCACGGGGATGGAGACTCAGACACCGCTGCTGATGCTGGCGGGTATCACAGCGGCCACCGTCGCGCTTTTGCCGTTTGCCAGCGCCGCGGTTCTGCGTATCAATCTTCGGTGACGGGATCGAACATTGACCAAGGTCAATTGAGAACCCTGCCGACTCGGACTAGATAAGACCCATGTCAATCGCAGCCAAAGCCAACGCCCTCTGGGAATACGCCAACCCGCGCAAGTTTCTTGCCACCAGTGAGCGGGTCATGCCGTTCTTCTGGGTCACCTCCATCACCTGCATCGTTGTGGGGCTGGTGTGGGGGTTTTTCTTTACGCCGGATGATTTCCGGCAGGGATCGACCGTCAAGATCATCTATCTGCACGTGCCTGCGGCCCTGATGGCGATCAATTGCTGGCTGATGATGCTGGCGACCTCGCTGGTCTGGCTGGTGCGGCGTCACCATGTCAGCGCGTTGGCCGCCCGCGCCGCGGCCCCTGTGGGGGTCGTCATGACGCTGATCGCGCTGATCACCGGCGCGATCTGGGGTCAGCCGATGTGGGGCACCTGGTGGGAATGGGATCCGCGCCTGACGTCTTTCCTGATCCTGTTCCTGTTCTACCTGGGCTATATCGCCCTGTGGGAGGCGATCGAGGATTCTGACACAGCGGCCGACCTGACATCGGTCCTGTGTCTGGTGGGGTCGGTCTTTGCGCTCCTCAGCCGTTATGCGGTGAACTTCTGGAATCAGGGGCTGCATCAGGGTGCATCGGTGATGCGCGCCGCCGCCGTGACCGGGGCCGACACCGAAGAGAAGGTTAGCAATGTCTATTTCTTCCCTTTGCTTGTGTGCATCATCGGATTTGTTTTTCTGTTTATCGCGCTGGTCCTGTACCGCACCGGAACAGAGATTCGGGCGCGGCGGATCAAGGCGTTGCTGGCGCGGGAAAGGGTAAGCGGATGATCCCTGATCTTGGAAAATACACTGATACAGTTCTGTGGTCCTACGCGGCCTCAATCGGATTGCTGGCCGCGCTGATCGTGTTCAGCGTGATGCGAGGGCGCAAAACACGGGCCGAGATGGAAAAGATCGAACAAAGGATGTCGCGCAATGGCTAAAATTTCGCCGCTGATGATTGCCCCGCCTTTGATTTTCGGCGCCTTCGCCGTTCTGGCGGGCATCGGCATGTTCCGTGACGATCCCAACGCGTTGCCTTCGGCGCGCGAGGGGCAGCCCGCGCCGCCGGTTGTGTTGACCGAGTTCGCAGGCAAACCGAACTTTGACGACGCCACCCTGCGCGACGGAGAGGTCAAGCTGGTCAACTATTGGGCCAGCTGGTGCGCGCCTTGCCGGGTGGAACACCCCAATCTGCAAGCGCTGGCAGACGAAGGCATTCCCGTCTATGGCATCAATTACAAGGACAAGCTGGATAACGCCGAGGCTTTCCTGTCGGAACTGGGCGATCCCTATGCTGGGATCGGACGGGACGAGCAGGGGCGTATGGGGTTGGACTGGGGTGTCTATGGCGTACCTGAGACCTATGTGATTGACGGTGAAGGAACGATCATCTTGCGCTTTGCGGGCCCGATCACCCAACGCGTGATCAAAAGCACGATCCGTCCGGCATTGGAAAAAGCGGCTGGCAACTAGATCTGTTTGCCGAACATAGATTTTCCGGGCGTCTTTGGTCCGAAACGTGATGTACATGTAAATGAAAAAGGGCGCCCGATTGGACGCCCTTTGTGTTTTGTTGCGCGGCTTTAGCTCGCTTTGGCAAGGTTGCGCAGTACGTATTGCAGCACGCCGCCGTTTTCGATGTATTCGATCTCGGGCGCGGTATCGATGCGGCACTTCAGGGTGATGGTCTTTTCCGATCCGTCCGCGAAGGTGATTGTGCAGGGCACCTCTTGCAGCGGTTCAATCGTGTCCAGACCGCTGATCGAGACGGTCTCATCCCCGGTCAGACCCAGCGATTTGCGCGTGTCGCCGCCGGTGAATTCGAACGGGATCACCCCCATGCCAACCAGGTTCGAGCGGTGAATACGCTCAAAGCTTTCAGCGATCACGGCCTTGACGCCCAGCAGGGCCGTACCCTTGGCCGCCCAGTCGCGCGAAGAACCCGCACCGTATTGCTCGCCCCCGAACACCACCAACGGGGTGCCCTGTGCCTGATAGGCCATCGACGCATCGTAGATCGAGGTCTGCTGACCGTCGGGGCCCTTGGTATAGCCGCCTTCGACCGCATCCAGCATTTCGTTCTTGATGCGGATATTGGCGAAGGTGCCGCGCATCATGACCTCGTGGTTGCCTCGGCGCGACCCGTACGAGTTGAACTCGCGCGGTTGTACCTGACGTTCGATCAGATACTTGCCCGCGGGCGTGGTTGTCGCGAACGAACCGGCGGGTGAGATATGGTCAGTGGTGACCATGTCGCCCAGAACGGCCAGAACCTTGGCCCCTTCGATGTTCGAAATTGTGCCGGGCTGCGGACCCATGCCCTGAAAATAAGGCGGGTTCTGGATATAGGTCGAGGCCGGCGGCCAGTCATAGGTTTCAGCATCGGTGGTTTCCACCGCCTGCCATTTCTCGTCGCCCTTGAAGACGTCGGCATATTTCGACAGGAACGCCTCGCGGGTCACGGTGGCCTCGACCAGATCGGAAATTTCCTTCTGGGTGGGCCAGATGTCTTTCATGTAGACATCGTTGCCGTCCTTGTCCTGACCGATCGGCTCGGACGTCAGGTCGATATCCATGGTTCCGGCCAGCGCATAAACCACGACCAGCGGCGGCGAGGCCAGATAGTTGGCGCGCACATCCGGGCTGATGCGGCCTTCGAAATTCCGGTTACCTGACAGGACCGAGGTGGCGACCAGATCGCCTTCGGCAATCGCCTCGGACAGTTCGTTCTGGATCGGACCCGAGTTGCCGATACAGGTGGTGCAGCCATAGCCCACAAGGTTAAAGCCGATCTTGTCCAGATCCTCCTGAAGCCCTGCGGCCTCAAGATAAGCTGATACAACCTGCGAGCCCGGCGCCAGCGAGGTTTTTACCCACGGCTGGCGGTCCAGTCCCAGCGCGGCGGCCTTACGCGCCACCAGACCGGCCCCGATCATCACATAAGGGTTCGAGGTGTTGGTGCAGGATGTGATCGAGGCGATCACAACCTTGCCCGACTCCATCGTGTAGTCTTCGCCTTTGACGGTAACCTCTTTGCCCATCGGGCGCTTGAACGTCTCGGCCATCTCTTTGGTGAAGGCTGCCTTGGCACCGGTCAGCGCCACATAGTCCTGCGGGCGTTTGGGGCCTGAGATCGCGGGGACGATCGTGCCCATGTCCAGCGACAGAGTGTCAGTGTAGATGGGGGCATAGTTCTCATCCCGCCAGAAACCGTTTTCCTTGGCATAGGCTTCGACCAGTGCCAGACGGTCCTCATCCCGGCCGGTATTGCGCATATAGCGCAGCGTTTCGCCGTCGATGGGGAAGAAGCCGCAGGTCGCGCCGTATTCGGGGGCCATGTTGGCAATTGTTGCCCTGTCGGCCAGCGGCAGGCGGTCCAGACCGCTTCCGAAGAATTCGACGAATTTGCCCACCACGCCTTTTGCGCGCAGCATCTCAACCACTTTCAGAACCAGATCGGTGCCGGTGGTGCCCTCGACCATTGCGCCGGTCAGTTCAAAGCCAACAACCTCGGGGATCAGCATGGAAATCGGCTGACCCAGCATCGCGGCCTCGGCCTCGATCCCGCCGACGCCCCAACCCAGAACGGCCATACCGTTAACCATGGTGGTGTGGCTGTCGGTGCCGACCAGCGTGTCGGGATAGGCGACCTCATCCCCGTTCTGGTCCGTGTCGGTCCAGACGGTCTGGGCCAGATACTCCAGGTTCACCTGGTGGCAGATGCCGGTGCCGGGGGGCACAACGCGGAAATTGTTGAATGCGCCCTGACCCCATTTCAGGAATTGATACCGCTCCATGTTGCGTTCATATTCGCGGTCCACGTTCATCTGGAAGGCGCGCGGGTTGCCAAATTCGTCAATCATGACCGAATGGTCGATGACCAGATCAACCGGATTCAGCGGGTTGATCTTTTGCGCGCCGCCACCCAGTGCCTTGATGCCATCACGCATCGCGGCCAGATCAACCACCGCCGGAACGCCGGTGAAATCCTGCATCAGCACGCGGGCAGGGCGATAGGCGATCTCACGCGGGTTCTGGCCGCCATTGGCACCCCATTCGGCAAAGGCCTTGATATCATCGACCGAGACCGAGAACCCGTCATCCTCGAACCGCAGCATATTTTCCAGCACCACTTTGAGCGCGGCAGGCAGGCGCGAGAAATCGCCCAGACCGGCCTCCTGCGCGGCGGGAATCGAATAATAGGAAATGGATTTGCCATTCACGCTCAGGCTGCGGCGTGTCTTGGCGGTATCCTGTCCGACTTTGATGGGCATCTCTTGGCCTCCCTCTCAAATGGCTTGGAAAATGGGATTCGCTAAAGGTTATCTGCATCACACAAGCGCTTGGTTCAAGGTTCAAGACGCCAAGTGAGGCATTTTTGTATACCATTGCACACACTTGTCGCGCTGGCTGTGTCACGTGTTTCAAGAAACCTTGATTGGTGGTTGAACGCCAATCCGTCTAAACCGGATGGACACCCCACATGACCCGAGACCTATTATGTTCAGATCTATTTCCGCGACCACGCTTGTTTCCTTGTTTCTGACCACCGCTGCCGTGGCCGATAATGACCCGGTTGTGGTCGAGCTTTTCACCTCTCAAGGGTGCTCTTCGTGCCCGCCTGCGGATCAAATCATGCAAGATCTGGCCAAACGTACGGATGTTATCGGCCTGGCATTGCATGTTGATTACTGGGACTACATCGGCTGGAAAGACGAATACGCCGATCCCAATCACACATTGCGTCAGCGCGCATATGCGCGTGAGGGCGGGCGGTCGATGATCTACACGCCGCAGATGGTCATCAACGGCCAACATGATGTGGTTGGCGCGCAATCACGCGAGCTGGATCGCTTGATCGACGCCCATCTAACGGCCGCCGCCGAGGCATCGGTACAGGCAACGCGGTCGGGTAACGATGTAACCGTAACGGTCGAGCCGGTCGAGTTGCCGGACGGAGAATCATATGACGTGCGGGTGGTGCAATATTCACCGATGCGCCACGCGTCGATCCGGCGGGGTGAATTGGCGGGTCACGAATTGGATTACGCAAACGTTGTTGAAAGCTGGCAGATGGCCGGGCAATGGGACGGCGTCGCGCCGCAACAATATTCGGTTTCCTTGACCTCGGATTTGCCCGCTGTTGTTTTGGTTCAACGAACTGGTCACGGCCCGATCGTGGCGGCAACGAAGGTCAAGTAATCAGGGCATATCCTCGGGCTGAACACCCAGCCCGTTCCAGGTTTTCCAACGGCGGTGAATCCAGAACCACTGACCCATATGCTGTTGGACCACAGCCTCTAGATTATCGTTGGTGTATTGGGTCATGGTTTTGGGGTCGGTATGCGGTACCGGATCATGCAGCACGATTTCAAAGTCGATGCCGTTGGGCTGGCGCACGGCATAACACGGGATCAGGACGGCCTTGTACTTCATCGCCAGTTCCGCGTTCAGCACCGAGGTGACGGCTGGTTTGCCGAAGAACATCAGTTCTTCACCGCCGTGCGCGTGCAGGTCCGAGACGATTGCGATAATGCCGCCTTGCTTGAGCGAGCGCACCATTTCGACCATTCCGCGGCGACCCTGTTCGAACATGGGCTTGCCGGTTTTGTGAAACGCGTCGACATACATTTCGTTGAAATACGGATTGGCCATGCGGCGGTACAGGCATCCGATGGGCTTTTCACTGCGTGTTTGCAAAGCAATGCGTGCGGCAAGGTAGTGCCCGAAATGCGCCGTGATCATCATGACAGGTCGCCCTTCGGCAACGGCTGCGTCAAATGCGGCCACGCCCGGGCCGGTAATCTTGGCGGTGCGCTGGCGTTCCGTGAACCCCTCGGGCGAGAAGTGCTCCATGATCGCGCGCCCGGCATTGTCAGGAACTGCGCGGCAGATGCGCTGAACCTCGGCTTTGGGCAGATCGGGGCAGGTGAGTTTCAGGTTGTTGCGCACCCGCTTGGTAAACCCGACCACCGGGGCCAGACCACGCACAATGGCACCCATCGTTGCAATGCGCCGTTCATAAGGCAACAGGCGCATAGCGCCGATCACACCCTTCAGGAACAGGCCAGTGACATAATATTTACCAAGCTCTAAACGGCTTAGTTCCGACTTTTCGACGGGCATAAGTGGGTCTCACCGGCTGTTACGATCTGTCGGGTCAGACATACAAGGCGCAACCCGTGATCACAAGCGCTCCAATACGCGGTACTGGCCAGTTGGCTGACAGATCATTCTTCGTTCTCTTCTTCTGCGAGAGTAATTGCGCCATCGTCGACCAGAGCGCGAATGGCGCCAACGACTTGTGTCATGGCCTCTTCGGCGTCGGATTGTTTGACCTTGCCACGTTCGCCTATTTCTTCGCGCAGGTTTTCAGCCATCCGTGATGACATGTTCGACAACAGAAACTCGACCGAAGCCTTGTCATCGTCAGAGGTAGCCCCCGCCATGGCCGAAACAAGAACCGGCTGCTCGACACCGCGCAGAATGACGGGCACATCGCGGGGGATAACGCGGGCCGGGATATGCGCGAAGGTAAAGATTGATTTGCGCACGAGGCTGGCGAAATCCGAATCCTCTTCGTCTAGTGCGGACAAAAGCCCATCGCGCGTCGAAGCGGCCGATTGGTTCAGGATCGCGCCCACTCTGGCATCGGGGCCTTCGGCAAAAGCCTGTGATGGCCGCTGATCCAGCTGCGCGGCCAGGGACCATCCGATGCGTTCGACCGCCTCGGGGGTGACGCTGCTGGTTTTTGAGACCGCATAGGTGATCTGGCGTGCAATCGGGCCGGGCAGGTGCCCCAATAACTGCGCGGCTTTCGCCGTTTCCAGTTTGGACAGCATCACCGCAGCAATTTCGGTGCTTTCGGCCTGTGCCATGGCGGCCAGATCTTCGGTCGGGATTTCGCGCAGCCGCTGCCATGGGTCGCCGATCTGGCGAACCCCGGCCACCTTGCGCAACCGTGCTGCCGTCGCCGGGGCGATCTTACCGTTCACCGCATCCAGTGCGCCCGCCAATCCGTGCGGGAAGGACAGGCCGACGCTGTCCAGCGCCTCGGCAAACTCCTGCGCGACAGCCTCCAGCGTTACGCGGTCGACGAGACCCATGCACCCCAGTTGATGAGTCAGCTTTTCCTGCAGCTCATCGGGAAGCTCCTCAAGCGGGATATCTGCGCCCTCATTCAGCAACAAGCGCACGACAACGGCGGCCTTCTGCCGGTTGCTGAGCGATCGTGGGACGACACGCGGGGCGTCATCCATTCCATCGGCAACTGGGGCTGTTGCCCCCGGTGCCACCTGTACCAAAGTGTTTGTATCCTGCATCTGCCTGCGGTGTCAAAAGTTGTCTACCACAGGCAGTTTAAGGAGAGTCGGGTAAAGAAAGACTGAAGCTTAATAGCTATAGGTCAGACCCGTACGGATGGCTTCGCGCAGGGATGCCTCGGCCCAGGTGCCTTCGCCGCCGCGCGCCTTGATCTCGCGCCACTGCTCGATAGCCAGATCGGTACGACCCGCGGAAACAAAGCCTTGTCCCATATAGCTGCGGGCCAGAATGTTGTCGGGGTTGTTTGCGATGGCGTTGTTGTAAAAGACATTCGCCAGCTCAAGCTCACCCATTTTGCGATAGGTGAATCCCCAGTATGTCTGCACGCGGTCATCGTTCTGATCCATGACGCGCAGAATATCCTGCGCGTTTTCAAGCTGCCCGTCATAGGCCAGTTCGCGCACCGCATCATACAGTTCGTCTTCGGTGAAGTTGGATTTGTTCGGCTTGACGCACCGCTTGGCCTCTTTGTCATAGACGCGGCCAAACAGGCATTTCTTGGTCGTGTTCGTCGTCTTTGGCGGGCTGCTGCTGCCGCCACCTGCGGCGTGCACGGCCGGTGCGAATGCAATTGCCTGAATGGCGATAGCTGAAGCTAGTACGAGGCGCATTTTCCTACTCCGTTTTCTGGACTGCTTTGGGAAAGCTAAGCGTGATCTTCAAAAAAGCTAACAACCGTGCCGTCGCTTTTATTCACAAGTAGGAAAGAAAATCGTTAGCTGTTGGTGATTTTCATACAGCTTTGGGCCTCGGCGTCCCAAACCGTGCCTTCGGCGCAGGATTGGGTTTGCTTGGAATGTCCATTACATGCCAAGCCTGCTGTAGCCGCGCAGACAAGTGCTGCTGTGCATAGAATTGTCCGGATCATTGCGTCTCTCCTTTGCGGAAAATGCCCCGGCAGCATAGCCCGTTTCAGTCGTTGTGGCAAAAGAACAATGCCCGGACTGCACGTGGCAGCCCGGGCATCGGCAATCATTTGCGGATGGGCAGATTACTCGCCAAACACGCGTGCAAAAATGGTGTCGACATGTTTGGTGTGATAGCCGAGGTCGAATTTCTCTTCGATCTCTTCCGCGCTCAGCGCGGCAGTCACATCGGCATCGCCCAGCAGTTCGGTCTTAAAGTCCTTGCCTTCTTCCCAAACTTTCATCGCGTTGCGCTGTACCAGACGGTACGCGTCTTCGCGGCTGACACCGGCCTGCGTCAGGGCTAGCAGCACGCGCTGGCTCATGACCAGACCGCGGAACTTGTTCATGTTGGCCAGCATGTTGTCGGGGTAGACGACCAGCTTGTCGATCACGCTGGTCAGGCGAGACAGGGCAAAGTCCAGCGTTATGGTGGCGTCGGGGCCGATGTTGCGTTCAACGGATGAATGCGAGATGTCACGCTCGTGCCACAGGGCCACGTTCTCTAGCGCGGGTACAACGGCCATACGCACCAGACGGGCCAGACCGGTCAGGTTTTCGGTCAGAACCGGGTTGCGTTTGTGCGGCATTGCCGACGAGCCTTTTTGACCTTTTGAAAAGAACTCTTCGGCCTCCAGAACCTCGGTCCGCTGCATGTGGCGGATTTCGATGGCGATGTTTTCGATGCTGCTGGAAATAACGCCCAACGTTGCGAAAAACGCCGCGTGGCGGTCACGAGGGATGACCTGCGTGCTGATCGGTTCGGGGACCAGACCCAGCTTGTCGCAGACATGTTCTTCGATCTGCGGGTCGATATTTGCAAAGGTGCCGACTGCGCCGCTGATCGCGCCAGTTGCAATCTCGGCCCGGGCGTCGCGCATCCGGGACAGATTGCGGTCCATCTCGGCATAGAAGCGCGCGAATGTCAGCCCCATGGTTGTGGGCTCGGCATGGATGCCGTGGCTGCGGCCGATGCGGACGGTGTCCTTATGTTCGATGGCGCGGCGCTTGAGGGCGGCCAGCAGACCTTCGAGGTCGGCAATCAGGATGTCGGCGGCACGCGTCAGCTGCACGTTAAAGCAAGTGTCCAGAACGTCCGAGCTGGTCATGCCCTGATGCACGAACCGGGCCTCGTCGCTGCCGATGTGTTCCGCCAGATGGGTCAGAAAGGCGATGACGTCGTGCTTGGTGACGGCTTCGATCTCGTCAATGCGGGCCACGTCAAACTCGACATCCTTGGCTTTCCAAACGGCATCGGCGTTTTCACGCGGGATCACGCCCAGATCGGCCATGGCGTCACAGGCATGGGCCTCGATCTCGTACCAGATGCGGAACTTGGTCTCGGGCGACCAGATGGCGACCATGTCGGGGCGGGAGTAACGTGGAATCATTGGCAGCGGCACCTTTTTATGGTTGGGATGAGGCGTTGGCGCGGGGTTTAAACCCACCCGCACAAGGGAACAAGGCACGAGTGCAGGAATGAGACGGTTTGCCCTGATTTTAACCCTCTGGCCCGGATTTCTGGCGGCAGAAGAGTTCCGCCAACTGACCGGCGATCAGATTCTGACTGCTTTGTCAGGTCAAAAGCTCGACTATGGCAAGGGCGTCTGGCAGACCTTCGACGATACCATGCTGACGCAGTATTTTTCAGGGCGCCCCAGTTCAGGCCGCTGGAGCGTGCGCGAGGACCGGTATTGCTCGCTTTGGCCGCCGTCCGATCTGTGGGCGTGTTACGACGTGATGCAAGAGGGCAGGGTGATCCGGTTTGTCGATGACAACGGCGGGATCACCGAGGGAACCTACGCCGAATGAACCTCCCCCACTGCCTTGCCGATTTTGAAGGCCGCTGGAGCCTGCGCCGCACCATCCGGGATGCACACGCCGGGCGGGTCGTTCAGGCCGATGGCGAGGCGCAGTTGCACCGGGCCAAGGACGGTCTGATCTATGATGAACAGGTCACGCTGCGCATTCCTGACCAGCCAGCGATGAAAGGGACGCGCAGGTATATTTGGCGCGATGGCGGGGATTTCGTGGCGGTTCACTTTGAGGACGGCAAATATTTTCATGCGTTGAAACTGGGTTTGCCGCAGGCATCCGATCATCACGATTGCCCGCCTGACAGCTATGACGCGGCCTACGATTTTTCGGGCTGGCCGCGCTGGAGTGTCCGCTGGACCGTGGCAGGACCCCGAAAATCGTACGAAATGGACACGGAATACGCCCTTCGATAGCGTAATCATCTTGCAGCGTTAGACGGGACAGGGCATTGCTGATGCAAAGTCTCGATCCGATTTGGGAGAAGTTAAAATGAATGCAAGTGTTTTGGCCAATGCCTTTGGCCCGCGTGAGGGAACAGCGCTGCGCGTCAAGCAGGTGGTTCTGGTGGCGCTGGGTATCGTCGCGCTGGCAATTGCCGCAAAAATCAAAGTGCCGATGTGGCCGGTTCCGATCACCATGGGCACCTTTGCCGTTCTGACCATCGGCACCGCATATGGTGCGCGTCTGGGTCTGGTCACGATGCTGGGCTATCTGCTGGTTGGGGCGTTGGGCTTTGACGTGTTTGCCGGTTCTTCAGCCGAAAAATTCGGCCTGACATATATGATGGGTGGCACCGGTGGCTATCTGGTTGGCTATGTTCTGGCCACAATCACGCTGGGGACGTTGGCTGCGCGCGGCTGGGACCGCTCGGTCGGTAAGATGGCGCTGGCATTGGTTCTGGCGAACGTCCTGATCTATGTGCCGGGCCTGCTGTGGCTGGGCCAGTTGTTCGGCTGGGACAAGCCGATCCTGGAATGGGGTTTGACACCGTTTCTGGTTGGTGATGCGATCAAGCTGGCTCTGGCTGCTTTGCTGATCCCCGCGCTGTGGAAACTGGTGGGCGACGCCCGCACCTGATTTCCAGAAATTCCGAAATTACCCGCCCGCGCCCGGAGAGATCCAGGCGCGGGTTTTTTGTGGCCGCCACCGCGAGATACTGGACAAATCCCGCCAGCACGGTTCAATCTGTAGCCACAGAAACAACAGGTTATTAAGATATGCGTATTTCAATAGGTTCTGCGCTGCCCTTTTGTGTGGCGTTGTGGATGGGGGCCGCTTCGGCCTCGGCCGAAACGCCGGTCACATATACGGACGCGGGGCGCGCGCTGTTCAGCTTTTCGGTGCCCGACTTCTGGGCCTTGCGCACGGGTGGCCCGCGCGAGATTGAGGATACGGAACTGGGCGACGCCCGCGCGGTCGCCCGTGTCATGGGCGTGCGGCCTGTGACCGATGACAATGTCTGGATCGGGTTTGTATCGCCTGCGGGGGTGGCTTCGATCGAAGGCGGGCTGAATTACCTTCGGGACCTAGACAAGTTTCTGGTCCAGGACCCGACGGTTACCGGAACAACCGACACGCGTATTGGTGGATTGCCCGCGCGTGTCATTCGCGGGACCGGCAATCGGGACGGGCGCGGCGTGAATTTTACCGCAACGGTGATTGACTTGCCGCGCAATCGTGTTGCTGTCGCGGTTGCGATCCTGCGCAACGGCGCGGACCCTGCCTATGTGGCCGATCTGAACGCCGTATTCGCGTCGTTCCGATCCGCACAGTAAGGAGGCGCGGATGACCCGGAAATTTGCAAAACGAACGGTTCTGGCGCTGGGGCTTGGCGCGGCTGGGCTGACCCTGCCCGCTTGTGACGGTGTGACCGTTGGCGTTGGGTACGGGTATGACCCGTTCTATGACTCGATGCTGTGGAACGATTACTACCATGATGTCGACGTCGACATTGATGTGGACAGGCCAATCCGGCCCAATCCGCCCATAGCCAAGCCACCGGCTCGGCCCAGACCGCCAGTGGCCAAGCCACCGGCACGTCCGCGCCCACCCGTTGCGCGCCCGCCTGCTGCCAGACCGCCGATCCACCGTCCAGCGCCGCGTCGGCGTTGAGGGGATTCGAACGACTTGAGGGTCAGGCCAGCAGTTCCGTTGTGATCTGGGCTGACCCTTCCAGGGTTCGGTGCACGGGGCACTTGTCGGCTATTTCCAGCAGCCGGTCGCGTTGTTCCTGATCCAGTGGGCCCTCCAGCCGGATCTTGCGCCGGAACAGATCGACTTTGCCGTCACTGACCAGCCCTGCGTCCTGTGCGTGGACCTTGTTGTGGCACACATCAACGGTGATGCCGGTCAGGGGCCATCTTTTCCGCCGCGCATACATGCGGATCGTCATCGACGTGCACGCCCCCAGACCGGACGACACAAACCCATAAGGCGACATCCCCCTGTCCGTGCCCCCGTATGAGGCCGGTTCATCAGCAACTGCATGATGCCGGGGGCCTGACTGTATGTCCTGAAGAAAGCCAGCCTGATCGGCCTCTGTCACACGCACCACGCCTTCGGGCGCGCCGGGGGGCGGGGCAGGCGGGCAAAGAGTGACGTATCTGGTAACCCAGGCCGAGATCACATCCGCAGCGTATTCAGCGTCTTGCGCGCGTGTGATCAGGTGATCGGCATCGTCCAGCGTCACAAAGCTTTTGGGGTGTTTGGCAGCCAGAAAGATCGTGCTGGCGTTGTCGATACTGACGGTTTCATCCAGCGGCGCATGCAGGATCAGCAGCGCGGCCTTTAGATCGGCAATCGCCGGGGCCAGCGCGGATTCCGAAATGTCATCCACAAATGCCTTGCCAATCCGAAAGGGACGGCCGCCCAGTGTGACCTCGGCCGAGCCTTCCTGTTCGATCTCGGGCAGGGCGTCCTCAAAGTGGTGCGAGACATGCCCCGGATCGGACGGCGCACCCAGAGTAACGACGGCCTTGACGCTGGGAATGCCCGCGCGTGCGCGCAGAACTGCCGCCCCGCCAAGCGAATGCCCGATCAGCAGGGCCGGGGCCATTTTCCGCCCGGCAAGATAATGTGATGCGGCGATCAGATCCTCGACATTCGAGGTAAAGGTCGTATTGGCGAACTCGCCGCCGGAATGGCCCAACCCGGTGAAATCAAACCGCAGAACGGCAATACCCATCGCCGCCAGCCGCGCCGCGATGCGGCGCGCGGCCGGAATGTCCTTGGAACAGGTAAAGCAATGCGCAAACAACGCGGTCGCCAGCACTGGCCCATCCGGAAGATCAAGGCGCGCGGCCAATTGGTTGCCGTCATGACCGGCAAAGGTAATGCGTTCCGTGGGCATGGCAGTTCCTTATATCTGGGATTGAGACTAATACTGAGTGCATCCGGCAGGTTGCTCAACCCCAATGTAAGAAGCGTCACGGGAAGGTGAGAAAAGGATAGCCATCCCAAATGAATAAACGTGCGGGTCGCAATTTTTGACGGTTCATTTTTTGTGATAAGTATTCAAATAAATATTCGTTTTACTAATTTAATGAGCGCCCTCATCTATAGGCCAGCGTAACTTTCAACCTCGGAGGGTTTCATGGCACATCTGACTTCAGCGCCCCGCATCGCGATTATTCGTCCGGAATTTCTGGCCGCAATCCTACTGACCGGAGTTATCGGCTTTGCACTAGGACAGAACTGGCCATCGCAGGGCGTGACCCCGCCGGACGCAAGCGTAGCCGCGTCCGAAGACTGGCACGGCAATGTCCGACGGTCGCACTGGGCGAATTGAGCTTTTAGGCCATCCCCATCAACTGCGGATCGAACGAATAGGTGGTGAGGTTTTCATAGCCGTCCTCGGTGATCAGCACCTGATCTTCGAGTTTGATTGAAAAATCGCCACCGACTTCGCCGACGCAGGCCTCGACGCACAGGACCATGCCGGGTTCAAGCGGGTAATCATGCGCCCCGGCAACCGCCTTGTCCGGATGGGCGACAAGAGGCCATTCATCGCACAGGCCCACGCCGTGCATCAGGCAGCCGTATTTTTGCGCCATGAACTTGTCGTCCAGCTTATGCGCGTTGGCTGTCAGCTCGGGGATCATCACGCCGGGCTTCAGCATTTCCATGTTGGTCATGATATGTTCGTGCGCGTGCTGCATGGCATAGATCATGTCCGGGCGGGGTTTCTCGTCACCGATCCACCAGGTGCGCGAAATGTCGATGCAGATTCCGTAGGACCCGATCAGATCCGTGTCAAAGGCAACGATTTCGTTCTGCTGCGTGATCCGGGGGCCGCATTCCTGAAACCACGGATTGGTGCGCTGCCCCGAAGCCAACAGACGGGTTTCGATCCATTCGCCACCACGACGGATGTTTTCCGCATGAAGAACGGCCCAGATGTCATCTTCGGACGTCTTACCATCACCCACATTGGCGCGGGCGAAATTCTCCATTTCAGCCACGGCGGTTTCGCAGGCGTGGCTGGCGCAGCGCATGGCCAGAATCTCGTCCGGGCCTTTGATCGCGCGGGTCTTTTCGGTGGCCTCTTCGCCTTCCATGATCTCGAACCCCTGCGCCTCAAGCGCGCGCAGACCGTGCAGCATGATTTTGTCGACGGCCAGCCGGTTGTTGCCGCCGCCGTGCTCGTCGATCAGCACCCGCACCTCGTTCGAGAACACATCGGCGGCCACATCCACCTTGTCGCCCCGGTCGAAGTAAAACAGGTCCGCGCCCGAGCGTTGTTCCCGCACCAGCGGGTTGAATTTGGACAGGAAGGGAGAGTTCTTATAGTCCCAGATCACCATGTACCCATCCGGGCACAGCAGCACCGCGCGAAACGGGTTATGGGTGTTCCAAAGCTGCATGTTGGTGCTGTCGGTGGCGTATCGGATGTTCAACGGATCAAACATCAAAAGCCCGCCATAACCCCGGTCGACGATCGCCTGTGTCAGCTGTTTCCACCTGTGTTCCCGCATCCGCGCGAGATCGGGCAGGATCAGCCCGGCCTTTTCCCATTCGGCAAAGGCCAGCTGCGTGGGGCCGATCTCAATCCGGTCATTCTGGTTTGGCGTTCCGTCTCCAAGCGTTGCGCCTTTGGTCGGGTCGATTTTGCGGCCATCCCGATAGTGCTGATTCATGCTTGGTCTCCCTGGCTGTTTTATCAGCGTGAACAATCACCCTTGCGGCGTCTTGAAGGTTTGCGACAGTCAGACCGTCGCTTTTTGACCGACAATCCGATGCTTAGGTGCTAGGTCGGAATTATGACGGCTATTCTTCAGAACGCGATCCCCTATGATCCGCTAAACCCTCGCCCGTTGCCGGGAATACAACCCACCAGCATGGATGTCTGGCTGCATCGCGATGATGCGTTTGCGGCCCAAATGCAGCGCCGCGAGGACTTGCTGACAGAGCGGCGTGCCGATGTTCTGGCATTGCACCCAAGCGCCGAACCCGCCGCGCAAGAGGTGTTGGACCTTGTGTTGCACCATGCCTATCCGGGATGTTCTGCCAGCGTGACCCGCCCGGATGGGCGCGAGGTTCAGATCGACCGCGCCAGACCAATGGATACGCTTTGCCGGCTGGTGCAGGAAGATATCTGCATTCTGCAAAAACGTGGCGATGAACATGTGCTGACGGGGGCCGTTTTGTGTTTTCCGGCCAGTTGGCGGTTGGCCGAGAAATTCATGCGCCCTTTGGTGGATATTCACATCCCCGTGGACAGCTACGACGAGAATATCGCCCGCCGCGTGCAGCGGTTGTTTGATGGCATCCAGCCCGGGCGTCCCCTGTGGCGGTTCAACGCCCTATGGTACGAAGATGCCGAGCTGCATCAGCCGCGCAGCGCCAGCGAGCCTCGTGAAGGCAAAGACCCAGGAACCGCGTCCTATATGCGCAGCGAACGGCAAACGATTTTGCGCCTGCCTGAAACGAAGGCGGTCATCTTTTCGATCCACACTTATGTTTTGGCGGCAGAGCGTCTGCTGAAAATGGAAAACCCCGCCTGACGGCGGGGCCTCCAAGGAGGGTCTTCTGGTTTAGTGCTACATGCCCAACGCGTTGGCGACCCCGGCGATTGCCCCGCTTGTGCTGAGAGCGGAGATTGCGACGGAGTAGGCAAGTACCTGAGTATTCAGACGAAAATCTTCACCTCTGATCAGGTTTACGGCGGCCATTGAAACCGCAATCGGAACCGACACACTGGCCACGGCACCCGTCAATCCCCAACTTGTCAGTCGCAGGATATCGCTAGGTTGCTCGTGTTCGAGGGGGCGCGTGTCGTCCCGATCCACAGGTTGCTCGATTGGTTCTGTCCGAAAAGCAATGCTAAGCAATTGTTCATCGGACAACTGGATCGGCCGGGCTGCTGGTTTCAGCGCCTTTTCTTGTGGCTCATCCAGGCCTTCTTCTTCCGGAATGTCCAGGCCTGCGAACCGGCCTGTTACTGCCTCGAATATCTGTTTTCTGCCTCTTGGTTTGGAGGGGGTCAGAGTGTTGAATGCACTCATGAACTGTTCCATCGTCAGGACTGTTTTGGGCGACAACCATTCGACGCGTTGCATCGCGCAGATGTCGACCATGCGGTACAGGATGACCACCAGCAAAAGTTCCGAAATCTCTCGGTCGTCCAGCAGGGCGGACACTGGTGAGATTGTGATGGTCAGCCGGTTCTTCGGCAGGGAAACCTGCGGCTTTTGAACCGTCTTCAGACCGGCGGCCCGGTCCAGACGCTGATGCCGATCAGTGATTTCTGCGCGATGTGTGTCCAGCGTCAGGCGCACCAGATACTGGCTGGAAACGATGCTGGCCTCGGTGGTGTTCAGCACAGTCTTACGCTCGACCAAGTGACCGTAATCTTCCAGGGTCGCGGCAACGATCGTTCCGAAACGATCAATTGCGCCTTCGGTGTCACCGTCGAATTGCAAACCACCATGATAGTTGTGTTGCGGGGTCACTGCGCTGTCCTTTGTCGCGTTCTGTCTTGGCAACCAAGCTAACAACGGATATTGGGCAAAATTTGGCGAAAATGGAAAAAAATCAATTTTTCCCATTATTGATTACGCTTTGGAAACCTAGACATTTTGACGGCGACTTAAAGTCTATGGCAACAATGTGTCTGAATTGGGGTGCGTCGGTGTGTGACCCATGGTGACCCTAGCCATCGATTCGTGCGGCCATGATCGCGATGGATTGCTGATAGACCGAGGCCGCGTTCCATTGCTGAATGATCGCAAAATTCGGCTGCCCCGGCTGATACCCGCGACCGGGTTTCCATCCCTTCTTGCGTAAGAAATTAGCGGTAGACGCCAAAGCATCGGTCATATTGTAGAAATCCACCCGGCCATCACCGGTTGCATCGACCCCATAAACCATCGCGTTGCCCGGCAGGAACTGAGTGTGCCCCAATTCGCCATGTTTGGCCCCTTGGGTGGCGGTCGTAATGCTGCCTTGATCAATCAGTTTCAGCGCGCCGATGGCGTGGGGGATAAAGAACTCTGACCGGCGACAATCATACGCCAGTGTGGTGATTGCGGAAACAACCTGACTGTCACCCATGAAATTGCCAAAGCCGGTTTCCATTCCGTGTATCGCAATCAACACGCCGCTTGGGACGCCGTATTGACGTTCAAGCGCGGCGTAGAACTGCGGGTTTCGTGCCTTGCGTTTGCGCCCTTGCGCCACAATGGTATCGGCACCGCGCACCCGCATGAATTTATCCAGCGAGTACTTGAAGCTTTTTTGATTGCGATCTGCAGCAATGGTGCGGGTGGCGTATTGAGTTTGCGCCAACGCCTGAAGCCCCTTCTTTTTGACCCCGGCTTTGCGCGCTTGTTTGGCAAAGTCCTTTTTCCAGACCTCAAACCCGCTGCTGGCGTTGCCGCAGGGCGCAGACAGCGCCGCAGAGGCCGATAAAAGAGATAAAGCAAAAACCAAAGAAAAGCGCCGCACGAATAATACTCCTTTAAATCAACGTGGCATTGACGGGGCGGTCTACAGACCGCGTTGCAGGTCAGCTGCTGTCAAAACCGGTTGAATTTCGATTGAGGCATCCAATGCGGCAAACAAAGGTTCATTGATGACGGGCATTCGGGCCTGATCGTTTTCTTCGAAAATGACGATGCCCATGCGCTTGCCGTGCTCCAGCGCAAAATACGAGGCCTCGGCGTTGACCTCTTTCACCAGAGCTTCGATTGCTTGTCCAAGTGTACCGTCCCGCTCGGCCTGATTGCCTTTTTCAACGGGAATTGTGAATTTCAGCATAAGGCGCATTGTTTTCTCCCTCGGTCCTAAAATCGCACTGTCAGGAAAGGTTCTGACGTTCACGGGCGTCAGTCAAGGTGATTGCAGATGGGGGGGGGCTGAACGACAAAAGGGCGCCCGGTAGGCGCCCTTTTGTTTGAGAATGTCAGCCGGATCAGCAGCTATAGTACATACCGTATTCAACCGGGTGCGGTGTGTGCTCATAGGTTTCGACCTCTTCCATCTTCAGCGCGATGTAGCCGTCGATCTGGTCTTTGGTGAACACATCGCCCTGCAGCAGGAAGTCGTGATCCGATGCCAGCGCTTCCAGCGCTTCGCGCAGGCTGCCGCAGACGGTCGGGATATCGGCCAGTTCTTCGGCGGGCAGATCGTACAGGTTCTTGTCCATGGCTTCGCCCGGGTCGATCTTGTTCTTGATGCCGTCCAGACCGGCCATCAGCAGCGCGGCAAAGCACAGATAGGGGTTTGCAGCCGGATCGGGGAAACGAGCCTCGACGCGCTTGGCTTTCGGGCTTTCGGTCCACGGAATACGAACACAACCCGAGCGGTTGCGGGCCGAGTAGGCGCGCAGAACGGGCGCTTCGAAGCCCGGGATCAGGCGCTTGTAGCTGTTGGTCGCGGGGTTAGTGAAGGCGTTCAGCGTCTTGGCGTGCTTGAGGATGCCGCCAATGAAATACAGCGCCTCATCCGACAGATCGGCATATTTGTCGCCGGCAAACAGCGGCTTGCCATCTTTCCAGATCGACATGTTCACATGCATGCCGGTGCCGTTGTCACCATAGATCGGCTTGGGCATGAACGTGGCCGACTTGCCGTAGGCGTGCGCCACGTTGTGGATGACATACTTGTATTTCTGCAGCTCGTCGGCCTGCTTGGTCAGGCTGTCAAAGATCAGGCCCAGCTCGTGCTGGCACGAGGCGACCTCGTGGTGGTGCTTGTCCACCTTCATGCCCAGACGTTTCATGGTCGAGAGCATTTCCGAACGCAGGTCTTGCGCCTCGTCAATCGGGTTCACAGGGAAGTAACCGCCCTTGATGCCCGGACGATGACCCATGTTGCCCATTTCGTATTCGGTGTCGCTGTTCCAGGATGCGTCGGTTGCATCAACTTCGAACGATACCTTATTGATAGTGTTCGAGAAACGAACATCATCAAACAGAAAGAACTCAGCCTCGGGGCCCATATAGGCCACATCGCCGATGCCCGAGGATTTCAGGTAAGCTTCGGCCTTTTGCGCTGTGCCGCGCGGGTCGCGACTGTAGGCTTCGCCGGTGTCCGGTTCGACGATAGAGCAGTGCAGGCACAGTGTCTTTTCAGCATAGAACGGATCAATATAGGCCGAGGTGGTGTCGGCGATCAGTTTCATGTCCGAGTTTTCGATCGACTTCCAGCCCGCGATGGACGAGCCGTCAAACATGAAGCCTTCTTCCAGAAAGTCTTCGTCGACCAGATCGACGTCGACAGTCACGTGCTGAAGCTTGCCGCGAACGTCAGTGAAACGGATGTCGACATAAGCGACGTCTTCTTCGCGGAGTGTCTGGAGAACTGCGTCTACGCTCATTCCCTTGGTCCTTCTGATTGATGTGTCAGGTGATTGGTTGAATTACAGCGCGTCCGAACCGGTTTCGCCGGTACGGATACGGATGGCTTGTTCGACGGGCGAGACAAAAATCTTGCCGTCGCCGATCTTGTCGGTTTTGGCGGCGTCGACGATGGCCTCGATGGCGGCGTCGACCTGATCGTCGTCCAAGACCACTTCGATCTTAACCTTGGGCAGAAAGTCCACGACATATTCCGCACCGCGATAAAGTTCGGTGTGCCCTTTCTGGCGGCCGAAGCCTTTGACCTCGATGACGCTCAGGCCCTGGACGCCCACGTCCTGCAACGCTTCTTTCACTTCGTCCAGTTTGAACGGCTTGATGATCGCTTCGATCTTCTTCATCCCGGCCTCCTAATCTGCTTGTCAGAATGGGAGTGATCACGTCTAAGATCGGTGGGCAATGTGATTGCGAAACTTGCGGGTGACCGGCTGGCGGTTTTTAGGTGCGAGATGAAATTTTGACCGAGTTGCACAAAAAATAATCAAAACTGAATCGCTTGAGGGTTTGAGATGACAGAATTGCTGACGGCGGCACAAATGCGGGCCATTGAACAGGCGGCGATTGATACCGGGCAGGTGACCGGGCTGGACTTGATGGAACGGGCGGGTCAGGGCGTCATCGAGGCGATGTTCGAAGAGTGGCCTGAGTTGGACAGGCGAGGGGCCAGCCCCTCGCGCTCCCCGGGATATTTGGGGCCAGATGAAGGGGCGGCCTTGCGCGCCGCGGTGCTGTGCGGGCCAGGGAACAATGGTGGTGACGGGTTTGTCGTGGCACGGCTTTTGCGGGCGCTGGGCTGGGAGGTGGAGGTATTTCTGTTTGGGGACGTTGATAAGCTGCCGCCGGATGCGCGGGTGAATTATGAACGGTGGGAAGGTCGGACAATTGATGCGCGAAACGCGGCTGACGCCGATATCCGCCACCCGGATGTTTCCATCGACGCGCTTTTTGGCACCGGTCTGACACGAGCCATTGAAGATCCAGCTGTTTGGGAATTGCTGTGGGCACATGATGATGCTGAAGATGCATGGGAGATGCGAAGGCATGGTGCGGGAACGGATATCGTTCCACCTCGGACTGTCGCGATAGATATGCCATCGGGCCTATGTTCGGATTCCGGCAAAGTGCTGGGCGGCATTTTCCCTGACCATGGCCGCCGTTGTGCGCGGTCGGCGCTTACAGTTTCGTTTCATTCTGGAAAGCTTGGGCATGTTCTGGACGAGGCCCCGGATATGTGCGGGCGGCTGGTTGTCAAGGATATCGGGCTGAGCCATGAGGTCGGTAGCGTCGGGATTGCCGCCGCTGTTGGCAGGCCATCGGATACCGTTCTTGGCAAGGGTGGAAAGGCCCATAAATACGCGCATGGGCATGCTTTTGTCCTGACCGGGGGGAGCGGCAGAACCGGCGCGGCGCGGCTGGCGGCGCGGGGGGCGCTTCGAATTGGGGCGGGGCTGGTGACGTTGGGCGTACCTCTGGCTGCACAGATGGAAGTCGCCAATCAGGTTACGGCCATCATGTTGCAGCGGGTTGAGGGGGCTGATGGCCTGACCGATGTGTTGCGGGACGCGCGGTTGAATGCCCTGTGCCTTGGCCCCGGATTGGGGGTGGAGCGCGCACGTGATCTGGTGCCCGCCGCTTTGGCGGCTGGGCGGTCAACCGTGCTGGATGCGGAGGCGCTGACGGCTTTTGCGGACGACCCTTCGACCCTGTTCGAAATGCTGCATGAAACCTGTGTTCTAACCCCGCATGGGGGAGAGTTTGCACGGCTGTTTCCGGATATCTATGAAAAGCTGAATGCTGTTGCGACACAAGGCCCGGCCTATTCCAAGGTGGATGCAACGCGTGCGGCGGCCAGGCGGGCCGGGTGCGTGGTATTGTTCAAGGGCCCCGATACCGTAATCGCCGCGCCGGACGGGCGGTGTTCGATCAATGCGGCCCATTACGAGCGTGCGGCCCCATGGTTGGCGACGGCCGGATCAGGTGATGTTCTGGCCGGGTTCATTACTGGCCTGTTGGCGCGCGGGTATGACCCCATGCAGGCCGCCGAAACCGCGGCGTGGCTGCATGTGGAATGCGCGCGCGCATTTGGCCCGGGATTGATTGCAGAAGATCTGCCTGATCAATTACCTAAGGTTTTTAGATACCTGAATATTTGATTGTTTGAGCGGGATCTGGCCGATCCGCCGCGCCCTCGGCAGCAATTGGCCGACCGGTTTGGTGTGCGGTCAAAGCGAGTGTTTGCCAGACGCATGGTCGCGGGGCAGAATTCATTTGGAGGTACCCCTGATTGTGGATCAACCGAATATAACAAATTGATAATAATAATGTTTTCAGTTCTTTCCCAATTCGGTTGTGACCGTGGTGCTATATTCGAAAAGAACGGGCCGCGGCCTCTGGCGCGAGGGTGCTTGATGGGCAAAGGAGCAGTATCCGAAACCGGAATTTTCCATGGTGAGTGAAATGACCCAGAAACTTAAACTGTCTTCGATAGCTGCGGTTTTGGCCGCAACAACGGCAATTCCTGCAGCGGCAGAACTTAAGTATGAAAACAAGACTGGCGGTTATGTGCTGTTGTACGGGCAGCTGAACCCGGTCATCGTATCGGTGGATGACGGCGAAGAGACCGAAACCCGCTTGCTGGACAATGACTTGTCCAACAGCCGCGTTGGTCTGCGCCTGATGCAGCCTTTTGGAAGCAATGAATTCACGTTCCGTTTTGAAAGCGGGCTGGGCTTGCCCGGCACCGGAACGGCCAACCAAAACGGCACCAACACCAACGGCTGGACGCGCGCTGACATTCGCCATGTGGATTTCGCGCTTAAAGGCGGCTATGGCAAGTTCTCGGCGGGGCAGGGCAGCATGGCCTCGGACGGGGCTGCCGAAGTCGATCTGTCGTATGTGGGAACGGCGCTCTACTCGTTCACGAACGACGAAAACGGCGCGTTTTTCTATCGGGCCCCCGACGGCGTTCTGAGCGATATCACGGTTGGCGACTCGAGCGATAACTTCGATGGTTCGCGCCGGGGGCGTGTCCGCTATGACACGCCTGATTTCAACGGGTTCTCGGGCGCGATCGCATACGGAAAGAACATCCTGTCCAGCAGCGATGACGACGATTACTATGATCTGGCTGTCTCGTATAACAATACGTTTGCCGGTGGCGTGGAATTTGCCGCCGGAGTCGCATACGCCGTACGGGATTTTGACAACGGATCGGGCAAGCGGAAAGATACCATCGGCTCGGCCTCGGTGCTGCTGCCCAGCGGGTTCAGTTTTACCGCCGCACTTGGCAACCGTGATGACACAAGCAGCGGCGCAAGCGATCCGAACTATTGGTATACCAAGATCGCCTATGAAGGGGATTGGATCGCCTGGGGCAAGACCGGCGTTGGGGTCGATTATTTCGACGGATCGGATTTCGAGAACGACGGCTCCAGCACCAAGTCCTGGGGGATCGCGGTTGTTCAGCGGATCGACAGCATCAATACGGATGCCTACCTGAAGTACCGCAACCACGATTTTGATGACATGGTCGATTTCGACAAGAACGAAGCTTGGGTTCTGGGCGCGCGCTGGCGGTTCTGATCCGCGACCCTTGTAATCGGATGGCGCCCCGGTCTGGTCCGGGGCGTTTTTTTTGGTCAAATCGGCGGCAAAACAAGGCCGATTGGGGCATTGCCTCTTGCGTGTGGGCGGCTGGGCAAATAGAAGGCGTCAAATTTGCCCGGCGCGCCGTTTTGCGCGCCCCGAATCCTATGGGGACTACCATAATGCAGGTTACCGAGACGCTGAACGAAGGTCTGAAGCGCGGCTATAATATCGTCGTATCCGCAGCCGAGCTGGACGAAAAGGTCAACGAAAAACTGGTCGAAGCGCAGCCCGAAGTCGAGATGAAGGGTTTCCGCAAAGGCAAAGTGCCGATGGCGCTGCTGAAAAAGCAGTTTGGTCAGCGCCTGATGGGCGAAGCGATGCAGGAAAGCATCGACGGTGCGATGAACCAGCACTTTGAAGACAGCGGCGAGCGCCCTGCGCTGCAGCCCGAGGTCAAGATGACCAACGAGGACTGGAAAGAAGGCGACGACGTCGAGGTCGCAATGTCCTATGAGGCACTGCCTGCGATCCCCGAGGTTGACCTGAAATCGGTCGAGCTGGAAAAGCTGGTTGTCAAGGCTGATGACGCCGCCGTCGAAGAAGCGCTGAACAACCTGGCCGAAACCGCCCAGGATTTCAAAGCGCGCCGTAAGGGTTCCAAGGCGAAAGATGGCGATCAGGTTGTGATCGACTTTGTCGGTAAGGTTGACGGCGAAGAGTTCGAAGGCGGCTCGGCCGAGGATTATCCGTTGGTTCTGGGATCGAACAGCTTTATCCCCGGTTTCGAAGAGCAGCTGGTCGGTGTCAAAGCCGAAGAAGAAAAAGACGTCAACGTCTCTTTCCCCGAGGAATACGGTGCCGAGCATCTGGCCGGTAAAGACGCCGTGTTCACCTGCACCGTGAAAGAGGTGAAAGAGCCCGTCGCAGCTGAAATCAACGACGAGCTGGCAACCAAGTTCGGTGCCGAAGACCTGGCGGGCCTGAAAGGTCAGATCGCTGAGCGTCTTGAAGCCGAATACGCCGGTGCCTCGCGCGCGGTGATGAAGCGTGCTCTGCTGGACGCATTGGACGAGAAGGTATCGTTCGACCTGCCGCCGTCGCTGGTTGAAGCCGAGGCCAAGCAGATTGCACATCAGCTGTGGCACGAAGAAAACCCCGAGGTCGAAGGCCACGATCACGCCGAGATCGACCCCACCGACGAGCACAACAAACTGGCGGAACGCCGTGTGCGTCTGGGCTTGCTGTTGGCTGAACTGGGCCAAAAGGCCGAGGTCGAGGTTTCGGATGCCGAGATGACGCAGGCGATCATGAACCAGGCGCGTCAGTACCCGGGTCAGGAACGTCAGTTCTTTGAGTTCGTGCAGCAGAATGCGCAGATGCAGCAGCAGCTGCGCGCGCCGATCTTCGAAGACAAGGTCATCGATTATGTGTTCGAGCTGGCCCAGGTTGCCGACAAAGAAGTCAGCAAGGACGACTTGCAAAAAGCCGTTGAGGCACTGGAAGAGGAGTAATCCTTTTCCACCCATCCCCATGGGTCAAGAAAAACGGAGCCGTCTGAGTGCAGACGGCTCCGTGAGGGTGGCTTTTGATTTTATGAGGTGAGGGGGTCAGGCCTCATAAGCAAAAGCACGGGGGGTACTTAACAGAGCGCTCTTTTGCTCTGGGGTAAACCGATCTGAAAGTTCTTCGATCAGCTTCAGAACTGATTCAACTTCGGCCTTGTTCGTTGCCGAGTTCATCTGTTCGACAAAATACTTTTCCAACTGTGTAAGCGGTTGGTGGTCAAGGTTCGCGACATTGTTCTGCGGTTCAACCTTGGTGCCAGCAAACAGATCCAGCGCCTGTTCTTCCGTCAGAAATACGTCGTGGTTGATGTTCGCATAGTCGCGAATTCCAGAAATCCGTTCGTCCGAGCAATCCATGAGCGCGGCCATGGCGACCACTTTGCCCATCGGCTTTGCACTGCCGAGATAATCGTAAGGCGCATTGCCCGACCGTTGCAGAACCCGGTTCATGACCGGATCAATCACAGCAATCGAGTCTAGAACCCCGGCTGCCTTGGCGTATTCGAATGAACCGATCATGACTTCACTTGTCACGTAAGAGACCGAGTTTTCGCCGCGTCCGCGTCCAAGTTTCTTGGTGTCCACGCAGAATCGCGTCGCTTCCCATACCTGCGTGCTGCGGATCGGTGCCTCACCATCCAGGATCGAGTGAAAGACATCAGCCAACATATGCGGCCCTGTGGTCTGCAACAGTCTCATGCAACCGACGACGTCCCCATCGTCATCGATGCTGACCACGTGTGCAGGATGCAGGTCGTCAAAATGGTCTCGCTCATGCCCGTCTTTGATATTCACGTCCCACCCCAGGCGATCGCCGAAAACGCGTGCGCGCAGTTTGAACATGTCATTAAGTACATCTGTGAATTTGTGCTGGTTAATACCATCAATAACGATGATCATTTCCATCCCCCTACAGTCTGGTTACCGTAAGGATGAAGTTAACCAAGATATAATCTGAGACTATTGGGGTTATCCCGTAGAAGTGTACTTTTTTGATTAACCAGGGGCAATTATGCCTAAACCAATGGCCCGCCCTATGGCCTGAGGTGTGGTTAGTGCCCCCAGCTTTTCGCGACCAGATCGCATGTGCACTTCGACAGTGCGGTGCGAAATTGATAAAATATCGCCAATGTCTTGCTGGGATTTACCGTCTGCCACCCATTGCAGAATTTCCTGTTCCCGGGTCGACAGGGCAGGAAGGTAAAGCGCTTTGGCCAACAGGCCCGACTGCATCACTGTGTCGTGCGCCTGCACAGCGGCCATCTGAAGATCACCCATGACGTGTTTCTTCAGCTTGTCCCATTCCGCATCCGAACAGTCGCGGGTCACATTCAGCAGGCCGCATTCCCCGTAGGGGCCGCGCACCGGAACCGTTAGCCCACGGGGTGTAATGCCGAAATCATGCGCATCCCGGAACACCGTGTTGAATTTCTCATCGTGGTTGAAACGACCCCAGTCGACAGGGGCGATGCTGAGAACAGATTGATACAAAGTGGGGTCGAAGTGATGAAAACCCTGACTGCCATAATGGATTTTCCATTCGTCAGGATAGTTCGCGTATCCTTGGACATCGCCCTTCACAGGGTTGAAGGTGGCGTAAGACGCATAGTCAAAGCCAAGTTCTTCACAGACGGCGTTTATAATATCAGCGGCCGATCTCTCCTCATGATCGATCGCGGCCAAGTCGATAAGTTTCACCTGTCCAACCTTTGCGGTGGCAGCTTTTTCCCCAAAGTACTGCCAAATCTGTCCATTCACTGCTCACGTTGCGTCAACTTGGGTGCTTTGCGCAAGTTATTTGCGCAAAGTAGGTAGGCATATTGCGTGGTAATAGCAACAGAGCTGACCATGACATCTGCAAAATGGCGAATTTATGCATCAGAATGTCAAGTTTCAGACAATTTGCAGGTTATTCGCTTCTTAGGCCGGTCTCAACCAACATGCCCCGCGCCTTGGCTTCGGGGTAGTATCCCTTTGCGTACAGGAAGATTGCGCGCTTTTGGTCACCGTCAGACAGCAGCCATGCGCCGCGAAGGTATTTGCCCGCGAATTCAAGGTTCGTATCCGCGTCCAGCAACCCCTGCGCGTTCCCTGTGTAACCCATGGATCGGGCCGTGGCCGGAAGGATCTGCAGCAGGCCATAGTAGGGACTGTTCACAGCCCAGGGGCGGTGCGTGCTTTCGCGGATGGCCAGCTTGTGCACCAGTTCCCGTGGAAGCTCGTAGTGATCCGCCCATTTGTTGATCGACGCGCGCAGCTCGGGGGTTTCGTTGGGGTAAAGCGGGGGATCGAATGCGACATTGGTCGAGGTGTGCGGTCCGCCGCACGCGGTAAGAGGGGCGGCAATCAAAAGGGCAAGGACACTGCGGCGCAGGAAGTATTTCATTGGTGGTCTCCGAATTTCAGGGCGATGATATGGATCACCCGTCCGACTGCAAGCGTAGGTGAAAAATCGGGCTGATTTTTGCCCGTTTGCCGTGTGCATGAAAAAAGGCCGCACGTGGTGTGCGGCCTTTTCCAATTCAGTTTTGCCAGATCAGGCTTTGGCTTCGTCTTCTTCAGCCGGAGCTTCTTCGGCACCCAGATCGTCGTCGGAAGCGGCGGAACCGATATCGTCGAACAGTTCGGCGATTTCGAATTCAGCGGCTGCTTCTTCTTCGGCGGCCAGTTCCTGGATCGATTTGCCCGACGCCTGCAGTTCGGCTTCTTCTGCCGAACGGGCGACGTTCATCTTGATCTGAACTTCGACCTCGGGGTGCAGTTTGACTGCGACCGAGTGCAGACCCAGATCCTTGATCGGTGCGATCAGGATGACCTGTTTCTTGTCGACGGTGAAACCAGCCTCGGTCGCGGCGTCTGCGGCGTCACGCGGGGTGACCGAACCGTACAGAGCGCCGGCATCCGATGCCGAGCGAATCACGATGAACTGCTGACCGTCCAGCTTTTCAGCCAGCGCTTCAGCTTCTTGCTTGGTTTCCAGGTTGCGGGCCTCAAGCTGTGCTTTCTGGGCTTCGAACGAGGCGATGTTGGCCTCGGACGCGCTCAGCGCTTTGCCTTGGGGCAGCAGGAAGTTGCGGGCAAAGCCGGGCCTTACGTCAACGACGTCGCCCATTTGACCCAGTTTCGCAACACGTTCCAGAAGGATAACTTGCATGTCAGTCTCTCCTTACTTCACGGCGTAGGGCAGCAGGGCGAGGAAGCGGGCGCGCTTGATAGCACGGGCCAGTTCACGCTGCTTTTTCGCCGAAACGGCGGTGATACGCGAGGGAACGATCTTGCCACGCTCAGAGATGTAGCGCTGCAGCAGACGGGTGTCTTTGTAGTCGATCTTCGGCGCGTTGTCGCCCGAGAACGGGCAGACCTTGCGGCGGCGGAAAAATGGTTTTGCGGCCATGGTTTGGTGTCCTTTCGTCAGGCGTTGATCAGCGGCGCTCGCGGCGGCCTTCGCGCTCGTCGCGCTTCTGCATCTGGACCGAGGGGCCCTCGTTATGCTCGTCGACCTTGATGGTCAGAACGCGCATGACGTCATCATGCAGGCGCATCAGGCGTTCCATTTCCTGAATGGCGCCAGCGGAGGCGTCAGTCTTCAGGAAGGAATAGTGACCCTTGCGGTTCTTGTTGATCTTGTAGGCCATCGTCTTGACGCCCCAGTACTCGCTTTCGACGACGTTGCCGCCGTTGTCAGCCAGAACGGTGCCGAAATGTTCGACGAGGCTTTCTGCCTGCGCGTTGGACAGATCCTGACGCGCGATCATTACATGCTCATACAGTGGCATGTGCACTCCTGTTTCTATCAAGGCGCATTTCATAGGCGGGGCCAGACCATCCTTCGCGACCCTGCCACGAGAGGCTGCGCGATTCACGTGATTTGCGAAGGATGGCCCCATATACACGTCTGAGCGTGGGGGGCAAGCCCCGTCATCGTTGCCTTTGTGAAGCCGCTCTATTTCCTTTGCACTGCCCAATTCCTGACGCTTTTCGGCTCAAGGTTGTTTTCATACCGGGGAACATCCGGACAGACAGAGACCAGTACGGTAACCTGAACACAGGGTGAGAGAAATGACCGCGATTAATACGAATACATTCGAACAGTCTGCGAAAGCCGCAGAGCTTGAAAAGTCTGTACCAGTCCTGATCGCATTCGCGCCAAACTGGAAGGTTCGGATGGTACTGGCCAGGGTTCTTGGGGCCTTTTTGATCGTCATGGCCTTTTCAATGTGGCTGATGCCCAGTTCGGTGATGTCGGCCGAGGTGTGGCCGATCAAACTGGCGGCGTCCATGCTGTTCCTGATGGTCGGGGTCAGCCTGCTGACAATTCAGGTTTTGGATGCGCGTCCCGATGCCTATTTCGACCCTATCCGCCGCGAGGTCCGGGTGCTGCAAAAGAACGAAAACGGACGTCCGCAGACTGTTCTTCGCCGCAGCTATGACACATTGGGCGGTGCCCGTTTCGCAGACGATCAGGTTGAGCTGTTCGACGTGGATGGCAGCCTGTTGATGAAACTGCCGCTGCAATCGGCGGATGTCGGCCGAGCGCTGAAGGGGCAACTGAGCGGAAGTGTAACAATATTTGCCTGAAATTTGTTCTGTTCAAAAAAGAACAGAAGTTGTGAGAGAATAGGACTTGTGTGCCGCCCTTGGGCGGCACATTTTCGTTATTGAGCAACCCAATGGGATTGCATCCACAAAAATGCGGAGATTGTCATGAAACCCATCCTTCTTGCTGCTGCACTGGCCGTATCGGCGACCTCGGCGTTTGCCAGCGCCGAGAAATACGTTTTGGACCCCAGCCACAGTCAGGTTGTTTTCACCTATAACCACCTGGGATTTTCGACCACGACTGGCATGTTCTCGGGCTTTGAAGGTGAGATCACCTTTGATCAGGAAGACCCCGCTGCATCCAGCGTCAGCGTTTCGATGCCCGTGGTTGAGATGATCACCGGTTGGAAGCCGCGCGAAGACCACTTTATGACCGAGGACTTTTTCGGTGTGGCCGAAGGTGACCTGGTGACGTTTACGTCGACCGGTATCGAACTCACCGGCGACGACACGGCGAACATTACCGGTGATCTGACCATGAACGGCGTGACCAAGTCGGTTGTTCTGGACGCCAAGCTGAACCAGGTGGGCGAGCACCCGATGGCAGGCAAACCGTGGGCTGGTTTCGACGCAACCACCACGCTGGTGCGCAGCGATTTCGATCTGGGCCAGTTTGCGCCCTTCGTCAGCGACGAGGTTGAAATTCGGATCTCGGTCGAAGCGCAGAAAGCTGAATAAGCCATTTTCGACGATTTGAAATGAATACGCCGGGGCGACTTGCCCCGGCGTATTTTTTTATTCGCCTCGATTTGCTGTCAGTTCTACCGAAACAAGCACTGCAAAAGCCAGTGAATCCTCGGCTGGCATGGATTTGCCAACGTCAAAGTCCAGACGGTTCAATTCCAATTCTCCGGACATGGATGCGTCGTCCCCCTGTATTTCAAGGTCAAAGGGAAGGACGACATCGACAGATCGGTCGCGGATCGTCAGAGGGCCGCGCGCCTCGTACCCTGTGTCGGTTTTGAACAGGTCAGCTTTGAATTGGGCGGTGGGGAATTGGGCGCTGTCAAAGAAATCTGCCCCCATGGCCTGATCGGTGACTGTTCCCAGCCCCAGCGAAGGGATGGAGACGGTCACGTCCACGGTGCCGGCAAGCCCCGGTTCGGACGGGTCTTCAAACGCAATCGCAGCAGTCCAATCGGAGAAAGTGCCCGTTACAGGGCTGCCCAATTGGGTAATGGTAATGGACAGCGTGCCGTCCTGTACCTGCCAGTCCGACTGCACCGCGACCAGTTCGGCCTTGTCTGTGTTGGCTGCGGAATGATCGGCAAAAACGCCAATGAACCAGCCGCCAGCCAAAACCATGCCCCAGACGGCCAGTGCGGCAATGGCGGGAACCGGCGAATGGCGTTGTGCGGGTGGTTCCGGGGCATCTGAGTGGCCGGGCAGCATTCGACGCAATGTGCTGTCTTTATCCACGACGTGATGCTTGAGGGCGCCAGCGATGTGTAGAACCAGCGATCCGGCCAGCACCCAGATGAACAGCCAGTGCAACCCCGCAGTGAGTTCGGCCAAATGGGCGGACTTTGGGACAAAGGGCAGGTTCTGGCCAAAGGGCCACAAGATCGGGGCGAACCCTTCGGCCGCCGCGTGGTGAAGCCAACCCGTTAACGGCACCAGAACCAGCGACCCGTACAACAGCCAATGCACTGTTTCCGCGGCAAAGGCTTCAGGCTTATTCTCGGCGTTCAGCAGGCCGGGTTTTGGCTGGGTAAGCGCCCAAAGGATGCGCGCCAGGGCGACGAAAAAGACGGTGACGCCCACGGTCTTGTGTATCGAAAACAGACGTGCAGCCCACGCAATGTCATCCTCGGTCGTCGCGATGGCCGGGTCATAGATCGCATGGGCAAGATCGTTAGCGATCAGGCCCAGCGGCAAAGCGGTGAAAATCAGCAGCGCTGTTAGCCAATGAAAGGCCTTGGTCACGCTGCCGTAGCTTGAAAACGTATTGGACGTGGACATCGAATGCTCCGGGATGGGTGGTTGTGATCAACCTAAAGCCATAGAGGCAGGACACAATAGCGCCGAGCGCACAACAGGGGTGCCGAAGTGCAGACCTCAGGCAATGCTTGTGCCGCGCTCTCACTCGGTTTACACCCCGCCGCAACCTAACGTCATCCAAGAGGTTGCAATGACACGCGCATTTGTTTTCCCGGGGCAGGGTGCCCAAACCATCGGAATGGGCAAAGCTCTGGCCGAGGCTTATCCAGCCTCTCAGGCTGTTTTCGACGAGGTCGATGAAGCCTTGGGCGAAAAGCTGAGCACGTTGATCTGGGAAGGCGAGATTGCGGATCTGACGCTGACGCAAAACGCCCAGCCCGCGTTGATGGCGACCTCGATGGCCGCGATGCGCGCGCTGGAGGCCGAGGGCGTTTCCGTGACGGATGCGACCTTTGTCGCAGGGCATTCGCTGGGCGAATACTCGGCGTTGGCGGCGGCGGGAACGCTGTCCATCGCGGATACGGCCCGTCTGCTGCGGACGCGCGGGCAAGCCATGCAAAGCGCCGTACCGGTCGGTCAGGGCGCCATGGCCGCCATTCTGGGGCTAGATCTTGACGCCGTGCGCGCCGTTGCTGAAGAGGCCGCGCAGGGCGAGGTTTGTCAGGCGGCGAATGACAATGATTCGACGCAGGTGGTGGTTTCAGGCACCAAGGCCGCTGTCGAGCGCGCCGCCGTAATCGCCAAGGAAAAGGGTGCAAAGCGGGCCGTAATGTTGCCGGTCAGCGCGCCGTTCCATTGTGCCCTGATGCAGCCCGCCGCGGATGTGATGGCCGAAGCGTTGGCCGCGGTTGAATTCAAAGCCCCCGCCGTACCGCTGGTGGCCAATGTGCGCGCCGAAGCCGTGAGCGATCCTGATCTGATCCGTCAATTGCTGGTCGAGCAGGTCACAGGTTCGGTCCGCTGGCGTGAAAGCGTCCAATACATGGCAGCGCAGGGCGTGACCGAGACATGGGAGATCGGAGCTGGCAAGGCTTTGTCAGGCATGATCCGCAAAATCGACCGTACGATTGCCGGTAAGGCTGTCGGGACACCGGATGACGTGCAGAATGTCGTTCAGGCCGAATCGTAAAAATAACGTGGGCCTGAAAATAGGCACCAAGAGGGAATCCCAATGTTTGATTTGACAGGTAAGAATGCACTGATCACCGGCGCATCAGGCGGTATCGGCGGTGAAACCGCGCGCACGCTGCACGCAGCCGGGGCAACAGTCGCCTTGTCGGGTACGCGGGTCGAGCCATTGCAAGCATTGGCGGATGAACTGGGAGAGCGTGCCCACATTGTCCTCTGTAACCTGAGCGATCCCGAGGCCGTGGCCGCATTGCCCAAGCAGGCGGCTGAGGCGATGGGATCGGTCGACATTCTGGTCAACAACGCGGGAATTACCCGCGACAACCTGTTCATGCGCATGTCGGACGAAGAATGGCAGAGCGTGATCGACGTAAACCTGACCTCGACCGCCAAGCTGTGCAAAGGCGTGTTGCGCGGTATGATGAAGGCGCGTTGGGGCCGGATCATCAATGTCTCGTCGGTTGTCGGCTCTACCGGCAATCCGGGGCAGGCCAACTATGCCGCGTCCAAGGCGGGTATGGTCGGCATGACCAAATCACTGGCTTACGAGGTCGCAAGCCGTGGCATTACGGCCAACGCAGTTGCGCCGGGTTTCATTACAACGGCGATGACCGACAAGCTGACAGATGACCAAAGAGCCGGTATTCTGGGTCAGGTTCCGGCCGGACGTATGGGCGATGCGTCGGAAATTGCAGCGGCAGTTTTGTACCTTGCCAGCCCGGAAGCCGGATATGTTACCGGAACCACCTTGCATGTGAACGGCGGTATGGCCATGTTGTGAGCGCGGATCAAGGCAGGTTCGAAAGCGTTTGCCTTGCGCGTTGTCTGTGCTATAGGCGGCGCATAAATGCAGGGGTCGGCCGAATTGGTCGACCTTCTAATTTCCCGGTAACCCGGGACCTAAACCGCCCAGACTGGGCAAATCAAGGCCAGCCTGAGCGGGCAAGGGCAGAACCGGGCGCTAAGCCCCGAAATGGAATGAGGAATAGACATGAGCGACGTCGCAGATCGCGTTAAAAAGATCGTTGTTGAGCACCTGGGTGTTGAAGAAGATAAAGTGACCGAAAACGCGTCCTTCATCGACGATCTTGGCGCAGACAGCCTGGACACTGTTGAGCTGGTTATGGCCTTCGAAGAAGAGTTCGGCATCGAGATCCCCGATGATGCAGCCGAAACCATCCAAACTTTTGGCGACGCCGTCAAATTCATCAACGAAGCATCCTAAGAGCTTCGACATCAGTTAAAAGCGGCGCTTCCGGGCAACGGAGGCGCCGTTTTTTTTGTCTGTTCGGAATTCAGGCTTGCCAGGTGCGGAATTCGTTTCCAACCTTCAGGGTGAGGCACAAAAACAATTCCAGGCGGGCAGGGCATGATACGATCCACCCCAATGATAAACACGGCACGCCTGACGCTTTGCGGGATGCGGCCCGAGGATTTCAACCGGTTCGCCGATATCTGGCGTAACCCGTGCATCGTGCGGCATATCGGCGGCAGGCCGCGTTCGCGTGGTGAAGCATGGGACTCGTTCCTGCGCAACGCGGGGCACTGGCAGATGACCGGGTTCGGGCAATGGGGCGTATTGCAGCAATCGAATCGGCAATTGATCGGTCAGGCTGGATTTTTCTACGGCAACCGCTCACTGGGCGAGGATTTCGATAATTTCCCCGAAGCCGGATGGGTGTTGGTGCCCGAAGCGCAGGGGCAGGGGCTGGGGCTTGAGGCCGCTCAGGCGGCGCATGACTGGTTTGACAGGATCATGCCGGGACCATTGGTTGCCATGGTGAACTCTGGGAACCAAGCCTCGCAGAAGCTGGCGGAAAAGCTGGGTTACCTTCCGATGCGCGAGTGTGAATACCAGGGCACGCCGGTTCAATTGCTGCGTCGGAACGGTCCGCCCGCGCGTAACTGATTTCTGTTCTTTTCCTTGATGCCGCAAAATGCCCGTACTTTGCCGAAACTGATAAAACGTGGGGCGCTTGAGGGTATATAGTATAGTGGATTTGCAAAGCGATTGAGCGGAGGAACAGGCTCATGAGGATTTACCCCACGATGGAACTGCAAAACGGCCGGTGTGTGACACTGGACAAAGGCCGTTTGGACGAAGCCATGATCTGGCACGTGAATCCCGTCGACACGGCGCGCAGTTGGGCTGCGGACGGTGCCGAGTGGATGCACTTGACGGACTTCGATGCAATCGAAGGGCGTGACACCAATTCCGAACTTGTAGAAGAGATCATTCGTACGGCCGAGCTTCCCGTGCAGCTTGCCGGCGGTATGCGCACCCGTGAACAGGTTGAGCATTGGATCGACAAAGGCGCAGGGCGGATCGTAATCGGAACGCTTGCCGCCTGGGATCCGAACCTGGTGAAGGAACTGGCCAAACTGTACCCCGATCAGATCGTTCTGGCCGTGGACGTTTGGCAGGGGCATGTCATGACAGAAGGCTGGCGCAGTCAAAGTGCCTTTACGCCGGACACATTCATCGAAGCCTTTGAAGGCACCCCATTCGCCGCGATCTTGGCAACGGATATCGACAGCGACATGGAAGACATAGAGGCTCAGTTGGGGCTGATTTCGGGCTTGGCAGAGAAATCCCGCACCCCGGTCATCGCCAGTGGTGTGGTGCGTACAACGGATGACATTTCCCGCTTGGCCTACATTCACAACATTGCCGGTGCGCTGGTCAGTCGGGCCTTGTTCCGCAAGACGATTGACCTGTCTGACGCGTTGGAAGTTGCCCGGACTGCACATGAACCCGTAGCTGAGTTTCAGTAACACCGGGCTGCGTGACAGTGCTCTGCCTCTTTCAAGTGTAAGAAAGGGGCAGAGTTTTTTGGTGTTAGTGGCGTTTTCTTCCGCCGATGGGCGTTGGCGCGCAATTTCCAGCGGATCAGTGCCTATGCGGAATGTGCTGTTGCTCTTGCCCCCGGACCCCGGGCCGGGGTATGAGCGTTTCTCAAATAGGAAGCAGGCAAGAGGCATTTCATGCGCAGAGTCGTTGTAACCGGTCTGGGATTGGTCACTCCTTTGGCCAGTGGAGTCGAAGAAACCTGGTCACGGCTGCTGGATGGAGAGTCGGGCGCGGGCCCGATCACTCAATTCGATGCCGTGGCAAGTGGGGTCACCACGACCTATGCCTGCGAGGTGCCGCGCGGAGACGGGACCAACGGGACATTCAACCCCAACGACTGGCTGCCGCCGAAAGAGCAGCGCAAGATCGAAGATTTTATCCTGTATTCCATCGCGGCCGCCGAGATGGCCTGCAAGGATGCGGATTGGCTGCCCGAGGATGAAGAGGCGCGCCTGCGTACTGGTGTTCTGATTGGGTCCGGCATCGGTGGGCTGGGGTCCATCGCAGATACCGCGAACCTGATCCGCGACAAGGGCCCGCGTCGGGTATCCCCGTTCTTTATTCCCGGAGCTCTGATCAATCTGGCGTCTGGTCAGGTGTCGATCCGCCACGGCTTCAAAGGGCCGAACCATTCGGTTGTAACGGCCTGTTCGACCGGTGCGCACGCCATTGGTGACGCCAGCCGTATTATCCGCGCAGGTGACGCTGATGTCATGATTGCGGGTGGTGGCGAGGGCTGCATCTGTGAGATCGGCATCGCGGGCTTCAACGCGTGCAAAGCGCTGTCCACCAAATACGCCGACAATCCCAAGGCGGCCAGCCGCCCCTATGATGTTGACCGCGACGGTTTCGTCATGGGCGAAGGGTCCGGCATCGTTGTGCTTGAGGATTATGAACACGCCAAGGCGCGCGGTGCGAAGATCTACGCCGAGGTTCTGGGCTATGGTATGTCCGGTGACGCCTATCACATCACTGCCCCCAGCGAGGATGGCGATGGCGCGGAACGTTCGATGAAAGCCGCGCTGCGCAGCGCTGGGCTGGAGCCGAAGGATCTGGACTACATCAACGCGCACGGCACATCGACAATGGCCGACACAATCGAGTTGGGCGCAGTTGAGCGCTTGCTGGGCGATCATGCAGGCGACGCGACGATGTCTTCGACCAAATCCGCAACCGGACACCTTTTGGGCGCGGCTGGCGCGATTGAAGCGATCTTTTCAATCCTTGCCATTCGCGATCAGGTTGCCCCGCCGACGATCAACCTGGATAATCCGGCCGTCGAAACCAAGATTGACCTGGCCCCGAATGCCAAGCGTGAGCGTGAGATCAACGTGGCGCTTTCAAACTCGTTCGGGTTTGGTGGCACCAACGCCAGCGTGATCTTCGGGAAGGTCAGTTAAATGTGGCGGGCGCTGGCATCGAACGCGCTGACTGTTCTGGTGGTCGGCCTGTTCTTGATGGGCGGCCTGATCCTTTGGGGGCAATCCCGCTATACAAGCGCTGGTCCGTTGGAAACTGCCATTTGCCTGCAGGTAAAAGGCGGCTCGAACATGACAAAAGTCAGCCAGCAGCTTGAAGATCAGGGTGCCATCAGCAGTTCGATAATTTTCCGGATGGCTGCTGATTACACAGATAAAGCCCAAAAACTGAAGGCAGGTAGCTTTCTGGTGCGGGAAAAAGCGTCGATGGAGCATATCATCGACGAGATCACCAGCAGCGGTGCCAGCACCTGTGGGTCGGAAATCGAATATCGTGTCGGTGTGACTCGTATCCAGACCCGTGTACGCGAACTGGACCCTGCGACGCTCGACTTCAATGAGATCGCATCTTTTGAGGCTTCGGCAGAAGAAGTTCCCGCCGCTTATACCGAAAAGCGCAATAATGCAGATACCCGATATCGCTTGTCCGTTGCCGAAGGTGTGACGTCCTGGCAGGTGGTTGAAGCCTTGAAAGGGATTGATGCGTTAAAGGGTGACGTGACAGAAATTCCGGCCGAGGGCCTGCTGGCGCCGGACAGCTACGATGTGATCCCGGGCGATGATCGAAATGCCATTTTGCAGAAGATGCAGGACAAGCAGCAGCTGCGCATCAATGCCGTATGGGAAGGCCGCCAGGACGGCCTACCGATCAGCAGTCCGGAAGAGATGTTGATCCTGGCGTCGATCATCGAAAAGGAAACCGGTGTTCCGCAAGAGCGCGGGCAGGTTGCCAGCGTCTTTGTGAACCGGTTGGAGCGGGGGATGAAGTTGCAAACGGACCCGACCGTAATTTACGGTGTCACCAAGGGGCAAGGTGTTCTGGGGCGTGGGTTGCGACGCAGTGAGTTGCGCCGGGCAACCCCGTGGAACACATATGTTATTGACGGGTTGCCACCGACGCCGATCGCCAATCCGGGGTTGGCAAGCCTTGAAGCCGCAGTTGCCCCCGAAGACACCAGCTTTGTGTTTTTCGTTGCGGATGGAACGGGCGGGCACGCCTTTGCGGAAACCTTGCAAGAGCATAACCGCAATGTTGCCAAATGGCGCGAGATCGAAGCCGAGCAGAAAAGTTCGGGCAACTAACAAAAAAAGGGCCGCGTTGAAAAGCGCGGCCCTTTTTTTATTGTTTATGCCGCAGGGCGCCTGCGGGGACGGCGGCGCTTGGACGGTGCGGGTTTTGCCCCGGCGTTCGCTGCCTGAGGTTTCACGCTGCGCCGACGGTTACCACCTTGCTTGCGCGGCTTCTTGGGTTCGGCCACTTCGGGCATCGTGCCGCTTGCGACTGGAATTTCGATCTTCATCAGCTTTTGAATCTGCCGCAGCTGATCCAGTTCATCGGGTGCGCAAAAGGCGATGGCTTCGCCCTCGCGTCCGGCACGGGCTGTTCGGCCAATGCGGTGGACATAGTTGTCGGGAACCTCGGGCAGGTCATAGTTGATCACGTAAGCCACCCCTGGAATATCAATGCCGCGCGCGGCGACGTCAGTCGCCACCAGCACGTTGATCTCGCCTGCACGAAACGCCTTGATGGCGCGATCACGTTGACCCTGGCTTTTGTTGCCATGAATGGAGGCGGCGTTATAGCCATCCGAAACAAGGTCTTTCATCAGCCTTTCGGCACCATGTTTGGTGCGCGAAAAGACCAGGGTCAGCGCATCCCTGTCTTTGGACAGGATTTCACGCAGTTTTGCCGGTTTTCCAGCCCGGCTGACGAAGTGTACGGATTGTGTGACCTTGTCTGCGGCCTTACCCGGAGGAGAGACCTGCACGCGCTGCGGATTGGTCAGATAAGACTGGCTGAGCTCTTCCATTTGCTTGGGCATCGTGGCCGAAAACAGCATGGTCTGGCGCGGTGTGCCCAGTTTGGGCGCAATTTGGCGCAGGGCATGAATAAAGCCCATATCCAGCATCTGATCCGCTTCGTCCAGAACAAGGTGACGGACTGAGCCAAGATCGACTGCCCGGCGTTCCATCAGGTCGATCAACCGCCCCGGCGTTGCAACCAAAATGTCCGTACCGCGTGACAAGAACGAGATTTGTCTGTTGATGGACTGGCCGCCAACAACGGTCGCAACACGCAGCTTGGTGTCCTTGGTGAGGTTGCGCAAGCTCTCGGCGATCTGATTTACCAATTCGCGCGTGGGGGCAAGGATCAGCGCCTTTGCCGTTTTCGGAGCAGGCTTTCCGGATTGCGCCAGCAGGTGATCAATCAACGGCAGGCCAAAGGCCAGCGTCTTGCCTGTACCCGTCTGCGCGAGACCAAGGATATCCTGGCCTTGCAGCGCAATGGGAATGGCCTGATTTTGGATAGGGGTAGGTTGAGTGAAGTTGGCGCGTTTCAGCGCATCATTCAGGGCCGGGGCAAGACCCAGCATATCGAAGTCGAACAAATAACATTCCTTTGCAATCCGCGACGAATTAAACGCCACGGACAATAGTGACTGGTCGCGCAAAGCGCGCGACCGGCAGGGTTTTTGCGAGGCCTCGGGACGCACAGGCGAATCCTGCGCCATCCGGCCGTCGCGTCAAGAACCCTGCGTGAATGGGAACTGGAGATTGATGGGGCGCTGTGGGGGCCGTAAGAAAGCCCGCTGTTGCTCACGCATCAGCGCTGTGTTGGGGGTCAGATGATCTTTCAGAGAAGAAATGTCAAGCGTCGGCTGCAAATAGGGGCGGGAATGCCCGGCGCGGATGGGAAACCAAGCGTTGATCTGCTACTCCTACTCTGCCCAAAGGGGTAAGCCGTTCAGGAACAAGCCAGGTGCCGATCACTTTGTTCTTCTGCTTGAAAAATGAAGGCGCGGTCGTTGGTCTGGTGCCGGGACACAAGCTTTTTCTGATGCGCGCCCGACGGTATCTTGCGAGCAGACTTCAGAAGGTCAGGATCACGGTTCAACAGGTCCGGGAACAACTCCTCAAGCTCGCTTCGCGCTTCGTCGGACAAAGATTTCAAAGCTTCGGGTCCGGGATAAAAGCTTTCAGTCGGGCATTCTTCGGCAAAGATAATCTCGTGCTTGTCAAACAGCAGATGGAAATAACAGACCGTTTCCATCGTATCCTCGACAGTCACATCCTGCCCGTTCATCAGCTTTTTCGCGGCAATCAGAACTTCGGGTGTGTCAAACATGCGTTCTGCGATCTTGGACCTGATCAGCACCCGGTGTTGCGGTGAGACGATCAGATCACGTTGCGGCAGCCCGGCCCCCAACGCTCCGGTGCCAATTCGGATTGGGCGCAGGCGGGTGGCGTCGGGCAGGTCAGAGAAGACCAGCTCTTTTCGGCCAATCCAGCGAATAGGCTGGTATTCGTTGTCAGCGGTCAGAACACGATCGCCGATATTCAGGTCTTCGATACGTTTGGGGCCATCAATGGTGCAGATTTCCGTGCCCGAGGTGAAGCACGCCACATCAAGCGATATGTTGTCGGCGGTCGCATCCCGGCTGATACCTGCAGTTGGTGAGTTGTCCGTGAGCCGGATCGTGTAGGTCGAATCCGTCGTGGTGAAGGAAAATGTAACGGTGCTGGTGGTCGTCGCCGTTTGCGAAAAAACAACATTGCCGGAACCGTCAATAACCTCAAACAGGATGCTGACGTCCTGACCATTGCCGCTTTCGCCGTAGTCGGCGCTGAACGTTGCCGCTTTGCCGATGGGCACGCCCGTGACCGTTTGTTCAATCGAGCCGGTAGTCGGCGAGCCGCCGCCGTTGAAGATAACCCGGCCCCCGTCAACCTGAACGATGTCGTCGGCTGCTTCCGCGCCCGAGGTATCACCGGGCTCTATCACAGTCCAACCCGCTGGGTCGACGCCGGTACTGCCCGGATTAGGAGAGCCATCCGCGACTGTAAGGGAAATGTCGCCGTTGATTAATCTTTCGACCATTTACTCATAACCTCTATAAATTATTGCGTTTCTTATCGCTTCAACAATCAGGGAACAAGGGTTTTTGAGGGTGGATCACCTTCACGTTATTCAGAGGACCACCTGGCTTTTGACTGGTGGGAACGGGCAATCAAGACGTAGGTAAAACAAAGCCGGATTTGTGAAAAGTTAACGGTTTTGGGACGGTCCCCGTTGCGTGGCTGTTGCGTGAAATCTTGACTTTGCGCCCTTTCTCTCGTATAGGTTGTGTCATGCTAGAAGGAATGGGCAACGGCCCCGGGGTGACCCGGTGGCCGTTTTTCGTTTCTCTCGTGCGGAAAAACTCACGCATGAGGTCACAGGCACACATGACTTTGATTACCCCGGAAGAGCGGATGTCCCAGACGGCGGAACTTTTACAGTCGCTCGAGACGTCCATTCGCGGTTTGCGCCAAGCAGCGGAAGAATTGCGTAGGCAGATCGGAACCGGGGAGGATGCAGATCTTGCTGGTACAGGCAAGCAACTCGGGCAGTTAGAGGGGCTGATCCGAAGTTGTCAGAAAGTGGAGACAAGCTTTGTCGAACAACATCACAGACAAGCCGGAATTGCCCAAGGGGGGTATGCGCTCGACCTTGAGCGCGCTCGATTTGAAATCGGGTGCAGGCTGGCTCGCCTCCGCACCTGCTGCGGTGCGGGACAGATTTCTGAGTGAGATCGGGGAGGGAGGGCTGTGCGCCCTCCCTTTCCTGTTCGAGTTCTGGGCGCTGCCGCATCAGTTGCCACTCGAAGGCGACTGGCGATCCTGGGTGATCATGGGCGGGCGCGGCGCGGGCAAGACGCGGGCAGGGGCTGAGTGGGTGCGGTCGATGGTCGAAGGGTCAAAGCCGTTGGATCGGGGCGAGGCCAGCCGCGTGGCTTTGGTGGGTGAGACCTTCGATCAGGTGCGCGACGTGATGATCTTTGGTGACAGCGGGATACTGCAGTGTTCGCCGCCGGATCGGCGTCCTGTGTGGAAAGCGTCCGAGCGCAAGCTGGTCTGGCCCAACGGGGCCGAGGCGCAGGCGTTTTCGGCACATGACCCCGAGGGGCTGCGCGGGCCGCAGTTCGATGCAGCCTGGGTGGATGAACTGGCCAAGTGGAAAAAGGCTGGCGAGACTTGGGATATGCTGCAATTTGCGCTGCGGTTGGGTGAGCGCCCCCGCGTCTGCGTGACGACCACGCCGCGCAATGTGAAGGTTTTGAAGGAGTTGCTGGCGTCGCCGTCCACCGTGCAGACCCATGCGCCCACCGAGGCGAACCGTGCCAATCTGGCGGATTCGTTCCTAGCCGAGGTGCGCGCACGATATGCAGGCACGCGGTTGGGGCGGCAGGAATTGGACGGGGTGTTGCTGTCGGATGCCGAGGGGGCGCTGTGGACCGGGTCGATGCTTGATGTGGCGCGGGTCGACGCTGCGCCTGATCTGGACCGGATCGTGGTGGCGCTGGACCCGGCAGTGACTGCTGGGGCGAATGCGGATGCCTGCGGGATCGTGGTTGTTGGGGCGCAATTGCAGGGGCCGCCCGAGGGGTGGCGCGCCTATGTGCTGGCGGACCGCACGGTACAGGGCGTTGGCCCGGCGGGCTGGGCGCAGGCGGCGATTGACGCGATGGATGAGTTCGGGGCCGAACGGCTGGTGGCCGAGGTCAATCAAGGCGGGCAATTGGTTGAGGAAGTCGTGCGGCAGGTGGACCCTCTGGTCCCGTTCCGCGCAGTGCGCGCCTCACGTGGTAAGGTGGCGCGAGCCGAGCCTGTGGCGGCACTATACGAGCAAGGGCGAGTGTCGCATGTCACCGGGCTGGACGCGCTGGAGGAGCAGATGTGCCAGATGACCGCGCGGGGGTTTGAAGGGCAGGGCTCACCAGATCGGGTCGACGCGCTGGTCTGGGCGTTGCATGAGTTGGTTGTGGGGCCTGCGGGGGCGTATCGGCGGCCTAGGGTGAGGGCGTTGTGAACGCCTGCACGCCAGCCAACGATGTAAATCCAACCAAGACCCTTACCCTGTCAAAAGCGACATCAACGAGCTGGTACTGACAGTATTGTCCAGTGACGTGCTTGAGCCACAACTTGCGCGCCTTCGTTTTGCCTGTCGCTGATTGCGCCGCGCTCATGCTTCGGGCATGCAATCAAGAATGATCCGTCATCGACGGGATCGCGAATTTCCTGATTTTCACGGATAACTTGGCATACATCTTCGGCAGTGGGGTAGGGCCTGACTGCGTTTAGGCCGGATGCGCTGGCTTCGGTATATCTGAAGGTTGTGGGTTCTTCTCCAAAATCCAAATTGGGTCCAAAACATCCACCCAGCGCAAACAACAGAGCTGGGGCAAAAATTTTATTTAAAACCATGTAATTACACCGTGTCTCAGAATGTCATCTTGTTGTGCAGTCAGGAGTAGTCGAAAAAATCCCACACGTCCAGATTGTTTGTTTGAGGCCTCGGACATACTGGTAGGCTTTCCTGGGCTTGTTTTCGATGCACCCCAACTCAACCCGTTGCCCAACCCCCGTACGCCCCATTCCCAAGCCCTAAACTTCTTTCCGTCATAACTCTTTTCAACAAGCCGGGCAGAGCGGCGGCAGAAAGGAGCACAGATGGTATTCGATTTCTTGCGTCGTGGATCGGCTGATGAGGCGCCCGAGGCGAAGGCGAGCGCGGCGGGGCCTGTGGTGGCGTGGCAGACGGGCGGGCGCGTGGCGTGGAGCCCAAGGGACGCGGTTTCGCTGACGCGGACGGGGTTTTCGGGGAACCCGGTGGGGTTTCGATCCGTCAAGCTGATTGCTGAGGCGGCGGCGGCGTTGCCTTTAGTATTGCAGGATCAGGCGCAGCGATTTGATGTGCATCCCATACTCAACCTGATGCGGCGTCCGAATGCGGCGCAGGGTCGGGCGGAGTTGATGGAAAATCTGTTTGGGCAGCTGCTGCTGTCGGGCAATGCCTATGTCGAGGCGGTGCAGGCAGAAGACGGCTTGCCGGTAGAGCTGCACGTTCTGCGCTCGGATCGGATGAGCGTGGTGCCGGGGACGGATGGCTGGCCCAAGGCGTATGATTACACGGCCGGGGGCAAGACGCATCGGTTTGCGGCAGAGGTGATCTGCCACATCAAGTCGTTCCACCCGCAGGACGATCACTATGGGTTCTCGCCGATGCAGGCGGCGGCGATGGCGATTGATGTACATAACAGTGCGTCGCGCTGGTCGAAATCGCTGTTGGACAATGCAGCGCGGCCTTCGGGGGCGCTGGTGTGGAAAGGCGGCGATGGTCATGGGGTCATGGCCGAGGATCAGTTCCGTCGTCTGTCAGATGAGATTGAGCAGAACTATCGCGGGGCGCGCAATGCAGGCCGTCCGATGGTTCTGGAAGGGGGGCTGGATTGGAAACCGATGGGGTTCTCGCCGTCCGATATGGAGTTTCAGAAGACCAAAGAAGCCGCCGCCCGCGAGATTGCGCTGGCCTTTGGGGTCCCGCCGATGCTGCTTGGGATCCAGGGCGACGCGACCTATTCGAACTATCAGGAGGCCAACCGGGCGTTTTATCGCCTGACCGTTCTGCCTTTGGTGACGCGGGTGGCGGCGGCGGTGTCGGAATGGCTGGCGGGCTTTACCGGCGAAGATCTGGTGCTGAAGCCGGATTTGGATCAGGTGCCGGCGCTGGCCGCTGAACGGGATGCGCAATGGACGCGGGTCAGCCGGGCCGAATTTCTGACGGATACTGAGAAACGCGCGTTGCTGGGGCTGCCGGAGCGTGCCGATGAGTGAGGGATATCCGCCGTTCGACTGTGCGCCAGGCCTGCGCCTGGCCGCGCATGAGCGGGTGGCTGAAATTCAGCATGCGCACCTGTGCAGGCGGCTGGATCAGATCGAAGAGATGATGGAGCGGCTGGAGCGTCGGTTATGGCTGACGGTTTACGGTGTGGCGGCGGTGATCCTGGCGCAGGCGTTCCAGTCATTTCTGGTGGCAACGCCGTGAATACAATTGCTTACAAGGAGGTGTTCATGGATTTGGAACACAAGTTTGCGCGGTTTGGCGATGGTTTGTCGGTGACCGAGGATGCGGTGATCGAAGGCTATGCCAGCCTGTTCGGTCAGGTCGATCAGGGCAGCGATGTGGTGCAGCAAGGGGCCTATCGCGCCTCGCTGGCCGGGCTGGTCAAGGTGGGTCAGCGGGTCAAGATGCTGTGGCAGCACGACCCGGCGCAGCCCATCGGCGTCTGGGACGAAGTGCGCGAAGACAACAAGGGCCTGTGGGTTAAAGGCCGCCTGTTGGAAAGCACCCAGAAGGGGCGCGAAGCTGCGGAACTGATCCGCGCGGGTGCCCTGGACGGGCTGTCGATTGGCTATCGCACCAAGCGGGCCGTGAAGAATGACAAGGGCCAGCGGGTCCTGACCGAACTGGAGCTGTGGGAGGTGTCGCTTGTGACCTTCCCGATGCTGCCCAGTGCGCGGGTGGCGGCCAAGGGGACAGCCCCCGAAGCCGATGACACCTGGCGCAGTATTGCCGAGGTGTTTGACCACGCCCGGCAGGAGCTGGCGCGAACCTAGCGCCGAAACCTCACCCCCAAAAAGGAAATGCTGATGAGCAAGACCGAGATCCCGGCCTTGACCGGAGAGGCCGTGCCTATGGTTCAGGAGGTGAAGCAGGCGATGGCTGGCTTCGTGAATGAATTCAAGGGCCTGAAGGCTGAAGTTAAAACCAAATTGCAACAGACAGAAGAGCGACTGACCATGCTGGATCGTAAATCAACCATCGCGGCGCGTCCGCACCTTGCGGCCTCAATCGAAAATGGCGCGCCGCACCAGAAGGCCTTTGACGCCTATGTGCGGTGCGGCGACGATGACGCGTTGCGTGGCCTTGAGGTGGAGGTCAAATCGCTATCCAGCGCAGTGAACAGCGATGGCGGTTATCTGGTCGATCCTCAGACCGCCGAGATCATCAAATCGGTGCTGAAATCGACCGCCTCGATCCGTTCGATTGCATCGGTGGTTAATGTCGAGGCGAATTCCTTTGACGTGCTGATCGACCATACCGACGTTGGCGCGGGTTGGGCGGATGAGGCTTCGGGCGCGACCGAAACCGCAACGCCGTCGATTGATCGTATCTCGATCGCGCTGCACGAGCTGAGCGCGCTGCCCAAGGCGTCGCAGCGGTTGCTGGATGACAGCGCGTTTGACGTTGAGGGCTGGCTGGCCGGTCGTATCGCTGACAAGTTCGCCCGTGCCGAAGCGGCAGCGTTCATCTCTGGTGATGGTGCCGATAAGCCCAAGGGTGTTTTGGATCATGCCAAGGTGGATAATGATGTCTGGGCCTGGGGCAACATCGGCTATGTGCCGACCGGCATCGACGCGGGTGTCGATGCGGATGCGATTGTCGATGTGGTCTATGCGTTGGGCGCGCAGTACCGGGTCAATGGTACCTTTGTCATGAATTCGAAAACGGCGGGTCTGATCCGCAAGCTGAAGGACAGCGATGGCCGCTTCCTGTGGTCGGATGGCCTGGCCGCGGGTGAGCCCGCGCGCCTGATGGGTTATCCGGTCCTGATCGCCGAAGACATGCCGGATGCGGCATCCGACAGCTTCTCGATTGCATTTGGTGATTTCCAGGCGGGCTACACCATTGCCGAGCGCCCCGATCTGCGTGTGCTGCGCGACCCGTTCAGCGCCAAGCCGCATGTCCTGTTCTACGCGACCAAGCGTGTGGGCGGTGACGTAAGCGATTTCGCTGCGATCAAGCTGGTGAAATTCGGCACCGCCTAACGCGGGCTGAATCCGGGGTGCCTTGGCACCCCGGGCGGCAGGCGCGGGCCGGGGTGAGATCCCCTGCGTTGTCTAGCTGCTCCCCTCCGTCCGAGCAACGTGGGGCGGCGCGTGCCTGCCAATTTCCTGAAGTGACGACCCCCGGAGGGGGCCGAGATTGCGGAGTGAATGGATGATGTTGATCGAAGAAACCGCCATCGCGGATAAAGCGCTGCCGGTGGATCAGTTCAAGGCGCATCTGCGGCTGGGAACCGGCTTTGCCGAGGGCAGCGTGCAGGACGAGGTGCTGAAGGGGTTCCTGCGGGCGGCGATCGCGGCGATTGAAGCGCGCACTGGCAAGGTGCTGATCGAACGCGCCTTTTCCTGGAGCGTGAACGGATGGCGCGATCCCGCCGGAGAGATACTGCCGGTGGCACCGATTACGGCTGTCGATGCTGTGACCGTAACCGATGCGGCAGGGGCAGACGATGTTATCGCACCTGATACTTACCGGCTGGAGCGAGACAGTCAGCGCCCCCGGCTGCGGCCAGCAGGCGCGACGCTGCCGAAACTCACAACAGGTGGGTCGGTGAAGATCGCATTCACTGCAGGCATGTCCGCAGATTGGGGTGGCTTGCCTGCTGATCTGGGGCAAGCCGTTCTGTTGCTGGCGGCGCACTACTATGAATATCGCGATGAAACTGCATTGGGCGCAGGCTGTATGCCTTTCGGCGTGACCAGCTTGATCCAGCGTTACCGCGTTGTACGCTTTGGCGCGGGGGTGGCGCAATGAAGGCGCCGCGACTGAACCGAAAGCTGGTGCTTGAGGCACCGGTTCGTACCGCCGACGGTGCGGGTGGATACACCGAAACCTGGCAGCCGCTGGGCGCGGTCTGGGCCGAAGTCACCGCGCGCAGCGGGGCCGAGCGTCAGGTGGCCGGGGTGCCGGTGTCGCGTGTAGGCTATCGGATCGTCATACGTGGCGCGCCCGAAGGGTCGACCATGCGTCCTTCGCCCGATCAGCGCTTTGCAGAAGGCCCACGCCGCTTTGTCATTCGTGCGGTCGCCGAGCGTGACCCGCGCGGCCAGTACCTGACCTGTTTCGCAGACGAAGAGGTGGCGGCATGAGCTATGGCGTTTCAGCGGCCCTGCAGGCGGCGGTGTATCAGCACCTGTCCGGCGACGCGCAGGTTGGCGCGCTTTCGAATGGCGCGATCTATGACGCGGTTCCTGCGGGATCGGTGCCACAGACCTATGTGACGCTGGGACCGGAAGAGGTACGGGACGCCTCGGACCGGTCGGGTGCCGGGGCGATCCATCGGTTCACGGTATCGGTGGTTTCCGAGGCGGCCGGGTTCGGCACCGCCAAGACCCTGGCCGGGGCGGTGTGCGACGCGCTTGAGGGCGCAGGGATGACTCTGGATCGCGGGCGGCTGGTGGGGCTGTGGTTCGAGCGCGCCTCGGCCCGGCGTACGGGAACCGGCGGCGCAATCCGCCAGATCGACCTGAGATTCCGCGCCCGCGTGGAAGACGACTAAGCAATCAACGGAGAGAGCATATGGCTGCCCAGAATGGAAAAGACCTGTTGGTCAAAGTGGATATGAACGGCTCGGGCCTGTTTGAGACCATCGCGGGGCTGCGTGCCACGCGGGTCAGTTTCAACGCGGAAAGTGTGGATGTCACCAGCCTGGAAAGCCAGGGCGGCTGGCGTGAGCTGCTGTCGGGGGCGGGGGTCAAATCCGCTGCGATCTCGGGCTCGGGTGTGTTCAAGGATGCCGGTACGGATGAGCGTGCGCGCCAGCTGTTCTTTGACGGCGAGACGCCGGATTTTCAAGTGATCATCCCCGATTTCGGGATTGTCGAAGGCGCGTTTCAGGTGACCGGCATCGAATATGCGGGGTCGCATAATGGCGAGGCGACTTATGAGATGAGCCTGGCCAGCGCCGGTGCCCTGACCTTTACGGCGCTGTAATCCGATGGCCAATCCGTGGACGGGCGAGGTGGCATTGACCATCGATGGGGAACGGCGGGTGCTCAAGCTGACATTGGGCGCTTTGGCGGAACTGGAACAGGAACTGAGCATTGGGTCGTTGGTGGAGCTGGTGCAGCGGTTCGAAGGCGGGGTCTATTCCAGCGGCGACGTGCTGGCGTTGATCGTGGCGGGCTTGCGGGGGGGTGGGGCAGATGTTGCCCGCGCCGACCTGTTGCTCGCTGAGATCGAGGGCGGCCCGATGGCGGGCGCGCGCGCAGCGGCCGAGCTGCTGGCGCGGGCCTTCATGGTGCCGGGGCAGGCATGAGCGGCTTTGACTGGCCCGCCCTGATGCGGGCGGGGCTGGTCGGCCTGCGCCTGCCGCCGGATCAGTTCTGGCGTCTGACCCCAGTCGAGCTGCGGCTGATGCTGGGTCAGGGCGCGGATTTGCCTGCGATGAACCGGGCGGGTCTGGATGCCTTGCTGGCGGCTTATCCGGACAAGGAACAAGGAGAGCGTGATGACGGAACGTGACAGTTTGGACGACCTGCAGGAACGGGGCGAGGCGCTGGGCGACTCGCTGGGGGATGCGGCGTCGATGGCGGCGGCGTTTGACAGCCAGATGAAGCGGATCAGCGCGGCCTTTGAAGAGACCGGCAAGGATGTCGCCACGTTGGAACGCGGCATGTCCGGCGGGCTGCGCAAAGCGTTTGATGGCGTGGTTCTGGACGGGATGAACCTGTCGGGTGCGCTGGACGTGCTGAAAAACTCGATGATCCGGACGGCATATTCCGCCGCGATCAAGCCGGTGACGGACCACTTTGGCGGTATGCTGGCCAACACGGTTGGAGGTCTGGTGCAAGGTATCCTGCCCTTTGCCGATGGTGGCAGCTTTTCGCAGGGCCGGGTGATGCCCTTTGCCAATGGCGGTGTGATCAGCGGCCCAACCACTTTTCCGATGCGCGGCGGTACCGGCCTGATGGGCGAGGCGGGCCCCGAGGCGATCATGCCCCTGGCTCGCGGCGCGGACGGCAAGCTGGGTGTGCGCACTTCCGGCGGCGGGCGTGCGGTGAATGTGGTGATGAACATCACAACCCCGGACGTGCAGGGGTTCCGGCGCAGCCAGGGCCAGATTGCCGCTCAGATGAGCCGCGCCCTGGGGCGTGGCAATCGCAACAGGTAACACAAGGGAGCAGGTCATGAATTTCCACGAGGTAAGATTTCCCGCCAGCTTGAGCTTTGGTTCGGTCGGTGGTCCGGAACGGCGCACGGATATCGTGACGCTGGCCAACGGGTTCGAAGAACGCAACACGCCCTGGGCCCATTCGCGCCGTCGCTATGATGCAGGTCTGGGAATGCGGTCCTTGGACGATATCGAGATGCTGATTTCGTTCTTCGAAGCCCGGCAAGGGCAGATGTTCGGATTTCTGTGGAAAGATTGGTCTGATTTCAAATCAGGCACAGCCAATGCCAAAGTAGACAAAAGCGACCAGCTTATTGCGTTGGGCGATGGCGTTCAGACCCGGTTTCAATTGGTGAAAACATACAGCTCGGGTGGCTTTAGTTACGTCCGGCCGATCATTAAACCGGTGTTGGGGACCGTTAAACTGGGCCTCGACCAAGACGAAATGCGCGAGGGGGTCGATTTTGATGTCGATCTGGCGCGCGGTCTGGTCACCTTTGCGGATCCCCCGCCCGAGCAGGTGGAAATCACCGCAGGATTCGAATTCGACGTTCCGGTGCGGTTCGATACCGACAGGATTCAAACCAGTGTAGCCAGCTTTCAGGCGGGCGATGTTCCAAATGTTCCTGTGGTTGAGGTGCGCGTCTGATGAGTGGCGATACCCAAGGGCTCCAGTCCCACTTGCAGAGCGGCCTGACCACGACATGCCGTTGTTGGTTGATCAAACGCCAGGACGGGCAAACGTACGGCTTCACCGACCACGACATGGAGCTTGGCTTTGACGGGCTGACGTTCAAAGCCAGCACTGGCCTGACCGCAACGGCGATAGAGCAGGCGACGGGGCTGTCCATCGACAACTCTGAGGCGATGGGCGGCTTGTCCGACGCTGCCGTGAAAGAAGAGGATATCGAGGCGGGGCGGTTTGACGGTGCCGAGGTGCGTGCCTGGCTGGTCAACTGGAAGGATACAGCGCAGCGCAAGCTGCAATTCCGGGGCTCGATTGGTGAGCTTCGCCGGGCGGGCGGCGCATTCCATGCCGAATTGCGGGGCCTGACGGATTTGTTGAACCGGCCTCTGGGCAGGATCTATCAAAAACCTTGTACCGCAGTGCTCGGGGACGGCAGTTGCAAGTTCAACCTGAATGCGCCGGGGTATTGGGTGGAAGCCGAGGTCGCAAGTCTGGCCGATGGCGGCATTGTGCAACTGCGCGGTGCCCAGGCCCATGACAGCGCGTGGTTCGAACGCGGTCGGATGGATGTCGTGACGGGCACGGCAGTCGGGTTGTGGGCATCCATCAAGCAAGATGAGCGCGTCAACGGTGGGCGGCGCATTACCCTGTGGTCTGGAATTGATGGCGGGCTAGCCGTTGGCGATCGGGTTCGGCTGACTGCGGGATGTGACAAAAGCATGGGTGTCTGCCGGAAGAAATTCAATAATCTCATAAACTTTCAGGGGTTTCCTGACCTTCCGAACGAAGATTGGGTGATGGCCGTTCCAAAGAAAAGCAATCCGAATAATGGGGGCAGCAGAAGATGAGCGTGCACCGACACGACATAGTGAAAGAGGCGCGGACCTGGTTGGGAACCCCTTATGTGCATCAGGCTTCGGTCAAGGGCGCCGGCGCAGATTGCCTGGGCTTGTTGCGCGGTGTTTGGCGCGAGTTGGTCGGGGCCGAGCCCGAGGCCGTTCCAACCTACAGCATGGATTGGTCTGAACCACAGGGTGAAGAACGCATGTGGGCCGCCGCGCACCGTCACCTGATCGATAAGAGCCCCGATGCCTTTGCCATCGGTGATGTCCTACTTTTTCGAATGCTGGATGGGCGTGTCGCCAAACATGTGGGGATCATCAGCCAAGTTGGGGCCGTGCCGCGATTCATTCATGCCTATTCCGGGCATGGCGTTGTCGAAAACACGCTGAGCGAACCCTGGCGTCGCCGGGTTGTCGCCTGTTTTGAGTTTCCGCTGGAGGATAAGTGAATGGCTACAATTGTACTTTCCGCGGCCGGGGCAGCGCTTGGTGGGGCCGTCGGCGGAACTGTGGCGGGCCTTTCGACGGCGGTCATCGGTCGCGCGGTTGGCGCGACCTTGGGGCGGATTATCGACCAGCGGCTGATGAGCCAATCGGTCATGGGCGGTGGTAGCGAAGTTGTCGAAACAGGTCGTTTGGACCGGTTTCGTCTGACTGAATCCGGAGAGGGTGCCCCGGTTGCCACGATCTTTGGCCGAATGCGGCTTGGGGGGCAGGTTATCTGGGCCTCGGACTTTCTGGAAACCCAAAGCACAAGCACGACGACACAGTCCAGTGGTGGGGGCAAGGGCTCTCCCAAACCGCCGGAAGTCACTACGACAACGCACAGTTACAGCTATTCGATCTCTTTGGCCATCGCCGTGGGCGCGGGGCAGATTGCGGATGTTTCGCGCGTGTGGGCCGACGGTGAGGAGCTGGACCGCGCCGGGTTAAATATGCGTGTCTATCACGGGTCCGACAACCAGCTTCCTGATCCCTTGATCGAAGCCATCGAAGGGGCGGGCAATGTCCCGGCCTATCGCGGCACGGCCTATGTGGTGATTGAAAACCTGCAGCTGGGCACGTTCGGAAACAGGGTTCCGCAGTTTTCATTCGAAGTCGTGCGTCAGGAACAAATCGGGATGCCGGACCGGGCGAACGCCTTGTCCAGAACCATTCGGGGCGTTGCGCTGATGCCGGGTACGGGCGAATACGCGCTGGCCAGTACCCAGGTAAACTATACCAAAGGCCACGGTCAGAATTGGGCCGCGAACGTCAATTCCGCATCCGGTCGGCCTGATCTCGTGACCTCGACGCAGGCGCTGCGTGCAGAATTACCGGCATGTGACGCGGCCTCGTTGGTCGTGTCCTGGTTCGGTAATGACCTGCGATGTGGGCACTGCCAAATCCAGCCAAAGGTATTGCACAAGCACATTGAAGGTCACAACATGCCCTGGCGCGTTGCGGGGCAACAGCGCCAGACAGCACAGGTTGTTCGCCACGATGCAGATCAACCGGTCTATGGTGCGACGCCGGCGGACGATTCTGTCGTGCAGGCAATCCGGCATCTGAAACAGACCGGTAAACGCGTGATGTTCTATCCGTTCATCCTGATGGACCAATTGCGCGGGAATGGCCTGCCTGATCCATGGTCTGACGCGCACGACCAGCCACACCTGCCTTGGCGCGGGCGGATCACCCTGGACGCCGCGCCGGGGCGGGTGGGATCACCCGACCAAACCGCAACGGCAGATGCGCATGTCGCCTCGTTCTTTGGTCGCGCGCGGGCAAGTGATTTTGCTATCGGTAACGGGGCTGTATCTTACCACGGCCCGCAGGAGTGGGGGTTGCGCAGGTTTATTCTGCACTATGCCGCCCTGTGCAAAGCTGCCGGTGGGGTCGAGTCGTTCTGCATCGCGTCCGAGATGAGAGGGTTGACCCAGATCCGGGGCTTGTCCGGATTTCCGGCAGTGGCCCAACTGCGTCTGCTTGCAGCCGAGGTTCGCAAGATTTTGGGGCCGGGCACAAAGATCGGCTATGCGGCGGACTGGAGCGAATACTTCGGCTATCAGCCCAATGACGGAACGGGGGATCGCTTTTTCCACCTCGATCCGCTTTGGGCAGACGACAACATCGACTTTGTCGGTATCGACAATTACATGCCTCTGTCCGATTGGCGTGATGGTGCCGACCATCTGGACGCGCGGGCGGGGGCTGACGCGATCTATGACCTCGACTATCTTCGAAGCAACATCGAAGGCGGTGAAGGGTATGACTGGTACTATGCCTCACCCGAAGAGGCCGAAGCCCAGATACGGACACCTATCGAAGACACCGAGCACAATGAGCCGTGGGTCTGGCGTTACAAGGATTTGCGCAATTGGTGGTCGCAGCCGCATCACGAACGCATCGGCGGCATCCGGCAAGCGAATCCAACGGGTTGGGTGCCTGGATCAAAGCCGATCTGGTTCACAGAGCTGGGTTGTGCTGCGATCGACAAGGGCACCAATCAGCCGAATAAATTCCTTGATCCCAAATCCTCGGAATCCAGTTTGCCGCGTTATTCCAATGGTCTGCGCGATGACTTTATTCAGGTTCAGTACCTCAAGGCGACATTGGGGTATTGGTCCGACCCTGAAATCAATCCGGTTTCGAATGTCTACGGCGAACCGATGGTGGATATGGCACATGCCTATGTCTGGGCCTGGGACGCGCGCCCATTTCCGACCTTTCCAAACCTGCGCAGCCAGTGGAGCGATGGGGCAAACTATGCGCGGGGTCATTGGCTGAACGGGCGGTCAGGGGCGCGAACTCTGGCGTCTGTTGTCACCGAAATCTGCCATGGGGCCGGGGTGACGGATATCGACGTATCCCGCCTTTATGGCGTGGTTCGGGGGTACATTGTCGAAGATGTATCCAGCGGGCGTGCAGCTTTGCAACCGCTGATGCTGCGCTATGGCTTCGATGCCATCGAGCGGGATGGCGTATTGCAGTTTCGAATGCGCGATGGTCATGGGGTGATTGACCTTAAAGCCGATCATCTTGCGATGAGTTCCGACATCGAAGGCGACATTGAACATCGCCGAGAAGCTGAGGCTGAGTTGACGGGCCGCGTGCGCCTGCGTTTCGTACAGTCGGACTCGGATCACGATATCGTATCAGAAGAGGCCGTTCTGCCTGACGCGCGCACCCATGCGGTGTCGTTAAACGAGATGCCCCTGTCGATGACGCGCGCAGAAGGCCGCCAAACCGCCGAACGTTGGCTAAGTGAGGCAAGGGTATCACGCGAAACCGTGCGCTTCGCTTTGCCTCCATCACTGCTGAACGTAGGTGCGGGCGATGTCGTGCGTCTGACCGAAGATCGCACTGGCGCGCGCTATCGCATTGACCGGCTGGAACAGGCGGAATTGCAGCTTGTGGATGCGGTTCGGATCGAGTCTGGCGTATACGTGCCATCCGACCTGCCGGATGACGGGGTGACCGCGAAGCCCTTCATCGCGCCAGTGCCTGCTTTGCCAGTGTTCCTTGATCTGCCATTGATCACCGGTTCCGAACGACCGCACGCGCCTTATCTTGCGGTGTCGGCAAACCCGTGGCCCGGAAGTGTCGCGGTATATTCCTCGGCAAGTGATGAGGATTATGCGCTGCAAGAGGTGGTCTCGGGTCAGGCAGTCATCGGGTTTACGGAAACACCGCTGTTCCGTGCTGGCGCCGGCGTCTGGGACGAAGGGGGGGCTTTGCGGGTCAACCTGGTTGATGGCCTGCTTGAATCGCGCCCGCGACAGGCATTGCTGAACGGGGCCAATCTGGCCGCAATCGGGGATGGGACGCCGGGCACCTGGGAAATGTTCCAATTCGCGGATGCGAACCTGCAAGAGCCGGGTATCTACGCTCTGTCCAGCAGGCTGCGTGGCCAATTGGGTACGGATGCCAATATGCCCGATGTCTGGCCCGAAGGGTCGATGTTTGTCTTGCTGGATCAACGGGTCTTTCAGACTGGCCTGTTACGGTCCGAACGGCGCGTGGCCAAACATTACCGCATCGGTCCTGCGGCACGCGGGTATGACGACCCATCCTTTGTTCATCTTGTCCAAGCGTTTGACGGGAATGGTTTGCGACCTTACGCGCCGGTGCACCTCAGGGCCGTTGCTTCGACAACAGGCGACACGCTTTCGTGGGTTCGCCGTACCCGGTTGGACGGCGACGACTGGTCAGGCCTGGACGTACCGCTTGGCGAGGAAAGCGAATCCTATCTTGTCCAGATACGGTCCAACAGCGGGCCGGTGCGCGAGGTTGTCGTTACAGAACCATCCTGGACCTACCCGACAGCGATGAAGCTGTCGGATGGGGTCAGTGGCCCCTACGAGGTGCAGGTTGCGCAGGTCTCGGGCAGTTATGGGCCAGGCTTGTTCGCCCGGCTGACAGTAGGATAGGCGGTTACATGCGTCCCGTTTTGCACGGAGATGTCAGCGCCGCGGCGCGGGTCTTGTTGACCGCGCCGCTGGCAGACCGTGATCGCCTTTGCGCAAGGATGATCCGCGAAGCTGAACTGGCCGACGATTACGTCGGTCAGACGGGTCGGATGCATCCCTTTTGGGGCAACGGATCTTTGATGGCCGCCGCGCGCAACAGGCGGCTGGCGGATGAACCCGGCTTTGACAACCTGCAATATTGCCAATGTTTCGAGCTGGTTCTTCGCCACCTGATCCGTTTCCACCTTACCCAGACGCGCAGCTGACGCATTTGCTGGCGGCAGGGTCCAGGTTCAGGCGTTTGACGGGAATCTCCTCGCCGCAATCCTCGCAATATCCGAATTCTTCTTCTTTCACCCGGATCAGGGCAGCCTCAAGTCTTCGTGTTTCCAAATCGCGATTGGCTTGCTGTGCCTTGGCCATGGCCTGATTTTGCAAAGCATCCATTCTACTGAGCCGCCCAACCGCCTGTTGATCCAGTTCAACAACGGCCTGCGCGTCTTTTCCAGAGGCTGATAAATCCGCAAGCTCAGCCATTCTTGCCCTTATCCGAGCGGCGAATTCATTCAACTTCTTTTCGTTCATTTTTTGTTACCCTGCGGATCACGGGTTTGCGTTTGGTAATTTTACAACTAAATGGCATTCTAGGCGCAGCAAAGGATCAAAAGCCATGTTGGAAAAGCGCAGTCACGTGACCCCCGTCGACCCGGTTTGGAATCGTATCGCGACCGAAGCTCAGGCTGCGGTCGAGAATGAGCCGTTGATGGGTGGGCTGGTCCACGCCTGTATCCTGCACCACCGCAGCCTGGAACGGGCGTTGTCGTATCGGGTGTCGGCCAAACTATGCTCGAACGAGATGTCGATGATGGTTCTGCGCGAAATCGTGGACGAGGCTTATGCCAACGATCCCACTTTGCTTGAGGCCGCGCGCGCCGACCTGATGGCCGTTTACGAACGTGATCCGGCCTGCCATCGCCTGTTGCAGCCGATCCTGTACTTCAAAGGGTACCAAGCCATGCAGGCTTACCGCGTTGCCCATTGGCTGTGGCGTAAGGGGCGGTACGATCTGGCGTATTTCTTCCAGATGCGCTCGTCCGAGATTTTCGGGATCGACATTCACCCGGCCGCGAAAATCGGCAAAGGCATCATGATCGACCACGCGCATTCCATCGTTATCGGCGAAACCGCTGTGGTGGGCGATAATGTGTCGATGCTGCATTCCGTGACCCTTGGGGGGACCGGAAAAGAAGAAGAACAGCGCCATCCAACGATCGGTGACGGTGTTCTGATCGGAGCCGGGGCCAAGGTTCTGGGCAATATCGAAGTGGGCCATTGCAGCCGCATCGCGGCAGGGTCCGTGGTGTTGCAGGAAGTTCCGGCCTGCAAAACCGTAGCTGGTATTCCCGCCAAGATCGTGGGTGAGGCCGGTTGTGATCAGCCGTCGATCTCGATGGATCACATGCTGGGTAAAAACCAGTAAATTCTGCCAAGTCCGATTTTAATTCGAGCGGTTGTTTTTTCTCTTCAACCGCTCGAGCCGTCTCTGCTTGCGCCGCTCTTTTCTCAGCTCAATACGTTTTGCACGTTCCGCCTTTTGCTTGGCGATTTCCACCGGGTCGGTTGTTTTGAACTTAGAGTTCTCGCCCGGATAGCTGTTGGGTTTTGCGACAGCAGCCGTAGGGGCCGCGATTGCCAACAGTGAAAGCAACATCAGGGCTTTGGCTAAATCTGAAAGGGTCATTGCACACCTTCTGCGAAAGGAAACCGTGTGCAAATAAATCTGGTGTGCATGGGCGGATCGGGCAACCGCATCGGCGATCACGTCTGCTCACAACATGTCAGGGCGCCAATCAGCCCCGCTGATTGACACAGCAGGGCCGTTGGTTTGTCGTTCCTCAGGCCAGCATGACCATCGGGTTTTCCAGGTTTTCGACAATGGCTTGCAGCAATTGCGCCCCAAGTGCGCCATCAATGACGCGGTGATCGACAGACATTGTCACCGACATCACCGTTGCTACAGTCAGTTCGCCATCATCCCCAACAACGGGTTTCTTGGCACCTGTGCCAACGGCCAGGATACCTGCATGGGGCGGGTTCACGATGGCGTCGAAATTGTCGATGCCAAACATGCCAAGGTTGGAAACCGCAAACGTACCGCCCTGATATTCATGCGGGGCCAGTTTGCGCTCACGGGCACGGCCTGCCAGGTCTTTCATCTCGGTCGACAGGGCCGACAGCGATTTGGTGTCGGCGTCCTGAAGGACAGGGGTGAATAAACCGCCTTCGATAGCCACAGCCACAGCCACATCTGAAGGTTTCAGTTGCAGCACCCGGTCGCCCGCCCAGACGGCGTTACATTCGGGCACCTGTTGCAGCGCGTTGGCGACCGCCTTGATGATAAAGTCATTCACGCTCAGCTTTATACCGCGCGCTTCAAGCTGTTTGTTCAACTGGCTGCGGAACTTCAGCAGCGCGTCCAGCTTGATGTCCCGACGCAGGTAGAAATGCGGGATGGTCTGTTTGGCTTCGGTAAGGCGGGCGGCGATAATTTTGCGCATCCCGTCGAGTTTGATTTCCTCATACTCGCGCCCTTCGTACATCCGCGCGACAGCGTCGGCAGATGGGCCAGCCGGAGCCGCCGCCGCTTGGGCCGCAGCAGCGGGTGCAGGGGCTGCCGCCGGAGCGATCGCCGTTGCACCTTCGACATCGGCTTTGACGATACGACCATGCGGGCCAGAGCCACTGATCTGCGTCAGGTCCAAACCCTTTTGCGACGCGATCCGGCGGGCAAGGGGCGAGGCAAAGATACGACCGCCATCTGCCTTGGCCGGTGCTGCCGGGGCAGGGGCGGGCGCCTCGGGTGCCGCTGGCGCGGCAGCCTCGTTGCCCGCGGCGGCTGGTGCCGCCTCGGGTGTCTTGGCAGGCGTGGCCGAGATATCATCGGCGCTTTCGCCTTCTTCCAACAGAACCGCGATGGCAGTGTTGACCTTGACCCCTTCGGTGCCCTCAGCGATCAGGATCTTACCGATGGTGCCTTCGTCAACGGCCTCGAACTCCATCGTGGCCTTGTCGGTTTCAATCTCGGCCAGTAGGTCACCAGAGGAGACGGTGTCGCCTTCTTTGACCAGCCATTTGGCAAGCGTGCCTTCCTCCATCGTCGGTGAAAGGGCGGGCATCAGAATTTCGGTGGGCATCTGTTTGTCGCTCCTTACCGGTAGGTCACTTGTTTGACGGCTGCGATCACCTCATCGGTGGTCACAAGCGCCAGTTTTTCCAGGTTTGCGGCGTAGGGCATCGGAACATCCTTGCCTGTCAGGGTGATGACAGGCGCATCAAGGTAGTCGAACGCCTCTTGCATCACCACGGACGAGATGTAGCTACCGACCGAGCCTTGCGGCCAACCTTCTTCGACGGTCACCAGACGGTTGGTTTTCATCACCGAATTGATGATGGCACCGGTGTCCATCGGGCGGATGGTGCGCAGGTCGATCACCTCGGCGTTGATGCCGTCCTCGGCCAGTTTGTCGGCGGCTTCCAGCGCGAATTGCATGCCGATGCCAAAGCTGACGATGGTCACATCCGAACCTTCACGCCAGATACGCGCCTTGCCCAGCGGGATGGTCAGATCATCCACCTGCGGCATGTCGAACGAGCGACCGTAGAGGATTTCGTTTTCCAGAAACACAACCGGATTGGGGTCACGGATCGCAGATTTCAGCAGACCTTTGGCGTCAGCAGCGGAATAGGGCATCACCACTTTGAGGCCAGGAACCTGCATGTACCATGCGGCATAGTCCTGAGAGTGTTGAGCCCCCACGCGCGCAGCGGCACCATTGGGACCACGGAACACAATCGGACAACCCATCTGACCGCCTGACATATAGAGCGTCTTGGCAGCCGAGTTGATGATCTGGTCAATCGCCTGCATCGCGAAGTTGAAGGTCATGAACTCGACAATCGGCTTTAGTCCGGCCATGGCGGAACCCACGGCGATACCAGCAAACCCATGTTCGGTGATCGGTGTGTCGATCACGCGCTTGCCGCCGAACTCGTCCAGCAATCCCTGAGAGATTTTGTAAGCGCCCTGATATTCGGCGACTTCTTCGCCCATCAGGTAGACATCTTCGTCCGCGCGCATTTCTTCGGCCATGGCGTCACGCAAAGCTTCGCGTACGGTTTCGGATTTCATCTCGGCATCTGCGGGCCAGTCGGGAGAGTGATCGACCACCGGCGCTGCGGGGGCAGAGGCAGGAGCGGGGGCCTCGACCGCCGCAGGGGCGGCTTCGGCCACCGCTGCGGCTGCGGGCGCAGCCGCGGGCAGGGCCGAGGCGTCTTCGCCTTCCTCGACCAGAACGGCGATGGGCGTGTTGACCTTGACCCCTTCAGTGCCTTCGGCGATCAGGATCTTGCCGACGATGCCTTCATCGACGGCCTCGAACTCCATCGTGGCTTTGTCGGTTTCAATCTCGGCCATGATATCGCCTGAGGATACGGTGTCGCCTTCCTTGACCAGCCATTTGGCCAAAGTGCCCTCTTCCATTGTGGGTGAGAGCGCGGGCATGAGAATTTCTGTTGCCATGTCTTATTCGTCCTCTCAGGCGTAGATGTCGGTCCAAAGCTCGTCCAGCGACGGCTCGGGGCTTTCTTTCGAGAATTCGGCGGCCTTGTTGACGATCTCTTTGATCTCTTTGTCGATCGCCTTCAGGTCGTCCTCGGTCGCGTGTTTTCCGGTCAACAGCAGTTCACGCACATGTTCGATCGGGTCGCTTTGCTCACGAACTTTCTGGACCTCTTCGCGGGTGCGGTACTTGGCCGGGTCAGACATCGAGTGGCCGCGATAGCGGTAGGTCTTGATTTCCAGAATGTAGGGACCTTTGCCTGCGCGGCAGTGGGCGACGGCCTTTTCACCTGCCTCTTTCACCGCCAGAACGTCCATGCCGTTGACGATTTCACCTGGGATACCGAAGGCTTCGCCACGGTGGTAAATGTCTTTGGTTGACGTTGAACGGGCCTGAGAGGTGCCCATGGCGTATTGGTTATTCTCGATCACGAAAACAACCGGCAAGTCCCACAGGGCGGCCATGTTGAAGGTCTCGTAAACCTGACCCTGGTTTGCTGCGCCATCACCGAAATACGTAAAGGTGACGCCGCCGTTTTCCTTGTACTTGTCGGCAAATGCCAGACCGGCCCCCAGTGGCACCTGCGCACCGACGATGCCGTGGCCGCCATAGAAATGTTTCTCTTTCGAGAACATGTGCATCGAGCCGCCCTTACCCTTGGACAGACCGCCCTCGCGCCCGGTCAGTTCAGCCATGACGCCGCCGGGTTCCATGCCACAAGCCAGCATGTGGCCGTGATCGCGGTATGAGGTGATGCGTTTGTCACCTTCTTTGGCTGCGGCCTCAAGGCCCACAACCACAGCTTCCTGACCGATATACAGGTGACAGAACCCGCCGATCAGGCCCATCCCGTAAAGCTGGCCGGCCTTTTCCTCGAATCGGCGGATCAGCAGCATTTCTCGGTAAAATGTGGTCAGTTCTTCCGCAGAAACATTTGGTTTCTTTGTGGTTTTTCGCGCAGCCATGTTGGCGATCTCCCCCTCTCGGCAAGATAGTTTAGCGTTAAACTATCTCATAAAGCATTTCCAGCTTTCTGGCGAGGGGAAATGTGACGCGACGTCGGATCACGCCGGGTCTGGCCGGTGCGGCACAGAAAAGTCGTTGAGGAGGGTAGATTTTTCGACGAAAAATCTTGGTCCGTGTTCAGCGGATGACGATTTCGTCTGAACGGATCATCCCCAGAACGGAACGTGCCTGCTGATCCAGCAGATCCAGATCCAGATAGGTGTCAGACAGTCGGCGTGTCAGATTTTCCATCCGGGCAGTTTCAGCTTCAAGCTTGGCAAGGTCGCGCGACAGGGCGTCCCGTTCCGCTGCAATCTCGACCCGTCTGAACAGGCCATAGTCACCCTGCACGGCGGCAAAGGTGAAATACACACCCAGCATAAACGCCACCATGAAGAAAACGACTGCGCCCAAACCGGGCCGATGGGAACGGGACACTCTGTTTACCGCCGTATGAAGTCTGCCTCAAAAACGTGCCCTTTCCGGGCATCTGTTCGTACTATGTCACAGGTGATTCGGCTTGTGAATCCCCTGATTCGAAAAAACGTATCAAGGCAGTAAGTTTTATTGTTCCAACGCGGCGACGCCGGGCAGGGTTTTGCCTTCCATCCACTCCAAAAACGCGCCACCGGCCGTCGAGATGTACGAGAAATCCTTGGCCGCGCCTGAGGCATTCAGGGCGGCGACCGTGTCCCCTCCACCCGCGACCGAGATCAGTTGTCCGGACCGCGTCAGCGCCGCTGCTTTCAGGGCGGCAGCGTTGGTCGCGGCATCGAACGGCTCCAGCTCGAACGCGCCCAAGGGGCCGTTCCAGATCACTGTATGGCTTTTGGCGAAGATGTCCGTGATGACCGCAACGCTGTCCGGACCTGCATCAAGGATCATGCTCTCATCCGGGCATTGATCCGCGGGCAGCACCTGATTGGCAGCGTGGGCTTCGAATTTCTCGGCGACGACGATATCGCAGGGCAGGACGATCTGGCAGCCGGATGTTTCGGCCTTGGACAGGATTTCAGCGGCAGTGTCTTTCATCGCTGTCTCGGCCAGCGATTTTCCGACGTTGCGCCCTTGCGCGACGAGGAACGTGTTGGCCATGCCACCGCCGATCACCAGATAATCGACCTTATCGACCAGGTTGCCCAACAGTTCCAGTTTGGTGGACACCTTTGCGCCACCGACCACAGCGGTCACCGGGCGTTTAGGTGCGCCAAGCGCGCCTTCCAGCGCTTCCAGCTCGGCCTGCATCAGGCGGCCAGCACAGGACGGAAGCAGACGCGCTATGGCCTCGGTCGAGCTGTGGGCGCGGTGAGCGGCGGAAAAGGCGTCGTTGCAATAGGCATCGCCCAGTTTGGCCATGCCTGCGGCAAGGTCCGGATCGTTCTTGGTTTCGGCGGCGTGAAAGCGGGTATTCTCCAACAGCAGAACCTGACCCGGTTGCAAGGCTTCGGCGGCCATGTCGGCCTCAGCCCCGACGCAATCTGCGGCAAACAGAACTGTTGCGCCAAAGGCTGCTTCAAGGGTCGGGATCAGCTGTTTCAACGACAGGTTCTCGCGGCGCTCACCGCCCGGGCGTCCGAAATGGGCCAGCAGGATGGGCTTGCCCCCGGCGGCCAGGATATCGCGAACTGTCGGCACGATGCGTTGAATTCGGGTTGCGTCGGTCACAACACCGTCAACGACCGGCACGTTGATGTCGACGCGCACCAGCACGCGTTTGCCTTTCAGTTCCATGTCGTCCAGCGTTTTCCAAGCCATCGCGCAATCCTCGTGTGTTGAAACCGGTTTAGGCGGTTCTTTTCCTGCATTTTGCGCTCAGGTCAATGCGTCACTTGGCATTCATGCGCATGGCGCATAGGTATTTGCGCAAGACAAAACGACAGGAGGGCCACATGGCCGAGATCAAGGATCCCGAAAACACAATCATCGTCGAACTGACCGGCGGTAATGTCACTATCGAGCTGTTGCCCGACGTGGCCCCGCAGCACAGTGCCCGGATGAAGGAACTGGCGCGCAGCGGTGAATATGACAATGTGGCCTTTCACCGTGTGATCGACGGCTTCATGGCGCAAACCGGCGACGTGCAGCACGGTGATATGGAAGACGGGTTCAACCTGCGCATGGCGGGCACCGGTGGCTCGTCGCTGCCGAACGTTCCGGCCGAGTTCTCGAAGCTGCCGCATGACCGGGGCACGTTGGGTGCAGCCCGTTCGCAGAACCCGGATTCGGCCAATTCGCAGTTCTTCATCAACTTCAGCGACAACCACTTCCTGAACGGCCAGTACACCGTATATGGCCGCGTCATCGACGGGATGGAACATGTGGACGCCATCGTTCGTGGCGAGCCGCCTGCGGCCCCCGATCGCATGATCAGCGTCAAGGTGGCCGCCGATGTATAAGCTGGCCGCCGCATTTGCCCTGCTGGCCAGCCCGGCGCTGGCCACGGGCCTTGAGATCGAGATCGAGGGTGAAGGGGCCAACGGCACCGTCACCGTCGACCTGTTCGAGGATATCGCCCCCAAACATGTCGAGCAGATCAGCGCCCTGGCGTCGTCTGGTCAGTATGATGGCGTCGTGTTCCACCGCGTCATCGACGGCTTTATGGCCCAGACCGGAGATGTAGAGTTCGGCAACAAAACCAGCGACAAGTTCAATGTTGGGTCCGCCGGGCGCGGCGGCTCTGACCGTCCCGATCTTCCGGCCGAGTTCTCGGACCGGAGTTTCGAGCGTGGCGTTGTTGGCATGGCACGCTCGCAGAACCCGAACAGCGCAAACTCGCAGTTCTTCATCATGTTTGAGCCGGGGCCATTCCTGAACGGTCAGTACACCGTTGTCGGTCAGGTTACCGATGGAATGGATGTGGTCGACGCGATCAAGCGTGGCGAGGGCCAGAACGGGGCTGTGATCGGCGAGCCGGACGTGATGAAAAAAGTCACCGTCACAGAGTGATCCAAGAAACCCGGCGCTGGGAACGGCGCCGGGTTCGCTGCAGCTATTGATCGATGAAATTCCGGATCGCCTGCGTATACGCATCGGGCGCCTGAAATGACGCGAAATGGCTGACGTCTTCCAAAATCAGCAGATCGGCACCGGGGATCGCCTGAGAAATCGCTTGCGCATGTTCGGTCAAAACGGCCTCGTCATGCGCGCTTTGCACGACAAGGGTGGGGACGCTTACGGATTGCAATCCTTCAAGACCGCCGGGTTTTTCAGTACCCCACATGGCCGCGACACCGCCCAGAAACGGCTCGAACCCGTCCGGGGTCGGGGACATCCGGGCGTAATCCCCGGCCATCATTCCGACATACGCGCCAAAGACTTCGTTGGATTCCACGGATGGATCAATGCCGTCCAACGAAACATTGCCCGCATGGGCGAAATGGCTGGCCAGACGATCCGGCGCTGTACTTGAAATCGTGTAGCCGATGTTGGCCCCGTCCGACCATCCGACCAGATGCACCTTGTCCACCTTCAGATGATCCAGCAGGGCCAGGTAATCCTGCGCCAACAGCTCGTACCCATAGGTGCTGCCATCATTGGTTGATCGCCCATGCCCCCGGGTGTCAGCCACGATCACGCTGTGGTCACTGGACAGATCCGTCACTTGGGCGGCCCAAATATCGCCATGCGCCAGCCCCCCATGGATCAGCAGCACCGGCGTGCCCTCGGCCGAGCCATAGGTGGCGTAATACATGTCGATGCCGTTGACGGTGGCGGTTCCGCTGCTCGCGGCCTCGGGCATCGCTGGTGGTTCGGGAATTGTCAGCCACGCGTCCTGCGCCATTGCTGCTGTTGCTGTCAGCGCTACGGCTGTGGCTATTAGAAATCGGATCATATGCGTCTCCCTTTTGCGCCAATCGGGCGCAGTATGTCAGGGATGATAACGCAGGAATTTGGGGTGCGGGGGAAAATCCCCCGCTTTGATGTCAGTCGTCTGTTGTCATCGCATTCCAGATCACGGCACCAATGGCACCACCGATCAAAGGCGCGACCCAGAACAGCCAAAGCTGCGCCAGCGCCGGGCCGTCTGCAAACAGGGCAACCCCTGTGGACCGGGCCGGGTTGACCGAGGTGTTGGTCACCGGGATCGAGATCAGGTGGATCAGCGTCAGACCCAGACCGATGGCGATTGGTGCGAACCCTGCAGGGGCCCCGCTGGAGGTCGCGCCCAGAATGATCACGATGAAAAAGGCCGTCATCACAATCTCGATCACCAGCGCGGACATCAGCGAATACCCTTCGGGCGAAGCCTCGCCATACCCGTTCGAGGCAAACCCACCGACGCCCTCAAACCCGGGTGCGCCGCTGACGATCAGATACAGCACAGCCGCCGCCGCAATCGCGCCGATCACCTGCGCGATCCAATAGGGGATCAGGTCTTTGGCAGGGAACCTTCCGCCAATCATAAGGCCAAGACTGACCGCCGGGTTGAAATGCCCGCCCGAGATGTGACCGACCGCGTAAGCCATGGTCAGAACCGTCAGGCCGAAGGCAAAGGAAACACCCAGCCAGCCGATGCCCACATCGGCGACGCCTGCGGCCAATACGGCGCTGCCACACCCGCCCAATACCAGCCAGAACGTGCCGAAGAATTCGGCCATAAGTTTTGATGACATGAAAAGCCCTCCTGAAAACAATGGGTTTCAGTGTAATTCAAAAATTTCTGTTTGTGAAACTGACGTTGGGAGAGCCCGAGAAGATGCGCCTTATTGGTCCCATTTGGCAGGGTCCAGCCGGAACAGCTTGGCCAGTTGGTCGTACACTTCGGGGACGTCGGCCTTCAAATCCCTTGGTCTTTCAAAGAAGACTTCGACCGCGACGGCAAAGAACTCTTCGTGGCCGACCGCGCCATAGGCATCAATGACTGTGTGCTGTCCACTTTCCACGGCACGGACATGGGCGTCATACGCGGTCAGAAAAACGTGTTCCCATTCCGCAAAGCTCTGCCCGTCACTCAGGATCGGGACACCGTTGGTGCCGCCGGACAGATCGTCGATCTGATGCGCAAACTCGTGCAGAACCACATTCTGCCCATCCCTGTCATTCAACGCGCCTTGCCGGCTGTGTGTCCACGACAGAATGACCGGACCGCGATCCCAGCTTTCACCGGTACGAACGATTTCCTTTTCGCTCACGACAAATCCTTCTTGCCGCCGTTGACGGGATTTGAACGCGGAGGGATAGATCAGGATCGTTGTCAGATGGTCGTACCAAAGATCGCTGTTGACGATCAGTAGACAAGCCTGCGCGGCAATGGCCAGTTGCATTTCCTCGGTGACCTCCAGCCCGTCGCAGCCGTAGAAACTGACTTGCTCCAGAAAAAGGTTCACCTTGCCATCCAGCCCGGTCCGCAGGTTCGTCGGAAGGCGGCGGATCAGGGGCACCTGCTGTTCGATGATGGTGCGTTCACGATCCGAAAGCGGGGTCGCCAGAAGCCGTTTGCGCGATTGGGTCTTGGACCAGTGACGATACAGGAAAAAGCCCGCGATCAGCAGCAGAACAGAGAAAAAGATCAACATGGCAAAACCCTATACCGACCACACCCGGCGGCAAGGGCAAAAGAAAAACGCCGCAGGTTTCCCCGCGGCGTTTGTTCAATCAGAACGCGTTTGCGTCTTACTGTTTGACCTCGGCGGCCGGGTTCGCGCCCGACTTGCCGCTGCGGCCCGGGTTCAGCGGATCGTCCTGACGCTGCACGGATCCTTCGAAATGCGCGCCGCTTTCGATGGCGATGGTCTTGTGGATGATGTCGCCTTCGACACGCGCGGTCGAGGTCAGGCGCACCTTCAGGCCGCGCACGCGGCCCACGATGCGGCCGTTGATCACAACGTCATCAGCGGTGACTTCGCCTTTGATGGTGGCGGTCTCGCCGATGGTCAGCAGATGCGCGCGGATGTCGCCTTCGACCGTGCCTTCGACCTGAATGTCGCCCGAAGTCTTCAGGTTGCCGGTGATGTGCAGGTCCGAGGACAGAACGGATGCCGGGGGTTTCGGCTTGGGCGCGGTGCTGGCCTTGGTTTCCGACGGGGCGGGTGTCGCCGGAGTTGCCGGAGCGGCAGGTTTGGCCGCTTCAGGGGCGCTGGTTCCGGGCTCGTTGATTTTGCTCTTAGAAAACATTTCTCGCAGCCTTGATGTATGTCATTGGGTTTACAGGTTTTCCGTTTGCGCGCACCTCATAGTGCAGATGCGTGCCGGTAGACCGTCCGGTGCTACCCATATCAGCTATGTGATCCCCGCGCGAGACCCTTTGGCCAACCTTGACGCGGATCTTGGTGTTATGGGCATAAAGTGTCTCAATCCCGAATGCGTGCTTGATCTTGACCAGCCGTCCAAAGCCGGACTGCCAGCCCGCGTGTGTAACGACCCCATCCGCAGTTGCCAGAATGTCTGTGCCATGTGCGCCTGCAAAATCTGCGCCGTTGTGCATGCGCCGACCGCCTGTTTTCGGGTCGCGGCGGCTGCCAAATCCGCTGGTAAAGCGGACGACCGAATTGACGGGGCTGGCAAACGGGGCTTTTTCTGCGGCGATCCGGTACAGGTTCAACTGGTCCATCTGCTGCAACAGGGTGTTCGCGCGGATCTCGTCGGGGGTCAGGTCCTCACCGCGCGTACTAAAAGTGATGGGGGTCAGGGGGCCGCCCATGCCGCTGTATCCACGGCGGACTTCTTCGATGATGCGGTCCGTGGGCATACCGGCCTGACGGAACATTTTGTCCAGAGGTTCGACCGAGATGATCATGGCCTCTTCCAACTGGCGGAAAATCTCGTCACTGCGTTCCTGCATCAGCCGGATTTCCAGCTCAAGCTCGTCGCGCTGGTCCAAGGCGTGTTTGGCATCCGCAGCGATCTGGTCGCGCTCTTGTGCGGTGCGGAACAGCGCCTCGGTCATAAAGTTCATCTGCTCGGGGTCGGAAATGGCCGCCATATAGACGTCATCCCCGTTGGCGTCCTGCCGCATCTGGGTCAGTTCGCCGCGGGCCTCTTCGCGCTGTTTCATGGTCGCGCGCAGGGTGGTCTGGATCACTTCGATTCCGGTTTCCAGCTCGCGTCGCTGGTTTTCCGACGCCAGCAATTCCGATTGCATCGCCGAAATCTGCTGCAAAGCCGCGTTGAACCGGTCCTGTGCCGCCAAAGCTTCTTGAGCGCGGGAATCACGTTCCGCCGACAGGATGTTCAGGCGTTCCTGATACGTCGCCTGATCGCGTTTTGCCTGTTCCCGGAAGTTACCCGATCCGATGCTGTCCATCAGCAGGATGGCCGTGGCGACCGCAGTCCAGCCGACAATCACGGCAACACCCGCAACGGCAACAACCTGCGTCTCAGAACTGAGACGGATAAATCGCGTATCGGTGTCGGATTTCAGAAATACCCGGCGTTCCGGAAAGTGCCGCTCGAGCAGTGAGTGTAATTTAATTGCCAGACGTGTTCGCACGCGTCTTCACCTCTCATCCCCATGATCGGGACCGGTCATGAGCGATCGCCGTCCCTTGGGCGCATTGCATAAAGGGCGCGTGTGCTTTGGGCAAGTTTGTTAACTAGTTCACACATGAAAGCATCTTTTTCCCGCCAATTCTCGGCGGGAAATTGCCGATAACGCCAAGTTGAGGGTGCCTATCGACCCGTGCCGGGCGGTGGCAGGTCTTCGGTCAGCGGCCAGTAGAAATCGGGTGGCAGACCCGCCTCGGCACGTTTTTCCTCGTTGAAGGGCGGTTTCAGCACCCCGTGGAAATAGCGGCGCACCAAGGTGTGAAACACGTCCTTGGGGTCGGCATTCTCGCGCCCGCACAGGAAATGGAACCATTTTGAGCCATAGGCGACATGGCCAACCTCTTCGGCGTAGATCACCTCCAGCGCGGCAATCGCCTGTTCAGCCTTAGCCTTGCGGAAGATGTCGATCATGCCGGGCGTCACGTCCAGCCCTCGGGCCTCAAGCACCATGGGAACCACGGCCAAACGACCCATCAGGTCCTCGGCGGTATCCTCGGCGGCACGCCACATTCCGGCATGGGCGGGCAGGGCACCATAATGGCTGCCCATGTCCCCCAGACAATCGCAGACCATCTCGAAATGACGCGATTCTTCTTCGGCGCATTTGACCCAGTCGTCATAAAAACCGATCGGCATCGGCACATGTCCAAAGCGGGCGATGATGTCCCAATGCAAATCGACTGCGTTCAGTTCGATATGTGCCACCGCATGTAACAAGGCGATGCGGCCCGCCTCGGTTCCGGGTTTGCGTTTGGGAACCTCGCGTGGTGACAACAGTTCCGGTCGGTCGGGTCGGGCGGGTTGCAGCGGGGGCGCGGCGGTGCCGATCTCAATCGCGGGCGCATCGCCGTTTCGCGATGCAACCCATGCGGCGGCATGGCGTTTGGACAGGGCGGTCTTTTCCCGCCCGTCTGCCGTGGTCAGAACTTCGGTCGCCATCTGGGTCAGTGTTTTCGACACCGGGTTTCTCCGCTTAGGTTGTTGCGCGGGTCTTAAACCGGATGGCGACCCTGGTCGAGAGGGTCACAGGGCGCGCACGGTCTCCAGCACCTCATCCACGTGACCGGGCACTTTGACCTTGCGCCAGACGCGGGCGATCTTGCCGTCGGCGTCGATGATATAGGTCGCGCGTTCGATCCCCATCGATTTGCGCCCGTACATGTTCTTTTCGACCCACACGCCGTAATCCTCGCAGGTGGTCGAGCCCTCGTCCGACAGCAAGGGCGTGGTCAGATCATGTTTGGCGACAAATTTGTCGTGCTTGGCGACGCTGTCCCGCGAGATGCCGAAAACTTGAGCGCCGGCATCGGCAAGGGCCTGAAGTTGTTCCGAGAAACCGATGGATTCCTTGGTGCAGCCCGGCGTATCATCACGAGGATAGAAAAACAGAACCACGGTGCCGCCGCGCAGGGCTGACAAGGTGACCTCGCCGCCTCCGTCGCGGGGCAAAGTGAAATCAGGGGCGATGTCTGAAACTTCAGGCATTGGAAACTCCGCTAAAGGTTTTTAAGTGCTGCCGGATATCATAGGGCAGCGCGGGCGGGTTGAAAGACGTGGATAGCGAATTGGTGCAGCACGAAGACAAAAGTGCCAAGCGGCCAGAGAAACCTCTGCGCCGCCGGTCCCGTCGTCGTGCCGCCTTGCGTTTGACAGCTATCAGTATTGTCTTTCTTGCGCTGCTCGCATTTGCAGGCTGGTTCTTTCTGATCGGTAAGCGTTTGCATGCGCCTGAATGGGTACGCGCGAAGGTCGAGCATCGCCTTGAACAAAGCCTCGGGGGGCTGAAATTTCGCTTTGGTGATGTCAGTTTCATCATCAATGACGAATGGCGCCCGCGACTGAAACTGACGGATGTGACCATCAGCGATGCGGCGGGGCAACAGATTGCCCAGGTGGCGGACTTGCGGACCCGCCTATCCATGCGCGGTTTGCTGCGCGGGCAAATCCGGCCGCGCCGTATCATTTTGCGAGGAGCCCAGATCGCGCTGACCCGCGGGACGGATGGAGCCTTGTCGCTGACCGTCGGCAGCGGAAGCGCGCCGGTTCAGAAGGCACCAACATTGGTGCAGTTGATCGAGGAATCCGACGATGTTTTCATGTCGCCATTCCTGTCGGGGCTCAGGACGGTAGAGCTGGAGTCCCTGACGTTGGATTATCAGGACCTTAGCCTTGGCCGCGCTTGGGTGTTTGATGGCGGTCGCATTACCATCAATCGCAATGGTGACGAATTGCAACTTGCCACCGGATTTTCCGTTTTGACAGGGCGCGACTATGCCAGCTCGATCGAGGCGAACTATACCAGTTTCCTGGGGTCACCAAGGGCGAGTTTTGGTGTTTCGATCACCGATCTGCCTTCGGAAGATATCGCCAGCCAAAGTCTTGCCTTGGCGTGGCTTCAGATTCTCAGGGCACCGATTTCGGGGGCTTTGCGCGGCAGCGTTGACGGAAACGGGGCCTTGGGGCCTTTGTTCGCGACCTTGAACCTGGGGGCAGGCGCAGTACAGCCCAGACAAGAGACGCAACCTATCCCATTCGATTCTGCCCGGACGTATTTCACATTCGAACCCAGTCAGAACGCTCTGGATTTCAACGAAATTTCCATTGTGTCAGCCTGGGGGTCGGTTCAGGCCGAAGGCAAGGCCTATTTGCAGGGTATTGAAACCGGACAGCTGGAAAGCCTGACCTCGCAGCTGAGGCTGAGCAAGATCAACATCAACCCGGCGGGTCTGTTTCCGGATTCGCTGAATCTGGCGCGCGCGGATCTGGATTTTCAGATGAAGCTGGCCCCCTTCGAATTGCGCCTTGGGCAGATGTCGGTTGAAGATGCCAGTCACAGATTGCTGGCATCGGGCAATCTGATTGGTGACCCCGAAGGGTGGGTGGCTGAACTGGACGCGCATCTTGACAGATTGGGTTCGGATCAACTGTTGAATTACTGGCCCGAGCTGCTGGCGCCGAAGCCACGGCTTTGGGTGGCCAAGAACTTGTACGAAGGTCAGTTTTCCGACGTGGATTTTGCGGTTCGGGTAAAGCCTGACACCAAGCCGGATATATATCTGGATTTCGGTTTCGAAGACGCCAAGATCAGATTTGCCAAGACCTTGCCCCCGCTTGAGAATGCGCAGGGGCAGGCCAGTTTGATCAATCGCCGGTTTACTGCCACTGCCGAGGCCGGGATTGTCATTGCCGACGAAGGGGGTGCCATTGATGCCTCGGGGACGTCGTTCATCATTCCCGATACCGGCATCAAGAAACTGTCCCCGGCGATCACACGCATCAGGGCCAAGGGCAGCCCGACGGCTGCTTTGTCTCTGCTGGATCGGCCTCCGTTGCAGTTGCTGACCAAGGCGGGGTTGCCGGTTGATCTGGCCGAGGGCGAAGTGAGCCTGTCCGGAACGTTGTCCCTGCCGATGAAAAAAGGGCTGAAGTTCAGGGAAACCGAGTTTCATTTCACCGGCGAAATCGAAAACGTGCAAAGTGACCGGCTGGTTCCAGGCTTTTCCGTCAGCGCCGCCCGGCTGGCGCTGACCGGTGATCAGACTGCGATTGAAATCGGCGGTAATGGGTTGTTCGGGGATGTCCCCCTGCAAGCCACGTGGAAACAACCGATCGGAGGCACCGCGCCGCAACGTAGTGAGCTGACTGGTCAGGTCGAGCTGTCGCCCCGGTTAATGAACGAAATCAAGGCTGGTTTGCCAAAGGGTATGCTGACCGGAAAAGGGACGGCAGATATCACCCTGGGCATTGGCGCTGGTGAGCCGCCTAAGCTGACCGCATCGTCCGATCTGACCGGCGTTGTACTGTCTATTCCGGAACTGGGATGGCGCAAGGCATCGGGCACCGCCGGTACAATGGCAGTCGAGGCGACGCTGGGCAAACAATTGCGTGTCGACTCGCTGAAGCTGGATACGGCTGGGCTGCGCACGGCTGCCACAATCTCGTTCCGCGAGGGGGGGGCGTTTGATCGCGTCCAGTTCAGTTCGTTCGACCTTGGGAACTGGTTGGCGGTTCCGGCGGAATTGGTAAGCCGAGGCGGGGCTGTGCCCGATATCCGCGTTTTGGGCGGTGTCATGGATCTTCGGAAGGCTGGATTTGGGACAAGCAGTGCCAGTTCGGGGTCGTCCGGACCCGGACCCAAGCTTGATGTCGTGTTGGATAGATTGCAGATCACGGAAAAGATCGCTCTGACTGGCTTCAGGGGGGCGTTTCAAACGACCGGCGGGGTGAATGGCGCGTTTTCGGCCAACATAAACAGCGGCACGGCGGTGCGCGGTCAGGTTATCCCGCGCAGTGGGCGCAGTGCGGTGACTTTGACCTCGGGTGATGCAGGCGGCGTTTTGCGATCCGCCGGTCTGATCACGCAGGCGCGGGGCGGGTCGTTGGATCTACAGCTGGAACCCGTGGGCGCGCCCGGAAATTATGACGTCATTCTAAAGATTGCGAATACCCGCATCAAGGATGCGCCAGCTATGGCGGCGCTGCTCAACGCCATCAGCCTTGTTGGCCTAGTGAATGAAATGGCGGGGCAGGGCATCTTTTTCTCGACCATCGAAAGCCGGATGCGGATCACTCCGACAGATGTCAAAGTGCTCAGCGGCAGCGCTGTGGGGCCGTCGATGGGGCTGTCCTTTGACGGAACCGTGGACACCGTAGCCGGGATGCTGAACATCAGCGGTGCGATCTCTCCGATCTATCTGGTGAACGCCATCGGAAGCGTATTCACCAAGAAGGGCGAGGGGGTGATCGGCTTTAACTATACGCTCACCGGGCCGTTGAAGACGCCGAAAGTGTCCGTGAACCCGCTGTCGGGATTGGCCCCGCTGTTTTTGCGCAATTTGTTGCGGAAACCCGCGCCCGTGGTGAAGGATGGGCCAAATGCACAGCGGATCAAACCGGATAAACCTAAACGGACTTTTGGGTCTCCTCCTAAGGACCATTGAACTGGGATGTGGCCGAATCTGATGCGGCCCTGTATGGCGCGCGCATGAAACTCAGCGATTTTGATTTCCACCTGCCCGAAGACCTGATTGCCACGCGACCGGCCAGCCCACGCTCATCCGCGCGTATGCTGGTGGCCAACGGGGATGCGGTGACGGACGCGCATGTCTTTGATCTGCCCGATTGGCTGCAGCCCGGCGACCGGCTGGTGCTGAACGATACGCGTGTGATCCCGGCGCGCCTGAATGGCCGCCGTCATCGCGACAGCGCGCAAGGCCCGGTTTCAGCCGCGATCGAGGCGACACTGCTGGACCCGCAGGCCGACGGCACATGGGCCGCGCTGATCAAGCCGCTGAAAAAGGTCAAACCAGGCGAAGAAGTCCGGTTTTCAGATGACCTCAGCGCCAGTTTGGACCGCGTCGAAGACGGGCAAGCCTATCTGCGGTTCAACCTGACGGGCGAGGATTTCGACACCGCGCTGGAACAGGCGGGCGCGATGCCGCTGCCGCCCTACATCGCGGCCAAACGCCCCGCGGACGAGCAGGACAAGACAGACTATCAGACGATCTGGGCGTCGCATTCCGGTGCGGTTGCGGCCCCCACAGCTTCGCTGCATTTTGATGATCCTTTGATGCAGGCGCTGGGCGCCCGGGGAATTACCTTCAGCCATGTCACCCTGCACGTGGGCGCGGGCACCTTCCTGCCGGTCAAGGTCGAAGATGTGACAACCCATAAGATGCACGCTGAATGGGGCCGGGTCAGCGCCCAGGCCGTTGAAGAAATCCGTGCCACCAAAGCGGCAGGAGGGCGCGTTATCCCCGTTGGTACAACTGCCCTGCGCCTGATCGAAAGCGCGGCCCGATCCGGTGAGATCGCGCCATGGGAAGGCGACACCGATATCTTTATCTATCCCGGCTTTCAGTTTCACGTCACCGACGCGCTGATGACCAATTTCCACCTGCCAAAGTCCACATTGCTGATGCTGGTTTCGGCGTTGATGGGGCAGGATCGGATGCGGGATGTGTATGCACATGCGATTGAACAGAACTACCGCTTTTTCTCGTACGGGGATGCGTCGCTTTTGATCCCTTAGGGCGCGCGTTGTCGGGATCGAATACTTTCAATGTCGTAGACAAGCATGATCAAAGCCGTTTTTCATAGCAAAACGTGCTTGTAGATCAGGTCGGCAGTATTCGGAGGCCCCAATGATTCAGGTCTTATCCAGCGCGTGGGCGCTTCTTCTTGGCATGGGCCTGTTGATGGTCGGAAACGGCCTGCAGGGAACGATCCTGGGTGTCCGGGGTGAGATCGAGGGTTTTTCGACCCTGCAAATGTCCTTTGTGATGTCCGCGTACTTCATGGGCTTTCTGGGTGGATCGCGTGTTGCGCCCGAGATGATCCGCCGCGTCGGGCATGTGCGGGTGTTCGCGGCGCTGGCCTCGTTCATTTCCGCCGTGATGATCATGTATCCGATGTTGACCGAACCGGTCGCGTGGATATTGGGCCGCGTCGTGATCGGCTTCTGCTTTTCCGGCGTGTATGTCACCGCTGAAAGCTGGCTGAACAATGCCGCCAGCAACGAAAACCGGGGTCAGGCGTTGTCGCTGTACATGATCTTTCAAATGACAGGGATCATCAGCGCGCAAGCCTTGATGCTGCTGGGTGACCCAACTGGGTATGAGACGTTCGTGATCGCATCGATCTTGGTTTCTGTGTCTTTCGCGCCAATTTTGCTGTCCATTTCACCAACGCCCGCGTTCGAAACCACCAAGCCGATGACCCTGCGGGACTTGATGGATAAATCGCCGTTGGGTTGTGTGGGCATGTTCCTGCTGGGCGGGGTATTCTCGGCGCAATTCGGCATGGCCTCGGTTTACGGCGCGCGCGCGGGCCTGTCGTTGGTCGAAATTTCCACCTTTGTGGCGGCGTTCTATGTCGGTGCTGTGGTTTTGCAATACCCGTTGGGCTGGTTTTCTGACCGGATGGACCGTCGCTTTTTGGTCATGCTGGTTGCCATGATGGGATCTTGCGGCGCGTTTGCAGGGCTTGTGTTTGGGGTGACGTTTCCGATCCTGCTGCTCTCGGCGTTTGCCATCGGCGGCATGTCCAACCCGTTGTATTCCCTTCTGATTGCGCACACGAATGACTATCTTGAACATGAAGACATGGCCGCCGCGTCAGGTGGTTTGCTGTTCATGAACGGCATGGGCGCCATTGCAGGGCCGCTGATCACCGGTTGGCTGATGGGCGATGCGGTGTTCGGGCCTTCGGGCTTCTTCCTGTTCATCGCCATACTACTGGCGATTATGGCATGTTATGCGCTGTTCCGCATGACGCAGCGTGCGGCGATCCCAATCGACGAAACGGGCTCGATGTCACCGCTGTACCCAACTGCCTCTCCGGTTGCACTGGAAGTGGCGCAAGAAGTCGCCATCGAAGCCGCCGAAGCCGAGCAGGAAGCGCAGGATGTGGCATAGGACACGAATTTATGTCGCAAGTGTTGCAATTTTTTACTGTAACAAATCTGTAAAACGGCCTTAAATGACGTTACGTCCCTGGGGAGGGCAACACACGGAGTTAGGGCAATGGCAGGGCCTGAAGAAGTACTGAGTTTTTGGTTGGATAATGTCGGTCCCAAGGGTTGGTATCTGCAGGATGACGCGTTGGACGCGGAAATCCGCGAACGGTTTTTGACCACCTGGGAAGCGGCACATCATGGCAGGTTTTCCCTGTGGTTGACGTATCCCAGCGGCGCTTTGGCATACATCATCCTGATGGATCAATTTCCACGCAACATGTTCCGGGGCAGCGCCAACGCGTTCGCGTCCGACCGCGCGGCGCTGACCGCGGCGAAATGTGCCGTGGATAAAGGCTGGGATTTAAAGATTGATGAACCCGCCCGGCAATTCTTTTATCTTCCGATGATGCACTCGGAAAACCTGTGTGACCAGGAACGCTGTGTGCGTCTCATGTGTCAGAATCTGGGTGACAGTGAGTCCGGCAATCTGCTGCACGCACGGGCGCATCGCGAAGTGATCCGCAAATTCGGACGCTTTCCCTATCGGAATGAGGCGCTTGCGCGCCCAACGACCGAACATGAAGCCGCCTATGTCGATATGGGCGGATATGGCACAACAGTCCGAGAGTTGCAGGCCGCCGGTTAACCCGGCGGTACGCAGCCCCGAATTGCAATGATCCGGTCGGCGATTGCGTCGGCCGCGACCTGAATGGCCTGATCGATCAGGTCATCAGGCGAATCTGTAAATTCCGCCAGTTGAATTTGACTGCCCAGCAGGTTTTGCTCCAGCTGCTCTAACCTGTTCAGCGCGGCTGATACTTCTTGGGCGGCTTCGGTGTTCTGGATGACATCGCCGATCTGGATCGACGCCAGATCGCTGCGCAATGCGATCAGTTCTTCGTGAATGCCCAGAACATCGTCGCGCAGGGGGGCTGCGACCTGTACAGCATCGGCAAGCGCCAACGAGATGCCCTCGACAGTTGACGCCAGTTTCCACCCCAGAAACAGACATAATGCGACCAGAATAAGGGTGGCGTTCAATAATGCGAGCAACAAATTCCTGAGCGTTCTGGCCATGGTAAGCCTTTCGAATGACATGAGTTTCCCAATGACCGGTCTTTTCCGGCCTCTCTGTTCTAGCGTTTGGGACAAGCCCGGTATAGGCTGAAAACCGCACAATACATTCCTGTTGACCCCGCGTCGCTTTTGTCGCGGAGCGAGGATATTGATGCATTGCGAAAATTAGTTTAACGGTAAACTAATTTTTCAATCGACCGACGCCGAGAGGGAAACATGGCTGCACAATCTTTTGATCTGATCGTAATCGGCGCCGGTCCTGGCGGGTATGTAGCGGCCATTCGCGCTGCACAACTGGGCCTGAAAGCCGCCGTTGTCGAGCGTGAGCATCTGGGCGGTATCTGCCTGAACTGGGGCTGTATCCCGACCAAGGCTTTGTTGCGTTCGTCCGAAGTGTTCCACCTGATGGAGCGCGCCAAGGATTTCGGCCTGAAGGCCGACAAGGTCAGCTATGATCTGGACGCGGTTGTAAAACGCTCACGCGGGGTGGCCGGCCAGCTTTCGGGCGGCATTGGCCACCTGCTGAAGAAAAACAAAGTAACTGTGGTGATGGGTGAGGCGACAATCCCGTCCAAGGGTAAGGTTACTGTCAAAACCGACAAGGACTCTGAGGAGCTGACCGCCAAGAACATCGTTCTGGCAACGGGCGCCCGGGCGCGAGAGCTGCCGGGGTTAGAGGCCGATGGTGATCTGGTCTGGACCTACAAGCACGCGTTGCAACCGCCTCGGATGCCGAAAAAACTGTTGGTAATCGGGTCAGGCGCGATCGGTATCGAATTCGCCAGCTTCTATAACACGTTGGGCGCGGATACGACTGTGGTCGAGGTGATGGACCGCGTGCTGCCGGTCGAAGACGCCGAGATCAGTGCCTTGGCCAAAAAGGCGTTCACCAAGCAGGGCATGACCATCATGGAAAAGGCGATGGTCAAGCAATTGGATCGCACCAAAGGGAAGGTGACCGCGCATATCGAGGTCAAGGGAAAGGTCGAAAAGCACGACTTTGACACCGTGATCTCGGCCGTTGGGATCGTTGGCAATGTCGAAAACTTGGGGCTTGAGGCTTTGGGCGTAAAGCTCGACCGGACCCATGTTGTGACGGACGAATTCTGTCGCACGGGTGTCGATGGCCTCTATGCAATTGGCGATATCGCGGGCGCGCCGTGGTTGGCGCATAAGGCCAGCCACGAGGGCGTTATGGTCGCAGAGTTGATCGCCGGTAAACATACACATCCGGTGAAACCCGAAAGCATCGCAGGCTGCACCTATTGCCAGCCGCAGGTGGCATCGGTTGGCTACACCGAAGCAAAAGCCAAGGAACTGGGTTACGACATCAAAGTCGGGCGCTTCCCCTTTATTGGTAACGGTAAGGCCATCGCACTGGGTGAGCCTGAGGGGATGATCAAAACGGTGTTTGATGCCAAGACCGGCGAATTGCTGGGCGCGCATATGATCGGCGCGGAAGTAACCGAACTGATTCAGGGCTATGTGGTCGGCCGCCAGTTGGAAACGACGGAAGAAGACCTGATGAACACGGTTTTCCCGCATCCAACTCTGTCAGAGATGATGCACGAAAGCGTGTTGGACGCTTATGGCAAGGTCATTCACATGTGATCAGCGCCCGAAAGGGGGCTCTGCCCCCGCCGCGCGTGCCGCGCGACTCCCCCGGGATATTTACAGCCAGATGAATAGGGGACTCCTTGCTTCATCTGGCCAAAAATATCCCGGAGCGCGAGGCAGAGCCTCGCAAAAGGAAGTTAACGGCTAAGCGCATCCAGAATGCGAGCCCAGGACCGGATGCCTTTGTGAAAGCTTTTTACGTCGTACTTCTCGTTTGGTGAATGGATAGCGTCATCGTCATTGGCAAAGCCGACCAGCATTGAATCCAGTCCAAGCTCGGTATTGAAATAGCCGACAACGGGAATTGAGCCGCCCATACCGGTGAATACCGCCTCGCGGTCCCATTCGTCGGACAACGCCCCACGGGCGGCTTCAAATTCCGGGCGGTTTAGGTTCATGACCGAAGCCGGGGAACCCTCAAGGTCATTGTCCCATTCGATCTTGGCGTCGGGCGACAGGCGATCTTCTACATGTTTGCGGATTTTGTCACGCAGGGCGTCGGGGTCCATGTCGCCAACCAGACGGCAGGTGATCTTGCAGTGCGCCTGCGACGGGATCACTGTTTTTGACCCCGCACCATTGTAGCCGCCCCACAGTCCGTTGACCTCGAGTGTTGGGCGCGCCCATTGCTGTTCCAGGGTCGAGTATTCCTTTTCGCCGTGGGGCTGCGTGTATCCGACCGAATTCAGATAATCCGCCTCGTCAAATCCACAGTCCTGCCACTGGCGCAATTGCTCGGCTGGCACTTCATGGACGCCGTCATAGAACCCTTCAACCGCCACGCGGCCGGTTTCGTTCTCATAGAACGAAGCTACGATTTTCGACAATTCGCGCAACGGGTTCAGGCCGGGTCCGCCATAGTGGCCAGAGTGCAGGTCGATGCGGGGGCCGATGATGGTGAATTCGTCCTTGAGCATTCCGCGCAGCTGCGAGGCGATCGAAGGTACACCGCGCGACACCATCGATGTGTCGCAGACCAGCGCCAGATCCGCTTTCAGTTCGGCCGCGTTTTCGCGCAGAAACGGCACCAGCGAGGGTGAGCCCGATTCCTCTTCGCCTTCGAAGAAAAAGGTGATGCGGCAGGGCAGGGTGCCATGTACGGCTTTCCACGCCCGGCAGGCCTCGACAAAGGTCATCAACTGGCCTTTGTCATCCGATGATCCGCGGCCACGGATCACCGGGCCATTGGCGGTTTCTTCGATTGCCGGGTCGAACGGGTCGCGATTCCACAGGTTCAGGGGGTCGACGGGTTGAACATCATAGTGCCCATAGAACAGGACATGTGGCGCGCCACCGTCTTCGCCGACGTGACCAACAACCATGGGGTGCCCGGTGGTTTCGCGTTTTTCAGCCGTAATGCCAATGCTTTGCAGGTCGGCCACCAGCCAGTCGGCGGCCTGGCTGACCTGTGCGTCAAAGGCCGGGTCCGTGGAAATGGACGGAATGCGCAGCAGTTCCATCAGGCGGTCGATCGAGGTTTGCAGATCAGCGTCGATGCGGTTCAGAACGGCGTCCAGCGACATTGCGGGCTCCTGCTTGGATGAGATTTGCCCGAACCCTATCAGCGCCATCGCCCTCGTCCAGTGCGCATTGCCCTAAATGTGGTATATTATCGGAAACCTTTAGGCGGGCAGGGGAACGCCTGCGTCGTTTCCTCGCGTCTGATGGCCGTAACTTTACTTGTCGACACCGATCCGAGCGGATATTTGATGCAAATCAATTCAGCGTTTCCCATATTGTCTATATGTTGCGGGAATTAGGGGAACGCGTCGGTATCATTTCGGAGTTATCCGTAAGCGGTACCAGGGAAGACGTCCGGTTGGCGCGAATGCAGCCGGGCCTGTAAGGAGAAACCGGTGGACTATACTGCTCAGCTCGATTCAGCGATTGCCAGGCTGCACGACGAAGGACGCTACCGGACCTTCATCGATATCGAACGCCGTAATGGTCACTTCCCGCACGCGGTGCGCACGCGCCCGGACGGGTCGCAACAGAACATCACCGTCTGGTGCGGAAACGACTATCTGGGCATGGGGCAGCACCCGGTTGTTCTGAACGCGATGCACGAAGCGGTTGAGGCCGCTGGTGCCGGATCGGGTGGGACACGCAATATCTCGGGCACCACAGTGTACCACAAACAGCTTGAGGGCGAGCTGGCCGATCTGCACGGCAAAGAGGCCGCGCTGTTGTTTACAAGCGCCTATATCGCCAATGATGCAACGCTTTCGACCCTGCCGAAACTGTTCCCCGGCCTGATCATTTATTCCGATGCGCTGAACCACGCTTCGATGATCGAAGGCGTGCGCCGCAATGGCGGTGCCAAGCGTATTTTCCGTCACAACGATGTGGCCCATCTGCGTGAGCTGCTTGAGGCAGATGATCCGAAAGCCCCCAAACTGATCGCCTTTGAATCGGTCTATTCGATGGATGGCGATTTTGGCCCGATTGAAGAGATCTGTGATCTGGCCGATGAATTCGGCGCGCTGACCTATATTGACGAAGTCCACGCCGTTGGCATGTACGGCCCGCGCGGTGGCGGCGTGACCGAACGCGACCGGCTGGCGCATCGCATCGACATCATCAACGGCACCCTTGCCAAGGCCTTTGGCGTCATGGGCGGCTATATCGCCGCCAGCGAGAAAATGTGCGACGCTGTGCGCTCTTATGCGCCGGGCTTCATCTTTACCACCTCGCTGCCGCCGGCGGTTGCAGCAGGGGCGGCGGCCTCGGTTGCTTATCTCAAACGTGCGCCGGAATTGCGCGAGCAGCATCAGACCCAGGCCAGCATCCTCAAGCTGCGGCTTAAAGGTCTGGGTATGCCGCTGATCGACCATGGCAGCCACATCGTGCCTGTGATCGTCGGCAACCCCGTGCACACCAAAAAGCTGAGCGACATGCTGCTGGATGACTATGGCATCTATGTTCAACCGATCAATTTTCCAACGGTGCCCCGTGGCACCGAGCGTCTGCGGTTCACCCCGTCACCCGTGCATGGGCCCGACGAAATGAACCGGTTGGTACAGGCCATGGACGAACTTTGGTCACATTGTGCGCTAAATCGCGCCGAACTTGCCGGATAACCTCACGCCAAAGTGTGCAACGCGTTTTCCGCGTGTTAAGCTTACGCTAACAAAAGTATCGGACGAATCGTTAAGGGAATGATTCGCCGTTAGCGTGAAACACGCGCAGGCAGAATGGGGCAGCAGGGATGATTGGGCGCAGATCACAGCGCGAATCCGAAAGCGACGTAGATGTCAGGCCAAAGGGCTTTGACGACTACGAGGTGCAGCTTGGCGACATGATGCGCGGCGAACGCGCAACCATGGGCAAGTCCCTTCTGGATGTCCAACGAGAGCTTCGTATCAAAGCCAACTACATCGCAGCCATTGAAAACGCTGATCCAGATGCGTTCGACACACCCGGCTTTATCGCCGGGTATGTGCGTTCTTACGCGCGCTATCTGGGAATGAACCCGGACGAAACCTTTGCCGTCTTCTGCAAGGAAAGCGGGTTCGAGGTTGCGCACGGCATGTCGGCTGAGGCTTCGGTCGTACGCAAGCCCGCTGGTGGTTTGCCCGCGCGCGGCCCGATGGGGCGCGACCCCTTCATTTCGCCGAACACCCCCTATATCCCGGGCAAGGAATCCCTGGTCAGCCAGATTGAGCCGCGCGCCATTGGCTCTTCGCTGGTGTTGTTGGCGGTCATTGGCGGCATTGGATACGGCGGCTGGTCGGTTCTGAACAAAATTCAGCAGGTGCAGGTCAGTCCGGTGGAACAAGCGCCCGTTGTCCTGTCGGATCTTGATCCGCTGGATGCCGCCCGCGCCGTTGTGACCGAGGATGTGGCAACCGCCATAACGCCAAGTGCCGAGGCGCTGGACAGGCTGTATCGTCCGCAGGCGCTGGACGTGCCGGTTCTGGTCGCACGTGACGCCCCGATTTCGACACTGGACCCGCGCACGGTTGGAACTTTCCTTCCGCCAGAGCTGCCCAGGGTTGAGGTGGCCGAGGTTCACACTGTCGAGCGCCCGACCTTGCCGCAGGTGGTCGAACAGATCGACAGCACACTGAAAATCGTCGCGGTCGACCCGGCCTGGATGCGGGTCACGGCAGCGGATGGCAGCATCATCTTTGAGGGCACGCTGGGCACTGTCGAACAGGGCAGCACATTCGAGGTGCCGCTGACCGAAGAGCCGCCGCAACTGCGTGCCGGTGCATCGGGATCGGTGTACTTCTCGATGAACGGCGAACATTTCGGCCCGGTCGGCAATCCGGGCACCGTTGCCAAGGGTGTTGTCCTTTCCAAGGATGCCGTCGCCGAACGCTATGACGTCGCCGATCTTGAGGCTGAACAGAACAGTGCCCTCAAACAGTTGGTGGCCGAACTTCAGGCGCAGGTGTCCGAAGACCCCGCCGAGTGATCTAGCCATTGCGGCGCCCCGATAGGCGGACTATCTAAAGACCAACTCTGGCTGCCTTGGACCCGTCCTCATGTCGCTCAATCACGTCCGCCCGTGGCGCAATATCTACCGCCGCAAATCCCGTCAGATCATGGTCGGGGATGTTGCCGTCGGTGGCGATGCACCGATTGCCGTTCAGACGATGACCAACACGCTGACAACCGATGTGGCGGGAACCGTTGCGCAGGTGCAGGCCGCAGCCGACGCTGGCGCGGATATCGTGCGGGTATCGGTCCCGGATGAGGCATCGTCAAAAGCCCTGAAAGAGATCGTGCGCGAAAGCCCGGTGCCCATTGTGGCCGATATCCACTTTCATTACCGCCGTGGGATTGAGGCCGCCGAGGCCGGTGCCGCCTGTTTGCGGATCAACCCGGGCAATATCGGGGATGAGAAACGCGTCAAAGAGGTCATTAATGCCGCGCGTGACCACAATTGTTCAATCCGGATCGGTGTGAACGCGGGCAGTCTGGAAAAGCACCTGCTTGAGAAATACGGCGAGCCTTGCCCCGAGGCGATGGTCGAAAGCGGGTTGGAACATATCCGCATTCTGCAGGACAACGACTTTCACAATTTCAAGATCAGTGTGAAGGCCAGCGACGTCTTCCTGTCCGCCGCCGCCTATCAGGGTATTGCCGAGGCCACGGACGCCCCGATCCATCTGGGTATTACCGAGGCTGGAGGGCTGGTGTCCGGCACCATCAAATCGGCTATCGGTCTGGGCAACCTGCTGTGGATGGGTATCGGCGACACGATCCGCGTCAGCCTGTCCGCCGATCCGGTGGAAGAGGTCAAGGTTGGCTTTGAAATCCTGAAATCTCTGGGCCTGCGCCATCGCGGCGTGAACATCATCTCATGCCCGTCCTGCGCGCGGCAGGGGTTCGACGTGATCAAGACAGTCGAGGCGCTGGAACACCGGCTGGAGCACATCAAGACCCCGATGTCCCTGTCCATCATCGGCTGCGTCGTGAATGGTCCGGGTGAGGCGTTGATGACCGATGTGGGCTTTACCGGCGGTGGGGCCGGGGCTGGCATGGTGTATCTGGCGGGCAAGGCCAGCCACAAAATGTCCAACGATCAGATGATCGAGCACATCGTGGAAGAGGTCGAGAAAAAGGCGGCCGAACTGGACGCAGCTGCTGAGGCGGCCGAGTAAACCTGGCAGCAAGGCAGCCGTCAGACGGCGGGCATCTGTTGTGTGGCGCAATGAATGCCGCCCCCCAACTCTCCCAATGCGTCCACTTTCAATGACACGATTTCGCGCCCCGGAAAGTGGCGCGCCAATGCATCGCTGGCGATTTGGTCTGTCTCGCGGTCTCCGAACTGGGCGGCGATGACGGCCCCGTTGCAGACGTAGTAATTCGCATATGAGGCGACGAAATCCAAATCCCGGACACGGCGGGTGTGCGGTTCGGGTATGACCTCAATCTGCATCCCCTGAGCTTTCAGCCGATCATGCGTATCCAGCGCGGCAACATGGAAGGGATCATTCATGTCAGGCGCATCGGGCAGGTTCATCAGAATGCGGCCCGGCCCGGTGAAGCGGGCCAGACTGTCTATGTGGTAATCGGTGATATCCTCACCCCAAACCCCCTCGGACCAGATCATGCGATCCGCCCCGTAGGCCGCCAGCAGTCGGGCTTCGACCTGATCGCGCGACAGCCCGGGATTGCGGTTGTCGTTCACCCAGGAGCTTTCATGCGCGATGATCAGACCATGGCCATCCTGTTCAACCCCGCCCGCTTCGCCCTTCAGGCCGGTCGGCAGCAATTGCAGGCCAAGACGATCAGCCACCCGAGGGGCAATGAGCGCATCATTGGTATGAACCTGTTTTTGCCCCCAGCCATTGAACTGGATGTGGCTGATCGCCAATTGGCCGTCGTTGTTGACTACGAAAATCGGTCCGGAATCGCGACACCACAGATCTTCGGTGGGAATATCCCAAAGCTCGACCTTAGAAGACAGCTTACGGCGCGCTTGCTTGTGATGGTCGGCGGCGGCCAGCATCACCACAGGTTCAAACGCGGAAATCGTGTTGGCGATATCGGAAATCGTGTCCTGCACGATGTTCAGGAAAGCTGACTCGGGGTATACATCCCGGTTGTTCGGCCATTGCATGAATGTGCGATGATGCCGGGATTCCTCTGCAGGAACGTAATAACCCGACGCGGGCGCGGCGAAGGACTGTTTCGTAATCCCCATGATCCCTATCGCCCCTCCGGCAACCAGTAATTCCCTTCGTTTCATAGCGAAGTTTCCTACGTGGTTGGCGGTGGTTGCAGGCACCCCTGCGACCGGGGTGCCCGCTATGCCTCAGCCCTGTTCGGCACGCACGCCGTTTGCGATCTGCAACATCCGGTCCGCCGTCAGATATCCGCGCAGCATTTCGGTGCCCAGAACGAAGGAGGGCGTGCCCGAAATCTGCATACGTCGCGCCAGTTCGCGGGTCTGGTTGATCTCGTCGGTCACCTGATCGCTGTCCATCGCGGCAAAGATCGCCTCACTGTCCAACCCCAGACCGTCGGAAATACGGCGCAGGGTGACGTCGGTCACGTCGCCACCAATTTCCAGCAGCGCGTCATGCACTTGTTTATAGGAATCGTCGCCCGCGACGTGCTTGGTCGCCACCGCGAACCGCGACGACAGCACCGATGCGTCCCCAAGGATCGGCAGTTCCTTGATCACCAGCCGGATATTGCCATCCTGAGACAGCAGGCTGGCCACTTCGGGCACCGCGCGGCGGCAGTAGCCACAGCGATAGTCCATGAATTCGACCAGAGTGATATCGCCATCGGGGTTGCCGCCAACCCAGCTGTAGCCGTCGTTGAACAGCTCATCGGAATTGGCCGCGACCAGTTCCTTGTCCGCCAGCGCTTCGACTTCTGCGTTGCGTTGTTCCAGAATGTTGATCGCTTCGATGATCACTTCGGGGTTTTCCAGAAGGTATTCCCGAACCTGAGCGCCGAATTGTTCTTTTTCGGCATCGCTCATGGTGGTCAGGTCCAATGCCTGCGCAGGACCGGTTAACAGGGAAAGCCCCAGAAGGGCCGGTGCAGCATGTCTGAGGATCATTTCCGTTTCCTTTTCTTTTTCTTCAATCGTTCCGAGGCAATCAGCACATCCTGTGCCCGTTGCCAACCTGGTGAACCCTCGGGCAGCTGCCCGACGGCACGTTTTGCATGAATTCCCGCATCGGCCAAACGGCCCTGCAACGCAAATCGTTCTGCGGTCACGACCGAGGCCATGCCGGTATTTCCGACCTTGGCGTAAGCCACCCCAAGATCCTGCATCAATCGGGCATTTCGATAATCCCGTGCGCGTGCTTTTTCAAGCGCTTGCAGTGCAAACTTTGTGTTACCCTGCGCCAAAAGCGCCCGACCATAGCCCGCCAAGATCAGCGCGTCATTGGGGGCCATTTCCACCGCCTGACCATAGGCGGCAATCGCCTCTTGCGGCTGGCGGTTTTCCAAAAGGATCTGCCCCTTGAGCTCATAGTAATACGGATCGTCCGGACGAATGGCGAGGGCACCGTCAATTGCGGCCCGCGCCTTTGAGAGGTTGCGGTTCTGGTGATGTGCCGCCGCCTCGCGCATCAGGCGTATGTCCTTTGCGCTTTCTTCCTGCGCGCGCCGCATGGTCCAGACTGGTGATCGCAGGAAAGCCGACAACTTGCCTTTGACCCGGGCAAACCAGTAATCGGCGTTCTGGTCTGCTTTTGCCTGATCCCCGTACTCATCCATAATCGCTTTGGCTGCGCGCAACCGTTCGCGGCTGGTGGGGTGGGACCGCATGTATGGGTCTTGATTGACGGTGTTCAGCAGCTCTTGCCCCGCGAATTTCTGGTGAAGGGCGACTATTCCGCTGGGTGAGATGCCGGCCCATCGTAAATAGCTGGCCGCACTTCGGTCGGCCGAAGATTCTTCGGCGCGTGTATGTGCCAGAAAGCTGCGCAGAGAGGCACTTTGGGTGCCCGCGGCGATGCCCGCTGCGGCCTCACCGCCGCCCGCTGCGGCGACAATCAGGGCAAGGGCGGTGCCAAGACCGGCCTTTCGCTGCGCGGCCCGCAGGTTTTCCACCCGCCGGGCGAGATGACCGTTGGCGATGTGGGCGGCCTCATGGGCGATAACCGCCTGCAACATCTCGGGGGATTCGACGGTCAGGATCAGCCCGTAATTCACGTAGATCGCGTTATAGTCGATGACAAAGGCGTTGAACGTGCTGTCATTGACCACCAGTATTTGTACCCGGTTAGTGTTCAGTCCAGCGGCGCGCAGAACCGGAAAGGCCAGCTCGCGCAGGCCGTGTTCAATGTCGGGGTCCCGGATCAGACTTTGCGCGCCCGACTGAACGGCGCTTGCCATCCATGTCACTGCAATCAGCAACAGGGCCGGGATTGACGCCAGCCTTGATACGCGTTCAAAAGCCATGGCTGCAACATGGGAGATGGGCATGCGAAACTCAACCCGGTCCGGGGTCGATCCCTTCATCGTGATGGACGTGATGGAGGCCGCGCGCCGCGCCGAAGAAGCCGGGCGCCACATCATCCACATGGAGGTAGGCCAACCCGGAACAGGCGCGCCCAAAGGTGCCATTCAGGCATTGGCAGCGGCGATGGAGGACGCCCCACTGGGCTATACGGTGGCCTTGGGCCTGCCTGCGTTGCGGCAGCGGATCGCGCGGCTTTATGGCGAATGGTACAATGTCGATCTGAACCCCGAACGGGTGGTGATCACGCCCGGTTCGTCGGGCGGGTTCTTGCTGGCCTTCACCGCCCTGTTCGACAGCGGCGATCGCGTGGGTATCGGCGCACCGGGCTATCCGTCTTATCGGCAGATTCTAAAGGCTTTGGGACTGGTGCCGGTTGACCTGCCGACTGCGCCGGAAAACCGGTTGCAACCGGTCGCGCAGGATTTCGCGGGGTTGGACCTGCAGGGTCTGATGGTCGCGTCGCCCGCCAACCCAACCGGCACGATGCTGAACCACGCCGCCATGGGCGCGCTGATTGAGGCTGCGCACGGGCAGGGGGCTTCGTTCATCAGTGACGAAATTTATCACGGGCTGGAATATGAGGCCAAGGCCGTCACCGCGTTAGAGTTGACGGATGAATGCTATGTGATCAACTCGTTCTCGAAATACTTCTCGATGACGGGTTGGCGCGTTGGCTGGATGGTGGTGCCCGAGGATCAGGTGCGCGTGGTCGAACGCATTGCCCAGAACATGTTCATCTGCGCCCCCCACGCCAGCCAGTTGGCCGCGTTGGCGGCGATGGATTGCGACGATGAATTGCAGGCCAATCTGGATGTCTACCGCCGCAACCGTAGTCTGATGCTAGAGGGGTTGCCCAAGGCCGGGTTCACCAATATCGCGCCACCGGACGGGGCGTTTTATGTGTATGCGGATGTGTCCGACCTGACCGATGACAGCCGCGCCTTTGCGGCTGAGATACTGGAAAAGGCCGGGGTAGCCGTCACGCCGGGGCTGGATTTCGACCCGCTGCGTGGTCACACGACCTTGCGGTTTTCCTATGCGCGGTCCTCGGCGGATATCGAAGAGGGGTTGCTCAGGCTGCGTCGCTTCATGGCTGACCGTGGGGCGATCGCCGCGCCAGCCTAAACCGTTCACAAGACCGCCGGGATAAGATAGGCTGGCGGCCAAACGATCTCGGGAAAACTTGAGGCCATGAGCAGGATTATCTATGCTATCGCGCTGATCTGGGCGCTGACCGGTGCTGCAGCCGCGCAGGATTTTAGCGCGCTTGCGCGCGTTCTGCCCGCGCAGAGCCGCATCGTCGATGACGGCCGGTCCGGTGTCCGGATCGAGCTTGGTCTTAGTCAGGGGGTGCCGTACCGCGTGTTCACGCTGCGCGATCCCTATCGTATGATCCTGGACTTTCAGGAGGTCGATTGGACCGGCCTGAACCGCGACGCCTTTTTGCAAACCAACCGTATCAGCGGTGTTCAGTTCGGCGCTTATGTGCCGGGATGGTCGCGGATGGTGTTGGATCTTGGTGCGCCATTGGCCGTGGATACCGCCGATATGCGCATTGATCCGGTGACAGGGGCGGCGCGGCTGTCCCTGAACCTGATGGGTACGGATTTTGACAGGTTTGCCGCCAGCGCCGGTGCCCCCCGACAGCCCGGTTGGGATTTGCCGGAACCGGCGGTAACGTCTGCGGTTCCCGGCGCAGACGGGTCGCGCCCGTTGCGGGTTATGCTGGACCCCGGTCATGGCGGCATCGACCCGGGGGCCGAAACGGATGATACGAATGAAAAAGCCCTGATGCTGACCTTCGCACGCGAGCTGCGCGAATTGCTGCTGCGCGCGGGCGGGTATCAGGTTGTGATGACGCGGGTCGACGATCAGTTTGTTTCGCTGGAACGTCGTATCGCCTTGGCGCATCGGGCCGGGGCGGATGTGTTCATCTCGCTTCACGCGGATTCCCTGTCCGAGGGGCAGGCCCACGGCGCGGCGGTTTACACCCTTTCTGATGATGCCTCGGACGTGGCCAGCCACAAGCTGGCTGAACGTCATGATCGGGGCGACCTGATTTCGGGCGTTGACCTGAGCGGGGCAGACGATCAAGTGGCCGATGTGTTGTTGGACATCGCCCGGCAAGAGACGCGGCCGCGCACCGACTCGTTGGCGCGGTCCCTGGCGCAGGGGATGACACAGCAGGGCGGGCCGATGAACAGCCGACCGATCCGTACGGCATCCTTTTCGGTGCTCAAGGCGGCGGATATACCGTCCGTATTGGTAGAGCTTGGATTTCTGTCCAGCCCCAGAGACCTGAAAAACATACAAAATCCCGACTGGCGACAGGATATGGCACGCGGCATCGTCAAGGGGTTGGATCGGTGGCGACAGGATGATCTGGTCAAAAGATCCCTGATTGGTCAGTGACCCGACGTTGCAAACCGGCTATTATTGGCCATCGTGTTTTGACCCTGCGCCGGGGCACCACTATATAGGCGGCAGCGCGAGTAAAAGGCAGTAACGTGATCCGGTTCATTCTTTCGTTTTTCGGGGCGATTTTCAGCCTCGTAACCCTTGGTGTTTTTATGGCTGCGCTGGTGATGGGCGCGGTGTTCTGGATGTATGGCCGCGACCTGCCCAGCCATGAGTCGCTGGCGCAATACAAGCCGCCGACAATCAGCCGGATTTATTCCGGCGAGGGTCAGTTGATCGACGAATTCGCACAGGAACGCCGCCTTTTCACCCCGTCCGAGGAAATCCCCGATCTGGTGAAACAGGCCTTTATCTCGGCGGAAGACAAGAACTTCTATTCGCATCAGGGATATGATCCGCGCGGCATCATCGCCGCCGGGTTTGAGGCGATAAAGTCCAAAGGTGAGAATGTTCGTGGGGCCTCAACGATCACGCAGCAGGTGATGAAGAACTTTCTGCTGTCGGGTGACCGTAAAGCAGAACGGAAGATCAAGGAAATCATCCTCGCCACAAGGCTTGAGGACACGCTGGACAAGGAACAGATCCTCGAACTTTATATGAACGAGATCTTTCTGGGCCAGAACTCTTATGGTGTGACAGCTGCCGCGCAGACCTATTTCAACAAAACCCTACAGGACCTGGCCCCGCATGAGGCTGCGACGTTGGCTGCGATGCCCAAAGCGCCTTCGAAATACCACCCGGTTTATGAGCGGGACCGTCTGTTGGCCCGCCGCAATTATGTGCTGCGTGAAATGCAGCAGAACGGTTTTATCGACCAGGCGACCTATGAGGTTGAAGTCGACCAGCCGCTGCGCTCGGTACAGAATGGTGATTTTGAAAGCTTCCGCACAGCCCTGCCACCACGCGACTATTTCACTGACGAAATCCGCCGTCAGCTGAGCGACGATTTCGGCGAGGGCGAATTCTTTACCGGAGGTTTCGCCGTGCGCGCCTCGGTGGATGAGGAAATGCAGGTCGAAGCGGCCCGCGCGCTGCGCGAGGCGTTGCAGAAATACGACCGCTCGCGCGGGAAATGGCGCGGGACTGGTGAGGTGATCCCCGAAGAGAAGCTGGCGGATGAGACCCAGTGGCGTGATGCGCTGTCCATCATTGAAATCCCGCGCGACGTGGTGCTCCCGACACAGTGGTTCCCCGCTGTTGTGATGAATGTAGGTGAACAACAGCTGACTGTTGGTATCGAAGATGGCCCCGCAGACGGCGTCGTTCCACGGTCTGACATCAAATGGATGCAGGGCGATTTCACAGCCAATTTCAAACGTGGCGACGTTATTCTGGTGATGGCTGGCGAAGAAGGTCAATGGACCGCCCGTCAGGTGCCCGAAGTGCAGGGCGGTTTCGTTGCGATGGACGTGAACTCGGGCCGGGTTCTGGCGATGCAGGGCGGGTTCTCGTATCAGGATTCGGTGTTTAACCGCGCCACGCAAGCGCAGCGCCAGCCGGGGTCCAGCTTTAAGCCCTTTGTCTATGCCGCCGCGCTGGATAGCGGATACAGCCCCGCGACCATCGTGGTCGACGCCCCGATCGAGGTGGACACACCGCAGGGTCTATGGCGACCCAAGAACTCGTCCAATAAATTCTATGGCCCCACGCCGCTGCGCACCGGGATCGAGCAATCGCGGAACCTGATGACCATTCGTTTGGCGCAAGAGGTCACAATGCCTGTTGTGGCTGGATACGCGGAACGGTTTGGTGTGTACGACCGGATGGGCGCGTTTCTTGCCAACTCGCTGGGGTCCGAGGAAACGACGCTGTACAAGATGGTTGCCGCCTATGCGATGTTCGCCAATGGCGGTGAACGGGTCGAGCCAACTTTGGTTGACCGCATTCAGGACCGGTTCGGCGAAACGATTTATCGCCATGATGACCGTCAGTGCCTGGACTGCAATTCAACGTGGCTGGAACCGGATGAATCCCCGACCATTGAAACCAACCGCTCTCAGGTCATGGACGCGATCACCGCGTATCAGTTGACCTCGATGATGACCGGGGTTGTGGATCGCGGAACGGCGTCCCGCGTTGTCAACCTGCCGGTGCCGACGGCGGGCAAGACCGGTACGACCAACGAGTCCAAGGATGCGTGGTTCATCGGCTTCACCTCGAACATCGTAGCGGGATGTTATATCGGCTACGACCGTCCACGCCCGATGGGCCGGGGGGCTTATGGTGGTACCCTGTGCGGGCCAGTATTCCAGAGCTTTATGGAAAAGGCCGTCGAGAAATACGGCGGCGGCCCGTTTGAAGTGCCCGAGGGTGGTCATTTCATCAAGATCGACCGCTTTAGCGGCGCGCGCCTGCCTGCGGATGCGACCGGTGATTATGTCGTTGCCGAATACTTCCGCGATGGCGTCGACGGCTTTATCGACCGCGTCTATGACGGTGGCTTTGCCATGGGTTCGGATTTGCCGCTGTTCGAAGAGGTCAACAGCTCGGGCCGGCAGGTCACGACCTCGACCGGTAACACTGTCACCGTTGGACCCAACGCCAGCCAGGGCGATTTGCAGGGGGGCGGGCTTTACTGATCCGCCGCGTTCAAAAGCAGGGATAAAAGGTCGGCCTGGGAATCGGATGTGATTGTTCCGTTGGATCGCCAACAGATTGACAGCGCGCATTTGGCAGCTGCCCACTGCATCAGACGTGTTGGCGAAACGTTCAGAGCTTGAGAGTAGAGCTGCCTGCATTGCCGGACCTGTGAGAGCTGACGAATAACGTCTGGCATGCCCTTGGGATGACGAAATGCGTTTGCCAATTCGAACGCAGGATCACCAAAGTAGCCTTTGGCGTCGATGATCCGTGGTCCGGTATCGGTGAGAATGACGTTGTCGGGATGCAGGTCGCCGTGCAATGGGACTATTCTCTGCTGACTGTACAACAGGGTATGGGCTAAACCGGCTGCTTGTTTAATATTCTGAGCCAGAGACCCAGGGCAGTCCGCAGAAAATTGACACGCAAACAAAGGTGCGAATACGTCGTTCAGCGACTTCAGGCCGCTGGTCGTAGCAACTGGATCTTGATGCAGACGACGTGCGGTGTCCGCAAGCATAGCCAATACCACGCCCACTTTGCCATCTCTGGCCAAAGCGCCCAGTGTCGGCCCATCCAGCCATTCCATCAGAATCGCATTTGCGGTTTCATGGACGATATGCACCGCGCCGCGCTCGCGCCAGCGGACCATTAGCTTGATTCCGGCTGCTTCGTTCCCGCGATCAGCATGCCGGTAAATTTTAAGCGCAAAAACGCGACCGCTACCTGATACGACTTTGTAAACCTTAGCTTGACCCGTATCTGCGACCAAGGTGAGGATGCTCAGGCCCCATCTCTGCAAAATCTCGTTTGGTGCGTCTTTCATTCGTCTCACTCACTTGTCTTGTGGTGGCCCGCGCCTCTTGCTATCACGCAGGCCTGATTGAGCAAGTTGGGACAAACCATGCGCGCCGAAACCCAGAACATCGTTGCGGAAATCGAAAAGTCGCTAGAGCTGCTGGCGCAGCGTATGGACTATGAGACCGCTCCGTACCGGCTTGAGGAATTCAACGCGCGGGTTGAGGATCCGAACCTGTGGGACAGCCCCGAAAAAGCGCAGAAACTGATGCGCGACCGGCAGATGCTGGTGGACGCGATTGAGACCTATGAAACCATCAAAACCGATCTGAGCGACAATATCGAATTGATCGAACTGGGCGAGATGGAAGAGGATGAAGAGGTTATCCAGGATGCTGAAGGCGCGATCAAAAAGCTGAAATCCAAAGCGGCCAAGAAAGAGCTTGAGGCGCTATTGGATGGTGAGGCCGATGGCAATGACACATTCCTCGAGATCAACTCGGGCGCAGGTGGTACTGAAAGCTGTGACTGGGCGTCGATGCTGGCGCGGATGTATGTGCGTTGGGCCGAGAAGAAAGGCTATACCGTCGAGCTGCAATCCGAGACCTCTGGTGAAGAGGCGGGGATTAAATCCGCTGCGTACAAGATTTCCGGCCACAACGCCTATGGCTGGCTGAAATCGGAAAGCGGCGTACACCGTCTGGTGCGGATTTCACCCTATGACTCGGCGGCCAAGCGGCACACCTCGTTCAGTTCGATCTGGGTGTATCCGGTGGTGGACGACAATATCGAGATTGAAGTCAACCCTTCGGATATCCGTATCGACACCTATCGGTCCTCGGGCGCGGGTGGTCAGCATGTCAACACCACCGACTCGGCGGTGCGGATCACGCATATTCCGACGGGTATCGTTGTGACCAGCTCTGAAAAGTCGCAGCACCAGAACCGCGATATCGCCATGAAGGCACTGAAATCGCGGCTGTACCAACAAGAACTGGACCGCCGTAATGCTGATATCAACGCAGCGCATGAGGCCAAGGGCGATGCCGGGTGGGGCAACCAGATCCGGTCTTATGTTTTGCAGCCCTATCAGATGGTCAAGGACCTGCGGACCAACTTTGAGACATCGGATACCAAAGGTGTTCTGGACGGCGATCTGGACGGGTTCATGGCGGCCACGCTGGCGTTGAATGTGGCGGGCAAAAGCCGGTCCGAGGCGCAGGGCGATTAAGTCAGGCAGGGGGCTCTGCCCCCGTCTCCGCAGGCGGAGACTCCCCCGGGATATTTTTGGCCAGATGAAGCCGGTTCCGCATCGGATGCTGGACCGAAAAAGATACATCTAAACAGTGGGTTTAAATGGCGATGTGCCCCGGCTAGGCTGATCCCGACAGAGGGGAGAACCTGGGATGGATTTGAGCCAGACAACTGCAACAGAATTGTTGAACGCGATTGCTGCAGGGCAATTGACGGCGGTCGATTTGATGCAGGAAACGCTGAACCGGATTGCATCGGTCAATCAATCAGCGAATGCCATTGTGGCCTTGCGCGATGCAGATACGTTGATGGCCGAGGCGCGCGCATTGGATGCCGGGCCAAACCGGGGCCCGCTGCATGGGTTGCCGATCGCGGTCAAGGATCTGGTCGAGGTCGAGGGCATCGTATCTTCGCAGGGGTCGCCGATTTTTCAGGACCATATTCCGCAAAAGGACGATCTGATTGCCGCGCGGATGCGTGCGGCGGGGGCGATCCTGATTGGCAAGACCAATACGCCGGAATTCGGGTTGGGCTCTCATACCTTTAATCCGGTCTATGGGGCCACACCCAACCCTTACGATCCGACCCGGACTTGTGGTGGGTCGTCCGGCGGTGCGGCGGTTGCGCTGGCGACGGGGATGGTGGCGCTGGCAGATGGATCGGACATGATGGGTAGCCTGCGCAATCCGGCGGCCTGGAACAATGTCTATGGGTTCCGCCCAAGTTGGGGGCGTGTCCCGTCCGAACCCGAGGGTGACGGCTTTCTGCATCAGCTTTCGACACTTGGCCCCATGGCGCGCAGCCCCGAAGATCTGAGCGTGCTGCTGGATGTGATTGCCGGGCCTGATCCGCGTCACCCGCTGGGGGTCGAAAGCCCTGCGGTTTCGCCCCTTGGCGTTGCGGATATGAAGGGTATGCGGATTGGCTGGCTGGATGATTGGGGTGGTGCCTTTCCGTTCGAAGACGGCATTCGCGACTTGTGCCGGGATGCCCTGTCGGTTTTTGTGGATCTCGGTGCCGAGGTCGTTCCTGTCGCGCCGCCGTTCGAGGCTGAGCGTATCTGGGACAGCTGGGTTACCTTGCGGGCCTGGAACGTAGCGGCAGGCTTTGTGCCGCTGACCGAGCATCGCGCGTCGCTGAAAGATACAGCGCAATGGGAGTTGGATCAGGGCTTGGCTTTAACCGCGATGCAGGTGCACCGCGCCAGCGTTATCAGATCGGATTGGTTTCGCCGCGCAACTGAGGTTTTTCAGGATTATGACGCTCTGGTCCTGCCATCCGCACAGGTTTGGCCGTTTGAAATCGAAACGCCGTATCCGACAGAGATCGCGGGGAAAAGGATGGATACCTATCATCGGTGGATGGAGGTTGTTGTTCCGGTCAGCCTGATCGGTTTGCCTTGCCTTTCGGTGCCCGTTGGATTTGGGGTCGAAGGGTTGCCCATGGGGATGCAGGTCTTTGGGCCGCGTGGCTCTGATGAGCGCATCCTGTCGATGGGGGCGGCATATCATGCGGCGACTGGATGGCCTCAAAGACGACCGGTCGGGTAACAAGGCACACGAGGGAGGAGGGACAGGACATGGAAAAACCGTTTGGCGTGCCGGAAATGCGCCCGGTGACGATTGAAATGTTGCGCCTTGCCCTGGGACGGGCTTGGGCTGATTTTCGCAGAGCCCCGATCTTTGGCCTGATGTTCGCTGGCTTTTACGTGCTGGCGGGATGGGCGATGGCCTGGGTCACGGTGCAGACAGGGACAACCTTTTGGCTGGTTCTTGCGACAATCGGGTTTCCGTTGCTGGGGCCTTTCGCAGCCGTCGGGTTGTATGAGGTGTCGCACCGGCTGGAACTTGGCGAGCCATTGAATATGGCCGCGATACTTGGCGTCGTCGCCCAGCAAAGCCGCCGTCAATTGCCGTCAATCTGCGCCATCGTGGTGGTCATGTTTCTGTTCTGGTTTTTTCTGGGCCACATGATCTTTGCCCTGTTCATGGGGCTGTCGACCATGACCAACGTGTCTTCATCGCTTGAGGTGTTTCTGACGCCAAATGGGTTGACGATGCTGGCCGTTGGAACATTTGTCGGGGCGGTGTTTGCCACGGTGATGTATATGATCACTGTGCTTTCGATCCCGATGTTGTTGGACCGCGAAATTGATTTTGTGACCGCAATGATCGCCAGCTTCAGCTATGTCCGCGCCAATTTGGGGGCCATGTTGGGATGGGGCGTATTTATTGCGGTTCTGACGTTTGTGGCCATGATACCGTGGTTTCTGGGCTTATTGATCGTGCTGCCCTTGCTGGGGCATGCAAGCTGGCATCTGTATCGGCTGATTACGCAGACACAAGGCACAGACGCGGCCTGACACGGGGGGGCGCAGTCAGGTCAGGGCGGGTACCGCAGGTTTTTCCGAACGCCGCGCGGTACGGGCCGCCGCCAGAACTGCTGCGGGATCCTCGCCCAGATGGCGCAGCAGAATGCGCCGTGTCGTGGTGGCGCTGGCCGTGGTCTTGGACAGGCAAATCGCAACACCGCGCCAGCGATCCGAATGCTCATCCATGCCACGTGTCACCAGATAGATCCGGCTGTTTTGTGAGGCCCGGCTGGACATCAGGATATAGATCTGGCGACCGGCGCAGGCGGCAATCCCCTGGACCTCGCGGTCCATCGGTGATCCTCCGGGCATTCCGTGTCCGGGTTCATAGCCCCGCACCAGGGTACATTGCGGCAATCTGCGCGCGTGAAACAGCCTGTGCCGGGATGGCTGGGGTTCGTCCAGTTCCGTTTCAGTTGCATAATAGAACCCGGCCGGAAACAGCTTTTCGGTCAACGTGGACGGGCCAGAGCCCAAAAAATCGGTCAGGGCCGAGGCTGCGGGATGTGTGGGCAGATACTCGATCTCGTCCAGAGGGCGCAGCAGAATGCGGGCATCGACCTCGAAAAAGCGGCAAATGCGGTCCAGCACGTCGGGGCGGGGAAAGCTTTCGCCGCCCAGATACCTGTTGAATTGGGTCCGGTTGATCCCAAGCTGTCGGCAAAGTTCCGAAATTGATGAGTATTGCTGCGCCAGACGCCTGAGATTAGCGCCGAACATCCTACGCAATTCGGCCGGGTTGCGGATGTCTTTGGTCATTTTTGTCCCAGGTTCTTGTAGCTCATTTCCAGAAAAAACGCGCAGACCCCGACCGGTCGGCCGAATTTGCGTTAAAAATCGTACAGATGACAGTAACGGACGCATCCCAACGCCACGTTATGCCTGAGGCTAACGCCCAAAATGACAAACGCAATAGGCTTTATTCTGTTTTGTGTGATCTTTTGCGGTTTTTCGCTGTTGGGCGAGTCATTGTCGCCCAACAGCATTCTGGCCCGTTTCCCCACCCCTGTCGAAAACCGCGACGGGGTGGGGGGCAAACGTTATTCGCCGCGCAGCAAAGCGGCCACGCCCGTGCGGGCCACTTCTACGTGGCCCAGAGGGCGCATCAGGTCAGCGAAAGCGTCAATTTTGTCGGGCGCGCCGGTGATTTCGAAAATGAACGAATTCAAGGTGCTGTCGACCACATTGGCGCGGAAGATATCGGCAAGGCGCAGCGCCTCGACCCGTTTTTCGCCTTCACCGACAACCTTGATGATGGCCAGTTCGCGCTCAACTGCGGGGCCTTCAACGGTCAGGTCGTGGACCTCGTGCACCGGCACGATCCGGCCCAGCTGTGCCTTGATCTGTTCAATTACCTGCGGTGTGCCGGTGGTGACGATGGTGATGCGGCTGAGGTGACCTGTGTGGTCAACCTCGGCAACCGTCAGGCTTTCGATGTTATAGCCACGGCCCGAGAACAACCCGATGACACGGGCCAGCACGCCGGGTTCATTTTCGACCAGAACAGCGATCGTGTGGCGTTCCTGCACGTCCGAGAAGGTGGGCCGTAGGTTATATGCGGAATGGCGGGTAGAGCCTTTTTTGATATGTAGGGCAGACATGCTGAGCTAGTCCTCTTCGTAGCGAAGGTTCGAGACACCTTCGGAATTCTCTAGAATTTTCCAAATTGCGCCACGCAGCGCATCCACTTTGGGTGCCGCGTGGTATTTTCTGAACATCTTCCTCACATGCTCGGTTTTTGGTGAGAACTGAACCAGATGGCCGTCGCCGTAGTTTGAGCATCCGAAAACCAGGGCAAATGGTTCGTCATGTTCAACTTCGTGGTACCATCCCCAATCCTCGGCGCAGGCGAAAGAAACATCAAACCCGGATGCGGCAAGCTCTGTGCTCAGGAAGGTGCTGAGTTCCTTGCCAAATACATCCGGATTGATGAAATCATCAGCTTCTTCGTTCAACTCGTCCGGCGTTGGCCGGAAGCGCGTTGCATCAAAGCTGATCATCCGCGTTGTCATACCAAAACCGAGCCTTTGGAATCGATCACGCCCTGCGTTTCGGCTTCGCCCAGCAGCATCTCGTTGTGGGCTTTGCCCGACGGGATCATCGGGAAACAGTTTTCATGCTTTTCGACCAGACAGTCAAAGATCACTGGACCGTCATAGTTGATCATCTCCATGATCGCGTCATCCAGATCGGCGGGGTCGGAACACAGGATGCCCTTGGCACCGAATGCCTCGGCAAGTTTGACGAAATCGGGCAGGGCCTCGGACCAGGAATGCGAATACCGCTCGCCATGCAGCAGTTCCTGCCACTGGCGCACCATGCCAAGACGTTCATTGTTCAGGATGAACTGTTTCACCGGCAGGCGATATTGCGCGGCAGTGCCCATTTCCTGCATGTTCATCAACCATGATGCCTCACCCGCCACGTTGATCACCAGCGCATCCGGATGCGCCATCTGCACACCGATCGAGGCGGGGAAACCATATCCCATCGTGCCCAGCCCGCCGGACGTCATCCAACGGTTGGGATCTTCGAACCCAAGATACTGCGCGGCCCACATTTGATGCTGGCCGACCTCGGTGGTGATATACCGGTCGTGTTTTTTAGTAAGTTCCTCAAGACGTTGCAGCGCGTGTTGCGGCTTGATCGTCTTTTCGCTGTTGGTGAAATCCAGGCAGTTCACTTTGCGCCAGTCGGTGATCTGATCCTGCCATTTGGCAACGGCAGCCGCATCGGTTTTGCGACCGCGTGCTTTCCAGACCTTCAGGATGTCCTCAAGCACATGGGCCACATCACCGACAATCGGGATATCCACCCGGATCACCTTGTTGATCGAGGACGGGTCGATGTCGATATGCGCTTTTTTCGAGTTTGGCGAAAACGCATCAATCCGGCCGGTGATCCGGTCATCGAACCGCGCGCCGATATTGATCATCAGATCGCAGTCATGCATCGCCAGGTTGGCCTCGTACAGACCATGCATCCCCAGCATTCCCAGCCAGTTCTTGCCCGAGGCCGGATAGGCACCCAAACCCATCAGGGTCGAAGTGATCGGGAAACCCGTTGCTTCCACCAGTTCACGCAACAACTGGCTGGCCGCGGGGCCAGAGTTGATGACGCCGCCGCCGGTATAGAACACAGGTTTCTTGGCCGTTTCGATCGCTGCAACCAGTTCTGTGATCTCTTCCAGATCGCCTTTCAGAATGGGTTGGTAATGCGAGGTCGACGGTTTCGGCGCGGCATACTCGCCGGATGCGAACTGAACATCCTTGGGAATGTCGACCAGTACCGGACCGGGGCGGCCCGACGTGGCAACGTGGAACGCCTCGTGCATCGTCGCAGCCAACGAGTCTGTGTCCTTGACCAGCCAGTTATGTTTGGTGCAGGGGCGGGTGATACCCACGGTGTCGGCCTCTTGAAAGGCGTCCGAGCCGATCATGAAGGTCGGAACCTGACCGGTCAGAACCACAATCGGAATCGAATCCAGCAGTGCATCCGTCAGACCCGTCACAGCATTGGTGGCGCCGGGGCCGGATGTCACCAGCGCAACGCCGGGCTTGCCGGTCGAACGGGCATATCCTTCGGCTGCGTGGACCGCGCCCTGTTCGTGACGCACCAGTATGTGGCGAATGTCGTTTTGCAGAAAAATCTCATCATAGATCGGTAGCACGGCGCCACCGGGGTATCCGAATACCGTGTCCACACCCTGATCCTTGAGGGCCTGAACCACCATCTTTGCGCCGGTCATCTCACGTGTCATCTGCTTTGCTCCGTTCGCGACATGTGTCTTGCATTTCGCATAAAAAAAGCCCCCGAGATTTTCGGAGGCGCATGGGTTCGATTATGGTTTACCGTTACCGGCCCATGCGCGTGGTTCCTACGATTACGACTAGCGTTCTCATTGCCAGAGGCTCCTTTTTGCTTGGAAGGGACATTATGGGCGGGGAATGGGGGCGTCAACAGGCAATTGCACCAATTTTCTATCCCGAAGGGCAATTTTTTTGACATTTTATTGCGCAGATTGACGCACGTTGGGAATATTCGGGAATTTGAACCTGTAAATGCGCCCGGATGCGGCGACCAGACTTGTACGAAAGCGGCAAGGCAATGTCCGAAACAAGCATGATGAACGGTATTGACTGAGTCACGCTGGCCCCGACCTTACAGGCTATGGAGGCGGACCATGTTGCAGGATCTGGTTGATCTGGGACGGTATCCGATAGATTGCCCGGGCTCGCGGGCATATGATCAGTTGATAAGCGACCTGAGGCGGGAATTGGATCGGGACGGTTGCGCGGTTCTGCCCGGTTTCGTTCACGCGGACGGGGTGGCGCATCTGCTGCAAGAGGCCAAGGCCGTCGCGCCAAAAGCACACCGATCCTTTAGCCGGACAAACGCCTATTTCACCAAAGATGACCCGCGCTTTGGTACAGCCCATCCAGTGCGCCGTTTCTACGACCGCTCGAACGCGTTTGTTCCGGCGGACAACTTTGCGAAATCCAGCCCATTGCGCCGAATTTACGCGTTCGAGGGATTTTTGCCTTTCATCCGCACGGCTTTGAACGAGTCCGAGGACAGGTTTTTTCGCTATGACGATCCGTTGGCCGATGTCATCCTCAATGTGGTTGAGGAAGGGCAGGGGTTTCCCTGGCATTTTGATACCAACAATTACACGGTGACTTTGGCCATTCAAAACGGTGAAGAAGGCGGCGCGTTCGAATATGTCCCGAACCTGCGCAATGCCGAGGACGAGAACTTTAAATCTGTCGCCGCAGTTCTGGACGGCGACAGGGCCCATGTTCACCGGTTAGAGTTGCAACCCGGCGATCTGCAAATTTTCAAAGGGCGTTATTCTTTGCACCGGGTCGCACCAGTAAAAGGCGCGCGCAGCCGGTTTGTCGGTATCTTTTCCTTTGTCGAGGCCGCGGGGATGTGCGGAGGTGTTGAACGCACGCGTCAATTATATGGGCGGGTCTTGCCGCACCATCATGCGCGCGAAGGATTGCGAAAGGATGAGTTGCTGGATTGAAATGTGATAGGTTGATCCCATTCTGTTGACTGATTGCCGGAGGGTCTGATGCCGCGTGTTCTGCAACTTACGCCATTTGTGCTGTGTTCGTCTTTGGACAAGCAGATAGATTTCTATTGCAACCGCCTGGGATTTTCCTGCGGGTTCAAGCAAGAGAACTATGCGTTTTTGTCACGCAGTCCTGTGGCCATTCGGCTGCTGGAATGCCCGCCGCGTGATGACGGGAAAAAGCTGGGGGACGACCAGTCGTTTTATATTGATGTCGAAGGTATCGACGATCTGTACGGAAGTATGCGCGAGGGGTTGTCGGATCTGCCCGAAGGGCGCGTGCGCCCGCCCTTCGACCAGCCCTATCAGCAGCGCGAGTTTCACGTCATCGACGAAGACGGAACATTAGTGTTTTTCGGCGAAGACATCCGGCCACGCCCATAAGCGGGACCTCCCGCCCGCTGTCAGCGCGCCTTTGGCGCACCTCCAACAGTTGGGCCGGGCAGCGCTGCGCGCTGCGGGTGTGCGGGGATCAGAAGCCGGGGCTGGTGCCCTGCAGAACACCGTGTTCCAGCGCATAACGCGTCAGACCGGCGGTGGAAGAGATGCCGAGTTTCCGTTTGATGTTCTTGCGGTGGGTTTCCACGGTACGCACCGAGATATCCAGCACCGAGGCGACCTCTTTGTTGGATTTGCCCTGCGCCAGTTCCAGCAGGATCGTTTGTTCGCGTCCGGTCAGCGCCTCACGCGTGTTTTTCCCCTTGGGTTGCAGGGACCCGCTTGCGCCGGTGCACAGATATTGTTCCCCGCGCATCACCGCGTCGATGGCCTGTTTGATCTCTTCGGTGGGGACATCCTTGAGGATGTAACCTTTGGCACCATGGTTGAGGGCGGTCGAGATATATTCCGGGCTGTCATGCATGGACAGGATCAGGATGCGGGTATCGGGCAGGCGTTCCAGAATGATCTCGGTCGCGCTGAGCCCGCCCAGACCGGGCATGTTCAGGTCCATCAGGATGACATCCGGTGCCAAACCCGCGGCTTGGTCCACGGCATCCTGCCCGCTGCTTAGCGTTCCGACCACCTCAATCCCGGCATAGCTTTCAAGGATCGATTGGATGCCCTCGGCCACCATGGGGTGGTCATCAACGATAAGAACCCTGATCGTCGTCACGCTCATGTACCGGCCTTTCGGTTCGGGGTTGCATCTTCCTGCGGCGGCAGCAGGTGGCTGAGCGGCAGGCTGGCTTCGATCACAGTACCACCGCGCGGGCCGCGTGATGACAGAATGCGCAGCAATCCGTCAAGCTGCTCAATCCGTTCCTGCATGTTGCGCAACCCGATCCCGGCGCTGACCTGCCCCGAACCGCTGGGTAATCCGTGACCATTGTCGGTGATCCGCATGGTCGCGCCTTTTTTATGCCCGCGCAGGTCGATTGTAACACGGGTTGCCCCGGAATGACGTTCGATATTGGTCAGCGCCTCTTGGGCAATTCGGTACAGCGCGATCTTGCTGTCATGATCCAGACGGTTGCGGAACACGACGGTCGAAAACTCGGTCTCGATCCCGGTGCGTTCGCGGAAATCATCGGTCAGCGCCTTAAGGGCAGGTCCAAGCCCCAGATCGTCCAGAACGCCCGGTCGCAAGTCCCGGCTGATGCGGCGAACCTCGGAGATGGCGGTGCCAAGATGGTCGATCCCTTTGTCCAAAGGATCACGGGCCCCGTCGTCGTCGCCGCGTGACAGGCGGCGGCGGGCGTTGTCCAGCGCATAGCGCACACCGACCAGAATCTGGCTGATGCCATCATGCAGCTCGCGCGCGACGCGACCGCGTTCATCCTCTTGTGCGTCGAACACCCGCTGGGTCAGTTCCTTGAGCTTGGCATCGGCCAGCCGCCGTTCGCGAAAGTTCAGCAACATGCCCGAAGCAAAGACGATCAGAACAGCCGCCAGAACAATGCCGCCGATATACAGGAATGTCCGCTGCACGCGGGCCTCGACCTCGGCGCGGGCGTTGGCGACAGTGGCCACGATGTCGTCGATGAACACCCCGGTGCCCACCGCCCATTGCCAATCCTGCAGGCCGACGACATAGGCGATCATCTGGGCCTCTTCCCCGGTGGATGGTTTTTGCCACATGAAACTGTGCCAACCGCCGCCCTGCCTGGCGAGGCTTATGAATTCATCCACGACCGGTGTGCCGTCGCTGTCTGTCAGCCCCTCCCAGTTGCGATTGATGAATTCCGTCTGGCGCGGGCTGACAAGGTTGTTGCCGTCATAATCGTAGACAAAGAAGAACCCGTCTTTCCCGTAGATCATCGCCGACAGTATTTGCGTTACCAGGTTCTGCGCCACCCTGTCGTCGGTCGAGGCCCGCCCATAGATATAGGCAAACCCGTTCCGGGCCTGGGTCACATAGTTCCGCAGTTCTTCTTTTTTGGCTTCGATTAACCGACGCTCCAGCGCCTGAATTTCACGTTCCGCCGTTGCGCGGGATTCATAGGCAACAAACAGGGCAATAGCGGCCACGGCCACAACCAAGGGAATCGCCGCCACAAGTGACAGTTTCTGGCCATAGGTCAGCGAGATCAGGTTTCGGATTCCCCTCATGGTCGAATCGATACGCAAGCTCGCCGGGAAATGCAAAATTTTTGGACATGGATGTGTGGGCGAGACCCGGTTTTAAGGAAAATCGCGACTTTATCTGTCACTTTGACATTTTCGGCATGCAAAAAACCCGGCTGTCTACGCAGTACTAGGTATTCACATTCAAATCTTGGTCATTAGGCTGGCGCACACTGAAAACGACTACGCCCGGCATGAATCCGGGTTTTGAATATATAGGGGAGGAACACTCATATGGATCGTCGTTCATTTCTGAAAACATCCGCAATTGGCGGCTCGGCCGCAGCGGCCACCACGCTGGCAGCACCGGCTTATGCGCAGGGTAAGCGCACGCTGACCATGGTAACGTCGTGGGGCCGTGGTCTGGCGGGCGTTTTCGACAGTGCACAGCGTTGCGCCGACAGCATCACCGCAATGTCCGACGGTAACCTGACCGTCGAGATCAAGGCCGCAGGTGAGCTGGTTGGCGCGTTCGAGGTTTTTGACGCGGTATCATCCGGTCAGGCCGACATGTATCACGCGGCGGACTATTACTTTGTCGGTCAGCACCCGGGCTATGCTTTCTTCACCGCCGTTCCGTTCGGCATGACCGCGCAGGAAATGGTGAACTGGTACTATCAGGACGGCGGCATGGAGCTGCATGACGAATTGGGCCAGATCTTTGGCCTGAAATCCTTCCTGGCCGGTAACACCGGTGCGCAGGCAGGCGGCTGGTACTCGAAAGAGATCAACAGCCCCGAGGATTTCAACGGGCTCAAGTTCCGTATGCCGGGTCTGGGCGGCAAGGCGCTGGGTAAGCTGGGCGCATCCGTACAGAACATCCCGGGTTCGGAAGTGTATCAGGCGCTGTCGTCGGGCGCGATTGACGGGACCGAGTGGATCGGTCCGTGGGCTGACGAAAAGGCCGGTTTCCAGGAAATCACCAAGGTTTACTATACCGCCGGTTTCCACGAGCCAAATGCGGGTCTGTCGCTGGCCACCAACCGCGACGTGTTCGATAGCCTGACACCGGGTCAGCAGAAGATCATCGAGATCGCAGCCGGCGAAGCGCACCAGTGGAACCTGGCGCAGTTCCTGGCCAACAACGGCGCAGCCCTGCAGCGCCTGCAGTCCGGTGGCGTCAAGGTCATGGAATTCCCCGACAGTGTCTGGGACGCATTCGGTGCGGCCAGCCAGGAAGTTCTGGACGAGAACATGGGCGACGAGCTGTTCAAGAAGATTCACGACAGCGCAATGGCGTCGTCGGCGTCTTCCGCAGGATGGCTGGACCTGTCGTCGGGTGTTTACACCACGCAGCGCAACCGCGTTCGCGGCTAACATAAAAGTCTTCTATCAATCGGTTTCCCCGCATCCGCGGGGAAGCCTTTCTTGTTGCAAATGCGCGGTTCGGACAAATCCGCTATAATCAGCAGAGCAACTGATGTGACCTGGGGACAACATGCAGGACGATAACGGTATCTCGTTTTTCGGCGCCCTGTGGAATGGACTGGTGTGGTTCATTCAGAACATTGCCGAAGCCTTCTATAATTTCGGATACGCCATCACGCATCCGCAGCTCTGGCTGAACTGGTCGGACAAAGAAGCGATCATGCGCTTTGTCTATTATGGCGGGTCGGTCGAGTTTTTCTTTGTGATCTTCGCGCTGTTTCTGGTGCTGACGGCCATTGGCCTTTATTACCGGAACTTCATGTGGGGGATCGTGCGCGGGCTTGAGGGGTTTGCCAACACCACCGGGCGTTTCTTTGCCTGGGCGGGCCTGCTGATGGTGATCCAGCAGATCGTCATCGTTTTCATGCAGCGTATCTTTGCGCGTCCCGACATGGCGTTTGGTTTTGGTATCCCGGTGCAGATGGACATCAGCTGGTACGCCGAAGAACTGAAACTCTATAACGCCATGGTCGTCTGTCTGTGCTGTACTTACACATTCGTGCAGGGCGGGCATGTCCGCGTTGATCTGGTCTATGCCGGTATCAGTCACCGGGCCAAACGTGTGGTCGATATGCTGGGGGCGCTGTTGTTCATGATGCCGATGGCGGTGCTGACCTGGATGTATGGTTGGTACTTCATGTGGCGGCACCTGATCGTGCCGAAACCTTCGGCCAGTGACACGCTGGACCGGCTGGTGATGAAATCCCGTGCATTGCGCTGGAACGTGGAAACCATCGGGTTCAGCCCCAATGGGTTCAACGGGTACTTCCTGTTCAAGATCCTGCTGGTGGCCTTTGCCGCCATGGTGTTCCTGCACGCAATCGCGTTCCTGTACCGCTCGTATCTTGAATACGTGGAAGGACCGGACAGCATTGGAAAATACCTCGACAAGGACAGCCTTGGCGAGGGTGAAGAAGCCTACGAAGGCGCACATTAAGGACGGAGACCAAGACAATGCTATTCGGACTTGATGGCGTCGAGATAGGCCTCATTATCGTATTCTTCTGCCTGTTTGGCGGAATCCTTTCCGGCTTTCCGGTGGCCTTTGCCATTGGTGGGGCCGGGATCATCTCATTCGGGATCATTGCCGCGCTGGACAGCGCCGGGCTGTTGATACACCAGGCGATTGACACCGGGTCGCAAGCTTACCGTGACGTGGTGAATTCGGGTGTGAAACCCGATGTGATATCCGTGTTCCGATACCCGGATTTGCCCAGGGTCGGCACGGCGGTCTTCCCGTCTGGCTGGGAAACCGCGCTGGACCGCAACGTGTCCTTCATCGTGAACCGGATGAACGAACGTGTGCTGGCCGGGCAGTCCATCGAAACCCTGCTGGCGGTTTTGATGTTCGTTCTGATGGGTATCACGCTGGAGCGGTCCAAGATCGCGAACGATCTGCTGACCACGATGGCGCGTGTCTTTGGCCCGCTGCCCGGTGGTCTGGCGGTGTCCATCGTTGTGGTGGGGGCCTTCCTTGCAGCCTCGACCGGGATTGTCGGGGCAACCGTGGTGACCATGGGGCTGCTGGCCCTGCCGACCATGTTGCGCCACAATTATTCGCCGGAACTGGCGACGGGTGTGATCGCGGCATCAGGCACGTTGGGGCAGATCATTCCGCCGTCCATCGTGATCGTTCTGTTGGGCACGCTTGCGGGGGATCTGTATTCGACCGCACAGGAAACCCGCGCGGTCGAGGCAGGCTGTACCGACGCGCTGACCTATCTGGGTGAGCCCGCGGTGGTTTCGGTCGGAACGTTGTTTCAGGCGGCCTTGCTGCCGGGGATCATGCTGGCGCTTCTGTATGCGCTGTATGCCTTTGGTTATGCCCTGCTGAACCCGGATAAGGCCCCTGCGGTGCCAATGTCCGGTGGCAGTGGCGAGCCGATTACGCGTGCCGAAGGTCTGATCTGGTTGCTGGGCGCGCCGGTTGCGTTGATCGCAGGGGTTTTCCTGCTGGCCAGCGCAGGTGTGATTGGCAGCCAGAACGTCACGGTTTCGGCGTTCTCGGACATCGGTCAGGGGGCATCGCTGCGGACCAATGTGTCCGAGGAATGCAAGGCGTCGATGATCGCCCTGCACGGGCAATCCGCCTGGGATCAGGCCGTGGTCGAGCAGGACGCGATCAACGCTGCGGGCGGAGTATCTGAGGCGCAACGCCTGAGCGAGGACGAGTTTGCTGCGGCGCAACAGGCGAAGATTGCCGCTGCCGCACCAATCGGCAATGGCGTCGCGGTGATTGTCGTGCTGCTGGGGCTGACGCTGGTCATGGGGCGGGGTATTGCGCCGTCGCGCCCATCTCAGCCGTTGATACTGGGCGCTATCGGGCTGTTGCTGATGTTGCTGGTGGATGTCTTGCTGATCTCGCCGACGACGTCTTCGGGGGCGACTTTTGTGCTGCTGGCGCTGCCTTTTGCGCTGTCCATTTATGGCTGCAAGGCAGCTGCGGCGCGCTGCGCGACCAATGATCTGATCCGGGTGGTATTCCCGCCGCTGGTTCTGATCATCGCGGTTCTGGGTTCGATCCTGGGTGGCGTGACCAACCCGACACCAGCGGCTGCGTTGGGGGCGGGCGGGGCGATCATGCTGGCCGCGTATCGCAAGCTGAAGGATCAGGAAAGATCAGGTAACATCATCATCTGGTCGACCTTTGCTGTGATCATCTGCCTGTTGATTGGCGTGAACTTCGACCTGCGCATCAATCAAAGCGGCGTCACGACCGAAAGCTGGATCGCATTCTTCTTTGCTTATGCGGCCTATCTTTATGCGTTGTTCGGCCTGCTGTTCGGGTGCTGGGTTCTGTTCTCAAGCGGCGTGCTGACCCCGGTGGTGCGTGAAACGGCCAAGGTGACCTCGATGGTGTTTACCATCCTGATCGGGTCGCAGTTGCTGAACCTCGTGGTGATCTCGTTTGGCGGAGAGCATTACATCCAGCAGTTCCTAAAGAGTTTCGACAATGAGTTCACTGTCTTTCTGATCGTGATGCTGGTGTTGTTCATCCTTGGGTTCGTGCTGGATTTCCTAGAGATCATCTACATCGTGATCCCCATCGTCGGCCCGGTGATCTATGGCGGCTCGTTCGATCCGAAATGGGTGACAATCATGGTGGCTGTGAACCTGCAGACCTCGTTCCTGACACCTCCCTTTGGGTTCGCGCTGTTCTATCTGCGCGGGGTTGCACCCAAAGAGGTGACGACCGGCCATATCTATCGTGGGATTGTTCCGTTTGTGTTGATCCAGGTGGCGGGTATCGCGATCCTGTGGTTCTTCCCCTCGATCGTTACCATCGTACCGGATCTGATCCCCAACTGATCGGGCGCAGGAATAAAGACCTTAACCGGAGGCCAGTTGGCCTCCGGTTTTCGATTCAGTCATCGGCTTTTGAATGGGTCAACCGGGTCAGCGCCGACGCCGTGACAAAGCCTGCCTGACTTCCTTGGAAACAAACCAAATGAAAGGGTCGTACAGCGGGCGTTTCACATCCAGAATGTATTCCTTGTGATGAAAAACAGCATAGCCGACGCAAGTCGGCCCACACGAAATTCCGACATGATTCAAAATCAATGCAATGGCCTGTCGGTGATACTCTTCGGGATCGTAGATCGGTCTTAACCGGAAAGATTTTTTGTTATCAGTGCTTTGGGTGATCAGGTGAATTCAATCAAATCCCAGCGGTTGCCAAAGGGATCGCGCCAGACGGCAACGATTCCATAGGGTTCGTGGCGGGGCTCCTCCTCGAATTCGACACCGCAGGCCAGCATTGCCGTGTGGTCGCGCTGGAAATTGTCGGTTTCCAGAAAGAACCCGACGCGCCCGCCTGTCTGGTTGCCAATTGCTGTCTGCTGCGCGGCCCCATCGGCCTTGGCCAGCAAAAGCGATCCAGCATTTGATCCCGGCGGGATGATCCGCACCCATCGTTTCCCGTCGCCAAGATCAATATCCTGCGCCACGGAAAAGTTCAGGCTTTGGGTATAGAAACGGATCGCATCATCGTAATCCGGCACCACAAGGGTAACCGCATGAAGTGTCTGCCGCATGATGTATCAGCCTTTGGTGGGGTGCCGGTCTGGCAATTGGATGCTTGCGACCTGTTCGGCAATAGGGGCGGTCGACAGCGGGTGGTGGCTGGAATCCGACAGGTCAGAGGGGTTGCCAACCGGGGTCCATTCCCCGTGAATATACGCCTCCAACCCCGAAAAACGGGCTTTGTAGCCCATCTTGGGGCTGCCCGGCACCCAATATCCCAAGTAGATATACGGCAGACCCGCCTCGCGGGCGATGTCGATATGATCGAGGATCATGTAGGTCCCCAACGAGCTTTGCGGCTGTTCCGGGTCATAGAAGGAATAGACCATGCTTAACCCGTCATCCAGAACGTCGGTCAGGCTGACGGCAATCAAGTTGCCTGTTTCCGGGTCGGCGTATTCCACAACGCGGCTTCGGATCGGGGTTTCCTCGATCATGGCGGCGAATTCGAAAACATCCATGTCGGCCATGCCACCATCGGCGTGGCGCGTGTCCAGATAGCGGCGGAACAGGTCGTATTGTTCGTCGGTTGCCCAGGGGGAATTGGCTCGGCGCTGCAGATAGGCGTTGCGCTTTGCGGTACGCTTTTGGCTTTTGCTGGGGCTAAAGGCGGACACGTTGATACGCGCGGACAGGCAGGCGGCGCAATCGGTGCAAGATGGGCGATACAGAACGTTCTGCGACCGGCGAAAACCCTGTTGCGACAACGAGTTATTCAGCTGATCCGCACTTTCACCCTGAAGGGCGGTGAACAACTTACGCTCCATCCTGCCCTCAAGGTAAGGGCAGGGTTGGGGGGCCGTCACATAGAATTGTGGCGCAATTGGCAGCGTGTGTCGCATGAAAGTCCCGTGTTTCCTGAAACCAGATGATAACAATGGTTCCTTGGGCCGCCAAGTGATTCACGCCGCTGATTTTTCAGGCCCGTCGATTGATCATCACAGTCCCAAGGAATGTGTCGGTCAGGCCCTGACAGCGTGCGCTGGTCATCATCATGATGACCGATATGATCTGCAAAACCGGAAAAGCCATGCTGACAAAGTACCCGGCGGTATGCGCCACGGCCTTGCCGGTATCCATTCTGGCCCCAAACGCATCGCGCAGTTCAATGCCCATAAAGCGCATGCCCAAAGTGGCAGAGCCGTTTGAAATGGTGACAACGCGGTAAATGAAGCTGATGACCGCATAGATCAGGGCCAGAATGAAAAAGCCCATGCCCAAGGTCAGCAAGAGCGCCGCGGTACACAGCAGAGAGATAAAGGCGATGTCAAAAAGCCAGGCGATAAACCGTTTCATTGAAACAGATTGGTAAAATTCGGGTTGGCTGTTTGGATCGGGCAGGTGGGTCATGTGGTTTAATCCGGGTAATATACGGGAATGACCCTGTCCCAACAGGCGGGACAGGGCAAGTTCGGATCAGGCGCGGTCGCCGTTTTCAGCATCATCGTTGTTTTCGCGGGCGCGTTCGTCCATGAACTGGTCAAACTCGGCCTTGTCCTTGGCGTCGCGCAGACGGCGCATAAAGGCCTCGAAATCCTGTTGCTCGCGTTCAAGCCGGGCAATGGTATCGGATTTGTAGGCATCAAAGGCGCTGTTGCCTGACGGCTTCATCGCGCTCATGTGGCTGTGCCAGGATTTGCGGCGGCTGCAGGATTTGCTGAACATGCGTTTGCTCCAGATCATATAGGCCAGAAAGGCCAGGCCGACGGGCCAGAAAAAGATGAAGCCAAGGATCATGGCGGCGATCCAGGCCCCTTTGCCCTTGTCGTCAAGCCAGGCTTCGGCACGATAGAGCCATCCCGGATTTTCAGGGACGGCGTGGTCGGACAGTGCGGTCATTTGGGTTCTCCGGGTTGATGTAAATTGTGTTCACATTGTCTAGATGGGGTGGTTTTCGGTGGATGCAAGAGGTCAATGTGAAAATGATTTACATTTCGAAATTGCAGCGGTTGACCTTGCCCCGGAACGGGCGCACCTTCCGTGTAGCGCGCCACGATTTCTTTCAAACTTTGACGCGGATGTTTGCAGCAACCCGGTTTAAGGTTGAGTACTAGTACATCGGCCCGCCCAGCTCCGGGCGAGTTGGCAGATTGGGCGGGGCAGGGACGCCTTGGGCTTCCATCCATTCTTTGATCGGCAGCCAACGATCCTGCGGCGCAGCCGTAAAACGATAGCTATCCAGCTCTGCCATCGTTTTTTTCAGTTCCGCAAACCATTGCACCTTCAGGCGCAGTGTGTGGGTTTTGGCCCACGCACGTAGGGCGGACTCCCAGTCCGACGCAGGACGCGCTTACATCTCGCATTCGAGATCGTAAGGGATGCTGTTGGGCCAGACAGACATTCTTGCAGGGCCTTCGGTCAATGGGTGCAAAGTGTTTAAGCCGGGTCCGAAGCGGCCGATTCAATCGACGTTTTAAACGGTATGTTGGGCAAATTTACACACCGCTGGAGTACATCGTTTTTAAACTCTTCTGTGGTCATCGGAACGCCCGAAGCCTCTCGATACCCATCCATATAGCCCAAGATCGCGCCCAAGTAGGCGAGACCGGAAATTGGGGAGGACAACCCAGTCTTGTCATGTTTGACGTCAGCACCTGTGGGACAGATTTGAGGATTTGAACAACGGAGGATTTCTGGTTCATCGTAACCGTCAAGGAGTGAAGATGAACAAGAAATCCGGAACCAGCAAAGCTTCGGCTACCAAGTTGGTCAAAACCATCCGCCGCAAGACGCGGCAAACCTATTCGGCGGAGGAGAAGATCCGCATTGTTTTGGCGGGTCTTCGTGGTGAGGAAAGCATCTCGGCACTGTGTCGGCGCGAGGGCATTTCTGAGAGCCTGTATTACAGCTGGTCAAAGGAGTTCCTCGAAGCCGGGAAACGCCGTCTGTCTGGCGATACAGCCCGGCAAGCGACGTCGCCTGAAGTGAAGGAGCTTCGATCCGAGGCGACGGCACTGAAGGAATGCGTCGCCGATCTGACCCTTGAAAACCGCCTGCTCAAAAAAAGCATGACAGGGGCTGGGGAGTTCGAGGAATGAGATACCCTGCCTCTGAGAAACTGGAGATCATCCGCACCGTTGAGGGGTCCCATCTGCCCACCAAGCAGACCCTGGACATGCTGGGCATCCCCCGCACGACATTTTATCGTTGGTATGATCGCTATGTCGAAGGCGGCTTTGATGCCCTGGCGGATCGCTCACCTTGCCCAAAGTCTGTCTGGAACCGCATTCCACAAGCTAGGCGGGATGATCTGATCGAGTTTGCGTTGGAACATGAGGTGTTAACGACACGGGAGCTGGCGGTCCAATACACCGACGAAAAGCGGTATTTTAYTTCTGAATCATCTGCTTATCGATTTTTGAAGGAAGCTGATCTGATTACCGCACCAGACTACGTCGTGATCAAAGCAGCCGACGAGTTCACGGATAAAACCACCGCCATCAACGAGATGTGGCAGACCGCCTTCACTTACTTCAAGATCATCGGCTGGGGCTGGTTTTATCTCAGCACGATCCTGGACGATTTCAGCCGCTATATCGTTGCCTGGAAGCTCTGCACAAACATGCGGGCCGAAGACGTGACTGACACAATCGAACTGGCTCTGGCGGCATCTGGATGCGACCAGGCCATCGTTCGGCACAAGCCACGCCTGCTGAGTGACAATGGGTCCTGTTACATCTCCGGCGATTTGGCCGAATGGCTGGAAGACCAAAAGATGGGCCATGTTCGCGGCGCTCCGTTCCACCCGCAAACCCAGGGCAAGATCGAGCGTTGGCATCAAACCATGAAGAACCGGGTTCTGCTGGAAAACTACTACCTGCCCGGCGATCTGGAACGTCAGATCGAGGCTTTCGTCGATTACTACAATAACGAGCGATACCACGAGAGCCTGAACAACGTCACACCGGCAGACGTCTACTTCGGGCGTGACAAAGCCATCATCAGAGAAAGGGCAAAGATCAAGAAGCTGACAATCCAACAACGCCGCTTGCAACATCAAAAACAAGCCGCATAATCAATCACGTTAACGAACCAGAGCCTCCAATAATCAAGCCGCTCTGATGTCCCATTTTATATGACGACGGACAATACGTCAAACCCTACGTGAAGCGCGGCAAGAACGACGCCGTTGATGCCGAGGCAATTTGTGAAGCGGTCCGTCGACCAACTATGCGGTTTGTCGAGATCAAAACCGAAGAGCAGCAAGCTATCCTCTCAATTCACCGGACACGAGATCTGGCCGTCCGGCAGCGCACCCAACTAGCCAACATGATCCGCAGCCTTTTGCGTGAGTTTGGGCATATCTTGCCCATTGGGATCGAAGCAGTGACGGCTTTTGCAAAGCGCCACCTGGATGGCGACCAACCAGACATGCCGGAGATCGCGAACGGCATGCTCGGTATCCAATGCTATCAATTGATTGGTTTGAATGAACGTATCGACGGCTATTCCAAGATGATTAAGCAACATGCTCTGCTGAATGCAGACGCACGCCGATTGATGCGCATGCCTGGAATTGGGCCAATCACGGCCTCAGCGATTGTCGCAACGATTGGCGATGCAAAACAGTTCCGGACCGGACGCGATCTGGCGGCCTGGCTCGGACTCACCCCGCTCAACAAGTCCAGCGGCGGCAAGAAACGTCTGGGCAAGATCACGAAGCAGGGTGATCGCTACATTCGCAAGCTGTTGGTCGTGGGCATGACGTCGCGCGCTGTCATGGCAAAGCGATCACCAGAAAAGGTCGATCTGTGGACAGCCAAGATCATCGTCGACAAGCCGTTCCGGCTGGCAACAACCGCTATGGCTAACAAAGCGGCGCGGGCCATCTGGGCGATGCTCACAAAGAAACAGGAATACCGGCAGCCGGCGTTCTGACTGCGCCAGTTGCCCCACGAGATGCAAGACGTTGAAGTGATGATGCGGAAGTAAGTCAACCAAGAGCAAGGACACTCCGGCAATGGCAGCGGCCCTCAGAGGTCGATGAGCCGATTGGAACCTCGCTCGCGGAATTCATCAGGGCCAGTGGCGGCAATGCCACCACGCAAACAGGCCGGACAGACGACAGTACTGACGAAAATACCCGCAAACATCACCAAAAAGTTCTTGCAATGCAGGAGCCACCCACAGATGTCATTCCTTCCGGTCTGTAGATATTGCAATGCAGCGCGCCAAAGCTGCCGTTCATTACACAAGCTAAGCCAGAAGCCTCTCGAACTCATCTTGCGCGGATCAAAGCACGAGATCGTCGCATGCTAAGCAGCGGAGTACCGGGCAAAAGTCCGTTCTCATTTGACATATGTACAACAGGCATCCTCGGAGGATTGGTTAGTCGCTGGATTTCACCCTTCAGTTGAAAATAGGGTGCCGTATAGTATCAGCGATCAGGTGTTAATTTTGCAGCGCATTTTTCAACTCGTCCAATATGTTGCGCCTATTGTAGGGCTTGTAGGCATAACAATGATGATCTTCGGTATTCAAGGAACACCGCGGAACTGGACGCTGGTCCAGCAAAGCCTACCGCTCGTGATTTTGGCGCTTGTTTTCCGGCCACGACGCGGTCATCCGATGTACGACCTGATGGGCATGCAGGGCAGTACTCGAAGGCCCGCGAGGCGGTCTGAGGACACTCCTGAAGCCAAAGAGGCTAAAACATTTCTCGCCGGTGTCATAGAACAAAATCTGGCCGTTCTGGCGCACGAGCCGGGCGATTTGGCGCACCATGCCGCGCCCGCGAAATTAGTTCCGTTGCTGCCCGGAGCCAAAGAGCGAAGCCGCAGTTGGATTGGGGGTGCCCCAATGCTGCCTGAAGATATGGAATGGCCGCAGGTCAATGGCCTCCCGATGCTGTTTGTTGCTCAAATCGCACTTGATGAACTGCCTGAGGGTATCTGGGGCGGTTTGGGGCCACGCGATGGCTGGCTGGCTTTTTTCATGCCGTCAGAAGGGCGTGTCGACGATGACTCCCGCGTCTTTCACCTGACCGGCTCTCTCGCGTCGCGTGACTGGCCGGACGTGCCCCACTCTTTCTACTTCGGTACCAGTGGTGACAAAGCGCGGGAGGCGCTGGCAGCAATGGGCTTCCCTGTTGCGCCACATCCTCCGCGCTTTCCGGTGGCCATCCGGCGCCACGAGGGGTCGACGGAGACAAGACGCTCGGTCAAGTCCGATGACAACCAGCGCTTTGCCATTCAGGAAGATTATGATCCTCGATCTTTGATGTATCGCCCGTTCGATATCATCAGCGCCCGTGGCTTTGTTGCCAGCCTGCTGTCAGGTCAACATCAGGCGTTGAGAAGTTTGGGCCGGCGCACCGAGCGCTCAGAACGCAATCTGCAAAAGAGTGAAAACGCAGAGGACCAGGCGAAAATGCGGTTGAGCCTTACGAACGATCAGCAGGAATGTGCAACGCGCGATGCGGCCGTCTCCGCGCTGGAGGACGTCTACAACAGGCTTTTGGCAAGACCGGACGGTGCACTGGACACTGGCGCGACGGACGCTTTGATTGCCGAACTCGACGAGATTAAAGTTCGCCAGCTCAAAAGAACCGACAGCGGGATCGAATGGAAGTCTCACTCCGTGATTGATGAATTTTGGGCGCGCCCTGTCAGCAGAGATGTCTTCGAGATGCAGCTGCAGGAGGCCATGCGTATGCACCCTGATCGAATATCCGACGCAACACGCGCGCGCTATGAAAGGCTCTGGCGTTTTGACCAAGAACACCAGTACGCCACGATGGGAGGCCCGGTGCATAACGGCTTTATCTACTCGCGCGCTCGCAATCCTGCTTTTCTTCTGGAGGTCTCGTCAAGTGACCTTGTGGGCTGGATGTTTGGCGATGTCGCAAGCTTTGGTATGTTCATTGACCCAAAAGACATGAAGGCTGGCCGCTGGGATAAAGCCTGGGGTGATATTCTCAACTGAGAACAGCCAGGTGAAGTTTGCCTGTGTAGTGTTACATTGATCGGGTTTCAAAAAACTTGCTGTTGTTAGTCGCTCAGCGCTCGTCAAAATCAATTCGTCGCGATTGTCGGAGCCAATGCGGAATTTCCCCATACGACTTCTCTTGACCGTTGAGGGCGGCCCTAAAAGAGACATTCACTTGTCCATTCGAGCGCTGCGGTGCGGCCCGTCAGAGCCGACTTTCGCTGCAAGCGCAAAATCAGGAACGCGACGAACTGGGAGTCCGCGGACTTTGCCGCCTTTTGCAGTCGCAGCTGTTGCTCGCGCAGCATCCGCCCGCACCTGCGGCGCGTATGTTGCTGCAACGCAGCCTGGGTCGTCGAACCGTTCATTGAACTTGCTACACTTCTGCCAAATTCAATCCGAGCATTCGCCGCATGGTGCCGGAACCATCGAAGCGCGCATCAAGGCCGACAATGTGCTCATGCCGCAAAAATTGTGCCAACCGCTTTGTTCGCGAAGAGTAAACGTATTGCGTTGCAGCGGGCCTCGCGAAAGCGGCCATTCAAACGGCTATGGCACGGGCATTCCCAAACCGAAATTTCGCTGTCTACCCGTCCCTGCCAGCCGGCTAAATCAATGCCAGAGCTGCGGCGCGGCGGAGAGCTTGGTTGTCAGTCGAAACCTGCAATAGTTTGCGCACCCTTGCCATATGGGTAGCTATGGACGTGTAGCTCTGCATCCCAAGCTCCTCTAACATTTCGGCCTTGCGGTTGCCTTTGGCCAAAACGCGCAGGACGCGCAGATTTTGCTCGGTTAGCCCGGTTTTGTCGATGATGGAATCACCCCAGGATACTGCAGTATCAAACTGGCGGCAAAGTTCCGTGAGAAACAGCTCGTGACGCGCGAAATATTGGTCGTGCTGCCGATCCTCCAATGTTTTGGAGTGGAGTGCTATTCCTGTCGGCACCGCAACTTGACCAACGCGAAAACAGAAGCCTGACTTAAAGAATTCATTCGATTGCAGTGCCGCAGACAGTTCCGGCCCGTGCAACTGCCGGTCACGCGCCATCCGATAGGTTTGGCTTTTGAGCAAAACACTGTGCCCAGAAAACACATGTCGCAGACCACTGTCATAGGCCTGATACCCGCAGCGATGGTAAATTTCCAACCACTCCTGAGGAATGCCATCTTGCAGATAGTGCAGGCCATCGACCTGATCATTTTCGTTCAGGACACAGCCATAGCTGAGGGCAGTGTACTGGTGTTCATCCCGTAGGTACTGCGCGAAGAGTGCGATCTTATCCTGCAAATTTGGCAGATCGCGAATGCGCGCCATCAAAAGTACTTCTTCCGTCATGCCTCAGATGCCGTTGCCTCAACGCTGAACCCGTACCGGCATATGTGAATCTTCACACATGGACCAGAAGAAGTCACCTACGCTATTCTGTCAGGGTCTGAAGAATATTCAGGAAAACGCGTAACTCAAGGAAAAACCGCAGAATTTCTGCGGGCGAAGAGGCTTTGCCTTTTCACAGCTCTATCGGTCAACAAAACTTCATGAACACGACAACGAACATGCCTCAGACAGGCAAAGACGATACTCCGAAAGATGTGCCTCCCACAAAGGCAGAGACCGAGGCAGGCACAGAAGTCGACTATTCCGTATCACCCGGGCTTGCGGCACGGTTGAACGGGTTGGGTCTGTCGTTGGCATTCTCTTCGTATCAGTCGGGGCTTTTGTACCTGATTGGTGTCAAACCGGATGCCGGGATCAACATTCATCAGATGGCGTTCCCGCGCCCCATGGGACTGCACCGGCACGGGCCGCATGGGTTGTCGCTGTCTGCCGATGACCAAATCCTGCACCTGCAGAACGTGCTGGAGCCGCACGAGCGGATGAACGGTCTGTTTGACGCCGGTTTCATGCCACGGCAAAGCGAGTTTACTGGGCGGCTGGACCTGCACGATCTGGGTATCGATGCGGATGGGCGGTCGATATTCGTCAACACCCGCTACAACTGCCTGGCCACCCCCGACCCGCGCCACAGTTTTCGTGAGGTCTGGCGCCCGCCGTTCATCTCGGCGCTGGTGGATGAGGACCGCTGCCATCTGAACGGGCTGGCGATGCAGGACGGGCGACCGCGCTACGTCACCGCCGTCAGCCGGTCGGATACGATCGACGGCTGGCGCGACCGGCGTGCTGATGGCGGCATCGTCATTGATGTCGAGACCGACGAAGTCGTCTGCGAAGGCCTGTCGATGCCCCATTCCCCGCGCCTGCATGACGGGCGGTTGTGGGTGCTGAATTCGGGCCGCGGGGAACTGGGCGAGGTGGAATTCAGCAGTGACGGCAAGGGCCGCTTTGTGCCGCGCGTCTTTTGTCCGGGCTTTGCACGCGGGCTGGCGCTGCATGGCCGGTTCGCCTTCGTTGGCCTGTCCAAGCCGCGCTATGAGCGGTTCGAGGGGCTGGAACTGGACGCAAGACTGGCGGAAACCTACAGCTCCCCGTGGTGCGGCATCCAGATCATCGATCTTGAGACCGGCACCTGCGTCGACTGGCTGCGGATCGATGGCGCGGTGGCAGAGCTTTATGACCTTGAGTTGTTACCCGGCCATCTGTGCCCGCTGGCCATCGCCCCCGGCACGTCCGAGGCGGCGACACTGATCACAGTGCCCCGGTCGGCGTGACCCCCAACCGGCAAAACCTAACCCTCCAAACAATTAAAATTAGGGACGGAATTTATGAAAATGATCAATAGTGGACCGATCCGACCGCACTATGAAACCGCGCTGCTGCGTGGGGGCCGGATGACAAAGCACAAGGGGCAGGCCGCCAGTTTTGCACCAGCGCTCGGTCGGGTGCTGTCCGGCGTGTCCGCCGCGGCAATTGGCGCAGCCCTGACCTTTGGCGGTGGTACGGCGCAGGCGGGTAGCTGTACCACCTCGGACGGGACCAACTTTGTGTGTTCGGGTGCGGCTGCTCCGGGAATGGACACCACGGTTGGCGGAACTGTCCCTCCGGGTGGCGGTTCGATTAACGCCACCACCACGTCAGAGTTCGGCTTGGATGTATCCTCTGGCAATGCCGTTGAAGTAACGGCTGACAGCATTACGATCACGGACACGAACAATTCGACAATCAGGTCAGTAACTGGGAATGGGGTTTTGACGGTCAGTACAGCCGGGACAACGATTACAACAAATGGCGCGGTCATCGGCCGAGACGGTGTCTGGGCGCGTAACAACGGGGCGGGTGCGCTAGCAATCAATGTAAACAACGTCACCGGGACTAGCAATTACGGTATCTATGCAGACGGCAACGGCAACACTACGTCCGTTTCAATCACGGCGTCCGGAACAGTTACCGGTCAAGGGGATGGCATCGACGCCCATCAGGGAGGCCCCGGATCGATGACGATCATGGTAAACGATGTTGTTGGCTATGGTTCCGTCGGCATTGATGCGGACAGCTACAATTCTAACAGTACCACCATGTCGATCACGACGTCGGGTACAGTCGCGGGGAGTAGCCGTGGTATTGACGCAAGGCATCTGGGTAGGGGCGCATTGACGATCACCGCCAACAATGTTCAAGGGACAAGTTCCAGCTCAACCGGCATTCTTGCCAGGACCGTCGGCGGTGCTGACATTGCGGTCACTACGACTGGTACAATTGCCGGTGGCCGGACAGGTATTGAAACCAGTAAATTTGCCGGTGCGGGCCCGGCAACGATTACCGTGTCCGGCACCGTACAGGGAGGGAGCGGCTATGGAATCTATACTCAATCCCAGACTGGCGGGATGACGGAGATCAAGTTGCAGGACGGCGCATCCGTTTCAGCGACCTCGGGCGAAGCAATTTCAAACAACGCTGGTGACAGTCGGGTGACGCTGATGACCGGGTCGTCCGTTGCGGGTGCTGTCCGTTTGAACGACGGCAAGGACGCGCTGACGGTGGAAGGCGGTGCCGATATCAGCGCCGCAACCCTGTTTGATGGCGGCACTGGCACCGAAGATGCCCTGACTTTCTCGGGCTTCACCGGCACATTCAACAACAGCCTGTTCACGAACTTTGAAACCCTGACCGCCAGTGACGGCGGCAATCTGACCCTGAACAGTGCTGCCGCCACGGGGTTCAACTCGGTGCTGATCGACAGCGGCGCGGCCATAACCGCGCAAAATGCCGATTTCACCTTTGACGGTGACTTGCAGGTGAATGCAACCGGTCAGTTTCTGGCTGGTGCCGCCGGGCTGGGCAATGTTACCCTAAGCCAGAGCGTTCTGAATAATGGCCTGATCTCGACCGCAGACGGAGCGACCGGCGACCGGCTGACCTTTGGTGCTGACCTGTCGGGCAGTGGCACCATCGGGCTGGACGTCAACCTGACCGACGGCACCAATGATCAGGTCTTCGTGACCGGCGACAGCGCCGGGGCCAGCCAGGGCCTGCAGGTGACCAAAGCCGGCAGCACGGTGGATACCGCACAGACCTTCACGCTGGTCACCGTCTCGGGGTCCAGCACCGCAAGCGATTTCCAGCTGGTCAATGCCGATTTCGTCACCAATGACGGTGCGCAGGCGATCAGTGACGGCGATATCGCTTATTTGTTGGAATACGATGCGGACGAGGGCGAATTTTTCCTGTCACCGTTCGACAACCCCAAGCCAGATGTCGGCGGCACTGGCGGTACGGTTAACCGCAACCCGGGCGGCGCCTTCCTTGCGGCAGGCGTGCAGCAATTCAGTGACCAGTTGACCTTTGGCTCGGCGCTGGGTCGGATCATGGGCGCAACACAGCGCGGTTCGTCCGAGGCCAATACCGTCAGCCGGGCCTTGAACGAGCTGACCTCCACAACGCGGCCTATTGTCTGGGTGCAGGCGGAAGGTCAGCGCGATAGCTACACCGTCGATGACCGCGACGTTGAAACCAACAGCGGCGGTTTGCGCTTTGGTGCCGGTTTACCACTGGCCGAGATTGCCGGTGGTAAATTGATCGGCGGGCTTGAGTTCGGGATCAGCAGCCTGTCCACCGATGTGAAGACTTCGCTGACCAGTGCTGACATCAGCACCGATGCCTATGACGCCACGCTCAGCGCGCTGTGGATCGCGAACAGTCAGCTTTATGTCGACGGGCAGCTTCGCTACGCGTACTTCGACAGCACAACCCGCCCCAATGGCGGGAACGCGGTGGATACCAACAGCGATGGGTACGGGCTGTCCGTTGAGGTTGGCAAACCGTTCATCTTGCAAAACGGTCTGACATTGGTGCCTCATGCGCAGCTGATGTACAGCGATATTAACACTGATGATGTCACCGACCTTGCGGGAGGCGGACAAACCGGTTCTCTGGTGGACGGGAATACTCTGACAGCCCGTCTGGGTTTGCGCGCCGAGCATGAGTTCACCGGCAATTCCGTTCTGTTCGGTCAGGTCGACTATTACCACGCCTTCGACAACAATACCGCCGTGGCGTTTGGCCAGAGTACTGTTCTGACCGAGCGCGGCAGAAACACCGCCGGCCTGACGCTGGGCGGGCATGTGGCGCTTTCAGGCAGAACCACCCTCTATGGTGAGGTCAGCGGCGAGACCGGCCTGGGCAGCGGTTCAGGCGACTATACCTTTGGCGGAAACATCGGCCTCGAATTCCGTTTCTAAGGCCAGAAACAGAAGGTCAGCCTGGTCTCATAGGGCAGGTTGGCATTCTTAAGTGCATTGCAGAGAACAAACCCCTATCCGCACAATTGGTTTAAACCAGGGTCCGCATCCAGTTTTTGGCATGATTGAATAACTGGAACCGGGAAATTTACTGCGCTGTCGGATTTGTATCGCTGAAGTTGCGAGCATCGTTTCTGCCTTTCCCCACGTGCATTCGCCACAGCGGCGTCGGTCCGGCTGTTGAGCGATCCGTGAATGATGCGTGCAATCTTGCTGCGCCATATACAAATGGCCGGATTTGTCGCTGCCTAGCAGCGCCGGATTTTGAGCTTGTGCAGCATTATTCTTGCTGCGTGCGCTTGCAGCGAAAAAGTTGAAGGTGCAGGAGCCACCCACAGACGTCATTGCCGCGTAACTTGGGCGCTGCAGGTGCATTCGGCAGCTTTGGTCGGAATGCAGGAATTCGACTTCTAAGCGATGAACGTGAATTTCTCGAACAAACCGACCCAAAATTGATCGTCCACTAGCGTCTGCTGGCGTAGAAATCGACTATTGTCGGGTTCTCTCCATGAACAGTGCCTCTTGATCTCCATAACGACCTAAAATTTCATTCTCGAAACCGACTTTTTTTGCGACGTTAATGGAAGCTGAATAAGTCGGGTCGAACATCGCCGCAGTATGCGTGCAAGAGAGCGCCTTGTCAGCCCAATGCATCATCGCTGTAACGGCTTCGGTTGCATAGCCTTTGCCATGTGCGCAAGCTTTGAGCACCCACCCGGCTTCTGGCCTTCCGTCCAAAGTTGGTTCCGTATCACGATGGTAGTCCGCAAGGCCAACCTCGCCCAGGAAGTCACCGTCGGCTTTGGATTGAACAACCCAGTACCCAAAGCCCAGCCGCCGCTCAGATCGGATGCCTAAAACGTAACCGACAACCAGCATCCGAATAATCAGTTCCGGGTCAATCGATGGGCGACCAAGGTGACTGTAATGCGGTGCAAGCTGATGACGGATCATGCTGATATCGAGAAACCGATCGATCTCCCGCAAAATATGGTTGGCAGGGACATGTGCCTCTAGATCAAAGTCGTAAAACAACCGTGCCGGAGCATCTTGAACACCCATCATCGTCAAATCCCTCCTCATCCTACAATAACGAGTGAATCAAATGACTTGTTCCAAAGCAACAGAGACTTCTTCAACAAAATAAGCCCAATCTGTTGAAAAGCAATGTGTTGCTGGCGCGGAAACTCAGCGTTTGATCCAAGTAAGCTTACAGGCCCTCCAATCCCTCGGACGCCGAACCAAACAGCTGGTCTTTCAAATCAACTCAGTTGCCAGTAAATGCCCATCATGGATATCGGTTTCGCCGCCTCGGGCACACATCTTCTGATCGATCACTACGGCAGCGATGCGCTGACCGACCCAGCAAAGATCGAACACGCTTTGAGAGGCGCAGCACGGGCCGCCGGGGCGACCATCCTGTCCGGTAGTTTCCACAAATTCGGCGGGCATGGCGGCGTAACCGGAGTGCTGTTGCTGGCCGAGTCCCATATCTCGATCCATTCCTGGCCCGAGACGGGATATGCCGCCATCGATATCTTCATGTGTGGCAGCGCGTGCCCGGACAAGGCCGCCTCCTACCTGAGGGATCAGCTGCGCCCAACCCGCATTGCGATCAAACGCATTGACCGCGGATCAGCGGAACCAGTAGTCCCAGCCGTCCAGGTAGTATCCGAGCAAGGCATGTGATTGCAGCGTGTTGGGCCGGGCCGCGATCCGGTCGGTATCCATGCCAAAGACCTGCGAAGCGCGCCAGACATCGTCGTCGAGAAACCTCAGCCCCTCCGGCAACTGGATGTCCCGATCCGAGAGCGGTTCAAATGACGCCAGAACGAACCCCCATTCACCAAAACTGGGCACATAGCTATGATAGGGAACCGTGTGCATCCCCTGCCCCGGCTGCTGCGGATTGCGACTGGCTTCAATCGTTTCGACCACCGACCAGAATGCCTGACGGGCAAAAAACGGTGATCCGGCCTGTGTCACAAACACCCCCTGCCCGCTCAGCCGTTCGACAAGCAACCCGTAGAATTGTCTTGTATAGAGCCGTGACAGCGCGATGGATTTTGGGTCCGGCAGGTCGATGATGACAACGTCATAGCTGCGCGTATCGCGTTCCAGAAATTTCCAGGCGTCGTCGTTGACAACCGTCATACGCGGATCGCGCAGCGCCCCGTCGTTCAGCCCGGACAATTCAGGATGGTCCCGGAAAATCCCGGTCACACGCGGGTCGAGATCCACCAACGTCACGGTTTTAACCTGCGGGTATCGCAGCACTTCACGCACGGCCATGCCGTCGCCGCCGCCCAGCACAAGGACATCCGCACGACGGGGGGCCATTGCCATGGCGGGATGTACCAGAGGTTCATGATAGCGATGTTCGTCCAGTGAATCGAACTGAATGGAGTGATCCAGAAACAGGCGCACCCGGTCGCGGTACCGGGTAATGGTGATCTGCTGGTAAGGCGTGGCCTCGGACAGGATAACATCGTCCTCAAACAGCTCTGCCTCGGTCACGGACACCAGCCGTTCGGACTGCCACAGCGCCACCATGGTTGCGACAAACGCAATCGCCCAGACCCCAACCTGCGTGCGCGTGGCCCGATCGCGAAACACCAGCAACGACAGCCCGGCCACCGCAAGGTTCAGCCCACCAAAGGCTAGGCTGGCGGACATCAGCCCCAGATGCGGGATCACCAGCAGCGGAAACGCCAGCGAGGCGACCAGTGCGCCGACATAATCAACGCTCAGCACGTTTTCAAAACGGAACTTCAGCGCGCCGATCTCTTCCAGAACCCGCGCGATCAGCGGGATTTCCATGCCGGACAAGATGCCGATAGCGATCAGCGCGGAATAAAGCGGCAGTGCCACCTGCCCCATCCAAGCGTAGTTCAGAAACAGAACCGGCGCCATGAAGCCGCCCACGATGCCCAGAAGGATCTGTGCCCAGACAAAACCCGGGAAGGCATTCGTAACGAAACGGGACAACCAGGCCCCTACCCCCATCGCTGCCAGAAATATGCCGATCACCAATGAGAACTGGCGCACGGAATCCCCCAGCAGGTAGCTGGACAGGGTCGCTGCGATCAGCTCGTAGATCAGCCCGGCCACGGCCACCAGAAAGGTCGCCGCCAGCAACCACGCGGCGCGTGCCTCGACCGCGCGGATGGTGGTCATGACAGGATGACAGCCGCGATGATGATCGACACCGCCACAAACAGCAGCCCTATCAGGATCGCCAGCGCAACATTCTGATCCTTTTCGATCTCGCGCACGATTGAAAACGGCGTCATCCAGTCGATCACCTTCCAGACGCACCACATCAGAAAGACGCCCAGAACCGTATAGAAGATCGTGCTTATGATCTCCGCAATCTGAATTGCTGCTATGTAATCCATTGATTCCTCACTATTTTACGCGATTTGCTCGATAATACCCGCCGCCGCCACTGCCGACGCGCACCGATGTGTCCAAGTCCCGGCTTTCGCCGCCATAGCCTTGCCACGCGACATAGCCCGTGGCAGCAACTGCGGTGGTCGAAAGGATCAGGAAGACGATTCTGAACAGGTTCATATCAATCCTCGTCTACCCAATCCGTCCCTGACCAGCGCGCGCGCTGATGCAGCCATTGACGCCCTGCATGGAACAGGAACAAGAGCCCAAACAGCCCGCCGAGCCCAAACAACCACAACCCGCTGGACAGCCCGGTTTGGGCATTGATTCTAATCTGATTAAACGGCTTGTTCGGCACGCGCCCAACGCCGCGGCCCTGCCAAAGACCCTGCTCAGGCACGTCCAACGCGAGCGTATAAGTGCCGGTTTTTTCCGGGCGAAATGACAGGTCGGCAAATCTGGACCCTTCACGCCAGTTCCCATCCGCATCACGGCCCGAATAGAACTCGATTGTACGTCCGGCCTCGAACACGGGCTGACCTTCTGGGTCAATCAGCTCAATGTCCAAATATATCCAACTGTTCTCTACATCACTCTGGAATGAAATTTGGGTAAGCTTGCTGTCCGCCTTCAGCGGGATTTCAATTTCTGCAGGAAGCCGGGCCGCGCTGATCTGATGGTTCATCAAGACCGGCTGCCCAGATCGCGAGGTAAACGCCATCGCCATAACCAGACACAGCACGCAAAAGACCAGGGATGCAAACACCAGGAAGTCATAGTTACGCCCCTTAATAAAAGGTTGCAGCGGATGCGTGCGATAAGGTTTCAGGTCCAGCGAGACACCAAAGGCCGCCTCAGCATCCGCTTTGGGCACATACACCGACCGATAGGTTTCTCGTTCAGATCCAGTTTGTGAAAACCCAAGCATCGCGCCGTTTGACATCGCTGATATTGTGACTGTCTTTTCGCCCAGTGTCGGACGCCAGGTAAACTCTCCCTCGACATAAGTGACCGCGCTGGTCGTCGTTTCATAGTACCGATAGGCTTCGCCCCCAGACGTAGTGGTCGGAGGATGTTCCGATGTCTCGACCCGTCGTTCCGATATCCATCCCGGCCCGCGATATCGCCGCGAGAACACCAGATGCCCGTTTTCCAAGGTCAGCCACGCATAGCCATGAGTTGGCGAAAACAGCTGATGGTCAATCCATTTATAAACCCGTCCGCGCCACCGTTCGGTATGTTCGACAAGGCCAATGATGGTGAACTCTGCCCCAAACAGAGTGCCCTGCATACCAATCGCCAAGGGGGATTTCGGTCGCTCCAGCCCATCGAATTGGCGCAGGGTCCTGTAATTGTCCAAGGCGTCCAGCTCGGCGCCGCAATAGGGGCAGATCTGCACCACCACACGGCCACCGCCCAGAACATCCAGCCCGGCACCGCATGAGGTGCAGTTGATCGACAACAGTTCGGGGTTTCTGGTCATTGCGCCTGGTCAACCTTCACATGGAACGGGTCGTACCACTGGCCATAAAACCAAAGCGCGTTTCCGTCCCAGAACTCTCCGGACAGCAGGTATTCATCCCTAGCTGAGGCGCTCACGAACTCATGCCGCTCACCAACCTGCACCATCTCGTCGAACTGGCCGCGCAGGGCCAAGCATTCGGCTGTTTCCACCTCGATTACGGTGAACCTGGCCGAGTCGAACTCCAGCGTTTCACCGAGTTTGAGCGGGGGCGCAAAGCGGGGGGCATTCTGGTCCGTTAACCGGACCTGCCGGACGATGTCGCCTTCATCGACCGAAATCCAGCACGTGGCCCCTGCCCCGTCGATCCCGCAAAATTCATCCCAGAAGCCGCGGCCATAAGAATACCGCGCATGTCCCAGAATTCGGGTCGAAGTCTGACCTAGCACCACCTGATCGCCAATCCCGAACAACAGCGGTGCGCCATGCATGACGCCCTGTTCTCCCGCCAGTGTGACATGCGCGTCATTGATCATCAGAGTCGTACCGCAAGACGGGCAGGCCAAAACCTTGACCACCTTCAATAAAATCGGACAGTCCGTGCCGCAATTTGGGCAGTTCAAATTCTCCATGCTTTCAAGTCGCCCACTGGTGCAAAAAGTTCAAGCTGCGATTGTGCCGAAATCCAGTCGGTTGACAGATGTCAACTTCATCGCCGCCATATCGTGCAGGACTGAAACCGACTCAGGCAAGCTGCGGTCGCACGGCTGGATCAGAGTTGACAGTTGTCAACTCAAGCCGCCGCCCGGCCGGATCCGTTCAGCAAGGCCATGACCATAGGTCCAGGCGAAAACGCCCCCAGAGCTGCTTTACCCGCAAGCGCCCGCAAATAGCCGCCGGGGCTGTTGATGTCACCGAACGGTTGCAGGATGCAGGCGACCGTAACAGCAGCGGTTTCTGGGCCCATCAATTCCTGCGCTTCATGCCAGGCAGGGGGACTGATCCCCATCATTCCGCGCACATAGCTGGCGGCCACCACCAGATCGCGCCACTCACGCGGATCACGCTCGCAGTAGGGCAGGATGTCGGGACAAGCCTTGAGGATCAGCGCCAATGGCACCCGTGGCAAGGGGCGGTCCGGGTCAGGTTCTGCGTTGCCGTTGGTTTCGCCCTTGTCCCTTTCTGGGCAAAGTTCAGATTCAGGAGTATCTGGTTTTGAATTCTGATACTGCCGCTCAGTTTCGCTGTCATTGCCGATCAATTCTTCTGTTTTCATTGCAAGTAATGATTGGATATCCCCAAGGATATTTGCAGTTTGCGTCTCCAGATCCAGCAGGTCTTCCAGGCAAAGTTTGCGACGCATCTGCTTGTGAACGATCAGCAGTGCTGCCAACAGTGCCTCCCAGTCGCCGGGCAAGTCATTTTCCTGACCATACAGCGCCAGTTTCAACGCGTCGCGTTTGAGCAGCGAAAGCTTCTCGCGCGCGGCGACCAGACGGGCGTGATCGGCGCGGGCCTGTTGGGCGGCCTGGGTGATCTGTACGGCACCGTGCAGCAGGGGGCGCAGATCAAAGCCAAAGGCGCGGGCGATCTCGCCATCCGCGTCGCGACGGGCATAGCGTTTGCCATTGGGGCTGTCATGGCGGGCAATCAGCCCCGCGCGCACCAGTGCGGCCAGATGCCGGCGCAGCGTGCTCTCGGCCATGCCATGGGCACGTTCGGACAGCGCCGCGTTCGAGGGGAACACGATCAAACTGTCATTATCCGACAGCGCCGCGTTGGGATGGAATGAGACCAGCGCATTCAGCACTGCAAGATCCCGGTCCGTCACCTCAAAGGTGTGGCGGGCAGTGCACAGATCACGCAGCAGCTCCCATTTGTCGATATGTGAGATCTCAGGCGCAGTCTGCAGCGTCATTGCCTGTTCGATCAGACCAGCCGTCACCGGCCGCCGCCCAAAGGGGGGTAGATTCCGGTAGATGGGATGGTTGCCGCCCTCCCCAGACGGCATCGCACTGTGCCAAGCCGGTCTCCATCGCAGATACCGGCTTGAATCACGATCGGCGGGCGCAGTGAATCACTTTTTGTCAACACGACCTAGTAACTATCAGGTCCTCTTTGTGGATCGGATCGGTAGACCCCGTAGCTCTGCCATAACAATCCGGTATCACCCCCTAGAGGCATTCGACATCAGGAAAGCCGCCACCAGAGTTGTTTAAAATTCGTGCATCAGCATCCATTCGTTAGCCGGAAATTAATGCGACAACACCAGCAAGAACTTTCACAACAGTTGCGGCGGCAAGGCTAAGCACTGGACAAACAAGGGAGCGATGCCAAGATGATGGCGCGATACGGAGAAAAATACGCCACGTTGTGTTCAAGTTCAGGGACTGCAATGACCGCACTTCCAAGAGCCCAGGCAGAGGCTGAGATTGTTGACCGGTGATGCCACCCGGCAAAAGCGTATTCTGGCGCTGTCTGGTGGTGGTGTGCATGGCGTTGTCGAGGTCGCATTTCTGGAAGCCATCGAAAGCGCGCTGCAGGATCACCTTGGCCGGGATACCAGAATTTGCGATGTCTTCAATCTGATCGGCGGCACTTCGACCGGGGCCCTGATCGCGGTGGCCCTGTCGCGTGGGGTTCCCCTAGAAGAGGTAAAGCATTTCTACCTCACACGGGCAGCGGCATTTTTTCAAAAACGCCGTTGGCTGCCGATCATGCGGCATGTCGCGGCCTTCGACGGCGACAAACTGGAAGCAGAGCTTAAGGCGGTTGTCGGGGATGCGACGCTGGGCGACCCCGGGTTTCGAACCCATTGCGCCATTGTCACCAAGCGGCTGGACACTGGCAGTCGCTGGATCATAAGCACAATCGATACAGCGCCGTATTTTAATGAAAAGAAGACAGCGACCATATTGCCAACCGTCATTTTCAGGTGTCCCGATTGCTGCGCGCCGCAACGGCGGCCCCAACCTATTTCGACCAATCCACGATCGAAATCGGAGGCGGTGTGACAGGCACTTTTGTGGATGGCGGGTTGTCTCCGCACAATGATCCCAGCCTTGTTCTATTGAAGCTGGCGCGCTTGCGGGTCTATGGTCTGGAATGGCCAACCGGGGCGGACCGGATGTTAATTTTGTCGCTGGGGTCGGGATATTTCCGCCCCAGACTGGATGCCGGCATCGCCAAAAGACTGGGTCCCCTGCCCCTTGCATATTACGCATTGCGCTGCATGACCCATGATTCCGAGCTGCATACCGTCGCGATGATACAATGGCTGGGTACGTCCCCGCGCCCGATCCCGATAATTTCGGAGATTGGCGATCTGGACCGTGACAATCTGTGCGGCGATCCGGCGTTTACGTATCTCAGGCTTGATCTGCCGCTTGCACAAGATGAGCTAAGAAAGGTCGGCATTCATGTGGCGCAGAAAAAACTCAATAGATATCAAAGTATTGACGACCCGGCCATCATTGCACCAATCTATGACCTGACCTTTGACTACATTGACAGGGCATTGGACATAAAAGCATTGCTTGCCAACTGCTTGGGAGAGACATGAAAACCCGTTTCCCGATTACAATCCTTGTTCTTCTCGCTCTTTGCGCCATCACATGCGTGACCGGCTACATCGGTTGGTCGCAGTACTATGCCGAGCTTGACGGATTCAGTTTCTTCGACGTGGCCTATCATACGCTTCTGGCGTTTGTCGGCGACAGCAGCTTTATCGGCGAACCGGATCTGCCGCCCCTGAACCTGTGGATCGAAGTCGCCCGTTTTACCGGGTTGTTCACAACTATTTCTGCCCTGATCGGTCTGGCCGCCGTTTACCTTGGCGACCAGTTCGTCCGACTGCGGGCCTATTTCCGTAAAGGGCATATCGTCATGATCGGCGTGTCCAACTTTGCTCTGGATATGTACCGCGACAAAGGGCTGATCACTGTGTTCGACAGTGCCGAGAACCTGGAAAAACTGACCGTGTACCGTCGCTCGGCCCATTTGCTGAAGATCGCCGGGCGGATCACGGAAAAGACCGGAACATCCGCATTGATCGGCACGCCCGATACGGTCGTGTTCGGAGACGCCGACGCGGTTCTGAATGTCGAAAGAGCTCGCGTCTGGCGCTCGCAAACGGATCGTGCGCCAAATGCAAAACTGGCCTTGCGGATCGAGGACGCATCAATCCTGCGCGATTTGCAGCTGCTGTCTGATATCTTCGCTCAGGCCACACTGTTTTCTCGGTCCGAGACAATCGCGCGGGCTCTGGTGACATCGATCGCGCCGAACGAACTTGCCCTGACCAGATGTCAGGAACGCGTGCACGCTGTTCTGGTCGGCCTCGGGAGCATTAATCTAGCCGTCGCCGAGGAGCTGGCCTTGCGCTGTCATCATCCACGGCTGGGGCCTGCGATACTGACCATTGTGGACAACAAACCGGACGAGGCGAAAGCACGGGTCAGGCGTGAACGGCCCGCTTTGTTCAATCCCGACCTGGCCGGGCATCTTGAAATCAATTTTGTGGGGATGGATGCCCTTGAATGCTGCGCCGAAGGCCAGGCGGACAAGCTTTTGCAGCAAGAAAACAAAAATCCGATTACTGCGGTGGTGGTCGCGGCCGGCGAAGATGTCCGAAACGCCGCGATTGCCATGCGTTTGCGTCAGATGCAGCAAGAGCAGCTTTGTGTAAAGGCGCCGATCTTTATGCGCAGCGATTCACTGGCCTCGATTTCCGCCGCCGCTTTTGACGATTTGACAGGCGGAATCGTACCCTTTGGCGGGCGCAGCCTTGATGAAGACGACATCGCGCTGAATAAACTGTACCAAAAACTGGCACGCGCCATACACGAGCGTTGGCGCAAGTCTTCTGATGTTGTTCCTGATGACGGGAACGACTGGACCAAAATGTCGAATGCACAAAAACGCGCAAGCTATCGCGCGGCTCTCTCGGCCATTGATATCTTTTTGGCGGCGGGTCTCGTATCGCCCATCGGGTCACGGGTAGCGGGATTGAGGCTTCAGGCTTCGGCTGGCAAAGCCGTGCTGGCGGACAAGGATCTGATCCGAGTGCTGGCGGAAACCGAACACGAAAGATGGAATGTCGAGCGGTTGCTTGAGGCCTGGCGCAAGACCGATGGCCACAGAGATAATGAGAAAAAGCGCCATCGTCTGATATTGCCCTATGACGCGCTTGTGGCTCTTGGGGAGGGGCATGAAAAGAAAGACGAAAAAAACGTTGAAGAAAGCCTGAACGAAGGGATCGAGCAGTTTCAGGACAAAATAACGCTTCCGTGCTGGCGTATGCGCTGGCGTGTCGGTGTCATCGGCCCGTTGCAGGTGGATGCGTCGGAAACGACTCAGGCCATTGCCAGCCTTCTGAAAAACCACCTGAGCGCCCTGTCCTCACCCGATGCCATTGACCTTGAGATCATAACGCCTGATGCGCCGGGGTTTGATCGGGTGGCGGCGGTCGCCTTGGCGCAGGCTTGGAAGACACAGACCGGCCGGCCCGCACGGATTTTGTCCGTCCTTGCGGCAGGCGTATCCACGATAGACACGATTGCGCTGCAGCACCTTCGAACCCGTGTCGATACGCAAGAGGCCTATAACGCGATTGCGGCGGAAGTGGCCGCGCAGCGCTCATCTCTGATCGCTCTCAAAGCCGATGGGCATTTGCTGCGCAAGATCGACCAGCGCCCGCTGGGCGTGTCGGATACGGAACTATCCGAGGACCCGGAACAGTACGATACGGTCATCAAAGAGGTTCAGGATGCCGTCATGGCCCTTGCCGACGACATGATTTTCAAGAACCAGCCGGACTCCATTTGGACGCAACGCGGGATTGACCGTTGGACCAGGCTGGACAAGGGCCCCGCCCTCTTGATCTAGGGCCCTGCACCACGTCCCGAACCGGGCAGAAACAAAATCCGGCGTCGGTATTTGAAAGAAATCCCGGCCCTTGATGCATAGGTCTAGCTGCCTGGAACACGCAGGAGCGGTCATATGCAAAAGATTAAACCAGCCAATTCGCCTGAAACCGGGGAAGACCTGCCGGAACTGCCCCTTGGGCGCGCCGTGCCGAAGAGACTCGACAAACCGGCCGGGTTTCTGCGTGCGGGTGAGGTCGGGCATTTTGCGCCCCCGGACTGGATTACCCCTCATCGTGAAGGGCACATCATCTCGGTCGCGCCGACCGGATCAGGCAAGGGCGCAAGCCACCTCATCCCTGCCCTGCTGAGCTGGCAGGGCCCGACGGTTGTTCTTGACATCAAAGGTGAGGCTTGGGCGACAACGGCACAGGCGCGACGGGACATGGGGCATGAAACGGTCCTGCTGGACCCATTCGCGATGTTTCCCGAAGAGGAAAGCGGGGCCTTCAACGTGCTTGACCTGATCGACCCCAACCGCCCCGATTTTCAAGAGGACTGCTATGCGCTGGCCAACCGCGTTGCACCAGAACGGTCCGTCAGCGATCCGTTCTGGGATCAAAGCGCGACACAGATGATCGCCGATCTAGTCGCATATGTCTGCGGAGAGATGCCGCACGGGCTGAGGAACCTGCCCGAGGTCGCCTATCAGGCAATGCAGCCGGGCAAGGACTTTGACCTTACGATGAAGGATTGCCGACGGTCGGGGAACACCGTCATACGCCGGGCGCTGTCACAGCTGTCGGGGGCCGAGGCAAAGGTAAAAGCCTCGATCGTTTCTACCGCTCAGCGGTGGATGCCCGTGTTTTCCAGCGGCCTGCTTCAGAGCTCGATTACAAAAACCACCTTTGACCCCGATGCCCTGGTTCGGGGGGACAATATCTCGGTTTATATCGTTGTGCCGCCGCATCGTCTGAAAAACGCCGCGCCGTTGTTGCGGGTCTGGCTGGGGGCGATGATCTCGTTGTTTCAGACCAGAATGGCCCTGCCTCCGCGCGAAACGCTTTTTCTGATCGATGAGGCGTGGCACCTAGGCTATCTGCCCGAACTGGAAACCGTCACAACCCTGATGCGCGGATATGGCGTCCGGCTGTGGAGCTTTTGGCAGGATCTGGAACAGATCGCATCGCGCTATCCCAAATCCAATGCGACGATCCTCAACAACACGGCCACGATCTGCGGTTTTGGGTTTCACAATATGGCGGCGCAAAGACAGTTTGCGGACCGTTTGGGGTTTCCCGGCTGGGCCTATAAACCACTAAAGCCCCGATTGGCGTTGCTGCATCTGGCAGGGCGTGAAGGTCAGTTGATAAATCTGGAACGCTTTTTTGAGATGGAAAGATTTCGGGACCTGTCGCGTCTGGCACCGCTTAGCCCGGCGCGGGCCGAGACGATTCACCGGTACTGAGAATTGACATTTCCGGCAGAACTATCCAGAAATTAATGGGTTACAGTTGAGGTCACTATGCGGCGCGGTCAGGAGTTTGCAAATCTTGTTCATGGTTTGCTGGTAACAGATGAACGAGGCCGCACCGCTGAAATCGCCAATTCAATGGGGCTGTCCTACGACGCGCTTTATGCCCGGCTGCGCAACCGGGTGGTGTTCTCGCCGGAAGAAATCAGAAGCCTCATCGCGGTTCTGCCGGATGCAAGGATCGCCAGTTGGCTGCTTTTGGGCACGGGCTTTTTCGCAGCCGAGCGCGGCGCGCTGGATCAGCCCGACCTGGACGCAAGAGAAAGCCTGCGCCACTCGGTGATCCGCATGATCGTCGATGCGTCCGAGGCAGCAGCACAGGTCGAGATTGCACTGAGTGATGGCCGGATTGATCACCGCGAGGCCGCGCAGATTCAAAAGGACATTCTGGCTGCCGAACGTGCCATCGCAACGCTCAAGGCGCATGTCAAAGAATTCGAGACGCAGAAGTCCTGACCTTTAGGGCAGATGGCATTCTATCCTGACAATAGCCGCGCGCCATTGGTCGATTTTTTCGGGGCTGGGAAACTGTGCGGCGGCGGCGTGCTCTTCAACAATCGGGACAACGTCGAACTGTTTCATAAAGGCCAGCGCGTTTTTCCCGCGTATGACCCAACCGACATTTTCTATGTTGTCGGCCTCCTGCCAGGCGGTGTTTGCCTTGGCCGCCACAACGGCAACCTGCCGACCGTTGGTGTCCAGAACCGGACCACCGGAATTGCCCGGCTGGATGGGCGCGGTAATCTGTACACGAGTCCGATCTCCGTACAGGCCAACCGTCGATGAAACCGACCCCCGGGTGAAATTCAGGGCACGGGAATATCGGAACACCGGAAAGCCCATGACAGCCACCGTTTCCCCCAGCTGCGGGTTATCCGCACGAAACCGGATCGGGCGTTTGTTGGCAAAGGCCGGTGCCTGCAAAAGCGCCAGATCCAGGCGCACATCCGTGCCCAACAGGGATGCCGGGGTTCCGTTGACCGTCAGGCTGCCGCACCCTTCGACCACATGCCAGTTCGTCAATACATGCCCGTCGCGCGTAACCAACGAGCCCGAGCCATTGCCGATCATTGATCTGAACCAACCCGGGACGGTTTCACCAACAGGATCATCGCCTCTGGCAATGCGTTTACGGCGTTCGTCCGAGGACAGGCGGGGACCGGCGAACAGCTCAAGCCCGTTCAGCATATGCGCCACGACCGGGCGCATCGCATCATAGGTGTTGCTGGACAACGACAGCTTGGCCAACTGAAGCGCGCCATTTCGAATATCGGCCAGATAGACCGACCGGACGCCGCCGCCCTTTGCCGCGATCGCAAAACCGGACCTGCCGGATTTCGAGGTTATGACCTCTGGCGCGGGGTCCTGTTTTTCAAGTTGCTTAAGGATGACGCGCATCGTTATCGCCGGGTCCGAGCCGGAGACATCCATGCTCCAAAGTCGCAATGTCAGGCCGGAATGATGCGTGCCCTGAAACAGCAGCAGGTCCGGTGAGTCCTTGTCCAGCTGCGGCGCATCCATAAGCGCCGACGGCAGGACCGCAGACATCCCAAGCCAGTCTATGTCCTGTTTCCTGAACCGATACCCTGCCCGCGAAACATCTGCACGCTGGGACAATGTACGGCGCTCCTCGGGGGATAACCGGCCGGTTGGCACGTTTCCAAGGCTGGATTGAAACTGGCGTATGGCCTGATTAAGACCGGCTCGGTTCAGCCCGTCCAGCCGCCCGTCATAAAGCCCGATCCAGGACAGATCCAACTGCGCTGACACCACGTTCTGATCTGCCCGTGCCACTGGCGCCAGGCCCAGTTCGCGCAGCAACTTGGCCGGCGGGTCCGACCAGGCCCCGCCAGCGGTCATGCAGGCCAGAAACCCGGCCTGCAACAGACAGATGAGATGCCTCATCCGCTCAGCAATACATCGATGGCATCCAGGCTGCGATCAATGCTCGCCCGCGACCGCGCATCGGCCTCGACCAGCTTGGCCTGGTTGGATTTCGCACGGGACACGTTTGGTGTCGCTGCGCGCGCGTTGCGCTGTTGTTGGGTTTTCGCGGCGGCCTGGCGGCTGATGATGGCCTGCTCGACCCCACTGGCCTGCGCCCCTGTGCGGACAAAATTATCGACCCGGTTCCCGATGCCGTTGAACGACGCCGAGATGATCTGGTTGTCGACCGATGCCCGCCGTTTCAGCACGGTAAGCTCTGACCGGGCTGCCTGATTGCTAATCGCGCCGGTGCGAACCTTCTGTTCAAGCGACTTGATTTGCTTTTGCCGGCACGATCGCAGCGCCGCCGAGGATTTCCCGGCCTGCGTCAGCAATTGATTGGCGCTACCGGCCTTGGCGTTCACATTGCGCAGAGTATCCGCATCCGCCGCGCGCTGCTTTTTCTGAGTTTCCGCAGTGGCCACGCCCGAAGCGGCGGCGCCGATCAGCGCTCCGATCAGGGCACCATCGCTGTCACCGGTCACGGCGGCACCAATCGCGGCCCCTGCCAGAGCGCCAAGTGCGGCGTTCTGAACCTTTAGGTTGTTCGCTTTTTGCCGCGCGTCCACGATGGATTGCTGAAAGCTGCTGCAATTGTCCCTTGCATCGATGGTCCCCGGAGCCAGCGTAATCGCCTCATCACAGGCCGAAAGCGCTACCATGGACATAAGCGCTAATGTGGCCGTCCCCCTGCGCAAAGCGGGTTTGCAAATTTTTAAACTCATGACTGTCCTTTCATTATTATCTGGTTATGGCTGAAGCTTTGGGAAATCCTGTTTCCTGCGTGAGCGTGACGTGTCCAGTTCATCCAGCCAATCGGCACGCAGTTTTTCGGTTATCTGCCCTCTTGCTGAACGGACTTGCTGATGATGCTGTTCGAACAGCTCGAGGTATGTGCCGAAGAGATCGACGTTAAACCCGTTCACGCCGCTGCGGCTGGCGGTCAGCTGGCGTTGAACAAAAACCTCGGGGCGCGCGCCCAATTCGCTGTGGACCTGCAAATACAGATCGAACGACGCCTGAATGCGCTGTTCGTAGATGCCAATCAGCCGCGTGGCACGTTCTAGCTGCGCCTGATCATCTTCGGTCAGATTGGAGACTTCGCGCAGGTCCTCAATCCGCGCCATCACGCTGTAGATATTGGCCCCGGTGCGGTTGATAAGGTTCGAGGTCACAACACCGGAGCGAATGCTCAGCAGAGTGCTGGCGCGTGCCTCTTGCGCGAGCCGGGCCTCAAGACGGTCCAGTTCGATCTGCAGCGCCTCAGACTGTTCCGCAAGCTGTTGTTGGGTCAGCTCCCCTTCGGACAGAGACCGCCGCAGCTTGTTCACCTCGGACGCCAGTGTCGACTGATCGCCCGAGGCCAGACCCACACCCTGTTCCAGCAGCGCCTTGCGCCCGGTCATCAAGGCTTGTTCATATGGCGCGTTCAGGCGGCCTTCGGTATAGGCTTGGGGGATGCCGCCCTCGTCCGTCAACCCATCGCGCCGGCCGCTGAAGACAGGCGCCGAAACCGCAAAGCGCGCGCCCATCGTGCGGGTGCGTCCCTCACCCGACAGGCCAAACAACGCGGCAGCCTCTATCCGGCGGCCCACGGTGTTGTTCTCGCGAAACAGGGCAGAGCTGCCACCCTTGGTGATAACACCGCCGACCTGACCACCAAGGCCGTCAGGGCGCGTCACCCGGAACAGGTCCAGCATGATTTCCTCGGCGTTGCAGACGACATCGTAAAGACCCAGCGCATTGGGCATTTTGCGCCCGACGGGTGCCAGCAGAACCCCCGAAGCCCTGGGCTTGTCCACACAGACCTCGGACAGAGACGCCGCCTTGATCGCACCATTTTCATCGCGGATTACGGGCAGTCTGTTAGACCGGGCCTGCGCGCTGACCTGCCCTGCCCCACCGCGCGCGGCGAATTCCCATTCCGCCTCGGTCGGCAATCTGACATAACCTGTCGCGCCCTGTTCCCACGGCAAATCGGGCCGTTCTCCCTTGGCTATCCGATCCGCATCGCGCGTCACCAGCCAGTTGGAATAGGCCCGCGAAAATGCGACGGCATCAAACCAGGACAGCTCTCCCTGTGCAGCAATGGTCCTCAGGTTGATCTCTTGCAACAGCGCCTCAAGCGGTTGGCAGGCTTCGCTGCCAGCATCTGCGGTTTGATCATGGGGCAGGTCGAACAGGCCCAGTTCGTGAATGGCCCACTGGATCGTCGTCAGTTCATAGCGTGCCACGTAGTAGGCCCGCGCAGATATTGAGCCCAGACCGCTGGTCACCGCGTTTTCGTCATCCTCAGAGATTGAAAACGCGCCGGAGACCGGCATTTTCCAAGCCCCGTTCGACAGCACGGTCTGCGGTGTTTCCGACGCGATATCCACGGCACGGCCAAAGTTGCCTGCCACCTGATCCAGCGGATGCGCTACGGGGACATCAATGCGTTGAAAAACCATCGCGCGGCCGCATGGCATAGGCAGATGCAACACGGCTGGAACGGTCGCGCCGGTCGCTTTTTTCGGGCAGGAAATAGGGCCAAGTTCCTTTGCCCCCGTTTCAATCTGCGCTTGCCGCGATGCCGCCCAGCTAGCCGGATCATCGATCTGGCACCAGTCAGGCTGAGCACCGACCGGGGTAGCGCCTTGGGCCAGTACCACCTGATCCGGCATCACGACAAGGCCAAACACGGCCAGCACGGCGCGAAAGTCAATCATGGCGCAATCCTTTTCTGGGTTCGATCGTGGTGGCGCGCAGCCCGGCGATTGATCCGGCCACGCCTCCAGCCAGTACCGTTGCCCCCAAGGCAACTGCGAAATGAGACAAGGCTAGATAGGACACGCGGCCTTCCAGCCCGCCCAGGCCACTGAAAACGGTGTTCACAATCGGCTGCGAGATGGCGGCCAGCCCGCAGGCCATCACCGCGCCAACGCCCGATATGACCATTCCCTGAATGGAAGGCATCAGGGAAACCTCGGCCGTTGTCAGGCCCAAAAGCCGCAGAATGGCCAGTTCGCGGGCTTTTTCTGAGACGCTGGCCAACAGATGAAGGCCTAGGGTCAGTAAAAATCCGACGGCGCCAAGAACGGTAATGGCGAAGAACACGATGGACAGTGCCCGTTCGATGATCAGCACACGAATGACGTCTTCGGCACGGGTGCGCACATCCAGACCGTCCAACAGCAGGGCGTCGCGCAACACGGGGACATCGCGCACATCGCGTGTATACAGGCGAAAGCTTGAAAAGCTCTTGCGCTCGGGCCGCAGCAGGGTGCGGGATCCATCCCGCGCGACCCAATCCAACGGCGGCACGGCAAAACCCTGACGCCAGGTTTCCACCGCGTCCTCAAATGCAGGGGTCACGAATATATCGTCGGTCTGCAATCGATCGCGCGGCAGTATGCCGACAACCTTCGCCCGATGTCGAACAGCCTGACGGTCTTCGCCCACCGTGCGCTGGATGATCAGTTCGACCGTGTTGCCAACCTCGATCTGCGCTTCGATGGCGACACGAGTGGTGACAAGGATCTCGCTCAGACCCTGAGGCGGGGCGATGCCGATGATCAGGGGATCATTCGCTGTCGTCGGCACCATTCGAGTATCCAGCAATTGCCGCCCGTCCGGGCTTCGCAAGCGCACGGATGCCGCAAGGAAATTGCCGCGCGGCAGAATAAATTCCACATCGTCACGGGCCGCGATGGTCTCAAACCACTGAGGAGACAATTGCGTATCCCGCACCAGCCTGATCTCGCGGACATTCGGGTCACCGCGCAGGGTTTCGATCAGGTTGCTGACCACGCCGTATTTCAGACCGAAAAGGATCAGCAATGGCAGCAGCGCAGCGGCAACCGCGACACTGAAACACAAGGTGGTACCCCACCCGTGGGCGAGGTCACGAAAGGCCAGGTTGAGAACCTGTGACCACCTTATTCGGGTCATGCGGCCTCCAGTGTTGCATGGCGCCAGGTGTCGCCTTCCGTCACGGTGACGCGGAACAGCTCGAACCCGTGACGTTCAATCAGCGGGGCGTTGTGGCTGGCGATGATCTGAGTGGCCGCAACCGCATCGGTCGACTTTACGATTGCGGTCATTACGGCCTCAGAGGTCTTCGGGTCCAGCGCAGCCGTAGGTTCGTCGGCCAGCATCAGCGGGACCCCGGCGGCCAGTGCGCGCAACACTGCCGCCCTTTGTTTCTGCCCTCCCGAAAGGTCAGATTGCAACCGGTCGAGATACTGTCCCAGACCCAGGGCATCCGCCATGGCCGCGATCTGTTCGGAATTCAGCCCCACGCCGGACAGCCGGGCGCTGAGCCGGGCATTTTCGCGCACGGAAAGATAGGGCAGCAAACCCCCATCCTGCATCACGAAACCGATCGTGCGTGCCCTGAGCTGCGCCAATTGACTGGTCCGTCGCTCCAGAAGGGCCGGTATCAGATCGACCGCAGCGATGGTTCGGTCCGGTCTGAAATCGAACCGGGCCACCTCATCCGGCCAGGCGAGCAGGCCCAGAAGCTCAAGAAAGCTGGTCTTGCCGCTGCCGCTTTCGCCGATCAGCCCGATCCGTGCGCCCGCAGGAACCTGAAACTCCGGAACCGATAGCCTGAATTCGGGCGCATCACCCCGACCCGGTCGCACAATGTGCAGGCCCGAAATGTGCAGCATCACAGGTGCACTCATACCTAGGCCCTTATGGAAGGATCGACAGTCTGATCGGCGAGACCTGCAGCAACGGATCGTTGCTGCCAAAGTCGTGCCACAGGTCCGTTTGCTCGAACACCGCCTGATAGGATTTACGCTTGGCGTCCAGCTGCTCCATGAACTCGGATCGCGAGGCCGGGCTCAAGCTGCTCCAGTCCTGCAGGTCAAGATACAGAATCTCGCTGCGGTACGGCAGGTTCTGCAGGAAGCTGGGCAAAATCGCCCGCATCGCTTCGCGGTCATTGTTGTGCACCACATCGGGGTCGGTCGCCGTCTGTGCCGCCAGTGCCTGCAGGTTGTCAAAGAAGGCTTGCGGGTCATCCCCGCCACTGCGGAAGGCGTCAACGATGCTTTCAAGTTGTTTGTCCAGCGAACTGAGCTGGTTGCGGGTCAGGAAAACCTTGACCTCAAGGGTTTCAAGATTCGGGTCCAATAGGTCACGATCCGACGTCCACCCAGCCAGAAAACTGGGCGCGCTACCATCCGAGACCGAGGCCAGACTCTCCAGCTGAGCCCGGAAAATCTCGTTCACTGCGGCGGCGGCAACGTCATCCTCGGGCACCTCTTCAAGCTCCAGAACATCATCGACACTCAGGACTTTGCCCGCGTTCACGTCAAAGATGGCCCGGGCCATCTGATCGGTCAAAGACGTCATCCGTTTCAGGAACGAATCCGGGTCCGTCGCGTCCAGGGCAAAGTATTTTTCGCTGTTGATATCGCCTGTCTCCGCAAGGGTTTCGTATTGCGGACGCGCAATGTCAGCGTTTCCGTTGCGCTGATTGGCCGGGGTCAGCAAGTGAATCGGCAAAATTGCGATATTTTTGTTGCGCGCTAACTCTGCCACAGAGCTCGGGGTATGGCCGGGAAACTTGGCCAGCGGGTCTTCGCCCGCCCGCATCGATGCGTCCGAAATGAAGACGACCAACCGTGCATCGTATGGTGTCCAGTCATTGCGCTCGATGGCTTCGATCAGGCCTGCCAAACCGTCTTCCTGAAACTGAACCGTCGGAGAATTCGCTTCCTGCATCTGGTTTAGGTTTCCAAGAACCTGTTCGACGGGGGCGTCGGGGTCGAGAGGCTGGAACAGCTTGGTGGTATATTCAACACCTTCGGCCTGCTCCACCTCGTCCCGGAAGCCAAGCAGGGAAAAGGATACGAAGCTGGCGCTCTCGAATTGTTGGAAACTGTCATAGAAAGACTGGATAGCGGTTTGCGTCCGCTCGATGAACGGGCGCATGGAAATCGTCGTGTCGACAACAAAGACAACGCCCACACGCAGCACCCCGTCCTGCTCGGCGGCGCTGTTGAGATCGGTGTCAAAGCTGTTGGAATCTTCTGCCGAGATTTCCTCGGCATCCGCAGGAACGGCTGCGACCTTCAGCAGGTTGGTTTCAATGGTTCCGTCAAACAACTCAGATCGCCAATCCAGGATCGGCAAAAGGTAGGGCTGGTTGCCAAACGTCACGCCCGAGGCGGGTTCCATCGCGACCAGTCTTTGATCCCAATTCGGGGTTGAGCCTGTCTCGCCGGACAGACGTTTGCGTTCGGTATCAATGCTTTCATAGATTTCCCCTGCCTCAACAGCATAGGAAAATGACCCGACAATATCCGAAAGCGTTGTATCGTCCCGGAAGAACAATACATCGCTGCGTTTGCCCTTTGGTGCAAACTCCATCACCAACATGTTGCTCCACCGCAGGGTTTGATCCGCTTCTACCCACCCTTGTGTGCCTTCACGCAACGAGGTGCTGACCTTCAGCCAGTCGCCCCCATTGGCGCGGCTTTCGTCAAACACGTAAAGCACCGAAAAGGTCGGCAACGGGCTTTCGTCGGCGTCGTCGCGCGGTTCGGCCTTCATCACGGCCGAGGGCAGCGACAGCACGCGGCGAAACAGGTTGGGATTGTCAGGGGCAGACATCGGGGTCGTCTGTGCAGGCGTCGTTGGCGTTTCTTCGGCCAGTTCCACAGTGCTGTTTTCACCGTCGGCCTCTTGGGGCGCAGCTTGGGATTCCTGCGCGGTGCCATCTTCTGGGGCTTGTTCAGCGATCTGGGCGTCGTCTCCGGAATCTTCGCTGTTTTCGGTGGTTGCACCATCATCTGCGTCCGGCTTGGCATCCGCGGCGACAGTGTCATTGGTCTGTTCAAGGGTTTCAATAGCGTCGGCGCGGCTCTGAATTTCGGCTTCATAAGCAGCGACGCCCTGCTCATAGCCATCGATCTGTTCCTGATACTCAGCGACTGTCGGAGTGGGATTTCCGTCTGCGTCGCAGCTCCATTGCAAAGATCCATCCCCGCCCAGAATTCCCTCTGGCATCACGGGTGCAACGGGAAGCGGCGGCACCTGCTCTTGCACAGAGTCCGGCAGAGACCGGATCGAAAAAATCTGCCCTTCCGCGCGGCTGGTCAGTTTGTCGACTTTGGTGCGCAGCTTCTGGATGCCCGTCTTCAGCTCTGCCCCCTCAGCCAAAGTCGTGGGGTTGCAGTCTTCAGCAAAGGACATATGAGCGGAAAGCGCCAAAAAAAGCGCCGAACAAAAGGCTTTAAACATAATTCACTCCAAACAAATGAGCCTTCGAAGATACGGGATTCTGTTCACCGCGCAAGTTTTGTATGATACGATCATCGCTTCAGGCAGCGCGCCATGGTATCGCCATTGCCCGAATTCGGCGCGAGGCAGATTTGCACAGTGCGGACCAGAGAATAGGCCGGGCTGGCCGGGTCCAGCTTGGCGCTTCGGATAACCGAAAACACCACCGTCGCAGACAGCATCACGGCGCAGACCCCAATAATCGCGCACCATTGCCACTTGCCGGTCCAACCGGTCATGTAGGCCACGGTCGACACCTTTTCGGTCCGGCGCTGGGACTGCAGCGCCAGATGCACGTCCAGATGCAGCAGCGCCAGCCGCAGGATGTAGGAGATGACAAGCAGAAACCCCGCACACAGCAAGGCGAATCCCACTTGTTGCAGTATCAACGGCAAGCTTCCAACCAGGGAAACAAACAGGCGTTGCAGCGGATCAGGAACAAGATAACCAAGCATATTCGTCTCTTAAGGTGGATTTAATTCAGGTCGTCGGGATCGTCCGAGGGTTTGGGCAGTTCATTGACCCCGGCGGAGCCCGCCGCCGTGGCACCGGGGCCACTCATTTCGGGGCTTGTGATCATGTTCTGACGTGCTTTCTTGAGCAATCCTATATGTACAAGGTCAGGATCGTCCTCCCGCTCCGCCTCTTGAATCAGTTTGGTCATCTCTGCCGCTTGTTTAGCAGTGTCGAGTGTCACATCATTTTGAATAAGTTGGAATTTCTGGAATCTTGCCAACGTCTTTTCCAGACGTTCAACCAGCCCGTCTTCCCCGCGGGACTGAGCAAGCAGAATTTTAGACGGCAAGCCCGTCATGACCGCCTCGATTTCGCTTTCTGCCTTCAGTTCTTCCGGCAACTGAACCTTGATCACCGCACGCTGAATGTGGAACGGTCCGCAATCCAGGCTGCCGCCCCGTTTGGGATCAACGATCTCTGTCAGTTCTTTCTGAAACGCCCGGTCCTGCATGGCATCGTGTTTTTCGGCCATGGAATGCGCCTCATCGGTGAGGGCCTTTTTTACGAACTGCGCAATCGGATCAGCGACCGGCAACAGTTCGGAAACCCGTGTTTTTGTCACCGCACAGGTCACATCAAACCGGACCTTGAAATGTAATTCCCCAATGCCCGACCTGACATCTGAGTCAAAGGAAACTTCCTGCGGGGTCATATCCACGTGGTAGAAATGAGCGTAGGTGCCCAGAATCCTTTGCCCGATCGACAACTTTGCAAATTCGCCCAGAGCCACCAACTCGTTGTTTTTTGTGCGCCCCCAGATTTCCCAGCCGGGCTTGGGTTTAGGAAGACTGTCCAATGGTATGACCAGACTCATTTCGGTCCTTTCTGTTCAATCCACAATGAATGAGATATCCTGCGCCGACATGTATTTTTGACAGCCCCGCAGCAGGTGCGCTTCGCGTCCGGTGTCGCTGGCTATGATCTGCTGATGGCAGCGCCGCAAGAACACCAGATAGGGATCATCTTCCCCGGTTTTTCTGTGCGCACTTTTCTTTCGTTCATGCGCAAATAATCGGCAGACCAGATTCATATGCTGCACCGCACGATACTCTGATCCCGGCTGGGCTTTTGCCAGCGCCGCGCGGCAGAACCCATTGACCATATGATCCAGAATGGCACTGTCGCGCCCGCCAAGATCAACCACCAGTTCTTCCAGTGTCAGAAGATCGGGTGCGCTCTTTCTATACAGCGGCATCCGTTGGAACGCCGACATGAACATCCACAACGGAAACTGGCGACGGATCAATTTTTTTCTGTCCGAAATCGGTTCATCTATCCATTTGGCCAAGGCCACAAGAAACTGCGCGGAGTAGGTGCTGTTGCTATTGCGGGCCGTATCCTCAGCGGATTCACCCTCAACCGTATCGTCTGTTGCAGCCTCGTCTTTTGCCGCGTCGTCCGCCGCTTCGCTGACCTCGACCTCAGTCTCGGGCAGGTCCGGGCTGGTATCCTTTGATTTTTCTGCCACATCTTCTTCGGCCATAGCGATATGGGTTTCCGCCGAAGAGACAGTGCTTTCCTTCGAGCCGCACAGCACAGGGCTGTGCAGGATCGCCTTGCGCAAACTGTGTCCGGCCTTTCCTGACGCACGCACGTAGCTGTCGGCTTTTCTCAGCAGCTTTACGGCAGGCTCGGGGCTGCGTTCGGCCAATGCGTCCAGCGCGATGATGATGGCAAGAGCACGCCCCTCTCCCGGTTCCAGCCACTCGCCCTGATACACTCGGTCCAGAATTTGGGAGACGCGTTGGCGGTTTTTGGGTTCGTCATAGGCCGCGGCAAGCAATTGGGAAAACACAACCAATTCATTGTGCGAGAAAGGGGCGCGCACAAAACGCCACAGCATCTCATATTCCAGACCCGCAAGATCGATCCGCGCTAGGTGGGTCAATCCCCGACCCAGATGCAGCGCCAGCGACCTGTGATCATCGCTTTCGAATATGCGCTGCAACCAATCGACCAGAAGCGATCGGACTTCGGGTTGCTCGGACCACAGGTATTGAAGCAACTGCGCCGCATGTCCCGGCCGTTTGAATTCCAGCAACTGCACACCGCTGTTGTTACCGGCTTCGGGCACAAGACGTTGAGCGCCGATGCTGTCCAGCAAGGCGCTCTGACCGGTGCCCCCGAACACCCGGGGCTGGGCGTTGGTTTCTTCTTCCGTCATCGGGCGCAGCTTATCTTCTATAAGCTTTTGCAGCCATTTGGCCGCATCATTGATCAAAAAGGGCTGCTCTCCCTCAAGCAGCATCACGGCCAGTGCAAGCGCCTGACGCTCGACCAGATTGTCACCCGCGACCGGCCAGCCGACCATATCTGCATCGGCGGAATGGGTCGGCAGGTTTTCCGATGCCCGCCCACCAGATTCTATGTATGCCTTGAAGGATTTGACATGGCCCCAAAATTCCTGTGAGGCGACCACATCCTCGATGGCATCGACCTTCAGCCCATGGAACCGGCTGAGCTGCTCGAAATCGTTGTTCAGCGATATCCGGCCTACGATGATGGGAAAGATATACTTGATCCCGGCGTCAATCGCCATGTTGATTTCATTGAAGACGTAACTTGTTCCCGAGCCGTCTTCGCGCGGGTCCAGGATGTCGCGCGTAACAAAGATAATGAAAACTTCCGAGGCCGCGATCTTCTGTTCCAGCTGAGGTTCCCATTCTCCGGGCCTTAATTGATTGTCCCAATAAACGGACAATCCATGCGACTTAAGAAACTTCACAACCGGCTCGACAAGTGCCTTGTTCTTATGCGTGTAGGACACAAAAACCTGGTCCATTTAACCCCTCTAACTTCAACCCAATACTTCTACCGAAATCACATTTTTGAAATGTGCGCCGTTTGGACGTTCATAGTCAACTTATTCTCAGCAAATCTGTCTCATTATGGCACCTGTCGAATTCTGATAGCGCATTGGTGCAACAACGAGCTTTCAGTTTGGCCCATGTTCGGCCAGCTACCGCGCAAGGTGTTTTGAAGTTTGCATCCCCGTCCTGACGGATCAACTCTTTCAGTTGGTCCGCCTCTCGCTTTCAATTTGTCGAACATTTGGCGACTTGAAAGTCCGCTTTTAAGCCCGTGCCAGGCGTTGGTAGCATCCGCAACGAAAGTCAGCTTCCCCGCCCTCACCTACACAATCACCTCGGGTTTCTCCTGACTTGAAAGTCAGAAAAAAGTACTATATTTTCTGACAAGGAGAAAACTATGATAGCCTCATCGATTAGACAACGCATCATGAGAAAAGGCCGGGGGTCAATCTTTGCTCCACTGGACTTTCTGGATATCGGGTCCCGCGCAAGCGTGGATCAGGCTTTGTCACGCTTGGCGGATCAAGGGATGATCCGGCGGTTAACGCGAGGGCTTTACGACTATCCAAGAAAGAGCGCCCGTTTAGGGCTGTTGTCTCCGTCAGCCGATGACGTTGCCAAAGCCATTGCACGCAAAGATAACCAGGTTCTGCAACCCTCCCCTGCCATGGCAGCCAACCAGTTGGGGCTGTCGACCCAAGTGCCGTCCAAGCCGATTTATATGACCGACGGCCCAACCCGCACCAAGACAGTTGGTCGACAAGTTATCCAGTTCCGGAATGCATCATCCAAAACGCTAGTTGGTGCGGGCCAGAAAACCGGTGCCGTATTCCAGGCGTTACGCTATGTCGGCAAAAACCGGGTGGATAGCCGGGTTGTCGACACGTTGGCCCGCAATCTGGATGGTAAGGACCGGGCATTGCTCGCAAAACAAAGCAGGTATGTGCCGGCCTGGATGCATCCTGTAGTGCAGCAAATTGTGGCGCGGAACTGATCGTGGACCAGTTTGCCAACGATACTCCAAAGAACCGTGAGGAAGCGTTTCAGGAAACGGCCGCCCAGCTTGGCATGTCCAAAGCAATCGTCGAGAAGGATTTTTGGGTCTGCTGGTCACTGAAACATCTATTCGCCCTGCCCTCTTTTGGCGCTCAAATGATATTCAAGGGCGGGACATCGCTATCCAAGGCCTATGACATCATCCATCGGTTCTCAGAAGACGTGGATCTGTCTCTCGACCGGGCGCAACTCGGGTTCGAGGGCGAACGTGACCCCGAGCACCCTGCCCTTTCCGGCAAAAAACAAAAGCAACTCTTGCAGGAGCTTCAGGGTACGGTCACCAGAGTAGTCTCTGGGCCGCTTCTGAAAGAAACCAAGATCAAGTTTGGCGCCGCGCTGGAACAGGAATTTTCCCTGACAGTTGATCCTGGTGATACACAAACCCTGCTTTTCGCCTACCCATCCATGACAAGTGCGCCCAACAGTTACATCCAGCCGGTGGTGCGGTTCGAATTTGGCGCCCGTGGGGTTCACATTCCAGCCGAGTCCCGCAGGATTTCACCTTATGTGCATCAGGCTTTTCCAGACCTGCTGGGCGCAGGCGACGTTGATGTGAAAGTCCTAGGTGTTGAGCGCACTTTCTGGGAAAAAGCCACGATCCTGCATATGCTTTATCATCAGGACGTCAGCAAACCTTTGGCTGACCGAATGTCGCGCCATTATTACGATATGGCCCAGCTGATCGCACACGAAACCCATTCTCGCGCTATCGAACAGATCGACTTGTTGGATCAGGTTGCACACCATAAGTCCGTCTTCTTCAAAGCGGCCTGGGCCAACTACGAAAATGCCAGGCCTGGATCTTTAAGATTGCTACCGAATCCTGAGTTGGCGGCAGCGCTGCGTCGGGACTATGCCGGGATGCAGGAGATGATCATCGGGGACCCTCCCTTGTTTGATGACATTCTGAACGCCATTGGGGTGTTCGAGACGGACCTCAATGGTTGAAACAAGCCTATTCGGCGGCCTCAAAGCTCAGCGTGCAACCTTCAATGTACGCGCGGCTAACCAAGCAAAAACACCTTTTGAATTCGTCCAAACTCAAGCTGGATTGCTCCGAGTAAAGGTTTCAAATGGTGAGACTGAATGTATTGCGCAATAAACTTGCTAGGCGCACGCAATGTGATCGTTTGGTCATGCGTTTCAACAAGTTGAAGATCACGATACCAGCTTTTAAATAACAGTGTTTCAGACTCAGATAAGCGCCGGAGCGCCCTGCCCCACGGATCCTGCAGATCATTAATCTCATGCTCGGCTGCTGCCAGTTTTTCTTGACCAAACTGAACATGAACAACTTTTTCGGTTGGTTTTGGTGTTAGCGCTTCCATGCGCGAGGCAAAATCAACACCAACATTTTGCCAAACCGGTTCGCTAAGGCGGTAAATTTCCATATAGTTAAGCCGATACGCAGCAACGCGTCCTCTAACACCAGGTCTAAGCTGGAGCAGTATGCTACTTTCCGTTAGCCGCTTGATTTCTCTTTTAACGGTTCGTTCATCCACGGACCACAGACGCGCCATTAGCTTCTGCCCGACCGTTAGCTCATCAGCGCTCCAGTTGTACCGGGCCGTTATCAAGGCTACGAGCCGCATCATCGAACGCTGAAATCCAGGTGTACCATTCAATCCAGCGACAGAGATCGCGGTCAAAAGATCGTACTTCTGAGATCCAGCATAAGGTCCTGTAAATCGTTTTACTTCCATTCTACCACTGCCACTGTGCCTCAAGCGGATCGGCTTCGGTGACCGATTCCATCAATTGGGTTCAGTGTGATGATATCCCGTAGTTTGTCAACGATCTTCGAAAAACAGGATGCCTCACCCTTTTCTCAAAATCAAAAGAATATCTGGTTAATAGGATATAGGTGACAAGCTAGTGTCACCTTAATTGACGTTGAGTGTCACCATATATCTGGTGGTTGTTCGCGAACTGTCACCCAAAGGTGGATCATTCTTGGAAATACTTCCCGTATTTTGTCGAATCAGAAGAAAAAAGCGGAAATCCTATTCTTTACGTTTTGCAGATTTTAGAAATCGCGTTATTAAAGGGCATTCATGATATAACAAGAGCAGTCCAATGCGTGACCACACTGACCTTCAAGCTATGAACGAACGGAGCCTGGCTCAACAGGCGGCTGTCCGCCGCGCTACTTTTTCACCTGCTGATGAGAAAGTGCTTCGACCATTCTCGATCTGGGAGATAAGCCATTTCATGTTTGATATCCCGGCGGACACATTGAGAAAGAAGCTAGCCGACGATCCGTCTCTTCCGCAAGGCGCTACGGAAGATGACGGTCGGCAGAGATGGTTTTCTCTGGCTGAAATTAATGAGTTGAGACGCCGTCTGAGATTTAAAGGTAAAAGTCTTCTGCCCCGAAGGCCAGCAGGTCGGGCAATGAGAGTGGCGGTTTCAAACTTTAAGGGCGGTGTCGGAAAAACCGTGGTTGCCCAGCACTTGGCGAATGCGGCCGCTCTTGATGGTTACCGTGTTCTGGTTGTGGACTTCGACCCACAGGCGACACTCACGCATTCAATGGGTCTTGCTGAAGTACGTGAGTGGAATACAGTCTGGGGTATAATGTGCCGGGACCTTTGCCGTGAAGCTAACCGGATCGCAGACGATTATGATGATCCAGCAGATTGCCCCTACCCCACTGCTGACGAGCTTCCAGAAGATGTTCAATCGATCGGCGCACAGCGTGTGCAAGACTTCATTCAACGGACTTCATGGTCGACAATCGACATCATCCCGAGCTGTGCGAACGCTGCCTTCGTAGAATTTGCTTCCGCCCAATACAGGTCGATTCATAAGGCATGGAGCTTTTTTGGCTGCGTCGCTAGATATCTCGATGAGTTGCCAGATGACCAATATGACTTGATTATATTCGATTGCCCGCCTGCGATTGGATACCAGTCTTTGAATGCGGCCTTTGCCGCTGACATCCTCTATATTCCTTCCGGGCCTGGTTATTGGGAGTATGACAGTACGACGAGTTATCTCGGTCAACTTGGTGATGCCTTGGAAGACATAACCAACGGGTTCGAACGTATTGCAAAGGATGCCGGTATCACGCTTCCAAAGAAGTTCGATGATGTACGTGTTCTCATGACCCGCTTTGAAGCCAGCAACACCCTGCACGTTGCGATGATGGATGCATTCAAAAATGTTTTCGGGTCGGACGTTTGTCAGAATCCTATTGAGATGACGCGCGCAGTTGAGCAATCAGGCAGGTTCCAGATGTCCGTATACGAGCAAGATTACAGACAGATGACTAGGGACACCTGGAAACGGGCGCGTCAGTCTTTTGATAGTGCTTACGGCGAATTTCGGGATGTTGTCCTGCGAGCTTGGGAGGCCCGGACCAAAGTTGAGGAGCGTGTAGAATGAGCGGTAACAAATTTGGCTTCACTCCGATCGACGAAAATGATCTCAAAAAATCCCGCCGCCGCGATGTGGGACCGATGGGAGCTGCGGTACGCGAGACGGCAAGCAGCCTGAATGAAAGTACTGAAAGTCGCGTCGAGCAGCGACGGCAAAATGCTTCGGATGCCAAGAAGTATCGAACGGCCCGCGATGAAGGGCGAGTTTTAGTCGCGGTCGGAATTAATGAAATTCTCACCTCAGACCTGCCTAGAGACCGGCTGGATCTTTCGGCTGTCGCGAGTTCTGACGAGATGGATGAACTCAAGGCTTCTATTCAGGAACGTGGCCAGAAAGAGCCAATAGAGCTTTACAAGGACCCAGATGGTTGCTTCCAGCTCAAAAAAGGCTGGAGACGATTGACGGCCCTAAGGCAGCTTTTCGAAGAAACCGGTGATGAGCGTTTCTTCAGTGTTACGGCTCGAGTTGCAGAAGTTCAAAGCGATCGCATTGATCTCTATATCGACATGGTGGAAGAGAATGTTGTTCGGGAGGATCTGACTTTCGCTGAGATGGCACAAGTAGCAATTCTTGCTTCCAGGGACGCTGACTTGGGGGCAGGGGATCCAGAAGCGTTGGTTGGGAGATTGTATTCGTCCCTACACAAAATGAAGCGATCTTATATTCGAAGCTTTGTTTATCTGCTCAATGAGCTTGAGGACGACTTGCGGTTTCCAAAAGCTGTCTCCAGAAACCTTGGCGTAGAGGTTGCGCGGAAACTGCGAGCGTCATCCGGTTCTGCGGCCAAGTTAAGGGATGTGTTGGCGCGTGCGTCTACTTCGAGTGAACAAAACGAGGCACTTGATGCTTTCTTGGCGGATCCAGATGTCGAGCTATCCAGTGGTAAGCCGCGTGAAAAAAGCGAAAGTGTAAAGTATGAGTTTCATGTGGGTGCATCAAAGGTCACCGCTCGGAGAGGAGAATGTAGGATTCTGTCGGGCCAGGACTTCAGTTCAGTTGACCGGTCTAAGCTTCAGAGAGCAGTCGAAGCTTTTGAAGCTGTTCTGAACGAATAGTAACCTGCGGGTTACTCATCCTCAACTTTGTCTCTTTGAAGGCGGTAACCCACGGGTTACCGCCTTCTTTACATTTGGATTGTCTATCCTAACAAATCCGTCGCTGGGTTCTCTGCTATGTCCACATCGTCGTAGTATTTCTGCGCCTGGGCCATGGACCGGTGCAGCGACAGGCGCATGGCGGCCTGGATTGGAGCACCATCGAGGGCGGCCTGAGTCAGGAAGCCCGAACGCAACCCGTGCGGTGAAGCAAAGCCGTCCGGCAGCCCGGCCAGCCCCAGCCGGTGCTTTAGGATCTGATACACCGCATCCGGGCTGAGGCGGCGTTTCAGAACCCGGTCGGATTTCGAGACCGGACGGAACAGGGGGCCATCGCTGATCCGGCCAACCTCGATCCAATACACCAGCGCTTGTGCCGCGCGACCTTTGAGCACCAGCCGCGGGGTTTCGCCCTTCTGGGTGGTCTTGGTCTCGAGCAGGGACAGCCAGACCAGGCCTTTCTCATTGAACTCTTTCAACGACACGTCCTCCCGCTTCAGCCCGGTGATCTCCGATCGGCGCCGACCACCGGAGGCCCAGCCCAGCATCAGGATCGCCCGGTCGCGACAATCGCGGCGGCTGCCGCGGCAGGTCGCCAGCAGCTGTTCCAGCACGTCGCGGGTGATCGGGTGTTGCGACTTCGGGGCAGGGGGCCGTGATGCGGCGCGGCGCGCTTTGGCGCGGGCTTGTTTGACCTGCGGCGCGCCAAAGGGGCTGGTCAGGTTTTTCATCCGGTGGAAGGCCAGCCAGGAGGCGATACGGCGGTCCAGGGTTGACGGAGCCGGGCAGGCGAGGGACTTGCGCAACCCTTGTTCAATCAGAGCCTCAGCCGCCCGCCGAGCACGATCCTCTGGTGGTGCGTCGCCCAGATCCCGCGCATGATCGAGGATGAAGGCGAGGGCAATGTCTTGGCGCTCCGGCCATTCCAAGGATTTCTTGAAGGCCGCATCGGTCTCGCAGAAGCGCGTTCGCTTCCAGGCGGTGATATAGAGCAGGTCGCGCTCATAGGCCCGCAGCGTGTTGGGTGGCGTGCCACGGACATAGAGGTCGGTGAGCGCCTCCTGATCGGCGTGGGACAGGGTAGGGGAGGGCGCGGGAAGATAGGGGGCAGGGGGCTTCATGGGGCCAATTTACGCCGGTTTCGAAACAAAATCAATTACTTCTGATAAGGGATACTTATCGAGTATGAATGGAATTACTGACTCATCGGAAAGTTATTCGCAAAACGACCGTTTTCTGCTCACTAAAGAAATAGACAGCGGAGCCAGTTGTTTTTCCGCCATCTTGGCGGACTGCTTCATCTGGAGTGGTGTTTCGATTGGACCTTTATGAGGGCGGTCGTTTTGAGCGCTTTGTTGGTGTTATTCATTTGGGCGGTTCCGGGAGCGGGGGTCGCATCCTTGAGCTGTATTGAATGTGCATAATGAGTGATTTGGGTTGTTCTTCTATGGTTAGAAAAAAGTCGTTGCAAAATCACGCTTAGGTAGTACGTTTTCAAAAAATCGTTATTTAAACGAGGGATACGGAATGGGTCTTTTGCACCGTGCTTTTTGCGCGACGACTTTTCTTTGCGCCGGCTTTTCTTTTTC
>NZ_JQEZ01000001.1 GCF_000743705.1 Ruegeria halocynthiae | reverse complement strand
CGGCTGGATATCGTGCCCGCCAAACTGCGCGTGATTGTCACCGTGCGTCCAAAATACGCCTGCCGCCATTGCACCGATGGCGTGACCCAGGCCCTGGCACCAGCACGCCTGATCGAAAGAGCGCTGCCAACAGAGGGCACCATCGCGCATGTGTTGGTGTCAAAATATGCCGATCACTGTCCGCTTTACAGGCAATCCCAAATCCTGGGTCGTACAGGCATCGACATTCACCGATCCACTCTGGCGGATTGGGTCGGCAAGGCAGCCTTCCATCTGGGCCCGGTCGTGGACCGGCTGGCCGAGCACCTGAAGACCTCCACGAAGCTCTTCATGGACGAAACGACAGCCCCGATCCTCGACCCCGGCCGCAAGAAGACCAAAACCGGATATCTCTGGGCTTTGGCCCGCGATGATCGCAATTGGGGCGGCGATGACCCGCCGGGGGTCGTGTTCTTCTACGCCCCCGACCGGCGGGGCGAGAATGCGGAAAAGTTCCTCACAGGCTTCGACGGCATCCTGCAACTGGATGGCTACCCCGGATACAATCGTCTGACCCGCACCACGCGCAAGGGCGGCGAGCCCATCGTCGTGGCCCATTGCTGGGCGCACGCCCGCCGCAAGCTCAAGGAAATCCACGACCGCGACAAATCCGAGATCGCCGCCGAAGGCCTGCGCCAGATCGCCGAAATCTATGCTATCGAAAAAGACATCCGAGGCACATCCCCCGGCCAGCGTCTCTCGGCACGCAAGACCCGATCTGCGCCCCTGGTCGCTGCCTTCGGCGACTGGCTGCAAACTCAGCGCATCCGCGTCTCGGCCAAGTCTCGCCTCGGCGAAAAACTGGCATATATCCACCGTCACTGGGATGACCTGCAAACCTTCCTCAATGACGGGTGCGTCGAGATCGATAGCAACCAGGTCGAAAATTTAATCAGGCCAATTGCCCTGAACAGAAAGAACGCATTGTTTGCGGGGCACGATGAGGGCGGCAAGGCCTGGGGCCGCATCGCTTCTCTGATCGAAACCGCCAAAATCAACGGTGTTGAGCCCTTCGCATATCTCAAGGCCACGCTCGAAGCCATCGCAACTGGTCACCCCAAAAACAAGATCGACGATCTGCTCCCGTGGAACTTCAAGCCAATAGCAGACGGTCTTCAGACGCCGCTTACGAAATTCGTATTCTTCCGAAAACGGACAGGGCTGAGCAGCCCGCTTGATCATGTCCATCTGATCGAATGCGGATTTTCCCATTCCGAGCTGATGGGCATGTCCGAGGCCGAGTTCTGCTTCTGGCGTGATGAACGCCTCGAATATGACCAGCTGGTTGCCAAGGCCATCAAAAAACAGACCAAGGCGGCACGAGCAGCGGCTCTGGCCGGGGCGTTGGCGACGGGTGGCAGCGGGGCGCTTGCCGCGCCCGGTGAGGTCGATGGCGCGCGCTATGTGAACCCACGCGCAGGCGGCACCACAACTGTCTCCGCGCCGGTCACAATCGAGATCAAGGGCAACGTGGATCGCGACGTCATGCCCGATCTCGAGGAACTGGCGGAACGCACGGCCGACAAGATCGAGGAGCGGATCCGCGAGTCGCAACGCAGGGGACACGACTGATGCTTGGATTGTTTGGAAACTCCGTTATCGGCACTGACCACCTGACCGGCCCGACCGCTGACGCCGAGGCCAAATCCGCCCGGTTTGCCCGCCAGACACCCCTGCGCGGGCTGTCGGTCCTGCAGGATCTGGGCAACGACAATGGCACCAAGCAACTGCGGTTCTTCTTTGACGAGACCTTCTGTGACGTTGAATCGGAAAAGGCCAAGATTGAAACCGCGTTTCAGGCGCGCGTGCCCATGCGGCTATCGTCGCCAAGGTCGCCAAGCGCCACGGTCTCACCGTCGTCGGTGAAATCGCCGACCTGAGTTTTGAGCGCATCACGCAGGACAAACAGGGTGACCTGCGGTTTCTGACCCGGCTGGCTGAAGAATGGGGGGGCTATTTCTCGGTCAAGGGAGACCAGTTGATCTTTACCACCCGCGCGTCTATCGAGAGCACAGCCCCAGTGCGCCGGTTTGACCTGGTCGAAGGCGATCCGGTCACACGCTACCGATTCCGCAAGTCCACCCATAAGCTCTACGCCAAGGCCGTGGCTCGGTATCTGCATCCCGGCCGCAAAGAAACGCTGACCGCCACAGCCGAGGATCCGCGCGTCCCCTCCGGTGACACGCTGAAGCTGGATGACCGGGTTGAAACACAGGCCCATGCCGAGCGGATGTGTGTCGCGCGTCTGGCACGCGAGAACGATGATCTGGGCACCGGGCGGATCACCACGGTTGGCGATCCACTTTTGCTGGCCGGTCAGGTCGTGGCACTGGGGCCGCGTTACGGGCGCTACGCAGGCCGTTGGCTGATCACCATGGCGCAGCATCGCTTTAGCTCGGACGGGTACACCACGAGCATCAATCTGAAACTGATCGGTGGAAATCTTGGGTAACGTGCATACCCAAATAAATTCAACTGGGCCTGTTGTAATGGGTGTGGCCAATTTGAAAGCCTCGACGAAAACCCGATTGGCCACCAAAGAAAAAGCTTGGCCAAATACGCCAATAGGATGAGTTTAAATGCATTTAATAAGTACAATAAGGGAAGAAAAATGCGGATTTTCACAACCACTATTGTTGCTCTAACGCTTGCTGGATGTGCAGAGCAAACCCTAATAAGCAAAGAAAAAGCAGTGTTGCCCGCCGATGCAGCGTTAGTCCAGCCTACTCAAACCGAAGATTTAGCCTCCGCCAGTAAGCTGGCATACAGACTTTCGGGGGCTTATTTTCAAGCGGCAACAACTTCGCAAACCAATCAGGATGCGGCTTCGGCTCTTGTGATACTGACAGCAGCGTCGGTTGTCGCTGGAGCTGTGAAAGGCGTGTCTGACACAGCCCTAGCCAACCGGGGGCTCGCAGCGGTTGGCGTGCAGCAGGTTGCTCAACGTGGCCTAAACAAGACCACCATTGAAAGTATTTATGATGGGGCGCAGATTTTTAATTGCATTGGTGTCGTGACAAAAATTTACGAGAACGACGATATCCTAAAAGACGATGATACAGCAGTCGAGATCACACTCGCTGTTATGCGTGAAGTGAGAATCAACGTGCGCAAAGGATTCACAAGGGACGTTGCAGATTACTCTGCGGTCATAGGCGCGTTCAAAGCGGTCATTGAAGGAGGCGCGGCCTCCGTTTCCTCTCTGCCCAGAAACGCCAAAGACGCTCGGCAAAGCAATGCAGAGCCCGCTAAGCTGGAAATCTATCTCACTCGGCTGGGTGGGTGTGTCAGCGAAAAACAGGCCAGCCAAAGTAAAAAACCGTAAGTCGATGCAGTCAGAACAGATGAAACGCGGCATTGTCGTCGACGAGCGCGGATCGCAGGTCCGGGTTCAGTTTGAAGACAACGATCAACTGATCTCCGGCTGGCTCGATGTCGTGCAGCGCAGCACGTCCGGGGTGAAGGTTTTCACCCGCCCAAAGGTCGGCAGTCAGGTGGTTTGCCAGATGGACGCGAACCGCGAAGCAGGTGTTATCCTAGGCGCAGTTTATTCCGACGCGGATCCGGCTCCGGCCGGGAACGAAGGCACGGTGCATTTCGAAATGCCGGACGGGTCAACGGTGATCTGGGAAGGTGGGGCGTTCACAATCAGCCACGCCAGCGGCATCGTTTTGTCCATCGCTGGTGGAAAGCTGGTTGTGCAGGGCGATCTGGAAGTTCAGGGGGCTGTCACTGTGACCGGCTCGACAACTCTGGGGGCCACCTCGATCAACGGCATCAATCAGGTAGGCGATTGACACCTTGACGTGATGCCCGTTCCCCTGAATGCTGGCATCAAGTCCTCTAGGGCGGCGTCTCCCCTGAACTGAGTTCAGGTATCTTGCGCCCCCTCTGATCCGGCATCACCCTTGCATGCTGGATCGGAACACCATCACAAACGTACATTGGCAGATGAAGCGCACGGCCGAGGGGCCTGCGTGGGGCGAGATTGCACCTGATCTTGAGGATCTCGCGCAGGAAATCCGCCAATGCATCCTCACACCCAAAGAGTCGGTGCCGCTGAACCCGGAAAAGGGCTGCGGCCTCGAGCAGTTCCGCGACCGCCCGATGAATGTGCGCAGCCTGTTTGTGGTGGCTGAAGTGCGCGAAGCGCTGCGCCGGTGGGTGCCGCGCGTTCAGGTTCACGACATCACCTTTCAGACCACCTTCGAGGCGATCACGCTGAATGTCAGCTGGTCGCCCCGCGAGGCGGTACTGGACGAGTTCCAGATAACGGAGGTGGCCTATGCCTTCTGATGTTGCCCCGATCACCGCTCTGAACGAAGCCGGTGCGCCTGATTTTGTCACCCGCGAGGCCGCAAAGCTGCTGGAGCAGGCCAAAGCCAAATTCGAAGCCGACACCGGCCGCACCCTGTCTGACAGTCAGACAGAGATGTACCTGCTGGAAACCATCGCCTACATGCTCAGCCTGCGCGCGGCCGAGGAGCAGCTGGCGCTTGAGAATTGCTTTGTCGCCTATGCGCGCAGCAACTGGCTGGATATCATCGGGGCGGACCGCAATACGCCGCGCCTGCAGGCAGCACCGGCCTCAACCAGCCTGCAATTCACCGCGCCGCAACCGGCTGTGTCGCAAATTCTGATCCCGGCCGGGACACGGGTCGCCGATGCGGGCGGGCTGGTCCAGTTCGCCACAACGTTGGCCGCGTTCATTCCCGCCGGTCAGGCGACCGTTGATGTCCTGGCGACCGCAACCGTACCCGGCAGCGCCGCCAATGGGTTCTCGGTCGGTGCTTTGTCGTCATTGGTTGACCCGATCCCCGGCATCTCAGCCGTCACCAACCTGACCGAGACCGGCGGTGGGGCTGAGGTCGAAAGTGACGCCCGGTACCGCGAACGCCTGCCGTTGGCCTTCGAGCGGATCGGCGACGGCCTGAACCGCGAACGGTATGTGTCAGACGTGCTGGGATGGAATGCGCGCTGCATCGACGTCCATATCGACCGGCCCCAGCCCGGCTATGTGGACATTTACCCTTTGATGGACACTGGCGCACCAAACGCACAGGAAATCGCCTCGCTGCTGTCCGTGTTCAACGAGAGCAACATCCATCAGGGTGACTTCATTCAGGTGCAAACCCCGACCGCGCACGCGTTCACCGCCGAGCTGCATCTTGTGCTGTCCGACGCAGAGGCCGCTGACGACGCCGAGGCGGCTGTCCAGGACGTGCTGGATGAATGGGAGCGCAGCCTTGGCGGATACATTGCCCCGTCAGCCCTGACCGACGCCGCACGGGAAATTGTCGGCGTTGTGGACGCGGATGTGCCCAATCTGGCCTTTGCCGCTGTTGCGAAGTCGTCCTGGCGCAGATGCACGGCCTTGCAGGTCGTGGTGGTGGCGGTCTGATGTCCGCGTATTGGCCCCGGTCCAAGCTAGACCGCATCACGCCGCCGCAAGTGCTGGACGAACGCGGCAGCGCGTACCTGCAAGCGTTAAACGAAATCATCGGCGACCAGCCGATTACCGCTTTTCAGGTCAAGGATGCAGAAACCTGCCCGGCCGAGGCGTTGCCCGCGCTGATCGCTGAGTATTCGATGGAAGAGTTCATCGACCCTGACCTGCCCGAAGCGATCCAGCGCCGCATTCTCAAGAACGCATGGCTGTTGCAAAAGCTGGAAGGCTATGACGCCGGTGTAAAGCTGGGTCTCAGCCTTTTGGGCATGACGGCCATCATCGAGCAATGGCACGCGCAGGTGCCGATGGGCGTGGCCAACACCCACCGCATCACTGTTGAGATCGACGAGCTTCTGTACCCCGATGAAGGCGGGCATTTTTCCGACCGGCAGGTTGCGGCCATCTGGCGGATGATCAACGCCACCAAGCGACACTCGCAGGGCACCGAGCTGCGCACTGCGGTCGCGGCGCGCGGCAAAGCATATGTGGGCGTTTACATGGGCGCGGTCATCAAAGCCACAGCCCCGGCTGTTGTCCCGCCACCACCCGTTATCACAATCCCCGTTCGGCGCGTTTTCGTGCCCACGGTCACCATCTTTGCAACCGCAGGAACCCCGTCATGAGTTTTGGAATTTTGACTACAACCGGTCGCAACAAAGAGGCCGCAGCCATCGCAAATGGCAAAGCCTTCACCATTACCGAGATGGCGTGGGGTGATGGAACGCGGATTCCATCCGGTGGCGAAACAGCGCTAGAAAACGAACAGGGCCGCAAGCCTGTAAATGGGTCCGGTGTGATCGCCGAGCAACCTAACACGGCCTTTTTCTCCATCCTGCTTAAGACGCAGGAAGGCCCCTTTGTGGTTCGTGAGGTTGGCCTTTATGACGCTGACGGTGACATGGTGGCCATCGCCCATTTTGATCCGCCGGTGAACAAGCCGCTGAACCACGTACAGGCCATTGTTCAGGCAAACATCCTGTTCTCTGATCTGGAAAACCTTGTCCTGACCGTTCAATCGGCGGGGGCATATGTGCCGGTTGAGCGTAAATTCAATGCGGGCGACGGGCTGACCGGCGGCGGTGATTTATCAGCTGATCAAACGCTTGCCGTGGATTTCGCAACCGTTGCAGAGGCGCGTGCCGGGCTTGAACCGACCAAGGTGATTTCACCTGCCACGCTGAAGACACGGATCGACGACTTGCTCGGCAGCGCGCCTGCTGCCTTGGACACACTCAATGAACTCGCCGAGGCGCTGGGTGATGATCCGAATTTCGCGGCAACGATCCTGAACCGGCTAAACAACCCTGTGACGGGTGTCTCGGCAGGTGGTGGTCTGCACGCGGTTTCCCACAGGGTTTGGGCGAATGTGCCAAACGGTCGACTGACAGTCCCGGAGACAGGGAAATATCAGGTGACCGGAACGTTCCGTTTGCTGGCAGGCGGGCCGAATATTCACCTTCAGTTCTGGCAAGCCGCCATCACCCATAACGACGCGCGGGTTCGCTATATCTTTGGCCTGAATGCGGATGAAACAGGTCAGAGCAACAACGACACGACCGTCACATCAACGGTGTTTCTCGACCTCGCTAAGGATGATGTCCTGTCGCACAGCTTCAGCGCGGAACTGAGCCAGAACACGACCATTCAATACGAGGTCACATACGACATTCTCAAAATCGGAGCAGCACCATGAGTCTGAGGATTGTTTTTGAGCTGATGCGGCTGGGCGTCGCCGCAGAATTCGACAATGGCACCACCACCATAGAAGGCCAGGTGGTGACGTCAGATGTCGCTCAAGCGCGTCTTGAGACCGAACTGGCGAAGCCGCGCCCGACCTATCCTGACCTGGTCACCGCAAAAACCGCGATGGTCAAGTGGATCGACGGCTTCCTGTCGAAAATCACCGGGCCGGTGCCTCAGTACGAGCGAGAAAGCTGGCCCAGCAAGGCCGAAGCCGCGCGCGCAGTCATCGCCGGTACCGCTCGCGTAGATCAAACGGCATTGATCGCTGGCGAAGCTGGTATCCAAAGCAAAACAGAAGCCGACATCGCGCAGAAGATCGTCGCCAAGGCCAGCCGGTTCGAAGCAATCATCTCACAGACAACGGGCCTGCGCGTGATGCTTGAAGAGGATCTGGAGGCCGAAGCCGATCCGCTGAAATACGAGGCCATTCTCGAAGGCGGCAAGGTGAAGGCGGCTGCCATGGCCGCTGCGCTTGGCATCGAGGTGAACTGATGTGCAGGCCATCGTTCAGTGACTTGACCCCGGTTCAACAAAAACGCTTTGGCAATGGGCTGGGGCCGTATTGGCTTCCCGATCCCCTGCGTCGGTTCATCACCCAAACGGCGAGCTGGTTCTTCAGGGGCGCGAGTTGGCGGCACCATGACTTCGGTTATGCCGTTGGTGGTGACCGGTGGGACCGCGCCCGCTGCGACTTGAAGTTCCTGAAGGCAATGCTGAAAGATGCGGTGACGCAAAAGTCCGGTTGGGCTGTCTTTCCACAGCTGGCGTGGCTGATGAAAGCACCACCGGCCATTGCCCTTAGCCTGATCTTCTACCTCGCGGTACGCATTGGTGGCCAGTTCGGTTCCTTCGAGTATCGGGGCCACTACGCCACCCTGCAGGAGGTTCTGAACACCTACCGTTAAGCGGAGGTATGGGCGGCAGCAACCGCCCATAACCACGGGGAAGCCAGCCAAGACACCCCGCCGACCTGACGCAAATCAAGGCCGTCCGCACTCATGATCATGAGATGGCCGCATAAGAGAACGATTCGAGAACAAATGTCAAAGCATGACATCGAGCAGACCAAACCTGTCGCCCCCTGGCTGGGCGGCAAACGCAATCTGGCCAAACGCATCTGCGCCATCATCGACGCGGATCCGCACCTGACTTACGCCGAGCCGTTTGTCGGCATGGGCGGTATCTTCCTGCGCCGCCGCAAACAGGCCAGGGCCGAGTTCATCAACGACGCCCAACGCGACGTCTACAACCTGTTCCGCATTCTGCAGGAGCACTATGTCGCCTTCCTCGATCTGCTGCGGTTCCAGCTGACCACGCAGGCCAATTTCATCCGCCTGGTCGAAACCGATCCCTCCACTTTGACCGACATGCAGCGCGCAGCTCGGTTCCTTTATCTGCAGCGCACTGCCTTTGGCGGCAAGGTCTCAGGGCGGAATTTCGGCCTCGCGCCCGACCGTCCAGCCCGGTTCAATCTGACCACGCTGGAGCCGGATCTGGAAGCACTGCACAGCCGCCTGTCCGGCGTCACGGTGACCTGCCTGGATTATGCTGATTTCATCCGCCGGATTGAGCGGTCGAGCGCATTCTTCTATCTCGATCCGCCCTACTGGGGCTGTGAGAACGACTATGGCAAAGCGCTGTTCGAGCGCGCCGATTTCGAACGCCTCGCCACTCAGCTAAAGGGCATCCGAGGCAAGTTCCTCATGTCCATCAACGATGTGCCCGAGATCCGCGAGGTCTTCTCGGCCTTCCGGATCACGCCTGTTGAGACCACCTACACCATCGGCAAATCCAATGACGCGCGCGGGGCACGGGCCGAGCTGCTGATCAGCAATTTCTGGTGGGGGGAGTGATGGGTGCGGAAACGCCATCTGCCTTGCGCAATCGCAGGGCTTCATCGCCGACTACATGAACCGTTAAAACGGAAGGACAATAATCAATGGCAAGCACGGAATTTAACGCTTTGAGCGACTGGGATACCAGCGCCCGTTACACGGCCATCGGCGTCACCGATATTCTGTTGTCTAATCCGGAGGACAGACATCGCAGCAAAATCGCGCGCTATGTCACGACGATGTCTGACGACCTGCCAACACTTGCCGCCAAGCTGGGGCATCCTCTGTTGCCGCTGGACAGCAAGCCGATGCAGCTCAAGGACGATGAGCGGCTTTGGATGGTCGGGCCAGCAACACTGGTCGTTGAGGAGTAAGGCCATGCATGTCGGGCGGTTCGGTGCGGGACGGTTCAATTCCGGGCGCTTTGGTTGGGGCAGTTCGTTCAACCCTGCATCCTTGCTTTCCGGTGTTTCGGGGCTTTGGCTTGATCCGTCCGACATGGGCACGTTGTTTCAGGACGCGGCAGGAACCATTCCGGTTACAACACCCGGCGACCCCGTAGCCCGGATCAACGACAAAAGCGGCAACGGGCACCACGCGGTTCAGTCGACCAACACAAACTATCGTCCTACCTTTCAGGAAGACGGCGACGGGCGCAGGTTTCTTAACTTCGACGGCATCGATGACGAACTCTCAGCGGGCGCGCTGCCGTTCAGTGCAGAGGCCACCAATGTAACGGCCTTTCGCCTGAACAGCTTCAACGCCTCATACCCGCATATCGTCTCCAATCGCATCAGCGGCCCGAGCAACTATCAGCACCGGCAGCCGCTGGTTTCTCTTCAAAATGGCACCAATCTGGTTCGTGCCGCATGGGGCGCGCTGTCGTCGTCTGTGAGTGTCGGTCAATCCCCGGTGGGCTTGGATATGGTGTTGTCCTCGTGGGCGTCAGGCACCGACAGAAACATCAACGCAAATGACAACGCGAAAAACTACTCTGTTGCATAGCCGATAGCAGACGGCGGCGCGGGTCCGTTTGAAATCAGCGGCGGCAATCGCGCCGCCATGCGGTTCTACGGGACGTTTCAGGCAAACCGCCGTCTGACCGATCAGGAGATTGCGCAGGTACGTCAGTATTTCGCAGGTAAATCAGGGGGTATCGCATGGCACAGACGGTTACGAACATTGTGCCGGTGGCGCTCATCGAGCCAGCCAACCACACGTTTGTCGTTCTCGGGCAGGCCCAGCAGATCGACAGCATTTCCGACGGGCGGTGGCAGGACAGTGGCAGCAACCTTTATGCCGTCACATCCGGCGACTGGACGGATCGCGATATCGCCAGCGTGACCAGCCCCGCGATCATAGCTGCGCTTGCGCAGTCACCACGCATGGTGGATTTTCTCGAGCTGGGTGTGGATGTTGCGAAGGTTCAGGCGGCACAGGGCAGCTATATGTTCTATTCTGATGCTGCGGCTGCCCAGCTTCACCCTGATAAGATCACGGCGTTTGTAAGCGATGATCCACTGCCTGCGTTGGCGGCTATGGGACTGAGCGCCGTTGAGATCGTTTAATCCGGCGCGGCCACCTATTTTGCGCCGACTTTTGCGTCCCCGCAGTCCTAAGACTGCGCTCGGCTATTCAACGAAAGCGCCATCTGTCCTGCAAAGGCGGAAAGGTTCAACGTCGACTATCTTAGTCTTGAGCGTGTATGACAATCCGTCGCTCTCCCAAAGGATGAAATCTCATGATACAAAAGGGCTTACATAAATCATCCACTAATTGAGGCACTAATGTTTGAGGCATTTGCACTTACTTTGTCCCTGTTTTGGCTAGGGGCGACGATTTACGGAATCGTTCTGTTGTTCAAGAAAGGTAAGCGAAAGAGGGGGGTGATCATAGTTCCGGTTGCTTTTGTTTTCTGGTTTATCGGCATGGGAACCGCCGGGGTCATGTGGGGGAACACAGAAGCCCGAGAAGCAGGGTTCGAAAATGCGCAGGATATGAAAGCCGCTGAAGCAGCCGGGTTCTCAGACGCCGGAAAATGGGCACAAAATAAGGCTGAAGTTGCAGCGGAAAAAGCTGCGAGGGAAAAAGCTGCTCAGCTCGAGGCCGAAAGGTTGGCATCTGAAGCTGCTGCGAAGGAAGAAGCTGAGCGTCTAGAAAAGGAACGGATCGCAAAAGAGAAGGACGAAGCGGAAAGGCGTCTTGCTGAGGCACAAGCAGCAGAGGAAAAGCGCAAAGGTTTTCACTGTTTGAGCGCATGGGATGGATCGCACAGAGACTTCAAACGAGCAGTTAAAGACATGATGAGAGAGCCGGACAGCTTTGAGCTCATCGATACACGGATCACGCCTGTTAACGATGAGGGCTATCATTCTGTCCTGATCAGATATCGCGCCAGAAACGGTTTTGGTGGCATGAACGTGGGCGAGGCACTGGGCCTGATTAATAATTCGGATTGCTCGGCTACAGTGCTTTCCGTTGAGTAGCCTAGTTCAAAATGAGTATGGGGGCAGGCAGATGCCCCCATATCAACAGCCCGAATTATAAGCTTTGCCTTAACAGACTTGTCTAGCAAACCCCGCCAAATTGTCCGAAAGCCGCCGCGCTATAGAAGGTTGCGTCCGACTATGGCAGCTAACGGACCGCGAGAGATGAGTTCGACATGGTTCTTTGGTTTCATCGCCAATAACAACGCCGCGTTGCTAGCGACCATGTTGGATAAAAGAAAGCAATATGGAGATGAGCATGTCAAAAAAGTCCTACTCAACTATTCAAATGCCCAAACGACCTGGCGAAATGATCTCAGGTACCAGCTACCCGCTCACCGTAGGCGATTTGCGGAATGCTATAGCATATCTAGATGACGACGTTGAAATCGACTTCGGAAGTACGTTGGACGGCTCCCCCTTACGGTTCTACCGATTCAAATGGCGGGGGGAAATGCTGTTGCAAATGGAGTTGAACGAAGAGGATTGAGCTGTGTTGTACATTCTGTCCGACAAATCGTGCCAAATTGTCCGGAAGCTACCGCCGCGCTATAGTAAGCGATGATCCACTGCCTGCGTTGGCAGCTATGGGACTGAGCGCTGTTGAGATCGTCTAATCTGGCGCGGCGCGCGATATCATCCAGCTATATTTCTGCCAATAGCCGCGCCTCTGTCTGCCAATAGCCGCGCCGCGCTATAAACACCTTCGAAACGAATAGGGTGGGCATTAAGGTGGATAGAGACAGCAGCGCCTGCAGCAATCTCCAGAAATATATAGATAATTTTATATTAAATGGTGCCCGGGGGCGGAATCGAACCACCGACACGAGGATTTTCAATCCACTGCTCTACCCCTGAGCTACCCGGGCACGGGAACGGCGTTTGCCGTTGGGTGGAGGCGTTCTATGACTTGCTACAGGCAGTGTCCAGAGGCTTTTTGACATTTTTTCAATGTGGACGTGATTGCTCTGCTTCAGCTTCGGAAACATCCGCATCCATGTCTTCTTCCCGCTGTGACGCGACCGCATAGGACCCGTTCAGCCACTTGGCCAGGTCAACGTCGGCGCAGCGTTTGGAACAGAACGGGCGGAACTTGGCCACCGTGTCTTCGTCGCAGATCGGGCAACTCATTTCAGCACCTCCGCCAGCGGAATGCGACCGCGTTTGCGTTGCAATTCGTAATGGCCCAGCGGGGTCCAGCCAGCCAATATGGTCTCAACACCATCTGCCTTGAACGCGGCGCGCAAGGCGGATTCGAAACCACGACGGTCTTTCTTGGGCATGGGGGCCAGATCCAGCGTGATTTGCCCGCCAAGGCCCCGTACGCGCAGCGCGCGGGCAAGGCCATTGGCGCACGCGAAGTTGGCCTTGGTTCCAGCCGCCATCGACGTGTCCGAACCGGTGTTAACATCCACAGCAACCAGCGCGCGCGTCGGTTGAATATACAGATGCCCGCCGCCCGCCAGCGGTTCGGCAATCCCGCGTGCCACGTCCAGCGCGTCGAGGACGCCTTGTGCCTCAAACCCGCCTGCCTGCGTCACGACCTCGGCCGGATCGGTCCAGTCGCGCCAGGCCAGAACATGGGGATCGTCGCCTTCTAGCAGCAGCTCGGGCTCGCTCCCGGGGTCGTTCAGAACCTGATCGGCGTCGGCCAGCATCGAATTGATATCTTCTGCGATCTCGCCCGCGTCTTCACCCATGCAGCAAGAGCGGAGGATCAGGCCATAGCCGGTGCCGTCCATGCACTCATGCGCGATCTCAAGCAGGCGGTCGCGCTCATCCTCATCCCGGATGCTGCGCGAGATATTCAGGCCCGGCGCATTGGGCGTTACGATCGCATAGCGACTTTTGAACAGCACCCGGTCGGTCACTGGCAGCGCCTTGCCAGGCTCGGCATAACCCGTGACCTGCACCAGCATCAGTGTTCCGGGCGCCAGTCCCTTGACCTGACGCAAAAAGGCGGGGCCATCGGGGGTGGTCAGGAACATGCCGCCCTGCCCTTTGACGGGGCGATCGGCACGGGCGCGATAGATCGTGCCGGGTGCGGGAGCGTCCGTCGCGATCAGGAAATCATCCAGTTTTCCATCCACCATCAGTGCCGCGGCCTCGCGGTTTTCGATGTGGTCCAAAACGATGGTGCGACCCTTCATGATGCCTCACGATATAGTGGATAGCCGACGCCCTGCAAAAGGGCGGCGGTCTCGGACAGCGGTAGCCCGACGATGCCAGTGAACGACCCGGAAATCCATGGGATGAAAGCCCCGGCCGGGCCCTGAATTGCATAGGCCCCAGCTTTGCCCTGCCAGTCGCCGGTCGCCAGATAGGCGTTGATTTCAACGTCCGACAACCGCTTGACCTTGACCTGAGAGACCACGTTGCGCTGCAGCACCCGATCCCCCTGTCGCACCGCGACCGAAGTGATCACACGGTGCCGCCGCCCGGACAGGGCATGCAGGAATTCAGCGGCCTGTCCGGCATTCTCGGGCTTGCCCAGAATGCGACGACCCAGCGCCACAGTGGTATCCGCACATAGGGTGACATCTTCGCTATCAGCCTGAACCGCCTGCACTTTTGCGCGTGTAATGCGGTTGCAATAGGGAACCGGCAGTTCGCCTTTCAGGGGCGTTTCGTCGATGTCAGGGGCGCGGATGGCATCGGGCTGCACGCCAAGCTGAGCCAGCAGGTCCAGCCGCCTTGGGCTGCCCGATCCTAAGATAAACGCCATATGGCTGGCGTTACTTAAAGCGGTAGTTGATCCGACCCTTGGTCAGATCATAGGGGGTCATTTCGACCTGTACTTTGTCGCCAGCCAGAACTCGGATGCGGTTCTTGCGCATCTTGCCTGCGGTATGTGCGATGATCTCATGGCCGTTTTCCAGCTCGACCCGAAACGTCGCATTAGGCAGAAGTTCCTTCACGACACCGGGAAATTCGAGCGTATCTTCCTTGGCCATGTTGTCTCCATAATTACGTTGCACCCGCAGAATCTGCGGGGATGTGCGCCTAAATGAGCCTATTTGGCCCTTATTTCAAGGGCGGAATCACCTAAAGAGAGGATATTGTGACTGAAACAGCCCCGGGGGTCTGTTCGTCCCAGTGGGTTCGGTTCAACACGTGACCATCCGCGCGGACGTCGGCAATGGTCGCAAGATCGACGTCGGCATAGGTCCAGCCGGGTTGGTTCAGGGTGCCCTCGGCCAGCACCCCGGTCGGTGGAAAGCCCCTATCGGGCGGGCCGAATATGCCACCCGTGCCAGTGTTCATGTCCACGGATTGGGACCAATCGTTGCTGCCGACCAGGGACGCCATCACCGTAACACATTGATTTTCCAGCGCGCGTGACATTGCCCCGATGCGGACGCGCCAATAGCCTGACAAAGCCTCGGTACACGACGGAACAAGGATCAGGTCAGCGTCCTGCAAAGCACGGCCCAGCAAGGGAAACTCGCTGTCATAGCAAATCAGAACACCGATTTTTCCAAGTGCAGTGTCGAATAATTTCAACGGTCCACCAGGCGCAATGTCCCAGACCTCGCGCTCGAACCGGGTCATGATCTGCTTGTCCTGATGGTCTTGCCCACCATCCGGCGCATAAATCGCGGCACGGTTCACCGGGCGACCCGGTCCGGCGATCACCGTGGCGGATGCGCCCAGAATGTATGTGTTGTACTCTTTCGCAAGGCGAGCGTGTAGGCGTTGTACGTCCTCCATCCGATCCGAAACCGCGCTGATTGAGCGTTCCAGATCACCGGCATCCTCGGCCCCGTCCAGCGTCGACACCTCCAACGCGCCGTATTCGGGAAAAACCAACAACTCGGCCCCCTGCCCGGCGGCCTGCGCGACCCAGCGGTCCAGCTTGTCCTCGTACTGCGCCCAACTGTCGAGCCAGTCGAGGTTGTATGCGGCGGTTGCGACTTTCATTGCGCGATGCCCCTGGAAGTAGATTTTTGTTACAGTAGAGGGTGAAATTGCAGGCTGTATAGAGCGATCTTGCCGCTTCAGACGAATAAGCGGTGACTTCCGCTTTGAGCCCAGAACGCACCTTTGAACAAGCAGTGACCAATCGATTACAATGACTTCCTCACAATCAACTTGAGACGCGACAGTAGTCACTTTGATACTGCCTCAGGCCACTTTCAAAAGCTCTTGCTTGTTCTAGGGATGGAAGGTTATCCACTATGAAAACAAAGTCATGGTTCGCTATAAAGTGATACCCGTCAGCCCCTTGTCTTGACGATGGCGTTCTAACGTATGGGTCGCTACCATCTTTTCTCTTGCGAATTCTGCAGTTCGGCAGTTCGTGCAATGCCGTGTATGGGCAGAGCCGTCGTCGGTTTCCAGATAGGTACCGTTCACGATAAACTCAGCCGCAGCGCGGGAACCGCCTTCGGCCTCGAACACCACGATATCGGTCAGGGTCTCGCGGTAGCAGCGGTTCAAATGGGCGCAGAAGGCGGCGAATTTCTCTTTGCCGACCCGAATCTGGCCTTCGTTTACGTGATGGGCCACGTCGTCGGACAGGCAGGCCAGCATGGCATCGACATTACCGGCATTGAAGGCATCAAAATAGGTTTTGACGGTCCGGTTAATGGTCACTCCGTAGGTTCGCCCCAGCGGTCTTTCAGATGCTTGATGATCTGATCGCGGGTCTGTCGGTAGTGATGTAGCTTTTGTTCGCGGGTCTCGCCCATTCCGGTGGGGTCCATTATCGGCCAATAATCGACATCCAGATGGAAAATCCGGGTCAGTTCCAGCGCCTTGCGCTGACTGGCCGGGGACAGGGCGACGATCAGGTCGAAAGAACTGAGGTCATCGCCCCATTGTTCCATCTCGTCGAAGGACCGCGACCGGTGGCGGGACAGCTCGACGCCAACCTCGTGGCAGGCCGCAATGCTGAAGCCGTCAATTTCCAGATCGTTGTGGACACCGGCAGATTGCACGTAAGTGCCTGTGCCATAGAACTTTTTCATAATCCCCTCGGCCATGGGGGACCGCACCGCGTTATGGTCGCAACAAAACAGGACCGACTGCGGCAAAGCCTTCACGCGTTACCCTCCGAAATGCAGCACGCAAATCAGCGTGAAAAGGCGGCGGGCCGTGTCGATATCAATTTCAGCCTTACCTTCCAGCCGTTCCTGCAGTACCCGGCTGCCTTCGTTGTGAATCCCGCGCCGGGCCATGTCGATGGTTTCGATCTGACTGGGCGGCAGCGATTTCACCGCGTCAAAATAGCTTTCGCAGATCTGGAAATAGTCTTTGACCACCTGCCGGAATGGACCCAGAGACAAGTGAAACTCAGCCGCTTTTTCGCTGGCCTCGGTGGCGATGTCGAAGACAAGTCGCTTTTCGCGGATCGACAGCTGCAGGTGATAGGGGCCATCCGGCACCACCCGGTCGTCGCGGACAGGCAGCGCAAAGCTGTTGTCTTCGAGCAGATCATAAATCGCAACCTTGCGTTCCTGCTCGATCTCGGGGGTCGGCGGGGGCAGGTTTCGGTCATCCAGTTCGATATGTGAAATGCGGGTCATGGGCGTCTGGTCCGTTCAGGTCGGATCAGACTTATCGCAAGAAAAAACAATGAACAACGTGGGAAAAAGTCAAATCGGATGTTCGGCAGGATCAATTTCATGTTTTTTCAACAACTGATCCACTAGTGAACCGGGATTAAAGTCTAGCACACCGGCATACATGCGCCTGAACCAAGACCCATAAAAGTGAATCGACATCTTGTCCTGCCATTCGAGGAAATCAAGTTTCGACATATCGGGATCGTTCCACAAACTACGGTATCGGGGCGGAATCGAGTATAGTTCTGTACGGGATGTTGCCATTGACCCTTCATCACTTTGCGATACGAAATGATAAAGCATGGGTGGGCCGAGGCTGAACAGAGGCAGGCTCCAATACGTGGATTTACCGAAAATACTTTGATACGCCTGTTTCTCCATCTCCGGCCACCAGGGCGGCACCAGATCGCTCTCAAAGGCAAAATCGCACATCTTCCGCAAGGCCGGGCTGCCAGACGGAAAAGCCAACACACCATTCATAAGGCGTTGTTTCTTTCGATTTCCCACCGGAAACAAATAGCCCTGTTTGGTTTCAAACGGTCTCAGCGCGTAGGCATCTGCGTCGACCCATATGAAATCCGTTTCCAGCATAAGCTTTAGCCGGAACAAATCCGCATGTACGGCCACGGATCGGTTAATTGGATCACGGTAGATTTCAGGGGCATCAAAGATCTCTCGGGCATCGCGGGCTTCGACATAGGCGGGAATGTCCTCAAGCTCACCATAGTGGTAGACGATGGGTTTCTGATCGACATCCGCAAAGGATTTCAGGCACAGATGTTCCAGAAAGCTGAACCGTTTGCCGATCCACAGGGTTGCCACGCGTTCCACTCAAGGCTCCTTTTTTGCCCGGTTATCGCTGCTAAAGCGCCGCAGAAAGGCGGCATGGTTCAAGCCCATTCCGAACAGCACCTCTCAGGATCAGGCCGGGTGTGGCCTGACGGCCATATAGGCAGATCAACCGTTAAGGCGCTTGAGCCGCGCCGTAACAGACAACCCGTGCGCCTCAAGGCTTTCGGATTGCGCCAGTTTCTCGGCAGCGGGGCCGATGGCACGCAGTGCCTCTGGCGTCATTTGGCTGAGCGTTGTGCGCTTGAGGAAGTCCATCACGCTGAGGCCAGAGGAAAACCGGGCCGAGCGCGCGGTGGGCAGGACGTGATTGGGGCCACCGACATAATCCCCAATGGCCTCGGGGGTGTATTGGCCAAGAAATATCGCACCCGCGTGAACGGTTTTCTGGCTGAGGCTGACCGGATCGGCCACGCACAGTTCCAGATGTTCAGGGGCGATGCGGTTTGACAGGGCCGCGGCCTCGTCCAGATCGCGCACCGTGATCACTGCGCCAAAATCGCGCCAGCTGGGTCCGGCAATTGCGCGGCGTTGCAGGGTTTCCAAACGCTTTTCAACGGCATCGGCCACGGCCCGCCCGAACGCGGCATCATCGGTGATCAGGATAGATTGCGCACTTTCGTCGTGTTCGGCCTGGCTGAGCAAATCCAGCGCGATCCAGTCGGGATCGTTGTCCTTGTCGGCGATGACCAGAATCTCGGACGGGCCAGCGATCATGTCGATGCCCACCTTGCCGAACACACGACGTTTGGCAGCGGCAACAAAGGCGTTGCCGGGGCCAGTGATCTTATCCACCGGCGCGACAGTCTCGGTGCCATAGGCCAGCGCCGCAATCGCCTGCGCGCCACCCATGCGATAGATCGTATCCACCCCGGACAGCTGCGCCGCCAGCAAAACCAGCGGATTCACCTGCCCGTCCGGTGTGGGCACGGCGATGGCCAGCCGCTCGACCCCGGCCACCTTGGCGGGGATCGCATTCATCAAAACCGAAGACGGGTAAGAGGCCAGCCCCCCCGGCACATACAGACCCGCCGCCGACACCGCCGACCAGCGCCAGCCCAGCGTCGCTCCTGCCGGATCGGTCCACTGGCAATCCTCGGGCATCTGTTTTGCGTGATAGGCGCGGATGCGTTTGGCAGCCAGCTCGAGTGCTGCGCGGTCTTCGTCCGAAACCCGGGCGACCGCGTCGGTGATTTCGTCGGCGGAAAAGGTCAGCGTCTTGGGCGTCAGTTCAAGCCGGTCGAATTTGGCCGTCAGCTCAAGAACAGCGGCATCACCCCGGGTACGCACATCGTCGATGATCTGCGCCACGACGGCGTCCACATCCGGGCTGTCTTCGCGCTTGGCCGACAACAGCGCCTGAAAGGCAGGTTCGAAATCGGGCAGCGTGGTGTCGAGGAAAACGGGCATGATCTGGCACTCCGGGACGTTTGTTCGGGACATATCGCCGGGATGGGCTGGCCTCAACCCTTCTCGGCAGGGTGCAGCGATTTGCGCATTGTCAAACAGGAAAGGGCCTGCCGGTCGCTGCAGTGCCCCGTAGGCTGCCAGCCGTGCCGCTGATAAAACGCTTGGGCCGTGCGCGTCGCCTCAAGCCGGGCCTCGGAATGTCCTGCGGCGATCAGGTCCAGTTCCATACGATGCAACAAGGCAGCGCCAATGCCATGCCCGGCATGATCCGGGTCAATGTAAAGCAAGGTGATCTCAGCATCATGCAGACCTCCCACTGCGGCAACCTGCCCCGCACATTCCGCCAGCCAAATCTGCGCTCCGCCGGTGATCCAGCCCCGGATCGTCGCCGGGTCCTTGTTCGCAATCCATTGCGCGATGGCCAGCGGATCATCCTGATGATCCGCCCGGCACAGCACAGTGATCGACCGGATCAGAACCCGGCTTAGATCGAACACGTCAAAAACGGTCGCGCGGCGCAGGATCACCCCGGTTGGGGTTTGTGAAAACGCCTGAGATATGCCGCGCTTGTTCTGCATCTATTCGGGGTGATGCGGTGCCTGACCCGAAGGTGCCAGATACGGCCGCGTCACATCTTTGAGCGTGGCATCCAGCGCCTCTACCTTTAGCCGGATGGCCCCGTCGCCCGCCAGTGTCAGCAAGACCTGACCGGCACCGTCTTCGACGGCCTCAAAGTCCACCGATAGCAACGACAGGATCAAGTCCTTGTCGCTGCGGTCGATGCCCTGACTGGCCACGGACAGCACCGAATCGAAGACCAGAACGGACTGAACACGCTCAAACCGCCGATCCCGGCGGGCGGCGGCGTCCTTGTCTTCCCAGCGGAACCGGTTCAGCAGCAGGCCGAACCGGCGCTTTGCGGGTTGCCACGTCATCTCGGTCACCGGAAACACCGCGTCCTGCGCAAGGGTCGAGATGACCTGCAGGTCATCCGTATCCTGCGCGCCCAGATTCAGCGGGGCTTCGCGCCCGTCTTCAAAACTTGCGTCTGTCATTGACCTTTGATCCGTTCAATCTTTGCGCCCACGCCTTCCAGCTTGCGCACAACATGCTCATATCCGCGGTCAAGATGATAGACCCTGCTGATCGTTGTTTCGCCTTCGGCTGCAAGCCCGGCCAGAATCAACGAGACCGAGGCCCGCAAATCTGTCGCCATCACCGGTGCGCCTTTCAGCCGGTCAACGCCCGTGACCGTGGCCGTACCACCATGCACCTCGATTTCCGCGCCCATCCGCACCAGTTCCGGGGCGTGCATAAAGCGATTCTCGAAGATGCGCTCTTCCAGAACCGATGTCCCCTCGGCCGTGCACATCAGCGCCATCATCTGTGCCTGCAAATCGGTCGGGAAGCCCGGGAAGGGTTCGGTCACCACATCCACCGCGCTGACGCGCCCGTTCTTGCGGGCAACCTTCAGGCCCTTTTCGGTCTCTTCGACATGAACCCCGGCCACATCCAGTTTGGCCGCAAAGGATTCGACCAGTTTCATCCGACCGCCCAACAGCTCAACCTCGCCGCCGCACATGGCTGGGGCCAGCATATAAGTGCCCAACTCGATCCGGTCGGTGACAACCTGATGGGTCGCACCGTGCAGCCGGTCAACGCCCTGAATTTCGATGGTCGGGGTGCCCTCGCCCGAAATCTGCGCGCCCATCTTGCGCAGGCAGTCCACCAGATCGACGATCTCGGGCTCGCGCGCGGCGTTTTTCAAAACCGTGGTGCCCTTGGCCAGCGTGGCGGCCATGACGATGTTTTCCGTCGCCCCGACCGAGGCAAAGCGCATCTCATGCACGGCACCCTTCAACCCGCCCGGCGCTTTGGCGTGCAGGTAGCCGTCCCGCAACTCGATCTCGGCACCCAGCGCCTCCAGTCCTTCGACATGCAGGTCCATGGGCCGCGCACCGATCGCGCAGCCACCGGGCAACGACACTACTGCTTCCCCAAACCGCGCCAGCAACGGTCCCAACACCAGGTTGGACGCCCGCATCTTGCGCACGATCTCATAATCCGCCGTCTGACTGGTCAGATCATGGCTGGACATCGCCAACACCTGACCATCCTGCAACGAGGACACTTCGGCCCCCAGCGATTGCAGCAAAGCCGTCATGGTCTTGATGTCACTGAGGCGCGGCGCATTGGTCAGCGTCAGCGGTTCTTCGCTCAACAATGTTGCGGGCATCAGCGTCAAACACGCGTTCTTGGCCCCCGCAATCGGTATCTGACCGTTCAGCGGCCCATTGCCCGTTACCAGAATCGAATCCATCTGCTCTTATCCCTCGTCCTTGTCGGCACTGTCGTTTTGGGTCGCGCGCGCCTTGGCCTGCGCCTTGCGCCGCGCCATATTCGCCTTGAGCGCCGCTTTCAGCCGCTCTTCGCGCGCGTCCCCGGATTTGCCGTGTTTTTTGGGTGAATTTTTCTCTGCCATTACCTTTCTCTACAGGAGGCGAAAAAAACCGTCCAGACACCCTTGCGCCCCGTTTCGTTTGAGTCTAATCACCCGCCCACAGCGCTGCTGTAGCTCAGAGGTAGAGCACTCCCTTGGTAAGGGAGAGGTCGAGAGTTCGATTCTCTCCAGCAGCACCATGATTTCCTTATTTTCATCAACGATTTACACCGTGCCACAGGCGTGCGAGTGCGGATTGTCGCACAGCAATCTTACACAGTGGCCTTTTTGATACCTACAATAGTTAAAGACAATAATTAGTGGAACATAATCCGTTCCGGCGGGGATTCGAACTGCGCGCCCATATTCGCGATCCGACGCTGGGTCTCGGCCCATGATGCACCCAAAAGTTCACATCGCCGGACAATGCATGATCTCTTGATTGCTGTTAAGGACCTGTTGTTCTTTAAGTTGCACGCAGTAATCTTGGCACCGACCGGATCGCAGCCTGACAGGTCCAATATGCCAAATCGAATCCCGGGCTATTGCCCGCAACAAAAAGGTGCCCAATGGGCTTACGAACAAACTTGGCGAAACGCCTTAGCAACATTGCACTTTCGAATGCCAAAATCAGACGTGAGATACTGCGAAGTTTTCGCTCCAATCAGGTCATGTTCTACCGCGATCTGAACGATCATTCGCTGGTGTACTATCCTCATGATGTCATCGGCGAGCAGATTACCCTGACTGGCGCATTCAGTCGCGAGCCGGTGTTCCAGATCACTCAGTTTCTGCGCGGGTCGGGTATTGATATCGCCGGTGGTCTCATCCTTGAAATCGGGGCGAACATTGGGACGCACACGGTTTATTTCTTCAAGGATATTCCGTGCTCGCGCGCGATCGCCATCGAACCCGACCCGATCAATTTCGACTTGCTGTCGAAGAATGTTCGAATAAACGGGCTGAGTGATCAGGTAGAGCTGGTGAATGCTGGCGCGTCATCGTCGCCCGGAACCCTGCCATTTATGCACGACGAATTGAACAGCGGCGGGTCCCGGTTTGTTGAAAACGGCGGACAGGGCGTATCCGTAGACGTCATCACGGTGGATGGGCTGGATAATCTGGACGATCTTCGACTGATTTGGCTGGACGTCGAGGGGCATGAAACGCAGGTCCTGGAAGGTGCCCTTGAAACACTGGGCCGTTTGAACCCGCCGATTTATCTGGAGTATACGCCACAACCAACCGCTTCAGAGAACCGGCGCTTGCGCGACATTCTTTTTGATAACTACGCCAATGTCGTGGATTTCGGTAACGGTTGCGCGCCGCTGTCTGCGGCGTCATTCGATGATATTTCCGCGCAGACCGACCTGCTGGTTTTCGGTCAAAAGAAGCCAGTGGATAAGGAATGAGCCGCTATGGCACCTGAACTGCGGATCTGTTGCGGTCCGCACGACAAGCAATGCCAGACCTATTGTCGTTTCAATCTGGTCAGTCACGCGTCTTGGCGCGTGGCCCTCTTTCTTGCCAAAAATATTCACAAAAACGAAGCTGTCGAAGTTTGACAGAATCCGCAACCGGTGCTTACCTGTTTTCGACGCATCGGGATCATTCAATTTCTCAAGCATTATCAGCGTCCTGAGGTGCCGGCACGGCACTGGACATGCCAGAGTCGCAACCTGGGGATTAAAAAATGGAATTAGTCACCGAACAGCTCCGCGCCTTTCCGATCATGGCGCTTTTTTTGTGTCTGGGTCTGGGATACGGCGTCGGCAAATTCAGGGTCGGCAAATTCGAACTGGGCGGGATCGCGGGCACGTTGCTGGTGGCGGTGTTCGTTGGGCAGATCGGCGGCATCAACCTCAGCACGGATGTTCAGAACATATTCTTTTCATTGTTTATTTTCATGGTCGGCTACAATGGCGGGCCACAGTTCTTTGCGGCGCTGAACCGAACCGCTCTGACCAAGTTGTTGGCCGCGTTCATGATGACCCTGTGGGGGTTGTTCTTTGTCATCGTCGTGGCCCGCTGGGCCGGGCTGGACAAGGGGTTGGCGGCCGGGCTGGCAGCCGGTGGGTTGACGCAATCGGCCATTATCGGCACCGCTGGAAATGCCATCGACCTGCTGGGGCTGGCCTCGGACGAGGCTGAAAAGCTAAAGACCAACATCGCTGTTGGATATTCGGTGACCTACATCTTCGGTTCGATCGGGCCGATATTGGCCGTCAGTATCATCCCGATCATCATGCGCTGCGATCTGCGGCAAGAAGCGATCAAACTTGCCCAAAAGCTAAGCGGCGGCGGTCGCAAGCTTGAGGAAGGCGAGTTCCTTCCGATGAACCGCTTTGAGGCCCGCGCCTATCAGGTCAACGATGGCGCACCCGTCGCGGGCCAGTCGGTCAAAGCCATAGAGGCCGGATATGACGGGGACCTTGTCGTTGAACGGCTGTTGCGCGACGGTGCCCCGCAGGATCCGACACCGGACACCGTAATCAGCGCGGGCGACGTGATCGTTGTCTCGGGTCTTGTCGCGGCACTGACGCGGTTCGAAGGCGCGGCAGGCAGCGAGGTCGGAGAGTACCCTCCGGAGCTGACCATCGTGGAAGAACGGCGCAACGTGGTGGTCACCAATCGCAAGCTGGCCGGGAAAACCCTTGCGGACCTGCGCGACGCGCTGACTGCAGATCAGCGCCGTGGCGTTCATATCTCAAAGATCACCCGCATGGGGCATGACATCCCCGTGCTGCACAACACCGAGATCCATGCCGGCGATGAGATCAGCATTGTGGGCCACAAGGACGATCTGAACCGGGTGGCAAAGATGGCGGGCTATGTGCCCCCTTCTGCCTCGGTCACGAATTTTATCGCCTTGGGGATCGGTGTGACCATCGGCTATCTGATCGGGGAAATCAGCTTTGTCATTGCGGGGACAAAAGTCGCCCTTGGGTCCGGTCTTGGATGTCTGGTGACCGGCTTGATCATCGGTTACATGCGTATCCGGCGGCCCAAGATCGGCGGGATCAACCGGGGCGCGGCGGATTTCCTGCAAAGCTTTGGTCTGGCCGTATTTGTCGGGGTGGTGGGCCTGAACGCCGGGCAGCCCGCGTTGCAGGCGATTCAGGAATACGGGATCACCCTGTTGCTGTTGGGCTTCGTCGTCACGCTGATGCCCATGATCGTGCAGTTCCCGATCAACTATTTCGCCCTGCGCATCAAAAACCCGGTTGAGGCCTGCGCGGTTGTAACCGGGTCCCGGTCCGGCAACCCCGGCTTTGCGACATTGCTGGAAAAAACGGGCAACTCCACACCTACGCCCGCGTTCACCATGACCTATGCGGTGGCGAACATCTTCCTGACGCTTTGGGGGCCGCTGGTCGTGGCGTTTGTGCCGTAAGCTACATCAGCAGGATCACGATGACCGATCCCCACAGGGCCAGCAGCACGTTGCCCACCGCATAGCCAAGGCCATAACCCAATGTAGGCACCTGGCTTTGCGCGGCCTCCTGAACAGCGGCCAACGCCGGGGCGGATGTTCCGGCCCCGCAGCAGGTGCCCGCCAACACGCCCTCGTTTATTCCAAACACCTTGTGGCCGACAAAAATCGCCGATCCGTGGGCAAAGACAACGATAGCCACCGACCCTAAGATCAACGACGGTCCGCTCTCCAGGACTCCGGTCACAAAACTGGGCCCCGAGGTTATGCCCACACAGGCCACGAATACGCACAACCCCACGGAATCGAAAATCCACAGCGTTGCTTCGGGCACAAACCCAAACGTTCTGCGGACCGAGCGCAGCCAACCCGCCACCAGACCGCCCAGCAACACACCGACCGAAGTGCCAAGCCCCAGTTCAACCGCGCCGTATTTCAGTGCCGGAATACCAATCAGCCCGCCCAAAAGAATGAAAAACGCAACAAAGACCATGTCGGTCTTATTCGTGTCCCGATCCAGATAGCCCAGCTTGTCAGCCGCATCCTGGATATGGTTGCGGGTGCCCGAGACAGTCAGCACGTCCCCCTTGTGCAGGGTCACTCCACGAAAGATCGGCAGCCGTTCACCGCTGCGCATGATCCCGCGCAGAAAGACGGTGCGCGCCTCGGGGCGGGTCGATAGCTCGCCCAGGGTTTGGTTGACCACCGCGCTGTTGGTGACGACGATATCGCTGGTTTCCACAGGCAGATCCAAAAGTTCGGGGTCTTCGACCTCATCCCCCAGCATATCCGCGTGGTCGATCAGATAGGATCGCATCCCGGCAATCGCGGCGATGTCACCCTTGTGCAGGACCATGTCCCGCGTGGTGGGAAGAAGCCTGTTATCTCGGCGCACGCGGTCAATGAAAGCGCGGACATGCGGGGGCACCCGCGCCTCAACCTCGGCCACCGTTTGGCCCGCGAATTCAGGGTTGATGCGATAGGCGCGGGCCTCAAAATCGCGGTGTTCGGACACCATCGGGGTGTCCTGATCGTCCAGTTCGGCCTCATGTTCAGCACAGGCTTCTTTCAGCGACCGGCCATAGAACCGTGGGGCTAGCTGAGTGTGGAAAAAGATTGTGGCGATGACCCCGACGAAATAAGCCACTGCAAATCCGGTGGCGATTTCCCCGTCGAATATCTGCTGCGCCGCCTCGTCGGCACCGGTTTTGGCAAAGGCGTCGATGGCCACGCCCAGCGTTGCGCTTTCGGTAACCCCGCCCGCCAAAAGCCCGGCGGCAATCCCCACCGGCAATCCCATCAGAGATGCCAGCAGCACCGCAACCAACAGTGCCACACCACAAAGCAGCACCGTGATCGCGATCTGCGGCAGCGCCCCAAAGTTCAGGGATCGAAAAAATTGTGGCCCGGTTCGGTATCCGATGGAAAATAGAAACAGCAAAAAGAAGGCTTGTTGCAGGTCGTCTGACACGACCACCCCGGTCTGCCCGACCAATACGCCAGCCAGCAAACAGCCCGCCACCGATCCAACGGTGAACGAGCCGATTGTGATCTTTCCCATCGCGTAGCCCATGGCGAGGCTACAAAACAGGGCCAGTTCGGGGTGTGCGCCAAAGATTGCGCCAATCAGTTCCATGCAGACTTACCTTTTTTGCAGCCCCTGTTCAGCCGTGCAGCGGCATCCCTTTCGAGGCGCGATAGGCCTGCACATATCCGATGGCCACCGCCCGAACCGCGCGCCCGATCTGGCGATAGGCGCTGTCATCGAGATTGGCAAAGGACACCCGTGCCGACCAGTTCGGCGCGTCAAATCCGGACCCGTTCAACAGAACAATCCCATGATCCTGTGCCAGCTTGAACGAAATATCCAACGGATGAACGTTGTCCTTGATCCAGCCGACCACCTCTTCGCCCACGTATTTGCGCAGCCAGAATTCGAAATCTATGATTCCGTAATAGCGGTCGTACAGCGGGTTCTCGGCCACTTCGATCCCCATCCCCTCGACCATTTCGGTGAACCGGTGTTCCAGAATCCCACGGCAAAACGCCTGATAGCTTTTATCCTCGTCCATCAACTCGACCAGCGAAAACAACGTCATCATCACCTGTTGCGGCAATGACAGACCTGCGGTGTGGTTCAGCGCGACATCGCGGCTGTCGGCCACAATCCTGTCGATGAACTTGAAATTCGACGGATCGGGTGTCAGCGGCGTGTAGCGGGCGTTGACGACGGCTTTGGTTTCTGTGGGCGCATCGGCGATCATCCGGTCGAAGATGTTGTTTTCCGCAACCGCGATCACACCCAGCCGCCAACCGGTACAGCCGAAATACTTGGAATAGGAATAAACGCCGATCGTATTTTCAGGCAGATGCCCCATCACCGACTGAAAGTTCGGCACAAAAGTGCCATAAACGTCGTCTGTCAGGATGATCAGGTCGGGACGGCGGGTTTTGACGAATTCGACCAGCCGGGCCAGAACCTCGGGGCTGATGGCAACCGAGGACGGGTTGCCCGGGTTGACCAGAAACAGCGCTTTGACCTTTGGGTCGGCGAGCTGTTCAAGGTCATCATCGGTAAGCTGGAAATGGTCCTCTTCCTCGGATGACACGTCGATGACATTCAGCCCGTAATCTTCGAGCACCGGCATTTCCAGGTAGGGTGTAAAGATCGGCGTGCCCAGCGCGATTGTATCGCCCGCATTCAGCAATCGCTGGTTCTTGAGCGCCTTGAAGATATAGCACATCGCGGCGGTTCCGCCCTCAACCGCGTAGAGGTCGAATTTGACGTCCGGCCGATGCCCCGCGCACATGGCCCACATCAGGTATTCATGCACGATCACTTCGTTATGCTTAAGGCACCGGTCCGGCATCGGATAGTGGTCGCCAATGACACTGTCGGTCAGCTCCAGCACGAAATCATCCGGGGTAAAGCCAAACTTCTGAATGGCAAAGTCCACCGCGGATACCAGCGTATCCGCACCCGGAGGCGCATTTTGCCCCTCAGGTGCGGTGCAATAGGCTTTGAGCCGGTCGTAACTCCCCGGTCCTTGCGGTGTGCCGGCCAGCCCGACCTGCGGCTCATTGCGATGCCGCTGCGCCTCGGTCAGTGCGAATTGCCCCAGCAGGAAGAACGCAGATCGGGCCTTGGTCGCGATCCAGTTGGGGTTGCCGCGCCCCGCATTCAGATAAGAATGGGCCGAACCGCGCGTTTCCTTTTGAGCCAGCTTGATAAGCTCGTCCTTGATTTCGAACGGGCTGAGGTTTTCGTACTTATGCAGGTCCAGTGTTTCTGACATGGCTTCAAACCCTTAAGTAAATCAATCGGATGAATTATACCGGATCGTACGAAAGGGAATGTGCCTGTGTAAACTGTTCAATAAGCAACCATTGCCACGTTTGGCATTCTGGTGGCGCTGTTTCAGTGCAACCGCTTCAGCGCGGCCAGCGCCCCGGCCAGAGAGTTTTTGATCTCGCCCGGGAAACCCCTGCCCTGTTCATGCAGCCCCGCGGCGATCCAACCAACCGAATGTCCACGGCCACCGATGTCATTTACCCGCACCTGGGTTGGCGATGTGCGTTCGGTGCTGACCAAGGCCATTGATCTTTCGATATCGGTTTTAGACATGGCCATTCTTACGGCGCTGTAGATATCCATCGTGACCTGCAGCGTCTGATGTTCCAGCCGGTGCCGAGATTCCGTCAGCATCCGCGTGCAAAAAGCCGACAGAAAATACCAGCGAAAGATCGAATAGACTCGGTCCTGCAAATCCCCGTTCACGCCAAGACCGGGCGACGCCGCGTCGGCAATTTGCCCGAACGCTGTTTCGGCGGCCTTCGACGCCTCACAGATTTCTCGCTCGCGTTTAGCAATTGAGATGATCCGTGGCGCGATATCACGTGCGGCTTCGTGAGATTCCAGATTCATTGATGTCCTCCAGCATTATCTTCTGCTGAGGACATGGAAATTTTCAAAAGCGTTCGAATGCGAATTGCTGCCATATTTTTCAGTTATCGTCGGATTGTTGGCAATTTCTGAATGCCATAAAGCTGCATATAACTCAAACATTAAACAAATTTGTTATGCTAAGTCTGTTCATTGTACGGGTTTTGGGCAACACACGCAAATTCGACGAACATTAAGACTTCATCCAACCCGCACATATCTCTGACACGATCTGGTAATAGTTATGCCCCTTTCATCGCCTAGAAACAGATAATCCTGCTGATCAGTTTACGAGTTTGAATTTAACGAGGGGGTACGAGCGGGAATAGGGGGTGAGTACCTGCCCGGCCGAGCTCGTCCGACGGCAGAGATGCTCCCCCCGCCCATATTACGTCAATCAATCTTGTTTTTCTGCGCATGTGGCGTGACCCCGAAACTTGACCGGTACACACGCGAAAAATGGCCGGGGCTTTCAAACCCGCAAGCCATGGCAACCTCGGTCACCGACGCCTCGGTCTGCAGCAAAAGCTTCTGAGCGCGTTCAAGGCGTAACTCCATAAAAAACTTCTTGGGCGAGGTGTTCAGGTATTTGCCGAACAGCCGTTCAAGCTGACGTGTTGAAATACCAAGGTCATCGGCAATTTGTGACGGAGATACCGGTGATTCAAGGCGGTCCTGCATGATGTGAATCGCCTTGGCAAGATGGGCATTGCGCATTCCATTGCGCGATTGCAGCGATACGCGCTGTTTGGCCGTGGCATTGCGCACCGCGTTATAAACCATCTGATCGGCCACTGCGATCGACAGTTCTGCGCCATGGTCGCGTTCGATCAGGTGCAGCATCAGGTCTGCGGTTGCGGTGCCGCCAGACGCAGTGATGTGTTTTTCATCGGCAACGAAGACGCTGCGCACAAGGTTCACCTCTGGGAATGCCTCCATGAAGGCGTCGTGGTATTCCCAATGGATCGCGGTTTGCATCCCGTCCAGAAACCCTGCCTCGGCCAGCAGCCAGGCACCGGAACACAGCGCACCGATGGCCGTTCCGCGCGCCCGCTCGCGCCGCAATGTTGCCAGCAAGGGGCGCGTGACGTGCTGGCGCATGTGGATGCCGGACAGCACGAACAGCTGATCGGTCCTGGGCAGGGCGTTCAGCCCGCCATGCACCAATGTCACAGAGCCATTCGAACAGACCGCCTGTTCGCCGTGTTCTGATAGGAATGTCCACTCGTACAGGTCGTCACCGTTGACCAGATTGGCGATCCGCAGGGGCTCTACCGCACAGGAAAACGCTAGGTGCGAGAACTCCTCAATCAGGATGAATGTGACATGCCGGGTCTGGCGCATTGGATGTCCCGCTTGGCTTGGTCTGATCGATGATCCATGCTGCACGATTTTTTTGTGTATACAAGTTGTATTTTCTTGGAATACACAGTGACACAGATCAGGCCACCACGATTCGCCTCGAAACAGGACATGACCGAATGAAAGACGACGCCAAATCCCGCAAGGCTGAGCTGACAGAGCACCTGAAAGTGTCCATCCTGACCCTGCGCCTGCACCCCGGAACAGATCTGGATGAGGCGCATCTGTCCGATGCCTTCGGCCTGTCACGCACGCCGCTGCGCGAAGTGTTCCGGCAATTGGCGGGTGAAGGTTATCTGGACCTGCGCACCAATCGCAGTGCCCGCGTGTCCGAGATGTCATACACGACCCTGCGCGATTTCTTTCTGGCGGCCCCGATGGTCTATGGCGCGATCCTGCGACTGGCCGCGCAAAACGCCACCCACGCGCAGATTGATGAATTGAAAGACGCGCAGCAGGCGTTCAAGGCGGCGCTGCGCGCGGGGTCCGGCGCGGATCGGGCGCTGGCCAACAACCGGTTTCACGACGTGACCGGAGAGATGTCGGGCAATGTCTATCTGCTGCCTTCGTTCAACCGGCTACTAATTGATCATGCCCGGATCGGGATGACTTTTTACCGCCCGCAAACGTCGAAGATGTCCGACAACCTGTCCGAGGCCAGCCGCCAGCACGACGCCATCATCGCCGCCATCGAGGCGGGCGATGAGGCGGCTGCTGCGCAGCTGGCCGAGGACCACTGGAACCTGTCACGCGACCAGATCGAGCTGTTCGTGATGCCTGACGCGTTGGATGTCCCGATGGGCAACCCACCCCTGTCGAAACCTGCATGAGGACGCAATGAACCCGATTTTCAGATTTGAGGGGATCTATACCCCGGTGGTCACGCCCTATCTCGACGATGGCGGCGTGAATTGGGACGCGCTGGCGCAGGTGGTCGAATATCTGATCGCAAACGGCGTGCATGGGCTGATCACGGGCGGGTCAACCGGCGAGAACTATGCCCAGACGGTTGCGGAACGGTTGGAACTGGCGCGGTTCACACATGAACAAGTGAAGGGTCGTCTGCCGCTGGTCGTAGGCACCGGCGCGATGCTGACGTCGGATTCAGTGGCCCTGGCCACCGGCGCGCGTGAGATTGGCGCGGATGCGATCCTGCTGGCCAGCCCGCCCTATTCGGTGCCGACCGACCGGGAAAATGCGCTGAACGCGCTGGCCATCGACAAGGCCGCCGATCTGCCGGTAATGCTGTACAACTATCCGCACCGCACCGGCACCATGATGGGCGAAGAGTTCCTTGACCGCGTCGGCCGCAGCCGGAACTTCTGCGGCATCAAGGAAAGTTCGGGCGATATCAACCGGGTGCATCTGCTGGCGCGGGATTATCCGCATATTCAGTTGGGTTGTGGCATGGATGATCAGGCGCTGGAGTTCTTTGCCTGGGGCGCGCCATTCTGGGTGTGCGGCGGGTCGAACTTTCTGCCGGCCGAGCACGTGGCGCTGTATCAGGCCTGCGTAATCGAAGGCGACTTCGCCAAAGGCCGCCGGATCATGTCCGCCCTGCTGCCGCTGATGCGGGTGCTGGAGCAGGGGGGCAAGTTTATCCAGACCATCAAACATGGTGTGACCATGAACGGGATTGAGGCGGGCCCGGTGCGGGCACCTCTCAAAGACCTCAACAAGGACGACAAGCGCGCGCTGGAACAGGTGACGCGGGTGTTAAAACGCAAAATCGCAGACATCGTGGCGGAGGATTAAGGCATGGGATTGCTGACACAGGACGAATATAAATCCATCGCCGCAGGCCTGACCCTGCCCACCGGGGCCTTTATCGACGGCGGGTATCGCTCCGCGATCTCGGGTGAGACGTTCCCGACGGTGAACCCGGCCACGGGCGACAAACTGGCCGATGTCGCCGCCTGTGGCGCGGCGGATGTGGATTTCGCCGTCGAAAAGGCGCGAGAGGCGTTTGATGACGGCCGTTGGTCGAAACTGCACCCTTCCGAGCGCAAGGATGTGCTGATCCGGCTGTGCAAGCTGATGACACGCAATGCGCGCGAGTTGGCGGTGATGGAGAGCATCGACAGCGGCAAGACCATCTATGACTGCGAAACCGTGGATATCCCTGAGACAATTCACTGTCTGAAATGGCACGCCGAGGCGATCGACAAGATCTATGACCAGGTCTCGCCCGCCAGCGACGATCACATCGCCATGGTAGTGCGCGAACCGATTGGTGTTGTGGGTCTTGTCCTACCGTGGAACTTCCCGCTGTTGATGCTGGCGTGGAAGATCGGGCCAGCGCTGGCGGCGGGCTGTTCGGTGGTTGTGAAACCTGCAACAGAAACATCGCTGACCGCCCTGCGTCTGGCAGAACTGGCGATGGAGGCCGGTATCCCGCGTGGTGTTCTGAACGTTGTGCCCGGCGGCGGGGCCGAGGTGGGCGAGCCCATCGGGCGGCATATGGATATCGACATGGTGTCCTTCACCGGCTCGACCGTCACCGGCAAGCGGTTCCTCAGCTATTCGGCGGAAAGCAACGCCAAGGAGGTGGTGCTTGAGATGGGCGGCAAGAACCCGGCCATCGTCATGGACGACGCGGAAAACCTGGACCGCGTGGCCGCCCATGTGGTCAACGGCGCGTTCTGGAATATGGGCGAGAACTGCTCGGCCTCATCCCGGCTGATCGTGCATAAGGATGTGAAGGCAGAGCTGTTGGACCGCATCGCCCATCACGCGAAACAGTGGAATATCGGCGACCCGCTGGACCCGGAAACCCGCATGGGCGCGCTGGTCAGCGAAGGACATTACACCAAGGTCTGCGGTTATCTGGAGCAGGCCGAGAACGTGGTGATCGGCGGCAAGGCCGACAAGGGCTTTGTCGAGGCTACGGTCGTCGAAGTCCCCGGCAACGACGCCCCATTGGCGCGCGAGGAGATCTTTGGCCCGGTCCTGTCGGTGATCCAAGTGTCGGGCTTTGACGAGGCGATCAAAGCGGCCAATGACACCGATTATGGCCTCTGCGCCTCGATCTTCACCGCCAACGCCAAACGCGCCATTCGCGGCGCGCGGGCGATACGGGCGGGCACAGTCACAATCAACAGCTTTGGCGAAGGCGACATCACAACGCCCTTCGGTGGCTACAAACAATCCGGCTTTGGCGGGCGCGACAACTCGGTGCATGCCCATGATCAGTACACCCAGTTGAAAACCATCTGGATTGATCTGGCCGACGACGCGGATGAGGCAGTGGATTGACACGCTATGCCGCCAGAACCCTGCCGGTCCACCGCGGACCAGCGGCCTGGAGCGCCATCCTGGGCGACCAGCCCCCCGCGCAGGAACTGGAGGGCAATCTGACCGCAGACTTCGTGATCGTCGGCGCCGGGTTTGCCGGGCTGTCGGCGGCGCTGCGTCTGAAACAGTTGCAGCCCGATACCAAGGTCGCCGTACTTGAGGCCGGGCGCGTGGCTGAAGGCGCGGCGGGGCGGAACTCGGGCTTTATGATCGACCTGCCGCATGATCTGGCGTCGGACAACTACGCCAGTGGCGGCGATGACACGGCGATGATCGCGCTGAACCGACAGGCGATAGCCTTTGCCCGCGCGGCGGTCGCGCAATTCGGGATCGACCCGAACTACTTTGATCCCGCAGGCAAGGTGAACGGCGCAGCCAGCGCGGCAGGACACGCGCATAATGTCAGCTACGCGCAACATCTGGCTGAACTGGGCGAAACCAGTGAAGTGCTTGACCCCCAGCAGATGCGTGATCTGACCGGGTCGCGGCACTATCGGTCAGGCCTCTACACACCCGGCACGGTGATGCTGCAACCGGCGGGTTATGTGCGCGGGCTGGCCGCCGGGTTGATTGGCGCGGGCGTCCAGGTGTTCGAAAACTCCGCCGTGATCAGGTTCGAGAAACAAGGCGGCGCGTGGCAGGTGCGAACCCTGCGCGGAGCCATCAGCACAGGCGCGGTGATCCTGACGGTCAACGGCCATCTTGAAAGTTTCGGCATCGAAAGCGACCGGCTGATGCAGTTGTTCCTGTTTGCGGCGATGACACCGGAACTGGATGCCGACGCGTTGACCCGACTGGGTGGGCAACCGCGCTGGGGCATCACGCCATCCGATCCCATGGGCACCACGATGCGGCGGATTGATACCGGTCAGGGCGGTAATCGCATCGTCACCCGCACCTGCGCAGCCCTGCGTCCCGGCATGGCTGCAACCCCGCGCGATCTGGCCCGAGCCTCACGGGTGATGCAGCGCAAGTTCGACCAACGCTTTCCACAGCTTTCCGGAACCAAGATGGAATACCACTGGGCCGGGCATCTGTGTCTGAGCCTGAACGGCGTCGCAGTCGCCCGCGAGATCGAGCCGGGCGTCTATTCCGGCTGCGTTCAGAACGGGCTGGGCACCGCGCGGGGAACCTTGACCGGCATCGCGGCAGCAGAACGCGCCTGCGGCTACAGTTCGGACATCACCCGGCATTTTGAGGTCGAGGATCAGCCCAAACGCCTGCCGCCCCAGCCCTTCCGCGAGATCGGCGCTAACGCCGTGCTGCGCTGGAAGGAATGGCGTGCCCGGGACGAATGACCTGAAGGGCACGCCGGCCTCAGAAACTCTGGTTCAACTCATCGGCTGCCGGAATTTCGCGTTCGCGCCGGGCGATGTAGTCCAGCAAAGCCTCGTTCCGGGCCTCGTCCAGTTGGGGCTCTTCGTATTGGGCCAGCAGCGACCGCGCCCGGTTCAGCCCGCGTTCGGTGATTTCTACTGCGCCTTCGGCCTGCCATTGCTCGATCGAGTTGTTGTCGAACATCTCAGGCATGAAGAACGCGCTTTGGAAATTGTCCTGCGTGTGCGGATGGCCCAGATAATGCCCGCCGGGGCCAACATCTGGCACCGCCGCAAGGGCCTGATCGAAATCATGCCATTTTGGACCCTCGGCCATGCGATAGGCCATCGCGCATTGTTCGGCGTCGACGATAAACTTGGCAACCGAACAGTGCATCCCGGCCTCGTTCCAGCCTGCGCTGTGCCAGATGTAATTCGCCCCTGCATGCATCACCGCCTGCAACGTGGTGGCGGATTCGTACCCCGCCTGTGCGTCGAACGTCTTGGCCCCGCCCAGCGTGTTCGAGGTGCGCCATGGCACGCCATAGTACCGCGCCATCTGACCGATCATAAAGTTCATCAGGCTGATCTCGGGCGTACCCGCCATTGGCGCGCCCGATTTCATCGACACGGTCGACAGGTAATGCCCGTAAATCGCAGGTGCGCCCTTGCGGATCACCTGCGTATAGGCCAGCGCGCTCAGCGCCTCGGCGTTCAGCTGCGCCACGGTGGCCGGGACACTGGCGGGCGTGTTGGCCCCACCCAGCACGAAGGGCGAGCACAAAACCGGCTGATTGCGGCGACAAAAGGCCCGCATCGCGCCCAGCATGGTTTCATCCCACACCAGCGGCGAGTTGCCGTTGCAATTGCCGGTGGTGACGGGGTGCGTTTCCATGAACTCCTCCCCGAACAGGATGGCGCACATATCCATCACGTCCTCGGCGTTTTTCGGCGACGTGGTCATGCCCATGAATGTCTTGTCCGAGTGTTTCATCGACGAATAGGTGATGCGCAAGTGGCGTTGGCTGATCGGATGATCATAGGGTTCGACGATGTGATGCGCCGACGAATGCAGCGCGGGCATCATGTGGCTCAGCTTGTGGAACATCGCCAGATCGTCCAGCGTGGGATTGCGGCGCACATCGTCCAGATCGCGCAGGAACGGCGCACCGGTCATGGGCACAAAGATCGAATGCGGCCCACCCAGCCGTACGTTCTTTTTCGGATCGCGCGCGTGATAGGTGAAATCGCCGGGAATGGTGGCAATCAACGCGCGCACCAGACCCCGGTCCAGATAAACCATCTCTCCGTCAACTTGCGCGCCTGCTTTCTTCCAATCCTCCAGCGCGATGGGATCGCGGAACTGAACGCCGACATTTTCCAGAATATCCATCGAGGCGCTGTCGATACGTTCAACTTGTGCGCCGTCCATCACCTCGCACAAGGGGATACCACGGGTCAGGCCGGGCAGCATGTTAAAGTTTGGGGCCGCGCGCAGGGCGCGGCGGGCTGCACGTCCGCCCGAGCGGGCCGCGGTTCGGATGTTCATGGGCAATCCTCCAATCTTATCTGCCAGACTGGGGGATTCGTGGCCATCGCACCTAACTGATTGCGATATCTGATTGCAGGAAGCGACATCCTTGCGCCTCGAAAAACGCCGCCCCGGATGGGGGCGGCGCTGGTTTCAACCTGTCGGTTGGCTTACTCGGCGGCTTGCGTGGCCGCCTCGTGCCTATCGCGCTGACTGTCGCGGAACAGCGCCTTGCCCAGCGCGATGCACATCAGGCCCATCACCACCGTAAAGGGCAACGCGCCGATGATCATCGCGTTACGCAGGGCGTCCATCGGGTTGTTGTCCCCAGCCGCCAGGATCAGCGCACCGATCACAGCCGTCAGGATCACACCCCAGATGATGCGATGCTTGACCCCGGTTTCCTGACTGCCGCCGGACATGATGGTGTTCATCACCAAAATGCCCGAGTCCGCAGACGTGACCAGAAAGGTCATGATCAGGATCACGCACATCACGTTCAGCATGGACAGCAGCCCACCGTCGATCATGTAGGACAACGTCACGAACAGCTTGCTGGTGTTCGATGCCCCGATGATTGCGCCTTCTGCCGCGCCCGCCAGTTCCAGATCAATCGCAGTACCGCCCAGAACCGTCATCCACGCAAAACACACCAGCGCTGGTGCGAACACGCAGCCCAGAATGAACTCACGCACTGTACGACCCTTGGAGATACGCGCCAGAAACAGGCCCACAAAGGGCGAGAACGCGATCCACCAGGCCCAGTAGAAGGTGGTCCAGCCCGCTTGCCAACCAAACTGACGGCCTTGTTCACCAGCGGCATAGGCTGCGGCCAGCGTTTCGGCATCCAATTCGGCTGCGGCACCTGTCAGACCTTCGCGGAAGCCCTCAAAACTGCCCCAGGCGTTGGTTGCGCCGCCCACCAGATCATTGGCATGGGCCTGCGCCGCCTCAGGCAGTGCTGCCGCAAATGTCTCGGTCGACAATGGGCCATAGGCATTAAAACTGAGCGACAGGAAGTGCAGGATGTAATCGACCATCGCCGTGCCATAGGTGGTCATGGCAAAAACGAATGAGCCAAATACGACGAAGGTGCCCAGCAGAATGATCGACAGCACCAGATTCAGGTTCGACAGGTATTTCACCCCCCGGCCTACACCCGACACAGCCGAGATGATTGACAGGGTCATGATCACGACCAGACCCACAATCAGACCAACCTTGCTGGGGGTCGGCACCTCGCCGCCCAGATCCATGACCCAGCCCATGCCGGTGATCGCATAGACACCGTCGATGAACTGACTGACGCCGTAACCGATGGTGACGGACACACCCAGGATCGTTGCAACAACACCCAAAACGTCGACCACATGGCCGAAAAATCCGTTGACGAAACGACCAAACAGCGGCGTCAGCGCCGAACGGATGGTCAGAGGCATATCACGCGTATAGGCGTAATAGGCCAGCGACAGACCCGTCACCACGTAGATCGCCCATGCGTGGAAGCCATAGTGCAGGAAAGTATAGCGATACGCCGATTGGATCGCTTCGGGTTCATTGCCGGTTACGTCGCCGGACACGACCAGGGGGTTCGACCCCCACAGGCCCAGCGGCTCGGCGGTGGCGAACACCATCAGGCCCACGCCAAGACCCGCACCAAACATCATCGAGAACCACGAAAAGTTCGAGAACTCGGGCTTTTCGCCCGGCGTTCCCATGATCCTGCGACCGGTGGACGGGATGATGGCGACGATGGCGAGAAAGAAGAAAAACGCACCAACGATGACGATGTAGAAACTGTTGAAGACCTCCAGAAGCTTGCCGTTCAGGCTGCCAAGCGTGCTGTTCGCATTGGCCGGGAATACAAGGGCCCACAGCACCAGCGCGACCATGATGGCCTTGCTGATCAGTGCGATGGGCACGCTGTAATTTTCATAGAATCCGGCATCTGCCGTTTCTATCTCAACATCCGTGAATGGTTCGGGTACCGACATAATCTCCTCCGTTTTGACGGTATGCGTTGGGTTGAGCCCGCTTAAACGCGGCGTCCCAATTCTGCTCTTTCCTTCGACCCGATCCTTTGGCGCTTTGCACCAATCCTCCGGCGGAGTGGGTCCTTGAAAGTTATGTCGGGCGCGATGCCCGGGCTGCTGTCGCAACGCAGCAACCGTTGGGGAAAACGCCTATCCCAGCAGCCTCATGTTGTTGGGGCTGGAACCGACGCATTCCGCAGTTTTGCGACACGAGGGCCCAAAACATGACCAACACATACACCTTCTGCGCAACCTGTTCTGGCCTTCAACCGCAAAAATCCTAATACTCAAGTGAAGCACGCTCACCCGAAACCTGACAGAGAACCCCGACCCATCATGTCCAGACGCCATTACAACTTGCCGCCGCTGACCACTTTGTCGGCCTTTGAAGCCGCCGCGCGGCACCTGAGTTTCAAGAACGCCGCCGAGGAGCTATCGGTCACGCCGGGCGCAGTCAGCCATCAGATCAAGGCGCTCGAAGGGGATCTGGACACCACGTTGTTTCAGCGCAAACATCGCGGCGTTGACCTGACCGAGGACGGCAAAGCGCTGTATGAGGCGCTGTCATCCTCGTTCGGTCGGATATCGAAAGTTCTGGCAACAATCCGGGACAGCAATTCGGGCGGCAAGGTCACGGTCGGGTCGACCACGGCGGTGGCGGCACTGTGGCTGTCCCCGGCGGTGATCCGGTTCTGGCGCGAGATGCCCGACGTCAACGTGGATCAGCTGTCACAGGATCGCCCGTTCCGGGATCGCCCCGAGGTGGATTTCTTTATCCGCTACGGGCGCGACAGCGACCCCAACCTGTCACACACCCCCCTGTTTCGCGATCACCTGATCCCGGTCGCCAGCCCCGAGGTTGCGGACCGGCTGACCGGGGCCAGCCTGCAGGCGCTTGCGGCCGAGCGGCTGATCCATCTGGATTCGGAAGATCGCACCTGGACCACCTGGCCGGACTGGTTTCAACAACTGGGCTACACCGGCACCATCCCGATTGAATCGCGGGTCAACAGCTACTCGGTCGCGCTGCAACTGGCGCGCAAAGGGGCGGGGTTGGCATTGGGCTGGCAGCGCCTGATCCAGCCTATGCTGAAATCAGGAAAACTGGTCGCAATCGGCCCGCACCACCTGACCGCGCCCAACCAGTTCTACCTTGTCGGCCGCCCGGATGAGGAGCTGTCCGACAGCGCCCGCGCCCTGAAAACATGGATCATTCAAGAGGTTCAGGGCGGCTCGGTTTAGATCAAATCACCCTCTGGTGAGGTTTTCTGATATTGAGAGAAGACCGCCCCATCCGCCAATACGAAAGGACGTATATCCAGCAACACCTTAGGGAGAGCCCGATGAACAAGCATAGCGCGCTGTCGTCCGTTCTGGCCGATGTGACCATCGCAAACGGCCTGCCGAACGAGCATTACATCGACCCGGCCATGTTCGCCGAGGAAAAGCAATCGGTGCTGTTTGCCAACTGGTCCGGGATCGGCTTCGGTAAGGACGTGCCCGAGGAAGGCGATGCCAAGCCCGTGGATTTTCTGGGTATGCCGCTGCTGATCGTGCGCGACCGGGATGGAGAGATCGGCGTGTTCCAGAACACCTGCCGTCACCGGGGCATGATCCTTGTGGACACCCCGCGCAAGATCGGCGGCGCCATCCGCTGTCCCTATCACAGCTGGTGTTACAGCCTGAAGGGCGAGCTGCGCGCCACCCCGCATGTGGGCGGCCCCGGCCAGAACAAGCACGCAGACGTCAATCGCGATAATCTGGGTCTGATCCGCATCCGCTCATACGTCTGGCGCGATGTGATCTTTGTAAATGTCGACGGCAACGCGCCTGGTTTTACCGAAGTCCACGGCCCCCTGATGGAACGTTGGGCGGATTTCGACAAACCGGTTTTTCACGGCGGCGAGACGTCCTCGTTCAAGCTGGAGGTCAAGACCAACTGGAAACTGGCGGTCGAGAATTACTGCGAAAGCTATCACCTGCCCTGGGTGCATCCCGGCCTCAACAGCTATTCCCGGTTGGAAGATCATTATAACATTGAGGAGCGCGGGCATTATTCCGGTCAGGGCACGCTGGTTTATCGCCAATTGACGGATCAGGATGGCGCGACCTTCCCCGATTTCGACGGGCTGAGCGACACATGGGACGAAGGCGCGGAATACGTGGCGCTATACCCGAATGTCCTGCTGGGTGTGCAACGTGACCACGCCTTTGCCATCGTTCTGGAACCCGTCGATCAGGAAAACACCGTCGAACATATCGAGCTTTACTACGCCAAAAGCGTTGATGACACGCCGCAACACGACGGGCTGCGCGCCTCGAACGCGCAGCTGTGGAAGACAGTGTTCGAAGAGGATGTGTTCGTGGTCGAAGGTATGCAAAAGGGCCGCCACGGGATGCTGTTCGACGGCGGGCGGTTCTCACCCGCGATGGACGGGCCGACGCATAACTTTCACCATTGGGTTGCGACGCAGATCGAAAACGGCCGTGCGGGCTGATCGGCTGCCAATCATACGGGGGGCCCATGGACAAGGATGATCTGGATCGCCTGCTGCTTGCGGCCCATGCCCGGAACGATCACGTCGATCTGGTCCGCTATTACACCATGGCAGCGGATCAGCGCGAGCAGGCACAGGACATTGATGCCGCCTGTTTCTATCTGACCCATGCCTTTGTCTTTGCATTGGAATCCGGCGCCCCCCAAGCAGATGCTCTGAACCGACGACTGGTCGCCCATGGACGCGCGCATCATCTAGATTTCCAAAGCTAAGCTGGGGCTGTACCGTCTGCTGCACCGCGCTTTGACCCAGCGCCATGTCAGGGTATCAATGGCGCAAGGCGCAACCCGGCCCCGAGCAATTTCGCCCGGCCATCCCAAGGCGGAGACTGTTAAAATGACGACCTTCCTGATCATAATCCTACTGCTCGCGACGGTCTTTGTCGGCATGAACCTGTGGACCCGTCGCCTGACCCGGCAAGGGTTCAAGCGGGTGCCGCAGCTTGGTGAGATCCTTCCCGTGACGGGCGGGCGCATCCACTATGTCGAAAAGGGTAATCCGGCCAGGCCGACCATCGTCATGATCCACGGGTTGTCAGGGCAGTTGCAGCATTACACCTATGCGCTTGTGGGCCTGCTGGCGGATGATTACCACGTCATCGCCGTCGACCGGCCCGGCTGCGGGTATTCCACCCGCGACACCGCCGATCTTGCCCGCCTGCCCGAACAGGCCCGCATGATACAGGAATTCCTGAACACCAAGGGTGTCACGGATGCTGTTCTGGTCGGGCATTCACTGGGCGGGGCCGTAGCACTGGCCATGGCGCTGGATTATCCGACAAAAATCAAGGCACTGGCGCTTTTGTCACCTCTGACGCAGCAGATGTCCGGCACACCGCAGGTATTCAAACCACTCGAGATTCGGACAGAATGGTTGCGGAACTTTATCGGCAACACAATTGCAGTCCCTCTGGCGGCTAAATCCGCGCCCCACGCCCTAAGCGCCGTTTTCGCCCCCGAATCCGCGCCAGCGGATTTCCTGGATCGCGCGGGCGGCGCTTTGGGATTGCGCCCTTCCGCCTTTATCACAGCATCACAAGACGTTGTGGGTATTGACGAGAGCATCGGAACACAGGCGGCCCGTTATGGCGATCTGACCGTGCCCGGCGGTATTTTGTTCGGCGCGCAGGACGCGATCTTGTCTGCCAATGCGCAAAGCGCCCCGATGACACAGTTCGGTCTGACGGATGAACGTCTGGACGGTCGGGGCCACATGATCCCGATCACCGCCCCCACAGCCTGCGCCACGTTTATTCGCAAGATTGCCGAAGGGGATGGCGCAAAGAACAACATGGCCGAAGAGGCCGGGTGAAGCAGGGCCAAAAAGAATCCCGGCCTGGCCGTCTTTTCCCCCTTGACCCCCATCGGCCCCTCGCTTAAATCGCCTCTCACTCATGGCGGAGTAGCTCAGTTGGTTAGAGCAGCGGAATCATAATCCGCGTGTCGGGGGTTCAAGTCCCTCCTCCGCTACCATCCCTTCCAAAACGATAGTCGTCTATACGCTGCAACGCTCTGATTGTTTTGCGGCCCGTACTCGGGCGCGCTGTGAACCTGTCTAGAACGACAAAACGGGTGTGGTGCGTGTGATGTCACGGGTGTGGGTCTCACCAGAACGTCCAATCTGAACGATCAGCTTGTCAGCCTGAGGGAAGCGGGTGAAGAAAGCGAACTGAATGGCGTCGATCGCTTGCGGGTTCTGACACTGTATTTGATAATCGGCCTGAAATTCGGTGTGGTGACCCTGATCACCCGCCAGTGCGTTGCCGCCATCCGCGCCCTGCCCGTTGGTTGACAGTGCGACATTGGCCGAGGTCGTGACGCACATCGCCTGCTCTGACAAAACAAACAGCTCCAGTGGCTTGGACAAATCAGAAATCGCCACAGCGACCGATGCCCTGTCCTCGTCGGATTCGGCGGGCATCTCAAAATCTACAATCTCGGTGGCAGGCACCGCGAGGGACAAGGACAATTCGGCCTCGGAAAACAGAATTTCCAGACGGCCCGTGCCATGTTCATGCGCTTGTGCCGTCAGGGGCTGCGACAGGATGACCGCGAGGGTCAGGACGAGAGCTGCGCTTCTCATAAACAGGCACCATCTACCAGGGAATCACGCATCTTAGTCTAATACGATTCAAACTTGGTGCAATCTTGGCATCGGATTTGATACCCCGCCAAAAATGGGGAGGCAAAGATCGGGCTGGCTTTCCTGACAATAAAACTCAGGTTGACATAGGTGACTAAATCACTCAGTTATCGCGCCGTACGCGTTGCATGACTGACGCTTGTGAAATTGCTTCTGACAGAAAGATCACACCCAAATGACCCGATTCCTTGCCGCCGCCAGCGCCCTGACGCTCAGCATTGCATCTGCTGCTGTTGCGGCCGATGCCCCGTCGAAAGCCGATGTTCTGAACGTTTACGCAAACATCGCCGAAGCCAAGTACGACGACAGCCTGATCGCTGCGAAGTCACTGCAGGCGGCTGTGAACGCCCTGATCGTCGAGCCGTCGGATGCCACCCTGAACGCAGCCCGTGCCGCGTGGGTTGCTGCGCGCGTGCCGTATCAGCAGACCGAAGTTTATCGTTTCGGCAACGCCATCGTTGACGACTGGGAAGGCAAAGTGAACGCTTGGCCACTGGATGAAGGTCTGATCGACTATGTCGACGCCTCTTACGGTGGTCCGACCGACGAGAACGAACTTGCCGCGCTGAACGTGATCGCCAACCCCAGCTTTGAGCTGTCGGGCCAGGCCATCGACGCCAGCAAGATCACCCCGAAACTGCTGAGCGACACTCTGCACGAAGCGGATGGGATCGAGGCCAACGTGGCCACCGGTTACCACGCCATCGAATTCCTGTTGTGGGGTCAGGACCTGAACGGCCACGGCACTGGCGCGGGCAACCGCCCCTGGACGGACTACGCCCAGGGTGACGACTGCACGGGCGGCCATTGCGACCGCCGCGCCCAGTATCTGAGCGCCGCGACCGAGCTGCTGGTCAGCGATCTGGAATGGATGGCGGCACAATGGGCTGAAGGTGGCGATGCACGCGCCGCCCTGAACGCGGACGAAACCGCAGGTGTCGCTGCCATCCTGACCGGCATGGGATCGCTGTCTTATGGCGAACAGGCAGGTGAGCGGATGCGTCTTGGCCTGATGCTGAACGACCCCGAGGAAGAGCATGATTGCTTCTCGGACAACACGCACAACAGCCACTACTACGATGGTCTGGGTGTTCAGAACGTCTATCTGGGCAGCTACACCCGCATCGACGGCACCCCGGTCAGCGGCGCTTCGCTGTCGGATCTGGTGATCGCAAGCGACCCGTCGCTGGATGCCGAAATGAAGGTCAAGCTGGCCAACACCATGCAGGCGCTGGGTCGCCTGAAGTCAACCGCCGAGGCCGGTTTCGCCTATGACCAGATGCTGGAGCGCGGCAACAAAGGTGGCGAGCAGCTGATCATGGGCGGTGTGAACGGTCTGGTAGATCAGACCAAAACCATCGAACGTATCGTTATCACGCTGAAACTGGATCAGATCAACTTTGAAGGGTCGGACAGTCTGGACAACCCTGACGCGGTTTTCCAATAAAACAACGGGTTTCAACCCCGAAAGAAGCGGCGCAATCGTGCCGCTTCTCGCTTTTGTGAGGCGACAACAGCCGGTTTCCTCTGGACCTCCGAAAAATAACTTACTAATACAGTAAGAAATAACAGCTACGCCCCGACGACCATGATCGTATGCCACTGCACAAACATCTCGGATCACGACATCCACGCTGCGATTGACTGGATGCGCACGGCCGATCCGTATGCGGTTATCACCCCCGGTAAAATCTATCACGCCCTTGGAAAATCCGCTGATTGCGGCGGGTGCATGCCACTTTTCCTAGACTCGATGCGTTCCAGCGATAAGCTGAAAGTCCCCATGCAGCTTCGTGCACTGCGCATCGAAGCAACACAGGAGAGTGAAGATGAAGGGCGATCCCAAAGTCATAGAGTATCTCAACAAATCACTGCGGCATGAACTGACAGCCGTTAGCCAATACTGGTTGCATTATCGTTTGCAGGAGGATTGGGGGCTTGGCCACATGGCCAAGAAAAGCCGCGAAGAAAGCATCGAAGAGATGGGGCACGCAGACAAGCTGATCGAACGGATCATCTTTCTGGAAGGCCACCCAAATCTGCAAAAACTGGACCCGCTGAGAATTGGTCAGACGCCAAAAGAGACGCTGGAATGTGACCTGGCCGCCGAGGTTGACGCACGGGCGCTGTACAACAAAGCGCGCGATTACTGCCGAGAAGCCGGCGATTACGTGTCAATGGGACTTTTTGAAAGCTTGTTGTCGGACGAAGAGAGTCATATCGATTTTCTCGAAACGCAGCTTGATCTGTACGAAAGGATTGGCGAAGCCAATTATGCGCAACTCAACGCATCGAAAATGGACGAGGGCGAGTAAGCTCTTGATCCTTCCGGTGGCCGCCCTTGCGGCCACCCAGTCCCTGTCGGCTGAGCTTGGGGACACGCATCTGAACTATCTTCCCAGAACCGACGATGAACGCGGCCGGATCACCGGGGCCACCGCTGTGCCGCAAGATTTCAGCGCGCCGCAGCGGTTCGAAGACCTGCCAGCCGGGGCTGCCACCGTACGGGCGCGCACCGACGGCGATGCGTTTTCCCAACCCTCTGGCAACCTGAGCTTTGAGCAGGAATTGGACTTTAAGGTCGGCAACGGGCTGTTCAAGAAAATCTGGGTGTCTTCGCCTTCGTCCACGCTGGCCTCGGACGGGCTGGGGCCGCTTTACAATGCCCGTTCCTGTCAGCGCTGCCACGTCAAGGACGGGCGCGGGCATACGCCGAACGGGCCGGATGACAACGCGATCTCGATGTTCCTGCGCGTGTCGATCCAGGGCGGACCCGATGACGGATATGCCGAGATCGAGGATTACATCGCCACCCTGCCCGAGCCGACGTACGGCGGCCAGATGCAGGACCACGCCCTGCCGGGCCATCCTGCAGAATACCGGTTGGACATCACCTATGAGGATGTCTCCGTTGCTCTGTCCGACGGTGAAACCGCCACCCTGCGCCGCCCCACGTACAAGGCCGCCGATCTGGGCTATGGCCCGCTGCACCCCGATGCCATGATCAGTCCGCGTGTGGCGCCTCAGATGATCGGTCTGGGCTTGCTCGAGGCGATCCCGGTCGCCGATCTGCTGGCCAAGGCCGACCCGGACGATGCGGATGGCGATGGCATTTCCGGGCGGCCCAATATTGTCTGGTCCGTCGAATACGGCGAACCGATGATGGGTCGTTTTGGCCATAAGGCCGGAATGCCCACGATCATGGAGCAATCCGCAGCCGCCTTTGCGGGGGACATCGGAATTTCCAGCCCGTTGTACCCCGCTGCCCACGGCGATTGCACCCCGGCGCAGACGAATTGCGTGAACGCGCCGCACGGCGATGGCGATGTGCGCGTGTTCGAGATTGATCAGGCAGGCATGGATCTGGTGGCCTTTTACAGCCGCAATCTGGGCGTACCGGCCCGGCGGGATGTGGACGATCCGCAAGTTCTGCGCGGCAAAGAGGTGTTCCATACCTCAGGCTGCGTCGGCTGCCATACGCCGGCATATGTGACCCATCGTATGCAAGACCGGCCCGAACATAGCTTCCAACTGATCTGGCCCTATACCGATCTGTTGCTGCATGACATGGGCGAAGGGCTGGCCGACAACCGTCCCGAAGCGCGCGCGACAGGCCGCGAATGGCGGACGCCGCCCTTGTGGGGTGTTGGGCTGACCGAACAGGTCTCGGGCCATACCCAATTTCTGCACGACGGGCGCGCGCGATCTTTGCTTGAGGCCATCCTGTGGCACGGCGGCGAGGCACAACCGGCCCGCGATACGGTCGTCTCGATGCCGAAACCCGACCGCGACGCTCTAATTCGCTTTCTGGAGAGCCTCTGACCCATGCGCCCGCTTGTTCTTGCCGTTGCTTTGACGTTGCCCTTCGCCAGTCATGCACAGGATCGCGGCCCGATCCTGACCGACACGGTGACGGCACATATTCTGCCGGGATACTCTCGATTGTCCGAGGCGACCGGCTTGCTGACGGAAACGGCTCAGCGCGATTGCGACCCCGGTTCACCAGACCTGCGGGCCGCTTACAATACTGCCTTTGACAATTGGATTTCGGTCAGCCACCTGCGGTTTGGCCCATCCGAAGTTGACGATCGGGCGTTTGCGCTGGCGTTTTGGCCGGACACCAAAGGGTTCACCCCAAAGGCCCTGTCCAGCATGATCGCAGCCAAGGACACGGCCGTGGAATCCCCTGCGGAATTTTCGGAAACATCCATTGCCGGACGCGGTTTTTTCGCGCTGGAGCTGATGCTGTTCGAACCAGCCTTTGCGACACAGGGCGACATGCCCTATCGCTGTGCGCTGGTTCGGGCGATTACGGCGGACATTGATCGCAACGCCAGCGCCATAGGGTCGGATTGGGACACCTATGCTAAGGCTCTGACCCAACCGGGGGAAACCAGCCCCTACCGATCCGGCGATGAGGCCCTGCAAGAACTGTACAAGGCCCTGATGACCGGGTTGGAGTTTACCGGCGATACACGCCTTGGCCGCCCCCTGGGCACCTTTGATCGCCCACGCCCCAAACGCGCCGAGGCGCGCAGGTCCGCGCGTTCGCTGCGCCATGTCGAGCTGTCTCTGATTGCCCTGCGTGATCTGGCCGCGCGCCTTTCGGCGGATCACCCCGACATCGCGGATGATCTGGACCGTGCGTTTGGCAAGGCGATTGATCGCGCGCAGTCGCTGGATGATCCGTCCCTGTCCGGTGTTGCCGACCCGCAGGCGCGGTTTCGGATCGAGGCGCTGCAACAGTCGATCAATGACATCCGCGCCATTGCATCCACCGAACTGGGGCCGACACTGGGCATCAGTGCAGGGTTCAATTCATTGGACGGGGATTAAGCCATGACCAGCCGTCGCCATTTCCTTATCGGGCTTGCGGCGGCCAGCCTTGCGCCTGTGCGCGGCTGGGCATCGGCAGGGGCACCCGATTACCTTGCGGCTGCGTTGTTTCCGGATGGAACCTATCAGCTGGCCGGTTTGGAGGCGAGCGGCGAGATCGTGTTTTCCCTGCCCCTGCCCGCCCGCGGCCATGCGGCGGCAGCCCACCCGCACCGCGCGCAGGCAGTGGCCTTTGCCCGGCGCCCCGGCACCTTTGCGGTCGTCATTGATTGCGTGACCGGCGCAAGAACCGCGCAGCTGGATGCGCCCGCAGGTCGCCATTTTTTCGGCCATGGCGTCTTCTCGCCCGATGGGGCGCGGCTTTACACCACCGAAAACGATTTCGAAGCAGGTGAAGGCGTGATCGGTGTCTGGAACACCGATGATTTTGCGCGCGTGGGCGAGTTCCGGTCTGGTGGAATCGGACCGCATGACATGCGCCTGATGCCCGACGGCAAGACGCTGGTCGTTGCCAACGGCGGCATCGAAACCCACCCCGAGACAGGTCGCACCAAGCTGAACCTGCCAACCATGCAACCGCGCCTGTCCTATCTGACCCTGACCGGAACCGTGCAAGAGCAGGTCACGCTGCCGCGCGCACTGCGCAAGAACTCGATCCGCCATCTGGCGGTGCGCCGGGATGGTCTGGTGGGGTTCGCGATGCAATGGCAGGGCGACAAAACGCAACATCCGCCTCTGTTGGGGCTGCACAAACGGGGCGCGGCGCCGCGATTGCTGACGGCCCCCGTCGCAGAGCAAAGCACATTGCAGGGTTACGCTGGCAGCATCGCCTTTGACGCCAGGGGCGAGACAGTTGCGATCACCTGCCCGCGCGGCAATGCGTTACACCGGTTCGACGTAGAAACCGGCGCGCTTACCGGCGCTTTCGGACTTGAGGACGTCTGCGGCCTTGGCCCCGGACCGGAAGGGTACGTTTTCACTACGGGCACCGGGATCGTCGGGGCGCTGACAGGCAAAACCCGCGTATCCGCCCGACCGGATTGCCAATGGGACAACCACCTGATCCCAATTCGCCCATCCGCATAGACCCGTCGGATTGACCACACGTGCAAGACCCAAACGGGGCCTGATCAGGCCTCGGACAGGGTTGTCCCTGTGCGCCTGGGCAATGCGGGAACCAGAGGGCGCCCGGCAATCAGCAGGAACAAGCATGAAATCAGGATGCCAATGATCGCAGGCAGATACAGCAGCATCCACATATCCGGGTCATCGACCACCACGGGCGAGACAAAGCCCCGCACACCCTCCAGCAGGACCAGAATTGTGAAGGCTCCGAAAATTTGCGGCCACAAGCCAAAGCGCGAAAAACTGCCCAGCATCAGGGTCGCATACCCGGCCATAGCGACCGCGATACAAATGGCGATCCACGAGAACCTCTGGTGCAGCTCGTCGATCAACTCTCCTTCGGTAAATCCTTCGGACGAGATGATGGTCTCTCGGTTCTGAAGCAGCTCTAGGGTCGGTATAGCTTCGAGGCTGCGGTCCGTCATGTTGTTGGTATGTGTCAGTGCGGAAATGTCATAAGACGCGTCCTCGAACAGGGTCGAGGACAGGGTCCTGCCCTGTTGGTCCTGACGCAGCGCGATTCCGTCCACCATCACCAGATGAACGCCAAGACCGTTGTTGACCAGATAGGCCGTCTTGCTGGAATAGCTGACCGGGCTCTGCTGGTCCCTGCGGTCCGAGACGAAAACTTCGTGCAGAGTACCGTCCAGATCAATGGAACCGATGTAGACCGTCACACCCGGCAACGGGTGCAGAAACTCACCCTCGTTCAAAAGCTGTGCTGTGACGTCCCCGGCGACCTCGGCCTGCCGCTGTTCCAGTTGCTCGACCGAGGCGGGACGCAGGAAAACGCTGATGGTGGCCATCATCAAACCCGCGACCAAGCCGAACAGAAACACGGCGCGCGCCAACCTCCAGGGGCTGGACCCGGTGGCCAGCATTACTGTCAGTTCACTTTCACGGCTCAGGCGGTTGGTGGCGTAAACAGCGGCGGCAAACACCGCCATTGGCATCACCGTACGGATCAACGTTGGCAGGGTCAGCGCCGTGAATTCCAGAAACACAAGGGCCGACTGCCCGCCGCTGATCACACGGTCAAACAGGCTGACGGATCGGGTGATCCAGAACACGCCGACCAGAACCAGGGTGAAAAAGCCGAACAGAATCAGCAATTGCCGCAGGAAGTATCCATCAAAGCGCGACATGTTTCCTCATTCGGCCGTTTGCAATTCGGTTGGACAATATTCCATTCAACGGGGCGAGGAAACCACATTACTGGACAATTCTTGAAAACCCGATGAGGTGCGACGCCTGCGATTTGTGACGCAGCACCACCCGATCCCTAAAAGGGGCGTCAGGTCAGCGGCATATGAAGTTCGACCTCACCGTCAACCAGTCGCCCGGTGCGGCGAAAACCGAATGCCTCGTACAGCGGCAGCGCACTGCCCGGCGCATCGACGACACTGATCACCAGCTTCGAAAGACCGCGCGTCCGGGCCAGAGATTTCGCAAATTCCAGCGCTGCCCGTCCGTACCCCTGGCCCTGATGTGTCTGGTCAATCATCAGCCGCCAGATGTATATCCCATCCGGATCGTCCTCGTCATCAAGTTCGGCATCAGGATGCGACATGTCGACGATAGCCAGCAAGCCAACCGGCGCGTCATCCTTCCAAATGCCGAAAATCCCGGACCCCGGTTCGAAAACCGACTGCGCCATCGTCATCAGATTTGATGCCACAAAAGTTGCCTGCTCATCACGAACAGTCAGTTTCGCCAGCGCGGACAGCGTGTCGCGTGTCAGGGGTCGAAAATCCACCATGGGGCATCCCTAGCACACAGCGGTGCGCCACGAAAACGTTGGCTGCTTTCGGCGGGGTTCATTCTGATACTTTGTGGAAATGGCAGGGGCAGCAGGGTTCGAACCCGCGACCTACGGTTTTGGAGACCGTCGCTCTACCAACTGAGCTATACCCCTAAGGTGCGCCTCAGATATGACAGCCGCGCAGCGGACTCAAGAGGCTTTTTCAGATTCCGCGGCACTTCTTCCAACGACAAACAAGTTGCGTGCAGCGTTGAGTTCTATAAGACACGGTTTGGCCAATACGAGGGAACCCATCCGTGAGTATCCGCAAAAAGATTGCCGACAGCGAAACCGTCCTGAATTGGGCTGCGCGTCGTATCGCGAGCTATATTCGGATGGTCAACCGCAACACCCGCTGGCAGCGTATCGGGTACGAGGAACTGGATCGGCTGGCCGAGCAGGGTGAGCCAGTCATCGTGGTGCTGTGGCACCAAAGGCTGACACAATCCCCGTATCTCTTCCCGCTGGACAAGGGGCGCATCTGTTCGATCACATCGTCCGCACGGGCGGGCAGCATGGTGGGGCGCGTGCAAAAGCTGTTCGGCATGGACACCATCGCCATGACCAGTAAAAACGCAAAAAACATTGCCGTATCGCGCGAAGTGATCGGGAAGATCAAGCAGGGCATTTCCATAGGTATCGCCGCTGATGGTCCGCGCGGACCCGAACGGGTACTGTCCACGGTGCCTCTGGTCTGGGCGCGCACCTCGGGCAAGCGGGTGTTCGGCATCACCTTTTCAGCGGAACATGGCCGCGAAGCGGGCACGTGGGATCGTCTGTTGATGCCACGCCCCTGGCGCAACAGGGGTGTCTTTCTGTGCCGGGAATGGACGGAAACCGTACCGCGGAAGGCTTCGGAGGAACAGGTCGAATCCCTGCGCCAAAGCCTTGAGCAGCACATGAACGACATCACGGCCGAGGCCGACCGTATGGTCGGACGCGAGCCCTGGTCGCCCGGGGCTTAACCGCCCCTCAGACGTTGCATCAGATAAATCTCGCTGCCTTCGGGGATCGGTTCGGTCAACCCGGTGGCGATGACGCGCCCATCTATGGCGATGGACACGCCCGCATCAATGGGCGCTTGCAATTGCGGATGCGCCCGCACCAGTTCCCGCAACAGCTCGCCGGTGGTTTTGGCCTGAACCTCGACCACCTGCTGGCCCCCGGTCAGTGACCGGAGGCCGGACCAGAGGTGAACCTCAACCATTGTCCTTGAGCGCCGCCAGAATACGCGGCGGTGACATCGGCAGTTGCCGCATCCGGACACCAGCCGCATGGGACACCGCGTTGGCAATGGCGGCCAGCGGCGGCACGATGCCGGTTTCGCCCACGCCACGCACGCCGAACGGATGGCCCGGGTTGGGCACTTCGACGATCACCGTGTCGATCATTGGCAGGTCACTGGCGACCGGGATACGGTAATCAAGGAAGATCGAGTTCTGCAGGCGACCGTCTTCGCCATAGACATATTCCTCGTTCAGCGCCCAGCCAATGCCTTGCGCAGCACCGCCCTGATACTGGCCTTCCACATAAGTCGGGTGGATCGCCTTACCGGCGTCCTGAATGACCGTATAGCGCGTGACGCTGGTCTTACCGGTTTCGGGATCGACCTCGGCATCGACGATATGGGTGCCAAAGGACACGCCGGCCCCTTCGGGGGTTGCCTCAAAGTGACCCGAGATCGGACCGCCCGTCGCGCCCATATCCGCGGTGATATCAGCCAGCGGCATCGGGTCGAAATCGCCCGCGTTCGGGCCGGAAGGCACGGCACAGCCGTCTTCCCACTTCACCGCATCAACCGGGATACCCCACTTGGCAGCCGCACGGCCACACAGCCTTTCAACCGCGTGGCGCGCCGCCTTGATGGTGGCCAGACCGCTGGCATAGGTCACGCGCGAGCCATGGCTGACGTCGTTGTAACCCAGCGACGCAGTGTCGGCGATGGTGACACGGATATTCTCATAGGGAATACCCAGAACCTCGGCCGCCATCAGCGCCATTGACGCGCGCGAGCCACCGATATCGGGCGTGCCGACCATCAGCTGCGCCGAGCCATCCTCGGACAGGGCCAGCGAGACCGAGGTCTCACCACCGTGGTTGAACCAGAACCCGCAGGAGATCCCACGCCCCTGCCCCGGCTTCAGCGGGGCCGAGTAATGCGGATGCGCCTTGGCGGCCTCAAGTGTTTCGACCAGCCCGATACGTTCGTAGGTCGGGCCATAGCTGGCCTGGGTGCCTTCGTGCGCGGCGTTTTTCAGGCGCACATCAACCGGATCGAGACCCAGTTTCTTGCACAGCTCGTCAATCACCGATTCAACCGCAAAAGCCCCCATCGGCGCGCCCGGCGCCCGGTAAGCGGCCTGTTTCGGGCGGTTGGCCATCACGTCATAGCCGATCTGCTTGACGTTGGTCAGGTTATACGGCGCAAAGGCGCACATGGCGGTCATATCGCCGGGCGCACCGGGGAAGGCCCCGCCCTGCAAGCGGAACACGCCCTGCGCGGCCGAAATCGTGCCGTCCTTCTTCATGCCGATCTTGATGTCCATCGACGCCGAAGAGGTCGGACCGGTGGCCCGGAACACCTCGGACCGGCTCATCACCAGCTTGACCGGGCGGTTGGCCTTGCGGCTCAGAGCCAGTGCGACCGGCTCGATGAACACGGTGGTCTTGCCACCGAAACCGCCGCCGATTTCCGACGCGGTCACCCGCAGTTGCGAGGTTTCAATCCCCAGCAGCGCAGCACATGTCTTTTGCGCGATCCAGTGACCTTGCGTGGTGCACCACAGCTCACCTTTGCCGTCATTGCCCAGCATGCCCAGACAGGCGTGGGGTTCGATATAGCCCTGATGCGTGGCCTCGGTGACAAAGCTGTCTTCGATGACCAGATCGGCCTCGGCAAAGCCGGCGTCGACATTGCCGTGACCGCTTTCGTGATACCGCACGACGTTGGGGTGCATCCCCTCGGGGACGGAATAATCCGCAGCCCCTTCGCGGATCACCGGCGCGTCCGAGGCCATCGCCTTATCCACATCCGTGACATGGGGCAGCACTTCATATTCGACCTCGATCAGTTTCAGCGCATCACGCGCCGCCAGCGCCGAAGTAGCCGCGATAGCTGCCACCGCATGCCCGTCATAAAGCGCCTTTTCGCCCGCCATGACGTTTTCCAGAACGTTCCAGAACTCGCCTTCCAGACCGGGCTGAAACGGGACTTTGTCCGAGAAATCAGCGCGGGTGACAACGGCTTTGACATCCTTGTGCGCCTCGGCTTTGGATGCGTCGATTTTTACGATCCGCGCATGGGCGTGCGGCGAGCGCAGGATTGCGCCGTGCAACATGCCCGGGGCCGAAACATCCGCCCCGAACTTGGCGCGGCCTGTGACCTTGTCCAGACCATCGGGGCGATCCGGGCGGGTGCCGACAAAAGTGAATTCCGATTTGCGATCGTCCAATGCCATTACGAAGCCTCCCGCAGCTCTTCGGCTGTTTCCATCACAGCGCGAATAATCTTGTCATAGCCCGTGCAGCGGCACAGGTTGCCTGCCAGCCAGTACCGTGCTTCTTCCTCGGTCGGGCTGGGGTTCTTTTCCAGCAGCGACTTGGCAGCCACCAGAATGCCCGGCGTGCAGACGCCACATTGCAAGGCGGCATGTTCGATAAAGTTCTTTTGCAGCGGGTGTAGTACGTCGCCCTCTGCGATGCCCTCGACTGTGTCGATCTGCTTGCCCTCGGCCTCGACCCCCAGCATCAGGCACGAGCAAACCAGACGGCCATCAACCGAGACTGAGCACGCGCCGCAATCGCCAGTACCGCAGCCCTCTTTCGCGCCGGTCAGGTTCAGCTTGTCTCGCAGGCAATCCAGCAGGGTTTCGCGCGGGTCGCACAGGTATTCGACCGCGTCCCCGTTTACGGTGGTGGATACGTGGAACTTGCTCATGCTTGCTCTCCCTTTGCGCGGGCATAGGCGATTTTCGCGGCGCGTTTGGCCAGAACGCCAGCAACTTCGGTGCGGAATTCGATGGTGCCGCGTTTGTCGTCGATCGGGTTACACGCGGCCGAGGCCGCAGCCGCCAGCGCATCCAACGCCACATCGTCCAGCGTGCTGCCGATGATCGCCTTGGCGCAGTCATCGACCAGCAACACGGTCGGGGCCACTGCCCCCAGCGACACGCGCGCCTCGGTGATGGTGTCGCCGTCCAGCCGCAGGCTGACGCCAACGCCAACCACGGCGATGTCCATTTCCGTGCGCGGGATGAAACGCAGATAGGCGTCGCCGCCGTTCTCGCCCCGTGCGGGGATGTTCACGGCTGTAACCACCTCACCCTTGGTCAGTGTGGTCTTGCCGGGGCTTGCGGGAATGCCTTCGGCGGCAATTGTGCGGTTCCCGTCGGGGCCGGTGATCGTCACCGTCACACCTGCGGCAACCATCGCCGGGACGGAATCAGCTGCGGGCGAGCCGTTGCACAGGTTGCCGGTCAGCGTCGCGCGGCCCTGCACCTGAGTCGAGCCGATCAGGTCCATCGCCTCGACCACACCGGGCCAGTCGCCGGACAGTTCGGGATGTTCGCTCATCTCTGCGCCGGTTGCTGCGACACCCAGCGTCCAGCTGCCGTCGACATTGCGGGTGATGTCGCTGACGCCGTCGATCTTCTTGATGTCGATCAGCGTATCGGGCGTCACTAGTTCCGAGCGCAGCTGCACCAAAACATCCGTGCCGCCCGCCAGAAACCGAGTAATGCCCGTTGCATTTGCGGCCAGTGCCGAGGCTTCGGCAAAGCTGGCGGGGCTGTGATAATCCATGAAAATACCTCGTACCTGTGGATCAGGATTCACTGGGGTTCGCGGGGGACGTTAGTGCAGCTATTCACTGGCGTCCATGGCCAGAACGACCATTTTTTGGTTTCATGATATCGATTCCAAATACCGAATCACAGGTCGATCTCAACCACGCCGCCCGCCTTGGCCGCACGGCTTTGGCACAGGATCATTGCCCCTTCACGCTGTCTGTTGGACAAAACGAAATCGCGGTGTTCGATATCGCCTGCGATCACACCGCATTTGCAGACCCCGCAGATGCCATCGGCGCACTTCACATCCACGTGAATACCCGCCTCGTTCAACACCTGAGCGGCGTCTTTGTCTTCGGGAACGTTCAGTTGCAGACCCGATTGGGCCAGCTTCAGGATAAAGGGGTGGTTTTCGTACTCCGGCTGCTCTGGGACCGAGAAATACTCCAGATGCCGCGCCTCTTCGGGGAAGTTCTGGCGCTCTGCCGCCTGAATGACGCCGTCCATGTATCGATCCGGCCCGCAGGTATAGACGTGCCAGCCGTTTCGATAACCCGAGAGGATAGCGTCCAGATCAGCGCGGGTGCCTTCGTCCGAGAAATGGTAATGCACGTGATCGGCCCAGGGCATCGCCGCCAGATCGGTCAGATACCCTGCGCCCGCGCGGGTGCTGGCGGAATAATGCAGGTCAAACGGTTTACCCAAGCTGTAAAGGCGATGGGCAAAGGCGATCATCGGCGTAATCCCGATCCCGCCGCCCATCAAAAAGGTTCTGGTCGCCGTCTCATCCAGTTCGAAATGGTTGATCGGTTTCGAGACGAAGACCTTGCGCCCTTCGTTGAATATCCGATGCAGCAGGGCCGAGCCGCCGCGCCCTTCGTCCTCGCGCAGCACACCGATCTGATATGTGAACCGGTCAGACGGATCACCGGACATCGAATACTGGCGCAGGAATTCCGGCGCGACCAGCACGTCCAGGTGTGCCCCTGCGGTCCAGTCGGGCAAAGGCGCACCATCGAGGGCTGAGAACTCATATTTGGTCACATCCGCCGTCATCTTATCGACCTTGGTCAGCGCGACCCGCATCACCGGCGCATCACCCGCGATAGAGTATCGGTGGATGACTGACATATCCCCGGCGGCCTTGCGAGCCTTGTATTCCGCGGCTGTCACCATCGCCTCATAGGCGGCAATCCCGGATTCGCGGTCCATGGCAAAGGGATAGGGCCACGGGTGCGGGGCCAGAAAGGCCGGGTAAACAGCCAGGGTCTGATCCTCGTACTTTAGGTCCAGATCCTTTTGCAGGTCGCGCCGGTTCAACGGGTGGGTTGTCGGGCGATAGGCCCCGTCGGCCTGCAGTTCGATATCCCACCACCATTTCTTGGTATCGTTCAACCCACCATTGCCCACGGCATCATCCAGCTTGGCCAACACGGGCGCGGCCTGCGGAAGGTTCATCGCCGCCCAGCGGAACGGTTTTTCCTTGAAGATACCCTCAAGGTTCCATGGACACGTCTTCATGCACCGCCCGCACATCGCCCCGCCCGGCGTGGTGATCCGGTAGGTTGCGCATTTCTGGCTGTCGGATTTCCAGATTTCATAACCGTTGAACATCAGCTTCGGCCCGGCGGTGATCGCGCCCGAGGGGCATTCGCGGGCGCATTTGTTGCAGCTTTCACAGAATGTCTGAAGACCGAAATCAATGGGCCTGTCATGGGTCATCGGCATATCAGTTGTCACAACACCCGATTTCAGGCGCGGTCCCAGATAGGGGTTCAGGATGACCTCTCCGATCCGGCTGACCTCACCCAGCCCGGACAGCAGCAGCAGAGGCGGTTGCAGCACTTCGCCATCCATCACCGTATGGGCCTTGGCCTTGTAACCGAGGTTGCGGATCTGCTGCGCAATCACCCCGCCCAGCAGCGAGAACCGCAGATAGGCGCGCATCGACTGGGCGACACTGATCCAATCGTCGCCGCTGGCGCCCTCCATCGTTTCATAGCCCTGATCAATGATCATGCTGACGGCCTGATCATGGGGCGGCGTGATCTCATCCCCTGTCGCGTCATGCGAATACCATGCCCAATCGGGGCAGCGGCTAAGGCCGACCGCGTCGACGCCAAGAAAATAGGTCGCGGCCTTGATGTTCGCGGCATTGCGCGCCGCATCCGTGGGCGGTGTGGCATCCGTGCTTTCGCCATCCTGCAACAACACAAACGCGCCCAACGCCCGGCGTTGCGCGAAACTGGGGGCGGCCTTACGGACGTAATACCCCCCTTTTGCCGCGTCCTGCAGTGCCTTGCCCATATCCCCGAACTGTGCCCGTGCGAACATGTCGGCGCGTTTGGGCACACGGGCCACGTTTTCCTCGTCGATATAGGTGGTGGGCGTCTCGACCCGCTTGAGCTTTTCGAACGGATGCGCGCCATCGACATAGCGCCGCTTGGCGTAAGGATCGCGGTTCAACGCGTTCTTGGCAAAGCCCGCGCCCAGCCACCACGCTGGCCCCTGTGTGCGAAACCACGGCTGCTGCGCCATGGGGCGCAATGGCTGATCATGGGCGATTTCCATTTCCGTGGTCACGGCGGCCAACCCAAAGCGTGTGCCCAGCCAAGGGGCCACAACCGCGCCATCCTCGACCGAGGCCAGACCAGCCGCCACAGCCAATCGTCCCAGATCAACCTCGGATGACATCGCCGAATGCGCCCGCGCATCAAAGCCCAGCAGGCGGATATAGTTGGCGATCACCACCGCATTCTCGGTCGCCAGCAGGCAGGCACGGTGATCTTGTGCATCCGTGATCCACTCTGCACCCAGCTCTGTCGGTTCGGGGTCGCGGTTGTGTTCATAAAGAAAGACGATGGCATGACGGTGCGTGTCCATCGGCTTGGGCGCGGCCTCCATACTGTCTTTCAGATCAGCCATGATCACGTCGATACCAGACGCCAGCGTTTTGGTTTGCCGCGTTTTCAACGCGTGGGCCAGACGGTCGATATCGGGGTTGCGGCGCGGGTCTTTCAGCAAGGCATCGGACTGTAACGGCCCGCAGCCCATCATCGACGCGTCGTTGAAATACCCAAACGACTTCAGGTGGTTGGCGCGCTCAACCGGGCTGTCCGGGATGTCTGACGCCACCGGGTTGACCAACCCGTCGCGGATCGCATCCATCATCGCCTGAAACTCGCCCATCGCGTTGACAATGCTTGCCGGGTCCTCGGGCCGGTGAAACCCCAGGGCGGACATCGCCGGCACCTGCGACAGGTCGGGCATCTGATGTTGCCGGGCCAACCTCTCCAACGGATAGGGCCCGTTGTGAACAGGCCGGTTCTTATCCGAAAAAAAGCGCAATCCCATCGCATATCTCCTGCTGCTGAGAGTCACCTAATGCGCGATGGACAGCAAATCCATTCATGAATAATCATAGATGGTATGAACAAAACTGATTTCACGGATCTGGACGGAAAGGTCTTACGCACTTTCCTGACCATCCTCGAAGAAAGCTCGGTCTCTAAGGCGGCAGACCGGCTGGGTGTCACGCAATCGGCAATCAGCCACACCTTGGGCAAACTGCGTCAGGTGTTGGGGGACCCGCTGTTTGTTCGCTCAGGACAGGGGCTGACACCGACGGAACGCGCCTTGTCCCTGAAAGAGCCAGTCCAGCGGGTTCTGGATGGTATGCGCGCCCTGACCGAGGAACGTCCCTTTGACCCGCAATCCGAAGAGATGGACATTCAGATTGCCACCAATGACATGCCGCGCGAGTTGATTTTTCCGCAGCTCCTGCGCGCGACCCGGGCCGAGGGCGTGCGTTTACGGCTGGGCTTCATCCCGTCAGGTGTTCCGGACCCCGCCTTGTTGCGCGGAGACAGATGCCAGCTGATGTTGACACCCCTGCCCCCGGATGGGCCCGACATCTTTCAGAAACGTGTGCTCAGCAGCCCGCTGATGATCTTTTACGACAAGGATCAACGCACACCACCCGGCGATTGGCCAAGCTATTGCGCCACAGAACATGTCGAGGTTCGTTTTGCCGATGGCCGCAGTTCGCGCGCGGTCATGCGTGGCGTGGATCAGACGCGGATTCGGCCACCAACTGTCACCCTGCCCCATTTCAACGCCATTCCATCCTTTGTGAAGGGCACAGGCCTGATTTCGACCGACACGGCGTTGATGCGGCTTGGGCCTTTGGCCGGGCTGGATTGTGCGCCCCTGCCTTTCGCCTGTGAACCGGTTTCGATCTACATGGTGTGGCACCAACGATCCGCCAACGATCCGGCCCACCGTTGGCTGCGCGACCGGATCGAAGCCATCGCCGCGACGCTGCAGGGCTGAACGCAAGCCCACGTCGTACAGATCAAAAGCGCGCCTTGACGAAATGCGTCAACGCGGCACCGGTTTCAAAGTAGGCGCGGCGCAGACCGGTCCAGTTTTCGTGATACTCTGAAACTGCCGGGACAGGCAGCACGCTTGGGTCATCGTTCAGCAGGCTTTCTGCCACCAGACGGCCAAATACTGTGCCCGGTCCAATACCGCGCCCGGAAAACCCGTGAACCGACAGGGCATTGGGACCGATCCGCGTGATCTTTGGAATATGATCCGAAGTCATCGCAATTCGCCCATGCCACCCCTCGACCAGCGATTGGTTGGCAAGCTGCGGGTAGAGCTGCGCCATCTTGCGCTTTGCCCATCCGGTATGGGCCGCCCGCCCCGCGTGGCCCAGATCTCCCATCGCTCCGAGGATGAAACGCCCATCTTGATCCATACGGAACGAGGTCATGATCAGGCCGGTATCCCAGCCCCCTTCGCCGCCCGGCAGGATGCCCGCACGTAGGTTGTCGGACAAAGGGGCGGTGGCATACTGGAAATAATAAACCGGCACATAAGCAGGGGCCGAACCCTGAAGGTTCTGGTGATATGCATTTGTCGCCTGAATCACTTTTTTGGCGCGGACGGTGCCCCGGGTGGATGTTAGCGTCCAGACGCCCGCCTCGTGCTGCATGGATTGGACAGGACTTTGCATGAACAGCCGAACCCCGGCCTGTGCAGCGGCCCGTGCCAGCCCCCGAACGTAGGCAAGCGGCTGGATGGCGCCCGCGCGTGGATCAAACAGGCCACCGTGGAACATCGCGCTGCCTGTGCGCTGGCCTGTCTGTTCGGCTGATATCAGCTCAACCGGCGCGCCCGTGGCGCTGAGCTGCGCGTGGCGGGCCTGTATATCGCGCAACCCCGACGCGGAATGTGCGCAGTGCAGGGTCCCGTTGCGCACGGGGTCGCACGCGATTTCATGCGTGTCGATCAGGCGAAACACCTCTGCCGGTGCTGCCGCCAGCAGGTCGATCAACCGCCCCCCGGCTTCGGCCCCCAGATGCGCGCGGATATCCGCAGGTGGCAGCCACAGCCCGGCATTCGCCAGCCCGACGTTGCGCCCCGAACCTCCGTGGCCGATCTCTTGCGCTTCAAGCAGGCAAACCGACGCCCCTGCCTGCACTGCGGCCAATGCGGCGGAACACCCCGTATAGCCACCGCCAATCACCGCCAGATCAACGGCTATATCACTGGTCAGAGAGGTGCTGTCGACATGCTCGCGGCAGGTTTTCAGCCAGAGGGACTGGTCGTGGTCACTCACTACAGACTCCTTGAGGTTATGCGGATCATCGGCGCGGCGTCAGGAGGTTGCAAGCGCCCGTTGATCCGCGCGCCCCATGGCGACCAGTAAGGGATTGGCGTCCTGCCGGGCCTGAAACGCCGCCTTGTCCGACATGCCCTGCCAATCGGCCAGCACCAGTGATTGCGCTACGGCCCCACCCAGCGTTGCACCGGGGCCGGTGACAATGAACAGGTCGGGGGCGAACTCACGCGCCGCTGTCTGGATCGCATGAGTGAAGTCAAAGGTCTCGGTCACCTGATGACCCAGCGTGTAGTCCCATAGGGCCCGCGTATCCGTCGCACCCGGCCACCAGATTTCGCCGCGCCCGTCGATCAACGGATGGCGCGGCTGGCCGAACAGGTTTATCCCCAACACGTTGCGGCCTTCGGCGGCCACGGGGGCCTGCAACCGCGTGTGAAAGGCGGCATGGTTGGCCAAGCGCATCGGAAACCGATCCTGCACCACCAGATGCGAGGCTTCGAACGCCGTCAACCCGTCTTCGTTTCCAGCCAGAACCAGCATTCCGCCCAAATCAATGGACAGCGCCAGATCGTGGCCATCCTTTGCGTTGATCCGCGCCACATCCGCCAGCAACTCGGCCTTTCTGTCCGCGTCTTTTTCCCAGTCTTCATCGACATGAGGATAGACCAATTGCCCGCCGATCATATGATCCTGCATCAGCGTGCCCATCGTATTCACGACACGAAACCCGTTTTCCGGCGACAGCGCCCCACCGGCTGCCAGCGCAATATACCACCCCATCGAGTTTCCAGTGACCGCGACCACCTCGATATCTTCGGCCAACGCCTGTGCGTCAGCCAAGGACGCGGCGTAGATCAGGGGTGAGGCCACATCGCCCCGGGAATAGGTGCCCACCGTATACCGATCGGCACCATCCAATGCAGTGACCGCTTGCTGCCCCGCCTCGGCCCGGATGGTGTCAAAGCGGTGAAACAGATCCGTCCGATGCGCGTGGTGGCGGTGCAGATAGCCCAGCTCGGGCTTGTTATAGGTGCCACGACCAGGGCAGATGACAACAGCAGTTCGGGTCATGGGCGACCTCCGGTCAAGGTCAGCGCGGCGGCGAAAATCTTATCGGTGGACGGCAGCGGAGCGGCATAAGCCGGGCCGGTGGCAATGAAACTGTCCTCGGCCACAACGCGCGCGGTTGAGGTGGCCGGACTTTCTTCTGCGAAGAAAGTCATCAGCGCCTCAGATTGGCTGCCGGTGCGGCGGCATTCGTCGACGACCAAAACGTGCGCGCACGTTTTGGTGGCATCGCGCAGGGCCTCGGCCGGCAGGGGTGCCAACCAGCGCAGGCCTATGATCCGGGTCTTCAGCCCCGCCGCCTCTAGCTTAGGCAGCGCCTGTTGCGACAGGTAGTGCCCGTTGCCATAGGTTACGATGGCTAGATCGGTGCCATCGCCGTGCACGCCAACCTCTCCCAGAGCGATGCGTTGTTCGGGTGAGGGGTAGGTGGTCATCCATCCTCCGTCCTGAGCCGCGTGCAGATCGCGCATCGGATAAAGCGCGATGGGCTCCAGAAAAACGACCACACGCTGTTCCTCACGCGCCAGACGGGCGCATTCGCGCAGCATCTGCGCCGCCTCTGCCCCAGTAGACGGGCAGGCGATGATCACGCCGGGGATATCGCGGAGAACAGCCAGCGAGTTGTCGTTGTGGAAATGCCCGCCGAATCCTTTTTGATACCCAAGCCCCGCAATCCGCAGCACCATCGGATTGGTGAACTGCCCGTTCGAAAAGAACGGCAGGGTTGCGGCCTCACCCCGGATTTGATCTTCGGCATTGTGCAGATAGGCCAGGAACTGGATTTCGGGGATCGGAACAAACCCATTGTGCCCCATGCCGATCGCCAGCCCCAGAATGGATTGTTCGTCCAGCAGCGTGTCGATCACCCGATCAGGGCCAAAGCGTTGCTGCAATTTCTGCGTCACCCCATAAACGCCACCCTTGCGACCGACATCCTCACCCATGCAGACGATCTCGGCATGTTCCAGCATCAGGTCGGTCAGCGCCCAGTTGATCAGGCGGCTCATGGGTTGAGGGTCATCCATCGCGCGCAAATCACCTCCGAACGCCCGGGCGCGCGTGTCAGCGTCGGGGCCATTGGTGGGTTTGCAGACCCGTTTGGGCGGGATAAGGCTGGCCATGACCTCGGACGCGGTGGTCAGACGCGGGCGGGTCGCCGCCTCGGCTGCGACACGGTCGGCACGCGCGCAGGTGTCCTTGTAGATTTTCAGCGCCTGATCCGGCGGCAAAGCACCCGCCTGGTCCAGCAGGCGCGCAGTGTGCAGCAAGGGATCGTTGGCCTCATCCTGTTCAACCTCGGATTTCGGCAGATAGGTTGTGGGCACATCTGCCCCGGCATGGCCATACAGACGCACGGTTTTCAGATGCAGGAAGGCCGGTTTGCGGCGGGTGCGCACGTATTCTGCCGCCTCTTTTGCCACCGCATAGGTCTCATAGATATCCAGCCCGTTGGCCTGAAAGTACCGGATCCCCGGGCGATGTTCCATCGACGCCTGTATCCAACCCTTCGGCGTTTTTACCGAGATACCGATCCCGTTATCCTCGCACACGAACAACAGCGGCAGCGGCGTCGACTGCACGCTGGTCCACCCCGCCGTGTTTATCGCCCCCTGTGCCGTGGAATGGTTGGCCGAGGCATCCCCGAACGAGCACATCGCAATCCCGTCCTCGGGCAATTCGCGGTGTTCCGGGTCATGCCGCCGCGCGGCACCCAGCGAATAGGCCGCACCGACCGCCTTGGGCAGGTGGCTCGCGATGGTCGAGGTTTGCGGCGGGATCATCAGCGCCCGTGACCCCAACACCTTATGCCGCCCGCCCGAGATCGGGTCTTCTTTGGAACAGGCGAAACTCAACAACATATCCCAGGCGATTTGCTGGCCGGGCACCTGTTCAGCGCGGGCAATCTGAAACGCCGCATCGCGGTAGTGCAAAAAAGCGATGTCGGTTGGGCGCAGCGCGTGGGCCACGGCAGCCATACCTTCATGACCGGACGAGCCGATCGTATAAAACCCCTGCCCCGCCTTCTGCATCGCACGGCTGGTTCGGTCCAAGGCGCGGCTCAGGACTTGCGACCGGAACACGGACACGGCGTCGGACTGACCCAGACCTGGGCGCGGGGCCGCGCCGCTGGGAAAGTCACGCATGGCGACCCGGTTCAGGAAATTCTCGTGAACAATTTGTGCGCGGTCCATTGCGTTTTCCCGGCCTTCTCTGGTTTTCGTTTGGTGGATGCGCAAGTGAACAAAGCCGCACCTGCCCTAAGCAGCTACAGACACCCCTATGTCCAGCCTGCTCTGCCGGGTTACGGGCCATTCTTCACGCAACATAGCCACCCCCTGTATCAGGCTGGCGCATCCCAATTGCCAGTGATATTCCATCGCAAAGGTATGAGGATTTGTAATATGATCGCACCGCGTCGGTTTCTGCCCTCAATCCCATCGCTGCTGGCGCTTGAGGCCGTAGACCGCCTAGGCAGCGCCTCTGCCGCCGCGGCAGAACTGTCACTGACCCAAAGCGCCATTAGCCGACAACTAAGGTCGATGGAGGAACAGCTGGGGGTCGATCTGATCCAGCGCACGCAAATGCGGCTGCACCTGACACCGGCCGCCAAGGAATACGTTGAAACCGCGCGCACCGTTCTGCACCAGCTGGCGCAGGCATCCCTGAAACTAAAGGCCAACCCTACCGGCGGATCACTGAATCTGTCCATCCTGCCGGCGTTCGGGATGCACTGGCTGGCCCCGCGCCTTCAGGATTTCGCCCTGCGCCACCCCGAAGTCACGGTGAACCTGAACACCCGCCTGAAACCGTTCGATTTCGACACCGAACATTTCGATGCCGCCATCCACTTTGGCCAGCAAAACTGGGCCGGAGTAAACTACCTGCCCATCATGCGCGAGGACGTGCTGCCGGTGTGCGCCCCCGAACTGTTACCCCGGAACGCTGACGACATCGGGTGGCTGCTGGACGCGCCCCTGCTGCATCTGGAAACACGCCCGGATGCCTGGGAAAAATGGTTTGCCGCCCAAAACTGCGCGGCAACAGGACTGCGAGGCATGTTGTTCGATCAGTTCTCGACCATGGGGCAAGCAACGGTTCACGGGCTGGGTGTTGCTTTGCTGCCCAGCTTCCTGATCGAGGAAGACCTGAAAACCGGGCGCCTCGTACCTGCTTGGCCTGGGCCGAGCGTGAGCTTGGGAGATTTCTATCTGGTATGGCCAAAATCCCGCACAGAATCCGAACCGCTGCGGTCGTTTCGGATATGGCTAGAGGGGCAGATCGACCCCGAACCAACGGGAAGCAATAACATAACAACCTGACGGCACGACCAAAATCCTGCGCGGCCTACGGCCTTGCGTCCTGCGGACGGCAGGGGACCAGGCAGGTGCGGGCAAAGCCCGCACCTGCCTGGCCCAACGGGAGGAGATGTTTCGCCAGAAACATTGACGACGGGCGGGAGAGCCCTCGTCCGGCTCAGGTGTCCAGTGAGCGGGCGATGAGTTCCTTCATGATCTCATTGGTGCCGCCATAGATCATCTGCACACGGGCGTCCGCATAGAGGCGGGCAATGGGGTATTCCATCATGAATCCATAGCCCCCAAACAGCTGAAGGCATTCATGCATGATGTCGTTCTGGATTTCGGACCCCCAGTATTTGGCCATCGAAGCCGTCGCTGCGTCCAGCGTGCCAGCATCAAGTCGTGCGATACAGTCGTTCAGGAAACTACGCAGCACTTCGGCCTTTGTCTTGCACTCGGCCAGCTTGAAACGCGTGTTCTGAAAATCCATCACGCGTTTGCCAAAGGCCTTGCGTTCCTGCGTGTATTTCACCGTTTCGGCAATGGCGAAATCAATCGCGCCCAGCGCGCCGATGGCAATGGTCAGCCGTTCCCATGGCAGCTGCTTCATCATCTGATAAAAGCCCTGACCTTCCTCGGGGCCGATCAGATTGGTCATCGGCACCTTCACGTCCTCAAAGAACAGCTCGGCTGTGTCGTTGGCCTTCATGCCCAGCTTCTTGAGGTTGCGCCCCTTGCGGAACCCTTCGGCCCCTTCCGTTTCGACAGCTACAAGCGAAACACCCTTGGACCCCAAGGACTTGTCTGTTTTCGCCGCCACCAGAATCAAATCAGCCGATTGCCCGTTGGTGATGAAAATCTTGGACCCGTTCAGCCGGTACGAGTTTCCGTCCTTGTCCGCCGTGGTCCGAATGGACTGAACGTCCGACCCGGTTCCGGGTTCGGTCATGGCCAGTGCTCCGACCATCTCACCCGAAGCAAGCCGGGGCAGCCATTTCTGTTTCTGATCTTCGCTGCCATAGGCCGTGATATAGTGGATCACAATAGACTGGATCGCGTATCCCCACCCGGAATCTCCGTGCGAGTTTTGCGCATAGATCGTAAGCGCGTCAAAGCCGAGATCGCCGCCAACGCCACCGTATTCCTCGGATATCGCGCCAGCCATCAGCCCCATGTCGCCGGCCTTGCGCCAGAAATCACGGTCCACTACGCCATTCGTCGTCCAGCGCTCGATATTGGGCACAAGTTCGTCACCCATGAACCGGCCTGCCATCTCGGCAAACATATTATGTTCTTCGGATGCCCAATTGGCGGTGGGTGTGGCTAGCGACATATTTCTTTCCTCCGGATTTGAATTAGAGGAAAACTAACCGTGGAAATGACGCAATCCAATCCGTCCACCGCGACGCAACGCAACGTCTTTTTGCACCGTCAGGCACATTTGCGTGACGTCACGCCAGCGCCTGGTCCAGCAACACCTGCGCTGCCGCCTTGGCGTCCCGCGCGGGTTCGCAGTTTTTGAGAAGAACCGCCGTCACAATCGCCCCCTCTTGCAGCAGCAATATCTGGCACCCCAGCTTTTCGGGTTCGCGCGCGCCCGCCTTGCGGGCCAGATCGGTGAAATAGTCCAGCATCAAACGCTTATGTTCGGCCGCCTGCAGGTGGATCGGGTGGTCACTTTCCTGATATTCAGCCCCCGCCTTGATGAACATGCAGCCGCGATATCCGTCCTCTTCGAACCACTGCGCCAAAGCATCAAAACTGGCAAGCAACCGGTCGGCGGGCGAATGCGCCATCTCTTCTATCTGGCGCAGGAGGCTTATGCGAAAGCTCTCGTCGCGCAGGCGCAGCGCGGCCAGGATCAGCTCTTCCTTGGTGCGGAAATGCTTGTACATCGAGGTCTTGGACACCCCGGTTTCAACCACCAATTTGTCCATTCCTGTGGCGTGAAACCCGTCACGATAAAAGACCTGCAACGCATTGCGGACCAGTTCGTCACGTTTGTTTGGGCGCATGATTCGGCTCCTGTGTGTACCGATCAGTACATAATGCTCCAAGGAATAGATCGCAACCTGATTAAAGTAACCATATGGAGTTAAACACTATTTATTGCATCCAAAGCAAAAACTCCCAACTGCCAGGTTTTGGTGCTTGCTAAAGTTTACCGATCAGTACATATTCATTGCAAGATGTACCGATCAGTAAACATTGGAGCGACCAGATGAAACGCCGGACCAGCCCATTTTCCTCACAGTACGTCCCCCTTTTGCTGAGCCTGGCGTTGCTTGCTGCCTCGCTGACGTAAAGGATCTGCGCATGGATCGCCCGCCTCTTCCCCCCTTTACGCTGGAAACCGCCACGCAAAAGGTTCGGATGGCCGAAAACGGCTGGAACAGCCGTGATGCGGATATCGTGACCCCGGCCTATACCGATGACAGCCAGTGGCGAAACCGGGCTGAATTCCTGAGCGGGCACGAGGCTATTCACGCCTTTCTGACGCGCAAATGGCACAAAGAGCTTGAGTATCGCCTGATCAAAGAGCTTTGGGCGTTTTCGGGAAATCGGATTGCCGTGCGCTATGCCTATGAATGGCGCGACGACAGCGGACAGTGGTTTCGGTCCTACGGCAACGAAAACTGGGAATTCGCCGAGGATGGCCGAATGGCCAACCGACACGCGTCGCTGAACGACCTGCCAATAGCTGAGACTGAGCGCCTGTTCCATTGGCCGCAAGGCCCCCGCCCCGACGATCATCCCGGCCTGTCCGATCTGGGTCTGTGAAAGGACACCCATGCCCCGTGCCTTTTCCGAACTGACCTTCACCCCTGCAGTTCGCGCGCATCAGGAACGTATGGGATCAGCCGCGACCTATGCCAGGTTCGTCGAGGGCGGCCCCCAGCAAGGCCACGAGATTGGCCCCGCCGAGAAAACCTTTATCGAAGCGCGCGACGGGTTTTACCAGTCCACCGTTTCGGAAACCGGCTGGCCTTATGTCCAATATCGCGGCGGCCCGGTCGGGTTTCTGAAGGTTCTGGGCGCGCAGACGATCGGGTATGCGGATCTGTCAGGGAACAAGCAGTACATCTCTCGCGGGAATCTGGACGGAAACGACCGGGTCGCGATGATCCTGATGGATTATGCCAACCAACGCCGCCTGAAAATACTGGGCCGCATTACGTTTACCGAAGGCGAAGCCGCAGCATCCAGCCTTTATCCCGAAGGCGCCGAAGCACCGGCCGAACGCGCTGTGATCATACGGGTGGACGCATTGGACTGGAATTGTCCGCGCCACATTACACCACGATTCACCGAGGCCGAACTGCGCCCCCACCTGAACAGCCTGGGGCAGCAGATGGCACAATTGCAGGCCGAGAACGAACGATTGAAACAGGAACTGGCCAAACTGTCCTGAGCCCACCATCCGGCAACAGGCAGATTGTCCTGGTATGAAGGAGCGACCCCAGATGCAACGGTCCACTTTGAATGCTGCCGTTGTTTGGATTACGGGTTTTGTGTTGTTTACTGCGGCCCTGATGCTGGCTTTCTTCGCCTCGCCCGAGGCCGTGCGAACCACGCCGCCCGACCTGTACAACTCGCTTTTGCTGGAACAGCTTCCAAACAGGTAATGCCCGCAAATCGGTTGAGGGCGCTATTCCTGCGCTCACATACAGAAAGATCCCCTGAACCCCTTGACCTTCCCGTGACTGGAACCCTCATCTGAAAGGCAGATGACAACATGGGAACGAGTCGGATGGCTGCGCCGCAGACTACTCAGATCAAAATCTCGGGTATGGGATGTGCCTCATGCGTGGGGCGTGTGGAATCTGCCTTGAACCACGTGCCGGGGGTAACGGATGCGTCCGTCAATTTTGCGACTGAAACGGCGCAGGTCACGCATGACGGACCGGTGAGGGCAGTGACGGATGCCTTGGCCAATGCGGGCTATCCGGCGGCGACCCGGCAGACGACCTTGAAAATCGGTGGGATGAGCTGCGCCTCGTGCGTGGCCAAGATTGAGCGGGCTTTGACCGCTGATCCGGCTGTGGTTGAGGCGCAGGTCAATCTGGCAACCGAAAGCGCAGCAATCACCTTTATCGACGGTGCGACCGATCCGCGTGCGCTGGCGCAATTGTCCGGCGATGCCGGGTACCCCGCGCGGGTGGCCGAACGTGCCGCAGATGGCCGCACTGATCCCACCAAGTCGCAAGAGACCAACGCGCTGACCCGGGCAACAGTGTTTGCCGCCATCCTGGCCCTGCCCGTGTTTGTTCTGGAAATGGGCGGACATATGGTCCCAGCCTTCCACCATTGGGTTCAGGCCACGATCGGCGCGCAAAACAGCCATCTGATCCAATTCGCCTTGACCTCGATCCTGTTGATCGGCCCCGGGCGCGTGTTTTACGCAAAAGGTATTCCATCACTGCTGCGGGGCGCACCCGATATGAACGCGCTAGTCGCATTAGGGACGGGGGCGGCCTATCTGTTTTCCGTCACCGCCACCTTTGCGCCGCAGATCCTGCCACAAGGCAGCGCCAATGTGTATTTCGAGGCCGCCTCGGTCATCGTGGTTCTTATCCTTCTGGGCCGCGTGATGGAGGCCCGTGCCAAGGGCCGCACCGGGGCTGCGATCCGCAAGCTGGTTGGCCTGCAACCCAAAACCGCACGGGTTGAGCTGGACGGGACAACCGTGGATCGCCCGATTTCCGATATCGTGGTGGGCAACGTGCTGCAAATCCGACCGGGTGAGCGCGTACCCGTGGATGCCCAGGTGCTGGACGGCACCTCTTATGTTGATGAAAGCATGATCACGGGCGAGCCGGTACCGGTCGGCAAATCCTCGGGCGATCAGGTCGTCGGCGGTACCGTGAACGGCACCGGCGCGTTGCGCGTCCGCGCCACGCGGGTCGGGGCCGATACGGTGCTGGCGCAGGTCATTCATATGGTCGAACAGGCACAGGGGGCCAAGCTGCCCATTCAGGGGCTGGTGGATCGGATCACCGCATGGTTCGTACCTGCGGTGATCGGTGTGGCCGCCCTGACGGTTTTGGCCTGGCTGATCCTTGGCCCTGCGCCCGCACTGCCGTTTGCGCTGGTCGCCGGGGTCTCGGTTCTGATCATCGCCTGCCCCTGTGCTATGGGGCTGGCCACGCCAACGTCGATCATGGTGGGAACCGGGCGCGCGGCGGAACTGGGCGTGCTGTTCCGCAAAGGCGACGCACTGCAACAGTTGCAGCAGGCCAAAGTCATTGCGCTGGATAAAACCGGTACGCTGACACTGGGCCGCCCCGAGCTGGAAACCGTTGTCCTGGTGAACGGTTTTGCCCGCAGCGACGTCCTGCGGCTGGCAGCTGCGGTCGAGGCCCGATCAGAGCACCCCATCGCCACGGCGATCACACGCGCGGGCCCGGCAAAGCTGCCCACAGTGTCGGGGTTCGAATCCCAGACGGGACTGGGGGTTCAGGCGGTTGTCGAACATCGCGACGTGTTGATCGGGTCATCCAGGCTGATGGAACAGCGCGGGGTGGGCCTGACCGATCTGACGCCCGAGGCCGACCAGCGCGCCGCAGAGGGTGCGACCCCCCTGTTCGTGGCCATCGACGGGCAGGCGGCAGCAATGTTGGCCGTTGCCGATCCGATCAAGCCCGGCACGGCGCAGGCGCTGGACCGGCTGCACACCATGGGTCTGACCTTGGCGATGGTGACGGGTGACAACGCGCGCACGGCGCAGGCACTGGCCGACAAGCTGGGTATTGACCACGTCACGGCAGAGGTATTGCCGGATGGCAAGCTGGCCGCGATCAACGCCTTGCGCGACCGGTTCGGCGCGCTTGCCTTTGTCGGCGATGGGATAAACGACGCCCCCGCGTTGGCCGCCGCAGATGTGGGCGTGGCCATCGGCACCGGAACCGATGTCGCGATTGAGACTGCGGATGTGGTGTTGATGTCCGGCGATCTGCGCGGCGTGGCAAACGCGGTCGAGATCAGCCGCCGCACCATGCGCAACATCCGGCAGAACCTTGGCTGGGCATTTGGCTATAACACCCTGCTGATCCCGGTGGCCGCCGGGGTGCTTTACCCCTTTGGCGGCCATCTTCTATCCCCCGCTCTGGCTGCCGGGGCGATGGCCCTGTCCAGCGTTTTTGTCGTCTCGAACGCGCTGCGCCTGCGCCGGGTTCGCGCCAGCCTGCCTGAAACACCGCAGGATCGGGCGGCACGGGCGGTGACGTCATGAACATCGGAGATGTCGCAACCCGAACCGGCCTGCCCGCCAAGACGATCCGATATTACGAGGAAATTGGCCTGATCAAGCCGCCGCGCGACGAAAACGGTTATCGCCGGTTTCGCGACAATGATGTGCACAAGTTGAATTTCCTGGGCCGCGCCCGCGCCCTGGGCTTTACGATTGAGGATTGCCGAACACTGATGGCGCTGTACGAGGATGAAACCCGCGCCAGCGCCGATGTCAAAAAGGTGGCGCGGGCACATTTGGCGCAGATCGAAGCCAAGATTGCCGACCTCAATGCAATGCGCGACACATTGGGCCATCTGATCGACGCCTGCGCCGGGGATGACCGGCCCGATTGTCCGATCCTGCGGGATTTGAGCCGCAATCCCTGACGCGGGGTTGCCCTTTGCACGCAGCTTTGCTTTGTCTTTCCTGAACACTCCGGCCCGCCAATCCGAGCAGGGACCGGACAGGGGAGAGGATCACCAAATGGCAAAAATCGCGTTCCTTGGTCTGGGCGTAATGGGGTATCCCATGGCCGGCCACCTGCAGGCTGCAGGTCACGACGTCACCGTCTACAACCGCACGGCATCAAAGGCCGAAGCCTGGGTTGCCCAACACGGCGGCGCAATGGCCACCACGCCGCAAGAGGCCGCCCAGGGTGCGGCGTTTATAATGTCCTGTGTCGGCAATGACGACGATTTGCGTATGGTCTGCACCAGCGATGACGGCGCGTTTCACGGCATGGCTGACGGGGCGATCTTTGTCGATCACACGACCGTTTCGGACAAGGTCACGCGTGAGTTGTTTGAGGCTGGCAAGACCCGGGGGGTCGCGTTTGTGGACGCCCCGATCTCGGGTGGGCAGGCCGGGGCCGAGAATGGCGTTCTGTCGATCATGTGCGGCGGCGATCAGGCCGCCTATGACGCGGCCGAGCCCATCATGCAGGTCTATTCCAAAATCTGCCGTCGTATCGGCGACAGCGGCGCGGGTCAGATGACAAAGATGTGTAACCAGATCGCCATTGCCGGCGTCGTGCAGGGCCTGAGCGAAGCTTTGCACTTCGCCGAAAAAGCCGGCCTGGACGGCCGGGCGGTTGTTGAGGTGATCAGCCAGGGCGCTGCGGGCAGTTGGCAGATGGCAAACCGCTATGAAACTATGCTGGACGACCATTTCGACCATGGTTTTGCCGTTGATTGGATGCGCAAGGATCTGGGCATCTGTCTGGACACGGCCAATGAAACTGGTGCGTCGCTGCCGGTGACCGCTTTGGTCGATCAGTTCTATAAGGATGTTCAGAAACTTGGCGGCGGACGGTGGGATACATCGTCTCTGCTCAAACGGTTGCGGGCGTTGGGCTGATGGTTAAGGGGGCTGTCTGCCCCCTCTTGGCCCGTTGGGCCAATTCACCCCCGAGGATATTTTGAGCCAGATGAAGAGGGTCACGCTGGCCACAACACAGGATATCGAATGAGCAAGATAACTGCATTCTGGGCCGACGCCCTGCACCGGCACTGGGGGCTGGATGCCCAGCTGACCCGGTTGGATGGGGAATATGACCTGAATTTCCTGGCCCGCGCCACGAACGGTCAGGACTATGTTCTGAAGGTCATGCGCGCGGGGTGCGAGGCGGATCTTGTGGATCTTCAGGTCAAGGCGCTGGCGCATATTGCCGCCCATGCTCCGGGTTTGCCGTTTCCCAAAGTGTTTCCTGACCTGCACGGGGCTTTGTTATCGGAAATCGTGGACCAACAGGGGGATGCCCGGCGGGTCTGGTTGCTCGAATGTTTGCCGGGCCAATGCTATGCCAATACCGCGCCCAAATCCGAAGAACTGATCCTGAAACTGGGCCGCGTTCTGGGCGCGACCGACCGGGCGTTGGAAGGGTTTGCCCATGACGGGTTGCACCGCGCGGACTTTAAGTGGGACCTGACGCAGGCCGACTGGATCACCGACCAGTTGGACGTGATCAATGACCCCCTGCGCCGGGCTGTGCTGTCGGACATATGCGCGGGCTTCGCAGCGATTTCGAGGCCGTTGGCGGGCTTGCCAAAACAGGCCATCCACAATGACGCAAACGATTACAACATTCTGGTTGAAAGCGGGTTGGACCAACGCCCAAGTATCTCGGGCCTGATTGATCTGGGGGACATGTGCGCGGCACCGCGCATCTGTGATTTGGCGATTGCCGGGGCTTATATCCTTTTGGATCACCCCAAACCAGAACGTGCGTTGACCGCGCTGGTCCGCGGGTATCACGCGGCCAACCGGTTGCGCGCTGATGAGGTCGATCTGATCTGGCCGCTGCTGCGGATGCGTCTTGCGGTCTCTGTCGTGAACTCAGCCTTGATGGCAGCCGAGAACCCGGATGATCCCTATGTGACCATCAGTCAGGCCCCCGCCTGGCGGTTGCTAGAAAACGGTGCCATCAATGGAGGGTTGATGCCAGCCCGCCTGCGCGCCGCCTGCGGCCTGCCGGTGACCGACGGGGCCGAGCGCATCCACGCTTATCTGTCCGAGCATCGCGGTCAATTTGCCCAGATGTTCGATCAGCACCTGAACGATGTGCCGATGGGGCCGCTTTCGGTTGAGAATTCGACCTGGCCGCAGAACCCGTTCCATATGCTACTGTCCGAGGCCGCACGCGTGGGCGAGGAGTTCGGAGAGGGCCTGTGGCTGGGCTATTATGGCGAACCGCGTTTGATCTATGCCGAGCCGGGGTTTCGCAAGGGGCCGTGGAAAGCCTCGGACCGGCGCACTGTGCATCTGGCCGTGGACGTATTCGCGCCAGCGGGGACCGTGTTGCACGCCCCCATCAGCGGACGAGTCGAGGCGATTGAGAACCGCGATGGGCATCTGGATTATGGCGGCGTCGTGATCTTGCACCACGAAACACCCGAGGGCGATCCGTTCTATACGCTTTACGGCCACTTGGACCCCGAGGTTTGCACCCGGCTGAAACCCGGCGACCCGGTGGCGCAGAGCGCGGCCTTTGCCCGGCTGGGGGATGCCAGCCAAAACGGTGGCTGGGCGCCACATGTGCACTTTCAACTGGCATTGACCACAGACGGGATGCAAACCGACTGGCCCGGTGTCGGCGATCCCGACGAGATGGAGTTGTGGAACGCCGTCTGCCCCAACCCGGCGGCACTGCTGAACCTGCCGGACGTCAAGGTACTGTATCAACCGACCGACAAACAGGCGATCCTGCAGGGGCGTCGGGATCATTTCGGCGGCAACCTCAGCCTGACCTATGACGACCCGGTCATGCTGGTGCGAGGCTGGAGACACCACCTGTTCGACGAATGGGGGCGCCCCTATCTGGACGCCTATAACAACGTCCCCCATGTCGGCCACGCGCATCCCCGCATTCAGGCGGTCGCAACAGATCAACTGAAACGGATGAATTCAAACACCCGGTATCTGCACCCGGCACAAACGGCATTTGCCGAGAAAATCCTGTCGAAACTGCCGGATCACCTGCAGGTCTGTTTTTTCGTCAACTCTGGCACCGAGGCGAACGAACTGGCCTTGCGGGTGGCCCGCGCCCACACCGGGGCCAAGGGGATCGTCACGCCGGATCATGGCTATCACGGCAATACCAACGCTGCTGTCGCGATCTCGGCCTATAAATTCAACAAGCCGGGCGGGGTCGGCCAGGCCGATTGGGTTGAGCTAATCGAGGTTGCCGACGATTACCGCGGGTCATTCAGGCGCGACGATGCCGCGCGCGCCACAAAATTCGCGAATTTTGTGGACCCTGCCATTGCCGCCCTGCAGGACAAGGGCCATGGTGTTGCGGGCTTTATCGCCGAGACCTTCCCCTCAGTCGGTGGCCAGATCATTCCGCCTAAGGGTTACTTGCCCGCCGTTTACGAAAAAATCCGCGCCGCCGGAGGTGTTTGCATCGCGGATGAGGTGCAGACCGGGCTGGGTCGGCTGGGCGAATACTACTTTGGTTTTGAACATCAAGGCGCGGTGCCGGACATCGTTGTCTTAGGCAAACCCATCGGCAACGGTCACCCGCTGGGCGTTCTGGTGACCACCAAAGAGATTGCCCAAAGTTTCGACAATGGAATCGAATTCTTCTCGACCTTTGGTGGATCCACTCTGTCCTGCCGGATCGGCAAAGAGGTGCTGGATATCATCGATGACGAAGGTCTGCAGGACAACGCCCGCATCATGGGCATCCGCCTGATGGATGGGCTGCGTCAGATCGAGGCCGATTTCACCTGTGTCGGCGACGTGCGCGGCATGGGCCTGTTTCTGGGGGTCGAACTGATCAACCCGGATGGATCTGAGGGCACCGAGATCTGCACATACGTCAAGAACCGGATGCGCGATCACCGCATCCTGATCGGCAGCGAAGGACCGAAGGACAACATCCTGAAAATCCGCCCCCCGCTGACGATCGAGGCCGAGGACGTGGACATGATCCTATGGGCGCTGCGGGATGTGCTGGCCGAAGTGGGCGATTTTGCTCCTGCTCCGACCTGCGATCACGACCAGCATCACGCTGGGTGCGGGTGTTGTTGAAACAACAAAACCCCGGCATTCATTCGCCGGGGTTTTGCGTCTGCCAGCTGGTCAGTGCAGCACGGCAGTGGGGATATGATGTCCCGTCGTAGGCATCTGCATCGACGTGGTCATCCGACGCAGGACCATCCCAAGCTCTTCTGACAAGGACGCCAGAGCGGGGGCGAAATCCGGCCGCACGATCAGCGAGGCCATCATCATCGCGTCTTCGCGTGCGCCTTCCGATGCAGCGGCAACCATCTGCGCAAAACAATTCTCGTCCGCGCCAAGACAGGCGCAGCCCAGCCCGTGACGGATCAGGGGGCGGCGTCCGTGATGGGCGCATAACGCGCACAACCGGTCCAGGGTCGTCATCGCGGCTTGCCCCTGATCGGCGCCCAACGCGATTTCGAAATCGCTGGCCGCGTCGGCGCGACCTTGCGATCCATCGCCCCACAAACGCAGGTACATGACCGCTCCGGCTTCGATCGGGGTCAGATCGGCCAGTCTTCCGACCGATGCCCCCCCGCGTGAGGAAGGCGCGTTCATTTTGTCAGGATCAGTTTGCCAGCGCGGGTGATGCGCAATGTGTACAGCTGGTCGCCCAATTCGATATGGGCCAGATTGCCGCCCTTGGTCAGATCTTCGGCTTTATGCGCCGGAAGCATGGATACTGCATAAGATTGGCTGGGATTGGGGGTCTGCACATTCATCGGGACAACTCCAGAGGTTCTCGGGCGAAAGGCTTAATCTGTTCGCGTTTTCAGTGTTCTGGCTGACCCGATTCAGGGTTGGCTTACCGTTTCCATCGCTAATCTGATTAATTTAGTCAGGTATGTCAAGCCCCGGTCTGAACTATTCCTGACACCAGAATGATTGCGCCGAATTGCCCGCCGGGATACCCGTTGCACACCATATCCCCGGGACGGACCAAAAGATGAGCGCCACAATCATTTTCGATCTGGATGGCACCTTGGTGGACAGCCTTGCCGACATTGCCAGCGCCGCAAACAGGATGCTGCGCGATGTCGGGCAAGAGCCCCTGCCGCAAGAAACCATCAAGCAGTTTGTGGGCAACGGGCTGCCCAAACTTGTTGAACGTGTCGTCAGGCATTGCGCGCTGACGCCCGAGCGTCACGCCGAACTGACGCAGCGAACGTTGGATCATTACAACGCCGGTGCTAGCAACAAAACCACCCCATATCCCGGCGTCCCAGAGGCCCTGAACCAACTGCGTCAGATGGGGTGCATTCTGGGTGTGTGCACCAACAAACCCGAAATCCCTGCGCGTCATGTGCTTGAGGCATTGGGCCTTGCGCAGCACTTTGATGCCGTACTGGGTGGCGATACGTTGAACACGCGCAAACCCGACCCTGCGCATCTAAATGCCAGTTTTCAGGCCCTCACATCGGCGGGCCCGCGCCTTTTTGTCGGCGACAGCGAAGTTGACGCCGAGACAGCGCAACGCGCGCAGGTGCCGTTTCTGCTGTTCACCGAAGGGTATCGTAAATCACCGATTGCCGACATTCCGCATACGGCCAGCTATGGTGACAGTTCACGGCTGCCGGATCTGGTTGTCGGGATACTGCAAGCGCAGAGGCCTGAGAGCCATTGAGGAATCTGAACGCTTTGGCTTGAAGATCACCCCGGTTGAGGGGTCGGCCGAGGGGGTAAGTAGCCGACCCCTCATAGGGGGAAAAGTGGTTTGGTCAGTGTGACCTTTTCAATGATTTACAGTTAACGAACCTGTCAGACTCAGGATATAGGGGGTTTCCCGTAGAGCTGGCGACAGCGTTGGAATTGCAGTTATTTTTTCACAACCCAGAGCGTGAAAAACTGCTTTTCCGACATCAACGGTTCTTTGACACGCAGCACAGGCCCGCAAAAAAGGCGAAATGGGCACGCCACCTCGCCTTTCGGACCCGCTGATCCGGTGGTTTAATACCTAAGAATTGGTCCCTTAAATCGCCAGGTATTCTTCGCGCAATTGCGAATTCTCAAGCACCTCATTTGCGGTGCCGTCGAACACGATGCTGCCGGTATCAAGGATGATCGCCCGGTCAGCCAATTCCAGCGCCCGTACTGCGTTTTGTTCAACGATGATCGTGGTCATGCCCTGTTGTTTGACATGGGCCAAAGTCTTTTCGATTTCATCCACAATCACCGGGGCCAACCCTTCGTATGGTTCGTCCAACAGCAGCACCTTGATGTCCCGCGCCAGCGCCCGGGCAATCGACAGCATCTGTTGTTCACCGCCCGACAGTGTCACGCCTTCCTGCTTGCGACGCTCACCCAGCCTTGGGAACAATTCGTACAGCCGTTCAAGCGACCAGCCGATGGGCGGTGCAATCTGGGCCAGTTGCAGGTTTTCTTCGACTGTCAGGCCCGGAATGATGCGCCGGTCCTCGGGCACCAGACCCAGTCCTGCTGCGGCGGCCTCGTAGCTGGCCATTTTGTGCAGCGGCTTGTGGTCCAGCCAGATTTCGCCGTGCCGGACCTCGGGGTCACTGACCCGTGCGATCGATCGCAGGGTCGAGGTTTTGCCCGCACCATTGCGCCCCAGCAACGCCAGAATTTCACCTTCGTGAACATTAAAGCTGATGCCCTGCACGATATAGCTTTCGCCATAATAGGAATGCATATCCCACACCGACAGAAAGGCGGGTGCGGTGCTGGCCCTGTTGGCATTATTCGAAAAGTCAGGTTTCTGATTCATAGCTTTTCCTTACGCAGCCTCGCCCAGATAAGCCTCGCGGACCTTCGGGTGTCCGCGAATGTTTTCCGGGGTATCCTCGACCAGCGGCGTGCCTTGCGCCAGCACGGTTATCCGCTCGGCAAGGCTGAACACGACGTGCATGTCATGCTCGATGATGGCGATGGTGATGTCGCGTTCCTCTTTGATCTGTTTGAGCAGATCAATCGTGTTGTTGGTGTCCGCACGCGCCATGCCAGCGGTGGGTTCATCCAGCAGCAACAGGCGCGGATTCTGGCTGAGGCACATGCCGATCTCAAGCCGCCGTTTGTCCCCTCGCGACAGCGACGCAGCGTGCATCTCACGCTTGTCGACCATGTTCATCTCTTCCAGCATCACCTCGGCCTGTTCCACGATCCCCTTTTCGCTGGCGATGGTTTCATAGGCGTGCATCCGGAACGCCCCGTCCCGCATTGCGAAGATTGGGATCAACATGTTTTCCATCACCGTCAGCTCGCCAAAAATCTCAGGCGTCTGGAACACGCGGCTGATGCCCATCTGATTGATCTGAAACGGCTCAAGCCCCAGCACCGAGTTGTTGTCGAACAGCACCGACCCGGTGTCTGGCATCAGCTTGCCCACCAGACAGTTCAGCAGGGTCGATTTGCCCGCGCCGTTAGGACCAATGATCGCGTGGACTGAGTTTTCCTCGACGCTCAGGTTCACGTCCGACAAAGCCTTAAGGCCCCCGAAGCGCTTGCTTACGTCTTTGACTCTTAGAATTGCCATGATCGCGCCCCTTATTCCGCAGGTTCGGTTTTGCCGGACGGTGCATCGTCGGCACCTTTTTTCTTGCGCCTGAACCAGCCCCGCAGACGCTGCCCCCCTTCGACAAGACCACCGGGCAGGTAGATCACCACCAGCATGAACAAGATGCCCAGCGTCAGGTGCCAACCTTTACCGATAAAGGGGTGGATCACGAACACGACCGCGTCCTCTAACCCGTCAGGCAGGAAGCTGAACCAGCTGTGCAGCACGTTGTCGTTGATCTTTGAAAAGATGTTCTCGAAGTACTTGATGAAACCCGCGCCCAGAACCGGGCCGATCAACGTGCCGGTACCGCCGAGGATGGTCATCAAAACGACCTCACCACTGGCGGTCCACTGCATCCGTTCCGCGCCGGCCAACGGATCCATCGCCGCCATCAAACCGCCGGCCAGACCGGCATACATGCCAGATATGACAAACGCCGCCAGCATATAAGGTTTAGAGTTCAGGCCGGTATAGTTCATCCGCTGCTGGTTCGATTTCACCGCCCGCAGCATCATGCCAAAGGGTGACCGGAAGATGCGGATTGCCAGGTAGAAGACAACCATCAGGACCACCGCGCACAAGTAATAGCCCGCATTGAAGTCAAAGCTCCACGCGCCCAGGTCCATCGTATAGGTCGATCGCATCGGCAGGCCGAACAGATGCGGCAAGTCCGGCGCGTTGGCCCCCTGTAGGATCTGCGGGTCATCCGCATAAACCTGAAGGCCGGTTTCCCCGTTGGTCAGGTTGAACTTGGGATTTGACAGCACCGAGTAGGCCAACGCAAAGCTCATTTGCGCAAAGGCCAGCGTCAGGATCGAGAAATAGATGCCGGACCGACGTAGGCTGACAAACCCGATCAGCAGCGAGAACAGGCCCGCCACCACAACGCTCAGCGCGATGGCAGGAACGACGTTATAGCTGAGCAGCTTGAACATCCACACGGCGGAATAAGACCCCACCCCCAGAAACGCCGCGTGCCCAAAGGACAGGTACCCGGTCAGGCCGAACAGAATGTTGAATCCGATGGCGAAGATGCCGAAAATTACGAACCGCTGCATCAGGTCCGGGTAACCGGCGTTGAACTGCGCCATAGCGCTGCCTTCGGGAAACGGGTTCAGGATGAAAGGGGCCAACATGGTCAGCAAGGCAACGACAATCAGCAGGCTGGTGTCTTTTTTGTTCAGTCCCAACATTGATTATTCCTCCATCACACCCTTGCGCCCCATCAGCCCGCGCGGACGCGTCAGCAGCACGATGATGGCAACAAGGTAGATGATGATCTGATTGATGCCCGGGATTGTGGTGGTCGCCCAGGTTGTCGAAGCAAAACTTTCAAGGATGCCCAGAAGGAACCCCGCCAGTACCGCGCCGGGCAAGGACCCCATACCGCCCACAACAACCACAACAAAGCTGAGGACCAGAAAGTCCATCCCCATGTGATAGTTCGGCGGGTTCAGCGGCCCGTACATCACCCCGGCAAGGCCCGCCACGGCGGCGGCGATGCCGAACATGATGGTAAAGCGGCGGTCGATGTTGATGCCCAACAAACCCACGGTTTCCCGGTCGGCCATCCCGGCCCGCACGACCATCCCGAATGTAGTGAATTGCAGGAATGAGAACACGGCCCCGATAATGCCCACGGCAAAAGCGAAATAGACCAATCGCCAGATCGGATAGATGATCGCGTTGGTGTCAAAGCCGATCATGATGCCCAGATCGACAGATCCGCTCAGCGCTTCGGGCGGTGGGGTCTGGATCGGGTTGGCGCCGAAGAAATATTTGACGACCTCTTGCATAACGATGGCCAGGCCAAAGGTCACAAGAATCTGATCCGCGTGCGGGCGCTTGTAGAAGTGTTTGATCAGCCCGCGCTCCATCACGTAACCAACCATCAACATGATCGGGATCGCGAACAAAATGGCCAGCGGCACAGACCAGTCGATGATCGTCGCGCCGACCTCGGGGCCGAACCAGGATTGGACGTAAGGTGTCTCTACCTTCAGCGGGTTACCCAGGAAATCCTTCTGGGTTTCATCCAGGGTCACAAAACTCAGGTTCAGAAGTTTCTGCACGGACACGGCACAGAACGCACCGATCATGAACAGCGCCCCATGGGCAAAGTTCACAACACCCAGCGTGCCGAAGATCAGCGTCAGGCCCAGCGCGATCAACGCATAGGCCGAGCCTTTGTCCAGACCGTTCAGAATTTGCAGCAGGATGGCGTCCATTGGCCCTACCTCAAGGTTGGTCAGCGTCGAAAAAAATATGTGGTGCGGTCCGGCAAATCTGTGTGCCGGTGTCTGGCCACCCGTCGGGCGGCCAGACACCGGCCAAAGGCCTTACGCGCCCGAGTTACACTTGCCGAGTTCGCCACCGGCAAACATCGGGTGTTCGGGATCGTATTCGACCTGCGCACGCGGCGTGATCTCGACGATTTCCAGCGTGTCATACGCGTTGGTCGGGTTTTCATTGCCCCGCACAACCAGCACATCCTTAAAGCATTGGTGATCCGCGCCACGGTACCAGGTTGGACCGTTACCCAGACCGTCGAACTCAAAGTCTTCCAGAGCTTCGGCAACGCCACAAGGATTGAAGGTGCCCGCGCGTTCGACCGCATCTGCATACAGCAGCGTCTGCGCATAGCAGGTCTGGGCCGAGTTGGACGGCGGCTTGCCGTATTTCTCGCCAAAGGATTTCACGAACGCCTTGGTGCCTTCGTCCTGCAACTGCCAGTTCCAGTTCATCGACCCAAGCACACCCTTGATGTTCTCGCCCGCACCGGCGGCCATCAGTTCGGAATACAGCGGTACGACGATTTTGAAGTCCTTGCCGTTGGCCACCTTGTCAAGCAGCCCGAACTGAATCGCGTTGGTCAGCGAGTTCACCATGTTGCCGCCATAGTGGTTCAGAACCAGAACATCCGCGCCCGAATTCAGAACCGGCGCGATATAGGACGAAAAGTCCGTCGACGCGAGTGGTGTCTTGACCGTGTTGACCGTTTCCCATCCCAAGGCTTCGGTCGAGGCGACGATCGACTCTTCCTGGGTCCAGCCCCAGTTGTAGTCAGCCGTCAGGTGATAGGCGCGGCGTTCCTTGCCCATTTCGGCCGCCAGCACCGGCGCCAGCGCGGCACCCGACATGTAGGCGTTAAAGAAATGGCGGAAGCCGTTGGCCTTTTTGTCCTTGCCCGTGGTGTCGTTGGCATGGGTCAGACCGGCCATGAAGATCACGCCCGCCTCTTGGCACAGGCCCTGAACCGCAACAGCCACGCCCGAGGACGACCCGCCGTTGATCATGATCGCGCCGTCTTTTTCGATCATCGACTTGGCCGATGCCCGCGCGGCGTCCGATTTGGTCTGGGTGTCGCCGGTGACGAATTCGACCTTTTTGCCCAGAATGCCGTTGCCTTTCAGCGCCTTGGACGAAAAGGTGTTCATGCACCCGCCATCGCCTTCGCCGTTCAGATGCTCGACCGCCAGCTGTTGTGCCAGCAGCTCATCGTTGCCTTCTTCTGCATAAGGCCCGGTTTGGGGTACGTTAAAGCCAAGAACAACCGAAGATCCCGTTGGTTCATTGGTATAGGCAGCAGCCGACGAAGCCGTAAAGATCGTAGGCAGGGCCAGACCGGTGCCCGCAACGGCACCAGACTTCAGCACGCCGCGGCGTGTGACAGATTTATTAGTCATCAATTCCTCCCATTTCCCTTTCTTTCGTCCACTGGCTCCTCTTCCAGCGGGCGAAAACGCAGTTCTGCGCGTCCTCGAGTATGGAGGCGGTTCTGAAAAATTCACAATAACCTGTTAAGAATGCACCGATCTTGTGTAAACAAATAAACAAATCTGGCAGTAAATTGTAAAAGAAATCCAACTTTCTGTCAGTATCTCTTGAAAGATATCAACTTTGTTGTAATGCAAGGCAAGCGTCGCGCGTCGTCGAGAGCCGCATCAAGGGTCTGCATTCAGGCGGGGCTGAGGGCAAGGCCCCTTTCCCCTGATCACTTGTGACTATTTTTTCATCGTCTCGCCCGATGAGAGGTCAAAATTTCATCGCACACCCGGAAAACCCGCAATATGTACGATTGGGATTCGAGCACCGGCGCAAAAGCGGCGAAACACGTGGCACCGACACATGTTTCGCAGGCCCGCCATCACCCATATTGACACCATATTGCCTAGACAAGACGCACCCCCACCCCGGGCTATGGGCGCGGTGCGTTTAAGTGCAAAGCATTTGGGCGACAAATCGGTTCTGGATGGGTTGCGCCAATCGGGATCGTTGAAATGCCTGTTCCCACGGTCCGACGGCAACGGGCTGGATGCCGTGTTGCTGAACACCGCAGGCGGGATCACCGGGGGCGACTCGTTTCGATTCACCGGGCACGCTGCCGCTGGCACGACCCTGACCCTGACAACCCAAGCCTGCGAGCGCGCCTATAAAGCGCAGCCCGGGACGTTTGGCCAGATCACCAACCACCTGCGCGCCGATGCCGGGGTGCGGCTGAACTGGCTGCCGCAGGAAACCATCCTGTTCAACGGCAGCGCGCTGGACCGCCGCCTGCTGATCGACCTGGCCCCGGACGCAACCACCCTGATGGTCGAGCCGCTGATCTTTGGCCGCACCGCCATGGGCGAGACGCTGACCAACCTCCGCCTGCGCGACCGGATTGAAATCCGGCGCGGCAATACACCCGTGTTTCTGGATGCCACGCGGTTCACAGGCGATCTGCACAGCCATTTGGCCAAACCTCATATTGCCAATGGCGCGGGCGCGATGGCGCTGGTGGTCTTGGCCTCGGACACAGCGCAGGGTCAGCTTGAGCCTATTCGTCGACTGTTGCCCGACAGCGCCGGAGCCACGCTGATTCAGGACGATCTGCTGGTGATCCGTATGCTGGCCGAAAGCAGCTTTACCCTGCGCCGGGCGCTGTTGCCGATCCTGCGGCGACTGAACAACGACACCCTCCCCAGATGCTGGATGATCTGACATGAACCTGACCCCCCGCGAAAAAGACAAACTGCTGGTCGCCATGGCCGCCGAGGTCGCCCGCAAGCGGCTGGCGCGCGGCGTCCGGCTGAACCACCCCGAGGCGATTGCCCTGATCACCGACGCCGTTGTCGAAGGCGCACGCGATGGCCGTTCGGTTGCCGACATGATGCAGGCCGGGGCCGAGGTGATCACCCGTGACCAATGCATGGAAGGCGTGCCCGAGATGATCCCCGACGTTCAGGTCGAGGCCACCTTTCCCGACGGCACCAAGCTGGTGACCGTTCACAACCCCATTCGCTGACCCGAAAAGGATAACTCCATGACACGTGTACTGCTCCCTGCCCTGATCCTCGCCAGTCCTGCTGCGGCCCATACCGGCACGCAAATCCACGCGCATGGCACCGATTACGCAACCCTTGGCCTTGGTCTGGCCGTTGCCGCGCTGGTCGCAACCGTGTTGATCGCAAAGCTGCCGAAATGATCCCCGGCGAGGTTTTTCCGGCTGCGGGCATGCTGACCCTGAACGCGGGTCGCAGCACGCGGCTGGTTGTTGTGGCCAATACCGGCGACCGCCCGGTGCAGGTCGGCAGCCACTACCATTTTGCCGAGGTGAACGCGGCGTTGAATTTTGACCGCTATACGGCTTTGGGGATGCGGCTGGACATCCCGGCCGGCACCGCCGTGCGCTTTGAGCCGGGCCAGACGCGCGAAGTCACCCTCGTGCCGTATGAGGGGCGGCGGCACATCTATGGTTTCAACATGCACATCATGGGGGCTTTGAAAGATGCCAGGCAAGATCAGTCGGAGTGACTATGCCGCCATGTTCGGCCCGACCGTAGGCGACAAACTGCGTCTGGCGGACACCGATTTGATTATCGAGGTTGAAAAAGACCTGATCGTGGATCGCGCAACCGCAGCCCGGTTCCGCGAAACAGGTCACCGCGAAGACGTTTACGGCGAAGAGGTCAAGTTCGGCGGCGGCAAGGTGATCCGTGACGGCATGGGCCAATCGCAGGTCACACGCGCCGAAGGGGCCGTGGACACGGTGATCACCAATGCGCTGATCGTGGATCACTCGGGCATCTACAAGGCCGATGTGGGTCTGAAAGACGGGCGTATCGCCGGGATCGGCAAGGCCGGGAATCCCGACACTCAGCCCGGGGTGGATATCATCATTGGCCCCGGTACCGAAATCATCGCGGGCGAAGGCCGTATCCTGACTGCGGGCGGGTTCGACAGCCACATCCACTTTATCTGCCCGCAACAGATCGAGGATGCGCTGCATTCCGGCCTGACCACCATGCTGGGCGGCGGCACCGGCCCGGCGCATGGCACGCTGGCCACCACTTGCACCCCCGGCCCCTGGCATATCGGGCGGATGTTGCAGGCCGCCGACGCCTTTCCGATGAACCTGGCCTTTGCGGGCAAGGGCAACGCCTCGCTGCCCGCCGCGCTGGAGGAACAGATCAAGGCTGGGGCCTGCGCCCTGAAACTGCACGAGGATTGGGGCTCGACCCCGGCAGCGATCGACTGTTGCCTATCGGTTGCTGACGCTTTGGATGTGCAGGTCATGATCCACACCGATACGCTGAACGAATCCGGCTTTGTCGAAAACACCGCGTCCGCCATCAAAGGCCGGACGATCCACGCCTTTCATACCGAAGGCGCAGGCGGTGGCCATGCCCCGGATATCATCAAGATCTGTGGCGAAGACCACGTTCTGCCATCATCAACCAACCCGACCCGCCCCTTCACCGTGAACACGGTCGAAGAGCATCTGGATATGCTGATGGTTTGTCACCATCTGGACAAATCCATCCCCGAGGATGTGGCCTTTGCCGAAAGCCGCATCCGGCGCGAGACGATTGCGGCCGAGGATATCCTGCATGACATGGGCGCGTTTTCGATCATCGCGTCCGACAGTCAAGCCATGGGCCGCGTGGGTGAGGTGCTGATCCGCACCTGGCAAACCGCCGACAAGATGAAGAAACAGCGCGGGCGGCTGCCCGAAGAAACAGGCGAAAACGACAATCTGCGGGTGCGTCGGTACATCGCGAAATACACCATCAACCCCGCCATCGCCCACGGGCTGAGCCATGAAATCGGCAGCATAGAAGAGGGCAAGCGCGCCGATCTGGTACTTTGGAACCCGGCCTTTTTCGGCGTAAAGCCCGAGATGGTCCTGCTGGGCGGCACTATCGTCTGTGCGCAGATGGGGGATCCCAATGCCTCGATCCCGACACCGCAGCCGGTTTATAGCCGCCCGATGTTCGGGGCCTATGGCCGCTCGGTCGAACATTCGGCGATCACTTTTGTTTCCGAGGCAGCGCAGGTCGAGGGGATTGGTGATAAACTGGGGCTGGCAAAACAGACCGTCGCCGTGCGCAACACCCGGAACATCGGCAAGCGCGATCTGCTGCTGAACGATGCGACCCCACAGATCGACGTTGACCCCGAAACCTACGAAGTGCGCGCAGACGGCGAATTGCTGACCTGCCAACCCGCCAAAGTGCTGCCGATGGCGCAGCGCTATTTCATGTTCTGAGAATTCAGGAGGCCCCGATGACCACCGCGATCAAAACCGCCCGCATCTATCATGACCATCATCAGTCGCAACCTCATGCGCAGGTCTCGCTGGACTACGACGGGCGGTTCCTGCGCCGTAAAATGCTGGCCACCGATGACGGCGAGGCGTTTCTTGTCGATCTGGCGCAAACCAAATCGCTGGATCATGGCGGCGTACTGGTTCTGGAGGACGGGCGCGAGATCGAAATCGTCGCCGCGCCCGAAGAACTGCTGGAAGTGACCAGTGACAACCTGCTGCGGCTGGCCTGGCACATCGGCAACCGCCACACCCCCTGCCAGATCGAAGGCAACCGTCTATTGATCCAGCACGACCATGTCATTCGCGAGATGCTGATAAAACTTGGTGCCGAGGTGCGGGAAACCGTGGAACCCTTTACCCCCGAAGGCGGCGCTTATGGCCACGGCAGGACCCATGGCCACGCCCACTGATGCCGATATCCTGACGCTGACCCAATGGCTGTCACCCGCCTATCCGGTGGGTGGCTTTGCCTATTCGCACGGGCTGGAATGGGTGATTGAAAGCAGGGGCGTGACCTGCGCCGCAGATGCGGGCGACTGGATAGCGGATGTGGTGGAACATGGATCGGGGCGCAATGATTGCCTGTTGCTAGCCGCATCCTACAGGGCGGATCACCCCGATGATCTGGCGAAAATCGACCGGACCGCACGGGCATTCTGCGCCTCGTCCGAACGTTTGATGGAAACGCGCCTTCTGGGCGAGGCCTTTTGCGGCGTGACTGCTGAGCTATGGTCGGTAGATATGGCAGCCCTGACTTATCCGGTCGCAATCGGACATGCGGCGGCGGCCCGGCACCTGCCGCTGCACCTGACTGCGCAGATGTTTTTGCAGGCTTTCATGGCCAATCTGGTGGCTTGCGCGACCCGGCTGGTGCCCCTGGGCCAGGCCGAAGGCCAGCGGCTGATCCGTGACCTGACCCCCCTGTGCCAGCAGGTGGCCACGACGGCGATCGACGCCGGGCTGGATGATCTGGGCTCGACCGCCTTCCTGTCCGACATCGCCTCGATGAAACATGAAACTCAATATTCAAGGATGTTCCGAACATGAGCAGCATAAACGGCCCCCTGCGCGTGGGCATCGGCGGCCCTGTGGGCGCAGGCAAAACCACCCTGACCGCCGCCCTGTCCGAGGCGCTGCGCGACACGGTATCAATCGGGGTGATCACCAATGACATCTACACACGCGAGGACGCCGAGGCACTGATGCGGATGCAGATCCTGCCGCAGGACCGGATCATCGGGGTAGAAACCGGCGGTTGCCCGCATACCGCCATCCGCGAGGATGCCTCGATTAATCTGGCGGCTTTGGCCGAGATGCAGACCCGCCATCCGGATATCGAGGTCGTGCTGATCGAAAGCGGCGGCGATAACCTGTCCGCCACCTTCAGCCCCGAGCTTGCGGATGTGACCCTTTATGTAATCGACGTGGCCGCGGGCGAGGAAATCCCGCGCAAGGGCGGCCCCGCGATCACGAAATCAGACGTGCTGATCATCAACAAAACCGACCTTGCCCCCCATGTCGGGGCCTCGCTTGAGGTGATGGACCGCGACGCCGCCCGAATGCGCAAGGGCCGACCCTTTGTGTTTGCCTCATTGCGACAAAGGCAAGGTGTCGACGATATCGTGACGTTGCTGGCGCAGATCGGCGGGCTAGATCTGTCGCGAACCTCGCGGACCCGGGCGGTTTGACGCCACCCTGCCGTCAGTCACCGTCCTGCTGTGGCAGACGGTCGCGCACCAAGTTCGTCCAGAACGCGGCACCGATTGGCAAAAGATCGTCGTTGAAATCATAATCGTTGGAATGCAGCGGCTGCCCGTGCGCGCCAGCCTCACCATTGCCCAGCAGGACGAAGCAGCCGGGAATCGCCGCCGCGAAATGCGCAAAGTCTTCGGAAAAGCTCATCGGGGGTCGGTCGGGTACAGTCTCCAGACCAGCGGCCTGCGCGGCGCGAATTGCGGCCTCGGTCGGAAGCGGGGCGTTGATTGTTTCGATAAATTCAGTCTGGAATTTTACGTCCACAGTCACGCCATGGGCGCTGGCGACGCCCTGCGCAATCTGGCGCATGTACGCTTCGATGTTGTCCCGGTCTTCCGGGCGGCGGGCCCTGGCATCGCCCTTTAGCGTCGCCCGCCCCGGCAGGACGTTACGCTGACCATCCGTCAGAAATTCGGTCACAGAGACCACGGCCCCCGCGCCAGGGGCCAGTTTACGGGCGACGATGGTCTGCAAAGCCTGAACGATGTCCGCACCGATCGTGATTGCATCACGCCCCGCCTGCGGCATCGAAGCATGGCCGCCCTGCCCGGTGATCGTGATCTCAAACAGGCTTTCCGACGAACAGATCAACCCGTTGCGTGTGGACATTTGCCCCACGGGCGCCCCCGGCAAGTTGTGAATGGCATAGACTTCGTCGATGGGAAAACGCTCCAAAACCTTTTCATCCAACATCGCCTTGGCCCCAAGGCCCAGTTCCTCGTTGGGTTGGAACAAGAACACCACCGTGCCGCTGAACCCGGGATCAGCGGCCAGCGTCTGCGCCGCGCCCAGCAGCATGGTCATGTGGCCATCATGGCCGCAGGCGTGCATGACACCGGGATTGCGCGAGGCGTATGCGTGCTTGCTGGTCTCATGGATCGGCAACGCATCCATATCAGCGCGCAATCCGATGGCACGATTCCCGCGCCCCGCCCTGAGGACGCCAACCACGCCAACGCCTTCATGAACCTCAAGCCCGTAGCCGCGCAGCAAGCCCGCCACTTTGGCCTTGGTCTCAAATTCGCTGAAGCCCAGTTCAGGGGTCCGGTGAAATGCCTGCCGCAATTGACGCAACTCGGATAGATCCAAAGCCATCGGTGACTCCATGCCTTTTCGCCGGGCGCAAGTTGCCCCGCGCCAATTCAAGTGTTCTGCCTGATTGGTAAGACACGACGCGCCGTTGGTCTACAGGGACGAATGCAACATCCGCATTCCCCCCATAGCAGATCAGCAGTAACTGGCGCATACGGCGCCTGATCTGCAATTTATCCCTGATTTCCCCGAAAGGAAGTCAGGAGAGAGCCCAAATTGCATAATGCCGCAGAGTGTTTGAACGACAGCTATTTTGGCGAAAGACCCAATCACGATCCTCGCGTCAAATCCTCAGCGAGCATGAGAGCGTTTCCATCGGGATCGTAAAAAGTTGCTGTCTTGACCATGCCTTCAACAACATCTGTTTCGCCATCAAATTTCACTTTGGCCTGCTCCAGCTTCTGCCTCGCGGCGTCTAAATCAGCTATCCCGAAAACGGGAACGCAATTGCCGGGTGCGGGCTTTGTATGCTCTCCTAGGCCAATTGTTACCCCGGCTGTATTCGTTTGAAGCTCTGACCAACCCGCGTCGTCTGCGTGATAGATTGTCTCAAACCCCAGCATACTTCCGTACCATTCAGCGCTTGCATGGCGATCTTTGACCGAAAACGAGATATTGATGGTTTCATCCAACGAAATAAGCGACATGATCTTTCCTTCTGATTCAAAATATACTAACTATACTTTGTGTACATTAGATCATTTGTCAACATTACTTCAAGAGCGTGGGCACTGCCCATACTATCGAGTATGCACGCGGGCATAGCCGGGCGGCAGGCCCCGCTTTTAGCCGCGACTGGCGCCAGCCGGACCGCGTTTGCACAAAGCATGGAACATCTGTTCGAGTTGGGGTTGTTGGAACGTAATCCCGGTTACGGCCATCCGCTGCGTCCAGAGTTTCGGCTTACACGTCTTGGAATGACTGCAGCAGCAATCGCCAATAAAATTCAAAGTGTTTCCGCAGATGAGGATCAAGACTTGCTTCGCCGGTCATGGACATTACCGGTACTGACTTCGCTACGCGCACCAAGCCACTTTAATGATATCAAGCGAAACCTGCAGACCATTTCAGATCGTGCCTTGTCGCAGTCCTTGAAAGCGATGGAAGTCAGAAGCTGGGTTTCTCGTTCCGTAGACGAGGCCGCTCGCCCACCCAGGTCCCTCTATAGCGCCATAAACACCGGCGGGGTGATAAGTAAAGTAACCGCCGCCGAAATTAGCTTTACCTAGAAAAACCAGTCGCTCGTACAAAAGTGGCCAATGACGGGAAAATCGCGTTTCTCAGCTATTCGCGCCAAGTACAACGAAACTGGGCCTTGCGGCGAAAGAGGAAAGTCAGCGCATTCAACAGGGTCCTGTGTCGAACAAGAATGGCGGCTGTAGGCATCATGTCTCGGGGTGGCGGAAAACACAGGAAGATCCATCTCCCACGAGGAGTCTTTCGAAGTCGGCTTCATGATTGTTCTTTCGTGGCTGGTGTGTTCGTCAGACAGAGCGGGTGATGCCACCGTCAACGCGGATGTTTTGACCCGTGATATATGCACCGCCCTCCGAGGCCAGGAAAGCAACCGTGGCCGCGATCTCTTCATAGGATTTGCCATAGCGTTCCATCGGGATCTTGGCCATGAAATCCGGATTTTCCGGCAGGCTGTCGATAAATCCGGGCAGAACATTGTTCATACGCACATTGTCCGCCGCATACCTGTCCGAGAACAATTTGGTGTAGGCGGCCAGGCCGGCCCGCATCACGCCCGAAGTCGGGAAAACTGCATCAGGCTCGAAGGCGGCAAAGGTCGAGATATTGATAATTGTTCCGGATTTCTGAGCAAGCATGATCGGCGCGACGATCCGTGTGGCGCGCACGCTGTTCAGGAAATAGACCTCCATGCCCTCATGCCAGTCTTCGTCGCTAATCTCGAGAACGGGCGCGCGGGGGCCGTGGCCTGCGGAGTTCACCAAAACATCCACGCGACCCCATTTGTCCATGGCGGCGCCGACCAGTTTCTGCATGTCTTCGCTGGATTTATTGGTGCCCGTTGCACCGATCCCGCCCAGTTCTTTGGCCAACGCCTCGCCCTTGCCCGATGAAGACAAGATGGCAACATTGAAGCCGTCGGCAGCAAGGCGGCGCGCGCTATCGGCGCCCATGCCGCTGCCGCCACCCATGATGATTGCAACTTTCTTGTCGGCCATCTCTGATCTCCATGTGTTCTGTGAGGTGTATCTGGCTTCAACATGGAGTGCCGTCGCGCGTTTGACTAACCAGTAATTCTGCTTTAACACCATAGAAATTCTACTGTCTAAGTGAGGGCGCAGATGCGCAACCTACCTCCTTTGAACTCTCTGAAGGCGTTTGAATCTTCGGGGCGGCACTTAAACTTCAGGCTGGCGGCCGAAGAACTTGGAGTGACGCAGGGCGCAGTCGCACAGCACGTACGTGCGCTGGAAGACCTGTTGAAAATCAAATTGTTCGAAAGACATGCAAGGGGGCTTTCTCTGACTGATGAAGGTCGCAAGTATCTGCCGCCCGTCCGACGCGCATTTGACATGATCGCCGAGGCAACAGGAAATTTGTCAGCCCAGAGTGCGGTGGTGACGATAAGTTCCACGCCGTCCTTCGCGACACGGTGGCTGGTGCCCAAGCTAGGGAGCTTCGCTCAAGACCACCCGGATATTCAAGTGCGCCTGGACGCATCAAACAACCGTGCCAATTTCCAGACTGACGGTGTCGACATTGCTGTCCGACAAGGAAAACCGCCATTTGGTCCAGGTCTTGTTGCAGAACCGCTGTTGGCGGCTCAATTGATTGCAGTCTGTCACCCGGATCTGGCCTCGGGTCCGGATCCAATCCAGTCGCCGCGCGACCTGCTCAACCACGTATTGCTGGAGGACACCCATGGCCAATGGCCTTTGTTCCTTGAAGCAGCACTGGAAGAACGGCCAGTGAAAGACGTAAAGACCATGACGTTCAGCCAAACATCAATGGCGATTGATGCGGCCCTAGCAAGCCAAGGCATTGCCCTGGCCAACCCTGAGTTTGTGGAGGCCGATCTAATGGCGAACCGCTTGTGCCAACCTGTTGAGTTTTCGATGGAGACGGACGAGGGGTATTATGTGGTCGCGCCGCGCGAACCAAGAAACCCAGTTATCGTCTCAATCGTGAGGCGTTGGCTGGCTGAGCAGGTATAGTTGATAGTTTGGTACTAAGGCGTGCGAACTCTGGATCAATGGCGCGCATTTTCTTCACCTGGATCACCTTGGAAACACCAAATCTCCGCGCAAGATTGCTCCAGTTTGACAATTGACCGGCATCGCTCTGAACCACCTCTCGAAGGGTCATCGAAGGACCTTCGACATCTCCATCAGTATTGAGGGTTACGGCCCAGAATGTTCAGTGCCGCGGTCTGGCTGGGCAAGCCAGTGCCGCCGCCCACCGAGCCAACCGGCATCTTTACGGTTCCGATGAAGTTCTCAATGCGGGCGCCGTAGGTCTCAGCGGCCTCAACTCTTGCAGGATCTGCGATCTGAACTTGATCCGCCTCGCTCGCCTTGGGCTTCAATTGATCCCAGAACCGCGCAATCGTCTTTGGGTCAGCTTAGCGAGAGGGGCGTAAGGGTGAAAATCCTTCATCGCTTGGGGCCATTTATCTTGGTGTGTCGTCAACATCATATCGCGCTTTGATACGCCGCAGCATTTCCCGCACATGAAATGGATGATCAAAAGGTAGCTCCGATAAACGCTCTGCAAGTCTACTGCAGATGGAATTTGCTATGGCAGCACACTAACAAGAAAGTAAGTGATATCCAGTGAATACGTCCAGTTGATGCATGTGAGGTCTTCAAACCCATTCTGACGAGCGGCAAAGCACGCTTTGCAATCACGACAGCGACAACAGGTGCCGGGATCTTGCTCACTTACTATTAGCATTGGCCGTTTCGGCCCGCCCATCAGCCGCCGGTAACGGCTCCGCCCTATTTCTTCATTTTCGCAACCACCTGGCCCAACCATCTCCCTTCACTGACGGCCCAATCCGGCCGTTCACCTGACAAGCATGTTACTGCAAAGCCGCCCATCAAACCGAACCTAGATGGATCGCACCTAACTTAATTTGCATGAGCAATAATCACCGGGCACGACAGTCATTACCTTGAGGCCCTGACAAGTTCGCAGATTTCTGTTCTGGGGTTGTTCCTCTTGGTGATCTGAATCGCTACAATTGTATTTGAGGCAACATGCAGGATAACGCGATGCGCAGTGCAATATTCTTACCCTTAGTGGCATTGTTCCTAGGAGCGGTTATGGACGTTGGACCTGCGTCGGCGGCCTCGCTCGGACGATACGAGGTTGTTGGCGTTGAAGAAGGTGACATGCTGAAAATGCGTGGTGGGCCTGGGACAGGGTTTATTGTGATCGTTGGCCTTCCAAATGGAACCGCCTTACGAGTTCACAGTTGCGAGCAGACTGGTGGCACCCGTTGGTGCCGCGTTTCTCTGGAGCGCGCGCGTGGGCTAAAAGGGTATGTCTCGTGGGCATATTTGCGAAAACTCTAATACAATGGCGATCAGCGTATCCATCTTGTTAGCGACTATGAAATGTCGGTGGAAAATGCCCTTTCCAGTCAGTTGGAATCGCTCGTCATAGGCTTTGAACCGATTTTCTGACCTTAAAAGAATTCGTCGGGTATCATGGCGCTTGATCGGAAGCTGCGTCGTCTTCACGGCGGTCCAAAGCGGAAATTGGCTGAGCCGTTAACGTGCTGCACGATGGCCCGTTGAGCCAGTCTTTCGCTGCGAATGCAACAGCAACGGCTGCTTGAGCCCTTAAAGTTGGGGCTCTTTCTTTCATCCAAGGAAACATGATCCATTGTCGCGTTAACGAAAGCCAAATTCCACGGGTTCTCTCAAGGGTTTAGGGCACGACACAAGACGGAACGACTTCGGCTCAAGCTATTTCGGTCAACGTCAGGTCGATGGTCATTGACATTTCGTCTGCAATATACGAAATTTCTGTTATGACAGAAACAAAAGAATATAGCGAATCCGCCGCTCAAACCCAGTTCATCTTGTACTGGGGTGACATGGGCAGCCAATGGGGTGTGAACCGATCTGTGGCGCAGATCCAGGCGCTTCTGTTTTTAAGCTCGTCGCCACTCAACGCGGAACAAATTTCTGAACGACTTGGAATTGCCCGCTCGAACGTATCGAATTCCCTCAAGGAATTGGTCGCCTGGAAACTGATCCGCCGCGTTCCCATTCACGGCGATCGACGAGAGCATTTCGAGGCTGAATGCGATGTCTGGGAAATTGCAACGCGCGTCGCACAAGGCCGTAAGGAACGCGAGATTGATCCTGCCATGCAGGTGCTGTCCGATTGCGTCGCCGCAGCCGAGGCCGAAAACGACCCGAACCCTACTGCACTGGCCCGCATGAAAGAAATGCAAGAGTTCCTGAATGTTGTGGACAGCTGGTATGATCAGATGTTGGATGTTCCGAAATCCAAACTGAAAATGCTGATGAAGATGGGCAACAAGGTGATCTCCTTGCTTACCATCACCGGGAAAAAGTCAGAGTAGCAGACGCACATCACCTGTCGCGTTAACAGTTTCCGAAGGCCAATATCATGCATGTGCGCCCTGTTACCCACCCCGATCTGCCGCTGGTCGATCACCGTTTTAGCGATCTACTTGGTCAAGACAGCTGGATGCGATTGCCCGCAACCGTCCGGCGCCGTTTTGGCAAACGTGTTCGCGGTGGTGCCAGCGTCACCTATCAAGGCGTCGTGACCAATATGCAGATGAACTGGGCTGGTTGGACCTTGGCCCAACTGGCCCGCCTTATTGGCGCGCCGTTGCCCTATGACCTAAGCTGTGTGGGAAAGCCGGCCGTTGTGATCGTCACCGAAGACATCGCAGGAAACGGTCAATTCTGGATCCGCCAATATGGCCGGGCCTCTGGCTTTCCGCAGATGATCCACAGCTCCAAGCGGTTTTCCGGTGCCACCGGGATCGAAGAATACATCGGCTATGGGATCGGCATGGGGTTGCGTGTTGTCGAGGAAAACGGCGCACTTTTATTCAAGAGTGATCACTACTTCCTGTCGGTTTTTGGCAAGCGCATCAAGATACCAAAGCCATTCGCACCTGGTGCGCTGGTGATCGGCCATCATGATTTGGGTTCAGGGCGGTTTCGCTTTTCCATGCGTCTGAGGCACGCCTTATTGGGCACTGTTTTAAGCCAGGATGCCGAATTCCAAGATGCGAAGGAATGACCGCCATGCAATGCGATGCGATCTGGCTTTTTGATAGCCAATGCGTGCTGTGCAGCCAGGGCGTACAATATACACTGCGCCACGAGAAGGCGGCGTCCATTCGATTTGTCGCAATCCAATCGGATGAAGGCCACGCACTGGCCCGGTATCACGACGTTGACCCAGGTGATCCGGCCACATTCCTGTTCATCGAGGGTGGCGTCGCATTGGACAAATCCGATGCCATGATTGCATTGGCGCGTCATTTGAAGGGTCCGGCGCAGATCGCCCGGCTCTTTGCCTTCATCCCGAAATCATTGCGCGACAGGGCTTACGGACTTATCGCGCGCAACCGCTACAAGCTTTTCGGTCAAGTTGAATGCTGCATCGTGCCGCGTGCCGATCAACGCCATAGGTTTGTGTTGTGACTGCACAGAACATCTTGATCATTGGCGGTACCGGGGTTTTTGGAAAACGGCTGGTTCGCCACCTTTCGACGCAACCCGGTCTCGTGCTGAACGTCTCATCGCGGAGTGCAACAAAGGCTGCGGCATTTATCAATACGTTATCCGGTGCAAAAGCAGAGTTACACGCAGTCACTCTGGATTGTCAGGTCAACTTACAACAGCAGCTTGACCAAATTCGCCCCTTCATCGTCGTGGATTGTTCCGGCCCATTTCAAGGTGCAAGCTATGACACCGCCCGGGCTGCGCTAGAATCCGGAGCGCATTTTATCGACCTTGCCGATGCGCGTGATTACCTCGCAGGTTTTGCCCATGCTCTGGACGCCATCGGGCGGCAGCATGACGTCTGCGCACTAAGTGGCGCCAGTTCAACCCCAACACTGTCGACGTGCGTGGCAAAGCACCTCACCGTCGGTTGGCGGCGCGTTGACACCATTGATATGTCCATCACACCCGGCGGGAAAAGCGAAGTTGGCAGATCCGTCATCGAAGCCATCATGAGTTATGCTGGTAAGAACGTGCCTCTGTGGGAGGAAGGGCACTTGTCGCAAACGACGGGCTGGGGAAATGCCAAACGGATTGACCTACCCGGCCTCGGCTCCCGGCGTGTGGCCACAGTTGAGACCTTTGACGCCGAATACCTCGGTCCTCTTCTGGACGTGCAATCGCGCGTATCATTCTCAGCGGGATTAGAATCTGGAATTGAGCAACGGGGAGTCGAGTCGATTGCGGCATTGCGCAAGTACAAACTGATTGGCTCGCCCAACGCATTGATCCCGCTTCTGCTAAAAGCGCGTAAGATAACGCGAATTCCGACCTCTTCTTCGGGGGGCATGCTGGTTAATATCTGCGGGCTCAACGCTGACGGGGTGATGACTCAGGCGAAGTGGTCGCTCATTGTCAGGCAAGATCACGGGCCATACATTCCGATCCTGCCTGCCGCAGCCGCCATCCGAAAACTCTTGTCAGGTTCTGTAAAACCTGGTGCCGATTTCGCCCACGCCACACTTTCCCTTGCAGATATCCTTGAAGAAATGCGGCCATATAACATTAAAACTGCGACTTCCGTGGTTCAAACACACCAAAGCATCTTTGAAACGACGCTTGGAGCAAAGGGATTTGAGGCTCTACCAGCACGCTTGCAGCAGTTCCATGGGCCAACAGGACCAGTCCGCTGGTCGGGAGAGGCCGATATCGAAAGAGGGTCCGGGGTCCTATCGCAATTGATCGCGCGGCTTTTTGGGTTTCCACAATCGGGTCTGGCCGTACCGGTAACCGTCAGCATCGACCGGGAACGATCATCACAAGGCGAGCCATTTGAGATCTGGACGCGAACCTTTGCCAGCAAGACGATGACATCCGTTCTGACGTCATTAGGCGACAGTATGGTTTTCGAACAGTTTGCGCCGTTCACCTTTGCATTGAAACTTGACCATGACAGCGATGGCGTTCGAATGCCGCTGGTAAAATGGCGTGCTGGAAAGCTCCGCTTACCTAGGTTTCTTGCTCCACGCTCTGACACAAACGAATATGTTGATGATGACGGTCGCTTCCGGTTTGATGTAGAACTTTCGGCTCCATTCGTAGGTCCACTTGTCCACTATCGCGGCTGGCTGAAGCCTGATCACAAGGGGTAGAATGCGCACTGCCGACCCAGAGCCGCCTTTCAGCAATTGCACCCGATGCTTTGGTCCGGCCCGTTAAACAAAACCTCGGCCAATCGCGCAAGCACTTTGAAACGTCACGAGCACTTGACTCAATTGACTGAAAAACCTCAAGAAATGAACAATTCGCGTCACCCAATTCTGACCCAGAACGAATAGGAGCCCATCATCAACGCTGCGGCTATGCCTACTATCGCGCGGTGAACACAAGAGCATCCAAACAGACCGTGTGACACTGGTCCCGGGACCAGATCATGAAATCGCCATTGTGAACCAGATTTTCGAGAGCTTCGTTCATGATGGCCAGTCCGAGGCAGAGATTGCTGCCGAGCTCAATGCACGCAGGATCAAAACCGACCTGGATCGCAGTTGGTCGCCTGCGGTTGTGCGTCAAATCCTGACCAACGAGAAGTACATCGGCAACAACATCTGGAATCGCAATTCGTTCAAACTGAAGAAGCGCCACGTGCGAAACGATCCGAGCAATTGGGTGCGCGCGACAGGTGTCTTCGAGGCGATCGTCAGCACCGATCTCTTCGCTGCGGCAGGTGCGATCATTGGATCACGAGCGCAGCGCATGTCAGATGAGGAGATGCTCGAAGGTCTGAAAGAAACCTTGGAAGAGAACGGATTCCTTTCTGGGATTGTTATCAACGAAGCCGCTACCCTACCTTCGAGCGGGGCATATCAAAGCCGGTTTGGCAGCTTGCTGCGCGCATATAGTCTTGTGGGTTTCAAACCAGACAGAGATTATCGCTACATCGAGATCAATAGGCGGCTGCGCGGCATACACAGCGATATCATCCGGAACACCATTTCCGGCGTTGAGGCCGTCGGCGGACAGGTCGACCATAATCCGCAAACAGATACCCTTACTGTCAACGAAGAGTTCACCGTTTCCATCGTTATTGCTCGTTGCATGCAAACTGGCGCTGGCGCGTTTCGCTGGAACATTCGTCTCGATACCGGCCACCTGCCCGACATGACCATTGTCGTCCGGATGGGACGAATGAATGAGCTACCGCTCGACTACTATTTGCTGCCGACGTTCGACATGACCAAATCCAAGCTACGCCTGTCGGAAAACAATGGCCTGTCCCTTGATGCATACCGCTTCGACGACCTCACGCATTTTTTCGATATGACGGCGCGCGCACCACTTCTGGAGGTTGCGTGATGAGCAATACCGCTCCCGAACAGACGGTGCTGGTTCCGGTCGACGCAATCACGGTGGTGAATCCGAGGATCCGTAATCAAAAGGTATTTGAGGAAATCACTGCCAACATCGCCGAGCTTGGACTGAAAAGACCAATCATGGTCGCGGTACGAGAACCTGAGAGCGGTGGTGAACCAAGCTACGAGTTGGTGTGCGGCCAAGGGCGACTGGAAGCCTTCAAGGCCCTCGGTCAGTCGGAAATTCCTTCCATTGTTATCAATGCCAGCAGTGAAGACTGTCTGGTGATGAGCCTCGTGGAAAATGTCGCACGTCGGCAGCACCATTCCCTTGATTTGCTGAGAGACATTCGGCGGCTCAAGGAAAGCGGCTATTCAGAACAAACCCAGCTTCACAGGGGATTGTCTCGAATTCTCTTCGGTCCAGCGCCGGAGCCAGATGGATCGCGGCGATCTCAAACTGCTCTGCCATTTGGCCCAGCGTCACCTACGCCTCCACAAATACCTGAATGCTCTCTTCAGTGATGTAGCAACGGTAATGCTGCGTGTCCGGGTTTCGCACTTTAATCTGCTTTAGATATCCACCATCCCGCAACCGCCGGATCGACCCGACGCTAACTCTCAGGCGTGCCGCCGCATCCAAAAGCGACAGATCGCCGGAAAACACGCGCTCCGATCTTTCCAAGGTCTCAGCATAGTCAATCAGTATTGCAGCCAATCCGTCCACGTCCGGGTCTCTCGATACACCGGTCAGTCGGCCTCCCTCAGGTATTGAGAAACAAACTCGGACAATTCAGCTCGGACTGTATTCGGGTCCAACGCGACAAACCGACCTTCCAGCGAAAGCTTGACGATGCCATGCACAGCAGAAAATACCGTTCGCGCACGCGAGGCCAATGTGTCTTCATCTAAGTTGGGGCTCAATTGCGACAACGGGCCGATAATCTCGGCGATGAGTACCGCGTGTTCCTCAAGGTGCCATCGCGGTACGGGTACACCTGGTTGCATCCTGTGATCGAATAATGCAGCCCACAGGTTCGGGTTCTCGGTACCGAATTCCAGGTAAGCCAATGCAAGTGTAAGAAGCGTTTCCTTGGGCGCTTCTTGTGACGCGGAGGCGTCTTTCAATGACGCGTGCAAACGCGCTAGTGTTCGCGAGTTCACCGACAGGATCAGAAGGTCCATATCCTCAAATGCATTATAAAGACTGCCCAGTGCACATCCGGCATCTTTTGTGACATCACGGGCGCGCAATGCAGTCAGCCCTTGCGTTTCAATGCACTTTTCTGCGGCATCTAAGATCTTTTTCTTCAAGATTTCTCTTTTACTTTCTGACACTTAATCCTCGCGTATTTAAACTTTATGAACATCGTTCATTTTTAGTGTTGAACGACGTTCAGAATCACCGCATAGTTACCTCATGAACAACGTTCATAAACGAGGAGCTAAAGATGTTCAAACAGTTTGCCACTTTGATAAGAGGCCGGGCCTTTGAGGCGGCAACCGTCGTTACGGATCGCCACGCTCTGCCCATTCTGCGTCAGCAAATCCGGGACTGCGCCCACGCCATTCAAGTGTCGCGCAAGGCCGTCGCCGTCGCAATGGCGCAGAACGAACAGGAGATCAAACAGCACAAGAGATTGACCCAACAAATCGCGGACCTTGAAACTCGTTCGATGGCTGCCCTGCAACAAAACCGCGAGGATCTGGCACGGGACGCAGCTGAGACAATCGTCCATCTCGAAGCAGAGCGTGATGTATCAACTCAGGCACAGGCCCGGTTTGAGACCGAGATCGCTCGGCTACGCACTGTCCTACGCGAGGCCGAAACCCGGTTGCGGCAATTGCAACGCGGTCAGCGCCTCGCCACGGCCACAGACAAAACTCAGCGCCTTCAGCAAGTCGCGCCGGACAGCGGATTATCCACCTTGCGCGAGGCTGAAGACACTTTGCAGCGATTGCAAGAGCGTCAAAGCGAGATGGATGCAACAGCCCGTGCCATGACCGAGTTGGAAGCGACTGGTTCAGCCGAAAACATTCGCGACAAGTTGGCCGAAGCAGGGTGCGGTAAACCATTGCGGTCAAACGCCGATGACGTTCTCGATCGCCTGAAGAAAAAGGCCCAGAAATCCAGCAAGTCGAAATCAAGCTGACGATCTAACCGAATTGAACTGACAGAGAAATTGAAAGGAATTGATCCATGAATACCGAAGAAAACCTGAACCTACCGCAGTCCAACGCCTGGAATATGTTCACTATTGTTTCGTTCATTGTCGCAGCAGCAATGATGGCCGGCGGCATCTACTTTCTGGAAGCCAGCTTTGCAGCAAAAGGGTTTTATTCCATGTCCGCGCTGATGCTGGTGCACACCACCGTTTCAATCACAAAGACTCTGCGCGACCGTGAAGAATCTCAGCGTCTGCACAACCGGATCGAAGACGCAAAAACCGAAAAACTACTGAAAGAGGTAGGCGAGAACATCGCTGCCTAAACGATAACATCGCGCATAGACAAGCGCGCTCGACTGGGGGTGGCACCGTTGGCGGCCCCCAGTCTCAACGCGTTAAACAAGACCCTGTCGGTCGGTACGGTAAAGCGATCCGATACAGCAGCACGTGTGCAAGGGTCATCTGCCAGTGCCGCGGCGGGCCACCCCACCAACCCACGTGCAGAGGCTTGCAACCAGGATCGATAGAATACCCGGCCTGCCTCGACCATCGACCCATTCGCAGGCCAGTGAAACAGCGCAATTGCGCCCGCACCGCGGCTGCGCGCAGCCTCACCCGACAGGTGCGGACCGAGGCCCAGCACCGACAACAGATCATAAAGCCTTCCACCCAGAACGGTCGGTGCGACCCTTGCGGTTGTTGCATCCATGGCAAGCACCTCTCGGTTCAAACCATCGGTGTGATAGTTCGGATCGCCCTCGCGCAAACGCATCCAATGCAGCAGTTCCGAACGAAAGGCCCTGGATCGCATGACGCGGGCCGACGCGATGTCGATTTGCTTGGCGAGCCAGTCGATCTGGGTCGTGTCCTCGACCAATGTCATGTGAGTGGCGTCCCAGTCTTCAAAGGCACCTTTCAGCGCAGGCGCAAAGCCTATCCGATGCGTGAGGCGTTTCGAGACCTCCGCGGCCAGTTCGGCGTCCTCTGCATCAGCGCTCGCCTTTGGATAAATGCGAGCAATCGTGCGCAACCCGACCTCATCCGGTGCGTCTGATAGGGTCACTTCAGCACCGGCCCCGCGCGCAGCCAGGGCCAATACGGTGCCCTCGACCGCCGCACCACATGACACTTCCAGATCACGATCATGCGGATCACCAACAGGCAGGCACCGTGACAGATCGGCGTGGACCTCGATACACTCCCCGTTCAGCCTCCATCGCGCTGGCTGCGTGTTATGTGCAGAAGGGGCAAGCATCGCCTGCGCAACGATTGCTTCAAATTCCATGCGGTCCATTACAAAAACTCCTTCGAAAACAGGTGCAGTCTGTGCAGCGGCACAGCACTGGTTTTTTCGGTTTGGCGCAGGCTGGCCGCATTTTCATCAGCAATCCACGTGCCACCCACCGTTTTGTATCCTGCGGCAATCATGTCCCGAGTCATCTCGCTCAACATCAATGGGTTGACTGAACGACCCTGAAACTCTGGCATCACACCCTGAAAAATGACCACTGCGCGGTCACGATGGGCTTTGTACCTGAGATAGTGATACGGCAGAGACAGACGCATTCGCGATCCAATCCGGCGGAGCAACGGGTTGAGATCGGGAATGGCAATCACCGCACCCGCTGGCGCGTCGCGATAATGCACCACTTTTGAAATCCGCGGGTCCATGATCCATTTCATGTCTTTGGCCTGAAAGTGGAACTCTTCCGCGGTGACTGGAACAAACATCGGATTGTCTTTGAAACTCCGGTTCAAGATGGCACGCGCATCCTCAAGCCGCTCGGAAATGGTCGCGCGGGTGACGGGTGCGAAAGAGAACCCTTGATCCAGCAACTGCGCGCGTTGCGCGTCGGGCAAGACTTCCGGGGTCGGATTGGTATCCAGGCGACGCTCGAAAGTGGTCATGGGAAAGTACGGTCGATACCCGTTCGCCTCAAGCAGGCCCGGAAGATACGGAGGCCCCCAAATCTGGTCGGTAAACGGTGGCTGATCGAAGCCACTTGTCATAATCCCAGCTTGTTGCATCGCAGTCAGGTTGAAATTACCGACCAGCCGAGTCATGCCTTTGGCGCGGGCCCAGTTTTCCGCCGCTTGCAGCAACGCTGTGGCGGCCTCAGGGTCATTTGCGCAATCAAAGTAGCCAAAGCATCCTCGCGCCTCGCCGTGCAGGTCATTGGAACCCCGATGAAGATGGGCCGTGATCCGACCCACAGACTTTCCGGCCCGTTTCACCGAGAAAAATGTGAAATCCGATGTGTCGGAAAACAGCGGGTTTCCGACCGACAAAAACCGTTTCAAGTCCGCTTTCATCGGCGAAACATATGGAGTGTCCGCCCCATACGCGTGAAACGGGGCGGCAAAGAAACTTGCGAAATCCCGTTCCAGCAACTCTATCATGCTTGCCCCTCATTCATCAAAACCCACGCCATCCGTTGTACCGCGCGCAAGGCGACACCGGTGCTATCCTGGTCGACGATGTCCGGACTGTTGAGCATGACCACGCGCAACGGGGTGCCGGACAAGAACACCGCATGGGTCGCATCAAAACGCGAGAACAGCCAATTGACCTGTTCGTCATCCGTTGCCCCTAACTGTTGCACAGGTGTTGTCGTGAAGTTGGCACGCAGATCATTCAGGTTCATGTCCGCCAAGTCTGCCTCTTCCACCAGTATCGCGTCCGGAGACCCGGCAGCCCGACGCAGCAACGCCAGGCTGGCTTGTGGGCCCTGCCCATCGGCATCGGCAATCTCGCGAAGAGCAATCAACTGGCGATCCTCAATTCGTAAGGCAATCGCTGCTTGCCAAATGGCCAGCAGCATAAGCGCGGACAAAATGATTGCCATCACCTGCACGCCCGACCGGATATCCATCGGCACAATCCCCGAGACGATTATCGAAAGCAGTGTGGTCATGACAATGACGATGCCAAAACCACGCAGAGTATCCCACGCTCGCAATCCGGAACGATTCATCGCAATTGACAACCAGCACAGCCCTAAAACTGCCACACCACCCAGTCTGACCGGCAGGTCAAGCATTGTTCCACGCGTGAAATCCGTCGCAAGAAACGGCAGGATCAGCAGGAAGGACAGGCTTATCCAATTGATGGTTCTGTTTTCCGCCGATGACAGGCTGTTTCTGTCGCGTCGCAACACGAACAAAGCGACACCACCCAATCCGAACAGTTGGAACAGCAGCAGACCGGCCAGCCGGGCAAACTCTATACTGCTGAACTGGAAGAGACCCAGCAGCCCGAGCATCACAGCCCCCCAAGCGCAGAGTTGTTTCAATATCGGAGGCGCATGGCGGCGCAAAAGCCCCTCGGATAGAACAAGTGCGGCCAAAGGTATGAGAGCCGCGCAGAAACTTGTAGCCGCCGAGAAAAACCAGCTCCATTGGCCCCAGTGACCAATCCGCGCCAACATCAGGACGACCAGAATCCACAAGCAAAATTGAAACCGTCTGGCAATTTCCGACCTTTGCACAAGGTCCTGAAGACGCAGTAACACGGTTGCCGCGCCCAAAGCGGCACAAAGAGAAACCCAGGAATCCGCCAGAAAGTTTGCCGTGTCAGTCATGGCGTCAGCAACTTGTTCATCTGCCGTCGAACCAGCGGACGCATCAGTGCAGCAAGAAAACTTGGCAAGGGCCGCTCGACCCTGCCGGTGTGTGGGTTCAGGAACCAACCTCGATAATCCGCACCGCGAGACCGCCCCAGAACGGCCTGAAGCGCCTCTCCACCCATCAACGTTCCTGCCATGATCACCATTGGCGCAAAGGACATACGGCTGCGGGTTCCGGCGATCACCTCACCTGCCAGAACCAGATCTACGTGGTGCCGGGATGAAGAATGGGTCAGCACGTATTCGGCCTCGGCCGCTGCTGCTGCGTCACGCATCTCAGGGGTTAGCTCGTTCCAATTGGTATCACATGTGGTGTAGTCCAAACGCTCCTCGGGCATGGGATCGCCGGGCGCTGTGACGTAAACTGACGGCAAAGGAGACGCATAGGCATCAATCACGGCGCGCCCCTTGGCCCGCGCCGTGCGATACAGCAGTAAACTGGCACCAAGATCGTCCGTGCCATTGACCACCACATCCGCGCTTTGAACCAGACGCTCCACTTGGTCGGGCCAATCCGCCCCAAGCACTTCTATCTCAGCCTCGGGATTGATTTGCAGACACTGATCACGGGTTGCCTGAGCCTTGTCCTGTTCGACAGTCTTCAGCGTCGCAAACAGCTGACGATTCAGGTTGGAAACTTCGAACGCATCCAGATCAGCCAGTATCAACCGGCCTACACCTGCACGGATCAGTGACATGATTGCACTGCCCCCCATACCTCCGGTGCCGCAGACGAAAACACAGGCGTTGCGTAAACGGGTTTGTTCGTCCGCGGAAACAAAGCCAAGGTTCCGAGTGGTGAACTCTGGGTAGGTAAAGACCGTCATTTTTTTTGCTCTCGTGGTCTAAGGATGCCAAATTCGTGCCGCGTATCTGCCCATTGCCAGAGTGGCATCGCAAGTCGTTGCAAAACCGCCGCGCCGACGGCAAGGGCAAGGGCCGCAAAGGACCCGCGCGGAACCTCGCGCCCGACATAGGACAGTGCGGTCGGCATATCCATTTGCCCCAACTGCAAGACATCATCGCCTCGGTCGTAATCGAGCTGGTCCTCGCAGAACTCATTCACGATCTGATCCCGATGTTTCGGAGCATCTTCGAAAGTTTTCTTCAGATTATCCGACCCGCCCGTGTAGGCGTTGGTGATCACAAAGCGGTCTTCGTCAAACCCCGCATCAGGACCGACACCAAATACATTGCGGTGATGACGCATGATACTCCGCGCCAAATGCAGATGCAGAAGGCTGCGCCGGTTCTGAGGTCCAGGAGGTGCCGTCGGGAAAACCCGGGCAAAGCCTTGCCCGACCAGCCCCACCACTGCCGGGACTTGCGTCACATTCGAAACCCAAAGCGGGCGCATACCATTTCGAAATAGGATCAACACACAGGTCAGCCCATAGAGAACCCAGCTGAATCCCTGGCTGCGAAGGTCCGGATCAACCATCACCAATCCCAGATGCAAGACCTCCTCGGACTGATGCCCCAAGTTTACATCCATCAACGCCAAAGCATTGAAGGCAACAGGAGCATCGTCATCCCTGCGCGAAATCAGAGTGATCACCGAATGCTCAAGCCGATCCCGATCTCCGGCAAACACGCCGTACATCAGTTCCCCAGCGGGCAGCGTTTTCGACGCCACATGCCGCAAATCCACAACCAGATTGTCCAGCTCATCGCTCGGCATCCAAAGGCTGGGGCGTTCAACAATGCGCACTCGGTATCCGCCTGGGATACCTAAACGAATATCCATGTAACGCTGCGAAGCCGCGTTGATTATTGCGCCTAACAAGTCTTGTTCCCGTTAAATTCTACCCATCTCAGGATCCGAACCATGTTTCACCAAAGCTAATACCTGGGATCAACTTTTTCCCGCGACCGCATCGCCTCGTCATCAACTGTTTATTTTGTTTTCAATGCAAGTCCTGAATTCCACCAGTATTCACCTTAGCCGCAGCACAATCACTTCTTTTCACCCCACTGTATGCCGGATACAACCGCCTGCTCAAACGGCAGGAGGGCGCGATCCAGTTGGCGCACTGCTGGGCACAAGCCTAAGTTCATTTCATATTCCGACCCTGCCAGCCAATGGAGTAAGGAGGATCAGAAAACGATCCAGTGAATCGTTTTCCCGACGAACGCGCACAAGGCGCCAGCATTCTTTGCGTACTCCGATAACTACCTCATCGATACAGATCACAGCGTGATAGTGGATGTCGAAGCGACCAGATCCATCCGGCAAGCCGAAGTCGGATCGACAAAGACGATGCTGGACCGGGTTAAAAGGCGGTTCGATCTTCACCCTGAAAGGCTGATTGCAGACACGGCCTATGGATCTGGTCCGATGTTGGGTTGGTTGGTTGATCGTAAGATCGCTCCTCATATTCCGGTGATCGACAAACTGAATCATCGACTTCCAGCGAGCGCAGAACGCGTTCGTATCCTGCAGTTTGTGCAACTGGATAAACCAAGATCCCAAAAAACGGTCAATTATGTGATCAGCTGCGGGCCCCAGACTCAAGACGGCATTGTAGATACTCGTTGCATAGTCGTCTGAGGTTCGCGAGCATTCAAACGCAAGTTTTTGAATAATATAGCGTTGGTTCGAATGGCTGTTGTCCGAAGCCTTGGGAACGCTGGATCTTTGCAGGTGCATTCGACCGCTGCGAGCCCATAGTGACTGATGCTGCGCGACGCGCGAAGGTCGGCTGTGTTGCATCCCTTCGTCAGATCGAGGCGTAACTGAACGCGCGGGGCATCAAAATAGCACGAGGTGGCAAGTGGCACGCAGCTACTGTGCGGAATATAATAACGGCAAAAAACGGTATTGAGCGGGCAGGAAGTTAGATACCTGCGTTGCCGATTGCGATCCACCGCGTCCGGCAGGTTTGATCCGCATATGCGGGCTGCTTTTGAAGCTGCCGCATTATGATTTCTGATCCGAACCCCCCATGCCGTGTGCCGTCAAGTAATGGACCAGCTTCCTCAATAAGGCGTTGATATCTTATGGGGTCTTCGTTTCTTCGGATTAGTCCTGTATCCATCCGCCAAACAAACCGAAAATCGTCATCGGCGTCGTTTGCTTCTGCGGTTCCATAAACCGTTGTTGTGGTTGCAAAGAACGGCCAAGCATCTCCGGGAAGTAGAGATTTCCCGTTTGGGAATTTTGGCACAACTTCGGGACGAAAGTATGGCTTGTTTGACGTCAGCACCTGTGGGACAGATTTGAGGATTTGAACAACGGAGGATTTCTGGTTCATCGTAACCGTCAAGGAGTGAAGATGAACAAGAAATCCGGAACCAGCAAAGCTTCGGCTACCAAGTTGGTCAAAACCATCCGCCGCAAGACGCGGCAAACCTATTCGGCGGAGGAGAAGATCCGCATTGTTTTGGCGGGTCTTCGTGGTGAGGAAAGCATCTCGGCACTGTGTCGGCGCGAGGGCATTTCTGAGAGCCTGTATTACAGCTGGTCAAAGGAGTTCCTCGAAGCCGGGAAACGCCGTCTGTCTGGCGATACAGCCCGGCAAGCGACGTCGCCTGAAGTGAAGGAGCTTCGATCCGAGGCGACGGCACTGAAGGAATGCGTCGCCGATCTGACCCTTGAAAACCGCCTGCTCAAAAAAAGCATGACAGGGGCTGGGGAGTTCGAGGAATGAGATACCCTGCCTCTGAGAAACTGGAGATCATCCGCACCGTTGAGGGGTCCCATCTGCCCACCAAGCAGACCCTGGACATGCTGGGCATCCCCCGCACGACATTTTATCGTTGGTATGATCGCTATGTCGAAGGCGGCTTTGATGCCCTGGCGGATCGCTCACCTTGCCCAAAGTCTGTCTGGAACCGCATTCCACAAGCTAGGCGGGATGATCTGATCGAGTTTGCGTTGGAACATGAGGTGTTAACGACACGGGAGCTGGCGGTCAAATACACCGACGAAAAGCGGTATTTTATTTCTGAATCATCTGCTTATCGATTTTTGAAGGAAGCTGATCTGATTACCGCACCAGACTACGTCGTGATCAAAGCAGCCGACGAGTTCACGGATAAAACCACCGCCATCAACGAGATGTGGCAGACCGACTTCACTTACTTCAAGATCATCGGCTGGGGCTGGTTTTATCTCAGCACGATCCTGGACGATTTCAGCCGCTATATCGTTGCCTGGAAGCTCTGCACAAACATGCGGGCCGAAGACGTGACTGACACAATCGAACTGGCTCTGGCGGCATCTGGATGCGACCAGGCCATCGTTCGGCACAAGCCACGCCTGCTGAGTGACAATGGGTCCTGTTACATCTCCGGCGATTTGGCCGAATGGCTGGAAGACCAAAAGATGGGCCATGTTCGCGGCGCTCCGTTCCACCCGCAAACCCAGGGCAAGATCGAGCGTTGGCATCAAACCATGAAGAACCGGGTTCTGCTGGAAAACTACTACCTGCCCGGCGATCTGGAACGTCAGATCGAGGCTTTCGTCGATTACTACAATAACGAGCGATACCACGAGAGCCTGAACAACGTCACACCGGCAGACGTCTACTTCGGGCGTGACAAAGCCATCATCAGAGAAAGGGCAAAGATCAAGAAGCTGACAATCCAACAGCGCCGCTTGCAACATCAAAAACAAGCCGCATAATCAATCACGTTAACGAACCAGAGCCTCCAATAATCAAGCCGCTCTGATGTCCCATTTTATATGACGACGGACAGGACGAAATGGATTTCCGCTTCCATCTGTTTGCCATTGATACGGTGCTCAGATCCGTGGTGAAAATGGAATTGGACAAATCGGTAAGTCCGATTGCCGACGGCAGCACTGCCAGCTTTGCCTTGTGTGCTGATTTCCAGAGAATGCCCGCTATTCGTGATCGCGGGTGCGAAGGCCTGCCAGCTTAGGACCAAGGCTGGCGGTTCAGCCTTGACGGTCATCGATGTCTCAATATCGATTGGCGACTGTTCGCGGCCTTGGGAGCAAATACTCAGCGCCGGGCTTAACTCACCCCAGTGCTCAGGGCCAGTTTCACCGACGTATCCCCAAGGAGCATCTTCTGCATTTGCGTGCTGCGGTGACAATAGAAAGAAGATGGTGACCAATAGAAATGTTAAGGAATACTGGATCATCAGCTTCTGCTCCTTTTTTCTCTTTCGCCGTATCTTCAAGCGCTTGCGTTAAAAACCCGTCAGAGACGTAGCCAGCCATTCGACTGGGATAGTTGGTATTGAGGGAGCGTAGTTTTTGGGAGTGCAAATTTGAAATAGCGATTTGATCGACGACGATAGGCATCGCTTATCGTGCGCGACCAGATTTCCCTATTGGACCCATGAATCTAATCTGCATGCGAATATTGGTTGGCCTGTCACAACAGAGATGGTCACGACCCATTATGGCGGCGTCTTGCCTTTGAAACGCTTCTACGTGACATTTGAAGACCAACAGGGGATTTCGAATACCGTGGACTTCAATCAGATACGATACTTCTTGGCGCTCGCCGACACGCTGAACTTCACTCGGGCGGCGGAGCAGTGCTTCGTTTCCCAACCGGCATTGACACAGGCAATCAAACGATTGGAAACCGAGCTTGGTGGAGAGTTGATCCAAAGGGATGGACGCGACAATGAATTGACCGAGCTGGGCAGGTCATTGCGGGCTCATTTTGAACAGATTGATCGTACCCGACATATGGTTCGGGCAACCGCCAAGGCTGTAAATGATGGGGAAATTGCCGAACTGAATATTGGTCTGATGTGCACGGTTGGTCCCGGTGTACTGGCCCCGATGTTGGATGAGTTTCGCATCACACATCCTATGATATCGATTTTACTGCATGACGTTGCACCCGCTTCCATACCCGAATTGTTGTTGTCCGGCGCTCTGGATGGGGCTTTCTGCGCCCGGCATGGCCCACCACATCCCCAACTGGACTATGTTGAGCTGTTCGAAGAGCCGATGGTCATCGCGTTTCCGTCCGACCATCCGTTTTCCGAACTTGACGCAGTGCCTTTGCGTAATATTGCAAAGCAGCAATACGTCGAAAGGCTCCATTGTGAATTTCGTGAGGAAGTTCTGGAGTTTTACAAGGAACTGGACCTTGAGCTCGAAGTTGCCTTTAGAAGTCAGCGAGAAGACTGGATACAAGGACTGGTAAGAGATGGCGTAGGTGTCTGCTGCATTCCACGCTATTCGCTTTTGCGTCCCGAGCTTGAGCACCGGCCAATTGTCGAGCCAACACTGTCGAGAAAGGTCTCCTTCGCCACTGTAGGGCAATCGACACCAACGCCCGCTTTGCATTCGCTTGCTCAACTGGCTGCGGGGCACGAATGGCCAGAATACCAGCCAGCCAATTGACCACTTTGTAGTCAATCGATTACCCCAGATCCCTTTGACAGATCAACTCACGTCAAAACCCGCGACCATAAGCGGTGCCTATCGTTGTCGATCAACTCGATATTTCCGTTCGATTTAGCCGTGGCATACGATCTGCCTAACAACAGGCGCTTACGTCTAAGGAAGGCTCAAGGAGGATCGAAAAACACATCTGCTATGGAGTGGCTGAAAACGGCGAACCACCCACTCATGATGTAGTGCACGCGGCTGCGCTGCGCCTCAGGCGAGGCAATACGGTCAGATCTCACTGTTAAGTGAATTTTCTATTCTGTGATCCACCGCGAATACAAATTCGCGGGCTTGAGTTGAGCCAAAACACTCGGGTGCAGGAGCGAGTCAGTTGCCGGTGGATGAAGTGGAAACCGCATTCGACAATGAATTCTGGGATCACTGGGAAGACGGCATCTATGTCGATGCCTTCAGTGGTGAACCTCTGTTCGCCTCTCAGGACAAGTACGATGCCGGAACCGGGTGGCCAAGCTTCTTACGAACGATTGCAGATGCAAAAGTTGAAGAAATCAACGAGCGCGAAAATGGATTGATACGCATCAAATTGCGTTCAAGGACATCAAAACGGCAACTTGGATTTCTGCTCCTGGATGGGCCGGAGCCAACGGGGCTGATCTACTGCATCAAGTCTTCGGCGCTGCGCTTCGTACCAATTGCCGACCTGCGGTAGCCACAACACTGCCCCACAGAAACTTCCACTCGGCGTGACGACATGCCGGGTTTTAAACCTGCACAATTGTTATGGGAGAACCAAAATGAAACATGGATCCGGGTCCGTATATGCCACTATCACAACAGCATCTCTGGCGGCAGCAAGCGTTGCTGGAATGGCGCTGGCATCGGGCCATTTTATCTCGGGGTTACAGGGGCAATACCCGGAATACGACCTCAATGACACCTATGTCTTTCAATCCAGCAATGATGGCTACACAACCATCATTTCTTCTGCAAACCCAAGCACACCAGGTTCAGCGGACTCGCCTGCTGGTGTCACGTTTGGCAATGATGGCATCTACAATATCCATATCGCACAGGATGACAGTTTTGAAACCGGTATGACGCTTGCGTTCACTTTTGACGGCGACAGTATCCAAGCCCACAAGATCGGCTCTCCCAATGCAGATGTTGGTGAAACGGGTGAAGCTCTTGGCCAAGGGAATGTTGGCGACATGCTGACCCTGTCGGATGATATTCGGGTCTGGGCCGGGCGCGGCGAAGAACCGTTCTTTGGCAATGGCGTCGGTTTGGCCAAGTTCAATGCCGCCAAGCAGGGTGGAAATTTTTCACCGGAGATCTTTCAGGAAGACGGAGATCTGTTCCTGGGTGCAACCGCCAGCTTTATCGTCGTTGATATCCCGAACTCCATGCTGGGCGACGTGATCAAGGTATTCACGACGACCGCAGTGCCTCACAAGGGTGAATGGAGCCAGGTTGATCGGCACGCCAATGTGTTGTTCCCCTATGTATTCCTGTCCGACACACCCGCGGTTCAGGAAGACCACGAACAGCACCGACCAGATCTTGACGTGGAAGAACGCCGCCAAGCCATCGTAAATAATGTGTTCTGGGCGGTCTCTGCATCCAAAGCAGATGTCGGCAACGGTGTAGAATACGCGGAGAATGTCGCGGATATGGTCATGCCCGACGTGATTACCTATCGCCCTGGGTCAGAGGCCAGCTACGCCGTCGATGATCTGAACGGGCGCGCACTGCAAGATGACGCGATGAACACCGTGCTACAGCTCATGATGGGCGTACCGGTCGACGACAACGCTAATGACAGCCATCGCTACACGGCTGAGTTCCCATACATCCTGCCCGCAAAATAACTCCAACCGTACTCACTCAAGTTCCCGGCCGCTGAATTTTGTGGCCGGGTCAGCCAACTAAGCCGGAGAAATGTTATGAAAAGGTTAATTGCTGGCGCAGCCGTTCTGGCGTGTTTTAGTGCTGCATCAATGGCCGAAGAGGCGATCAAGTTACCTGTGTCGTTCAATGCGGACGGAACCGTAAACCGGCCTTTGAATCACAGACAATGGGTAAATGTTGGCACGACTTTGATACCGCAGGGTGAAATCAACATTATCGACAATCTTCCGATACCGACCAGCGAGTACATCGACACCTATGTCGAACCCATGGCTTTCGCGATATACATGGCCACTGGAACGTGGCCCAATGGAACACAGATCGTGAAAGAGTTCACTGCTACAAAGCAAGCCGATGCTGGTGAAGTCCTCACCGAGAGCCACTACAACGGATTGGCCATGTTGGTGAAGGACGTCCAACGGTTCCCCACAGAAACAGGCCATCTGGGATACTTTAACTTTGGGCATCATGCTGAGCCCTACGAGGCTACTTCAAAACTTCTGCCCCGCGAACAGTGCTCGGCGTGCCACGAGGCGTTGGCCAGCGACCAGCAGTACATTTTCGGGGACCATCACATTGGATTAGCGCGACAGCAAAACTAACCTGATATCTTATCGAATGCGGGGGTCCGAGAAGCATTGAAGGCGGGCATTCAGGCAGTTTGCAGCATCCGAAAGTATGGGCTCGTTGCCGACTTTCTCTGCGACTTGCCTCGACGGGTCGAACGAGCCCCTTCCTGCCTTTCCCAAGTTACTTGATCTTTGCGCGTGCATGCGTCCGGTAAGCGAACGAAACGGTCATGTGACTGCTTTGAAATCTTGCATTAGAATGCGTAGCAAGATGGCCTCAGGAGACAAATGCCATGAAGCGTTTTGATAGCTTWTCTGGTGCAAAAATCGCGCTCATCTGTGAAGAAAAGGTTGTCACCTACTTGCGTGACAACAAACCATCAATCCCATTTCCGGACCATTGGGACCTGGCGGGCGGGGGACGAGAGGGGAACGAGACACCGGAACAATGCGTGCTTAGGGAAACTGAAGAAGAATTTGATTTAAAACTAGATATTGCCCGCATTGTGTGGAGACGGCGATACCCAAATGCCAGCGCGCCGAGCGAGCATGCTTACTTCATGGTCGCGCAGATTTCGAAGACTGAGGTTTCAGAGATAAAGTTTGGCAAAGAAGGGCAGTTCTGGCGAATGATGGATATCCTAGAGTTTTTGGAACACCCGAAAGCGGTCCCTCAACTCAAATCAAGACTTGCCTGCTACATGTCTCGGCTTCAGTAAACCGCGATGAGAATTGGGTGATCTGGTCTCGCTGCCGCCACTCTCTGCTCCGAGCCCACTGCTGCCTTTCCCAAGCTACTTATCTCTGCGGCTGCATGCGTCCGGTAAGCGGACATTGCCGTCGTTGCCCTTCCGGGTGTTTGCTGACGCAGCATGCGCTCGCAGGCACAGCACTTTTGCTGTCGCGGCGCAGCGCATGTCGCCAATCCGGTCATTCACGGGCGTGGATTTGGCCGGAACCGAAACCGTGCTTTCGCCGCAACCGGGATCGACCGTCGAGGAGCGGGACATATCTGTCAAACAAGGCGAGCACACCAATGATCGCTGTCAGTCCGGCCGGAAACTCGCAATAAATTCGGCGGACTTTAGATGGCCCAAATAGCGAGCTTCTTCCTCTGCGGTTGTGTTGTCATCAATCAAGGTCGTGACCGAACGATCTGCACCTGCCGTGAGTAGCATATGCATCGACCTTTCATCGTCTCTTATCGCTGCCATGTGTAACGGGGTCCAGCCATTGACACCTCGCTGATTGATGTCAACGCCAACCGTGATCAATGCTTCGAGGATTTGATACTTATCCCTGCTTTCACGTTCGATGCAAGCAAGCACCGGGGGATACCCGTCAGTAGTACAAGGTTGCAAATTAACTCCTTTTTCGATCATCCAGTTAACTGACTTTAAGCAACCACATTCGACGGCATGCACGATCCAAGGAGAGCCGAAGCACCCATCATTTCCGTGCGGGAAACTGTCCACTAACTGCGCTGCGAATTCCAGTTGATCTAGGTCGCCATTAACAAGCCATTCCTGAATTTCAAATAGCTCCTTGCAGGCAGGGTTCTCAGACATCTCGTACCCGTGATCGATCCAGTCTTTTCTAGCCACGCTCTTAAATCCGCTCGATTTTTCAGAAATGAAAATTTCCTTGTAAGCAATAGCAGACCTTCAGCAGAAACGCAGCATCCGTAGCTATGGGCTGATTTTGTTGAAAAACTCTTTCTTGATCGAGGCGTAATAGGCTGATTCAATTCTCGCAACAAGCGGGAGGATTGGAGATGATGGGACCGAAGCAGGAAGCGCAGGCAGCGCTGTTTTATGAGTTCTCTTTAGAAGATCACGTTCCCCACGATCACCTGCTACGGTCGATTGACCGGTTCGTTGACCTCAGCCTTATGCGCGCGCACCTGTCGGATTTTTACAGCCACACTGGCCGTCCATCGATCGATCCGGAACTTTTGATCCGGATGCTGTTAGTTGGGTATTGCTTCGGTATCCGGTCGGAACGGCGGCTTTGCGAAGAGGTGCATCTGAACCTGGCTTACCGCTGGTTTTGCCGTCTCGACTTGACCGACCGCATCCCGGACCACTCTACCTTTTCCAAGAATCGCCACGGCCGCTTCAGGGAAAGTGATCTCTTGCGCCATGTCTTCGAGACAACCGTGGCACGCTGCATGGAAGAAGGCTTGGTCGGTGGCCAGGGCTTCGCTGTCGATGCCAGCCTAATCAGCGCTGATGTTCAGAAACAGAACTCGAGCAATCCCGAGGACTGGGCAGCCCGCGAGATTGATCCCGTAGATGCACCCCGTGCTGTGCGCGAGTATCTTGATACCCTGGACGATGAGGCTTTCGGTGCCGCGACCACAGCCAAACCCAAGTTCACCGCCCATGCCGATCCCGCCAGCCAATGGACGGCCGCGCGCAAAGGACCTGCGTTCTTTGCCTATTCTGACAACTATCTGATCGACACGGACCACGGGATCATTGTGGACGTCGATGCTAGCCGCTCGAACAAGACCGCCGAGGTGGGCGCAATGCGCAAGATGCTCGACCGCACCGAAGAGCGCTTTGGCCTGAAGCCGGATTGGATTGCAGCTGATACCGCATATGGTGCCGCCGATAATCTGGTTTGGTTAACACTGAAGCGGAAAATCCTGCCGTTCATCCCGGTCTTTGACAAAGGCGAACGCAAGGACGGCACCTTCTCGCGGTCCGACTTCACCTGGGACGATGAGAACGACCGCTACATCTGCCCGGGCGGCAAGGAGATGCGGCACACCTGGCGGACCTATTCTGATCCAAAGCGGAATGCGCCTGTTTGGAAGGCCAGAAACTATCGGGCATTGAAGTCGGACTGCTCAGGCTGCGAGTTGAAGGCAAAGTGCTGTCCCAAAGCCGATACGCGTTCAGTCCATCGCGAGAAATATGAAGTCGTCAGAGATTTTGCACGCAAATGCACCGCTTCCGAGTTCAATCCGAAAGCTCAAGCGCGACGCAAGAAGGTCGAGATGCTCTTCGCCCATCTCAAACGCATCCTCGGCCTCGGACGGCTCCGATTACGTGGCCCTTGCGGTGTCCAAGACGAATTTACTCTCGCAGCTACCGCCCAGAACCTCCGGAAAATAGCCAAGCTCAAGCCAATGGTGCCAGCTGCAGGTTAAAAAGATGGACCACCTCCGCTTGCCCCAATTAAATCTACGACATCACTCGCACACGCGCGCCAAAACGAGCGAGTTTTTCAACAATATCGGCTCGCAGTCAGCTTTCGTTGCGCGGTAGGCAAACCACGGCTCCTGATCTGCCTAGGGCAGCTCGTTGCGAGAGGTCAATCCAGATCAATGACTTGGCTCGATGATCGGATGGCTGGTCTAGACCAGCGTTCTGCAATAGCGTCGCCGCGCGAGCATTGGGCAGCTTTTGAGCCCAGAGTCACCAAACTTCTGCCGTGCAGCCAATGTCCGGTTCTGCCACGTTAGGAAAATTCAAGTCGTCTTAACGGAGTAACTAGTCCCACGAAATCATCAATTCTGGTGCGTTAACAGGGTGCCATTTTTTGCGCTCTGAGTACCATAGAAATTCCTTGTCCGCTTCATACAGGTACCGAAAGCCAGCCAAGATTGGACCACGCACAGTGCCGGGCAATGCGTTGTACTCAGCGGCAAGGCGTTCCCAACGGAAGTCGAACCACCCCATTCGATCATTGTCGGGAAGTGCGTTAGCCAACAAAAGTGCTGTGCAAACGACAAAACCCGGTGTTTCACGCACGTGTGCAACGAGTTCGACAACTTCGCTAGGAACCCATGTTTCGCCTTTCGGAAACTGGCAGTTCTCCGAAGACAATACTTCATCTAGCGCGCGCAAGTGTTCATCTACTTGATAGCCGTAGTCTGCCTTCGCAACGCTCTGGCGAGTTTGCTGATCCATTCTACGCGCAATTTGGCATAGATTTGGGAGTATCTGATCCCGTGGCATTGTGAGACGGCTCTGATCTGGTAGCAGATAAGACGCGGGCTCGTATCTATGAGCGTAGTCTTCTAAAGTATCCAACCCGCGAAGAATGGCTGATCGCAACTTCAGTGGCGCGTTTCTAATGCTCCCAGTTGCTATCTCGGCTAACTCCTTCGCATCACCCGACCATAAACCGCGCTGAAGCTCATTCGATACAAGTACGGCCACCGCAAGTTCAGCCCCTGAGCTTCCTTCCAGCGCGGTTGATACTAGCGCATCGTAGCATCTGACATCATCTTCATTTTCTAACCGGCAGGCCCCAATTTTCACTATTTTGGGAAGATCGCACCCGCCATACTGAGCCAACTTGTCATCAGCAAACGACTGAAGAACGGAAATTAGATCAAAGGCTGATTGCGCCTGTCGAAAGGTAAAGTCTGTTCTCTTCATGCGCCCAAGATAGCAGCAAGTTTCGGCGGATTTAAGGCTTACCATTGCGAAGTAATGCCTAGATTCAAGTTCGCCAAAGCCGACATTGGAGCAGCCGCAGCGAATTCACCCTTTGTCCGCATCTTTCCTACCCGTGCGCGGCGCAGCGAACGCCACGCCGGACTAGGCCCGCCGTTCATGGATCGTGCGGCGAAAGTGTCGGATGAGCCCAGAGTCACAGATGTTGCGCGTTGCGTGAATGGCGGCTTCCGACGAGGCACATTGAGTCAATTGTTTGGAAGGCCGGATTCGGTGGCTTGGAGGCTTTCTCGCCGCGATACGGTTGCCCACCAGTCAGCGAGCTTTGAGTGAGCCTTCAATGCACTAGCGCCTTCCTGTGCTTGCACAAAGTAGGCGATCATCGGCGCTAGATGGCAGTCTGCAATGGTGAAACTCTGGCCATCCAAGACGCGGCCCTCTTTCGCAATGTTGTTCAGTGCACCTAGTACAGTGTGAGACGCATCGATGCCCGCTGTGATTTCAGCTTCATCTGCGACTTCACCGACAGCGGGCCGAAAAACTCGATGGGCAAAAACCTGTCGGACCATGGGTCGATAACCGTAACTATCGACAATCGAGACCACCTGCGTGACGCGCGCCAGTGTCTCAGCTTCGGTTGGCATCAATTCCGGCCCCTCAAAAGCCGCATTGACGTACCGAGCGATTGCGGAAGTTTCGAATACATCAAACTCGCCATGGCTTAGGACAGGCACCCGTCCAAATGGATGCCGTTTGAGATAATCTTCCGGAACATTGGCTGCGAAGGGATCAATCTCTTCAGTTTTGTACGCGACACCCTTCTCGTGCAGCACTACTCGCGCAATACGATTGTAAACACTGTAGCGATAGCCGCGGAGAATGACTGAATATTCCATCTATGCCTCCTACCATAAGAATGGTCCGTGCAAAAAGCGGCCGTAGAAAACAGAAGGTCCAACGGCGGCTCCGTTCGCGACTGAATCGTTGGAACCGCCTGCGGCGAAAGCACGGTTTGAATTTTGTGGCTCAGCGGCACTTTGAATGACCGCTGTGGCGACATTGGCTGCAACGCAGCAGAGAGGGTTCCGCGCCCGCAAAGTGATGCTGCGTCAGCAAAGGCCGCGTGAGCAAAAGGCGGGAAAGTCCGCTCTATCACCGTTCCAGCCTGGGAAATCCAATGTCCGGTTTAAGCGGTTTGCGACTTGCTGCACGAGCGAAGACTCAACGTTTGGTGAAGGTCCGGTAAGGGCTCTACGCACCAGCTCGGGCACGTCGCAGAGAATGGCCGCTCCGAGCCCAATCTGACATCGGCGTTTCATTATGTGGCCCAATAGTTATGGTACAAAAAGGTGAGATCGGCTCGTATCCTCGGATTAAAACTACGCCAGCAGTCCAATGAACTCACCACACAAAGTTATTTCGTTTTTGGAGAACAACTTGACCAATCAAATAACTCTTAGAGATGGTAGAACGCTTGCATTCAGCACTTACGGCGACCCAGATGGAACACCAGTGATTTTTAGCCATGGGTTTTCCGACTCTCACGTAATTCGTCATCCCGACGATAGTCTGACCGCTTCGCTTGGAATGCGATGGATTGCAGCAGACGAACCCGGTGTTGGAGGGTCGAGCCCGAAGAAGGACCGGAAGATGGTCGATTGGGGCGCTGATATGGAGGACCTGGCTGACCATCTTGGCCTCGATTCCTTCAACGTGGCGGGCCATTCCGGAGGCGGCCCCCACGCTTTGGCGGTGGCATTTCACATGCCCGAACGTGTGCGCAAGGTAGCGCTCGCTTCTCCTGTGGCACCATTCGATGAACCCGGCGTTACTAAAATGCTGGTGCTGAAGGATCTGAAGACCATCGCGAAATTGCGCCATTTGACCTTACTGATCCGCTGGGCAGAGCGTATGGGCGCTAAAAGTGCTTTGAAAGACATCCCTTCATACGTGGAGTCTGTAGTTGACCAAATGCCCGACGAAGCCAAAACAATACTCCGCAATCCAGAGCAGCAAGCCTTATTCGAAGAGAACTTTCGCCTTGGTTATCTGCAACACGAGGAAGGAGTTTTCGAAATGACGATGGCTCTTTGGGATTGGGGATTTTCGCCAAAGGAGATCCAGCAACCGGTGGAGATGTTCTATGGTACTGCGGACGATATTATCTCACCGGAAATGCCACGGCACCTTTGCTCTGAGCTTCCCAACTGTACAGCGCACGAGTGGGCGGGTGCAGGACATTATGGGTTTGTGGATCGCGAGCGGTGGACCGAATTTGTCGGCGCGGTCGCTAATCTGTCTTAGCAAGTCAAAGGCGGCAATGTCCCGCAGTGTTTGTTTTCATCACCCTGAGGAACATGGTCTGCAATCCGACCGAAAGCTGCCGAATGCACCCGCAGCGCCTACGCTGAGCGGCAATGGCAGCAAAGGGCTCTATGTGGTTATGAGCGCTTCTAGCGATTCGCTCTACCCGGGGTATACGCGGGGCCGGGTATACCCCGGGTAGGGAGAAAACCCCTATGTAACGTATCGTATACGTAGGGGCCCTACGTAACGTAGCCCGCCTATGTATACGTTCATAGAGTTGGTCACTCTGAATGACTTACCTAACTAGGCGCAACCCGTGGCCGGTCTCCTCCGCACCAACGAATGTATTGAGCCGTGCCGCGTTTTCTTCTGCCGCCCGCCGCACCGGATCATCGGCCAGATGTGCGTATCGCATGGTGGTCTGAATTTGACTGTGACCCAGCAACCGCCCAACCATTTGGATTGGCATGCCCGACGAAACGGCATTCGACGCATAGGTATGGCGCAGGTCATGAATACGGACGTCGTTTAACCCGGCCCGCTTACGTATACGTCGCCATGGCTTTTGCAGGTCAGTGGCATAGTGGCCGGGTCCAGCCCCAGTAATGACATAAGGATTGTCAGGAAGCCGTGGCAGCGCACTCAGAACCGCTCTGGCGGCTTGGGGCAGGGGAATGCGTCGCGCACCCGTTTTGGTGTCTGGTAGCTCCATTCCAACGTCCGTGATGAAGGACCATTGCAAGGTCTGGATTTCACCAAGGCGACAGCCGGTCAGGATCAGCAATCGGAAGGCGGCGACGACAAACGGTGACTCTGCCCCATCCCGCTCTGCGTCTGCCAAAACCTGCCCAAGCCGTTGCAGCTCATTTTGGTTCAGAAACCGTTCCCGCTTTTCTTCGCGGTATTTCGGGACGTGGCGGCACGGGTTTGACCCGTCAGGGCGCAAGCCCCAGATTTCCGCCAGATTGAACATCTTGGACAACACGCCCAATGTCCGGTTCGCCTGATAGGGTTTATCCCGGAACTTGTGGTGCAACTCGGCAATGTCTTTCCGCTCCACGTCAACCACTTTGAAGCTGCCGATGGCCGGAGCAATGAACAGGTCTATTGCCCTACGGTACTCCCCTTGAGTGGAAGGTTTGCAGCGTTCTTTGACGTGAGTGTCAAAGAACCGCTCACACAAGGCCGCAACCGTGGGTGCGCGGCGATGTTGGGAAATCTCTTCGGCAGGGTTCTCTCCCTTTGCCACTTGCCCCATGACTTCCTTTGCCAGCTTCCGTGCCTCGTCGACTGTGATCTTGCCATGCCGACCGATAGAGACACGCCGTGTTCTTCCACCTTTGCGATATTGCGCCTGATAGGTTTTGGCACCGGAGGGCATGACGCGGACACCAAACCCGGCAATCTGACTATCCCAAACAAAGTAGTCTTTCACCTCAACGGGCAGGGCTTCTACGGCGCGTTTGGTCAGTTTCGGCATGCTCATTCCCTTTACTTGTCTTCGCCCCGTGGAAGCATTGTGGAAGCAACTGGAAGCGGTTCATGGCGTAAGAGGTAGGAATTGAGTGGCGCGGTCGTCAATAATAAAACAACGTTTCCAATAAGATAGGGTAGTACAGAGTTTTCGAGCGTAGTTGGTGCAAGTGGGCGTAAGCTATCTCATAACCTGAAGGTCGTAGGTTCAAATCCTACTCCCGCAACCAAACTTAACCACACTAATACAACGCACTAACGCCCCATGGGGCGCTTTCTGCGTTTGGAGCCTTAGCGACTGGTGCTACAGCGGTGCTACGCCACACAGCAAAGAGCAGCATCCTGAACGCACCGAGATAGGCGGTAAGCGTTGTATAGGGGGCCCGAAACGCCACTTTCAATGTTTTCCAACCAGTTTATGACTATTGAGTAAGCGCTCATGCGCCGCTCTTTGACATCGTTAATCTCACCCCGGCTAGGCATGTCTGTAACTCTTTGCCCTGTGTCAATCGGCCCATACCAGCCGTTAGCCAGTACCGCCCAATGCTGCGTCCGCTGCCCACATTCGCTGCGATCGCACGATCATCTACACAATGGATGGCTGACGTGCGGAGCTTTCGCTACGTTTGCGCCAACGTCTGCAATCTGGAAAGCCGAAGCGGAAAATCAAGAAATAACTAGTGTTGTCGGCACACCACCCCAATTGTGCGGATCAGTGGTCGAAAAGCTAATCCGCATCTAATGCTACTTCTGACTGATCTTAATCTCTACGTTCCGAGCACCCGAAAGCGTGCGTTGCAGGTGCAGAAGGGTAAGCGGATCATTCGGCAGGTCCGCAACAAGGGCCGCAAAAGACTGACGTGCGTCTGCCGCGTCTTCGGCCAGCTTTCCATATGCCTCGCAGTACTTTTTAATCGCAGGATGCGCGCTCTGGTCAGTGGGCAACGGCTCAAAAGCAGCCAGCGCCGTAGATTTCCCAGGCAGTAACAAGTCGCCCGCCGGGCGTCCGGAAAAATCTTCTATCTGATCGCGCGTTGCGCCACTTACACAAATCCGGGTGCCAAGATCCTTGTTCGCTGCTTCAAGCCGTGCCGCGACATTCACACTGTCGCCGTAGGCTGTGTAATCAAAAAATGATTTTCCACCAAAGTTTCCGACAATGGCCTGCCCGGTATTTACGCCGATGCGTGTGGCCCCCAGATCCACGCCACGGTCATTCCAGTCTTGCCGGAACTTTTCTGCAAATACATCAATTTCCAACGCCGTCTGCACGGCGCGAGTTGCGTGATCAGGCTGTTGTACGGGTGCTCCGAACACTGCATTCACGGCGTCCCCATTGATTTTCATAACCGTACCGTCATTGTCAAAAACGATCTTTGCTATGCCGTCAATATAGTCGCTTAACAGAGCCACAATGGTTTCAGAGTCCAGGGTTTCGACCAGGGGAGTGAACCCTGCCAAATCGGTGAACATAAACGTCGCGACACAACGCTCTCCCCCTTTCTGAACGTCGCCGGGACATTCTGATAGAGAACGCACAACACTCGGCGAGAAATATCTCGACAGAGTCGCGCGGGCGAGCTCTGCCTCGGCCTTTTCGCGCTGCAGACGTCGGAACATCCGCAGATGGGTCAGCGTCTTCTGAATAGTTGTTTCGAGGTCTTCGAATTCAATCGGCTTGGTCAGAAAGTCAAAAGCGCCGCGGTTCATAGCAGTGCGGATGTTGTCAAGATCGCCATAGGCCGAGATGACAACCGTTTTGAGGTCCTGGTGATCTTCGCCGAGACGGCTCAGCAATGTAAGCCCGTCCATCTTTGGCATGTTGATATCCGACAGGACCATCAGCACATCCGGGTCCGACGCAAGATGATCCAGCGCCTCCTGTCCGTTCTGCGCGAAGACAAACTCCATCTGACCTTTGCGAATTTCACGCCGAAATTTCTGCGTGACAAGCGCCTCTACATCAGGCTCATCATCAACGACAAGAATACGCGCTTTTTCCATCACCGCTCCGTCTCGCCGATTATACTGGACAGCATCTCTTTCAAGAGCCCGAAGTCGACGGGTTTAGAAACCAGACTGCGTGCCCCGCGGATCAACGCGTCATTTTCAGTATTTTTGTCGCCATAGGCTGTCACCATAATGACGGGTAGGTCCGGCATCCGTGCCATGACCTGATCGAGCAATTCCAGGCCGGTCATACCCGGCATGTTAATGTCCGACAGCAACACTAGCACATCGGGCGCAACCGGTTCGACGAATTTACTCAGGGCTTCCTCACCAGATTGGGCAAACAGAAAATCATATTGCTTTTTGCGGATTTCCCGCCGGAAATTCTGCTGGAACAGAGCCTCCGCGTCAGGTTCATCATCCACAAGCAGGATTGTCAGCATAGGTCGTCACCGCCTGGAGCGGGCAATTCAAAACAAAAAGTCGTGCCAACACCTACCTCGGAGTCAAACGTCAATAACCCACCGTGCTGTTTTATGATGTCGAAGCTCATCGACAAGCCCAGCCCGGTGCCTTCGCCGGTGGGTTTGGTCGTAAAAAACGGGTCAAAAATCTTCTCTCGCATGTCATTCGGGATGCCGCCTCCGTTGTCTGAGATAAGTACTTCATAGCGACCAGAATTTACGCGCGTCGCTACTTTCAGTTGCGGCTCGCGGTCGGATGCGCGCGCATACTTGGCTGCTTCGTACATGCCATTAGAACAGATATTCAAGACCACCCGCTGCAGTTCTTGCGGCAGGCATTCAATCTGACCGACATCATCAGACAAATCGGTTTGTAGATCCACATTGAACGACTTATTCGCAGCGCGCGCGCCATGGTATGCAAGGTTCACCGCCTCCAAAACCAGCGCGTTCAGATCGATTAGCTGCTTTTCTGCCCCCCCCTCATGCGAGTGCATCAGCATGTTTTTGACGATGCTGTCCGCCCGGCGCCCGTGCTCTTCGATTTTTGTCAGGTTTTCTGTGACCGTCTGCATCAGATCTTGGGCATCCTCCCGGTCTTCTTCTTCCAGCGTTGCGATGGGCGCCTTTAAGACTGCCATCAGTTCGTCCATCATCTCTGCTGAAAGCTTGGAGAAGTTGTTGACAAAATTCAGCGGATTTTTGATTTCATGAGCAATACCCGCCGTCAACTGACCCAGACTTGCCATTTTCTCGGCATGGATAAGTGAGTTTTGCGTCTTTTTAAGATCGGCGAGAGTTTTCTCTGCTTCCTCCTTGGCCGCTTCAGCAGAATTCTTTGCTACACGCAGTTCTCTTTCCGCATGTTTTTGGGTGGTAATATCCCGGCCGTAAATGTTCGCGTACCCGCCTTCCGGAACTGGCCAAAGCAAAAGGGTATAGATCTGACCACCGGCTTCGTACTCGAAATCTTGCCGTTGATCCCCACTCAAACCTTTGGCGACGCGCTTGCGCCATCCCGTTCCTACTCTGTCACCAACCCTCAGCTGCAGTGCTTCGATCAATGGAGCGCTCGCCTTATTTGCATAAGTTAATTCACCCTGTTCCGTGACACGCAAGACCGGGTTTGGGTTTTCTTCGGGAATGCGCGCCAGTTCACGCATCTGATTTTCGGCCTTAAGCTGATCGTCCAGCGCCTTTGTGTTAGCCAGCGTCAATCTGATGCCTTTGATCGCACTTTTCCGAGTCAGAAGCGTAAGCTGTGTGATTGCGAATACGGACCCCAGAACCGTGACTGTGTTGATATACCAATCAAGCGAGCCCCAAAGTAGCATTGCCAACCACGTTAAACCCATGATCGGGCCAGAAAACCCCCATGAAACCCTGAGCGAAACCGTTGTGGCCGCGCCAAATCCACCAATGAATGTAAAGAGGTACAGCAACATTTGTTCATGTGGTTCCAAGGTTGGAAACATGAAAAAATTAAAACTACCCCAGCTCGTGCCAAGGATTAACGATGTGATTAGAAACACGCGCAACCGACGTGGGGAAATTGATATGGGGCGCGGCTTGTTGCGTAGCTTGTAGTAGCTTTTCAACCCCATCAGATTCATGATCAGTAATATCGTCACCGCTGCAATCGCGGGTGGTGTCAGATTTGCGAAACCAATCTGAGTGATTATCACCGAATAGGCTATGAGTGTGTAAAATGAAAAGATAGGCGTTGTAGAAGCAACATCCAACGCTTCGTGGATACGCAATTCGCTTTCGAATTCCTGATCATTGAGGTCCGTCAAACGAGTACCAGCCTATAATTAGTTACTCCGCCAAACCTAGAGACGTCATAATGACTTGGAAAGCGCCAAAGCTTGCTACCTGCAATGAAGTGACGATCGCAGAGGCGTAACACCACTTCGGGCAACGCTCTTTTTCAAGACCAAGGATGGTAGGGTATCGTATTAACTCACTTGCGCCGGTGTTGGTTTTATGTTGGTCGGGATCACCACCCGACTATTCAATCCACCCAGGGAGTCCGATTTCCCCAATTCAAGCCGGGCACCGTAAGCGTTCAGCAAATCAACTGCAATTGCTAGTCCTAGCCCGCTGCCTTTGAACGAGGTATCAAGACGCCCCCCGGAGCGCAGCGCTTCGGGCCGTGCATTTTCTGGAATTCCGGGGCCGTCATCTTCGATGCAAACTTCGATACTGCCTGCCCGGCGTTGTGCCGTCAGTCTTACGGTGCTGCGACACCATTTGACTGCGTTGTCCAACAAATTTCCAAGAACCTCTTCAAAATCCTGAGTGTCCATGCGGACCCAGAGTTCAGGATCATTGCTGATTTCAAGGGTTTTTCCATCTCTTTCGGCCATTGTTGAGAAAAGCCGTATTAGCCGATTGACCGAATTTGAAACATCTGTGCGAGAATGCGTCAGCTCTGCTGTGTTTATCGCCCGCAGCCGCGCAAGCGACCGACCGAGTTGAGCATCAATCCGATCCAAAGCCTCCTGAGCGATTCCAGTGCTGACATCGCTCTCGGTCATGCCTTGCAGTTCGTTTCGCAGAATGGCTGCCGGTGTTTTCAGAGCATGAGCGAGATCGGCAGCGTGCCTGCGAGAGCCGGATACAATATCCCGATTGCGACGTAAGAGCTGGTTGAGGTCCTCGACCAGAGGGGCCACCTCTTCTGGATAATCCGCCGGGTCGAGGTCGTCATCAAAGTCCCATCGGTGAGACACATCCGTTCGCAGTTTTTGCAGTGGCCCCAGTATAAACGTCATAAGCAGCAAAGAACCCGCAACACCAATCAGGCCGACAAGCCCGAATACGGGCAGCAAACTGCGCTGAGCTGCCCTGCGTTCATTGATCAGTTGGGACTGGCTTTCGGCAACGCTGACGCCCCAAATGGTTCCATCTTCGTAGGAAATTGTTTGGTAGACGCTACGAAGCACTTCGTCTTCTGGGCCTGAAGTGTTCCAAAGTGTGGCGTTTTCAGGGGAACCGGACGGTTCCGCAATGGTTTCGTCAAACAGCGAAGCGGACGTGAAAACCTCTCCGTCCGCGTTTGAGATTTGCCAGTATCGGCCTGAATATGGCGTGCTATAGGCCGGATCGAACATGATATCGCGCAATGCATCGGGGTTCTGTGTTGTCACACTCAGCCCGACGACAAGTTGCGTGTGCCGGTCAAGAAGCGCGGCGTCGAACTGACTTGAAACGCGGGAATCGATATAAGAGAAAACAGCCAGCGTGCCCACACCAACGGATAAAGCCCCGGATGCGACCCCTCCAAACAAAGCCCGTTGACGCAGTGATAACATCAGCCAGAATCGACCATATATCCACGACCCCGAACCGTTGTGATCAAGTCTGGTCCCAACTTCTTGCGTAGGCGATTGATGAAAACAGCAATGGTGTTTGAGTCCCGATCGCCATCATATTCGTAGATATGCTCCGAAAGCTCAGTTCTTGGGACCATACGACCCGCGTTATGAGCCAGGTAGGTTAGCACCGCGATTTCCTGTGCGGTCAAGTCAACCGGAACCCCGTCGGCGGTCACCCGACCATAGCGTGTATCGAGAATGACATTCCCCATCTCGATTACAGGGTTCAGTTGTCCGCTTTGACGACGCAGAATGGCGCGGACCCGCGCAGCCAGTTCCGGCAAATGGAACGGCTTGGTCATATAGTCATCTGCACCCGCATCCAACCCATCGACCCGTTCGCTCCAGCCATCGCGGGCCGTTAGTATCAGGACCGGTGTCTTGATGCCGGCTCCCCGCCATTCACGCAAAACAGAGATACCGTCGCGCTGCGGCAAGCCGATGTCGAGGATGATCATGTCATACGGTTCGGTTGATCCCAAATGCAGGGCATCAACGCCATTATTGGCAATGTCGACCACTCGTCCCTCTGCGTTCAGCAGTTTTTTGACTTGATCGCAAAGGTGCGGTTCGTCTTCGGCGACTAAAATTCTCATATCTCGAATCTACAGGTGTGTGATCAATAGTTTAAACACTATTTTTTACCACCACCGTTCCCGCCGGAGTTTCCGTTCCCATTCCCGCCGGAGTTTCCGTTCCCATTCCCGCCGGAGTTGCCGTTCCCATTCCCGCCGGAGTTGCCGTTCCCATTCCCGCCAGAGTTGCCGTTCCCATTCCCGCCGGAGTTTCCGTTCCCGTTCCCGCCGGAGTTTCCGTTCCCGTTCCCGCCAGAGTTCCCGTTCCCGTTCCCACCGGAGTTGCCGTTCCCATTTCCGCTGTTCGCCTGGCTGTTGTTGGATTTCGCCTGGGAATTAGCGTTGGCAGAGTTACCAGCTGTGGATCGAGCCGCGTCGGAGATCTGGCGTCCAACAGTAGAACGATTGGGCACGACAACGCCCGTTTGAGCATTGACGATGACGCTGATAATTCTTCCGTCGGGTTTTTTGACCAGAATGCGGTAGTAGACCTTGTCAGCCTGAAAGGCGCGGGCGTCCACCGGGGTCCCGCCAAAGACCCTTTCCACACCTTTGATGACTCTTTTCAGCCGAATGGCGCTGCCGGATGTTGTCGCTTTGCGCAATTCAGACTGTTTCAATTCACGCGCAGCAGCATGCCCCTCTCCAGCCTGGAGAAAGGCGAACAGACAAGCGATGATCAGAAGCCTCTTCATCTTCAATACTCATTATCGCGCATGCACCCCCAAAATCTACTGGTTTTAAGGTGAACTGGCGGTGAACGGACAGTTAGTCGCGGGTTCAACAATAATGGGCTTTAATCTGGGCGTTGGTTCCTGATTCCGACACAAACCCCAGCGTCTTCGGAGCGTATCGTTACGCGCTGTTAGGCGAGATTTGCATTCAATAAACGAGGATTGTCATGAAAACCAGTTTGACCAGCCTAATGAAGGTTTCCGCTATGGCAATTTCCTTACTGGGGTCCACAGCGATTGTTGGAGCGATCGTAACGCCGGATGTTGCCTTCGCAAAGGAAGGCAAGGGAAACGGCGGTGGTAAAGGAAACGGCGGCGGAAATGGAAACGGCAATTCTGGCGGAAAAGGTGGCGGCAACGGTGGCGGAAACGGAAATGGCGGCGGGAACAGCCAAGGCGATGGTGGCGGCCATGGAAAAGGCCACAGCAAGGGTGGCGGATCTGCCGCGTCTAAGGGTGACACAAGTAAAGCTGCTGGAAAGTCAGGCCGAAACACTTCTGGATCAGGCACTTCCAAGTCGAAATCTTCGAAGGGCGGAAAATTCTCTCTGAAGGGCCTGATGACCGGGAGCAAAGGCAAAGCCAACACCAAGCGACAAGGCGGCATCAAGAGCTTGTTCAAAGGCAACAAGACGCTAAGCACCAAAGCGCAAACAAAAAGAACGACAGTCAAGAAATCTCTGAGACCCGCTAGTCGCAAAGCAAAATATCTTGAGGATGGTACGCTTGAACCGCGCAACCTTGGCAAGCTGAATGGTGCTATCAACTCCAGCGTCAATGCAAAGCTTGCGCATATTGCCAATGGTCAGTTTACGAAGGGTACCGGGCCAGTCAGTCTTGCCGCCGGTCTCGCCGTAGCGGACGCTAAATTCAATCACGCCATGGGGGAAGACAATCCATACAGCCCTGAGGATATAAGAGAAATCTCAGCGGCATTTGGGTATTTGGACGATGCCCCCATGTCCCTGCAAGAGGCCGAGGATGTCCTGGCTGACGAAGCAGCGAATCCAGGAACAACTAATCCTGATGTCTTGGATGACGCACAGGATGTTAAAGATGCACACGACATAACCACCGATGACGCTGGGAACCCGATTGATCGTCCAACTGAGGATCAACAGGCTTCTGCAGAGGCCGTGCATGAAGCAGAGGACAGCCTCCTGGGCCATTACAAGGGCGATTTTTCTGACGACGACACCATGGCAATGCAACAGCAAGATCACGTCCTCGACGCCGTACGGGCCTCAAATCCGGATGACAAAGCGGTCAAAAGCGCGCTTGGTGTTCCGGATGAAGAATACGATGACGACGTTAGCACCGATCCGGTGGCAGAAGACGAAACCTCTGACGAGAAACCAGAAGAAGAGTTGGCAAACAACGGTTAATCCCTGCGCCAACAAGCGGGGTGACGAAGTCGCAGAGGCAGCTGCCGCTGCTTTGGGCGACTTCTTTTTCCCAATTCTTTGCCGCGAGCGGCGGTTAGAAGGTTGTGTCCAGCACGAACGCGACAACCAAAGTGGTTCTTGCTGGCCGCCCACAGTTTGGCAACTTGCAGAGTTCGAGGCACCGATATCCTACCTTACCAATCAAAAAACCCGCTCCGGCAGGAGCGGGCCTCTGCTTTTAAGTTTTTCCGGGTAGGACGTGTCCCGGTAAAACTGAAGATGTCGTGACAGGAGATCAGGCGGTCTTCTTCGCCCCATCAAGACGCTTGTTGTTAATAATGTCCATCAAAGCACTTTCGATAGGAGGGAATCGACCTGTGTTCGACTTCGCGGTGTTTGAGAGCTCTATTCGCACGGTGGAACCAGTAGATCTCATGCCTTGGAGGACTTGATTCACAGCAGCAACTTCAGTGGCAGACTTCATCAGCTTTTCCCCTAACAAAGGACCAAGCATATAGTTTCGCGTTTGGCCCGAGTAAAAGAGTATGCCTGATAGAGGTTGAACACTGAAAGAATACACTATTCACGTTCTGTTAATGTTGTTGCCGATACGTAGACAATAAGTGCGTAGCCATCACTGTCGATTTGTATTGCCGCATCAAAGCATCAAGCAAAATCAGCCAAAGCGCGCGGCCCCAAAGGTCCTGGTATTGTTGGTGCTATCCGCCTTTCGGTTCAACAGGTGCAGCAGTTCGACCTGATTGGATGCACCCGTCTTGGAAAAAATCGAGCTCAGGTGCGAGCGAACTGTGGCAGGACAGACCGAAAGGGTGCTTGAAATCACTTTGACTGTCATTCCTTCTTTCATCATTGCGCAAACCCGAAATTCGCTCCGACTGAGCGCCGCTGGATTTTCAGGATCCAGAATGGGTGTGAGTTCGGCGTCCCCGATTGCCCTGACGCCGTGGCCTCGGAATTGATTGAGTTTTGCCGAGATTGAGCCCGGGGGGCGATGTCCCCAACCAGATGCAAGTGTTGACGCCAAAACTGTCACCAGATCCAAGTTATGACGCGCAGGCCGGTGCTGGTAGTGTAACTCCAGATGATCACAGTGGCCCGCCGATACCTCAAGTGGAACCACAATGGCTTCACCCAACCCACTTGGGATCTTATCTCGACACAAAAGCGACGGTATGCCTTCAGCGTCCGTCAGATCTGATAATTTCCATATCGATCCAGTTTTCGCTGTTTTTAAACACGCGCCCAAAATCAACTCTGCCTGTGCTTGTGGTTGATAAGGCCATATTTTCCCTTCTTGAATGCAGTGACGTGCAACGTATTTAATTTTTCCGCTTGGTACCGGTAATCGTGAAATTAGTGCGGCATCTGCACTTGCCAACCGCATTAATTGATTCAGAACGTCTGAAATGGACTTTCTGCCATTCAAGGCTTGTGCCCACTCCATTACAAAATTCAAACTGTCCTGCGCGCAAACGCTTTTCGAAAAACTGTTACTCATTACTTTTACAATCCATCTAACAAAAAGCCAGCTCAGTCAGGCTTCCGACACGGCCCCCACCGTCCATTCAAACTTGTTCTACTTAGGTTCGACCGACAACTGGTTTTGTGGCGCCGCTATAGGTGCACGTTTGAAACTTTTGCGAGAAGCATCTTTCAATTCAATGTTTTTAAACAGTAAAATTTTTGAATTTCGGAAGAAATTTGAATTTCCTTCTTCCGATTTGTGATTTTCTTGCGCCGAAATCTCCTCATGTTTCCTCCACATTTTCTCCAAATTCTAGCCAATTGTTTCCGGAATCGATGATTCGTTTGTTTGTGAATGGCCCGTTAATCTGTGGTTAAAAATCTTCTCCTAATGGCGGAGCTATACTTCGCAAAAACGCCATAAAGTAGTAAAATTACCATTCTTGACGGAAGGAACGAGGCTTTAGCGCAATTACCGTAATTGGAGAGCTACTGCACGAATGCCTGGCTTGCGTTGCAATACTGCGCAACGTCGATCTCAATTTAACCTTTCGGGGGAAACATGACTAAATTCATGAACAAGTTTGTAAAAGAAGAAAGCGGTGCGGCAATTGTTGAATATGGCCTCGCCCTTTTGGTCGTCGCTTCGATTGCGGTTGGTGCTTTCACGTATCTTGGCACGGAAACCAACAACAACGTGACTGCCGCCTGCACCGCCCTGGGCAGCGCTACCTGCTGACAGCTGGCGAGCTTGCGTTCGCACAAAACGACATAATTCTGCGCCTAGCGTTTTTGCAGAGGCGCAGAATTTACCGCCGGGATTTTCGAAAGCCGACAACTACAGATGTTTCGAATTTTTTGAGCGTAACTTTTGGAGACAGAGATGCGTATCAGACCATTTATCACCACGCTCTTCGGGATCGCGATTGCCTCCGGTTCCGTGTACCTGGCGAAAGATCACATTCAGTTTAAAACAACCGCCACTGGACCGTCATCAAATGCCGATCTGGTAGAAATTTACGTCGCCCGGTCGGAAATCGCATTTGGTCAGACGATTGAAAAACACGACGTCGCTGTTCATTCGTGGCCCCGCGACGCGCTGCCTGCCGGTGTGTTTACGGACATAGACGTGCTTGTTCCCGAAAGCAGACGGCAGCTGCGCCGCGCCAAGGGTCGGTTTTACCCTGGCGAAGTGATGCTGTTATCGAAGGTTTCGAATTTTGGTGAAAAGGTCACTCTGGTCCAGAAACTTGGTGAAAACACGCGTGCTATGTCGATAAAAGTTGACGCGGTCACTGCGGTGGGTGGGTTTGTTACTCCCGGTGACTGGGTGGATATTGTTTTGACACAGGGCGCGAGAATGGAGTTGCGTGCTGTGACGATACTTCAGAACATCCGTGTGATTGGTGTAGATCAACAGTCTGAAGAACTAAGCGATCAACCCGAAGTCGCCCGCACGATCACCGTAGAAGTGACGCCACAACAAGGCCAGCGTCTTGCTTTGGCCCAAAAGGCCGGAACGTTGAGCCTGACCCTCAGGACGTTGGACGGGGTCGAAGACGCGCCAATGGAAATGGTGCGCCTGCGTGATCTGTTACAAGAAGAAGGCCCTGCGGAAAAAGCTGAAGTTCAACCCACTGTCAGGGTGAACCGGGGCACTGAATCCGAAGTGGTAACGATCCAGAGAACCCCTCGGGACGCCGAAGGTGCGGCCGCCGCCGACCCGGTTTCTGAGACGGTGCCCGACAATCAGACGGATGCAAAAGATTCGCCTGCAGACGCAGTGCCTGGGGTAAGACCCAAAATCCGCGAAATCGAAGTCAGCCAAAACTCTGGACAGTGAGGCAGAACCATGCCGCTGAAAGCGATCATATCACCCATGGCCAAGGACGAAGACGGAACTGTTGCGATCCTTTGGGGCACAGCACTGGTTGCGTTTCTTGGCTTCTTTGCGATCACCCTGGATGTTGGCCGGTTAAACGCGACCCATGCAGAACTGCAGTCCTTTGCGGATAACGTGGCTTTGGCGGCCGCGGGCGAACTGGATGGGCAACCCGACGCAATAACCCGCGCAAAAAATGCTGCCGCTAACCTGATCAGCGATAGCCAGACTTTTGCCACTGGACCAGCAGCCCTATCCGGTGCGTCAGACTATACGCTTACCTTCCATTCTGCTCTACCGGTTTCGGATGTAGCGCCGCTTGGTGCGGACACTACTACAGACCCACGGACTGCCAAATTTGCACAGGTAGCTTTGACACCGAAGGCGCTGAGCATGAACCTTGCATCCGCTCTGGACAAGTTGCTTGGTGGAAACGGCATTTCAACGGCCAGCGTCTCAGCTGAGGCAGTGGCCGGATACTCGCAAGCGGCCTGCGATATTTCGCCCCTGATGTTTTGCCTGCCTCCGAACTGGGAATCTACGCTGACAGTGGGTGATCAGATTTTGTTGCGCAGTGGTGGGAACAATACGGCCTGGGGACCTGGAAACTTCGGCTTTATTGATCTGGATTCATTTGAAGACACGTCGGGTGTCTGTGCGGATGAAGGCGGCAACAAGTTGGCCTGCCTGATCGCGGCGCAAAATCAAATCACACAATGCGTCCTGACCAATGGCCTGACTACAGAACCCGGGCAGAAGGTCGGTATCACCAACGCGGCGTTCAACGTTCGATTTGATATCTATCGCAGCGTGCTCAACGGTGAGAAAAACAACGTCGACTTTGCGCCTGCTCCGAATGTCATCAAGGGAATTCAGAAAAAAGGTGGTGGTTCGTGCATTCAAGGCAATGAAGAGATCACTCCAGACACAACCGCCCTTGGTCGCGACACTTGCATGGCCGCGGGTACCTGCGGCGTGAGCAACCGGTTCGGAGACGGCGTTTGGGACCGCGCTGGATATCTCAATCAAAATCATGATCTTGCTGACGGGGTCGCAGACGGAACTGGCGGCGACTCTCACCTGCCTGCACTGAGCGGATCGGATAGTGTCTTTGCTGGTACGCGGTACGGGATGTACCTGAGAGAAATCGCTTACGGAAACTCCAATCCGCATTCGGCGCCAAATGCGAACGCAATCCTGAATCCTTTGCTCGCCGAAACCGGCCGTCCGATGTGCTCGAGCAAAATGTCAGATGACCCGGCACGGCGTGTTGTGACTGCGGCTGGCATCGATTGTGCGCAGAACCCGGTTTCAGGTTCGACCACTGGCGTGCCCGTTACAAAATTTGTAGCCGTTTTCCTGACCGAACCAGTGGGTGACGATGGTGGATCGCCACCCAGCTTTGACATCCATGGTGAGGTCGTAGGCTTTCCGGATGTCACTGGAACCGGCAACGGTGGCAACGGGTTTGGCGGTATCTTTCGCGATCTCGTGCAACTGTATCGGTAAGGGGGCGAAGGATCATGAAAAAACGCCTGACGGCCCCGTTCAAACGCTTCGCACAGAAGGATGATGGTGCGATCCTCGTGGAATTCGGCCTCGTTCTGCCTGTCATGCTGCTGCTCTTGGCCGTCACGTTGGAATCGGCGCGTCTGATGTGGTCATACCAGTCTGTCATCGCAGGTGTCCGGGATGCCAGCCGTTATCTGTCTCGTGTCACGCCGGCGGATATCTGTTCTTCTGGTGGTTCCGTCGCGGGACTTACTACAACCCTGAAGGGGATCGTCGAGGACGACAAGGATGACAACGGCTTGTTTCCGCCGAGCATTACAGTCAATTCGGTGACTCCCAGCCTGTCCTGCGTCTCCGGAACCTATAGGGTGAGCCCGGCCCCGGTTGGGACAGTCAGCGCAAATATCACGATCCAATTTCCGATGGGGGGCCTGTTGTCGCTTTTTGGCAGCGGCTTATCATCGGTGACGACGGACGTCTCTGATACAACACGGATCTTCGGACAGTGATCCGCCTGGTACATATCCACGCGTATTTCCGCGGTAAAGGGCAGAGTTTCCTTGATGATCAGAGCGGTGGTGTTCTTGTCGAATTCGCAGTGGTTGTTTCTCTGTTTTTCTTCTTGTTCTTGTCATTGTTGGATTTCGGGCGCCTGTCTTACAGCAGTGTAAACGCCCAGAAAGCTGCGCAAATGGCAGCGCGTATAGCCATTGTTCGGCCACCCGCTTGCAATTACAGCCCACCGCTCCCAACGCAACATCAACGCGGAACGTCCCCGTTGTCACCTCGTTTTGGCACAGCTTGCAGTGTCTCGGTTGGAGTATGTGAAGATCCGAACTACGCCTCCTGCGTTGGTGACGCTACCAATGTAACCGCGTCGGAAATCTGGGGCCGTATCAGCCCGCTTCTGCCGCCGAGCGCCTCAATTGATGACTTGGAGTTTCACTATGACTTCAACCCCAATCTGGGTTTCCTGGGCGGCCCGTACACACCAATGGTCACGGTCAATCTGAACCTGGATGATTTTCAGTTCGTGTCACCGCTGGCCGCATTGGCAAACGCTGCGGGGGCCACGAACAGCACACTTTCATCAACAGCCGGTTACTCCAATTTCAGCGTTTCGCTGCCTGCTGAAGACCTTGCACAAGGAGAGTCAGGATAATGGAAAATAGCGTTTCAAATCTAAAGTCACATTCTGTGATGCTTGTTTCTGAAAGCGATGTCATCGCCCGGGTTGTAGCGGATGTCTTTCCGGCAGACGAGGATAACAAAGTCACCTCCAACGCGACGTCGTTTCAGGCCTTGAACGGTGCGGCCATTCAGCTTGCGTCCGACCATGACGTGGTGATCTTTGAGATCGACCCGGTCGATGCGGATGAGGTGCAGGCCATCGAAGACGTGTTAGCGCGCCGTGATGACGATACCTTGTTTATTGCACTGACGCAGAATGACCTGTCGATCACCAAGGCACGCGAGTTGCGGCGGATCGGCGTCGACGACGTATTGCCCCTGTCAATCGATGGCGAGGAGCTGAAAGCTGCTCTTAGCGAGAAAATCAATGCACGCACGCTGGCGCAGCCATTGGTCTTGGGCGGCGCATCCGCTTTGGGCAAAGTAATACCGGTTGCGAAATCTCGCGGCGGGGTTGGTGCATCGACCGTTGCGGCGAACCTTGCGTGCGCACTTGTAGGCGGAAAGGGGACTTTCTTTCGTAAATCTGCAAAAAGCCGGGTCGCGCTATTGGATTTCGATCTGCAGTTTGGAAACTCGAATGTCTTTCTGGACCTTGAAGACAACGGAGGGTTTCTCCAGCTCATTGAAAGCGACGAAAAACCTGATGATCACTTTTTGTCCTCGATCCTCCAGCAGCATACACTTGGCGTAGATGTATTGTGCGCACCGGCGCCGATGGTGCCGCTGCAGTCGATGCGGCCCGACCTGGTTGAGGGCCTTCTCGACCTTCTGCAACGGCGTTATGATTACATCGTGGTCGATCTTCCCTGTGCCATCGTTGAGTGGGTTGAACCCATTTTCAAACGGGCGACCCAGCTTGCCCTTGTCACAGACACCACGGTGCCTTGCGTGCGCCAGGCGCGGCGTTTGATCGACTTTTTTCGCGAGGCCAATATGGCCCTGCCGGTAGAGATCGTCGTGAACCGCGAGCGGAATAAGCTGGTCCGGCCATCGCATGTCCGTGAGGCCGAGAAAGTTTTGGAGACAAAGCTGAAGCATTGGCTGCCGGACAATCCGAAAGTCGCCCGCAATTCCGTGGATCTGGGACGGCCGGTTGTCGAGATGAAGCCGCAATCTGACCTGGGGAAGGCCCTGACAAAACTGGCTACCGCTGTGACGGCTGACGTTCAGACCGTGGCAACAAAGAATACATAAGAGGAGATCACCGTGTTCAACGAATTCAGATCACGCAAGGCGGCTTCAACATCGAATGTCCTGACATTGGAACGGCCCGTCGAAACGTCAGTCAAAGCCAAGGTGAATCCTGACCCGATAGACACTGACCTGCAAGCGCATCTGGAACTCAAAAGCCGCTTGCACAGCGAACTTCTTGACCGGCTAAACCTGTCCGTCATCGACAAGGTCGAACGATCGGAACTGAAGCGCCAGATCGCGTCTCTCGTGACCGGTATGGTCGAGGCTGAAAACCTGCATATGCGATCGGAGGATTTTACAGCACTGATTGATGAACTTATTCATGAGGTCATGGGGCTGGGGCCGTTGGAGCCGCTTTTGGAAGACCCGACCATCAACGATATTCTCGTGAATTCATATGACAAAGTCTACGTTGAACGCTTTGGCCTTCTGGAAGAATCCACCGTGCGGTTTCGCGACGAGCGTCATCTGCTACGGATAATTGACAAGATTGTCAGCAATGTTGGGCGCCGCATCGACGAGTCGCAACCTTGGGTCGACGCACGCCTAGAGGATGGCAGCCGCGTCAACGCGATTATCCGGCCGTGTTCAGTCGACGGACCAGCCTTGTCGATCCGCAAGTTTTCCCGAAACCCGCTGACAATCGATAAGCTGGTTCATCAGGACAGCATGAATGACCAGGCGGCGAAGCTTCTTGCAGCGCTGGTTGAGGCAAGGTTGAACATCCTGATTTCGGGCGGCACCGGCACCGGTAAAACGACCATGCTGAACGCAGTTTCATCGTTTATCGACGGTAAGCAGCGCATAGTTACAATTGAGGACGCTGCCGAACTTCAGCTTCAGCAAAGCCACGTGGTACGACTGGAAACCCGTCCCCCCAATGCGGAAGGGCAAGGGGTGATCACCCAGCGTGAGCTGGTTCGCAACGCTCTCAGGATGCGTCCCGATCGTATAATCGTGGGCGAGGTTCGCGGGTCGGAGTGCTTTGATATGCTGCAGGCCATGAATACAGGACATGACGGGTCTATGACGACCGTTCACGCAAACTCGGCGCGTGATGCGCTGAGCCGGGTCGAACAGATGGTCACAATGCTGGGTGCCGACTTGCCGGTCAGAACCATCCGGTCACAAATCGCTTCGGCCATTCAGATTGTACTTCAACTTACGCGTCTCAGCGACGGCACCCGCCGTGTTGTCAGCATTTCAGAAGTGACCGGCATGGAGGATGACACAATCACCATGCAGGACATCTTCGTATTCAAACGCCGCGGGAAGTCCGAGAGCGGAGAGATCCTGGGAGAGTTCCTGCCCACGGGCATACGTCCCAAATGCTTCGACCAATTGGTTGCTGCTGGCGTTGACGTTGACACCAACATGTTTATCCGCGGGGCTGCCTCATCATGATCGACTTACAGCCAAATACACTTAACATCCTGATATACATTTCTATTTTCATTGGAATTTTGTTGGCTTACGAGGGTCTGCAGCAACTTTTGTTGCGTAGGGAAACCCATGGCGAAACGCGCAATCGCCGCATGAAAATGATCCAGGAAGGGGCCTCGACGGACACAGTGCTGCAACTATTGCGTGATCCGGCAATGCTGGCTGCCGGTGAAAGACCGGGGTTGGTTGCGCGTTTTCGCCGTCTGCTTGTTCAGGCCGGGTTTACGATCAATCCGATCTGGGTCGTTTTTGCTGCCGCTTTACTTGCCGCCGTGATATTTGTTGCCGTATCGCGTGTCCTCGCTCCGGAACTTGCGCTGGTACTTAGTGGGGTTCTGGCCATGGTTCTGCCGCTGATGGTTCTGATTGCTATGAAGGCAGCCAGATCCAATAAGCTGACCAAACAGCTTCCGGATGCTTTGGATCTGATGGCACGTGGCCTGAAAGTCGGTCACCCAGTGGCCGTAACGGTTGGGAACGTGGCAACGGATCTTCCAGATCCGATCGGTTCGGAATTTGGCATAATCCAGGACCAGATCAACTATGGCGATGATGTCGCGACGGCTTTTCAGGATTTTGCGAAACGTGTCGGGACCGAGGATGCCAATTACCTCGCGGTTAGTATCGGCATTCAGCACGGAACCGGCGGTAACCTTGCCCGTGTTCTGGGCATTCTGTCTCAGGTCATAAGAGATCGTCAAATCATGCAGAAGAAGATCAAAGCCATCTCTGCCGAGGGTCGTTTGAGCGGCAGCATTCTCACGATACTGCCAATTATAATCGGCCTTTCAATCGAGATATCCACGCCATCGTTCTATGGCGATGTTCGAAGTGATCCGCTGTTTCCCTTTTTTGCATACGTGATCATTGGCCTGATGGTTGCCCAGGGTCTTATCCTGAGACAGCTCGTCAAGTTCAAGTTCTAACCAGGAGCAGTGACATGGACGTTATTCAAGACATTCTCGGCGATCAACAACTCCCCATGCAGTATCTTTTGCTGGCTGGTATTGCCCTAAGCGTATTCTTTGTGGTGCTGGGTGTTTCCGGCATGGCTACAAGCGATGACACGGCCGCGCGTCGTATGCGTGTCGGATCAATTTCGCGTGGACACGGTGCAGATTTTGACCTGCTTCAAGGGGATAACAGCGACCCGCACGGGCTGCTCAAAGCCTTTGTGCCGTCGTCCAAACGTGAGCGGTCCAGAATCGGCAAGCTTTTGAAACAGGCTGGTATTCAGCGTAAGCACGCCATCCAGACCTTCTATTTGTTCCGCGTGGTCTTGGGGTTCGTATTGCCGGCAGTTTTCGTTGTGGCCATGGCGCTGCCAATTGAAACTCAGGTTCAACTCCACATCGCCAACCTCTTGCAGGGCATCACATGGGTGAACGCGTTGCAGATCGTGACCGCGTTGATGGTGGCTGGGTTCTATGGTCCGGCTCTCTGGTTGCGAATTCGCATCAAGAAACGCCGTCAAGCCATTGAACACAGCCTTCCGAATGCGCTCGACCTGCTGCAAGTGGCGATTGAAGCCGGGTTGGGCTTTGATGCGGCTATGGTCCGGGTCTCGCACGAGATGTCCCACGCCGCGCCAGAAATTTCGCAAGAATTCACAATTCTTCAATTGGAACTGCAAGCTGGCAAAGAGCGGCAGGCCGCCTTTTGGGATATGGCGGATCGTGTCGGCATTGATGAGGTGAATTCATTTGCAAACGCGTTCCTGCAGTCTAATCAATACGGCACCAGCATTTCGGCATCTCTGCGCAGGTTTGCAACCGATATGCGCCTGGACCGCGAACTTCGTGCGCAAGAGAAAGCCAACCGTCTTCCGGTGCAAATGTCTGCGGTGATGGCCCTGTGCATGATGCCTGTATTGCTGCTGATTTGCTTGGCACCAATGTTGATCCGCTGGATGAATATGATTGGGTGACCGTTATCGAAAATCTAACAATAGTAGGGTTGCGGTTCTTGGTGGATGGTGGCGATGGATTATGAATTCAAAAGTGGCGCTCACGGAGTGCGTCAAAGGGGGTTTGGAATAGCCAGCGCATTGCTCAAGGTTCGGCAAGTCTAGCCGCGTGAGTTCCACCATCTGATCAGTTCTGAATGTCTGCTTTGCTACAAGGATAAAAGCCGTGGGCCCATGCAGCGAATGACCGGAATCCGCCCTGACCGTTAAGCAGCCTGCGGCACATCTTCGTCTTCCTGCTTCATGCCAGCCTTACACTGCTCCGGGGCATTCCAGGGCAAGTATTTTCGGTAATCGATTACCGGTGATGCCCCACGAGCGAATAACACCGACAACTCATCAAACAGCCAAACGAGGTATCTGTAGGGATCATATCCGTTCAGTTTACAAGTCTCGATCAGTGAGGAAAATATCGCCCAGGTTTCTCCACCTTCATCGCTCCCCATGAAGTAGACGTTCTTTCTCAGCATCTGCACTGACTTGAACTGCCGTTCGACTGCGTTGGTGTCCAGTTCGGCGCGGCCGTCTTCAAGAAAACGGGTCAAGCTTTCTCGACGTTTGAGAACATAGTTGATCGCAGTGTTCAGACGTGAACCAGTAGAAATTGTCGTCTGGATCTCCTCCATCCGTCGCAAAAGTTTGTCCACCACCGGTTTGCAGTGCGTTTGGCGATATTGGCGGCGTTTGTCGGGGCTCCATCCCCATGTTTCGCCATCATGTTTGTATAACACGCCGATTTTCGCCGAGGCGAGACTTGGCCGAGACGCGGATGCGTTGAGTTTGCAGCCAGACGCCGAAGACCGCGACCAGGGGCGCAGATCGGGTCTTGCGTGCCGAGAGACGCTGGCCGGGGGATGTGCCTCGGATGTCTTTTTCGATAGCATAGATTTCGGCGATCTGGCGCAGGCCTTCGGCGGCGATCTCGGACTTGTCGCGGTCGTGGATTTCCTTGAGCTTGCGGCGGGCGTGCGCCCAGCAATGGGCCACGACGATGGGCTCGCCGCCCTTGCGCGTGGTGCGGGTCAGACGATTGTATCCGGGGTAGCCATCCAGTTGCAGGATGCCGTCGAAGCCTGTGAGGAACTTTTCCGCATTCTCGCCCCGCCGGTCGGGGGCGTAGAAGTACACGACGCCGGGCGGGTCATCGCCGCCCCAATTCCGGTCATCGCGCGCCAGTGCCCAGAGGTATCCGGTTTTGGTCTTCTTGCGGCCGGGGTCGAGGATCGGGGCTGTCGTTTCGTCCATGAAGAGCTTCGTGGAGGTCTTCAGGTGCTCGGCCAGCCGGTCCACGACCGGGCCCAGATGGAAGGCTGCCTTGCCGACCCAATCCGCCAGAGTGGATCGGTGAATGTCGATGCCTGTACGACCCAGGATTTGGGATTGCCTGTAAAGCGGACAGTGATCGGCATATTTTGACACCAACACATGCGCGATGGTGCCCTCTGTTGGCAGCGCTCTTTCGATCAGGCGCGCTGGCACCGGGGCCTGGGTCACGCCATCGGTGCAATGGCGGCAGGCGTATTTTGGACGCACGGTGACAATCACGCGCAGTTTGGCGGGCACGATATCCAGCCGCTCGGATCGGTCTTCGCCGATCTTGTGCATCTCCCCGCAACCGCAGGGGCAGGTCAGGCTATCGGGTTCGACAATCTGCTCGATGCGTTCCAGATGCTCTGGCAGGGTGCCCAGATTGCGGCGCGCCACCTGTTTGCGTTTTGGCCCATCTTCGCCCGTGACCTGAGTGTCCTTGCGCTCCTGCACACAGGCGACAGCAACTTCGAGTTCTTCGAACAGGAGCTGGCGTTCGTCCTCATCCAGCTTCTCGGACTTCTTGCCATGCACCGCATGGTTCAGTTCCGCCACCAGATGCTCAAGCCGTTTGTTGACCTCCTTGAGTTCCGCGACCTGCGCCTCGAACAGCACCCGGAACTCGGGCGGCAGCAGGCTCAAATCAAGGTCTTTGGCAGCGTCGGACATGGCTTCCGCATAGCACGAAAGCCCAGGTTTGACGCGGCCAAAACAAGCCCCTGATTCACTCAGCCGCAGCCGGAGGGCGGCTTTCCAAAGCCTTCACCTTACGCCAGTCCAACCCCGCAAAAAGCGCCTCAAACTGGGCATGGTTCAGCGCCATCGCACCGTCCCGAATGGCGGGCCAGGTGAAACTCGTGTCTTCCAGCCGCTTGTACGCCATCACAAGGCCCGTCCCATCCCAGTAAAGCAGCTTGAGCCTGTCAGCACGTTTGGAACGGAACACAAAGACAGTGCCTGTGAAAGGATCCTTGCGCAGAACAGATTGCACCAGCGCTGACAACCCGTCATGGCCCTTTCTAAAATCCACCGGATTGGTCGCCACCAGGATCCGCACCCGGTTCGAGGGGAAGATCATGACCCAACCCCAAGCGCCCGGACAATCTCAGCAATCCGTACCGCCGGAGTGGCCCCATCCAGCTTGATCAAGAGGTCTCCAGCCGCGATCTCGATGGGCTGGGTAGAAGGCATAACTTCCAGAGCAGGCGGCTCCTCAAAAACCACCAGCGGCGCAAACGCAGCTTCCTCCTCCAAAACCGGAAGAACAAGATCACCATCTTTGGCCATCCGCCGCCACGACGAGACGTGGTTCGGCTTCAAGCCATATTTGGCAGCAACATCATTCACTGCCGCACCCGTCAGCAGCGTCTCAGCCACAATCCGCGCCTTCAAATCATCCGGCCACCGCCGCCTCCCATCAGATGAGAAGATAACGCCAAGCCCAATGAGATACTCTCTTGTGCTCTCCATGGAGAAACTCACCTCAAAAAAACACTCCAAGGCGGAATCTCAGATCAACCGAAGGGCTGGAAGGTGATCGTCACGCACCGCTTACGGAATTTCTCACTTCGCCCTTCCTGTCCGTCAGGTGGGTCGGAGCGTCCTTGAGGTCGTCTAAACCGGCGCGCAGGCTCGTCTAGTTTGGCGCGCCGCGCCATACGGGCTTGTCCGGCAAATCCCGCCAAATTGTCCAAAGGTTGCCGCCGCTTTAGTACACCCCGAGGCAATAGTTTCCCGGCTTTACCGGGGTCAATACTATCCGTTCTTTTCGGTGTTCGTGACCGCGCGCCAATCCGGCGAAGGAGGGCTCTCCATCAAGTCGCGGGCGCGCGATGACATGGCGGCAGAGGCGGGGTCTCCACCTCGGGCGCGGTCTGCGGCCTCAAATGCGGCGGCTGCCTGTTCAAACCGTCCTGCCCGGTAATGTGCAAGGCCTTGTTCATAGGTCTCTATCCATGCATGTGACCCATCAATTCCGTCTGCCATCGCAATCAGCTCATAGACCACCAGCTCTTTGATGCGCCCAAATACTGTAAGTGTATCCAGCTCGCGCACGACAATTGCATCCCCTGCTTCGCGCCTGGTCTCTGGCCCAATCAGGATGAGCGTCCCATATTCCTTGTTGGCCCCCTCCAGGCGGCTGGCAACATTCACGACATCGCCAATTGCGGTGTAGTTCAGCCGCTGCTCTGACCCGATGTTCCCGACCAAAGCCTCGCCACTGTTCAACCCGATCCTGACGCGGAGAGGGTTGCCAACCTCGTCTTCAATTCCGGCCGCGTCCACAGCAGCCACAAGATCCAACGCTGCGCGACAGGCGTTTTCAGCGTGGTTGATATCCTTGCGCGGCGCGCCCCAGAACGCCATCACAGCATCGCCCATGAATTTGTCGATCGTTCCGTCATGACGCGCGATGGCCGCTGACGCCGCGCTGAAGAAGGGTTCCATCAGTTGGACGATTTTGGGGCCAAGCTTTTCGGACAGTCCGGTGAACCCCGTGACATCGCAAAACAACACGGAAATCTGCTTCATGTCTCCGCCCGGCTGTGTCTTGATGCCCTCGGCAACCAGCATTCGGACAAGATCGGTGGGTACGTATTTGCGGAAGGCAGACAGACCCGCAGCCATGCTGGCGGTTGCCGCAGAAAGATTGGCAAGCTCAGACAGTTTCGAGGGCCTGCGTGAGATACGTTCGACGTCAAAGCTTTCGATTCTGCTCAGGTCTTCTGAGATACGTGCCAACGGGTTTGCGACGACTCTGCGAACCAGCCAGATTGCCAGCCCCGTGGCAGCCACCACCACCGCGATCAAAATATAGATCAGGTCTATCTGTGTCTTGTCGATCTCGGAAAAGAAGGCCGCTTCCGGGATAACCGTGGCAACGCGCCAGCCGTAAAACCCCAAGGGTGTCAGCGCCACCGCATAGGGCACGCCATCAATGACAACTCGCTTCGTCACAGGGCCGGGGGTATTTGCTTCGGGGTCACCCAACAGCGTTTCCCCCGAGATCATGGCGACCTCATACAGATCTCCCTCGCCCATCCGCGCCGGGGTAACCTCATCCGCTTCGGCATCGGGTACCGCAATGACTTTGCCGTCGGCGTCCAGAATAAAGGCCGCGCCGAATTCTCCGGGCGTAAGGCTCGCCAGAAAACGCGAGAGCCGGTCTGTTTCGATCGCGACAGCCAGTACACCTTGTCGCGTGCGGTTGACGTCAATCGGACCGGCATAGGCATAGACGGTTTTGTCAGTGCCCGGAAGGTCGCGTGCTTCGATCCACCCGTTAGAGCTGAGCCCCATGAAATTTCCGAACCAGGCATGTTCGCGGGGGTCATAAGATGTTTCGGAAAAGGATCGTTCTTCAAACTGGATGTCACCGGGAATGAAGATATACCGATCCGTCCGAAGCATCCGGTCGCGGATATCCTTGTCGATTTCAATCATCTCAAGCCCGCCGTCGCCCAAGCGATGCGACGCAAAGAAATTCCCGTCTGGCCAGCCGAAGAATATCCACGACGTATTCGGTTGCGCCTGCAATTGTGAGAGAAAGACAAATTCTCGCTTGTCAGCCTGCCGCGTCGCGATGACGTTCTGAACAAAGATCGTGCGCACAGCTGCCCAGGCGGCCTCGGCCGATCTGAGTGTCGTTCCCACCTCTATGCGGACGGTGTTTGCGATCTGGCTGTTGATTTCAGCCGCAAGCATGCGACTGTTGTCACGCGCTGTCGTCCACCATAGCGAATGGACGATGAAGGTCGACACACCAATTGAAAAGGCAACCAGCAGTGATACAGCGATGCCTACGCTAATTCTCATGAAAGCTCCGCTACCAACGAGATGTGCCTCAGTATTGAAGTGAGACAGCGAAGAGAGCAAAGCTTACTTTGGTATAGCACTGAAAACTCACGCAACTGTCATTTTCAGTGTAGTAACGGCTTTTGATTAGAATAGTCTTCGCGCGAAACGCCCTGTTCCAAAGAGGCGGGTCCTTGAATGGCCCAAACCGATGGTTCGTGCGTGGTTGCCCGTTGTTCTGTCTGGATGATGACCTTTGGCGCGGGGGCGCTCCGAAAAAGCCCAGTCTCGTTGCCTGACGATCAGGTTTGCCAATCACGCGCCCTGACGTTCTGACGTTTCAGGCAGAACGCGAAGACGGCGAACAGATCAAAGGTTTCAGAGGCTAACTCAGATACGTTTCGATCCTGTTCAACGTTGCCATATTGACGGCGACACCGTCGCTTTCGGCTGAATTGCGCATTGTGCGGCGGCCGTCCCCCGGAAGGTGCGCACCATCCTGAGAGCGGATTGCACCGACCAGTTCATTGATACCGGTCGCAAAGGCGTCTCCGGCGGTGACTGCCGGGTCGATTGCAATAAAGAACTGACCGGTGCGGGGCGGCCCGCCCACCGTGCCGGAAAAGGGCGAGGCATTCAGGCCCAGGGTCGCGCCGGTCAAGGCGGCGGCCATGATCTCGGTCAGCAAGGCGACGCCGACGCCCTTGTAGCCGCCTGAAGGGGCCATTGATCCCTTGAGGCCGACATTGGGATCGGTGGTCGGGTTGCCGTCCGCGTCCAGCGCCCAACCTACTGGAATCGGCTTGCCTTCGCGGGCGTGTTTCATCACTTCGCTTTTGGCGATGGTGCTGGCGCTTTGATCAATCAGCAGGGCGGGCTGCCCGTCGGCATCTGGCACCGCGATTGAAAAGGGGTTGGTGCCGACAACTGGTTTCGCACCTCCCGACGGGGCGATAGAGGCTGGCGCATTGGTGAACCCAAGCCCAACCAGCCCGGCCTGCGCCAGCCGGAAGGTGTGATAGCCAAGAACGCCGCAATTGTAGCTGTTGCGAATGGCAAGGGCGGCAATGCCCTGCGCGCGCGCCGCCGGGATCAGTTCTTTGAGCCCCAGATCAATGGCAGGGTGGGCGAAACCCGTCGCCGCATCCACGTTTACGACGCCGGGGCGAGGTTGCGAAAGAATGGGGCGGGCTGAACCATCAACCTTGCCGCATTGCACATGTTCACAATAGATCGGGATGTAAGCCAGCCCGTGGCTTGCCACGCCGTCCGCCTCGGTGGCTGCCGTGGCGATGGCCAGCGGACGGGCATTTGCCTCGGACGTGCCAGCGGCAACCAGAGCGCGAAAGGCCAGGTTTTCGATTTCAGCAAGGGTCAGGGTGCGGGTTTCAATCATCGTGGCCTCTTCAATCGTTGTCGGACAAGCCCGCACCGGCCCCAAGCAAGCGGGATTCCTCGGTGGCGGGGGCATAGGTCCGGTGGGCGAAACGGGTCAGGGCGGCCCAGTCTTCCGGGTCGGGCGTCGCCCGTGAATGGTGGGGTCTGGTCTTGGTGAGAATGCCGCCAATGCGCACAGTGACGCGCTCGGCGTGGTTTGGGATCGCACTTGTTATGGCAAGATCATAGCCATCAGTGACAACTTCAGATACGTCACAGGCGACGGTCACGCAAGATTTCAGCATCCGGGCTGCATTGGCGGAAAATGGCAAAAGCAAGGTCGGGGCTGCGACGTTTTCCAGCGTTATCGTGGAAACGTTCAGTCGATCCGCGCAGTCCGACAACAACGCGCCCGTCGCCAGAGGGCACAGCGCCTTTTGTCCGGCCCAGTGGTTGCCTGGATCGGCAGGAACATGGGTCTGCGGTGTACGGGCCAGATCGTGCGCCAGAATCTGCGCCATGACGGCGACACCGTCGATGCCCTGCACGCACAGCCAGCGCGCGGCTTTGCCAGCCTCTTCTGCCAGTCCCCAGCTATAGCCGGCACCCCGTGCGGCGCGTTTGGCGGTGACCTCGACCTCATTCAGGGAAAAACTCATTCTGCTGGCTCCGGATAGACCCACAGGTCTGCGGTGTCGTCCGTCAGATCCTCGGGGTAGGGGGCGCCGGCGTACATGCAGATGCGCACCCAGCGGTCCGAACGCGGATCGAAATGCGTGGCGCCAAAAAACGACAGCTTGGCGCGCAACATATCGATTGGCATGACGCTGGCGCTGATCGTGTTGTCGCGGATTTCGCCATAGGGGGCGACACGCCCGATCTGCGCGCGCCGCACCGTATGCCGGTGTTCAGGGTGACGCAGCAGGAATTCCGCAACAGGAGTACCGTCTGGCCAGTCCGCAAGCGCCTGATGGGCAGATGCCGCATCCCGCGCCGGGGCCAGGGGTTGCTCATATTCGGTGATCGGCTCGCCAAACCGCTCGCCCAGCCGGGGTTCCAGTTTCTCTTCCGAGACGTACCAGGCGCGCGCGCAATTGGCATCGGCGGACCAATCCAGCTCTAGCGCCCATTCAAAGCTGTTGCGGATCAGGGCGCGTACCTCTTTCACCGCCATGTTGCCGTCGATCACCTGCGCATGTGTGTTGCTGTCGGCCATACATCCGGTCAGGCCATCCACCATCTCGCCATAGGGTTCCAGAATAAGCGAGGCGAGCAATTCCTGCCCCTCTTCGCTGAGCGCCGTCTGTGACCAGCGGATCAGCCTGTCCCACGGGTGGTCCTGTGTCAGGTCCATCTGGTCGAGGTGAGCGGAAATGGTGCGAAGATCGGCGTTCAGGGCGGCCAGCTTCCCGATCTGGATCGGATGTTGCGAATGCCACCATGAAATTGACAGGGTACCGCGGTCAAAGATGTCCCTGAAAACCCCGACCTCGGCTTTGGATGCGGCTGGCAGGGATCGTACGCGCGCGATTGCCTCTTCCCTCGCCATGATCCAATTGTTGAACAGGATCGGGTGGTTCACGATGAAGGGGGCCATGCCCAGCCCGGTGGAATTTCCGATGCCCAGCCACCGTGCGATGTCCGGGTCCAGATCCACGGTTTGATCACCGCCCTTGGCGCGGGCTATGTGCTGTACCAGATCGCGGACAAAGGTCCGGGTCAGGTAGACCGACAGCATCTCGGCTTGAAACGGGCTGCTGATCTCGGGGCGGTGTGCGGTTTTTTCCCGGTCCGCCGCGCCGAATTTGCCCGACCCGTAGACCGCCGTTGTGCGCATCAGATAGCCAACCTTGTAAATCTGCTCCAGATCAGGCTGCTGACCAGTGGCCAGCCGGTCCACCACATGCGCCCACAAACGCACGGACCGGTTGGCGCGGGATAGGGAGAGTTCGCTTTCGCTGACGCGTCCGGCCTCTTGCAGCGGCACATTTTCGGACAGCCGCCGGATGTCTTGCGGCGTGGGGATGCCGTCGAACAGGGTAAAGGTGGCGTCCCAAGCCTCGGCGATGACCCGATCCGAGCGTTGATCGGGTGGAAGATCATGCGCAAAGGCAACAAGGGAATAGGCGTGTTCAGGGCCGTGCACGGTATAGACCGCGTGACCGACGCCAGTTTCGTCGATCTCAAAAACGGGGCGGGTGAACGTCCACCCTTCGTGCGCCATCCGACGGGTCAATTGCCGCATGAAGCTGAGGCGGCATTGATGCAGCGATCCCAATCGCGACAGGCGCATCACCTTGCCGGGGTCACGTCTTGGGATATGGGGGTCGGGGGTGCTCATGCGTTTTGCGGCCCGAAGTTGGCGGCGAAGAAACGGTACCAATTGCCGCCCATGATGCCGCCGATTTCTTCGGCGTTCATACCGACTGTGCGCAGCCCGGCCTCGATGTTGCCGAAATCGCGATTGTCGCGGAACCAGCCGGGCATCGGTGGGAAACCGGGGTTGCTGGCTGATCCTTCGCCATAGTCGACCTGCTTGGTCCAGCGCCCCACGCGCATCCATTCGACGACACTGTCGGGCTGATCCTGACACAGGTCGGTGCCGATCCCCAGATTCTCAGCACCGTATTTGTCTGCGGCGCGGGCGATCATCTGACAAAAGCTTTCCAGCGTGCAGGCGGATTTGTCTTTCAGGTGATGAGGGTAGACCGAAAAGCCGAGCATCCCACCGCGTTCCGTCACCGCACGGATCACCGCCTCGCGCTTGTTGCGCAGTGCGGGCGACCATTCATGCGGGTTCGCGTGAGTGATGGCGATGGGGCGCTCGGACAGTTCGGCGGCCTCGATGGTTGAACGATCCGCCGAATGGCTCATGTCTACCACCAGACCCACACGGTTCATTTCCCGGATCACCTGTTTGCCCATGCGGGTGATGCCGGTGTCGTGGTCCTCGTAACAGCCGGTCGCCAGCAGAGACTGGTTGTTATAAGTCAGCTGCATGAAGCGCGCGCCCAGATCGTGCAGAATCTCGACCAGTCCGATATCGTCTTCGATAGGTGCGGGGTTCTGGAACCCGAAGAATATCGCCGTCCGACCCGTTTCGCGCGCGATGTCGATATCGCTGGCCCAGCGGCCTTTGATGATCAGATCGGGGTACTGCTCGAACCAGCGGTTCCATTTTTCAAAGTTCAGAACCGTTTCGCGGAAATTCTCGTGGTACGAGATGGTGACGTGGATTGCATCCACGCGGCCTTCGCGCAATTGCCGGAAAATCTTTTCCGACCATTTGGCGTATTGCAACCCGTCAATTCTTGGGTCGGGGCGCATCAGACCGGGGTTCCTGCGCTGATATAGGCGGTTTTGACCGTGGTGTAGAATTCCGCTGCCGCCTTGCCCTGTTCCCGCGGCCCGTATGAGCTGTCGCCGCGCCCGCCGAAGGGCACGTGATAATCGGTGCCCGCAGTGGGCAGGTTGACGGTCACCACGCCGGTGCGGGCATTGCGGCGAAAATGGGTGGCGCGGGCGAGGTTTTGCGTGACGATGCCCGAGGTCAGGCCAAAGTTGGTATCATTGACCACGCGCAGCGCTTCATCATAGCTGTCGACCTTGATGACGCTGGTCAGAGGGGCAAACATCTCCTCTCGGTTGATGCGCATATCGTTGGTGGTGTTCAGGAACACGCCGGGCGACATGTAAAAGCCGTCATGTGGCATATCCAGACGCTGACCGCCACAGGCCAGCTCTGCCCCTTCGGACTGACCCAAATCAACATAGGCCAGATTTTCCTGCAACTGCTGTTCGCTGACAACCGGGCCCATCTGCGTGCCCTGTTCCAGCGCGTGCCCGACCTTTAGGGCTTGTGCGCCCGCAACCAGTTTCTCGACAAAGGCGTCGTGAATGCCCGCGTGTACCACCAGACGCGAAGAGGCGGTGCATTTCTGACCGGTGCCACCAAATGCCCCACCCAAGGCCAGCGTCACCGCCAGATCCAGATCGGCATCATCCATCACGGCCAGCGCATTCTTGGACCCCATTTCCATCTGTACCTTGGTCAGGTTCTGGATGGCCGCCGACGCGATGCCCTTGCCCACCGGGACCGACCCGGTAAAGGATATTGCATTGACCTTGGGGCTTTCGACCAGACGCTGACCAATCGAGCGGCCCGAGCCCATGACCAGACTGAACAGACCCTTGGGAATGTCCTGCCGCGCGATGATCTCGGTCAGGGCCACGGCTGATGCGGGGGTGATATTGGCGGGCTTCCAGACAACCGCATTGCCATAACACAGCGCCGGGGCGATCTTCCACGACGCGGTCGCGGTGGGAAAGTTCCACGGGCTGATGATGGCCACAACGCCCACGGCCTCGCGCCGGACGTCGATCTCAACCCCGGGACGCACACTGTCAGCATTTTCACCGATCTGGCGTAGGCATTCGGCGGCGTAATAGGTAAAGAACTGCCCCGCGCGGTAAACTTCGCCCTTGCCTTCGGCCTGCGGCTTGCCTTCTTCGCGGGCCAGCAGCGTGCCCAGTTCTTTGGCGCGCGACATCAGCTCATTTCCGATATTCATCAGCACAGCCTGCTTGCGTTCGGGGCCATACGCCTCCCACTCGGCCTGCGCGATACGCGCCTGATCCAATGTGGCGTCCAACTGATCGGCGCTGGCCTGGGCAAACATGCCGACCAGATCGCTCAGGTCCGACGGGTTGCGGTTTTCAATCTCGGATTCGCCTGCCAGCCATTCGCCAGCAATCAGGTTCAGTTTGGTCACAATGCGCCCCAGTGTGGTCATTTGGTTGGGCGCAGGATGGATTTTCCGGGGGATATCAGTCAAACTCAATTAACTTAAGAAAACTTCAGTTTTGGTGAAGTATGGCAATCAAGATCGAAACACTGCGGTGCTTTTGCACAGTTGCCCAGACCGGCAATCTGGTCGAAGCCGCTGACAGGTTGGGGCGAACGCAATCTGCCGTCTCCATGACCTTGAAACAGTTTGAGGAGCAGCTTGGCAAAAAGCTGTTCGAGGGGGAAAGAAAAAACCGCCTGTCGCCCCTGGGACGGCAAGTGTTTGATCTAGCGTTGAAACAGGTGCGCCAGTTCGATCAGACCGTCCTGAACATTCAGGCGGCGGCTGATGCCGAACACGGCCTGCTGCGGATCGTCTCGGTGCCCTCCGTCGCGGCGCTTGTGTTTCCCAAGGTGCTGAACCGCGTGAGCCAGCAATACCCCGGCCTGAAGATCGAGCTTCGAGATACCGACACCCAGCAGGTGTTGGATTCGCTGGTCGAAGGAAAGGCCGATATCGGCATCGCATCCGGGCACCATCCGTTGAATGGCGTGCAGGCGATACCGTTGTTCAAAGATCGGTTCGGGCTGGTTTGCGCTTCCGACCACGCGTTGGCCATCAAACCCGGCGCCCCCAGTATCAAAGATGTGACATCCGCGCCGTTCATTCGTAACGCGCTGTGCGACCTTATCCGGTCCGATCACTTTCACACGGCCATATCGGGGGCCGAGGTGACGGTGCACAACACGCATTCTCTGATCACGATGGTCCGCACGGGCGAGTGGGTGACGGTCCTGCCGCAGACGGTCGCAGCCTTCATTCCCGAAGCAACGACATTCAGGCCAATCGCCGACCTGCATGACCAACGCGAGGTTTACCTGTATGTCAGCGAAAGATCGCGTTTTCAGGACCTGACCTATGCGTTCAGCACCTACATTCGTTCGCTCAGCCTGGGATAGGCGCGCATTGACCGGGCCAGTGTCGTGCGCAGGTTCAGAACGCTAAATCGGAAAAAGCCGAAACTACATTGCGATAATATCACATTTATAGCTTTGTCCAACGTAGCTCTTGATGGGTGGCGCATTCGCATGCTTCAATTTTTAGGTCAATCCGGCGTGTCGAGCCGTTGGCCAATAAAACCTCGGGAAGCATCACCTTTCCGATATCATTTGCAAGGTGCACCACGACCCTCGGCGGGTAAGAAAAACAAGCGCCGCGGACGACCAACATGGAGATACCACATGAACAAATTAGCCACGTTACTGGGAGGCGCATCAATGGCGGTCGCCGGGCCAGCCCTTGCTGCGGATATTGTGATCGGCGTGCCGAACTGGCCATCAGTGAATGCCACGGCGCATATTTTGAAGGTCGCGATTGAACAGAACCTCGGGCTTGAGGTCGAACTGCAGAACGGCACCAACCCCATCGTGTTTGAGGCGATGGATTCAGGCGCAATGCATGTGCACCCAGAAGTCTGGATGCCAAACCAGCAGAACCTGCATGACACTTATGTCGACGATAAAGGCACCGTTGCGTTCAATCCCAATGGCGTCGAAGCGTTTCAGGGCATGTGCGTCGACAAGGCCACCGCGGATGCCAATGGCATCAAATCCATTGATGATCTGACGAACCCCGATATCGCCGCGCTGTTTGACAGCAACGGCGATGGTCGCGGAGAGGTCTGGATCGGCGCACCCGGCTGGGCCTCGACCAATGTCGAAAAGATCCGGGCCAAATCCTATGGCTATGATCAGGTTATGGACCTGACCGAGATTGACGAGACTGTGGCCTATGCCAACCTCGACAACGCGATCAAGGCGGGCGATGCCTGGGTCGGGTTCTGCTATACGCCGCATTATGTGTTCGAACTGCACGAGCTGCAGGTTCTGGAAGAACCAGCCTATGATGCGGCCAAGTGGAACGTATTGCAGCCCACGGATGATCCGGACTGGCTGGAAAAATCCGATGCTGGTGTCGCCTGGGATCTGGCCTATCTGCACCTGCACTATGCAAAGTCCCTTGAAGATGAATACCCCGAGGTCGCCAAATTGTTGGCCAACATGAAGCTGGACACCGACACGGTGTCGGCCATGACCTATGCGCTGGTGATCGATGGCAAAGAACCATTGGCCTATGCGCAGGAATGGGTTGGTGCGAACGAAGATGCGGTTCTGGGTTGGATGTCCGAGTGATCGAGGCCGACCGGAACTGAAACTCGGACAGGCCGTCGGGAACTGCCCGGCGGCCTGTTCTGCATCAAAGGGACAAGTATGACCGAAACAGTTGTTAAGCTGACGGATGTCTGGAAGATTTTTGGCGCACGGGCCGAAGAAGCCATGACCGCAGTGCGGAACGAAGGTATTGGCAAGCCCGAGGTTCTGGAGAGATTCAATTGCGTCGTGGGTGTGCAGGGGGCTTCGTTCGAGGTCCCACGGGGTGAGATTTTCTGTATCATGGGCCTGTCGGGTTCGGGCAAATCGACCCTTGTACGCCATATCAACCGCCTGATCGAGCCGACCGCAGGAAAGATCGAAATTCTGGGGCACGACGTTTCCAAGATTTCCGAGGCCGAACTGCGCCGCATCCGGGCGCAGCAGATCGGGATGGTGTTCCAGCATATGGCGCTGATGCCGCACCGCTCGGTCCGCGACAACGTGGCTTATCCGCTGGAAATCCGCAAAGTCTCAAAATCCAAGCGCTGGGCGGTGTCTGATCATGCTTTGGGTCTTGTGGACCTGACCGGGTACGAGGACCGCCTGCCCAAAGAGCTGTCGGGTGGTATGCAGCAGCGGGTGGGGATTGCCCGCGCGTTGGCCTCGGATCCGGAAATCCTGTTGATGGACGAACCGTTCTCGGCCCTTGACCCGCTGATCCGCCTGCAATTGCAGGATCAGTTCAAGGCGCTGGTTGCGCAGTTGCAAAAGACGACGCTGTTCATCACCCATGATCTGGACGAGGCCATCCGCATTGGCCACCGCATTGCGATCATGAAGGATGGCGTCATCGTGCAGATTGGCACGCCCGAAGACATCGTCATGAACCCGGCCGATGATTATGTGCGCGAATTCGTACAGGGCATCTCGAAACTGAAGCTGGTCAAGGCGCATTCGATCATGGAACCGCTGGACAGTTACTCCGGCCCGACCGAGGACGCACCGCGTGCTGATGAAGGTGCCGATCTGGACCAATTGATTGATCTGGCCGTGAATACGGACCTTCCGGTCATCATCACGGATTCAGGCAGCGACGTCGGCGTCGTGACAAAGCCGCGTCTGTTGCGTGGTATTCAGGGGGGCAAAAATGACTGATGCAACCACCGAAGTGAAAGTCACCGCCGCCTCGGATATCGAGGTCGACCGCGAGGCGCTGGATCGTTCGATCCATGAATTCACCGGGGTGAACGGTGATTATTATGTCAACGCGTTCCATAAAATTCATGATGCCACCAGCCCGATGCCCAACACGTTTAACCTGTGGGCGGCGGTGCTGGGGCCATTCTGGTCAGCGTCCCGCGCCATCTGGGGGATGTTCTGGACCTTTCTGATCCTTGAAATCATCGCCTGGGTTCAGATTGGACGCGGCGCATGGGGCAATCCTGGGGCCGATCTGGCTGATCGCGCCGAACGTCAGCAGGCCCGCGCAGAAGAACTGTTGGGCCGTGCGACCGACGCCACGGAAAAGGCGGATATCGACCGGTTCACCAAACTGGCGGCAAACATCCAGAAGGCCGCTGATGCCAGTTTCGAAAAAGCCGCAGCCGCACAGTCCGAGGCGGTGGGGATCATGATCACCGGCTTGCTGATGCTGCTGGTGTTCAAGCTGGCGCAGGGGTTTTATGCGGACCGGGTATATGAAAAGCAGTATTCGAAATGGCGTATTGACCCCGGTAGTACGGAAAGCGACCGATCGACGCGCAATACGGTCTTGGGTGCCGTGCTGGTCGCGGCGATTGCACCGCTGATCATCTACAAGTTCACCGCCAATGCCTCGATTGCTATGCTGGATGCGTTTCCGGAAAAAGAGGTCTCAGCGCTTATTCTGGGCGAAGGCGGCGGGACGATATTCTCAAACCTTGCAAACTGGATGGAGGCGCAGATTGATGCGGCTGCGGTTGCCGGTGGCGATGTATTCGACGGTATCGTGGGCGGTGTCAGGACGGTTCTGGATGCGCTGACGATTGCGCTGATCGGGTCGCCCTGGCCGGTTGTGATGCTGGTGATTTGCGTGACCGCATGGCGCGCGGCGGGACCGCGTGTGGCGATCTTCACCGCTTCGTCGTTGGCATACATCGCTTTGCTGGGCTATTGGGACGTGGCGATGGAGACGGTGGCGCTGGTCGGTGCGGCGGTCTTGCTGTGTGTGGTATTCGGCATCCCGCTTGGCATCTGGTTCGGCAAATCCAAACGCGCTTATCGCGCGGCAGAACCGGTGCTGGACCTGATGCAGACACTACCGGCCTTTGTCTATCTGATCCCGATCATCGCCTTTTTCGGCACCGGGAACCCGCCGGGCATTCTGGCTACGATCATCTTTGGTATGCCGCCGGTTATCCGGTTGACCGCGCTGGGTATGCGCGGGGTGCCCGACAGCATCAAAGAGGCCGCCGTGGCCTTTGGGGCATCCAAGTGGCAGTTGCTGAAGGATGTGGAAATCCCGCTGGCCCTGCCGTCGATCATGACGGGTGTGAACCAGACCATCCTGATGTGCCTGTCGATGGTGGTGATCATCTCGCTGATCGGCGGCGGCGGTCTGGGCAAGGAAATCCTTGAGGCGCTGCAATACGCCGCCAAGGGGCCGGGGCTGCTGGGCGGCTTTGCCATCCTGTTCCTGGCGATGGTCATGGACCGGATCGTGCAAGGTGCCTTCCGGCGAGAAGACGAGAAAATCTGAACACACACGCCCCCGGTTGCCGCCGGGGGCGTTTTTCTTTGACCGGGGAAGACAATGACTGACCGTTACGAACAATCCATGATGGACAACCTTTATTGGTGGGGTGTGCCCACCCTGTTCCGCTGCCCGAATGTCGGGCCCGAAGGACAGGATATCGCATTGGTTGGCGTGCCGCATTCAGCGGGCAATGGCACGACTGAGCGGGATCAGCATCTGGGCCCGCGCGCCCTGCGCCATGTTTCGGCCGTGCAGCGGCGGGTCCATTCGGTGTTCGAGATCGACCCGTGGACCAGCACACAGATTGCCGATGTGGGCGATGTGCCGTTCCCCCGCGCCAATGACAACGAAGACTGTATCGAGCGGATTACCAAATTCTACCGCGATATCGACGCGGCAGGTGCGCGCCCGGTTTCCATCGGTGGTGATCATTCGATCACCGGCGGGATCGTGCAGGCTTTGGGCCGTGGCCAGTTGGCGGGCGGAGAACCGGTCAGCTTCTTGCATCTGGACGCACATACGGATGTGTTCACCAAGGTCGACCATTTTCTGGGGGCCAAAAAGTCGGCAGCCCATTGGGGGGCATATCTGGCGGATCAGGGGCTGGTTGACCCGACGCGGTCGATGCAGATCGGGTTGCGGGGGCACCCCCGCAGTCTGGACTGGCTGCAACCCTCGTATGACTACGGCTACAACATCGTCACGATGCGCGAGTTCCGCCAGCGCGGGTTAGAGGATGTGGTGGCGCAAACGCGCGAAATTTTGGGGGATCGCCCGGTCTATATCACCTTTGATCTGGATTGCCTCGACCCGACAGTCGCTCCGGCGGTATCCAATCTTGAACCGGGCGAAAAAGGGTTCGACATCGACGAAGCGGTGGGCATTCTGCGGGCGGCGCGCGGGTTGAACATCGTGGGCGGGGATGTGGTCTGCATGATGCCCACCAAGGACAGCCCCAACAACATCACCGCCCTGACGGCTGCGGCGGTGATGTTCGAGATGATCTCGATGATCGCTGAAAACGTCGGCCCGGACTAAGGCCGCCGCGCGTCCACTGCCTGCGCCAGAATACACAGCAGTTCGAACATCAGCGAGATGCCCAGCCACGCGGTTCCTCCGTTTGCGTCGAACGGCGGTGAGACCTCGACCAGATCGGCGCCAACAAGATTGATGCCGGACATCTGGCGGATGACCTGCTGCGCCTGAAAACTGTTCGGCCCGCCAATTTCCGGGGTGCCGGTGCCGGGGGCATAGGTCGGATCGACGAAGTCTATATCATAGGTGCAATAGGTCGGCGCGGTGCCGACGATGCCACGCACTTCGGTCATGACATCGGTGATGCCCCGGTCGAACAGTTCTTCGATGCGGATTATGCGGATGCCCTGCGCCTCGCCCCATTCGACGTCTTCATTATTATAGGCGGTGCCGCGAATGCCGATCTGGACAAAGCGTTTGGGGTCGACCAGCCCCTCTTCGACCGCGCGGCGGAAGGGGGTGCCATGGGTCAGCTTGTGGCCGCCGAAATAACTGTCGAACAGATCGGTGTGACTGTCGAACTGGATCAGCCCCAGCGGACCGGACTGCGCCAGCGCCCGCAGCACCGGCAGGGTTGTCAGGTGGTCGCCTCCGGCAGTCAACGGGGCAACGCCGCGATTATGCAGATCCACGTAGAAACGGGTCACCCGGTTCAGGGTGTCCTGAATATCGACGGGATTGGGCGCGACATCCCCCAGATCGGCGCAATTGACCAACGAGAACGGCGCAACGCCGGTGACCGGGTTCATCGTCCGGATCATGGTCGAATAGTCTCGCAGCTGTCGCGGCCCATGCCGCGCACCGGGGCGGTTTGTGGTGCCGCCATCCCAGGGGATACCGACCAGACCAACCTCGACCTCGGCGATGCGCTCATGATCCGGTGTCAGGCCGGGCAGGCGCATGAAGGTGGGAATGCCGGCAAAGCGGGCAAGTTCCATTGCTGAAACCGGCTGAAAAAACGAATTGGTCATATGTGCCCCATCTTCTGCTTGTGTCCCACGCGAGCCTAGCGGCAGATTTGGAACTTGGGAATGGTTTGGCTTGCTCAGGTCAGGATGCGAAAGCGCCTGCGGATTTCTGCGTCCTGCGCCTTGGTCAGATAGGTCGGATAATGGGTGGCCAGCACCTCTTTGGCCTTGTCGCGCGCGGCGGACCAGGCGTCGGTCGCACCTGCCATTTCCCATGTGCGCGGCGCGTCCCGGTCGGCAATGGCGGGGTAGAAATAATCCCGCTCCATCGCGGCATAGGTATGGGCGCTGCCAAGGAAATGACCATCGCCCAGAACCGATTGGCAGATCGCATCGAAGCCCAGGTTTTCCTCGCTCACCTCAATCCCGCGCAGGGCGCGATAGGTGTGTGAGTGCATCTCATTGTCCAGTACGAAGGCCTCGAAACTGGCCCCCAGCAACGACGCGGTCATGCCCGAGCTTTCATAGATCAGGTTGCCCCCGGCAAGGGCGGCGGCAAGCGATGTCATGCCTTTTTCCGCACCATATTGCGCGTCAATCGCCTTGGCGTCGGTCATCGACGCAGCCACGCCCGAAGGCAGGCCCAGCCAATTGGTGATCTGCGCCGAGGCGGCGTTCAGGATGGCGGTTTCGCCACTGCCCCCGGCAAAGGAACCGGTGCGCAGATCCACGATGAAGGGCCAGTTGGAAAACACCATCGGAAATCCGGGCCGGATCGTGTTGACCATCACCAGGCTGGCCAGTGTTTCGGCCAGCGATTGCGCCAGAAATCCGGCCAATGTCGCCGGGGCGGTCGCCCCTGCCTGCGCGGCGGTAATGCAGGACATGGGGATATTGTGGGCGATGCATTCATAGACGACATCCACCGCATCCTCACCATAGCGCAGCGGAGAGATCACCGGGCTGATATGCGCCTTCAGAAAGGGGCGTTTGGAAAAGTCCCCCGGCCCTCCGGCCACGAGATCCAGCATCTCGACAATCGGGGCGACATGTTGCGCCAGCGTGAACGAGGTGGCCACCGGCTTGGTCGTGTTACGCACCAGCGCATAGACCGTGTTGACGTCCAGATCGAACACGTCGGGCAGGTCGGTGGCCACACAGCAGCGGGTGAACCAGCTGACATTGGCCAGCGTGTCCTGCAACCGGGTGAAATCATGCAGATCGATCAGCGTGGACGGGCGGTAAAGGCCAGTGTCCATATCCAACGTCTGCACGGCCGCGCCGCCGGTGCCAAAGAACACCCGGTCACCGCCCACCTGGATTGAGCGTGTCTTGTCCCGGCCGTGAAAGGTGAATGTCTGGGCGGCCGTGTGGATCGCGTGCTCTACCATCCGGCGCGGAAACAGCAGCCGATCCTGTTCACCCGGTTGTGCGCCTGCCGCCCGCAGGTCGGTTGCCAGCCGATCCGGGACATTGCCCATACCAAGCGAGTCCAGCAGGCGCAGGGCGGTTTCATAGATCTGTTCGATCTCGGGGTGGGTCAGCGGTTTGAACGCGCCGCCGGTCTGGCCGGGCGGGCAGGGGTCGATCACAGGTTTGGCTGCGCGTTGCGCGTGCCGCGCCCGCCGACCGCTTCGTTTGCCACTGTCCGAGGGCATCCCTTTCCTTTCCCGCGTATGTTTCGGGAACCGTAAGCGGCAATTCAATCCCGCGGCAAAGGCGAATTGCGAATTTCAGAATCCTCAATCGCAGTTTCGATTTTCCAATACAGTCAACACCCCTGTTGTCCGCTCAACCCGTTCTTCCGCAAGACTTGTTCCGGACCAGAGGGAGCAGAACCAATGAAGTCGCGTACCAGAGTTGTTGTGATCGGCGGCGGGATCGCCGGATGTTCAACGCTGTACCATCTGACGCAAGAGGGCTGGACAGATGTGGTTCTGGTCGAACGGGACGAGCTGACCTCGGGGACCACATGGCATTCTGCGGCGCAGGTGACGAATTTTGGGATGAACCAGACGATGGTGGGCCTGAAAACGCACTCGATCCGGCTGTATAAGGAACTGGCCGAAGATCCGGATTATCCGATCAACTACCACCACGGGGACGGCGGCATTCGTCTGGCCAACACGCAGGCACAGATGCAGGGTTACCACCATTTCACGTCGATGGCGCGCGGGATGGACGTGCATTTCGAGGTGATCGACGCCCAGGAATGCGCCCGCCGCCACCCGCTGATATCGACCGAGAACCTGATCGGCGGGCTGTGGGACCCGTTGGATGGGGATATCGACCCCGCGCAGCTGTGTCAGGCGTTGGCCCGCCGGGCGCGGAAAGCAGGGGCCGAGGTCTATCGCCATACGCCTGTCACCAACCTGACCCAGCACAGTGACGACACATGGACCGTTCACACCGAACGTGGGGACATAGATTGTGACATCGTGGTGAATGCCTGCGGGTACCGGGTGAACGAAGTGGGCGCGATGATGGGGGTGCATCACCCGGTCGCGTCGATGGAGCATCAGTATTTCCTGACCGAAGAAATTCCCGCCATTCGGGATGCCGGCCACAGGATGCCGCTGCTGCGGTGCCCGATCAGCGACTATTATTGCCGGCAGGAAAAGAACGGATTGTTGCTGGGGTTTTACGAACAGGATTGCAAGACATGGGGCATGGACGGGATCGACCCGAATTTCGTCAACGCCTTGTGCCCCGACGATCTGGACCGGGTGACCGACGTGCTGGAAGGGGCCTTTGCCCGGATGCCCGCGCTGTTGGATGTCGGGGTCCATACGGTCGTCAACGGCCCGATCACCTATACAATCGACGGCGCGCCTTTGGTCGGGCCGATCCCCGGTAAACGCAATGCCTTTTGCATCATCGGCCTGCGCGCGGGGCTGGGTGAGGGCGGCGGCCACGGCTGGCTGCTGGCCCAACAGATCGTGCATGGCGAGGCGTGTTATGACACCTGGTGCCTGGACCCGCGCCGGTTCGCAGGCCATGCGAATACAGAGCTTACGGCCCTGAAGGCGATCGAGGACTATCAGAACGAATTCCGCTTTCATTTTCCGCATGAGCACCGCCCCGCCGGACGACCGGCAAAAACGACGCCTCTGACGCCTGTTCTGGCGGCAGAGGGGGCTGAATTCACCGTGGTCAACGGGTGGGAGAGGGTAGAGTACATCAAGCCCACGCCGGATTTCTCACCCACGCTCAGTTTCGATTTTGACGGAACATTCGATGTGATCGCGGCCGAGGTGGCCAATGTGCAAACGGGTGTTGGGCTGGCCGAGGTGAATGGGTTCAACCGGATCGAGATTACGGGCGCGGATCGGCACGCTTTTCTGGACCGGATGTTTTGCGGCACCGTCGCCCGCCGCGATGGCCGGGTGGGGCTGGGTTATCTGCTGAACCATCACGGTATGGTCAAGGCCGAGGCGACCGTTGCCAACCTGCCCGCCAGTGACCGGGGGCCTGCACGCATCTGGTACGGGTCCGCTGCCGCAAGCGAGTTGCACGATATGGACTGGCTGACCCAGCATTTGCAGGCCGACGAGGATGTGCAACTGCGCAGCCTGACAAACAATCAGACCATCCTGATCCTCGCTGGGCCCAGGGCGCGCGATGTTCTGTCGGACTGTGCGCGCGGCGACTGGTCCGCCGCTGCCTTCCCGTGGCTCAGCCTGCGCGAGTGCTTCGTCGGAATCGCGCCAGCCACGGTCATGGGTGTCAGTTTCTCGGGCGAGCTGGCTTATGAAATCCATGTTCCCAACGCCTCGCTCTATGCGGCGTATCTGGCGTTGCGGCAGGCGGGTGCAGCGCATGGTTTGAAACTGTTTGGCGCGCGCGCGGTCGAATCCATGCGTATGGAAAAAAGCTTTCTGCATTGGAAAGCCGATCTGATCACCGAATTTGATCCGTTTGAAACCGGCCTTGACCGGTTTGTAACGCTGGACAAGGGCGATTTCATCGGGCGCGACGCCTTGCGGAAAAGACTGACGGATGGCCCGCGCAAAAAGCTGGTTGTGCTGCAGGTTCAGTCGGCGCAGCGACCTGCGCATCCGGGGGCCTCCTTGATGCGGGGCGGGCAGGTCGTGGGCACGATCACATCCGGCGATTGGGGCCATCGCACGGGCCTGAACCTGGCGCATGGGTTTGTGGTGCCCGACCTGGCCCATATCGCGGCAGAGATGGAGTTGGATTCCTGCGGTCAGTGCCTGCGCGCGACGGTTATTCCCCCATCCCCTTATGACCCGGAATTTGCACGAATGAAGGCGTGATTTCCGCACATCGGTTCAAATTCTCCATTGCCGCCCGTCAAAAACTTTGCTTGGTTCATTTCGAAGAAATCGAAACAATGGGTGTGCCCGGTGTCGAAATCTCTGAGCCTTCGCTGGTTAGAAGTCTTCCGGCTTGTCGCCAAGTCGGGCTCGATCCAGCAGGTCGCGTCCGAAACCGGGCTGTCGATCAGCACCGTCTCGAACCATCTGCGCAGTCTTGAGGGGGCGCTGGGCATCGAACTGGTCGATCATGGGCGTCGCCCCATGGGTCTGACGCCCGCCGGAGAGGTCTTTGCGCGCTATGTCCGAGATGGACTGACGGTATTGAAACGGGGCGAGGCCGAGATCCGGTCGGGCAACTGGCAGCACGCCACAGACCTGCGGCTGGCGCTGATTGACGATTTCGACAATCAGATCGCGCCGGACCTGTTCCGCTTTCTGGCGCAAGCCCTGCCGCGATGCAGTTTCCGGCATTACACCCGCCCCAGCCATGAGATCATAGCCAACCTGCAGGAACATAAACTGGACGCGGGCGTCGCTACCCGCCCGTCGGAACGGACCGAGGGGCTGATTGAATACCCGCTGATGCGCGACCCGTTTATCGTGATCCTGCCGAATTCGTATCAAGGCGCACCCGAAGACCTGTTGAGCCCCGATGCGGAATTGCCCCTATTGCGCTATTCGCGGGATTACATGATCGGCAAGCAGATCGAAATTCAACTGACCCGCAGCAAATACAATCTGCCCAATCGGTTCGAGATGGAGTGCAACCATTCGATTATCGGTCTGGTCGCCGAAGGCAGCGGCTGGGCTATCACAACCGCCGCCTGTTTCCACCGCGCCCAAAGGTTCCATGACAGCGTCCGGGCCATTCCGTTCCCGGGTCGAAATTTTGTGCGAACGGTGTCCCTGTTCACAACCGAAGTATACCCCGAGACGACCTCGAAGCTGATCCAGAAGGTCATGACAAAGCTGATCCGGCAGCATTTCACCGACCCGATGTGCACAAGCCATAGCTGGCTGAAAGACGATTTTCGCACCATGGACGCAGACGCCGCTTAGGCCTTGGCTGGCGGGCCAAGGGATTGACGCTCGACAATATGCGTGGCCAGCCGCGTGCCGGTGCCCTGTGTCTGATTTTCCAGCATTCCAACCAGTTCCAGCGCGGCCCGGCGGCCCATTTCCCGATGCGGCACATGTACGGTTGTCAGCGCAGGGGTGGCGATCCGGGCCAGTTCGATATCGTCAAACCCGGTGATGGATACATCATCGGGCACCCGCAACCCCATTTCCCGCGCCCGGTGCAATGCGCCTACGGCCAGCACATCGTTGCCGCACAGGATCGCCGTGGGCGGCGCGTCCTGCGACATCAGTTTTGAAAACGCCTCGGCCCCGTTTTCGATTTCATAGGGGGTTTCAAGCATCATGACATCCGACGACAACAGGCCGTTCTGCCGGGCGGCGTCCTGAATACCTTCGATCCTATGGCGGGCGCGATCATTGCCTGCGCTGACACCGGAAATCACGCCGATCCGCCTATGACCCAGTTCGATCACGCGGTGGGCCAGTTCGAACATCGCCGCGCGGTTGTCAAAGCCGACAGAGGGCACCCGCGCATCCGGCAAAAAGGACCATGCGACCAGCACCGGGATTTTGCGCCGCTCAAGGTCGTCATGGATTTTCCGGTCGCGATCATGCCCGATCAGCAGCAGACCGTCTGCGCCGCGCGCAACCAGCGTGCGGATCTGTTCTTCCTCAATCTCGGGTTTATAGGCTGAACTTGAAACCAGCAAAGTGTACCCGTGTTTGTGCAGCTCTTCCTGAAACGCCTGAAGGCCACGGGCGAAAATCGCGTTCTCCATGGTGGGAATGATTGCGCCGATCGTCGATGTCCGCTTGGCGGCCATAACGCGCGCGGCGAAATTCGGCGTGTACCCCAGCGTATCGACCGCCGACAGAACGCGTTCTCGCGTCGCGTCGACCACCCGGTCGGGGTTGTTCAGACAGCGCGACACGGTCGCCGTCGAAACGCCAGCCATTCTGGCCACATCATCCAGCGTGGGCGCGGATCGAAGTTTCGACATTATCAAACCTGTTATTTGCTTTTGCCTATAAGTCTAAACCTATCTGTGCTTCAAGGAAAGCAGCAATGTAAGCGCTTGCATTTTTCATGTAAGCGCTTACAAATGACATCGAACCGAATCTAAAAGGGGACCCAAAAGATGTTTCTGGCTGCATCCACCATCGTGTTTGTCATCTACTTTGCAAACGTGGCTTTAGGTGCATTTGCGGGCAGTGCGTTTCTTGGGGACGTAGGAGAGATGTTGGTTCTGTTCGCGGCGTCGATCCTGTTCGTTGTCGCAATTCTGAAAAAGGAAGCTGACCGCGACGCAGAAAGTGACAGCTGACTTTTTTGCTTGGGAGGGCAATTGATGAACGACGACAGACACGAACTTGCGTCAGCGGAGCGACGCAATTTTCTGAAACTCAGTGCCGGGGGTGCGTTCACCGCCGCGCTGGTTGCAGGGGCGGGGGGTGTCCTTTGGTCATCTGAGGCCGCCGCGCAGACCGCCAAGGAAGAGCGTGAGCGCGAACAGTCGGCGGATCATGTGATGACGATCGCAACAGCCTATGTGCTGGGCGCGTCGCGCAGCTATCCGATCATGCAGCTTGATCTGAAAGAGAACATCCAGAACGCCACGAACGGCAAGGTCTATGTCAAGCTGGCCCCCGGTGGTCAGCTGGGCGCGGGTGGCGCATTGGTGCAAAAGGTTCAGGGCGGTACGATTCAGGCCGCGCAGCATTCATTGTCGAATTTTGCGCCGTTTGCCTCGACCGTTGACCTGATCAACATGCCGTATCTGTGTGGCTCTAATCAGCGCTTCACCAATCTGGTGCATTCCGACACCTGGAAAAACGAAGTCCACCCCAAGGTCGAAGCCGCCGGGTTCAAGGCCCTGTTCTATGTTGTGATCGACCCGCGTGTCGTTGCCGTACGCCAGGGCGGAAACGCCATCATCACCCCGTCTGACATGAGCGGCGTCAAGTTCCGCGTGCCGGGTTCGAAGATGTTGCAGCAATATTACCGGATGGCTGGTGCGAACCCGACACCGGTGGCATGGGGTGAGACGCCGTCTGCGATCAAACAGGGTGTGGCCGATGCGCTCGACCCGTCCGTCGGCGCGCTGTATGTGTTCGGCTTCAAGGATATCCTCAGCCATGTGACCTTTACCCAGGCCGTGCCGGACAGTCAGGTCTATTCCTGTAACCTGGAATGGTTCAATTCCATGCCCGCCGACGTGCAGGAAGGCATCATGTGGGGCGCGGAAATGACCAGCCACCAGAACCTGTCCAAAGTGCCTTCGGCGCGGGCCTATGCCATGGCCGAATTGAACAAGGCCGGGGTCGAGTTCCATTCGCTCAGCGATGATCAACTGGCCGAATGGCAGGACGCCGGCGGGTACCAGAATTCTGATTGGGACCCGTTCAAAATGGAACTGGCCGGGTCGATGGACAACTTTGAGAAGCTGGTCGAAGCAGCCGGTACGCAGGGCAAATACTACGTCCACGACGCGTGATGCCGCTTTGACGGACGTTGATCCGGCGCCCGGTATTACCACTCACAGTCAGGCCTGAAAGGGCCCAATGCAGAAGGCTTTGGCCTGACTGTTCTTTCGCCGAGGGAAGTGATGACCATTTTTCAAAAAATAGACCGAAACGCTGAGCGCTGGTTGCTGCTGGTGTTCTACGTGATGCTGGTCATCACGATGGCCATCGAGGTCCTGCGGCGAGAAATCTTTGCCTTTTCCTCAATCTGGGGTGAGGAAATCGTCCGCTATTCCTTCATCTACCTTGCGTGGATCGGGGCCGCAGCGGCGGTCAAGGAACGTGCGCATATCCGCATCGACGTGATCATGCATTACCTTGGTCCACGCCCCAAGGCGCTGCTCTATATCTTTGGCGATCTGGTGATGTTCGTCGTGGCGGTCATCGCGCTTTATTGGTCCTATGAGGCGGTTCACGTCTCGGCCAAGTTCGGGTCAGTGACGGACGGGCTGCGGGTCTCCAAGGTCTGGTTCCTGATGGCGGTGCCCACCGGGTTTGCCCTGATGATCTGGCGTCTGATCCAATCGTTCATGCGTGATCTGAAATCCCTTCGTGACGGCACCCCCGTTTTCGAAGGCGACAAATTGTTTGACTGAGGAGAAACAGGATGCTCTGGGGTTCCCTCAATCAAACCGTTGAACTGGGCTGGGATTTCTATCTGCCCGTGATCATGTTTGTCGGTCTCATCGCACTGGCCGTACCGGTCTGGGCCGCGATTGGCACCGCTGCAATCGTCATGCTGGTCATGTCGGGCGACCTGCCGCTCAGCCTTGTGGGCGAAAGCCTGTTCACCGGCATCGATGCCTTTGCTCTGACTGCGGTGCCACTATTCATCCTGACGGGCGACGTTCTCGTGCGCACCGGGTTGTCGCGCAAATTTCTGGACGTGGCCGAGGCGCTGACCTGTTTCGCCAAAGGCGGGTTTGGGTCAGCCACGGTTCTCGTTTGCGGCATGTTCGCGGCCATCTCAGGCTCTGACGCGGCGGGCGCTGCTGCTGTGGGGCGCATGACCATCAACCGGCTGGTCGAAAGCGGCTATCCCCGCCCTTATGCCTGCGCGCTGGTCGCGGCGGGGGCCTGTACCGGTATCCTGATCCCGCCGTCGATCGCTTATATCATCATCGGTCTGGTGCTGGGAATTTCCGCCTCGACCTTGTTTCTGGCTGCGCTGATCCCGGGGTTGGCCATTCTGGTGTCGATCCTTGTGACCAATATCATCATGAACCGTCTCTACCACTACGAAGGTGGTGGTCTGATGAGCATGAGCGAATGGCTGGCCAATCTGGGCAAGGCGCTGAAATCCGGCTGGTACGCTTTCATCGTTCCGGGGATCATCTTTTACGGCATCTTCTCGGGCCGTCTGACCCCGACCGAGGCGGGCGCGACCGCCGTGGTCGTCACCATCGTCATGGGGTTCATCATGCGCACGCTGTCGCTGGCGGATTTCCCTTCGATGTTGGTCAGTTCGGCCAAGGTGAACGGGGTGATCCTGCCGATCATCGCATTCTCGGCCCCTCTGGCCGAGGCGCTGGCGATCATGGGCGTGCCGCAGGGATTTGTCGCGTCGATCACATCATTGACGGATGACCCCTATCTGTTGATCCTGCTGATGATCGGCATCCTGATCGCTGCGGGCTGCGTGATGGAAACGACGCCCAACATCGTGATCCTTGCCCCGATCCTGAAACCGCTGGCGGACAACATCGGCATGAATGAGATTCAGTTTTGTATCATGATGATCACTGCGCTGGGCGTGGGTTTCATCACGCCGCCGCTGGGTCTGAACCTGTTTGTCGTATCTGGCATTACCGGCGAGTCCATTCTGAAGATTGCCGCCCGCGCTGTGCCCTTCGTATTAACCATGCTGATCGTGGTCTTGTTGATCGCCTATGTTCCGGCGGTATCGACAACCCTGCTTCCTGAAATCTACCAATAGGATCTGCTGAATATGCCTCGTGAATACCTGAAAAAGGCTACGTTGACCCCGGAGACCCATGCCTCCGAAGTGCATGAGACGGTCAAGACCATCCTTGCCGACATCGAAGTGGGTGGCGATGCCAAGGCGATGGAATACGCGGTCAAATTCGACAAATACGATGGCAATGTCCTGTTGACGCAGGCCGAGATTGACGCCGCCATTGCGCTGGTTCCGGAAAAGCTGAAGGCAGATATCCGGTTCGCCCATGACAACGTGCGCCGGTTCGCGGAGACGCAAAAGGCGACCGTATCGGATGTTGAGATGGAAATTGTGCCGGGCTTTGTCGCCGGTCAGAAGGCCATCCCGGTGGATGCGGCGGGATGTTATGTGCCCGGTGGACGCTATAGCCATATCGCCAGCGCCATCATGACCGTCACGACCGCCAAGGTGGCCGGGTGCCGCCATATCACAGCCTGTTCCCCACCGCGCCCCGGCGAAGGGGTTGCGCCCGCGATTGTCTATGCGGCGCATATCTGCGGTGCTGACAGCATTCTGGCCATGGGCGGTGTGCAGGGTGTGGCCGCGATGACCTATGGCCTGTTCGGACTGCCGCGTGCGAATATTCTGGTCGGCCCCGGCAATCAATTCGTGGCCGAGGCCAAGCGTATTCTTTACGGCAAGGTCGGCATCGACATGATCGCCGGCCCCACAGACAGCCTGATCCTGGCCGATGCCTCGTCGGATGCGCATGTGGTCGCGACGGATTTGGTCAGCCAGGCGGAACACGGGTATAATTCGCCCGTCTGGCTGGTGACGGATGATCGCGCGCTGGCGCAGAAAGTTATGGAGCTGGTGCCCGCGCTGATCGACGATCTGCCCGAGCTGAACCGCGAAAACGCTTTTGCCGCCTGGCGCGACTATGCCGAGGTCATCATCTGTTCGAACCGCGAAGAAATGGCGGCCTGCTCGGACGATTACGCGCCTGAACATCTGACCGTTCAGGCCGAGGATCTGGATTGGTGGCTGGGCCGTCTGACTTGTTATGGTTCGCTGTTTCTGGGCGAGGAAACCACCGTATCCTATGGTGACAAAGCGACTGGCACCAACCATGTGCTGCCGACCTCGGGCGCGGCCAGCTATACTGGCGGGCTGAGCGTCCATAAATACATGAAGATCGTCACCTGGCAGCGCGCCACGCGGGAGGGATCGAAATCCATCGCTGTGGCCACCGCCCGCATTTCGCGGCTGGAAGGGATGGAGGGGCACGCCCGCGCTGCCGATGTACGTCTGGCCAAGTATTTCCCGGACGAACAGTTCGACCTGACCGCAGATGGATGACCCCCGGGCGCTTTTCGATCTGACGGGGCGGGTGGCCTGTATCACCGGCGCCAGTTCGGGCCTTGGCCGCCGCGCGGCTGTGGTGTTGGCCGCAGCCGGTGCGCGCGTGGTGGGTGTGGCCCGCCGGGCCGAGGCTTTGGCAGAACTGAAGGACGAGATCGGCGCGCGCGCCGACACCGTGACCGCCGATGTGGCCGACCGGTCGCATATCGGGGCGCTGGTCAATCAGGTTAATTCCAAATTTGGACCACCCGATATTGTCGTACATGCGGCCGGGGTGAACACGCGCGAGGCGGCGGATGATGTCACCGAACAGGGATGGGATGCGACGCTGGCGCTGAACCTCAGCGCGCCGTTTTTCCTCAGCCAGGCGATGGTGCCGGCGATGAAAGAGCGCGGCTGGGGCCGGATCGTGAACTTTGCGTCGTTGCAGACAACCCGCGCGTTTCCGGGTGGCATCGCCTATGGCGCGACCAAGGCCGGGATCGGCCAGTTGACCCGCGCCATGGCCGAAGCCTGGTCGCCTCATGGGATCACGGCCAACGCCATTGGCCCCGGGTTTTTCCCGACCGAGCTGACGCAGGCCGTGTTCGACGACCCCGAACGCGCCGCGCGCAATGCCGCCCAGACCTGCATACGGCGCAATGGGCGGCTCGAGGATATCGACGGACCGATCCTGTTTTTGTGCTCAAGGGCCTCGGACTACGTCACCGGGCAGGTGCTGATGGTAGACGGAGGGTTCACGGCGAAATGAAAGCTCTGGTCTATGAGGGTGTGGAACAGGTGGCGTTTCGGGATGTTCCCGAGGTCGCGCCAGATAACGCGGAACATCTGATCCGGGTCGAGGCCGCAGGCATTTGCGGCTCGGACATGCACGCCTATCTGGGTCACGACGCCCGCCGCCCGGCACCGCTGATCCTTGGGCATGAGGCGGCAGGCGCCATCGTGGGTGGGCCGCGCGACGGGACGCGCGTGACTATCAATCCTCTGGTGACCTGCGGCGCGTGCGGCGCATGTGCGTCAGGCCGCGAGAACCTGTGCCCGAGCCGTCAGATCATCTCAATGCCGCCCCGCGAAGGGGCGTTCGCTCAATATATCGCCATGCCCGACTCCAACCTGATCAAAGTGCCGGACCACGTTTCTTTTGCCCGGGCCGCATTGGCCGAACCGTTGGCCGTAAGTTGGCACGCGGTCAGGTTGGGGTTGGGCGCTTTGCATCCGGCGGCAGAGCGGCGCGCGCTGGTTCTTGGGGGCGGGGCAATCGGTTTGGCCGCGGCGCTGGCCCTGAATGCCATGGGCGTCGAGGATGTGGTGATCGTCGAGCCGAACGGCTTGCGGCTTGCGTACCTGCAAGAAACCAGCACAGTAAACGTTGTCGCGCAAACATCCGGGTCGTTCCCTTTGGTGATCGACGCAGTGGGTTATTCAACGACCCGCGCCACGGCCTCGGTACTGGTTCAGCCGGGCGGTGTGATCGCGCATGTCGGGCTGGGAGAAGACGCCGGAGGTCTGGACATACGACGCATGACCTTGCAGGAAATCACATTTATCGGCACCTATACCTATACGGCCGAAGATTTCCGCCAAACCGCGCAGGCCCTTTTTGATGGCCGTTTGGGCGGGTTGGACTGGATTGAGGAGCGGGCGCTGTCCGATGGGGCAGGGGCGTTTCGCGATTTGCGCAAAGGGGGTGTTGCCGCCCCTAAAATCATCCTCGCGCCGTGGGCATAGGCCCGGCTGAGACGGAGGTATTTATGTATAAGAAAATTCTTGTTCCCATGGCGCTGGATCACGGTATTTCGCAGCATACTTTGCAGGTGGCCCGCGCGCTGGCGGCAACAGGCAGTGAGATTGTCGCGCTGCATGTCTATGAGATGCCGCAGGGGTCGGTCAGTGCCTATCTGGACAAGGGGGTCGTTGCCGATGGCTTTCGCGCGGCGGCCAGCCTGTTGCGTGAGAAGACCGAGGGGCTTGAAGGCGTAACGCCCGAGATCATCAAGGGCCACACTGCACGTACCATTATCGACTATGCCAAAGACAACGATTGTGACTGCATCGTCATCGGCTCACACAAGCCGGGCCTCAGTGATTATTTCCTGGGATCGACGGCGTCGCGCGTGGTGCGCCATGCCGGTTGCGCCGTGCATGTGCATCGCAGGATCTGAACTTTCAATCGCGCCCCGGGCGCCCCAAACAGGACTGACAGACCGGATATGAACATAGACAAAAAGATCACGGATGATCTGGTCGCGAACGATATCTCGTTTGTGACCACCGTCCCGTGCAAGCAACTGGCCGGCGTGATCGAGGAAATCGACGCGCATGATGACATTTTCCACATCCCCTCGAACAAGGAAGACGAAGGCATGGGCCTGTGTGCCGGTGCCTGGATGGGCGGCAAGCGCCCTGCCATCATCATGCAAAACACCGCCATCGGGGTGACGATCAACACGCTGGCGACGCTGATCCAGTATTACCGCATGCCGCTGCCCATGTTGATCTCGTATCGTGGTGAGCTGCGTGAGCCCGTTGCCTGTCAGGTTGAAATGGCCGTCCATACCAAGGCGCTGTTGGCGCAGATGAGCATCCCAACCTATCACTTCCACCACCAGTCGGATGTGGAAGAACTGGATGCGATCCTGAAATACACCTTCATGTGCAACAAGCCGGTCGCCATCCTGACCGACGCCAACTTCTGGGGAGGCTACGGCGACCAATGATCCGTTCTGAAATCCTGAAAGAAATCGCCCCGATCCTGCGTGATCAACTGGTTGTCTGCAATATCGGCATCCCCAGCCAGGAACTGCATGCCATCGACGATCAGCCGACCAATTTCTACATGCTGGGCACGATGGGGCTGGCCTCGTCGATTGGTCTGGGTCTGGCGCTGTCACAGCCGAAACCGGTGATCGTGATCGACGGGGATGGCTCGATCCTGACCAATCTGGGCACCTTGCCGACCATCGCCAACAACGTGGCCGACAACTACATTCTGCTGATTGTCGACAATGGTTCCTATGGCTCGACCGGGGATCAGCCGACTTATGCGGGGCAAAAGACCTCGCTCGCAAAAATGGCCGAGGCCGCCGGGTGCGACCGCGTCATCGAATGCCAGGCCGAAGATACGGGCCGGGTGCTGCAAGAGGCGCTGGATGCCAAGCAGATGAGCATCATCGTTGCCAAGTGCGAAAGTGGTAATGCCAAGATGCCGGTCATCACCATGGACCCGGTCGTAATTCGCGACCGCTTTATGAAGGCCGTTCAGGCCTGATGGGCGCAAACGCCATTCACAGCGCTGAAGACGCACGCCGCCTTGCGCGGCGGCGTCTGCCGTGGATGGTGTTCGATTATGTCGACGGCGCTGCGGGGGCCGAGGTCGGCGCAGCCCGCAACCGCGCCGCGCTGGACGCAATGACCTTGCGCCCGCGCGTGTTGCGGGATGTCAGCAATCGGTCTTTGGCGACCACCGTGTTCGGTAAACCCACGCAGCGCCCGTTTGGTATCGCGCCAATGGGCATGTGCAATCTGTCCGCCCCTGGCGCGGACTTGATGCTGGCCCGTCTGGCCGCGCGGTATGAGGTGCCGCTGGGGGTGTCCACCGTGGCCTCGACCCCGATGGAACAGGTGATTGAGGTCGCGGAAGGCAACGCCTGGTTTCAGCTTTACTTCAGCGGCGACGGCATCGGCGCCTTCAAGCTGGTCGACCGCGCCCGCGCCGCTGGATATGAAACGCTGGTGCTGACCGTGGATGTTCCCGAAGTGGGACGCCGCCCACGAGAACTGCGCCACGGGTTCAAGATGCCCTTTCGGATCGGCCCGCGCCAGTTTGTTGATTTTGCTTTGCATCCAAGGTGGTCGCTTGCCACTTTGCTGGCCGGTAAGCCTGAGATGGCCAATTTTCTGATGGACGGATACGACTTTGACCGCACCGAAAGCCGGGCAAAGGCGACATGGGATACGTTGGCCCGCCTGCGCGATGTCTGGCCCGGCAATCTGGTGGTCAAGGGCGTGCTGGACCCGCAGGATGCGCTGGCCGTGAAATCGGCCGGAGCGGACGCCGTTCAGGTCTCAAGCCACGGTGCGCGGCAATTGGACAGCGCCCCGGCCGCCTTTGCGGCGCTGCAGGATATTCGCGCCGCAGTGGGCGCGAAATATCCGGTGTTCTACGACAGCGGGCTGCGGTCCGGCGAGGATGCGGTCAAAGCCCTGATCGCCGGTGCGGATTTCGTGTTCTTTGGCCGTGCTATGCAGTTCGCCATGGCCGCCGCAGGCGAGGCTGGCCTGCAACAGCTTTGGGATGTTCTGAGCGATGAATTCAGCATCACAATGGCCCAGATCGGTGTGACATCCGTTGATGAGTTGAAAGCGTGAGTTGCCGTTTCACCCAGCCCGTTCCAAGAGCTGCCCGAATCCCGTGATCGGTGCGCTGATCCTCAGCAGTTGCAGCGCCTGAAACAGCATTGCCTGATTTGAGCTGACCACGGGTTTCCCCACTGCGTCCTCCAGCCGCGCCAGAATCTCGACACTGCGCATGTCGGTGCAGGACAGGACCAGCGCGTCCGCCTGTGGGTGATCGGCCGCAAGCCCCAGTTGGAATACCGCCTCCGGGTCCAGCGCCCCCTGACCCTCGTTGTCCAGCGTCTTGGACACTTCGGATCGCTGGATTGTTTCCACGCCCGATGTGGCAAGGAAATCAATCGCCATATCGTTGATCGCAGGCACATAGGGCGAGGCAAATCCAATGCGACCGGCCCCCAGCGTGGTCAGGGCATGGACCAGCGCCCCGGCGGCCGTGACGGTTCCAGCCCCGCTTGTTGCCCCGATCCGCGCGGCCAGATCGCGATCAAATTCGGGGCCATGGGTCAGCGTGGCTGAGGTACAGCCATAAAAGACTACATCCGGCTTTGCTCCCATCAGCAGGCGCAGCGGTCCGTCCAGATCGGCGGCCCCCAGGTTGTGCATCTGGATTTCATCGGGAATCCCATCCTCGTCATACCCACCCATTCGCGCCACGTGCAGCGACACGCCGGGCGGGCCCATCAGCGCCAGATCGGGTTCAAGGTTGGTATTGGTGAAAGGAACCAGAACGCCGAACCGGGCGCGACCACGGGATATGTTCATGCCTGATCCTCCTTTTTCCATTGGTTCAGGGTAGTTATCGCTTTGTCCATTGCCGTCGGCGCCCCGACCGTCATGCGCAGGGTATGTGGCAGACCCGCGCCGCCCTGCGGACGCAAAAAGATACCTTGGGAACGCAGCCTCTTGTCCGCGCTTGCCGCCGCCCCGGGGCTGCCCATGTTCAACAGCAGGAAATTGGTAAAGCTGGGGTAGGGGGCGAACCCGGCTTGTTCCAGTTTCGCTGATGCCCGATCCCGCAAAGTAGCCGTCATCGCGCAAGTCTCGCGCATATAGGCATCATCCCGCACCGCCGCTGCGGCGGCGATTTGCGCGCTGGCCGGGATGTTGTTGGGGTTCATCACCTTACGCAGCTCTGCCGCGATGGCAGGGGGGAACAAGCCCCATCCAACGCGAAAGCCAGCCATGCCATAAGCCTTGGAAAACGTCCGCAAGACGACCGTGTTGCCCTCTTGAACAAGATCGAAGCATCTTTCATCCAGATGGTCGGCAAACTCTCCATAGGCTTCGTCGATCACCAGCAGGATGTCGGGCCGCAGCCCTTGCCGTAGGCGGATAAGATCGGATTTCGGGATGCGCGTACCGGTCGGGTTGCCCGGGTTTGCGACAAAGACGATCCCGGTGTCCGGCTTGACCGCCGCCAGCAAGGCATCGACGTTGACGACGGCGTCCACCTCTTGTGCCGTATCGAACCGCGCGTCGGCAAGCTGCGCCGCTGTGCGAAAGAACGGATAGGCATGGGCGGGGGCCAGCACTGCCCGTGCCGGACCCGAGAACACGCGGGCGAGGCCACCGATCAGGTCCAATGACCCGCTGCCGCATAAAATGCCTGCGGCATCAATCCGGTGCAGGTCCGACAGGGCGTGCCGCAGGTCCGTCCAATCCGGATCGGGGTAGAGCATCGACGACCCCAAAGCCCGCGCCGCAACTTCAACCGCCGTGGGGCTGGGCGGTCGCAGGCTTTCATTTTGCGACAGCGAGATCAGAGGTTTCCCCTTTGGCGCGTTAAGCTCTGCCAGCGTGTAGGGCGACATGCGCGCGATATGCGGGTGGGCGCGGGTCATTTCTGCCTCCGGTATAGGTTCTGTGCCTGTTCGTGGCTGACAAGGCCGGATTGTACGTCAGTCAGAATTGCGTCTTCTGAACGGTGCTCTGGCAATCCGAACCCACCCCCGCCCGGCGTTTCGAAACTCAATGTTTCACCGGCCCGGATGCGAACCTCGCCCTTGCCGGGCAGGTGACGGTTGCCAGGTTGCACCGTGATGCGGCCGGGTGCCCCGTCCAACCCTCCATCGCGACCACTGGCTGGGTTTTTGATCCGCTCGACCGACAGGAACAGCATCAAGTCCTGATTCTTTGTCGCGCTGAGTTCGATGTGCTGACCCAACCCGCCGCGGAAACGCCCCGCGCCGCCGGAATCCTGTCGCAGTTCGCGGCGGTGAAACAAGACCGGTGCGACAGCCTCGGTGGTTTCAATCTGGCTGCCCCAAACACCGCTGGGAAAGGCGGTGGCCGACAGACCGTCAATCCGGGGCCGGGCACCCGTTCCGCCGTTGAACACAAGCTCAAGCGCAAACTGGTCTGTCGCCTCTGGCGCGTGGCGCAGGGGCAGGTCGTACATGCAGGATGCGCCTTCGGCGGGAACCCTGTCGGGCAGGGCCTGCGACAGGCAGCCATAGACCAGATCGGGGGTCATCTGCCCCAGTGTATGCCGCATGGCGACCGGGGCGGGGGGCTGCGCATTCAGGATACAGCCCTTGGGGCCGGTGACCCGAAACGGATCGAGCGAGCCTGCGTTGTTGGGGATATCCGCCCCGATGATGCAACGCAGGGCAAAGACGGAATAGGCCGTGGCATAGTTCAGCGGCACGTTGATCCCTTTGCCCACGCAGGATGCAGTCCCGTCAAAATCCAGCAGCAGGTGGTCGTCAGCAATGGTCAGCGCAGCATGCAGCTCGATCTCGTCATCATAACCATCGACCCGCAATACGTGCCGCCATGTGCCTTTGGGAAGGGCGGCAATGGCCGCAAGCGTGCCGCGCCGAGAGGTTTCGATGATGTAATCGGACAAAGCCCGCAGGTCGGAAATGTCGAATTCCCGCATCATCTGAACCAGCCGATCAGACCCGGCCTCGCAACAGGCGATCAGGGCATAGATGTCGCCTTCGTTGGCGATGGGTTCCCGCGAATTGGCTTTGACGATCTCAAGCAGCAGCGCGTTGACTTCGCCCTGACTGACCAGCTTGCAGGGCGGGATCAGCAGCCCCTCGTCAAAGATATCCGACCCTTCTGGTCCCATGCCCAACCCGCCGAGATCGACCAGATGTGACGTGCAGGCCGTATAGCCGATGACTTGATCGCGATAGAACACCGGCATCATCAGCAGAAAGTCGTTCAGGTGACCCGAGGCGATCCACGGATCGTTGGTCATATAGATGTCGCCGGGTTTCATGTCGGATTGGGCAAAGCGCACGCACAGGGTTTTGACCGCTTCGGCCATGGTGTTGATATGGCCCGGCGTGCCGGTCACGGCCTGTGCCAGCATCCGGCCCTTTGCATCGAAGATACCGGCCGAGATATCCCCGCACTCGCGTACAATCGGGCTGAAGGCCGCGCGGATCAGTGCCTGCCCCTGTTCCTCGACCACCGCCAGAAGGCGGTTCCACATCACCTGTAATCGTGTATCGGACTGGATCATTTCTGGGCCTCCTGTTGCTGCGTCAGCCAAATGTTGCCGTGGCCATCCACGGTTGCGTTGAAATCGGCGCTGACGAAGGTGGTTGTCTGCGCCTCGACGATCAGGGCCGGGCCTGTCAGTTCGGCACCCGGCGCAAGATCGGCACGGTTGAACACATCAGCCGACCGCCAGCGCCCGGTCAAGTCACACAGAATCTGTCGGCTGCCGGTCGGAACAGCGCGGTGCAGCCTGGGCACTTCCGGACAGGTCAGATGCGCGGGCGGCGGTGAGGATACGGCCAGCCCCCAATTCAGGATCTCGATGACCATTCCCGGCACAACACGGCTGAACTGTCTGCTGTATTCAACCTCAAACGCCGCTTTCAATGCGCCCACATCCGAATGGGTCAGGGCACGGTTGGGCAGCTTGATTTCGATCTCATGGCCTTGGCCGTGATATCGCATATAGGCGACCCGGCGTTGCAATAGGGGCGCGTCGGGAGCACCGGACCGAACGACCTGTTCTGCCTCGGCCTGCATGGCGTCAAAGAACTGGTTCAGCCCTTTGGTGTCCAGGGTATCCAGCCGGGTGTGGCGTGACCGGATAACCTCATACGACACCGGGGCGTGCAGGAACCCGACCGCCGACCCGACGCCGGGATCACGAGGTATCAGGATGCGCCGCATTTGCGCCCGCCGGGCCACGCGCGTGGCGTGCAGCGGGCCGTTGCCGCCGAATGCGATCATCAGCCGGTTGCCCAGATCCTTGCCGGATTCGACCGCATGCATTCGCCCAGCCCCGGCCATGCTCTCGTCCACAATTTCGCTGATTGCGAACGCGGCCTGATCCGGCCCAAGGGCTAGCGGCCCCCCGACATCCCGGTTCAGCGCGTCATGGGCCGCATCCGGGTCGATCTTCAGCCGCCCTTCGGCAAAGCGGGCGGGTTCGATCAACCCCAGCGTCAGGTCTGCATCGGTGACCGTGGGCTTGTCGCCGCCTTTGCCAAAGGCGGCAGGGCCGGGATCGGATCCGGCGCTGTGCGGTCCGACCTGAAGACGCCCCAGACGGTCGACGCTGGCGATTGATCCACCTCCGGCGCCGATTTCGATCATCTCGATCACGGGTATGCGGACAGGCATCCCCGAGCCCCTGATAAACCGTTCGGCCCGCGAAATCTCGAACTTGCGGGCGGTTTGCGGGCGGAAATCGTCGATCAGGCACAGTTTGGCGGTTGTGCCGCCCATGTCAAAGGACAGCACGCTGGCCTCGCTTGTCGCCTCGGCGATGCGCGCAGCAAGGATTGCCCCACCTGCGGGGCCGGATTCCACCAGTCGGATCGGAAGCCGGGCGGCGGTTTCAAGCGTTGTCATACCCCCGCCGGCCGTCATCATCAGAATTGGGCACGACAGGCCCTTTTGCCGGAACCGCGTCTCAAAATCCTGAAGATAACCCGCCATGAGCGGCTGCACATAGGCGTTGGCAATCGTGGTACACAGCCGGTCGAATTCGCGGGCCTCGGGGCTGACCTCGTGGCTGAGCGAAACCACAAGATCGGGGGCGTGCAGGGCCAGCAGGTCGCGCAGCCGCAATTCATGAGCGGGATTGGCGTAGGAATGCAAAAGGCAGATGGCGACCGCTTCGACCTCTAACGCTTTTAGTTCTGTGGCCAGCGCCGCGACGTGGGCTTCGTCCAGCGGTGAAACCTCATGCCCGCTGACATCCATGCGCCCGCCGATGGTCAGCGAATGGGTGCGGGGCACGATCAGGTCGGGTTTGACAAGGTCAATGGCATACTGGCTATAGCGACGCTCATACGCGATTTCCAGAATGTCGCGGAAGCCGTGTGTCGTGATCGTTGCGGTTGCCGCGCCTCGGCGTTCGATCAGCGCGTTGGTGGCAAGGGTTGTGCCGTGGATCAACCCGGTCACATGCCGCCAGTCTGCACCCGCGTCATCCAGAACATGCGCAGCACCCGCCAGCGCGCCCAAAGCGGGGCGCTGCGGGGTTGTCGGGGTTTTCGCGGTCGCCACCACGTCGGACGCGCGGTTCAATAACACGGTGTCAGTGAACGTGCCGCCAATGTCGATTGCCAAACGCAATCCGTCTGTATGGATCATTGAAGTATCAGCCTGAAAGAGCAAAACAAACCCGAAGGCGGGTCAGATGGGGGCAGTCAATATCCCACAGGTCAGACGACCAGATTGCATCCGGTGTCACGACGCATCATCGGGTGTTGCATTCTGACTGGCACAGCTACAGTTCCCTGTCGTTTGGCTGATTCTGACATTGAGCGGGACAAGCACCTTCCGTCAACCAATCTTTACAGTCACCGCTTATGATCCGCCCGGCATTTGCCCCGGGTCAATGCGGATTTGCACAGGCAACGTGCGGTCAATATGGACAAGTTTCGTTCCTGCTGTAATGGAACGCACAAGGTCTGGCCCGTGGCACCGGAAAGCCTCGGCCCCCAGCGGCTGGACATTGGAAAGGGGAACAATGGTAACCGCTTCGACAGTTTCTGGTATCGACCCCAGGGACATCATATCCGTCTTTGCCCAAAATGGTTTCTGCAAGACGTCGATGGAAGACATCGCGCAGGCGGTGGGCCTGTCCCGTCAGTCCATCTACAAAAAGTTCGGGTCAAAAGAGGCGTGTTACAACTGGTCGCTCAAGACCTATATGACCAACGTTTACACTCGCGTTTTTGCCATCCTCGAAGAAATGGATGGCCCGCCGCAAGACATTCTGGAACGGGTGTTTGATGCGGTTGTCGGCGACGGGGTCGATCTGGCCAAGACCCCGCATGGTGTCAAATTGGTGGAAGATTCACTGGAGGTTGCGGCCTCGCAAAAAGAAAACTGGCCGGAATGTTATCGCATCAGGCTAAGTGAATTCCTGCTGAGGTCGGGTTTCGCGTCCTCGCCAGAACAGGGGCAGGACATCGCCCATCTTCTTGTGACCGCGTCCCGTGGCGCGCTTGTGGTCGCCTCATCGCGTCAGGATTTTTCGGAAGATATGCGCCGTATCATCAAAACGGTTCTTTCGGGCGCATAGCGCTTGCCCACCGGTGCGCTCATTCCCCCGAACGCCCTTGCGAACAGGCTGCCTGCCCCGCGGCGGCGCTGGTTTGGTACGGACCCGTGGATGTGGTATTACGTCGGGTAAAGCGCATTTTCACTGATATTCTGCAGGAGCTTCGCAAGGGGGGGGGAATTCCATGAAACTCAGTAGATTTGGTCAAAGCGTCCTGATCGGCGCGTGCGTGGTCGTGACCGGGCTGTCGCCAGCGCATTCGCAGGACCGCGAGGAAAGCCAGGGCATGGTGCTGCTGCGCGGGCTTCCAACACTGGACACCAATCACAGTATCGCAATTGTCGAACTGGACCCGGAATCCGACCGGTTCGGCGACATCCTGAGCGAAGTAGAACAGCCAGAGATGGAGCACCCGCTGCACCATCTTTATTACAGTCCAAACGGCAGGCTTTACGCAACCGGGCTGGATCCGGTCTGCAGTTTGGCCGAGATCGGACTGTCGCGTGATGCGGGTGGTGCGCCGGTTGTTTCGGGGTTCACATGCCTTGATACGCAGGGTCAGATTGTTGGAGAAGACATCATGTGGGCCACCTCGAACGGGCAGGAATACATGTTCGTGACGTTCATGGGGGGCACAGGTGGCGACGACGGCGGCTCTGTCGGCGTGTTCGATCCGCAGACGAATGAATCGGTCAAGGTCATCGAGGCGCGCAAAAGCCAGGTGGGTGAGGGCGAGCCTTATATCATGTATCCGCACGGCATTTCCGCCTTCGAAGACCGCATGGTCGTAACCTCGACCGTGCATCCCGATCTGGCCACCGGGGTTGGCAACGTTCTGACGATCATAGACCTGAATACGTTGGAACCCATCGAAAACATCACGGTCGAAAACGAAAAACCGCTGGATTTTCCGTCCTCTCCGGTCGAGGTTCTGTTTGCCCGGCCCAGCATTCACCCCGATATCGAACCGGCCATTCTGGCGAATACCATGTTTGGCTTTGAAACATGGAAGGTGCCTTATGACGCTGGCTCTAAAACTTTCGGAAAGCCCGAGGTCATCTATAGCGGCGTCGCAAATGAAACCGCTGTGCCGTTGGAATTCTATGGCAACGAAGACGAGCTTTTCATCTCTCACGCGCTGCCGGGTGTCGTAAAGCGTTATGAACTGGCGGCGTTGCCGGAACTTGTGTCCAGCGGGCCGGACATTGTTGCCGATCCCGGCGCGCATCACATGATCTTTTTCACATCGGCCTCGGGGCGCAAGCTGATCGCGGTTCAGAACAATCTGCTGAACCTCGGCAACGGGGCCGAAGATGATCCGACGGATGTGGACTTCATTGCCGATCTGAATGCCCATACGATCTCGGTGCATGATCTGGCGACTGGTGAACGTATCGCCACCGTCGATTTCAAAGAGCGTTACAACAAAGGGGTGGACAATATCGAAGGGCTGTTCGGCTCTGGTTTCGTTCATCACCATTAGCGACCGGGCGCGCTGTGTTTCGGGTGCTGTTGTCCCTGACCGCCGCCGCACTTGTATTTGTGGCGGCTTGGGTGGTCTGGGACCGTGCCCGGGGTCCGACCGCGACACCCATTGCTGATTTTTCGGCGCCCTTTGTGTTCGGCAGGTTTTCCGTGCCCGCAGACAACCCGCTGACCCAAGAGGCCTTTGCCCTGGGTCGCCATCTTTTCTATGACCCTATTCTTTCGGGCAACAACACGGTGTCCTGTGCAAGCTGTCACTTGCAGGCCCTGGCCTTTACCGATGGGCGCGCAAAATCCCCCGCCCTGTCGGGGGGTGTGCTGGAGTTCAGTTCGATGAGCCTTGCCAATCTGCTGTGGGGGCAAGAGAGGTTCTTTTGGGACGGGCGCGCGACCTCGTTAGAAGAACAGGCGCTGATCCCGATACAGCACCCCGACGAGATGGATCAGGATATCGACGCCCTGATGGTAGAGCTTCGCGCCTCAATCAAATACCGGCGGATGTTTCGCAGGGCCTATGGTGATGTCACTGCCGAAAACACCGCCAAGGCCCTGGCCACGTTCATGCGGATGCTGATTTCGTCAGATTCCAAATACGACAGATACCTGCGGGGCAAGGCCCGCCTGACCGCGCAAGAAGAACATGGGCGCAAGCTGTTCATGGCACATCCGGACACGAAGGTGTCGCTGCGGGGCGGCAATTGCATTGACTGCCACAGTCAGTTTCTGACGTCGGGTTTTCGCGATGCGCTGGACGGGTTTTCAAATAATGGCTTGGACCCGGATGGAACGCTGCCCGATGGATTGATGGCGGTGACGGGAAATTCGGCGCACAAGGGGTTTTTCAAGGTCCCCACGTTACGCAATATTGCGGTAACGGCCCCCTACATGCACGACGGCCGGTTCAAGACGCTGGAAGAGGTCATGGACCATTACAACGATGGGATCGTTGTGAGTGACACGCTCAGCCCATTGATCCTTGAGGCCGACAACGCGCCGGACAATGGGCCAGATACCATTGGCCTGCGCATGACCCCTGAGGAGATGGCGGCCATCATCGCCTTTTTGCACACACTGACGGATGAGGTCTTTTTGACGAACCCGCAGCTTTCCAACCCGTTTGACGGAGACACCTGATGCGGTTGTCGCATGTGACCTTGGGTATTTCGACGGCAGCGATCCTGATCTCCGCAGGATGGTTTACTCTACGTGCTTTGCCCGAAAAAAGCACCTCGATCACGCTGACGTTCCACGCCGAAATGGGGGGTGCGCCCTTGGTCTATGATCAGTTCGTCTATGACAACCCGGGCGGGCCGGGCACGTTCAGGGTGCGCGATTTCCGGTTTTACCTGAGCAATCTGTCCGTCGCGAAAGGGGCGGAAACATACTCCGAAGCAGACAGTTACCATTTGCTGCGGTTCGACAATGCAGACCGGTCGCATTCGATCACCCTGACGGATGTGCCGTTGCAATCGGTTGAAACCGTCGGGTTCCTGATTGGCGTTGATCCCGAGGCGAACAGTTCGATCCAGCCGCGTGGCGATCTGGACCCCAACAGCCAGATGGCCTGGAATTGGGAGGTGGGGTATAAGTTCGTGGTCTTCGAGGGCGCGCTGCGGATCGGCGAAACGGTGTCTCCTGTGGTCTATCACGTGGGGTTTTCCGAAAATGCCCGCCAGCAGTCATTTGCGATACCATCAGACAGTCAGGTTGATGGGGACGTTCAGGTGGACCTGACCGTGGATCTGGCAAAGCTGTTCAATGGCGCGACCCGGATCGACATGGAAACGCTGCCGTCGGTCAAGTTCGACCGCACGGATGCCAAGGATTTGGCCGACAATTATGCCGACATGATTGCGCCAAAGTTTTAAGTGCGGCCTCTGTCGGCCCTTGGCAGGCGGATGCTGTTGAACATCGGGCCGTCTGGCGACGCCGCGCGTTTGGCAAAAAGATGTATCGCAACGCCCAAAAGCAAAATGCGCCTGACGATGATCCGCGAATAAAACGCGGCAGGGAAAATGACGATCCCAATTGGAATAATTCTGGACTGTCCATGGGGGATCGGTGTTTTATCTGGGTGGTTTGTAAAACAAAAAAGAATGCTCTGTCAGGGGCATAGACCGAAGGTCGCGAAAAGTGACATAAGTTGCGGTCAGACGACCAACGAAGGGAGATGAAGATGAAAAAATTTCTAGCGGCCGCTGCGGTTTCGGCGCTATGTGCGACCGGCGCGCTGGCCGAGGTCAAGGTTGGAATGATCACCACCCTTTCGGGCGGCGGTGCCGGGCTGGGCATTGATGTGCGCGACGGCTTCATGCTGGCCATCGCTCAGTCGGGCCGCGATGACATCGAGGTCGTGATCGAAGATGACCAGCGCAAGCCGGACATCGCGGTGCAACTGTCCGACAAGATGATCCAGTCCGAGCGGGTCGATGTGATGACCGGCATCATCTGGTCCAATCTTGCCATGGCGGTTGTACCGGCGGCGGTGAACCAGAACGTGTTCTATCTGTCGCCCAACGCAGGCCCGTCGCCGCTGGCCGGGAAGGGCTGCCACCAGAACTATTTCAACGTCGCCTGGCAGAACGATAACCTGCACGAGGCCGCCGGGGCCTATGCCAACGGCGCGGGCTACAAGAACAGCTTTATCATGGCACCGAACTATCCGGCCGGTGTTGATGCGCTGACGGGCTACAAGCGGTTCTTCGACGGTGATCTGGCCGGTGAGATTTACACGGAACTTGGTCAGACCGATTACGCCGCCGAGATCGCGCAAATCCGTGCAAGTGACGCAGACAGCGTGTTTTTCTTCCTTCCGGGCGGCATGGGGATTTCCTTCCTCAAGCAATATGCCGACAGCGGGATCGAAAAACCCGTGGTCGGCCCGGCCTTCAGCTTTGATCAGGGCATCCTGCAGGCCGTTGGCGATGCGGCGCTGGGCGTGGTGAACACTTCGCAATGGAACAAGGATATCGACAATGCGACCAACGCGGCGTTTGTCGAAAGCTTTCAGGCGGAATACGGTCGCCTGCCGTCGCTTTATGCAAGTCAGGGGTTCGATACCGCCAACCTGCTGCTGTCCGCACTGGACAAGGCCGATCCATCCGATGCCGATGCCTTCCGCGAGGCGCTGCGTGCTGCCGAGTTTGACAGCACCCGTGGTGATTTCAGCTTTGGCTCCAACCACCATCCGGTTCAGACGATCTATGCGCGTGAAGTGATCAAGGAGGGCGATGTTTTCACCAACAAGACGCTGGGTGTTGCGCTGGAAAACCACGCGGATGCCTATGCGGCCGAGTGCAAGATGTAACTGACCCTGCCTGCCCCGAACACGGGGCGGGCAGAACGCCGGAGTATCCATGTCCTCGATCCTGATTATCGAGCAGATCCTGAACGGGCTGCAATTCGGCGTCATGCTGTTTTTGATGGCGGCTGGGCTGACGCTGATTTTCGGCGTGATGGGCCTGATCAATCTGGCCCATGGCTCGCTGTATATGGTCGGCGCGTTTGCTGCCGCTGCCGTTGCCGGGGCGACCGGGTCGTTCCTGCTGGCGCTTGTCGCGGCTTTGGCCGCTGCGGCCTTGGCCGGGGCGATTGTCGAGATGGTCGTGATCCGGCGGTTGTACAAAGCCCCGCATCTGGATCAGGTTCTGGCGACCTTTGCGCTGATCCTGATTTTTTCAGAAGGAACACGCTGGGTCTTTGGCTCATTCCCTTTGTTTTTGGACATCCCCGACGCGCTGTCCGGCCCCGTGACCCTGCCCGGAGGGATCGAATACCCACTGTATCGTCTGACCCTGATCGGGATCGGGTTGGCCGTGGCCGTGGGGCTTTGGGCGCTGATCGAGCGCACTCGTCTGGGCATCCGCATACGCGCCGGCGAGAACGACCGCGAGATGATCGCGGCGCTGGGTGTCGATATCTCGAAACTCTATACACTGGTTTTTGCGCTGGGCGCGGCGCTGGCCGGGCTGGCGGGGGCTTTGGTTGGCGCGATCCAGTCGGTTCAGGTGGGGATGGGAGAGCCGGTTCTGATCCTGGCCTTCGTTGTCATCGTGATCGGCGGCATCGGCTCGGTCCGTGGCGCGTTCATCGGGGCGCTGTTGGTTGGGCTGACCGACACACTGGGCGGAGTTTTCCTGCCAGAGTTGTTCAAGCTGTTCATGGACAATGGTGCGGCCCAGAAAACCGGCTCGGCGCTGGCCTCGATGGGTATCTACGTTCTGATGGGGCTGGTGCTGATCTGGCGACCCACCGGCCTATTCGGAGCCCGCGCATGAGGTTGGATGAGAGATATATCAACGGCCTGATGATTGCAGGCCTGCTGGCGCTGCCGCTGTGGGCGCTGGTTGCCGACCAGCCGTTCACGATCACCCTGATGACGCGGGCCGTCATCCTGGCACTGGCGGCAGTGGGCCTGAACATCGTGCTTGGGATCGGTGGCATGGTCAGCTTTGGCCATGCAGCGTTCTTTGGCATCGGCGGCTATGCGATGGGCATCCTTGCCTATCACGCGCAGACCTATACCGCGCTGGATTTGGGGGCTTTCACCACCGAGGGCACAAAGTTCATGCCGGTGATCTGGCTGGTAGCTATGATCACCTCGGGGCTGGCGGCGTCTTTCATCGGGCTTTTGTCGCTGCGCACATCCGGCGTTTATTTCATCATGATCACGCTGGCCTTTGGGCAGATGTTTTTCTATTTCGCCATCTCCTGGGCGCAATACGGGGGTGAGGACGGGCTGTCGATCTATGTCCGCAACGATTTTCCCGGTCTCAACACGCTAATGCCAATCCAGTTTTATGGCATCTGCTTTGCGTTGCTTTGCCTTGTGCTGGCCCTGTTTGCCCGCCTTCAGGCGTCCCCTTTCGGGCTGGCGCTGAACGCCACGCGTCAGGCGGCGGTGCGGGTTGAAACCGTGGGCCTGAACCCAATGCGGCTCAAGCTGCTGGCCTTTGTCCTTTCGGGTGCAATCACCGGGCTGGCGGGGGCGTTGTTTGCGGATTTGAACCGCTTTGTCTCGCCCACGATGTTCAGTTGGCAATTGTCGGGAGAGCTGATCGTCCTGATCGTGATCGGCGGGGTCGGGCGCCTGATGGGGCCGGTGATCGGCGCCTGTGTCTATGTCGCATTGGAACATTTTCTGGGTGAAATCACGGATTTCTGGCATGTCTACCTGGGGGTGATCCTGCTATGCATCGTCTTGTTCGGTCGCGGAGGGTTGATCGGTCTGCTGACTGGGAAAGAGGGCGCGCATGTCTGATCCCGTTCTGGCCGCGCTGAACCTGAACAAAAGCTTTGGGGCACTCAAGGCAACCGACGATGTGTCGATCGACCTTATGCCCGGGGAAATCCATGCCATCATCGGCCCGAACGGTGCGGGAAAGTCGACCCTGATCCAGCAGATTTGTGGCGGCTTGCAACCCGATTCCGGGCTGGTTCTGTTGGGCGGTCAGGATGTCTCGGGCCACAGCACGCAGGCGCGGGCGCAGGCCGGGCTGGGACGCACCTTTCAGATTTCGCAGCTTTGCATGGAAGATACCGTGTTAGAGAACGCCGTGCTGGGCGCAATGGGGGCCGGGAGATCGGCCTGGCGGTTCTGGCGCGCGGCGTTGAAACGCTCCGACCTGCGCGAAACGGCCGAGAGCGCGCTGGAACGTGTGGGCTTGAGGGAGGAGCGTGGCACACGCTGCGCCAACCTCAGCCACGGGCAGCGGCGGCAGCTTGAGGTCGCAGTGGCCCTGACCCTGTCGCCACGGGCATTTGTGATGGATGAACCGATGGCGGGCCTTGGGGCCGATGGATCGAAACGGTTGACCGGGTTTCTGGACGATCTGCGGGCTGAGGCACCGATACTGTTGGTGGAACACGACATGGACGCGGTGTTCGCGCTGGCCGACCGGATCAGCGTGCTGGTTTATGGCAAGGTGATTGCCACAGGTACGGGTGATGAGATACGCAACAACCCCGAAGTGCGCGACGCCTATCTGGGGGATGAGGCATGACGCTGTTGCGGATCGAAAACCTCACAGCAAGCTATGGTGTCAGTCAGGCATTGTTCGGCGTGGATCTTGAGATGGCACAGGGCGAGGTCACTGCCCTGATGGGTCGCAATGGGATGGGCAAGTCGACCACGGTGAAGGCGATCTGCCGGATGATCCGCTCGGAAGGAGTGCTGACGCTGGATGGTCAGGATTTGCACACGCTGCCCAGCCACAAGGTCGCCCGCAAAGGTGTGGGCCTTGTGCCCGAGGGGCGGCGATGTTTCGCGGACCTGACCGTGCGTGAGAATCTGATCGCAGCAGCGCGCTCCGGCGATTGGACATTGCGCCGGGTAACCGAGCTGCTCCCCCGATTGGGTGAGAGGCAAGGGCAGAGGGCGGCCTCGCTTTCAGGGGGTGAGCAGCAAATGCTGGCGATTGGCCGGGCGCTGATGACCAACCCGCGCCTGCTGATACTGGATGAGGCGACCGAGGGTCTGGCCCCGATTGTCCGGCAGGAAATCTGGGCCGCGCTACGTCGCCTGAAGCAAGAGACCAACGTTGCGATCCTGTTGATCGACAAATCGCTGAAAGAACTGGCCGCCGTATCAGACAGGGCCGTGATCCTTGAACGTGGGCGCACTGTCTGGTCTGGCGCGATGGGCGCGTTGACCCATGATATTACCGGAAAATACTTGGGGGTCTGAAGTAGTCCGAAAACCATCTCGGTATTGATGTCCTAACGGTTCAGTTTTTTGCCCTGTGGCTTGAAAATGATCAGCCTTGGCGTTGCGCAGCGTTTGGCCCGGCGACGCCGCCAATTACGTTGTTAGAACCGGTAGGTCGCCCCAAACACCGGCCCGGACTGGATGAACTCATAAGTATTGCCGTCGATATCGTGATCGAATGAGATATACCGATAACCACCCCGCAGCATCCACCGTTCATTGATGATGTAATCGGCCGTGACCAGGACCTGCCAGGTCTGGCTGCCGCTTCTGAACCCGCCATAGTCCAAATAGGCTGTGCTGGCCCATTTTTCTGATAGCGAAAACCGCGCCCTTGCGCCGATCACCGGGTCGACCCAACTGTCATCCGCGACATTGCGCCGTGCGGGTGCTGTGCCAGGGGTCAGTGTGAAGTCGGTCTTGGTGCTGTACCATCTGAGACCGCCCGCCAGGTCCAGTTTGACGGTCTGATCCTCATGAATGCGATATCCTGCCATGGCCGTCAGAAATTGTGTTTTGACCGAAACGTCCAGCTCTGCGTTCGCCGGGGTGGGAGAGGCATCGTCAAAGGACAGGTTCGTGTAGTTGTAATCGGCCATAAAGCTCCAGCGCCCGTTGGTTGCAGCAATGGCCCCCATGAACGCAAAGTCCAGATTTTTTAGCGCGTCAGAGAATTTGAGGGTGCCATCCACCGTGCCAAGGGGTGTTTCAAGCTTTGTCTCGGTCTCGGGGGTGAACAGATAGATGGTGGCATCGTATGACCAGTCAGATTGCTGAGCCGAGGTCATCGTAGCCGCCGATGCAATAAGCGCCGTACCAAGTGCGGCACCTTTCATTCCCGTTGCTGAAATCATTATGTCCCTCATGTAAATCAACGATAATTTGGCTATTTCGTAACTGCTAATGGCCACTCAACCGCCTTGCTGACGACCCGGCAGTATCTGGGTATCATCCCTCTATTAGCACGTATATGATTTTTCGCATATTCGTCGGACCAGAGAAGATAGCGACACGCGCGAACAGGCCCAATCGGGAACAGGATTTAGGCCATCGCCCAACGGGCTGATTGTGACGTGGTGTTTCGATTGATAATTCCGAGTAATTTAGTAGTGTATTTCACGGCTCAGTCAGATTTCTTGGAATCGCGCCCGGCCTCTCAGGATTTAATCGGCAAGCTCATGCGCGCCGCCTTTGGCGCGGGAAGGTTTGCACACACATGGAAATACGGACAATGGAACCGATGAATGCGGGTATCCGATTTCCCGCTCACGTCGCGGCGTGCGGGCCTTGGGGATATCAACCACAGGGCACCTTGCCTGAAAACCTCGCCACGGTCGTTACTGGAAGCCTGGAAAAGCAAAGGTCAATCACATGACAGCGCCTTTCCCGGTCAAGCGTCACGGCCGTATGCAATCTATTGTCAATTTTCCCTTCGACACCTTCGAAAATGGCCTTCTGGTGGTGGCGCGGCATCATTTCGACAGTCTCGCACGGCCAGAGACCCAAGCCTGGCATCTGGCCTATTCCATCGCGGCCGAGCGGTGGGGAGATCGGGTTGGCCTGTCCGCCGCGCATCTGCTGGCGCGGTTCTTGAGATACGTCGTGCAATGTCGCGACGTTGCTTTCGATCACGCCGATCCGTTTTGTGAATACAGCCGAGGCCAGTTGACAGAAGACGAAGCGACGCTGATGTACGTACTGCATTTCATGCGTCGCGATGACACAGCCGCGGCCCGCGAATCCGTTGACGCATTGACCCGGGGCAGGTTGGACCCGGACGTGATTAGATCAGGTCTGACCTTTGCAAACCGGTTTCCCGCCGGATCGACCCCACAGGCGGGCACGCACACCGCAGCCAGGCTGCGCGTGGTGTCCTGAGCGATCTGTACCGCATCGACCGGCAATCCGGATTGGTGCGACAGGGAAATCCGCTGGGCGGGTTTAACGGCGGCTCCAATACGCCGCGATGTAAGCATTGGCCGGATCGCCGCCTTTCGCCTTATATGCGGTGCGAAACCTGCGCGCGTCTGCTTTTTCACAGGCAAACCAAACATAATGTTCGGGAAACCTGTCGCGCATCTCAATTGCAATGTCAGCCAGGGAATGTCCGGTCTCGCGATCTAACCACGAAACCGACACGCCTGCCGGGGCCGTTATGGCGTACGAGCAATAAGCTTCGTGTGAGGCCAGCACTGTCACGTGACCATTGGTATCGGCGGGCAGGGTTTCCATTATGCGCGCCGTGGCGGGCAGGGCAGTTTCATCGGCAAACATCAAAATCCGATCCGTCTTGGGGATGCCACCCCCGCCGGGGCCGACAAAGGCCACCTGCGCACCTGGTGCGACGCTGCTTGCCCAATCGGTCACGCGCCCCCCTTCGTGCACGAAGACGTCAAAATCCATCACCCCTTGCGCATGGTCGATCCAGCGCGTGGTATAGACGGGTTTGTGCAGGGTTTTGGCCCCCGTAGGCCAGACGGTCGACCCGTTTTCCGAGACATGAGGCCATTCGACATCGCCCAGATCAGCAGGCGGCAGAACAATTCGGAAATGAATGGCGTCGTCCTGAAAGCTGGACAGCCCTTTTGCCTTGATCCGAACGCGAATAAAGGATGCGCCGATCCATCTGACGGACTGCACCGTGGCAAAGTGAAAATTCGGCGGCAGCCCACCGGCCTTGTCCACATCCGACCACCGCACCTGCGCGGCAGTATCCGGCGAAAACTGTTCCAACTGCCACACAAGCCCCTCTTTCAGCATGAACAGCCAGTCTTGTTGGGCGGCAAAGGCCGTGGTCCTGATGCCATCAGCTGCGTTCTTGAAGCGAAGGCAGCCGTGGTTCATTTGAATACAAACGCAAGTGTCGTTGTTTTCAATAATCGGCAAGTCGTATTCCTGCGCCTGATGCAGCATCACCATTTTCATGGCATCAAAGTTCAGGTGCCGCAGCGTGGTTTCTGCCTGCAGGGCGAAATTGGGGTGAACTGTCACAGGTGTGTCCTTTCAGGCCGGGCTAACGTGGGGGGTGCCGTGAACGGGGTCGGCGATAACGGTGCAGGGCAGGTCAAAGACCTGATCCATCGTGGCCTCGGTAATCAGATCGGCCGGGGGCCTTGGCATAGCTTCTCTCCGCACGCCAACGACCGGCGCTGGCGCAATGTGTTTTGAAACACGAAAGCACCCCCGTCTGGCCTGGGTGGGTTCACCTCAGCACGGGTTTGCTGTCCTTCAATGTATGGCTTGACGTCTGGCCGCGTGCACTGGCGGAAAGGTCTTGCTTGGGCGCGTGAACCTCACGCGCCGTAGGTCTGGTAGAATTACTGATAGTAATTGTCAAGTATGTGTGAAGGTGGGTTTTTCAATGCATTAACAAAGGACTCGGGGTTGTTTCGGACGGGGCAGTCACCGCTGTGGGGGGAGATGCCCGCGCTACTACCGCCGGGGCATCATGCGGATCATAAGTGAAAAGCGAAAGCTGTCACCGCCCAGTTCTTTCGGGGCCTTGGGAAGCTTCGGTGTGCGTTGCACGGCGCTCAGCGCGGCTTGATCCAGTTTTGCATCGCCTGAAGATTTCACCAAACGGTGGCTCATCAGCTTACCGCCGCGCGTCACAGTCAACTGAATGGTCACGTCCCCTTTGGCTCTCGATCCGCGCGGATATCGTTTGTTGCGTTCGATGCGGGCGCGGATTTTTGCGCCCCAAACGGCCTGCAGCTTTGCCGTTTGCCCGGCCGAAGCGGTGGAAACACGCGCGCTGCCGGCACCGGCCTGCGCCGCACCACCGGACCCGGCCGAGACCTGTTTGGCGACGCCTGCCGAAGTGACCTTGGCCTTGTGTCCTTGTTGTTTGGGTTTCTTCGGCGGGCGCTGTTTGGGGGCGACGTCAGGCTTGGGCTTGGCCTGCGCCTTTGGTGGGGCTGGCGGAGGCGGAGGGGTGGTGTCGATCTGCACGTCCCGGTCTTTTTGCGGCTTGGCAAGCGCGACTTTGACCTGCGCGCGTGGGGCCTGGTCAATTTTCAGATCGGGCATTGTTGGCGCTTTGGTCGCGGCTGCGCTGGGGGGCGTGATTTCGGGCCGGATGTCGGTCTGAACCGCAGGCGGACGTTCCCAGGCTTCGACCATCTCGGCCACGGTTGGGGCCGCCGCCTTGAGTGAGACCATCGCATCGCCACCGCTGCCGCCAGCCGCGATACCGGATTTCGGCGGGCTGGCGAGCACCACCAGATGCAGTGCAACCGCAAGGGTCAGGAAGGTCAGTGTTTCCAACCAACGTTTCATTTCGGGGCCACCACCAGTTCGACCCTGCCAAATCCGACGTGGGCCAATTGGTTAAGCAGACGCGCAAGTGCTACCGCTTCCAACCCGGCATCAGCGCGGATCTGGATGGTGCTGTCAGTACCGCTGATCGCGGCCAGTGCGCTTAGCGCTGCGTCGCCTTCGTTCCCCTGAAACGAAGTGCGCCCGGTCTTGTCGACATATAGCACCTGCTCAACCTCTGGCTTAGTCGTTGAAACCGACTGGGGCGGGGTGATTTCGAACGGTTCGGGCTGTGCCAGGTTCGACGTCATCAGAAAGAAGATCAGCAGCAGAAAGACCACGTTGATCATTGGAACGATGGATTCAGCGCGGGGCGGGCGGGGCGGTTCTGAGAAATCCATCGCGCTACTCCACCAAGACAACCGATGTATATCCGGCGTCACGCAGAGTTTCGGTCACGGTCACGATCCGTTGCAGGGTTGCGCCATCCTTGCCACGCAGGATCAGCATATCCGCAGGGGTCTGCATCAGGGGTGCCAGATCGCCAATAAGGTCGGCCGTCGTGGTCCCGTTCAGCGCCACCGCGTCGGGCAACACATCAATCAAGCGTGGCGGGCCGGTGTATTCCCCACCGGCAGAGGCCAGCGGCAAGGGCAGTGCCGCATCCGCACCAAACCGCGACGCCAGCATGAAAAACACCAGCAACAAAAAGACCACGTCGATCATCGGCGTAAGGCTGGGCTTGCGGCGGGGTTTGGGCGGTGGTGCGAATTGCATCGGCTTATTCCGCGGCCAGATTAAGTTCCCGCGGCTTTATGGATACGAACAGGCGTGTTGCGCCATCTTCGACGTCCCGGCGAATGCGGTCGATCACAGCCTCGAACCAGGTCAACGCCGCCGAGGCCGGGATGGCCACGGCCATACCTGCGGCGGTGGTCAAAAGCGCCTCCCAGATGCCGCCCGCCAAAAGGGCGGGGTCGGCCCGGCTGCCGGAGTGCTGAAGCGCCTGAAACGCGGCGATCATACCCAGAACGGTGCCCAACAGGCCCAGCAAAGGTGCAATTGTTGCGATCAGTTCCAACGCCCGCAAACCCGTTCCGGCGTTGGCGATCTCGCGCTTGGCAACGCGCGAAACCTCTTCGCGGGCGCGGTTCTCAGGCATGTTGTGCAGGGCGAGGATCGCATTTTCCAAAACTTTCGAACGGATGCCCCGGCGGCCCCTGACCGTGGCCAGGGCGGCTTCGGTGTTTCCGACCTCATACAAGTCGACGGCCAATCCGGCCTTGCCACGCGACCATGCACCGATCAGTGCCAACCGCCAGATTTTCCACAAAATCAGTGCAACGGTAATGACCGATAGCGCGGCGATGACCCAGATGGACGGCCCGCCGGTGCGCAGAAAATCGGTTGCCTTGGCCAAAGCACCCTGCGCTGCAGCCAAGAACCCCTCTTGCTGGGGCAATGGGGGCTGTTGGGCCAGCGGTGCGACTTCGGCCACAGTTTCGGTGGCCGGTAGGATGGCGGGTGCCTGTTCGGCAGGGTGTTCACTGCTTGAAAGTGGCGGCGTTTCAATGGCGCTGCCCGGTGCGGGCAGGTTGGGGGTCGCCTGAGAGACCTGCGGCGCGGGCTGGGGCGTCGCGTCTTGCGCAGCAAGGCCCGACGAGGTTACGACAAGTGCCGCCATGATGATCAACAGATGTTTCATGCGCGTGCCGAGGACCAAGGACGATACAAGCGATCCCGCAAAACGTGAGATCGCCACATGCTTTTCAGGCAATGCCGGAAAACCGAAATAAAGCGTCATAGCATTTCTTCTTAGGTTGGACCCGCCAGAGCCGGAGTCATATCCAATTCGTCCAATTCACATGCCGCACCTGCCGGGGTCTTTCAGACGCCACGGCACTGTCAGGACTTGTTTATTGATCGGCTTCTCTGGCTTGATTGCACGTGTTTCATCTTGCGAAACGCAATCTGGCGAATGGGCTGATTTACCCATCTTTCCAGCGACCTAGAATTCCCAACAGTTTTTGTCAACCTATCCGTTGGGTCCAAAAGGCTGCGTACTGGTACATTTATTCGGTGCTTGCATACATCAGGCGCTTGATGTTCCCCTGCCCAATCTTTGCGGCAGCATCATTGGAAATCAGTAACGTGCGCGACAAATCTCTTTCCGGCAGATCGCCGTGGGCAAGCGGCAATTTCTGATCGCAGTTGCTGGTTTCAGGCCTGCGGGCTGCACGGCGTACATCAACCCTTGGTCGACCTGTGGTTCATTTTTCATGAAATATGGCTGGGGTGGTAGGATTCGAACCTACGATACACAGTACCAAAAACTGCTGCCTTACCACTTGGCTACACCCCAACGGTGAGGCGCTGTCTACGATTGTTGGTTGGCGGGTTCAAGACCTTTCCAGCAAAAAAAGAGCAAGGTTTGACATTTTTTTTCGGGACCCGCCGCCGCGTGCATGAACTGCTTTTCTGTCGACATTATCGCTGCGGAAATTGGGTCGGTTCGGAGCCTCAAGGGCTTGATGCTTTGAACCGGGCTGCGGGGCGTGAGATTTCAATGGGGCGTTGCATCGCCGGGGTCATCTCTGTTTCGTGGGGTGACAGGGTCCGGGGCAGCGTGGCACGCTCATCCAGATACCCGTTGTGATTTGAGAAGGTTGGATATGAAAGCTCTACGCACTCCTGATGATCGGTTCGAGGGATTGGCCGATTACCCGTTCACTCCGCATTACACTCAGGTTGATGACACCGAAGGTGGAGGCTTGCGCGTTCACTATGTTGATGAGGGGCCGCGGGATGCCGATCCCGTGCTGATGATGCACGGCGAACCCAGTTGGTCGTACCTTTATCGGCATATGATCGCAGGCTTCGTGGCAAAAGGGCATCGCGCGGTTGCCCCGGATCTGATCGGTTTCGGGCGTTCGGACAAACCGACCGAGCGCGGCGATTATACCTATGAGCGTCACGTCTTGTGGATGGGAGAGTGGCTGCGCGCGGTTGATCTGCGTAACATCACGTTGTTCTGTCAGGACTGGGGTGGGCTGATCGGGCTGCGCCTGTGGGCGGAGATGCCTGACAGATTCGCACGTGTCGTCGTGGGCAATACCGCCTTGCCAACAGGTGATCAGCCATTGGGAGAGGCCTTTGAAAACTGGCAAAAGTTCAGCCAGGACGTTCCGGTGTTCCCTGCAGGGGGTATTCTGAAGGGCGGGACAACTTTGCAGCTGCCGGATGACGTTATTGCAGCCTATGACGCGCCGTTTCCGGATGAAAGCTACAAGGCGGGGGCACGACAGTTTCCGATGCTGGTGCCGGGATCGCCCGATGACCCGGCTGCGGTACCGAACCGCAAGGCCTGGGAGGTGATCCGCAATTTGCAAACCCCTGTTCTGACAGCTTTTGGGGCCGATGATATGGTTATGGCCGGGATTGACAGCGTGTTTCAAAAACTCTGCCCTGGTGCGGTGGGGCAGCCGCATGTGTTGCTGCCGAATGCGGGGCATTTTCTGCAAGAAGATGTCGGGCCTGAATTGGTCAAGGTGACCTGCGAATTCATTGCCCGCACGTCCTGAAACAATGCACTAACGGTTGAGGCGGCGCTGCCTACTCGCGGATTTCAGCGGGGTCCACACCCCAGAGGTTCGATTTCTGCGTCCATCCGCGATAGCCGCCCGCCGATATGTGGCACCATTCCAGATTGCAGGTGCCCAGCCGCGCGACAACACCGGATTCGAATTGGGCGCTGACCTGCGAATTCGGGTCCGGGGTGGTAAAGACTGGCAGCATCTCGGATTCGATCAGAACCGTGCGCACCCCTGACAGCAGGGCGTAGTGAACCCAGCCACCGGCGCCGTCACGATCCTGAACCTTGCGCCAGTTGCCGTATTCCGCCGTAATCTGCAACGGCATCCCGCGTCGTTTGAAGACCCAGTCGATTCGATGGGTCAGCGATGGCCCCCGGCGTACGTTGCCTTCGGCGGCTTTCATCGAAACATACCGTGGCAATGGCAGGTTGGTAACAGGTCCACGCTTGTCCTGCGCGCTGGCAGTCAGGGTGCCAAGTGCGATCAGAAACGCAGACATAATCGCCAAAACCCGGCGTTTTACCGTTAGAATGCCCCTCACTGAACGCCTGCTCTTGTCTCTGTTTATCGGGTTTCGAAAAAAGGTCGACTCAATGCCTTTGGGGTTCTTGTGCCCCGCCTTATCCTGCGCCACGATGCCATGACGCGCAAAGGTTTGCAAAGCAGTGGGAGTGCAAAGGTGCCAAGAGAACGTCTGAGTGTTGTCGTTACGCGACGGTTGCCTGAGGTGGTTGAAACCCGGTTGAGCGAGCTGTTCGATGTACAGCTGCGCGATGATGATACCCCCATGACACGCGAGGAACTGGTTACTGCCGTGCAAAATGCGGATGTCCTGGTGCCGACGGTAACAGATACGATTGATGGCGGCTTGCTGGGGCAGGCGGGCGAGAATCTGCGCCTGATTGCCAACTATGGGGCCGGGGTTGATAACATCGACGTCGCAACCGCCCGACAGCGCGGTATCCTTGTATCGAATACCCCAGGTGTTTTGACTGATGACACGGCCGACATTGCGATGGCGCTGATATTGGCCGTCACACGTCGGATTCCCGAAGGTCTGTCCGTCATGCAGGAAAGCGGTTGGTCCGGCTGGTCACCGAATGCCTTGCTGGGTGGCCGGATCGGTGGCCGCCGTCTTGGCATTCTGGGAATGGGACGTATCGGTCAGGCGGTGGCCCGCCGCGCCGCCGCTTTTGGAATGCAGGTGCATTACCACAATCGCCGCAAATTGCGCCCCGAGACTGAACAGGAACTGAACGCGACTTATTGGGAAAGTCTGGATCAGATGGTCGCGCGGATGGATGTCATCTCGATCAATTGCCCGTCGACCCCGTCGACGTTTCATTTGATGAATGCGCGCCGGTTGAAGCTGATGAAGCCTTCGGCCGTCGTGGTGAACACCTCTCGGGGTGAGGTTCTGGACGAAAACGCGCTGACCCGTTTGATCCGGTCGGGCGATATCGCCGGGGCTGGGCTGGACGTGTACGAACACGGCAATGACGTCAACCCGCGCCTGCGGCAATTGCCGAACGTCGTTCTGTTACCTCATATGGGATCGGCCACGTTGGAAGGCCGGATCGAGATGGGCGAGAAAGTGATCATAAACATCAAGACGTTCGACGATGGGCACCGCCCACCGGATCAGGTCGTGCCATCCATGTTGTAACGCGATCGGGTCTTTCGACCCGTTGCGGCGAAAATCAGTTGTCAGGAGGAAACTATGAAACGGAATCTGATATCGGGATTGTTATTGACAGCCCTGACCTTGGGTGGGGCGTCATTCGCACAGGAAACGGCGGATGCGGTCGCCCCCGAAGGCGCATCGCAAGGCCAGGTTCAGGGCCTGACCGAAGAGGTCATTGCCGCGCTCGAGGCGAAAATGGCCGGTCAGCCGGTCACCTCGCAGAATTGGATGATTGCCGCTGCGAACCCTCTGGCCGTTGAGGCCGGTGCCAAGGTGTTGCGGGCCGGTGGTTCGGCCGCGGATGCGATGGTGGCGGTGCAGGTCGTGCTGGGTCTGGTCGAGCCTCAGTCCTCGGGTCTGGGGGGGGGCGCGTTTCTGGTTTGGTACGATGCCGCAACCGGTAAGCTGACAACGCTGGACGGGCGGGAGACCGCCCCGGTTGAGGCCGACCACAGGCTGTTTCACGACGACAACGGCGAACCACTGAAATTCTTTGACGCGGTGGTCGGGGGGCTGTCGGTCGGCACGCCCGGCACACCTGCCTTGCTGGAAGAGGCACATCGGCGCTGGGGCCGCAGCCCGTGGCCCGGCTTGTTTCAGGACGGGATCGCGTTGGCGGACGAAGGGTTTCTTGTCTCTCCGCGCCTGGCCAACCTTGTCGAGGCGGATGCGGACCGCCTGTCCCGTTTTCCCGCAACAGCCGCGTATTTTCTGCCCGATGGTGAGCCGTTGCATCAGGGACAGCGGCTGACCAACCCGGCCTATGCCGACACCCTGCGGGTTCTGGCCAGTGAAGGGTCAGCCGGGTTCTATGGCGGCGAAATAGCAGCCGGTATCGTCAGCACGGTGCGCAATGCGCCCGACAATCCGGGCGTTCTGTCCGGTGTCGATCTGGCGCTGTATCAGGTGATCGAGCGTGAACCGGTCTGTGCAACCTATCGCACCTATGAGGTCTGCGGCATGGGCCCGCCTTCGTCCGGGGCGCTGACAGTTGGTCAGATTCTGGGCATGTTGGACGGATATGATCTGGCCGCCATGGGCCCCGAGGATGCAAATGCATGGCGTCTGATCGGCGATGCCTCACGCTTGGCCTTTGCGGATCGCGGTCGTTACATGGCCGATCATGATTTTGTCCCGATGCCAACGCAGGGTCTGGTTCATCCCGATTACCTGTCTGATCGTGGTGAGTTGTTGGGCGGCGAGGGCGCGCTGATTGAGGTTGCGCCGGGCAATCCGGAATTCGATCACGCGTCGAACTGGGCGGATGATACCTCGCTCGAGTTGCCGTCGACCTCGCATATCTCGATCGTGGATCAGTTTGGCAATGTGCTGTCGATGACCACGACGATTGAAAACGGGTTCGGGTCGCGGTTGATGACGAACGGTTTCCTTCTGAACAACGAACTGACGGATTTCTCGTTCAGAACCCACAGCGACGGGGTGCCGATTGCCAACCGGCTGGAACCGGGCAAACGCCCGCGTTCGTCGATGAGCCCGACAATTGTCATGCAGGACGGCAAGCCGGTTCTGGCCATCGGATCACCGGGTGGCAGCCGCATCATCGGCTATGTGGCCAAATCCATAATTGCCTGGGCGGATTGGGATATGGATGTGCAGCAAGCGCTGTCGCTGCCGCATCTGGTCAACCGCTTTGGCACATATGACCTTGAACAGGGCACCGCTGCCGAAGGGTTCTCGGACACGCTTATCGAACTGGGGTTCGAGGTGAACCCGCGCGATCTGACATCGGGGCTGCATGCGATAGAAATTGGTGACGCTCTGATCGGTGGTGCCGACCCACGCCGTGAAGGCATTGCGCTGGGCGAGTAAGGAGAACCCATATGGTGCAGGCCACAGCATTGCCGCGAAATGAGGTCGGGATCGAAACGGCGGTCGGCATCCTGAAACAGAAGTTCGGGGACCGCTTGCAAACCGGTCTGGCGATCCGTGAACAGCATGGTCATACGACCACCTGGATCGCCAATCAGGCCCCGGATGCGGTGGTCTTTCCCAATTCGACCGCCGAAGTGTCCGAGATCGTCAAAACCTGCGCCCGGCACAAGGTTCCGGTAATCGCCTTTGGCACAGGCACCTCGCTTGAGGGGCACGTGAATGCACCGGCTGGTGGGATCTCGGTGGATCTGAGCCAGATGGACAAGGTGCTGGCCGTCCATGCCGGGGATCTGGATTGTGTCGTGCAGCCGGGCGTGACACGCGAGGATCTGAATTCCCATCTGCGCGATCAGGGATTGTTCTTTCCCATTGATCCGGGTGCGAATGCATCGCTGGGTGGGATGGCGGCCACGCGGGCCTCGGGCACCAATGCGGTGCGGTATGGCACGATGAAGGACAACATCCTGAGCCTTGAGGCGGTGATGCCGGACGGGCAGATCATCCGCACGGGCCACCGGGCGCGCAAATCCTCGGCTGGATACGATTTGACCCGTTTGCTGATCGGGGCCGAAGGCACGTTGGGCATTATCACCGAACTTACCCTTCGGCTACAGGGTATCCCCGAGGCGATCACCTCGGCGCGGTGTTCCTTTCCGACCGTTGATGCGGCCTGTAAGGCGGTAATGATGACCATCCAGTACGGCGTACCCGTGGCCCGGATTGAGTTGTTGGATGAGCTGTCGGTCAAGGCGGCCAACGCCTATTCGGGACTTAATCTGCCGGAAACGCCACTGCTGCTGCTGGAGTTCCACGGCTCGGACGCTGGCGCGGTTGAGCAGGCGGAAACCTTTGGCCAGATCGCGGATGAGTTCGGTGGCACCGATTTCGCCGCGACCGCAACCACCGAAGAGCGTAACAAGCTGTGGCAGGCGCGGCATGACATGTATTGGGCCAGTCTACAGCTGCGCCCCGGCGCGCGGGGGATTTCCACCGATGTTTGTGTTCCGATCTCGCGTTTGGCTGAATGTGTCACGGCAACGCAGGATAAGGCCAAAGAGCTTGGGCTGATGGCACCGATTGTCGGGCATGTTGGGGATGGGAATTTCCATAGTCTGTTGCTGATCGACATGGAAAACCCCGGTGAAATCGCCGCCGCCGACAAGTTCGTAGGCTGGTTGAACGAGCTTGCGATCTCAATGGATGGGACCTGTACCGGCGAGCATGGTATCGGGCAGGGCAAACGGCCCTATCTGCTGAAAGAGCTTGGCGGCGCCGTTGATTTTATGGCGGTCATCAAACAGGCATTAGATCCCGATAACATCATGAATCCCGGGAAGGTTTTTCTGGATTTGGAGTGATCTGGCAATTTCAGGTTTTTAGAACAGCGTCATATGCCTGCCCTATTTCGGGACTAGGGAACCCCAAAAAGAGCAGTTTTTGATTCCGAGGGTATTTATGGGCGCACTTCGTCTTATCGGCTTTGCATTGATCGTGATTTTGGCTGTTGCGGGCCTCGACTATTACCAACAAGACAAAAAGAACGAAGGAACCCTGACCGCCAGCGGTTATGTGGACACGATCAAGCACCGGTTCGCAATTTTTGACCAAGGGCTGGACGCGGAAAAGGCAGAGCGCGAGCGCGCGAAACGCTGGCGGGCTGGCGGCAAACCGTATTTGCCCGATGCCGGTAACGGCTGGGTGCGCCGTGCGCTTGCGGATGGCGACTATACGCTTGATGCGCGCGAAGGCCCGGGCCTGAACAATGTCAGTGAAGCAGCCCGACCGCTGGCCAGAAATGTCGCTGTGCAGGAGGCTGAGCAGGTGGTCCGGAAGTTGGACCGCACAAGCGTGGTCTACGAAAAAGGGGAACACACGCTTTGGTTGCAGGTTTTGCTCAGGAAAAACGCCAGATCCAACACGCTGACGGGCAGCATCGCGCAATCTGTTGCCTCTTTGGGCCAAGGCGGCAGCGACTACGCCCCCGTCGGGGTGATCGGAGGAGTGGCCTATTTCCAATTCCAGGAAAGCAGATCCAGCGTGATTACGGTAAGTGACCGGGCGTTCTGGGCGATAGTCACTGCGACAATTTCGGATTTAGAGACCGAGCCTGGCTTTGATATCTACAAGGGTACCCTTGGCCTGGGTGAAGAAATCCGATTCAAGATTTACGCTGACGCACCAACCAAAGAGGTGTCAGCGTTTCTTGCCCAGCTTGATTATGATGGGCTGAACGCGCTGCTAAGCAAGCCGGTACCGGGGGTGGGGATCGGCACAATCGCCAACCCGGACAGTGAGTTGGAGCTGGCTGCGAAAATGGCTGAGCTGCGGGCAGAGTTCGTTAAGTTGAGAGGTGAGCTGGCGCGGCTGCGGCTCAACAATATCGACGGGCTGGCGCTGGTTGCTAACTCCTTGGCCAGCCAATATGCGCTGCCGGCGGACACCTTTGACCTGACGGCGAACAACATCAAATCTGCGGATGATCTGGTGCAGACCGGATATCGCCAAGGGCTGATTACACTGATGGAAGGGGAAACCGAACAAGCCAGTTCGGGCGGTGATAACATGTTTGGGCGTCTTTTTGCATCTTTCGGCAGTAAGGAGGCACCCGCTAGCGAAGCCAAGGATGCGGGGTCAGGCGGGTTTTTGGGCGGGTTGAAATCCTACTTCCAGAAAAGCGACTCCGCGCAGGCGCCTGCGGTCCGCGTCAACAAGGACGGGGTAGGTTTTTCGAGCAAATGCGCTTCAAGAGACGCCTTCAAGAAATGCACGTTGACTGGCGGCTAAAAGCTTCGCTCGCCAGATGAAAAACGACTCTCGCAGGTTTGGGGGTCGTTTTTTTCATATCACTGGTCGGATGAATGTCGCGCCGAGGGGTTCAATTGCGCCATATGGTGGCAACTGAATTCAAGGGGAGACGCCCGGTTATGAAAACCCAAGTCAAAGCATTGGTTGTTGGCGGCGGCGCCATTGGAACCTCGATCGCCTATCACCTGGCCAAGGCGGGCTGGGACGATGTGATGCTGATCGAGCGGGATGAGCTGACGTCGGGCTCGACTTGGCACGCGGCGGGTCTGTTGCCGTTGTTCAACATGTCGTATGCGACGACGCATATCCACAAATACTCGGTCGATTTCTACAAGCAGCTTGAGGACGAAACCGGCCTGAATGCGGGGTTCGCTGTGGTTGGCAACCTGCGCATGGCGCAGACGGATGAGCGTATGGACGAATATATGCTCTACGCGTCCACAGCCGAAACCTGTGGGGTGCCGTATCAGTGGCTGACCCCGGATGAGATCAAGGAACGCTGGCCCCTGATCAAGACCGAAGACCTGAAGGGTGCATTGTACCATCATACCGACGGTTACATTAACCCCGCTGACGTGACCCAGGCGATGGCTAAAGGCGCACGCCAGCACGGGGCAGAGATCGTGCGCAAGCTGCAGGCGGATGAATTCCACTGGACCGGCACCCATTGGGAGGTCACTTGCACCAAGATGGTTGAAAAAGGCGGTAACCTGATTGAAAGCGACGAAAAAATCGTGATCACCGCCGAACATGTCGTGACCGCCAGCGGCAACCACGCGCAGCGCACCGCGAAAAAGCTGGGCATCAAGATCCCCGCAATCCCGGTCGAGCACCAGTTCATCGTCACCGATGTTGACACCTCGCTGAAGGCCTGGCGCGATGAGGGCAACCCCGAACACCCGGTGATCCGTGATGCCGATGCGCAATCTTACGTTCGCGAAGAACGCGGCGGCTGGATTCTGGGTGTCTATGAAAAGAACGCGCCTGCCTGCTTTGAGCATGGCGTTCCGGACAGCTTCCGCGCCGATCTGTTCCCGCTGGATCTTGAGCGGATCGAAGACCAATATATGGCGATGATCCACCGGATGCCGTCGTGCGAAGAAAGCGGCCTGAAAGACGATTTCAACGGCCCGATCTGCTATACCCCCGACGGTAACCCGCTGGTGGGCCCGGCGCCGGGTCTGCGCAACATGTGGCTGGCCGAGGGCTTTAGCTTTGGCATTACTGCCGCGGGCGGCACCGGGTATTATCTGGCGCAGATGATGGTCGATGGCGAGGCCGAGATCGACATGGCCTCGCTGGATCCCAAGCGGTATTCCAGCAACTGGATGACGACTGAATTCGCGGCGCGCAAGAACGAGGAATGCTACGATCACGTCTACATCCTGCACCACCCGGATGAGGAACGCCCGGCAGCGCGTCCTTTGCGGACCGCACCAGCCTATGACCGTCAAAAGGCACGCGGTGCGCAATTTGGTTGGGTTAACGGGTGGGAACGCCCGAACTACTACGGCCCGCTGGACGCGCCCGAGAACTTTGACCATGACGCGCGGTCTTTCCGTCGGGGTGGCTGGTGGCAGCACGCCGTAGACGAGGCCAAAGCGATCCGTGAGGGCGTTGGCCTGATCGACGCGACAGCCTTTTCCAAACATGTCGTCAAAGGCCCCGGTGCAACCCGGTTCCTGGATTGGTTCACCTGTAACAAGCTGCCCAAGGTCGGGCGCATCAACCTGACCTATGCGCTGACCTCGCATGGCACCACCCGCACTGAATACACCATCGTCCGCAATGGCGAGAACAATTACTACCTCGTCTCGGCCGGTGCCTGGACCGAATATGACGCTGATTTCCTGCGCAAGGCGGCCGAAGACAAGATGGAGGAGTTTGGGTACATCGAGATCCAGGACGTGACCACCCAGTGGGGCGTCTTTGCCATCGCCGGACCCAAGTCGCGTGACGTTCTGAAAGAAGTCATCAAAGACGCCGATCCGGAAACCGCGCTGTCCAACAAGCGCTTCCCATGGCTCTCGGCGCGTCAGATCGAACTGGGCATGTGTCCGGTCAATGCGATCCGCGTGGCCTATACGGGTGAGCTGGGCTGGGAACTGCATCACCCGATGGAAATGCAGAATTACCTGTTCGACCTGCTGGAAAAGGCGGGTGAAAAGCACGGCATGAAACTGGTTGGCGCGCGTGCCCAGAACTGGCTGCGGCAGGAGAAATCTTATCGCGCCTTCGGCAACGAACTGGGCCGCGACGCCAACCCGCTGGAGGCTGACCTGCCGCGCTTTGTCGACCTGAACAAAGAGTTCCACGGCAAGGACAAGATGGTCGAAACCGGCGTGCGCGTGAAATGCTGCACCCTGCTGATCGACGGGCCGGACGATGCCGACCCTTGGGGCCGCGAAGTGTTGTATACTCTGGATGGCGAGCGTGTCGGGCGTCTGACTTCGGGCGGGTATTCGGTGGCTTTTGGGAAATCCATCGGCATGGGGTATGTGAAACCCGATCTGGCGGTGGAAGGCACCAAGCTGAAGGTCAAAATGCAGGACAAGTTGTGGGATGCGGTCGTGACCTGCGACAGCCCCTATGACCCGAAGAACGAGGTCATCCGCAAGGACGGCTGATACCTGTCAAAAGGGCGGCCCCAGAGACGGAGCCTCCTTGCCAAGCCTGCCTATGGCTCTTTATGCGCTGAGTTCGTCAAAACACTCCAACGCTTTGGCCGCATACATCATGGACGGCCCGCCACCCATCTGAATGGCCATGGCCAGAACGTCCGACACCTCGTCCCGGGTGGCCCCTGCTTTGATCAGGGCCTCGGTGTGCAAGGTAATGCAGGGTTCGCACCGGACAGCGATCGACATCCCCAGCGCGACGTATTCCTTGGTTTTGTAATCCAGTGTCCCGCCTTCTTTCACGGCCTTTCCCAACGCACCAAACGCGCGTGTCGTATCAGGGATCGAGCCATTGAGATTGCGCAACCCCTTGCGGGTCGCCAACAGCTTTTCTTGCCATACCATTGAGAGTTTCCTTCATCATATACAGTAAATGGAATATGAATCAGAAACCCCCTGTCCGGCTTTGATCTTGATCAGGTGGCGCGGGCCTTGGCGATGAATGCCAGATTGTTTGCAGGCATCTCAATCACCTCAATGACGTCCAGTCCCTGATCCGACATCAGGGCCGCGATGTTTTCATCGTTTTTATAACCGATCTCGGGGTCTTGAAAAACCAACGCTTCGTGGAACCGTTTGTCCCCGTCGCTGGTCAATTGCTCTGCGCGTTTGAAGGGGCCGTATAGAACAAACCTGCCGCCGGGGGACAGCGCCCTTGCGGTTTCGGACACAAGCGTGCGGGTTTCATCCCAACTGATGAGGTGGACCAGATTTATCAGGACAATCAAATCGAGCCCGCCGAACTGCCGGTGCCATCCGGCGGCAGTTGCGTCCAGGTCGGCAGCGGCTGCAACGTTGGGCAATTCCGCCGTATAGGCGTTGATGCTATCGCGCCGGTCTGGCGCGATTTCGGTTGGCTGCCATTCCAGACCGGGCAAGCGTTGGGCAAAGGCGCTGATGTGCTGCCCTGTGCCGCTGGCGATTTCAAGGGCATGGCCCGTTGGCGGGGCCCATTGGGCCAACAGATCGCACAGCGCATCCGCATTGCGGGTTGCTGCGGGGGCGATCATGCGCCCGCCCTGGCCCTCGGTCGCGACGCTGGCGTTTGACGGGAGGTTTCGTTTGCTCATGAACGCAGTCTTTCAGGTCTAAGGGCCGCAACGCTTGCGTCATCCAGATCCGGTGCCGCACCCGTTGCCAGATCGGCGACCAGTTTCGACGCAGCCGGAGCGGTTTGAAACCCGTAACCGCCCTGACCGGCGGACCAAATAAAGCTGGGATCGGCCGGATCAGGCCCCAGCACCAAAGTCCCATCCGGGGCAAAGCTGCGCAAGCCTGCCCAATTGGCCTCGACCCGCGTTACGGGTTCCGTGACCATCGCTTCGTAGCGGGCCAGCCCTTCGGCCAGCACCATGTCGTCGGCATAGGCGTCCTGCGGCGCGACCGGATCCGCCTCGGCCGGGGAAACCAGCAGCTTGCCCGCGTCGGGTTTGGCGTACCACGTTTCGCCAACGCCCAAGATCATCGGCCAGCCCCGGACATCATGCCCACCCGGTGCCGGAATACGTGCCATCGACCTGCGCCGGGGGATGATGCCTATCGGCGCGATCCCGGCCATCATCGCGATTTCATCAACCCAAGGACCTGCGGCATTCACTATGGCGCGGGCATGGTAAACGGTTCCGGCCTTGACCGTCCAATGTGTGGTCTTGCTTAGGTCGGTGACTTTATGGCCGGTCAGGACCTCTCCGCCGTTGCCGCGGATGGTGCGGGCGAAATCCTGCAACAGCCTGTCGGTGTCTATATCAAACGCCGCGTCGCTGATGGCCGCAAAGCCCACCGCATCAGGGTCAAGGATTGGAACCCGCGCAAAGGCGTCCGACTTGGGAATGACCTGCATGTCCAAGTCACGCGCGTCCTGTTCGAACTCCCGCGCCTGATCCTTGCCACCCACCAACATCAGGCCGCGAGGGGTCAGGTATCCGCCGTTTTCGGATCGCAAGTAAGCGGCGCTCGCCTGGCTTAATGCAACAACGGCGTGGGGGCCGTAACTTCCTTCGAACAGGGCAGCCGATCGCCCCGACGCATGGAACCCCAGTGCGTCTTCCGCCTCGAGAACGGTGACGGTTCCGTGGCGGGACAGGCGCGCACCCGCGCTGAGCCCGGCAATGCCGCCGCCGATGACCAGAAAATCAATCATTTAGCCCCTTACAACCGGCAAGCGGTTCATTGGTTGTTTGTGCACCAAAATGTCTCTTGGTGGCACCAGAACTTTAAGCAGGCTTGAATTTGCGCATCAACCCATCCAAACAAGAAGCAAGCAATAACAGGAGGGCAGGGTGAGTACCGCAGATCTACACCCGATGGCCACAGGACATATCCCGTCCTACGTGACCCAGGCGGACGGCAGCGATTTTCTTTTGACGTTCATGTTTGTTTTTACCGTGCTGGTGATCATTCTGATCGGGGTGGGCTATTTCACCCTGCATTCGATCCCCGAAAAGATCGCGCATGAATCCAATCACCCTCAGTTTCAGCTTGTCGGCATTCTGGCGCTGCTGGCGTTGTTCACCCACAACGGCCTGTTCTGGGTCGCCGCCGTTCTGGTGGCCGGGTTCCAGTTCCCCGACGTCGCGGCACCTTTGCGGGCCATTGCGGATGCGATCCGATCTTTGGGTAACCCCCAAGCCGCCGATCCCACCCCGGCTGAGCCGTCCGAACCCACCGCGCAGCAGGAGCAGTAAGATATGCTTGAGACATTGATGTGCGCGCTGGTGACGGTGCTGCCCGACTATCTGTACCGCCGCTTCGTGCAGGGCAAACGGATCGGGCATGAGATCACGCTGTTCACCATGTGGTACGAGTTGCGGTGGGGTCTGACCACCTGCGCCATTCTGGCGCTGACCGTGATCACCACGCTGTTCTATTTCCATCCGGCCAGCAAAACCGCCGCGTCCTATTTCCGTACCGTCACGATCCTACCCCAACTGGGCGGGCGCGTGTCCGAGGTCTATGTCAGCAACAACCAGCAGGTTGTGGCCGGGCAGCCGATTTTCCGGATCGAGGATTTCACCCAAACCGCCATGGTCGAGGCCGCACATGCCGGGATCGCACAGGTCCAGGCCTCGTTGAAAGTGGCGGAAACTGACCTGGCAGAGGCCGAGGCTGGAATTGCCGGTGCCCGCGCCGCGCTGGACCAGTCGCTTGAGGATCTGGAGCGCAACACGACCCTGCGCGACGAAGGGTCAAGCGCTGTGCGTCTGGCCGAGATCGACAGGCTTGAGAACCTGGTGGCCGAGCGCGAGGCGAAACTGGTGGCCGCGCAGTCGCAGCGGGCCGCTGTCGTGCAACAGATCGAGGAACTGATCCCCGCCCAACTGGCCAGCGCAAACGCGCAGCTGGATGCCGCCCTGACCGAGTTGGACAAGACCGTGATCAGCGCCGGTGTGACGGGGCGTGTCGAACAGTTCGGCCTGCAGGTTGGCGACTATGTCAGCCCGCTGTTGCGCCCTGCGGGGATTCTGGTGCCGTCCTCTTCGGGCCATAACCGGTTTCAGGCCGCATTCAACCAGCTGTCTGCGCAGGTCATCAAGCCCGGCATGATCGGAGAGCTGGGCTGCATGACCAAACCCTTCACCGTGATCCCGGTTGTTGTGGTGCAGGTGCAGGACGTGATCCCATCCGGGCAAATCCGCCCTACGGATGAATTGCGCGATGTGCAGACCAACAACAACCCGGGCTCGATTCTGGTGTATATGGAGCCGCTTTACAAAGGTATGGCCGATGATATCCCGCCGGGCAGCAACTGTCTGGCCAATGTCTACACCGACAATCACGAGCGGTTGGAGCATGAGGATCTGGGATTTTGGGAGGGCGCATTCCTGCACGTCGTGGACACGATTGGTGTTGTGCACGCCGCAGGCCTGCGTCTGCGTCTGATCCTGATGCCGGTGAATACACTGGTTCTGAGCGGGCATTGAAACTGCGCCACCGTATCTGTCTAAACGGTGTTGCGCAGTCGCCAAACAGATGATTTGGGGCACCCGGTACCGCCGGGTGCCGTTTTGCTTTCTTGATTAATGTTGAACCGGATTTACGCAGTGTCTGTGGTTATGCATATTCGATGCAATGCAAGGCCCGGATTTCGATCCAATTCAACAACGAACGGAGAGCAGGGACAGATGCGCGTAATTCGAAAGTTTATACTCCTGACGACCAGCCTTTTGATACTTGGGGCATTTACGCCACTGGGGGCGTCGGCGCAGGTTGCACAGTGGAACCAGGTTGTGACGGACCCCAAGTTGCAAAAATCCATGCATCGGGCAATCCGTGAAGTCGCCACCGAGTATGTAAACGAGTTGGATGAGGCCGGAATTGCCGGTGCAATTGCCTTTGTCGACACCCAGCTTGATTACCCATTGCAGTTGTCATCAACGAATTTCCGGCACTTGAACCTGAACGCGTTGCAAGCCAAAGCAGCCTACGTGATCACGTATCAGGCCAAGACCAGTGCCGGCGTAAACGTCACGGTGGCGCCCGCCGCCCCGGCGGGGATCGGTTTGACCGGAGGCTACGGCGGCCTTCCCGGACCAGGCCGTGTTCAATCCGGCGGTCACGGTGAAATTCCGGGTGATGGCGCGATGATGCTGTGTCCGATCAACAAGGCCGGGCTAGAGTTCATGTCTGGTGTCATTACCCTGGCCAGCCTTGATGAAACCGGACAGTTCCGCACGCAGCAGGATGGCACGGATATCATCAGGCTTCACGGTGAAATCCTGCGGCGAACCTATGAATATTACGGGCACAATCCTGCTGAGGGTGAATAAAGGGTTCCAAGCAATCGGGCGATAGATACAAAAAAAGGCCCGCGGTTAAGCGGGCCTTTTTCAAAAAGAAATTACTCGCGTTATTGCGGGATTTCGCCTTGCAGCCCTTCGACATAGAAGTTCATGCCCGCCAGCGTGCCGTCATCGGCGGTCTCGCCCTCGGCCAACCAGTCACTGCCGTCCTGCTTTTTCAGCGGACCGGTGAAGGGATGGTATTCACCAGCAGCCATTGCGGCCTTCATTGCCAGCGCTTCTTCCTTGATGTCGGCGGGAACAGAGTCGGAAATCTCGCCGATCTCAACCATGCCTTCCTTGATGCCGTCCCAGGTGTTCACGGTCTCCCACGACCCGTCCATGACGGCCTGGGTACGCGCGATATAGTAGGGCGCCCAGTTGTCGATGATCGAGGACACGCGCGGGAACGGAGCGTATTCGCTCATGTCCGAGGCCTGGCCGAAGGTGATGACGTTGCCTGCCTCTTGCGCAGCCGCTTGCGGCGCGGTCGAGTCGGTGTGCTGCAGGATCACATCCGCGCCCTGTTCGATCAGAACGGTGGCGGCGTCGGCCTCTTTCGCCGGGTCGAACCAAGTATAAGCCCAGATGATCTTGAACTCGACATCAGGGTTTACTTTCTTGGCGTGGACATAGGCCGAGTTGATACCACGGATCACTTCGGGGATCGGGTAGGACCCGATATATCCGATGACATTCGATTTGGTCATTTTACCGGCGATATGCCCCTGAACGGCGCGGCCTTCATAGAAGCGTGCCGAATAGACCGAAACGTTGTCGGCTGTCTTGTAGCCGGTCGCGTGCTCGAACTTTACGTTCGGGAACTTCTTGGCCACGTTGATGGTCGGATCCATGTAACCGAACGAGGTGGTAAAGATCAGATCCGCGCCTTCCAGCGCCATCTGGGTCATCACGCGTTCTGCATCCGGGCCTTCGGGTACGGATTCAACGAACACGGTCTCGACCTTGTCGCCAAACTCTTCCTCGACCGCCAGACGGCCCTTGTTGTGTTCATAGGTCCAGCCGCCATCGCCCACCGGGCCGACAAAGACGAACCCGACTTTGGTTTTGTCTTCGGCCATGGCGCTTGTCGCCAGACCCAGCGCCATGGCGGCGCTTGCCAGAAGTGAAGTGAATTTCATGTGTTACTCCCCAAGTTGGTTGTATTGGCCCCGTCTAATGCGAGGCGTGGAAAATCCGGCCCAGTGAGGCAGGCGCGCTGCTCTTGTCGGCCGAAAGGATCACAAGCACAAGGATCGTGATGATATAGGGCGACATTGCCAGATACTCGACCGGGATGGCAACGCCCGCCGCCTGCAAATTCAGCTGCAACACAGTGATACCGCCGAACAAATACGCCCCCAGCAAAGCGCGCCATGGCTTCCAGCTGGCGAACACGACCAGCGCAAGCGCGATCCAACCGACGCCGGCGGTCATACCTTCGGTCCATTGGGGCACGCGGATCAGGCTGATGTAGGCTCCGCCAAGGCCCGCGCAGGCCCCGCCGAACAGGATCGCCATGATGCGGATCTTGATGACCTTATAGCCCAGCGCGTGCGCGGCATCGTGGTTTTCACCGACCGCGCGCAGGATCAGCCCGACACGGGTGTATTTCAGCACGGCCCAGACGGTGGCGGTCAGGGCGATACCGACATAGAGGATCGGATCATGCTGGAACAGGATCGGGCCAATGACGGGAATATCGCTGATCACAGGGATGTGGATATCGCCCATGCTGGGCGGTTTGACCCCAACATAGCTTTGGCCAAGAAGGGCGCTGAAGCCCAGGCCGAACAAGGTCAGCGCCAGACCGCTGGCCACCTGATTGGCCAGCGCCACCTGTGTCAGCAAGACGAACAGCAGGGACAGAACCGCGCCACCAATGGCCGCCGCGATAAAGCCCAGCCAGGGTGATCCGGTCTCGACCGAGATCGCAAAGCCGCTGATTGCGCCGACGATCATCATGCCCTCGACACCAAGGTTCAGAACACCAGCTTTTTCGACGACCAGCTCTCCGATCGCGGCCAGCAGCAGGGGGGTTGCGGCCACCATCAATGAGGCCAGCAGAAGTACGGGATTGATTTCACCAAGGTCCATGGGTCACGCCACCTCTCTACGGGCCGCACGGATGCGGTAGTTTGTCAAAAGATCGAAAGCCAGCAGGAAGAACAGCAACATGCCCTGAAACACCTGAATGGCTGCGGCTGGCAAGCCCAGCTGGGATTGCGCGATTTCGCCACCGATATAGGTCAGCGCCATCAACCCGCCCGCCAGCAGAATGCCCACGGGATGCAGACGGCCCAGAAAGGCCACGATGATCGCGGTAAAGCCATAGCCCACGTTAAAGTCGATGCTGACTACGCCGGATGGGCCGGACACCTCGAACATACCCGCCAGCCCGGCCAGTGCGCCGGACATTCCCAGACAGAACAGGATCAGGCGCGCAGGATTGACACCCGCGAACTTCGCGGCCCGGGGGGCCTCGCCGGTCAGTCTGATGTGAAAGCCCAGCATGTGGCGGTTCAGCAGCACATAGGCAAAGATCACGGCGATCAGGGCCGTCACGACACCCCAGTGCATCCCCGAACCGGCAATCAACTCGGCATTATGCGCGCTTTCATAAGATTGCAGGTTGCGCGAGCCGGGAAAGCCGAACCCTTCGGGGTTTTTCAGCAGACCCAATGAGACCGAGGCCAGCATCTGCTCGGCCACATAGACCAGCATCAGCGAGACAAGGATTTCATTGGTGCCAAAGCGCACCTTCAGAAAGGCCGGGATCATCGCCCAGAGACAGCCGCCGATGGCCCCCGCAATCACCATGATCGGAAAGACATACCAGGCGTCCAGCGGATAAAACGCCAACCCAGCTGCGGCACCGAAAATGGCGCCCATGATGTATTGCCCCTCGGCCCCGATGTTCCAGATACCGGCGCGAAAGCCCAGCGACAGACCAATGGCGATCAGAACCAGCGGGGCCCCTTTCACCAGCAATTGCGGGCGATAGTAAAAGGCGAATTCACCGAACAGCGGCTCCCAAAAGATGGTGCCGATGGCCTGAACCGGGTTCTTGCCTAATACGGCAAACAGGATGCCGCCACACACCATTGTCGCCAGTACCGCCACCAAAGGGGTCGCATAAGACCATGCCTTTGACGGCTGAGGCCGTTTCTCCAACACAATCATCTGCTCATCCCCCTGATTTCTTCATTTTTTTGTAGGCACCCCGGCCAAAGGCAGCTCAACGGATCAAACATGCGCCACCTCCATGCCATGCGCGCCACCCATCATCAGGCCGATCTCATCGACCGTCAGACCCGTGGTTTCGCGCGGGGCGCTTAGCCGTCCTTCGTTCAGGGCGGCGAAACTGTCCGAGATTTCCATCAACTCATCCAGATCCTGGCTGATGCACACAACGGCCGTGCCTTTGGCCGCCAAATCCAGAATGGCTTGCCGGATCGAAGCGGCCGCTGCCGCATCCACACCCCAGGTTGGCTGGTTCACCACCAGCACATCGGGGTTTTGCAGCACCTCGCGGCCAATCACGAATTTCTGCAGGTTGCCGCCTGACAGCGACCGGGCCGCGTTTTCCGGCCCCGGTGTACGCACATCAAAGGATTCGATGATCTTTTTGGCAAAACTCTGTGTTTCGGCCCATTTCAGAAAGCCGTTGCTTTCCAGCCCCTCGCGCACCGATCCTGTCAACAGGGCATTCTCTGTCAGGCTCATATCCGGCGCGGCGGCGTGACCCAGCCGTTCTTCGGGGGCGGTCAGCACGCCCAATTTGCGGCGCGCGGTCGGGCCAAGCTTGCCAATGGCCTGCCCATTGAACCTGATCGCGTCGGCTGCGGTTTGAATTTCGCCGGACAACACGCCCAGCAATTCATCCTGACCGTTGCCCGCGACGCCGCCAATGCCCAGAACCTCGCCCTTGCGCACTTTCATATGCACATTCTTCAACGTCGTGCCAAAATCGGAAGGTGAGGGCACAGACAACCCGCTGACATCCAGCGCCACGTCGCCAAACTCTCGACCTGATCGTTCGGGGGTCTGCAGAATTGTCCCGACCATCATCTCGGCCATGTCCCGGGCCGAGGTCTCGGACGGGATGCATTCGCCCACATTCTTGCCCAGACGCAGGATCGTGGCGTGGTCGCACAGCGTGCGGATTTCCTCCAGCTTGTGCGAGATATACAGGATCGAGGTGCCCTCGGACCGCAGTTTGTTCAGTGTCTCGAACAGAATCTCGACTTCTTGCGGGGTCAGGACCGAGGTTGGCTCGTCCATGATCAGCAGCTTTGGGTCTTGCAGCAGGCAGCGAATGATCTCGACCCGCTGACGCTCGCCGGCGGACAGATCGCCGACGGTGCGGAACGGGTCCAGTGGCAGGCCGTAGGTCTCAGACACTTCGCGGATGCGCGAGGCCAGATCACCCATTGGCGGCGGGTTTTCCATCCCCAACGCGATGTTCTCGGCCACGTTCAGCGCGTCGAACAGCGAGAAATGCTGGAACACCATCGCGATCCCGTCTGCCCGCGCCGCGCGGGGTTCGGGGGGCGCAAAGGGTTGGCCGCGCAGCAGCATGGTGCCGCTGTCGGGTTTCACCAATCCATAGATCATTTTCACCAGCGTGGATTTCCCCGCGCCGTTTTCGCCCAGCAGGGCGTGGACTTCGCCTTCACCGATGTCAAAGGACACCTGATCATTGGCCACGACGCCGGGATAGGCTTTGGTCAGCCCCTGCAAGCTCAACAATGGAGTGGTCACGCGCTCAGGTCCTTCTTCAATTCGTTCTGCCGGGCCGGGCGCAGGATTTGCGCGGCGACGCCAACGGCGATCATTTGCGGGTGTTTGCCCAACACCGGGTCACCAATTGGGCAGGTGATCCGGCCAATCCGCTCGGGCGGATGCCCGAGGGCTGCCAGCCGCGACCGGAATCGCGCCCATTTCGTAGCCGAGCCAATCAGCCCCGCAAAGCGGAAATCGTGCGAAAGCAGCCGGTTGCACAGTTCCAGATCCAGATTGTGTGAATAGGTCAACACCAGATGCTCGGCCTCGCGGGGCGCATGACGCACCAGTTCCGCCGGTTTGGCTGCTGGAACCACTGTTACACCGGTCGGAACCGCGTCCGGAAACCGCTCTGGCCCGGTATCGACCCATGTGATTGCCAGATCGGGCAGGGGGGACAGAACATCCACCAATGCGCGCCCCACATGCCCGGCACCCCAGATCCACAGATCACGGGCCGGTTTGTGCACCGGTTCCAGCATCCAGCCGTCGACCAATCCGGGTTCCGGTGCGATCCCCTGACCGCGTGCCGCCGCCATCAACCGTTTGACTGACAGGGGCATCTGATCACCTGAAACCGCCCGTGCGACAATTGTATCGTCCAGTGTTTCCAAGGCCCGTTTGTCATAAACTTCACTCAGCAGCGAAACCGCACCACCGCAGCATTGCCCCATGTCCGGCCCAAGCGCGTGATGCGTCAGGCGGGATGGCACGGTTTGGGACCGCGCGGCCTCGGCCGCCTGAAACTCCAACGTTCCGCCGCCGATGGTGCCGCTTTGCCCGTCCTGCCAGACCAGCATCGCGGTGCCGACTTCACGCGGGGACGATCCCTTGATCCCGGCGATGACCACCCGGACCACTTTCCCGTGGGTTTTGATCGCCTCCCTCAAAGCCTCCAGATCAAATCCCATCAGATGTCTCCCTCCATCCTTTGGACACCGCGCCAGACTTCTTCGGCTGTGGCGGGTGCATCCAGCGCCGGATAGCTGTCGCCGCAGGCCGCCACCGCATTCGACAGCGCCAGCCACGCGGATATGCCCAGCATGAACGGCGGCTCACCCACCGCCTTTGAGCGATAGATCGTGTCCTCGCGGTTTGCACCGTCCCAGAGCGCGACGTTGAAAATGTCGGGCCGGTCGGAGCAAGCGGGGATTTTATAGGTCGAAGGCGCGTGCGTGCGCAGGTTACCCTTGCCGTCCCAGACCAGTTCCTCGGTCGTCAGCCAGCCAGCGCCCTGAACATAGCCACCTTCGATCTGCCCGATATCCAGTGCAGGGTTCAGCGACGCACCGGCATCATGCAGGATATCCGTGCGCAGTATCCGGTTCTCTCCGGTCAACGTATCGACAGCAACTTCGGTGATCGACGCGCCATAGGCAAAGTAGAAGAACGGGCGGCCCCGGCCCTTGATCCGGTCCCACTCGATCTTGGGCGTTTTGTAGAACCCGGTCGCTGAAAGGCTGACGCGGCCCTGATAAACCAGCGCGGCGGCCTCGGCGAAGGAATAGCGTTCTTCGCCGACCGAGACATGACCGTCCGAGAAGGTGACCGTCGAAGGGTCCGCCTGATGCCGTTCGGCCAGATAATCGGCCATCCGGTCCCGGATCGTGTCGCAAGCGGCTTTGACCGCCATACCGTTCAGATCACTGCCCGACGACGCCGCCGTGGCCGAGGTGTTGGGCACTTTGGCCGTGTCCGTTGCGGTGATCTTGACCATCTCCAACGGGATACCAAAACGCGACGCGGCAACCTGCGCCACCTTTTGAAACAGACCTTGGCCCATTTCAGTGCCGCCATGGTTCAGATGGACCGAGCCGTCCTGATACACATGCACCAGCGCGCCTGCTTGATTCAAGTGGGTCAGCGTGAAGGATATGCCAAACTTGACCGGAGAGAAGGCGATACCTTTCTTGATCACGCTGTTTTCGGCGTTCCATGTCTCAATAGCAGCACGTCGCGCCGCATAGTCGCTGGATTTCAGCAATGCGGCGGTCATGCCATGCAGTTCAAAGTCGCTGACTTCCATGCCATAGGGCGTGGTGTTGCCGCCGGCGGGCAGGGGGCGAACCGGGGCATCGCCCGTCTCGACCGCACCTCGGCTGGTCAGATCTTCATGCGGGTCGGGGTGACCCAGCGGTTTTTCTGTGCGGATGGGATCGGCCACAACATGGGCGGGCTCGTAATAGTTCCTGCGGCGCAACTCGACCGGGTCCAAGCCCAGCTCATGCGCGGCGTGATCCATCACGCGTTCTATCCCGACCATGCCCTGTGGGCCGCCGAACCCGCGATAGGCGGTGGCGGATTGGGTGTTGGTCTTCAGTCGGTGGCTTTCGATCCGCGCGTTCGGCAGCAGATAGGCGTTGTCGGAGTGCAACATGGCGCGATCAGCCACAGGCAGCGACAGGTCCTGTGCCCAGCCGCAAATGGCGTGATGCAGGAACGAGATGCCCTGAACGTGCCCATTCGCATCAAACCCGGCCTTGTACGAGATCCGGAACGCGTGGCGCTTACCGGTGATGATCATGTCATCGTCGCGGTCATAGCGCATCTTGCAGGCCTTACCGGTCGCACGCGCAGCAATGGCACAGGCGACGGCCAGCGCGTTGCCCTGACTTTCCTTACCGCCAAAGCCGCCACCCATGCGGCGGGTTTCAACCCGGACGGCGTGCATGGGAACGCCCAAAGCGTCCGCCACCTTGTGCTGAATCTCGGTCGGGTGCTGGGTTGAGGAATGCACCAGCATATCCGCACCTTCATTTGGCACCGCCAGCGCGGCCTGACCTTCCAGATAGAAATGTTCTTGCCCGCCCAGTTCAAAACCGCCTTCGATGACATGGGTCGACGTTGCAATGGCCGCATCCGCATCGCCCTTGGCATAGATGCGCGGGCCGTCCTCGAACCGGCTGTCCGCGGCAAGCGCCTCTTCGATCGTCAGGATCGGAGTTTCTTCGGCATAATCTATCTTGCCCAAACGCGCGGCCTTGCGCGCCGCCAGATGGCTGGTCGTAACCACCAGGAACACCGGCTGGCCGATATAGTGGACCGTGCCGTCCGACAGCAGCGGCTCGTCGTGGATGGAGGGCGAGACATCATTGGCGAAGGGCAAATCATCTGCCGTCATCACCATCACGACCCCATCGGCGGCTTTTACGGCCGAAAGGTCCATCGCGGTGATCTTGCCCTTGGCAATCGGGCTGACACCAAAGGCCAGATGCAGAGATCCTTTGGGGGTCGGAATGTCGTCCACATAACGCGCAGACCCCGAAACGTGCAGGGGGGCTGCGTCATGGGGCAGGGGTTTGGTCACACTCATGCCGACACCTCCAACACATTGGTGATTTCGCCCTGATCCTCAAGGAAATAGCGTTCGAGCATCGCTTTTGCAGTCTCCAACCGATAAGTGGCCGAGGCACGCATGTCGGTCATCGGCGCGTAATCTTTGGTAAAGGCCGGGATCGCGGATTGGATCGTCTCGTGCGACCATGGTTTTCCAACCAGCGCGGCCTCGACGTGCGCGGCGCGTTTCGGAATGGCGGCCATGCCGCCAAAAGCAATGCGCGCATCAGTGACGACACCATCCGATACGGTGATGTTGAAACAACCGCACACGGCCGAGATATCCTGATCGAACCGCTTGCTGAGCTTATAAGCCTTCAAACGATCGGGCTGACGCGGAAAGCTGACCGCTTCGACAAATTCTCCGGGCGCGCGGTCCTGCTTGCCGTAATCGACAAAGAACGCCTCCAACGGGACAGACCGGCGCGTGTCGCCTTTGCGCAGATGCAGGGTGGCACCCAGCGCAATCAGCGCGGGCGGGTTGTCCCCGATGGGGGAGCCATTGGCGATGTTGCCGCCGACGGTGGCCGCGTGGCGCACCTGCACGCTGGCATAGCGGCGGATCATCTCGGCGTAGGACGGATGCAGATCGGCCAGCGCCGCGCCCATGCGGTTCATATCGACCATGGCACCGAAACGGATTTCATCGTCGGTGATCGTGATTTCTTTCAGATCATCGCAACGGTTCAGGAAAATCACCGGGTCCAGATCGCGCAGCTGTTTGGTGACCCACAGGCCCACATCGGTTGCACCGGCAACCAGCGTGGCATCGGGGTGTTCGGCGTAAACGCGGGCCAATTCGTCAGATGATGCGGGCAGCATCGGCGACGCCGCGGGCGTTTCGACGGGCTTGTCCTTGACCCAGACCGGCACGGGGTGTTCCTCGGCCGCTTTTGCGGCGCGGATGATCGGTGCATAGCCGGTGCACCGACACAGGTTACCCGCAAGCTGCGTGTCGTGATCCGTCGCGCCATTGGCATGACTGGCCACCATCGACATCACAAAACCGGGGGTGCAGAAACCGCATTGCGAACCATGCAGATCGACCATGGCCTGCTGCACCGGGTGCGCCTCACCCTTCGGGCCGCTGGCCCCTTCGACCGTGCGGACCGCTTTGCCGTGCAATTGAGGCAGGAACAGGATGCAGGAATTCAGCGCCTTGGCACCGCCTTCATCCGTCACCATGACAGTGCAGGCCCCGCAATCGCCTTCGTTGCAGCCTTCCTTGGTGCCGGTCAGGCCGCGATCTTCGCGCAGCCAATCCAGCAGGGTCGCTGTCGGATTGATATCCGACAACTCCACTGTCTCTCCGTTCAGAAGAAACGTGATATTCATTCGAGAAACCCGTCGCCTTACCCGGTTGCGCCCTCAAGGTGCTCTCCTTCGATGCGACGTAGAAAGAGAAGCGGGCTGGTAGCTTGCCGTAGGATGTTAGAAACAGGGCAGGCAATCTGGCAAGAAAAACTACCTGTGCGATGCACCATTTTACACATGCGGCGATGAATTTTCGCATATGTTTAATATTCAGCCATTTGAAACTAAAGTGTTTTTTGGCAAAGGCGCGCGGCTATCTCCGAAGCACCTTCAGAAAAAGCCGAATAATGGGCGGCCTTTATTTTGATGTTTCGATGCTGAGGTTACGGCTTTTGCACCGCCTCAGGCTGCGATAGCGTGGCGAGTATGAGCAGCATCCCCCGATTCATTCACCTCCGCGTTCACACCGAATATTCCCTGCTGGAAGGCGCCGTGCGGCTGAAAAAGCTGCCCGCGCTCTGCGAGAAAGCGGGGATGCCCGCCGTGGCAGTGACGGACACCAACAGCATGTTTTCTGCTTTGGAGTTCTCGGTCACAGCGGGTGATGCAGGGGTGCAACCGATCATGGGCTGTCAGGTCGATCTGACCTATGTGCAGGCGCAGCCCGGTGAAAAGCCCAAAGTGCCTGCGCCCTTGGTTCTGCTGGCGCAATCCGAGGTCGGGTATGAGAACCTGATGAAGCTGAGTTCCTGCCTGTACGTGGACAAGGGCGGGCAGTTGCCGCAGGTCACGTTAGACGAGCTTTCCGCCAATTCCGATGGTCTGATTTGTTTGACCGGTGGGCCAGACGGCCCGGTGGGGCGGTTGTTGCAACAAGGCCAGCGCCCGGCGGCGGAGGCATTGGTGGACCGGCTGGCGACCATGTTCCCGGATCGCCTGTATATCGAATTGCAACGCCATCCGGGTGAGGATGGCCAGCCCGAAGCAGAGCGCCTGAGCGAACGCGGCCATATTGAGATGGCCTATGCCAAGAACCTGCCGCTGGTCGCCACCAATGATGTCTATTTCCCCACCTCGGACATGTATGAGGCACATGACGCGCTGATCTGTATTTCCGAAGGGGCCTATGTCGACCAGCAAGCCGGTCGCCGCCGCCTGACCGCGCAGCATTATTTCAAGTCGCAACAGGAAATGGTGACCTTGTTCGCCGATCTGCCCGAGGCCATCGAGAACACGGTCGAGATCGCCAAACGCTGCGCCTTCATGGCCTACAGGCGCGATCCGATCCTGCCGAAATTTGCCGATGACGAGGTGGCTGAACTGCGCCGCATTGCCAACGATGGCCTGCAGAAACGTCTGGCCGTGATCCCACATGCGGTGACGCCTGAAGAGTATCAGGAACGGCTGGATTTCGAGCTGGATATTATCGAGGGAATGGGCTTCCCCGGCTATTTCCTGATCGTCGCCGACTTTATCCAATGGGCCAAAGACGAAGACATTCCGGTGGGGCCGGGGCGGGGTTCCGGTGCGGGGTCACTGGTGGCCTATGCGCTGACGATCACCGACCTTGATCCGCTGCGCTATTCCCTGCTGTTCGAACGGTTCCTGAACCCCGAGCGGGTTTCGATGCCGGACTTCGATATCGACTTCTGCATGGACCGCCGCGAAGAGGTGATCCGTTACGTGCAGCAGAAATATGGGCGCGACAAGGTGGGGCAGATCATCACCTTCGGCGCACTTTTATCCAAGGCCGCCGTGCGCGATATCGGTCGGGTTCTGCAGATGCCTTATGGTCAGGTGGATCGCCTGTCCAAGATGATTCCGGTCGAAGGGGTCAAACCTGTCTCCATCGAAAAAGCGCTGAAAGACGAACCGCGCCTGCGCGAAGAGGCCCGCAACGAAGAGGTGGTGGATCGCCTGCTGACATACGGCCAGCAGGTCGAGGGGCTGTTGCGCAATGCCTCGACCCACGCGGCGGGTGTGGTGATTGGCGACCGCCCGTTGGATGCGCTGGTGCCGCTGTACCAAGACCCGCGTTCAGACATGCCAGCAACCCAGTTCAACATGAAATGGGTGGAACAGGCCGGTCTGGTCAAGTTCGACTTTCTGGGCCTGAAAACCCTGACCGTGATCCAGAATGCGATGGATCTGATCTTCAAATCCAACCGTCCATTGCACGTCGCCGCCGACGGAACCGAGCTCTATGAGCCTGCCGAAGGGGCCGAAAACCAGATCAACGCCATCCCGTTGGATGACGAGGCGACGTACAAGCTCTATTCAGCGGCCAAGACCGTGGCGGTGTTTCAGGTGGAATCCTCGGGCATGATGGACGCGCTCAAGCGGATGAAGCCGGATTGCATCGAGGATATCATCGCGCTCGTCGCGCTCTACCGTCCCGGTCCGATGGAAAACATCCCCAAGTTCTGCGAGGTCAAGAACAAGCTGAGCGAACGGGACAAGCTGCACCCGTCCATCGATCATATCCTGGACGAGACCCAAGGTATCATCGTCTATCAGGAACAGGTGATGCAGATCGCCCAGGAAATGGCGGGCTATAGTCTTGGCGGTGCGGACCTGCTGCGTCGTGCGATGGGTAAGAAAATCCAGGAGGCGATGGACGCTGAGCGGCCCAAATTCCTCAAGGGTGCCGCCGAGAACGACGTGGACGAGGCCAAGGCGACCGAGGTCTGGAACCTGTTGGATAAGTTCGCCAACTACGGCTTCAACAAATCCCACGCCGCAGCCTATGCGGTGGTCAGCTATCAGACTGGCTGGCTGAAGGCGAACCACCCGGTCGAGTTCATGGCGGGTGTCATGAACTGCGATATCCACCTGACCGACAAGTTGGCGGTCTACTTCGAAGAAGTCCGCAAAGGGCTGGAGCTGCCTTATGTGCCGCCCTGCGTGAACCGATCGCAGGCGACATTCGATGTGAGTGATGGGCATCTGGTCTACGCGCTGGGCGCGCTCAAGAACGTGGGTGTCGAGGCGATGAATCTGGTGGTCGAAGGGCGCGGCGACAAACCATTTGTCAATCTGTTCGACTTTGCCCGCCGGGTCGATCTGAAGAAGGTCGGGAAACGACCGCTTGAGATGCTGGCGCGGGCCGGGGCGTTTGATGAGTTGGACAAGAACCGCCGCCGCGTTTTCGAAAGCCTTGATCCGCTGGTGCAATATTCGGCAGCTATTCACGAGCAGAAGAACTCCAATCAGGTGTCGCTGTTCGGTGAGGCGGGCGATGATCTGCCCGAGCCGCGCCTGTCGCCGACCCCGGACTGGCTGCCCGCAGAACGTCTGAGCGAGGAATTCAAAGCCATCGGCTTTTACCTGTCGGGTCATCCATTGGACGACTATATGCCTGCGCTGAAGCGCAAGCAGGTGATGACGCTGGACGAGGTGATGGAAAAGGCGCGATCAGGCCCGCTGATTGCCAAGATGGCCGGTGTTGTTGCCGGACGGCAGGAACGCAAATCGGCCCGCGGCAACCGGTTCGCCTTTGCGCAGCTGTCCGACCCGACCGGGGCATACGAAGTCACGCTGTTTTCGGAAACGCTGGAAAAATCCCGCGAGTTTCTGGAAACCGGCGCGCAGGTTGTGCTGACGGCCGAGGCCACGATGGAGGCCGATCAGCTTAAGCTGCTGGGCCGTTCGGTCGGCCCGGTGGATTCGGTCGTGGCCGAGGCGGGTGCGACGGGACTTCGGATTTTCGTTGACGAACCGGGGGTGCTGGCAACGGTTGCCAAAGTGCTTGAGGACGCCGCGGGCGCGGCCAAACGGGCCTCGAAAGGACCGATCCATATTTGCCTGCTTGATCCCGGGCTTCCGGGGGATGTCGAGATGGACCTGGGTCAGGATTTCCCGATCAATCCGCAGATCAAGGGCGCGATCAAATCGCTGGACGGCGTTACAGAAGTCGAGGAAATCTGAGCCACCGTTTTGTTGCCACAGCGTTTTTGCGCCGTTAGGCTGAGGTCATGCCCCGTTTGGGGGCGTGTCACAGGAGGGCGCAGATATGGCATTTTCAGCTAATAGATTCAAAACCCTGACTTTTGTAGCGATCGCATCGCTGGCGATGGCATCGGCCGGGATGGCGGATGACAAAAAGAAGAACAATACAATCAAAGGCGCAGTGGTCGGCGCGGGCGTGGGTGCGCTGGTCGGCGACGGCAAGGGCGCAGCGATCGGTGGCGTGGCCGGGGCCATTATCGGACATAACTGGAAGTGATGGTGATGCGGTTTAGTGAACTCAGAATGCCCGTTTGCGCCGCAATCCTGGCAATGCCGTGTGTGGTGACTGCCGATGAGGCGGCTGATCAGATGGTACAGGATGCATTGCCCGTGATGCACTATACTTGCGCCTCAATTGCTGAGGAGGCGGATGGGGACGAAGACTTTGTTGTGACTGTTGTACAGAAGATGACGGCGCTATCGCTCTACAATCGCCAGATCAATATCGAAGATCATGCGACCACGGACGAGGAAAAGGCCCAGCTGCGTGAAGCATTCATAGCTGCGCTGGCTGAAAGCTGCGCCGCGGACAAAGATGCTCTGCTGGGCGGGGTCGTGGACAACGCGGTGAAAGCGACGCTGGGGTTATGAACCTAACGATGCCCTAGTAATGCGGCGGGCGTTCGTCACCCAGCACAATGCCGCCGGACCCTTCCTGCGCCCGCTCGCCTTCGCGGCGCATCAGCATCTCGACCCGGCGGGTCAGGTTGTCGATCTCGTCTTGCTGGCGGGTGACGATCGCGTTCAACTCGTCTACCGTGCGGGTCAGATGGGCGATCTGTTCTTCCAGATGCTGCATTGCGGGCTCCTGTTCTTGGGCCGGTCATAGCGACCCTGTGACGCCGTGACCAGAGAAAGCGCGCCTTGCCCCGCAACAGACCATGGGATAGACCGCGCGCGGAACACCAAACGCCCAAGGACGCCCCACATGGCCAAGCCAAAGAAACAGCCCCGCCCCAAGGCCGTAACGCCGAAAGGGTTCCGCGACTATTTCGGCCAGGAAGTCACGCAGCGCACCGAGATGCTGCGGGCCATTGCGGACGTCTATCATCGCTATGGGTTTGACGCGCTGGAAAGCAGCGCGGTCGAGACCGTCGAGGCGCTGGGCAAGTTCCTGCCCGACGTGGATCGCCCGAACGAAGGTGTCTTTGCGTGGCAAGAGGTTGACGAGAACGATAAGGGCGACTGGATGGCCCTGCGTTATGACCTGACCGCGCCTTTGGCCCGCGTCTTTGCGCAGCACCGCAACGACCTGCCGACGCCCTATCGCCGCTATGCGATGGGGCCGGTCTGGCGCAACGAAAAGCCCGGGCCGGGGCGGTACCGCCAGTTCTACCAGTGTGACGCGGATACGGTGGGCACGGCCTCGATGGCGGCGGACGCCGAGATTTGCGCGATGCTGTCGGATACACTGGAGACCGTGGGTATTCCACGCGGCGACTATCTGGTGCGCGTCAACAACCGCAAGGTTCTGAATGGTGTGCTTGAGGCGATGGGGCTGGGCGAAGACGCCGCTGCCCGCGACAACGTTCTGCGGACCATCGACAAATTCGACAAGGTGGGTGAGCAGGGCGTGCGCGAGTTGCTGACCAAGGGCCGTCTGGATACATCCGGCGCGTTCATCGACGGAGTGGGCCTGAGCAACGATCAGGCCGAGCCGGTGATTGCCTTCCTGACGTCCAAGGCCGCTGACACCGCGGGAACGCTGGCCAATCTGCGTGCCGCTGTCGGCGACAGCAAGATCGGTGCCGACGGTATTTCCGAGCTGGAACAGATCGGCGCCTTGCTGGATGCAGGCGCTTATGGCGCGGACCGGATCGAGATTGACCCCTCGGTCGTGCGTGGCCTGGGCTATTACACCGGACCGGTTTATGAGGCCGAACTGACCTTTGAGATTTTCGACGAAAAAGGCCGCAAGCGGCAGTTCGGGTCGGTCTCTGGCGGTGGGCGTTATGACGACCTGGTCAAACGGTTCACCGGACAGGAAGTGCCCGCAACCGGCGTCTCTATCGGTGTTGATCGCCTGCTGGCCGCCCTGCGCGAAAAGGGCCGGATCAGCGCGCAGGCCAAAGGTCCCGTGGTGGTGACGGTGATGGATCGCGACCGGATGGCCGATTATCAGACGATGGTGGCCGAACTGCGCAATGCAGGTATCCGGGCCGAGGTCTATCTGGGCAACCCCAAGAACTTTGGCAATCAGTTGAAATACGCGGATAGGCGGAACTCGCCAATTGCGGTCATCGAAGGTGGTGACGAAAAGGCGAATGGCATTGTTCAGATCAAGGACCTGATCCTGGGCGCGAAGATCGCTGAAAGCGCCACGCTGGAGGAATGGAAAGAACGCCCCAGCCAGTTCGAAGTGCCACGTGGCGATCTGGTCGCCAAGGTGCGTGAAATTCTGGACAGTCAGGACTGAGCTATGGCCAACCGTTCCCAGATACAGGCCCGCGCCGCGATGATGCGCGTCCGGTTCGAAGCCGCGGGCGCGCAGGTGGTCGACCCACCGCTGTTGCAACCGGCCGAAACGCTTTTGGATCTGTATGGCGAGGACATTCGCGCCCGCGCCTATGTGACCTCGGACGCATTGCGCGGCGAACAGATGCTGCGGCCCGATTTCACTTTGCCGGTGGTGCAGATGCACATGTCCGAAGGGGCGGAACCCGCGCGCTATACCTATTCGGGAGAGGTGTTTCGGCGGCAAGAGCATGACCCGGACCGGTCCAATGAATACATTCAGGTGGGGTATGAGGTCTTTGACCGCAATGATCCCGCCGGTGCGGACGCCGAGGTGTTTTCGCTGTTTGCGCTACAACTGCGCGGCTTGCCCCTGCGGGCGGCGACGGGGGATATCGGTCTGCTGACAGCGGCGGTCCAAGGCCTGCGGACCAGTGATCGACGCAAGGCCGCACTGATGCGGCATCTGTGGCGGCCGCGTCGGTTCCGGGTTCTGCTGGATCGTTTTGCCGGTCGCAAACCCGGCCCTGAAGGGCGCGATACGTTGCTGGATGCTGATGATCCGCTGACCGTTGACGTGCCAATGATCGGCAAGCGCCGCGCGGCCGAGATTGAGGCGCGGATCGACGCCCTGCGCGAAGATCGCGATACGCCTCCGATTTCAGACAATGAACTGGCCGGGCTGGAAACGCTGCTGAATGTGCGCGAAACCATGCCCTATGCGCTGGAGCAACTGCGCGACATTGCTGTTGACTTGCCACAGATCACTCCGGCGCTGGACCGGCTTGGCGCGCGGGTTGCCTCGCTTCAGGCGCGTGGTGTCGATGTGGAACGGTTGGATTTCGAGGCGGCCTATGGCCGGACCTCGATGGAGTATTACGACGGGTTCGTCTTTGGCTTTTATGCCGAAGGTCGCCCCGATCTGCCCCCCATTGCCACCGGTGGTCGTTATGACGCGCTGACGCGGCAATTGGGAAACGGTGCCGAAATTCCGGCGGTGGGTGGTGTGCTGCGCCCGGATCTGATGCTGGAAATCGAGGAGGACGCGCAATGAGCCTGAAACTTGGCGTACCCTCCAAGGGCCGGTTGATGGAGAAAACCTTTGCCTGGTTCGAAAAGCGTGGCATCACCCTGTCGCGCAGCGGATCGGACCGCGAATATGCGGGCAAGGTCGAAGGGATCGGGGGTATTTCGCTGATCCTGTTGTCCGCCGGGGAAATCCCGCGCGAACTGGCCGCGGGGCGCATCCATCTGGGCGTCACCGGGATTGATCTGGTCCACGAAAAGCTGCCGCGTTGGGAGCAGCAGGTCGAAGAGGTCGCACAGCTTGGGTTCGGCAAGGCCGATCTGATCATCGCGACACCCGCCTGCTGGGTGGATGTGGATACGCTGGACGATCTGGATGCGGTGGCAGCGGCGTTTCGCAAGCAACATGGACACCGGCTGCGGATTGCCACGAAATATCACCGGTTGGTGCGAGAGTTCCTGACCGATGCGGGCGTGGCCGATTACACGCTGGTCGACAGCCAGGGCGCGACCGAGGGTACAGTGATGAATGAAACGGCCGAGGCGGTCGCCGATATCACATCGACTGGCGACACGTTGCGGGCCAATCACCTGAAAATTCTTTCGGACGGGCTGATACTGCAATCGCAGGCGACGCTGTGGCGCAGCCGTGTGGCCAGTTATGAGGGCGGCAACAAGGCGGTGCTGTCCGAATTGTTGGATCGTTTGGGCTGATTAAAGCACGCCGATTTCCGCCAACGCACGGTTCAGGTCATCGGGCAGGGCATCGTCCTGCTCGCGGCCCTGCGGCAAATCGGCAGGGGTGTCTTCGGGTTTCAGGTAACGCCAGCCCTGGAACGGGCGTTTCAGCGCTGTTTGCGTCCGATGCACTTCGGGGTCCAGTACGATAGCACACCGGCGGATGCCGTCCTCGCCGCGCACCTCGTCCATTCGCAGGATGCGCTGACGGCATTGGACGACGCCTTTGACCACCCAATAGATTGATCCGCCATTCAGAATCTCAGCCTCGCGTTTGGGCCACATGCGGGTGACGTGGCGCGGGTTTCCATCCTGATACAGCGGCTTGCGACTGTCCTGCCACGCCATCAACGAGTCGACGCTTTCCGATCCGACCGAAAGTTTTATCAGGTTTACGTAGTTATCCACAGCTTTCCCACAGAGTCGTCCCAAGGCCCACCTTTATATTGTAGCTTTGTATCAGGCTTCATCAAGGTGTTGTGGTTAAGATGTGAATTGGGCTAATCTGGATACCTCTTTCAGAACAGGGAATCACCAATGAGCCGCTTTGCCGCCCCCATCGCCGAGCAGATATGGGACATGAAATACCGTTTCAAACAGGCGGATGGCACGCCCATCGACCAGACGGTCGAAGACAGTTGGCGGCGCATCGCCCGCGATCTGGCGCGGGTTGAAAGTGACCCGGCGCATTGGGAAGAGAAATTCTATGAGGCGCTGGAGGATTTCAAATACCTGCCCGCTGGCCGCATCACCGCAGGCGCGGGTACCGCGCGTCAGGTGACCCTGTTCAACTGTTTCGTCATGGGCACGGTGCCCGACAGCATGGGCGGCATCTTTGACATGCTGAAAGAGGCGGCGCTGACCATGCAGCAGGGCGGAGGGATCGGCTATGATTTCTCGACCATTCGTCCGCGTGGTGCGGATGTGCATGGGGTGGCCGCCGACGCCTCGGGGCCGCTGTCTTTCATGGACGTTTGGGATGCGATGTGCCGCACGATCATGTCTGCGGGATCACGCCGGGGCGCGATGATGGCGACCATGCGTTGTGATCATCCGGATATTGAGCATTTCATCACCGCCAAATCCGACCCCGCCCGCCTGCGCATGTTCAACATGTCGGTGCTGGTGACCGATCCGTTTATGGAGGCGGTCAAGGCCGATGGCCCGTGGGAGCTGGTGTTCGGCGACAAGGTGTATCACACGGTTCAGGCCCGTGATCTGTGGAACAAGATCATGCAGGCGACCTATGATTATGCCGAACCGGGCGTGATCTTCATCGACCGCATCAACTCGGCAAACAATCTAAGCTATGTGGAAACCATTGCGGCGACAAACCCCTGCGGCGAGCAGCCCCTGCCGCCCTACGGGGCCTGTCTGCTGGGCTCGGTCAATCTGGCGCGTCTGGTGGCCGATCCCTTCGCAGACGCCGCTCATCTGGATGAGGCGGCGTTGCAGGAACTGGTCGCCACTGCCGTTCGGATGATGGACAACGTGGTTGATGCATCGAAATTTCCCCTGCCTGAACAAGCCGCCGAAGCGCAGGCCAAGCGCCGGATTGGTTTGGGGGTAACAGGTCTGGCTGATGCACTGCTGATGCTAGGCTTGCGCTATGGGTCCGACGAGGCGGCGCGTCAAACCGAGCGCTGGTTGCAAGCGATCGCCCGCGCCGCGTATCTGGCGTCGGTGGACTTGGCGAAGGAAAAAGGGGCGTTCCCCTTGTTCGATGCCGAGAAATATCTGGCCAGCGGCACTATGCAGCAGATGGATGACGACGTGCGCGAAGCGATCCGCGAACACGGCATCCGCAACGCGCTGCTGACCTCAATCGCGCCCACGGGAACGATTTCGCTGTACGCAGGCAACGTGTCTTCGGGGATCGAGCCGGTCTTTGCCTATGCCTACACGCGTAAGGTTCTGCAAAAAGACGGCTCGCGCACCGAAGAAGAAGTGGTGGATTACGCGGTGCAGATGTGGCGTGACAAGTTTGGCGACATGGCCCTGCCGGATTACTTCGTCAACGCGCAGACCCTGTCGCCCACGGATCACGTCAAGATGCAGGCGGCAGCGCAGAAATGGATCGACAGTTCGATTTCCAAGACAATCAACTGCCCCGAAGACATCAGCTTTGACGCGTTCAAGGATGTCTACATGCAAGCCTGGGATCTGGGCTGCAAAGGCTGCACCACCTATCGCCCGAACGATGTAACCGGCTCTGTCCTGACCGTATCGGAAAGCGCGGACACTGCGCCGGGTGAAAACGCGGCGGCACCGCATGAAGTTGATGGCGGTGAGGTGGTGTATATGTCCGAGCCGCTGGATCGACCGCAATCGCTGGAAGGCTCGACCTATAAGCTGAAATGGCCGGATAGTGAGCACGCGATCTATCTGACCATCAATGATATCGTGATCGGTGGTCGCCGCCGCCCGTTCGAGGTGTTCATCAACTCCAAGAACATGGAACATTACGCCTGGACGCTGGCGCTGACCCGGATGATCTCGGCCGTGTTCCGGCGGGGCGGGGATGTGTCCTTTGTGGTCGAAGAACTGAAGGCCGTGTTCGACCCGCGTGGCGGCGCCTGGGTGCAGGGAAAGTACATCCCCTCGATTTTGGCCGCGATTGGCGGCGTGATCGAACAGCATCTGATCAATATCGGCTTTCTGGAAGGGGAAGGCATGGGTCTGAAATCCGACCCGCAGGCGCAGGTTGTCAACATGGACGCCCCCCGGGGCAAGGCCTGCCCGTCCTGTGGGCAGTTCGATATGGTGATGATCGAAGGGTGCATGACTTGCCGCAGCTGTGGGCATTCCAAATGCGGATGAAGCTCTATGTAAATTTGTGTGGAATGTGAACCGCCAGGCAATACGAACCCATTTCGGCGGTTTTGGCGCCCATAAACAAGGTCATTAGCGCCCACAACTCGCAAATCAAAGGATTTATAGGGAAACAAGGCACCGGATCGTTGATCAACGGCGTCTTGTTTTTTGCGAGATTGGGAGTGTAAGCAGAAGTCTTACGAGAATTGATGGCAACAAGCTTCAGAAAACGATGACTACTGCGACTGCCGTCAATGTCCGAGTTGCGCAGCAAACGGACTTTGCAAAGTTCTGCATGCGGACCAACACAGGCATTCACTCTCTCGTTCCTTTCTACATCGCCAAGCCGTAAGCAATGATGAAGCGATGGCTGCGTTGTCTTCGGAGAGCCCATATGCAGCACAACTTCTGAGTGTTTCGGGTGCGCTGTTTGTATCTGGTCCTGCGCAGCAGCAAATCGATCAGAACATCGACTTCCTGAACGGCTATGAGGACTACCAGAAAACCCGCTGCGGAGGCTCCGATGGTGCTTGCGCCGAAGCCTACACTGAGGCTTTCCTGACGCCTGATTTTACATCTCGGCTGCGGTGATGATGATTTCGACCTTCAACGCCTCGCGCGCCAGTTTGGCCTCGCCACAAGCGCGGGCAGGGGCGTGGCCTTCGGGAGCCCAGGCATCCCATACTGCGTTCATTTCAGCGAAATCCTGCATGTCGGCCAACCAGATGATGGCTTGTAGGATATGGGTTTTGTCCGACCCGGCCTGCTCCAGCAGCGCCTCAATGCGGGACAGGCAGTCGCGCGTTTGATCCGCGACGGTTTCACCTGCGCCCACCTGACCGCACAAATAGATTGTGCCGTTGTGCTTGACGATCTTGCTCATGCGTTGGCCGGTTTCCATGCGGGTGATGGTCATTTGTGGTTCTCCTGAATTCATGGGTCAAAGGACCTTGCGGTCGTAACGGTCGATGCGAAAGGGGCCAAGCGGAAACTGTGATCGGCCGGTCAGCACCAAATCGGCCATGACCTGACCCACCACCGGACCCATCTGGAACCCATGCGCGGAAAAGCCAAAGGCGTGAAAGGCGCGGGGTGCGTTCACCGCCGGTCCGATCACCGGCAGGTTGTCGGGCATATAGGCCTCGAATCCGGCCCACATGCGGTTGATGGCGGCGCGGCGCATGATCGGAAAGAACTCGGCCGTGGTGCGAGCGGCATCGGCCAGTTTGGCGTAATCCAACCGGGTGCTGCCTGCAGCGCGGTCGGCAAACCCCTTGGCACCACCCCCGATCAGTACGGTGCCGTTCTGAAACTGTTTAAAGCTGAGCTGGCGGCTGACTGCCCCCACAACCGGTTTGACGAAATGCGGCATCCGCGCGGTGATCATCAACATTGGCGCCGCGTGGCTGAGCGGCACATTGTCACCGATCATCAACGCGATGCGATCGGCCCAGGCCCCCGCACAATTGACAACGGTGTCGGCCTCGAACCGGGTAGATGACCCCTGCGCCAGCCAACTGCAACCGACGCGGCGCAAGCTTAGCAACTCCTCACCTTCGACAATGCGCGCGCCATGGCGTTCGGCAGCCAGACGAAAGGCGTTGGTGGATTGATACGGGATCGCATAACCATCCAGCTCCGAGATCACCCCGCCCACGCAGTTGGGATTCACATGCGGCAGGCGTTCGCGCAACTCGCCGCGGTCGATGATGCGTTCATGGGTATAACCGGTGGCCCGCATCTTTGCTTCGCGGGCGCGCAGGGTGTTCAGGTCGGTCTCGTCCACGGCAATGTTGACCAGACCCTGACGGCGAAATCCGGTGTCGTGACCCAGCTCGTCCGAGAGGGTCTGCCACATCTCCATCGACGCTTTGGACAGTGCGACCTCGGCCATGTCGCGCCCCAGCAGCCGTACACCGCCTGCATTCACGCCCGAGGCATGGCGCGCCACGTAGTCCTTTTCCAGAACGATCACCGAAGCGCCTTGTCGTGCCAGATGATAGGCGGTGGCGCAGCCTTGAATGCCGCCACCGATGATCAGAACATCCGCTTTCATTCCGTCGCCTCCGTCGGTGCCGGGATCGCGTGAAACCGGCTGAGTTCGTCGAGGGTCAGCAGGCGCTGTGGGCTGCGCAGGCGGTAATAGCCCACCGTCTCGGGCGGCTCATTGCGCCAGTCGGACAGCAGGCCGGCAACGATGTGGCCGCATTGGCGGCCCTGACAGGGCCCCATGCCGCAACGTGTCAGCATTTTGAGCGCGTTTGGATCGCGCGCGCCCTGTTCGAAACCGGTGCGCAACTGGGCCAGGGTTTGCTCCTCGCACCGGCAGACCAACGTGTCAGGGTCCCGAGGCAGGCGCAGTGCATCCGAGGGGCGGTAAAGCCGGTCGATGAATGCGCGAAACGGCGACATCGCGGCAAGGGCTGCCAGATCGGGCGCAGCGGCACGGTCCAGGCCTTCCTGTGGCAAAAGGTCCAGCCGGTGCAGGATATTAAGCGCAGCCAGACGTCCCGCCATGCGGGCCCCATCGGCGCCGATGATCCCCGCGCCGTCGCCCGCAACTGCGACATGCGGCACCGAGCTTTGGCCGAACGCATCGGTGTCGACCTGCCAGCACAGCTGATCGGCGTTCCAACGGTGCGTCAGGTCCATGGCGCGGGTCATATTCAGGTTGGGCTGCACGCCGTGGTGCAGGAACACGGTGTCTGCGGCGATGTCATGGCTGCGGCTCGCAGAAGTGAACCGCAGACCTTGGGCGCGGGTATCGCCCAGCACCTGCAAATCCGTGGCACCACGGTAAACCGGCACGCCAGAGGCGCGGATTTCCCGCAGCAGGTCCAGCCCCTTTTTCAGCATCGGCAGGTTGCGCATCGCTCGCGGCAACAGCGGCGCTGCGGCCAGATAATTCTGGCGGGGCGTGGTATCGACCATTGCGGCCACCGGCACGCCAAGGCGCAGGTATTGCGCCACGATCAGGTACAACAGCGGGCCGGACCCGGCAAAGACCGCGCCCTTGGCCACCATTGCATCGGATTTCAGCATGACCTGCGCGGCCCCTGCGGTCATCACCCCCGGCAAGGTCCAGCCGGGGATCGGCATTGGCCGTTCCATAGCGCCGGGACACAGCAGCATCTCGCGGCAGTGCAGCTCTCGTGTGTCGCCGAAATGTGAGAACAGAATGCGCCCGTCATCGCCAATATGCCAGACGTCCGCCTGCGTGATATGGGTGATATCGACGCGTTCGAATTCCGCGATCAGGGTGGCCCCGTCGGTATAGTCTGCGCCTAAAACGTGGGCATCGGGCAGGGGACTGTCTGCGCTGGCCCGGTAGATCTGACCACCGGCGCGCGAAGCCTGGTCAAGGACCGCAACGCAGGCACCGCTTTTCGCAAGCGTGATGGCCGCCGACATGCCCGCCGGTCCGGCCCCGATGATCGCGCAATCAAAGGCCTGCATTCGTGGCCTCGGTGGTTTCGGTGATTTCTTGCGTTGTAACAGCCATGCCTTCTGTGACGCGGCGCAGACAGGCTTGTTGGTTGGGCAGGCCGTCGATCTCGACCAAACACTCAAAGCAGACGCCCATGGCGCAATAGGCACTGCGGTCCTCACCCGAAAGCGCGGCGCGGCGCGTGATCGTCTGGCCGTTCAAAGCCATGGCAGACCAGACCGATTGCCCGGCGATGGCCTCGATCGGATGGCCGTTTACCGTAATCGTGACCCGGTCCCGTTCGGGTTTGCGTAGGGATTGAAACATCTGAAATCTCCGCACGGCTGGCAGGGCGGGAAAGGGGCCGGGAGGCTGCCCCTTTCCCGATGGTCAGGAAGAAGCGGCTTAATTGCCGATCTTGTCCAGAATCGATTGACCCCAATCCTGACCAACGTCTTCCAGAACTTGCGGCCAGACCTGCGCGCGCACGTGTTCGGCGGTGGCGGCAAGCTCTGCGTCGCTCAGCGACACGATGGTGGCCCCGTTATCCGCCAGCTTTTGTTCAAACGCGCCCTGATCGGCTTCGGCAGTTTCCCAGCGCTTTGCCTCGAACGCGACGGCGGCCTGTTCCAATGCGGCACGGTCTGCATCGCTCAGCTCGGCCAGGGTGCCCGAGTTGATGATCATGTACCAAACCTCAAAGTGGGTGTTCACGGGCACATAGGTGGTGGTCACATCCCGGAACGAGGCATAGTACCCTTCGGCACCAGACCCCACGACACCGTCAACAACCCCGGTCTGCACGGCGGTGAACGCCTCGGAAAACGGGATCGGGGAGGAGATGTACCCAAGCGCATCAGCGGTCAGCTGAAAGCTTTTGATGCCGGGCACGCGCACCTTGATGCCCTTGGCGGCAGCCGGGTCACCGGGGTTCACCGCGTCGGTGTTCAGCGCTACGCCACCGAAATAGACGGGATAGGCGGCCAGCATGGTGATGTCCTGCTTGGCGTACAGCTCTTTCATGGCGTCATAGATCGCGCCGCCGGGGCCATAGATGTTCTTGGCTTCGGCCCAGTTGGCCGCGACATAGGGAAAGGCCGAGATTTGCATCCGGCGGTCCACGGCGGTTGCGGCGGGCTGCACGGCCATGTCGATCGCACCGACCGAGATCCGCTCCTGCACCGATGTATAATCCCCCAGAGCAGAGGCCGGGAACAGGTTCAGTTCCAGCGAACCGTCGGTGGATGTCTTCAGCTCATCGGCAAAGGCGCGCAATTCAGTGTCGATGGTTGCGCCTTGTGGGCGGATATGGCTGATCTTCAGCGTGTCGGCTGTGGCGATGCCTGCCGTGGCCAGAACGGCTGTGGCCATTACGGTGGATTTCAGAAAGTTCATCATGGGTTTGTCTCCTCCGGGGATGATGAAGTGGGCGGCTTAGTAGCCAAAGAAGCGGGGCAGCCACATCGACAGGTCTGGCCAGAAGCTGGTCAGAAAGACGACAGGCAGATAGCCCAGCAGGATAAGGGTCATGGCGGGACGGATGACCTTGGTCACAGGCACCTGTCCGATGCGCGCGCCCAGATACAGGATCGAGGCATAGGGCGGCGTCACCCCACCCATGGCGGTGTTGACCCCCATGATCGCGGCGAATTGAATCGGGCTGACACCGATGGCCTGCATCAGCGGCAGCAGCAGCGGCGCAATCAGGATGATGGCGGTGACGTCATTGACCACCATGCCGACCAGAAACAGCAAGATGTTGATCAACACCAGCAGCAGCGCCTTGTTTTCAGTGATTGAGAAAATCGCCTGAACGATGGCTTGCGGGATGCTTTCCAGAACGAACATCTGGCTCAGGATCATCGAGAACAGGATCATCAGCATGATCGCGCCCACGGATGTTGCGGCCTCTTTCCCGGCACCAAAGAAGGTGCGCATGTCCAGCCCCTTGTAGATCAGGAACCCGACCGGGATGGCATAGATCACCGCCACGGCGGCGGCTTCGGTCGGGGTCATAATGCCCCCGTAGATGCCGCCCAGAATGATCACCGGCATCAGCAGCGCCGGGGTCGCCTTGAGACCACGGCTGGTGGCCTCGGCCACAAATGCGGCGCCTTTGGGCGGTTCATTCAGTTGCAGCGGGAACTTGCGAGCCATGCGGATATTGACGACCGAAAAGCTGGCCATGATCAGCAGCCCGGGCCCAAGCGTGGCCAGAAAGCACGCCAGGATCGAGGTATCCGTGACCCAGCCATAGACGATCATGGTGACTGACGGCGGGATCAGCAAACCCAGCAGCGAGGCATTGGCGATCAGTGCGGTGGCGTATTCACGGGGATAGCCCTGCTTCTCCATCTCGGGGATCAGCAGCGGGCCGATGGCGGCGACACCCGTCAGGCCCGAGCCGGAAATGGCCCCGATCAATGCGCAGGACACCGTGGCCACCACACCCAGGCCGCCGCGCAGATGGCCGATGAAGATATTGACAAAGTTCAGAAGGCTGGCGGCGATGCCGGAAACGCTCATGATTGTTCCGGCCAGAACGAACAGCGGGATGGCCAGCAGCACCGGATTACCCAGTTGCTGAAATCCCCAGAGCATATTGCCCTTCATCACCACGTCACCGGCAAAATACATCACCATCAAACCGGCACCAAAACAGTAAGGAAGCGGCACGCCCAGCGTCAAAAGGACGACCAGAACCAGAACCGCGAGCAGCGCGATCTCAATCATTTCAGACTTCCTTTGCGGCTGATGCCGGGGTGAAAACGGCGCGGATATGCGCAACCAGATGCCAGGCGGTGAACACCATCATCAGGACCATCCCGGCGAACAGCGCGATATCGACATAGAAGGTAGGCAGATACAGCGTCGGGCTTTCGCGCCAGACCCGGATCGAATATTTGGTGAAATCCCACGCCCACATGGTCAGCCAGAGGCCAACAATCAGGCTGATCACCTCGCCGACAATGGCCAGCACCTGATGCTGACGCTCGGTTGTTAGGAAAATCTCCAGCACGTTGGCGCGGATATGTGTGTTCTCGCGCGAGGCGTTGACCGCGCCCAGCATGTACAGCCAGAGCGTCGGGTACAGCAGACTTTCCTCAAGCCCCATGACCGGAATTTCCAGCACATAACGCGTGATGACCTGCACGAACTGACCCAGCGCCACCAGGCAGATCAACACCGTCAATATGATACTCGAAGCCCTGTCCATTTCCCCCTCCGATTTCCGGGATGCCGGTGATGCATCCGTGGCAGGGAACTTTGCGGGCGCGGGTCATTAAGTCAAAACGATTAAATTGATTAAAGAATAGAGTTACTTTATGGATGGCTTAAAAGCCAAAGGAAATCAGCATCCCATGAACCTGAGCTTTCGCCAATTGCAGGCTTTTCGCGAAGTAATGCGCACCGGATCGGTGTCAGAGGCGGCGCGAATCCTAGGTCGCACGCAGCCTGCGGTCAGCGCATTGATCGTGAACCTCGAGACGGAATTGGGCATTGCCCTGTTCCAGCGTCAGCGCGGAAAAATGGTACCCACGCCCGAGGCACGCTATTTCTTTGGCGAGGCCGAGGCGATTTTGGACAGGCTGGCGCTGTCCACCCGCACCATGCACGAAATCGGCGCCATGTCGCAGGGGCGGCTTAACATCGCCTGTATGCCAGCGGCTGCGCTGGTTGTGATGCCGCAACTGGTCGCGCGGTTCCTGAAGGACAAGCCGGATGTGAAAGTGTCCCTGATGATGCGCGGATCATCGGTGATCGAGGAATGGATTGCATCGCAGCAATATGACATCGGCGTAACCGAAACCCCGGCCATATCCAAAGGCACAAAAAGCGAGGACTTCGAGCTGGCTTGCGTCTGTGCGCTGCCTGCCTCGGACCCGCTGGCCGCAAAACCGCAGATCACCGCCAAGGATCTGGACAACGCCCCAATGGCGGCACTGCCCGCGGGACACCCGAACCTGATCGACACGCAGGCCGCATTCAACGCGCAAGATGCGCGGTTCAATCAAAGGTTCGAATTGCGAAACTTCCACCCCGCGCTGACATTGGTGGAAAACGGCCTGTGCTACTGTGTATGCGATCCGATCACGGCAGCGGGCCATATTGAGGCGCTGGGCAGCAAAAGCGACGTTGTGTTTCGCCCATTCTCACCGCGGGTGGTGCTTCGGGTGTCTATTTTGCAACCGGCTCATCGCCCGCCCTCGATTCTGGCGGAAAGTTTCGTGTCACTCCTGCGCACCGAGATTCAGAGAATTCTCCAGCTATTTTGACGGAATTAAGTGTCTGGAAACATGTGGTTGATTCTATCCGGCGCCAGACCGGCTGACGGCAAGCTGTCATCGAAGCCCAGACAAACCGGACAATTCGACCAGACAACTCGCCGTCTTGGCTAAAAAATCTGATTCTTTGGGGCAACAATTTCGTGATAGCTGCAATTCTGTCTCTTTTCCGCCCGATTTTGCCCTGATAAGACTTGCCCAGTAAGCAGTGAGTTGTTGAAAGGTGCAGGCGGGTACAATGAGAGCCGGTAATAGCGGTCGTATAGCCATTTTATGGAAGCAGACTGAAATCGACGGACTTGAGGCAGCGCCTCTTTCCTTCTTGAATGTCGGAGCCGCCTGGTCGTGGCGCGGACAAGCTTTTTTCCTGACAGAGGCCGAACAAATTCAGCGTGAACAATCAGGTGGAACCGGTAGGGCACCTGGTTATGCAGCGCCATTTCCGGATTTGGAAGACCAGGCCTGCGGGTCTGTTGTACTGACCAACGGCGCGCAAGAGTACAAGGCGTCATTGTTCCTGACACCGGGTGAAACGGCCCCAGTGCTTGTATTCGAAGACGGATACCCTTTGCGGGATCAGGAATTCTGGATCAGCAACTATTCCGAAATCAAACGTCACGGTGCCAAGGTCTCGCATTTGGATGACAAGGTTGTCGCCTTTCCATCCAGGTCGAAAGACGATGAAGGCCCGATCATTTTGGGTCGTCGCACTGCAGTCAACGCCCGTTCGATGGCCGACTGAAACCCAACCGGGGCCTTTCGTTCCCAAAAGAAAAATGCGCCACATCGCAAGGTGTGTTGACTCTGGCCGTTTCGCGGATATAAGCGCGGCTTCATTGGTGTTGGTGGCCCCCGCAAGGGGATTCCTGTCATGGGGGAAACCTCAAGAGGACAACGCCCTTCATAGTGGCCCGCAGGGCCTCGACCTAACGAAGGAGATCAGCCGTGACCAAACGCACGTCTGCCAAACACAAAATTGACCGCCGTATGGGCGAAAATATCTGGGGTCGTCCGAAGTCCCCGGTTAATCGTCGCGAGTATGGCCCCGGCCAGCATGGTCAGCGTCGCAAGGGCAAACTGTCGGATTTCGGTATCCAGTTGCGCGCCAAGCAGAAGCTGAAAGGCTACTATGGCGACCTGACCGAAAAACAGTTCCGCCGTATCTATTCCGAAGCTGAGCGTGTTTCGGGCGACACCGGTGAAAACCTGGTTGGTCTGCTCGAGCGTCGCCTGGACGCCGTTGTCTACCGCGCCAAGTTCGTACCGACCGTCTTTGCTGCACGTCAGTTCGTGAACCACGGCCACGTCAAAGTGAACGGCAAGCGGGTCAACATCCCCAGCTACCGTGTCAAAGAAGGCGACGTGATTGAAGTTCGTGACAAGTCCAAGCAGTTGGCTGTTGTCATTGAAGCCGCCGCTCTGGCCGAGCGTGACGTGCCGGACTACATCGACGTGGACCACTCGAAAATGACTGCGACTTTCGTGCGCGCACCTGGTCTGGGCGATGTGCCTTACCCGGTCGTCATGGAGCCGAACCTGGTCGTCGAATTCTACGCGAAGAACTAATCTTCGCCGATCCGACCCGAAATTCAAAGCCGCACCCTTGGGTGCGGCTTTTTTTGTGCGCTTAATCCAGCAAAACGATATCCGAGGCCCCGGCGCTGCGGCGCAGGGCGTGAACATCCTTTAATTCGGGGTCGTTGATCCAACCCAATGCCGCATCCCGGTCGGGAAAGGACAGTAGGACAGCCACATCCGGCAGGTTTGGCGCGCCATCCAATGCGGTTGCTTTGGTGGTGGCGTGTTCAACCTTACCGCCGTGGCGGGCAAGCGCAGCACCTGCCTTTTCACGGTAAGCGGCAAAGGTGTCGGGGTGTTTCACGGTCAGTTGGGCGTAGGCATAGATCATGGGTGCGTTCCTTGATTGTGTAAGAAACAGATAAGCCGCCTGAGGTTCAGCGAAAACGCGTGCTTTTGCATCAGGGATATGCAGAAATGCATGGATGAATATTCACTGGGATGACTATCGGGCCGTATTGGCCGTTGTGCGGAAACGTACGCTCTCTGCCGCGGCCGAGGATATTTGTGTCAACTACACCACCGTTGCCCGCCGTGTTGCCCGCGCCGAAGCCGCAACCGGCGAGGTTTTGTTCGAACGTCTGGCCGAAGGATATCGCCCGACCGAGGCAGGGCAACTGGTGGCCCAGCACGCAGCGCAGATGGAAAGCGCCGAACATGCGATGCTGCGCGGGTTGTCCGGGCGGGACACGCGGCTGGAAGGTGAGCTGACGCTGACTGCGCCGCAACTGCTGATTGCGCACGGTCTGGCCCCGGTTTTGGATGAATTTAGCAAGCAACACCCCTCGGTCACCCTGAGGATTCGCGCCGCGAACGAGATTCTGGACCTCAATCGGCGGGAGGCCGACATTGCAATCCGCATCAGCCACAATCCCGGTGATACACTAAAGGGGCTGCGGTTGACTGCGCAGCACGTTACCGGGTTCGCCTCGCCAGACTGGGCCGCGCGGATGGCTGACGATCCGATGGGGGCGGTGGATTGGCTTGTTTATGAAAAACGCCCGGAGCTGCCTGAATATGTTCGAAAAACCTATCCCGGGTCGCGTATTCGGATGCGCTTTGACGACATGGTTGCCATGTCCTCTGCCGCGCAATCCGGATTGGGCGTGGTGAGAATGCCAATGTTTCTGGGCCGGTCGCTGCCTGGGCTGGTTCAGGTGCCTTTGCTGCCGCCGAAACCTTATGCGGATATCTGGGTGGTGGCTCATCCGGATGTTTGGCCCTCGGCCAAGCTTGAGGCATTTCGTGCGATCACCGTTCCACATTTCCGCGAGAGACGCCCCATGTTTGTGGCCTGATCAGATTGGCAGGGGGCGTCCTTCGGCAATGGCTTCCATCGCGAAATAAGACGTCACACTGTCCAATTCGACTTTCTCGATCAGGCGTTGGTAAACCTTGTCGTAAGACGTCATGCCTTGCGTCACGACTTTCAGCTGATAGTCATAATCGCCGCCAATCCGGTGAAAATCGACCACTTCGGGGATGGTCAGGACGTGGCTGCGGAAGGCCTGCAACCATTCGGCTGAATGGTGCCGTGTTCGCAACATGACAAAGACCACAAGGCTCAACCCCAGTTTTTCCCGCGCAATCTGTGCGGTCGAACCGGTGATGACGCCATTCTCGTTCAAGGCTTTCAATCGCCGCCAGCAGGCATTCTGCGACAGCCCGACCCGATCTGCCAGTTCACGTTGCGACAGCGTGGCGTCAGTTTGCAATTCGCGCAGGATGCGTTTATCGATTTGATCTAATTTTCCACTCATTCCGAAGCATATGACACAAATTTCCTGATTTAAAGCCAAAGAAAGGTGAAGATTACGCGGCACTATCCAATCATATTGGTTGGTGCAATACGGAGCCTTTCACATGACCCTGTCCAAGTTTCGCGCAGATATCCAATCCACCACTCACAATTCCGCCCTGCGCGACGGGCTGATCGGAGAGAATGTTCTGATCCCGGGTCTGCAAGGGGACGTGCCGCTGGTTTATGCGGATTATGTCGCTTCGGGCCGTGCGCTGCGGCAGGTTGAGGATTTTGTCACCGAACAGGTGCTGCCTTTCTATGCCAACAGCCATACCGAAGCCTCCTATTGTGGGTCTTACATGACCCGTCTGCGCCGCGAAGCGCGCGCGGAAATTGCCCGCATCGTTGGCGCGAGGGGAGAGGACGCGGTGATCTTCACCGGGTCGGGTGCCACCGCGGGCCTGAACCGGCTGGTCAACCTACTGGGTGTGGATGCGGCTGACCAGCCGGTCGTTTTGATTGGCCCGTACGAGCATCATTCGAACATTCTGCCGTGGCGCGAGAGCAAGGCGCAGGTCATTGAAATCCCCGAAGCGCCCGAGGGCGGGGTTGATCTGTGCGCGCTTGAACGGGCGTTGGTGGCCAATGCCGCGTCCGATCTGATCATCGGATCGTTTTCTGCGGCGTCCAACGTGACCGGTATCATCACTGACCCGGACCCGATCACCCGACTGCTCAAGTCACATGGGGCGGTCGCTGTCTGGGATTATGCGGGTGGCGGGCCGTACTTGCCGATGGACATGGGGCCAGAGGACGCGCGCAAAGACGCCATCGTCGTTTCCCCGCATAAGTTTCCGGGTGGGCCGGGGGCCTCGGGCGTGCTGATCGTCAACCAAAAAACGGTGAAACGCACCTGTCCCAGTTGGCCGGGCGGCGGTACGGTCAGCTTTGTTTCACCCTGGCGACACGATTACAGCACCGATCTGGCCACGCGGGAAGAGGCAGGAACGCCCAACGTGATTGGCGACATCCGCGCGGCGCTGGCCTTTATCGTCAAGGATGTCGTGGGCACCGATGAGATCGCCCGCCGCGAAGCGCGGTACAATCGCATGGCGCTGGACGGGTGGGGCGACAACCCCAACCTGACCCTGTTGGGCGTCGACAACCCGCACCGCCTGCCAATCTATTCCTTCCTCGTGCGCGACAACTCCGGCCAGCCTGTGCACCAGCAGCTGTTCACCCGAATGCTCAGCGATATCTACGGCATTCAGGCGCGCGGGGGCTGTGCCTGTGCCGGGCCTTATGCGCATCGTCTGCTGGGGATTGACCGGGCAACCTCGGACAAATTGCACGCGGCCCTGTCTGCGGGTGAAGAAATGAAGAAACCGGGCTGGGTGCGGCTGAATTTCTCGTATCTGATGAGCGAGGATACCGTTCAGTTCATCATCGACAGCGTCAATGACCTGTCCCGCCGGACCGAGGAATTCGCGCCATTCTACAGCGCCGACCCGGCGACGGCCCGCTTCAAAGCGGCGTGACGGAATTGCCGCTTTTCTCAACGCGTTGAGACGGGTATGAGGGGCCCCAACAACGGAGCCTCTTATGAACAAGATCACCCCGCAACCCGGCATTATGGACATCGCGCTTTATCAGGGCGGCCAGTCGCATGTGGCCGGGGTGGAGCATGTGATCAAGCTCAGCTCGAACGAGAACCCGTTTGGCCCCAGCCCGAAAGCGATTGAGGCGGTGCGCGACAGCGCGGCGACCCTGCATCGTTATCCCAGCACCGATCACGCCAGCCTGCGCGCGGCGATTGGCGACCGGCACGGGCTGGACCCGGCGCGGATCGTCTGTGGTGTCGGCAGCGACGAGGTGCTGCAATTCGCGGCGCAGGCCTATGCCGGTCCGGGGGATGAGGTCATCTATACCGAACACGGGTTTTCCATGTACCCGATCATTGCCCGCATGGCCGGCGCAACGCCGGTTATGGTGCCCGAGCGGGACCGCCACGTAGACGTGGACAACATCCTGGCCGCCGTCACCGAACAGACGCGGATCGTGTTTGTGACCAACCCGGGCAACCCGACCTCGACCATGATCCCCGAGGCTGACCTGCTGCGCCTGGCCGAAGCCTTGCCGCAGACCTGTCTGATGGTGATTGACGGTGCCTATGCCGAATTCGTCGACGGGTTCGACGGTGGCGCGGCACTGGTGGATCGGTTCGAAAATGTGATCATGACCCGCACGTTTTCAAAGATTTACGGCCTTGGCGGGATGCGCGTCGGCTGGGGCTATGCCGCGCAGTCGATCATCGACGTGCTGAATCGGGTGCGCCAACCATTCAACCTGTCGCTGACCGCTTTGGCCGCAGCCGAAGCGGCGGTGAAGGACGAAGACTATCTGACGTTCTGCCATTCAGAGAACGCCCGCCTGCGGGTGTGGCTGTCGGCGGAACTGGCCAAGATCGGCGTACCTTCTGACGCGTCCTGCACCAACTTCATCCTCGTGCGGTTTGCCGACAGGGCCGAGGCCGAAGCCTGCGACGACTATCTCAAGACGCAAGGTCTGATTGTGCGTCGGGTGGCGGGCTATAACCTGCCGAACGCATTGCGCATCACGGTAGGCGATCAAGAGGCCTGCGGCCGGGTCGTCGCGGCCATAACAGTGTTCAAAGGGGGTGCGGCATGAGCCCGGTTTACGATCGTGTTGCGCTGATCGGGTTGGGTCTGATTGCTTCGTCGATGTTCTGGGCCATCAAGCGCGCGGGGCTTGCGGGCGAGGTCACCGGCTATGCCCGGTCCGAAGCCACCCGCGACACCGCCCGCCGCATTGGTCTGTGCGACCGTGTCTGCGATACGGCGCAAGAGGCGGTCGAAGGTGCGGACCTGGTGGTCCTATGCGTGCCCGTCGGCGCGATGGAGTCTGTGGCGAAGGATATCGCATCTTCCCTGAAGCCGGGCGCGACTGTGACCGATGTAGGGTCGGTCAAGCGACATGTGATTCAAGCCGTGGGTCCGCATATCCCCGAAGGTGTACACTTTATCCCCGCGCACCCGCTGGCCGGGACAGAACATTCCGGTCCGGAATCCGGCTTTGCCGAGCTGTTCGACAATCGCTGGTGCCTGCTGGTTCCGGCCGAAGGCTCGGACGTAAACGCCATTGCCGGTTTGCGGGCGTTGTGGGAAGGCATGGGCGCGAATGTCGATGAAATGGACGCGGACCATCACGATCTGGTTCTGGCCGTCACATCGCACGCGCCGCACCTGATCGCCTATACGATGGTGGGCGTGGCCGACGATCTGCGCCGGGTGACCGATAGCGAGGTTATCAAGTATTCCGCTGCCGGTTTCCGGGACTTCACCCGGATCGCCGCATCTGATCCAACCATGTGGCGCGACGTGTTCCTGACCAACAAGGACGCCACGCTGGAAATTCTGGGGCGCTTCACCGAGGAGCTTTTCGCCCTGCAACGCGCAATCCGCACCGGCGACGGCGATCAGTTGTTCGACTATTTCACCCGCACCCGCGCGATCCGGCGCGGGATCATTGACGCGGGCCAGGATACGGATGCGCCCGATTTTGGCCGGAGCAAATCGAACCCATGAAACAGGGCTGGAAAAATGCGTTGATTGGGTTGGCGGTGGTCTGTGCCTCGTCCAGTCAGGCGGCACCTCCTGAAAGCTCTCTGTTCCCCTTGGTCCGACCTGCGGTCGCAACCCAGACTGCGGCTACGCTGGCTTTTCAGGATGCCGCCTTGCCAACGATCAATGCAAACCTGCGTCCTGTGCTGCGCCCGGTTTCACCACAGGTTTTGGCTGTGGCTGCTCGTCCATCGGATTTGCCGCTGCTGGGGCCGGACACGTCCCTGATGCCCTACCTGCGCCCCAAAGCGTTAGAGCAGGAGGCGTTTTTCAAAAAGCGCCGGCTGCGCAAAGGGTCGGTTTGCGGGGATATCGCAATTCAGGGCAAGCTGGTGGGGGCCGTACCCGGCCGGATCAGTGCGTGTGGTATCAAGGACGCCGTGCAGATCACCTCGGTCTCGGGGGTGGCGCTTAGCCGTCCGTCCACGATGGATTGCGGCACGGCCATTGCGTTAAACAAATGGGTCGACAAAACGGTCAAGCCGACATTCAAACGGCGCGGGCCGGTGGTCGAATTGCAGGTCGCGGCGCATTACGCCTGCCGGACCCGTAACAACCGCAAAGGCGCGAAGATTTCAGAACACGGCAAAGGCCGGGCGATCGACATCTCGGGCTTTAAGCTGGCCAATGGTGAGGTGGTGACCGTCCTTAAGGGCTGGCGCAAGAAGCCGTCGCAAAAGCAGTTGATCAAAGTCTGGCGCGGGGCTTGCGGGCCGTTCGGCACCGTCCTGGGACCAAACGCAGACCGGTATCATCGCGATCACTTTCACCTGGATACCGCCCGCCATCGCAGCGGGCCGTACTGCCGTTAACGCAGGATCAGGCGCGGTGCCGGACCAAGGGGCAGCGGCCCCAAGGCCACAAAGCCATCTCGGAAATTCAGTTGCAGGTCCAGCGCGTTTGGATTTCCGCCCAGACCTGCCATGAAGTTCAGCGCGCGGGTGACCGGGTCAACCGCCTGATCGGGCAATGCGCCTGCGGCGTTGGCCATTGCGATCATGTCCCGCCAGTTTTCGGCCTTGATGGCGATCTCACCTGTTGGGATGCCTTGTGCGTCCACGGTCAGCTCTCCGGCCGCGAACAACCGCAGGGCGCCCCATTTCATCTCGGCCAGTCGCAGGTCAATGTTCACCGGCTGCGGTCTGCCTTGTTCCAGCGCCGAACGGTCCCAGGGTTTGGTAAACGTGGCCGTAAGGTCCAGTTCCAGCGTCTCGAACGCTTGCGGCAGGGTCGTGGCCGAGCGCATCAACTCGCGCAGCTCGTCCCCGGGGGTGAAGCCGTCAATGCGCGCGCCGATCACATAGGCCTCGGGGGTGGCGGTCTGTTCCATCACCAGAGCCAGCGTGTCGCCCCCGGCCAATGCCTCGGCGTCATCCGTGATCGACCACGCACCAGCGGTCAGCGCCATCTTTTCCAGCACAAGCGCGACGCCGGGCTGCAATTGCAACTCAGCCTGCAGATCACTGGCCTGAATTGTCGAGGTTTGGTCAAAGTAAGACACCCGCTGCGGCGTATCAGCAAAGCGCAGCACCTGCCGCCCGGGCCAGATTGCGGGGCTTTGGAATTCGATCCAGTCGGCGCTCCAGGCGGTGCCGTTGACCGGATCGGCCAGCGCCGGGTTGTTCAGCCGTGTGATGTGATGAATCGGGTAGCCCGCTGTCTTCACATCAGAAAAATCAGCCTGCCAGCCCTGCTCCTGCTGCTTTTCGAACCATGTCGTAATGGCATTGCGCAGGCCATATCCGGCGATGAACCAATAGGCGCTCCAGAGGACCGCGATAAAAATCAAGACTCGTACCAGACCGCGCATCACAGATGGCCCTTTTTCCTGCGTTGAAATTGATGTTTATAGGCGCAAACGGGCAAGGACCAGAGCTATGACGATGTGGGTTTTCGGATATGGGTCGCTGCTGTGGAATCCGGGCTTTCCGGTGGCGCGCAGTGCACACGCAACATTGCACGGCTATGCCCGATCTTTCTGCATGAGTTCGATCCACCATCGCGGCACCGAGGAACACCCCGGCCTGGTGTTGGCACTGGATGAACAGGCCGACGCCCGTTGCACGGGGCTGGCGCTTGCGGTTGAGGCTGGCCACGAAGACCGCACCCTGCATGAACTGCGCGAACGCGAGCTGATTTCCTCGGCCTATGTGGAAAAGATGCTGGATGTGCATCTGGATGATGGTGGCGTGGTGAATGCCGTGACCTATGTGATTGATCCCGATCACGTGCAGTATTGCGGCGGTATGCCGCTGGAAGAACAGGCGCAGATTATCGCCCATGCGGTTGGTGGGCGTGGGCCGAACACTGAATACCTGTATAACACTGCCGAACATCTGGCCGAGATCGACCTGCGCGATCCCGATCTTGAGTGGTTGGCGCAACGGGTTCGCAGCCTTACCGCATAAACCCTTGGCGTCACCAGCAGATTTTCGCTAGATTCGGTGCAGAGCAGGCAAACACCGGGAACCACGCGCATGGCGCAGGCACATCAGGGCGCGAGACCCCATTTCTCGCATCCCATTCGTCAGATTGTGATGATGTTGGTCGCGATCGGCCTGGCAGGGCTGGGCGTCTTCATGGCGCTACCTTACGTGTTGCCGGTGTTTCAGGCCAACCCCTATCTGAACGGCTTTATCATTCTGGTGTTTATCGTCGGTGTGTTCGCCTGTTTTTATCAGGTGACGCAGTTAATCGGGTCGGTGCGCTGGATTGAATCCTTTGTTGGTGGGGTCGTCGGTGAGGATGCCCGCACGCCGCAGCTGCTAGCTCCGCTGGCCTCGCTGCTGCGCGAACGGGGCGCACGGTCGCAGATCAGTTCCACCTCGACCCGGTCTATTCTGGATTCAGTTGCTGAGCGGGTTGAAGAAGAACGTGAGATTACGCGCTATATCACCAACGTCCTGATTTATCTGGGTCTTTTGGGTACTTTCTTTGGGTTGGCCACCACCGTTCCCGCCATTGTCGACACCATCCGCAGCCTCAACCCGCAAGAGGGCGAAGAGGGGTTGGCCGTCTTCAACCGCCTCATGGTCGGGCTGGAGGCACAATTGCAGGGCATGGGTGTGGCTTTCGGGTCCTCGCTGCTGGGCTTGGCAGGATCGCTGATTGTTGGTCTGCTGGAGCTGTTCGCGGGCCACGGGCAAAACCGGTTCTACCGCGAGCTGGAAGAATGGCTTTCGTCGATCACACGTGTCGGCTTTGCCGCCGGGGACGAGGGCGGCGCCGAGCTGGCAGTACTGACACCGGTTCTGGATGCGATGTCGGAGCAGATGGACGCGTTGCAGGATCTGTTTTCCGCGCAGGAGTCCGACCGGGCTTCGGTGTCCACCAAGCTGGGCCAGTTGGCCGATGCGATTGGTGAAATGAATTTGCGGCAGTCCGAGAATGATGGCGTGACCTCGGCCTTGGAACGCGTCGCGCTCAGCCAGGACGCGTTGCTGGATCATATGCGCGACCAAGGGGCGGGCGAGGGGATCGACGCGGAAAGCCGGATGCGCCTGCGGTCGATGGATGTGCAATTGCTGCGTATCCTCGAAGAAATCTCGGCCGGTCGGCAGGAGAGCATGAGCGAGCTGCGCAAGGACATCGAACTGCTGGTCAAGGCGCTGACGCTACCCCGAGGCGCCGTGCGCACCGCTCCGGAAGGAGAGTGATTTATGGCCCTGTCCCGTCGCACAGGTCAGCGGTTTCAGGGGTCGGTCTGGCCCGGCTTCGTGGATGCGATTACCGGGCTTTTGATGGTGCTGACCTTTGTGCTGACCATCTTCATGGTCGTTCAATTCGTGCTTCGCGAAACCATTTCGGGGCAAGAGGACGAACTGACCGCCCTGTCTGACGAGGTTGCGGCCCTGGCCGGGGCGCTGGGCCTGGAAGAACGCGAGAACAGCCGTTTGCAGGCGCGGCTGGGGGTGCTGAACTCGACGCTGAAACAGGTCGAGACCGATCTGGTGCAGGCGCAGATTCGCACTTCGGATTTCGAAGCCCAGATCGCGGCTTTGCTGATTGATCAGGAACGGGCCCAAGGTGTGATTGCCGAGTTGGAAACACAACAGGGTGAATTGCTGAGCGAACAAGACGCGCTGAACCTGGCCCTGGCGCAAAGTCGCGCCGAGATTGACGCGCAGACCGAGGCTGCCCGACTGGCCGCCGCTCGCCGTGAGGCGCTGGAGGCGCTGGTGGCGGATCTGGAACAAAGCGACGCAGCACAATCCGCGCAGATCACAGAGCTTGAGGGCCAGTTGAGCGCGGAAGAAGCCGCCAAACTGGCCGAGGCCGCCGCGGCCGAAAACTTGCGGAACCGTTTGCAGGATGCCGACACCGAATTGACGGCCATGACGCTTGCACTGGAAGCGCAGCGCAAACAGGCCGAAGAGACGCTGACTTTGCTGGCCGCGGCCCAAGCCGCCAAGGCCGAGCTTGAGCGGCAATTCGGCGAGCTGAACACCGAAGAATTGCAGGCTCAGCTACAAGCCGCCCTTGCCGAACGGACGCAGGCACAGGTTGATGCCGACGAACAGCGGTCGCTGGCTGACGAGCGCGCGGCGCTGCTTGCGGTGGCGCGCGATGCGATCTCGACCGAAAAGGCGGTGTCCGACAAGGCGCGACGCGAGACCACTTTGTTGAATCAGCAGATGGCGGCGCTGCGCGAGCAATTGGGTGGGTTGCAGGCCTTGCTGGATGATTATGAAGATCGCAACGCGGCCGCCGATATCCGCATTCAGACGTTGGGTCAGGACCTCAACGCTGCGCTGGCCCGCGCTGCATCCGAAGAACGCCGTCGCCGCCTGCTGGAAGAGGCCGAGCGGATTCGTCTGGAGGCCGAGGCCGAGGCCTTGTCCGGCCAGAACCGGGAACTGACGGCGCAGGCCGAGGATCTGCAACGGTATAGGTCCGAATTCTTTGGCCGTCTGCGCGATGTGCTGGGCGATCAGGAAGGCGTGCGGATCGAGGGCGACCGGTTCGTGTTCTCATCCGAGGTTCTGTTCGACACAGGGTCGGCGATCCTGTCCGGGGCCGGGCGGGAAGAGGTCGCCAAAGTTGCCACCATCCTGCGCAGCGTGGCGGCCGAAATTCCCGAAGGTCTGAACTGGGTGATCCGGGTCGATGGCCACACGGACAACGTGCCGTTGGCCGGGTCCGGGCGGTACCGCGACAACTGGGAGCTCAGCCAGGGTCGGGCGTTGTCGGTGGTGCGTTACATGGTCGATGCACTGGGTATCCCGCCGAGCCGGCTGGCCGCCAACGGGTTCGGCGAGTTCCAGCCCGTGAACCCAGCGGACACACCCGAAGCGCGAGCGCAGAACCGCCGGATCGAGTTGAAGCTGACCGAACGGTAACAACAATGGCAGCCCACAGTCGTACTGCTCGCTACCTGACTCACCCGCAGGTCTTGATTGATCCCCTTGTTGACGTGCCGGGCTGGTCTCTGAGTGAGGTTGGGCACGCCCGGGTCGTACAGGTGTCCCGCACCCAGAGTGAACTGAGCCGGACCACGCAAGTAATCAGCAGCTGCGAAATAAAAGCAGTCCAAACCGCCCAACCGCTGGCGACCGCAATGGGGGTCAGGGTCAAATCCCATCCTGACATGCACGAGAACGACCGAAGCGCCACGGGGTTCCTGCCACCGGAGGAATTCGAAACCGTTGCGGATCAATTCTTCGCCCAACCACAAGCCAGCGTGCGGGGGTGGGAACGGGCCGTGGATGCACAGACACGTATCGTCCGGGCAGTTATGGCCTGCGTGTCCGAAACCGACGCCGGAGACATTCTGTTCGTCGGGCACGGTGGCGTGGGAACTCTGCTTTTCTGTGCCTTATCGAATCTGCCGATTGACCGGCGGTACGATCAGGGGCCGGGTGGTGGCGGCAACTGGTTCCAGTTCCATTTGGATACAATGAAGCCGTCACATGGTTGGCGGCCCATGGAGGAGTTGGCCAGCAGCTAACCTGCTGCAATCAAGCCGAGTGAGAGAAAGCAAAAAGCCCGCCAATTCGATGGCGGGCTTTTCGATTTTGGCACCGTGGGCTTTTAATCCGCCGTCAACAGCGGCGGCTTGTCACCGGGAATGCGGCGCTGATCCGGGCCCAGGATTTCCAGATCCAGCTCACCTTTCTTGACCGAGACGCGCACCACACCACCCTTGGCCAGTTTGCCAAACAGCAACTCCTCGGCCAGAGGTTTCTTGATGTGCTCCTGGATCACTCGTCCCAGAGGACGGGCACCCATCTTGTCGTCATAACCTTTGTCGGCCAGCCATGCGGCGGCTTTTTGCGTCAGATCAATGGTCACGCCACGATCCAGCAATTGCGCCTCAAGCTGTAGGACGAATTTCTCGACCACTTGCAGGATGACCTCTTTCGGCAGCGGCGCGAATGAGATCACGGCATCCAGACGGTTGCGGAATTCTGGCGTGAACATGCGTTCGATAGCGGCGGTATCCTCACCCTCGCGGCGGTCACGGGCAAAGCCGATGGCAGCCTTGGCCTGTTCCTGTGCGCCCGCGTTCGAGGTCATGATCAGCACCACGTTGCGGAAATTCACCGTGCGGCCATTGTGATCGGTCAGCTCGCCGTGGTCCATCACCTGCAACAGGATGTTGAACACGTCCGGATGCGCTTTTTCGATCTCATCCAGCAGCAGCACACAATGCGGATGCTGGTCGACGCCGTCGGTCAGCAGACCGCCCTGATCGAACCCGACATAACCCGGAGGGGCACCGATCAAGCGGCTGACCGCGTGTTTTTCCATGTACTCGGACATGTCAAAGCGCAGCAGTTCGACACCCAGCGTATCTGCCAGTTGTTTCGCCACCTCGGTCTTGCCCACACCGGTCGGACCGGCGAACAGATAGTTGCCGATGGGTTTTTCAGGCTCGCGCAGACCAGCACGCGCCAGTTTGATTGCGCTGGACAGCGCCACGATGGCGTCATCCTGACCAAACACCACCCGTTTCAGGGATGCTTCGAGGTCTTTCAGAACCTCTGCATCGTCCTTGGTGACATTCTTGGGCGGAATGCGCGCGATCTTGGCAACTACGGCCTCAATCTCTTTGACGCCGATGGTCTTGCGACGCTTGCTTTCCGCAACCAGATGCTGTGCCGCGCCAGCCTCATCAATCACGTCGATGGCCTTGTCGGGCAGTTTGCGGTCGTTGATATAACGCGCCGACAGCTCAACCGCCGTCTTGATCGCATCCGCAGTGTATTTGATGTCGTGGTGTTTTTCGAAATACGGCTTAAGGCCGCGCAGGATTTTCACGCTGTCCTCAACCGAAGGTTCACTCACGTCGATCTTCTGGAACCGGCGACTCAGCGCGCGGTCTTTTTCGAAGTGCTGGCGGAATTCCTTGTAAGTGGTCGAGCCCATGGTGCGCAGCTTGCCGCCCTGCAAGGCAGGTTTCAGCAGGTTCGACGCATCCATTGCGCCACCCGACGTGGCGCCGGCCCCGATCACGGTATGAATCTCGTCAATGAACAGCACCGCATCTGGATGGTCTTCCAATTCGGTTACAACCGCCTTCAGCCGTTCTTCGAAATCACCGCGATAGCGGGTGCCCGCCAGCAGCGCGCCCATGTCCAGTGAATAAATCGTGGTCTCGGACAATACATCGGGTGCCTCGCCCTGAACGATCTTATAAGCCAGACCTTCGGCGATAGCGGTTTTGCCCACACCCGGATCACCCACCAGCAGCGGGTTGTTCTTGCGGCGGCGGCACAGGACCTGAATGCAGCGCTCAACCTCATCGGCGCGCCCGATCAGCGGGTCAACGTCACCGGCGCGGGACTTTGCGTTCAGATCAACACAGTATTTGCCCAAGGCGCTTTCTTTTTGTTCGCCTTCCGATACGCTGGCCTGAACCTCTTCCTCGGCGTGATCTGCACCGGAAACCGAGCGGTTTTCGCCATAGGCAGGGTCTTTGGCAACGCCATGCGCGATGAAATTTACCGCGTCATACCGGGTCATGTCCTGTTCTTGCAGGAAATAGGCAGCGTTGCTTTCGCGTTCGGCAAAGATGGCCACCAGAACATTGGCCCCGGTCACTTCGGTCCGGCCCGAGCTTTGTACATGGATCGCGGCGCGCTGTATGACACGCTGGAAGGCAGCTGTCGGCACGGCCTCGGACCCGTCGATATCGGTGACCAGATTGGACAGGTCTTCGTCAATGAATTCGACCAGAGTGCTGCGCAATTCATCCAGATCGACGCTGCATGCCTTCATGACGCGGATGGCATCAGGTTCTTCCAGCAGCGCCAGTAGCAGATGCTCTAGCGTTGCGAATTCGTGACGCCTTTCATTTGCAGCTGCCAGGGCCGCGTGAATGGCTTGTTCTAATGTGCTCGAGAATGAAGGCACGCGGGTGCTCCTCTGTCTTGGGTCGAAAGGGGGCAGGCTACGGCCCCGATCCAACCATGTCCTCATACTATTAGAGTTTGGTTGATCGTGGCCCGGCTTCAAGGGTTTTCTTTCACTTGACAGTCACATTTAACGTGACCGTGGCCGTGAAGAACGTGAAATAGTCGCTAAAAACGGTCTTTTCTAGACCTGATCTCGGCAAAAACCGCCGCCGGGTCAGCATTTTCCATACCCAGATGCGCCTGAATCGCCGGATCTGCGGCGCGCAGGAACGGATTTGTGGCCTTTTCCAGCGCCAAAGTCGACGGAACGGTGGCCTGTCCGGCGGCGCGGGCGCGGTCGATATCAGCTGCGCGCTGCTGCAGTGCGGCATTGTCCGGGTCGACTGTTACGGCAAATCTGGCGTTTGATTGTGTGTATTCGTGACCGGAACAAACCAGCGTGTCATCGGGCAGGGCGGCCAGCTTGGACAGCGAGGCCCACATCTGCGGCGGGGTCCCTTCGAACAAACGACCACAGCCCAGGGCCATCAGGCTGTCGGCCGTGAAGACGACCGCGCTGTCGGGCATGTAAAATGCGACATGTCCAACTGTGTGGCCCGAGACGTCCAATACCTGAACCGGTTCACCCCCGACTTCGAACGTGTCGCCCTCGCTGACCTGTTGGTCCAGTGGGGGCAGGCGATGTGCGTCGGCGGCGGCCCCGATGACGATGGCCGGGTGTTTTTTCAGAATGGCCCCCAGCCCATCCACATGATCCGCATGATGATGGGTCAGCAGGACATGCGACAAGGTCCAGCCGCGCCTGTCCAATTCGCCCAGAATGGGGCTGGATTCAGGGGCATCGACCAATGCGGTGTTGCCGCTAACGGCATCATGCGCCAGAAAGGCATAGTTATCGCTGAGACATGGGATGGTGACGATTTCAAGAGGCATGGTCTTTTGCCCTTTCGTTGCTAGACTGCGCTCAGCTAAGCCGATTGACCGGGTGTCCGCAATGCATCTTGATGTGCAGGATCTGAGGAATTTCTACTACCGCAGCACATTGGGTCGCGCGGCACAGGCGGCCATTCGGGGCCGACTGACCGAGTTCTGGCCCGAAGCCAAAGGGCAAACCGTTGTGGGATTCGGATTCGCCGTGCCCCTGTTGCGCCCCTATCTGGCAGATGCGCGGCGTGTGATCGGCCTGATGCCAGGGCCGCAAGGGGTAATGCCCTGGCCTGCCGGAGTGCCCAATGTGTCGGTATTGACCGAGGAAACCCTCTGGCCGATCGAAACCGGGCATGTGGACAAGCTGGTGGTGATGCATGGGCTGGAAACGTCGGTTCGACCCAGCGAACTGCTGGATGAATGCTGGCGGGTTCTTGGCCCTGGTGGGCGCGCCCTGTTCGTTGTACCAAACAGGGCAGGGCTGTGGTCGCGGACAGATCGGACACCATTTGGTTTTGGACGCCCCTATTCGGCGTCGCAATTGGAAAGCCAACTTAGGGCGCATCACTTTATTCCCGTCGGTCACTGTTCTGCCCTGTATCTGCCACCCTCGTTTCGGCGTTTCTGGCTCAAATCTGGCAGCCTGATCGAAAAAACCGGACAACGCTTGCCGACGATCATGGCTGGGGGGGTGCTGATGGTGGAGGTGACCAAACAAATCCGGCCCCCAAGCGGCAGTGTCGCCAGAGAAGCCGAACGCCGCCCGATCAAGGCGCTGGATGGTCTGTTGAAGCCCGCGTGATCCAGCGGTGCATTTTACGCAGCGTCAAACCGCGAAAACGCGGGAAAAAGGTCACAGGAATCGCAAAAACCTACACTTTGGTGACATTTTTCGCCCCTTTCAGCCGGATAAAAGGGCTGCACCCCGCCTAAGTGCCTGTAATAAAACATTTTGTGGATAAAGTAGCACCCGTTATAATATATTGCTAGCTGGGTTCGGCTCTGCTACATCCCCGGTGATTTTGATCCCCGGCCAATTGGGCGGGGTTTCTTCACGCCCCCGGGGTAGCTGCCGCAACGCGAATTCGGGGCCCAAAATATCGGAAGGGTGGACGTGTCCGAACCAGCTTCGATTTCCACAGGCATCGCCGAGCGCTATGCCACTGCGATCTTTGAGATCGCCAAAGAGAATAATGACCTTGCGGGTCTGGAATCCGGCATCAATGATCTGGCAGCCGCGTTGGGCGAAAGCGCCGAACTGCGCGACCTGATCGCCTCGCCTCTGGTTTCGCGCGCTGATCAGGAAGCCGCAATTACTGCGATTGGCGACAAGATGGGCCTGCATGCCATCCTGCGCAACACGCTGGGCCTGATGGCGCAAAAGCGTCGTCTGTTCGTTGCGCCGCAACTGGTGCAGGTTCTGCGCGACATGCTGGCCGAAGAACGCGGCGAAGTGACCGCTGATGTCGCTTCGGCCAAGGCGCTGACCAAGACCCAAATGGATAAACTGTCCAAGACGCTGTCCGAGCGTGTGGGCAAGACCGTGACAATAAATGCGACCGTTGATGAAAGCCTCATCGGCGGTCTTGTCGTTAAAGTGGGCTCGAAGATGATCGACAGTTCGATCCGCTCCAAGCTCAACTCCCTACAGAATGCAATGAAAGAGGTCGGATAAATGGGAATCCAAGCTGCAGAGATTTCTGCAATCCTGAAGGACCAGATCAAGAATTTTGGTCAAGAAGCCGAAGTGGCCGAAATCGGCCGCGTGCTGAGCGTCGGTGACGGGATTGCCCGTGTTTACGGCCTGGACAACGTGCAGGCGGGTGAAATGGTCGAATTTCCGGGGGGCATCATGGGGATGGCGCTGAACCTGGAAAGCGACAACGTTGGTGTTGTTATCTTCGGTTCCGACCGTGACATCAAAGAAGGTGACACCGTCAAGCGCACCAACTCGATCGTGGACGTTCCGATTGGTAACGGTCTGCTGGGTCGTGTTGTTGACGGCCTGGGCAATCCGCTGGACGGCAAAGGCCCCATCGAATCCACTGAGCGCGGCGTTGCTGACGTTAAAGCACCGGGCATCATCCCGCGTAAATCGGTTCACGAGCCGATGGCAACCGGCCTGAAATCGGTTGACGCGATGATCCCAATTGGCCGTGGCCAGCGAGAGCTGATCATTGGTGACCGTCAGACCGGTAAAACTGCCGTGGCTCTGGACGCGATCCTGAACCAGAAAACTGTGAACGAAGCAGCAGGCGACGACGAGTCCAAAAAGCTGTACTGCGTTTACGTGGCGATTGGTCAAAAGCGTTCGACCGTTGCGCAGCTGGTGAAGAAACTGGAAGAATCCGGTGCGATTGATTACTCGATCGTTGTGGCCGCAACCGCGTCCGACCCGGCGCCGATGCAGTTCCTGGCACCCTATGCCGCAACCGCAATGGCCGAGTTCTTCCGCGACAATGGCCGCCACGCGCTGATCATCTATGATGACCTGTCGAAACAGGCTGTGTCCTATCGTCAGATGTCGCTGCTGCTGCGTCGTCCGCCCGGACGTGAAGCCTATCCTGGCGACGTATTCTACCTCCACTCGCGCCTGCTGGAGCGTTCGGCCAAGCTGAACGACGACTTCGGTGGTGGTTCGCTGACGGCTCTGCCGGTTATCGAAACTCAGGGTGGTGACGTTTCGGCGTTTATTCCGACCAACGTGATCTCGATCACCGACGGCCAGATATTTCTGGAGACCGAACTGTTCTATCAGGGCATCCGTCCTGCTGTGAACACCGGTCTGTCGGTTTCGCGTGTGGGCTCTTCGGCTCAGACCAACTCGATGAAATCGGTTGCTGGTCCGGTGAAACTGGAACTGGCTCAGTACCGTGAAATGGCGGCCTTTGCGCAGTTTGGTTCCGACCTCGACGCCGCAACCCAGCAACTGCTGAACCGTGGTGCGCGTCTGACCGAGCTGATGAAGCAACCGCAGTATTCGCCGCTGACCAACGCGGAAATCGTCTGCGTCATCTTCGCCGGCACCAACGGTTACCTCGACAAGATCGACGTGACGGACGTTGGCCGCTATGAGGCTGGCCTGCTGGCGCATCTGCGCGGTAAGCATGCGGACCTGCTTGACTGGATCACCAACGAAGATCCAAAGATCAAGGGCGATGCTGCCGATAAGATCAAGGCTGCGCTGGACGAATACGCCGCAACCTTCGCTTAAGGGAGAGGCGGGCAAATGCCAAATCTTAAGGATCTTAAAAACAGGATCGAGTCGGTCAAATCGACCCGCAAGATCACCAAGGCCATGCAGATGGTTGCGGCTGCAAAATTGCGCCGCGCCCAGGAATCTGCCGAAGCCTCGCGCCCCTATGCCGAACGGTTCAATGCCGTGATGGCGGGGCTGGCGGCATCGGTCGGGGGCAGCGACAGCGCCCCCAAACTGCTTCGTGGTACGGGCAGTGATGATGTCCATCTGCTGGTTGTCATAACTGCTGAACGCGGCCTGTGTGGCGGCTTCAACTCGAACATCGCCAAGCTGGCCCGCGTCAAAGCATATGAGCTGAAGGCTAAGGGCAAGACGGTCAAAATTTTGACCGTCGGTAAAAAAGGCCGCGACGCGCTCAAGCGTGATTATGGCGATCTGTTCGTTGGGCATATCGACCTGAGCGAGGTCAAGCGTCTGGGTTACACCAACGCGCAGGACATCGCCAAGGACGTCCTGTCCCGTTTCGATGGGGCTGAGTTCGACGTTGCAACGATCTTCTATTCGAAGTTCGTGAACGTTGTGACCCAGATCCCGACGGCACAGCAGGTCATCCCCGCCTCGTTCGAAGAGACCGAGGATGACGACAGTGGTGCCATCTTCGATTACGAGCCCAGCGAAGAAGCCATTCTGGCCGACCTGCTGCCCAAGGGGGTTGCAACCGCGATCTTCTCGGCTCTGCTTGAAAACGGGGCCTCGGAACAAGGTGCACGGATGTCCGCAATGGACAACGCGACACGCAACGCGGGTGAAATGATCGACAAGCTGACGATCCAATACAACCGCTCGCGTCAGGCCGTGATCACCAACGAGCTGATTGAAATCATTTCCGGCGCCGAAGCGCTGTAGAGACATACCGGAGACGAAACATGGCGAATGCAAAAGGCAAAGTCACACAGATCATCGGGGCCGTCGTCGACGTGCACTTCGAAGATCAGCTGCCTGAAATTCTGAACGCGCTGGATACCACCAACAACGGCAAAAAGCTGGTTCTGGAGGTTGCACAGCACCTGGGCGAAAACACTGTCCGCACCATTGCGATGGACGCGACAGAAGGTCTGGTCCGTGGCGAAGAAGTTACTGACACCGGCGCACCAATCGCGGTTCCGGTCGGTAACGCGACTCTGGGCCGTATTCTGAACGTTGTCGGTGAGCCCATCGATGAAAAGGGTCCGGTAGAATCCACTGAAACCCGCTCGATCCATCAGCCAGCACCGGATTTCGCTGATCAGGCAACGGAGTCGGAAGTTCTGGTCACGGGCATCAAGGTCGTTGACTTGCTGGCCCCTTATGCCAAAGGCGGTAAAATCGGCCTGTTCGGCGGTGCCGGCGTTGGTAAAACCGTTCTGATCATGGAACTGATCAACAACATCGCAAAAGTGCACTCGGGCGTGTCCGTGTTCGCCGGTGTTGGTGAGCGGACCCGTGAAGGCAACGACCTGTATCACGAGATGATCGAATCCGGCGTTATCGTTCCTGAAAAGCTGGAAGATTCGAAGATCGCACTGGTTTACGGCCAGATGAACGAGCCTCCGGGTGCGCGTATGCGGATCGCTCTGTCGGGTCTTACCCTGGCGGAACAATTCCGCGATGCGACCGGTACCGACGTTCTGTTCTTTGTCGATAACATCTTCCGTTTTACGCAGGCAGGTTCCGAGGTTTCGGCTCTGCTGGGCCGTATTCCTTCGGCTGTGGGCTATCAGCCGACGCTGGCGACCGACATGGGTGCGATGCAGGAACGGATCACCTCGACCAAGTCGGGCTCGATCACCTCGGTACAGGCCGTGTACGTGCCTGCGGATGACTTGACCGACCCTGCGCCGGCTACGTCGTTTGCTCACCTGGACGCGACCACGGTTCTGAACCGTGCGATCTCGGAAAAGGGTATCTACCCGGCTGTTGACCCGCTCGACTCGACCTCGCGTCTGCTTGACCCGGCCATCGTCGGCGAAGAGCACTACACCGTTGCGACCGACGTTCAGCAGATTCTTCAGCGCTATAAGTCGCTGCAGGACATCATTGCCATCCTCGGCATGGACGAATTGTCGGAAGAGGACAAACTGACCGTGGCCCGCGCGCGTAAGATCGAGCGCTTCATGTCGCAGCCGTTCGACGTGGCGCAAGTCTTCACCGGCTCGCCCGGCGTTCAGGTTCCTCTGGATGTCACCATCGCGTCGTTCAAGGCCGTTGTGGCCGGCGAATACGATCACCTGCCCGAGGCAGCCTTCCTGATGGTTGGCGGCATCGAAGATGTGATCGCCAAAGCGGAAAAGATGGCCGCAGAAGCCGCCTAAGGAGCACACCTGATGGCAAACACGATGCAATTCGACCTCGTCAGCCCCGAGCGGAGCCTTGCTTCGCTCGCGGTTACTGCGGTCCAGATTCCCGGCGCGGACGGGGACATGACGGCAATGCCCGATCATGCCCCCACCATTACCACGCTGCGCCCCGGTCTGCTGAAGGTTGAGGCACCCGAAGGGTCCAGCGAATACCTGGTCACCGGCGGGTTTGCCCAGATCAACGGCGACGGCCTGTCGGTTCTGGCCGAAAAGGCCATTCCGGTCGCTGAAGTGACCCGGTCGCACTTGGACGACCTGATCGCCGAAGCACGGTCCTCGCACGAAGCAGCCAAGGATGGTGACGACCAGTCGGTTGTCGACGACGCCGCCAAGCTGCTGGCCGACATGGAAGCCCTTGGGACGCATATGAGCCTGTAAGGCTCACTGCATATCTATCATTGAAAACGGCCCTGCCAGCGCGGGGCCGTTTTTTGTCGTGATTTTACTGCGGCAGCAGAGTAAGCTGCGGAAATTCATAGATAAAGATGATAAAATGAAGACGTTTCAAACTCATCCTATTGGCATCGACCAGGGCGAAGAAGTGCTGTTCTCAGAATTCGCGGATGGTGGCGAGATGTGGACAGGCGAGGGCGCGCGCGAACGGCGATCCGTGGTGAGCTTTAGCCGACCGTTCAGATCCCCTCCTGTGGTGCAGATCGGCGTGTCGCTATGGGATGTGGATACGTCCTCGGCCCTGCGCGCCGAGGTTCGGGCCGAAGACATCTCAGCCGAAGGGTTCAGCGCGGTGTTCCGGACATGGTCAGACACACGTATCGCCCGGATACGGGTGACGTGGATCGCCATTGGCGAGGTCGCGCACGAGGATGATTGGAACATTTCCTAATCTAAGCGAACCCAATTGCTACAGTGACCTGCACCGTCGCAGGTCACTGAATCCGATCAGTAGTTCGAATACCTAAAGTTCACCACCGCATCGTTTTGGATTGCGCAATGGGCCTTGATATAGCTGCGCGCGTCGTTGCTATTGTTGGAACGCGCGACTTCAAGGTCGATCAGATCAATGCCATCGGAATTTGTGTCGTAGGACAGGGTCTGTTCGAAATCCACGGCATAATAGCCCTGATTGGTCATTGCCGTGTGGGTCCGGTGCATACACAGGCCCACAGCGTTTTCCTCGGGCGATAAGCTGGGGTGCTTTTGATAGTTCGACCCATGTTTGTGGTGATGCTTGGCGATGGACGCCCCCAACACTCCAAGCGCGACACCGGCGATCAGCGCGCCTGTATCTTTGGCCTGAACCGGACGTGCGGCCAGTGTTGAGACCGCAAACAAGGTGCAAACTGCCCCGATGAGGATGAACTTGGCGCGCATTGGTCATTTCCCCTGAATAGCCAGAAACCGTGGTGACCGGTCAGCAACCGATCACCCAGTAGCCTAAACCGAGGGTTGCGCCTAAATCCAGATTTTTCGAATGAAACCCGCTTGCGTGATGTTCACACAAAAAGAAGGGGCCGGGGTATTTGATGCGTCGAAAAGTGCATATCAGCCCCGACGCTGGTCCGAAGGCGCCATAGCGGCCCTCGGACCATGCGGGTCAGTCCATATGGTACAGCGACTCGTAGATCGGTGTCAGGGTCTTGTCCTCGAACAGGGACGATACGCTGGTTCCGTTCCAGATGTTCAGGATTGCCTGTGTAAAGATTGGCGCGGTGGGAACAATGCGGATGTTCTTGGCCTTGGCGATTTCCGGGGTCGGCTGGATCGTGTCGGTCAGCACCAGTGATTTCATCACCGAATTGGTCACACGTTCGACCGCCGGGCCGCTCATGACGCCGTGGGTGATGTAGGAATGCACTTCTTTCGCGCCGTTATCCAGCAGCACCTGCGCCGCTTTACACAGGGTGCCAGCCGTATCGCACATGTCGTCCACGATCAGGCAGATCTTGTCTCTGACATCACCAATCACGGTCATCTCGGCCACTTCGCCAGCCTTTTCGCGGCGCTTGTCCACGATCGACAAGGGGGCGTTGATCCGTTTGGCCAGTTCGCGTGCGCGGGCCACGCCGCCAACGTCGGGCGACACGACCATGATTTCGTCCAGGCAGTCCTTGAACTGGTTCTTCACGTCCAGCGCAAAGATCGGCGAGGCATACAGGTTGTCCACCGGGATATCAAAGAACCCCTGAATCTGGGCCGCGTGCAGGTCCATGGTCAGAACCCGTTCGATCCCCGCACCGGTCAGCATGTTGGCCACCAGCTTGGCGCTGATCGGCGTGCGCGCCTTGGTGCGGCGATCCTGACGGGCATAACCGAAATAGGGGATCACGGCGGTGATCCGCTGCGCGGAGGAGCGGCGCAGCGCATCGGCGATGATCAGCAGCTCCATCAGGTTGTCGTTGGCCGGGTTCGAGGTCGGCTGGACGATAAACATATCCTCGCCGCGCACGTTTTCGAACACTTCGACGAAAATCTCGCCGTCGTTGAACCGTTCGACCCGCGCATCGACCAGACCCTGATCGACACCGCGATACAGGCTCATGCGGCGAGCAATGGATTCGGCAAGCGGAAGATTGGCGTTCCCAGCGATAAGCTTGGGTTCGTGGAGTGTCGGCATCGGCTGAGGTCCCCGGGCAGCAAAGGCATATGTGACAGATTCGTGATGTTGACACCGCTTAGCATGGCCTTACCGTCTCGCAAAGATTTTGCAGCGGAGAAAGTGCACATGGCCGACATTGACTACTATTTTGCGACACTCTCACCTTATTCCTACCTCGCGGGGACACGGCTTGAGGAGGTCGCAGCCAAACATGGTGCAACGATCAACTACAAGCCGCTGGATATCATGGCACTGTTCGCGCGCACGGGAGGGACACCGCCCAAGGACCGGCACATCTCGCGCATTGAATATCGGACGCAGGAATTGCTGCGTCAGTCCAAAGCTCTTGGGATGGATTTCAACCTGCAACCGGCGCATTGGCCGACCAATATGGCACCATCTTCCTATGCAGTGATTGCGGCGGTTCAAGACGGCTCGGGCGATGTTGGCAAGCTGTGCCATTCCTTCCTGCGCGCCTGCTGGGCCGAGGAAAAGGACATCGCGCAGGATGACGTGATCCGCGATTGCCTGTCTCAGTCCGGTTTCAACCCGGACCTTGCTGACAGCGGTCTGCTGGTGGGGGCCGAAACCTATGCCGCCAATCTGGAAGAAGCCGTGGATCGCGGTGTCTTTGGCGCGCCGTTCTACGTTACCGAGGACGGCCAGAGGTTCTGGGGGCAGGATCGTCTGGACGATCTGGACAACCACCTGACGGGGATGAAGGGCTGAAAGCCGGGATGAACCCGTCGCCAACGGCCCATGTCCGAACTCTGGGTCAGGGCGCGCGCAAGGTTTTGGCGCTGCATTGCACCATTGCCCATTCCGGGGCCTGGGCTGGGCTGTCGGCGGCGTTGCAGGGGCAGGTAAGCCTGATCGCCCCGGATATGCTGTCGCACGGCCGCAGCCCGGACTGGGATGGGCAGGGCGATTACTTTGACCGGGTTACGGACCTGGCTGCTGCGCAGTTGGCAGGCCCGATGGATGTGATCGGCCATTCATTCGGCGCGATGATCGCATTGCGGTTGGCGGTGGATCGCCCTGAGCTTATCCGCAGCGCCGTGTTGATCGAGCCGGTATTTTTCGCGATTGCCCGTCAGGACGCGCCGGATCTGGTTGCGCAGCATGATCATGCGGCGCAACCCTATACAGATGCGCTGTCTGCCGGGGACATGGAACTGGCCGCACGCCTGTTCAACCGGATGTGGAGCACCGACGACAGCCCCCGCTGGCCGGACCTGCCAGAGCGTACGCGCGCGGCGATGGTCCGGGGGGTGCATGCCGTCCCTGCTGTGGAAGAGGCGGTGGTTCGGGATCAAAAAGGGTTGTTGAACCCCGGCGTTCTGGATCGCGCGATAATGCCGGTTCTGATCCTTAGTGGGTCAAAGACGCGCCCGGTCATGCCAGCGATAGGGCAGGGGTTGCAGCGGCGGTTACCCAATGCCTCTTGTGCCTGTGTAAAGGGCGCGGGGCATATGCTGCCGATTTCCCATCCACAGGAAACGGCCCACGTGGTGCAGCAGTTCTGGCGGGATACCTGCGACCGTTAAAGCAGCGCCAGGAACCGGTCGATTTCCTCGGCGCTGATCGACCAGTCGCACACCAGACGGCAGGCGAGGATTTCCTCGTCATCCGTCCCGTCCAGCGCGGCCCCCCACAGGTGATAGACGGCACCGGCGTCATGCAGCTGCTTGTGCCGTGCGCGCGAGAATTGCGCGAAGATCAGATTGGCCTGCGGTTCGTGCAGGAACGAGGCCCCCTTGGCCCGCAGCCCCTCGGCCAGCCGGGCGCTGTTGTCATTGGCCTGCCGGGCCAGTTGCAGCCACAGATCGTCCTGCAGATAGGCCGACATCTGGGCCGACAGATAGCGGTGCTTGGAAAACAGATGCGCCCCCCGTTTGCGGCGCAACTCAAATTCCCAGGCTTTGGATTCGTCAAAGAAGATTACCGCCTCAACCCCCATCAGCCCGTTCTTGGTGCCGCCAAAGCTGACCGCGTCCACGCCCGACTTCCACGTCATCTCGGCCGGGGAACAGTTCAGCGCCACCAGCGCGTTTGTGAAACGCGCGCCGTCCAGATGCACAGGCAGATCGTATTCCTTGGCCACACTGCACAACGCCTGCAATTCGGTCAGCGAATAGACTGACCCGCGCTCGGTCACCTGCGTGATTGACACCGGCCCGCGTTGCGGGCCGTGTACGCCGCGCGATTCTTCGGTCAGGATTGAACTGCGCAGGGCCTCGGGGTCCATCTTGTCGTCGCCGGGCACCAGCGTCAGCTTGGCACCGCTGTAGAATTCCGGCGCGTTGCATTCATCTTCGTGGATATGGGCCACGGGCGAGCAGAACACCGTCTCCCACGGCTGTGCCAGCGTCGCCAACGCCAATGAGTTCGCCGCTGTTCCGGTGGCCACCAGATACACCGCCGCGCCGGGGGCTTCAAAGATCCCGCGAATGCGGTCCCGCACCTCGTTCATCAACGTATCCGCGCCATAGGCCATCTGGAAACCTTGATTGGCTTCGTTCAGCGCGGCCATAACTTGCGGGTGAACCGGGCCGGAATTGTCAGACGCGAAATACATCAGATGGGCTCCTCGATGATATGGTCTTCCCATTCTTCGATGGGTGTTTCGAACTCGGACACCGTGCGCCCCTGAACCGAGACCCCGGCGGCATGCACGCTGTCGGGTGTACCTGATATCAAAGGATGCCAGTCGTAAAGAGGTTTCCCTTCCCACAGCAGCCGATAGGCGCAGGTCTGCGGCAGCCAATAGGCATGATCGTCGATGTTGTCGGGCGTCATCACGATACACTCCGGCACGAATTGGTGGCGGATATCGTACTGCGTGCAGCGACAGCTTTCGTCATCCAGCAAGCGGCAGGCAACGCAGGTCAGGGCGACCTCGCCGGTGTCTTCATCCTCCAGCTTGTTCAGGCAGCACTTGCCGCAGCCGTCGCACAGCGCCTCCCATTCATGCTGATTAAGCTTGGTCAGGGGCTTGCGTTCCCAGAATCGGGGGCTCAGACCTTTGCGATCAATCGGGTCAGTGGTCATAACGCCGCCAGCAAGGTGCGGGCCGCGTCGCAATCGGCATCCATCTGCGCGATCAGCCCATCCAACCCGTCAAAGGTCATTTCAGGGCGCAGGTATTCGACCAAGCCGACCGACAGGGTTGCGCCATAAAGATCGCCCGAGAAATCGAACAGGAAGGTTTCGATATTGGGCACCTCGCCGTTGAACATTGGCCGTGTCCCGACCGAGGCCGCGCCGTGATAGCTGCCCTGATGCGGGCCGTCCAACACATCGACCAGTACCGCGTAGACACCGAATTTCGGCGGGTGCAGCCCCTCGATCGACATATTCGCGGTGGGAAAGCCCAGCTCGCGCCCGCGTTGTTCGCCGCCGATCACTTTGCCTTCGATCCGGTGCCAATGCCCCAGCATGGCGGCTGCGTCGCGGGGGCGGCCTTCGGTCAGGGCCGTACGGATCGCGGTGGACGATACAACATTGTCCGACCGTTCCATCAGCGGCGCGATGGTGACGCCAAAGCCCATCTGCTGGCCAAATCGCACCATGTCATCGGCGGTGCCACTGCGGCCTTTGCCAAAACAGAAATCCGCGCCCACAACCACATGCGACAGGCCCAGCCCGTCACAAATCACATTTCGGGCAAATTCGTCCGGTGTCAGCCCGGCCAGCGCGGCGTTGAAGGGCAGCTCATACAGTTTCTGAACCCCCAGCTTTTCCAACCGATGCGCGCGCGCGTTGCCGCGCATCAGGCGAAAGGGCGGCGCATCGGGGGCAAAGTACTCACGCGGGTGCGGCTCAAAGGTCAACACACCCAGCGGGGCATCCGGTGCGGCAAGCCGCGCCAGTTCGATCACCGACTGGTGGCCAATGTGGACGCCGTCAAAATTCCCGATGGCCACGCTGGCGCCACGGTCCTGAGGCTCGGTATACTGAAAATCCCGGATGATGCGCATAGCGCCTGCCTAGCGGGACTGAAGGGCGGGTTCAAGGGCCAGAGACGTCGGGATAACCTCAGTCGAACTTGCGCGACGGGGCCAGAACCATCGCTTCGCCCACCAGCACCTTTTTGCCGTCGACTGCGCAATGGCAGTCCAGCTTTACGCGGCGCTTGGCAAAGTCGATGTCGATCACCTTGACCTCGGCATAGACCATGTCGCCGGGGCGGACGGGGGCCAGGAACTTCAGCGACTGACCCATGTAGACCGTGCCGTGTCCGGGCAGCTGTTCACCAATCACGGCCGAGATCAGCCCCGCAGTCAGCATCCCATGGGCGATGCGACCTGCAAAGATCGTGTCGCGGGCGTAATCATCGTCCAGATGCACTGGATTGCGGTCGGTCGATACTTGCGCGAACATCTCGATATCTTCGTCCGTCACCACTTTGCGCAGGTGGCGGGACATGCCCATTTCGATGTCTTCGATACAGATCGTTCCGCGCGGAAGATTGTCCAACATGTTGCCCTCACTCGAATCTTGCGGGCAACAAAACAACTAAAGTCACCCACGTTGGGTAACTTTATTACTTCGCAACTGCAGAAAATCAAGCTTTTTCTGCTTATCGCAAGCGACCTATCGTAAAGGTGGGATTGATATTTTCCCTTGCAATATAATCGGTTAGGGATTCGTGGTGTGGATGTTGCGACGTTTTGGTCTCGGCCGCGGCCAGCCCGCCGGAAATGAACAGGGAATCAATCCCCTCGCCCATGCCGCCCAGAATATCGGTGTGCGGGCCATCGCCGATCACCAGAATGTCGCCATCGGGAATGTCATGGCCCAGTTCTTGCAGCCTGCGCCGGGCCAGATCATAGATCGGCGGATGGGGTTTGCCGAAATACAGGCTTTCACCGCCCATCTCGGTATACAGTTTGGCCAGCGCGCCAGCACACCATTCACGAACCTCGCCCCGATCAACCACGATATCGGGGTTGGCGCACAGCAACTTCATGCCCTTTTGCTTGGCATACAGGAAATCCGCGCGATTGACCGACGGGTCTGCCATCGGATCGAACGGGCCACAGCAGACAATGCCTTCGGCCTGATCCAGCGGAACGCGTTCGATCTGGATCGGGTGGTGCAACAGTTTCAGCGGTTCAAAGAACCCAGCGTCCCGCTGCCATTCCCCCATGAAATATACCTTTTCGCCGACCGCGCCCCGGAACATGGCCGACCGCGCCGAATCCCCGCTGGTGGCGATGGTGTCATAAGCGTCGGCTGGCACGTTGAATTGCGCCAGTTGCTCGGCCACACCCGCGCGCGGTTTCGGAGAGTTCGTCACCAGCACCACAATCCCGCCATTCGCGCGATAGGCTTGCAGGGCGGCGACGGCCTCGGGGTAGGCAGTGATGCCGTTGTGGACGCAGCCCCAAAGGTCAACAAACAGCGCTTTGTAGCGGTCGGATACTTCGGCAAGCGTTTTGACGATCTGGGTCATGTGGCCCCCCTCGGGTCTGAAATCGCGGTTGCGACAGCTATGGCAAAGCTTTGGAACAATGACCATCCCGCAATGTATTTTGAGCACGCCTCAGTCGTCTTCGGTGATCTCTTCGACGTCTGGTGCTTGCTGGACGTTCTCAGTCCCCAGAATGATCTGCGCGCCTATTCTGGTCTGGTATCGGATGACGGCCAGATATCCAGATCCAAGTTCGCTGTGCAATACGTCGACCAGCGATGTCTCGCGCAGGGATTCAGGCAACAGCCCCGCGACAGAGGACACTTTGAATTGCGCCTCTGCCGGAAGATCGACGATTACCCAGACCTCGGCCTGTTTGCGTTTGGCGTTGACGTCGATGCGAATGATCTCGACCGACACCGGATCGGCCCAATCGCGGATGGCTTGTGCAACCTGCGCCTCGGTACGGGTTTCGAGATACCGGTTATAGGTGGATTTTCCGAGCTGAATGACCACGACGGCCAAAAAGGCCATTGTCACAAACACACTGGCGGTAAAATTCAGCTTGCGCCGGCCCTTGCTGAACAGGACCGAGCGTGCAGCGTAAACGATGTAAACGGCGCAGGCGGACAGGATGATCGCGCCCAGATTGGTGGCGAACAACAGCCCGGCCTCATAGGCCTCGGCCGGCTCGCCGAAATACAGCAGGACGCCCGAGGCTGACAGGGGCGGCACCAGCGACACGCCGATGGCCGCGCCGGGCAGCAAGCTGACCTCAGACCGGTTGATCTGAACATATGCCCCGGCAACGCCCGCAGCGAGTGCGACAATCAGATCTTCGGTTCCGGGATCGGTGCGGGCCAGTACCTGATCGGATATCAGAATGCCGCGCGGGACGTCGGCGACATAGACCAGAAACCAGGCCAGCAGCACACTTAGAAGTGCCGCGCCGCACACAATCAGGGCCAGGTTTAGCGCGCGGCCCAGCCAGCCCATGACCATGGCCGCAGCCACGCCCAGAATTGGCGTCATCAGCGGGGCCACCAGCATTGCGGCTATCACCACCGCGCTGGAATCGCGCAGCATACCCATCGTGGCAATGATCACCGACAGGGTCAGCAGCATGGCAAAGCGACGCCAATAGGCGGCTTTGTCCTTCCCCTCAAATCGCAGGATGTCCCGGGTGGTGCTGAACTTGCGCTTACTCATACGTGGGATTTATTCCGGTTTCACTGTCTTGATCAGTTTAGCAACGGATACGGTTCGCGCAAATCCCACATGAATACGAAAAAAGGCGCCCACGCGGGACGCCTTTTCCAATAGATGTTGCGAAGATCAGACCTTGAGGTTCGGAATGATCTGCTTTTTCCGGCTCATGACACCCGGCAGGACCACAGCGTCGCCGTCGACCGATGCGCCAAAGCTTTTCTCGGCCACGGCTTTGACCACATCGTTGGGCACCAGCAATGTCGCTTCTTCGTTCAGGATGTCGACCACGAACAGCAGAACCTGATCGACGCCGTCTTCGTTGGCGACGTCCACCATCGAGGTCGCCAGGCTGGCCTTGCGGTCCAGCACAACGCCCGGCGCAGTGGTTTCCAGAACCGAGACGCGGAACTTGGTGCCGTCGACCGCGTATTCCTTGCTGTCCATCCGGATCAGTTCAGCGTCCGAAAAGGACGATACATCCGATTTTGCCGCAAACATGTCTGCGGCATAGGCGGACACGTCCAGACCCAGTTCGCCAGCCAGTTTCTCGGCCACTGCGCGGTCATGCGCGGTGGTGGTGGGCGAGCGGAATTCCAGCGTGTCCGACAGGATGCAGGTCAGCGCCGCGCCTTTGATGGCGTCGGGCATCTTGGCCGCGTCGTCACCCAACAGGTCGACCATGATGGTCGCGGTGCAGGCCAGCGGGCGCACTGTGATGTCGATCGGGCCTTTGGTTTCCAGACCGCCAACCAGCTTGTGGTGGTCGATGATGGCGCGGATGTCGGCGTTGTTGATGCTGGCAGGCAATTCAGCGGGATTGTTGGTGTCGACGATGACGACGGCTGTATCCGCGTCCACATCCGCGATGATGCGCGGTTTGGGCAGGTCCCAGCGTTGCAGCATGAACGCCGCTTCGGTGTTGGGTTCGCCCAGCAGAACCGGCTCGGCCTGTTCGCCTTTGATTTCGTTCAGGTACCAGGACCACAGGATCGGCGAGCCTGTGGAATCGGTGTCGGGGGATTTGTGACCAAATACTAGGGTTGTCATGTCAGCGTCCTGCGGAAGATAGATTTGCGCGCCTTATAGGGTGGTCCGCCGGGGTTGTCACCCGGCAGAGTTTACGCGGCAGCAGTAGGTTTGCGTTGTGTCCGGTCTGATCAGAAGGGCGCGCGGGTCAGGGTGTATCCGGCCAACTGCAACTGGTTCAGCAAACCGTGTGTATCGCTCAGGTGTCCGGCACCCACGGCGATCACGGCAGTCTGGTCGCGGATGGTCAGAATCTGCTGCATCCAGCTGTTGTTGCGTTCGACCAGAAGCTGTTGCTCGAACCCACTCCATTCTTCGTTGAACACCTCAGGGGACAGGCCGGATTCCTCTTGTCCCTGCACGCGGGCAAGTTGGATGATCTCGCCGTGGCGTTCTTCCAGATAGGCGTTGGCCATGGTGGCCAGATGATCCTCGCTGGCCTCAAGCGCGCCAGCCAGACGGACCAGGGATTGCACCTGCTGTTCCAGCGGATGGCTGTCGAACAAAGCCATCAGGTCTTCGACCCGCTCTAGCGAGTGTTGGGGGATGCCGTGCTTTTCGGCCATTTCGGTCAGGCGCGCATCCATTCCGTGGTTGGCGTTTGGGTCCTGCGCCATGCAGGGGGGAATGCCCAACATGATGCTCAGAAACCAGGGGCGCATTTTTGCGGCCATCCAACCGGGAATGCCACGCTCGGCCAGGCTGACGGACAGGGCGGCCCAGTCTTCGGCGGGCATCAGGTCGATCAACGTTGGGCCAGAGGTGATCAGCACCGGGCTCAGGTCATTCGCCAGATCGTGTTCGAACGCGGTCATGTCTTTCTGCGTGACCTCAAAGTAAAACGCGTCGGCCTGGGTGAGAACCGGCGTCAGACGCTGAACAACCGCGCCCATGCGCGGGTCGTTCGTGTGCAACGTGCCGATCAAATGAAGGTAGGTGTCGTCTTTGGTCGCAAGCCAGTGGTTGCCTTCGGGAAAGAGCAGGCTGTCCAGTGCCTTGTTCAGTTCGGCCAGCACCTCGGGCGTCAGATCCGGTCTTAGATCGCGCCCTTCGCAAGCCGCGTGAACCGAGAACGGCAGAAACAGAAAGATAATGAAAATCATAAGCCGCATCAGGACCATCCCGGTGAATTCAGATTACACATATGGCGCGACCATGCCCTTGGCCTGCCGTGGGTTCAAGTCGGGTTTGTGCGGGGGCGGCCCTTTCTGTGTCTGGCATTCCACGGCAATTTGCCTAGCATAAGGCCATGAACCGCGAGCAGGACCTCTATCCCCCGATCAAGGCGTTGTTGGAACGTCAGGGCTACACCGTAAAAGGCGAAGTCGGCGCGGCTGATATCGTGGCCGTCCGGGATGGCGACGACCCGGTGATCGTTGAGCTGAAGCTGGGGTTCTCGCTGACCCTGTTTCATCAGGCCATCACCCGCCTGAATGTGACCGACCAAGTTTATGTCGGGGTGCGCAAGCCTAAGGGGCGTACGGCGCGGCGTGCTCTCAAAGATAATCTGGCGCTGTGCCGCAGGTTGGGGCTGGGCCTGATAACCGTGCGCGCCGATGGCACGGTCGAGGTGCACTGTGACCCCGGATCTTATGCGTCGCGTAAAAACAAGGCCAAAGCCGCGCGCTTGCTGCGTGAATTCGACCGCTTGCAGGGTGATCCGAACGCGGGCGGTGCTACGCGCCATGGCATTGTCACGGCCTATCGTCAGGATGCTTTGAAATGTGCGGCGCATCTGGCCGAAAGCGGTGCCGCCAAGGGGGCAGAGGTCGCCAAGGCCACCGGTGTGATCGAGGCCACCCGCCTGATGCGCGACAACCACTATGGGTGGTTCGAAAAGGTTGCGAAGGGCATCTATGATCTGTCGGACGCGGGCCGCGACGGCCTGAAACACTGGGCCTACAGCTGGGAACAGCCTGGCTGAGCCTGATTGTCAAAAAATCCAGCACGGCTTGTTGACTCGGGGTTTGCGACCCCCTAGCTATGCCTCGTTATCACTCACACACCCCGAGTGCTAACGCCTCGCCAATCGGCGAGGGGAGGATAAATAAACTTTGAGCCTAAGGAGCTGCAAAGATGGCATTGAAACCGCTTCATGACCGCGTGCTGGTTCGCCGTACCGAAAGCGACGAAAAAACCGCTGGTGGTCTGATCATTCCCGATAGCGCAAAAGAAAAGCCCAGCGAAGGCGAGGTTGTCTCGACCGGCGAAGGCGCGCGCAAGGACAGCGGCGAACTGATCGCAATGGCTGTGAAAGCTGGCGACAAGATCCTGTTCGGCAAATGGTCGGGCACCGAGGTCAACGTCGGCGGCGAAGAGCTGCTGATGATGAAAGAAAGCGACATCATGGGGATCATCGAGTAAGCCGCGCGCTTTCTCTGATCTTCATTTCCAACATATTTCTCAAGGAGAAACGACATGGCTGCTAAGGACGTCAAGTTCGACACCGATGCCCGTAACCGTATGCTGGCAGGTGTGAACATCCTGGCCGATGCTGTCAAAGTGACCCTGGGCCCCAAAGGCCGCAACGTGGTTCTGGACAAATCCTTTGGCGCACCGCGCATCACCAAAGACGGTGTATCGGTTGCCAAGGAAATCGAACTGGAAGACAAGTTCGAAAACATGGGCGCGCAGATGGTGAAAGAAGTCGCCAGCCGCACCAATGACGAAGCCGGCGACGGCACCACCACCGCAACCGTTCTGGCACAAGCAATCGTTCGCGAAGGTCTGAAGCAGGTTGCAGCGGGCCTGAACCCGATGGACCTGAAGCGCGGCATCGACCTGGCGACCGCCAAGGTTGTTGAAGGCATCAAAGACGCTTCGCGCGAAGTCAAAGACTCGGCAGAAGTTGCGCAGGTTGGCACCATCTCGGCCAACGGCGAAGCCGAAATCGGCCAGCAGATCGCAGACGCGATGCAGAAGGTTGGCAACGAAGGCGTTATCACCGTCGAAGAAAACAAAGGTCTGGAAACTGAGACCGATGTTGTCGAAGGTATGCAGTTCGACCGTGGCTACCTGTCGCCTTACTTCGTCACCAATGCTGACAAGATGATTGCAGATCTCGACGACTGCATGATCCTGCTGCACGAAAAGAAACTGTCCTCGCTGCAGCCGATGGTTCCGCTGCTCGAGCAGGTGATCCAGTCGCAAAAGCCGCTGCTGATCATTGCCGAGGATGTTGAAGGCGAAGCGCTGGCAACTCTGGTTGTCAACAAACTGCGCGGCGGCCTGAAAATTGCTGCTGTCAAAGCACCGGGCTTCGGCGATCGCCGCAAGGCCATGCTGCAGGACATCGCAATCCTGACCGGTGGCCAGGTCATCAGCGAAGATCTGGGCATGAAGCTTGAGTCCGTGACCATGGACATGCTGGGCACCGCCAAGAAAATCGAAATCACCAAAGACGAAACCACCATCGTCGATGGTGCTGGCGAGAAGGCCGAGATCGAAGCGCGTGTTACTCAGATCCGCACTCAGATCGAAGAAACCTCGTCGGATTACGACCGTGAGAAGCTGCAAGAGCGCGTTGCCAAACTGGCAGGCGGTGTTGCCGTTATCCGCGTCGGTGGCATGACCGAAGTCGAAGTGAAAGAGCGCAAAGACCGTGTGGACGATGCTCTGAACGCGACCCGCGCTGCTGTTCAGGAAGGCGTTGTCGTTGGCGGTGGCGTTTCCCTGGTTCAGGCGGGTAAAGTGCTGGAAACTCTGGAAGGCGCAAACGCTGATCAGAACGCTGGTGTCACAATCGTTCGTAAAGCAATCGAAGCGCCGCTGCGCCAGATCGCCGAGAACGCAGGCGTCGACGGCGCTGTTGTTGCTGGCAAGGTTCGCGAATCTTCGGAAGCGGCTTTTGGCTTCAACGCGCAGACCGAAGAATATGGCGACATGTTCGCATTCGGTGTGATCGACCCGGCCAAAGTGGTCCGTACCGCTCTGGAAGATGCGGCATCGGTTGCTGGTCTGCTGATCACCACCGAAGCAATGGTTGCTGACAAGCCCGCCAAAGAAGGCGCGGCTGCTGGTGGCGGCATGCCCGACATGGGCGGCATGGGCGGCATGATGTAAGCACGTCGAATTCGCCCCGGCGAATTCTGACGATCCCGACAGGCGCCTGACCCAACGGCCAGGCTGCCGATAGGGACTGCCACTTAGACAATAGACGGGGTCGCCTTTGGGCGGCCCCGTTTCTTTTTGCAGGTCGGCCGCGCAGTAAAGTGAGTGTGCAATGCCCGACGAAACCGTTATGCGGTTGATATGAAACTGTTCCTGCTGACAGCCCTGACCATGTGCGCCTTTGCGGCGAACTCGATCCTGAACCGTTTGGCCATCGACAGCGGTGCCAGCGACCCGACCGGTTTTGCCGTTGTGCGGGTAATGGCCGGCGCGGTGGTTCTGGCCGTATTGGTGGGGCTGCGGGCAGGGCATCTGCCTTTGTGCAACCGGCGCAGGATCGTGGGGGCGGGATCTTTGTCGTTGTATATGATCGGGTTCTCTATCGCTTATCTGACGCTGGATGCGGGGTTGGGCGCGCTGATCCTGTTCGGCGTCGTGCAAATTACAATGTTTGCTGTGACATCCGTATCCGGCAGCGCCCCGACCGGACGACAGGTCGCCGGTGCCGCGATTGCGCTTGCAGGGCTGGCTTATGTGCTCTGGCCGTCTGGTACTGTTCAGGTCAGCCCCGTGGGCGCTGCACTGATGACCGCCGCCGGTGTCGGTTGGGCGATCTATTCGGTGGCGGGACGGTCCGAGCCGGACGCGCTGACCGGGACAGCGGCCAATTTCATTGTGGCTCTGCCCGTCACCGCACTGGCCTTGCTGGCAACAGGGGGCGGGTGGCACATGACAGGAACGGGATACTTTCTTGCTGCCCTGTCCGGAGGTGTCACATCCGGGATGGGATACGCGCTTTGGTACCGTGTCCTGCCGCAGCTTGCGCCGACCACGGCGGCTGTGGTGCAGCTGAGCGTCCCTATCATTGCCATTGTCGGCGGCGTCACATTGCTGGGAGAAACCGCAAACCTGCGCCTGATCCTGGGGGCGGCGCTGGTTCTGGGGGGCATCGCGCTGGCAGTTGTGCGCTTGAAACCGCGCTAGGGGTTTAATCGCTCCTTGTTAGGCTTTATCTGGCGGCTATGAGATACCTGCTTGCCCTTTTTCTGTTCCTTGTTCCGGCCATGGCTCAGGCGAAATGCGTGGTGCTGTTGCATGGGCTTGCCCGGACCGAGGCGTCCTTTGCCGTTATGGATCAACTGTTCAAGGCGCATGATTACAACGTCGTGCGCCCCGGTTATCCTTCGACCGATCTGCCGATTCCGGATTTGGCCAATCAGACCTTGCCGGACGCGTTCGCGGCCTGTGGGGATGACACGGTCAACGTCGTGGCCCATTCGATGGGCGGCATTCTTTTGCGCTATTGGCTGCAGGACAATCACCCGGAAAATCTGGGGCGCGTGGTCATGCTTGGCCCGCCCAATCAGGGCAGCCAACTAGTGGATGAACTGGGCGCATGGGAGGTCTTCGGGATGCTGAACGGCCCCGCCGGTCTGGCGCTTGGCACCGGCCCCGAAGGTATTCCCCGCCATTTGCCGCCGGTCGAGTTCGATCTGGGCGTGATTGCGGGTCAGAACTCGCTTAATCCGCTGTTTTCCTCGATGATCGAGGGCAGGGATGACGGCAAGGTTTCGATCGCGACGACGCGGGTTGAAGGGATGAAAGACCACATCGTCCTGCCGGTGACGCATACTTTCATGATGAACAGCCCGCTTGTGATGGCACAGGCGCTGCATTTCATCGAATTCGGGCGGTTCGATCCGCAGATCACCTGGCTGGACGGGGTGATGGATATCATCGACGAGATTTGCATCGGACAGGATTGCTCGGAACCCGCGTCGGAACCCACACAATGACATCCCTGAACCTGACCCTGACCGGCGCAGAGGTACTGCTGCCGGATGACGGCGTGACACCGGCCGAGCTTTCGCTGGCTGAGGGTGTCATTCAGACTGACCGCACCGAGCGGCGCGTTGATCTGACCGGTTATCTTGTTCTGCCCGGCATCATCGACCTGCACGGCGATGGTTTTGAGCGCCATATCGCGCCGCGCCGCGGGGCAATGAAGCAGATGGACGAGGGCATCCTGTCGGTCGAGGCAGAGCTGGCCGCCAATGGTATCACCACCGCCGTTCTGGCCCAGTTCCACAGTTGGGAGGGCGGCGTGCGCGGCCCTGAATTCGCGGGGCAGGTGTTTGACGCCATTGCGTCGGTCAGGGACCGGGTCGTGACCGATTTGCTGCCGCAATTGCGGTTCGAGACGCATATGCTGGACGACTATGCGGACTTGCCTGATCGTATTGCCGCCTGGCAGGTGCCCTATATTGTGTTCAATGATCACCTGCCGCATGAGCGGCTGGCACAGGGGCGCACACCGCCTCGCCTGACCGGGCAGGCGCTAAAGGCGGGCCGCAGCCCTGAAAAGCACCTTGAAATGCTGAAATCCATGCACGCTCGCCGGGACGAAGTCACCCCGGCGTTGGATGCGCTTTGTGCGGCGTTGACCAAGCAAGGGGTCCGCATGGGCAGCCACGACGACGCCACCGCCCAAACCCGCGCCCAGTGGCGCGCGCGCGGGGCGCACATCGCGGAATTCCCCGAAACGCTTGAGGCCGCCGAGGCCGCCTGTGCGGCCGGGGACCGCATCATTCTGGGTTCGCCCAACGTGGTGCGCGGTGGGTCGCATAAGGGCAATGTCAGCGCGTTGGACTTGATTGCGATGGGGCTGTGCGATGCCCTGGCCTCGGACTATCACTATCCCAGTCCGCGCCGTGCCGCGCTGATGCTTGCCAAAACCGGCCTGCTGGATTTGGCAGGAGCGTGGGCGCTGGTGTCTTCGGGACCTGCGCGGGTTTTGGGGTTGCGAGACCGGGGCACACTGGCCCCCGGTCAACGCGCCGATCTGGTGATCCTGGACGCCGACACCCACCGCGTCTCCGCCACGCTGGCTGGCGGGCGGGTCAGTTACATGTCAGGTGACATCGCAGCGCGGTTCGTCGGCTAACTTAGCGCGCGATACGGTTGAAGTGACCCATCTTGCGGCCCGCTTTGACCTCGGCCTTGCCGTACAGATGCAGGGCCACGTCGCGTTCCCGCGACAGTTCCGGTACGCGGTCCATATCGTCGCCGATCAGATTTTCCATGACCACGTCGGAATGCCGCTGCCCATCTGCCAAAGACCACCCGGCCACGGCACGGATATGTTGTTCGAACTGATCCACCGCGCAGCCATTCTGCGTCCAATGACCCGAGTTATGCACGCGCGGCGCGATCTCATTCACGATCAGGCCAGCGGGTGTCACGAACAGCTCAACCCCCATGACGCCGACATAGTCCAATGCGTTAAGGATATTGGCGGCCAACAGCACAGCATCGGTGCGCTGCGCCGGGCGCAGGCGGGCAGGAACCGTGGTAGTATGCAGGATGCCGTCAAGGTGCACATTCTCACCGGGGTCGAAACAGGCCACCTGACCGTCCAGCCCGCGGGCAGCGATGATCGAAACCTCGTGGGTAAACTCAACAAACCCTTCGAGGATCGCAGGCGCGCCGGCCATATCAGCCAGCGCGGTTTCGGCATCCTCAGGCGTGCGCAGCCGCGCCTGACCTTTGCCGTCGTACCCAAAGCGGCGGGTCTTGAGGATCGCAGGCGTCCCAATCTGCGCAATTGCCGCGTTCAGGCTGTCCAGATCGGTGATATCCGCAAAGGGGGCGGTGTTCAGGCCCAAACCCTTAAGGAAATTCTTTTCGGTCAGCCGGTCCTGACTGACCCGCAGCGCCTCGCGGCCCGGACGGATCGGTCGATGCGCCTCAAGCAAATCCAGCGCTTGGGTCGGGATGTTTTCGAATTCATAGGTGATGACATCGACCGACCCCGCAAAGGCGCGCAGGGCGTCGGCATCGTCATAGGCGGCCGTGGTCACACGGTCGGCCACCTGCCCGGCAGGTGGATTGGCACCGGGTTCAAAGATATGGGTCACAAACCCCAGACGGGCCGCCGCCACCGACAGCATCCGGCCCAGTTGGCCGCCGCCCAGAATTCCGATCGTTGCGCCGGGTTGCAATGCCTCACTCATCAACGGGCTCCTCGGGGATCGAGGCCGACAGAGCTTCGCGCCACGCGTCCAGCCGCTGTGCCAGGGCGTCGTCCTGCAGGGCCAGAATTCCAGCCGCCATCAGGCCCGCATTCGCGCCCCCGGCTGCACCGATGGCCATGGTTGCCACCGGGAACCCTTTGGGCATCTGCACGATGGAATACAGCGAGTCGACACCCGACAGCGCCCGCGTCTGCACCGGAACACCGATCACCGGCACCCTCGTTTTCGAGGCCATCATGCCCGGCAGATGCGCCGCCCCGCCAGCACCCGCGATGATAACCTGCAGCCCGCGCGACACGGCGGTTTTACCATAGTCCCACAAGCGATCAGGTGTGCGATGCGCCGAGACGATGCGTTTTTCATACGCGATGCCCAGTTCGTCCAGAATATCGGCGGCTTGTTTCATCGTGGGCCAGTCCGACTGGCTGCCCATGATGATCCCCACTTTTACATCGCTCATCCGCTTGCGTCCCTGCCTTCCAGAAAGAGCGCGCACTATAGCCAAATCCGCATTTGTGGCAATGCGGTACAGGGGCGTCAGGCGATGATATCCGGGGTCAGACGGTCTTCGATCAGGCGAATGATGTCTTTCAGCCGCAGTTTCTGCTTTTTCAGCCGCTTGATCGTCAATTGATCAGACGTGCCGGTGGCTTGCAAAGCTTCGATTGCCTCGTCCAGATCACGGTGCTGGCGGCGGAAAACCTCCAGCTCAACCCGAAGTACCTCGTCTGTTTTCATCGAAAGATCGGTGGGCGCGTTCATGGGCGACTCAGTGTTTATTGTGGTGCTTTCCACACAAGATAGTGTGTCAGGCTTTATCCGGCCAGACCTTGTGGACATCTGGGTTTCTTCCCATATTCTATAACACGCGGTTGCCGAAACGGGGCCGCAAAAGACGTCGCTTTGGCAATAAAGGACGAGAATACGTGTCAAAACTTACTCTTGGCTCATACCCGCATCTTTTGGGGTTCGAGCAGTTGGAACGCCTTCTGGAACGGTCTGCAAAGGCCGGAAACGAAGGGTATCCGCCTTATAACATCGAACAGACCTCGGATTTTTCGTACCGTATCACCCTGGCTGTGGCCGGGTTCGCAGAAGAGGACCTGTCGATCACTATCGAAGATCGCCAGCTGGTGATCCGGGGCCGTCAACGCGACGACAGCGAGGGGCGCATATTTCTGCATCGCGGCATCGCGGCACGTCAGTTTCAGCGCATGTTCGTGCTGGCAGATGGGGTCGACGTGGGCGAAGCGATCATGGAAAACGGTCTGCTGCATGTGGACCTGACCCGCGCCATACCGGAAGCCGTGGTGCAAACGATCAACATAAGAAAGGGGTAAGAGCTATGAATACACCGATTGAAATCAACGCTGAAGGCGACCGCATCGTCTATGTCAAAACGGTTGAAGTCGCTGATCTGCCTCGGGAAGTGCGTGAGCAGGCCGGTGACCTGGATCAGCTTTATGCGGTGCATGATTCCGAAGGCCAACAGCTGGTGCTGGTCGCCGACCGCAAACTGGCTTTTGTTCTAGCGCGCGAGCATGATTTTTCGCCGGTGGCCGTGCACTGACACGGCCCCATCGGGCGATTTTCCCCGTGACATCTGTGACCTCAAAGGCGAGATATGCGAACCTGTAGCGGGTCGCATAACAGAGGACGCATGACATGAGCTGGTTCGATTTTGACTGGGTGGACGCGTTTAGCGACCGTGCCTTTGGCGGCAACGGCTGTGCTGTGGTTCATGGTGGGGCGGCGCTGCCCCAGGATGTCTGCATGGCATATGTGCGCGAAACCTCTTTGGTCGAATGCACGTTCACGGGCCCCTCGGACGTGGCCGACATTCGGGTGCGTTATTATCTGGCCAGCCGAGAGATTCCCTTTGCCGGCCATCCTACTATTGCCACCGTTGCCGCGATGCGGTCGCGCGGAATGATTCAGGGTGACGCGCTGACACTGGAGACCGGGGCGGGGATCGTTTCAATTCACCTCGACGGTGAGCAGATCGAGATGACGCAGGTCGCGCCGCAGTTTGGGGCGTATGTGCCCGCCGATCTGGTCGCCGCTGCGGTCAGCCTGCCTGCGGATGCGATTATCTCGCCGCCGCAAATGGTGTCTACCGGGTTGCCATTCTGCGTCACCGTTCTGCGGGACCACGACGCCCTGCGCGCCGCCAAGCTGGTTGAAGGACCGCTGCGGAAGGTTGCGGAAAAGGCCGGGTTTTCTGGTTCCGACATGGCCGAACCTTTCCTTGTCACACTGAGGGGCGCGACCGGGGCAGGGGATACGTTCTCGCGCCTGTTGCTGGCGCCGCCCAGCCCGCCCGAGGATCCGTTCACCGGCTCGGCCACCGGCGCGATGGCGGCTTATCTGTGGAAACATGGGCTTATGCCCAAGGATACATTCATCGCGGAACAGGGCCATGACATGGGCCGCCCCGGTCAGGCAACCGTTACACGGGTCGGCCCGCCCGATGCGATGACCGGCATCAAGGTTGCCGGGCGCGGCCACGTTCTGATGCGCGGTCAGGTCGATCTGCCAGAGGTCTTGCAATGACCGAACCCGCCATCGCGATCTTGCCGTATGGCCACCGCCTTGGGCCGAAACTGGCCTCGGTCCCATTGTCTGATCTGATCTGGCCCGAAGGTTGCCCCGACCGCCTGACCGGCAAGACGGTAGGTGATCTGCAGCCCACCGATCACCTGATCATGTACCCCAATTCGACCGTGCATCTGCGCCTGCGCCGGGGCACCCGTGCGCGCATTTCGCTGATGATGGGGGAACCCTCGGCGATTCATGCCAAACATGATCGGATGCTGCGGTACACGTGGCGGCGGTTCTTTCGGGTGCTGACTTTCCACGACGTACTGCTCAACAGCCTCCCAAACGCGGTGTTTCTGCCCTATGGCGTGACAATGGTGCCGGATTGGCGTGATCTGACCGTCGAGAAAACCAAATTCTGCTCGCTGATCGCATCAGCCAAGCGCGACCTTGTTGGGCACCAACTGCGCCATTCGCTTATAGATTGGGTTCGTGAAACCGGTGCCGATGTGGATATCATGGGCCGCGGTTACATGCCCTTTGAAAACAAATCCGATGGCTTGGCCCCGTATCGCTATTCCGTGGTGATCGAAAATGTGCGCGAGAGGAACTATTTCTCGGAAAAGCTGACCGATGCGATCCTGTGTTCGACGGTTCCAATTTACTGGGGCTGCCCGAATATCGGTGATTTCATGGATACGTCCGGCATGATCCTGTGCGAATCCGAGGCCGATATTCAACAGGCGATCAACGCAGCCTCGGCCCAGGACTACGCCCAGCGTCTGCCGCATTTGCAGGCCATTCAGGATCAGGCGGCTGATCTTGGCGATTTTGAGGGCAGGGCCGTGCGCACGTTGCGTGCGCAGGTGAATGGGGCCTCTGCCTAACTTACCGACTGCGCAGGTTTCATCCAATCCAGCGGTACGATGGGGTTGGCGGCCGGGTCTATCCCGTGGCGGGCGCAGAGTTGATCCAGATAAGACCCCTTGATCGGCAAACCGCGCAGCTTTGTCGCCATCTGTTTCTTTTGATGACCGTAGAAGTGGACCGAATGCACGGCGTCGCCTTCGATATCGGCGGCGCGCACGCGGGGATCATGTAATTTCCACAACGCCTGCGGGGCCAGAGGATAGAAAACGTCAGCCGCCATGGCGTGCTTGCCTTCTTCGGTCAGACGCAAAAAATGCGCAAAGGCATTGGGGCCGGAACTGCCCCAGGGCAGAGATTCAATTCCCCAGGTCTCACCCAGCCGGACACGCCGTCGATTGCGCCGGTGCAGCTTTGCGCCCCGCCATGGCTGGGTCGGATTGGCCGAGGTCACAAAGTCCAGCATCAGCTGCAACGTTTCAGAGCTGGCCGGCAGGCGCAGGACGCCGGTCGGGAAATGCCCGGAATGGGCTTGTCCGAATACAAAGGGAGATGAGAAATCGAATGGTTTCACGCAGTACGCGTCCAGATCGACCCAGATGGAATCGGTCTTTTGCAAAAGCCGCAGCCGGAAGATGTCTGAAAACACAGCGACCCCCAACCTGTCGTCAGCACGAACATCATAGGGCGCAGGCCAAAGGATTTCCGTGGCAGGCCGAACCTCGACCCCGTTTGGGATGCCTTTGACCGCGTGCGGGACATAGAGGACAAAATTGTGGCCGTGATCCAGATAGGATTGAATGCAAAGCGCCTCCATCCAGCTCAGATCAGAGCCGAACCAGAAGCTGGCGATGGTGGGCAAGGGGGATGTCATATGCGTGTCGCGCTTGTGTCAGGTTCGGGCACAGCAACAACTGGATCGTGGCTTGTCAATCATGGACACGAAAACGGCCCCCGGAGTCCGGGGGCCGCTGCGTTGATCAGGTGATCACTCGCGCTTATGACGCAGCGATCAGACCCATGCTTTCCAGCTTGAGCAGCACCTGATGGGCGCAGTTATCAACCTCGACATTTTCGGTTTCGACGCTCAGCTCTGGGTTTGCAGGCACGTCGTAAGGGTCGGAAATCCCGGTGAATTCCTTGATCTTGCCTTCACGCGCCAGCTTGTACAGGCCCTTGCGGTCGCGGCGTTCGCATTCCTCGATCGTGGTGGCAACGTGCACTTCGCAGAAGGCACCGAACTGTTCGACGTCCTCGCGAACCGCGCGGCGGGTGGTGGCATAAGGCGCGATCGGGGCGCAGATGGCGATGCCGCCATTCTTGGTGATCTCGCTGGCCACGTAACCGATGCGGCGGATGTTCAGGTCGCGGTGCTCTTTCGAAAAGCCCAGTTCCGACGACAGGTTTTTCCGCACGATGTCACCATCCAGCAGCGTCACCGGGCGACCGCCCATTTCCATCAGCTTGACCATAAGCGCGTTGGCGATGGTGGATTTGCCCGAGCCTGAGAAGCCAGTGAAGAACACGGTAAAGCCCTGCTGGCTGCGCGGCGGTTTGGTCTTGCGCAGTTCGGTCACAACCTCGGGGAAGCTGAACCATTCGGGGATTTCCAAACCTTCGGCCAGACGGCGGCGCAGTTCTGTGCCCGAGATGTTCAGGATCGTGACGTTTTCCTTGTCTGCGATCTCGTCATTCGGCTCATACTGGGCGCGTTCCTGCACATAGACCATGTGCTTGAAGTCGACCATTTCGACGCCGATCTCATCCTGGAACTGACGGAACAGGTCCTGCGCATCGTAGGGGCCATAGAAATCCTCACCGGCCGAGTTTTTGCCGGGGCCAGCATGGTCGCGACCGACGATGAAGTGTGTGCAGCCGTGGTTGGCGCGGATCAACCCATGCCAGACCGCCTCACGCGGGCCAGCCATGCGCATCGCCAGATTCAGCAGCGACATGGACGTGGTCGAGGCCGGGTATTTGTCCAGCACCGCCTCATAGCAGCGGACGCGGGTAAAGTGATCGACGTCACCCGGTTTGGTCATGCCGACAACCGGGTGGATCAGCAGGTTGGCCTGTGCCTCTTTCGCGGCGCGGAAGGTCAGCTCTTGATGTGCGCGGTGCAGCGGGTTGCGGGTTTGGAACGCGACGATACGGCGCCAGCCCAGCTTGCGGAAATAGGCGCGCAATTCGTTCGGGGTGTCGCGGCGACCGCGGAAGTCATAATGCACAGGCTGCTGGATGCCGACAATGGGACCGCCCAGATAAACCTTGCCCGCGACATTGTGCAGGTAGTTCACCGCAGGGTGCGCATCGTCATCAGCACCAAAGACCTTTTCCGCCTCGCGCGCTTTGTTCGGCGTCCAGCGGTCTGTCACGGTCATGGTGCCCAGGATCACACCTTCCTGATCGCGCAGGGCAATGTCCTGACCCAACTCAATCGTCTCGGCAAAGTCTTCGCTGACGTCCAGGGTGATGGGCATCGGCCACAGGGTGCCGTCTGCCAGTCGCATGTTTTCGACGACGTTGTCGTAGTCAGCCTCGGACAGGAACCCTTTGAGTGGGTTGAACCCGCCATTCATCAGAAGTTCCAGATCGCAGATCTGACGCGGGCTCAGGTCCCAGCTGGTCAGGTCAGCGGCCTCAACTTTCAGTTTCTGCGCCGACTCGTACGAGACAAACAGTTCAGAGATCGGTGCCAGATTGCTTAACATCGTCATTGGGATACTCTTATCGAAGTGGAATTTTGCCAGTGATTGAAAGGCGTTTAAGGGGGATTTGCCCCGACCGTTGATCGAAGTCCATATATACGCGCGAAACAAAGGACGATATGCGCGGTTTTTCCTCGGATTGGAAGGATTTTCCGAATTACCGTGATTTTCACGACTGTAATCCCTACAGTGGGCGGGAATTTGGCTGGAAAGCGTGAGTGTGTTCCTATCTGCCAATATCCGGCGTCATGTCTGTGGCGCTGGTAACCGGCAGCGCGGGAATCGGTTGTGTCACGCCGCGCAGTTGAAAGGATCGTATGTTTTCGTGATCGCCGTCCCGACCCGCTGCGTGCAACAAATCTGCTGAAACCAGCAGTTCGACCCCAAGGGCCTTGGTTTCTGCTTCAAGCCGACTGGCGACATTGACCGCGTCGCCAATGATGGTTCGCGCGGCATGTCCTGCCGCGCCAATTTCGCCCAGTACCAAATCGCCCAGGTGCAAGCCCATCCCGATGCGTATCCGGGGGCTGCCTTCGGTCTCTAACTGCTGGTTGAATCGCTGCAAGGCGCGGCTGACATCTGCGGTGGCTTTCAATCCTGCACGGGCCGAGCTTTCGGTGTCGGGCGTCTCGAATACGGCCAACAGGCCGTCGCCCATGTATTTGTCGACAACCCCGCCATCCGCAGTGATCGCCGGGACGATTGCGTCAAAGAACCGGTTCAGCAGGAACACGATGTCATAGGGTAGCTGTCCGGTGGTCCGGGACGTGAACCCGCGCATATCCAGAAACAGCACCGCCAATTGCCGCTCCTGACCCTGACTGGCATGGGCGCGGCTGCGCGCGCCATCGGGGCGGAACATGCGAAAGGCGGTGATCGGTTCGGTGGGGCGGATCTGACAGGCCAGCCGTGCACCTTCGGGGGCGCTGACGGCGGCCAGGCTGCGGGCCTCGGTCTCGCTGGGGGCGGGCAGTTGATCCGCGCCATCCTCGATAATTACGCGACAGGTGGTGCAGCGCCCCTTGCCACCGCACAGGGCGGTGTGCGGTATGCCGTTGGCCTGCGAAATCTCAAGTAGGGTCATACCCTTTTCGGCCACAACCTCGGGGCCTTCGACGTATTTTATGCGCACGGAATGCCGACGTCGCCACAGCTTGCGGATCACGAACACCGACAGAGACACCCCCAACGCCGTCCAGAACGCCATCAGGGCGTTGTCCTTTACGCTGAACATGGTCTGAAATGCCTCGGGTGAGGGCCAGTTGTAATGGTCGATGTATTGCTCACGCAGGAAGGGGTCGGCGAAATCCGACCAGATACGACGCCCTTCCGTCAGCAATCCGGCCAGCGCAAACGAAGGGATAAAAACGGCCACGCCAATCAGGTAGGGTACTGTTTTGTGCCACCAATGGGTCAACCGCAGCCACATATGCAAACCGATGCAGGCATGTATCCATACGAGCAACAGCAGAAGGCTTTGCATCCAGATCGCCGAATTGGGCCACATCAGAAGGATGATATAGCCCATCTCGTCGTTCACATCGTAGATTTCATGGGCATAGCGCGTTTGCACGATATGCGCGATCAACTGAAGCGGGATCAGCAGACCCAGAATCACCTGCAATCCAGTGCTGAACGGCATACGCAGGGTCCGGCGTTGGCTGATCGAATACAGGGCAAGTCCGGCGTGAACCAACAATGCCACGTACAAGATCGCGCTGCCGATGTCGTGACGCGTGATGGCATGGCGCCCATCCTGCATTCCGTGCAGGTAATCGGTGTGGAACAAGCCCAGCCCGATATTGATGAAGTGAAAGAAGGCAAAGGCAAACAGGATCAGCCCGCTGCCGATCCTCAGCCGGGTTGCCCACCCGCCTTGCCATAGAACGCTTTTCAATCAGACCACCCGGATTTGTCTTGCTCGCGCCCCGAGTCTGATACGCGGTTGCGAAGGGGTCAAGCTAAGGTTCCGTATATGGCGGTTCCCAGGCGGTCGCGGGATTTTCCAGACGGATGAGGGCAGGGGAAATGTTAAAAAGAACAATGTGGCTCAGATCGGGGCGCGACCGAGAGCTGTATATCAACCCATCTGCGCCATGATTGCGCGCGCGGTCGGAAAACTGCCAGGTTGGGGATGATCCGCATGTGTCGCGGATGCCCTGCCAGATGATCGAGGCTTTGGTGTGACTGCGCAGGTCAGCCAATCGCGCGCCTGAAATTCGCGCTTTCTGAATAACCCGCGGCGGGTCGCAAGCAGAAACATACCGTCTTATAGCAACCGCTGCGCCCTCGGCGCTGCGCGAAGCGTAAAGCGCAGTCTGCCCCGAATAATGAAAACGCCCCTCGGGCGCCTTTGAAGGGGCCAGAGGGGCGTTGATTTGGGATAGAAACAGAATTCTCCAGACCGGGCCGGAGAATTCCAGCATAGGATTAGTCCTGTTCCGCCAGGAACCGCTCGGCATCCAGCGCGGCCATACAGCCCATACCAGCACTGGTGACCGCCTGACGATAGATGTGGTCGGTCAGATCACCCGCCGCAAACACACCCGGCACCGAGGTTTCGGTCGAGCCGGGCTTGGTCACGACATAGCCACCCATATGGGTTTCCAGCGTGTCCTTGACCAACTCATTCGCCGGGGCGTGACCGATGGCCACAAAGACACCCTTGCAGGGGACCTCGGTGATTTCGCCGGTTTTCACGTTCTTGACGCGTACGCCCTCGACACCCAGCGGGGCATCGGTGCCGATCACTTCTTCCAGTTGATGGAACCACAGGGGTTCAATCTTTTCGTTCTTCATCAGACGATCCTGCAGGATCTTTTCTGCCCGTAGTTCATCGCGGCGGTGGATCAGGGTGACCTTGCTGGCGAAGTTTGTCAGGAACAGCGCCTCTTCGACTGCAGTGTTGCCGCCGCCGATTACCACGATCTCTTGTCCGCGATAAAAGAACCCGTCACAGGTGGCGCAGGCGGAAACGCCAAAGCCTTTGAATTTCTCTTCCGACGGCAGGCCCAGCCATTTGGCGCGCGCGCCGGTGGCCAGAATAACCGCATCTGCGGTGTAGATGGTGCCGCTGTCGCTTTTGGCGGTAAAGGGGCGCTTGCTGACATCCAGATCGCTGATGATGTCGCCGATCACCTCGCAGCCCATTGCCTTGGCGTGGTCTTGCATACGCACCATCAGATCGGGGCCTTGAACCTCGGAATCGCCGGGCCAGTTTTCAACCTCGGTTGTGGTGGTCAGCTGACCACCCGGTTCGATGCCCTGAACCAGGATCGGCTCCAGCATTGCGCGGCTTGCGTAGACGCCCGCAGTATAACCGGCCGGTCCCGATCCGATGATCAGAACCTTGGTGTGTCTTGTTTCGGCCATGGTACCCCCAACTCGATCTGCCTGATTTGGGCGCGCGGCCCCTGGGCGATGGATATAGCGACCCCTTCGCGGCGCTTAAAGCCCCTTCCTGTTTCGCGTCATCCGCGCACCCGGCGTCCGGCGTTCGAAAAAAGGACATTGAAAATAAAGAATATTGCGCAGGCACGAAAGATTATTGCGCATCCTCTGGGTGCTGATATAACAACCGAAAAATCAGGAGCATTTGATGGTCGCGACACGGCTGGACGAGATTGACCGCAAAATACTGGCAGAATTGCAGGCAGATGGTCGTATGACCAATGTTGAATTGGCAAAACGCGTTGGTATTTCAGCACCACCCTGCCTGCGGCGTGTGCGCACCCTTGAAGAATCCGGCCTGATCCGTGGATATCACGCCGAAGTGAACGCGCGCGAGTTAGGGTTCGAGGTTCAGGTCTTTGCCATGGTCGGCTTGGAAAGCCAGGCCGAATCCGAACTCAGCGCGTTCGAGGAACGGTGTCGCGACTGGCCGCTGGTTCGGGAATGCCACATGCTGAACGGCGAGGTGGATTTCATCCTGAAGTGCGTCGCACCGGACCTGAGCAGTTTTCAACAGTTTCTGACGGGCGAGTTGCTAACCACGCCGAACGTGGCCAGCGTCAAGACTTCGCTTGTCATTCGCGGCGCAAAAGATGAGCCCGGCGTTCCCTTTGACGTTCTGGAAGAACGAATGAGCCGGACGGCGTAAACATCATCCGCTTTGGCTGTGATTTTGCGGGCGGCAGGAAGGCCGCGACCGTCAAGGATAAAACCCAACTAATAAGTATCTGCATGATGCCCCCACATTGCAGTAATCGTTAAGATTCAGGCGGTAATCGCATCCACCTCTCCGTCTCCGGCGCGCGGCAGCAGCAGCGGGCCGAAATCATTCAGCGTTTCGATATGTGCAAACAGGTTCACGTAAATCGACCGCAATGAGCGGCTGACCATACGCCCGGCGTTGACCCCCGGATGGTACGATTCGAATTGCAATCCGTCGACCTTGATCACCGAATGCCGTTTCAGGCAGATATGGAACAGCTCAACCGGTGTCGGCGGCAGGGTTTCGATCACGCTCATGCCGTCCTGAAATTCGTAGACCGGGGTTAGAATCGGCGTGCTTCCGTGTAAATGGCGCAGATGCGTCGGCGTTCCCAGCAGCCGGGCAGCAGGGCCGGTGGTTACACCGGACAAGGGTTTTTGCATTCCGAACGTGTCGGCCATGATCCGTGTCAGCGGCCGGGTTCGGCCACGGGAATCTTCGCGCCCGGGGATCAGGGTGACAGATCCCTTCCAAAGCACGGTCGCGGATGTGCCATCCTGCGTCAGGACGGTGTCTCCGGGCAACAGGTCTTCGATTGCCAGCGGCCCTTGTTCGGTTTCCACCAACGAGCCACGTGTGAAGGCGCAGAAGGCGTCCTCGAACATCGGCAGAGCTGGTGCGATATGGCGCGTTTGGGCAATATCACCGTTTGCCATCAGCGTGCTGACTTCGTAGCGCCGCAACTGGGCCTTTTGTCTGACCCCTGTCGTCGGCATTTCGTGCAGCATTGATGACGTTTCAACGGCGTTTCTGGCGGCGCGCGTCAAAGAACGTGGAATAGGCATAATTATTCCGTCCCCTCCAATATCCGCGCAGGCGAACTGAACCCCCGTACAGGTCCGCCTGATCGGTTTTTATCGTTGTCCTGAATGAAACGGGCGACCACAGGGCAGCGGCCATGAAGGCCACGCATCGCGATGAAAATTCGCATATCTTTGGTCAACACATTGACCCCCCAGACAAACTCATACAATCGCAGGTGAAAAAGCCTGCGCACACACGCCCCGTAACAGTGCCGCAAGCAATGAAAGCGACACTCCACACACCGGATCGGAGCACCCCTCCGCTGTGTGTCTTGATCCCCGGAACCGGCAGCTTGGTTCCTGAAGATTTGATCGTCAGCGTCGTGTCGCCAGGCGGCGCGCGACTCTGACCGAATGACTGGATACCCTTTTCCAGGGCATCTCCAGGTCCTGCCCTCTGGTGGCCGCCACAACGGCGCTTAGAAAGCGAGATTTTAGCTTCATTTTAAGGTCCTGCTCGTTAGGGGTCTAAAGCCCCGTTTCCCTTTGAAGGCCCAATGTGGCGCGTTATTACGGCGCCGATAAGGCTGATGCGGGATGAATTCAGGACAAACGAAAGTTGGCAATTCCTCATGTTCAAAGCTGCCGCGCCGTGTTGGAGAATCGGCAGATAAACACCTGAGCGCGGTCAATAATTGTAAATTTTTAGAGACTCGAATAGACACAAAAAATGTGTCAAAAAAGCGGCGAAATCGCCACAATTGGGGCAAGGGCTATAATTTTATGGCGGAAATCAGGCGACCGTAGTCGGCCTCTTTTGCGTGTGTAGACCTGCGATACGAATAAAACCTGTCGGGATCAGAGTAGGTGCAGTGACGTATCCATTCGGCCTGACCGACCCCGGCCTGCCGCAATTTGTGCAGCCCGAACGAGGGCAGATCGAATTGCAGCCTGTCCCCATCCCCATTGGCGAAGAACCGCAGATTATCAGGGGATTCGGCCACGAAATCATCCAGAAACTCAGGCCCGACCTCATAGGCGCGTTGCGAAATCGTGGGGCCAATCACGGCCGAGGTGTCTTCGCGTTTGGCCCCCAATGCCTCCATCGCGTCCAGTGTGGCCTCAAGCACCCCGTCCAGCGCGCCCCGCCAGCCGGCATGTGCGGCACCGATCACATTTGCGTCAGGATCAGCAAACAGGACCGGCTGACAATCGGCAGTCAGAATCGTCAGGGCCAGACCTGGTGTGGCGGTCACGACGGCGTCGGCCTTGGGCTTTTCCCCTGCAAGTGGGCCGTCAACCGTCAGAACGGTTGGTGAATGAACCTGATGAACACCGACCAGCGCGTCAGGTGCAACATCCATCGCATCGGCGACGCGGCGGCGATTGACCGAGACCGCCTCGGTCTGGTCGGATGATCCATAGCCACAGTTGAGCCCCGCGAAAATTCCCGATGAGGCCCCCCCGCGTCGGCTGAAGAACCCATGGCGAACGGGGGACAGTATGTCCGAAGTCAGAATTTCCAAGGTCATGGTTCCAGTCCCGGTGGCGGCGCGGCAAGTGCCGGATACAGTCCCAGCACTTTGAACAGGTTTCCCATTTCCTCGGGGTGCGTCAACCGGCGATGTGCAGCAATCAGCCTGTCCAGCTCGGAACCGCCGAGCGGTGCGGCCAGTGCCTGCGCACGCGCGGTGATGCCCAGCCGCTCAAGAAACACGCCCTGCGGGGTCAGGCGCGTGTGCGCGCATCCAGTGGTGCGAATGGTGGTCGCCAGCGGCTCGAAATCGACATGCGCGGTCAAATCTGCCTGACCGGGTGTGGCCAGCGGATCGGTGCGATCATGCGATTGCAGGGCCTGAAGCGTGTCGCCCAGCGAATGCCAGTCCCCGTAATCCACGATCAGCCCAGCGCCGCCATGTCTGGCGATATGGCCTGCGATCACGGTCATGATCGGGATGGCTGGCGCGCAAATTTCGACCAGATCCCCGTCATTTGTGTCCTCCAACCGGCCTGCCAACGCGACCTGAGCCGCTTGCGGGCCCAGCCCGAAGGCCAGCGATTCGCTGTCGGCACCGATCAGCCGCTCGCGCCAGCCATCGCCGTGGCGCAGGAATTGGCGAATGGGCAGGGCATCGAAAAACTCATTCGCCACCAGAAACAGGGGGGCATCCGTCAGGTCGGCAACCGTGTCGATCCATTGTGGTGCGTGATCCCGTAACGTCTGGGCCTGAATGTCCCGCAGGGTGGGGGACGCGTCCAACAGTACAATATCTGCCGCGTCATGAAATCCGGCCACACCGTGCGTGGCCCGCAGGATATCGGCCATCAGCGTTCCGCGGCCCGGTCCAAGTTCGGCCAGTGTGAACCGTTCAGGTTGCCCCTGATCCAGCCAGCATTGCGCCAGCGACAGGCCGATCAACTCACCAAACATCTGGCTGATTTCCGGTGCGGTGATGAAATCCCCCTGGGCCCCCAAAGGATCGCGGGTGGAGTAATAGCCGTACTTCGGATGCAGCAGGCATTCGGCCATATAGTCGGCCACGCTCATCGGGCCATCCTGCGCGATACGCGTCAGCAGGTGGTCCTTCAGGCTCATTGCTTGGTCCGGGCGCGCAAGGCGAACCACAGGCCAAGGGCGATCATCGGCAGGGACAGCATCTGCCCCATGGTCAGACCATAACCGCCCACATGCCAGGCCAGCCCCAGCGGGTTCCCGGCCGAGATGAACTGCGCATCGGGTTGGCGGAAGAATTCGACAATGAACCGTGACGCGCCATAGCCCGCCAGAAATACGCCCATAACCAGCCCGGGTTTGTGGAACGCGCCACGACGATAGGCCAGCCACAGCACGATCGCGCCTAGCAACAGCCCCTCAAGGGCCGCTTCATACAGTTGCGAGGGGTGGCGCGCGCACATTCCGGCCACAACGCCGGGGCAATCCTGTGCCGCGGGGCCGGGGAATATGACGGCCCACGGCAGCTCACTGGGTCGCCCCCAAAGCTCGGCATTGGTGAAATTCGCCAACCGCCCCAGCAACAATCCCGGTGGCACCGCATGGGCAATCAGGTCGGCGAGGGACAGAATCGGAATCTGATGACGCCGCGCATACAGATAGGATGCGACCACGACACCCAACAGCCCGCCATGGAACGCCATGCCACCTTGCCAGACTTTCAGAATCTCCAATGGGTTCGAAAGGTAATAGGCGGGTTGATAGAACAGCACGAACCCAAGACGCCCACCCAGAATCACGCCGAGGATGATCCAGGTGATCAGATCCTCAAGCTGTTCGGGCTTCATCGGTGGCGTCTTATCGGGCCACAGGGCCGGACGGCGCAGCGCCATAACTCCCAACCGCCATGCAATCAGAATACCGGCGATATAAGCCAGCGCATACCACCTCAGGGCGAATTCGATCCCGAACAGCGAGATCGAGAATAATTCGGGCGAAAGGTCGGGGAAATTCAGAACAGCCTGCATGTGCGTCTCATTGCCCGGGGTTTGCATGGCAAGTCAACCTTGAGCCCGGGCCAATCTTTACCCATATAGAGATCAACCGCGATATCGGAGTAGAACCATGCAAACCCGCAACAAGATCCTCGACGACGTTTCCCAGCTGATGACCAATGCCATGGGCGTGGCGCAGGGCGCGCGGGAAGAAGCCGAGAACGCGATGAAGTCGATGATCGACCGCTGGTTGGCCGACCGCGATTTCGTCACCCGCGAAGAATTCGACGCCGTGCGTGCCATGGCGCAGAAAGCGCGCGAAGAAAACGCCGCGCTTGAATCGCGCATCGCCGCGCTTGAGGCGAAACTGGACAAGTAACGCCCGCGCGCTTCAATCGCATCGGGTTTTCAATGCCAGGATTTTCGGAAACAAGAAAACAGCCGCGCAATCCGGTTCGGGTTGTGCGGTGTTGTGCATTTTGACGTGTCGTTGGATTTTATCAAGACAAAGCTGCAAAAGGTGCCAATATTTTGGTGTCCGTTGCCATCTGTCCACAACTTATTGATGTTATCCCCAATAAATAGGGTTGTCAGAACCGCAACCACAGCGCACCATATTTAGTACAGGCCTATGGGGGAAGCCCGGCTTGTAGAGTAGTCAACTAGTGCTGGGGCGCTGCCCGTCCCAAAAATGCTAGAGATTAGTGAGGTGGCATTATGGCCCTTTCCGAGCAGTTTCTCGAAGAAGACCTTCATCCGATCGACATTGTTGAACATCTTGCCGAACACCACGACTGGGATTTTGACCGTATCGGGGACGATCAGATCGCCATGGCTGTCGAAGGGCAGTGGCGCACATACTCGATCACGCTGGCCTGGTCGAACTATGACGAAACGCTTCGCATGGTGTGCTCGTTCGAAATGGAACCCCCGGCCGAGCGGGAAACCGTACTGTATGAGCTGCTGAACAAAATGAACGATCAGTGCTGGGCCGGTGCATTCACTTACTGGGCCAACCAGAAACTGATGGTTTATCGTTATGGCCTGGTGCTGGCCGGTGGCCAGACGGCCAGCCCGGAACAGATCGACACGATGATCACCGCTGCCGTACTCAGCGCTGAACGCTATTACCCGGCGATCCAATTGGTCACATGGGGTAACCGCGACCCCGAAAATGCGATGCAAGTCGCCATTGCAGAGGCCTACGGCCGCGCGTAAACCTTTGCCCCAAAGCGATGACTTAGCGGAGGGGCAATCATGGACATGTCACGTGTCGCCGAACAGGGGCTGGTTCTTCTGGGATGCGGCAAGATGGGGTCGGCCATGCTTGCCGGTTGGTTAGAGCATGGCCTTCCACCGTCAGCCGTCTGGGTGATCGACCCGAACCCCTCGGACTGGCTGAAGGCGCAGGGCGTCAGTATCAACACACCTTTACCCGAGGCTCCGGCGGTGGTGCTTGTCGCCGTCAAACCGCAGATGATGGGCGCGGCCCTGCCTGCGATCACGGCGCTGGGTGGCGGCGGCAGCCTGTTTATCTCGGTCGCTGCGGGGACCTCGATTGCCACGTTTCAAGACGTGCTGGGCCAAGGCACCCCGATCATACGCGCGATGCCGAACACGCCTGCCGCGATCCGGCAGGGGATTACCGCGTTGATCGGCAATTTGGCTGCGTCCGAGGGCGACGTTGAACTGGCTGAAAACCTGTTGTCCGCCATTGGCGAAACCGTCCGGCTTGAGGATGAGGCGCAGATGGATGCCGTCACCGGCCTCAGCGGGTCGGGGCCTGCCTATGTGTTTCACCTGATTGAAACATTGGCTGCTGCCGGTCAGGCGCATGGTTTGCCGCATGATCTGGCGATGAAACTGGCAAAATCCACCGTGGCCGGGGCAGGGGCGCTGGCGCTGGCGGCGGAAGAAGATCCGGCGCAGTTGCGCATCAACGTCACATCGCCCAACGGCACCACACAGGCCGCGCTTGAGGTGCTGATGCACCAGGAGCAGGGCTTTCCCGACCTGCTGCACCGCGCTGTGAAAGCCGCAACCGAACGATCCAAGGAGCTTTCGCGTGAGTGAGATAACATTCGATGATTTTCTCAAGGTCGATGTCCGCGTGGGCAAAGTGATCCGCGCCGAACCATACCCTGAGGCCCGCAAACCCGCGATCAAGATGTGGATCGACTTTGGCGATGAGATTGGCGAGCGTAAGACCTCGGCCCAAATTACCGCGCATTACAACCCAACGACATTGGTGGGTAAGCAGGTGATGGCGGTGGTCAACTTCCCACCACGCCAGATCGGCGCGTTCATGTCCGAGGTGCTGGTGTTGGGTCTGCCCGACGAAAAGGGTGAGATCGTCCTGATCGGCCCCGACGGTGAGGTTCCCACCGGCGGACGGATGCACTGATGCGCCTGCTGATCGCCCGCCCGATGACCGCCGCTGTCGAGGCTCGCGCCTGCGCTGAATTCGACGTTGAAATCCGGGGCAGCACGACGCCTCTGACGTCTGATGACATGTTTCGGGCGCTGACCGAATTTGACGTGGTGGTGCCAACGCTGGGTGACCAGTTTTCGGCGCAGATATTTGCCGCTGTGCCCACACCCCGTTGCAAACTGTTGGCCAATTTTGGTGTTGGGTACAACCACATCGACGTCGCCGCGGCGCGCAATGTCGGCGTGGCGGTTACCAACACCCCCGGCGCGGTCACCGATGCCACAGCAGATATCGCCATGACCTTGCTGCTGTCCACAACCCGCCGCGCGGGCGAGGGCGAACGGCTGGTGCGTTCAGGGCACTGGCAGGGCTGGCATCCGACGCAAATGCTGGGCCAGCATGTGACTGGCAAACGCGTCGGGATCGTGGGTATGGGTCGCATCGGGCAAGCCATCGCCCGGCGCTGTCATTTCGGCTTTGGTATGCAGGTGGCGTATCAATCGCGCAGTCCCAAGAATGTGGATTTCCCGGCAGATTTCATCCCCGACCTAAAGGCGCTGGCCGCCCAGGTGGATTTTCTTGTGCTCGCCGTCCCCGGTGGCGCCGAAACCCGCCATCTGATTAATGCGTCGGTGCTGGAGGCCATGAACCCTTCGGGCCTGCTGATCAACATCGCCCGCGGCGAGGTCGTGGACGAAGCCGCTCTGATTGCCGCCTTGCAATCGGGTCAGATCGCCGGTGCCGGACTGGATGTTTACGAATTCGAACCAGCGGTGCCGCAGGCCCTATGTGATATGGAAAACGTCACGCTATTGCCCCATCTGGGTACCGCGACCGAGGAAGTGCGCACCGATATGGGGCATATGGCGCTGGACAACGTGGCGGCCTTTGTCGTCGGTCGTCCGCTGCCAAATCCGGTTTAACTGCCGACCGCCTCACGCCAGTGTTTGCGGCAGAGCGAGACATAAGTTTCGTTCCCACCGATCTGCACCTGCGCGCCTTCGGTGATGGCATTGCCGTTCTCGTCCTGACGAATCACCATCGTCGCCTTGCGCCCGCATTCGCAAATGGTGCGAACCTCACGCATCTCATCTGCCAGCGCCAGCAAGGCGGCCGAGCCCGGAAACAGCTGCCCCTGAAAATCCACGCGCAGCCCGTAAGCCAGTACCGGCACCCGTAGATCATCCACGGCTCGGGCCATCTGCCAGACCTGATCTTCGGTCAGAAACTGCGCCTCGTCCACGAAAACGCAGGTCACCTTGCCCCGCTTCAGGCGTCCTTCGATCATGGCAAAGACATCATCGTCGGTCCCAAACGTATCGGCATCAGCGGAGATTCCGATCCGCGATGCGATCTTACCGGCACCGGCGCGGCCATCCAATGCCGCTGTCATCAGATAGGTATCCATGCCCCGTTCGCGATAATTGTGCGAGGCCTGCAGCAATACGGTCGATTTGCCTGCATTCATGGTCGAGTAATTGAAGTAGAGCTTTGCCATAGCCCGGGTCTAAATCGCCTGATCCGCGCGGGCAAGCCATCAAACCGCGCAAAATAAGTGGCGTCGCCATTGTTGTCGCGGGAGTTGAGCGACAGCTCAATAGGGGATGGATCCCCCGCTTCTTCAACAGCGACGCCGCCGGCCAACGTACGGCCTTAACGGAGCGAGGCCAGAATAAGTGCCTCGCAATCACTCACGTCCGGCGTGAACCGCCGTCACTCACTCACAAAATCCCTGCATATCTGAGGGATAGCCAACATATGACATTTCAATTATGTATCGAGTATGGGAAATTTCTATTCCCTTTCCCCCACATTGGCAGATGTAGTGGGTGAAGCAGGCAGCAAAGGTAATAATATGGCAGATATCGGGGCCTATCTTAAAAAGCACACGGAAGCATTGGTCAAAGATGTCGGGATCGAACCGGCGTGCGAGATCACCGGAAAATCCAAGGCGACGCTGGGCCGTTACTATTCCGACAATGCCGAACACGCGGACCGGTTCATGCCAGTCGATGCCGTTGCCCGGCTTGAGGCGGTCGCGACCTTTCCGCACGTCACCTCGGCCCTGGCCGATCTCAAGAACATCACGCTGTCTTATGATGAGCGCAACACAGATAGCCCGCGCACCGGCGGGGTGAACTCAGACGTTATCGCGTTAAGCCAGCGTTTCGCGATGCTGATGACCGAATATCAGGCCGCAATCGAAGACGGCATTATCACCGTTAACGAAGCCAAGCGTCTGCTGAGGGAAACAAGCCTGCTGCAGCGGGTCCTGATCGAGATGAAGCTGCATCTGGAAGAAGAAAGCGTAAGCTGAACCACGCGGCCTGTTTTGTTGATTGTTTGTTAACCCAACCGCATCACTGTGCCCGAGGGAAATGGGTATTCCAAATCGCCCTGCGCTGCTGGTCGCGGTCCTCATAGGTTTGGATCGCGTGGGCCAGATCAGCCGTATTTAAGTCGGTTCCGGCATTGGCGATCTGGGTGATCTGCATCGTAAACCAGGCCGTAACCCCGCCTTCTGGGGGATTGTCAAAGCGTGGGAATTGCGGATTGTTCGCCTGACCTGATTGCCACTTTTGCGGAAGGTCAGGATCCAGCACAAGGGCGCGGGCAAGGCCAACGATATCGGCTTTCCCTTCAGCAATGGCGTCTTCAGCCTGTTGCTGCGTTTTGAACCCGCCAGTCACCATCAGTGGCTTGGTCGTCCGGCTTCTGGCGCGTTCGGCGAAATTAAGAAAATACGGCCCTGATCCCGCCTGATCCGAGGACGCCACAGCGCCGGGGAAATATGTGCCACCGCTGATGTCGATAAGATCAATGCCCGTCCCGTCAAGCGCTTCAATCACGGCGAGCGCCTCGTCCTGTTGGAATCCACCCTCTAGCTGATCGGTTGCATTTAGTTTGATGCCAACGGGAAAGCGCGACCCGACAGCTTTGCGGACAGCCGCCACAACTTCAAGCACCAGTCGCATTCTGTTGGCAAGAGATCCGCCATAGGCATCGGTGCGCTTGTTGAACAGAGGGGACAGGAACTGGTTCAGCAGGAACCCGTGGGCGGCGTGAATTTCGACACCGCCAAATCCCATTTTCTGCACCGTTTCTGCGGTTTGGGCAAATTCGGCAGGCAGGGCTTGAACCTCGGCCAAGGTTAACGCGCCGCATGACAGGCCGGGCAGGTCAAGGACGCTTGGACCCTTGGGTGCACTGATCAGCGGGTCCGCCATCGCGCCGGCGTGGCCAAGCTGCAGCCATAGATGCGCATCATTGCGCGCACCTTTTTCGGCCAGCGCTGCAAAGCGGTCGGCGTCCAAATCTGAACGTAAAACAAGGTTCCCAGGCTTTTCCGCAAAATCCGGCGTGCCCTGAACTTCTCCAATGATGGACAGTGCCAGGCCACCGCTGGCCCAACGCTCATACAGTCGTATCTGCGCATCCGTCGGATAGCCGCGCCCGTCGCCAAGCGAATCCGACATGGCGGATTTTGCAATCCGGTTTTTAAGGATAGCACCGCAGGGCAGTGTCAACGGCTGAGCCAGTGGCGAAGGTTCTGGTTGTGTCATGACCTGAACACTAGCGGCTTGCCCCACTGGTGTCAGCACAGATGCCGCACAATCCAGATTGACCCGGAAATCTTGCGATTCACCCGACCATTCGGCCCGGCGTTACCCGTGCCGTTTCACAATCACCGACCCCACCGAATACCCGGCGCCGAACGAACAGATCAGCCCGACATCTCCGTCAGTCAGATCGTCGGAGTATTTGGAAAACGCAATGATCGACCCGGCGGATGACGTGTTGGCATAGTCCTGCAGGATGTTGGGTTGCTCACCCGCTTCGGGCTCGCGGCCCAGAACTTTTTTGCCAATGAAATCATTCATCGTCTTGTTGGCCTGATGCAGCCACAGGCGTTTCAGGTCGCCGCTGTCCACACCCTCGGATTCCATGTGATCCGAGATATGCTTGCTGACCATCGGCAGCACTTCCTTGAACACTTTACGCCCGTTCTGCATGAACTGCATATCGCGTCGGTCGGCGACGCCGTCCGGACGCGAGCGACGTAAAAAGCCGTTGTTGTTGCGGATGTTGTTGGAAAACTGGGTCGCGCAACGGGTCGACAGGACCTCGAAATGCGGACCTGCCGCGTCTTCGATCCGTTCGATCAGTGTGGCGGTGGCCACATCACCGAAAATGAAATGACAGTCGCGGTCACACCACTCCAGATGCCCGGAACAGATTTCAGGGTTCACCACCAGCGTCGACCGGACCGAGCCCGAGCGGATCATATCGGCCGCTGCCTGAATGCCGAAGGTGGCCGAGGAACAGGCGACGTTCATGTCAAAGCCAAAGCCCTGGATGCCCAGCGCCTGCTGGACTTCGATCGCAACCGCAGGATAGGCACGTTCGTGGTTCGACGCCGCGCAGATCACCAGATCGACATCTTCGGCACGGCGGCCAGCCTGTGCCAATGCCTTTTTGCAGGCATCCACCGCCATTTCGGTCATGATGCCCGGTTCGTCATCGCTGCGCTGTCGCAGTTGCGGATGCATCACGTCAGGATCAAGTACGCCGGTCTTGTCCATCACATATCGGTTTTCGATGCCCGACGCCTTGAGGATGAACTCTTCCGACGAATGTTGCATCGGTTCCATCTCACCCGCTGCGATCGCTTCGGCGTTGCGGGCGTTCATCTTGTCAGCATAGGCGTTGAAGGCAGTGACAAGCTCAGCGTTGGTGATGACGTTTTCTGGTGTGAAAACACCGGTACCGGTTATGGCGGGCGTGTACATGATTGAACCTGAATTTTTGAGTTTTCCCAAAATGCAGGCATAAGCGAGTTAGTTCAAGAGAGATTGACCCGAGGGAACTTCAAAGTTCATGACAACTCAGTTTCAATTCTTGAATAGTTCATTTTTCGAAGTATATGGGATTTCTGTGTGCACAAAGGGCTTGAGCCATGACCTGTGACGACAATGCCCTAGTAAAAAATCTTGGCCCTGAAATGCAGGCCATGATGGGGGTGTATGCGCTTTACTGGAAGTTGGAGGAAAGCCTGGCCGCCGTCAAACAGGACCTGAGCCATCAGGAATGCCACATGATGATCAAGCTGGATCAGCCCAAGCGGATGGGCGTTCTGGCCGCAGACATGCAGTCGGTGCCGTCGACGATCACCTCAACCGCTGACGCGCTTGAACAATCAGGTTATCTGACCCGACAGCGCGACCCCGAAGATCGCCGCGCGTGGCTGTTGGTTCTGACCGACAAGGGCCTTGAGGTGCGCCAGATGCTGATTGCCGAAGCAGGCGCCCTGTTTCACCGAACTTCAGGGCTGACAGCTGCTGAAACTTCTGAATTTGCACGACTTGCCCGGAAAATCCGGGCGAATATTCAAAAAACGGGAATTCCCGAGGGATTGAAGAAATGAAGCTTTTCTCTGTTCTGAGCGTTGCTCTGACTGTACTTGCAACCTCGGCCGTGGCTCAGGATGCCGCCAAACCTGTGAAGCTGATGCAGGTTCAGGAAACCTCGCCCGGGTTTTCGCGTCAGTTCTTCGGCCGGGTTGCCGCCCGACAGACTGTCGACCTGGCCTTTCAGGTGGCCGGGCAGATCGTTGAGATGCCGGTGACCGAAGGGTTTGTTATCCCCAAGGGCGAATTGATTGCGCAACTGAATCAGGAACCGTTCCAACGCCGATATGACCGGGCAGTTCTGCAGCGGGATCAGGCGGATCGCACAGTAGCCCGGCTGGCGCGCCTACGTGGGACTTCTGCAAGCCAGGTGGCGGTGGATGACGCTGAAACTGCGGCGCAACTGGCCGATATTGCCGTGCGTGATGCGGAATACGATCTGGAACAGGCCACTCTGACCGCGCCTTTTGACGCGCTGATCTCAAGCCGGGCGGTCGAATCATTCACCACTGTGTCCGCCGGGACCCCAATTGTGCGCATCCACGACATGTCCGAGTTGCGCATCGAAGTCGATGTGCCCGAGATTCTATTTCAGCGCTCGGCGCAGCAGCATGACGTAACAATCACAGCGAAGTTTCCCACCAGTGATCAGGTGTTCCCTTTGCAGATCCGCGAATTCGATGCCGAATCTTCAAGCGTGGGGCAGACCTTCCGCATTCAGTTCGGCCTGACCCCGCCGGAGGGGCTGCAAATCCTGCCGGGCTCGTCCGTGACGGTGACCGTTCAGGTGCAGGACAATCAGACGGGCATCACCGTGCCAGCCACCGCCATCATACCGGACGCCAACGGCGCATTGGGTGTTCTGGTGTTCTCGCCCGCTGGCGCGGACGAGGGAACCGTGCGGCGTGTGCCGGTTACCATCGAACCCACGCAGAAGGGCGGCGTCAAGGTTTTGACCGGGTTGTCGGATGGTGACGAGATCGTTGTCGCCGGGGGCGGCGTCTTGACCGACGGTCAGGCCGTGCGCCGCTTTGTCGGCTTTGCGAACTGAAGGGCGGACAGATGAACATCGCACGCGCATCCATTGATCGCCCGATCTATACGTGGCTGATCATCCTTATTGCCCTGTTTGGCGGCATCTGGGGATTTCTGTCGCTGGGACGTCTCGAAGACCCGGCCTTTACCATCAAAAGCGCCGTCATCGTCACAGAGTACCCCGGTGCCACCGCGGAGCAGGTGGCTTTGGAAGTGTCCGAACCACTGGAATCCGCCATCCAGCAGATGGGCGAGATTGATACCATCACCTCGATCAACCGCCCCGGGGTTTCCCTGATCCAGGTCGAGGTCAAATCCACCCATGCCGGCAGCGAATTGCCGGGCATCTGGACCGAGCTGCGCGCCAAGGTGCGCGATGCGGGGCGTGGGCTGCCCTCGGGCGTCAGCCCGCCTTTCGTCAATGACGGGTTCGGGGATGTGTTCGGCCTGTTCTATGCTGTGACCGCCGACGGCTATTCGGATGCGGAAAAGCACGAGCTTGCGACCTTTCTCCGGCGTGAGCTGCTGACCGTTGACGGTATTGCCAACGTCGAGGTGATGGGCCTGCCCAATGAGGCCATCTTTGTAGAACCCGATCTGGCCATTTCCGTGAACCAGAACGTCCCCCTGCAGGCCATCAATCAGGCCATCGCCAATGCGGATTCGGTCAACGCGTCGGGCTCTGTCCGGTCGGGAAATGACCGCACGACGATCCTGACCGCCGAAGGGTCTGACAGTGTTTCGGCGATTGCCGGGCTGTCGGTGGGATCGCAGGGGCAGGTTATCAACCTGTTCGACATGTCGAACGTATATCGGGGCCGCCAGTCCGACCCGGATGTCATGATCCGCTTTAACGGGGCCGAGGCGTTTACGCTGGGCATCGCAGGTCTGTCGACGGAAAACATTGTCGAGGTCGGCAAACGCGCCGACGCCAAGTTTGCCCAATTGGATTCTCAGATCCCTTATGGTGTCGAAATCCTGCCCATCTACCAACAGCATGTGGTGGTCGAAGAGGCATCGAATAATTTTCTGGTGAACCTTGCATTGTCGGTGACCATCGTGGTTGCGGTTCTGGCCATTTTCATGGGCTGGCGCGCGTCTGTGGTTGTCGGATCGACGCTGTTGCTGACGGTGGTAGGGACGCTGCTGTTCATGTCGATCTTTTCCATCGAGATGGAGCGGATTTCGCTGGGGGCCCTGATCATTGCGATGGGGATGCTGGTGGACAACGCCATCGTGGTGGCCGAGGGGATGCAGATCGCCATGCAGCGCGGCAAAAACTCGCGCGATGCCGCGGACGAGGCCGCGTCTAAAACCCAGATCCCGCTGTTGGGGGCCACGGTCATTGGCATCATGGCATTTGCGGGCATCGGTTTAAGCCCTGATTCAACGGGTGAATTCCTGTTCTCTTTGTTTGCGGTAATCGGAATTTCGCTGTTGCTCAGCTGGGTGCTGGCTCTGACTGTGACGCCAATGCTGGGTCACTACTTCTTCAAACAGGGCAAAGAAGGCGCGGCGGATGCCTATAGTGGCCTCATGTTCCGTATCTACGGCAGCGTTCTGCGCTGGGCTCTGCGGTTCCGCTGGCTGGTCATCGCCGGGCTGGTGGGGGTCACGGTGGTGTGTTTCGCCGGGTTCGGCCTGGTGCGGCAGCAGTTCTTTCCGGATTCGAACACGCCGCTGTTCTTTGTGCACTACAACTTGCCGCAGGGCACGCCCATCGCCCGCACAGCGCAGGACATGACGGTATTCGAGGACTGGCTGGCCCAACGTGATGATGTTGTTTCCGTTGCCACTTTTGTCGGGCAGGGCGCGACCCGCTTCCTGCTGACCTATGACGCTGAAAAGCCAAGTTCCAGCTATGGTCACATGATCATCCGTACGGAAACCCTGGACGACATTCCAGCGTTGCAGGCAGATCTTGAGGCGTTTGGTTCCGCGCAATTCTCCGAAGGCAAGTTCCGCACCAAGCGGCTGATCTTTGGCCCTGGCGGGGGTGACCCGATTCAGGCGCGTTTCTCTGGCAGTGATCCGGCCGTTCTGCGTCAATTGGCGGATGAGGCGGTGCAGGTGATGCGCGGCGCGTCCAAGAATGCGCTGAACGTGTACCACGACTGGCGCGAACAGGAGCTGGCGGTTCAGCCGATCTATGCGACCGAGCGCGCGCAGACAGCCGGGGTAACCCGCGAGGACATCGCCGCCACGCTGCAATTTTCGACGGATGGGATCACGGGCGGCGTGCTTCGCGAACGTGACCGTCTGATTCCAATTATCCTGCGTCGTCCCGCAGACGGGGATTACTCGATCGTGGATCAGGTCGTGTATTCGAACCAGTCGGAAAATTTTGTTCCCATTGAACAGATGGTCGACGGGTTCGAATACAAATCCCTCAACACTCTGGTTCATCGCCGGGATCGTGTGCTGACCATCACCGTCGGTGCCGACATCCCGCCGGGCATGACGGCGGCACAGGTGCATTCCGAGGTGCGTCAGGCCATTGAGGAAATGGAACTGCCCCCGGGGTATCGGATGGAATGGGGGGGTGAGTTCGAAGCCTCGGGCGATGCAAACGCCAGCCTGGGACGTCAATTGCCGCTGAGCCTGTTGATCATGGTGCTGATCTCGGTGTTGATCTTTAACGCGATACGCCAGCCGATCATCATCTGGCTGTTGGTGCCGATGTCGGTGAACGGCGTGGTGATCGGCCTATTGGGCACCGGGCTGCCTTTCACGTTCACCGCGCTGCTGGGGCTGCTCAGCCTGTCGGGGATGCTGATCAAGAACGGCATTGTTCTGGTCGAAGAGATCGACCTTGTCCGCGAGACCGGCAAAGGGCTGCGCGAGTCGATTGTTGAGGCATCGGTATCCCGCCTGCGCCCGGTCATGCTGGCTGCGATCACCACCATTCTGGGTATGGCGCCGTTGTTGACGGATGCCTTTTTCAAGTCGATGGCGGTGACGATCATGGGCGGGCTGGCCTTTGCCACCATCCTGACGATGGTGGCGGCCCCGGTGTTCTATATGGTGTTCTTCCTGCCGGAAGAGCGAAGGAAGACCGCACAGCAAAGCGCTGTTTAAATGAAAAACCCCCGGTCACAGACCGGGGGTTTTGCTTTTTTTGTTCGTGTGGGGCGCATCAGCCTTGCAGCGACTTCACCTCGACATCCCCTTCGGCCTGCGCCTTGATGGCCAGCGCTGCGGCGTGGCTTGCAGCGGCCGTTGTGAAGTAGGGGATCTTGTCATAGAGCGCGATTGAGCGGATCGCCTTGCTGTCTTCGACAGCCTGCGCGCCCTCGGTCGTGTTCATCACCAGCTGCACCTGACCGTCCTTGAGCATGTCTGCCACATCCGGGCGGCCTTCATAGACCTTGTTGACCACGTCACAGGCCACGCCTTGTTCGGCCAGCCAGGATTGCGTGCCGCGTGTGGCAACAAGCGTGAAGCCTTGTGCGGTCAGAACCTGAGCGGCTTCAAGCATCGCCGCGGTCTTGTCGGCATCCTTGATCGAGATGAACGCGCAACCCTCGGAGGGTAGCACCATGCCCGCGCCCATCTGGGCCTTGAGGAAGGCGCGCGGGAAGTCGCGGTCCCAGCCCATGACCTCGCCGGTCGAGCGCATTTCCGGGCCCAGAATGGTATCGACACCGGGGAAGCGGGCGAAGGGCAGCACGGCTTCTTTCACCGAAAACCACGGCATATCCGGGTCGGCCAGCGTCATCTGGTCGGCAATTTTTGTGTCTTGACCTTCTTTGTAGGCCGGGCGCATCGGGAAGTTCGCCAGTTTTTCACCTGCCATGACGCGCGCAGCAATTGACGCAATCGCACTGTCTGTGGCTTTGGCCACAAACGGTACGGTGCGGCTGGCGCGCGGATTGACCTCGATCAGGTAGATCTCATCGTCCTTGATGGCGAATTGCACGTTCATCAGGCCAACAACGTTCAGCGCCTTGGCCAGTTTGAACGCCTGATCCTTGATCCGTTCGATGACGTCCTTGGACAGCGAATAGGGCGGCAGCGAACAGGCGCTGTCACCCGAGTGCACACCGGCCTCTTCGATATGTTGCATGATGCCTGCGACATGGACGTCGGTGCCATCGCAGATTGCGTCCACATCCAGTTCCACCGCACCGGCCAGGTAGCTGTCCAGCAGAACCGGGCTGTCGCCCGAAACCACCACGGCTTCGTTGATATAGCGCCTCAGCTGATCCATATCGCGCACGATTTCCATCGCGCGCCCACCCAGAACATAAGAGGGGCGGATCACCAGCGGAAAGCCGATGCCCTCGGCAATCTCCAGCGCCTGCTCATCGGTTGAGGCGATGCCGTTATTGGGCTGTTTCAATCCCAGATCATTGACCAGCGCCTGAAAGCGTTCGCGGTCTTCGGCCAGATCAATCGCGTCGGGCGTGGTGCCCAGAATTGGAATACCTTCCGCTTCCAGCGCGTTGGCCAGTTTCAGCGGCGTTTGGCCGCCATACTGGACGACTACGCCGTGCAGCGTGCCGTTGTCCTGTTCCTTGGTGAGGATTTCCATGACATGTTCAAAGGTCAGCGGTTCGAAATACAAACGATCCGAGGTGTCATAGTCGGTGCTGACAGTCTCGGGGTTGCAGTTGATCATGATCGTCTCATAGCCCGCCTCGGTCAGCGCAAAGCAGGCGTGACAGCAGCAATAGTCGAACTCGATCCCCTGACCGATCCGGTTGGGGCCACCGCCGAGGATGACCACCTTCTTACGATCTGATGGACGTGCTTCGCATTCCACGTCGCCCATCATTGGGGCCTCATAGGTCGAGTACATATAGGGCGTCTGCGCCTCGAACTCGGCCGCGCAGGTGTCGATGCGTTTGAACACGGCCGTAACGCCCAGATTGCGGCGAGCGCGGCGGATGTCGGTTTCGGGCGTGCCGGTCAGGTTGCCCAGACGCGCGTCGGTGAAGCCCAGCATCTTCAGTTTGCGAATGCCTTCTTCGGTCTCCGGCAGGCCGTCTTTGCGCAGCTGGCTTTCGGCTTCGATGATCTCGCGGATGCGGGCCAGAAACCACGGGTCGAACTTGGTGACACCAAAGATTTCGTCATCGGTCAAACCATGCCGCATCGCCTGCGCAACGGTGCGCAAACGGTCAGGTGTCTGCTGGCTGATCGCCTTGATTACGGCGGCCTTGTCGTCGGCCTCGTCCCAGACACCTACGTTCAGGCCGGGGATTTCGATCTCATCAAAGCCGGTCAGACCCGATTCCATCGAGGCCAGCGCCTTTTGCATCGATTCGTGGATGGTGCGGCCGATGGACATCGCCTCACCCACCGATTTCATGGCTGTGGTCAGATACGGTTCAGAACCCGGGAATTTCTCAAAGGCGAATTTCGGGATCTTGGTGACGACATAATCAATGGTCGGTTCAAAGCTGGCAGGTGTGACCTTGGTGATGTCATTGTCCAACTCGTCCAGCGTATACCCAACGGCCAGCTTGGCCGCGATCTTGGCAATCGGGAAACCGGTCGCTTTGGAGGCCAGTGCAGACGATCGCGACACCCGCGGGTTCATCTCGATCACGACCATGCGGCCATCGTCGGGGTTGATTGCCCACTGAACGTTCGATCCGCCGGTTTCCACGCCGATTTCACGCAGAACGGCGATCGAGCCGTTGCGCATGATCTGGTATTCCTTGTCGGTCAGCGTCAGCGCAGGGGCCACAGTGATCGAGTCACCGGTATGCACGCCCATCGGGTCAATGTTTTCAATGGAACAGACGATGATGGCGTTGTCCGCCTTGTCGCGAACAACCTCCATCTCAAATTCTTTCCAGCCCAACAGCGATTCATCGACAAGAATCTGGTTTACCGGCGAGGCGTCCATGCCGGTGCGGCAGAAATGGATATAATCCTCGCGGTTATAGGCCACGCCGCCGCCGGTGCCGCCCATGGTAAAGGCCGGGCGGATGATGGCGGGTAGGCCGATGCCCTCCAAATCACCCAGCGCGATCTGCACGCCTGCGTCCAGATCGGTGCTGCCGTCTTCGCGTTTGGGGGCGGTGACGATAGTGGCCTTGGGGTTTTCGATACCAAGCCGGTCCATCGCTTCGCGGAACAGTTTGCGGTCTTCGGCCATTTCGATGGCGTCGCGGGTCGCACCAATCATCTCAACGCCGAATTCCTCAAGCACGCCCATCTCTTCCAGCGCCAGCGAGGTGTTCAACCCGGTTTGCCCGCCCATGGTCGGTAGCAAGGCGTCGGGACGTTCTTTCTCGATGATCTTGGCGACAACCTCGGGCGTGATCGGTTCGATATAGGTGGCGTCGGCCAGGCCGGGGTCGGTCATGATCGTGGCGGGGTTTGAGTTCACCAGAATAACCCGGTAGCCTTCTTCCCGCAGCGCCTTGCAGGCCTGAGCGCCGGAATAGTCGAACTCGCAAGCCTGACCGATAACAATGGGTCCCGCCCCGATGATCATGATCGACTGGATGTCGGTTCTTCTCGGCATGGCCCTGTTCCTTTGGTTGTCTGCGAGTCAGGACGCCCCCATGCGCCCAAATTGTCCTGCGTTATAGGGACCGCGCGAAAAGGTTCAAGAGGTATCGGAAACGGGCGCGAATTTGCCGCTTTCCCCTCTTTCCCTTGTCGCCGTAATCTCTATACCGCGCAACACGGCAAATGAGGATGCACTTGCGTATTCGTTTCGATCAGGGGCCGGCCGGACCGGGAACCAGTTTCGACCGGCCAGACAGGGTGATCCGCGCCGACACTGCGGAGGACGTGCCCCAGGCGATGGCGGCGCTGGATGAGGCGCGCGCCCTAGGCGCATGGCTGGCGGGCTATGCCAGTTACGAGCTGGGGTTTGCCCTGGAGCCACGCCTGTCGCACCGTATGCCCAATGACCGCCGCCTGCCGCTGATGTGTTTTGGGGTCTTTGACGCGCCCATACAACGCGATCTGCCCCCAGCAGATGGTGGTGTCATAGGTTTTGCACCGCGCTGGGACGAGGCGCGCTATACCCGTGCCTTCCGTCACGTGCATGATGCCATCGGGGCAGGGGATATCTATCAGGCCAACCTGACCTTTCCGATTGACCTGACCGTCGCGGGCAACAGTGCTGCGCTTTATGCTGCGTTGGCCGCTGGTCAAACGGTGGGCCACGGCGCGCTGGTCGAACAGGACGATCTGCCCGATCTGCTCAGCCGCTCGCCAGAGCTGTTCTTTCGCACCGGCGCGGATCGCAGCATCGAAACGCGCCCCATGAAGGGGACGCAACCGCGTAGCGAGGATATGGCCGAAGACGCGCGCCGCCGGGCGTTTTTGTCGGTCGACGAAAAGAACCGGGCCGAAAACCTGATGATCGTCGACCTGTTGCGCAATGATATCAGCCGCGTCGCGCTGCCCGGGTCCGTCAAAGTGCCCGAACTGTTCAAGGTCGAAACCTATGCCACCGTGCATCAGATGATCTCGCTGGTGCAGGCACAGCTGCATCTTGGGGCGGAACTGTCCGACATCCTGACGGCGCTGTTCCCCTGCGGTTCGATCACCGGCGCGCCCAAGATCCGCGCGATGGAGGTTCTGTCCGAGCTTGAGCCTTGGTCGCGCGATATCTACTGCGGGGCCATCGGCTGGGCCGCGCCAGATGGGCGGTCGGAATTCAATGTGGCGATCCGTACCCTGATGGTTGAAGATGGCACGGCCACCTTGAACGTCGGCGGCGGCGTGGTCTGGGACAGCACGGCCCCATCCGAATATGAGGAAGCGTTATGGAAAGCCCGCTTTGCCCACCAGATGATCCTGACTTCCGCGTAATCGAAACGCTAGCCTTTCGGCCCGGGCAGGGGCTTGTGCGGCGCGACCGGCATCTGGCCCGCATGGCACGCTCGGCTGCGGCGTTGGGCTTGCCTTTCGACACAGGACAGGCCGTTGCGGCGCTGGAAGGGGTCGCCGGACCGTCACCGCTGCGGTGTCGTCTGACCCTGGCGGCGGACGGGCAGGTTGACGTGACAACCGGCCCGTTGGCCGAAAACCCACCGGTGTGGAGGGTCGCCATCGCCCAGACCCGATTGACCGCGTCGGATGTCTGGTTGCGGCACAAGACAACGCAGCGCGCCGTTTACGATCAGGCGCGTGCGGCCTTGCCAGATGGTATCGACGAGGTTTTGTTCCTGAACCACCGCAATGAACTGTGCGAAGGCACGATCACCAACCTGTTTCTGGACATGCCCGACGGGCCCCGCCTGACGCCTGCGTTGTCCTGCGGGCTGTTGCCCGGCGTTTTGCGGGAAGAACGTCTTGAAAATAAACAGGTTGCCGAGTCCGTCTTGTCCTTGACCGATCTGAAAAACGCGGAAAAACTCTATGTAGGTAATTCGTTGCGTGGTCTGATCCGGGCGGAGTTGGCGTTACAGTGAGCAAACAAACCGATTGGGCGGATCGCGCGGCACCGCATTTGCGGCTGCGTCTGGAATTCGGACTGTTCTTCATCGCCGTGCCCGTGCTGATCGCGGTCTTCTTTCCTCCGAATTGGATGTTTCCGTCGCTGTTCACCTTCACGGCGATTGGCATCGTGTTACTTCACTTCACGCCGGGCTTCGCCTGGGCCGAACTGCTGTACAACTGGCGCAGCTGGTCCTGGGGCGAAGTCGCCGCGTTTGCGATCGCGATGACACTTTTTTGTGCAACACTTGTGATGTTGACCCGCCCGGAGGCGGCGTTTTTCCTGCTGCGCAACCGGCCCGAGTTTCTGGCCGTGATCTGGCTTGGCTATCCGCTGCTGTCCGCCCTGCCGCAAGAGCTGTTGTTCCGGTCCCTGTTTTTCCGGCGCTATCACGCGATTCTGCCCAATGGTCGGGCCGCCTATCTGCTGAACGCCGCTTTGTTTTCGCTGGCCCATCTAATGTATTGGAGCTGGATCGTGGCGGCCATGACCTTTGCCGGGGGGCTGCTGTTCACATGGGCTTATCGCAAACGCGGGTCGTTTTTCTATGCGGTTCTGCTGCACGCGATAGCGGGCAATATCATCTTTGCCGCCGGTCTGGGCATCTATTTCTATTCGGGTAACGTGCAAAGACCGTTTTGACGACCTGACCTGCCTTGACTTTCCGGGCCTGACGGGGTGTATCGGCGCGACGAATTCTGCGCCCGAAGGGATATTTCCATGCACGCCTATCGCAGCCACACCTGCGCCGCTTTGACTGCCGCCAATGTTGGTGAAACCGTCCGCCTGTCTGGCTGGGTGCATCGGGTCCGTGATCACGGCGGCGTGCTGTTCATCGACCTGCGCGACCATTTCGGTGTGACACAGGTTCTGTGCGACGGCGACAGCGCCGCCTTTGCCGAGCTTGAGAAGGTGCGATCCGAATGGTGTATCCGCATCGACGGCACCGTCAAGGCGCGTGCCCCGGAGTTGGTAAACTCGAAATTGCCCACCGGCGAAATCGAGGTTTACGTGCGCGAGCTTGAGGTTCTGGGCGCAGCTGACGAACTGCCGCTGATGGTTTTTGGTGAGCAGGAATACCCCGAGGAAACGCGCCTGCGCTATCGCTATCTGGACCTGCGCCGCGAGGCGATGCAGCAGAACATGACCCTGCGCTCGGACGTGGTGTCCTCGATGCGTCGTCGCATGTGGGATCAGGGTTTCCGTGAATATCAGACGCCGATCATTACCGCCTCCTCGCCTGAAGGCGCGCGCGACTTTCTGGTGCCCTCGCGCCTGCACCCGGGAAAGTTCTACGCGCTGCCGCAGGCGCCGCAGCAGTTCAAACAGCTGATCATGGTGTCGGGCTTCGACAAATACTTTCAGATCGCGCCGTGCTTCCGCGATGAAGACCCGCGCGCCGACCGCTCGCCCACCGATTTCTATCAGCTTGACCTTGAGATGTCGTTTGTCGAGCAGCAGGACGTGTTCGACACGATCCAGCCGGTTCTAACTGGCGTGTTCGAGGAGTTCGGCGGGGGCCGCAAGGTCGATCAGGACTGGCCGCAGATTTCCTATAAGGACGCGGCGTTGTGGTATGGTTCGGACAAGCCGGACCTGCGCAATCCTATTAAAATGCAAGTGGTCTCTGACCACTTCCGCGATAGTGGCTTCGCGATTTTCGCGAAGCTGCTGGAGCAGGAAGGTACCGAAATCCGCGCCATCCCTGCGCCCACTGGTGGCAGTCGCAAGTTCTGCGACCGCATGAACGCCTTTGCCCAGAAAGAAGGCCTGCCCGGTATGGGCTACATCTTCTGGCGCGATCAGGGCAACGGCATGGAGGCCGCGGGGCCGCTGGCCAAAAACATCGGCCCCGAACGTACCGAGGCGATCCGTCAGCAGTTGGGTCTGGGCGTTGGCGATGCAGCGTTCTTCCTGGGTGGCAAGCCGAAAGCCTTTGAAAAGGTCGCTGGCAAGGCACGTGATGTGATTGGCGAAGAACTTAACCTGACCGAAAAAGACCGGTTCGCCTTTGCCTGGATCGTCGACTTCCCGATCTACGAACAGGACGAAGAAACCGGCGCAATCGACTTTGAACACAACCCGTTCTCGATGCCGCAGGGCGGGATGGACGCGCTGAACGGCAATCCGCTGGATGTGCGCGGGTATCAGTACGATCTGGCCTGTAACGGGTACGAGCTGGTTTCGGGTGCGATCCGGAACCACAAGCCAGAAATCATGTTGAAAGCCTTTGAACTGGCGGGCTATGGCGAGGATGAGGTTAAATCCCGCTTTGGTGCCCTGTTCAACGCCTTCCATTACGGCGCACCGCCACACGGCGGCTGTGCTGCGGGCATCGACCGGATCGTGATGCTGCTGGCGGATGAGGCCAACATCCGCGAGGTCATGATGTTCCCGATGAACCAGCGCGCCGAAGACCTGATGATGGACGCGCCGTCAGATCCGACGTCGGACCAGTTGATGGATCTGGGGCTGCGCATTATCCCGCAGGAATGATCAACCCGAAGAAATGATCAACCACCCGTCGCAGCCTCTGCGGCGGGTTTTTCTTTTACCCAATGCCGGGTGCCTGCTTGCTCGAATAGGGGCCGGTGCCAGTCGCCGACTGGCGAATCCAATAGACCAGATTGTGAATCGCGCGCGGTCCGGATGTTTCGGGCCGTTGTTCTTGTCTGGCAATATGCCCAGATGATCACGATGGTAGCTGTCAGAAAGTATGCTGTCGTCATCTCAGATCGCCTTACGCTGTTCCAGCCGTGTCTGAACGATACCGGCAACCTGCGCGGCCAGCGCGGTGATCGGGGTGCCTTCTGCGCGCGATTCTGCCAGCCTTTGCGCGGCATCGGCCAAAACCATGTCTTCGGCATCGCGGGCTACCCCACGCAAAAACTGGGCGGCATAGTCCAATGTTCGGTGATCATTTGGCCCGGCCAGCACATCCGCGATATGGGCCATGTCATCCTGATAGGCCATCGGGTCGGGGCGGATAACCTCGTCCCGGACAGCATGGAGGCTGTTGGGGCGGCGATCTTCGGGCAGGCTTTCCAAAATGAACCTCTGAAAGCTGGACAGCGATTTCATGGGTTTGGCCAGGAACCCGTCTGCCCCGGCCTGCAATGCAGTGTCCTGGGCGTGATCATCGCCGGACATGCCCAGAATGGCACCGATACGTGGTGTTGCATCGGTAAGTTCGGCAATCAGTTCGGCCCCGGACCCGTCCGGCAGGCCGATATCCACCAGAATGACCGAGGGGCGGTAGATCTGCAGGTGACGCCGGGCAGATGTCAGGCAATCCGCGCGTCGGATGCGCGCACCGCTGTGCAGGCACATCAGACGGATTGCGTCACAGGCATAGCGGCTGTCTTCGACAACCAGAATGGTTTGACCCAGCAGCGGCCGCATCGCGGTCGGCTGCACGGGGGAGGCGAAGGGGCTCGAATCGTCCATGGCAGAACTCCTAATCAGCAGATGCCTCACGCTAGGAACTTCTGGCTAACACAGCGTTAACGGCAATTTGGCGCACTTGTTCTTTGTCGCGGCTGCCCTCATAACCGCCGCAACGCAGAACCTAAGGAGAGTTCCATGATTGGTCGCCTGAACCACGTTGCAATTGCCGTTCCCGATCTTGAGGCCGCGTCCGAGCAGTATCGCAGCGCGTTGGGTGCCAAAGTTGGTGCCCCGCAGGACGAGCCTGATCATGGTGTGACCGTTGTGTTCATCGAACTGCCCAACACCAAGATCGAGCTGCTGTACCCGCTGGGTGACAACAGCCCGATCAACGGTTTTCTGGAAAAGAACCCCGCGGGGGGCATTCACCACGTCTGCTACGAAGTCGACGACATCATCGCCGCCCGCGATCATCTGCAGGAAACCGGGGCCCGCGTTTTGGGTTCAGGCGAGCCCAAGATCGGTGCGCACGGCAAGCCGGTGCTGTTCCTGCATCCCAAGGATTTCAACGGCTGCCTGGTCGAGCTGGAACAGGTTTAATCCAACCCCGGAGGGGTCGAAATGACAATAACTGCCGGACTGGTTCTGTTTTCCGTCATCTGGTTCATGACGCTGTTGGTGATTCTGCCGATCCGCATCAAGACGCAGGGTGATCTGGGTGACATCGTTCCGGGCACCCATGCGGGCGCGCCGGAAGTGCATCACATGAAGAAAAAGATGTGGATCACCACCGGTATTTCGGTGGTGCTGTGGGCCATCATAGCAGGGATCATTCTGTCCGGTGTGATTTCGGTTCGGGATTTTGACTGGCTGAACCAGCTGGAGCCGCGCAACTAGCCGTCAGGGCGTTGGCCCTGACAACTTGTGGAAAATATGCGTGAATGTCGCGGCCCCGAAGATCGGGATCACAAGGTTGATCAGCGGCACTGACAGGGGAATGGCCATCAGGGTGCCCGCCAGCCAGATGGTGGCCGAATGTTTGGCCCGCAGTTTGCGCGCGCCATCCCGCCCGATGCGCCGCATCGCGGCCAGTGTAAAATACTCGCGTCCTAGTAAAAACCCGTTCATTGCCCAGAAGATAAACGGCGCGAGTGGCGTGAAAATCGCATAGAGGATCAGCGCCAGCAGGTTGGCCACGATCAACACCCCCATGAACGCAAGCGCATCGCGCAACCCGTCGCTGAACGGGATGCCCGGAACGGCGGGCAGGGTGGGATAATGCTTGTCCTCGACTGCCTGCGCGACCTCTTCCAGAAACATCGACGTAATCGCCGAGGCCACAGGGACCATCAGGAACACCGGCAGGATCAGCACCACGAAGATGCCCGAATAGTTCAGTACATCATTCAGCCATGGCACCGCGCCGATCCAGGGCAATGAGATCTCATCCCCGGACAGCCTGTTGATCAGCCAGATTGCGCCCGCGCAGGCGGCAATCAACAGAATGATGGTCAGGCCAACACCGCGCAGCAGGACACCGCGAAACTTTGGGTCCCCGATCTGGCCGAGTGCCGCGAAAAACGCGTTGAGGATGATCATGCCGAAACCCATTCGGTCAGGGTCGCCACATCAGGGCGGGGGCGTTCTGGCGGGGTTGCGCCTTCGGTGGCGATATGAACCAGCCCGACAACGCGTTCATTGTCCTTCAGCCCAAAAGCTTTTTGGCAGAACCTGGGGTTATGGGTTTGCCAGCCCGACAGCCAGTTCGCCCCCCAGCCCGCCGCAAGCGCCGCGTTCAGCAAGGCCAGGCAGACCGCACCAGCGGAATAGGTCTGCTCGATCGCGGGAACTTTTTCCGACGGTTTCTGCACCTCGATCACCGCTACGGCCAGATGGCCCATATCGAACTGGCTGCGGGCCTTTGCGATTTCCTCGGGCGTTTTGCCCAATGTCGCACCGAATTCCTGCGTCAGTGCCGACAGGCGCGGCATCGCGCCTTTTTCCAGCACGATGAACCGCCACGGCTCTAGCTTGCCGTGATCCGGGCTGCGGGCTGCAGCCATCAGCAAGGGCAAAAGCTCGTCTCGGGTGGGGGCTGGGGCAACCAGGGTTTTCGCGGGACGAGACCGGCGCGTTTGCAGAAATTCCAGGGCGGCCGGGTTCTTCAAGGACATATGTTAACTTCCTTTACATGGGCAGTCTGTATCTTGGTCAGCATCTGGCAGGTTTCAAGGGCTAACGGCTGGCTTGCGTGGATCAATTTCATTCCAGCGCTAACCGTGCAAGGGTGATTACAATCAGGACGGGACAATGGCCAAACCGAAGCTGCGCAATTTGCCGGATCTAAGCGATCGGGCCATTTCCGGCGCTGGCATACAGGTCAGAGTCACGCCCAAAGCTGCAAAAAACAGGATTGATCCGCAAAGCGGCGGCATTCGTATCGACGTCACCGCAGCGCCGGAAAACGGCAAGGCAAACGAGGCCGTGCGCAGTATCCTTGCCGCAGCGATGGGGGTCGCGCCGTCAACGCTTGTCCTGAAACGCGGTCATAGCGCGCGGGACAAATTGTTCGTTTATGTGCCCTGATCTGGTGTTTCGTGAATTTGGTAGACACCTTCAGGCAAATCCAGAGCAGCGGCCAGGTCGCGCACCTGCTCGGGCGAAAGCGTGATCCTTTGAACCGTGTCCGTACGCGGGTCAAACTGTTCCAGCGTCACGCATTCGGCAAAGTTGTTGATGACCACATCCTCTTGCAAAGGCTTGGCACCTTCGTCCACCAGAGTAATCACCGTCGAGTCGAATTCATGCTCAATCGAAAACATGATGGCACAGTGCCGGGCGTTCGGTGGCATTGCAACCCGTTCAGCCATAATCGCACAGTGGCAGTCCCAACAGGACCGCGCTATGGTCTTGAAAACGGGATTGCCGTTTCAAAGGAATACGCATGCGCCGTCTGATCTGTTTGTTGCTTCCCCTGATTCTGGCGGCTTGCGGCGCTGACACGCTGCGTGTGCAGCCTGCGGCGGACTGGGCACAGGACACGTCGGATTTTCAGGTTGGGGCTGACTCTTTCCAGAAAATCAGTCGCGCGGTTGGCCGAGAAGCCCGTGCTGAGTGTCTGCGGCGGTCCAAGGTCAAGAATTGCGATTTCACGATCGTTGTTGACCTGAACCCGCGCGCGCCGGCGAATGCGTTTCAAACCCTGGACGACAAAGACCAACCGGTGATCATCTTTACCCGCGCGATGATCCAATCCGCCCAGAACGCGGATGAGCTGGCCTTTGTCATGGGGCACGAAGCCGCCCATCACGTGCTGCGCCATATTCCCCGACAAGCCGAAAACTCGCGCCAGAGCGCGGTCATCTTTGGTGAATTGGCCCGGCTGAGCGGCGCAGAAGGGGTCGCGGTTGAAGAGGCGCAAAAACTGGGGGCCCAAGTGGGTGCGCAGGTCTATGTGAAAGATTTTGAACTGGAAGCAGATCAACTGGGCACCATCATCACCCATAACGCTGGGTACAACCCTTTGATTGGCGCCAAATACTTTGACCGCATCCCCGATCCGGGCGACCGGTTTCTGGGAACGCACCCGCCCAATGCCCAGCGCGTCCAGATCGTTCTGGAAACGGCGAAGCAAGTCGGATTGACGCAATGACGTCATTGACGCGGCTTGGGGTGGTCTTGACGGACCGAGGGTCGAAATACGCGGTGTCAGGCGCAGCTGTCGGCGCGCGGGCGGATGTTGATGCGGTCTTGCGCGACCTTAAATCGGACAAAGCCTATGCCAAGGCGACGCATAACACCTGGGCTGCGATCTTGCCGACAGGTGCGCTTAAGGCGGACGATGGTGAAAGCGGGGCGGGCATGGTGATCCTGCGTATGTTGGAACGCGCCGGGCTTGAGGGGCATGTTGTCATCGTCACCCGCTGGTACGGGGGCAAAAAGCTGGGCGGTGACCGATTTCGCCGGGTTCAGGACGCCACCCGCGCCTATCTGGACCATATCAGCGCCGTGCCTTGACCTGAGTCAAAGGCCCACCTGCGGAAATGACGTACCTTTCTGAGGCGTGAGAAAGGGAGAGGATTTCCAATGCACTGCCAAGAAACACTAAAGCGGCACGCCGGTATGGTCGATCAGATGGCGACCAAGCTTGGGGTGGACCTGCAAAGCGCCGCAATTGAGGGTGAGGTTTCAATCGACCAGCTTTCCGATGCGGTCTTGCGCTGTACGGATTGCCCAAACCCCGGCCATTGTCAGAGCTTTCTGAACCGTCCCGACCCCGCGCGCCAAGCGCCGGAATACTGCCGGAATCAGGAACTGCTGACCAAATTGATCCCGTAACGCGCAAAGTGATCCCTGCGGGGATCAACAGAAAAATAGGAAATCTGATGACACGGCATGTTCTGGGGGACGTTGAAACGCACTTTTGGCTTACCCGCTCGGTTGCGCGGAGCATGAATGTTTCTCTGTCCGAGGCGATGGCGGAAGGTCGCCTCACATCCGAACACTACGCCGAGATGGTTACACGGTGCCGGGCGTCCCAATGCAACGACCGATGTGCGATCTGGCTGTCACAACAACAATCCGAAGCCCGCCTAGCCCCGGATTTTTGTGCAAACGCCCAGCTGCTGAACGGCCTGAAGCCGTAGTCAAAGCTTGGAATGCGACCCGTCACAAAGGGGCGGCGTTGCGCTGTGCTTGCAGCCGCAGAAAAAGACCTTTTTGCTGGCCTCGGCCGTGTATTTAACTGGTTCAATTCCCGTTCCCTGGTGCGACCCGTCGCAAAATGGTTGCCGCTTGGATCGACCACATGCGCACCAGAAATAGCTTCGGCCTTCGGTCACCTCGACCGGGTATGGTGCTTTTTGGGCAATTTTCGGACTGTCAGGCATGTGGCTACTCCGTTTTCGCTAATGTCCCTGCGTCAGTTTAGGGTAGTGCGCTGAAAACTGTAGGGAATACCGTGTCGGAAACGGCTGAAAATCGCTGTACCAGCGTGGATTCGCCTTTATTCACAATCGTGTGTTTGATCTTGTTGCAAATATACCATCGAGGCCCTATTCTGCAACTGGCCCCGAATTATTGGGCAATATCAGAAAATTAACAAAGGATTGTCGGACATGAAACTCAAATTTGCTGCCGTTAGCGCAATTGCCCTGGTTCTGGCTGCTTGTTCGCAGCAGGAAGAACCGACACCGGTTTATATTACACCCGAATATGACAAGTTTGGTTCGCCGAGCTGCCCGGCAGGCACTGATCTGGCCACAACCGAAGCTGGTCAGACCGTCTGTAACCCGGTCGCACAATAAGCATTCCGCGGGCGGCTTTTTCCAAGCCGTCCGCACAATTTCCCGCAGTATGGCCGCCTCTGGGCGGTTTTTTCTTGCCTGCTATATGCCGATCAGGGTTGCGTCTGATCCACTGGAAAGTCGAAAGCTCATGATCAACTTCGTTGACCGCCTCAAAGATCGCACCCGCTGGAGCTGGCAGGGTCTGACCGCCACCTGGCACGCCGAATATTCGTTTCGCGCCTGGGTCTGGGCCAATCTCATTTCCGCTGTTTTGGCGTTTTTGTTGCCACTTGGCGATGGGGTCCGCGCAGTCATTGTGGTGTTGGGCATTCTTGTATTGGTGGCTGAGTTGTTCAACACCGCGATTGAACGGGCTGTCGATCACACCTCGACCGCGCGCAGCACATTGGCAGGTCAGGCCAAGGATGCGGCCAGCGCAGCCGTGGCCTTAACCGCTGTGGCGGCTGGCATTGCGTGGGCCGTTGGGCTTTGGGGTTTGTTTTGATCTGCCCGGGAAGCCCTTAGCGACTATGCCACAAGCCCCCATGTCGGTGCTTTCGGTGCCTGATCCCATATCGCTTTGGCACGTAGAATTGTTTGTACCGTTTCTTATGGTGTTTGCGTGTCGCGCGGTGGTGTTTTTTCCGTGGCTTTACGTGATGTATTGGGGGTTTGGCCGAATGGGCCTTAACCTTGGGCGCGAAATAATACCGATTTACATGGTGTTTGCTGCGGTGGTGAATGCTCAGCGGTTTGGACCCGACGATGTCGAAGCCCCCTGAACTGCTGATGATGCCCTCGGCAATTACCGGTGCGGCATAAAGCTGGACCGCAAGAAGCACGGCCACGAATTTCGCAGCAAAAGAACGTGGATCAGACATTGTACCCTCCTTCTAACGAACCAAGGTGTCCTGTCATAATCCGGGATTCCTGCGCCCGACGCCAATAAACTCGGCTCACGCTTCTCCGATCAAAGGTGACCGGCCTGTCACGTCACAGACGTTTGCCCCACAAGTCATATTCGCCAGCTTCATCCACCTCGACGGGAATGATATCGCCGGGTTTGAGGTCTTCGAACCCTTCGTCGATGAACAGGTTGCCATCAATCTCGGGCGCATCTGCCTGCGTGCGGCAAGTGGCGGCGTCGGCGTCAACCTCGTCCACGATCACCTGAATGGTTTGCCCCACCTTGGCCACCAGTTTGGCCTCGGAAATGGCCTGGGCCTTTTCCATGAAGCGGTCCCACCGGTCCTGTTTGACTTCGGCCGGGACGTGATCGGGCAGGTCGTTCGACCGCGCGCCAGCCACGTTTTCGTATTGAAAGCAACCGACACGATCCAGCTGCGCCTCGTCCATCCAGTCCAGCAGGGTCTGAAACTCGGCTTCAGTCTCGCCGGGGTAGCCGACGATGAAGGTCGACCGCAGGGTGATGTCCGGGCAGGTCGCGCGCCAGGCGGCGATCTCGTCCAGGGTCTTGGCGGCAGCCGCCGGGCGGGCCATGCGTTTCAGAACGTCCGGGTGGGCGTGCTGAAAGGGAATATCCATATAGGGCAGGATGTTACTGCCAGCGCCCGCCATAAGGGGAATCAGATCGCGCACATGCGGATAGGGATAGACATAGTGCAGGCGCACCCACGCATCGAGCTGCCCCAATTCGCGCGCCAGATCGGTAATGTGGCTGCGAACCTCGCGGTCTTTCCACGGGTTCACGTCATATTTCCGGTCCAGCCCATAGGCCGAGGTATCCTGCGAGATTACCAGCAGCTCGCGGACGCCATTGTCGACCAGCTTTTCGGCCTCACGCAGGACGGCATGGGCCGGGCGGCTGGCCAATTTGCCGCGCATGTCGGGGATGATGCAGAACTTGCACTTGTGGTTACAGCCTTCGGAAATCTTGAGATAGCTGTAATGGCGCGGCGTCAGCTGCACGCTGCTGGCGGGCAGAAGATCGACAAACGGGTCCGGGTCGGGTGGAACAGCCTTATGGACGGCATCCAGAACCTGCTCGTACTGATGGGGTCCGGTGACGGCCATGATGCGGGGGTGGTGTTCGCGGATGTAATCCGGCTCAGCCCCCAAACAGCCGGTCACGATGACCTTGCCGTTTTCCACCAAAGCCTCACCAATGGCGTCCAGCGATTCAGCCTTGGCACTGTCAAGGAACCCGCAGGTGTTCACGATCACGGCATCGGCCCCTGAATAATCGGGGGAAATCCCATAGCCTTCGGCCCGCAGGCGGGTCAGAATCCGTTCACTATCAACCAATGCCTTGGGGCAACCCAGCGACACCATACCGATGGTGGGCTGGTTCGAACGTGGCATCTCGGGCATCCGGGCGGCAGGCGCCAGGTCGGGGCGGAGGTTTGGCGGGTTCGTGGTCATGGCGCGGCATATAGTGGGGAAAGCTTCCCCTTGCAAATGCGGTGCAGGCTTTGAATGATCTTTTCAACGCATGCCAAAAAAGCGGAGAGCAGTAAAATGAAGTGGCTGTTGCGCATTCTGTTTCTAATCCTAGCCGTGGTTGGACTGGTGATCGGCGCATTGTTGCTGATGCCGGGGGACAAGCTGGCGAGGATTCTCGCCGAGCAGGTCAAGGCTGAGACGGGTCGTGATCTGATATTGTCCGGCGACGTGAACTTGTCGTTCTGGCCCGTGCTGGGCGTGGAAACCGGCCCTGTAACCTTTGGCAACGCGTCCTGGGCCGGGCCGCAACCCATGCTCAGCGCCGAAAGTCTGGCCATTGGTGTGGAGGCAGCCGCGCTGATCAACGGAGATTTTCGGATCAAGCGCGTCATTGCAGACAATCCGGTTCTGCGCCTTGAATTATCGGACGGGCACGGAAATTGGGAGCTGGAATCCGCGGCACCACAGCCCGCAGCAGGCCAAAGCACCGGGGGCGGCGGCACACCAACGACACCCCGCCCGCGCGCTGTGACGCTGGACCGTCTGGAACTGACCGGCGCGCAGCTGATCTATGTCGAAAACGGCGCGACAAAGTTCAGCTTTTCCGACGTCGATCTGTCTGCCAGTTGGCCCGCCGCGACGGCCCCGATGGTCATGAAGGCGCAAATGGCGGTCCCGGGTGGCAAGGTCAGCGTGGACCTGACGATCCCCGACCTGCCGGCCTATGCCTCGGGGGCGGTTGCACCTTTAACGCTGGATCTGGCCGCGCCGGGGGGGAAGGTCGATTTTGACGGCCGGGTTAATCTTTCCGGTGAAATGGACGGAAAGTTGCAAGTCAAAACAACGGATACCGAACGGATGCTGGCCGCATTTGGTCAGGCCGGTGTCGGTGTGCCGCTGGGCTTGGGGCGGATCGCCGATGTGTCGGGGCAGATGACCTACACAAGTGAGGGACGGATATCGGTGCGCAACATGGTGGCGCAACTGGATCATAACCGATTGACCGGTGAGGTGGATATCGTGATCTCGGACCCGCCAAAGATCACGGCGCGATTGGACGGTGGCGATATTGACCTGTCGCGGTTCAACGAAGGGTCGGCCCCGGACAACCCAACATCAGCCCCGGCCGGTGGCGGGTCCGGTTCGGCGACAAGTGAATCCAGCGGGTGGTCCACGGCACCGATCGACGCATCGGCTCTGGCGCTGGCAAACGGGCAGATACGATTGAAAGCAAAGTCCATCGCAGTGCCGAATCTGACGCTGGGACCCAGTGATCTGACGCTCAGCCTGGACAGATCGCGGGCGGTTCTGAAGATGAACCCGGCAACCCTGTTTTCGGGCCAATTGAATGGACAGGTGGTTGCCAACAATCGAAACGGCCTGTCGGTCGGCGGCAACCTGCAAGCGACGGATATCAACATTCAGCAAGCCTTATCGGCGCTGGGGGATGTCAACCGTTTGTCCGGCTCAGGCTCTGGGTCACTGGAATTTCTGGGTGTTGGTCAATCCGAGGATCAGATCATGCGCTCGCTCAGCGGCAAGGGTAATCTGAACCTGGGGCGGGGCGTAATCAACGGGTTTGACCTGGATCGCCTGATGGGGCGCGGCGAAGGGACGGGCAGCACAACCGTGTTCAACAGTCTGACCGCCAGTTTCACGATGGATCAGGGGAATTTGTACAACGATGACCTGTTGATGTCTCTGGACAACTTCCGGGCCGATGGCACAGGTCGCGTGGGCATCGGCGCGCGTGATATCGACTATCTGTTCACGCCGGTCGCTTTGCGCGCAAACTCAGGCAAAGGCATATCCGTTCCGGTGCGCATTGTCGGACCGTGGAGCGACCCGTCGGTCAAACCGGACCTGAGCAAAGCGCTTGAGGCTGCCGCCGAAGCAAAGGTCAAAGAGCTTGAGGATGACGCCAAACAAAAGGTTCTGGAAAAAGTCAGCGACGAGTTGGGAACCACAGTAACGGAAAGCGAAGACATTGAAGACGCGCTGAAAAACAAGCTGGAAGAAGAGGCTAAAAAGGGCCTGCTCAAGCTGTTTGGGAGTGATTAGGATCTCGGGGCGCTTTGCGCGCCCCAAGATCAACATCTGCTAGATGGTCTGGTCGTAATCGCCGACGCCGGGTTCAGTACGAATGACGGCGTCGATATCCGCAAAGATCGCGCGCATTTCGTCTTCGCTGGCGCTGCTTTCGCAGACCACAACCAGATTTGGCGTGTTCGAAGACGCCCGCACCAGACCCCAACTGCCATTGTCCAGGATGACCCGTGCACCGTTGACGGTCACTACCTCTTTGATCGCGCGGCCTGCGAAGGTTTCGCCAGCTTCAGCCTTGGCGACCAGCTTGGCAACAAGACGCGTGAGAATGTCATATTTCTCGGTATCTGAGGCATAGGGCGACATGGTCGGCGTCGCCCAGGTTTTTGGCAGCGCCTTGCGCAGATCCGACATGCTTTTGTCCGGGTTGCGGTCCATCAGCTTGCAGATTTCCACTGCCACCCGCATGCCGCAGTCATACCCACGCCCGATCGGTTCGGCCAGAAAGTAGTGACCCGATTTCTCGAACCCGGCCAGCGCGTTGATTTCCTTGACCCGGCGCTTCATGTGGCTGTGGCCGGTTTTCCAGTAATCGGCCTTGATACCGTGGGCCTGCAATTCGGGATCGCTGGCAAACAGGCCGGTCGACTTCACGTCGGCCACAAAGGTCGAATTGGGATACAGCTTGGCCAGATCGCGGGCCATGATCACACCGACTTTGTCGGCGAAAATCTCTTCGCCCTCATCGTCCACAACGCCGCAGCGGTCGCCGTCGCCGTCAAACCCCAGCGCCATGTCAGCACCGCTGGATTTCACGGTGTCGGACATGTCATGCAACATCTCCATCGCTTCGGGGTTGGGGTTGTAGTTGGGGAATGTGTAATCCAGCCGGTTGTGGCTGGGCACCACTTCGACCCCCATCCGTTCAAAGATTTCGGGCGCAAAGGCCGAGGCCGTGCCGTTGCCGGTGGCGCAGACAATCTTTAGCGGTCGGGATACTTTGAAATCGCCAACGAGATCGTCGATATAAGCCTCTTTCACGCCGTCGACGAATTCGTATGACCCACCCTCATGCGCGGCACCTTCACCGTTCAGGACGATGTCGCGCAGTTCGGACATTTCGTCCGGACCATGGGTCAGCGGGCGGTCAAAGCCCATCTTGACGCCGGTCCAGCCGTTTGGATTGTGGCTGGCGGTGACCATGGCCACGGCAGGTACGTTCAGGTGAAACTGCGCGAAGTAAGCCATCGGGCTGAGCGCGGGGCCAATATCCTTGACCTGAATTCCCGCCTGCATCAGACCCAGGATCAGTGCGTTTTTGATCGCCAGAGAATAGTCGCGATAATCGTTGCCGACCGCGATCACCGGATCAATCCCGCGTTTGCGCATCTGCGTGCCCAAGCCCAGACCAAGGGCGGTCATGCCGGGCAGGTTGATCTCTTCCGGATACTTCCAGCGGGCGTCGTATTCACGAAAACCGGTGGGTTTGATCATCGGATCGCGCAGAAAGCTCCAGGTGTTCGGGGTCACCTCAGGCGTAGGTTTGGTCATAAGATTACTCTTGCTTAAATCTGAATTGGATTGGCTTTGGCCAGCGCATCAAAGCGCATCAATGTGTCAACCAGTTGGGGCATCTGATCCAGATAGATCATGTTCGGCCCGTCGCAGGGGGCGTTGTCCGGGTCTTGATGCGTCTCCATGAAAACGGCACCTGCGCCAACGGCCACAGCAGCGCGGGCCATGACCGGGGCAAATTCACGCTGACCACCGGTCGAACCGCCAAGCCCGGCCGGTTGTTGAACAGAATGGGTTGCGTCCATCACAACGGGATAGCCAGTCGCTGCCATCTGCGGCAGCGACCGCATATCGGTAACCAGCGTGTTGTAGCCAAACGAGGTTCCGCGTTCCGTCAATAGGATGTTCGTATTTCCGGTGCTTTCAATCTTAGTGACAATGTTTTCCATATCCCAAGGTGCCAAAAACTGCCCTTTTTTGACATTGATTGCCGCGCCCGTTTGGGCTGCGGCCAACACCAAATCGGTTTGCCGGCACAACAGTGCCGGGATTTGCAGCACGTCCACCGCATCGGCGGCGATGGCACATTGGGCTTCGGTGTGGACATCGGTGAGAACCGGAATGCCCATCGTTTTGCGAATGTCATCCAGAACTTTCAGTCCGGTATCAATTCCCATGCCGCGTTCACCAGACAAGGATGTCCGGTTCGCCTTGTCGTAGGATGCCTTGAAAACGTATTGGGCGCCAACGGCGTCGCAGGCCTCTTTCATTTTGCCCGCGATCATCTGGGCGTGATCGGCGGTTTCAAGCTGGCAAGGGCCGGCAATGATCGTCAGAGGCAGATCATTGCCGACCGTGAGATCGGAGATTTTTACATGTTTCATGTGTCTTACGAGGATACCTGTTCACGAAGGACCGACGCGGTAAGCGAGATCATCAGGTAGATACCAGCAAACAACAGGAAAGCCAAAATCGTATTTTCGAACTTGCGCGGATAGCTGGGTTCCTGGCTTGCGACCGGATTTACCGAAACCGTCAGGTACCGCACTTTGCGGTTCGCCTCGGTCCGTGTGGTTTCCATCTGCTCCATTGCGCTTTGCAGCATCATGTCGCGCGCCGCAAGGTCGGTCTGAGCCATCTGAATTCGCACGCTCAGACGCGCCAGCGAGTTTTCGCCTGCCGATGCGTCCAGCATTTCGGCGTTAAGCTCCTCAAGAACTGCTTCTAGCCGAACTATGTCAGCCTGGACCCCGTCCACCTTGGCCTTGTTGGGGCGAAGGTTATCCAACAGCGCAGCAAGTTGAAGCTCTTTGTCCTGAAGCAGGATTTCGATTTCGTTGATGCGGACCCGCAATCCCGCAAGAACGTTTTCGGGATCAAGAACCGCGCCCTGCAATTGCAGTTCGATCAGTTGTTCCTGGGCTTTACGCCGCTCCTCCTGCGCGGATTCGAACCCTTTCAAAGCGTCGCGCATCTGGTCCTCGCGCTTTAACTCTGTCAGCCCGTTTATGGTGTCCTCGGCATAAGAAATCAGCTTGTTTGACAGGACGACCGCAATTTCGGGTTCAGGTGCCGCGACTTCCATGCGGATGATACCGTCCGTCGGATCATAGCCGATCACGATCATCCGCGTGTACAGCTTATAGGTCTCTTCAAGGCTGGCATCCGGGGATAGCCGCTGAATCGGATCAATCCAGTCCTGTTTGAAAATCTCGGAAAACCCGATATCCCGTTCCAGCCGCTGCAAGGCGTCTTTGGATTCCAGAAACTCTTGCGTTGCGACGGAATCTTGCGCCGTGGCAAATTGCGTGCCCGACAACAGCCCGCCGATAGAGCCGCCGCCGCCATCCGCCTGCAGAATCGAAAACGCGGAATCGCTTGCGTACATCGGCGTCGCGATCCGATAAAAATACAGACCGACAATTAGCGTCGGCAGCAAAACAAATGCTGCCAACCGCGCGAACAGCGCCAGCAGCTTCCGCCTGCGGCGGCGCGCGATATCCTTTTGGATTTCGCCAATCTCAAAGTCCCGGCGTTGCGCGGGGCTTAACTCTGGGCCAGGCAGATTTTGTGGTGCCTGCTTGACCGTTTGCGGCAACTGAATCGTGATCTTGTCTTCGGCGGGGGAGTCTGCACCACTTTTTTCGGCAGCCAGTTCCAGCAGATTGGTGCGTTCAAAAGGGTCAATCCCCTTGAGACGCAGCAGCCGAACGGCTTCGTAATCCGAGGCCGCGGCCAATCCGTTCATCTGCGCCAGACGCCGGGCCACCCGTAGCTGGCGGCCAGTCAGCCCCTCCCGTTTGATGTCCTCAATTTCCGTCGCGGGCGGTGTATTCGCGGCATCGGGCGGCTGTGTCGCCTGCCTGATTCGCGAAATGGCATCCGAACGGGCGTCAGCTGTGCCGGCCCCCTGACGTTTGCGGCGCCAGTTGTACTTTCTAGCCTTGGGTTTGGTAGTCATATAACTGTTTTGCCTCTTCCAAGGTTTCGAACATGTGAAGCTGGCCGTCCAGCAGAACCGCAGCCTGGCGCGCAAAGCGTTCCAGAACGGCAGGGCTGTGCGACACGATCACCAACGTCGTCGTGCGCAGCCTTTCCTGCAGGATGTCCCCCGCCTTTCTGTTGAACTCGACATCTGTTGTCGCTGGCATCCCTTCGTCAATCAGATACATGTCGAAGTCCAGAGCCAGCATCAGCGCAAAGGTAAACCGTGCCTTCATCCCGGACGAATAGGTGGCAAGGGGCTGATTGAAGTACTCGCCCAAACCGCAGAGCCAGCTACAATACGCCTCGACGTAGTCGGGATCCATGCCATAGATCTTGGCGATATAGCGTGCGTTTTCCAACGCGGACAGCTTGCCGGAAACACCCCCGGTAAACCCCATCGGAAATGACACCCGGCAAGATTTTCGGATCACGCCTTCGTCGGGTTTCTCTAATCCAGCCATCATATTGATCAGCGTTGTCTTACCGGTCCCATTAGGGGCCAGAATGCCAATGGACCTGCCCAGTTCGACCCGAAACGAGACCTGATCCAGAATCACCTTACGGCGTGTCCCGGTCCAAAAGGACTTACTGACATTCTCGAACTCAAGCATTCATAGCCTGCTGCTTTTGTCTTGTTTGTTGCACCGACAGGGGCGGTGAAAGTGTCGTTCCATTAAGCGCCCATATTGGCCACATTATGTCGAATTATGAAACAAATGATCAATGCGTGCCGAACTGGCCTGTTGGTATTGTGACTTTTACACCGGTTGGCCCAAAGCTGCGCGTTGACTATCTTTCAGGTCGAACGTCAACCAGTTTGTTTCAGGAAACCTTGCCATCTGATGAATTCGCTTGAAAAAGAAATCCAGTCCTGCCGCCTGTGCGCGGACAGGTTCGCAGCCACCGAAACAGCGCATGAACCACGCCCCGTTGTCTGGTTCCGGCAAGGGGCGCCGATCTTAATCGCCGGGCAGGCACCGGGCGCGCGGGTTCATGCGTCGGGTCGGCCCTTCACTGACCCTTCGGGTGATCGGCTGCGGGATTGGTTGGGGATCGACGAGAGCGTGTTCTACGACCGGTCCCGCGTTTCGATCGTGCCGATGGCCTTTTGTTTCCCGGGATACGACAAGCGAAAGGCTGACCTGCCGCCACCCGTGATTTGCGGCCAAACCTGGCACGACAGGGTGATGCAGGACCTTGGTGACGTTCCTTTGACCATCCTGGTCGGCGGCCACGCCCATAAATACCACCTCAAGACCCGAACAAATGTCACTGATACCGTGCGCAACTGGCGGGACCACGCGCCGCGCATCTTTGCCTTGCCACATCCGTCGTGGCGAAATACGGCATGGATGAAGAAAAACCCGTGGTTTGAGGCTGATCTGCTGCCCGTTCTGCGGGCACGGGTGCAAGAGGTTCTGAATGACTGAGACAACGGCGCTGGACAATGCCCATGCCGCAATGGAAGCCACCCCGCAGGATGATGCCCTTCGGTTAAGGTTCTTTGAACGGCTGGCCGATAGTGAGCTGTTCCTGATGCTGACCGAAGAGGCGCAGGGCGAAAACATCTCGCCCGAGCTTTTCGATGTGGCGGACGGGCAATTCGTGCTGGCCTTTGACCGCGAGGATCGGCTTGCGCGTTTTGCTGAACGTCCTGTGCCTTATGTGGCGCTGTCGGGTCGCATCCTCGCCTCTTTGCTGACGGGGCAGGGGATCGGTCTGGGTTTGAATCTTGAGGTCGCGCCTTCGTCGATGCTGATCCCGCCCGAGGCGCTGGGCTGGCTGGCGGTCACGTTGCAGCATGGCCCAGAGGAAGTTCAGCAGCATCTGGCTGAATTCCTGTCGCCAGCGGGCCTGCCGGACGATTTGCTGACTGCGCTGGACGCAAAGCTTGCCACCGCCGTCGGTCTGGCCGAGGCCGCGTTTCTGGTGGCCACCAAGTCCCCAGAGGGTGGGACAGGGCATCTTTTGGGATTTGTGGGGGCGATTGATGGTGCGGAACCAGCATTGGCCAAGGCCGCATCCGAGGCGTTGACCTTTTCCGGGATCGAAGCCGGGGCGTTGGATGTCGGCTTTTTTCGACCTCATGACGCGGCGGCGGCATCTTTGGCGCGGGTCGGGTTGCGGTTCGATCTGCCTCAGCCCGAGGCGCGTGTCATGACGCAGATTGTCCCCGGAAGTGACCCTGAAAAACCGCCTATTCTTAAGTAGTCCCCGGAAAAAAGACCCCACAGATCTGTGGGGCCTTTCAGAGTTATTCGGCAGCCGCTTCCAGTTTGTCCTGCGTGCGGGTTTCAAAGTCGCTGGCCTCGTGGCGTTCGTGAAGCTGCGTGTGCGGTTCCCCAAACGGCCGGTTGACCATGCGGCCACGCTGAACCGCTGGCCGTTCGTCAATCGCCTTGGCCCAACGCATCACGTTTTCATAGGATTCCACATCCAGGAATTCCGCCGCGCTGTACAGACGACCCAGAACCAACTGGCCATACCAGGGCCAGATCGCCATGTCGGCAATCGTGTAATCTTCGCCCGCGATAAAGGTCTTATCCGCCAGTTCGCGATCCAGAACGTCCAACTGGCGCTTGGTTTCCATGGCGAAGCGATTGATCGGATATTCCCATTTCTCGGGCGCATAGGCGTAGAAATGGCCAAATCCGCCACCCAGATAAGGCGCGCTGCCCATCTGCCAGAACACCCAGTTCATCACTTCGGTGCGCTCGGGGCCGGATTTCGGCAGGAAGGCGTCGAATTTCTCGGCCAGATGGAACAGGATCGACGCACTTTCGAACACGCGCAAAGGTTCATCACCCGACCGGTCCCACAGCGCCGGGATTTTCGAGTTGGGATTGGCATCTACAAACCCCGAGCTGAACTGATCGCCCTCACCAATGTCGACAAGCCAGGCGTTGTATTCCGCGCCTTCATGGCCCAGCGCCAGCAGTTCCTCAAGCATCACAGTCACTTTGACACCGTTGGGGGTGGCCAGCGAATACAGCTGAATCGGATGACGCCCGACCGGCAAATCCTTGTCATGGGTGGCACCGGCAATCGGGCGATTGATATTGGCGAATTGCCCGCCGCTTTTACTGTCCCATGTCCAGACCGTTGGGGGGGTATAGGTCGATTGCTCGCTCATCGCGTCTTGCCTTTCTCAGCAAAGTTCATGTGAATTGTCCGTCCGTCACAACAGCTAATATTGCAAAGTCCAAAGTCCAACCCCGGATGAGGGCGCAATCTTGTAACAAACGGCGTCGAACCTCTCACGATTTATCATTCGACGTCACAGCGTCGCGAGGGGCACTGCGCAGCGCGCGGAAATCACCTATTGTCTGGTCAGGCCCGAAATTCGGGCGATTTCACAACCCTGAGGACAAAAGGATTGACCACATGAAACGCTTTGCCTTGACCCTAGCAACAGCCCTGACCCTTGCCCTTCCTGCCTTTGCAGGCGACCAGTATGTGGATGGCACAGGGTTTGCCGTGTCAGGTTACGACGTCGTCGCCTATCGCAACCTTGATCAGGCACCGATTGGTCAGTCCCAACCCGAAGCTGTGCGGGGGCGTGCGGATTATACTGCCGACTACAACGGTGCGACCTGGGCGTTTGCAAGCGCAGAAAACCGCGACAAGTTCCTTGAGAATCCAGCCCATTATGCCCCGCAATATGACGGGCACTGCGCATACGGCGTGTCGCGCGGCGGTAAGGTTCCGGCCAACCCGAACCTGTGGCGGATCGTTGATGACAAGCTGTATCTGAACATCACCGACGTTGTTGTCGGCTTCTTCGAAGAAGACGTTCCCGGCAACATCAATCTGGCCGAAGGCAATTGGCCCGGTATCGAATCCACCGAGGCATCCACCAGCGTGATCCCGAAATTCACCTCTGAAGGCCCGGTCACGAACTAAGGCACGAGTTAAGACAAAAAAGCCCGGCTGCATCTGGCCGGGCTTTGCTTGGTTCGGCCGGTTATCCGGCCAGCCAGAATTCATCGCGTATTTGCTTGTCGGCGTCGAACCTGATGCGAACGCTTTTGGCCCCCGGAAATTTACGCGCTGTAATCGTCTCGGGCACCACGACCTCACCGGCACCGGCATCCTTTGACTGAAAGCTGAGCACTTCGGTTTCCATGCGCCGCGCGGCCGCCAGAAACGAGGTTGGCAGGGCAACCCGATTGGCCCCCTCGCAAACCGGCGTCGAAACGAAATATGTCAGATGACGACCATAAAAACCCACTGCATCCGGCACATGATCCGAATCTGTAACGGTTTGCGCATCAGACGATGGCGCAACCCCTTCGGGATTGTGCGACAACGCCTTGTTTAACAAGATGCGGCAGGCGTCGATATCAGTATGGTCCAGATCGACAACACGCTTGCGCACTTTCGGTCGCCGGATTTTGCCGGGCGTAGCCCCTTTGCCCGCCAGACCTTCGCGGCGCAGCAGATCGTATGCCTCTTTCGCGCGGGCGAAACTGGAACAATCGCTGGTGGTGTGATCGGGATGCGCATGAAAAGCAATATGGCGCCATGCGTCCCGAATATCATCTGATCCGGCGCTTTGATCCAGGCCAAGGACTGCCAAGGCGTCGGCGCGGGCCATGATCTTGTCAACAGGCTCCATAACTCAAAACACTCTTTAAACAAACTGTACGCTCTTACTGTGAAGGGCCTCACGAATTTGTCAAATTTGTTGGTGTATTTGAGGGGTTCTCAAGACAATTGCCGCAGTTTTGCGGATATTGTTTATGCGCAGATTTATGCATCAATTGATGTGCCGCCGCAGTCATCAGCCCGGATTCAGGCAGACAATTGCAGCGGGCATGGATTTAGGCGACGTTTTGCAGCTCGGTCTTTGGGGTAATGCCCAGGGCAAAGCACACATCACGCGTCAGCTCTGGTCGGTTCAGCGTATAGAAATGCAGTTTGTCCACACCGCCTTCGATCAGGTCGGAACACAATTCCGTACACAGAGCCGTGGCCAGCAAATCCTCGCGGTCATCGCGCACAGCCTTTTCAAAGGCTTGCTCGACCCAGGCCGGGATGCGTGTTCCGCAGCGGCGGGCAAAATTACGCGCGCCTTTCCAATTCTCAATCGGCAGAATGCCCGGAACGATGGGTTTGTCTATTCCCGCCTTTTCGCAGGCATCGCGGAACCGGAAAAACGTCTCGGCCTCAAAGAAGAACTGCGTCAGGGCTTCGTCCGCGCCAGCGTCCAGTTTGGCTTTTAGCCAATCGACATCGGTGCGCGCATCCCGCGCTTCGGGGTGGATGTCAGGATAGGCACCAACGCGAATGCTGAACATTTCCGTTTCCGCCAGCGCAGAAATCAGTTCGACCGAATTCGCAAAACCATCTGGGTGTGCTTCGAACCGCTCCTGACCTTTTGGCGGATCACCACGCAGCGCCACGATGTCCTGAACGCCCGCGCGTGCAAAGGTGTCGGCAATTTCCAGCGTTTCCTGACGCGAGGCGTCAACGCAGGTCAGGTGGGCCGCGACCGGCAGGCCCGACGACTTGTGCAGCGTTGCCACCGCATCGCGGGTCAATTCGCGCGTTGTGCCACCTGCGCCGTATGTGACCGACACGAAACGCGGGTCAAGTGGCGCCAGGGTCTGAACTGTATCCCAAAGCCGGAACGAGGCCTCAAGCGTTTGCGGCGGGAAGAACTCGAATGAAATTTCTGGCTTGGTCATTGTGATCTCGTCTGTTCAGTTCGCAGCCCTTGTGCCATGTCATTCATTGTGAGACAAACTCATATTACTCAAGAACAACATGAGTCTCACTGCAATGCACATAGAATTCCGGCACCTGCGCACGATCAAGGCGATCCATGAATGTGGTGGGCTTGCCCGCGCTGCGGATCAGCTGAACATCACCCAATCTGCGCTGAGCCATCAGATCAAAGGGCTGGAGGATCAAGCCGGGGTCGAACTGTTCCTGCGCCGGTCCAAACCGATGAAACTGTCGGCGGCGGGGCTGCGACTGTTGCGTCTGGCCGAACAGATCCTGCCGCAGGTCGAGGCCACGCAGCACGAATTTACATCGCTGCGCGAAGGGCGCACCGGGCGGATGCATATTGCCATTGAATGCCATGCCTGTTTCGAATGGCTTTTCCCGGTGCTTGAAGCCTTTCGTAAATCCTGGGGCGATGTGGATGTGGATATCCGTCCGGGCCTGGCCTTTGACGCCTTGCCCGCGCTTCAGAAAGAAGAGGTCGATCTGGTCGTCTCATCCGACCCCGAAAATTTGCCGGGTGTCGAGTTCATCGAGTTGTTCGACTATGACGCGGTCTTTGTCGCGGCATCGACGCACCCGCTGGCGCAAAAGGAATTCATCGAGGCCGAGGATTTCCGGGGGCAAACCCTGATCACCTATCCCGTAGAACGCACCCGGCTGGACGTCTTCAGCCAGTTGCTAATCCCCGCGCGCGTTGAACCGGCGGCGATCCGACAGGTCGAACTGACTGCCGTGATCTTGCTGTTGGTGGCGTCGAACCGGGGAATTTCAGTGCTGCCCGACTGGGTTGTGCGCGAGGTAAAGTACAATTCGGACTATGTCACCCGCCCGCTAACCAAGGATGGGATCACCCGCAGGCTGTATGCGGCGGTGCGTACCGATGACCTTGAAAAACCCTTTGTGCAAGAGCTGATCAAGCTGGCCGAAACCGAGGCGCGCAAGCTGCAATCGCAATAGGCGCAAAACGCGGGTCTGCTATGCGCATCATTCCTCTTGGCAAGGGCGCATTGCATCAGTATACGCGCGGTTTGACCGGACAGGAGCCTTTGAACAATGGTTGGCAGTGCAAACCTCAACATCATGATCAAGGCCGCGCGCAAGGCGGGGCGTTCTTTGGTCAAGGATTTTCGTGAAGTCGAGAACCTTCAGGTGTCGATGAAAGGTGCGGGCGACTTTGTGTCCAAAGCTGATATTGCCGCCGAGGCGATCCTGAAAGAGGAACTGCTGGGCGCGCGCCCGACCTATGGCTGGCTGGCCGAAGAGGGCGGCGTGATTGAGGGCGAAGACCCGACCCGCCGCTGGATCGTGGACCCGCTGGACGGCACCACCAATTTCCTGCACGGCCTGCCGCATTGGGCGATTTCCATCGCGCTGGAGCACAAAGGCAAGATCGTTGCCGGTGTGATCTATGATGCCGCCAAGGATGAGATGTTCTTTGCCGAAAAAGGCGAGGGCGCGTGGATGAATGACATGCGCATCCGGGTTTCGGGTCGCCATCGCATGATCGAGTCGATCTTTTCGACCGGTCTGCCCTTTGGTGGTCGTTCAGATTTGCCTGCCACGTTGCAGGATCTGGCCCGTCTGATGCCCGTCTGTTCCGGTGTGCGCCGCTGGGGTGCTGCCGCGCTGGATATGGCCTATGTGGCTGCAGGACGGTACGAAGGGTTCTGGGAACGCCGCCTGAACGCCTGGGATCTGGCCGCCGGGATCATCATCGTGAAAGAGGCCGGTGGCTTTGTTCAGCCGCTGAACCCCAAAGGTAACGTGCTGGATGATGGCGAGGTGATCTGTGGGAACGAGCCGATCTTTGATCAGTTTGCCAAGGTGATCCGGGGCTGAGCCTTCCGGATATCCATCAAGCAAGCGCGCCCCGATCGAGGCGCGCTTTTTTGTGTCACAGTGCAACCCGCTGCGCCAGCCCGGCCTCATCCGCCAGACGTGCGGCAACGGACGCCACCGCAAGATCCTGTAGCCCGACGCCCGTTCCATCGAACAGGGTAATTTCATCCGCGCCCGTTCTGCCCGGATGATCGCCGTTGATCACGGCACCAATGGGGGTGATCGCGGATTCAGTCAGGGCACCAGTGCCCGCCGCGTGTTGCGCTTCGCCAATTGTCAGGGATTGGGCAACTTCATCTGTGAAAACCGTGGCCGAGGTGACCAGCTCCGGGTCGACCTCCATCTTTCCCTTCGTATCCGTGCCCATGCAGGCCAGATGCGTGCCGGGTTTGATCCAGTCTTTCATCAGCAGCGGCTCAAAAGCCGAGGTGATGGTGATGATCACATCTGCCTGTGCGCCCAGTTCCTGTTGGCTGACGGCCTCGAATTCCAGCCCGATCTCGTCGGCGACGGCCGCCAGCCGGGGCAGCATGTCGGGGTGCGGATTCCACGCGACGACTTTCTCAAAATCGCGTTGTTCAGCGGCGGCGCGCAGTTGGAACGCAGATTGATGCCCGGCCCCGACCATGCCCAGAACCTTGGCATCCTTGCGGGCAAGCTGTGCAATCGACACCGCAGATGAGGCCGCCGTGCGCACCGCCGTCAGATAATTGCCACCAACCAGTGCGGACAATTGCCCGGTATCGGGGTCGAACAGAAACACCGTCGACTGATGATTGGTCAGCCCCTTGTCGGCGTTGCCCGGCCAATAGCCGCCGGATTTGACCCCCAGAACCTGACCATCCCGATCAAACCCCGATTTAAAACCGTAAAGCGCATCGGCATAACCCAACGCCTCGCGGATGACGGGAAAGTTGCGCGCCCCACCACTGGCCATTGCGGCGAAAACGGATTGGACGGCGTCAAAAGCCTGGCTTCGACCGACCAGTTGTTCGCACAAGTCTTCGCCCACAATCAGCAGGCCGTCGGTTTGCGTATTCATGGCATCCCTCATTTCTCAATAAGCCTTTCCGCGTGCGGAGACGGGCCATAGGGTTTCAACCTTGCCGTTGCGCACACCGACATACCAGTCATGGACATTGCAGGTGGGATCACAATGACCGGGCACCAGCCGCAGCTTGTCATTAACTTTCAGAAGGCCATCCGGGTCACCGATCACCCCGTGCTCGTCCGAGCATTTGAGGTATTCCACATCGTCGCGGCCAAAGATGAAGGGCAGGCCGCTGTCGACCGACTGCGCCTTGAGGCCCGCGTCACAAATGGCTTTGTCGGCCTTGGCGTGGCTCATGACGCTGGTCAGGATGAACAGCGCGTTTTCCCATTCACCCTGGTCGATCCGCTTGCCGTCCTTATCCAGAATGCGGCCATAATCAGCATCCATAAAGGCATAGGACCCGCATTGCAGTTCGTTATAAACGCCCGAATTGCTTTCAAAATAATACGATCCGGTGCCCCCGCCCGACACCAGTTCCGGGTCCAGCCCGACAGCTTTCAAGCCTTGAACGGCATCCGCGACCATGCCGATGGCAACATCCAGCTTGGCCTTGCGGTCTTCAAAGCTGTCCATGTGCTGCATCGCGCCCTGATAGGCTTGAATGCCCAGAAACTTCAGGTTGTCTGCCGCATCAATTGCGCGGGCAATCGCAACAACATCCTGCGTGGTGGTCACACCGCAACGGCCCGCGCCGCAGTCGATTTCGATGAAAACACTCAGATCGGTGCCATGTTTGACAGCCGCAGCAGACAGATCGGCCACATTGTCGATGTCGTCCACACAGACGATGACATGGGCGTCAAACTTGGGCAGCTGCGCCAGCCGGTCGATCTTGGCCGGGTCACGCACCTGATTGGAAACGAGAATATCCTTGATGCCGCCCCGCGCGAAAACCTCGGCCTCGGACACTTTTTGGCAGCACACTCCGACCGAGCCGCCCAGCTCCTCCTGCAGCTTGGCGACATCCACCGACTTGTGCATCTTGCCATGAACGCGGTGGCGCATCCCATGCGCCTTGGCGTAATCGCCCATCTTTTTGATGTTTCGTTCAAGCGCATCCAGATCCAGGATCAGGCAGGGTGTCTGAATCTCGCTTTCATCCATGCCGATGGCGGCGGGGATGTCGTACCCAACTTCTAGGTCATTGATGTTCACAGGTTTGTTCATGTCGTTCCTCCTTGCCCTGTCAGCCAGGGCAGCTTGTCCAAATCCACATTGCCGCCGGTTATGATCACCCCGACACGCTTGCCCCGAAACACGTCGGGGGTCTTGAGAATGGTTGCCAGGGGCACCGCCGAAGACGGCTCCATCACAACGCGCAGATATTTCCAGGTCAGTTTCATCGCCTCGATGATCTCAGCCTCAGAGGCGGTGAAGATGTCGGTCACGTGGTTGGACACGAAGTGCCACGTGTTTTCCTTCAGGGGCACCAGCAGGCCATCGGCTACGGTTTTCGGCGCGTCATCGGCGATGATGTGGCCGGCTTTGAACGACCGGTACGCGTCATCCGCCTGTTCCGGTTCCGCCGCGTAGATCGCCGTATCGGGCGACAGGTTCGAGACCGTCAGGCAAGTGCCCGACACCATGCCGCCGCCGCCAATCGGGGCGATTACCGCATCCACGCCATCGGTCTGTTCCAGCAATTCAGCCGAACATGTGGCCTGACCGGCAATGACGCGCGGATCGTTATAGGGGTGTACGAACTCTCCACCCGTTTGGGCCTGCACCTCGGCAAATGTTGCCTCGCGCGACGATGTTGACGGCTCACATTCAGTGATCGTGCCGCCATAGCGGCGCACCGCATCCTTCTTGGCTTGCGGGGCCGTGCGCGGCATGACCACATTGCAGGGAATGCCCCGCCGACCTGCGGCATAAGACAGGGACAGCGCGTGGTTGCCACTGGAATGCGTACACACGCCCCGGACCGCCATGTCATCGGGCAGGCTGAACACCGCATTGCATGCGCCACGCACCTTAAAGGCACCGGCCTCTTGAAAGTTCTCGCATTTAAAGAACAGCTGCGCGCCGGTCAGTTCGTTCAGATACTCGGATTCCATGACCGGGGTGCGCCGGATATGGGGTTTGATCCGCTTATGTGCAGCGCGCATGTCGTTGACCGTAAGGTCCGAGGCGGCGACGTGATCCAACATCTTCATACTCCTCAGGCTGCGGCTTTGGCGCTGTCGGACGGCCCGCTGCGGTAATAGTCCTGCGCGGCGGCTACTCCGCTGCCCAAAACGATCGGATAGTCCAGATCGGCCATTGCCATTTCGATGGCGCCAAGACCGGACAGAACCATCACGTCCGTCAAACTGCCCAGATGGCCGATGCGGAACGCCCGGCCGTTCATCTGACCCAGACCGACGCCGAAGGACACGTCATAGGTGTTGAAGGCGTGATCGGTCAGCGCATTGCTGTCGAACCCGTCGGGCACATAGATCGCGCTGACGGTGTCGGAATACAGGTCCGGCGATTGCGCAACCAGCTTCAACCCCCAGGCATCGACCGCCCGGCGCACCCCTTCAGCCAGCCGGAAGTGGCGGGCATAGACGTTTTCCAGGCCTTCTTCGAACAACATGTTCAGGCTTTCGCGCATGCCATAGATCAGTTGCAAAGGCGGCGTGTAGGGAAACCCGCCCGAGGCGTTGGCCGCCATCATATCACCGAAATCAAAAAATGTCCGGGGCAGTTTCGCGCTTGCCATCGCCTCTTGCGCCTTGGGGCTGACACACAGGATGGCCATGCCGGTGGCCAGCATGAACCCTTTTTGCGACCCCGAGACAGCGATATCAACGCCCCAGTCGTCAAACGCAAACGGCATCGAGGCCAAAGAGCTGACGCAATCCACAAACAGCATCGCCGGGTGATCGGTAACATCCATCGCCCGCCGAACAGCGCTGATATCCGAACGGACCCCGGTTGCCGTTTCATTGTGGGTGACCAGAACCGCGCGGATTTCATGGGCGGTGTCATCGGCCAGCGCGGTCTGAAACTGATCCGCAGGCGCGCCGCTGCCCCAGGGGCATTCGATGACCTGAACATCCAGCCCGTGCCGTTCGCACAGGTCGATCCAGCGATGGCTGAACACGCCATACCGGGCGACCAGAACCTTGTCGCCGGGGCTGAGCGTATTGGTGATCGCCGCCTCCCACCCGCCGGTGCCGCTGGCCGGAAACGTCACGATCTGCCCGGTCGTGGTGCCAAAAACTTTTTTGGTCCCCTCCAGAACAGGCATGAAAGTATCGACAAAATCAGGCGCGCGGTGATCCTGGGTCTGGACATGCATGGCAAGCCGCAACCGGTCCGGGATGTTTGTCGGGCCGGGAATGAATACTGGGTTTTGGTTGGACATCTCGTGTTCCTCCGCTTTGGAGGCAAGTGTCGTAAATTGCTCCGTCAGGTGCAATTTTCTTGAAAAATATTTTCATTTTTGCGATTTAATTGCTAACGCGCTGAAATAACGAAATCTTCTGTTTTTCATTTCCGAAAGCCGAAAATGACTGACACAAAATCTCTGGCGTGCGGGTTAAGGAGGTAAGGATGGAAAACCAGAAAAGACCGCGCGGCAGGCCAAAGTCGCTGTTCAAGGAAAGCTCGGCCGGGACGATGCAGTCTTTGGATCGTGCGCTGGGCGTTTTGACGACGGTTGCGCGGCTTGAACGCGCAGCGCTGAGCGATCTGGCGCGTGAAGTGGGCGTGCCCACGGCGACGACCCATCGCATCCTGGTGACACTGCAAAAGCACGGGTTTGTCGCCTTTGATGAGGAGCGACAGGAATGGATGACCGGGATCGAGGCATACCGGACGGGTGCCTCGTTTCTGCGACGCAACAGCGTGTTGGAAATCGGACGGCCGATCCTGCGGCGTCTGATGCAGGACAGCGGCGAGACCGCCAATCTGGCAGTGCCGGATGGGGCCGAGGTAGTGTTTGTCGGACAGGTTGAAACTCTGAACCCGATCCGGGCATTTTTCCCACCGGGGGCGCGGACACCGATGTATGCCTCGGGCACGGGCAAAGCCATTCTTGCCGCGATGAGCGATGATGGCTTGGCCAGAACATTGGCAATAGCCAATCCGGTGCCCTTCACGGGCAACACGCTGGTACAGGAAAAGACGCTGCGATCGGATCTGTCCGAAACCCGCGCACGCGGCTGGTCTCATGACCGCGAAGAACGGTACGAGGGGATGTCCTGCATCGGTGCCGCGATCTTTAATGAAAGGGCCGAGCCCTGCGCCGGTATCTCGGTTTCCGGGCCGACGGTCCGCTTTGACGCGGCCCGCGCGCCCGAGTTGGGCGCGCGCGTGGTGGAGGCCGCGCAAGAGATCACCCGGCTTAGCGGGGGGCGCAATCCGAATGTGCCGGGCGATTGATGCCGGTCTACTTGCGAGATACGCGGGGAATGCGGGATTGCGAGATTTTATATGTGTGCTCGGGGTGGGGCGGATGGCCGTGCGTCCGGTTCCAGTATCCTGGGCCGCCGCGTTTCAGCCAAAGCGGGATGCACAGGATCAGGCCAACAAAGAAACCACCCGTATGCGCCCAATAGGCAACGCCGCCTTCGTCGGGGTTGCTTGCAAGGCTGCCCATGAATTGAAGGCCCAGCCAGACGCCCAGCATGATAAAGGCTGGTATGGTGAAAATCCGGAAATAGACGATCAGGATCAGCAGGATATCCACGCGGGCCTTGGGGAACAGCAATAAATAGCCTCCCATAACTCCCGCAATCGCCCCGGATGCCCCGATGGTGGGCACTATTGAACCCGGCGCGGTGGCGACATGGATCAGGCCCGCGCCGATTCCGGCGACCAGATAGAACAGCAAAAAGGGCAGGTGGCCCATCTCATCTTCGAGGTTGTCGCCGAAGATCCACAGAAACAGCATATTGCCCGCCAGATGCATCCAGCCCCCGTGCAAAAACATCGAAGTGACGAGGGTTTCAAAGGCAAACCCATCGGTGATCCGCGCCGGTATAACTGCATAATCGAAATACAGCTGATTGATCAGGCGCGCATTGTCCATCATCCCCACATAGCTAAGGAAAATCAGAATATTACCCGCCATCAAAAGATAGACGATATAAGGTGTTCGCCCCGAAGGGTTATGGTCACGGATCGGAAACATGGTGCGACGCTGGGCTTTTCACGGCCCAGCGTCAAGGCTCGCTTACGCCGCACCGCCCAGCAACGCGGCGTTACCGCCCGCCGCGGTGGTGTCGACACAGACGTGGCGTTCACCCAGAACGCGCGCCCGATCAGGCCGGCCAGGGATCAGCGGCAGAATAGGACCGTCGCGACGGGCCAGATGGCATTCGATGTCACGTCCGGTGTCATCATCGCCCCACCACAGAACGCCTGAGATATTGGCGACGTTTTCCAGCCGGTGCAGGTCCATCATCCCGCTCGCACGGATGGCGGTACCGCCCAGCGCTTCGACCGCTTCGGCCTGCGCCTGCGCGGCCTCGGGACCTGGTCCCATGCACAGCAGGGGCGCACGTGGGAATTCGCTCAGCCGGTTGGATTCGCCGGTCGGGCCGGGCAGGGATCGGGTGCGGACGGCAGCGGGCCGGCCCTGTGGGGCGGGCAGATCGCCCATGGCGCTGGTCCACTCGGCCGTGCTGATCTGACGGTCCGGTGCGCAGAAACGGGTCATGTAGTTCGGGCCACCTGCCTTGGGGCCGGTGCCTGATAGACCTTCGCCGCCAAAGGGCTGAGACCCCACAATGGCACCGATCTGATTGCGGTTCACATAGATATTGCCCGCATGAACGGCCTCGGTGATGTGTTGCACGCGGTCGTCGATACGGGTGTGCAGGCCGAAGGTCAGCCCATAGCCCGTGGCGTTGATGTCAGCGATGACCTGGTCCAGTTCCGAGGCCTTGAACCGCGCGACATGCAGAACGGGGCCAAAGATTTCGCGCTCCAGCGCCTTAATGCCCGGGACTTCGATCAGGGTCGGTGCGATGAACGTGCCCTCGGGCGGGGTGGGCACCTCTTTCAAAGCTCGCCCTTCGGCGTGGGCTTTAGCGATATGATCGGCAATGCCCTGGCGCGCGGCCTCATCAATCACGGGGCCGCAATCGGTCGACAGCAGCCAAGGGTCGCCGACCTGCAACGCCTCCATCGCGCCGGTCAGCATGGTCAGAAGATCTTCGGCGATGTCCTCCTGCACGTAAAGACAACGCAGGGCCGAGCACCTTTGTCCCGCCGATTGAAACGCGCTTTCGATGATGGATTGCACCGCCTGTTCCGGCAGGGCCGTGCTGTCCACGATCATTGCGTTCAACCCGCCGGTTTCCGCGATCAACGGTGTGCCAGGGCGCAGGTTTTCCGCCATCGCTGCGCGGATTATCAGCGCGGTGGCGGTCGAGCCGGTAAAAGCCACCCCGGACACGCGCGCGTCCGAGGTAAGCGCGGCCCCGACGGATGGCCCGCCCGGCAGCAGTTGCAGCGCGTCGCGCGGCACGCCGGCCTCATGCATCAGTTGCACGGCGCGGTGTGCGATCAATGGCGTCTGCGGTGCGGGTTTGGCCAGAACCGCGTTGCCAGTGGCCAGTGCCGCCGAAATCTGGCCGGTGAAAATCGCCAGTGGAAAGTTCCATGGGCTGATGCAGGTGAAGGTACCAGCCGGTTCAGCATCTGGAATATTTGCCGCGTAATAACGCAGGAAATCGACCGCCTCGCGCAGCTCTGCCACCGCATCGGGCAGGGATTTTCCCGCCTCGCGGGCCAGCAGGGCGAACAGTTCGCCATAGTGAACCTCATACAGATCGGCGGCTGCGTTCAGGATACGCGCACGATCTGCGGCAGATGCTTGCCACGGGCAGGCCGAGGCCAGAGCCAGTTCAACGTCACGCGCGCTGGCGGGGGCTACGGCGCCGGGCCGATCCTGCGGGTGCGCGGGGTTCACAATTGGCTCGTCTGCCTCAGGATGCGCGTCCGCAGACAACAGGGGTTGCGCGTACCAGTGGTGCGCCCGAAAGGCATCGCGGGCGGCGTCGATCCGGTCAAGCGTCGGGGTGTGCTGCAGATCGAATCCGTGCGAGTTGGGCCGCTCGGGCTGAAACAGCTCGGGGCCAGTGGGCAGGGGCAGCACGGACGCGCGGATCGCATCGAACGGGTCTGCGGCGACCTCTTCCGGGGGCACAGTGTCATCCACGATCTGGTTGACGAAGGAAGAATTCGCGCCGTTTTCCAACAGCCGCCGCACCAGATAGGCCAGAAGATCCCGGTGCGCGCCCACCGGAGCGTAAATCCGGCAGCGCGTGTTGCTTTGATCCTTGACGATCTGGTGCAGGGTCTCGCCCATGCCATGCAGGCGCTGAAACTCGAACGGTTGGGTGTCGGCCATATGCAGGATCGCGCTGACCGTATGGGCGTTGTGGGTCGCGAATTGCGGGTAGATCCGGTCGGTCATACCCAGCAGCTTGCGCGCATTGGAGATATACGAGATGTCCGTCGCCGATTTGCGTGTGAACACGGGGAACCCATCCACGCCTTCGACCTGCGCGCGCTTGATCTCGGTATCCCAATAAGCGCCTTTGACCAGCCGGACCATCAGCTTGCGGTCATGGCGTTCGGCCATGTCATAAAGCGTGTCCAGCACCAGCGCGGCGCGCGGCCCATAGGCCTGAACCACGATCCCGAACCCATCCCAACCGGCCAGCGCAGGCTCGGCCAGGACGGCCTCGATCACTTGCAGGGACAGTGACAGGCGGTCGGCCTCTTCGGCGTCGACGTTCAGACCCATCCCCGCCGATTTCGCCAACAGGGCCAGCGACCGCAGGCGGGGAACAAGGTCTTTCATCACCCGCTGTTCCTGCGCCAGTTCATAGCGAGGGTGCAGCGCCGACAGTTTCACCGAAATCCCCGGGTTGGCGCGGATGTCATCATGGTTGCAGGCATCAGCGATGGCCGCAATCGCCCGCGAATAAGACAGGTGATAGCGGGCAGCATCGGCTTCGGTGCGCGCAGCCTCGCCCAGCATGTCGTAGGAATAGGTGTACCCTTTCGCCTCCATCCCGGCGGCGCGGTCCATGGCAGACCGGATGGTTTCGCCCAAAACGAACTGACGGCCCATTTCCTTCATCGCGCGCCCGACGGCGGTGCGGATCACCGGCTCACCCAGCCGTTTGATCGCCCCGCGCAGGGCGCTGACCGGGGATGTCTTGCCTTCGTCCAGAACCTTGCCTGTCAACATCAGCGCCCAGGTGGACGCATTGACCAGCGATGACGAGGATTGCCCCAGATGTTTACCCCAGTCCGACGGCGCGATCTTATCCTCGATCAGGGCATCAATCGTGTCGGCGTCAGGTACGCGCAACAACGCCTCGGCCAGACACATCAGCGAAACGCCTTCATCGGTGGACAGGCCGTATTCAGCCAGAAACACCTCCATCATACCCGGTGAGGTGCCCGCGCGGATGTCGCGCACCAACTGTGCCGCTGCCGTGCAGATGGCAGAGCGGTCGGCGTCTGACAGATCGGCCTGTGTGGTCAGGTGATCCAGAATGCTGGACTGATCAACATAGGTCTGACCGTCGATATGGGTGCGCAGGCTGTGTGACATGTTTCCTCCGGGCTTTTGATGAGTATACAGTCGATTTTTCAGGACAATCGCCTTAAGTTTGACATTTGGTAGGTAAATGACCTGAAATAATGAGGAATCATGATGCAAAACGGCGGCCCTGACCTGGATCGGTTTGACCGGGCAATCCTGACGATTCTGGCCGAGGACGGGCGCATTTCCGTGGCCGACCTTGCGCGGCGCATCGGATTGTCAAAATCGCCAACTCAAGCACGTGTGAAAAGACTTGAAGCAGATGGTATCATCACCGGATATCGCGCTTTGCTGGACCCCATTCGCCTTGGGCTTGACCATGTCGCCTTTGTCGAGGTGCGCATGACCAACACGCGTGAGAGGGCGCTGGCCGAGTTCAACGCGGCGGTGCGCAAAGTGCCCGAGATCGAGCAAGCCCATATGATTGCATCGAATTTTGACTATCTCCTTAAAATTCGTACCGGATCAATGTCGGAATACCGCGCGGTTTTGGCCGAGAAGATCTCCTCCCTTCCACATGTGGCCAGCACATCGACCTTTGTCGCGATGGAGGCGGTGAAAGAGACGGGCGTATCTGGCGCGATTGATGGGGTGGGTTGACGAAAAGCGCGCGTGCGTCACCATTGCAGAATGAAACAGTTTGCCATTGCTTCCATCCTGCTCTTAGCAACCACCGTAGCGGCCCGGTCCGAGGATTGCCCGGTCGCGCCGGATCACAGCGCAGACGTCAGCGGCGTCATCGCGCAAATCCAACAAGCCGAGAATGAACAGGCTGCCCGCGCTTTGAACAACCAATTGTGGGAGCTTTGGACCGACGCGCCGGATGAAAGCGCGCAGGCGGTGCTGGATCGGGGCATGACGCGCCGCAACGCGTGGGATTTGCTGGGCGCGATCGAGGATTTCGACAAGCTGATAACCTATTGCCCATCTTATGCCGAAGGCTACAACCAGCGCGCCTTTGCCCATTATCTGCGGCAGGATTTTCAGGCGGCGTTGCCTGATCTGGACAAGGCTATTGAGCTGTCCCCGAACCATGTCGCGGCAATCAGCGGTCGGGCGCTGACCCTGCTGGGGCTACAGCGTGTCGATGAGGCGCGCGAGGCTTTGTCTCAGGCGTTGGAACTGAACCCCTGGCTGTCTGAGCGCCACCTTATGGCGCCCGGAGGGCCGCTGGCGCCGCCGGGCGAAGATATCTGAGACGTAAAACACCCCCGAACCACAAAGGCCGGGGGTGTTTCGATTACGCAGGCTTAACCCACCAAACCGTTGTCGGTGCGCTTGATTGCGATGACCGACGAACGTGGCGTGCCGCCATCGGGCCAGTTGCTGCCCGGATGCTGGATGCCAACAAACATCGTACGCAGATCGGCGGACCAGGCCAGACCTGTGACCTCGCACCCGTTCGGGCCGGTCATAAAGCGTACGATTTCACCGGTGACCGGATCGCCAACCAGCATCTGGTTGTTACCGTTACCGGCAAAGTCGTCCTCGTTGTCGTCATTGCCGTCGGTCTGAATCCAGATCAGCCCGGTCGTGTCGATGACCATACCGTCGGGTGAGTTGAACAGGTTGCCCTCGTTCACGTTTTCCGAACCGGCACGATCATCGGAATGCACGGTCGGGTTGCCCGCCATCACGTACAGGTCCCAATCGAAGCCTTCCGCCGCGTGATCATCATTGGCCGGGCGCCAGCGCACGATCTGACCGTATTTGTTGGCCTCACGCGGGTTGGGGCTGTTGACAGATGTATCGTCACCCCCTGCGTTTGGTTTCACGCCACGGTTTTTGTTGTTGGTCAGACAGCAGTATGCCTCGACCGCAACGGGGCTGGACGCCACCCATTCGGGGCGGTCCATGGTGGTGCCGCCAGCCTTTGACGCCGCCATACGGGTGAAGATCAGGATTTCAGCCGCATCCATACCTGTGGTTTCCGGCGTCAGGGCCAGCCATTCGCCCGTCATGTCGTCGTTGAAACGGGCGACATACAGCGTGCCATCGTTCAGCAGACCTTCGGTTTCAGCGCCGGGCTGATAGGTGCCGTTCGAGACGAATTTATACAGGTATTCCCCGCGTTCATCATCGCCCATGTAAACAACTACACGACCATCAGCGGCCAGCGTCACCTCGGCGTTTTCGTGTTTGAAACGACCCAGGCCGGTGTGTTTGACCGGGGTGCTGTCCGGGTTGGTCGGGTCGATTTCGACGATCCAGCCCACGCGGTGCGGCTCGTTCGGGGTTTTCGATGTGTCGAAACGTGGATCAAACAGCTCGTATCCGTTCCAGCTTTCGGCTTTGACGCCGTAGCGTTTGAAGCCATCCGCGACCTTCTGATCATAGCTGGTGTTTTCGTCCGACGCGCCGAAATAGCCGTTAAAATTCTCTTCACAGGTCAGGTAGGTGCCCCAGGGCGTCTTTCCCGCGCCACAGTTGTTCATTGTGCCCAGTGCGTTGGTGCCGGTCGGATCAGCCTGCGTTTTCAGCAGATCGTGACCCGCCGCAGGGCCAACGATTTTCACCGGCGTGTTGTGGTGAATGCGGCGGTTGAAGGGGCTGTCCTTGACAACTGACCAACCTTCGGGGCCTTCCTTGATTTCCATGACGGTCACGCCCTGAATGTTCTGAAGTTTCAGAACATCATCGGCGCTGGCCGGAACACCCTCTTGCGATGCCGGCAGGTTGATTTTGCGGTTCGGGTATTCGTGGTTGATCGCGATCAGCTCATGACCCTGAAAGGAAAACGTCTCCATCCCGTCGGTGTTTTCGCCAAAGATCTTGTCCGAATTCTCAACCGCGCCACCGTCAGTCAGGTCGTACCCATCCGCGTCCGCAAACAGCGGGTCACCCCAGCGGGCCAAAACCTTCCATTCATAGCCTTCCGGCACATGCACAGTGCCGTCAGTTTGCGCGGCAATCGGGGTGAACGCAAAGCGGGACGCGGCCAGCGCCTGCGCCGAGGTCGCGCCCATCAGGCCCGCGCCCATCGCGGCGGCACCTGAACCAAAAGCCACGATACCGCCCAGGAAACCACGGCGCGAGATGGCGCTTTCGACCACGCGGTCAAAGTCGTTTTCCTCGGGGCGGGGAAAGTGCAGTTCGTCCCAGTCGTCGGCGGACAGGGTGGTGGGGTCGACGTCTTTCATGGATGGCTCCTGGCTGTCTTTTGAAGTTTGATGTGCGGGATTTAGGCGGGATGTGTGACAACTGGTTAACAATCGGATTAAGGGAATTCGCCATCGCGCGAAAAAAATATATCTTCGCGTGCGGAATCCCACTGCTCCGCGGAAAAAGCGAAGTGATCAAAGGGGCTTAGTAATTATTCTGCCAATTCGATCACATTGTCGTTGATGATTGTCTGCGATGCGACGGGTCAGCGCAATCGCTGACCCGTCGCATCGAACCGATAGGCTTTGTCCGGCGCGAAAGCGAACCGCAGATCCTGACCTTCAGAGATCGCGTGCTGGCCAAACAACCTTGCGGTCACAGTGTGCTCGTCAATCTTGGCGATGACGTTGGTATCACCGCCCAGCTTTTCGACATGGCTGACGCGAACGGCAATCGGGCCTTCGTCGGACAGGAACAGATCCTCGGGGCGAATCCCGATGGTGTTTTGCCCGCCGTCCGGCAGTAATCCTTCGGGCAGGAAATTCATTGATGGTGATCCCAGAAACCCGGCAACAAATTGATTGACGGGGTTGTTGTACAATTCCATCGGGCTGCCAATCTGTTCGACTCGCCCGTCGCGCAGAACGACGATCTTGTCGGCCAGGGTCATGGCCTCGGTCTGGTCGTGGGTCACATAGATCATCGAAGCATCCAGCGCCCGGTGCAGATTGGCAATCTCGATCCTTGTGTTCATGCGCAGGGCGGCATCCAGATTTGACAGCGGTTCATCAAACAGGAACAGCTTGGGCTCGCGCACAATTGCGCGGCCAATGGCGACACGCTGGCGTTGCCCACCCGACAGCTCGGACGGGTAGCGATCCAGATAGGGTTCAAGGTTCAGCATCCGGCTGGCAACATCCACGCGCTTTTCGATCTCGGATTTGGATTGCTTTTCCTGCTTCAGCGCCAGCGTCATGTTCCCCCTGACGCTGAGATGCGGGTACAGCGCATAGCTTTGAAACACCATCGCGATCCCGCGCTTGGACGGTGGCACCAGATTGACCTGCTGACCGCCGATGCCAATTTCACCGGATGACGCATCCTCAAGCCCCGCGATCACGCGTAGCAGGGTGGATTTCCCACAGCCAGAGGGGCCGACAAAGACGACAAACTCGCCCTCATCCACTTCTAGCGTGATGTCCTTGAGGACATGCACATTGCCAAAGGATTTATTCACGTTGCTCAGCGTCAGGGCGGTCATGGCGCGGGCTCCTCAAGGGAAACGGGTTGGCCGGTGCGGATGCTTTGATCCGCGGCCAGACAAATGGCGAGGGATTGAACCGCGTCGTTCATGTGACGGGTCAGGTCGATATCGTTGGTGATGGTACGCAGCATGAATGCCTGCTCGGCGTTGCACAGGTCCTGATGGCCGGGCTCATCCGGCATCTCGATGGTTCGGTCGCCTTGCGAGGTGTGAATCGAAAGCCCGCCCACTTTGGTGTGGCCGTCGATGTCGGACGATGCACCCTTGTTCCCATCGGTGATGGAGACCGAGCCGTTTGGCGACACGATATCTTTCACAAAGAACGCGGTTTCGGACATCATCGGGCCCCAGCCCGCCTCATACCACCCGACCGAGCCGTCGGCGAATACCACCTGAAACTGGCCATAGTTATACATGTCTTCGGCGATTTCGTCCGACAGGCGCAGGCCCATTCCGTGTACGCGAACGGGCTGCGCATCGGTGATCTGGCACATCACGTCGACGTAATGCACGCCGCAATCGACAATCGGAGAAGTCGTCTGCATCAGCGCCTTGTGTGTTTCCCATTCCGCGCCCGAAGATTGCTGGTTCAGGTTCAGCCGAAACACATAAGGTCCGCCCAGATTGCGCGCCTCATCAATCAACCGCACCCATGACGGGTGGTGGCGCAGGATATAGCCGACGACCAGCTTGCGATTCAGCCGCTTGGCCGCCGCAACCACGCGGCGCGCATCAACAACATTGGTGGCCAGAGGTTTTTCGACAAAAACATGGGCACCCGCCTCCATCGCGGCACAGGCATAATCGGCATGGCTGTCGGAATAGGTGGCGATCACGACCAGATCAGGCTTGGTCTCGGCCAGCGCCGTTTCAAAGTCCGAATAGGCCGGGTAATCTGCCAGCTCCGGATGGTCTACTTGCCCGGATCGGTTCACCAGCCCAACGATCTGCGCATCGGGGTGATGGTGATGGGCCAACGCGTGGCTCAACCCCATATTGCCAAGGCCTGCGATCAGAACACGGGTCATTTCACTGCTCCGGATGTGATGCCGCGAATAAGCTGGCGCGAAAAGATGATGTACAGGATCAGGACTGGCAGGATCGCCATGGAAAGGGCAGACAGCACCGCATTCCAGTCAGTGACGAACTGACCGATGAAGACCTGGCTGCCCAGAGTCAGCGTCTTGGTCTCTTCTGCCGGGGCCAGGATCAGTGGGAACCACAGATCGTTCCAGATCGGGATCATGTTGAACACCGCCACAGTGGCCATGGCAGGGCGGACCAAAGGCAGCACTAGGCGGAAAAAGATCGTGTATTCCGACAGCCCGTCAATGCGCCCGGCGTTCTTCAGGTCGTCGCTGACTTGTCGCATGAATTCCGAAAGGATGAACACTGCCAGCGGTAAGCCTTGGGCCGTATAGACCAGGATCAATGCCCACAGGGTATTCACTAGCCCGGTCGCCACCATCATCTCGAGGATCGCCACTGTCCCGATGCGGATCGGGATCATGATGCCCAATGCCAGATACAGGCCCATCAGCAGATTGCCCCGAAACTGATATTCGGACAGCGCATAGGCAGCCATCGCGCCAAACAGCAGGATAAAGAACAGCGACGCGACCGTGACGATCATCGAGTTCTGGAAGTACAGGAAAAAATCGCCCTGCTTCATCACCGTCTGGTATCCGATCAGCGAAAAGCTGTCTGCGTTGGGCAGGGCCAGTGGTTCCCGAAAGATTGCGCGCCGTGTTTTGAAACTGTTGATCAGGATCACAAACACTGGAAACAACGCGACCAGCGTGTACAGGATCAACGCGCCGTGCATGGCGACGACGTTGAACGGGTTTTGGCGTGCTTTGTTCATCACGTGGCCCTCATAGCTGATACCGGCGCATCCGGGTCTGGATGCCAAACAGGTAGATACACACGCCCACTAGGATGATGGCGAACATCGCCCCAGCAATGGCCGATCCCATGTGCGGATCACCCAGTTGCAACTGGAAACCAAAGAACGTGCGGTACATGAACGTGCCCAAAATGTCGGTCGAGAAATCCGGGCCGGCCAGCGCGCCCTGTGACGCATAGATCAGGTCGAACGCGTTGAAATTACCCACAAAGGTCAGGATCGAGATGATGCCGATCGACGGCAGGATCAGCGGCAGCTTGATCTTCCAGAACGCCGAGGCACCGGTGATCCCGTCAATCTCACCCGCTTCCAGAATTTCTTCGGGGATGGTCAGCAGGGCCGCATAGATCAGCATCATCGGGATGCCGACAAACTGCCAGACCGAGATCAGCGCCAGCGTCGTCAGGGCATATTCCTCTTTCCCCAGCCAAGGCGCGAACAGTGATTTCAACCCGATGGCGTCCAGCATAGATGGTGCGATGCCCCAGATCGGCGACAGGATCAGTTTCCAGGCAAAGCCAACGATCACAAAGCTCAGGATGGTGGGAATGAAGATCGCCGACCGATACAGCGCGGCAAACCGCAGGCGCGGGTGGCTGAGAAGCGCGGCCAAGGCGATGCCGATGGGGTTCTGCACCAGCATATGAATCAGAAAAAACCAAAAGTTGTTCCCCAGCGCATTCCAGAATTGTTCTGACCAGATCGGATCGAAGAACAGGGTCCGAAAGTTTTGCAACCCGACAAACACGCGGGTCTGGTCAACCTCGGTGAACAGCGCCAGACGCAGCGTGTTGAACAGCGGGAAAATCATCACCGCCGTATAAACAAGAACAGCCGGTGCAAGGAACACGACGATATGCCAGCGGATGCGGGGGCGGTTCATGGGATTGCTTTCAATGGGGTGTCGGGATTATCCGGGCGATCCACGCCGCCCGGATAGGGTTCGATCAGATGATTATTGATGCGGCGCGTACCATGACGCCAGACCTTCCTGCAGTTCGGCACCCAGTTCGGCCGGGGTGCTGGTGCCCTTGATGGCCGCCACAGATGCGCCCCAGGTATCGTTTTCCAGGTTCGGCGTGCCGCGCGACAGGATCTGATAGGTCGAGCGGATGGTGGATTCACATTCGCCACGCCAGCCGACAAACTCTTTCGCCAGCGGGTCTTGCAGATCGACCGGCGTGTCAGACAGCGGGAAGAATCCGGGCAGGGCGTTGCCGAAGATCTCGGCGAATTCCGGGCTGGCGACCCAGGCCAGGAATGTCTCGGCCGCTTCGGGGTGCTCGGTTGCGGCGTTCATGCCGATGCCGATGTCAGTGTGATCCGAGATATAGCAGGTGTCGCCAGCGTTCTGCACCGGCGGCTTGAACGCGCCCATCTCAAAATCGGCCTGCGCGTTAAAGCCCGAGATTTCCCAAGACCCCGCCGGGTAGATCGCAGCGCGGCCGAGGGTAAAGATGTTCTGGCTGTCGGGATAGGTCTGTGCCTCGTACCCGTCGCCCAGATACTCGCCCCAGCGAGCCAAAGTGGCGTAGGGCGCGGTCCAGGCCTCATCTGTCAGCTTCTGTTCGCCCGCGATCAGCGCCTGGCGACCTTCTTCGCCTTTCCAGTAGTTAGGGCCAATGTTGTTGTAACCCATCGTGGCGGCTTCCCACTGGTCGTTGGTGCCCATGGCCATCGGGACATAAGTGCCGTCTTCGCGGATCTTGTCGAGCGCGGCAAAGAATTCATCCTCGGTTGTCGGGGCCTCGATACCCAATTCGGCAAAGGCGTCCTTGTTGTAGATGAAGCCATGGATCACCGAGGCCATCGGAACGCAGAAGCTGGCCGAACCATCATCGGTCTGCCAGGCCGATTTGGCCACGTCCGAGAAGTTGCCCATTGCCTCGACCCCGGACAGGTCGGTCAGATGCCCGGCCTCATACAGCGCCAATGACGCATCGAACGGGCGGCAGGTGATCAAATCGCCGGCTGAACCCGCATCCAGCTTTGAATTCAGAACGGCATTATATTCCGCCGGGGCGGACGGGGTGAAATTGATCTTGATCCCGGGGTGTTTCGCTTCGAATGCGGGGATGATCTGATCCTGCCACAGGGTCAGGTCATCGTTGCGCCAACTTTCGATCGTCAGCGTCACATCTTCGGCGTATGCGGTTGTCGCCATCAGGGTGGTGCCAAGTAAGGCCAGTTTCAGGCTTCTGCGTGTCATTTTCATTCTCCCAGTTGGTTCGTAGTTATGTCTCTGTTTCCAATGCCTTGTTCAGAATTCCCCCGGTCGCGCGCAGCCGCGCTGCCGCATCCGTCAGGGACAGGCCGCGCGCCGCGATCAGAACCGCAGGCTTCACGTCCCCGTTGGCGGCATCCAGCGCGTGTTGCGCGGCGTCCGCGTCAACATTGGCGATACGGGCGACAATGCCGGTTGCGCGGGCGCGTAGTTTTTCATTGTCAGCCCGCAGATTTACCATCATCCCGCCATGTACATGGCCAAGCTCCAGCGCCATCAGCGATGACAGCATGTTCAGGGCGATCTTCTGCGCTGTGCCCGCGCCCATGCGTGTCGACCCCGAGATTAGCTCGGGCGGGGTGGCCAGCAAGATCGGGATATCTGCGCCCAATAACAGCGGGCTGTCCGCGTTGTTGGCGATCCCGAGAATGGTTGCGCCGGATGCGCGCGCGATTTCGCTCCCGGTCAGCGTGTACGGGGTCGAGCCGCTGGCTGACACCGCAACCACCGTGTCCCGCGCCTGTAGTGAACTAAGTGCCTGGGCAAGGTCACCGGCGGCATCCTCGGCCCCGCCGGGCATTTCGACCCCGGTCGGCAGGCCGCCTGCCATGTGTATCTTTAATTGAGAGGGAGAGATTGAGAAGGTGCCACCCAGCTCTTGCGCATCCGCCGCCGCCATCAGGCCGGAAGACCCGGCCGCCACATAGTGCAGAACCCCGCCCGAGCGTATGGTGCTGGCCATCGCTTTGGCCCCATCCGCGATGGCGCCCAATGCGGCACGAACCGATGTTGCGGCGGCAATCTGCCCCTCGACCAGGGCCTGCGCCGAAGCGGTCAGATCGCTTCGGTCCAGAATGGCCGAGGCGTCATGCAGTTGTTCGGTTGACGGCAGCGTCAAAAGAATCTCCCCTCCCAGGTGTTCCCGATACAATACCTATTCAATACCACTTGTCTACAAATTTATTATACTGGTCTTGGTGGTCGTATTTTTCGTTTTAGGGCGAATTTTTTCATCAACTCTGGTGATTTCAGGCTTTCGCAGTGAGAAAAGGTATTATAATGGTATTGTCATGACTGAGTCTCGGATCAGCGCTGTAATGGCTGTGGATGGCGGTGGAACGCGCTGCCGCGTTGCCTGTAGGATTGGCGACACCTTTCATAGTGTCGAAACGGGTGCGGCCAATGTTTCGACCGATTTTGATGGCGCGCTTGTTCAGATCAAAGCTGGGATTGAAGACTTGGCCGGTGTGCTTGGCGTCAAGGTTCGGGACATGATCAAATGGCCCGCTTTCGTCGGGCTGGCCGGTGTAACCGATGCGCGGATGGCGGATCGCCTGCGGGCCGCGTTGGGGCTGACGAACGCGCGGATAGAAGATGACCGCCCTGCGGCATTGCGTGGGGCCCTTGGTGCGCAGGACGGCGTGATTGCGCATTGCGGCACCGGATCTTTCCTTGCAGCGCAGCAGGATGGTGTGATGCGGTTTGCCGGGGGCTGGGGATCGGTTCTTGGGGATGAGGCATCGGCCCAGTGGGTCGGGCGGCGCGCGTTGTCTGCGGCGCTTTGCGCATATGATGGCACGCAAGTCGACACCGGACTGACGCAGAAACTGTTGGCGGACCTGCATGGCCCGGCTGGTATCGTGCGCTTTGCGGGTGCTGCGACACCCGCCCAGTTCGGGGCGCTTGCGCCGGATGTGACTGCGGCGGCCCGGTCTGGTGATCAGGTCGCCCAGCTGATCATGCGGGCTGGGGCCGACTATATCGCGGGTATCGCAAAACAACTGGGTTGGCAGGCTGGCAAGGCGATTTGCCTGACGGGGGGCATTGCGATGCAATACGCAGATTACCTGCCTACCGATATGCAATCCGCCATCCGCCCACCCTTGGGTGAGCCGCTGACAGGGGCGCTGGCGTTGGCAGCGGAGGTCCGGCATGAGCATCACTGAATTCCTGCGCGCCGACTTGTGGCTGACACCGGAAAATGGTCCGCGATACGTCCAGTTGCGGCGTAGGTTGCAAGAGGGGATCGACACCGGTGTGCTTGCCCCAAATGCGTCGCTGCCATCGGAGCGTGAACTGGTCGAAATTACGGATCTGTCACGCGTCACGGTACGGAAGGCCATTCAGGAGCTTGTTCAGGAAGGTGTGATCGAACAGCGTCAGGGGTCGGGGTCTTTCATTCGCGAACGGATGCCGCGCGTCGAGCAATCGCTAAAGCATCTGACCTCATTCACTGAGGATATGGCGAGCCGGGGGATGCAAACCACGTCCAAATGGTTGGAGCGTGGGGTATTTGCCCCAACCGCCCAAGAGGTAAAGGCGCTGAGCCTGTCGGATGGAGAGCAGATTTCCCGCATCTACCGCTTGCGCGAGGCGAACGGCCGCCCCTTGGCGCTGGAACGCGCTGCCCTGCCGTTGGACATCCTGCCGAACCCGATCGAGGTGACCACCTCGTTGTATGAAGTTCTGGATGGTCTGGGCAGGCGTCCGGTGCGCGCGGTGCAGAAGATTTCGGCGCTTAACCTAGCGGCGCGCGAGGCCGAGCTTCTGGATGTACCAGAAGGGGCCGCCGGACTAAATATCGAGCGTGTCTCCTTCCTCAAAAACGGGCGGGTCGCCGAACTGACCCGGTCGCTATATCGCGGTGACGCCTACGATTTTGTCGCCGAATTGCGGTTGTAACCGGAAAGGCCGGAAGTTCATGACGGAACACAGTTCGAAGATGCGTCAGGAGGTCCTTGAGATACCCGATGCCGTTGAAAGATTACTGACCCAGGGTGCTGCCAACATTCAGCAGGCGGCAAGCAAGGTGCGGGACGCGGACCCGCAGTTTCTGATCTCGGTGGCGCGGGGGTCATCCGACCACGCCTGCACCTATCTGAAATACGCCAGTGAGCTGCTGATGAACCTACCCGTCGCCTCGGTCGGGCCGTCGGTCAGTTCGATCTATGGCGTTGATCTAAAGGCAAGGGGGGCCTTATGCCTTTCGGTGTCTCAGTCAGGGCAAAGCCCGGACATCGTGGGTATGACGCGATCCCTGAAATCCTCGGGCGCGGTGACGGTTGCGATTACCAACGCCACGGGGTCACCCTTGGCCGATGCCGCCGATGCGGTGTTGCCCCTGCACGCCGGGCCAGAGCTGAGTGTGGCCGCCACCAAGACCTTTGTCACCTCTCTGGTGGCCGGGCTTTGGTTGCTGGCGGAAATCAAGGGGGACGTCGAACTTAGCAAAACCCTTCATACTTTACCCAACCACCTGAAACAGGCGGCGCAATGTGACTGGTCGGCAGCGGCTGAAACGATTACCGGCAGGTCGTTGTTTACGCTAGGGCGCGGGCCGTCTTATGCGATGTCCTGCGAAGCGGCATTGAAGATCAAGGAAACCTGCCAGATTCACGCCGAAAGCTATTCGGCGGCTGAGGTTCTGCATGGGCCGGTCTCAATCGTTGAGGAAGGATTTCCAACGATTGTTTTTGCCGCCCGTGACGCCGCAGAACAGGCCACTGCCGAAGCTGCGGATGCGCTGGCGGACAAGGGCGCGACGGTGTTCGCTGCGACGGACAAGGTGGCGCGCGCGCACAGCCTGCCGGTGACGCGCACCGATCACTGGCTGACGGACCCGATCAGCGTTATCACCTCGTTCTACAGCATGATTGAGGCCGTGGCGCGCAGCCGGGGCATCGACCCGGACGCCCCTCGGCATCTGAAAAAAGTGACGGAGACCGTATGACCACAGGCACGGTAGCATTTCGGAACGGACCCGTCTTTGACGGCGCGCGTTTGCTGTATGGCCGCGCGATCCTCTTTCGCGATGGCGCATCGGCCGAAATCCTGCCTGAATCCGAGTTGCCGACCGAAGGGCGGGTGATTGACCTGAACGGGGACATCCTCAGCCCCGGTTACGTTGACCTGCAGGTCAACGGCGGCGACGGCGTCATGTTCAACGATGATCCGTCGGTTGAGACGATCCGCCGGATCACCAGCGCGCACCGCCGATTGGGGGTGGCGTCCCTGTTGCCCACGCTGATCACCGACACGGCAGAAAAAACACAGGCGGCGATAAAGGCCGCGATACAGGCGGTGCGCCAAGGCGTGCCCGGTGTGGCGGGCCTGCATCTTGAGGGGCCGCATCTGTCGGTTGCCCGCAAGGGGGCCCATGACGCGGCGCTGATCCGACCCATGGAAGATGCGGATCTGACCGCACTGATCGCGGCAGCAAGTGAACTGCCGTGCCTCAAGGTCACCATCGCCCCCGAGGCGGTTTCGGAACAGCAGGTTAAGACGCTTGCCGATGCCGGAATCCTGATTTCATTGGGGCACAGCGATGCGGACTTTGCCACCTGCCAGCGGTACGCCGAGGCAGGCGCGCGCTGTGTAACCCATCTGTTCAACGCCATGAGCCAGCTTGGAAACCGAGAGCCGGGCGTGGTCGGCGCAGCGCTTGCCAATGGCGGCTTGTCGGCGGGTTTGATCGCCGATGGCATCCACGTCCACCCCGAAGTGATGCGGGCCGCGTGGGCCGCCAAAACCCAGCCGGGGCGGATATTTTTGGTCAGCGACGCCATGGCCGTGGCGGGCACAGAGCAAACCGAATTCCGGTTGGAAGGCCGCCGGATCACCCGAACCGACGGGCGGCTAACCCTGGAAGACGGGACGCTGGCCGGGGCCGATCTTGACCTGACAACCGCGTTGCGGGTGTTGGTTCATCAGGTCGGTGTGCCGCTACAGGATGCGCTGTTTGCCGCCACAACCTATCCTGCGCAGTTGATAGGTTTGCCCGGCGCGTCACAACTCAATTTCAATTCGATGATCCGGGTGTCGGCTGACCTCCAATCATGTGCCTGGCTTTCAGCGGCCCAGTAATAAGCGTGATGCCTGGGGGCACTCGAACTGCCCTGCGTTGCCGTTTGAATGCGTCAGCAGCAGCGCGCGGCAAAATTGAATTCCGCGCGCGAACGACGCTTGACGACACCAGACGCATCGCTTAAACCGACCCCCGTTGAGCGGGCGTTGTGTAGTGGTAAGACCTTAGCCTTCCAAGCTAATGACGCGGGTTCGATTCCCGCCGCCCGCTCCAGATCATCCCCCAAATTCTGCGTCAAATGGCCCTTTCGGGCGGTGATTTCGCGCCCCGCCGCTTGACCCCGTGTGCTGCTGCCGCCAAGAAGCGATCAACAAGTCCGAATATGACGTAAGGGCCAGACATGGCAAGAACCACCTCCGCCAGCCCAGCAAGCAAACCTGCCCCCGGTGCCAGCGAAGAGCGCGCAGGTTCGAAGAAGATTGGCATTCTGTCGTCGCTGTGGCCGTTCATGAAGCCTTACCGGATGTTGATGATTGGCGCGACGATGGCGCTGACGTTGACTGCCAGCATGACCCTGACCTTGCCGCTGGCAGTGCGCCGCGTGGTAGATAATTTCCGCATCGAAGATGGTGAGCTGCTGGATTGGTACTTTCTGGCTGCGCTGGTCATTGCTGCGGTTCTGGCTGTCGGAACCGGCATCCGCTATGCGCTGGTCACCCGGCTGGGTGAACGGGTGGTGGCCGATATCCGCAAGGCCGTGTTCGACCGCGTGATCGGGATGAGCCCAGAGTTCTACGAACGCATCATGACCGGCGAAGTCCTAAGCCGGATTACCACCGACACCACCCTTATTCAGTCGGTTCTGGGATCGTCCGTGTCCATTGCCCTGCGCAATATGCTGATGTTCATCGGCGGGCTGGTTCTGATGCTGCTGACCTCGGCCAAGCTGACGGGCATGGTGTTGCTGCTGATTCCGCTGGTTGTGGTGCCCATTCTGGTGCTTGGGCGTCGCCTGCGGGTGATCAGCCGCGAAAATCAGGACTGGATCGCGGCCTCGTCCGGCAATGCGGGTGAGGCGCTGGGCGCGGTCCAGACCGTGCAGGCGTTTACCCACGAACAGGCCAGCCGCAAGCAGTTCGGTGACATGACCGAGACATCTTTTGTCGTCTCGTTGCGGCGTATTCAAACGCGCGCTGTTTTGACGGTTATCGTGATCTTTCTGGTGTTCTCGGGCATTGTCGGCGTGTTGTGGATGGGGGCAAACGATGTCCGCAACGGCGTGATGACCGAAGGGGTTCTGATCCAGTTCGTGATCTATTCGATCATCATGGCCGGTTCCGTGGCAGCCCTGTCCGAAATCTGGAGCGAGCTGCAACGCGCGGCAGGCGCGACTGAACGTCTGGTCGAATTGTTGAACGTCCAGGACACGGTGATCGACCCTGCCTCGGCAAAGGCTCTGCCAGTGCCGGTCCGGGGTGAGATCCGCTTTGACGATGTCACCTTTCGCTATCCGGCGCGCCCGGATGTGGTGGCGCTGGATCACCTGTCCTTGCGGGTCAGCCCCGGTGAAACCGTGGCCTTTGTTGGCCCCTCTGGTGCCGGTAAAACAACCGTCATCCAGATGATCCAGCGGTTCTATGACCCCGATGCGGGGCGCGTCAGCCTGGATGGTGTCGATCTGCGCGATCTGGATCGCGCCGATTTCCGCAGCCATATGGCGCTGGTTCCGCAAGACCCGACCATTTTTGCGGCCTCGGCCCGTGAAAACATCCGGTTTGGCCGATTGGACGCAACCGATGCCGAAGTCGAAGCCGCCGCTCGGGCGGCCGCCGCGCATGATTTCATCTCGGCCCTGCCCGAAGGGTATGACAGCTTTGTCGGTGAACGCGGTGTCATGTTGTCAGGCGGTCAAAAACAGCGCATCGCCATCGCCCGCGCAATCCTGCGCGATGCGCCGGTGCTGCTGCTGGACGAGGCGACCTCGGCGCTGGATGCCGAAAGCGAACGGGCGGTGCAGGGTGCGGTTGACCAGATGCGGGCCGGGCGCACCACGCTGATCGTGGCACACCGTTTGGCGACCGTGAAAAAAGCCGACCGGATAATTGTGTTGGAGGCCGGGCAGATCGTGGCGCAGGGCACCCATGATGACCTTGTGACGCAAGACGGTCTGTATGCCCGATTGGCCCGGCTTCAGTTCACCGACGGTGTCGCCGCCGAGTGACTTGACGTTTGGGCAAGCCGCGACCGCCGCTGCGTAAATCTACAAAATTACCTCTGCTGTCGCTATGCCCTTGCTTGCACATGCGCGGTTTTGCTTCCATCCTGACGTGGAAAACAAACCCGTGCATGACATGGGAGACGATAAGGGAGGAACCGCATGGCCTTTGTGGGCGTAGAAGACAAAGCGAGGATTGAGCAGGAAATGTCGTGGGAGGATCGGGATGTTCCGGTCACATTCCACCAGATGCTGTCCCGCACAACGGACAAGTTTCCGAACAATGATGCGATCAGCTTTCAGCTGATGTCGGGCCCGAAGGACAAGGCCGAAACGCTGACCTGGTCCCAACTGCTGGGCAAGGTCAATCAGGCAGCGAACCTGTTCCGCTCGTTGGGGATTGGGGAAAAGGACGTTGTTGCCTATGTGCTGCCCAATTGTAATGAAACGCTGATCACCATGATGGGCGGGGCCGTTGCCGGGATCGTCAATCCGATCAACCCGCTGCTTGAGCCCGAACAGATCGCCGCCATCCTGCGCGAAACCGGGGCCAAGGTTGTGGTGACGCTCAAGGCCTTTCCCAAAACCGATGTGGCGCAAAAGGTCGAAGAGGCGGTACGCCACGCGCCCAAGGTCAACACCATTCTTGAGATTGATCTGAACCGATATCTGACACCGCCCAAATCCTGGCTGGTGCCCTTCCTGCGCCCCAAGATGGGGGATAAGGAACACCTGGCGCACGCCGATTACAAGGATTTCAATCAGGAACTGGCCAAACAGCCCACGACGCTGACCTTTGAGGACAGCAAGGAAGACCGTGTTGCCTGTTACTTCCACACCGGCGGTACGACCGGGATGCCCAAGGTGGCGCAGCACAAGTATTCCGGCCTGATCTACAACGGCTGGCTGGGCAGTACGCTGATGTTCTCGGACGAGGATGTGATCATGTGCCCGCTGCCCATGTTCCACGTCTTTGCGGTGCATGTGATCATGATGGCCGCTGTGGCGTCCGGGGCGCATGTGGTGTTCCCGACACCTGCCGGATATCGCGGAGACGGGGTGTTCGACAATTTCTGGAAACTGATCGAACGCTGGAAAATCTCGTTCATCATCACCGTGCCCACCGCGATTTCCGCCAAGATGCAGCGTCCGGTGGATGCGGATATCTCAAGCGTGAAAACCGCGTTCTCGGGCTCGGCACCGTTGCCGGTTGAACTGTTCCGCCGCTTCGAAGAAGCCACCGGTGTCACCATCGTCGAAGGTTATGGTCTGACCGAGGCGACATGTCTGGTGTCCTGCAACCCGGTGGATGGCGAAAAGAAAATCGGGTCAATCGGGATTCCCTTCCCCTATACGGATGTCAAAATTCTGCATGACGGCCCCGATGGGCCCAAGGAATGCGCCGCTGATGAGATTGGTGAGATCTGTATCTCGAACCCCGGGGTGTATGCGGGCAACACCTATACCGAGGTGGACAAGAACACGAACCTCTATCACTTCGACAAATATCTGCGCACCGGCGATCTGGGTCGGTTTGACGAGGACGGCTATCTGTGGATCACCGGCCGCGCCAAAGACCTGATCATCCGGGGTGGTCATAACATCGACCCGGCGGAAATCGAAGAGGCCCTGCTGGGTCACGATGCGGTAGCCTTTGCTGGTGCCATCGGACAGCCGGATTCCCACGCAGGCGAGGTTCCCTGTGCCTTTGTCGAACTGGTCGATGGGGCCAGCGTGACCGAGGCGGAACTGATGGAGTTCTGCAAAGTGCACGTACATGAACGCGCAGCGCAGCCGAAACATCTGACGATCCTGTCCGAACTGCCGAAAACTGCGGTCGGTAAGGTCTTCAAGCCAGAATTGCGCAAACAGGCGATCACGCGGATCTACGACAGCGCGCTGGAAGAGGGTGGCGTTACCGCGCGGGTCTCGTCGGTCATCGACGACAAGAAGCGTGGACTTGTTGCGCAGCTTGACGCGAACGGTTCCTCCGAGGACGATGTCAACAAAGTGCTGGGATCGTTCACCCGACCGTGGGAATGGGCCGCCTGATCAGGAGGTGATATGGATTATGAACGTCTGATCGACGAAGAGACATGGGCGTTCATAAGACGAACGGCTGAAAGTTACCCCGACGATGCGGTCGATCTGTCAGTCGATGATCAGCGGCGGGTGTATGACGCAATGTGTCAGAGCTTTCGCCAACCTCGACCCGCAGGTGTGGAAACGCAGGACAGGCCCGCCGATGGCGTGCCTGTCCGGGTCTATTCTGCCGGTGATCCAACGCGGACCGTTGTCTATTTTCATGGCGGCGGTTTTGTTGTCGGGGGGCTGGACAGCCACGATGATGTCTGTGCCGAGATTTGCGCGCAGACCGGGTATCGGATCGTCTCGGTCGATTATCGTCTGTGCCCGGAACATCTGCACCCGGCACAGTTTCAGGACGCCTGGACAGCGACAACCTGGGCCGCAGTGGAATTTGGCGACCCTTTGATTCTGGCAGGCGACAGTGCTGGGGGTAACCTGGCAACTGCAGTGGCACATCACGCGCGTGGACGTCTGGATAATGTGCTGGGTCAGGTTCTGATCTATCCGGGCTTGGGCGGCGACACATCGCAGGGATCATACGTGGAACACGCCCATGCGCCGCTTTTGACACTGGATGATATCCTGTTCTATGAGAAATTGCGCAGTGGCGGCCCGGTTCCGGAAAACGATCCCAGCTTTGCGCCGCTGCACGACACGGATTTTTCCAATCTGCCGCCCACGGTTGTGGTGACGGCGGATTGCGACCCTTTGCGGGACGACGGGTCAGCCTATTGCAACAAGATCACCGCAGCAGGCGGACAGGCCCATTGGATCAATGAGCCCGGCCTTGTTCATGGCTATCTGCGCGCCCGTACGACAGTGAAACGCGCGGCCGACAGCTTTGAGAGGATCTCGGTCGGGATCGAAGCTTTGGGGCAGGGGATCTGGTCCTACGACTGACCCCCGCAACCCCTGTTACCAGGTCAGGAAAGACTTGGCTTTCATGGTCTCTGCCACCGGTGCGCCCATACGTCTGAGGATCGTGGGGGCCAGTTGCAACTGGTCGATCACGGTATCCGCGTCCGGGCCCTTGGCGTCGCCAAAGTAATACAGCGCCGTTTCCTGCTGCATCGGGCTGCGCCCACCGTGGTGGCCGCGTTCGTCCTGCCCGTGGTCGGCGGTCACGATTACCTCATAGCCCAATTGCCGCCAGCGTGTGATGAAGGGGGCCAGCATCTCGTCCATGACGAAACAGGCGTGATCCATTTCTTCGCAATCGTGGAAGAACCGGTGCCCCATACTGTCCAGCGTGCAGGTGTGCAGGATGCCGTAATCCAGCCCAAAGCGCAGACAAAGATTGGTCAGCGTGCCGAACAGGTCCACGTCGCAGGGCGTCATCTGATTGGCCTTGCCATAGCCGGTCATGCTGTGAAAACGGCCATGGTTGATGGTTTGGCTTTCGGGTTCGTCGTATTCGACATCGCGGACGTAATCGAACGGATGGCGGTTGAAAAATTGCGACCAGTAGCTGTGCGTCACAGCACCCGTGACGCCACCGCCCTCGCGCACCTGGCTGAACACGTCCTTGTGGCTTAACCGAAACACATTGCCATTGCCGGTGCAGCCATGTTCCTGCGGCGTCACACCGGTATGGATCGAGGCATAGCAACTGGCGGATGTCGACGGCAGGACCGCGCGCATCTTCCAGACCTGCGCTTCGCCGCTGTCGACCCAGCCTTCCAGGTTGCCGAACAAGCGGCGAAAGTTGCGCCAGGGGACGCCGTCCAGAACGATCAGTAGCAGTTTACGGTCCATGGTTCGATCTCGTGAAAAAATTGCGGTTTTGTCCGACCTAAGGGGATTCGTTTGCCTCCGGCCGTCAGTTCGCGCCCCCAATAGCAAAATCCCGACGCTTGTCATCATGCCAAGCGCCGGGATTTCAAAGTTTCATCAGCTTGTTACACTGCGGGGGGCAGATCAGTTTCCGGCGCTTTCCATCTTGCGGTGGGCGACGACCTCTTCCAGCCAGCCCAGATGCATCTCGGGGACCGAGCTGAGCAGCAAGTCGGTATAGTCGTCGAACGGCGGGCTCAGAACCTCGGATTTTGATCCATACCGCACCACGCGCCCCTGATACATCACCGCAATGCTGTCGCTGATTGCGCGGACCGTGGCCAGATCGTGGGTGATGAACAGATATGCCACATCCTCGATCTTTTGCAGGTCCAGAAGCAGCTTCAGGATGCCGTCCGCCACCAGTGGATCCAGCGCCGAAGTGACCTCATCGCAGATGATCAACTTGGGCTTGGCCGCCAGCGACCGGGCGATGCAGACACGCTGTTTCTGACCACCGGACAGTTCCGCCGGATAGCGATCCATGAACTTTTCGCCCAGCTCGATTTCGTCCAGCAATTCGATGATCCGCTTGCGTTTTTCAGCGCCGCGCATACCGAAGTAGAACTCCAGCGGGCGTCCGATGATCGTACCAACTGTCTGGCGCGGGTTCATCGCCACGTCAGCCATCTGATAGATCATCTGCAACTCGCGCAGGTCTTCGCGGTTGCGGCCCTTCAGATTGGGGCTGAGCTTGCGGCCGGCAAAGGTGATCTCGCCATCGCGCGGCGGCAGCAACCCGGTGATCACCCGCGCCAGTGTCGACTTGCCCGAGCCGGATTCGCCCACAACGGCCAATGTCTGCCCCGGATGAAGCTCGACATTGACGTTGTGCAACACGTCGAAGTTCAACCCCTTGTAGCGCGCGGTGATACCGTCAACGCTCAGCACCGGTTCTGGTGTGGGCTTTTTCTCTTCGTGTTCGATGGACCGAACCGAGACCAGCGCCTGGGTGTATCCCTCTTGCGGGTTGTTGATGATCTGGTCGGTGCTGCCGTATTCGACCATATCGCCCATTCGCAGGACCATGATGTCGTCGCTGACCTGCGCCACAACTGCCAGATCGTGGGTGATATACAGCGCGCCAACGCCAGTGTCGGCAATGGCCTCTTTGATCGCCATCAGGACGTCGATCTGTGTGGTCACGTCCAGTGCCGTCGTCGGTTCGTCAAACACCACCAGATCGGGTTCGGGACACAGCGCCAGCGCAGTCATGCACCGCTGCAACTGACCGCCCGAAACCTGGTGCGGATAGCGCTCGCCGATATTGTCCGGATCGGGCAGACCCAGCTTGGCAAACAGTTCGCGCGCACGACGCTCGGCCTCTTTGCGGCTGAACTTTTTCTGTTCGACCGCAGCCTCAACCACCTGATCCATGATCTTCTTGGCAGGGTTGAAGGATGCCGCCGCGGATTGCGAGACATAGGTAACCTCGCCCCCCCGCAGCTTGCGGATATCCCCGTGAGGAGATTTCAGGATGTCGCGCCCGTTGACCCAAACCTCGCCTCCGGTGATCTCGACCCCGCCCCGGCCATAGGCCATCGAGGCCAGACCGATGGTGGATTTGCCGGCCCCGGATTCTCCGATCAGCCCCAGCACCTTGCCGCGCTCAAGGTCAAAGCTGACCCCGTGCACGATCTCGATGTCATGGGGTTTCTCACCCGGCGGGTACACAGTCGCGCCGATCTTGAGGTCGCGGACCTTGAGAAGGGTATCACTCATCCCCGGCCTCCTTTCAGCGAAGTTGTACGGTTCAGGACCCAGTCAGCCACAAGGTTGACCGAGATCGCCAACGTCGCAATCGCCACGGCGGGGTACAGCGCCGCACCGATGCCATAAACGATGCCATCTTTGTTTTCCTTCACGATGCCGCCCCAATCCGCCAGCGGCGGCTGAACGCCCAGGCCCAGGAAAGACAGGGTCGAGACAAACAGAACCATGAAGATGAACCGCAGGCCCAGTTCTGCGACCAACGGTGACAGGGCGTTGGGCAGGACTTCGCGGAAGATGATCCAGGCCTGACGTTCCCCCCGCAGCTTGGCCGCCTCGACATAGTCCATCACGGCGATATCCACCGCAACCGCACGGGCCAGACGATAGACACGGGTCGCGTCCAGCAGGCCCATGACGATGATCAGCACCGGAATGGTGACCGGAACCATCGCCAGAACCACCAACGCCGAGATCAGGGTCGGGATCGACATGATCAGATCGACAAGGCGCGACATGACCTGATCAGCCCAGCCACCCAGAACGGCAGCCAGAAAGCCAAGGGTCGAGCCGGTCACAAAGCTGAGGATCGTCGCGGCAGTGGCGATGAAGATCGTCGTGCGGCCGCCATAGATCATGCGGCTCAGCAGATCGCGCCCGATATTGTCGGTTCCCAGCCAGAATTGCGAACTGGATGGCTCCCACACATCGCCGACAACTTCGGCCATACCGTAGGGGGCCAGCAGAGGGGCAAAGATGGCGATGATGAAATACAGGGCTGTAAAGGCCAGCCCGATCATTGCAGAGATTGGGATGTTCTTCATTTCGGATGCCTCAGCCTTGGGTTGGCCAGAATGGCAACGATGTCAGCAACCATGTTCAGTCCGATATAGATGGCGGCAAAAATCACACCGCAGGCCAGAACCACAGGCACGTCACGTTTGGTCACGTGATCCACCAGGTATTGTCCCATGCCGGGATAGACGAACACCACTTCAACCACGACGACACCGACAACCAGATAAGCCAGGTTCAGCATCACAACGTTGACAATGGGCGCAACCGCGTTGGGCAGCGCGTGGCGGTAGATGATCTTGAAATTGCTCAGACCCTTCAGTTCGGCCGTTTCCACATAGGCCGATTGCATCACGTTCAGGATCGCGGCCCGTGTCATGCGCATCATATGCGCCAGAACAACCAACGTCAGAACGATGACGGGCAAGGCAATGGAATTCAGCTTTTGGCCCAGTGTCATGCTGTCATTGATCATGGCCAGCGGTGAGAACATACCCAGCTTAACCGCAACGAAATAGACCAGAACATAACCGATCAGAAATTCGGGGATTGAAATGGTGGTCAGGGTCACGGCCGAGATCAGCTTGTCCGGCCAGCGGTTGCGATACCGCACGGCCAGAAGGCCCAGAAAGATGGCCAGCGGCACCGAAATGATGGCGGCCCAGAATGCCAGAAACAGCGTGTTGCCCAGACGGCCACCGACTGATTCAGCAATATCCAGTTTGTTGGTCAGGGAATGACCCAGATCACCCTGAACGATGCCTCCCAGCCACTCGAAATAGCGGGTCAGCGCGGGGCGGTCCAAGCCCATTTCTTCGCGCAGGTTTGCCAGGGCCTCAGGTGTGGCGGACTGCCCCAGGACGGCTTGCGCGGCGTCTCCGGGTAGGGCTTCGGTCAGGCCAAAAATAAGGGCCGAAGCGCCAAGCAGCAACAAGAGTCCCAGCGCAAGGCGCTGGGAAACCAATTTGATGATGGGATGCATAATCCTTGATCCGTATCAGGCGAACCACATTTTGCGCGACATCTGGCCGTTCATCAGTTCTTGGGTGGGATCTGTGCCCCATCCGGCCAACTGATTGCTGACGCCTTCAACAAAGTCGTTGAACATCGGGCAAATCAGGCCGCCCTCGTCGCGGACCATCCGGCCCATTTGGCTGTAGATACCCTTGCGCTTTTCCGGATCCAACTCGGCGCGTGCCGCAAACAGCATGTCATCGAAGGCAGGAACCTGGAACCGTGTGTCGTTCCAGTCGGAAGTCGACAGATAGGCGGTCGAATACATCTGGTCCTGCACCGGACGGCCACCCCAATACGAGGCGCAGAAGGGCTGAACATTCCATACTTCGGACCAGTAGCCATCATTCGGTTCGCGCTGGATTTCCAGCGGAATACCGGCTTGCGCTGCTGTCTGCTGGAACAGGGCTGCGGCATCCACAGCACCCGGAAAGGCGCCATCGGCGACCCGCAGGATGATCGGCGATCCATCATGCCCGGATTTTTTATAGTGTTCTGCCGCTTTCTCGGTGCTGAACTCACGCTGGGCGATCGATTCGTCAAACAGCGGATAGGCAGCGTTGATCGGCATGTCATTCCCGATCGAGCCGTAGCCGCGCAGGACTTTGTCCACCAGTTCTTCGCGGTTGACCGCGTGCTTCAGCGCCAGGCGCAGTTCGTTGTTGTCAAACGGCGCGGTGTTGCAGTGCATGATAAAGACATAGTGACCACGACCAGCCGTCGAATGCACCGTGAGATTGGGTGCGCGGCCCAGCAGGTCGGCAACCTTGGGCTCGACCCGGTTGATCGCGTGAACCTGACCGGATTGCAGCGCCGCCGTACGTGCGGTTGCATCGTTGATCACGACAACTTCGACACTGTCAAAATGACCGAAGTCACTGTTCCAGTGGTTGTCGAACTTGGTGTACACATGGCGCACGCCGGGCTCGTCCACTTCGACCTTATAGGGGCCGGTCCCAATGCCTGCACCGGGGTTGTCCATGCCGCCATCGGGCTGAATGATCAGGTGATAATCGGCCATCAGATAGGGCAGGTCGGCGTTCGGCTCTGTCAGGGTGACCTGAAAGTTGTTGCCGTCAGCCTTCATCGACTCGATGCCCTTCATGATGCCCAGGGCACCGGACTTTGAATCTTCGTTCGAGTGACGTTCCATGGTCTTCAGAACATCTTCGGTGGTCACGGTCTTGCCGTTGTGGAATTCGACCCCCGGACGCATCTTGAAAGTCCAGACCTTGGCATCCGCGCTGCCTTCGACGCTTTCGGCAAGGCGGGGTTCGATCGTGCCATCCGGCGCAACCTCGACCAGCGTGTCGCCAAACTGCTTACCGTTAACGAACGGAACCGAGCTGGCGTAGGTGGCCGGGTCAAGCGAGTTGGTGGATTCGCCGCCCTGCAGGCCAAACTTCAGTGTACCGCCCTTTTTCGGCCCGGCCGCGCGTGCCGCGTCGGCGAACATCGTGCTGGCCATAGCAGCAGATACACCCAGGGCCGCAGCTTTCCCCATAAATTCGCGGCGGGTCAGCTTTCCGGCTGTTACCTGTGTGGTCATGTGAGTGAGTTGTTCGTTCATCCAAAGATCTCCCGTTGGTGGTTATTTTGGCCCTTGGCGGGCTTTTTATTGGCGTTTGAGTCAAAGTTGGCGCATTTCGACCCGGCGGACAAGGACAAATGTCTGGCGCGGAATCGTTCGAAAGTCATATCTGATTGCGTGGAACGATGTCCTCCATATCCCTTGAATATACCAGTTTTTCGCCTTCATAGGCTTTTAGCGTGGCCTTTAGGAAAAATTCCCGGTTGTCGGACCACATCTCGCAGGACGTTTCGGTGCGCAGGTCGATATCACCCCGGATCATCTGTTGCGTCCAGCGGCACAGGCCCTTTGCCGACAAGGGGTCGTCGGGGTGAATCGACCAACATTCATAGGCCGTTCCACCGTAAACCAGGCCATGCTGGTTGTCTTTGATCAGGCCAAAATCATCCTCGATGACCAGGTGTGTTTCACCCGAGTTCATATCCGTTTCGACCCGTCGCGCGTTTTTGACGTTACGCAGCGTCGATACGTCCTGCGGGGTCTCAGAATCGGGCGGGGGAAACTGATATTCATCCGAACCCGGCGATTGCCGGTTAGGGATCGTTACGTCACCGCCCGTCAAGTGCAGCTCAACCGGTTCGGGGGATGGCCAGATCAGCGGCCAGTAAGCGCTGGAAACAGCAATCCGCAGCCGGTGCCCTTTGGGAACGCGATAGGCGATGTGATCAAGGTCCAGCGTCATGTCATACGGGGTGCCGGGTGTCAGGGGTTCTGGCCGGGCATGGTCGTCACGATGGGACAGGTTCAGCACCCCATAGGTGATCCGGGTCGTGGCCCCGTCCGGGTGGATATGGTTCAACCGGACCGCAACCTGCGCCTGCGGGCGATTGGCGCTGATGCGCAACCGGACGCGGGGTGCGCCGACGATACTCAGATCCTCGGTCAGTGGCGCGCCGTCGAAACAGGTTGACAGCGCGTCGTCGGGGCGCTGATCCCCCGGCATGTCCGGTCCCAGCCAGATGGCGCAATATTCACCGCTTTCCATGCCGCAGGTTTGCGGAGAGCTGACCCGGACATCCAGCGGCCCGGCTTGTCCAAGACCGTCATTGGATAAGCGCAGCGTCTGACAGGGCAGATGCGATGTCGCCCCCGTGTCTTCGGCGACCCACCGGCCCGGCCGTTCGCTGTACCACCGCTGCGGGCGTACACCATCCATCAGGTACGCGCGGTAATCGGGGTCTTGGTCGACGCCGGTATCCAGACCTTTCAGCCAGTGATCCCACCAGCGCAGCGCCTCTTGCAGAAAACCGATCCGGGGTTCGGGTACCGCGAAGTGGGGGTATTTGTGCACCCAGGGGCCGACGATCCCCTTGACCGGAGCGTCAAGCTGTTCAACCAGCCGCGGCACCGTGTTCTTGTACCCGTCACCCCAGCCGCCAACCGCCAGTGTCGCGGCTTGGATGGCGCTGAAATCCTCGCAGACAGACCCATGCTGCCAATAACCGTCCCGTGTCTGGTGCCGCAGCCAGACTGAAGGCAAGAAGGGTTCATTTTCTAGCCGGTCCAGCCACGCCTCACGCCAGTTCGGGCGCAGCGCCGGGTCTGGTGTGCGTGACGAATAAGACCACATGGTCGCGCCCCAGCCCAGGTTCTCGTTCAGCAGGCAACCGCCCTTGTAATGAATGTCGTCAGCATAGCGGTCGGCGGTCGAGCACAGGGTAATGATGGCCTTGAGCGGCGCGGGCTGCATCGCCGCGACTTGCAGCGCGTTGAACCCTCCCCAGCTTATGCCCATCATCCCGACATTACCCGTGCACCACGATTGCCCGGCCAGCCATTGAATTGCCGCGACCGCGTCATCTTGCTCTTGCTGGGTGTATTCGTCCTCCATCAGCCCATCGCTGTCGCCGTTGCCGCGCGTGTCAACGCGAATGCAGGCATAGCCACGTTTGGCAAACCACGGATGGGTCAAAGCATCCCGCGCCGCAGTCCCGTCGCGTTTGCGATAGGGCAGAAATTCCAAGATGGCCGGAACAGGGTTTTCCTCGGCGTCTTTGGGTCGCCAGACCCGCGCGGACAGGCGGCAGCCGTCCGGCATCTCGATACCAACGTCGGCGAGGTCGTCGATGTCACGCAGCGCGTTTGAGGGGTGGTTCATTTGCTCAATGTCCGGGTCTTGCGTTTTTGAGGTCAGGTCAAAATCGTCGGATCAGTGGCGGATTGCGACAAGAAGGTCCATTACGTTAGTCCCAGTCGGGCCTGTCACCAGCAAAGCCCCCTTGCGATCCAGATAATGACCGCTGTCCGCCCGCTGCAACGCCAGTGCTGCGCCGTCGCCCCAAGTGGTCCCGTCGACAATGCCGCCGGCGGCCTGTGTTGGACCGTCGGTGCCATCGGTTCCGCCAACGACGACCGTGATCCCCTCGCTGCCTGAAATCTCGCGGGCCAGCGCCAGCGCCAGCGCCTGATTACGCCCGCCGCGTCCCGGGTCGTCCGGCAGGACCACCGTTGGCTCGCCGCCAAAGATCATGACACCGTGGGGCATGGCGCGTGTGCGCGCACCCAGTGTTTCAGCCACCTTCAGGTAATCGTTGTGCAGGCATTCTTCGTTGGCCAGCACGGGCAGACCTTCGGTTTGGGCAAGCTGCACCGCCGCCGCGCGCGCATGGGCGTTCGAGGCCACGATCCGGGCCTCGGCCTGAAAGCCGCAATGGTCGGGAATGGCCCCGATACCCGATCCGATGACATTCAGGTCATCACCGGGCACATCCGATATCGCCAGAACGGTGACTTCCCCGCCCCGGAAATGAGACAATAATCCACCGCCCTTGATCCGCGAAAGCTTGCGGCGCTCCGTGTTCATTGCGGTGATATCCAGACCCGCTGCCAGCAACTTCTTGTTCAACAGTTCCAGATCAGACAGCGATTTGCCAGGCACTAGGTCTTCGGCCAGTGATGAGGCCCCGCCCGAGACCAGTAACAGCAGATGCGTGCCGGGTTCCATCGCCTCGACCGCCTTGCGTAGGGCTGCGCCACCCCGAAGGCTGCGGGCGTCGGGGATGGGATGCGACGCCTCGATCACCGTGACATATTCGGGCAGATCGCGCCCATGGTCGTCCTTGGTAACCACCAGCGTCGGGCGCGGCCCGAAATGTTCCAGCGCCGCACGGGCCATTGCCGCTGCGGGTTTGCCAACGGCCAGTATCTGATCGGGCTTGGCGATATCGCGCAACACTTTGCTGGTCGCCGCGTGGCCACCCACAGCCGCTACACCAGCCTGCCAGATGCGAATTGCCTGTTCGGGTCCGCCCATCAACTTTCCAGCCAAATCGTCACCGGCCCGTCGTTGACCAGTTCCACAGCCATATCCGCCCCGAACTGCCCGGTTTCGACCGGCACGCCGTGGGTCTGCAGCCGCTGGGCAAAGACCTCATACAGGTGTTTACCCACCTCCGGCGGGGCCGCTTCGGAAAAACCCGGCCTGTTCCCGCGTGACGTGTCGGCGGCCAGCGTGAATTGACTGATCACCAGCGCCGAGCCTTCGATGTCCACCACCGACCGGTTCATTTTACCAGCATCATCTTTGAAGATACGCAGTTTGGAAGCTTTGGCGGCCAGTTGATCCGCCGCTTTTTCATCATCGCCCTGCATCGCGCAGACCAGGATCATCAGACCCGGCCCGGTCTGGCCGATCACCTGACCTTCAACCGAAACTCTGGCATGAGATACACGTTGTAATACTGCGCGCAAATTCGTTCTCCGCCTGCTGCGTTTGCTATTCCAGCCAGTCGACGATCTCGCTCAGATCGGCACGCTTGGTGCGAAAACTGTTGGCTGGATGATCCTTATCCGCATAGCCGAAGGAAATCGCACATAAAACCGCCCGGTCATCGGGAATGTCGAAATACCTGCGCAGGAACGGGCTGTAGGCGGCCACCGCTGCTTGCGGGATCGTGGCCACACCCAAGGCTTGCGCGGCCAGTGAAAAGGCGGTGACGAACCCGCCGCAATCCATCGCGCCATAAGCCCCCAACTCTCTGGGGCTGGAAAGGATGGCGCAATGCGGCGCGCCAAACAGCAAGAAATTCTGCATCATCTGATGGGCCGAGCCCGCCCGGTCACCGCGTTCCACGCCCACCGCCTCGTACAAAGCCCAGCCACACGCCCGGCGGCGATCCTTGTAAATCCCGGAGTAAGACATGGGAAACGGCAGGTCCGGGGCAGGGGCGCCGGTCGCGGCCTCATTTTGCATCGCCGTGCGAAACCGGTCGGTTTCTTCGCCGCTGGTGACGGCTACATGCCAGGGTTGGGCGTTGCACCAACTGGGCACACGCGCGGCGCTGGTCAGAATTTGCGCGATCTGATCCTTTGGCACCGGATCGGGGCGAAACGCGCGGCACGAATGGCGCGCGGCCAGCAGTTGGTTCAGATCGAACAGCGTCACTCTGGCCTCCTCCCCCTTGGCGTTAACGCACGCCAGAATGGTGGCTGCCCAGCGGAAGTTCAAGCGCAGTCACTATAAATCTTCGATGCTTGGGCTTTAGGTCACCCTTGCTGGCCGGTCGCCATCAGATACCCGACGCCCGCCGCAACCAGCAGCCCCAGAACAACGGCAATGGTGATCTTGATGGCCGACCAGGGGCGCTCTCCCTGAACGCGGCCGGTGCGGCCGTTCACCACGAACCGGTATGTTTGGCCGCGGTATTTATAGGCTGCCATCCAGACCGGCAGAAGAATGTGCTTAAAGGTCACGTCTCGCACATCTGTATCAATCGCATGTATCCGCTGGCGGTCACCGCCGATGTCAAACCGCACGTCCCGTTCGATCACCCGCGCTATATACCCGCGTGCCTCGGTGTAACCTTCCTGCAGTTCTACGGTATAGGCCTCGGCCCGGAATCCGGCCAGATACTCGGGTTGATAGGGTTCCAGCGCGGGCAAATCCCAGGGTTCCAGCGCATCGGTGTACTTTTTGGGCAGCGAGCGTGATGCCAGCACCAGAACATCGTCGAAAAACCGCGCCACGCGGCCGGATTTTGGCGACCACCGCACCTTGGGCACCTGCTGCTGGACGCGCTTGCCGTCCCGCATGACGGTTCGGGTTTCATAGTAAACCGTACCACGTTCGCCGCGATAGCTGGATTGGGTGTCGGCATCGAACGTCCAATAGGGCACATAGATGCCCTGCATCTTGCGGCCTTTGCGGGCGTAATCCTTCAACCCGTTGGGCGCAAACCAGAGCCGACCCAACCAATCCCCCATCGCCTTATGCGCCGTGCGTTCATCCAGCGCAAAGGGCAAGACGCCGCGCGGTTTGATATGTCGGCTGACCCCGGTATCCGTGACCACAGGCGTGGCGCAGAACGGGCATTCCGCAGCGTGAGTGGCAGGGTCGAACTCGACCTGAGCCGCGCAGTTGGGGCAGGACAGGACACGGGTTTCCTCGATCTCGCTGTCCGGCAACTGGTCGGCGATGGCCGCGTCAAAATCCAGCTCTTTCAGGCTGGCACCGCCCCAGGGGCCAGCGCCGATGGCCTCGGAATGTCCGCAATGATCACAGGACAGGCTGCCGTCATCAGGATTGAACCGGTAATCCGCGCCGCATTGGTCGCAGGGAAATCTGTGTTCGTCGGTCATTGCTTTGCCTCGATTGGAAGGTCGTATTTTCCGGGACCGATAATCAGGCGCACGATCAAGGCCGCGAGGGTGCAGATCAGGATGAACTGGAATGAGTTCTGAACAAGTAACCACCAACCGTAATCAGTCAATAGGCCGTTTACTTCTATTGTATCTTTGCCGTCTCCATAGCTGGACTTAGTCTTGGATTCCTGTGACTTGCGCCACCCTCTGTAACGGCTGAAGGCAACCCAAACGGCCACAAGGCTGAACCCAATTCCTGCACCCCAATATGCTGCGCGGACATAGCTTGTCTTGCGTCGCATCATGATTCGCAAAAACGGTTTGACCAACAACCAACAAATGAAAAGTGAAATTGGCAGGCCAAATAATGCATACCAGAAAACAAGGGACAGCGAGTTCAGATCCAGGCCAATTCGATAGGCGTGAGAGAAAATCGGCACGCCAATAACGCCTACCCACCCCAGAAGCGCGCACAGTTTGACCGCGCACGCGATGTCGCGCTGGGAATAAGGAGCCACCCGATCGGCGTTAGTCACGGGGTTAGCTTCCGGGCGGCGGGGGCGGCAGAATTGTGAACAGCTGTGCCAGTTCCTGCACATCGCCAGCCTTTTTCCAGCCGTCCTGACCGGCAGTCCAGACATGGGTGTCACGCGTAATCTCTCCATCCGTGGCCATGCGACCCATCTTGGCCTTCGAGAACGGGCCACTTGTCTGACCATCCACCGCGATATGCCACACATGCTCGACCGGAGGCGGAGGCGGCGGGGCCGCGTGCGCTGCCGGTTGCGAGGCAGCGGGGGCGGAACCGCCCCACGGGCCGCTGGGCTGACCCGCTGCCATGTTCGACATCTGCTGTGCCATCGCCATTCCCATTCCCATGCCAAGACCCGCACCCATACCGCCACCCTGACCGGGATTATTGGCGGCTGCGGTCATGGCTTCAGCAGCGGAGTATTGGGTGAACTTGCCCAGATCACCGGCCAACCCCATGGATGTCCGCTTGTCCAGCGCCGCCTCTACCGCAGGCGGTAGCGAGATGTTTTCGATATAGAATTCCGGCATTTCCAGCCCATAGCCGTCCAGCACGGGCGAAACCTCGGCCGCGATCAGCTTACCCAGGTCGGCGGTATTGGCGGCCATGTCCAGAACCGGAATGCCTGATCCGGCGATCACGCGGCTGAATTCCTGTACGATGATATTGCGGATCTGAAAGCTGATCTCATCCATCGTGAATTCGCCGTCGGTTCCCACGATCTCGATCATGAATTTCGCCGGATCCTTTACCCGCGTGGTGTAAGAGCCAAAGGCCCGAATGCGGGTTGGGCCGAATTCCGGATCGCGCAACATGATCGGATTCTTGGTGCCCCATTTCAGGTTATTGAAGCGGGTCGTGTTGACGAAATAGATCTCGGACTTGAACGGGGACTGAAAGCCGTGGTCCCAATGCTGCAGGGTCGTCAGGATCGGCATGTTGTTGGTCTCAAGCATGTAAAGACCGGGCGTGAACACATCCGCCAGTTGCCCTTCGTGCACAAACACCGCCGCCTGTCCTTCGCGCACGGTCAGCTTGGCGCCATATTTGATCGCATGCCCTTCGCGTTCAAACCGCCAGACCATGGTGTCGCGGGTGTCGTCGACCCAGTGAATGACGTCGATGAATTCTCCGGTCAGAAAATCGAAAATACCCATTGGGGTCTCCTTTCCTAGGGCTCAGAGAGGCTGGCCCATCAATTCGCGTGCAATAATCCGTACCACAGGGCGGGCGTCTTCTGCCGACACTCCGGGTTTCAGGCGTGGGTCGTAAAGCATTGTCAGCAGCTTTTCGTCATGGCTTGTCAGCAGCGCAAATTCATCATCATCGTTGAAAATCGACGGTCGCGCCGCGGGGCTGTCATTGGACAAGCCAAGCCCCTGGGCGATTTCCTCGTGAATGCAACTGCGGCGCGTTAGATCGGGCAGTTCGGTCCGGATCAGCGTCACCGCGCGTACAAACTGAAAGGGCGCCGCCGAGGTCGGAGACGCAAATACAAGGCAATCTATATTGGCGCGCGGGTTTGCGACCAGATCCAGCGAGGGCGTGCTGATGCCGGGGATCAGTTGTTTGAGGCGCTGAACCACATAGGCGCTGTCATCTTTGCCCGCAAAGAAGACATGGAAATTGGCCTTGCGATTGACGACCGAGATCGGGTGATCTGTCAGCCGAGCCAGCCGTGCGGTAAACGCCTCAACCTCAGCGGCATCTTTCTCGCGCGCGGCGGGGGCGACCGAGGGGGCAAATTCTGCCTGCACGCGCACCGGGACCGACCAGCGGCTCAGCTGCCCATCCGTGCGCTGCGTAGGGGCCGTTACTGCGTGGTCTGGGTATTCGCTGTAAAAGGCGATGGCCTCAAAGTTACGCGCCAGATCATCGGCATCATAAGGCGTGTCGTGGTTGCCGCCGTCCACGCGCAGCATACCCCGGGTCTGCAGATCACGTTCAACCCGTTGATAAAACCGGGCCAGATCCTGACTGGCGGCGGATGCAGGGACATAGGCATTGGGCGCAGGGGCGGCGGCCACCGGGCGCGGTTTCGGAACAACCGAAGACGTCAGAGTTTCATCGCAATTGGCCAGCGCCAATAGCGATACAAATCCCAACAGGGGCTTCAGATAGACCGACAACCGCACACCCAGCCCGCCGTCAGCCCGGGACTGCCGTTCCGGCGTTGTCGCCGATCCCGTCCTTGCGCGCCTTGGCCGAGGCCAGAGTATCGCGCAGCTCGGTTTCCATCTTCTGCAACTCCTGCTCGGCGGCGGCGCGTTTGGCTTTGCCCTCATCCGCGATTGCGAGGCTTTCATTGATCGTACCGATCAGATCCGCATTGGCCTGTTTGACCGCTTCGATATCAAACACACCGCGTTCCATTTCCTCGCGGATCATCTTGTTCGACTGACGCAGATTGGCCGCGTTCGAGGTCAGCAGTTCATTCGTCAGGTCGTTGGCTTCGCGCACGGCCGAGGCGGCCTCGGCGCTGCGTTGGATGGTGACGGCCTGTGCCAGCTGGGTTTCCCACAGTGGCACGGTGTTGACCAAAGTCGAGTTGATCTTGGTCACCAGCGATTTGTCATTTTCCTGTACCAAGCGGATCGAAGGCAGCGATTGCATTGTTACTTGCCGGGTCAGTTTCAGATCATGCACGCGACGTTCCAGATCATCACGGGCGGCGCGCATGTCGCGCAGCTCCTGCGCTTTCATCACCTGTTCTTCTTCTGGCGCAGCCTGAACCTGCGCCTCTTTTTCCGGGATATCGTGGCTGTCCAGCTCGGTCAGCTTTTCCTCACCCGCCGCGATATAAAGCGCCAGTTCGTCATAAAACCCAAGTGTCTTTTCATACAGCAGGTCCAGCGACTTGATGTCTTTCAGCAAGGTATGCTCATGGCCCAGCAGATCGTCGGTGATCCTGTCGATCTGACCCTGAACGTCTTCGAATTGCGCCGTGAATTTCGCAAAAGGGGCCGCCTTGCCCAGCAGCCGTTCCCACCAGCTGCGCTCGCGGCGTACGTCCAGTTCGCTGACGGAAAAGCCCCGGATCGTGGTCACGATATTGCGCAGGCTATCCCCTGCAGGGCCGACATCCTTATTGCGCACATCCGCCAGCATGGCCTGACTGATCTCTTGCAACTCGGCCTGAGCGGACGAGCCGAACGAGACGATCGAATTGGTGTTGTCCATGTCGATCTCATCCATCCGCTTGCGGATCTCGGCGCTGACCGGGTCGTCTGCCTCTTCCAGCGAGATAATCTCGGCCGTGGGGTCGGGCAGGGCAACGGCTGTGACCTCTTGCACCAGCGTTTCCGCTTCGACCGCCTTGTTCTTGATCTCATCGGACATGGGGTAATCCTTTCTCGAAAAAATGGCCGGTCAGTCCAACCGGACGCCTTCGCGTTGCAGCCTTTCGCGCAACACGTCAATTTCGACCGTCAGATCACTGCGGTCGTCCAATAGCATCTTGCGCGTGCGCGCGGCGAAATTCTGTTCCAGATCATCCAGCAACGCCGAGTAATCGGTCAGCGCCTGCGCGTCCCGGGTGCGGGCATAGACATCGGCGAACTTCACCGTCGCATCGCGTGCGCCCTGCAAATAGACGGTCAGGTATTTTCGGGCACCGGCCAGATCACGCGGGTCCTCTTCGACGGTGCGGAACATGTCGCGGGCGGTGTCCTGAAACCGTTCGACCCGCGCTTCGATCTGACGGTCACCGGCGCGTTTGATGGCATCGGTCATATCGGTCAGGTGGTTTTCGGCGTCTTCGACCACCCGGGCGACGCGATCTTGCTGAAAGGTGTCGACCCCTTCCATGCCTTTGTCCTTCATTGGATCCAGGCCGAAGGACACAGAATGCAGGGCGGTTGCCACGACACCAAACAGAACGGGCGCCAGCAGGCTGGCTTGCGCGGCGGTTTCGGCATTCAGGTATTCGGTTCGGTATGCGGCAAGCGCGGCACCAAGACCGGTTAGCAGGCTTGCGAAAACCTTGCGTGGAAAGGCCGGGCGACGGGCGGTGCGGCGCGCATTATACGCGGCTTCGGCGCGCAAGCCTTCACGCAGCAGAAACGCGGCGGCGGTCAGCAGGCCCGCTGCGACCAGCCCGATTGTCATCCCGATGGCACCGTCGTTCAGTGACAGGAACACCAGCGGAACCGCAGGAAGAAACAGCAGGTTTACACGTGCGCCCGCAGGTTCGACCCGAGCGCGGTCAAATTGCCCCCGCGCAGGCTGCTCTGATGATGGAGAAGCGTCTTGCGGGCTGAATTTGCCGCCATACCGTTTGGCCATGCCCCTACAAGCCCCCCAATAGGCCGGTGCAGACGCCGATAAGCAGCGCCAGCAGCGCCACATAGGCCAGTTTTTGCACGCCGGTTCCGGACATGACGCCCCCTTCAGAATTCACCCTCACGGAAAATTTAGGGGATGAGGCGGCCCGGCGCTAGGGGAAAGGTTGCCTAACTCGCGTCACTTGCGAGGTTTCTTGCCGACGGTTGGCCGTTTTCTTTGTGGCCGGGCGGGTCGTTTGGGGGTGTCTTCGGTTTGGACCTCGGCATCCAACCCCAATTGATCGCGCATCACGCGGCGGCGGATCTCTTCGACTTCGCCAGGTTTCAGAGTGCCCAGCTGGAAGGGGCCGTAGGACACGCGCAGCAGCCGGTTCACAGCAAAGCCGATGTCTTCGATCGCGCGGCGGATTTCGCGGTTTTTGCCTTCGCGCAGGCCAATGGTCAGCCAGGCGTTTGCGCCCTGCTGACGGTCCAGCGTTACGGTCATCGGCTGGAAACGTTCGCCATCGACAACAAGACCCTTGCGCAGCGGTGCAAAGTCTTCGTCTTTTGGCCGCCCGTTCACGCGCACGCGGTACTTTCGCAGCCAACCGGTCGCGGGCAGTTCCAGCTTGCGCTTGATGCCGCCGTCATTGGTCAGCAGCAACAGACCTTCGGAATTCAAATCCAGCCGCCCAACGCTCATGACGCGAGGCATATCTTCGGGCAGTTTGTCGAAAATGGTCGCACGGCCTTTCTCGTCGCGGGTCGTTGTCACCAGACCAGAGGGCTTGTGATACAGCCACAGGCGTGTGGGTTCCGGTTCGGATACCGGTTTGCCATCGGCGGTGATCTTGTCTTTGGCGGTGACGTTCAGGGCCGGGCTGTCGATGACCTTGCCATTCACCGCAACGCGGCCTGCTTCGATCATGCGTTCAGCCTCGCGGCGCGAGGCGACACCCGCGCGGGCCAGCACTTTGGCGATCCGGTCGCCGGGAGGAGGGGTTTTGTTCATCCGCAGGCCATAGCGCATCCCGCGCGCTTGCGAAAGGCAGGTTTCTGATGCAGTCAGGGGCATGGAGTTCAGATCGCATATGAACCTGGCGCTGGAACAGGCCCGGGCCGCAGCGCAACGCGGAGAGGTTCCTGTGGGCGCTGTCATCGTCGCGGATGGCCGCGTCGTGGCCGCCGCCGGCAACCGCACGCGCGAGTTGAACGATCCCACTGCCCATGCCGAAATTCTTGCCCTGCGCGCCGCCTGCGCCGCAGCCGGATCAGAGCGGCTGGCCGGTCATGATCTGTATGTTACGCTGGAACCCTGCGCGATGTGCGCGGCGGCCCTGGCTGCGGCGCGTATCCGGCGCATCTATTACGGTGCTGCCGATCCGAAATCTGGCGGCGTGGCCCATGGCGCGCGGGTGTTCTCGCATAAGCAGGCGCATCATGTCCCCGAAATCTATGACGGGATCGGCGGTCAGGAAGCCGCCGATCTGTTGAGAGATTTCTTTGCCGCGCGGCGCGATCCTAAAGGCTGATCGGCTGCATAACCTGCGGCTCGATCACATCAACACCGGGTAACCCATCCACCAGCACCTGCGCCGATTGTTCCAGAATCGGGAAGGTCTGATAGTGGCAGGGAATCACGGTTTTGAAATCAAAGTACCGTTTGGCGGCATAAGCCGCGCCCTTCATATCCATGGTGAAATGGCCACCCGCCGACAGGATGCCGATGTCGGGTTTGTAGTAATCGCCCATCCAGTCCATATCGGCCATGATATCGGTATCCCCGGACACATAGACCATATGTCCCTCGGTCGCGATCATGAACCCAACCTCGCTGCCGCCGGTGCGCAGGCCATCCGGCGTCGAAAAGGTCGAACTGTGCGAGGCTGGCACCATCGACACTTTGACGCCGTTCAGATTGACCGTGCCGCCTTTGTTGAAGCCGACGGTTTCCAACCCTTCCGACTCGCTCCAGAAACCCATCAGATCATATTGACCAACCACCGGCACCTTGAGGTGCTTGGCCAGCGATACGACGTCGGCGACGTGATCGAAATGGGTGTGCGTCAAAAGGATATGCGTCGCCCCTTGCAGCGCGGCATCGTGCTGGCTTTCCGACAGGACCGGATTGCCGGTCAGCCACGGGTCGATCAGCAGAACCTGACCTTGCGTTTCTATGCGGAAACTGCCGTGGCCCAGCCAGATGATATTCATGAAATAGTCCTCCCAAACAAACTGTTGGCCTTTATCTAGTATCGGTTATGTAAAAGTTCATGGATTGGTTTCAGGAAATCAACGGATATTGCGAACGTTTGTCGCCCGCTTACTGGGCCGAGCCGGTAAACGCCCTGACCAATGCGGCGTTTCTGATCGCGGCGTTTGTCATGTGGTGGCGGGTGCGGGGGCAGGGGATGCCCTTGGCGATGGTGCTGGTGGTCATTCTGGCAGGCATCGGCGTGGGCAGTTTTCTGTTTCATACGCACGCGCAGGTCTGGGCGGCCATGGCGGACGTGGTGCCGATCCTGCTGTATATTCTTGTCTATATCTACGCGATCAATCGCGACGTCTGGGGAATGCGGCCGTTGTCCGCTGCGACCGTGACGGCCCTTTTCATTCCCTATAGCGCGGCGTTGCTGCCCCTGTTTCAGCTTGTGCCCGGGTTGGGCGGGTCAGCGGCATATGCGCCGGTCCCGTTGCTGATCCTGATCTATGCGTTTCTGCTGCGCCGCCAATGGCCGGATACGGCCCGTGGTCTGACGATCGGGGCAATGATTCTGATTGCCTCGATCAGTTTCCGCGCGATGGATCAATCACTTTGCGCGCAGCTGCCGCTGGGTACGCATTTCATGTGGCACATATTGAACGCCACCATGCTGGGTTGGATGATCGACGTGTATCGCAGGCACCTGGCCCGCACGTCTCAGCCCTGAAACGCGGCGGCCAGATGGTCCGGCAGATCGAATTCGGACAACACCCGCGCCCGGCCATCAGCCGACATCTTGCGCGCAGTTTTTTCGACAATGCGTTGGATTTTCTCGTCCGAGTGTTTGGCGGCAAATGGGGCGAAGTACCATTTCAGGAACACGAAACAGATGACGTCTTCCAGGGCTTGCACATCGGCATCGCGCTTGATGCCTTGCTTGCGCAACATGCGACCGACGGCTTCGACCTCATCCGCGCCGTAGCCGTGTTGTTCCATCAGGCCAATGACGACGTCAGCGTGATATTCGCCCTGCGCCTTGCGCCATGCCAGATACCCTGCACGCCCTTCGGGGAATTCGCTGCGCGCCAGTTTCCAGCGTTCGACATGCTGACCACGCCCAGCAATTTGCAGAATGTCCGAGGCGTCGGGAAACAGCCTGTCCATCTCGGCGCTCATCCTCTGGCCATACAGCAGGGCGGCGGGCTGGCCGTCTTCGTGATTGGGGTCTTGCCTGTTGGCTGTATCAATCGCGTCCAGTATCGCTTGCTTGCGTGCGCTCATCTTCCGCTCCGTTGGCTTGCCGGATCTGCGATGCAGTCCGGCGGATCGTTTCGGGCTATCGTAGCGGCTGGTTTCAAGAGATGCAGCAAGCAATTGCATTCCGGCCGGGCCAGTTGGGGGTTTCCGGCCCGGCCGCATTTTCCACTTATTTTCCCGGGTTGGTGGTGTCCTGCGTGACCGGTTCCGAAACAGGTTCAGGGAATGAAAGGTTGCGGGTCAAACCCTGTGTGCTGAGGCTGAACGCCAGGGCAGGCGTGCTGAGAGCAGTTGCGGTCAAAAGGGTTGCTGCGATGAGAGTTTTCATTTTGATCTCCGGGTTTCGCTGTGTCGTATATTTTGAAATGAACTGTTTAGTTTATAATTCAAGAGGCAAAGTGAACTAATCGGTTTGCTTTTTCGCATGGGGCATATGCAATTTTGAACGGCGGTCCCTGTGCGCAGGGCGAAACACGGCACATCCACGCCCGGGCGGTCTTGCGACCCGGGCATCGGACAGGTAAATGCCCCCTAACGCATATGAGGTTTTCCGATGTCGATTGACCAAAGCACTGCCGCCAAGGTGGCCAAACTGGCCCGGATCAAGGTCGAGGATGACGCGCTGCCGGCGCTGGCGTCCGAGTTCAACACCATCCTTGGGTTCATCGAGCAACTGAACGAAGTTGACGTCGAAGGGGTTGAGCCGATGGTCTCGGTCGAGCCCATGCGCCTGAAGCGTCGTGAAGACGTGGTCACCGACGGCAGCCAGCAGGATAAGGTTCTGGCCAATGCCCCCGACGCGCGCGAAGGTTTCTTCGCAGTCCCCAAAGTGGTGGAGTAAGACATGAGCGATCTGAACAAACTGGGCCTGTCCGAGGCCCGCGACGCGCTGCGCAAGGGTGACGTGACCTCGGTTGAATTGACCGAATCCTGCCTCAAGGCAATCGACGACGCTGACGCGCTGAACGCTTTTGTCCATAAAACACCCGAGATCGCGCTGGAACGTGCGCAGGCGGCGGATGTGCGGATCAAAGGCGGCGACGCTCCGTCCATGTGCGGTTTGCCGATCGGCATCAAGGATCTGTTCTGTACCAAGGGCGTGCCGTCGCAGGCGGCCTCGAAGATTCTGGAAGGGTTCAAGCCCGAATATGAATCTACCGTGTCGCAGAAATTGGCCGATTCCGGCGCGGTGATGCTGGGCAAGCTGAATATGGACGAATTCGCCATGGGCTCGTCCAATGAAACCAGCGTTTACGGCAATGCCGTCAGCCCCTGGCGGCGCGGTAATGATGATGCGCAACTAACCCCTGGCGGCTCGTCGGGCGGGTCTGCATCTGCCGTGGCCGCTGATCTGTGTCTGGCAGCAACCGGCACCGATACCGGCGGTTCGATCCGTCAGCCCGCCGCATTTGTCGGCATCACCGGCATCAAGCCGACCTATGGCCGCTGCTCGCGCTGGGGCATCGTCGCTTTTGCATCCTCGCTGGATCAGGCTGGGCCGATGACCAAGAACGTGCGCGACGCGGCCATCATGCTCGAGGCGATGTGCGGTCACGACCCCAAGGATTCCACCAGCACCGAACTCGCCGTCCCGAATTTTGAGGCGATGCTGACCGGCGACATCAAGGGCAAGAAAATCGGTATCCCCAAAGAATACCGCATGGACGGTATGCCCGCCGAGATTGAAAAGCTGTGGGCCGACGGTGCCGCGATGCTGAAGGACGCGGGTGCCGAGATCGTCGATATCTCACTGCCGCATACGAAATACGCGCTGCCCGCCTATTACGTTATTGCCCCGGCCGAGGCGTCCTCGAACCTCGCGCGTTATGACGGTGTGCGCTATGGCCGCCGCGCGCAACTGGGGCAAGGCGATGGCATCACCGAGATGTACGAAAAGACCCGCGCCGAAGGCTTCGGCCATGAAGTTCAGCGTCGTGTCATGGTCGGTACCTACGTTCTGTCGGCTGGGTTCTACGATGCCTACTACAACCGTGCCCGCAAAGTGCGGACACTGATCAAGAAAGACTTCGAAGACGTCTTTGCCGCAGGTGTCGACGCGATCCTGACCCCGGCAACGCCCTCCGCCTCTTTCGGCTTGGGTGAAATGACCGAGGCCGATCCGGTTCAGATGTATCTGAACGACGTCTTTACCGTAACAGTGAACCTGGCTGGTCTGCCGGGCATCTCGGTGCCTGCCGGACTGGACGCACAGGGTCTGCCGCTTGGCCTGCAACTGATCGGGCGTCCGTGGGACGAGGGCGATCTGCTCAACACTGCCTATGCGCTGGAAAACGCCGCCGGGTTCGTGGCCAAGCCAGGGAAATGGTGGTAATCCTAAAGGCAAACAAGACAACGTAAGACGGAGCAGCTGAATGCGCTTAACGCTTCTGATCCCCGCAATCGGACTAATGGCCGCCTGTGACACGGTGGCCCCGGTGGACGCAACGGATTTCAACACGCCGCAATATCAGGCGCAACGCGAGGCGCAGTTGGCGGGGCAGGGGTATTCAGGGAATCCTCTTGGTCCTGCTGAGGTGTCCGAGCAGCAGCTGGGCGCGCCGGGTGCTGTTGCCCCGTTGCCAACCGGCGACAATGCCGACCTCGCCTCGGCGACGGCAGCAGCGTTGGCCAGCACGCCCGGGCAAACCACAGCTGCCCCGGCTCCGGTTTCAACGACAAACAACACCACAATATCCGATGAACAGGATTTCGCAGCGGTTTCAGACCGCCGTACCATCGAATCCGACGCTGCTCTGATTCAGCAGAACCGTCAAACTTACGAGGTTGTCGCGCCGACTGCCGTGCCTCAGCGCGGCACGGATGGGCAACCCAACATCGTGCAATACGCGCTGAACACTTCAAACCCGGTCGGAACACAGTTGTACAGCCGCGCAGGCTTTAACCTGCAAGCCAAGGCGCAACGCAATTGCGCCCGCTTCCCGTCCGCCGATCAGGCCCAGATCGAGTTTCTGTCCAACGGCGGCCCTCAACGAGACCGCAAGGGTCTGGACCCGGACGGCGATGGCTATGCCTGCGGCTGGGATCCCAGCCTGTTCCGCAGTGCCGTCAACAACTGATCCACTGAACGCCATCTGGCATCCATCGCCCAATTTCGGTGCGCGTAGGGATAGGGTGAAACCATCCCTGATCGTTTTGCACTATACTGCGATGGACACGGCGCAGGCCGCGTTGGATCGGTTGTGCGATCCTGCATACGAAGTGTCAGCACATTACCTGATAGGTGCGGACGGTGCGCTATGGCGAATGGTGGAGGAAGAAAACCGTGCCTGGCACGCCGGGGCAGGGGAATGGTGCGGTCAGGGTGATGTCAATTCCCGCTCAATCGGCATCGAGCTGGACAATTTGGGAACACATCCGTTCTCGGAACCTCAGATGACCGCGCTGGAAAGTCTGTTGCAACGGATCATGGGGCGCTGGTCGATCGGCCCTCAGGGGGTGATCGGGCATTCCGATATGGCGCCGGGGCGCAAAATCGATCCCGGCCCGCGCTTTGACTGGCAGCGGCTGGAACGTCAAAATCTAGCCGCCCTCCGTAGGAAAGAAAAAGCCCCCCAGGATACGTCGGCTGATATGCTCCGGGCGCTGGCTCGTGATGCTGGTTTCACGGCCGAAACGGACGATGAAACACTTCTTGCGGCTGTGCGCCTCAGATATCGCCCGTGGGCCACCGGCCCCCTGCATCCTGACGATATCGCGCCACTGGCCGGTTAACATCTGACCCGTTCTTCATCTGGCCAAAAATATCCCGGGGATGAATTGGCCGCAGGCCAAGAAGGGGCTGGCCCCTTCATACTCCCCCGGCCCTTGACGCGGCTTCACGCTGCGCATACCCACACACAGCGCGGAGGGCCGGATGGCCGCTGGGGTGCAAGCCCGAGAGGAAAGTCCGGACTCCACAAGACAATGGTGCCGGGTAACGCCCGGGCGGGGCAACCCGACGGAAAGCGCCACAGAAATCAGACCGCCCAGGGCTTCGGTCCGGGGTAAGGGTGAAACGGTGGGGTAAGAGCCCACCGCGCCGCTGGCAACAGGGGCGGCACGGCAAGCCCCACCGGGAGCAATGCCAAATAGGGTCCCCACGCGGGCAGGTCGGCGTCAGCCGAAACCGCCGCTAAGCCTGTCTTGGCCGAGAGGGACCGGGTTGGCAGCTTGAGCCGCGCAGCAATGCACGGCCTAGAGGAATGGTCATCGAAGGGGGCAACCCTGGAACAAGATCCGGCTTACAGGCCCTCCGCGCGTATTCGCTTTAGCCGCCTGGTGGTTTATACACTCCGGCCAGCTTGGCGGCTTGTTTGGTGACGGCAACAAAATCTTTCGCCGTCCAGGCGCGTACCGTTTCCACCTTGGACACCGCGCCCGAGGCCGCAACCGCCATGCCCACCGCCACCGCATCCGTACCTTCCGGCGCTTCACTGATGACAACAACGTCATTTTCGCCGGTGGTCATATAAAACCCCAACAGCTTGCCGCCGACCTTTTTCAGCAGGGCTTTGACAGGTCCCGTGCGGTCCGCGGGTTTCTTCAGCATACCTTTGATACCCGCCCGCGAGTAAGACGCGTAGGTTATGAAAATAGGCATGTATACCTCCTGTTAATCAAGTTGGTGCAGGACCCGAGATTTGGCCGGTCCATCGGCCGGTCTGCGCGTATCAGCCTGTCGCAATCCAGAAGGTTGCGAACAGCCAGACGCCCATAATGATCAGTGCAATTCCGGTGAGGGGGACAAGCCACGTTGCCCTTGGCATCAACTTTTCCAGCGCGACATAGATGGCGATGCCCACGATCCAATACAGGTTCATCACACCGCCGACGAACAGCAACAGCATCAACGCCCAGCAACATCCCAGGCAATATGTGCCGTGCATCGCACCAATGCGAAATGCGCCGATTGCGCCGGGTCTGTTGTGATCGGCCAGAAACTGCGCTGGGTTGCGGCAGTGGCGCAAACAGGCGGATTTCAGGCTGGACAACTGGTACAGACCGGCAGCGGCCAGAACACCCCCGGCGACCGCCCGCGACCTGATCGTCATCATGGGTCCGTCGGACAATCCGATCTGTTCCAACCCCCATTGCGCCGCAGTTGCCACCGCGCTGAACAGGGCCCAGGCCAGCAGATAGCCGGCCAGAAAAATCAAGCACAGACGCGGCGCGCGCGCCTTGTCGGGGCCTATTCGTTTGATGGCCGCGTACAGCAACACCGTTGGGGCGGCGCTGGGGGTCATCATCGCGATCATCATGACCCACCACATGAGGAACACCAGAACGGCATGTGCCAGGCCCCAGCTGATTCCATCGCCCATGCGCATCGGGTCGCCAACCGACCCGGCCATGCGGGTCATTTCGACGGCCGACATGGACATGCCGATCCCTGACACCGTGTACCATGACGCCCCCAGAACAATCAGCAGAACGCAGCACAGGACGACGCTTCTGTCATGCCTCAATACCCGGTCTAACGCTCCGGGGCGCGGCGGGTTTGTGCCAGCAGTCATTGTGAACCTCGATTACCCGCCCAGAACACCGTGACCCGAGATGTTAAGATGCGCCAAATGCGCGTGGGTTGCGTCGAACGTGACGCTGATGGCCCCACCCGTCGATGTTGCCGACCCCGAGGCCGCTTCGGCGTGGCGATACTCAAACCCATTCGGAAGCTGAATGGACGCCCTATGCGGCATGCCAGAGACGATATGCGGGATCGGGCTGACCTCAAGATCGAAAACTCCGGGCACCTTGGCATAGCCTGAGCGGTCTTGCCGGTCCCATTTCAGCTCGATCGGAAGAAATAGCGTTTCGTGTTTGGTCGGGGCCATGGCACTGTAGACGTACCAAAAGGTGGCCATTTCGTCGGTGTCTTCGCCCGACATGATGGCTTGCAACGCGGCTCTCTGGTCCGCAGATGCGCTGTCGTCGATGATCAATTGCATCTGACCATTACCTTCGTGAATCGGCCCGGGCCAGTAATAGACCCCCGCCGCCCGCAGCCCGGACAGATCGGTGTCGCCATATCGACCGGCCTGAATATCGTACACGACGACCGCCTCGCAGTTGCCGTGGGTCGGCAGAACGCTGAACTGGCACGGGCATCCGAAGTTACAGTTGCAATTGGCCAGTTCTTCGCCCTGAAGTGTCCATTCCGTCATGTTAACCCCCAAAAAAACACATGCTTAAACCCTGCTGATTGCGGGCCTTGCCTGTTTTAGCGCCTCGAAGATCGAGCCTGACGTTGGCTTCTTTGTGGGATGCGAATGCGTGACCTTATCACGAAACCGTGAGCCGACCAAACCGACATGGCGGCGCGTATCGGTTGGATCGCAGGAATTGTGCGGTTGGCGGGCGGAATCTGGTTGACTCGGCTGTGCGACCGGGTAAAAGCGCACGCTCATAGGAATTCAACCGAAAGGCCCCTGCCTTTTCGGACGCAGGAGATAACCATGGCGAAGCCGACGACAATCAAGATCCGTCTGAACTCGACCGCGGGCACGGGCCACTTCTACGTGACCAAGAAAAACGCACGCACCATGACCGAGAAAATGACCATTCGTAAATACGACCCGGTTGTTCGGAAACATGTCGAGTACAAGGAAGGCAAGATTAAGTAATCTGCCGTCCAGCTTGGACAAAGTTAAAAAGGGTTCTGCATTGGCAGAGCCCTTTTTTCGTGCGCGGGGTCTTTGGGGACGCATCGGGTCGTTGCACAGGCGCATCAGCGCCAGGGTCATTCGCCTTTGCCCCGGGTTGCTTTTTTGATTGGCTTGCCACTACGGTTGAACAAACCGTTCCAAAATGTTGGCCGTCATGAAAAAAATCTTGTTATCCTCAATCACCGTATTGGCCCTGGCCGCCTGCGAGGATCCGTATAACCGCGAAGGTGTCGGGTTCACCGGAATCGACGGCGAACCGCGCACTATCTCTGATGTGCCCGGGGCATCGGCGTTCCTTCCTCCAGCGACAAATGTTCCGGCTGAACTGGCGGTCTTGCCTGCCATTCCGGTTGCCACCGATGAGACCGAGTTGGGAAAGGTTGCGCGTCTTGCAATCGACAACGGCGGACGCAGCGACCGTGACGCCGTGCTTGTAAGCGGGTCTGACACCAACTTGTTCCTAAGCACAGTCAGCGTGAATGGCACCCTGTTTGGCGTTCTGCGGACTGCAAGCAACGGCGCAAAGGTGGACAATACGATCGGTGCCAGCTTTGGCCGTAATGCAGAACAATTCACCGGCTGTCTGCCAGCGGGCGAAGTATACCGCAAAGGCTCGTCCGAGCGTAGCTCGGGCTTTGCGGTGGCGCTGAACTGCAGCTAAGATCGACGGCATAGAATGAGACAAGGCCCTTACCTGCCAGGTGAGGGCCTTTTCATTTCTGGTTGCTTTCCGATTCTGACCTGCGCTGGCAATTAGTGAAAACCGGACAAAAGAAAAGGGCGGGTCTTTTCAGGCCCGCCCTTGGAATTTTTAGGTTACCGCAGTCTTATTCGCGGTTGCCGAACAGCTGCAGCAGGAACATGAACATGTTGATAAAGTCCAGGTACAAGCTGAGCGCGCCCATGATGGCAGCTTTGCCCAGCCATTCCTGATCGCCCGAATGGGCCATCTGCAGGTAAGTCGTCTTGATTTTCTGCGTGTCATAGGCTGTCAGGCCGGCAAAGATCAGAACGCCTATAACCGAGATGGCATACATGACCGCAGGCGACTGCAGGAACATATTGACGACCATCGCAACGATCAGGCCGATCACGCCCATGATCAAGAATGTCCCCATTCCGGACAGATCCTTTTTGGTGGTATAGCCATAAAGGGACAGACCACCGAATGCGATCGACGTGATCAGGAAGACCTGAATGATCGACATGCCGGTAAAGGCAATAAAGATCCAGCTGATCGACAAGCCCATTACCGCAGCAAACGCGTAGAACACCACCTGAGCGGCCGCGGCTGACAAGCGGTTGATCCCGGCGCTAAAGCCGAAGATGAACGCAAGCGGCGCGAACATGATCACCCAACGCAGAGGCGACGTGTAAATCGCCGCGCCAAACGACGTTAGATACGTGTTTGCATTGATTTGCCCGACTGCAGCCGACGGATCGGTTGTCACTGCCAAACCGGAAATGGCCCATGCGGCCAGAAAGGTGATCAGCATGCCCACGGACATTGTGCCGTAGACTTTGTTCATGTGGGCGCGCAGGCCCTCGTCAATCTGGGCAGCGCGCGCACCGGTCGCCGTCCGGATCGTGTCGAATTGTGCCATAAAAGGGTCTCCCTTCGATTATTCTTACCGCGCCTCGCAGTTGCAAGCCGCTTTCCCCGCAAATATCGGCAAGTGCGGGCTGTGTTTCAAGGGTTTAACGGCCGAAACGGGCTAAAACATGCAACAAAAATGGCGGCCTGCCGATGCAGACCGCCAAATCTGGTGACCCAGAAGACTTTAACGTCACTTGTGCCAGAATTGGGGCGCATCCCAGACGGGGCGCTCGGCTTCTTTCTGGGCCTGTCTGCGGGTGACGCCGATATCTTCCAGCGCTCGGTCATCCAGTCTGGCCAGCGTCCGGCGCTGACGGTTCAGCGAAATCGCATCCTTCAGCACGGACAAGACTGATCGACGACGGGGTTTGCAGTGTGTGTTGATCGCAATTTGGGTCATAATTAATGTCCTTTCCGGAGTTTTTGATGAAATTTCGATGTTCCATCAAGTTCCTTGATTTATATGACGCGTTATGACACATTTTGAAAATGAATATTTATGAAGTGACTCATAAGGAATCGTGAAGATGAGAAATTTGGACATCACGACCTTGCGGTCGTTCGTGGCGGTGGCTGATCAAGGCGGTGTGACACGGGCAGCCGGGTTCCTGCACCTGACGCAATCTGCCGTCTCGATGCAGTTAAAGCGGCTTGAAGAGTTGCTGGGTCTTGAGTTGCTGGATCGCAGCGGCCGGACAATCGCGCTGACCGCGTCCGGCGAACAGCTATTGGCCTATGCCCGGCGCATGATCGCGCTGAACGATGAGGTGATTTCGAAACTGACGGATCAGGCCTTTGAAGGTGAGGTCGTCCTTGGTGTGCCGCATGACATTGTCTACCCCGCGATTCCAAGGGTTTTGCAACGGTTCAACGCGGATTTTCCGCGAGTCCGGGTTCAACTGGTGTCTTCGTACTCACTGCAACTCAAAGAGATGTTCAAACGCGGCGAATGCGACCTGATTCTCACGACCGAGGCCTCATTTGTGGACGGCGCGGAAACCATCGCCGAATTGCCACTGCGCTGGATTGGTGCCCCGGGCGGGTCGGCCTGGCGCAAAAACCCGATCCCACTGGCGCTTGGTCGACGGTGTCTGTTCCGGCCGCAGATCATCGCAGCTTTGGACGCGGCAGACATTCCGTGGGAACTGTCGGTGGAAACCGAAAATGACCGCACGATCGAGGCGACGGTCAGTGCCGATCTTGCCGTCCACGCCATGCTGGACGGAACCGAGGCCGCGCATTTGGTTCAGATCGACGCCGGTGGCGCCTTGCCCGAACTGCCTGCGCATATGATCAACCTGTACGGGGGTGAGGCCGGGCGCGGGGATGTGGTCGAGGCGCTGGCCGCGCTGGTTCGGCAGAATTTCCGCATGTTGGGCGGTGCGCCATTGAAGGCAGTGGTTGGCTAACCAGCGGTCAGGGCGTTATCACGACCTTTCCCGTCGCGGTGCGATCCCGTAGCAATTGCAGGCCCTGTTCGACCTCGCTCAAGGGCAGCACGTGGCTGATATGGGGCTTGATCCGCCCTTCGGTATGCCACTGGAACAGCGTATCAAAGCTGTTCCGCACGATCTCTGGCCGGAATGTCAGGTATCCGCCAATATAAAACCCGATCACCGTCAGGTTCTTTACCAAAAGATGATTGGCTGGGATTTGCGGCACGTCGCCGCCAGCGAACCCGATTGGCAACAGACGTCCTTCGGGGTTGGTGGCGCGAAAGGCGGCCTTGAAAACGTCGCCTCCGATCGCGTCATATACCACGTCCGCCCCACCCAGTTCCTTAACACGCGCCCGCAGATCCTCGGACGCGTCAATCAGGTGATCCGCACCCGCAGCACGCGCAACGGCCAGCTTATCTGTGCCGCGCGCATGGGCGATGACCGTGGCCCCCATCAGCTTGCCGATCTCGACCGCAGTCAATCCAACACCGCCCGCAGCGCCGGTGACCAACAGGGTTTCGCCGGACAAAAGATGGGCGCGATGAGACAGTGCAATGTGGCTGGTGCCATAGGCGATCTGAATTGCGGCGGCGGTCTCATAGTTCATGGTATCGGGCAGGGGAATCGCCCGGGTTGCATCGAACACACCGTATTCCGCCAGCCCGCCTTGCCCTGAATATACCGCGACCCGGTCGCCGGTTTTCACGTGGGTCACATCTGGCCCGACCTCATCCACGATCCCTGCGATTTCCATGCCTTGGGTAAAGGGCGCAGCCGGAGTTTCCTGATACGTCCCTTTTTGCATAAGCAGATCGGCAAAGTTCAGACCACATGCTTTTATTGTGACGCGAATCTGCCCTGTGCCGGGGTTGGGAACGTCAATGTTGCAAAGCTGCGCCGTGGCGCCTTTGGTTTGAATTCTATACGCCAGCATGGGTGTGCTCCGTGTTTTTCGGGCATAGGTTCGTGCGGATTGCGAATTGTCAATCTTTGACCGTGCGCTACACTGGGGGAGGACGCCGAAATCTGGGTTAGTTGCAAGGGGGTTGGCCCGCACGTGTGCAGGCCGGTTGCGATACAACCATAAACCATTATTGAACGAAACAGATTCAACCTTCTTGAAAAAAGTCCAAAAAGACGCAATATTGCCCTATGGTGCTGATTTGGGGCCATGTTCCAAATTGGGAAGAGGTTTGGGGCGGCTCGCTAGTGTTGTGGTAAAAAAGCATGTCGCACATCCAGGTCAGTTGTGTGTAGTAGAGGAGAATACCAATGACCCATCACGTCGATGTCCATGTGGGCAAGCGCGTAAGGCATCGCCGCTGGCTGATTGGCATGACCCAACAGCAGTTGGCGCAGCAAGTTGGTATCAAGTTTCAGCAAATTCAGAAGTATGAAACAGGTGCCAACCGGATCAGCGCGTCCCGCTTGTGGGATATCGCCGAGGCATTGGATGTGCCGGTCAGCTTTTTCTTTGAAGGTCTGGAGGAGGCCGAAAAAGAAAATGCGGGCAAAAAGTCGGTTCCTGCCGATCTGATGGGGGACAAGGAAGCGCTGGATCTGGTTCGATCCTACTATGCGATCCCTGAAAACCAGCGCCGCCGCCTGTTTGAATTGGCTCGGGTTCTCAGCGACGTCGCATGATTTGGCGGGTTGACTCTGTTGTGCGCGATCCGCACGGATAGCGCATGAAAGAGACCTCGTTCAGTGATCTTGAAGTAGCCGAAGCAATGGCCGACGCGGCGCGTGCGGTCATTCTTCCGCTGTTCAGACAGTCCAACCTTGAAACTGCCAACAAGCTGGCCGACGGATTCGACCCGGTTACAATCGCTGACCGGAACGCGGAAAAAGCGATGCGGGACGTTCTGGCCAAACATCGCCCCACCGATGGCATCTTTGGCGAGGAATTTGGCCGTGTCCAAGGCAGCAGTGGCCGGACATGGGTTCTGGACCCGATCGACGGCACGCGCGGTTTCATCAGCGGCACGCCGACTTGGGGTGTGCTGATCGCGCTAAGCACGCAAGACGGCCCGATCATGGGCGTCATTGACCAGCCCTATATCGGCGAACGTTTCGTGGGGTCGGCAGATATCGCGCAGGTGACCGGCCCGACCGGCACTATGCCGTTGAAAACCCGCCCGACGCCCAGTCTGGATCAGGCGATTCTGTTCACCACCTTCCCCGAAGTTGGCACCCCCGAAGACCGCGCCGGGTTCGAGGCCGTGGCGCAACACGTGCAACTGACCCGTTATGGCATGGACTGCTATGCTTATGCTCTGCTGGCGGCGGGGCAGGTCGATCTGGTGATCGAGGCCGGCCTGAACGCTTATGACATTCAGGCCCCGATTGCGGTGATCGAGGCTGCGGGAGGTGTCGTCACCGATTGGCAGGGCAACCCCGTGCACGAAGGGGGCCGGGCGTTGGCGGCAGCAAACGCCGATCTGCACGCGGCGGCGTTGGACCTTTTGCGCCACCACTGAAAGTGGTTGCCGGGTCATGTTCGGGCGGTTAGAATTTGCCCGGCTGGTTCTTATACCCGTTTTCCGCCAGCCCACGCTCTTCTTGCATGAAACGGGTTGATGCAAGGGGGCGATATGACCGAAATCCTTATCAAAAATGCGGACACCATCCTGACGATGGATGACACGCGCCGCGAGTTGTCCGGTGGCGATATTCTGATCCGCGACGGGCAGATCGAACAGGTCGGCCACGGGCTGCACACCACCGGAGAGGTTCATGATGCCGCCGGATGTGTGGTGACGCCGGGTCTGGTGAACACGCATCATCACCTGTACCAAACCCTGACCCGTGCGGTGCCCGGCGGGCAGGACGCGCTGTTGTTTGGCTGGCTGAAGGCGCTCTACCCCATCTGGGCCGGTTTTGGGCCCGAGGAGATGTTTGTCTCGGCCCAGATTGGTTTGGCCGAGCTGGCGCTGTCGGGCTGCACGCTCAGTTCCGATCATCTGTATCTGTATCCCAACGGTGCCCGGCTGGACGATACGATCGCCGCCGCTGCCGAGATCGGCTTGCGATTTCACCCGACACGCGGTGCGATGAGCATTGGCGAAAGCGATGGCGGGCTGCCGCCGGACGCGCTGGTGGAAGGCGAATCTGCAATTCTTGACGACATGGTCCGCGTGGTTGATGCGTTTCACGACCCGTCCGAAGGCGCGATGTGCCGGGTCGGGCTGGCCCCATGCTCGCCCTTTTCCGTCAGCCGCGATCTGATGCGGGACACGGCGATTCTGGCGCGCGACAAGGGCGTGATGTTGCACACCCATCTGGCCGAGAATGACGAGGATATCGCCTATTCGCAGGCGCAGTTCGGGTGCCGTCCGGGCCAATATGCCGAAGATCTGGGTTGGACCGGCCCGGACGTCTGGCACGCGCATTGTGTTAAACTGGACGGGGCCGAGATCGACCTGTTTGCGCGGACCCAAACCGGGGTTGCGCATTGTCCCTGTTCCAACTGTCGGCTGGGATCGGGCATCGCGCCAGTGCGCGCCATGCGGGACCGGGGGGTGCCTGTTGGATTGGGCGCAGACGGGTCGGCCAGCAACGACAATGGCAGCCTGATGCTGGAGGCGCGCCAGGCCATGCTGTTGCAACGGGTGGCCAATGGCGCGGATGCGATGTCGTCGCGCGAAGCGCTTGAGATCGCCACGCGGGGCGGCGCGGACGTTCTGAACCGGCCCGATTGCGGGCGGCTGGAACCGGGCAAACGCGCGGACATCGCCGTCTGGGATACAAACTGCATCGAAAGCGCAGGCAGCTGGGACCCGGCGGCCTTGCTGCTGGCCGGGCCGATGAAGGTCAAACACCTGTTCGTCGAGGGCCGTCAGATCGTGCGTGATGGGCATGTCACCACGTTGGACATGCCCCGCGTGATCGAACGGCAGAACCAGTTGGCACGGGCTTTGCGACCCTAGGGGCTGACGCGTTCCCCGCTGATCCGGACCTCGGCAATTGCCCGGTCGTCGCCCATCATGATGGTAGGAAAGATCGCCTCCCACAGGTCTTCGGCGCAGGCCTCGCGCTGGGCAATGGCGGGGGTCGAGGCGAGGTCGAGCACGATCAGATCCGCCTCCATCCCTGGTGCGACATTGCCGATACTGTCGTCCAGACGCAGCGCGCGGGCGGAACCGACGGTGCCCAGCCATAGCAATTGAGCAGCGTGCAGGGGCGCCCCGCGCAGTTGGCCGACCTCATAGGCCGCTGCCATCGTACGCAGCATGGAAAAGCTGGACCCGCCGCCGGTATCCGTCGCCAACCCGACCCGGTGGCCGCCACGCATCAACCCATCCATATCGAACAGGCCCGAGCCGATGAATGTGTTCGAGGTCGGGCAGTGGATCAGCGCCGCGTCCACCTCGCGCAGCCTGTCGCGTTCGCGCGCTTCCAGATGGATGACGTGCCCGTAGACACCATGCGAGCCCAGCAGGCCGAATTTTTCGTAAGTGTCCAGATAGTCGCGCGCTTCGGGGAATAGCTCACGAACCCAGGCGATCTCATCGGTTTGCTCGCTCAGGTGGGTTTGCATCAGGCAATGCGGGTGCTCTGCCCAAAGCGCGCCCATGGCCTCAAGCTGTTCGGGCGTGGATGTGGGCGAAAAGCGCGGGGTGATGGCGTAAGACAGGCGGTCGATGCCATGCCATTTCTCAAGTAGGGCGGCGGATTGATCATAGGCCGTTTGCGCGGTGTCCCGCAGCCCTTCGGGCGCGTTGCGATCCATGCAGGTTTTGCCCGCCACAACGCGCTGATTGCGCTGTTGTGCCGCCGTAAAGAAGGCATCGACGCTTTCGGGGTGAATGGTGCAGAAACTGCACATCGTCGTGGTGCCATGCGCCGCCGTCAGGTCAAGGTAACGGTTGGCGATCTCGGCGGCATAGGCGTTGTCGCCGAACTTCATCTCTTCGGGGAAGGTATAGGTGTTCAGCCAGTCGATCAGGCGTTTGCCCCAGCTGGCGATCATCGCGGTCTGGGGATAATGCACATGCGAATCCACAAATCCGGCCATGATCACATGCTGGCCGTGGTCCACCACACTGGCGTCAGGGTGGGCGGTGCGCAGGCTGTTGGCATCCGCAACTGCGACGATGCGGCCATCTTCGATCAGAACCGCCTCGTTGATGGTCACCGCGTCTGTCGGGTCACCCTCGAACGGCGATCCATCGAAACTCAGGACGCGCCCTTTCAGCAGCGTTTTATGCGCCATTTTCATCTCTCTCCGGCTGTATGGGACTGTGAAACAGCATAAGCATGGGAAAGTTGTCGGTAAATCGGCGCATTGTCATTGTTTTCCGGTAGCTGCTTCTTCTAATTAGGGGTCAATGACCAGCGAGCGGGGGCAGACATGACGACAGGCTTTGATGAACCCGTGACCGAATCCACCAATGACGATGATGTCTATGCACTGGGCCGCCGGACCGTGGCGGCGATTCTGTATGCGGTTGATGTAAGCGACCGCGACAAGCTGACCGAGTTGATGGAGCCGCTGCACGCGGCGGACATTGCGGACCTTCTGGAACAGATCAATCCCTATGACCGTGCGCGTCTGATCCGGCTGTACGACAAGGATTTCGACGGTGATATCCTGTCGGAACTGGATGAGGCTGTCCGCGAAGAAGTCATCAGCGTACTGCGCCCCGACGTTCTGGCCGAAGCTGTCCGCGACATGGAAAGCGACGACGTCGTCGACCTGCTGGAAGATCTGGAAGAGCCCCAGCAGGAAGCCATCCTTGACGCGCTGGAGGATTCCGAGCGGGTCGCGGCGGAACAGGCGCTGTCCTACCCCGAGAATTCGGCCGGGCGCCTCATGCAGCGCGAGGTTGTCATGGCGCCCGAGCACTGGGCGGTGGGCCAGGCCATCGACTTTATGCGCGCCAACGACGATCTGCCCGAACAGTTTTATCACGTCGTTCTGGTCGACCCGCGGCTGAAGCCCGTGGCGCAGGTCACGCTGGGCAAGCTGATGGCCACCCGACGCGACGTGCCGCTGCATGACATCGCCGAAGAGGAATTTCACTCCATCCCCGTGGACCAGGATGAAGAAGACGTGGCCTATGCCTTCAACCAGTACCACCTGATTTCGGCCCCTGTGGTTGATGGGGATGGGCGTCTGGTCGGGGTGGTCACCATCGACGACGCGATGGCAGTTCTGGATGAAGAATACGAAGAAGACATGCTGCGCCTTGCCGGTGTCAGCGACGAAAGCTCGCTTTCGGACAGTGTGGCCGAGACCAGCAAGCGGCGTCTGCCATGGCTGGCGGTGAACCTGTGTACGGCGATCTGCGCCTCGTTGGTGATTTCGCGATTCGAGGCGGCGATTGATCAATTGGTGGCGCTGGCCATTCTGATGCCGATCGTGGCGTCGATGGGCGGCAATGCCGGGACACAGTCGCTGACGGTTGCGGTGCGGGCGCTGGCGACACGCGACCTGACCGGTTCGAACGTGGGGCGCGTGATCCGGCGGGAATTGCTGGTTGGGATGCTGAACGGGCTGTGTTTCGCCGTCGTTTTGGGGACCGTTGGGATGTTTTGGTTCGATTCCCCGCTATTGGGGGTCGTGATCGGTTCAGCTTTGGTCGTGAACATGATCATCGCCGGGTTTGCGGGTACGGTAGTGCCGGTGGTGCTGGACCGTCTGGGCGTGGACCCGGCGCTGGCGTCGGGAACCTTTGTGACAACAACAACAGATGTCATGGGGTTCTTTATCTTTCTTGGGCTTGCCAGCGTGGTGCTACTGTGACCGATTTGACCGAAATCAAGGCCGCTGCGCGCAAGGCGGCCTTTGCGCGCCGCAAGGTCGCGTTTGACACGCGCGTGCCCGGTGCTGCGGGGCGGCTTTCCGAGGTTCTGGCGGGCCACCGGGGCGTTCCCCTGTCGGGGTACATGCCAATCCGGACCGAGATTGATCCGCTGCCCGCAATGGCCGAGGCCACAGCCTATGGTCCGGTTGGGGTGCCCGTCATTCAGGCCGCAGGGCAGGCGTTAAAGTTTTCCCGCTGGACGCCTGAAGGCGCGTTGAAAGACGGCCCGTTCGGGGCCAAAGTGCCCGAGGTCGACGGTTATTTCGACCCCGAAATCCTGATCGTTCCTCTGGTTGCCTTTGACGCGCAGGGTGGCAGGCTGGGTTATGGCGGCGGCTTCTATGATCGCACGCTGGAAGGGTTGCGCGCCAAACGTCCGACGCTGGCCATCGGGTTCGCCTTTGACGCGCAAGAGGCCGATGGGCTTCCGTTGGAGCCCACGGATCAGCCGCTGGATATGGTGATCACTGAAAGCCGGGTTCTGACCTTTTCGGCCTGATCCGGTCAGCCCGGATGGTTTTCGCGGAAGAATTCCCAGGCGTCCACTTCGCGTCCATCCGGCAGGATACAAACCCCTGACTGTCCGTTGTCGCCGTCACGAATTTCATATTTCGCACCGCGGTCGATGCAATATGTTGCTGCCGGGTTCGCCAGCTGCGCGGTGGAATCGCCTGTCGGGGTTTGATCGCAAGCCGCCAATGAAGTCAGGCCAATGGCGGTCAGAAAGATGCGAGTCATCAAGAATCTCCAGTGTAATGTGCTTTGACAGATTATGCAGGCAGCTTAATCGCTTGTGCTTGGCCATTACCACACTTAGGACAGATCGGATGAGGATACTTTTTCTGGGTGACGTCATGGGCCGCGCGGGACGCACGGCCATACAGCAGCATCTGCCGCGTTTGCGGGACGAATGGCGGCTGGATTTTGTTGTGGTCAATGGCGAGAACGCCTCGAACGGGATGGGGCTGACCGGTGATCACGCCAAACTGTTGCTGGACGCGGGGGCGGATTGCCTGACGTTGGGCGACCACGCGTTCGATCAGAAAGACATGCTGCAATTCATCGAGAGCGAGCCGCGCATCGTGCGCCCGGTGAATTTTGCCAAGGGCGCACCGGGCCGGGGGCATCGCCTGTATACCGCGCCGGGGGGGCGCAAGGTGCTGGTGGTGCAGGTGCTGGGGCAGGTCTTTATGAAGCGCCCCTTTGATGACCCGTTTTCGGCCATTGAGCCGGTTCTGAAATCGCACCCGCGCGGCGGGCAGGCGCAAGCGATCATCGTTGATATGCATTGCGAGGCGACGTCCGAGAAGATGGCCATGGGGCATTATTGCGACAAGCGGGCCAGCCTTGTCGTGGGCACGCATACGCATGTGCCGACGGGGGACGCGCAGATTCTGCCGGGCGGCACGGCCTATCTGACCGATGCGGGCATGTGCGGCGATTATGACTCGGTCATTGGGATGGACAAGGTGGAACCGATGCGTCGTTTCATCACCGGAATGCCCAAAGCCCGCTTTACCCCAGCCAATGGCGAGGCCACGCTAAGCGGTGTTTTCGTTGAAACCGATGATCGTAACGGTCAGGCGAAATCTGTGCATATGGTGCGCATTGGTGGCCGTCTGCAACAGGCAGGGCCGCAGTAAAACCACGTCAGGCTTGCTCTGCCGCGCGCAATGCGGGAAACTGCCTGTCGGGCGCGCAAGCCAGGCCAGGGTTCGGACAGAATACCAAGAATGCAATTCCTTCAACTGACAGAAATGGGCAGCGCGATACTGGCGCTGATGATTGTCGCGGGCATGTTCATCATGTTCCTGCGCGAAGTATACCCGACCGAGGTTGTCGCCATCGGGGGTGTCGCGCTGATGCTGGTGACAGGCATCCTGCCGTATCAAAGCGCGCTGGCTGTGTTGTCCAATCCGGCGCCTTGGACGATTGCTGCGATGTTTATCATCATGGGCGCGCTGGTCCGTACCGGGGCATTGGATGCGTTCACCTCAACCGCGCAGAAACAGGCGCAGGTGAACCCGCGAATTGCCATCGGCTTGCTGATGGCGTTTGTTGTTATCGCCTCGGCCGTTGTGTCGAACACCCCTGTTGTGGTGGTGATGATCCCGGTCTTTGTCCAGATCGCTCGTACGCTGAATGTCCCGGCCTCGAAACTGCTGATCCCGCTGAGCTATGCGGCCATTCTGGGCGGTACGCTGACCCTGATCGGAACCTCGACCAACCTGCTGGTGGATGGTGTGGCCCGGTCGCAAGGCATGGCCGCATTCACGATTTTCGAGGTGACACCGCTGGGTATCGCACTGGTGATCTACGGCATGTTCTACCTGCGCTTTGTCGCGCCGCGCTTGTTACCGGAACGCGACAGCATGGCCTCGTTGCTGAGTGATCGTTCGAGGATGAAGTTCTTTACCGAGGCGGTGATCCCCCCCGAAAGCAACCTGATCGGGCGCGAGGTGACGGGGGTTCAGCTGTTCAAACGTCCGGGCGTGCGCCTGATCGACGTGATCCGGGGCGACGAGTCGCTGCGGCGCAATCTGCAGGGCGTGACGCTGAATGTCGGCGACCGCGTGGTTCTGCGCACCCAGATGACAGAGCTGCTGAGCCTGCAAAGCAACAAGGAACTTAAACGGGTCGATCAGGTTTCGGCGGTTGAAACCAAAACGGTCGAGGTGCTGATCACCCCCGGCTGCCGCATGGTGGGGCGGGCGTTGGGAACGCTGCGCCTGCGCCGCCGGTATGGTGTCTATGTGCTGGCGGTGCATCGACGGAACCAGAATATCGGTCGTCAGCTGGATGAACTGGTGGTACGGGTCGGCGATACCTTGCTGCTGGAAGGTGCCCCGGGGGATATCCAAAAACTGGCTGCGGACATGGAAATGGTTGATGTCACCCAGCCCTCGGCCCGCGCGTTCCGGCGCAGCCACGCACCGATTGCGATTGGGTCGCTTGTGGGTATCGTGGCGCTGGCCGCGCTGGGTGTTGCGCCGATCCTGTTGCTGTCGGTTCTGGCGGTGGCGGTGGTTCTGATCACGCGCTGCATTGACGCTGATGAGGCGTTTTCCTTTGTCGAGGGCCGTCTTCTGGCGTTGATCTTTTCCATGCTGGCCATCGGTGCGGCGCTGGACAAATCCGGGGCGGTTTCGCTGATTGTCGAAGCCATCGCACCCGGTCTGGGAAACCTGCCGCCGTTCCTGATCATTTGGGCCGTCTACCTTTTGACCTCGGTCCTGACCGAGCTTGTATCGAATAACGCGGTGGCCGTGGTAGTAACGCCGATTGCCATCGGGCTGGCGCAGGCGGTGGGAATTGATCCGCGCCCGTTGGTGGTTGCGGTGATGGTGGCGGCCTCGGCCTCGTTCGCGACGCCGATCGGATATCAGACCAACATGATGGTTTACGGCCCGGGCGGGTATCGGTTCGTCGATTTCATGAAGGTCGGCATTCCGCTGAACCTGACCGTCGGATTTCTGGCGTCGCTGCTGATCCCGCTGATCTGGCCCCTTTAAGATCGGCGCGGAACCGCTGGTTTTTGGGCGAAGTCCTTGTAAAATCAGATGCTCATACAATGTTTTGAATAAGTGATTTTGCAAGAAGGAGCATACCCATGCTCAAGACCGGACAAGCCGCCCTGGCGGCAACTGCGCTGTCAGTGGCGCTGGGCAGCGCCGCGAGCGCAGGCACAATCGAAGGTTCAGCCACCTATCGCGAACGGATCGCGGTTCCGCCCGATGCCACGCTTTACGTGCAGTTGCAGGATGTGTCCCGTGCGGATGCATCGTCTGTGACGCTGGCCGCGCAACGATATGCGCTAAATGGGGTGCCCGCCCGATACACGCTTGCCTATGACGATGCGCTGATCCGCGACGGGATGAGCTATACGGTCAGCGCGTCGATCTATCACGATGACAAGCTGCTGTTCACGACTGATACGGCCTATCCGGTTCTGACCAATGGATCGGGAAAGATGTCCGATCTTGTTCTGGTGCAGGTTCAGGGGACAACAGTGCTGGAAAACACCAAATGGACGGCGGCCGTCTTGAATGGTGCGCCGATTGAGACGGATCGACGCCCGGAACTTGCATTCGCCCTGGATGGTGCGTTTTCCGGCAGCGGCGGCTGTAACCGGTTCAATGGTCAGGCGGACATCTCTGGTGCCAGCATCACGTTCCCGGACAATATGGCCGCCACGCTGATGGCCTGCCCTCCGGCGCTGGAAGAGGTTGAGCGGCAATTCTTTGCCGCATTGCAGGGCGTCACCACCTACGCGATGGAAGGCGATGCGCTGGCCTTTCTGGATGCCTCGGGTGAGCCGGTAATCAAATTCATACGCACCCAATAAGGCGGGGCCGTCAGGCGACGGCCCTTGAACGCCCCGCATTGCGGCCCGAGAAGATGCAGCCGCCCAGAAATGAACCTTCCAGCGCGTTGTAGCCGTGATACCCGCCGCCGCCAAACCCGGCGACCTCTCCGGCGGCGAACAGGCCGGGGACGACCTGACCGTCTGCACCGATCATCTGGCTGTCCAGATTTGTCTGCAGACCACCCAGAGTTTTGCGCGTCAGCACATGCAGTTTCACAGCGATCAGCGGGCCATTCTCCGGGTCCAGGAACTTGTGCGGTTTCGCGGTTCGGATCAAACGATCGCCGCGATAATTGCGGGCTGCCAGAATGGCCGCCATTTGCGCGTCTTTGGTGAACGGATTGTCGACCTGAGAATCCCGGGCCTCGATCTGGGCCCGCAGATGTGTTTCGTCGATCAGATCGCCGCCCATCTGGTTCATACCGCTGACCAGTTCGGTCAGCGTGTTGGCGACGATGAAATCCTCTCCGTTTTCCTTGAACGCCTCGACCGGTGCTGTGGCTTTCGAGCCGGTCAGAACACGCTGAAACAGAACCTCGCGCCAGCCGCCGTCGGTCATGTCAGGGTTCTGTTCAGACCCGGACAGGGCAAACTCTTTCTTGATGACTTTCTGCGTCAGCACGAACCAGCTGTATTCATATCCGGTTTTCAGGATTTCTTGCAGTGTGCCCAGCGTGTCGAAACCGGGCAGGCAGGGCGGTTTCAGCCGGTTGCCACGGGCATCGAACCACATCGAGCTGGGACCGGGTAGGATGCGAATCCCATGCGATGGCCAGATCGGGTCCCAATTCCGCACCCCTTCGGTGTAATGCCACATCCGGTCGCCGTTGATCACGTGACCCCCGGCCTTTTCGCTGATGCCGACCATCCGGCCATCGACGTGAAAGGGGACGCCCGCCACCATATCCTTTGGGGGCTCACCCAGCCGGTCGCGCGGCCAGTTTTTGCGCACCATTTCGAAATTGCCACCAATCCCGCCCGAAGTGACAATGATCGAGGGCGCATAGACCTCGAATTCACCGACCTCATCGCGGTTGGTCTTGGCGCCGTGCTGCGCCGCGTCGTCGGCCAGAACCTCGCCCGAGACGCCCTTGGCGCCGCCGTTCTGCATGATGATGTGGCTGACCTGATGGCGAAATCTCAGCTCGATCAGTCCGGTGCTGACATGCTCGCGCACGCGGCGGGTGAAATGTTCCAGAACACCGGGTCCGGTGCCCCATGTGATGTGAAACCGGGGGACCGAGTTTCCGTGACCATCCGCATATGACCCGCCGCGTTCCGCCCAGCCCACGATGGGAAACCAGCGCAGGCCCATGTCGTGCAGCCATGGCCGCATCTCACCGGCGGCGAATTCCACATAGGCCTCGGCCCATTTGCGGGGCCATGCGTCCTCGGCCCGGTCGAACTGCGCACTGCCCATCCAGTCGCGCAGGGCCAGTTCATGGCTGTCGCGGATGCCCATGCGGCGCTGTTCCGGTGTGTTGACCATGAACAACCCGCCCAAGCTCCAGAACGCTTGTCCGCCCAGAAAATGTGCGGGCTCTTGATCCAGTACGATCACCTTCTTGCCACGATCCCCCAGTTCGGCGGCGGCGGCCAATCCGGCCAACCCGGCCCCGACGACAATGGCATCAGCAGTGTTGTTGGTCATTTCACGTCCTTTCCGCGGCTGCGGAGCCAGGCGATAAACGGCAGCGCCACAACATACATCGTGATCCCATAAACGGCCGAGGGCAGGGCAAGCGGGCTGAACCCGCTGTCGGTTCCCGTGATCAGCGCCGCCAGGGTGATCCCCAGCGTCGAGTTCTGGATGCCGGTCTCGATTGAGATCGTCTTGCTCTCATTCCACGACAATTTGGCGGCGCGGGCCATCCCCAATCCGATTGCCAGCAACGCGATATTCAGCGTAATCAACCCGGCCCCCAAAACGCCGAGGTTGTCGACGAACAGCTGCCAGTTTCCGGCCAGCGCAGCCAGGACGATCAGGACGAACAGGACAGTTGCAATCTTGGACAGTGGCGCGTCCACCCGCTGGGCAAAGCCGGGCGCGAAATGGCGCAGGCTGACACCGATGGCCACGGGCAGGGTGGTGATCAGGAACATGGCGATGGCGAGGCCGGTGATCGAAACCTCTGGCGCGTCTTCGCCCATGAAATGGGTGATGGACCACGCCGCCAGAACGGGAACCGTGATCAGTGACAACAGGCTGATCACGGCGGTCAGGCTGACCGAAAGGGCGACATCGCCCCGGGCCAGTTTCGACAGGATGTTGCTGGTCACGCCACCGGGGCAAAAGCTGAGCAGCATGAATCCAACCGCGATCTCGGGTGGCAGGGCGAACAGTTTGACGGTGATGAATGCTGTGACGGGTAACAGCACAATCTGACACAAAGCGCCGATGGCGAACGGATTTCTTCGGCTCAGGACACGGTGGAAATCAGCGACGTGCAGGCCGATGCCCAGTGACAGCATAATTATGGCCAGTGACAGGGGCAGGCCAACATTGATTAGAAGATCCAAGAACAACTCCTCCCAAAGCCGTTCGGTTCAGCCTATGCGAGTGGTATCGGATCAGGCAACCGCGCCGTTAGGTCACCCGTAGCGTTGGGCGAATCTGCGCAAAATCTTTCCGGGCTGTGTGACGTCCGAGGCATGGCAGATATCAATCAGACGCTGGGCATCTTCGGGCGGGAAATACCCAAAATCCTTGTAGATATTGATGCGTTGTTCGAAATCCCCCGCGTCGGCCTCGGGGTGGAACTGTGTGGCATAGACGTTCTGACCCCAACGGATCATCTGAAACGGGCAGGGGTCCGAGGCCAGCAGATGCACGCACCCGTCCGGCAGGGTCTGTACCGCCTCTTTATGGCCGACGAAGGCGTCAAAGGTATCCCCCAGCCCGGCAGTCAGCGGATCGCGCGCGCCATCTTCGGTCAACTGGCAGGTCGAGGGGCCGACAGGCTCTCCGAACTGTTTCTTGCTGACATCGCCATCCAGATGCGCGGCCAGAATACCCAATCCGTAACAGCAGCCCATGAATGGATGATCATTGGCAGTGATCTGCGACATCAGACCCATGATGGCGGCTTCGACACGGGCGTCCACCTCGGATTTCGTTACCGGATCGTCGCTGACGCAGCCGGGGCCGCCACCAACGATGACACCAGCGTAATCCGTGACATCCAGACCTTCGGGCAGGTCTTCGCAGTCCAGACGGATGCGGTGGGTTTGGTCCGCGCGCAAGCCGGCCTTGTCCAGAATGGATGCAAATTCAGCGTCCGAGGCTTCGGTTTCCGGGCGCAGCTGCAGGATCAGAAAGCGTTTCATGCGGTGCCTTTACCCATCAAAGCGGCCAGAAGACAAGGATGGCAGGAATGGAAACTGCAACGATCAGTATTTCCAGCGGCAACCCCATGCGCCAATAGTCACCAAACCGATATCCACCGGGGCCCAGCACCAGCGTATTGTTCTTATGCCCAATCGGCGTCAGAAACGCGGCCGAGGCCGCAACAGCCACCGTCATCAGGAACGGATCGGGCGAGACCTCAAGCGTGCGCGCCATCTGGATGCCGACGGGTGCTGCAACAATGGCGGTGGCAGTGTTGTTCAGCACATCCGACAGGGTCATCGTGACCACCATCAAGACGGTCAGAATAGCCCATGCAGGCATACCATTGGTCAATTGCACCAGTGCATTGGCGATCAATTCGGTGCCGCCCGATGTTTCCAGCGCGCTACCCAGTGGGATCATTGACCCCAGCAACACCACCACCGGCCATTCGATATGGTTGTAGATATCGGCGATCGGCATGATCTTGGTCAGCACATAGGCGACCACGACCAGACCCAGTGCAATCGGCAGATAGATCAGCCCGACACTGGCCGCCAGCACGGCGGCGGCAAACAGACCGATGGCCAGCCATGCCTTGTCATTGGCGGTTACATTCAGCCCGCGTTGGGCCAGCGGCAAGCAGCCCAGCCATTCCGTTACATCCGCGCTGCGGTCGCGGGGACAGAGCAGCAGCAGGATGTCACCGGCCTCGACCTCGGTTTTGCGCACCTGTTCGGTGATGCGGCGACCCTGACGCGAGATACCCATCAGTACGGTGCTCTGCCGCCATGCCAGCCCCAGGCCTTGCGCGGTGCGCCCGGTGATGCGGGCGCTTTCGGGGGCGACGACTTCGATGACCTCAAGCCCGTCTCCTTCGGCGGTCAGCAGTTCCTGCCGGCGTGTGTCCGAGAAATCCAGTTTCAGCGCGGCGCGAAACTCGTCCAGGGCCTCGGGCCGGGCTTCAAGAACCAATGCGTCACCTTGTTTCAGGGTGGTGTGCGCGGACCGACCGTATCGCCGTTTTCCGTCGCGGATCAGGCCAATGATGGCCACATCCGATTTCTCGGCGGCCTCATACAATTCACTGACCCGTTTGCCGATATGGGGGGATTCGGGTGGCACGGTCAGCTCGGCGATATATTCGGCCAAAACCTCGGATGTTTCGGTTTGCGGGCCCCGGTTCGGGATCAGCCGCCAGCCGACCAGTGAGACAAATGCCAACCCCGCGATGGCGGCAATACCGCCAACAGGGGCAAAATCGAACATCCGGAACGGTTCACCCAGTGTTTCGGCCCGGATCGAGGCAATGATGATATTGGGCGGTGTACCGATCAATGTCGCCATGCCGCCCAGAATGGTGGCAAAGCTAAGCGGCATTAGCGTCAGCCCCACGGATCGCCCCGCCTTGCGCGCTGTCTGGATGTCGACCGGCATCAACAGCGCCAGAGCGGCCACGTTGTTCATAAAGGCGGACAGAACCGCCCCGATGCCGCCCATCAGTGCGATATGCGAACCCAGCCCGCGCGACGCGTCAACCAGTGTGCGCGTGATCAGGAACACCGCCCCCGACCGGACCAGCCCGGCCGATACGACCAGAACCAGCGCCACGATGATGGTGGCCGGATGCCCGAATCCGGCAAAGGCGTCATCCACGGGCACCACACCCAGAACAACCCCGATCAGCAGCGCGGAAAACGCCACAAGGTCATAGCGGAACCGCCCCCAAAGCAGCATTCCGAATACAGTGGCGAAAAGGGCGAAAAGAATAATTTGGTCAGTTGTCATGCCGTCACCATAGCCACACCCGGGGTTGTCGCAAGCCGCTCTCTTGATCCCAAGGCCCGCAAACGTCTATATGAGCGCCGAACACGCAACCACGATGACGAGGACGCAACATGGCAGGCCATTCCAAATGGGCCAACATCCAGCACCGCAAGGGGCGTCAGGACGCCGCGCGGTCCAAGCTATTTTCCAAACTGTCGAAAGAAATCACAGTCGCCGCCAAGATGGGCGATCCCGATCCCGACAAGAACCCGCGCCTGCGGCTGGCAGTGAAAGAGGCCAAGTCGAATTCGGTCCCCAAGGATGTGATCGACCGCGCCATCAAGAAATCGCAGGCGGGCGACGGCGATGAATACGAAGAAATCCGGTACGAGGGTTATGGCCCCAATGGCGTGGCGGTGATCGTCGAGACGATGACCGATAACCGCAACCGGACTGCCTCGACCGTGCGGTCGACCTTTTCCAAGAACGGCGGCAACCTGGGTGAGACCGGCTCGGTCGGGTTCATGTTTGAACGCAAGGGCGAAGTGATTTATCCTGTTTCGGTTGGCGATGCCGACACGATGTTCGAAGCGGCGATCGAGGCCGGGGCCGAAGATGTGGAAAGCTCGGACGAAGGTCACATCATCTGGTGTGCCGACACGGACCTGAACGAAGTGTCGACCGCGCTTGAGACCGCGCTGGGTGAAACGGAATCAACCAAGCTGGTCTGGAAACCCACCACCACGACCGAGTTGGGTCTTGAAGACATGCAAAAGCTGATGAAGCTGGTCGATGCGCTGGAAGATGACGACGACGTACAGCGCGTCACCACCAACTTTGAAGCAACCGACGAGGTTATGGCGCAGCTCTGAGCAGCACCGTGCTTTCTGTTTGAAAAACCCGGCCTCTGGTCGGGTTTTTTGTTTTGCGCGCGCAGAGTTCTTGGCCGGTTGCCCGGAACCCTATAAGTTTCAAAATCAAGACACGCGAAACCGGGCAGGTTTTACATCCCGGGCCGAGCAGGGAAATGACACGATTGAACACATGACGGACAGCCCATCGAATTCGGCAAAAAGAAATTTTCCGGTTCTGACCGGGCAAAGCATTCTTTCGCAGGTCGCCTGGACGCTTGGCAGCCCATCCATTGTTTTGCCATTTCTGGCAGTGTCTCTGGAGCTGCCGATGTTCATCGCCGGGGCGCTGGTATCGGTGCGCATGGTGGGCAGCATGATTTCGGATGTGTTTCTGGCACAGACAATTGCGGCCCGTGAACGTAAGAAACACGGGATTGCGGCAACCGAGTTTGCCATCGGCGTTTGCCTTCTCGTCGCATTGGCCGCTGCAGCGACTGGTGTTGTGCCGCTGATCGGTTTGGCCTTTGTTGCGACGTTCTTCCTGATTGGTCTGATCGACGAGATTCAGTCATTGATGTACACCGACCTGCTGGGCGATCAATTCCAATCCCGGTCTCGGATGATCATGCATTACTTGCAGCTTGGCATCGGAGGATTGGGCGCAATTGGGCTGGCGCTGATGGTTCATGAAATCACAAAAGAGAACCCGCCATTTTCCCGCCACTCGACGGTCATTGCCGTATCGGTGACGTTCTTTGTTCTGTCGGGCTTGTCGATTCTGGCAATGTCAGAGGCTGCCCGCCAAACCGAAAAAAAGGACAACACGCGCCCGGCACCGAAACGAAAATTCTCCGAGAATTTCACCGATATCATCGCGATGTTCGATCAGCCGTGGTTTCGTCGCTACATGATCATGCGTTTGCCGCTGGTTGTTGTGTCCCTGGCCGTCCCGTTCTTTGCGCTGATCGCAGCCGAGGCACATCACGCCTCGGCCAAGGGATTGACGGCCATGATCATCTCATCAGCGTCGGGCTATCTGGTGTCCGCGCCGTTGTGGCAGTTGGTGAACATGAAGTCACATCGCGCTGTTATGGTGGCGGGCAACTTGATGGTGGCCCTGACGGGGGCTGCATTGTTGTCGGTGCATTTTCTGGGCTTTGACCATGACGTGCATCTGCACGCTGTTGCCTTGTTCGTTGTGACCGTTGCGGTGACCGGCATCAGCAGCGCCCGAAAGCTGTATTTTCTGGACGTTGCCCCCAAAGAACAACGTGTCAAAGGGGCGGCCGCGATCAAAAGCATTTGCCGGATAGCTGCCGTTATTCTGTCTGCCGGACTGGCCGGCGTCGCCCATATGCACGAGGTCGCATGGGCAATCGTGTTTATCGTGATCGTCAGCCTGTTTGCAGCCGCCGCCTGTTATCGCGTGGTTGTCCCCAAAGGCAAAGAAGCGGTGCAAACCTGACTAGGCCCCTGGGGTTTCGGGCGGCAGAAGCTCTATGGCGGCGGCACGCTTGATTGCTGTGGTCAGCGGGGCCAGCGCCGGGGCCAGCACACGCACCACCTGCCAGGTCAGGGGCACGTCCAGATGGGCCTCGGGCAAGACCAGACACAGCCGCCCGTCCTCTAGCGCCGGTTGCGCCAACACCGTGGGGTTCATGCCCCAGCCCAATCCGGCAATGGCTGCATCCACGAACCCCTGAGATGAGGGCAGATAATGGGATGGGGGTGAAATGCGCCTGCCGGTCTGTTCGATGATCCATGATTTCTGCAACCCATCCTTCTGATTGAAGGTCAGGCAGGGGGCCTGCGCAAGCGTGGTTTCACTCACGCCGTCGGCGAACCATTTGCGCATGTATGCCGGGCTGGCTGTGGGCAGGTATCGCAGCGCGCCTAAGGCAACCGTGTCACATCCCGCAACCGAGTGTCCGCCCACGGTTATTGCGGCGCTGACCTCACCGCGTCGCAGCCATTCGGCCGAGTAATCCTGATCATCAACGACAAGGTCGAACAGCAGGTCATCGACCTGCGCCATGACGTCGATGAACCACGTGGCCAAACTGTCGGCGGGAACGGCGACGCGGACACGCGCGGGGCCTGACGTCTGGTCCAGTGTCAGATCGCGGGCCAGCTTCGCCTCAAGCAGGCCGATGTCTTCGGCATGTTGGGCGATGCGCAATCCCGCTGGCGTGGCAGTGCAGGGAGTGCCCCGGTTGATCAGGGCCGCGCCCACGCGATCCTCCAGCGCTTTGATCCGCTGTGAGATCGCCGAAGGCGTCACCGCCAGCTCGGCGGCTGCGGCGTCAAAGCTGCCGTGGCGCAAAATCGAGGACAGCGCAGACAGATGAATGGGATCCAGTTTCATTAGCCAAACTTAACTGATGTCAATTTCTTTAATTTGATAGTTCGTCGCATACGCCTTAGTCAACGTCTCCGAACACAGGAGGTATCATGCCCACAACTCTGATCGCCGGTTTCGCACTTGGGTTTAGTCTTATTCTTGCTATCGGGGCGCAGAATGCCTTTGTCCTGCGACAGGGGCTACGGCGCGAGCATGTGTTTCTGCTGTGTCTGACCTGTGCCGTCTCGGATGCCCTTCTGATCGCGGCGGGCGTTGCGGGATTCGGGTCATTGGCGCAGCTTGTGCCCTGGTTCGAAACGGTCATGCGCTATGGCGGCGCGATTTTCCTGACGTGGTACGGGCTGCGCAGCCTGCAATCGGCCTGGCGCGGCGGGGCAGTCATGGAGGTTGGCAGGGGGCAGCGGGCCAGCCTGCGTTCGGTTCTGCTGACTGTGCTGGCCTTTACCTGGCTGAACCCACACGTCTACCTGGACACGGTTGTTCTGATCGGGTCGATTTCAGCGCAGTATGAGGACCGGATGGCGTTTGCCATTGGTGCGATGTCGTCCAGCTTTGTGTTCTTCTTCTCACTGGGCTACGGGGCCAGAATTTTATCACCCGTATTCACGCGCCCCCGGGCATGGCAGGTGCTGGACGTTATTATCGGCGTGGTCATGTTGGCAATCGCTCTCAAACTTGTGGCTATGTGACGGGTTGCTCTGATCGGGGTTTCAGTGTTCAACCGTTAACATGACAACTCTTGCAGCCTCATATCGCCCGCTTGCGGGAATGTTCTTGATGTTTATCGCCGGGCTGTCCTTTGTGGTCATGACCGCGCTTGTAAAGTCGCTGGGGTCGACAATGGACCCGATCCAGGCGGCGTTCATACGGTTTGCCTTTGGGTTGGTCTTTTTGCTGCCTGCGCTGCGTCTGGTTCTGAAAACACATCTGACACGCAGACAGCTGACGCTGTTTGGGGTGCGTGGGATCGTTCACGCTTTGGCCGTGATGTTGTGGTTTTTCTCGATGACGCAGATTCCTTTGGCCGAGGTCACGGCGATGAATTACATGACCCCGGTCTACGTCACGTTGGGCGCTGCTTTGTTTCTGGGTGAAAAACTGGCCATCCGCAGGATCGCGGCGATCTGTGTTGCGCTGATTGGCGTCCTGATTATCCTGCGCCCGGGATTTCGGGAAATCTCACCGGGGCACATTACCATGTTGGGCACGGCTTTGGCGCTGGGCGGATCGTACCTGATTGCCAAGGTACTTGTTCAGGATCTTCGGCCGTCAGTCGTTGTGGCCCATATGTCGATCTGGGTGACTATCGTGCTGATCCCCTTTGCGATTGCCGTTTGGACACCGCCCAGCCTGCGTGATCTTGGAGTTTTGTTTCTGGTCGCCAGCTTTGCCACGATGGGCCACTACTTTATGACGCTGGCGTTGAAAGCAGCCCCCGTGGCCGTCACGCAGCCGGTGACGTTCCTGCAACTGATCTGGGCCACTTTGCTGGGGGCGCTGGTCTTTCATGAAGCTGTCGACGTCTGGGTTGTCGCTGGCGGTACGCTGATCCTGACCGCCGTCAGCTTTATTGCATGGCGCGAGGCGGTCCTGAACCGCAGCAGCTTGACGACACCAAGCATTGCGCCCAAGCTTTGAACGTTCGCAGCGACCACGGCCCGTTATTGATTGACGAGTCAATAAAAATACCTTAGCGTTTTCTCACTTATCGTAGTGAGGGATAGCTATGCCGAAAGTCGGAATGGAGCCAATCCGCCGTGATGCGATCGTCAGAGCGACGATTGCCGAGCTTGGATCAAAAAAATCCCTCGACGTGACGGTCAGTCAGATTGCTAAACGGGCAGGGATGTCCAGCGCCTTGGCGCATCATTACTTTGGCGGCAAAGATCAGATATTTCTGGCAGCGATGCGGCGTATTCTGACCGATTTTGGTAATGAGGCGCGCGAAGAGCTGAAAGCAACCGCGCCGCAAGAGCGGGCACAGGCCATCATCCGGTCTTGTTTTGCACCGTCCTGTTTTACCCCCGACGTGATCGCCGCATGGATGACATTCTATGTTCTGGCCCAGACCAACGATGACGCGTTGCGGCTGTGGCAGATCTATCAGGCGCGTATCCGTTCCAACCTGATTTTCGCGCTGCGCCCATTGCTCAAGGATCCTGTCGAAGCGTCCGAGAACATGATCGCGCTGATTGACGGGCTGTATATCCGCGCCGCGCTAAGCGCCCCGGAAGAGCCGCAACTGGCGGTCAACCATGCGATGCGTGTTCTCAACACCTTGATCGAGGCTGAAAAATGACAAATCCGAACATTCTGATCCTGATGGTGGATCAGCTGAACGGGACCCTCTTTCCAGACGGTCCCGCCGACTGGCTTCATGCGCCAAACCTGAAAAAGCTGGCGCAGCGGTCGACGCGTTTTGCCAATGCCTACACGGCCTCGCCGCTGTGCGCACCGGGGCGGGCCAGCTTCATGTCCGGTCAATTGCCGTCGCGCACCGGGGTCTATGACAACGCCGCCGAATTTCGCAGCGACATTCCCACTTATGCGCACCACCTGCGCCGCGCCGGGTACTATACCTGCCTGTCCGGTAAGATGCATTTCGTCGGTCCCGATCAGTTGCACGGTTTCGAAGGCCGTCTGACCACCGATATCTACCCGGCCGATTTCGGTTGGACGCCGGATTATCGCAAGCCGGGTGAGCGGATCGACTGGTGGTATCACAACATGGGTTCGGTGACGGGCGCGGGCGTGGCCGAAATTTCCAACCAGATGGAATATGATGACGAGGTCGCCTATAACGCCACAGCCAAATTGTACGATCTGGCGCGCGGAAACGATGACCGGCCATGGTGCCTGACCGTCAGCTTCACCCATCCGCATGATCCTTATGTGACCCGTCAGAAGTACTGGGGCCTTTACGAGGATTGCGAGCATCTGCTGCCCGATATCGCGGACCTTGGCTATGACAATCAGGATCCGCACTCCAAACGGATTTTCGACGCCAACGACTGGCGCAGCTTTGACATCACCGAAGAGGATATCCGCAAATCCCGCCGCGCCTATTTCGCCAACATCTCATATCTGGACGACAAGATCGGTGAGATTCTGGAGGTGCTGGAAACCACGCAGCAAGAGGCCACAATCCTCTTTGTGTCAGATCACGGCGACATGCTGGGCGAGCGTGGATTGTGGTTCAAGATGACCTTTTTCGAAGGCTCGTCACGCGTGCCTCTGATGATCTCTGCCCCTGACCTGCCTGCGGGCCGGATAGATACGCCGGTCTCGACAATCGACGTGACGCCAACGCTGGGTGCATTGGCAGGCGTCGACATGGCCGAGATCGCCCCGTGGACTGACGGCGAAGACCTTGTGCCACTGGCCAAGGGAACCGAGCGAACCGCGCCAATTGCGATGGAATACGCGGCCGAGGCGTCTTATGCGCCGCTGGTCTCGCTGCGTTATGGCAAATGGAAATACAACCGCTGCGCATTGGACCCCGATCAGTTGTTTGACCTAGAGGCTGACCCGCACGAGCTGACAAATCTGGCAGAGGCCCCGGAACACGCGGGAACATTGCAGACCTTGCGTGCCAAATCCGAGGCGCGTTGGGACCTGGACCGGTTCGATGCAGACATTCGCGCCAGCCAGGCCCGCCGTTGGGTGGTGTACGAGGCCTTGCGGCAGGGCGGCTATTACCCGTGGGATTACCAGCCGCTGCAAAAAGCATCGGAACGCTACATGCGCAATCACATGGACCTGAATACCGTTGAGGAAAGTCAACGCTTTCCACGCGGCGAATAACCCCCTCATTTTTGCAAATACCCCCGCCGGAGGCCATGAGATTTTTCGACGAAAAATCTTAGCCCGGCGGGCAAAGGAGACACGAACATGGAAGCAGATTTCGTCATCGTTGGCGCAGGGTCCGCAGGCTGCGCGATGGCTTATCGCCTGAGCGCGTCTGGGGCCTCGGTCCTGGTCATTGAACATGGCGGCACCGATGCCGGGCCTTTCATTCAGATGCCTGCCGCGCTCAGCTATCCGATGAACATGTCGCGCTATGACTGGGGTTACAGCTCTGAGCCCGAGCCGCACTTGAACAACCGTCGTCTGGCCTGTCCGCGCGGTAAGGTCATTGGTGGGTCTTCTTCGATCAATGGGATGGTCTATGTGCGTGGCCATGCCCGTGATTTTGACACCTGGGCCGATATGGGGGCCGATGGTTGGTCCTATGCGGATGTGTTGCCGTATTACAAGCGGATGGAGACCTGGCACGATGGCGGCCATGGGGGCGACGCTGCGTGGCGTGGTACGGATGGCCCCTTGCATGTTTCGCGCGGGCCTCGGGCGAACCCGTTGTACAAGGCATTTGTAGATGCCGGGCAGCAGGCGGGGTACGAGGTTACCGGTGACTATAACGGCGAAAAACAGGAAGGCTTTGGCCCGATGGAGCAGACCGTCTGGAAAGGGCGGCGCTGGTCGGCGGCAAATGCTTATCTGAAACCGGCACTGAAACGCGAGAATTGTGAAGTCGTGCGTGGCCTGGCCGCGCGTGTGGTTATGCAGAGTGGCCGCGCGACCGGGGTTGAGCTGGTGCGTGGTGGAAAGTCTGAGATCATTCGTGCCCGGCGCGAGGTGATTCTGGCAGCGTCGTCGATTAACTCTCCTAAATTGCTGATGTTGTCCGGTATTGGCGCGGCGGCACATCTGGCCGAGCATGGGATCGATGTCGTGGCCGATCGTCCCGGTGTGGGCGCGAATCTGCAGGACCATCTGGAGCTGTATATCCAGCAGGCGTCTATCCAGCCAATCACGCTTTACAAACATTGGAATCTGATCAGTAAAGGGCTGATCGGGGCGCAGTGGCTGTTCACCAAGACCGGGCTGGGTGCTTCGAACCAGTTCGAAAGCGCGGCCTTCATTCGGTCAAACCCCGGCGTGGATTATCCCGATATCCAGTATCACTTCTTGCCCATGGCCGTACGCTATGACGGGCAGGCCGCGGCCGAGGGGCATGGGTTCCAGGCGCATGTCGGGCCAATGCGGTCACCGTCGCGGGGGGCAATTACGCTGCGGTCGGACAAGCCTGAAGATGCGCCGGTGATCCGGTTCAACTATATGAGCCAGGAAAAGGATTGGGAAGATTTCCGCAAATGTATCCGACTGACCCGTGAGATTTTCGGGCAAGATGCGTTCAAGCCGTATTTGGGTAAGGAAATCCAACCGGGTTCCGATGTGCAGAGTGATGAAGAACTGAACGGATTTATCGCTGAACACGCCGAAAGCGCCTATCACCCCTGTGGCACCTGCCGCATGGGACGTGCGGATGACAAAAACGCGGTTGTTGACCCGCAGGGCCGGGTGATCGGCGTGGACGGGTTGCGTGTCGCGGACAGCTCGATCTTTCCGCAGATCACCAATGGCAATCTGAATGCGCCCTCGATCATGGTTGGTGAAAAGATGTCGGATCATCTGCTGGGCAAAGAGGCTTTGCCAAAAGCCAATGATCGCCCGTGGATTCATCCGGCATGGACGACCGCGCAGCGATGATTTGATCCGCGTCAAAGCGAGGTGTGTAAAGGGCGTATAGACCTGAATCGCAACGACATATTTTCAGGAGCGAACAGGAATGTCCCACACCCCGCATGAATTGGCCGAAGAGTTTCCGAACAAGGTCGAATTGATGAGCCAGCTCAAACAGTCGGACGCGCATTTCGCGCGGCTGGCGGATGAGTATCATGAGATCAACCGCCTTGTGCATCGGGCCGAAACCAATGTCGAACCAATGGACGATCTGGCCGAAGGTGAGATGCGCAAGAAGCGCGCCGCGCTCAAGGATGAGATCTGGGCGATTTTGTCGAAAGCATAAGGCAGGGGCGGGGGCTCTGCCCCCGTCGCGGCAGGCCGCGACTCCCCCGGGATATTTTTAGGCCAGGTGAAGATCAGGTGACTTCATAAGGCAGGGTGCCGCGGGTATGGGCATCAATTGACAGCCGACGCTCCAGCGGCGGGACCGAGCGTTGGTGGCAGGTTTGCCGCTCGCAAATACGGCAGGAAATGCCGATGGGTTCATAGGCGCTGGCGTTGTTGATGTCGAGGTTGTCGGCATAAACCAGTGCCTCGGCGTGTCGGGTTTCACACCCCAGGGCGATGGCATATCGGCGCACGGGCGCACCAAATGAACCGCCGGATTTCGATACATCCCGCGCCAGCGAGATATAGCGTACTCCGTCGGGTGTTTCCGCCAGTTGCCGCAGGAAATGGCCGGGGGTTTCGAATGCGCGGTGGACGTTCCACAAAGGGCAGGCGCCTCCGAACCGGGCGAATTGCAGGCGGGTGGCCGAGTGGCGTTTGGTTATCGTGCCGGCCTGATCCACGCGCACAAAGAAGAAGGGGATACCTTTGGCACCGGGGCGCTGCATCGTGGACAGCCTGTGCGCCACTTGTTCGATTGATGCGCCAAAGCGGTTGCTGAGCAGTTCCAGATCGTGGCGGTATTCCTGCGCTGCAGCAAGAAAAGCCCCGTAGGGCATCAGTGAAGCCCCTGCGAAGTAATTGGCCAGGCCGATCTTGGCGATGGCGCGGGCCTCGTCGCTTTGGAACTTGGCGAAATCTAGCGTTGCTTCGAGCAGTTTATCCTGACGGATTAGCGCAACCTGCAGCAGGAGCTGAAACACCTGTGTCTGCGGTGCGCTTCGGGAGGACAGCAGCAGTGTCTTGCTGTCGGCATCGTATTTTCGTGTTTCTTCGATCTCGACGAATTGCACGCGAATGCCGCGTTCAGCCAGATCGTTGATGGCAGCGGCGCGGATGCCGCCGGAGCTTTCGGCCTGGGTGGAAATCCGTTCAGCCGCGCGGTCGACCGCGTCGATGTAGTTGTCGCAATAGTGAAAGAAGTCACGCACCTCTTCCCATGGGCTGGCCTGAATCTGCGCGTCTTCGCGCCCCAGTGCTTCGTCCAGCGAGGCCAGTCGTTCATGGGTTTGCCGATAGGTTCGGTGCAGGGCGATGAACGCACGGGCCAGCGCGGGCGCGTTCGAGGCTGTCAGGCGCAGGTCGGCCAGGGGCGGCATGGCGTCGTCGAACACCGGATCGGCCAGTGCCTCGCGCATGTCTGAGACCAGACGTTCGCTGTCGCCAGTGCTCAGCTCGGTCACGTCCATGCCGAATTCCTGCGCCAGCGCCAGAACAACCGTGGTTGAAATCGGCCGGTTGTTGTTCTCCATCTGGTTCAGATAGGGCAGGGAAACGCCCAGCTTGGTGGCGAATTCCTTTTGCGTCAGGGTCAGGCGCGTGCGCATTTCGCGCAGTTTTGCGCCAGCATAAAGCTTTTGGGTGGCCATGGCGTGCCTTTGCAACTTTTCCGTTGCGGCAAGCTAACTTTGCAAACCTCGGGGTGCAAGGCGTGTCACAGGCCCAGTTTCCGTTCGCGGTAAATGACCAGGGTGATAGCGGCAATCGCCAGCACCGAGGTTGCCAGCATCAGCCACAAAAGCGGCATGGCCCCGGTTTCATGGGTCAGCAATGCCCCGGCCAGCGCGCTGAGGCCAGCGCCGCCGCCCAGCATGATCGCGCCGCTCAGGCCCGAGGCGGTGGCGGCCAGATGTGGGCGTACCGACAGGGCACCCGAGGTGGCGTTGGGGATCGTCATGCCATTGCCGATTCCTACAAAGGTCATGAACCCGAAAAAGCTGAGCACTGTCCCAAAGCCCGCCAAAAACAGGATGGCGGAGAAGACGACCCCTAACGCGTTCAACCAGCACCCCCAAAACACCATCCGGTTCACGCCAAACCGAACCGAATATCGGCCGCTGAAAAAGTTACCAAAAAAATACCCCACGGCGGGCGCGCCAAAGTAGATGCCAACTTGGGCGGCGCTAAGGCCAAACAATTCCGTTCCAATAAACGGTGCTCCGCCCAGATAGGCAAAGAAAGCCCCTGAGGACAAAGCCGAAGATAGCGAGTAACCCCAAAACCGGGGCGAACGCAGCAATTCCGGGTATTCGCGGAACTGCTGCACCAGAGTCTTGCCGCTTTTGGCCGAGGTTTCGCCAAAGTCGACAAAGGTCAGCGCCAACGCCATCACGCCCAGCCCGAAAGGCAGCCAGAAATTGGCTTTCCAGCCGAAACTTTCCTCAAGCAGCCCGCCGACGGCGGGGCCGATCATCGGCACAATGGCCATGCCCATCGTGACATAACCGATCATCGAGGCCGCCTGATCCTGATCATACAGATCCCGCACCGCCGCGCGGCTGAGCACCATGGCCACAACTACGACGGCCTGACACATCCGGAAGACCAGGAAAGCCTCGGCGTTCGGTGCATAGATGCAGCCCAGCGTGGCAATCAGAAACAGCGCCAGCCCCCATAGCATGACGGGTCGACGTCCGGCCTTATCCGCAATCGGACCGATTAGAATCTGCAGCACAGCATTGACCAGCAGATACAGCGCAATCGACAACTGCATGACCTTATAATCAGTCTGAAAATGTACGGCCATGTTGGGCAGGCTGGGCAGGAACAGGTTCAGGCTGAGCGCGGACAGCCCAGACAGAAAAACCAGTGTGACAATCGTGGGGGGCGACCTGCGTGCCCGGGGTGAACTGAACTGCATGGTTCAAAGGTATAGTGGTCGTTTCCGGGATTGCCATCCAAGATCGCGTTCCAATGTGATACTTAGCAAATTTACAGTTTTCCTGAACTGTGTTTTCAGAGATTTGCAAATTTGCCGAAAGATGCTTTGGTCCCGCTGCCTGTGCGTATAGGGTCGCGCCAAATTTCACAGGGGATTATCGCCATGAAAGACATCCTTACCGAGCTTGAAGACCGCCGCAACGACGCCCGGCTGGGTGGTGGGCAAAGACGTATCGACGCGCAGCACGGCCGCGGCAAGTTGACCGCGCGCGAGCGGATTGAACTGCTGTTGGATGAGGACAGTTTCGAAGAATTCGACATGTTCGTCAGCCACCGTTGCACCGATTTCGGGATGGAAAATCAAAAGCCTGCGGGTGATGGCGTTGTCACCGGCTGGGGCACGATCAACGGCCGGATGGTTTATGTGTTCAGCCAGGATTTCACCGTGTTCGGCGGCTCGCTTTCGGAAACACACGCGCAGAAAATCTGCAAGATCATGGATATGGCGATCCAGAATGGCGCGCCGGTGATCGGAATCAACGACTCGGGCGGGGCGCGAATCCAAGAGGGGGTCGCCTCGCTGGCAGGTTACGCCGAAGTTTTCCAACGTAACGTCATGGCCTCGGGCGTGGTGCCACAGATCAGCGTGATCATGGGTCCCTGCGCGGGTGGTGCGGTTTACAGCCCGGCGATGACCGACTTTATCTTTATGGTCAAAGACACGTCGTACATGTTCGTGACCGGCCCTGACGTGGTGAAAACCGTCACCAATGAGGTCGTCACCGCCGAGGAGTTGGGCGGGGCATCGACCCACACCAAAAAGTCATCCGTTGCCGATGGCGCGTTTGAAAACGATGTCGAGGCATTGGCCGAGGTGCGCCGTCTGGTTGACTTCCTGCCGCTCAACAATCGTGAAAAGCCGCCTGTGCGCCCGTTCTTTGATGAACCCGGTCGTCTTGAAACCTCGCTGGACACGTTGATCCCTGACAACCCGAATACGCCCTACGACATGAAAGAACTCATCACCAAAGTGGCCGATGAGGGCGATTTCTACGAGATCCAGGAAGATTACGCCAAAAACATCATCACCGGGTTCATCCGGCTTGAAGGGCAGACGGTTGGCGTCGTCGCCAACCAGCCGATGGTATTGGCCGGGTGTCTGGACATCGACAGCTCACGCAAGGCGGCGCGGTTCGTCCGGTTCTGCGACTGTTTCGAGATTCCGATCCTGACGCTGGTGGATGTTCCGGGCTTTTTGCCGGGTACGTCGCAGGAATATGGCGGTGTCATCAAACACGGTGCCAAGCTGCTGTTTGCTTATGGCGAGGCGACGGTTCCCAAAGTGACCGTGATCACCCGCAAAGCCTATGGCGGCGCATATGACGTTATGGCCTCAAAACACCTGCGCGGCGATTTCAACTATGCCTGGCCCACCGCCGAGATCGCGGTGATGGGGGCCAAAGGCGCGACCGAGATCATCCACCGCGCTGATCTGGGAGACGCCGAAAAGATTGCGGCCCACGCCAAGGATTACGAAGACCGGTTCGCCAACCCCTTTGTCGCCGCTGAGCGGGGCTTTATCGACGAGGTAATCATGCCGCAGTCCACCCGCCGCCGCGTATCACGGGCCTTTGCCAGCTTGCGCAACAAGAAGCTGAAGAACCCGTGGAAAAAACACGATAATATTCCGCTGTAAGGGATCTTGGCCTGTCGATCTGCCTGACCGTTCGTCCATTGGGATCATTCCATTCGGGTGGCCAGGGTGGGATTACCTAGGGGCAAGTTTGACTTTGGGGCCGAAACTGCTAAATGAAATGCCTTATCAGACATAGAAAAGCGCGGGCCAAAAGCCATGCGCGCGCGACCCTGGAGAGAGGAGCTCACCTTTGGTGGGTCTGGGGTCGCGCCTTTGTCCTGATCCTGTTGGGTTGGAATTCCCCCGCTGTTGCCGAAACCCTGTTGCCTGTTCCATCAGGTCAGCCCGTTCATCTGAGCGATGTCCTGCTGGACGACAATCCCGGTGAGCTATGGGTACGTTTTCGCTTTATCGCCCCAAAGATCGGCTCGACCGTCGGGCGGATCGGTTACGACGTCGCCGCCGCGGATATGGAGCATCTATGTCAGACGCTGGCCGTGGCCTATGTGGCGCAGTATCGGCTGAACCCAGCACGGGTGGTCATTTCGCTGTCTGATCGGCCGATCGAATTCGGGCGTTCCTCGCCCGACGCGACGCAGTTCTTCGAGGCCTACCGGCTGGAGCAATCCCGGTGTATCTGGGAGGGGCTTTGAGTATGAAACCAGATTTTCACACACTCAGGGCGTTTCTGAACACCAGTGCGGCTTTGGAGGTGCGCAATATGATCCCGTTCCATCCCGGGCACGAGGTTCCTGACCTTGTGAACCAAACAACCAATGAGGTGCAGGTATGCTGAAACATCGCGGGTTTCCCGGACGCCTGGCCGGAACCGATTATCAGTTTGTCATTCGCAGGGCCAATCCCAAAGGGGTAACACCCCTGACACGGCGGGAACGTTTCCGCGACCGCAAACCGGCGGACCGGCGCGCAGACGTCGCCTTTATCGAGGCCCTGTTGGAACATTTTGGCGATCAGCCGTTCGAGCGTGGCAATCTGGACGCCGGCCGCCTGAGCTGGTTGTTCGACCGCGAGGTCATTCCGGCCGAGGACCCGTTCGACCCGGCCAGCTATGACGCGCTGCTGGTGATTGATCTGGATGCGGCGCGAGCGTCTTTCCCGGATGTCTTTGGTGGAGTGGCCTGAGCTTGCGGTCAATGGCGTCGCATATCCCGGCCATTAGTGGCAAGACCCCGCCCAACGTAGGGCGGGGCCGATATGTGGCGTCAGAAGTTCAACTGGGCAGCGACCTGCACACGGTTGCCGTCAAAGGTCCGGCCAGTCGTTGCATCGTTGCGCTCACCATAGATGTATTCGGCGCTCAGCGTCAGATCTTCAGTCAACTTGTAAAAGGCGTTGACGTGGATCGTCTCAAGCTCGGTAAAGGCCAGCGTTCCGGTCGAGGTCGGCAGGTCGTAGTCTTCCTTGCCGTAGGCGATGCCAACATTCCATTTGGGGCCGATGTCCTGACGGAATTCGATGGTGTACCCATCCACATCGTTAGCCTGACCACCGACGACAGCGGCACCGACACCGATCAGATACGGACCAAGCGCCTCGCCTCTGACATAGTTGACTTGGAACAACCCGCCCTGCCACGGACGGACCGAGCCGGATACGGTGAAACCACTCTGATCAACTTCGACGCCACCAGATTCGGCTTTGCCATACAGGGCAGACGCCCGGGCGACGTACTTGCCATCGTTGTATTCAAGGGCTGCGGTCAGGACAGGATCGTCGGAATTCGAAGCGCTGACATTCTCTTCGATGGATGTCGAAAACGTTGTGTTCGAGGCAAAGCTGTTCGTATAGCGAACCTGTGGAACCCGGGCGAAGGGAATACCAACCGGACCGTTGAATTCAACCGACGTCGGATAGGTGTCCAGCGGCATGAAATTGGTCCACGTCTGACCAATCAGCCAGCTGTCACCAATCGTGATGTTGGCGTGGCGCAGGCGCAGCTCTGCGGTTCCGTTGGACGCGAACAGGTCCACTTCCAGCTGACCGCCAATATCGCCGACCGCACTGGGTGTCGTAGTGCGCAATCCGATCCGGGACTGACGGACGGTGGCACCGAACGTGCCGCTGGTTGCGTTCGCTGGTTCGCCGATGTTGTTCACGAACGCGGTGTCGCCCTGATCGAACTCGAAGTCATAGAAAAAGTCGGCCTTAACGTAGCCGTAAACGTCCAGAGTGGTGTTTCCGATCTTCAGATCCCCGGTGCCGGCCCCTGGCGTCGACGCCTCCAGCGCCTCGACCCGGGCGCGCAGGGCATCCAGTTCGGACTGGGTCTGGGCATCTTGGGCATAAACATGCGTGCTGGTCACACTAAGCGCAGAGGCAGCAAGCAGGAATGCCTTTTTTCTCTTTGTAATCATGTGGGTGGTTCCTTGTATGCGAGTGTGCACACGAAAGATTTCACGCAAATGTCAGCGATGGAAATCACGAGAATGGCAAGAAAACCATCATTTTCCTCAAGCAAAAGTGTGCAAAACCCCATGGTTTTTCACGCTTGGGTGAACAGATCGGTTAACCTTATGCCTGCGAATACAAATTTTCACAATGCTGCAAGGCCGCACTGTGATGATGCAGCCGCAGAAATGTGCGCGGGGCGTCAGATTTGTAACGGATATGTGACAGCGTCGCAGCTCGGTGTGACCGAATACATGCAGCACCGGATCGGCGCGAATCTGCGCGGCGAAATGTCGAATGGGCAGGATTCAGCCGGAAAATTAGCGGGCCGTGAATCCCAGTTTGCAGCCGCAACCGCCCCGTGCATGGTGAATAGGCTGTGCGGCTCTACTTTGCCTGCGCCGCACATGCACCTACTATTCCGTACCCCTTCCTTCCGCGGGCAGGCTTGTGTTTCCCACAAAATCCTGCCCGCGCTTTTCTTTGCGCATTATGCAGCGCAAAAGAGGCAAAAACCTGCGCATAATTCCGATACACACCAACTTTCGTTGTGTAATCCCTCTGCCTTCCGGCAACTGGCCGTCAATCAGTCAAGAATCAAAAAAGGGCAGAGAACATGCGAATTCAACGAGCTTTCCTTGCAATTGCGGTCTGCGCGGGCCTTGCCGCCTGCGGCAACTCGACCGGTGAACAGGCCCTGCTGGGCGGCGGCGCGGGGGCCGTGGGTGCGGCGGTTGTCAACGCCGACCCGCTGTTCGGCGCAGTGGTCGGCGCTGCGGGCAACGTCCTGTATTGCAAGACGCAGCACAACTGCAGGTAACGTAAATTTTGGGGCGCCTGTCGCCCCGACCGTCATCGCGCATCACGCCGTCGTGGGGATCATGCCCTGCGGCGGCGTTTTGCGTTTTCAAAACACCAAGACAAAGGACGTTCCATGTTCAACAAAATCCTGATCGCCAACCGGGGCGAGATCGCCTGCCGGGTCATCAAGACTGCGCGCAAGATGGGTATCAGCACGGTCGCCATATACTCGGACGCGGATAAGAATGCGTTGCATGTGTCGATGGCGGACGAAGCCGTCCATATCGGCCCGCCGCCCGCGAACCAGTCTTATATCGTGATCGAAAAGGTCATGGATGCGGTCCGTCAAAGCGGTGCAAAGGCGGTGCACCCCGGCTATGGTTTCCTGTCCGAGAACTCGAAATTCGCCGGGGCGCTGGACGTCGAGGGCGTGGCTTTTGTCGGCCCCCCGGTTGGTGCGATCGAAAGCATGGGTGACAAGATTACCTCGAAGAAGATCGCCCAAGAAGCAGGCGTTTCGACGGTACCCGGCTATATGGGCCTGATCGAAGACGCCGATGAGGCGGTGAAGATTTCGAACGAAGTCGGCTATCCGGTGATGATCAAGGCCAGCGCCGGGGGCGGCGGCAAGGGGATGCGGATCGCCTGGAACGACGAAGAAGCGCGCGAGGGTTTTCAATCGTCCAAGAACGAGGCTGCGAACTCGTTTGGCGATGACCGGATTTTCATCGAGAAATTCGTGACCCAGCCGCGCCATATCGAGATTCAGGTGCTGTGCGACAGCCACGGCAACGGCATCTATCTGGGCGAACGGGAATGTTCGATCCAGCGCCGGAACCAAAAAGTGGTGGAAGAGGCCCCGTCGCCGTTTCTGGACGAAGCGACGCGTAAGGCAATGGGTGAGCAGGCGGTGGCCCTGGCCAAGGCCGTGGATTACGCCAGCGCGGGTACGGTGGAATTCATCGTTGACGGCCAAAAGAACTTTTACTTCCTGGAAATGAACACCCGTTTGCAGGTGGAACATCCGGTGACCGAACTGATCACCGGCGTCGATTTGGTGGAACAGATGATCCGCATCGCGGCGGGTGAGCCGCTGTCGATCACCCAAGATGACGTGACCCTGACCGGTTGGGCCATCGAAAACCGCCTGTATGCCGAAGATCCGTATCGCAACTTCCTGCCGTCGATTGGCCGTCTGACCCGGTATCGCCCGCCGCAGGAAATCGCGGCTGGCCCGCTGCTGGTGAACGACAAATGGCAGGGTGACGCCCCCGAGGGTGAGGCCGCTGTGCGCAACGATACCGGCGTCTTTGAGGGCGGTGAGATCAGCATGTATTATGACCCGATGATCGCCAAGCTGTGTACCTGGGCCCCGACCCGTGCGCAGGCGATCGAGGCGATGCGCGTGGCGCTGGACAGTTTCGAGGTTGAAGGCATCGGTCACAATCTGCCGTTTCTGTCGGCAGTGATGGATCACCCGAAATTCATCAGTGGCGAAATGACCACCGCCTTTATCGCCGAGGAGTATCCGGACGGGTTCGACGGCGTTGAACTGCCCGAGGCTGACCTGCGCCGGATCGCGGCGTCCTGCGCGGCGATGTACCGGGTCGCCGAAATCCGCCGCACCCGCGTGTCGGGTCGGATGGACAATCACGAACGTAAGATCGGCAAAAGCTGGAATGTCGCAGTGCAGGGGCAAGAGTTCGACGTCAAAGTCGAGGCGGACAAGCAAGGCGCAACCGTGGAATTCGCAGATGGTAAAACTCTGCGTGTCGCATCGAACTGGACGCCGGGTGATCAATTGGCGGTGCTGGACGTTGATGGCAGCCCGCTGGTGATGAAGGTTGGCAAAATCTCGGGTGGGTTCCGTATCCGCAACCGGGGTGCGGACCTGAAGGTGCATGTGCGCCGCCCCCGTCAGGCAGAGCTGGCCAAGCTGATGCCAGAAAAGCTGCCGCCTGATACCTCGAAAATGCTGCTGTGCCCGATGCCCGGCCTGATCGTGAAGGTCGACGTCGAAGTGGGGCAAGAGGTTCAGGAAGGTCAGGCGCTGTGTACTGTCGAGGCGATGAAGATGGAAAACATCCTGCGCGCCGAGAAAAAGGGCGTGGTTGCCAAGATCAACGCAGGGCCTGGCGACAGCCTGGCCGTGGACGATGTGATCATCGAGTTCGAATGATCATGATTGCGTATTTGCCATATGCCCAACCAGTCCCGACGCACTGCGCCGGGGGTGGGGGGCGTGGCGAATGCGTTCAGCCGCCCCCGCGTCGTTCGCGGATCTCGCGTTCGCGCAGGGGCGTCTTGTCGATGGATCTGCCGATCTCACGCACACTCCACGGCGATGGTTTGCGCAGTTTGACGACGCCGTCCTTGTCGACGAATACCATCTGGAACCCGCGCGGGCGCAATTTCGACCGGATCGGTGACGGCGCCGTCGGATCAGTGTCGGTCAGCACGACCACATCGCGGTCGCGCATCGCCTCTTCGCCCTCAAGCAGCATGTCGATTTGTTGCTGGAATCGCGGGTCGGCGGGAGTGTCGGCAAAGACGACGATGGGTCGGCTGACCCATAGAAATTCGCTGAGCTCGCTGTCACCTGCGGGCCGGACAAATTCGTCTTCTGTCGGTGCGGACCCGTCAGCGGCCAATGCGGCCAGCGGGAATAGTGCCGAGAAAACAAAGGCAAGCGTTCGTGTCATAGGGCCTCCTGTTGAAACGAATATAGCCTCTGTTTGGATGAAAGCGACTGTCCGAATGCAGGTGGCCATCAAAAAAGTGTTCAAATCGTCATTGCGTTCCCCGACGCAGGGTCGTGTGGGGGGATAAGCACATGGAAATCATCTTGCATTTTGGTGCCCATCGCTGTGCCACAACCAGTTTTCAGGAATATATGCGCCGAAACGCGCCAGCGCTTGCCAAACAGGGTGTTGCCTTTTGGGGGCCAGAGACAACGCGGGAAACAGACCTTCGCTCGTTAAAGTCGCTGACGGATGACTCCCATGCCACGCTTCATCGTGAACTGGACCGGTTGCAGCAGCAGGGTTTCCAACGCCTGCTGGTGAGCGAAGAGAACTTTCTAGGCACGATGCGGCAAAACCTGAACAAGGGAGAGCTTTACCCCGAGGCCGACCTGCGCGCGCGCCTGGTGGCAGATGTGTTTGATGGGCGTATTTCCAAGGTTGCCCTGAACGTTCGGGCGCTGAACACCTATTGGTCTTCGGTTGTCAGCTATGCTGTGCGGAACAAGAAAGATTTTGCTGAGAATGTGCGCTGGGCCAAAATCGCCAAGCACCATCGTAGCTGGCGGGATGTCATCACGGATCTGGCGGCGGCGTTTCCCAATACACAGTTGTCTGTCCTGCCCTTCGAAGAGTTTGCGGGGCACCCGGACGCCCAGCTGGCCAAGCTGCTGGGCAGCGACGTGCCGCATCAGGCGGCCGATTTATGGCTTGGCAAGGATATCGACGAGGAACCGCAGGTCTCGAACAGCGCGCAAGAAGTGAGGCTGATGACGAAGTTTGCGGATGATTTGACGTGGCTGGCATCGGGGGCTGACGGGTTGGCCCAGCTCTGCCTGCTGCAGGAAACAATGCGCGGCGAAACCAAGCACGCGTAAGAACGAATGAACAAGAGGAAATCGAAATGACCGATACGAAGGACTGGAAAGCGCTGGCCGAGAAAGAGCTGCGCGGACGTCCCTTGGACGACCTGACCAAAGAGACGCTGGAAGGCATCGACGTCAAACCGCTCTATACGCAGGAAGACACCGCCGATCTGCCGCATATGGGAACGCTGCCGGGCTTCGGGCCATTCACCCGTGGCGTGAAGGCGACGATGTATGCGGGCCGCCCGTGGACGATCCGCCAATATGCAGGGTTTTCCACGGCTGAGGAATCCAACGCCTTCTACCGCCGCAATCTGGCCGCCGGTCAGCAGGGGGTTTCGGTCGCCTTCGATCTGGCGACGCACCGGGGGTATGACAGCGATCACCCGCGCGTCGTGGGTGATGTCGGCAAGGCGGGCGTGGCCATCGACAGCGTTGAAGACATGAAAATCCTGTTCGACGGCATTCCGCTGGACAAGGTCTCGGTCTCGATGACCATGAACGGGGCGGTCGTGCCGATCCTGGCCAGCTTCATCGTGGCGGGCGAGGAGCAGGGGCACGACAAATCCGTGCTGTCCGGCACCATTCAGAACGACATTCTGAAAGAGTTCATGGTGCGTAACACCTATATTTACCCACCGGAACCGTCGATGCGGATCATCTCGGACATCATCGATTATACCTCGAACGAGATGCCCAAGTTCAACTCGATCTCGATCTCGGGCTATCACATGCAAGAGGCCGGGGCGAACCTGGTGCAGGAACTGGCCTATACGCTGGCGGACGGGCGCGAGTATGTTCGTGCCGCGACGCAAGCGGGGATGGATGTCGACAAGTTCGCAGGGCGTCTGTCGTTCTTCTTTGCCATCGGCATGAACTTCTTCATGGAAATCGCCAAACTGCGCGCCGCGCGCACGCTGTGGCACCGGGTTATGACCGATTTCGGGGCCAAGTCTGACCGGTCAAAGATGCTGCGGACCCACTGCCAGACCTCGGGCGTGTCGTTGCAGGAACAAGACCCCTATAACAACGTGATCCGCACCGCGTATGAGGCGATGAGCGCGGTTCTGGGCGGCACACAATCGCTGCACACCAACGCGCTGGATGAGGCGATTGCGCTGCCCACCGATTTCTCGGCCCGTATCGCGCGTAACACTCAGCTGGTTTTGCAGGAAGAGACCGGCGTGACCGATGTGGTCGATCCACTTGCTGGTTCCTACTACATCGAAAGCCTGACCAATGAGCTGGTCGAAAAAGCCTGGGCCCTGATGGAAGAGGTCGAGGAGATGGGCGGTATGACCAAAGCCGTCGCCAGTGGCATGCCCAAGCTGCGCATCGAAGAAAGCGCTGCGCGTCGTCAAGCCATGATTGATCGCGGCGATGAGGTGATCGTCGGCGTCAACAAGTACCGCAAGGAACAGGAAGACCCGATCGACATTCTGGATGTCGACAATGTCGCCGTGCGCGATGCGCAAGTCGCGCGTCTGGATCGCATCCGCGCCACCCGCGACGAGGCCGCGTGTCAGGCGGCGCTGGAAACCCTGACCACCTCCGCCAAGGAAGGCGGCAACCTGCTGGCCGCTGCTGTCGAAGCCGCCCGTGCCCGCGCATCCGTAGGAGAGATCAGCATGGCAATGGAAAAAGAGTTCGGCCGCCACCGCGCCGAAGTAAAGACCTTGGCCGGTGTCTATGGCGCGGCCTATGAAGGGGACGAAGGCTTTGCCGCCATCCAGAAATCCATCGAAGAATTCGCCGAGGCCGAAGGCCGTCGGCCGCGTCTGCTGGTGGTCAAGATGGGGCAGGACGGGCACGACCGGGGGGCCAAGGTGATCGCCACGGCCTTTGCCGATATCGGCTTTGACGTGGACGTGGGCCCACTGTTCCAGACTCCGGCTGAGGCCGCTCAGGATGCGGTCGACAATGACGTGCATGTCGTGGGCATCTCCTCACAGGCGGCGGGCCACAAAACGCTGGCACCGCAGCTGGTCGAGGAGCTGAAAAAAGCCGGGGCCGAAGATATCATCGTCATCTGCGGCGGCGTCATCCCGCAGCAGGATTACCAGTTCCTGTATGATCACGGGGTCAAGGCGATCTTTGGTCCGGGCACAAACATCCCCGAGGCCGCACAAGACATCCTGCGCCTGATCGGTAACGCCGAAGGCTGACGCCCACGTTAGATTTTTCGACGAAAAATCTTGTGATCCTGCGCTATTGCGGAAAACATGCGGCCAGATCCAATTGGGTCTGGCCGCATTTCACAGGAGGGCGCGCGTGTTACTGGATCATCTGGCCGTCGCGGGCGAAACGCTCGAGGCAGCGTCCGCACATATCGAACAGGCCCTGGGTGTGCCGCTGCAGGACGGTGGCAAACACGAAAAGTTCGGAACCCATAACCGTCTGCTGGGGTTGCGGGACGGTCTGTACCTTGAGGCCATCGCAATTGACCCGCAGGCCCAGAAACCCCAAAGAACCCGTTGGTTTGATCTGGACCGTTTCGAAGGCCCGCCACGGTTGACCAACTGGATTTGCCAGGTACCTGATATAGCCGCTGCGCTAAGCGTTTTTCCCGACGGGGTTGGGCAGCCCATTGATCTGGCCCGGGGCGCGCTGCGGTGGCAAATGGCCGTTCCACCCGGTGGACGCTTGCCATTCGATAACCTGTTCCCCGCGCTTATGCAGTGGCACGGCGATCTTCACCCGGCGCGGATGCTGCAAGACAGTGGGTGTCGTCTGCGGCGTCTGGTGGTTTTCCATCCTGATGCGCTGGAACTGGCGCGATTGCTGGGTGACCTGGAGACGGTGGAATTCGACACCGGCCCTGCCGCGCTGCGGGCTGAGTTCGCGACACCTCATGGCCCGCGCGTGCTGGAATGAACATCCGGCAGGCGCAGATCGGGGACGCCGCTGCAATCGCCCGGATTACCAATGCGATCATTCGCGATACCCTTGTGACCTTTACCACCACTGAGCGCAGCGTCGAAAGCATCGCCACAGATATTGAAACCCGTGGTTCCGGCTTTCTTGTGGCGGTAAATGGCAGGCAAATTCTGGGTTTTGCCACCTATGGGCCGTTCCGCGCCGGCCCAGGCTATGCGCAATGCCGTGAACATTCGATCCAACTGCCCCCCGAGGCCCGCGGGCAGGGTACGGGGCGGGCCCTGATGTCCGCGCTTGAATCCGCTGCGCAAGCCGAAGGGGTGCATGTTCTGGTCGCCGGGATATCCTCGGCCAATCCGGACGCTGTTACCTTTCATGCCGCCCTGGGTTTTATCGAGGTTGGCCGTCTGCCCGAGGTTGGTTTCAAATGGGGCAAACGGCTGGATCTGATCCTGATGCAGAAAATTCTTGCCATGGACTGATTGGTCGCACCTGACAGTCGCGATTTGGGGCGCTAGTGTGCGCCTATGTCGATCTGGACCCGTATATCCGACGCGCTAAGCGCGCTTGCCCAAGGCGAAAGCCTGACGGCAGTATTTGAAAAATTAAGAACGCCACCGGAACGTTCGGTTGCGTTTGCAATCGCTGTGGTCGCGCTGGGCGCGAAGATGGCCAAAGCCGATGGGCAGGTAACCCGCGACGAGGTGACCGCGTTTCGCGACGTGTTTCAGATCGCCCGCGAGGACGAGGCAGGCGCCGCCCGCGTCTTTGATATGGCCCGGACGGATGTCGCCGGGTATCAGGAATATGCCGGTAAAATTGCCCGCATGTTTGCCGAGGACAGCACGACCCTTTGCGATTTGATGGAAGGTCTGTTTCACATCGCCATGGCGGACGGGTTTTATCACCCGAATGAGAATGAGTTTCTGGAAGATGTCAGCCGGATTTTCGGCCAGACGGATGCACAGTTCATGGCCCTGCGCGCGCGGTTTGTGCCCGATGCCCCCAACGATCCCTATACGGTCCTCGGCGTTTCGCGTGATATGCCGATGCCTGAGATTCGCAAGGTCTGGCGGCAGTTGGTACGTGAGACGCACCCGGATGCGATGATGGCGCGGGGCGTGCCAGAAGAAGCCATTCGCCTGGCCGAGAAAAAGATGATCGACATCAACCGCGCCTGGGACGAAATCAACGGAGCGCGGGCTTAGACCGGTGCGGTTGGCAACCTACAATATCGAATGGTTCGCCAATCTGTTTGATCGTCAGGACAAGTTGATTGTCGATGACAGCTGGTCCGGCCGTCACAATGTCACCAAAGCACGGCAGGCCGAGGCTATTGCCAAGGTGTTGACGGCTGTCGACGCCGATGCGGTGTTGATCGTCGAGGCACCGAACAGCGGGAAACAGCAGAACACCGTTCGGGCTTTGCAGACTTTTGCAGAGGCGTTTGATCTGCGCACATCGGATGCCGTGATGGGGTTTGCCAACGATACCCATCAAGAACTGGCCCTGTTGTATGACCCAAGTGTTTTGACGGCACGCCACGAACCGAGCGCCGGTGATCAGACGGCCCCGCGGTTTGATGGTGTCTTTCATATCGACCTTGATATCGACGCAACCGAAGACCACGTGCGGTTTTCCAAACCGCCTATGGAACTGGCCGTGCAGACCCGGGCTGGGGCGCAAGTCCGGCTGATCGGTGCGCACTTGAAATCCAAGGCCCCACACGGGGCCGGATCACGGGACGAGGCGATCCGCATCTCGATTGCCAACCGCCGCAAGCAGTTGGCTCAGGCCCTGTGGCTGGCCCGTCGGGTCAAGGCCTGCATAACTGCAGGGGAAAAGGTCATCCTGATGGGAGATCTGAATGACGGCCCCGGGCTTGACGAATTCGAACACTTGTTCGGGCGCTCCTCGGTCGAGATTTTGTTGCAGGCGGGTCTGTTCGACCCTCATGCAAGCGCCACGCAGGGGTCAGGGCCAGCGCCATCAACGGCCCGATTTGCCCGCCCGGACGAGGGCCGATATCTTGAGGCTCTGTTGGATTACATCATGGTCAGTGACAGTCTGCGCACCTGCCATCCGCAATGGCGTATCTGGCACCCGCTTCGGGACGCGGCCTGTCTGGCATCTGACGAGTTGCATCATGCCTTGCTGACCGCGTCCGACCATTTTCCCGTGACTTTGGATATTGACCTGTGACCTTTCAACATGCGGCTCAACGGCCTATATTTCACGTTATGAAACAGTTTATTCCGATCTGTGCGATATCCTTGGCCCTGTCTGCGCCCGCAAATGCCGAGGAAGACACTGGACAATCCTTGATGGAGCAGGGAGCCGAGCTGTTTTTCAAAGGCCTGCGTCAGGAAATGGAACCCGCGCTTGGGGATCTGCAGGGGCTGGTCAGTCAATTTGGCCCGGCGATGCAGTCATTTATCGAAGAAATGGGACCTGCATTGGCGGAGCTGGCGGGGGAAATTCAGGATTGGAGCGCGTATGAAGCGCCTGAAATTCTGCCGAATGGTGACATCATCATCCGCAAAAAACCACCCCAAGGCCCGCAGAATGTACCCGAAGAAACCGAAGACGTTCCCGAAGGCTCGACAGATATCTGATACTTAACCTTTGATAACCACGCGGGTTTCAGATTTCACTGCACTGGCCAGTGAATTCAGGCGCGCCTCAGCAACTTCGTTGAACAGCGGGCCAGCAGCTTTGGGTAGAAACAGTTCGAGTTTGCGTTTCTTGGGATAGAATCGCAGGGCCCCCATGGTGGCGTTGCTGTGCATCCACAGCATTGCGCCAAACCGCATGGCCTTGCCCAGAATTTCCGCCTGTTTCTGATCCTTCTCGTCCAGCAACTCATAAAGCGGGGCAAACCGGTTGCCTTCGCGCTTGTTGCGATAGCGGTGCTGAAGGGCGAGGCCGATGAAAATCCGTTCCGAATGTTTCAATCCGCCCAGATTGGCGCGGGTGACGTTGTCGAAACAAACCTCGGCCCGGTAATCGGGGTGCGCGCGCCAGCTGACATCATGCAGCAGGCAGGCCGCCTTGACCAGACGCACTCGGGCGGGCGGGGCCGAGCGGAACAGTGGCATGACAAATTCGTACAGATGTTTACCGAAACCGGGCAGGCGGGCATCCTTGGCCTCGGAAAACTGGCTGGCTTCGATCAACGGATCACGATCACGCAGGATTTGCGGCATCTGTTCGTACAGCAACCCTTCGCGGATACCATAGCTTGAAATCGCGATATCCTTAGGTTTGAACGTGCGGATCAGCCGCGCCAGAACATCCATCGCATAGGGGATCAGCGCCATACGCGAGCTTGAGACACCGGCCTGACTGCGCAGCTTGTCAGGGTCGCCGTTTTCGATGAACTTGATGGTTTCACGCACCTGCGTCGTGGTCATGCGGTATTCATGCAGTACGTTCAATGGGTATCCACGGCGCAGCATGTCCAGCCGTGCGAAAGCCCGCCAGCTGCCACCAACAAGGAACAGACGGTCGCGCTGTGGCCCCATCTGATCGCGCAGTTCCTCCATGGTGGTCTTGATATGGGCCTTGCGGGCACGTCGCCCGCCCTTGATATCGCGCAGTTTCAGCGGACCCAGCGCCGAGGTGACGCGCCGCCCGACATCGCCGTCGCCGATTTCGGCCAGCTCCATGGACGAGCCGCCAATATCGCAGATCAGACCATAAGCCCCCGGCCAGCCCAGCAGCACACCCTGAGCGGACAGGCGCGCCTCTTCTCCGCCGTCGATGACCGAGACCGTCAGACCAATTTCCGCCTTCACTTCTTCGCAGAACTCCGGGCCGTCCTCGGCTTCGCGCACGGCGGCAGTGGCGACCACATGCAACCCGGGCAGACCCAGATCGTCAGCCAATCGTTGAAACCGGCGCAATGCGGCAAGGGCACGGGTGCGGCCACGAGGGTTCAGGCGACCGGTTTCCGACAAACCGGCCCCCAGCTCACACATCACCTTTTCATTATAGAAATACGCCGGAGACCGGGCCGCCCCGTCAAAAATCACCATCCGGACCGAGTTTGATCCGACATCGACGACACCCACGCGCGAAAGCGCCCGGGCCTCGGGGTTGTCGAACAGCGGCTTTCCGAAGGGGTCCCAATCGGGGATTTCGGTTTCGACGGTGTGATCCATGTTCTTTCCAGATATTCCGGCAGCAGAATGCGAAATCGCCGGGGGCGGGTCAATTGTCAGATTCGATATCTTCGGGGTCCGAGTTCAAAACCCGCACTGCCAAAGCCCGGGTAATTTCCCGCTTTTCCGACAGCGCCAGCCGATCCAGCTGTGCCACGACATTTGCCGCCGTTTCAAATCGCCGGTCCATGTGTTTGACCAGATAGGCGATGACTTCGGGGGCGGGGTTGAGTTGCCGGTCCACGAACAGCTTGGCCAGAACGGCACCCAGCAACGGATCGTCGGGCGGATCAAGCGCTACGTGGTGGGCACCCTCGATGCGGCTTTGCAAATCCGGCAGCGGCAATTGCCAAAAATTCGGGGCCAACCGCCCGGTCATCAACAGGGCGTGGCCTTCGGCCAATACCAGATTATGCAGGTGAAACAGGGTCTTTTGCTGTTCCGGATCACCGGCGATCATCGGCACATCTTCGACCGCAACCGGGGTACGTGCCAGTTCGGGCACATCTTCGTGCCGCACATCCGAGGCCAGGATGATGTGGCCACCCGTTTCTGCTGCCCAGACATGGGCCAGATGCGTTTTGCCGGCACCAGCAGGGCCGCTCAACACCAGTTTGTTGCCCGGCCATGACGTGGCCGAGATCATCGCAACGGCCAGCGCATTGGCCGAAGAGACATAGAAATCCTCGCGCCCCAGCGCAGTTTTGGCCGGAAGGTCAAAGCTCAGCTGTTGGGCCATTTATTCGTCTTCCTGATCCAGCCCCTCAAGACCGGTATACAGGCGGCTGTCCAGATACATCGACGTGGCGAAACGTGCCACCACACCCAGCGCCGCCGCAACTGGCACCGCGATCAGCATACCGACAAACCCGAACAGCGCGCCGAACACCGACAGCGCCAGCAGCAGCCAGACAGGGTGCAAACCGACCGAGCTGCCGACCAGCTTGGGGGTCAGGAAATTCCCCTCGGTCACCTGACCCAAGGCAAAGATGCCTGCGACCAGCCCGATATGCGCCCAGTCGCCCCAGAACTGGAACATCGCCAGACCAATGGCCAGCGAACCGCCGATCAGCGCGCCCAAATAGGGGATGAATGTGACCAGACCGGCAATAAAGCCAACGATCAGGCCGAATTGCAGGCCAACGGCCATCAGGGCCACCGCGTAATAGGTGCCAAGGATCAGGCATACGGTTCCCATGCCGCGCACGAAAGAGGCCAGAACTTCGTTAATTTCAGACGCCAGACGTTTGATCGTGGGGGCGTGATCCCGGGGCAAAAGCTCTCCGATTCGGGCGATCATGCGGTCCCAGTCCAACAGCATGTAAACGGTCACCACCGGCACGATGACCAGCAGGACCACAACGTTAAGCGCTGATCCAAGCGATGTGAGGACCGATTGCAGCACATCCCCGGTTTTCGATTTCAGCGTCTCACCCAGCGACACAAGGAACTGGTGTGAACTGGATTGGTTATCCAAAAGCGATGGGAATTGCTGTTCGATGAAGCCGCGCAGTTGCTTGAACAGGCTGGGCATCACTTCGATCAGGTCAATCAGCTGGGTGATCAGGGCAGGCCCAACCATCAGCACCATCAGGGCAAAACCGAAAATTCCCATGACCGTGATGATCCCGGTTGCCGCCATACGCGACAAACCCAGATTCTCCAACCGATCCGCAAGGGGGTCGAGGAAATATGCGATGGCGCTGCCGATTACAAATGGCAGCAATACATCGCCAAGGGTCCAAAGCAGCAGCACGAAAACCACAGCGGCAATGCCCCAGTATCTAAGCTGATCCTTCACTGGCAAAGCCATGACTGTCCCCTTTGGTGCTGCTTTTGCACGTGTTCTTGGCTTATGCAGGCCCGCGATGCAAGCGCTTCATGCCTTTGGGGATTTAACGATCCCCATCGTGCAGCGTGCCCAGTTCGGGGGTCTTGTCGTGCGCCGTTTCATCCGCCCAGTTGGTGCGCCAAATCTCGGCTGACCAATGGCCGCAATGGACCGCCGGGCGGTCAAACCCGGGCAGGGGCGGCAACAGGGGCGCGACGACCACGTCATGGCGCGGCACCGCAAAGTAGGGAAAGGAATAGCGTTCCTTGCCGGATCGGTTGATCACCCGGTGTGGCGTCGATTTCAGCCGGCCACCGGACCAAAGCTCCAGCATGTCGCCGATGTTGACGATGAAACCGCCCGGTGGGCAATCGGGAGTGATCCAGCCGCCATCGCGGGTCTGTACTTCTAACCCGCCTACGGGGTCAGGGGCGATGATGGTCAGCGCATCGGTGTCCTTGTGGGGATGGATGCCATAGCCGCCGTCGTCGGGATTCTGAGGCGGATAATGCAGCAGGGTCATATTGGTCATCGGGTCACGGAAAGCCTGGCGCAACACATTCGCAGGCAGACCAAGACCCACCTCTAGCGCCCCAAGCAGCATATCCGCCACGCGGTCCAGTTGGGACCAGTAGTCAAGGACAACAGCGCGGGCATGGGGCACCTGATGCGGCCAGATATTGGGACCGTAAAGCGCACAGGCCCCGCGAATGGGCGCATTGCTGGCCACCTCATGATGCAGTTTGTAACCCTCGTATCTGTCCGCGTGGCCGGACCCGTCATTTGGTGTGAAAAACCCCATCGGGATAAACCCGCGATAGTTTTCGCGGGTGATCGCCTGATCCCATTTCGAACTTTCTTCGATGTCAAAGATCGCCCGCACGCAGTTGCGCATGTTCTTGACGGTTTCCTCGGGAACGCCACTTTCAGTGATCGACAGAAACCCGATCTGCGTACCGGCATCCATCACTTGCTGAACCGCCCGGCCGAATTCGGGATGAGAGGCGTCACGCAGCGGCGAAATGTCGATTGTTGGAATGCGGTCCATCAGTGAATCCTTACGCCTTGCCGATCCAGTTCGGCATGAACTGAGGCAAGGTTCAGCTCCTGCAGGTTTTGGTTGCTTTTCAGCGACAGGGCCGCCGCAATCCCGGCACCCTGACCCATGACTGCGCAGCAGGCCATATTGCGTGTTGCGGCATGGGCCACCTTATCCGCCCCGTGCGATCGTCCGGCAACCAAAAGGCCCTGAACACCCTTGGGCAGCATCGAACGATAGGGGATCTGCATATATCGGCCTGTGGTCGGCAGGATCAGAATGCCATAGCCATCGATGAATTCGGGGTAGATGCCAATCGAATCCTCGAATCGGCCCTGATGGCGCGCATCGTTTTCGGTCATGTTGTAAATCGCGTCGATCTTGCGGGTGTCGCGGATGCCGATGGTCATCCCGAAATTTCGCAGCCGCGCATTCTCGCATCCCGGCATGAACCGGCGCAGTGCCTCGATGGCCAGCATGGATTGGCGGCGGCCTTCGATCTCACCCCTTGTCAGGCTCTCGGGGTCGGTGCCGTCGACCTCGGCCAGATGGATCAGGTTCATATAGGTCAATTCACCCGTGTCATGCATCGCGCCCCAGGTGCCCGCGATGGTGTTCAGATGCGGTGGGATCAGCCCTTGATCAATCGCCTGCTGAAACGGCTTGTGCATGAAGGGCGAGAACATGTCGTCCTCTTTGCCCGAGGTCTCGATGTTCCACTCGCCACCGCCGCCCCAGTCCTTATAGGTCTGCGGGTCGGCCTTGACGCCCTCCATAAAGGCACGTTTGTCGACGCCTGCTAGATGGAACATGACCGAAGCCGCCATCATATCCTCGCGCGCCGTCTTGTGGGTTGGTGCCCCGGCGCGATGTGCCACATCGGCGTCACCCGTGGCGTCGATCACTACGTTGGCCCGGATCGCCTCGCGCCCAGCCTTGGATTCAGTGATGATGCCGGTGATCCGGTCGCCGTCCATGATCGGAGCGACAAACTGCCGGTGCAGCATCGGATGCACGCCGGCCTCTTCAACCAGCTTGTCGGCCACCAGCTTGAACCCTTCGCTGTCCAGCTCGTAACTCAGCGATTGGCTTTCGGGCACCGCCGCGCCCATGTCCTTGGCGCGGGTTTCGAACTCTGTCCCTATGCCGCCTGCCTCGACCGTCTGTTCATGGCGGTACCAGGCGAACCCTTCGACACCCACGGCGGTGATATTGCCGCCCATGCAGCCGAAACGATCGACCAGGGACACCTCGGCCCCGGCACGCGCGGCGGCCAGCGCCGCAGCCAGACCAGCCGGACCGGACCCGACAACCAATACGTCTGTCTGGTGAACAACTGGAATCTGGCGGGCAGGCTCGGTGATCGTTTGCATCGCGACCTCTTGGAATTGCAGTTCGGCCACATTTACGGTCTCTGACTGGCGGGTCAAACACAAAACCGACCGGCCCGGGGTCGCAAAAACGCCAATGCATGATTGCCCCCGGCGGGGCTTTGGCATAATCACCTTTGAAGTCGAATTCTCACCTTTGAAGGTCACACAATGCGCCTCAGCCGTTACTTTCTGCCCGTTCTCAAGGAAAACCCGTCCGAGGCTCAGATCGTCAGCCACCGGCTGATGCTGCGCGCGGGCATGATCAAGCAGGCCTCGGCCGGGATCTATTCCTGGCTGCCGCTGGGATTCAAAGTGCTGCGCAAGCTGGAAAACATCGTGCATGAGGAACAGGCGCGCGCTGGTCACATCGCCATCCAGATGCCCATCATTCAATCGGCCGACCTGTGGCGCGAATCCGGTCGTTATGACGACTACGGTCAGGAAATGCTGCGGATGAAGGACCGGCACGAACGTGACATGCTGTTCACGCCCACGGCGGAGGAACTGGTCACCGACATTTTCCGCGGCCATGTCAGCAGCTACAAAGACCTGCCGCTAACGCTCTACCAAATCCAGTGGAAATTCCGCGACGAAATCCGCCCGCGTTTCGGCGTGATGCGGGGGCGCGAATTCTACATGAAGGACGGCTACAATTTCGACCTGACCAAAGAGGACGCCCTGCACGCCTATAACCGCCACTTGGTCAGCTACCTGCGCACGTATGAACGTATGGGCCTGCAAGCCATCCCGATGCGCGCTGATTCCGGCCCGATTGGTGGTGATGACACCCATGAATTCCTTGTGCTGGCCGATACCGGTGAGTCCGAGGTTTTCTATGACAGTGCCGTCACGGACCTGACATTTGGCGATCGTCAGATTGATTATGACGACCGGGCGCAATGTCAGGCGATCCTGGAAGAGTTCACCTCGAAATACGCCCGCACGGACGAAACCCATGACGAGGCGCTGTTCAATCAGGTGCCCGAGGACCGTCGCCGTGTCGCTCGGGGCATCGAGGTTGGGCAGATTTTCTATTTCGGCACCAAATACTCGGAAGCCATGGGCGCAACCGTCCAGGGCCCCGACGGCAAGCCGACGCCAGTTCACATGGGCAGCCACGGCATCGGTGTCAGCCGTTTGATCGGCGCGATCATCGAGGCCAGCCATGACGATAAGGGCATCATCTGGCCCGAAGGTGTGACGCCGTTCCATTGCGGAATCGTCAACCTGAAACAAGGCGATGACGAGGCGGATGCGGCCTGCGAACAACTTTACAAGGCGCTGACGGCGCTGGGGCTGGACCCGCTGTATGATGACCGCAAGGAACGGGCCGGGGGCAAGTTCGCCACCATGGACCTGATCGGTCTGCCCTGGCGCATCACCGTTGGCCCGCGCGGTCTGAAAAACGGTGTCGTCGAACTGACCAGCCGTCGCACCGGCGAAAGCGAGGAACTGAGCCCTGAGGCCGCCGTTACCAAAATCGCCGAGATTTATGAGCGCATTGCCTGATCAACCAGACGCGCCGCTGATCTCGGTCATCACCGCGACGCATAACCTGCTGTCCCAGGGGCGGCAGGACAGCTTTCGCGGTGTAATCGAGTGCATGGCGCGTCAAGGTTGCGACCGAGCAGAACATATTATTCAGGACGGCGCGTCGACCGATGGTACGGTCGAATTTTTAAAGAGCCTGACTGCGGATGCGCAGCGTACCCGCGTGATCAGCGAGCCGGACACAGGTCTTTATGACGCAATGAACAAAGCGGCGCAGGTCGCACAGGGTCAGTATCTGCTGTTCCTGAACTCTGATGACTCGCTGGCGTCCGACGATATTTTGAACATCGCCGCAGATCGGCTTGAGGCGGCACAGCCCGATTTCCTGTTCGGATCGACCCTGCGCCGATATGAGGATGGAACCGAAACCCGGGAAAAGCGGATGTCCCTGCAGGCGATCCTGCAACGTATGCCGTTCTGCCACAACTCGGTCTTTCTGAAGCGGGATGTTTTTCTGGCTCTGGGCGGACACGACACGCAGTTTCGCGTTGCAGCCGACTATGACCTGATGTTGCGGCTGCTTGCTGAGGGGTATCAGGGCGCGCGCATGGATGATCCCATTTCGTTGTTCTGGGGCAGGGGGGTGACAGATGACGACACCAGCACGGGTCAGGATTATGCTCGTGTCTGGGGCAAGTACTACGCCGATTTCAAGTCTGCCCGGGATTTGACGCAAGAGGATTTCATGCGGTTCTATCGGCGCGGCCATATGCCGGCCCGCCTGATACTCGAGCAATTGTTACGCCCGGGAACTTCGGATGCCCTGAAGGCAGCCGCGCGCCACAGCCTGTGGAAGACCGTTCGTCGGTCAGCTCAGGTCTGGCGGCAGTATTAAGCGCCGCCCACCGTGGGCCGGACGGTCAATAGATCACCATCCGCCTGACTGCCACGTGCCACAACCATTGGGCGCCCCAGTCGGCGCACAAGGTCTTTGAGCTCGAACCCAAGGAACTGCAGACCGCAAACACGGTCGCCGGTCGTGCGATCGGTGATACAAAGCCGACCCTGCCGGAACGCCAGACGATATCCTTTGTCTTTCAGGATGTCGGTCAGGTTGCCCCAGCTTGCCGCGCTGGAAAACACCGGTCGGATCGCGGCGCGCAGCAAAGCTGCGGTTTCACAATCCAGTTCTGTAGAAGCGTTTCGGGCTGAAATCGTGCCCGCCTTAGCTGTTTCAAATTGAATACTCATGAGCGACCCCCGCTCTTAAAATGTATTCCCCCACTGACAGGGTGACAAAGTTTTCCAAAATAAGCAAAATACGAAATAATATTGCGTTCAAAATGTTGCATTTTGAGTTCAGTACGCCTCGCAACGCTCACATTGACTTCATAGCTGAAACAATAACGTTCTGTCTGTGAAGGCGGTCACAACTAAGGGTGTAATGGCGATCTGGGGCGATCTCCTTAAAACCGAACGGCGCAGTTTCGCCGGGTTGTACTGATTCGCTTTGCGCTAAAGTCCAGCTTGAATTGGACTGCACAAAAATTGCTGCTACACGGGCCTAAACTTCGAAAGGACCCACGGTTTGCTAAGTTTCGCAACGGTCGTTTACTCCAAAGACTATCCCTTGCTTGAACTTCAGGCGTTGTCTTTCGCCCGTTTCGTTGATCCGGCAAGCGTCGGATCGATTCACATAATCTTAAACGACGTTGAGGAAGCCCGGCTGCGCGCGAACATTGAACCTGTTCTGTCGGCTTACGGCCCATTGCGCTCCAAGGTTTCAATCCTCAGCGGGGACGACGTTCTTCTGGCTCCGGGCCATTGCGCGCGGCAACCGATGCTGGACAAAATTCTGATCGAAAACCGCTTTCGTATTCCCGCCGCCCGAAAGGGAGGGTGGCGTGGCAACAATGGCTACCGGTCGCAGCAGGTTCTGAAACTGGGCGCGGCGCGGGTTGCCGCGTCAGAGAATTTGATCATCCTGGATACCAAGAACGTCTTCCTGCGCGCCTTTGATGAATCGGAGTATTTTTCGACGTCCGGCGTGGCCCGCATTCCATTCATCGGAATAGAAAGCGATTTTCACCGAAAGTGGTTGTGCGAAAGCCTGGATGCCCTTGACGTACCACACCCGGACCTGAGCCAGTTGTTGACCACGAATTTTTCGACACCATTCCCGGTTCGCCGGTCTTTGGTTCTGGCTTTGCTGAATGAAATCAATGCGCGATACGGGTCGGTTCAGGCATTGTTTGCGTCGCGCAGGCGGCCGTCCGAATTCATGCTGATGAATGCCTTCTGTCTGAAATCCCCGGACGGCTACGCCCCGTGGTTTGAAAACACTGCGAGTGGGAACATAGGGCTATGGCCGTCGTATTCGCGCGAAATGCTGGCAACGCAGATGGCGCGCCTTGATGATCCGGCCACATTGACGATGGGCTTGCACAATCGGGCTGTGTCAAAGCTGCCCGACGATTTGCGTGACCGGGTGTTCTCCGACTTGGAAAGCCGCGGCATTTGCGACCGGTCCCGCACGGAAGATGTGTTGAAGCGAACCGCAGCCCTGACGGGCTGACAACCGGCTTGACCATCCGGCGAAATGCCGAAAGGGTCGCGCCAAACACAAAAACCGGAGCAGGCATGGCCAAAACACCCCCGCCCTTTGCGCCTTTTGAATGGAAAATCGCGTGGCGCTACCTGCGTGCGCGCCGCGCCGAAGGCGGCGTCAGTGTGATGACGTGGATTTCCCTGATCGGGATCACGCTGGCGGTTTTCGCATTGATCGCGACGTTGGCCGTTCGGTCGGGGTTCCGGTCCGAGTTCGTGGGCACCATTCTGGGGGCCAATGCGCATGTCACGGTCTATTCTGCGGGTCAGTTCGATGCGCAGGGTCGTGTGGACCGGACCATTGTGAACTATGACGATACCGCTGACCGCATCGCGCAGGTGCCTGGCGTTGAACGCGCGGCACCTTTGGTCAAAGGGCAGGTGTTGATCACCAACCGCGACCGCAGCAGCGGGGTCGAGGTTTTTGGCATCCAGCCCGATGATCTGAACGATCTGCCCGGCGTCGCCCAAAGTGAGCAGGCCGTGGGGGATCTTTCGCAGTTTCAAAATGGTGACGAGGTCATCGCCATCGGCTCGGGCGTGGCGCGCAGCATTGGGGCAACCGTGGGGGATACGGTCCGGCTGACTTCGCCCAATGGGGTGAAGACCGCCTTTGGAACCTCGCCCCGCGTAAGCGCATATCGTGTGGTCTATGTGTTCTCGGCCGGGCGGTACGATATCGACCGCACGCGCGTTTATATGCCCTTCGATCAGGCGCAGAGCTTTTTCAACCGTGAAGGCGTGGCCGATGAGATCGAGGTGATGGTCGACCGCCCCGAAGACCTGACCCCGATCCTGATTCCGATCCTTGAGGCAGCGGGCGAACGCAGCCAGATCTGGACGTGGCAGGACGCCTCGGGTGGGTTCCTGCGCGCGTTGGAGGTCGAGGACAACGTGATGTTCATCATCCTGTCGATCCTTGTGCTGATTGCGGCGATGAACATCGTTTCCGGCCTGATCATGCTGGTCAAGAACAAGGGGCGCGATATCGGTATCCTTCGCACCATCGGCCTGAGTGAAGGCTCGGTCCTGCGGGTGTTTTTCATCTGTGGCGCATTCACCGGCATTATCGGCACCGTGCTGGGCGTCGTGCTGGGCTGTTTGTTTGCGATCTATATCGACCCGATATTCTCGTTCGTGAATTATGTCATGGGCGGTGGTGTCTGGGACCCGTCCATTCGCGGTATCTATGCGCTGCCGGCCGAGCTGCATTTGTCAGATGTGCTCAAGGCGATTGGGCTGTCGCTGGGTCTTTCGTTCCTTGTCACCTATTTTCCGGCCCGCCGCGCGGCGCGGCTGAACCCGGTTGAGGCGCTGCGCTATGAATGATGTGACGATGCGGTTGAGCGGTCTGACCAAGACCTATCTGAAAGGCACGCCGGGTGAGGTTCAGGTGCTGCGTGGTGTTGATCTGGACCTGCGCGCGGGCGAGGCTGTGGCGTTGGTTGCGCCTTCTGGGGCAGGCAAGTCGACCCTGCTGCACATTGCCGGGTTGCTGGATACACCTGATGAAGGGGCGGTTGAAATTGCGGGCCAGAATGTGACCGGCAAGGGCGACCGTACCCGCACCGCGCTGCGGCGGCAGGATGTGGGGTTTGTCTATCAGTTCCACCACCTGTTGCCGGAATTCACGGCGCTGGAAAACATCACCCTGCCGCAACTGGCCAACGGTGTGCCCGAGAAGGCCGCACAAAAAAGGGCGATGTCCTTGCTGGACCGCGTTGGCGTAGCGCCGCGCGCCGATCACCGCCCGGCGGCCCTGTCCGGTGGCGAGCAGCAGCGGGTGGCCTTTTGCCGGGCGCTGGCCAACAAGCCGCGCATCCTGCTGGCGGATGAACCGACGGGTAATCTGGACCCTGAAACCTCGGACCAGGTGTTTGATGCGTTGATGGCGCTGGTCCGGGACGAGGGGCTTTCGGCGCTGATCGCCACGCATAATATGGAGCTTGCTGCGCGGATGGATCGCAAGCTGCGGCTGGACGCGGGTATGCTCAGGCCAGTTGAGTGATCGCGACTCCGGCCGCCATCACCGCGATACCACCCGCCCGTACCCATGTCAGTGGCGTGATCTGGGCGCCGAACAGGCCGAAATGGTCGATGGCTGCGGTACTGACCAACTGACCCAACAGCACAAAGAACACCGCGTTGCCGACACCGAAATGTGGGGCGACATGGGTGATCGACAGCACGTAAAAGGCGATCAGTACACCTGCCAGCAGCAGGTGTTTGGGCGCCTGCGCAACTTTGGACAGCGCCCCAATGCCCGGAAACAGCAGCATCACCAATGCTGATGCGCCAAATGCGATGGCAAACAGGACGACGGCGGCCGTGGTCGGCGATCCGATCATCCTGCCGAGGGCCGCGTTCAGCGCCGCAAGGATCGGCACGCCGATTCCAGCTGCCAGCATGATGGCTGCGTATTGTGTCATTGCCTGTATCCTCTGCGCCGGGTTCGTTGATCTGGATCATTGCGCCAAGCCACCAGTGGGGCAAGCCTGCAAATGTCAATCGTGACAGGAGGATGTGATGATCAGGCCGATGCTTGGGGCAGTTTCAGCGGCTGTGATGGGAATGGCGACACAGGGTCTTGCTCAGAACGTCGAGACGGGCGGCGAACTCTTTCAGCACTACTGCGCGACATGTCATGGGATCGACGCAACCGGGTATGGCCCGATGGCCGGTGTGCTGGTCGTTCAGCCGACGGATTTGACGAAACTGACCGGGGCGGACGGCGAATTCCCGGTCGCCCGTGTGGTCGCCCGCATCGACGGGCAAGACCCGCTGGTCAGCCACGGCAGCCCGATGCCGGTGTATGGGCCGTTTTTCAAGGGGCAGGATGCTACGTTGAAAACGCCCGCGGGCCAACCGATCCTGACCAGCCAGCCGATTGTGGATCTGGTCGCGTTTCTGAAGACGTTGCAGGGCGGCTAGCTTTACCGGCAAATGCCGTCGATCTCAGCGCCGCTCCACGGAATGATCACCGCGCGTTCGCGTTTCTGTTTCGTCAACGGGGACAGGTCGAAATGGACGCCCAGCATATCGTGCAGCCTTTGCGTACGCGGGGCGGCGGGGTCCAAAGCCCGGCAGCAGACGTATTCTTCGACGATGGCGCCCTGCTGTTCAAATCCGTAGGACAGAAAATCGGATGAGGTTTCCAGATCGAACAGGTAAGGGTCTTTGTTGCCGCCGTGTTCCGCCGCCGCGCGCAGCGGGTGGTATCCTGTCGTGCGGCGGTTCTGCCATTGCCAGACATGGGTCAGCTCATGCGACAGCAGCATCGCGGCGATCAGGTTCATCTGCTCGGGGAAATCGGACATATAGTCCTCAAGATACCACTCCTGCGTAAAGTAAACCCTGTTGAACAGGGCAACGGCCGCGGGTTTTGCTGTAACAACGCCCTCGGTCGGTGGGGGCAGAATGCGTTCGCGGCAGGCAAGGCGGGGCCGGGATTGGCGGTAGAAGGTGATCGGTGCCACCGGAGCCCCCTGAACCAACCGCACTTTGTTCGGGTCAAGCGTTTCACCCTGTATCGTTCCGGCAAACACACGTTCCTGCTCTGTCAGCGGGCGCCCGCATGAGGCGAGCAATAATAGAAAGATCATCAAAATGCGGCAGACCATGGTTCGAAGCCTACTGCGAAGCATCCACTCTGCAAGCCGTTTTCACAGGCTCATCGCCAAAACCCGGCTGATTTCCGTTAACGACCGCCCGGATTGATCCATCCATGTGTTAAAGGCCCCTTGCACGGCCGCCATGGCCTTTTTCGAAGTCACAGGTTTGTCGACCACGCCTTCGGCGATCAGCCGCGCGGTTACATCCTGTGACAGCATGAAACTGTCACGACCGACAAACCGCATGGCAAACTGGGCCGAGGCACCGCCCAGACGCGATCCGCGTTTGCCCAACATCGCCAGCAGCCCGGCGAAATCCTCTGAAGGCCAGCCACCTAAAACTTGGCCCGTACCGCCTTCTTCGCGCAGCTCCAGCAGAAATGCGGCGTTGTCGCGGACGGCGGCAATCTTGGTGCCATTGCGGACGATACGGGTGTCTTGCAGCAACGCGTCGAATTTCTCATCATCCATGAAGGCGCAGCGCCCGACGTCGAAGCCGTCGAACGCCGTTTCAAACCCGTCCCATTTATTTTCGATGACCTTCCAGTTGAAACCGGCCTGAAAGACAGTTTTGGAGATGATCGACAGCCAGCGATCATCGGGAATGGCGGCCAGTTCGGCCACAGATTTGGGTTTGACCAGCTTTGCCTCTAGGGCGTCGGGGCCGCCATGGCGGTTGGCGGCCATCTGAAAAATATCGTTGAAATGGTGCATATGCGGCGTCCTCCGTTGACACGGTCGCGCGTTGACCGGCCAGTTGCAAGGCTTTGGCGCGGGGACATGTTTCACGAGTCCGTTCCCACGGATTTCATTGTGACGCGGAAAAAAACCGGCCCAAACGCAAAAGAAATACTCGACAAAACGGCGGATTCGGGTTTGTGATTGACTCGTCAATCAATGTACCGCGCTGACATGTTGTGAAAACCCAGGGCGCGAGCGTTCCGTACGATGCAGCAGGCGGGGTCATACAGCGTGGTTCAGGGGCGAAGTTTTCCGCCTTGTGTCAAACTGTTCACTTCCCTTTTCCGGCTAATTTTGTGCATGTTGCGACATGGTATGTCGTTAGACAAACTTTCCGGCGCGCAACAACTCGCCGGGGTGGGCAAAAGCAAAACAAGACAGGGAGAATGTCGATGAAAAAACTGAGTGTAAGCCTTTTGGCTATGATGGTCGCGGGGTCCGCTTACGCCGCCGATATGGGCGCGGTGGATGAACCGATCAAACTGGCGATCAACGAATGGACCGGCCAACACATCACCACGCATGTGGCAGGTGAGATGCTGAAAGCAGCCGGGTACAACGTTGAATATGTAACCGCGGGTATGATGAACCAATTCCAGGCGGTGGCCGATGGCGACATCGACGCCACGCTTGAAATCTGGTCGTCGAACGTATCGGATGAATACGCCAAGAAGGTCGCCGAAGGCACCGTGGTTGAAATCGGTGATCTCGGCTTGAACGCCAAAGAGGGCATCGCGTATCCCGCACATGTGGCCGATCTGTGCCCAGGCTTGCCCGCATGGGAGGCGTTGAAGGAATGCGCGCAGGTCTTTGCCACTGCCGAAACACTGCCCGGCGGTCGTCTGGTCGATTATCCCGCAGATTGGGGCACACCCGGCGCGGACCGCATGACCGGGCTTGAGCTGCCGTTCAAGGCCGTTCCTGCAGGCTCCGAAGGGGCTTTGATCGCTGAACTGCGCGCCTCGACAGAGCGTAAATCGCCCCTGCTGATCACCTTTTGGCAGCCGCATTGGGCAATGTCGGCCTATGACGTGCAGTTTGTCGAACTGCCCGCAGGCGAAGACGCCTGTTTCAACGATCCGGCGTGGGGCCCGAACCCGAACGCGGTGAACGATTGTGACTTTTCGCCCTCGCGTATTTTCAAGGCCAGCTGGAGCGGCATGGAAGACAAATGGCCGGCGGCCCATGAGATCCTGACCAATTATCAACTGGCAGTTGAGGATCAGCAGCCGATGATGGGCGCGATCGACGTGGATGGCGGTTCCGTCGAAGAGGTCGTCGCGGCATGGATGTCCGAAAACGAAGGCAAGTGGCGTCCGGTTGTTGACGCGGCAACTCAGTGAGCCTGCTTAAGTGACCGACGTAAATACGCCAGCCATCGCCTGCCAGAATCTCTGGCAGGTTTTTGGCCCGGGCGCTGAAAAAGCCCTGACCGACGCGCTGTCTCGGTCAGGGAATGACGCCGAAAAAGCCGCCGCTGACCTCAGCGAAAAGGGCTTTATTCCCGCCGTTCAGGATGCCAACTTTGAGGTCAAGGATGGCGAGCTGTTCGTTATCATGGGCCTGTCCGGTTCTGGCAAATCAACATTGATCCGCTGTATCTCGCAGCTGTTGCCGGGCACGGGGGGTGAGATTCGTGTCGATGGCGAGAACGTCATCGGGGCCTCGAAGAAAGCCCTGACCGAATTGCGCCGTAAAAAGCTGGGAATGGTATTCCAACATTTCGGTCTGTTCCCGCATATGACCGTTGCCGAAAACGTGGCCTATCCGCTGCGTGTTCAGGGCATAGGCCGCAAGGAGCGCCTTGCCCGCGCGCAAGAGGTGATCTCGCTGGTTGGCCTTGAAGGGCGCGAGGACAGCTTCCCGCGCCAGCTTTCGGGTGGTCAGCGTCAGCGTGTGGGGATCGCACGCAGCCTTGCCGTGAACCCTGACATCTGGTTTCTGGACGAGCCGTTCTCGGCGCTTGATCCGCTGATCCGGCGTCAGTTGCAGGATGAGTTCCTGCGCATTCAAGCGACGCTGAAGAAATCCATCGTATTCATCACCCACGACATCGCCGAGGCGCTGAAACTGGCCGATCGCATCGCTATCATGCGCGATGGCAAGATCGTTCAGATCGGCACACCGACGGATATCGTGCTGCGCCCGGTCGATGACTATGTGCGCGAGTTCTCCAAGGATGTGGCCAAGGGGCAGCACGCCAAGGTCGCCTCGGTCATGCGGGACGAAAGTGAGTGCGGCCCGGATGATCCCGGTCTGACCACGGCGATGACGCTGGACGCCGCGTTGGCGCATTGCATGGAGCTGTATGAACCCGTGCCGGTGCGTGACGAAAGCGGCGCGGTCGTTGGAACAGTGCATCCATCTGATCTGGCCGCTGCGTTGCAGGTGGATGAATCATGACTGCCGTCACGGATACCCCTTCGCAGCAGGTGCATTTGACGGTCGGGGCCAAGGCGGCGCTGATCACGGTGATCGTTGGCGCGCTGTGTCTGGCGCTGGAAGGTGCCGCGCCCTGGTTGGTCAAATGGCCGACCGCATGGGAATTGCCCGCGACTGAGTGGGTCGGCACATTCCTCGATTGGTTCCTGAACGGGATCAAACCGGCGATGCGGTTGTTTTCCGACCTGATGACCTATCCGATGGATGCGGCCAACTATGTGTTGGGCAACACGCCGTGGCCGATCCTGATCGGGCTGGTGACGGCGCTGGGCTGGTATCTGGGCGGGTTGCCCATGGCGGCGCTGGGCTTCGTTGGCCTCAGCTTTGTGCTGGCCTCGGGGTATTGGGTCGAAAGCATGAATACGCTGGCGCTGGTGGCTGTTTCCGTTCCGGTCGCGCTGACGGTGGGCGGGGCCATCGGCATCCTCGCCAACGAAGTGCCCAAGGTGAAATCCTTTGTGCAGGCGGTGCTGGATGTCATGCAGACGGTGCCGACATTCGCTTATCTGACGCCTTTGCTGTTGCTGTTCGGCTTTGGCCCGGTGGTCGGGCTGATCGCCTCGGCCATCTATGCCGCACCGCCGATGGCGCGCAACGTGATGCTGGGGTTGGAACGGGTCGAGCCCGAGATCAAAGAGGCCGCCATCATGTCCGGCGGCACGCGGTTCCAGCAGCTGTTTCAGGTCGAAATCCCTGCGGCGGCCACACAGATCATGGTTGGTGTGAACCAATGCCTGATGGCCGCCCTGTCGATGGTGATCATCGCCGCCGTGATCGGCGGGTTCAACGATATCGGCTGGGAAGTTCTTTTGACCATGCGCAAGGCACAATTCGGCGAGGCGCTGATGGCCGGGCTGGTGATCGTTGTCTTTGCTGTGGTGATCGACCGGATGAGCGGCACGCTCGCGACTGAGCGCAAGCGCTATGACCAGCGTGTCGTCTGGGCCGTGCTGGGTTTTACCGTGCTGTTCACGGCGGCCTTCTGGGCGTGGCTGCCCAACCCGTCCGAGCTGACCATACTGGATCCGATGGCCGATGTGATTGACAGCGGCCTGACCGCGTTCACGCAGGCCAATGGACCGTGGCTGGACGCGCTCAAGAACAACTCTCTGTTCTATGTGTTGCTGCCGTTGCGGATTGGCCTTGATCAGGCGGTGCTGCCGTTTACATGGGGTTTCCAATGGACCCCGGGCATGAGCTATGGGCTTTTTGCCGTAGGTGCAGGTATCGCTGCGTTGATGGCGTGGCGCGGGCGTCTGACCGGCGGTCTGGTGGTGCTGATCCTGATTGGCATGTTGGAAACTGGTATCTCGAACCTGCCATGGCCCTTTGTCCTGACCGCCACTGCTGCGTTGGGCTGGGTTGCGGGCGGTTGGCGTCTAGCGGTGCTGTCGGTGGGGCTGCTGTGCACCATCCTCGTCTCGGGCCTGTGGGAGAGGGCGCTGCTGTCGCTCTACCTCAGCGGCGCGGCGGTGTTTTCGTGCGCCGTGGTGGGCGGTCTGATCGGTCTGGCCAGTGCGGTCTGGGGGCCGGTGTGGAAAGTGGTGCGCCCGATCTGCGACATGCTGCAGACGATCCCGCTGTTCGTCTTTCTGATCCCCGTCCTGATGGTGTTTCAGATCGGCGAGTTCTCGGCCTTCCTGGCGATTTGCGCCTATGCCATCGTCCCGATGATCCGCTACACCCGCCACGGGCTGATCAACACCCCGGAAGAGATGATGGAGGCCGCCATTTCCAGTGGCGCGACCGAGTGGCAGATCATGCGTGATGTACGCGGGCCTTATGCCGCGCCGACCATCCTGCTGGGGCTGAACCAGACCATCCTTTATGCCTTTGCCATGCTGGTGATCGCGGCGCTGATCGGGACCACCGGTCTGGGCCAGTCGATCTATCTGGCGCTGGGGCAGGCGGATGTGGGGCTGGGCATCTCGGCCGGGGCGGCAATGGCCATTCTTGCGCTGATTGCTGACCGCATGGTGCAGGGTTTTGCCGAAGAGCGGCGCAAGGCGCTGGGTCTGTGAACAACGGGCAGGGGCGGTGCAGCCGCCCCTGTTTCCTGACTTGATTTCGGACAAGGACCACCGCGTATCCAAGTCTTAAACCGGGCGCAACATGTTCGGAGATTGCCATGACCGGCTGGGGTCTTTTTCTTGCAGCACTAATCACCTTTATGCTGAGCCATGTCATCCCGACGCGCCCGACGATGCGTGGGTGGTTGATTGAATCATTGGGGCGCAGGGGGTATTTCACCGCCTATTCCGTGCTGTCCCTGCTGGTTCTGGGGTGGCTGATCATTGCAGCCGCGCACGCCCCGTATATCGAGGTCATTCCCCCGCTTCCCATCTTTCGCTGGGTCCCGGTTTTGATCATGCCAGTTGTGTGCTGGCTGGCGGTTGCGGGTCTTTCGATCCAGAACCCGTTTTCATTCGGCGGGTTGGGGCATCGCCGGTTCGATCCCGAAAACCCCGGTATCTTGCGCACCACGCGCCACCCGATCCTGGCGGCGCTGATGCTGTGGGCTTTGGCACATCTGCTGGCCAATGGCAGCCTGTCACACGTCATTCTGTTCGGCTTGTTCACAGGTTTTGCAGGGATAGGCATGACCACCATCGACCGCCGCAACATGCGCGTGATGGGCGGCGAATGGATGCGCCTGTCGCGCAACACCGCGCGCCTGTCATTGCGCGCACCTCGACCCTGGCCACGTCTCTGGGTGAGGCTGATTTCAATTATCGTTTTTGCGGTTCTGCTTCACCTGCACGCACCTGTGATCGGTCTATCACCACTTCCATAACGCGCAGGAGTGGCCGGACACCGGTATGCGTGCTATCTGGAACGTTACACTTTTGGACAATGAGGGTCTCTGGATGTATCTGGCCTATGTCACCACCACCGATCGCGGCGCAACTGACCGCCTGCTAAGCGCAGCTGCCGAGCATCTGCTGAACACGGGCGCGCGGCTGGCAGGTGTGGTGCAAACCAACACCGATTGCGTCGACAGCAGCAAATGCGACATGGACGTGCGAGTACTGCCGGAAGGCGAGACCATCCGCATTTCGCAGTCCCTGGGCACGCAGTCGCGCGGCTGTCGCCTTGATCCGGCGGCGCTAGAACAGGCGGTTGGCTATGTCACGGCTTCGCTGACTGATGCGCCTCAGTTGCTGATCATCAATAAATTCGGCAAGCATGAGGCTGACGGGCGTGGTTTCCGCCCTGTAATCGCCGAGGCGCTGACGCTGGATATCCCGGTGCTGGTCGGTGTGAACGGATTGAACAAGGAAAAATTCGAAGCCTTCACCGATGGTGCCGCCGAGCAGCTGTCGCCAGAGTTGGAAGCCATCACTGCGTGGCTTGACCGCGTAACAGCCCAACGGGCGGCTGCGGCCTAAGGGAAGCTCCCGTAGGGTAAGCCGCTGTAATCCTGACTTGTTTCAATTCCTATGTGCTGCAATCCTCAAACCCGGAGGAGAAAGCACATGTGGACCAACTGGGCCGGAAACCAGCGTGCGCAGACATTAATCACGCGCCCGTCGTCAGTTGCGGAATTGCAGCGGGTGGTGGCGCAGCCAGATAGTCTGAGAGTTGTAGGGGCGGGGCATTCGTTCACCCCAATCGTGGCCGGGGCGGATCGGATTCTTGATCTGTCGGGGTTGGACCTGCCCACGCTGGGAAAGGTCGGTGAAAACCGGGTTTGGGTGAATGCAAATGCGCGCTTGTGGGATCTCTCTCCGGCGTTGGCGGATCATGGTCTGGCATTTCGCAATCTTGGGGACATCAACGCGCAATCGCTGGCGGGTGCGGCGTCGACCGCGACGCATGGCACCGGGCGCAGCTTGCCCTGTCTTGCCGCGGAAATCACCGCCGCCAAACTGGTCGGTGCAGACGGAGATATTCTGTCCACCGACGATGTCCCGCTTGAGATGGTGCAGGTCTCGCTGGGGCTGTTGGGTGTTCTGACCGAGGCGCAGGTATCTCTGGTTCCGAAATACAATCTGCGGCGACGCGTACGGTTGGCCCGGATTGAGGACACGCTGACGCATATGCACCAGAAATGGGCAGACCATCGGAATTTCGAATTTTTCTACCTTCCGTTCACAGGCAGGGCCGTGGAAATCCAACACGAACTGACGGCGGACCCTGAAACCAAGGCACCGTTCGATCTGGATATGATCGCGGTCAAAGCGCTGAAACTTGCACGCAACGCCGGTCGGATCAGCCCTGGCCTGCGCAGAATGTTGCTGCATCTTCTGACCCTTGCGCAATCGGATGAGGATTACGTCGGCGAAAGCTGGCGTGTTCTTTGCAGCGATCGGCGTATCCGGTTCAAAGAGATGGAATATCACCTGCCGCCCGAAGTTGCAGAGGATGTTCTGCAAGAGGTTCTGACGCGCCTGCACCGGAATCATCAAGACATATATTTCCCAATCGAGGTGCGCCAGACGGCGGGCGACACCGCCTGCCTGTCGCCGTTTCAGGGCGGGCCGCGCATTTCCATTGCCATACACAGTGATGTGGATGAGGATCACGCGCCGTTCTTTGACGCCATTGAGCCGCTGCTGGTTGAGGCCGGGGGCCGACCGCATTGGGGCAAGATGCACAGTCTGACCTACAATACGCTGTCCGAGCTGTACCCTGATTTCGACCGCTTTTGCGCGTTGCGGGAACAGCTTGATCCGGCGGGTAAATTCCTGACACCCGCCCTTGCCCGACTGTTTCAGCCATGAGAGGCGCATACCTGCAATCCTTGTCGGAAACCCTGCGCGCCCATGGGGTCGACAAGCCCGTCGCTGTGGTTGATCTGGACAGGCTGGACGCCAACTGTGCGCGGGTGCTGGAGGGGGATTCGGGCCTTGATCGGCGGCTGGTCGCCAAGTCGCTGCCATGCAGGCCACTGCTGGATTACATCCGAAAGACTATCCCCACCTCTGGCCTGATGACATTCTCGGAACCGATGTTGCTGTCGCTTTTGGAGGCTGAGCCAGAGACCGATCATCTGATCGGAAAACCCTTGCCCGTAAGTTCAGCGGCGCATGTTCTGGCCAAACACCCCAACGCCGCCGCGCGTGTGCAATGGCTGATCGACACGCCGGGTCACTTGCGGGATTACCTGAAGCTGGCCGAAGAGAGGCAATCCCCCCTGCGCCTGTCGCTAGAGCTGGACATCGGCCTGCATCGCGGCGGTCTGCACCCGGATCACGTGGCCGATATCGCGCGGGCCATCACCTCGCACCCCTACGCGCGCCTATCCGGGGTGATGGGGTACGAGGCGCATCTGGCCAAACTGCCCGGCATTCTGCGCCCAAAAGCCGCGCGTTCCAGCGCCGAGGCGTTCCAGCGCGCGGTCGCCGCTTTGCCGGGCGCCGGGGCCGGGCTGTGCCTGAACACCGGCGGCAGCCTGACCTTTCAGTCCTATCTTGCGGGCGGGGCCGCCAGTGAGGTCGCCTTCGGCTCTGTCCTGGTCAAGCCCAGCGATTTCGATCACGCCGCAACCCGGAATTTTCAGCCCGCCGCGTTTATCGCGACACCGATTCTCAAGACCATGCCAGGTAACGCTTTGCCGGGCCTGGAGTTTTTGCCTCGACCAAAAACAGATATTGCGGTCTTTGGCGGCAACTTCCTTGCTAAGCCTGTATTACCGAAGGGTTTTCGGTACTCAACGGTTTTTGGCCGTTCCAGCAATCAGGAAGTCTGGACCGGTCCGCGTGCGTCTAACGTTAAGCCGGGCAACATCGCATTGCTGTGGCCAAGCCAGAGCGAGGCCGTGCTGAACCAATTTGGTCACATGCTGACCGTCCGGGGCGGGCAGGTGATTGATGAATGGTCGTGCTTGCCAAGTTAGGCTTCGTCTATCCCGCAAATAGTGCTTCGGCGGAGCGGCGCGCCTCTGGGTCGCGCTTGATCTCTTGATTATAGGGTAGCTCGGCCAGTTCGGGCACCGACTGAAGCAGGATCGCTGCGTTCAGGTCTCCGTCGCGGCGCAAGGCGGGTGAGATGCGCATGCTGCGCGACGTCAGGTAGCGATCATTGAATGGGCTGAGGGTGAAATATCTAGGCATTCCATTGAACATTATGCCCATCGAGTTGGGCAGGATATTCTCGAACCACGAAAGATCAAATGCGACGGGGCGTGTGCCGTCGGGCAGCGTGTCCATCCAGGTCATGATCTCTCTTTCCCAGAAAACGGCGGGTTGAATTCCCTCTGGTGCCCGTAACCGCAGCCGACGAACCAAATGAGCGAACCGAAACGCGTTCTGACCCTTCCATTGAAACGCTCGGTTGATGTCCATGACGTTACCACGCATTGAGATCTGGCCATCCGGCAGGAAATCTTCCGCAATCAACTCACGATGACCCATGATCGGTGAGTGGTGGCCGGTGCGCAGCGAAAACAGGTTTTCTTTACGGGAAATCTCGGGCGCAGAATCCGGAGACTCGGCCAGCGTAACCCCATCGATGAGCTTTGGTGTGAAGCCGAGCCTTTCTCCAATCTGCGCTGCTAACATGCAGTCTAGCGAGGACATATAGTTTGTACGATGTGTATAAAACGCGCTGACATGCCCAAGGTGATCCTTGGCGGAGGCGAGCAGCGCCCTGCTGTCATACCCACCCGTTACCGGAATGACGGACCGGAAGGACCGAGCAAGTGCGCCAACGGTTGCCCCCAGGCGTGTCACGATATCCGAGGCGACAGCATCAATGTCTGCATCTTCAGCAAACGGGGCCTCTGACCGAGGCCAATGACGGTATTGCTGATACCGGTCAAGATTCAGCGAATGATTGGGGCGGGCCAGCCGGATGTCGCGATCAGCAGTGAAGCCCAGCGTGAAATTGGTTGTCCCAGACAGGACGTCTTCGGTCCGAATGTATCGGCCCGGGGCGATGGGTCGGTCCAGCACCATATATGGAGATGAACCGATATGCCCCGTCTTGGGGTCATAGAAACACGGCAACTCTAGTGTCGGATCGAAATACAGCCTTTGCTCGTGCCCGAGCCTGCTGAAAATAACAAAGCGCCCGGCCAGATTTTCAAGCCAGTCTTCCAGATCGCGCCAAGTCCCAGTAGCACCAAAGTCGATCTGCGTGTCGTTTGTAACGACGGTTCCGTTGTCTACAGCGATCCCCAGTATCAACAATTCTAGCGCGTCATCAGTGCATTCGGGATGCGCCACATTCAGCCGAGGGCTGTGATGCACCTTGAACGGAGCAAAATTCTTGCATTCCCAACCTTCAGGCGTGGGTGCGTTGTCCATTCGGGCGGCATATTGATGCGGGAAAACTTCGTCAAAGGGCAGGCCCAGATTTTGCGCTTCTTGTACCGCTTGTAACATCTGCTCTCCGAGGTTTTTTGCTGAGCAATACGTTGAAATTGTTAAAAAGCGCCTGACACTTCCGAGGTTGCAAGCAAGTTAGCAGGCACGTGTTTCCAGTTCTAGAGGGAAGACCGTGGCACCGGTAATTCATGCGAGGATTTTGCTCGCCAACTGTAACACGTCGTCGCCAAAACGCACCTGGCCAAGGGACGGGCAAGCAGCGGTTTGATCGGTCATCTATCTGAGAAAAATGGTGGGCGACCCTGGAATCGAACCAGGCGTGCGTCTCCGCGAGGGAGTTACAGTCCCCTGCCACACCTTGCGGCCTGTCGCCCACTGTCAGGCGTTGCACCTGACGTGGAGGCGTGATTACTAGCGCCTTAAAGGAGCGTCAACAGGAAAATTTCGCTTTGGCGCAGGAAACCGAATTCCCGACCCGGAGGTCCAGGAAATGAAGAAACCCAAGTGGGTTGTTGAAAAGGAACAGGCGCGCAAGGCGGCGGCTGCAGAAACCGTTTGGTTGTTCGGTCTGCACGCCGTGCGCGATGCCCTGATGAACCCGAAACGACAGAAATTGCACCTGATCGTGACGCGAAATGCGCAGGATAAGCTTGCAGAAGCCATTGAATTTGCAGGGATCGAGACCGAAATGGTCGATCCGCGCAAATTTACTGCGCCGATTGATCCGGGTTCCGTCCATCAGGGCGCCGCGCTTGAGGTCAAGCCGCTGGATTGGGGTGGGCTGGCCGAGAACTGTATCGGGCGCGAACATCCGCGTGTGATTCTGCTGGACCGGGTGACCGACCCGCATAATGTTGGCGCGATTCTACGTTCGGCCGAGGTTTTGGGGGCCAGTGCCGTGATCGGCACGCGCCACCATTCCGCGCCGGAAACCGGGGCGCTGGCCAAAACCGCCAGCGGCGCGCTGGAACGTCAGCCTTATCTGCGGATGCGCAACTTGGCGGATGCGATTGTCGAGTTGCAGAACATGGGCTTTCTGGTTCTGGGGCTGGACGGTGAGGCAGAAGACACCATCGAAACCGCGTTGGCCGGAAAGCTGGACCATCCGGTGGCTCTGGTACTGGGGGCCGAGGGACCTGGACTGCGGCAAAAGACCAAGGAAACCGTTGATCAATTGGTGAAAATCGACGCATCCGGTGGGTTTGGATCGTTGAACGTCTCAAATGCTGCCGCAATTGCCCTATATGCATCCAGGCACAGATAGATAGGAGAGACCCATTTCCAGCCCGTCCAAAATCGCCACCTGCTGTTATTGTGGAACCCGCGCGGCGCTGGTTCTGAAGGGGCAGCAACGCCATGAGCTGAGTTGTTCCAGCTGCGGTGCGCCGTTGCACGACCTCAAGATGGTTCCCAAACGGAAACTGACTGAGGGAAAGTCGAAACGAAGCACCTCAAACGGAGCGGGGCAGTATAAGAAAAAGAAGCAAAAGAAGAAAAAGGGCATTTTTGCGCGGGTTCTGGATGAAGCATGGGATGTGATCGAAGACGTCTTTGATTGATGCGATGCCCCGGCGACACGTGCGATCACAACCGCGTTAATTGGGGTTTCACTTGGTGGGAAAAGTTGCATCTTGATACCCTGATCATTTTTACCTTGGCTTGATTATGCTGACCCGACGTTTCCTTTGTGGCGCGATGGCCGCCACCCTGTTTATCCCTGCTGCGAAAGCGCAGGAAATGCCCGTGTATTTTGCGACCGACGGTGCCGCAATGGCGGGGTATGATGCTGTGTCCTATTTCGATGACGGCGTGCCGTTGCGGGGGCACCCGGAATACAGGGTCGTCTGGAAAGGCGCGGAATGGTATTTCGTGTCAGCCGAAAACCGCGACGCGTTTGAACGTGATCCGCGCGCCTTTGCGCCCCAGTTCGGTGGATATTGCGCCTATGCCATGGCTCAGGGGCAGTTGATCAGCACGGACCCCACGGCCTGGCAGGTGGTTAACGGGCGTCTTTACCTGACGCACTCACCGGCGATTGAGCAGATGTGGCGCAGCGATACCGCCGAATACATCCGTATGGCCGAGGCCCATTGGCCGGGTATCCTGTACGAACAATAGGCGATTTTCCGCCTTTTGTGATCTGTCATCACAAAAATGCGCGCCACCTCTTTTTTTTCCGAAACCCATGCTTAAATGTCACAATGACCGCGGAACGGAACTGCCGCGGGTCATTTCACTGTCCCTCGTTCCAACAACTGGCGCTCAGGTTCGACCTGGGCGCTTTTTTCTTTTGTGCCCACCGCCTAGGGTGCCTGTATGACAGATTACTCGGACGCATTCCTGAAACAGATACTGCAACGCACCAAGGTTGTGGCCGTGGTCGGTGTTTCAATGAACCCGGTGCGACCCAGTTATTATGTGGCGCGCTACCTGTCGCTAAAGGGGTATTCGGTCATTCCAGTCAATCCGGGCCATGCAGGGGCCAAGCTGTTTGGTCAGACCGTGCGCGCATCGCTGTCCGATATTTCTGAACCTGTTGAGATGGTAGATATCTTCCGCCGGTCTGAAGCCGTGCCGCCAATCGTTGACGAAGCTTTGGCCGCTTTTCCAAACCTGCGTACGATCTGGATGCAGATTGGCGTCGAGCATGTCGAGGCAGCCGCCAAGGCGCAGGCACGGGGTGTCGACGTGGTGATGAACCGCTGCCCCAAGATCGAATATCAGCGGCTGTTTGGCGAACTTCGCATGGGTGGATTTGCTACCGGAGTGATCTCGTCCAAGCTTTGACAGCTCAGGTGCCGGGCAGGGGCGTTAGCCGGGCGGCTTGCTCTCGTCGGCGTTTTTCCAGAACCGTTTCGCGCGGAACCCACTCGTACCGTGTGTCATCGGGCAGTGGTGACCAATACAGCACACCGCCATAGCGCCATGGGTCCAGCACCACGCCGTCATACATCGTCTCGCCTTTGCGGCTGATGATGGCTGTGCTGTGGTCAATTCGAAACGGGTTATCCGCATTGGCAATCGCGCGATGCATGTCCAACGTCTGGAACTTTTCCTGTTTCAAGCGGCGTTCGATATCCTCGGCCCAATGCCAGCACAGGCCACGGGGCCGCAGGCCCTTGTTGACCTTGGCGTTATGGATCAGTGGCGGGTCGGTGATCTGATAGTCCTGCGCCAGCTGCGCGGTATAGGAATAGGCGATGCGGGCGGCGCGATCTGCCTCTTCGGGATCGACATCGGGGCCGAGGTTGCGGATTTCTGCCACCAAGCGTTGAACCTCATCCCCGGTCGGCGGCGGCGGTGTCGAACAGGCCCCAAGCGTCACAATCGTCAGCAATGCCAGCACAAAGGCCAAAGCTCTGGTCATTTACGCTTTCCTTGATCTGCGCCACTTCGACCCCGAACTATACAGGGCCGGGGGATCGGGTGAAACCCGCCTGCTTACCCGTTGGGGCGCGCGGCTTTCTCGACGATCCCGCTGATGCCCTGACGGCGCGCCAATTCGGCAAGCACGTCATCCAGCGCCACGTCTCGCGCAGCCAGCATGACCAGCAGATGATACAGCACATCCGCCGCCTCAGAGGTCAGTTTTTCCCGGTCGCCCTTGGCCGCTTCGATAATGGCTTCGATGGCCTCTTCGCCGAACTTCTCGGCGCATTTTTCGGGGCCTTTGGCCAGTAGCTTGGCGGTCCAGCTGGATTCCGGGTCGGTGCCTTTGCGGGCTTCGATCGTTGCGGCCAGATCGTGTAGAATGCTCATGTCAGCCTCATGGGGATACCTGCGGCGGCCATGTGTTCCTTGGCCTCGCGGATGGTGTATTCGCCGAAATGAAAGATCGAGGCCGCCAGAACGGCGCTGGCCCCGCCTTCGGTTACGCCTTCGACCAGGTGATCCAGATTGCCGACACCACCCGAGGCGATCACCGGCACATCCACCGCGTCCGAGATCGCGCGCGTCAGGGGCAGGTTGAACCCTGCCTTGGTGCCGTCGCGATCCATCGAGGTCAGCAGAATTTCCCCCGCACCCTTGGCGACGACGATTTTGGCGAATTCCACCGCGTCGATGCCGGTGGACTTACGACCGCCATGGGTAAAAATCTCCCACTTACCGGGGCTGACGGTTTTAGCGTCGATGGCGCAGACGATGCACTGGCTGCCGAATTGATCCGCCGATTCTGCGATAACATCAGGGTTAGCCACAGCGGCCGAGTTGAAGCTGACCTTATCCGCACCCGCCAGCAGCAGTGCACGCACATCATCCTTGGTGCGCACACCCCCGCCCACGGTCAGGGGCACAAAGCACTGCTCGGCCGTGCGCTGCACCACATCGAACATGGTGCCACGGTTTTCATGGGTGGCGTGGATGTCCAGAAAACAGATTTCATCCGCGCCGGCGGCATCATAGGCCTTGGCCGATTCAACCGGATCGCCCGCATCGCGCAGGCCAACGAAATTGACACCTTTGACCACGCGGCCATCGGCAACATCAAGACAGGGTATGATGCGGGTTTTCAGCATGGGACATCCTTTGTTGATGCACCTCTACCGTCAAAGCCTCAGTCTTTCCAGACGTGTTGGCAACCCGCACCCTGCCGGATCAATCCTGCAACCATTTGAGCGCTGAAAGAAGATTGGCCTTGTCATCGGTCCATGGCTCGGCCCCATCAGAAACCACGGCCTGCCATTTCCCATTTTGAACAAAACTGTCGATCCGGGCCCTCTCTGGGCTGATAATCGCAACTATCGAAGACGAGGCACCGGTTTTGAAGATGTTCGCGTCCAATTTGTCATTCTGACTGGCAGCATGTAGGCCAAGCTCATCTGCGATCCGCGCAAGCGGTCCGATCAGATCATAGTACCGATTGCTGATGTGAAAAACCAGGACCCCGTCAGGTGCCAGACGCTCTGTGTACATCCGGACGGCCTCAGTTGTGATAAGGTGCTGCGGGATTGCGTCTGAACTGTAGGCATCCAACACCAAAATATCGAATTCAAAGGTGTTCTGGGCCAAAACGATGCGCGCGTCACCAAGGTACGTTTTGGACTCTGGTGCGCATTCAGAAATGTAGGTGAATTTCGAAGGATCGCGCGCCACCCGATCGACCATGGCGTCGATTTCAAAAAAGGCCCATTCCTGAAAAGGAAGTTTATAGCAAGACAGCGCTCCGGTCCCCAAACCAACGATGCCGATACTTTCGGACTGACGCCCGAAGTCGGACGTAATGACCTGCGCCATCGGGCCGTTGGGGTGATAATAGGACAGCGGCGTTGGCCGCTTGCCAAAGTCCTCTTCGCGCTGCCAACCGTGCAACGTTGTGCCGTTTTGATAGATGCGGAAACCAGCGGTCGAATAAACAGAGTGGTTTCCAAAAAAGCTGCGATCTTGGAAAATCGCATTCTTTTTCGGGGCAAGTGCAGGCAGCATTAGCACCAGTATAAGAATGGCGACGCGCACCGGATTATGCCGAAACAGGATCAGGACGCTGACCAGCATTGCGATAGCGACGCTAGCACGCAAGGCTCCGGTTCCAAGTGGGTTGATGCTCCCGATCATGCCAAAAACTAGGAGCAACGGGAAACTTGTCACTAGGCCGATCGCTATGTTCCGCGGCGTGATCGAAGATTTACCCAGCAATAGCAGCCCGCCGGCAAGAATTAGGGTCAGCTGCGCTTCGATTTCGTGAGAGAATGCGACCGGGGCCACGATTGAATTGAACAACCCGCCCAAAGCGCCCCCCACCGACAGGGCGATGTAGAAGACGGTCAGTTGCCCTGCTGGCGGGCGCATTTCGTACAGCAGCCTGTGGGCATACAGGGCAATCACGAACAGCACGGGAACGTAGATCAGGATGATGATAGGGGCCGTGTGCTGATGAATAATATTGGACAGCAGCACCACACCAGCCGCCAATGCCAGCAGAAATGGGATGCGCAGGCCCTTTGCACTCAGATTTTTCCATTTCGCAAAGGCGAAAACAAACGACAGGATATAGGTCGCCAGTGGCACAACCCATATGAGCGGAATTGAACCAAGATCCGTGCTGACCTTGGTCGTGAATGACAGCATCGAGGATGACGGGACAAAGGCAATTGCCACCCAGATCGCGATCTGTTTCAGCCTTGGGCTGTCAGACGTGAATTCAGTCGTGACCGGTGTGGCGACACCGTGTGCACCGCGCAGTGCGATTAATCCGCTGGTGACAAGCAGGCCACCAAATACGACAAACCCCATGAACCACAGGTTGCTGGTTTCAGTGGCACCCAAAAGCGGATCGGCCACCAACGGAAAGGCCAAAAGGGCAAGCAACGAGCCGACATTACTGGCGCTATAGAGAAAATAGGGATCATCCGCAGAAGGCCCGCCCGAACGAGCATACCAAGCTTGCAGAAGTGGGGCATTCGCAGATAGGGCCGCAAACGGAAGGCCCACGCCCAAAGCAAACAATTCGAGGGTCTGCTACACGGTCGAGCCGGAGGCGTCGTAATTCCAACCCTCACTGATGGATAAGGGAAGGAACGACAAAGCAGCCAGCCAAAACGCGAAATGTGTGATGAGTTGCCACCGCAACGGCAGTAATTTTGTCAGAAAATGGGCGTAAATGTAGCCGACGATCAGGACCACCTGAAAAAACAGCATCGCCGTTGTCCACACTGCCGGAGCACCGCCGATATGTGGCAAAACCAGTTTGGCAAACAAAGGTTGCACAAAGAACAACAGGCTGGCGCTGACGAAAATAGTTGTGCAAAAACTGACAACTATCGCAATCCTGAACCAGGAGTTTCTGGAAATCTCCGTGCTCGTAACGCTCATGACTAATATTCCCTGCTCGTGTTTGTTGTCGTGACGTTAATCGCGAATTAAGGCCAGGTTGGGGCTGGTATGCGCAAAATGTCAGTCAGATCGCACTATTGTTCCTGATTTCTGCACGGTGCGCTTAGCAGCTCGACCTTAAGTTTCCTTTCAAACGGCAAAGCCCCGCCGATGCCAGACTTGTGATTGCTCAAACACGCAAAGCCGTGAAAACTGGGGTGAAATTCACGAAAGGAATTCCGATATGCGCAATCTGATACTGGCAACTATTCTGACTTTCGGAGGGACTCTGTCCGCCATGGCTGATGACATCATCAAAGTACAAACTGACAAATCCGTGACCGAGGCGCTGGACGCGCTTGAGGCGGCCGTGGGGAACGCTGGTGCGACCGTATTTGCCCGCGTGGATCACGCCGCCGGGGCGGAAAAGGTCGGGCTGACCATCCCGGCCAATCAGGTGCTGATTTTCGGAAACCCTGCGCTGGGCACGCCCGCGATGCAGATAGACCCGCGCGCGGGTTTGTTCCTGCCGCTGAAAGTGCAGGCCTACGAGGATGCCAACGGGCAAGTCTGGCTGGCGTATGAAGACCCGAAAGAGACGATGGACGAACTGGATGAGGTCGAGAAATCACCTGTCATCGAAAAAATGCGCGGCGCGCTGGCCAAACTGACGTCGGTCGCGGCGCAATAGAATTTCAGGATGCGCCTTCCGGTTGGCCGGTCGGCGCATCCTGCCTAGCGAATTTCGCTTGCCAGGCTGTGGCTCAGCTTACATCAGCCGTCGTGTGCGCCCAGAACCGCCAGCGCCTCGGCCAGATCAATTGCACCGTCATATAGCGCGCGCCCAGAGATTGCGCCGTTCAGGTCCACGCCGCAGTCACGCAAGGCGATCAGGTCGTCCAACGAACTGACACCACCCGAGGCAATCACCGGAATCGACACGGCGCGGGCCAGTGCCGCGGTGGCGTCTATATTCGGACCTTGCATTGCGCCGTCACGGTTGATGTCGGTGTAAATGATGGCAGCGACGCCGGCGTCCTCGAAGCTGCGGGCCAGATCGGTGACCTGAACGTCAGTTTCTTCAGCCCAGCCTTTGGTGGCGACCATGCCGTTGCGCGCGTCGATGCCCACGGCGACCTTGCCGGGGAATTCACGCGCGGCTTCACGCACTAGATCAGGGTTTTCCACCGCCACCGTGCCAAGGATCACGCGGGCCAGCCCCTTGCCGATCCATGTCTCGATCGTGGCCATATCGCGGATGCCGCCGCCCAACTGGGCAGGTACATCGCAGGCCTTCAAAATCGCCTCGACCGGTGCGGCATTGACCGGCTCACCGGCAAAAGCGCCGTTCAAGTCCACCAGATGCAACCACTCGCACCCGGCCTCGACAAAGGCACGTGCCTGCGCTGCGGGGTCTTCGTTGAACACGGTGGCCTTGTCCATTTCACCGCGCAGCAGGCGCACGGCCTGCCCGTCTTTAAGGTCGATGGCGGGGTAGAGGATCATGTCGGGCGGCCCTATATCAAGAATGTTCGCGCCGGATATCGCACAGGCAGGGCAGGGGATGCAACGCGACGCAAAGTCAATCTTGCCCGACGTAACGTGCCGGGTCAGACTGAACACAATTCAGGGAGGGAATAATGAAGAAATTTGCACTTGCAGCCGTCTTTGCCACCTTAGCCACAGGCGCACTGGCGGAAGATCCGGTAGATGGGCTGTGGAAAACCCAGCCGGGTGATACCGGCGGATATCTGCACGTAACCATTGCCGAATGCGGCAGCGCCATTTGCGGCACCATCGACACCGCTTTTGATGCCGAAGGCAATGAGCTGCTGAGCTATGAAAACCTGGGTAAACAGATCATCTGGGACATGGTGCCCGAGGGCGACGGTGCCTATGACAACGGCAAAATCTGGGCCCCGGATCGCGACAAGACCTATGGCTCGAAAATGTCGCTGGACGGGCAGAACAAGTTGACGGTCAAAGGCTGTGCAGTTGGTGGGCTTGTCTGCCGGGGACAGACCTGGACACGGGTTCAGTAACGCCTAAGGAGCCCAGGTCAGGAAATTTCCGATCATGCGCAAGCCCACATCCTGACTTTTTTCCGGGTGGAACTGCATCCCGACCATCGTGTCGCGGCCGATGACGGCCGTGACCTCTTGCCCGTATTCCACAAAAGCCAGCCGTTGCGCCGGATCAGTGACCCGAAAATGGTAGGAATGCACGAAATAGGCGTGATCGCCTGATTTGACACCTGCGAAAACCGGGTGCTCGCTTTCCAGAACCAGATCGTTCCATCCCATATGCGGGACCTTCAGCGCCTGATCGGATGGCTTGATCCGGACAACATCACCCGCAATCCAGCCCAGCCCGTCGGTTTCCCTGTATTCGTGGCCCGTCGAGGCCATCAACTGCATCCCCACGCAAATGCCCAGAAACGGGCGGCCTTTCTGTTCGACCGCCTCGACCATTGCGTCGTAGATGCCCTTGTGCCCGCGCAACTCGGCCGCACAGGCCGGAAAGGCACCATCACCGGGCAGAACCAGTCGGTCCGCACGCGCGACAACATCCGCGTCCGAGGTGACGATGACCTCACCCGCGTTCATCTCGCGCGCCATGCGCTGAAACGCCTTTTCAGCCGAGTGCAGATTGCCGCTTTCGTAGTCAATAATCGCCGTCAGCATTTGAGTCCTTTCTACGCGCAACGTGTCCGAGAACCGGTGCCCACATTTCGGGTTGCGCTTAAAGTGCGCCCTTGGTCGACGGAATCGCATCGGCCTTTCGCGGATCGGTCTCAACCGCCAGACGCAGGGCGCGCGCGACGGCCTTGAACGCGGCCTCGGCAATATGGTGGCTGTTGAACCCGTGCAACTGGTCGATGTGCAGGGTGATGCCGCCATGGGTGCTGAGCGCCTGAAAGAACTCGCGCACCAACTCGGTGTCGAATGTGCCGATCTTGGGGGTCGGGAGATCCACGTTCCAGATCAGAAAGGGGCGCGCCGACAGATCCAGCGCACAGCGCACCTGCGCGTCATCCATGGGCAGGTGGCATTCGCCATAGCGACGGATGCCTTTCTTGTCGCCCAACGCCTGCGTCAGCGCCTGACCCAGCGCGATGCCGGTATCCTCGACCGTGTGGTGATCGTCGATGTGGTAATCGCCCTTGGCGCGGATCGTCATGTCGATCAGCGAATGGCGCGCAAGCTGGTCCAGCATGTGATCGAAGAACCCGACGCCGGTCTGGTTGTCATAGGTGCCGGTGCCGTCCAGATTGACCTCGACCGAGATTTCGGTCTCGGCGGTTTGACGGCTGATCGTTGCGCTGCGCATGGGCGAATTCCTTTTGCTACAGGCGCGCTTATAGACGGGGATGGCCTGCCTTATCCAGACCAAGCGTGGCATTCGCCGCAAACTGTTGCAGGGGATTGCACGCACGCGCGCGCCGTGCCAGCCTGCGGGCAACTCAACCAACAAGGCCCGGCCCATGTCCACCTGCGTTTTCATCCAGATCCGCTGCAAACCCGGCACCACCTATAAAGTGGCCGAGGAAATCGCCCTGCGCGAAATCCACTCCGAGCTGTATTCGACCAGCGGTGAATTCGACCTGCTGCTAAAACTCTATATCCCCGAAACCGACGATGTAGGCCATTTCATCAACGAAAACCTGCTGGTGATCCCGAACATCGAACGGTCCCTGACAACGATGACGTTCAAGGCGTTCTGAAACGCCGTCAGATGGATTGATCGGTGGGCGGAGCAATTGCTGGTGCAACCAGCAACGCATCGTGGCGGGACTGCCGGTCTGTCGCACCAGCGATCAGAAATTGACGTAACCCAAAGATCAGCGACAGGGGCAGTGCCAGCGACACAAGGTGATTGTCCCCTACGGCCAGCGACCAGGTGATCCCGGCCGCGCAAGCACTCAATAAATACCCCGATTGAATGCGCATTTTCTTCAAGCTTTCAGCGCGATGCGCCAGAAAACCCTCTGACGTGAACACCGTCAAAATCAACCCCGTTGCAAAGACACTGCCAAGGATCAAAGTGTCCAGATTGCCCAGCATCAGCTTTGCCACCGATGCGTTGCCGGACAGGTGCAAAAGCTCGATCAGTGGCGTGATCGCGACCATGAATACGTTGATTCCCAGCAAGACGGGATGTGGACGCAAAAGCCGTTTGACATAGGCGATACAAACCATTGCGGCCAGGGCGGTGCCGATCCATCCGGCCAACCGCAGATCGTGGCTTACGCGATACAGGACCAGATAACTCAACCCCGGTAGGTTTTCGAAAAAACCGGTCAGAAATTGCTTTTGCTGATCGCTTAACATGGGTGTGTTGTCCTGTAGGGTACGGTTCTTCACCTTCGGCGCGGGCGGGTTACCCCAGTTCAAACGTTGTGACGCCGTAGATGCGGTTCAGATCAATATCGGGTTCGTGGTCGGAATACATGCGAGCGGTTTCGAACACTTTTTCCAGTCCAAGCTGCGCCGCCAGCGTAAACGCTGCCTTGTTGGGTTGTGGCATGTCGATGAAGACCTCTTGCCCAGCATGTTCCGCAGGGACGGCGGCCAGCAAACTGGCCAGCAGCGCCTGAGCAATCTTTGCATCATCGGCAAACAGTGGGCCAACCTTGTATCCGGCCTGACAGGGGCGCAGCGTGGCGTAGCCCTTGATCTGCCCATCCTCGGTATACACCCGTGAAATATGGCTGGGCGCGCTGAACCAACCGTGCAGAAAGGCATCACGCGGGGCCGGGAACAGCCTGCGGTCATACCGCCTGAGCGCATCGGTGACATCGGTCAATGCGGTCACGCCGTTGCCCAGCACCTGACCAAGCTTTGGTAAAATGTCCTGAACCGTCGCGCCAAAGCGATAGTTGTTATAGGCGAAGGTAAACCCCGATTTGCGGTAGTTGTCCTGCTGTTCAACCACGCCATCCAGACCCATATTGCGCCCCTCACAATGGGCAAAGGCCTGTTTCGCGATCTCCCATCCGTGGCCCGATCCGCGGAATTCGGGGCGGACGATGTAAAAGCCCAGAAAGGAATACGCATCATTATAGTTTACGGCGGATACTGACGCGATCATCTCGCCATTCAAAAAACCGCCCAGATAGCCATCGGGATCGGTCGTGCGGAAACAATCGGCATCATGCAGGCCGGGGTTCCATCCCTCTCGACCCGCCCAATCCACGGCGTGCTGCAGTTCGGCTGCGGTCAGCGGGCGAATGGAATAATCCGACATGAGCGTGGTCCTACAAGCTGCGACAGGGCCAGAATGGCCCAAAGTTCGCAAAAGAACCAGTATGTTCGGCAAGTTTGGTATCTGGAGCGGGCGAGGCGATTCGAACGCCCGACCCTAACCTTGGCAAGGTTATGCTCTACCCCTGAGCTACGCCCGCATCAGATACTTATGTGGTCCGAAGACCTCTCAATGGAGCGGGCGAGGCGATTCGAACGCCCGACCCTAACCTTGGCAAGGTTATGCTCTACCCCTGAGCTACGCCCGCGCCGTTGAGTGAGGAGGGATGTATAAATTCCCACGCGGGGCTGCAAGCGGAAAAACACAAAATGGCGGAAAAATCTTTCGACGGAATTCCGGGTGCCCTGCGTTCAATCCTTATAAGTTCAATAAACAAGGGGGTTCGTGAAAAGGAAATGACACATATTGCCGACATGAAGATGGCGCTGCTGGCGGCGCTGATCGTGCTGACATCTGTGGTCTGTACCCGGGATGAGGACAAGCTGGCGCAGGTCGATCCGGTCCTCAGGAATGCCCCCTTGATTGAGACGCAGCGATTGGCGGGATGAACCCCGCCAGCCAGGTCAAAGCGCCAGTACCAGGTTTGCGATGGCCGCCACCAGAATGGCCGCAAAAGTCAGCAGCATCCCGATCTGGCGCAGAATCACGACCTGAGGGCTGCGGCCGAATCCATAGGCATGCAGCACCCGCCCGGCCAGTAAAGCCATGCCCAGCAGGTTTAGCAACAGCCCGCCCGCGCCCTGCAACTCGACCATCGCGATCAGCAACAAGGCAAAAGGGGTGTATTCGACAAAGTTCGAATGCGTCCGGATAACCTTGAGCATGCCCTGATTGCCGCCATCACCATATGAAATCTTGTCATTACGGCGTTGGCTGATCACCTTGGCGCTTAGCGCGACATATAAAATCGCCAGCAATGCGGCATAGACGGGTGTGACGGACAGCATGGGCCTAAATCCTTGTTGTTGGAAAAAAGGCCGCCCGGTTCCCCGAACGGCCCTTGGTACATTAGAAGGCTAAACCGGTTATTCCAGTTCGACCAACAGGTCCTTTGCGTCAATCTGACCGCCGGGCTGTACATGCACGGCTTTAACCGTCGCATCCCGCTCGGCATGAATGCCGGTTTCCATCTTCATCGCTTCGATGGTCAGCAGCATGTCGCCTTCCTTGATCTCTTGCCCTGCGGTTACCGCAACGGTGGCCACCACGCCCGGCATCGGGGCGCCCACATGATTGGCATTGCCGACCTCGGCCTTGGGCCGTGCCTGCGTGGTCGATGTCACCATGCGGTTTGGCACCCGGATCACGCGCGGCTGACCGTTGAGTTCAAAGAACACTTTGACCTCGCCCTTTTCATCGGTCTCACCAATGGCCTGACAACGGATTTCCAGCGTCTTGCCCGGGTCGATCTCGGCGGTGATCTCCTCACCGGGTTCCATGCCGTAAAAGAAGGTGCGTGTGGGCAGGGTGCGAACCGGGCCATAGACCCGGTGGCGGCCCATGTAATCCAGAAACACCTTGGGATACATCAGATAGCCGTTCAAATCCTCATCATCGACCTCTTTGCCTTCCAACTGCTGAGACAACTCGGCGCGGGTGGCTTCCAGATCGACCGCATCGACACCTTTGCCGGGGCGATCGGTGTTCGGGGCCTCATCTTTGAGCACCTTCTTGATGATCGTGTCCGGGAACCCGCCCGGAGGCTGCCCCAGATTGCCGCGCATCATGTCCACGACCGAGTCGGGAAAGGCCACATCCGTGCCCGGGTCTTCGACATCTTCGCGGGTCAGGTTCTGACTGACCATCATCAGCGCCATGTCGCCAACAACCTTCGACGACGGTGTCACCTTTACGATGTCACCGAACATGCGGTTTACGTCGGCATACATCTGTGCCACCTCGTGCCAGCGTTCCTCCAGCCCCAGTGAACGCGCCTGCGCCTTTAGGTTGGTGAACTGGCCGCCGGGCATCTCGTGCAGATACACTTCGGATGCGGGGGCCTGAAGGCTGGATTCGAACGCCGCGTATTGGCCGCGCACCGCTTCGAAGTAATCACTGATCTCGCGGATGGCGTGCACGTCCAGCCCGGTTTCACGTTCGGTATGGCGCAGCGCTTCGACCACGGTGCCCAGCGTTGCCTGACTGGTGTTGCCGCTGAAGCTGTCCATCGCGCAATCCACCGCGTCCACGCCGGCCTCGGAAGCGGCCAGAATAGTGGCGCTGGCGATACCGGCGGTGTCGTGCGTGTGGAAGTGGATCGGCAGCCCGACCTCCTCCTTCAGCGCCCGGATCAGGATACGGGCTGAGGCCGGTTTCAACAGGCCTGCCATATCCTTGAGGCCCAGCACATGCGCACCTGCATCGCGCAGTTCTTTGGCCATGCCGACATAGTATTTCAGGTCATACTTGGCGCGATCCGGGTCCAAAATATCGCCGGTATAGCAAACGGTGCCTTCACAGATCTTGTTGTTCTCGATCACCGCATCCATGGCGACGCGCATGTTTTCAACCCAGTTCAACGAGTCGAAAACGCGGAACACGTCAATGCCGGTCGCGGCCTGACGGACAAATTCCTGCACAACGTTGTCGGGATAGTTGGTGTAGCCGACCCCGTTGGCCCCGCGCAGCAGCATCTGGGTCATCAGGTTCGGCATCGCCTCACGCAGGTCGCGCAGGCGCTGCCACGGGCATTCCTGCAAGAAACGATAGGCCACGTCAAAGGTCGCGCCGCCCCAGCATTCGACGCTGAACAGTTGCGGCAGGTTGGCGGCATAGGTCGGTGCTACCTTGATCATGTCAATCGACCGCATCCGCGTCGCCAGCAGGGACTGATGTCCGTCGCGCATGGTGGTGTCGGTGATCAGCAACTGTCGCTGCGCCTTCATCCAGTCGGCCACGGCCTGCGGGCCTTTCTGTTCCAGCAGGTTGCGGGTGCCCATCTGCGGCTCACCCTTCAGCGCGGGGGGCTTGGCCTCTTTCAGGTCGGCGCGCGGCTCGGGGCGGTCCTTGGTTTCGGGGTGCCCGTTGACGGTGATGTCCGCGATATAAGTCAGAACCTTGGTGCCCCGGTCACGGCGACGCTTGAAGGTAAACAGGTCCGGCGTCGTGTCGATGAACTTGGTGGTGTATTCATTCGACAGGAAGGTCGGGTGTTTCAGCAGGTTGATGACAAAGTCGATATTGGTGCTGACGCCGCGGATACGGAATTCCCGCAGGGCCCGGTCCATCCGGGCAATCGCAGCCTGAGGGGTCGGCGCCTTGGCCGTTACTTTGGTCAGCAGAGAGTCATAGTACCGCGTGATCACCCCGCCTGCATAAGCGGTGCCGCCGTCCAGACGAATGCCCATACCAGTGGCCGAACGATAGGCGGTGATGCGGCCATAATCGGGGATAAAGTTGTTCTGCGGGTCCTCGGTGGTGATCCGGGTTTGCAGCGCGTGGCCGGTCAGATGCACATCCGATTGGCTGGCGGCGCCGGTGGCCTCGGCCAGAGTTTTGCCTTCGGCGATCAGTATCTGCGCCTGCACGATGTCGATGCCGGTGACTTCTTCGGTGACGGTATGTTCCACCTGAACGCGGGGGTTTACTTCGATAAAATAGAATTTGCCGGTTTCCATATCCATCAGAAACTCGACCGTGCCCGCGCATTCATAGTTCACGTGTGCGCAGATCTTACGGCCCAGTTCACAAATCTCGGCGCGCTGTTCTTCGGACAGATAGGGGGCAGGGGCGCGTTCAACGACCTTCTGGTTCCGGCGCTGGACCGAGCAATCCCGTTCGTACAGGTGATAAATCTCACCATGCTTGTCGCCCAGAATCTGAACCTCGACATGGCGGGCGCGGATGATCATCTTTTCCAGATAACCCTCGCCATTGCCGAACGCTGCCTCGGCCTCGCGGCGGCCTTCCAGAACCTTTTCTTCCAGCTCATCCTCAGACTCGATCGGGCGCATACCGCGACCGCCGCCACCCCAGCTGGCTTTCAGCATCAGGGGATAACCGACTTTCTTGGCCTCGGCCCGGATCGCGTCCATGTCATCGCCCAGCACTTCGGTCGCGGGGATCACCGGAACTCCGGCCTTGATAGCAACACGGCGGGCGCTGGCCTTGTCGCCAAGGGCGCGCATGGTTTCCGCCTTGGGGCCGATAAAGGTGATGCCGTTCTGTACGCAGGCGTCCACGAAATCGGGGTTTTCTGACAGCAGGCCATAACCGGGATGGATCGCATCCGCGCCGCAGTCCTTGGCCACGCGAATGATCTCGTCAATGCTCAGATAAGCGGCGACCGGTCCCATCCCTTCGCCGATGCGATACGCCTCATCCGCCTTGAAGCGATGCAGGCCCAGCTTATCCTCTTCGGCAAAGACGGCAACGGTGCGTTTTCCCATCTCGTTGGCGGCGCGCATCACGCGAATGGCAATCTCGCCGCGGTTGGCGATCAGGATCTTGTTGAAGTCGGTCATGTCAGGTCCCGGTCCTATTTGTTTGGCCGTGTTGATAGGCGGACAATACGCGCACGTATATCAGTCGTTCTGGGTAGAACCGGCATGTTAACGCTCGCAAACGCCGTCTTATGGCGCTATTTTGTTAAATGTGCTGCGCTGCGGCATCAATGAATATTCTTTGCAGCCGGCAACTGGCCCAGCGTTTCAGCCCCAAGTTGTCCCATATTTGCGGCTAAATCCTGTCGCAGAATGTCGATAACATGTGCCGGGCCCTGCGCACCCAATGCGGCCAGACCATACAGAAACCCGCGTCCCAACATTGTGAAATCCGCGCCCAGCGCCACGGCGCGCAAGATATCCAGGCCGCCTTCGATGCCGCTGTCAAAAATCAACGGCAGGCTTGTTGCCGCGCGCACTGCAGGCAAGACATCGATGCTGGCCGGTGCGCCATCAAACTGCCGCCCCCCGTGATTTGAAACCCAAACCGCGTCAATACCGACCTGCTGCAACTTTTCTGCATCCTCGGCCCGCATCACGCCTTTGATGATCAGCGGCCCCGTCCACGCGTCCCGCAACCATTTAACATACTCCATATCCGGTGAGGCGCGCAGCAAATACCCGACATGGGCCGTTGGGGGCAGGGCGCTGTCACCGTCAATGTATTTGTCCAGCGTCCGCATTCTTGGCATCCCGCTTTGCGCCATGCCCAAAGCCCATGCGGGGCGCTGGGCAATCTGCATCATCAAACGCGGCGTCAATTTCGGAGGGTTGGTCAACCCGGATCGCGTCTGGCGTTCGCGACGGGATGCCACCGGGACATCAACCGTCAGAACAAGCGTCGAGAACCCCGCCGTTTTCACCCGATTCAGCATGTCTTGGCGGATGCCCGGGTCTTTGGGTGGGTACAGTTGAAACCACGCGTTCTGCCCAATGTGTGGTGCCAGAGTTTCCGGGCTTTGGCTGGCGACAGTCGAAAGGACATAAGGCAGGCCCGCCTCGGCAGCGGCGCGCGCCAATAGCCTTTCCGCATCCGGCCAGACAAGACCCGACATTCCAATCGGTGCAATGCCCAAAGGCAGGGGGTACTCCTGATCCAGAATGCGGACGCCCGTATCGCACTCGATTGACCCATGCAGAATCGAAGGCAGAAACCCAACGCGATCCAGCGCCTCCCGATTGCGCTGTCGAGTGGCTTCGGTGCCGGTGCCGCTGTCCAGATATTCCCAGACGAAGTGCGGTACACGACGACGGGCGCGGTGTTTCAGGTCGGCCATGCCGGGAAATATGCTGTGCAGGTCCATAACGATTGATCCGACCTGCCAGGCGATTCTGCAAGGTTTTCAAGCCGCTGGTGCCGAGGATGAGGCCCCTGAGACCCGCATCGAAATTGCCTTGGACCCGCCCGTCGCAGTAGCGGTGTTGGCAAGTTGCACCTGATTTCGACCTTTGTCCTTGGCGGCGTACAGGGCGTCATCCGCTGCGCGCATCAGGTCCTGTGGCATGGTGCCATGGACCGGGTAATGGGCAACCCCCACCGATATCGTGATGCGAGGTAAGGATTTCTCTCCGTACCGGACCGAGACGGCCTCGACCGCTTGCCTTAACTGTTCGGCGCGGGTCATCGCGTCGTCGGGCGGGTTATCCGGCAGGATCAGCATGAACTCTTCCCCGCCAATGCGGCAGGCAACCTCGTCTCTGTCACAGGCGTTCTCAAGGGCAGACCCCACAGCGCGCAAGACCATGTCGCCGGCATCATGACCATGCGTATCGTTGAACTTTTTGAAATGATCCACATCCACGGCAACCAGACTAAGCGGAGCGCCCGTCTGCTGGCTGCGGCTGATCGACTTGCGCAGCGTTTCGGTCATGTGCCGACGGTTGAACAGCCCGGTTAGCGGGTCGCGAACGGATTGGTCGTGCAGCTGATCGCGCATCCGTACATTGGCGATGGCCATGCTGATCTGTTCCGCACATAGCTGCGCCAGTTTCTTGCTGGCATGGAACTCCTCGTCGCGACCTTCATGCGCGCGCAGATGCAGCAACCCAACCGTTTCCCCATGGGCCAGAATGGGAAAACAGAAGTAAGGCCGCCCATCATGTGGTTCGGCATGTTCGCAGATAAAATCAATCTCGGACGCACCGAATTCATAGGTGCGACCCCGGCGCAGGCCCCAGCAACCTTCGGGGTGAATATGCGCCTTATGCGTGCCGTCGTTCCAGCTGGCGCACCCGTCCAGCACATCGCGCGAGTTGGAATAGACATACACGCTGCCTTCGGCGCATGGCAGGATATGGGTCATAAAGCGCGACACCATATCAAACAACTCGTCCAGCGAGCGGCTGGATTGCAGCCATTCATTCAACTCACCCAGCAAGCGTACTTCGCGGGCAAGGCGCAGTTGTTCGTCCATCAACTCCCGCTCTTTTGCGGCCCGCCCGTGCAGATTGCGTACCTGTGCCCGGTTGGTGCGATAGATCACCAACACCACCATCGCCAGGGCCAGCAGGGCGACGCTGCTGAGCACTGCCAGTGAAAACCGGACCCGCATTATGAACAGGTTACGGGTTTGTGTTATGTCCGAATAAAACTCGATCGCGCCCAGAAATTGCCCTTCGCGGATCACCGGGGTGTAAATTTCGGCGACGTGGCGGGTCTGCGGGCCTGTAGTCTCCAGCAGCTCACCCTTGAAATTGTCGACCTCGGCAATGGGTTTTTCTTCGTGTTTATAGTAAATATTGCCGTTGCCGATGATCGCGTTAAAATAGGGTTTCGTATTCCGCCCCCCGACATCGGATTTGCGCGTTGACCAGAACACCCGGCCCGCTTTGTCGAATAACTTGAAGCGGTAAATGTCCGAGGTTGCCGGCAAAAGCTCAAGAAACTCCTGATCGTGTTCATCCAGCATGCCAGTGCGAAAAGTGGCGTCGACGTCTTCGAGGTGCGAGACAACCTGCCGGTTTAATTGCGTCGCTTCCTTGCGTAGATCGGATTCCAGCATCCGATCAACCACAGGGGCCGGTATCGCGTATATTCCCCAACCCGCAAGCACCGTCAAAGCGCCCAGCGTCGTGGCGATTCCCGCCAGTTTCAGCCGGGCCATCAGCCCCGATCTGCCGTTCTTACTCATTTTTCCGCGCTCCCGGTTTCCTGCGTTCAGCATCGGAAGCAAGGTTTGACAGAGGGTTAACTCTACCTCTTGCCGCGAAGAAATGTTAATTAGAATTGACTGGAAATTGAGGTAAAAAACTGCGTGAACAAGGGGGGAACAAACTCTTTCCCTCGGCGCGTATCCGGCGTAGTTTGGACGGATGAGCAGTTTTGACGAAATGGACGCCTTTGAAGGCGCATCGCTGTCCGCGCGGGCCATGGCCGCGCGCCCAATGCCCTATCTGGATGAGCTGAACCCGGCGCAGCGCGAAGCGGTCGAACGATTGGACGGCCCTGTTCTGATGCTGGCCGGGGCGGGGACGGGCAAGACAAAGGCGCTGACCGCGCGTATCGCGCATCTGCTCAGCACCGGGCGGGCGCGCCCGAATGAGATTCTGTCGGTAACCTTCACCAACAAGGCCGCCCGCGAGATGAAACTGCGTGTGGGCCGCCTGTTGGGGCAGCCGGCGGAGGGCATGCCGTGGCTGGGCACCTTCCATTCGATCTGCGTCAAGCTGCTGCGCCGCCACGCCGAGCTGGTTGGACTGAAATCGAACTTCACCATCCTGGATACGGACGATCAACTGCGTCTGCTGAAACAGCTGATTCAGGCCACCAATATCGACGACAAACGTTGGCCTGCCCGAATGCTGGCGGGGATCATTGATGACTGGAAGAATCGCGCGCTGACACCGGATAAGGTGCCCGCGGCGGATGCCGGGGCGTACAACAACAAGGGCATCGAACTCTATGCCCAGTACCAGACCCGCTTGCGCGAGCTGAACGCCGTCGATTTCGGCGACCTGCTGCTGCATATGGTCACGATCTTTCAGACCCATCAGGATGTGCTTGAGCAATACCAGCGCTGGTTCCGCTATATTCTGGTGGATGAGTATCAGGATACCAACGTCGCCCAATATCTGTGGCTGCGGTTGCTGGCCGGGGCGCATAAGAACATCTGTTGCGTGGGCGATGACGACCAGTCGATCTATGGCTGGCGTGGGGCCGAGGTGGGCAACATCCTGCGGTTCGAAAAGGATTTCCCCGGTGCTTTTGTGGTGCGGTTGGAGCAGAACTACCGCTCGACCCCGCATATTCTGGCGGCAGCCTCCAATGTCATTCGCGGCAACGAAAACCGTCTGGGCAAGGAACTTTGGACCGACGCGGAAGAGGGCCACAAGGTCCATCTGATCGGCCATTGGGATGGCGAAGAAGAGGCGCGCTGGATCGGCGAGGAAATTGACGCGATGCAGGGCGGCACCCGTGGTATGCGGCCCATGAACCTTGACGAGGTCGCCATCCTTGTACGCGCGTCTCACCAGATGCGCGCATTCGAGGATCGGTTCCTGACCATCGGTCTGCCCTACAAGGTTATTGGTGGCCCCCGATTCTATGAGCGGATGGAGATTCGCGATGCCATGGCCTATTTCCGGCTGGTGGTCAGCCCCGAGGATGATCTGGCGTTTGAGCGGATCGTGAATACCCCCAAGCGCGGGCTTGGCGACAAGGCGCAGCAGACGATTCAGCGCACGGCGCGGGAAAATGGCGTGCCGCTGGTGGATGGCGCACGGATTGCGGTCGACAACGGGTTGATCAAAGGCAAGGGCGGCAAGGCGCTGCGCGAGTTGATTGATGGGTTGGCACGTTGGAATGCGATGACGCGCGGCCCGAGGATCGAGGTTGATGACGATTCGGTAATTGATGACGGGACCGCCCCGATGCGCTTTGGCGCGCCGGAGGTGTCGCATATCGAACTGGCTCAGATCGTGTTGGACGAATCCGGCTATACGACCCATTGGCAGAACGAAAAAACGCCCGAGGCACCGGGGCGGCTGGAAAACCTCAAAGAGTTGGTCAACCAGTTGGACAATTTCGAGAACCTGCAGGGGTTTCTGGAGCACGTCAGCCTGGTGATGGACAATGAAAAGGAATCGGACGGGGCCAAGGTCTCGATCATGACGTTGCATGCGGCCAAGGGGCTGGAGTTTCCAGCCGTGTTCCTGCCGGGGTGGGAGGACGGGTTGTTCCCCTCCCAACGCTCGATGGACGAATCCGGGATCAAAGGGTTGGAGGAGGAACGCCGTCTGGCCTATGTCGGCATCACCCGCGCCGAAGAGGTCTGCACGATTTCCTTCGCCGCCAACCGACGCGTGTTCGGACAGTGGCAGAACGCGATGCCGTCCCGGTTCGTGGACGAACTGCCCGAAGATCATGTCGAGGTGCTGACACCTCCGGGGCTTTATGGCGGTGGGCAGGCGACGGCGAGTATCGAATCCCGCGCGGCAGAGGCGAATGTTTACAACTCACCCGGTTGGAAGCGAATGCAGGCACGGCAGGGTCAATATGGCACCGCGCAACCGAAAGAGAGCCGCAATACAGTGATCGACGCCACGGCTGTGGCCAATTTCACCTTGGGGGAACGGGTGTTTCACCAAAAGTTCGGCTACGGTGGTGTGATCGGCATCGAGGGCGACAAGGTCGAAGTTGATTTCGACAAGGCCGGCACCAAAAAAGTTGTCGCCCGGTTTCTGTCAGCCAAGGACGATGTCCCGTTTTAACCAAATGGAATGTGCCTGACGGCACATGCTTGATTTTTTTGAAGGGCGCCTGGCATTGGTCGAGGCGCCTTTTTCCTGTCTGAGAGAACAAAAACGGCGGCTCCCAGGGAGGAGGAAGGGAGCCGCCGTTCTTTGCAACATCAGGGCAGGGAGGAGGAGAGCCCCGATGTATCCGAACCCGGGTCTGATCCCGGTATGTGTAAGTCGCGGCGACACCAGGGAGGAGGAGAGGTGTCGCCGCGCGCTTTCAACATCAGAGCAGGGAGGAGGAGAGCCCTGATGTATCTGCATCCGGGTTTGATCCCGGAATGGGTAAGTCGCGGCGACGTCAGGGAGGAGGAAGACGTCGCCGCGCGCTTTCAACATCAAGGCAGGGAGGAGGAAAGCCCCGATGTATCAGTTTCCGGCGTTCAGGGCCGGTATAAGGTGCGGCAACATCAGGGAGGAGGAGAGATGTTGCCGCAGAAATACAGGTTCTAAAAGGGAGGAGAAAGAACCTGATCTCGGTTATGTCGTTATGCGCTTAGTGCGCAAATTGTTCCTCGGCCGCTTGCATGGCCAGGCGACGGATCATCGAACGGTGCAGGCCCAGATCGGCCAGTTCACGGTTGGACAGTTCCGAAAGCTCATTCACCGTCTGGCGATAGACGCGATACCGTGCGAACCTGGTTTTTGCAGCTTCGAACAGCGAAGCCAGCCCGGTTACCGGTGCGCCTTTAAGCGCGGTGTGATGTGTTGCTACAGCCATTTGCGTGACCCGGTTTTTTGTGTTGCTGCCAGTGTGTTCCGGCGTTTGCTTGAGACTGAAAATAAGCAAATGCTGCAATTGCACAATAGCTGAAATGGTCAATGCTGCTATGCAGCAAACGCATGGATATCAAAGAGTTGTAAACCAAGCGGCGAACCCCCTTTGAAACAGAAGCTTTCGCCGCGTCTTTCATGGGCGCGGAAACCTCTGATCTTTTCCTGTGCTTATATAAATGCTCGCTTTTAGAGGGGGGCGGGATTGGATGGGTTTGGTTTGAGGGAGGGGGTGGGCGGATTCTGATCCAGTCCGGTTTTGTTTGTGTGGGCCATGGGAAATCATGGGCGCAGTGCGGAATGCGCAAAATCCTGAGTTTTCAGGGGTGAAATTCATGTGATTCGTATACGCTCTTGCCTCTGATGCTCGTTTTTGATGTGAGAATCCTGCCAGTCTGAAAAAAGTGTGGGAAAGCATGGGAGAGATATTGGGCGTGAGATTTCGGCATATATGGTATTAACTGGGGTTAATTTGTCTAATTGTGGTATAAATTAGCTTGTTTTCATTTATCTTTAGCTTGAATATATTACGAGAGTCGCGCTGAGTGCTCAAAGTTTTCTATTGATTTCCATGAATTCCCATGTCATCCCTAGTTCATCCGATGAGGACGAGGCACATGGGGCACCAAACGACCCCGAACCAAAAATAATCAGGTTTCATACAGGCATCTCGCTTTCATCAATCAAGAGATCCGGCGCGCGGGCGAGCAGACATCCCCCCAGGTGGCGCGCGCAGCTGGACATCCCCGCACAGCGGGCGAATGCGGCGGGTTGATCAGTGGCAGCAGATCAACCCGCCGTTTTTCATCCGGGGGAACGTGAATTTTAGGTGGGGCGCAAGCGAAAGGGACAGTCGTCTTGGCGCGCAGGTTTAGAGGTGAAAGCCACCATAAGGTGGACACGAAGGGCAGGGTCTCGATCCCGGCCTCGTTTCGCCGTGTGCTTGAAGCGTCCGATCCCAACTGGCAGCCCGGCGACAGTCCTGAACTGGTCATTGTCTATGGCGACCACCGCCGCAAATTCCTTGAATGTTATACCATGCAGGCGATCGAAGAGGTCGACACAAAGATTGATGCGTTGCCGCGCGGTTCGATGCAGCGCAAGACGTTGCAGCGCATGTTCCATGGTCAATCTTTCCCGACCACAGTGGATGAAACCGGGCGTCTTGTGTTGCCTGCCAAGCTGCGCAGCAAGATCGACCTTGAGGGTGAGGCGTTCTTTATTGCCGCCGGTGATACTTTCCAGATCTGGAAACCCGAGACATATGAAACCGAAGAACTGGCTGCGGCCGAAGAATGGCTGGACGAACAACCCGGGGACTTTGATCCTTTGGAATTTCTAGATCGCGTCGGGGACGCGTAGCGGCATGGCCGGCGCTCAGACCTCTTCCGATAAACCTCATATCCCTGTTCTGTTGCGCCCGTTGCTGGCGGCTGTGGCCCCGATTTCGGGCGTATGGCTGGACGGTACTTTCGGCGCGGGTGGGTATACGCGCGGTCTGCTAGAGGCCGGGGCCGATAAGGTCATTGGTGTGGACCGTGACCCGCTGGCGTTTAAGATGGCCGCAGGTTGGGCGGATGGCTATGGTGATCGGCTGGTGATGCAGGCGGGCGTTTTCTCGCGCATGGACGAATACGCACAGGATCTGGACGGGATCGTGCTGGACCTTGGCGTCTCATCAATGCAGTTGGATCAAGCGGAACGCGGCTTTTCTTTCATGAAAGACGGCCCACTGGACATGCGCATGAGCCAGGATGGCGAAAGCGCCGCCGATCTGGTCAACACCGCGACCGAGGCGCAGCTGGCCGATATCTTGTTCCATTTTGGCGAGGAACGCGCCAGCCGCCGCATCGCCAGGGCCATTGTCAAGGCACGGACCGAAGAGCCGATCACCACGACACTGCGTTTGGTCGGGATCATCGAATCTTGCCTGCCGCGCCCGAAGCCGGGGCAGTCGCACCCGGCAACGCGCAGCTTTCAGGGCCTGCGGATCGCGGTGAATGCGGAATATGAAGAGCTGTTTCAGGGTCTCATGGCGGCTGAACGGGCGTTGAAGCCGGGCGGGCAGCTGGCTGTCGTGACCTTTCATTCGATCGAGGACCGGATGGTCAAACGGTTCTTTCAATCACGCGCCGGCAAGACTGGCCGCGCCAATCGTTATGCACCCGAGATCGAACAGGAACTGCCGCAATTTACGCTCAAGACCCGTAAGGCAGTAGGTCCGGATGAGCAGGAGTTACAAGAAAATCCGCGTTCACGTTCGGCCAAGTTGCGTGTCGCGATCCGGACCGAGGCTCCGGCGGGGGAAATTGACGCCCGCGCCATCGGGACGCCGCAACTGGGGGGAAGGGCAAGATGAAGAGTGTATTGTATGTGTTGACTGCTCTGGCCGTGTTCGGACTGGCGCTGTGGGCGTATCAGGAAAATTACAGAACGCAGCAGGTCGTGAAGGAAACGCAGAAATTGCAGCGCGAGATCGGAATGGCGCAAGTGCGGCTGGCGGTTCTGAACGCAGAGTGGGCCTATCTGAACCGGCCTGACCGTCTGCGCGAACTCGCTGACCTGAACTTCGAACGTCTGGGTCTGTTGCCGCTGCGCGCGGAACAATTCGGCCGTGCCGATCAGATCGCTTATGCCGAAGACCCGGACCTGCCTATTGTCGACCCGATTGAATTGCAGGCCATCACCAACATTCAGGCGCTGGGCGAGGTGCAGATCCCATGACCCGCACGCCTCTGCGCCCTCTGGCTCGCATCCTTGACGCCCGCGCCCGGGGCGAAAACCCCATGGTGATCGAGCGCGAGAATATCCAGAAACGCCATGAGGATATGAAAGACCGCGCCCGCGCCCGCGCCGAAGGGCGTCTGCTGGTGCTGGGCCTGTTCTTCTTCTGCGCCTTTTCGGTGGTTGGGGCCCGCATGGGTATGCTGGCCACATCCGAGGCGCACGAGCCGCTGGCCAGCGCGCCCGGTGCCGCGATTGCCATGCAACGCGCCAACATTGTCGACCGCGAAGGGCGCATTCTGGCGACCAATCTGGACACCTATTCCGTTTACGCCCAGCCGCCATTGATGATCGACCCGAATGCGGCTGCGGATCAACTGGTGGCGATCTTCCCTGATCTGGAAAAAGAACGCCTGGTCAAGGATTTTACCGGCGATCGTAAATTCCTGTGGATCAAGAAACGCATCTCGCCCGAACAAAAGCAGGCGGTGCACGATATTGGTGATCCCGGAATCCTGTTCGGCCCCCGTGAAATGCGCCTGTACCCAAATGGCCGTCTGGCCGCGCATATCCTGGGTGGCTCGGGCTTTGGACGCGAAGGTGTCAGTGCCGCCGAAGTGATTGGCGTGGCTGGTGTGGAAAAGCAGTTCGACGATTATCTGCGTGACCCGGCAAACGGTAACAAACCGTTGCAATTGTCGCTGGACCTGACGATTCAGGCCGCAGTTGAACAGGTGCTGTTTGGCGGCATGAAGATCATGAACGCCAAGGGTGCATCCGCCGTGCTGATGAATGCCCATACGGGCGAGGTGATCTCGGCGGCGTCCCTGCCGACTTTTGATCCCAACGACCGTCCGCGCCCGCCGACTTCGGGGTTTGATCCGTCGGACAGCCCGTTGTTCAATCGCTATGTGCAGGGGGTGTATGAACTTGGGTCGGTCTTCAAGATTTTCACTGCCGCGCAGGCCGTGCAGTTGGGGTTGGTGAATTCAGATACTATCATCGACACCTCTGGCCCGATGAGGATTGGCCGCTTTCCCATTGGTGAGTTCAACGGCAAGAACTATGGCAAGATCAGTGTGGCGGACGTGATCGTCCACAGCTCGAACCGGGGCACCGGGCGGCTGGCCTTGCAGATCGGCGCCAAGCGCCAGCAGAATTTCCTGAACTCACTGGGCATGTTCGAACCCACCCCGTTCGAGATTGTCGAGGCCGCAGGCGGTGAGCCGCTCAAGCCCAAGAAGTGGGGCGAGCTGAGCACGGTGACTATTTCTTATGGGCACGGGCTGTCGACCAGCCCGATGCATTTGGCGGCCGGATATGCGGCAATTGCCAATGGCGGGCATTACGTCAGCCCGACGATCCTGCGTCGGAACGGGCCGCAATACGGCCCTCGTGTGATGTCGGAAAGCGCGGCAACCCAAGCACAAAACATGTTGCGCCGCGTTGTTACAGACGGCACTGCCAGCTTTGGCGATGTGGCCGGGTACGATGTTGCGGGTAAAACCGGTACGGCGGATAAACCCAAGCCGCGTGGCGGGTATTACGATGATAAGGTGATTGCCACCTTTGCCACGTTGTTCCCGGCTTATGATCCGAAATACGTGCTGATCGTGACGTTGGATGAACCTTCGATCCTGGCCTATGGTGAAAAGCGCCGCACAGCGGGCTGGACAGCCGTGCCGGTGGCCGCTGAACTGATTGGTCGCATCGCACCGCTTTTGGGCCTGCGCCCACGGCTTGAGCCTGAGCGGGGCGCTGCTATAACGCTGACCTCAAATTAGGCTGTCGGACAAAAGGTGGGTCATGGGCGCAAGGACAAGGAAACTCAGCCAACTGGCCCTGACCGCGCGGGGCGGCGCAAACCCTGACATTACCGGGCTGACTGTTGACAGCCGTGAGGTTCAGGATGGGTTCCTGTTTGCAGCCCTTCCCGGCACCCGCGTGCATGGAGGCGCGTTCATCCAATATGCCTTGCGCATGGGTGCGGCCGCAATTTTGACCGACACCAAAGGCGCAGAGATTGCCGCCGATGAACTGGCTGCATCCGATGCAGCGCTGATCGTCGTCGAAGACCCAAGGCAGGCGCTGGCCGGGTGTGCCGCACTGTGGTTCGGCGCGCAGCCGCAGACCATCGTGGCTGTGACCGGCACCAACGGTAAAACATCCGTGGCTACCTTTGTGCGTCAAATCTGGTCCGAATTGGGCCATGTTGCCGTCAATCTTGGCACCACCGGGGTCGAAGGCGCATGGACCGCGCCGCTGGCCCATACCACGCCCGAACCTATCACTTTGCACCGCTGTCTGGCCGAGGCCGCCGAAAATGGCGTGACCCACGCCGCGATGGAGGCATCTTCGCATGGGCTGGAACAGCGCCGCCTAGACGGTGTGCATCTGACCGCCGCCGGGTTTTCGAACTTTACGCAGGACCATCTGGATTATCACGAAACGTTCGAATCGTATTTCGCCGCCAAGGCGGGCCTGTTTGACCGAGTTTTGCCGCAGGACGGCACGGTGGTGATCAACCTCAGCGATCCCAAGGGTGCGCAAGTTCGCATGATTGCCAGAGAACGCGGTCAATCGGTTCTGACTGTTGGGTTGGGCGATGCCGATCTGTGTCTTCTCAATCAGCGGTTTGATGCAACTGGACAGGATTTGCGGTTTTCTTGGCAAGACAAGGTGTTCCAGACCCGCCTGAACCTGATCGGAGGGTTTCAGGCCGAAAACGTCCTGCTTGCCTGCGGTCTGGTCATCGCTGCCGGGGATGAGCCTGAGCACGTGTTCGAGACCCTGCCGCGATTGACGACCGTCCGGGGGCGTATGCAACTGGCTGCCACGCGCGAAAACGGCGCGGCGGTATTTGTCGACTATGCGCATACGCCGGATGCTGTGGCCACGGCCCTCAGGGCGATGCGCCCGCATGTGATGGGCCGCCTTATCGCCATTGTCGGCGCAGGTGGTGATCGTGACGCCACCAAGCGTCCGCTGATGGGCAAAGCGGCGGCTGATAACGCTGATGTGGTCTTTGTCACCGATGACAACCCCCGCAGCGAAGACCCCGCCGCCATTCGCACTGCCGTCATGCTTGGCGCGCCCGAAGCGACCGAGGTCGGCGACCGGGCCGAAGCCATCCTGCGCGGTATCGACGCCCTGCAACCCGGTGACGCGCTGCTGATCGCGGGTAAAGGCCACGAAACCGGTCAGATTGTGGGCGATCAGGTATTGCCTTTTGACGATGTGGAACAGGCCAGCATCAGCGTGGCCGCACTGGACGGGAGGGTGGCATGACGCTCTGGACTGCGGCCGACGCCGCCAATGCCACGGGCGGACGCGCCACTACAGATTGGACAGCGAACGGCGTCTCCATCGACACGCGTACCTTGCAACCCGGTGATTTGTTCGTCGCCCTCAAGGTGGCGCGGGATGGGCATGATTTCGTGGCGCAGGCGCTGGAAAAAGGCGCGGGCGCGGCGCTGGTGTCCCATATTCCCGATGGTGTTGACGACACCGCGCCGTTGCTGATCGTCGATGACGTGCAGACGAGTCTTGAGGCGCTGGGGCAAGCCGCCCGCGCCCGCACCGATGCCAAAGTGGTTGGCGTAACGGGCAGTGTCGGCAAGACATCAACCAAGGAAATGTTGGCCACGATCCTTGCGAAGCAGGGCAGAACCCATGCCAGTGTTGCCAGCTATAACAACCAATGGGGCGTGCCGCTGACACTGGCCCGGATGCCGCGCGATACCGAATTCGCCGTGATCGAGATCGGCATGAATCACCCCGGAGAGATTGCGCCTCTGACGATACAGACGCGCCCGCATGTGGCGCTGGTGACCACCGTCGCGGCCGTGCATCTTGAAGCATTCGCATCGGTGGCTGGCATCGCACAGGAAAAGGCCGCGATTTTTGATGGGTTGGTCACAGGCGGCGTGGCTATCGTCAACGCCGATATCGAACACGCCGATATATTACGCAGCTGCGCGCTGAGCAAAGGCGCGAAGACGGTCGAATTCGGCCGCAAGGGTGCGGATTTTGTGCTGACCGATGTGACGCAGCACCCCGACTCGGTTCACGCGGTGGTGACGGTTACGGGTAAACCTCTGTCTTACACCGTGCAATCCGCCGGCACGCATTTTGCCATGAACGCGCTGGGGGCTTTGGCTGCTTGTGTTGAATTGGGTGTCGATCTGGATCAGGCGATTGCCGGTTTGGGACAATGGTCGCCAGTCAAAGGGCGCGGTGTACGGGAACAGATTGCCTTGGCGGATGGTGGGCAGATTGAACTGCTGGACGACAGCTACAACGCCAATCCGACGTCGATGGAGGCGTCGCTGGATGTTCTGGCCGCGTCCCAGGGCGCGCGCCGGGTCGCATTCCTGGGTGATATGAAAGAGATGGGCCCGCAAGAGATCGCCATGCACGCCACGATGGCGGATGTTGCGGCGATGGCGCGGGTTGATCATGTGCATTGCATCGGTCCGCTGATGAAGGCGCTGCACGATGCACTGCCTGACGAAAAGCGCGGGCTGTGGTTTGAAACCAGCACCGAAATGGCCAAACACCTGCCGGAGCTGATCCGCGCGGGCGATACGGTTCTGGCCAAGGGCTCGCTGAGCATGGTGCTGTCGCATATTGTTGACGGTCTGCGGAAAATGGGGCAATTGGGCGCGCTTGACCCATGATCGCCGCGTAAGAGAGGTATTGTAATGCTCTATTGGTTGGCCGCCCTGTCGGATGGCGGGGATTTCTGGAACCTCTTCCGGTATATCACGTTTCGTGCGGGCGGGGCCTTTCTGACGGCGCTGATCTTTGGATTTATCTTTGGTAAACCCCTGATCAACGTGCTGCGGCGCAAACAGGGTAAAGGCCAGCCGATAAGGGACGACGGCCCCGAGGGGCATTTTTCCAAGGCGGGAACGCCGACCATGGGCGGGTTGCTGATCGTGGGCGCGCTGATGACGTCAACGCTGGTTTGGGCGCGATGGGACAACCCGTATGTCTGGATGGTGCTGTTCGTGACGCTGGCCTATGCCGCGATCGGCTTTGCGGATGATTATGCCAAGGTCTCAAAGCAAAACACCAAGGGCGTGTCAGGCAAGATGCGGCTGGCGCTGGGGGTGATTATCGCGGTTCTGGCCTCGCTTTGGGCAACGTTGCACCACCCCGAGGCATTGCAGAACCAGCTGGCTGTGCCGGTGTTCAAGGATACGCTGGTCAATCTTGGCGTCTTCTACATTCCCTTTGCCATTGTGGTGATCGTGGGATCGGCGAACGCCGTGAACCTGACCGATGGTCTGGACGGTCTGGCGATCATGCCTGCCATGATTGCGGCCTCGACGCTGGGGATCATCGCTTATGCGGTGGGCCGGGTCGACTTTACTGAATATCTGGACGTACACTATGTGCCCGGTACGGGTGAGATTTTCATCTTTACCTCGGCGCTGTTTGGCGCGGGTTTGGGTTTCCTGTGGTATAACGCGCCGCCTGCGGCCGTGTTCATGGGGGACACAGGTTCGCTGGCTTTGGGCGGTGCGCTGGGGGCGATTGCGGTGGCGACCAAGCACGAACTGGTGTTGGCGGTCGTCGGCGGCCTGTTCGTGGTCGAGGCGCTGAGCGTGATCATTCAGGTGCTGTATTTCAAACGCACCGGGCGCCGCGTGTTCCTGATGGCCCCGATCCACCACCACTATGAGAAAAAGGGCTGGGCGGAGCCGACAATCGTAATTCGGTTCTGGATCATCTCGCTGATTCTGGCGATGGTCGGACTGGCAACGCTGAAGGTCCGGTAACTCTCCCGCCAGGTTCGGTAGACCTGCGGTCCACCTGCCACCTGTTGGGCCCAGCTCGCGCTGCCGCGCGAGCCTGTTGCAGCCCTTGCCAATGGGGATTTCTTCGGTGCAGTGTGTCGGCGAATTCAATGTCAAAATAAGGTGGGTGGCATGATCCCGGTCAAGGGCTTTTCAGGGCAGAAGGTTGCGGTTCTGGGGCTGGGTCGGTCCGGATTGGCAGCGGCGCGTGCGCTGCGGGCGGGAAAGGCAGAGCCCATCTGTTGGGATGACAACTCCGCCGCCCGCGAAAAGGCCGAGGCCGAAGGGTTTACCTGTGCCGATCTGCGCCGCCATGGGGCGTTTGACGAAATCGCATCGCTGATAGTCTCGCCCGGCATTCCGCATCTTTATCCTGAACCGAACCCAATTGTTGCAGCCGCGCTGGAGGCGGGCGTGCCGGTGGACAACGATATCGGCCTGTTTTTCCGGTCCTTCGCCGGGGCGGAATGGAGCAACTATGACACCCCGCCGCGCGTTATTGCCGTGACCGGGTCGAACGGCAAATCCACCACGGCGGCCCTGATCCACCACATCCTGTCCGAAGCCGGGCGCGAGGCGCAGCTGGCCGGTAACATCGGCCGCGGGGTGCTGGATATTGAGCCGGGCGGGGATGGTTCGGTCGTGGTGCTTGAGCTGTCCAGCTATCAGACCGAACTGGCCCGTGCGCTGACACCGGATGTTGCGGTGTTCACCAACCTCTCTCCGGATCATCTGGATCGCCATGGCGGGATGGGCGGGTACTTTGCCGCCAAACGCCGCCTGTTTGCCGAAGGCGGCCCGGATCGCGCCATTATCGGCGTGGATGAGGACGAAGGTCGTTTTCTGGCAGGTCAGCTTTCCGAAGGTCCCGCCGATGACCGGGTCATCCGTATCTCGGTCGCGCGCAAACTGACCGGACCGGGCTGGCAGGTGTTTGCGCGCAAGGGGTTTCTGTCGGAATACCGCAAGGGTCGGCAGGCCGGCGCGATTGACCTGCGCGAGATCAAGGGCCTGCCCGGCGCGCATAACCACCAGAACGCGTGCGCGGCATACGCAGCCTGTCGCGCGCTGGGGCTGGCACCGCGCATCATCGAGGATGCGCTGCACAGCTATCCCGGCCTGCCGCACCGCAGCCAGATCATCGCCGAAGCAGATGGAGTGACCTATGTGAATGACTCCAAGGCCACCAACGTCGACAGTGCGCTCAAGGCGCTGAGCGCGTTCAAAAAGATACGCTGGATCTGCGGTGGGCTTGAGAAAGATGGCGGCTTGGCGGCGCTGAACGGGGCAGGGGACCGGGTGGTCCGGGCCTATGTCATCGGGCGCGAGGCGGCAGGTTTTGCCATGCAGCTTGACGCCGACGCGCAGGTCTGCACCTCTATGGCGGAAGCTGTCGAACAGGCCATGGCGGATGCCCGGCCGGGCGAAACCGTCCTGTTGGCGCCAGCCGCGGCCAGTTTCGACCAGTATGACAACTTTGAACAACGCGGAGAGGACTTCGTGGCGCAAGTTCAGCAGCGGCTGACACGCTAGTCATTTGCAATAGACCGCCGGTTGGACGAGGCTAAGAAGCTATCAGCTTGACGTTCCGCGATAATTGGTTTTGCTGTCCGAGAAATTTAACACGAGGTTACAACTATGTCTTACCGGAAGTTTTCCATGATCCTGCCCGCCATTCTTGTGGTTGGTGCCTGCACAAACACCGGTGCCAACTATCAGCCGATCGTCGACGGCCCGATTGGCCCGAACTACAACGTAGACCTGCAGCAATGTCAGCAGCTGGCTGCATCGCAGGCCAGCGTCGATGGCACCACCGCCGGGAACGCGGCTATTGGCGCGGCGGGTGCGGCGGCTGTCACCGGGATCGTTCAGGACAGCAGTGACAATCTGGGTCGCGCGGCCATCGCCGGTGCGCTGGTCGGGGCCGGTGCGGATGTGATCAACAAGAACCAGAACAAGGAAGTTCTGGTTCGCAACTGTATGCGCGGACGTGGCTACAACGTCGTAGGCTAAGCTTTGGTCGCGATTGCAACTCCGGCGGCGTGACCCGAGGACCACGCCCACTGGAAGTTGTAACCGCCCAGCCAGCCGGTGACATCCACCGCTTCGCCAATCGCATAGAGGCCGGGGACATCCCTGGCCTCCATCGTTTTGGACGACAGATCATCGGTGTCGATGCCACCCAATGTGACCTCGGCAGTGCGATAGCCTTCGGTGCCGGATGGGGTCAGGGGCCAGTCGGACAGGGCCGCGATCAGCTCGGTCAGCGCGGCGTCGGATTGATCTGCAAGATTGCCCTGCATCGGGATATAATGGCGCAGGAAATCGACCAGCCGTGCGGGCAGGTGGCGGGACAACTCGGTGGCCAACGCCTTGCGCCCTCCGGCTTGTCGCTGATCGCGCAGCAGATCGAACAGGGGCAGGTCGGGGATCAGGTTGACCCGGATCGCCTCACCCTCGCGCCAGTAAGATGACAGTTGCAGCACCGACGGCCCGCTGAGGCCGCGATGGGTGAACAACAGCGCCTCGTCAAAACTGGTGCGGTCGTTCGACAGCCGCGCGGGCACAGAGACGCCGGATAAATCTTTGAACTTCCCGTCCGAAAACGTGAACGGCACCAGCGCCGCGCGGGTTTCAGTCAGGGTCAGACCGAACTGACGCGCGATGTCATATGCCAGACCGGTCGCGCCCATCTTGGGGATCGACTTGCCGCCGGTGGCCAGAACCAGATTAGCGCAGGTCAGGCTGATGCGCTGCCCCTCGCGTTCGACCTCTAACGCAAAGCCGCTCTCGGTCTTGCGCAAGTCCTGAACCGAGGTCTGCACCCACAGCTCTGCCCCGGCGCGATCTATCTCGGTCAAAAGCATCTGGATGATCTGTTTCGACGACCCGTCGCAGAACAACTGCCCCAGCGTCTTTTCATGCCATGCGATGCCGTGTCGCCCGACCAGGTCAATGAAATCCCATTGCGTATACCGCGCCAGCGCCGATTTGCAGAAATGCGGGTTCTGCGACAGGAAATTGCCCGGCCCTGCATACATGTTGGTGAAATTGCAGCGGCCACCGCCCGAGATACGGATTTTCTCGCCTGCAGCCTTGGCGTGGTCGATCACGAGCGCGCGCCCACCACAATGGGCCGCACACATCAGACCGGCGGCCCCGGCGCCAAGGATGATCGTGTCATAGGTCATGTGCCGCGCATGGCGTGGATTGAGGACGAAGGCAAGTGGAAGCCGGATCCGAAACAGAACCTTCCTTGTATTTCGGGTTTGATCTCAACCTAACTTGAGGAATTACAAGGTACATGCGGCACCATTTAAACGCGGTGATTTGGGAAAGGGCAGATATGGATTTGAAGAAATACCGTGAAAGGATCGGTTATTCAGGGCCATTGCGCCCGGACCGCGCAACGCTGGACGCCCTTATTAAAGCGCAGTTGCGGATGGTTGCCTTCGAAAACCTTGACCAACAGATGGGTGTGCCGGTTTCGAACAGTCTGATCAGCACCTATGACAAAGTGGTGCTGCGACGGCGTGGCGGATGGTGTTTTGAGCTGAACACTCTTTTCCAATGGGCGTTGCGCAAAATCGGGTTCGAGGTGTCTGCGCTGGCAGGTTTTGTTGGCCAGGATAAACCCACCAAGAACCAGAAGCCCGATCACATGCTGCTGAAAGTCGATTGCGATGGGCCGTTGCTTGTCGATGTGGGTTTTGGCGGCGGCATGTCCGCTTCGGTGCCGCTGTTACCGGGGGCGATCCTGCAACAGCCATACAGGATCGCTCTCACCAACGAACGCGGCGGGTTTATTCGATACTCAGAAAGGTTGAGTGACACTGAAACCGGCTTTTGGTTCACGCTTGAAAATGTAGAAGCAAGCGTTTTTGAACCCGCCAGTCGAAATCTGCAAACAGATCCGAATTCTCCTTTCCTACGCACGCTTACGGCACAACGGCGCTATCCCGGAAAACATGTTATTCTGCGCGGTCTGGTAAAAAAGACAATTGATGCCGAAAGTATTCATGAGGAAATTCTGTCCTCCTCGCAGGCACTCGTGGATTGTTTGAAGGGTGATTTCGATCTTACCGTGCCAGAGATTGCCGCCTGTTGGACTAAACTCAAGCAGCGCCATCAGGACCTTTTCACAGGCTAAGTCGCGCGGCGACAGCCAGGTTGCCAATTTTTCAGGCGGATTGTCCCGGTTCCCCTCATTCCCCTAGCCCAAAAGCAAAAACCGCTGTAGAGTCTCAATCAGACCCCGAAAACGGGGCGTGAACGAGGCAGATAGTGGCGGTATCTCATGACTGAGATGGTGTATGGCGCGGTCCAGGACCAGCGCGGTGAACCGATTCTACCAAAGTGGTGGCGGACGATTGATCGTTGGACGATGTCCTGCGTTCTGATCCTGTTTGTCATCGGGTTGTTGCTGGGGCTGGCCTCGTCGCCGCCGCTGGCCGGGCGCAACGGGTTCGATCCGTTCCACTACGTCGAACGGCAGGCGCTGTTTGGCGGGCTGGCGCTGGTGGCGATGCTGCTGACCTCGATGATGTCGCCCACATTGGTGCGACGTCTGGCAGTGCTGGGCTTTGTGGCGTCCTTTGTGGCGTTGGCGTTTCTGCCTGTCTTTGGCACCGATTTCGGCAAAGGGGCGGTGCGCTGGTATTCGCTGGGCTTTGCCTCGCTGCAACCATCCGAGTTTCTGAAGCCCGGCTTTGTGGTTGCCGCCGCGTGGCTGCTGGCCGCGTCGCAGCAGATCAACGGCCCGCCGGGGCGGCTGTGGTCATTCGCGCTGTGCATGGCCATTGTTGGTATGCTGGTGATGCAACCCGATTTCGGTCAGGCCTGTCTGATCCTGTTTGGCTGGGGCGTGATGTATTTCGTGGCGGGCGCACCGATGCTGTTGCTGGTTGGCATGGCGGGTGCGGTCGTGATGGGGGGTATGTTTGCCTATTCCAATTCGGAACATTTTGCCCGCCGTATTGACGGCTTTCTGAACCAAGAGGTCGATCCGACCACTCAGCTTGGTTACGCAACGAATGCCATCCGCGAAGGTGGTCTGTTCGGCGTTGGCGTGGGCGAGGGGCAGGTGAAGTGGTCACTGCCCGACGCGCATACAGATTTCATCATTGCAGTGGCGGCCGAGGAATACGGGTTGATCCTGGTGCTGATCATCATCGCGCTATATTCAATCATCGTGGTGCGTTCGCTGCTGCGGCTGATGCGGGAACGCGACATGTTCATCCGTCTGGCCGGCACCGGTCTGGCCTGCATGTTCGGCGTGCAAGCGATGATCAACATGGGCGTCGCCGTGCGCCTGTTGCCTGCCAAGGGAATGACCCTGCCGTTTGTCAGCTATGGCGGTTCGTCGCTGATCGCGGGGGGTATTGCAGTTGGCATGCTTTTGGCCTTTACCCGCACCCGCCCACAGGGCGAATTAGGTGATATTCTGCGCGGACGAGGATAATGGGCAAACCCTATTTGTTGATTGCGGCTGGCGGCACCGGGGGCCACATGTTCCCGGCGCAGGCACTGGCCGAGGCGATGCTGCACAATGGCTGGCGCGTGCGCCTGTCCACCGACGCACGCGGCGCGCGCTATACTGGTGGCTTTCCGCATTCGACCGAGATTGTCGAGGCCTCCTCGGCCACTTTCGCGCGCGGCGGTCTGATGGCCAAGGCGATGGCCGGACCCAAGATTGCGGGCGGCGTCAGCAATATGGCCTTTCAGATGTTGCGCGACCGGCCCGACGTGGTGGTGGGGTTTGGGGGCTATCCTTCGATCCCGGCTTTGGGCGCGGCAACGATGCTGAAAATCCCGCGCATGATCCATGAACAGAACGGGATATTGGGCCGGGTGAACCAGTTGTTCGCGACCCGTGTATCTCAGGTGGCTTGCGGTATCTGGCCGACTGACCTGCCCGAAGGCGCCAGCGGTACCCACACCGGCAACCCGGTGCGCGCAGCCGTTCTGGAACGCACCGCTGCCCCCTATATCCCACCCGGCGATTATCCAATGTCGATCCTGGTGATGGGCGGAAGCCAGGGCGCGCGCATCCTAAGCGACATGGTGCCGGGCGCGATTGCGGCCTTGCCCGACAACCTGCGGAGCCATATCCGCGTGGCCCATCAGGCGCGCGACGAAGACGCCGAGCGGGTTACCGGTTTTTACGCCGATCACGGGATTCTGGCCGAGGTCAAACCCTTCTTTCAGGACGTCCCCCGCCGCATGTCCGAGGCACAGCTGGTCATTTCGCGATCCGGCGCGTCCAGCGTGGCCGATATCTCAGTCATTGGGCGGCCGTCGATCCTGATCCCGTTTGCCGCTGCCGCAGGGGACCATCAGACCGCCAATGCGCGCGGATTGGTACAGGCCGGGGGCGCGATCATGATCCCCGAAAACGTTCTTGACGTTGCTGCCCTGGCACAGCAAATCACCTCAGTTCTGACCAACCCCCAAGCCGCACAAAAGATGGCCCATGCCGCCCTCTCGACCGGTGCCCCCGACGCGACCGAGCGTCTGGTGCATCTTGTTGAACAGCTGGCGCAGAAGGAGACCGCATGAATCCCGCAACCAAACTGCCGCAAGACGTAGGGCCGATCCACTTTGTCGGGATCGGCGGGATCGGGATGTCAGGGATTGCCGAGGTGCTGCTGAATCTGGGCTATCGCGTGCAGGGGTCAGATTTGAAGGCATCCAAGATCACCGACCGTCTGGCCGATCTGGGTGCCGAGATATTTGTTGGCCAACGCGCCGAGAACCTTGAAAACGCCGCCGTGGTTGTCACGTCGACGGCAATCAAACCGGGCAACCCTGAGCTGGATGAGGCCCGCGCGCAGGGCCTGCCGGTGGTGCGCCGCGCCGATATGCTGGCCGAGCTGATGCGCCTGAAATCCAACATCGCCATTGCCGGTACTCACGGCAAGACCACCACAACCACCATGATGGCGGAATTGATGGTGGCGGGTGATTTCGATCCGACCGTGATCAATGGCGGCATCATCCACGCCTATGGCTCGAATGCGCGGATGGGGCAGGGCGAATGGATGGTGGTTGAGGCCGACGAATCCGACGGCTCATTCAACCGTCTGCCCGCGACCATCGCCATCGTCACCAATATCGACCCCGAGCATATGGAGCATTGGGGCGATTTCGACAAACTGCGCGACGGGTTCCACGAATTCGTGTCGAACCTGCCGTTCTACGGCCTGGCCGTCTGCTGCACCGACCATACCGAGGTGCAGGCGCTGGTGGGCCGCATCACCGACCGCCGCGTGCGCACCTATGGGTTCAACGCGCAGGCCGATGTGCGGGCGGTGAACCTGACCTACAAAGCGGGCGTCGCGCATTTCGACATCCACCTGCAATACGAAGATACGGTGATCGAGGGATGCACCCTGCCGATGCCGGGCGACCACAACGTCTCGAACGCGCTGAGCGCAGTGGCCGTTGCCCGTCATCTGGGTATGAAAGCCTCGGAAATTCGCGAGGCGCTGGCCAATTTCGGCGGCGTGAACCGACGTTTCACCAAAGTGGGTGAGGTCGACGGCGTCACCATCATCGACGATTACGGCCACCACCCGGTTGAAATCACCGCCGTTCTGAAGGCCGCCCGTCAGGCGACCGAAGGTCGCGTCATTGCCGTGCATCAGCCACATCGCTATTCGCGCCTGTCGAACCTGTTTGATGATTTCTGCACCTGCTTCAACGATGCCGACGTTGTGGCCATCGCCGATATCTTTGCCGCCGGAGAAGACCCGATCGAAGGTGCCGGGCGGGATGATCTGGTGCAGGGCCTGATCCGCCACGGCCACCGTCACGCCCGCGCCCTGCTGGATGAAAACGATCTGGAGCGTCTGGTCCGCGAACAGGCCCGCCCTGGCGATATGGTTGTCTGCCTGGGGGCCGGGACAATCAGTGCCTGGGCCAATGACCTGCCGGGTCGGTTGCAGGGGTAACGCCACGTTTGGCGCAGTCGCCGTTTTACCGAACAACTTTAGGGTGTAGTATCACCTCGTGAAATTCTGAATCTCTCCGGAGGGGAGAATGTATTTGTCTGTAATCCTGTCCGCGCTTTGGGTGATTTGCGCCACCATTGTGGCCTTTCTTCCCATGCGGTTACAATTTCCACCCGGCATTCTGCTGGTGATCTGTATGCCGGTCCTGGTCTTTTGGCTGGGGTATGACTTTGGCTGGTTCCTTTCGGTTCTGGCCTTTACGGCCTTTGTTTCGATGTTCCGTAACCCGATCCACTATTACTGGTGCAAATGGACCGGACGCGAGGTGCCCGAATGAACCTCTCCATCGCATTGGCCGCCATGTGGGGCATTGCCGCCAACGTGCTGGCCATGATCCCCAGCAAGGACAACCTCTGGACCCGGGCCTATTTCCTGATCGCGGTGGGCATTCCCATTCTTGGTTACGTGACTTTTCAGAACGGCCCATGGATTGGTCTGATCGTGCTGGCCGCAGGCATGTCGGTGCTGCGCTGGCCGGTGATTTATCTGACCCGTTGGACAAAGTCGAAAATGAAAGGCATGAAGGCGGTCGACAAATAGTTGCTCAAGCTGCAGGAGGTCCACCATGGCGGACATCGCAACATTCACTTATCTACCGCTGACCACGCTTGTTTTCGGGATACTGGCGGGCTTTGTTGCCGGGCGCTGGATTGGGCTACGCGGGCTGCTGTGGCTGATCGGATTGGCATCCGTCGTTGCTCTGGCGTTGATCGTACGACTGGCGACTGTCGGGGCGGGTGAAGAACAGCAGGCTTTTGTCCCCTTTGTCTGGCTCACCGGTGGTGTTCTGCCGTTCCTGTTCGCCGTAATCATGGGCGGTGTCGGCGGGCGCAGTCTGGCGGCCCGGGCAAACGCATGAGCGTACTGCCTGCGACGCGGGGGCGATTGTCGCCAGACCGGATCTTGTCTGATCTTACATGGCTGCGTGTCGGTGGGCCGGCAGATTATCTGTTTCAACCCGTCGATATCGAAGACCTGCAAGCCTTTTTGACGGAATTGCCTGATCGCGTTCCCGTTTTCCCGATGGGCGTCGGTTCGAACCTGATCGTCCGCGATGGGGGATTGCGTGCCGTGGTGATCCGGCTGGGGCGTGGGTTCAACGGTATTTCGGTCGATGGCGACACAGTTACCGCAGGGGCTGCGGCGCTGGATGCGCATGTGGCGCGCAAGGCGGCAGATGCAGGGGTGGATCTGACGTTCCTGCGGACTATTCCGGGCTCTATCGGTGGCGCGGTGCGGATGAATGCGGGGTGTTATGGCAGCTACACCGCAGATGTGCTGCAAAAGGCCACCATCGTCACCCGGCAGGGAGAGATTGTTGACCTGACCGCTGATGAGTTGAACTTTCGCTATCGTCAGTCGGACCTGCCCGAGGGGGCTGTGCTGATCTCGGCCACGCTGAAAGGGCCAGCAGGCGACCCGCAAGACCTGCACGCCCGCATGGATGCGCAGTTGAAAAAGCGTGATGAGACGCAGCCGACCAAAGTCCGCAGTGCCGGATCGACCTTTCGCAATCCGGCCGGGTTCTCTTCGACCGGGCAGGCGGATGATGTGCATGACCTCAAGGCGTGGAAGGTGATCGACGACGCAGGCATGCGCGGTGCCACACGGGGTGGCGCGCAGATGAGCCCGAAGCACTCGAATTTCCTGATCAACACCGGCGACGCCACCGCTGCCGACCTCGAAGGTCTGGGTGAAGAGGTGCGAAAAAAGGTTTACGAAACAAGCGGCATCACGCTAGAGTGGGAAATCATGCGGGTCGGTGATCCGCTGAAATAATAAAGCCCCGGCCGTCAGACCAATAACAGGCAAATTCAGGCGACGGATCAAAGGCATAACGCAGTACGGACCACCACATAAGGTCCGGGGACATTGAGGCGCACGAACGTGGGTATGTCGAGCAGGACAAACCCCAAAGTGGCGGTATTGATGGGCGGCCCCTCGGCTGAACGCGAGGTGTCTCTCAGCAGCGGGCGCGAATGCGCAGCCGCCCTAAGGGGAGAAGGCTTTGAAGTGGTCGAGCTGGACGCAGGTCCCGACCTTTGCGCACGCCTATTGGATATCAAACCGGATGTGGTTTTCAACGCCCTGCATGGCCGCTGGGGCGAAGATGGCTGTGTTCAGGGTCTGCTGGAATGGATGCGCATTCCTTACACGCATTCCGGCGTTCTGGCCTCGGCCCTTGCGATGGACAAACAGCGCAGCAAAGAGGCGTTTCGCGTCGTGGGTCTGCCCATCGCCGAAAGTGTGATCGTACCCAAGGTCGATGTGATGGCCGATCATGTCATGGCCGCGCCTTATGTGGTCAAACCCAACAACGAAGGCTCCAGCGTCGGTATTTATCTGGTGCAGGAGGGGGCGAATGGCCCCCCGCAATTGTCCGATGACATGCCCGAACAGGTGATGGTCGAGCAATATATCGCAGGCCGCGAACTGACCGTGACCGTAATGGGCGACCGCGCCCTGACGGTAACCGAGATCATGACCGATGGTTGGTACGATTACGACGCCAAGTACAAGCCCGGCGGCTCCTGGCATGTCCTGCCCGCCGAGATTCCGTCTGAAATTTCCGATCTGTGCCTGGATTATGCCCTGCGTGCCCATAACGTGCTGGGTTGCAAGGGCGTCAGCCGCACAGATTTCCGCTGGGATGACAGCAAGGGGGCCGATGGGCTGATCCTGCTGGAAGCCAATACACAACCGGGCATGACGCCAACCTCATTGGTGCCGGAACAGGGTGAATACCGGGGCATGACCTTTGGTCAGCTCTGCGCTTGGATGGTGGAGGATGCCTCATGCGACCGCTGAGAGCCACCCGCGCGCCAGTGATTCACCGCGCCAAGCCATTGGCCGGGCCGGATGCCGATTTCGCCTCGGGCGGGCAGCCCGAAGCCGAACCCAAACTCCGGCTGAGCGGGATAAAGCTGTTCGGCCGCAAATCGCAACGTTTCGATCCGGCACCGTCACGGTTGAGCTATCGGATGCAGCGTTGGATGTTGACGCGAGGTGTTCGGCGGGGCCTGAAATTCGGGCTGCCGGTTTTTGCAGTATTCGCCGCCGTTGGCGTCTATTTCGGATCCGAAGATCGGCGCGAGGCGGTGACCGCCTATGTGCTGGATATCAAGACATCGATTCAACAGCGCCCGGAATTTATGGTCAACCTGATGGCAATTGACGGCGCGGGCACCAGCCTGTCCGAAGATATCCGCGAGGTGCTGCCGCTGGATTTCCCAATCAGCTCCTGGGATATGGATGTGGAGCAGATGCGCGATACGATCACCGGGCTTGATCCGGTCAAATCGGCCACCGTGCGCGTACGCCCTGGTGGCGTCCTGCAAGTGGATGTGGTCGAGCGGCAGCCCGCCATCGTCTGGCGCACCCGCCGTGGGATCGAATTGCTGGATGAGACCGGGGCGCATGTGGAACGGATCGCCTCGCGCAAGGATCACGCCAACCTGCCGCTGATCGCGGGCAGGGGGGCGGACCGCCACGTGGATGAGGCACTGCGCCTTCTGGCCACAGCCCGCAGTCTGGGCGGACGGGTGCGCGGGCTTGTCCGCATCGGCGAACGCCGCTGGGATCTGGTTCTGGATCGGGGGCAGCGCATTATGTTGCCGACCGAACGCCCGGTACGCGCGCTTGAACATGTGCTGGCGGTGAACGAGGTGCAGGACCTTCTGGACCGCGACGTGGCCGCAGTGGATATGCGTCTGGGCCAACGCCCGACCATCAGAATGACCAAAGCCGCCAGCGAAGACTGGTGGAATACAAAAGTGACAGTGGGTAACGGGCAGTAACGAATATGATGACCGATCTTTATCAGTCCCAGCGGGCCATGCGGCAGATGCGCAGACAAGCGATGCAGCGGGGTGTCGTGGCCATTCTGGATGTCGGCAGTTCCAAGATTGCCTGCCTGGTGTTGCGGTTCGACGGAACCGGCCGCCTGAGCGAGGATAACAGCATCGGGTCACTGGCCGGTCAGACTGGCTTCCGCGTCATTGGCGCGGCGACCACGCGATCACGGGGCGTGCAATTCGGCGAAGTCACCGCCATGCAGGAAACCGAACGCGCCATCCGCACCGCCCTGCAAGCGGCGCAAAAGATGGCCGATATCCGCGTGGATCACGTGATTGCCAGCTTCTCGGGCGCGAACCCACGGTCGTATGGCCTGGACGCGCAGGTTGATCTGGAAGGCCAGGTCGTGACTGAGGCCGAGGTGGGCCGCGTTCTGAATGCCTGCGACGTGCCCGATTATGGGGCAGGGCGCGAGGTGCTGCACGCGCAGCCGGTGAACTTTGCACTGGATAACCGCTCTGGCCTGATCGACCCGCGTGGCCAGATGGGCCAGTCGCTGACGGTGGACATGCACATGCTGACGGTGGATGCCGTGGCGATTCAGAACATCGTGCGCTGCATTAAGCGCTGCGATCTGGAACTGGCAGGGATTGCCAACTCAGCCTACGTGTCTGGGATTTCGGCGCTGGTCGAGGATGAACAGGAACTGGGCGCAGCTTGTATCGACATGGGCGGCGGCACGACCAGCGTGTCGATTTTTATGAAAAAGCACATGATTTACGCCGATAGCGTGCGCATGGGCGGCGATCATGTGACCAGCGATATTTCGATGGGGTTGGGCGTTCCGGCAAATGTGGCCGAGCGGATCAAAACCTTCAACGGCGGCGTTCATGCCACCGGCGCAGACGACCGCGACATGATTGATATCGGTGGCGATACCGGCGACTGGGAACACGACCGCCGCACCGTCAGCCGGGCCGAGCTGATCGGCATCATGCGCCCCCGCGTCGAGGAGATTCTGGAAGAGGTCCGCGTCCGTCTGGATGCAGCCGGGTTCGAACATATGCCCAGCCAGCAGATCGTTCTGACCGGTGGCGGCAGTCAGATCATGGGTCTGGACGGGCTGGCCACACGTATCCTGGGTCAACGCGTGCGCCTGGGCCGCCCGCTGCGTGTGCATGGCCTGCCGCAATCGGCAACAGGGCCGGGGTTCTCGTCCGCTGTCGGTCTTAGCCTGTTTGCTGCGCATCCGCAGGATGAATGGTGGGATTTTGAGATTCCGGTCGACACCTATGCCGCACGCCCGTTCAAACGTGCAGTGCGTTGGTTCCGTGATAACTGGTAGGATACTGGGTTGGGGCGCGACGCTGTGCTGTGTGATGCCACTTGCTGCGCACGCCCAGACCCGGATCACGCCCGAGGCTTTTCTGGCTGCCGTTCAGGGCAAGACCGTCAGTTTCCACGAAGTTCCCAGTGGCTATCCGGTAGGCGTCGAAGAATTCCTTAGCCCGACACTGTCGGTCTGGCGCGCGGAAGGGCGCGGTTGTGTTTACGGTCGGATCACCACGCCCAACGGGCAGGTGTGTTTCCTGTATGAGGACGCGACGGATGGTCTTCCGACGTGTTGGTGGCCGTTCCTGCACGAGGGCCGTCTGTTGGTGCGGCTGGCCACATTCACCCGTGGCGAAATTCAAGAAGCGCGCAGCATCACCGAAAGCAGTTTGAATTGCCCAAGTGCCCCAATTGGCTAAAGAAACGGGTTGCAGCCTGCGCCTTTATCCCGCAAGATATCCACAAGGCCCGTCAGAGGCCCTGCGGCAGGACCAGAGCAGTTTTCCGCATCTTGAAAACCGGCAACCCTTCTCGTGACGTGCGTGTCAGCTGCGGCGCACCGGTCGCTTGTTTTGTGGTGGTTTGAGTTCTTTCCGCAACATCTGGCAATCTTTGCGAAATACCGCAGAGAACTGCCTTATTTCCTCCATATTTTGTGGTTTCGCGTGATTTTTGGCGTGACGTTTGCGGTTTCGAACGGTAGGATTGTAGGTGGATAGGTAAGAAAAACACCGCTTTGGCGGGTCAAAAAAACAGGCGGACAGAGCATGACATTGAATCTTTCGATGCCCGGGCACGACGAACTAAAGCCTCGGATAACGGTATTTGGCGTTGGCGGCGCGGGCGGCAACGCTGTAAACAACATGATTGAAAAAGAGTTGGACGGCGTCGATTTCGTGGTCGCCAACACTGACGCGCAGGCACTGCAGCAAAGCCAGTCTTCGGCGCGAGTGCAGTTGGGCGTGAAAGTCACCGAAGGCTTGGGCGCGGGCGCACGCCCGACCGTAGGCGCAGCCGCTGCCGAAGAAAGCATCGAACAGATCGTTGATCATCTTGCGGGCGCGCATATGTGCTTTATCACCGCTGGCATGGGCGGTGGCACCGGAACGGGCGCGGCCCCGATCATCGCGCAGGCAGCGCGTGAATTGGGCGTGCTGACCGTGGGCGTCGTGACCAAACCCTTTCAGTTCGAAGGTGCCAAGCGGATGCGTCAGGCCGAAGACGGCGTTGAATCGCTGCAAAAGGTCGTCGACACGCTGATCATCATTCCGAACCAGAACCTGTTCCGTCTGGCCAACGAAAAGACCACCTTTACCGAGGCATTCTCGATGGCTGATGACGTGCTGTATCAAGGCGTCAAAGGCGTGACCGACCTGATGGTGCGCCCGGGCCTGATCAACCTCGACTTTGCCGATGTTCGCGCCGTCATGGACGAGATGGGCAAAGCCATGATGGGTACAGGCGAGGCAACCGGCGAAGACCGGGCCGTGCAAGCCGCCGAGAAGGCGATTGCCAACCCGCTGCTGGACGAAATCAGCCTCAGAGGTGCCAAGGGCGTGTTGATCAACATCACCGGCAGCCACGACCTGACCTTGTTCGAACTGGACGAGGCCGCTAACCGCATCCGCGAGGAAGTGGACCCCGAGGCCAACATCATCGTCGGTTCGACGCTGGACACAGTCATGGAAGGCGGTATGCGCGTTTCGGTGGTGGCCACAGGTATCGACGCCAGCGAAAAGCAAGAGGACGTGCCAGTTGCGCGCCGCTCTATGTCGGCCCCGCTGACCCGCACCATTGCGGCAGAAGATCAGGCGCATGAAGAAGCCCCTGCCGTAGCAGCCGAACATGTCGAACCTGCGCCGCAGCCCGTTGCGCAGTCTGAGCCAAGCCGCGAACCCTCGTTGTTTGAGGCCGCCGAGGAACCTGCGCAAACGCATTTCCAACCTCAGGCCCAGCAAAACGATGACGGTCTGCCACCCCCCGCCTACCAGCCGCGCGTTGCTGAATTCGAACCGACACCCGAGCCGGTTGAAACTGCGCCGGAAAGCTTTGTTGCCCCTCAGCCAGCACATGCAGGTACGCCTTCACCCGAAGCGTTGCAGCGTTTGCAGGCCGCCGTACAGAATGTCCCCTCGGCCCAGCAGCGTCTGTCTGCGACCCGGCCTGCGGCTCCGCAGCCGGCCCCTGAACCGCAGGCAGATGCCCAGGATCGACCGCGTTTCGGCTTTAACCGGCTGATCGACCGGATGACTGGCCACGCGGCTGACACCCCGGCCCAACCGGCCCAACCGGTCCGCCATCAGCCCGCGATGCGCCAATCTGACGCGACCGCACCTGCACATGAAGAGGCCGACCCCGAGCAGGATAAGATCGAAATTCCGGCCTTCCTGCGCCGTCAGGCCAACTGATCGCGGTAACAAAATGAATGTAGGGGGTCGCCTTTTGGCGGCCCTTTTTTCTTTTTGAACAAAGCTTTACCCGGATGTAAGCAGGCTTTTGCCGATCTGTTACATTCATGTTTCATTCAGTTGCAAAGAGTGAGTTGAGCCTTGCGCCGGGCTTCCTTAACTGAGTGTCCAACACGGCCCTTAAAGGTCGGACACCACTCACCGAGGTTCACCTTGCAACATACGCTCAAATCTCCGGTCACGTTCACAGGCATCGGGCTGCACAGCGGCAAGCCTGCGACGATGGTCCTGAAACCGGCAGCCGCCGGTCACGGAATCTGGTTCAAGCGGACGGATATTGAGCTGGGCAATGCCCTTATTCCTGCAATCTACGACGTGGTCGACCGGACGCCCCTGTGCACCCGTCTGGTGAATGACGCAAAGGTGAAGGTTTCGACGGTCGAACATATCATGGCAGCCCTTGCCGGATGTGGTGTGCATAACGCACTGATCGAGATTGACGGCCCCGAAGTTCCGATCATGGATGGTTCGTCGATTGAATTCGTGCGCGGCATCATGGCCCGGGGCGTACGCCGTCAGGCCAGCCCGGTTCTGGCTTACGAAGTGCTCAAGCCTGTGACCGCATCGCGCGAAGGCGCCAGTGCTTCGATCGCTCCTGCGGACGGGCTGATCATCGACTTCCACATCGACTTTGAAGACAACGCCATCGGCAATCAGACCAAAACGCTGGACATGCGCAACGGTTCGTTCGTGCGCGAGCTCAGCGATTGCCGCACATTCTGCCGTCGCACAGACGTTGAAGCGATGCGCGAAAATGGTCTGGCCCTGGGCGGTACGCTGGAAAACGCCGTCGTTGTTCAGGGTGATGAAGTCCTGACGCCGGGTGGGTTCCGCCACACGGATGAGGCCGTGCGCCACAAGATGCTGGACGCGCTGGGGGATCTGTATCTGGCCGGTGGACCGATTCTGGGCCACTTTACCGGTGACAAGTCCGGTCACGCGATGACCAACACCCTTCTGCGCAAGCTGTTCGAAACACCTGGCGCGGTTCGTCCGGTCCTGTGTACACCGGAACAGGCCATGCGCCTGCCGGGGCAGGGCCTTGTTCTGGACGAAATCCCCGAAGTTGCCTGATTAGATCAACTCTGACGACAATTCCGCCAGCGGGCGCATAAGACGTTTTGCACCGGAATTTTATGTGCTAGACCAAGGCCCAATCCGGGGTGCGCCCCGTCAAGCAATACGACAAGGATAGGCGGAATGGTTGGCACCAAAGCGGCAGTCAGATTCGCATGCACGATTCTTCTGGCAGCAACTTTGACGGCATGCGCAAATAAAGGCGCTGACCGCAATCAGAACCTTGATGGGTTCACTCCAGAACAGATTTTTACGCGTGGCGAGTTTGAGCTTTCACAGAATCGCTCGGAAGATGCGGCGTGGTATTTTTCAGAAGTTGAACGTCTGTACCCCTATTCCGATTGGGCCAAACGCGCGTTGATCATGCAGGCGTTTTCTTTCCATGCAGACGAAAACTATGAAGAAAGCCGGGCTGCCGCGCAGCGGTATATCGACTTTTACCCAACGGATGAAGATGCGGCCTATGCGCAGTATCTTCTGGCGCTCAGCTATTATGACCAGATTGATGAGGTCGGGCGCGATCAGGGCCTGACATTTCAGGCGTTGCAAGCGTTGCGCACCGTGATCGAGGTTTATCCTGACAGCGAATACGCGACCTCTGCGGTTCTGAAGTTCGATCTGGCCTTCGACCATCTGGCTGGCAAAGAGATGGAGATCGGGCGCTACTACCTGCGTCAGGATCACTATACTGCCGCGATCAACCGATTCCGTGTTGTGGTCGAAGATTTCCAGACCACGACTCATACAGCCGAGGCGCTGTATCGTTTGATCGAAGCCTACCTGTCGCTGGGTCTGGTGGATGAGGCACAGTCGGCCGGGGCTATTCTGGGCTATAACTACCAATCAACCGAATGGTACGATGCGGGTTACGCGCTGCTGACCTCGCGCGGTCTGGCTCTCAAGAGCCGTGGCAACAACTGGCTCAGCACGATCTACCGTCAGACCCTCAAAGGTGAGTGGTTGTAATCGCCATGGTTGATGGCGTGGGACGCTAGGACCCGATGCTGCGCGCCCTTGATATCCGCGACATGCTGATCATTGACCGGCTGGAACTGACGTTTCAGCCGGGCTTGAACGCGTTGACCGGTGAAACCGGCGCGGGCAAGTCGATCCTTCTGGATTCGCTGGGCTTTGTGCTGGGCTGGCGCGGGCGGGCCGAATTGGTCCGTCAGGGGGCCGCTCAGGGCGAGGTGGTGGCCGAGTTCGAGCTGCCCGAAGATCACGCAGCCCACGCGATTCTGGCCGAGGCCGGTCTGCCCGGGGGCGGGGAGTTGATCCTGCGCCGCGTCAACACAGCCGAGGGGCGCAAGACCGCTTGGGTCAATGACCGTCGCTGCTCGGGCGAGGTGCTGCGCGCGCTGTCGGAAACTTTGGTAGAGCTGCACGGCCAGCACGACGACCGGGGGCTGCTGAACCCGCGCGGACACCGTGCGATGCTGGATGAATACGCCGGGGCAGGGAAACACCTTGCAGCCGTGCGGGCCGCATGGACGGATATGTCACGTGCGCGCAAGGCGCTGGCGGAAACTGAATCTGCCCTTGCCGTGATGCGGGCCGAGGAAGAATTCCTGCGCCACGCCGTTTCAGAGCTGGATCAGTTGGACCCGCAACCGGGTGAGGACGCCGATCTGGATGCCCGCCGCCGCATGATGCAGGGCGCGGAACGGATTCGCGACGACGTCGCCCGCGCCTTTGCCTTGCTGGGCGGTGACGGGGCCGAAGGGGCGATGTCTGACGCCGTGCGCTGGCTGGAAGGGGTTTCCGACAATGCCGGAGGTCAGCTTGAAGCCCCGGTCGCCGCACTTGGCCGTGCCCTGATCGAATTGGGTGAGGCGCAGGATGGCGTGCAAACCTGCCTTCAGGCGCTGGATTTCAACCCGGCAGAACTGGAAGCGGCCGAGGAACGCCTGTTCGCCATCCGTGCACTGGCCCGCAAACATGACGTGGCCCCGGACGATCTGGGCACGTTTGCCGACACGCTGCGGGACCGGCTGAACAAGCTTGAGGCAGGCGATGCCGATCTGGCCGACCAGCGTGCTGCCGTGGACGCCGCGCAGGTGGCCTTTGATACCGCTGCGGCCCAGCTCAGCACCCTGCGCCAACAGGCCGCCGGACAGTTGGACACGGCCGTCATGGCCGAGTTGGCGCCGCTGAAAATGGAACGTGCGGTGTTTCAGACCGAAATCACCGCCACCGAGCCGGGCCCCGAAGGTACCGATGCGGTGGCCTTTACTGTTGCGACCAATCCGGGCGCGCCTTCGGGTCCGCTGAACAAGATCGCCTCGGGTGGGGAACTCAGCCGCTTTCTGCTGGCGCTCAAGGTCTGTCTGACCGGAGATGACAGCGCCCGCACGATGATCTTTGATGAAATCGACCGTGGGGTGGGCGGTGCCACAGCGGATGCTGTCGGGCGACGTCTGGCGTCGCTGGCACAGGGCGGACAGGTCTTGGTGGTAACGCATTCCCCTCAGGTGGCTGCCCGTGCGGCACATCACTGGCGGGTGCAGAAACAGGTCACGGACGGCCAGACCCTGTCCACAGTTATCCCGCTGGCCGACCCGGACCGCGTGGATGAGATTGCGCGCATGGTCGCCGGTGACACCATTACGGACGAGGCCCGCGCCGCCGCCCGGGCGCTTCTGGGGGCGTGACCCGCTCACAGACGCGCGATCCGGCTTTTATCTGTGCGCCCCGTGGCTTACAAAAGGGTATGACATGATCCCCGAGGGCCAATGACCCAATCCACCCGCACTGTTCTGCGCAATCAGCTTAATCAGGCTTTGGCCGCGATGAAGGATGCGTGGCGGGTGATGCGGCGGCGTGGGCCCAGCCAGATTCAGTTCTGGTTTATTGCGCTGGCCATCGGTATCGCGGCGGGTTTCATGGCGCTGGGGTTTCGCAAGGCAATCGCGGCGCTTCAGGCTTATGTCTATGACACCGAAGACATTCTGCTGCTGCACAGCCATGCCGAAAAACTGCCCTGGATCGTGATCCTGATCACACCAATCATCGGTGGCCTGATTGTGGGCGTAATTCTGAACAAATTCACTGATGACGGGCGTGTGCGCTCGGTCGCGGATGTGATCGAGGGGGCCGCCGTCACCGACGGTCGGGTGGAAACCAAAGCCGGGATCGCATCCTTCTTCGCCTCGCTGGTCACTCTCAGTACGGGCGGGTCCACAGGCCGCGAAGGGCCAGTGGTTCATATGGCAGGGGTGATTTCGACCTGGGTCAGCAACCGCATCCATGCTGACGGCATCACCGGGCGTGACTTGCTGGGCTGTGCTGTGGCGGCTGCCGTTTCGGCCAGTTTCAACGCCCCCATCGCGGGCGCGTTGTTCGCGCTTGAGGTGGTGCTGCGCCATTTCGCCGTGCACGCTTTTGCGCCCATCGTCATCGCCTCGGTCGCGGGCACGGTGATCAACCGGCTGGCATATGGTGACGTTACCGAATTTGCACTGGAAACGCCGGGCTCGCTGCAATTCTATGTGGAATTGCCCGCCTTTCTGATCTTGGGTCTGATCTGCGGTCTGGTATCTTTGTTGCTGATGCGCTCGATCTTCTTTGCCGAGGATATTGGCAGCCATATCCAAAACCGTCTGTCCTTGCCGGGCTGGCTGCGCCCGGCTGTTTCGGGGGCGATGCTGGGTCTGATGGCGATCTGGTTTCCGCATATCATCGGCGTCGGGTATGAGACGACGATCCGCGCCCTGACCGGTGATCTGGTGCTGACGACCGCGATCCTGTTTGCCGTGATCAAAACAGTGGCCGTGGCCATTACCATGGGCGGGCGCATGGGGGGCGGTGTCTTTTCGCCCTCGCTGATGATCGGAGCGCTGACCGGGCTGGCCTTTGGCCTGATCGCCACCGGTCTGCTGCCGGATGTGTCGGGCACTCACACGCTTTACGCCTTCGCCGGAATGGGGGCCGTGGCCGCCGCCGTTCTGGGCGCTCCGATTTCGACCACACTGATCGTGTTCGAGCTGACCGGAGACTGGCAGATCGGGCTGGCGGTGATGGTTTCGGTTTCGATGTCCACGGCGTTGGCCTCACGCCTCGTAGACCGCTCGTTCTTCCTGACCCAGCTAGAGCGTCGCAACGTGCATCTTGCTGCGGGGCCGCAGGCCTATCTGCTGGCCATGCTACGGGCGGGGGCGGTGATGCGGCCCATCGGCGATGCGCGGTCAATCACAAAAGCCGAAGCGCAGGAGTTGATCGAACAGGGACTATGCGTTCAGGCCAGCGCCACGCTTGAAGCGGCGATGCCCTATTTTGACCGTGACGATATCCCCTGTATTCCGGTCGTGGTGATTGACAAAGACGGCTGTGAAAACCCGGTCGGCGCGCTGTATCATATCGACGCCCTTAAGGCATATAACCGCGCACTGGCGGCCACTGCCGCCGAGGAGCATTCCTAACCCGGATATACCGTGGCGGCATCGCCCAGATAATTATCCCACGCGAACCAGTATGAGATATGCCCGGCCACACGCGGCAGCTGCGTGCCATCTGGTCCAATCAGCGCCTCTTCGGTCAGGGTCCATTTCTGACCTGCCTGATCAACCAGCCCCCCTTCTGACGCGGTGAACTTGTGGGATGCCCGCTCATACGCCCGCACCGCGCGCTTGTTCGGATTGCCGATCAGAACCAAAGGCCGGTTGGCAATCGCGTCGTTGATCACGCGCGTATTGCCGAACGCCTTCAACGGCCAGGCCCGCGCAGCGCCAAATTGGCGAATGGCAAAGACGTATTCCTTTTGCTTATGCGCGGATTGATCAACCAGCGCCGGGAACATCAATTCGGGCGAGGCGAAGTATTCGCGGTAAACCACACCCGACCCATAATTCCGCCGATGCCCTGTTTTCAGCGACAGAGCCTTTGATTTCGGATGTGACGCCTTCCAGCTTTTCCAGGTGGTGATGACCACCGGACGCTGATTTAACGCGATCCCGCTGTTGACCAGGGGGCCAACAACCGGCTTGCCAGTATACTGGTTCCACAGTGAATGCGTCTCGCGGTCGAACATCAGCTTGTTGGAGCGATACAGGAATCCGGACGAGCCAAAGATCAGCGGTTTCCGCCGCCCCGCAACTTGCGTTTCAAACAGGATGCCCGACCCGCACAACGTGCAATAGGCCAGCGCCACCGGCACCCCGCCGATCACATCATTGAACATCTCGTGCCAACCCATGATCCGCAGCGGATAGGCGCGCTCGTCCCCGTTGATCGAAACGCCGAACACCAGATCATCGTCCTTGAGGTAGCTGGCGCGCGCCGCCGGGATCAGGGTCGGATCGTCCAGCGACGGGATGCCATCCTTTCGCACGCCGCCCCATGTGATCTCTTCCAGCCGGATTTTCATCTTGTCCCGCTGCAGGTATTCGGGGCGCAGAAAGTCGTCAAAGTTGCTGTCGATTCCCAGCAGAACCTCGCGCTTGAACGGGATCAGCGACGGGTGCGGAACCAGTTGCGGGTTCTTTTCCTGCCACAGCATCCAGTCGAACCAATCGGTGCCAAGGTTGTTCTGCCCGGTCAGTGTGCGCATGACCTGCGCGATCTCATCGCTGCGCCGCCGACCATAGCGCATTCCGGTCAGCAGGGCGGGCACCACGTCCGGTTTGCCGCGTTGCACCAGAAAGGCCATGCCCTGTTCGAATTCCGCATTGCTACCGTACAGGGTGGACCTGACGGCCTGTAGCACCTGATCCTGCTGCGCCCAAAGCGCACCGGGCAAACCGGCTGCGGCGGCCCCCAACATTCCAGCAAAACTGCGGCGCGTGATCGACATGGCATCCTCCGGTGGTGTCCATGTCGATATTGCACCGCTTATGGCTCACATGCATGCAACAGAGACGTGAGCAGGGTGTGAGTATCGAGACCAAAGCCGTCTTGGCGATTGGCGGTCGTTATATCTGCTCTACCTTCACCGACTCTGCCGGATAGAAGGCGACATAGCCCTTGATCTCGGCCATGGCCGGGAGCGGATCCTCATAGCTCCACGCGGCGTTTTCAGTGACCGAGGATTTGTTGACGATCGAGAAATGCGTGGCATCCCCCTTGTGCGGGCAATGGGTGACCTTGTCGGTGACGTCCAGAAACGCCATCGCAATATCCGCGCGGGGGAAATAGATTACAGGGGCCAGATCACCTTCCAGCAGTTCCAGCGCACCGGTGCTTTCGCCCAGAATCGCGCCGCCCGAACGAACGCTCCATTTGCCGGGTGCTTTGCGAATCGTGATCTCAACCATCTTTTTTCCCTCGTCCTCTTCTGGGCCTCTCGTCTGACCGGACATTGTAACAGTCCGGTATCAGATCGGCGCGGTTGCGGCATCCAACCACAGTTGCGCCTGATCGCCCAGCCTTGGGCGGATTTTTTCCGCAACGTCTCGGTGATAAGCGTTCAACCAATCACGTTCCGCCGTCGCCAGCATGTCGACCACGACCAGCCTGCGGTCGATGGGCACATAGGTCAGCGTCCGCCAGTTCAGCATCGCGCGTTCGGCGTCGCCGCCGGGTGGGGTGGGGGCGTCTTGCACAACCACCAGATTCTCGATCCGGATGCCAAAGGCCCCTTCGCGATAGTATCCAGGCTCATTCGACAGGATCATGCCAGGCTGCAAAGGCACATGGCTGACTTTGGACAAGCGTTGCGGACCTTCATGAACGCTTAGATACGCGCCAACGCCGTGGCCGACACCATGGTTGAAATCCTGCCCCGCAGCCCAAAGCGGTGCGCGTGCGATACATTCGATATCGCGCCCGGCCAGCCCAGCGGGCCAGCGCAGCATCGACAAGTTGATCATGCCCTTCAGAACCCGCGTAAAACAGGCTTTTTCCTCGTCGCCGACCTCTCCGATCGCGATGGTGCGGGTGATGTCGGTGGTGCCGTCCAGATATTGCCCGCCGCTGTCCAGCACCAGAATGTGCCCGTTCTCCAGTCGGCTGTCGGTTTCGTCGGTCACGCGGTAATGCATGATTGCACCGTTTGGCCCGGTGCCTGCAATGGTATCGAATGAGATATCCTGCAAGGCATTGTCCTTGCGCCGGTTCTCCTCCAACTGCGAGACCACCTGCGTTTCGGTCAAACTGCCGGGGGCTTGCGCGTCCAGCCAGCACAATGTCTCGATCACGGCCACTGCGTCACGCAGATGCGCCTCGGCGCTGCCAGCAATCTCGGCCGGGTTCTTGCAGGCTTTGGGCAGGGCGCAGGGATCGCCGCCATCCACCATCCGGTCCTGCAGTACATCCGCCACCACCTGCGGCAAGGATCCCGGGTCTACCTGAACTTTGCCATCCAGCCTTGCGACCGCTTCCAGAAACCCCTCGGGCGGATGGACCCGAACCGGTTCACCCAAAGGCGCAGTCAGCTTTTCGGCGGCCATGAACAGATCCACCATCCCGTCGGAATGCAGAATGGCAAAGCCATGCGCCACCGGGTTGTACCCGATGTCCGAGCCGCGAATGTTCAGCAGCCACATGATCGAATCCGGTAATGTGATCACTGCCGCCGCACAGCCTGCCTCGTGCACGGTGTCGGCCAGACGGGCAATCTTGCTGTCGGCCGTTTCCCCGGCGAAGGCAATCGGATGCGCCCTGACCGGATTCATCGGAGGGTCCGGCTGATCCGGCCACACCCAGTCCACCAGATTGTCACAGCGCACCAATTCGATCCCGCTGCCAGCCAGTTCCTTTTGCGTGCTGGCAATCTGACCCGCCGCGTGCAGCCAGGGGTCAAAGCCCACTTTTCCGCCCTCGGGCAGATGCTCTTTCAGCCAAGTGCTCAGGCTGACTTCGGGCCAGGGAACGGGCGTGAATTCGGCCGCGACCTGCGCCTTGACCTGTGTCCGATATCGCCCGTCGATAAACACGCCCGCAACATCCCTAAGCGCGGCGCAAAACCCGGCGGACCCGGTGAAGCCGGTCAGCCAGGCCAACCGTTCATCCCTTGGGGCCACATATTCACCCTGATGTGCATCCGCGCGCGGGATCAGAAACCCGTCCAACCCTTCGTCTTCCATGACGCTCCGCAACGCGGCCAACCTTGGAGGTCCCTGTTCAGGACGCGCAGTTACTTTGAAAGACTGAAACATCTCATACCTCTTGCACGCGGGGTTTGCCCCATACCTTTTTGGAAAATACTCCTGCCAGAGGCAAGACCAGCTTCAGCTGACCTTCTTCATCCCCATCACACGTGCCCGCGCGCGTGGATCGCTGTCAAACAACGCGGCAAGCTGTTCGGTCATTGCGCCCGCCAGCTGCTCGACATCCGTGATGGTTACCGCGCGGTCATAGTATCGGGTCACGTCATGACCGATCCCAATGGCTAGCAATTCAACAATCTTACGCTTTTCGACCATCGCAATCACATCGCGCAGGTGTTTTTCCAGATAATTCGCGGGGTTAACGCTGAGTGTTGAATCATCCACCGGCGCACCATCGGAAATCACCATCAGAATCTTGCGCTGCTCGCGCCGTGCCAGCATCCGCCGATGCGCCCATTCCAACGCCTCGCCGTCGATGTTTTCTTTCAGCAGGCCCTCTTTCATCATCAGCCCCAGATTGGGCCGCGCCCGTCGCCACGGCGCATCAGCGCCTTTATAGACGATATGGCGCAGATCGTTCAGACGCCCAGGTTGCTGCGGGCGGCCATCGTTCAGCCACGCCTCACGCGCCAGACCGCCTTTCCACGCCCGGGTGGTAAAACCCAGAATCTCGACCTTCACATTGCAGCGCTCCAGCGTCCGCGCCAGAACATCGGCGCAAATGGCCGCAATGGAAATCGGACGCCCACGCATCGAGCCCGAATTGTCCAAAAGCAGCGTCACCACGGTGTCGCGGAATTCGGTATCCTTCTCGACCTTAAAGCTCAGCGGTGTGGTCGGGTTCGCCACCACGCGCGCCAGACGGCCCGCATCCAGAATGCCTTCCTCAAGGTCGAACTCCCAACTGCGGTTCTGCTGCGCCTGCAACCGGCGCTGCAACTTGTTGGCCAAGCGGCTGACCGCGCCCTTAAGCGGTTCAAGCTGCTGATCCAGATAGGCGCGCAGGCGTTCCAGCTCGGCGGGTTCCGCCAAATCTTCGGCGGCGATCTCTTCGTCGTGGGTGTTCAGATAAACCTTGTAATCAGGATCGGCCTCGGATGCGGCGGGCGGGGCAGGCGGCTCCATCGGGGCCTCGCCCTCGGGCATCTCGGCCTCATCACCCATCTCGTCCTCAGCCATCTCATCCATCGAGACCTGGGCCTGAGATTGGTCCTGCTGTTCTTCCTGTGTCTGTTCAGGGGTCGCATCCGCGTCCTGTTCGTCCTGATCATCCTGTCCGGTGCTGTCAGGATCGGGCTGTTCCTCGGCGTCTTCCTCGGCCTGATCTTCCTGTTCGTCGTCCAGCTCATCGGGGTCGTCGCCCAGCTGGTCGCCGTATCCCAAATCCTTGATCATCTGCCGCGCGAACTTGGCGAATTCGGCCTGATCCGAGAGCACCTCGTCGAGGTTTTCCAGTACGCTGCCGGCCTGCTCTTCGATGAATCCGCGCCACAGGTTCATGATATTGTCAGCCGCAGGCGGCAAATCCCGGCCTGTCGCCAGATGCCGGATCAGATAACCGGCGGCCACGGACAAAGGCGCATCCGCTGGCTGCTTGCACTGGTCATAGCCGCGCCGCAATGCTTCATGCCCGATCTTGACGTCGATATTCGACGCCGTTCCGGGCATGTCGCGGGCGCCCATCGCCTCACAGCGGGCAACTTCCATCGCCTCATACAGATCGCGTGCCATATCGCCCGGCGGCGCATAACGTGAATGGGTCGCTTCGTCATGATATCTGCGCTGCAGCGCCAAAGCATCCGCCGTGCCACGAGCCAACAGAACCTCTTCGCGCGTCATACGGCGACTGACCTGAGGCAGCCGCATCGACTCGCCCGTCATACCCGACGGATCAACCGTATAGCTGACGTTCAGCTCAGGATCGTCGGCCATAACCTTGGTGGCCTCGGCCAAAGCCTTCTTGAACGGATCAGCAGGATTGTCGTTTTTCTGTGCCATATCCCTCAGAACCTTTTTCGAAGCGAACAGCGCCGTTTTTACAGACTAACCGGATTTGCCTTCATCTGGCCTAAAATATCCCCGCCGGAGGCATTGCGCCCTGTCAGGGCGCAATTACTGTAACGGTTTACCCCAAACTCACGCTTGCGGCGCTTTCGGGCAGTTCCTCATCAAAGCAGCGCTGATAGAACTCGGCAACAGTCTGGCGCTCCAGCTCGTCACATTTGTTCAGGAAAGACAGGCGGAAGGCATAGCCGACGTCGCGGAAAATCTCGACGTTTTGCGCCCAGTTGATCACCGTTCGCGGGCTCATCACCGTGGACAGGTCGCCATTCATGAAGGCGGTTCGGGTCAGGTCGGCAACGGTGACCATCTGGCTGACGGTCTTGCGGCCTTCGGCTGTGTTGTAATGCGGCGCTTTCGACAGGACGATCATCGTCTCGGCATCGTGGCTCAGGTAATTCAGGGTCGAGACCAGCGACCACCGATCCATCTGCGCCTGGTTGATCTGCTGCGTGCCATGATACAGGCCGGTGGTATCGCCCAGACCCACGGTGTTGGCGGTGGCGAACAGGCGGAAGTTTGGGTTTGGCGTGATGATCTCGTTCTGGTCCAGCAAGGTCAACTTGCCGTCATGTTCCAGCACGCGCTGGATCACAAACATCACATCGGCGCGGCCTGCGTCGTATTCATCGAACACGATGGCAACGGGGTTGCGCAGGGCCCAGGGCAGGATGCCCTCGTGAAACTCGGTGACCTGCTTACCGTCGCGCAGCTTGATCGCGTCTTTGCCGATCAGGTCGATCCGGCTGATGTGGCTATCCAGGTTTACACGCACGGCGGGCCAGTTCAGGCGGGCGGCAACCTGTTCGATGTGGGTCGATTTGCCGGTGCCGTGATAGCCTTGGATCATTACGCGGCGATTGTGGGTAAAGCCCGCCAGAATTGCCAGCGTTGTTTCGGGATCGAACTTGTAGGTCGGGTCAATGGCAGGCACACGGTCGCTGCGCTCGGCAAAACCTTTGACCGCCATGTCGCTGTCAATGCCAAACACCTCCCGGATCGAGATCTCTTCGGTGGGTTTTGCGTTGATATCGATCAATCCGTCAGCCATGTGCCCTGTCCTTATCCTTTGCCCCGTTCGCCGGGTATGAACCCGTGTGTGGTGCAACATATTGCGGGCAAGGGCAAGGGAAAGCCGCGCGGGTTAAAAGGTGACAGGAAGTTTCTTTGAAACTGGCCTTATGAAAATGGAAGGGATGGCCGACTGACGGCCGCTGTGCTTTGGAGCACTTCGAGTTAATCTAATGGTACCAAAGCGGTACCATGGCCGTGTTGGCAGCCGGGGGCAGCAGAATGATCGCGGATTTCGACACATGCAAACCTCAAAAACCTACGGTTTGCAGCGGCCGTCAATCAGGTGGACAAACTTGGGGTGATGGCAAGCTGACGCGTCATGCCTGGCGCTTGCGGCTGAGCAGACCATATTTGACGGCCCAGGACCGAAAGGAACGTCTTTTACGCCGATCCTGTTTCAGCGCCTGTTTTGATTGCGCGCCGCCTTTGCGGTTGAATTCGAACACATCGATAACCCGTTCGGCGCAGCCACATGCTTCGCCCATGCCAACCTTGGCAAAATAGAACTTTTCGAAACTTTCGGGGTTTTGCATGGTGGTCCTCCTGCGCACATTGAACTTCGCAGGACGACAGATGCCAAATCAATTCTTGTCAGATCAGGCCGAGTTCACAATTCTTTTACAGCGGCTGACGCCAGATCGCTGATACGCGAAAACATCTTACCCGTGATACAGCCCCGCTGACCTTTGTTCAAAGGGCAGGCTGGCGTCCCGGCAGCGTGGCAATCCACTGCCGGGAGCAAACAAAATCTCGTCTGATGAAACAGCCAACCCTATTTGAAACTGCGGCTGTCCTTGATCTGATCCCAGGCCCAGACGACCTCTTGCAGCTGTTCTTCCTGGCTGCGGTCGCCGCCGTTCATGTCCGGGTGCAAAACTTTGATCAGCTTCTTGTAAGCCTTGCGTATCTCGGCCTTGGACCAGCTGTCCTGCGCCTCCAGGATCTCGACGGCGCGGCGTTCGGTGGGCGGCAGGCGGCGGCCGCCTGAATTGGCGCGGCCCGGGTTCTTGGTCGCGTTCTCGCCCAGAACCTGATGCGGGTCTTCGATGCCAAGTCGGGCCCAGGCACGGGCCTCGGGGTCGCCCATGGGTTTGGTCTCGCGCTCCCACACTTTGTCCTTGGATCGCTGCGCGTTCAGTTCGGCCTCGGTGGTGCCGTCGAAGAAATTCCAGGTGTTGTTGTATTCACGAACATGCTGCTGACAGAACCAGAAAAAGTCATCCAGCACATCGGGGGCCTTGGGTGCGCGGAACTTGCCCGCCTCTTCGCACCCCTCGTGATCACAGATCCGGGTCGATGTCTCGGAAGCGCCCGACATCCCCCGTCGTCCGCGCGGGTTTTTCTTCTTGGCATTGGATACGGACATATCGAATCCAAAGGGGTCTGATTTCGTCATGCTGTGATCCTTACGAACGCATCTTTTCGACTCGGAGGCAGCAGTTTAGTCTAAGCAGCCAAAAGTAGAAGAGGGGGGGCGGCAAATAATTTGCCGCTGAGCGAAAAAATGAACGTGACCGATGAAATCCATGCCTGTCTGCAGGCCGCCTTTGATCCGCGTGAACTTGAGGTGGTCGACGACAGCGAAAGCCACCGTGGCCACGCAGGCTTTCAAGAGGGGGGCGAGAGCCATTTTAACGTCCGCATCCGCGCTGTTGCGTTTCAGGGCCAGTCCCGCGTTGCCCGCCACCGCGCGGTCCACAAGGCGCTGGGCGACATCGTGCCGCGCATTCACGCGCTGGCGCTTGATATCGCAGAGTAAGGGCGCAGGTTCTGGCAGAGAAACTTAGCTGCCGGTCCCCTAAACACGTCGGGCATAAACGTTGTTCAGATATCTGCCGTCATTCAGGCGGAAATGAGTTTCGCCAACATGTTGGAAACCCTGCTTCAAATAGAACGCGATTGCCGGATCATTCTCGGCATTGGTGGCCAGCCAGACAGACGTGACGCCCCTGTCTCGGCACTGCTGAAGCGCTGCATTCAGCAGGCGTTTGCCGATCCCTTTCCCGTGATGGCGCGGTTGAACATAGAAGGTTGAGATTTCGGTGTCCGAACACCCGCGCACGGGCGCTTTGCTTGCTGACGACAACCGGATGAACCCATCTATCCCCTCATCGTTTTCCGAAACCAACATGAACTGCGCAGGATCGGATATCAGGCCCGCAATCTTGGCAGATGTAAACTCGCGCAGGGCATATTCAGCGAAAACAGCATTTACACCGCGTTTGAGATAGGTGCCGATCCATACCTCAATCGAAATCGCGGCAATGCTGGGGGCATCAGCCTCATCTGCTTGGCGCAATGTCATAGCGGGGTCAGGCCCATTGTTCGCAGGACTGGAAAATCGGCGTTGAAGGGATGTGCGGGCCTAAGACTTCTCGGGCTGATCACTATCGTCCTCTGCGCCTTTCAACGACAGTGGCGGCTCTTTGGCCTCTTCGGCAATTGGTTCAGGTGCTTTTACCGCTTCTGGCCCCGGTATGGGTTGCGCTTGTGCGGTGTTTTCAGCGGGTTTTTCGAAGCTTTGATCCACGGCAACCGCGTCGACTGAGCGGCGAAACACCAGCACATTGCGCCAGTTCGTGGTCGAACTTGTCAGGCCAGCGCGTTCCTCGCTGGGCAGAAGTTCGGCGCGCTGGTATTCCCAGCCGTCCGCACCCATCTGGTTCAACAATTGTTCAACTGTTGCGGCAAATCGGCCTTCGGCGGTTTTCACACCTTTGGCCTTGGTGCCTTTTTGCGGGGCGGGGACGACTTTGTATTCGTAGCGCTGCATCAAATCTTCCTGGTTGCCGGTTCCGGGCAATCTAACATGTTGTAGGTTTTGGGAAAGTGGTCATCGCGTATCGGTCAAATTCCGCTGCACCTGATGCGCGAACCCGGCGTGGGGTGGGCATGACGCAAAAGAAAAGCGGCAGAGTTTTGCGCAAACCCCGCCGCTACCATTCGATACCTCGAAAGGGTTACGAGCCCAGCTTTTTGCTGACCAGTTCGTTCACCGCCTTGGGGTTGGCCTTTCCGCCGGTGGCCTTCATCACCTGACCAACAAACCAACCAGCCAGTTTCGGGTTCACCTGCGCCTTTTCGACCTGCGCCGGGTTGGCGGCGATGATCTCGTCTAGCGCGGTCTCGATCGCGCCGGTGTCGGTCACCTGCTTCATGCCGCGGTCTTCGACGATCTGCGCCGGATCGCCGCCTTCGGTATAGACAATCTCGAACAGATCCTTGGCGATTTTGCCCGAGATGGCGTCCGAGGCGATCAGGTCGATGATCCCACCCAACTGCGCGGGCGAAACCGGCGAGTCGGTGATGCCGTGGTCTTCTTTCTTCAGGCGACCGAACAGTTCGTTGATGACCCAGTTCGCGGCCAGCTTGCCGTTGCGGCCCTGGGCGACCTCTTCGAAATAGGCGGCCGATTCCACCTCGGCGGTCAGAACCGAGGCATCGTAATCAGTCAGGCTAAACTCGGTGATAAACCGCGCCTTTTTGTCGTCCGGCAGTTCCGGCAGATTGGCGGCGATGTCATCTACCCACGCCTGTTCGATTTCCAACGGCAGCAGGTCGGGGTCGGGGAAATAGCGGTAATCATGTGCCTCTTCCTTGGACCGCATCGACCGCGTCTCACCTTTGTCCGGGTCATACAGGCGGGTTTCCTGATCGACCGTGCCACCACCTTCGACGATGGCGATCTGACGGCGGGCTTCGACCTCAATCGCTTGCTGGATAAAGCGCATCGAGTTCATGTTCTTGATCTCGCAGCGGGTGCCCAGATGCGAGAAATCCTGCGTTTCCTGATATTTCTCATAAGCGCCCGGCAAACAGATCGACACGTTCACGTCCGCCCGCAGGTTGCCGTTCTGCATGTTGCCATCGCAAGTGCCCAGATAACGCAGGATCTGGCGCATTTTGGCGATATAGGCGGCGGCCTCTTCGGGGCCACGAATGTCGGGGCGACTGACAATCTCCATCAGGCAGACGCCGGTCCGGTTCAGGTCGACAAAGGACATATGCGGGTCCATGTCGTGGATCGATTTGCCTGCGTCCTGCTCCATATGGATACGTTCGATCCGCACGATCCGCGCGGTGCCATCGCCCATTTCCACAAGCACTTCGCCTTCGCCCACGATGGGGTGGTACAGCTGGGAAATCTGATAGCCCTGTGGCAGGTCGGGGTAGAAATAGTTCTTGCGGTCAAACGCCGATTTCAGGTTGATGTCCGCCTTCAGGCCCAGCCCGGTGCGCACGGCCTGTTCCACGCAATATTCGTTGATGACCGGCAGCATACCGGGCATCGCCGCGTCCACAAACGCCACGTTCGAGTTCGGCTCGGCCCCGAATTGGGTCGACGCGCCCGAGAACAGCTTGGCATTGGATGAGACCTGCGCATGCACCTCCATCCCGATCACCAGTTCCCAATCGTGCTTGGCCCCGGCAATGGTTTTGGGTGTGGGCATTTCGTATGTCAGGTCGAGCATGGCGCGCCTCATTTCCGCAGAAGTCTAAACCTGCGTATTAGGCCCGGCGGGGCCTAGGGGCAAGGGGGAATCAGTGCGAGGACAGGCGCAAACCCGAGGGGGTGAACGTCACATCCTTGCCGCTGCCCAGCTCATCACGGAACAGATCACCGATCGCCCGCAAGGCGTGGCGGTGGCCTCGGGCCGCGAACCGCTCGGCCGAGTTGATGCGAACGCTGTTGTTGAACCCGTTGGCGGCATGGGCCCAGATCAGTGGGTGCAGTTCCGTCAGGTGATCGCGGATCAGCCAGTTGGCGGCCTCGTGAATCTGGACGCGCACCTGATCGGCCTGTTCGTTCTGTCCAGCGTGGCTTTGGATTGTGGTCGCGCAATAGGCCGACAGCATGTTGACCGTTTGCTGGTCCGGGCGGCGGTGCAGGATATCGCGCAAGCCTTCCAGGAAGTATTCAACATCCAGTCTGGCGCAGGCCTCTGGGTCCAGTGTGATGGCGTCGAACTGCACCCAGGTATAACCGCCAGCGCCCCATATGTCGTGAGTGCGGGCCGCCGTGCGCAGGGCCTGAACTTCAAGCTCTTCATAGCTGCCGAACCAGCGCGGCAACAGGTGGGTTCCCATCGCGCGCATATGCCGTTGATTGTGCGGGTCCAGCGTGATCAGGCGTTCGTATTCATCTGCCACGCGAAGGTTCGTTTTGCGCTGACCTGCCAACAGGGCACAGCCCGCTGCGGCAACCAAAGCGCTTTGTGGTGCAGCCGCACGGCAAATTGGCAGGATTGTTGCCGCCCGGTCGAAATGGGCCGCGCACCGGGACCGATGTAAGGGGGGCAGCGTTGCGTCTGTTGCCGTGCCGCGCCACGCCCAGGCCAGGTCAATATGCGCCAGAGCGACCACCAAAGCGATCATCGGTTCGTTGTCGTGTGCATGCATTTCGTCTTCAAGCTCGGAAATTCCACCCAGCAAATCATATTCGGACAACGCTTTGCCATCGGACAAGGCGTGCTCAACCGCCTGAACCACATCCGAGCGCGCGCCAAATGCCAGTAGATCCGCAATGGGGGTGCCGTCGGGCGAAGTTGCACGCGCGTCGTCTGCCTTGCGCAATTGTTGCGACAGCTCGGCCCATTTGTCTTGCCTTGCCAGGTATCGGCCATGCGCAATGGTTTCATGGTTAACCAAATCTTCGGCTCGTGCATCGGCAAGTGGGATATTCAGCGTCCCCTGATCCGGCAGCGCAGACGCACCCGAGGAGTCCACAGTGCGCATTTCGGGCGTTGAATGGAGTGACAAAGATGAGGGGTGGGCGGCATGTGCCCTGAAAAACCGAAACATGGTAAAACTCGGAACCGTTGAAACACTGGCAAACTAGCTTGGTACATTGGCTGGAATTCGTCTCAAATTCAAGGCTTATGCGTTGAACTGGATGTCAGGAGTGGTCAATTGGTAAATTTAGGCGATATTGTTTCAAAAAGCGGTGAAATGATGCCGCTCTACCCGCATACCGGCTTGCTGCAAAATAGGCTCGAATTCCATGTGCGGTGGGGCTGATTCATCAGGCAGCCGTATCCGCCTGCCCGACGCCAAAACCAGCGAAACACGCACTGAAAAATCCCAGCGGGTATCGAACCGGACGTGGTCGATATCGGAAAGGGCGATCTCGGCTGTGCGGTGCCCCGTGAACCAACTCAGCTTGTCTTGGTCCAGATGCAGCCCGGCCTGCGTGTCCCGCGCGATATCCCACAACGCGGGCAGTGTTGAAAGCGACAGCAAACCGGCCAGCCACCACGCCGCGTCAAACAGAACCACCAGGGCAATCAGCGCCGCGTAGACGCAGATCAGTATTGCAACAGCTCGTGGTGACCTGTTCTGGCGGGTGAAAGTGAACGGCGTCATGCGTCAAGAATGCGGGAAACCATCTCGGTCGTGTCGCGCGACAGGTTCGGTGTTTCGGCAATGCGGGTCAGTTGGGCGCGTATCAGATCCTGACGGTCGCTGTCATAGCGTTTCCATGTCTGAAAGGCCGTGCACATCCGTGCCGTGGTCTGCGGGTTGACCGGGTCCAGTTGGATCAGCCAGTCCGCCAGCAACGCATATCCGGCCCCATCCGCGCGATGGAACCCGGCGTGGTTCATGGCCAGCGCACCCATGACCGCGCGAAAGCGGTTCGGGTTTTTCCAGTTGAAGTCGGGATGCTGGGTCAGCCTATCCGCGATATCGACCGTGGCGTCGGGCGTGGCCATCGACACCTGCAAGCCGAACCACTTGTCCATCACCAGACGGTCGTGCTGCCACTGGTCATAAAATCCCGAAAGCTCTGCGTTGCCCTTGCCCGCGCGCAGCAGGCAGGACAGGGCGGTCAGCTGAAGGGTCATGTTGCCGGCAGCCTGATATTCTTCGGCCGCCTTTGCGCCGCCGTCCAGCCGCGATGTCAGGGCAAGGGCCGCGCCGCCAAGCGCACGTTTGCCCGCCTGATCGGCATCGGGGCTAAAGGCGGCGTCGATCACAGTTTCACTGTGCAGGCGCGGCAGCAGGTCCTGAACGTGCTGTGCCGTCGCTTGCCGCAGCGTTTCGACCGCTGTCCAGATAGCGATGGGGTCGGGTGCCTCTTGCTGATCAAACAACGTCGCGGCCAGTTCCGATTGGGTTGGAAGCCCCAGCATCAGCGCGCGGTAGGCAGGGTCCAGATCGCGATCGCGCAATACGGCCAGAATGCCGTCCATATAATTGGCGCCCGGTGCCGCATCTTCGCGGATCATGCGCAGCAATGTGTCCTGCGCCAGTGACCGCCCCGCCTGCCAGCGGTTGAACGGATCGGTGTCATGCGCCAACAGAAGGGCGCGTTCGGCGTTCGAGTGGTCATGTTCCAGAATGACCGGTGCCGAGAAATCGCGCAGGATCGAGGCCAAGGGCTTGGCCGCCAGCCCAGTGAACTCAAAGCTTTGCCGGGCTTCGGTCAGTTCCAGAACCTCGGTCGCGCGCACCTCATCCCCGTTGGCGCCAAGCAATCCCACGGCCACCGGGATCACCTGCGGCAGCTTTTCAGACTGGCCCGGCGTCGGTTCCGTGTGTTGAGACAGAGTCAGGATATAGGTGCCATCTTTCCAATCCTCGGTCACATCAACGCGGGGCGTGCCGGACTGGCTGTACCAGCGCTTGAATTGGCTCAGATCGCGGCCGGTGGTTTCTTCGAATACCTTGATCCAGTCCTCGATTGTGCAGGCCTGTCCGTCGTGCCGGTCGAAATAAAGGTCCAGCGCCGTGGCATAGGCGTCATCACCGACCAACCGTTTCAGCATACCGATGACCTCGGCACCTTTCTCATAAACGGTTGCGGTGTAGAAGTTGTTGATTTCCTGAAAGCTTTCGGGCCGAACCGGATGGGACAGCGGCCCGTTATCCTCGGGGAATTGCCGTGCACGCAACTCGATAGCGTCGTGAATGCGTTTCACCGGGGCCGAGCGCATGTCGGATGTGAACTGCGCGTCGCGAAAGACAGTCAGGCCCTCTTTCAAACATAGCTGAAACCAGTCCCGGCAGGTGATCCGGTTGCCGGTCCAGTTGTGGAAATACTCATGCGCGATAATCGCCTCGATCCGTTCGAAATTGGCATCGGTCGAGGTTTCGGGGCTGGCCAGAACAGCCGAGGAGTTGAAGATGTTCAGCCCCTTGTTCTCCATCGCGCCCATGTTGAAATCATCCACGGCCACGATGTTGAACACGTCCAGATCGTATTCTCGGCCATAGACTTCCTCATCCCATTTCATCGACTTTTTCAGCGCCTCCATGCCAAAGGCGCATTTGCCCTCGTCGCCGGGGCGGACCCAGAGGTTCAGTTCGACATCACGGCCTGACATGGTGGTGAACTGGCCGGGATGGGCGATCAGGTCGCCCGCAACCAGCGCGAACAGATAGGCGGGTTTGGGCCAGGGATCTGACCATTCGGCCCAGCCATCGCCCTTGCCCGACGGGTTGCCGTTGGACAGCAGCACCGGCAAGTCGCCGTTGATGCGGACGGTAAAGGTTGACATCACGTCGGGGCGGTCGGGGTAATAGGTGATCTTGCGGAACCCTTCGGCCTCACACTGGGTGCAATACATGCCGTTCGACATATACAGCCCCTCAAGCGCCGTGTTGTTGGCCGGGTCGATCTCAACTACAGCCTCCCATATGAAAGGCGCGTCAGGAACATCAACCGTCAGGCCCTTGTCGGTGATTTCGGGCGTGACCTCGGCCCCATCGACGATTGCGCGGATCAGGGTCAGTTCCTCGCCGTGCAGGAAAAACGTGCGGTCGGTGGCGGCCGGGTTCGGGCGAAATGCGATGCGAGATGTGACGCGGGTTGCGTGGGCGGCCAGATCAAACGTCAGGTGCACACTGTCCACCAGATAGCCAAAGGGCGTGTAATCTTTCAGGTAGATCGTCGTGGGGGCGGCGTCACGCATCGGGGGCCTCGCATCGGTTCATGTCAGGCGCGACGTTATGGGTTGCGGCGATGGGCTGCAAGCGGTGCAACCTGTGTCTGCGCCGACCCGATCCAAAATTTTGGTAAAATTTTTTTACCGTGATACGGCGGGGCAAGTTGCCTATCGGAAACAATCGTCCTAAATGCAGACGGCATACAATGGCGCACATTCGCGGGAGATAGAAATCATGAACAGCAGACAGACGCACAACGGGCTTCAGGTCGACACGGTTCTGGCCAGCTTTATCGAAAGCCAGGCACTGCCGGGAACTGGGGTTGCGGCCGACGCGTTCTGGAACGGTCTGTCGCGGATGGTGTCCGAATTGGGCCCCAAAAACCAAGCGCTGCTGGCAAAGCGGGAAAAGATACAGGGCCAGATAGACGCCTGGCATCTGGATCGCAAAGGGCAGGCGCATGACGCCACTTCCTATCAGGACTTCCTGCGCGAGATCGGCTATCTGGTCGAGGAAGGCGATGCCTTCCAGATCGAAACCGCAGATGTCGACCCCGAGATTGCCTTGACCCCCGGTCCGCAACTGGTCGTGCCAATCACCAACGCGCGCTTTGCCCTGAACGCAGCCAACGCGCGCTGGGGCAGCCTTTATGATGCGCTTTACGGTACTGACGCGATGGGCGATTTACCAGCGGGTGGAGGCTATGACGCAGAGCGCGGTGCACGCGTGATTGCCTGGGCCAAGTATCATCTGGGCTTCTTTTGCACGCCAGCAATTGATGATTGGACAAGTGTCGTTGGCATTGCTGTTGAAGATGGAAACCTCGTTGCAACACTGGATGACGGTGAAAGAGCGTACATGTATGGATCGCAAATGCACGGAACGGGCCGCTTTGTGGGTTACAAAGGTGACCCGGCTTCACCAACTTCTGTCTTCTTAGAAAAGAATGGCCTTCATGCTGAAATTGTGATCGACAGATCGACACCCATCGGCGCGTCCGATCCGGCGGGTATTGCTGACGTGCATCTGGAATCCGCCCTGTCCACGATCATGGACTGCGAGGATTCGGTGGCCTGTGTCGATGCCGCCGACAAAGTGGTGGCCTATGGTAACTGGTTGGGCCTGATGAAGGGTGATCTGACCGAAGAGGTCACAAAGGGTGGCGAAACTTTCACCAGAAAACTGGCCGGGGATGTGGAATACACCACCGCTGATGGCAAACAGGCCACGCTAAAGGGCCGCTCGCTGATGTTGGTGCGCAATGTGGGCCATCTGATGACCAATCCAGCCGTTCTGGATGCCGAGGGCGATGAGATCGGCGAGGGGCTGATGGATGCGCTGTGTACAACGATGATCGCGATGCATGACATGCAGCGTGATGGCGGCAACTCGGTCACCGGATCGGTCTATGTGGTCAAGCCCAAGATGCACGGGCCGGAAGAGGTCGCGTTTTCGGTCGAAATCTTTGACATGGTCGAAGATATCCTTGGCCTGCCGCGCAATACCGTCAAACTGGGGATCATGGATGAGGAACGCCGCACCTCGGCCAACCTCAAGGAATGTATTCGCGCCGCGAAATCGCGCGTGGCCTTTATCAACACCGGCTTTCTGGACCGCACAGGGGATGAGATCCACACCTCGATCGAGGCGGGTCCGATGCTGCCCAAGGGCGACATCAAGAACACGCCGTGGATTGCGTCTTATGAGGATCGCAACGTTGATGTCGGTCTGGCTTGCGGCCTGAAGGGCAAGGCGCAGATCGGCAAAGGCATGTGGGCGATGCCTGATCGGATGGGTGATATGCTGGACGCCAAGATCGGCCATCCGCAATCCGGCGCGACCTGTGCATGGGTGCCGTCGCCAACAGCCGCGACCCTGCACGCGACGCATTACCACAAGGTCGACGTGCTGGCCCGTCAGGATGAACTGGCGGCTGCTGGTGCCCGTGGCACGCTGGATGATTTGTTGACCATCCCTTTGTTGGGTGGGCGCAACCTTAGCGATGGTGAAATCACGCGTGAGATCGAAAACAACGCGCAAGGCATTCTGGGCTATGTGGTGCGTTGGATCGATCACGGTGTTGGCTGTTCCAAGGTGCCCGACCTGAATGATATCGGTCTGATGGAGGACCGTGCGACATGCCGGATCTCCTCGCAGGCGTTGGCCAACTGGCTGCACCATAGTGTCGTTACCGAAGAACAGGTCATGGCCGCGATGCAAAAGATGGCCGCTGTGGTGGACCGCCAGAACCAGAGCGACGCGGCGTATCGCCCGATGGCGCCCGGTTTTGACGGGATTGCCTTTCAGGCGGCCTGTGATCTGGTATTCAAGGGTCGCGTGCAGCCATCGGGTTACACTGAGCCGGTATTGCACGCGCGTCGTCTGGAGCTTAAGGCAAGCCTTCTGAACTAAAAGGCTGTGCCTGCTTGGATCAAACCGGACCTTTTTTGAACGTTAGGACACGACATGGCAATTTCTCTTCGCAAGGCCCGCACGGTCATCCGCAAAACCCTTGAAAAAGGGCACGAGTTGGAGCTGAAGCCTCTTTCCGTCGTGGTGCTGGACGCGGGTGGCCACGTGATCGCCTTTGAACGCGAGGATGGCGCGGCACCGGGCCGGTTTGCGATCGCGCATGGCAAGGCTTATGGCTCGGTCATGTTGGGGATGGCCGGCACCGCGCAAATGCAGCGGGCTGAGGCGCAGGCTTATTTCATGGCGGCCGTAAACGGTGTTTACGGCGGGCAGGTTGTGCCCGTGCCGGGGGGTGTTCTGCTGCGGGATCGAAAGGGTGAAATTGTCGGTGCCGTCGGTGTGACAGGCGATACCTCGGACAATGACGCCGCCGCCGCTTTGGCCGGTATCGAAGCCGCCGGGCTGACCGGCGAGGTTTGATCGCAAGCTCTTGCAGAGAGCCTGCGTGGCTCTCTGCCCCCCAACGATGACAGTGCTGGGGTAGTTGGTGACATGTGCAGGGTTGAACAAGAGCTTGCGCTGACATGCAGGTCTTGTGCTGTTGCGCGCGGCTGACACTGTCGATAGCCTTCCTGATAGATTAGGGAATTATTCAGGAACGCAGAATGTCTCGACCTATCGTCGGTATCATCGGCAATTCGTACTTAATGAACGATCAATATCCGACCCATGCCGGTGGGACGATGAATTCGGATGCGATCGCCAATGTCTCGGGCTGTCTGCCGCTGCTGATCCCTGCCGATCCACGCTATGTCACGGTCGAAGAGTTGTTGAAGACCTGCGACGGCTTCCTGTTGACGGGTGGCCGCCCCAACGTGCACCCCGAGGAATACGGCGAGCCTGCCACCGAAGCCCATGGCGAATTCGACCGCGCCCGCGACGCGATCACCCTGCCGCTGGTGCGGGCCTGTGTTGATCGTGGGCAGCCATTCTTTGGCATCTGCCGCGGATTTCAAGAGGTCAACGTTGCGATGGGCGGGACATTGTACCCTGAAATCCGTGACTTGCCGGGGCGACTGAACCACCGGATGCCGCCTGATGGCACGCTTGAGGAAAAATTCGCCCTGCGCCATGTGGTGAAATTGTCCGAAAACGGTGTGTTCCACCGGCTGATGGGCGCGACCGAGGTGATGACGAATACGTTGCACGGGCAGGGGCTCAAGACCGTTGGGCAAAGGATTGTCATTGATGGCCATGCCCCGGATGGAACCCCCGAAGCGATCTATGTTCAGGATGCCCCCGGGTTTACCCTGTCGGTGCAATGGCACCCGGAATGGGATGCTGTGAACGATCCCGTTTCGCGCCCTTTGTTTGAGGCGTTCGGTAGGGCGGTGCAGGCCTGGGCCGCGGGCTCGGACGCCCGGCTGATCCAGCAATCCGCTTGAAACGCGCACCGACCCGGCACCGAAGGACCGGGTCCGCGCGTGGCGATCAGATCAGCAAATCAAACTGATTGATCAGCGGCAAGCTGCGGGCGCGCTGCCCGGTCAGATCGAACAGCGCATTGCCCAGTGCCGGCATCGAAGGGGGCGTGCCGGGTTCGCCAGCGCCGCCCATATGGCGGTTGGTTTCCAGCACGCGGACCTCAACCTGCGGGGCGGTGTGCATGCGGATTGCGTCATAGTCGGGAAAGTTGAATTGCTCGACCGCGCCCTCGGCAAAGGTAATCTCGCCGAAACAAGCCGCCGACAGGCCGTACATCATGCCTCCGAACATTTGCGCCTTGACGTTTTCCGGGTCCAGCGCCAGCCCCATGTCGCAGGCGATCCACGCCTTGTTGATGCGGATGGTGCCGTCTTCGTCGACCACTTCGATCACCTGCGCGACCGGGGTGCCGAAACTGTAGGTGAACGCCACGCCACGTCCCACGCCATCCGGCGTCTGGCCAGTCCAGCCTGACATGTCACGCACGGCTTCAAGGCAACCGGCCGAGGGGGCGTGTTCGCTTTTCATCAACTCCAGCCGGAATTCCAGCGGGTCGCGGCCTGCGGCATGGGCCATCTCATCCATGAAGGTTTCGTGGAAGAACCCGTTGTAGCTGTTGCCGACCGAGCGCCAGAACCCCACGGGCACCTTCAAATCGGCGATGTGGCCGCTCATGCGGTAATTCGGCACCGCATAGGGTTGATTGAAAAAGCCTTCGACCAAAACCTTGTCCGGCCCGCCGCCGGGCAGCCCGGTGTACCGCCCGACCACCTGATGGACACTGGATTGCGCGGCAACCTTGCCGTCGATCAGAACCGCCTTGCCATCTTTGACCGCGCCCCGCATCCGGGCGATCGCGCCAGGGCGGTAATAATCGTGACGCATATCTTCTTCGCGGCTCCAGGTTGTTTGAACCGGCGTGCCCGGCAGCGCCATGGCAACCTTGGTGGCAATCTCACCGAAATCCAGTTCGCCGCGCCGACCGAACCCGCCACCCAGATAGGTGGTGTGAACCTCAACCGCATCCGTATCCAGATTGGCGATACCGGCCACATGGCGCCGGATCAGCGTCGGGGCCTGATTGCCGCACCACAGATCCAGTGTCTTGCCGGTGAACAACGCGGTGGCGTTCATCGGCTCCATCGTGGCGTGGGCCAGATAGGGCACCTGATACTCGGCCGTGACCTCGGCTGCACCGTCGGGTGTGACGCTGACGTCGCCATCATCACGCATGGTCGAGTTCGGGGCGTCGTCAAAGGCCTTGGCGATCTTGGCAAAGATCGCATCGGTCTCGGGCGGATAGGGGGCGTCGCCCCAATCGACGTCAATCGCTTCGACCGCTTGATTGGCCAGCCAGGTGTTGTTGGCAACAACCGCGACCCCGTTGCCCAGATCGACGATTTTTTCGACCCCCGGCATGGATTTTGCGGCGCTGTCGTCAAAACCGTTCATCACCCCGCCCAACTTGGGGTTTATGCGAGCCGAGGCGAATTTCATGCCGGGCAGGCGGACATCGACACCGAATTCCGCTGTACCTGTCACTTTTTCAGCCATATCCAGCCGTGGCTGTGTCTGACCCAAATAGCGCCATTGCGATGGGTCGCGCAGGGGTATGTCGACCGGTTCAAGCCCGGCGGCATCCACCGCCAGATCCGTGTAAGCGATCCTGTCGCCATTGGGGGCGATGACATACCCCGAAGCGGTCTTCAGTTCCGCAGGATCAGCGCCCAGACGGCTGGCCGCCGCGCGCTTGAGTGTCTCACGCGCCGAGGCACCGGCCTGACGCATCCGTTCAAACCCATCTTTCATCGAGGTCGAACCGCCAGTGACCTGAAGGCCCAGCGTTCTGCCAAGCACACCCAGGGTTTCGCCCAGATTGTGCTGGAAATCCGAAACGTCATAACCCTTGTTGGGCAGGCCCTCGCCGATCAAGGCCGAGTTGTAATAGGCCGCAGCCGCCGGGCCGTGCAGAACGGTGATCTGATCCAGATCCACATCCAGTTCTTCGGCAATCAGCGCTGCCCAGGTTGTTTTGACCCCCTGTCCCATCTCGGCGCGGGGGGCGAAAAGCGTTACGCCGTTCTGGTCAATCAGAACAAACGGGCTGAGCGCCGCTTGCCCTTTGCCGGGTTTCAACGGGTTCGCGGCGGGACGGCTGACGTAATAGGCACCGAACGCCACACCCCCGACAATCGCGGCCGAGCCGATCAGAAACGTACGGCGAAGGATTTTACCAACAGAAGCCATCCGTTACGCCTCCTTCAGTTTGGCGGCCGCGTCATGGATCGCGGCGCGGATGCGGGGATAGGTGCCACAGCGGCACAGGTTGCCCTGCATGGCCTCGTCAATATCCGCGTCCGACGGGGCGGTGTTTTCCGCCAGCAGCGCCGCGGCCTGCATAATCTGGCCCGACTGGCAATAGCCGCATTGCGCCACCTGATGATCGGTCCAGGCCTGTTGAATGGTGGCCATCGCATCCGGTGATCCGATCCCTTCGATCGTGGTCACATCACCCCAGACATCCGAAAGCGCCACCTGACATGATCGCACCGCTTCGCCATCAATATGAACAGTGCAGGCCCCGCAGGCGGCGACGCCGCAGCCGAATTTGGTGCCGGTCAGGCCGACCTCGTCGCGCAGCACCCAAAGCAGGGGAACGTCATCGGGCAGATCCACCTGATGTTGCTTTCCGTTGATCGTTAGGGCGGTCGCCATGGCGCACCTCTCGTAGCTGTGGCTGGTTTCTGACATAATTGATGTATTTTGTCATTGTGTCAATTGACAAAATAAACAAAAAATGTCACGAGTTCAGGTATGACAGAGACTGTTGACGATTCACGGCAAAAGGCGATTTTAAGTTCGGCCTTTCAGGCCTTTGCCACATATGGTTTTCGAAAAACTTCGATGGATGACATTGCGCGGGGGGCGGGGATGTCCCGGCCTGCGGTGTATCTGCATTACAAAAACAAAGAGGCGATCGTCAGCAGGCTGACCCAAGTTTACTATACGGAAAAAAGCGCGGCAGTTGCTGCGGCGCTGGCAATGCAAGGCCCCGTGCCGGATGTTCTGGCCCGGGCGATCCGGGCCCAGACAGAAGGGATGGCTGTGATCCTGGCCTCGCCCCATGGGCTTGAGATGCTGGATGCCACCAAATCCATGTCCTCGGGGATCATCTCGGAAGGTGAGGCGCAACTGGCGGGGCTGTATGCGGATTGGTTGTCGCAGCAGGAACAGGCCGGGCGGGTGCGTCTGTTCACTGACGCCGCGGAAACCGCCCGGACGATTACCGCGACGCTCAAGGGCCTCAAGCTGAGTAGCGCAGGGGCTGATGACTATGAAAAGCGGGTCGTGCAGCTCGCCGCGTTGATCGGCGCGGGGCTAGAGGTCAGGTAACCCGCTGGCGCACCATGTATTCCGGTGCGTCCCACACGCGATCTCGCATTACATCGGCCAGTATGTCGACAGCACGTTCCACATCCTGCGCGTCGATATACAGCGGCGTAAAGCCAAAGCGCATGATTTCTGGCGCGCGGAAATCTCCGATCACTCCATGCGCGATCAGGGCCTGCATGACGGCGTAACCTTCGGCAAACCGAAACGAGACCTGGCTGCCGCGCTGCGCAGGGTCACGCGGGCTAGCCAATTGCAAATCCGGGCAGGTGGCTTCGACGCGGGCGATGAACAGCTCGGTCAGGTCGATGGATTTGGCGCGCACATCGGACATTTCGGCCATATCCCAGATATCCATCGCCGCCGACAGGGCGGTCATCTGGATGATCGGAGGGGTGCCGACCCGCATCCTCTCAACCCCACCGCCGGGGCGGTATTCCAGATCGAAGGCGAAAGGGGTCTCGTGCCCAAGCCAGCCTGACAGGGCAGGGCGCGCGCGGTCCGCCAGATGGGGAGCGACATAGATAAAGGCCGGGGCGCCGGGGCCGCCATTGAGGTACTTATATGTGCACCCAACCGCGAAATCAGCATTGCAGCCAGACAGGTCCACCGGAATCGCACCGGCGGAATGGGCCAGATCCCAGACGGTCAGGGTGCCGTTGGTATGCGCCAGTTCGGTCAGCGTCTTCATGTCGTGGATGCGACCCGAGCGATAGTCGACTTCGGTCAACATCAGAACGGCAACATCATCGGTGATATGTGCGGCCACGTCCTCGGGCGCAACAACGCGTAACTCGTAGTCCGACCCGAGAGAGCGCAGCAGGCCGTCCACCATGTAAAGATCCGAGGGAAAGTTCCCACTGTCCGACAGCACGACCTTGCGGTCCGGGCGCAGTTCAAGCGCCGAGGCGACGGCCTGATACACCTTGATCGACAGGGTATCGCCCGTCACTACGGTACCAGGGGCCGCGCCGATCAACCGGCCAATGCGATCGCCCAGCCCGGTCGGCAAGCCCATCCACCCGGCCTTGTTCCAGCCGGTAATCAGCATCTGCCCCCATTCCTGTTCCATCATATCCTTCACCCGCGCGCCCGCGGCACGCGGCAACGGGCCAAGCGAGTTGCCATCAAGGTAGATGACGCCTTTGGGCAGGTCGAACATAGCTTTGGTCGCGGCAAAGTCGGTCATGAACAACTCACTACCTTGTGTTGTGTTCCGGTGGTTCCCTTCGGCCTATCTGATCCATATGTGCCTGTCCATTGACTGTCCATTGATGCGACAACCTGAACTTTGCCAATCTGGTCCGAAAGCGGTAGGACATCGTTCAGAAACGACATGCCCACGCGTGTCGTCAATTGCGGGGATTGGGAATGCGCCGGATCGACATACCGCCCGTCTGGCTTGTTGGGTTTGCACTGCTGGCCTGGCTGCAGGCGCGATTTCTGCCGCTGGGGTTGTCGTTGGACAGCGGCTTTACCGATTTGCTGAGCGGTATTCTGATCGGGGGCGGCATTTTGTTGGCGGCTTTGGCGATTGTCGAGTTTCGCCGGCACAAGACAACGGTCATTCCCCATGAAACACCCAGCGCCATGGTGCAGTCCGGCATCTACAAGCGCAGCCGCAACCCGATTTATGTGGGCGACGTTCTGATCCTGGCCGGGTTGATTTTGCGGTTCGATGCCGTGTTGTCCCTGATCCTTATACCGGTTTTCGTCTGGGTGCTGGAACGCCGTTTTATCCTGCCCGAAGAAGACCGCCTGCGCCGCACATTCCGCGCCGATTTCGCCCGTTACGAACGCAAGACACGTAGGTGGATTTAGTATGAATGGGGCGGTGACACCACGTAACGAATGCTGCGCTTGCGAAATAATGTTGCGCAAGATACATATTTGCTTAACAAACATAACCGACCACCCACTCGGAGCGAGTCAGAATTAGGGGGATTGCCAGTGAAAATAGGCACACCAAAGGAAGTATTGGACGGTGAAAACCGGGTCGCGATGACGCCGGATTCTGCCGTGCAGTTGCAGAAACTAGGCTATGACTGCGCCATCGAAAAAGGGGCGGGCCATGCGGCCGGTTTCTCGGACGAGGCCTATGAGGCTGCAGGCGTCGAGATCGTCAAGACCGCCGCGTCGCTGTGGAAAAACTCGGACATTATTGCCAAGGTCCGGATCCCGACCGAAGCCGAGATGAAGCGCCTTACCAAAGACAAGACGCTGATTTCCTTCTTCAATCCGGCGGGCAACGCCGAGGGAATGGAACTGGCCAAGTCCAAGGGCGCCAACGTGATCGCCATGGAAATGGTGCCGCGTATTTCCCGCGCCCAGAAAATGGATGCGCTGTCGTCCATGGCCAATATCGCCGGGTATCGTGCGGTGATCGAGGCGGGTAACAACTTTGGCCGCTTTTTCACCGGTCAGGTCACAGCCGCCGGTAAGGTGCCGCCTGCCAAGGTTCTGATCGTCGGTGCCGGTGTGGCCGGTCTGGCCGCCATCGGGACCTCGACCTCGCTGGGTGCGATCACCTATGCGTTCGACGTGCGCCCCGAAGTGGCCGAACAGGTCGAATCCATGGGGGCCGAGTTCGTCTATCTGGATTTTGAAGAAGATCAGCAGGATGGTGCGGCCACCGGTGGTTATGCGTCGGTCCAGTCGGAAGAGTTCCGCAACGCACAGCTGGCCAAGTTCCGCGAACTGGCACCGGAAATCGACATCGTCATCACCACGGCGCTGATCCCCAACCGCGAGGCGCCCGAGCTTTGGACCAAGGACATGGTCGAAAGCATGAAGCCGGGCTCGGTCATCGTTGACCTTGCGGCTGAAAAAGGCGGCAACTGCAAGCTGACCGTCGCGGATGAGAAGATCGTGACCGACAATGGCGTGACCATCATCGGCTATACCGACTTTCCCAGCCGGATGGCGGCGCAGTCTTCGTCGCTGTATGCGACCAACATTCGTCACATGATGACCGACCTGACCCCGGAAAAAGACGGCCAGATCAATCACGACATGGAAGACGACGTGATCCGCGGCGCAACCGTGACCCATGAGGGCGAGATCACTTTCCCGCCGCCACCGCCCAAGATTCAGGCGATTGCAGCGCAGCCGAAGGTCGAAATCAAAGAGCTGACGCCGGAAGAAAAACGCGCGCAAGAGATTGCAGCGTTCAAGGCGCAGACCAAGCAGCAGTTCACCTTGCTGGGTGTCGGTGGCGCGCTGATGCTGTTGGTGGGGCTGGTCGCACCGGCCAGCTTCATGCAGCACTTCATCGTCTTTGTGTTGGCCATTTTCATTGGCTTCCAGGTGATCTGGGGCGTCGCGCACAGCTTGCACACCCCGCTGATGGCCATCACCAACGCGATCTCGTCGATCATCATCGTTGGGGCACTGATGCAAATTGGATCGGGATCGTTCCTCGTTATTTTGCTGGCGGCGCTTTCGGTCTTCATGGCCGGGATCAACATCGTTGGCGGCTTCCTCGTAACCCGACGCATGCTTGCCATGTTCCAGAAATCTTAAGGAGGCCGGGCACATGGAATTTGGCTTCACTACTGCCGCCTACGTTGTTGCGGCTGTCCTCTTCATCCTTTCACTCGGCGGGCTGTCGAACCAGGAAAGCGCGAAACGCGCGGTCTGGTATGGCATCGTCGGTATGGCGCTGGCGGTCTTTGCCACGCTGGTCGGCCCCGGTTCCGGTCTGTGGCTGCTGTCGCTGCTGCTGATCGTGGGCGGTGGCCTGATCGGTCAATATGTTGCACAACGCGTGCAGATGACCGAGATGCCGCAGCTGGTGGCCGCGATGCACTCGCTGGTTGGTCTGGCGGCTGTGTTCGTTGGTTTCAACGCGCATTTCGAGATCGGCAACGTGGCGCAGGTCATGGCGATTGCCGACAGCGCGAAAGAGGCGGACCTGTCCGATCTGGGCGCTTTTGCCAAGCTGATCGCCAAGAAGACCTCGGCCGAGCTGGCGATCCTGCATGTCGAACTGTTCCTGGGCATCTTCATCGGCGCGATCACCTTTACCGGTTCGGTCATTGCCTATGGCAAGCTGGCGGGCAAAGTGTCATCGGCGGCGACCAAGCTGCCCGGTGGTCACGCGCTGAACGCGGCGGCGGCGGGTTTGTCGCTGATCTGTCTGATCTGGTACGCGTCCTCGGGCGGTCTGTTCCCGCTGATCCTGATGACGCTGGCGGCGCTGTTCATCGGTTATCACCTGATCATGGGTATCGGTGGTGCGGACATGCCGGTGGTTGTGTCGATGCTGAACAGCTACTCGGGCTGGGCGGCTGCGGCCATCGGTTTCTCGATGGGCAACGACCTTCTGATTGTGGTTGGCGCGCTGGTGGGCTCGTCGGGTGCGATCCTGTCCTACATCATGTGTAAGGCGATGAACCGCCACTTTGTCAGCGTGATCCTGGGTGGCTTTGGTGGCCCGCAGGGTGAACAGATGGCTGTCGAAGGCGAACAGATTGCCATCGAAGCCGACGGTGTGGCTGCGGCTCTGAACGATGCCGACAGCGTTGTCATCATCCCCGGTTACGGCATGGCGGTGGCGCAGGCGCAGCAATCGGTGTCCGAACTGGTCCGCAAACTGCGCGCCAATGGCAAGAATGTTCGTTTCGCGATCCACCCCGTTGCGGGCCGTCTGCCGGGTCACATGAACGTGCTGCTGGCCGAGGCAAAGGTGCCGTATGACATCGTTCTGGAAATGGACGAGATCAACGACGACTTCCCCGAAACGGATGTGGCCATCGTCATCGGTTCGAACGACATCGTGAACCCTGCGGCGCAGGATGATCCCAACAGCCCCATCGCCGGTATGCCGGTTCTGGAATGCTGGAAGGCCAAGCAGGTGTTTGTTTCGAAACGTGGTCAGGGTACCGGGTATTCGGGCATCGAAAACCCGCTGTTCTTCAAAGAGAACACCCGCATGTTCTATGGCGACGCCAAACAGTCGCTGGACAAGCTGCTGCCGATGATCGACTGATCCGGTTAAGATAACACTCGAAAAGGCGCCCCATGCGGGCGCCTTTTTCGTTGTATGCTGACCGCAAAGGAGGTGACCCATGGAAAAGGTAAACGGCATAGGCGGCGTGTTCTTCCGCGCCCGCGACCCCAAGGCGCTGAGCGCCTGGTATGAAACGCATCTTGGGGTCAACCACTACGACCCGATGCCCTGGAAGCAGCGTGAAGGATACACAGTGTTTGCCCCCTTTGCGCAGGACACGGATTACTTTGGGCGGGCCGAGCAGCAATGGATGATCAACTTTCGGGTCGATGATCTGGCGGCCATGATCACTCAGCTGGAAACCGCCGGAATCACCGTTGAAACCCGCGCGGAATGGGACAGTGAGATTGGCAAGTTCGCCCGTATTCACGACCCCGAGGGCAATCCGGTCGAGCTGTGGCAGCCAAATCAATGAGATAGCGGAATTGTATACTGTTGCATTCAGCTAAGTGTATGAAATAAAATAAGAATTGATGTATTTTTGGCGTCACGTATAGTGCCTCGGATGAAACGGAGCCCTGCATGACGCCCATTGACGACCACCCGCTGCGCTATGCGCTGGCCAATGAACTGCACGCGCGGCCTTTCCCGGTGGCGGCGACGCCGTGTACTGTGGTTTTTCTGGCCATCAAAAAGCAGGAAACCGCCGTGGCGCGGGATCGGGACGAGGATCTGGCGCATCTGATCAATCTGCTGGATCGCCACGGTGCGCAGCACCCGCAACCGCAGGCAACCCACTACGCCGGGCAGATCGGTCGCCATTGGCTGAAATGGGAACAGCATACCGAATTCGTGACCTACACCGCGATCTTTCAGAACGTCAGTGATCGCCCGTTCAACCCGGCTGATTTCGAAGTCTTCCCCCCTGATTGGCTGATGGCCAGCCCGGGTCAGCGGGTCACCTCGGCCATGATCCGGGTGGTCGAGCATCAGGCGGATGACGAGATCAAGGATGCTTTGACCGATTGGTTTGAACCAGAAAGCCTTGCGGTGGCGCGGGTTCTGGACGACGCCGCCATCTGCGCCAGCGATTTCCGCATTGATCCGGCCGGTCACATGCGGTTTGCGCTGTTTGTCACCAAGGGAACAGGTCGGCGCAGGACAGGCCGCATCATTCAGCGGCTGTGTGAGATCGAAACCTATAAGGCGATGTCGATGCTGGGTTTTGCCCGCGTCAAACAGATGGCGGCGCGCATCGGCGCGTTGGACGGGAAATTGACCGAACTCATGGGCCAGATGACCGACAATTCCGCCCAACCCGACGAATTGCTGCACGAGCTGCTGTCCACCTCGATCGAGCTTGAAACCCTTTCGGCGCAATGCGCGTTCCGGTTTGGGGCCACGGGGGCCTATGAGGCCATCGTGAATCAGCGGATCGAGGTTATGCGTGAAGAACGGTTTGAGGGCCGTCAGAGCTTTGCCGATTTCATGATGCGCCGGTATGATCCGGCCATTCGAACGGTGAAATCCACCGAACGCCGCCTGCAGGCGCTGTCTGATCGGGCCATCCGCGCCGGAGAGCTGTTGCGGACACGTGTCGATGTTGAGCGCAGCGCGCAGAACCAGGCGTTGCTGGAAAACATGGACCGCCGCGCCGATCTGGCCTTACGCCTGCAACACACGGTCGAGGGGCTCTCGGTGGTTGCGATCAGCTACTATGCGGTCTCGCTGACCAGCTATCTGCTGTTTCCGTTGACCGGGGCCGGGATCAGCAAGGGGATGCTGACGGCGGCGGTCACCCTTCCGGTGGTGCTGATGGTTTGGGTCGCAATTCGAAGAATCCGCAAACGACTGGCGTAATCCGCATTTGCCAAACCGCGGCCGGCCTGTAAAACAGCGGGGTTTTACGTTGAGTGCGAAGGGATTTCCGTGATCGGGCTTGTGGCCGCGTGGCGGGCTGTTGCTGCCATGTTCATCCTTAACGGCGCATTGTTTGGGATCTGGGCGTCCCGCATTCCGGCGGTGCGCGACAGGCTGGACCTGACACATGAGGCGCTGGGTTATGGCCTGTTGTTCATGGCGGCGGGGGCAGTGTGTTCCTTTCCGATTACCGGGCGTCTGACCGACCGGTTCGGCGCGGTGGTTCTGACCCGCATCATCGCCGTGCTGTATACGCTGTCGCTGATCCTGTTGGCCATGGCGGGCGGGTTCTGGGCGCTGGCGGCCTGCCTGTTTGTGTTCGGGGCTTTCCATGGCTCAATGGATGTTGCCATGAACGCCTGGGCGGCCGAGGTTGAACAGACCTTTGACAAGCCGGTCATGTCCTCGTTCCACGCGATGTGGAGCCTTGGGGCGGGCCTTGGCGCGCTTAGTGGGTATGGAGCTGTTCAAGTGGGTTTGACGGTGGTGCAGCACTTTCTGTTGGCAGGCGGGCTTGTGGCCGGGTTTGCCCTTGCTCTGTCCTGGGTGCGCTGGACCTCGCGCCAAAGCGCGCTTGCGGCCAGATCGGGTTTTGCGTTGCCGTCGGGGGCTTTGGTCCTTGTGGGGCTGACCGCGTTGTGTGGCGCGTTAGGGGAAGGCGCGGTGGCGGATTGGAGCGCGATATTCCTGCGCGATGTCAGCGGCGCCACCGAAAGCGTCGCGGCGCTGGGGTATGCGGTCTTTTCCGTGACGATGGTGGCGTTCCGGTTGGCAGGTGGTCTGGCCATCGCCCGGTTCGGCCCGGTCGCCACGGCGCGTTTTGGCGGGGTCTGCGCGGCGCTTGGCGTGTGCTGCGTGGTGTCTGCCGCAGCGGCGGGGCTGGCATTGGCGGGGTTTGCCTTGATGGGGGTCGGCTATGCCGTGATCATGCCGCTGGCCTTCAGCAGGGCGGCCAGTGACCCGCATGTCCCACCGGGTCAGGCCATCGCCAGTGTCGCCACGCTGGGTTACGGAGGCTTGCTGATCGGCCCGCCGCTTATTGGGATTCTGGCAGAGATGCTTACATTACGACTGGCATTCACGGCTTTGCTGCCGCTGGCCGTTCTGATCGTTCTGTTATCCGCGACGTTGCGGCCTGTATCTTTGGATTAGATGTGTGGCCATCGGTTCTGATCAGGGTGCCGGGCGGCTGGTCAAGATAATGAAATGGGAGAAGAACATGCCGATCAAAAACCGCTTCGCGGAACTGCAGGGCGAAATCACCGAATGGCGGCGCGATATTCACCAGAACCCCGAAATCCTGTTTGAAACGCATCGCACCAGCGCGCTGGTGGCGGACAAGCTGAAGGCGTTTGGTTGCGATGAGGTCGTGACTGGCATTGGTCGAACAGGGGTTGTCGGCGTGATCAAGGGCAAGGTCGATACGGGCGGCAAAGTGATCGGGCTGCGGGCGGATATGGACGCCTTGCCGATACTTGAGGCCACCGGTTTGGACTATGCCTCGAAAACCGATGGTGCGATGCATGCCTGTGGCCACGACGGGCATACTGCAATGTTGTTGGGGGCCGCGAAGTATCTTGCCGAGACCAGGAATTTCGACGGCACCGCCGTGGTGATCTTTCAACCCGCCGAAGAAGGCGGCGGCGGCGGTCGCGAGATGTGCGACGATGGCATGATGGATCGCTGGGGTATTCAGGAAGTCTATGGGATGCATAACTGGCCGGGACGTCCGGTTGGCAGTTTCTCAATTCGTCCCGGTGCGTTTTTTGCAGCAACGGATCAGTACGATATCACCTTCGAGGGAAAGGGTGGCCACGCGGCAAAGCCGCATGAAACGGTGGACACAACGGTGATGGCGGCACAGGCGGTTATGGCTTTGCAGACCATCGCCGCGCGCAATGCCGACCCGGTGGATCAGGTTGTGGTTTCTGTGACGGCCTTTGAAACGTCATCTACCGCGTTCAACGTGATCCCCCAGACCGTCAAGATGAAGGGCACTGTCCGCACGATGAGCGAAGAGATGCGCGATCTTGCGGAAAAGCGCATTAGGGAAATCTGTGACGGGGTCGCCGTGACATTCGGAGGGGCGGTAGATGTGACCTATTACCGGGGTTATCCGGTGATGGTGAACAGCGACGAGCAAACCGATTTCGCCGCGGATGTTGCGCGTGCGGTATCGGGTGGGTGTGACGATGCACCCCTGATCATGGGCGGCGAGGATTTTGCCTTTATGCTGCAGGAACGGCCGGGCGCGTACATTCTGGTTGGGAATGGTGAAACGGCGGCCGTGCATCATCCAGAGTACAATTTCAACGATGAGGCCATTCCGGCCGGGTGCAGCTGGTGGGCTGAGATTGTAGAACAGCGGATGCCGGCGGGTTGAACATCCGGGCAACGCGGGGGCTCTGCCCCCGCACCCCCGGGATATTTTTAACCAGATGAAGCAGGGGTCGTGTCAGACAGGTCAAGTTGAACGCAAAGGGTGTCGACAATCGAATCCAGTGCGGATTTTTGAGTGTTGACGCAAGATTTTGCTGCTGCGCGTGCCGCATCCAGTGCTGACTGATCTGAGAGCCAAGTTGTGACCGCCTGTGTCAGTTCTGACGCGGTGCTCACCTTTAGCGCGCCACCGGCTTCGATCAATGGGGCAAAGGTTTCGGCAAAGTTGAAGTATCCCGGCCCGGTAATCACGGCAGCCCCGGCCTGTGCCGGTTCGAATGGGTTATGGCCGCCGATTTCCTTTAGTGATCCGCCCAGAAAGACAATGGGGGACAATGCATACCATGTGCCCGTTTCGCCCAGAGTGTCGGCCACATACACCTGGGTTTGCGGTGTGATCTTGTCCTGGGTTGAACGGAAAGCGGCAGTTTGACCGGCCTTGTCCAGCAATGTGGCTACTTCCGTACGACGCTCCGGGTGGCGCGGGATCAGCAGCAAGAGCAGATCGGGCCAACGGGCTTGCATTGTGGAATGCGCGGCCAGAACCGTTTCTTCTTCGCCTGCGTGGGTGGAGCTGGCGATCCAAAGAGGGCGATCGCCGATCTGCGCACGGATTTCGGACAAGCTGGTTTGATCCACGGGCAGCGGGTCGGACATGGCCTTGAGGTTGGTGCCAGGCTGGACCCGGTCGGCCTGCGCGCCCATGGCAATCAGGTTCTGGGCCGTCTTGTCGTTCTGGGTCAGGAACAGGCGGAAACGATCCAATATGAACCACGCCGTTTTCGGGCGCTTTTTCCAGCCTTCGACGGATTTATCCGACAGCCGCGCATTTAGCAGCGCCAGCGGTGCGCCTCGCGTAGCGCTTTCGACGATCAGGCGCGGCCAGATTTCGCTTTCGACAAAGACACCGGCATCCGGGTGCCAGTGATCCAGAAAGCATCGGACCGGCTTTGCGGTGTCAAGCGGTGGGTATTGGTGGCGTGTGCGAGGCGGCATACGCTTTTCGATCAGCGCAGCCGACGTCGGGGTGCCGGAAGTGATCAGGAATTCGGCCTCTGGCAAGCGGTGTCCAAGACGTTTGATCAGGCTGATGACCGAGAGGGTTTCGCCGACGCTGGCGGCGTGAAACCAGATCAATTGCCCATCTGGCCGGGGCAGGCTGGCGTGGCCAAGCCTTTCCTGCTGCCGTGCGTTGGGAACACCCGCCGCCTGCAGCTTGTTCCGCACCGTTCGCCAGGCAAACGGCGCGACGGCTGAGGTCAGACCGCAATACAAGTGGTAGAGCAGCGTCGGGCGGCCCCGCAGTTCCGCCATGTCAGCCGCCTGTGTGGCTCATGTGGCGGCTCATCTTGCCGTCGACGGCCTGGCGGGAATAATCGAAGTCGTGGCCTTTGGGTTTCAGGTGGATTGCCGCGCGGATCGCGTCTTCCAGCGGCTGTTCGGTGTCGGGGTGGTCGCGCAGGGCACCGCGCAGGTCGGCCATGTCCTCTTGGCCGAGGCACATGAACAGCTCGCCGGTGCAGGTCAGGCGCACGCGGTTGCAGCTTTCACAGAAGTTATGTGACAGCGGTGTGATGAAGCCGATCTTTTGCCCGGTTTCTTCAAGCCGCACATAGCGCGCAGGCCCGCCTGTCCGTTCGGTCAGATCGGTCACGGTGAAATGGTTTTCATATTCCTTGCGCACGTCCTTCAGCGACCAGTATTGATCCAGACGATCCTCGTTTCCGATATCGCCCATGGGCATGACCTCGATCCAGGTCAGGTCCATGTCGCGTTCAGCACACCATTTTGTGATCGTCGGCAGCTCTGGTTCGTTGAAGCCTTTCAGCGCCACGGCGTTGATTTTGATCCGCAGCCCGGCCTTTTGCGCGGCGTCGATGCCGTTCAGAACCTGCTTCAGGCGCCCCCAGCGGGTGATCTGGGCGAACTTGTCATCGTCCAGCGTGTCCAGCGAGATATTCACCCGGCGCACACCCGCAGCATACAGATCATCGGCAAAGCGATGCAACTGCGAGCCATTGGTGGTCAGCGTCAGTTCTTTCAGCGCGCCGCTGTCCAGATGCCGGGTCATCGCGTTGAAAAACGTCATGATATTGCGGCGCACCAATGGTTCGCCGCCGGTGATACGCAGTTTCTCGACCCCCATACCCACAAAGGTAGAGCACATACGGTCCAGTTCTTCCAAAGTTAGCAGGTCTTTCTTTGGCAGAAACTTCATGTCCTCGGACATGCAATAGACACAGCGAAAATCACAGCGGTCCGTGACGGAGACGCGGAGATACGTGATGGCACGTGCGAACGGATCAATAAGAGGAGCTGTCATGCGACATAGGTAAAGCTGAGAGTGGCCTGCGACAAGGGGCAACTGTGCTTTGGGCTGGTACAGATGCGCACAGAGCGATAGGAGTTTGCCATGAGATATGTGCTATTGACTTTGTGTATTCTGGTGGCGGGGTGCGACGCTGTGCGGTCGACGACAGTCCGTGTGTTGGGGGGCGACAAGACGCCTGACACAGCGGAACCGGCCGTAACAGAGGAAACAATCGAACCAGAGCCCGTAGCAGCCACCGCTGCCGGTTGGCTTGGGGCAAAAACAACGATCGCCGGATTGGGCGATCCGACAACACCGGGCCGCTGGCTTGAGACGCCGCTGGTTGATACCGAATTCACCGGCCGGGTCGTCGTGCCCAAAACCGGGGCGCAAGCCTATATCACGCTGGTCCCGGCCCAAGGGCCTGCAAGCGGTGGCAGCCGTTTGTCCCTGGATGCGATGCGGGCGCTGTTATTGCCATTCGACGAGTTGGTAGAGCTTGAGGTCTATTCCAACTGATCTTTCAGGTATTTCCCGGCTTCGCGGCGGGCAAAGGGTTTCATCGCCTCGCCATGTGCACCCAGAAAGGCGATCACGCGGGCCGAGTCATGTTTGGACAGCTCGCGCAGCCACCAGGCAATGGCTTTCTGGATGAACTAATCGCGGTCGGGCACATAGACTGCCGCCCAGCCAAGGATACGGTCGCGCCGCGCCAGATCCTCAGGCTTGGGGTGGTTTTGTTTGGTCCAGGGCAGGGTGGCCACCAGCGCCGCGCGCCGGGTCCACATGTGGTCTGATGCCGTCCAGCTTTCCACCTGTTCCAACCGCGCGGGATCGGCGGACAGGCGTTTCTGCATCGCCATGCTGGCATGATCGGCCACCGCCCATGCGTCAAAGTCAGGCAGCCAGCTTTGTAGCAGGTTCCAGACCGCCTCGTCCGGCCGAATACGCGCCTGCGTCAGCAGCTTTGCCGCAGCCAGACGGCCTTCGTGGATGTTGGTTTGCCACAGGGTATCCGCCAGATTCACGCGCGCGTTGACGTCCAGTTCCTGCCGCCACGCCTTGGTCAGGTCGTTCAGGACAGGGTTCGCGACGCCCAGATAGGGGCGGTCGATCTTGTGATAAGCCGCCATCTGTTCGGCGCGATCAGGATCGGCGTGCGCCTTTATCTGATCAAGATAGGTGTTCAGCATTTGTGGGTTTGTCATTGGCGCGGGTGGGTTTGCCGTCGATGGTCTGATGGTTCCGCTCAACCCAATAGGCCTGGATGTCATCATCGGATTTGCCATCGACCCATTTCTGCATCGTGTCGCGTTCTGACTGGTACTCCATGAACGGCACCGCGTAGCCACAGGATGTCTGGACCAGATCAATATCCAGATCGTAAATCTGCCGCGCGCTGCGGTGGTCCGGGAATAATGCCTCCAGTTTCTGCCACCCCGCATCCCCCACATGCGATGTGCGGGCCGTGCCATAGGTTCGCAGGATCAGCGGCCTTGTCGTGAACGAACACCACATCAGCGTCATGCGATTGGTTTCCAGCAAATGCCCGGCGGTTTCATTGCCGCTGCCGGTCAGGTTCATCCAGACGATCCGGTTTGGTCCCAGAACACGCAGGGAATCCATCCCCTTGGGCGAGATATTGACCCGCCCCTCAGGGCCTGCCGTTCCAACAAAGAACATGTGCTGGTCTTCGATGAATTTGCGCTGGGCGCTGTCCAGTTCCGGGAATTGCTTGGCCATCGGTCACTCCACCGTTACGGATTTCGCCAGATTGCGGGGTTGGTCCACATCCGTACCCTTGGCCACTGCGGTATGATAGGCTAGCAGCTGCGCCGGAACCGAATACAGGATCGGTGCCAGGCTGGGATGAACGTGAGGCATCCGGATGATGCTCCAGACGCCATCCTCGGCCTCGGCGATGCCATCGTCGTCCGATACCAGAATGACCTTGCCCTTGCGCGCCATCACTTCTTGCATGTTCGATACGGTCTTGTCGAAGACCGCATCGCGCGGGGCCATGACAACCACCGGCATATGTTTGTCAATCAAGGCAATGGGGCCGTGTTTCAATTCACCCGATGCATAACCTTCGGCGTGGATATAACTGATTTCCTTGAGTTTCAGCGCGCCTTCCATCGCCAACGGGTACATCAACCCCCGGCCCAGAAACAGAACATCGCGGGCCTCGGACAGGCGCTGGGCGGACTTCTTGATTTCCCGGTTTTGATCCAGTGCGCTGTTCAGGGCGGTCGGCAGACCGCGCAGCGCCGCGGCATGATCGGCCAGTTCCTCATCTGTCAGGGTGCCGCGGTCTGCCGCAGCCTTCAGGGCAAGCATCAGCAAAACGCTGAGCTGACAGGTGAACGCCTTGGTCGAGGCCACGCCAATTTCGACCCCTGCATGGATCGGCAAAGCGATATCGCTTTCGCGCGCGATCGAACTTTCGGGGACATTGATAACCGACACGATCTTATCAGCCTTGCCCTCGCAATATCGCAGGGCAGCCAGCGTGTCGGCGGTCTCGCCCGATTGACTGACAAACAGGGCCGCCGTGCGACCCGGGATCGGCGGTTCGCGATAGCGGAACTCGCTGGCGATATCGACTTCGACCGGCATTTTCGCCAGTTGTTCAAACCAGTACTTCGCCGTCAGGCAGGCATAGAAGGCGGTGCCGCAGGCGACCATGGTCAGGCGGTCCAGCTTGGTGAAATCCAGATCACCAGGAAGCACAACGTCGTCCCCGCCGGTGGGCAGATAGGACTGGATTGCCTCGGCCACTACGACGGGCTGTTCGGCGATTTCCTTGGCCATAAAGTGCTTGTGACCAGCCTTGTCAGCCTGCGCCTGATCCAGCTTGATCTGGCGTGTTTCACGGTTGGCCAGCTCTCCGGCTTCGTTGCGGATTTCCAGCGATGTTCGGGTCAGCACGGCCCGGTCACCTTCCTCAAGATAGGTGATCCGGTCGGTCAGCGGTGCCAGGGCAATGGCGTCCGAGCCCACGTACATTTCGCCATCCCCATGACCGACGGCCAGCGGCGACCCCTTGCGGGCCGCAACAATCAGGTCGTCTTGACCATCGAACAGGAAAGCCAGCGCAAAAGCCCCCTTGAGCCGGTCAATGGTCTTATAGGCGGACTCGACCGGTGACAGGCCGGATTTGAGGTAATGCTCGGCCATCAAGGCCACCGTTTCGGTATCCGTTTCGGTGACGAAGTCGACGCCATGTTCGGCCAGCTCGGCTCGCAACTCGCGATAGTTCTCGACGATACCGTTGTGCACGACGGCCACGGGACCGGCTTTGTGTGGATGTGCGTTTGTCACCGAGGGCGCGCCATGGGTGGCCCAGCGGGTATGGCCGATACCGGATTTTCCGGGCAGGGGATCATGCACCAGCAGATCGCTGAGGTTGACCAGTTTGCCCACTGCCCGCCGACGCCCCAGGGCACCGTTGTTAACCGTGGCGATACCGGCACTGTCATAACCGCGATATTCCAGCCGTTTCAGGGCTTCGACCAGAATCGGGGCGGCTTCGTGTTCACCCAGTACACCTACAATTCCACACATGGTCTCAGGCTCCTTTGTCGCGGCGAGCCTTCTTCGCCTTCAACATGTCAAACAATTTACGCGCATATCCCGGTTTGTTGTCCTGTTTGGCGCGCGCCACGGCCAATGCGTCGGATTCCACATCACGCGTCACCACGGTTCCGGTCGCCGTCATTGCGCCATCGCCCAAGGTCACCGGGGCCACAAGCATGGTGTTCGAGCCGACAAAGACATTCTCGCCAATCGTGGTCCGATGCTTCATCACGCCGTCATAGTTGCAGGTGATCGTACCCGCCCCGATATTCGAGGCCGCGCCGACCGAGGCGTCGCCGATATAGCTGAGATGGTTGACCTTGGCGCCTTCGGCGATTTCGGCGTTCTTGACCTCGACAAAGTTGCCGATGCGGGTGTTTTCAGCCAATTCCGCGCCTGGGCGCAGGCGGGCATAGGGCCCAACAATTGCGCCACGGCTGACGTGGCAACCTTCCAGATGTGAAAAGGCGCGGATCGTTGCGCCACTTTCGACTGTCACGCCGGGGCCGAAAACCACGTTGGGTTCGATCACCGTGTCGCGTCCGATCACCGTGTCAGCGGCGAGGTAAACGGTCTCGGGGGCCATCAGGGTGACGCCCAGATCCAGCAGTTCGGCGCGCGCATTGGCCTGAAACACCGCATCCGCCGCCGCCAGATCCGTGCGTGAGTTCACGCCCAGCGTTTGCGCTTCGTCACAGGCCACTGCCGTGACCTTCAGGCCGCGATTGCGGGCGATTTCGACGACGTCTGTCAGGTAAAACTCTTTGGCCGCATTGTCATTGCCCACTGCGTCGATCAGCGCAAACAGCGTTTCCGCGTCGCAGGCCAAAAGACCCGAGTTGCAGAAGGTTATCGCACGTTCCTGATCTGTCGCCTCTTTGAATTCCACGATCCGTTCAAGGCTGTCACCGTTCATCACCAACCGGCCATAGCGGGCGGGATTGGCGGCCTCGAACCCCAGAATGACCAGATCATTCTTTGCCCGCGCGGCGATCATGCGTTCCAGCGTGTCGGGCTGCAAAAACGGAGTGTCGCCATATAGAACCACGACGTCGCCTGTGAAACCGGCCAGCGCGTCGCGGGCCTGCGCCACGGCGTGTGCGGTTCCAAGTTGCTCTTCCTGCATTGCAATTTGGGCCGAGTCATCCTCGGCCGCTGCGACCTTGGCCACTGCGTCGGACCCGTGGCCGGTGACGATCACGGTGCGTTCGGGCGACAGGACAGCCCCTGCGCGCATCGCGTGAACCAGCATCGGTGCCTGGGCGATCGGGTGCAGAACTTTGGGGATATCCGAATTCATCCTGGTGCCTTTTCCGGCGGCAAGGATGACAAGGGCAGTGCTCATGAATTCGTTTTCTCTTTGTGTTTTGTTGTTGCCCGTTTTATCCGCTGAGGGCAAAGGCGCAAGCGGTTCGGCCATCAAACAACATTGCCGTTTGCAACATCTTATGGCGGGAACCTGCCGAGCAAGGAGATAATATGCGCACGGTCATCTTCGATCTGGACGGCACTTTGGCAGATACTTCCGGTGATTTGCTGGCTGCGGCCAACCATTGTTTCCGCGACATGGGGCATGGCGATGTGCTGGCCCAGGGTCAGGACGCGGGCGTTGCACTGCGCGGTGGGCGGATGATGCTGACCCACGGGTTAAAGCGGGTCGGCGCATATGACGAGCAGACCGTTCTTGCCTATTACCCGATGCTGCTTGAGGCCTATTCGCAAGCCATCGACACCCACACGCAGTTCTACCCCGGCGCGTTGGAGGCGGTTGAGGGCTTGAAAGCCGCAGGCTACGGCGTGGGTATTTGCACCAACAAGCCCGAGGCGCTGGCCCATCAGTTGCTGACCCAAATGGGCGTGCGCGACCAGTTTGCCTCGCTTGTGGGGGCCGATACGCTGCCGGTGCGCAAACCCGACCCCGAACCACTGCGTGAGGCGGCGCGCCGGGCGGGCGGGCATCCCGATCAGTGTGTGCTGATCGGCGACTCGGACACTGACCGCAACACGGCACGGGCCGCTGGCGTGCCATCTGTGCTGGTGACCTTCGGCCCGTCCGGCGATGACATGGCCGCGCTAAAGCCCGAAGCCCTGTTGCACCATTTCGACGATCTGCCCGAGTTGGTGGCCGGGCTGATCGGTGCGGTGGCGTGATCTCTTGACCCGAAACAATTGCAGCATCACAACATCCCTATGACCGAGATATTCACTGGCAGTTTCACCCAGCAAGAACCCATCCCCGACGAGGCGATCGAGGCCGCCTTGACCGTGCTGCGCCATGGGCGTTTGCACCGATACAATGTCACACCCGGAGAGTTGGGCGAAACCGCGCTGCTTGAACAGGAGTTCGCGGCGCAGATGGGGGCGAAATACTGCCTGGCGGTTTCGTCCGGCGGATACGCGCTGGCGACTGCTCTGCGTGCGGTTGGCGTGCAGCCGGGTGATGCGGTTTTGACCAACGCCTTTACGCTGGCTCCGGTGCCGGGGGCAATCGCCTCGGTCGGGGCACGGCCGGTGTTTGTTGGTGTGACCGACGGTCTGACGATTGATCTGGATGATCTTGCGGTGAAGCTGGATCAAGCGCGGGTGCTGATGCTCAGCCATATGCGCGGGCATCTGTGCGACATGGATCGGCTGATGCAGATGTGCGATGCGGCCGGTGTGATCGTGATCGAGGATTGCGCCCACACGATGGGTGCCGCCTGGAAAGGCCAGCTGTCGGGGCGTCAGGGGGCCATCGGTTGCTATTCGTGCCAGACCTATAAACACGTCAATTCCGGTGAGGGCGGCCTGCTGATCACCGATGACGAAGAACTAGCCGCCAAGGCCACGATGCTGTCGGGGTCTTACATGCTGTACGAACGTCATCTTGCGGCGCCGGGGCCTGAAGTGTTCGAGCGGATCAAATACACGACGCCCAATGTATCAGGTCGAATGGACAACCTGCGCGCCGCTATTCTGCGCCCTCAGCTGCGCGATCTGGAACGGCAGGTGCAACGTTGGAACGAACGCTATGTCGAGATCGAGACCGGCTTGCGGGGCACCCCGGGCCTGACCATCGTTGAGCGCCCAGAAGGCGAAATTTACGTGGGTTCGTCCATCCAGTTCCTGTTGCTGGACTGGTCGTCAGAGCGCATCGCCGAGGTGATCGGGCGCTGTGGTGCGCGGGGGGTTGAGCTGAAATGGTTCGGTGGGGCCGAGCCGACGGGGTTCACCTCACGTTATGACAGTTGGCGTTATGTCGACAGTACGCCATTGCCAGCTAGCGACCGTGTGCTTGCCGGAATCATGGATATGCGTGTGCCGCTGACCTTTTCGGTGGAAGATTGCCGCCTGATCGCGCGTATTATCCGGGTCGAAGTCGGCGCAGTTTTCCAGTCTTAATCCAACGGAGCGCGCCTTTGGCGCACGCTTGATTGTTGTTGCGTCGCTTGGTTCAAGCGACGCAATTCGTCATGGTCTATTGCCATGATCAGGATCGTTGACCGGTTGCGCGAAGGCTGTTATCAGTTTATTGAACAATTGTTCATTAATGCGGGGGAGGAGATCGCGTATGTTCACGTCTACCATGCAATTTGATCTGGGCGAGGACGTGAATGCCCTGCGTGAGATGGTGCACCGCTGGGCGCAAGAGCGGGTCAAGCCGATGGCGGCTGACATCGACGCCGCCAATGCGTTTCCAAATGAGCTGTGGAAAGAGATGGGTGATCTCGGGTTGCTTGGGATCACGGTGCCCGAAGAATATGGCGGGTCCGGGATGTCTTATCTGGCCCACACGGTCGCAGTGGAAGAGGTGGCGCGGGCCTCGGCCTCGGTTTCGCTGTCCTACGGGGCGCATTCGAACCTGTGCGTCAACCAGATCAAGTTGAACGGGACGGATGAACAAAGGGCCAAATACCTGCCGCGCCTGATTTCCGGGGATCATGTCGGTGCGCTGGCCATGTCCGAGGCATCAGCCGGATCCGACGTGGTGTCGATGAAGCTGCGCGCGGAAAAGCGCAACGATCACTATCGTTTGAACGGTAGCAAGTACTGGATCACCAACGGGCCGGATGCGGATACTTTGGTGGTGTACGCCAAGACTGATCCGGATGCCGGGTCCCGGGGGATCACGGCCTTTCTGATCGAAAAAGAGATGAAGGGGTTCTCGACCTCGCCCCATTTCGACAAGCTGGGGATGCGCGGGTCAAACACGGCTGAGCTGATCTTTGAAGATGTCGAGGTGCCGTTTGAAAATGTGCTGGGTGAAGAGGGCAAGGGCGTTGCCGTTCTGATGTCCGGTCTGGACTATGAGCGCGTGGTTCTGGCCGGGATCGGAACCGGGATCATTGCGGCCTGTTTGGACGAGGTCATGCCTTATCTGGCCGAACGCAAGCAATTCGGCAAACCCATCGGCAGCTTCCAACTGATGCAGGGCAAGATCGCCGACATGTATACGGCAATGAATTCCGCACGCGCCTATGTCTATGAGGTCGCCAAGGCCTGTGACCGGGGTGATGTAACCCGTCAGGACGCGGCAGCATGTTGTCTGTACGCGTCGGAACAGGGAATGGCGCAGGCGCATCAGGCGGTTCAGGCGATGGGCGGGGCCGGGTTCCTGTCGGATTCGCCGGTCAGCCGGATTTTCCGCGATGCCAAGTTGATGGAGATCGGCGCAGGCACCAGCGAGATCCGCCGGATGCTGATCGGGCGCGAAATGATGAGCGAGATGGTTTGAAGATGAAAACGCCCCACAGCCGAGGGAACTGTGGGGCGGTGTCGGAAAAGGATCAGAAGCGGTGCACGTAGGAAACGCCAATCAGCCACGGGTCGATTTTGGCTTTGCCGATATCGTTTCCGTTCAGTTTGACGTCCGAGTCGATATCGAACCAGCGCACGTTCAGACGCACGGCGCCCGCATCGGTGACCATATAGTCCAGACCGGCTTGCAGCGAGATACCGACGGAATTGTCGATGTCGAGTTTGCCAAGGGTGGATTTCGCGTCGTAGAAGACGGTGTAGTTCACGCCGGCACCGACATAGGGCAACCATGCGCTATTGGTCGGGAAGTGATAGTTCAGCGACAGGGTCGGTGGAAGCTGACGGACGCTTGCGATTTCGTTGCCGCCCAGCGAAATGTTGTGGCCAAACGGAGTCGCGGCCAGCAGTTCGATACCCAGATTGTCGCGCACAAAATATTCGGCGGTAAAGATCGGGCGCGTGCTTGCGTCGACATCAGCGTCAAGTCCAGCCAGTTTGCCATTATCGGATTTGGGCTTCAGGTAACCGACACCAACACCCACGGTCCAGTCGCCCTGAGACTGGGCAAAGGCAGGGGCAGCAAGGGCAACAAGCGCGGTCGAGAGCGTCAAAGCGGCGAGTTTTTTGGTCATATTTTTGCCTATGAATTTGTTGATGATTTGGTTTTGCATGGCCCGGATGTTGGCGACTCTGATCTGTATCAAGTTTCCGTGATCATCTGCGATTTTGCCTGTTCGGATGAATCCATAAAAATAAGGGATTTCAACCATGTATCCCACTAGGCGCATACCCGGTTTGCAACAAGATGGGGGCTGGGATGTTCCGCCACGGCTCAACATGGCGCGGCAGTGTTTGTCCCACCCACCGGACAGCCCGGCGATCATTGATCTGACCACTGCTGGGTGTGCGCGCGTCAGCTTTGGGCAACTGGGGCGCATGGCCGATGGTCTGGCCCGCGTGTTGCTCGGGCAGGTGCAGGCAGGTGACCGGGTGGGGGTCTTGCTTAGCCAGACGCCGTGGTGTGCGGCGGCGCATCTGGCGATCTGGAAGATCGGCGCGATCTCGGTGCCGTTGTTCAAGCTGTTCAAACATGACGCGATGGCCTCGCGCGTAGGGGATTCAGGGGCGCAACTGGTGGTGACGGATGCCGAGGGGGCCGATCTGCTGGGCGATCTGGCCCGGCCCTTGCTGGTGGATCAGGTTGCGCCTTCGGATGATCCGCTGCCGTTTGCCGATACCGGCCCCGAAGATCCGGCGGTGCTGATCTATACCTCGGGGACCACCGGCAGCCCCAAGGGCGCGTTGCACGGGCACCGGGTTCTGACGGGCCACCTGCCGGGCGTTTCGATCAGCCACAACCATCTGCAACCGGGCGATTGTCTGTGGACGCCCGCTGACTGGGCCTGGATCGGCGGTCTGTTCAACGTGCTGATGTCGGGGCTGGCGCTGGGCCTTCCAGTTGTCGCCGCCCGGCTGGAAAAATTCACCCCCGAGGCCTGCGCCGATGTGGTTGCGCGCGGCGGCGTGCGAAATGTGTTCTTTCCGCCTACGGCGCTGCGGATGCTCAAGGCGGCGGATCAGACGATCCCCGGCCTGCGCTCGGTTGCATCGGGGGGTGAGCCGCTGGGGGCCGAGATGTTGGCGTGGGGGCAGCAGGCGTTTGGCCTGACGATCAACGAATTTTATGGCCAGACCGAATGCAACATGGTGGCGGCGTCCTGCGCCGAGGATTTCCCCGCGCACCCCGGCTGCATTGGCAAGCCGGTTCCGGGGCATGAGGTGGCGGTGATAGATGACGACGGTGTGCCGACGGATCAGGAAGGCGACGTGGCCATCCGGCGCGGATCAGCCTCGATGCTGTTGGAATACTGGAACCGCCCCGAGGCGACGGCCGAGAAATTCCGGGGCGACTGGCTGATCACCGGCGACCGTGGCGTGTGGGAGGGGGAATACCTGCGGTTCGTGGGCCGCGATGACGACGTGATTACCTCCGCCGGATACCGCATCGGCCCCGCCGAGATCGAAGATTGCCTGCTGACCCATCCGGCGGTGGCGACGGTGGGCGTGGTCGGCAAGCCCGACCCGCTGCGCACCGAGATCGTCAAGGCGTATGTGGTGTTGAAACCGGGGGCCGAGGCCTCGGGGGCCGAGTTGCAGGAATGGGTCAAGGACCGTTTGGCGCAGTATTCTTATCCGCGTGAGGTCGCGTTTCTGGAGGAACTGCCAATGACGGTGACGGGGAAAGTGATCCGGAAGGAACTGAAGGCGCGGGCTATTGAGGAGTTGAGAGATTGATTTTTGGGAAGCGGAAATTACTGCTGGCCGTCGTAGCCAAGAGTGTCATTGTCACGCCAGCATACACACAAGCTGCCGAGCCTGAAAACTTTGACACGGTTGCGTTTTTGCAGGTTTGCACTGATCTCGTTCCGAATGTGCCTTTTGCTATTCCGATGGATGCGGAGTGCATCACGCAAGGCACCAAGATGTGTGATCTCGCTACGATGAATTCAGAACTCGAAACCTGCCTTGGAGAAGTAACGGAATGGATGAGCGAACAAATTGCAACGAATTGGTCGAAGCTTCCTGAAGACCTGAGACAGGGTCGCGAGAAACCTCCGACTGCTAAGGAACTAGCGAACGGCACTGGCATCGTCGTCAATGCCAAAAAGTTAGACAACTGTGAAACTGCTCAAATTGATGGTGTTTCGACGGAAAAAGCGTGTGCGTATTCTGATGCTTTGGCGGGTTGGCATGCGCTGAGGGTAGTGCAGCGGTCGGCCATGGAATACGATCAATAGCGGATAGGTGAAATGAAACTCAATTCCAAAGCCATGCCTGCCTCTGAAGGCTTCAAAGCAAACCGCACCGCCCATCTCGAAGCATTGGCGCATATATCCACCGCTGCCGAAGCGGCCCGTATGGGCGGGGGCGAGAAATCCCGCGCACGGCATGAATCGCGCGGCAAGATGCTGCCGCGGCGCCGGGTGGCGAACCTGTTGGATGCGGGGTCTCCGTTTCTGGAAATCGGGGCAACGGCGGCGCATGGGATGTATGGCGATGCCGCGCCTTGTGCCGGAGTTATCGCGGGTATTGGCCGGGTGCAGGGGCGCGAGGTCATGGTGGTGTGCAACGACGCCACCGTGAAGGGCGGCACCTATTATCCGATGTCGGTCAAGAAACACCTGCGCGCGCAGGAGATTGCCGAAGAAAACAACCTTCCGTGCATCTATCTGGTCGACAGCGGTGGTGCGAACCTGCCCAATCAGGATGAGGTTTTCCCCGACCGCGACCACTTTGGCCGCATCTTCTATAATCAGGCCCGGATGAGCGCGAAGGGGATCGCTCAGATTGCCGTGGTGATGGGCTCGTGTACGGCGGGCGGGGCCTATGTGCCCGCGATGTCGGATGTGACGATCATCGTGCGCGATCAGGGAACGATTTTTCTTGCAGGGCCCCCGCTGGTGAAAGCCGCGACCGGAGAGGTGGTCAGCGCCGAGGATCTGGGCGGCGGAGACGTGCATACGCGCCTGTCCGGCGTGGCCGATTACCTGGCCGAGGATGACGCCCACGCGCTGGCATTGGCGCGGCGGGCGGTCGAGTCGCTGAACCTGCGCAAGCCGCAGACCGTGGATTGGGCCAGCCCCGAAGACCCGGCCTATGACCCCGAGGAAATACTGGGCGTCGTCCCAGCGGACCTGCGTACACCCTATGACATCCGCGAGGTGATCGCGCGGCTGGTCGATGGCTCGCGCTTTGACGAATTCAAACCGCGCTTTGGCGAGACGCTGGTGACCGGGTTCGCCCATGTCAAAGGCTGCCCGGTCGGGATCATCGCCAATAACGGCGTGCTGTTTTCCGAGGCGGCGCAAAAGGGTGCGCATTTTGTAGAACTGTGCTCGCAACGCAAAATCCCGCTGGTGTTCCTGCAGAACATCACCGGCTTCATGGTCGGGCGGAAGTACGAAAACGAGGGGATCGCGCGGCACGGGGCCAAGATGGTGACGGCGGTGGCCACGACGAATGTACCCAAGATCACCATGCTGGTCGGCGGCTCATTCGGGGCCGGGAATTACGGCATGGCCGGGCGGGCCTATCAGCCGCGCTTCCTGTGGACCTGGCCGAACTCGCGGATTTCCGTGATGGGCGGTGAGCAGGCGGCAGGTGTGCTGGCCACCGTCAAACGCGACGGGATCGAGCGGCAGGGCGGTACGTGGTCGCCCGAAGAAGAGGCCGATTTCAAACGCCCCACGCTGGAGATGTTCGAGGAACAGTCGCACCCGCTTTATGCCTCCGCGCGGATGTGGGATGACGGCATCATCGACCCACGCAAAAGCCGCGAGGTGCTGGCCCTTAGCCTAAGCACCGCGCTGAACGCCCCGATTGAGGAGACACGTTTCGGCGTGTTCAGGATGTAGCGATGGCTGATCTATTTTGGTTTGAAGCCAGAAAAACGTACCGCGCTGCCTCCGACAAAATATTTGACGTCGACAGACAAGCCAACCGACCTGAGCGCCAGCAGCACCGTGCGGCCAGTTCCGAAATTACGTGTATACGCGCCGATCATCGTAAAATCCTGCGCGCCGTTCAGAAAAAACCGCTCGACCTGCGGCAAAACACCATCAAGGTAGAACCGATACAGTGGGCGAAAAGACCAACCAATTGGATCGGTCGCTTCGATCAAGGAAAAGGGTGCTCCGGGTTTCAGTATACGCTTCAACTGAGCGGCAAAAACCGCATGTTGCTGGGCATTGAATGTCTTGAGGCCAAATGTGGAAATCGCAAACTCGGCGGAGTCGCTCGGAAGGTTGGTTTCCAGCATGTTGGAGCAAAGATGGGTAATGCGGTCTTCCCGATCTTTGTGCAGCCTGTCAATTGCTTGCCGGTGCATTCCAGGGCTGATGTCAATGGCCGTGATGTTCTGCACGAGAGGAAATCTGGCAAACAAATGTGGCCACGCTTCGCCTGTTCCCGCCATCAAATCTACGCCGATAGCCGTTGTTTCAGCGGGCAGGTTAAGGCCGTTTATGCAGGCGCGCCGCCACGAACGAATGATCCCAAAAGACGCGACCGCGCTCCAGTTGCGGTAGGCACCAGAGCATCTGTCAAAGACACCTGCTACAAAATCGGGATCGTAAATGTCATCACTCATGCCTCGGAACGTGACGGGACAATTTTCGGAATGCAAGGGGTTGCCGATGTTCACTAAAATCCTGATTGCCAACCGTGGCGAAATCGCTTGCCGGGTCATGGAAACCGCGCAGCGGATGGGCGTCTCTTGCGTGGCTGTCCACTCGGACGTGGATGCCTCGGCCAAACATGTGCAGATGGCTGATGAGGCCGTGCATATCGGCAGGGCGGCCCCGGCTGAGAGCTATCTGAATGGCGCTGTGATCATTCAGGCCGCGCTTGAAACCGGCGCGCAGGCGATCCATCCCGGCTATGGTTTTCTGTCCGAAAACCCCGATTTCGTGGATGCGGTTGAGGCTGCGGGCCTGACCTTCATCGGCCCTTCGGCGGGGGCGATCCGCAAGATGGGCCTGAAAGACGCGGCGAAGGTGCTGATGGAACAGGCCGGGGTGCCCGTTGTGCCAGGCTATCACGGCGACAATCAGGACCCCGAGCATCTGGCCGGGGCCGCAGACACCATCGGCTATCCTGTTCTGATCAAGGCGGTCGCAGGGGGCGGTGGCAAAGGCATGCGGCTGGTCGAAGCGCCTGAAGATTTTGCAACCGCGCTGGACAGTGCCCGGTCCGAGGCGCGCACTGCTTTTGGCAATGATGCTGTTTTGGTCGAAAAATTCGTCTCCAAACCACGCCATATCGAAGTGCAGGTGTTTGGCGACGGCACCCATGCGGTGCATCTGTTCGAACGCGACTGCTCGTTGCAGCGGCGGCACCAGAAGGTGATCGAAGAGGCTCCGGCCCCCGGGATGACGGCCGAGATGCGGGCTGCGATGGGGCAGGCAGGCGTCCGCGCGGCTGAGGCTATTGGATACAAGGGGGCAGGGACGGTGGAATTCATCGTCGATGCCTCGGATGGGCTGCGCCCGGACCGGTTCTGGTTCATGGAGATGAACACGCGCCTGCAGGTCGAACATCCGGTGACCGAAGCGATAACGGGCGTTGATCTGGTCGAATGGCAGTTGCGCGTCGCTTCGGGTGAGACGCTGCCGATGCGTCAGGACGATCTGACCATCACCGGACATGCGTTCGAAGCCCGGCTTTATGCCGAGGACGTGCCCAAGGGGTTTCTGCCCGCCACGGGCACCCTGACGCATCTGCAATTCCCCGTTGGTTGCCGTGCCGATAGCGGCGTGCGCGCAGGCGACACAATCAGCCCGTGGTATGACCCGATGATCGCCAAGGTGACCGTACACGGCCCGACACGGGCGGTGGCATTGGAACAGTTGCACAGCGCGTTGCGTCGGACCGAGGTTGCGGGCACCGTCACCAATCTTGCCTTTCTGGGTGCGTTGACGCGGCATCCGGGATTTGCGTCAGGGGACGTTGATACGGGGCTGATCGGACGGGATATCGAAGGGTTGGCGCAGGATGTGCCGGTTTCGGCCCGGGCCTGTGTGGCTGCTGCGATGACGGCGCTTGATCTGGTCGAAGTCCGGCAAGAGACCGGATTTTCCCTGTGGGCCCCACTGCATCGGGCGGTTCAGCTGATGGCCGAGGATGTGATTGATCTGGATGTGCAGGTAGAGGGGCCGGACCGTCAGGTGTGGCAGGTCGGCACAGAGGTTATCGTCGCCGAACGTGGCGGCAATGTCTGGACCATCGGCGGCGTTGCGATGCCGCCGGTGTCGGTCTCGGGGGGGCGGATCACCGTGCTCGAACATTATGGGCAGGTGTTCGACATCGTCGATCCGCTGGACCGTGATGCTGGCGCTGCGGGTGATACCAATGTGGTCGAAGCCCCCATGCCCGGTTTGGTCAAGGCTGTGTTCGCCGCAGTGGGGCAGCCGGTGAAAGAAGGCGACCGTCTGGCCATTCTGGAGGCGATGAAGATGGAACACTCACTATTGGCCGCACGCGATGGCGTTGTGGCCGAGGTGTTGACATCAGACGGGTCGCAGGTCGAAGCCGGTGCCGCCTTGGTTCGGTTGGAGGAGGAATGACCTGTCCCGATCCCGCACAACGTGGCACAGTCAGTTTGAAAGCAGCAAACAGGGAAGGGCGCAGGCATGAATGATCGGGTCGAAATTTTTGAGGTAGGTCCGCGCGACGGGTTGCAGAATGAACAGCGCGCGATTCCGGTGGCCGAAAAGGTGGCTCTGGTCGATTGCCTGTCCCGCGCCGGGTTCAACCGGATCGAGGTGGCCAGCTTTGTCTCACCCAAATGGGTGCCGCAAATGGCTGGCAGCGCGGATGTGCTGGCCGGGATTACACGGGCCGGTGGGGTGCGCTATGGCGCGCTGACGCCGAACATGCGCGGTTATCAGGACGCCCTGACGGCCAAGGCTGATGAGATTGCCGTATTCGCGTCAGCCTCGGAAGGGTTTTCCAAGGCCAATATCAACGCGACGATTGCCGAATCCATCGAACGGTTTACCCCCATCCTTGAGGCCGCGCGCCATATTGACTTGCCGGTTCGCGGATATGTGTCCTGCGTCACCGATTGCCCCTATGACGGTCCGACATCCCCCGAAAAAGTGGCCGAGATTGCGGATCAGCTGTTCTCGCTCGGGTGTTACGAGGTCTCTTTGGGCGACACGATTGGACAAGGGACGCCGGATAAAATCGCCCATATGCTGCTGGCGGTGCGCGAGCGTGTGCCAGTGACCCGTCTGGCGGGCCATTTCCACGACACCAACGGGCGTGCCATCGACAATATCGACGCGGCGCTGGCGTTGGGGGTGCGCACCTTCGACGCGGCGGTTGGCGGTTTGGGCGGGTGCCCCTATGCGCCTGGTGCGGCCGGGAATGTCGCCACCGAGGCTGCGGTGGCGCACCTGGAGCGGCTTGGATATGAAACCGGGTTGGATCTGGCGATTGTGGAAGAAGCCGCGCAAATGGCACGGGACATGCGGGCGGACTAAGGAATGAACATGTTTCAAACGATCTCGGTGACGACGGATGCGCGCGGGGTGGCGACGCTGACCCTTGACCGCGCGGAAAAGCACAACGCCATGTCGGCTCTGATGATCGCAGAGCTGACCCAGGCGGCTGCGCAGCTGGGGGCGGACGATACGGTGCGCGCCGTGGTCCTGACTGGCGCAGGTCAGACCTTTTGCGCCGGGGGCGATCTGGGCTGGATGCGGGATCAGATGGCGGCGGACCCCGATACCCGCTTTGTCGAGGCGCGCAAGCTGGCCGAGATGTTGCAGGCTTTGAATACGCTGCCCAAACCCCTGATCGGTGCACTTCAGGGGAACGCCTTTGGGGGCGGCGTCGGGCTGGCTTCGGTTTGTGATGTGGCCATTGGTGTGGAAACCCTGAAAATGGGCCTGACCGAGACGCGGCTGGGCCTGATCCCGGCCACGATCGGGCCGTATGTCATCGCCCGTATGGGCGAGGCGCGCGCGCGGCGGGTCTTTATGTCGGCCCGATTGTTTGATGCGGGCGAAGCGGTTGGCCTTGGGCTTTTGGTGCGGGCTGTTCCGGCCAGCGATCTGGCTGATGCGGTCGAAGCCGAAGTTCTGCCGTACCTGTCCTGCGCGCCGGGGGCCGTTGCCTCGGCCAAGGGTTTGGTGCGGACGCTGGGGCCCCGCATTGACGATGCCGTGATTGATCAGACGATCCGCGCGTTGGTGAATCGTTGGGAAACTGATGAGGCCCGAGAGGGAATCGATGCCTTCTTCGACAAGCGAAAACCTGCATGGAATAGTAAGGTTTAGACGATAACCACGCCCCGGCTGCGAATGGAATCACCTTGCCGGGGCTGTGTGTCTTGGCAAGCGGAATAATAGCCCTCTGCGCGTTTGTGTTCGGTTGACCCTCTGACCCGGCGGGGATAGAGAATGTCCAGTCAACACGCCAATTGACGGCGCTCCCATTTGGGGTATGCGCAGGAAAGGAGCTATTCGTGGAAGACCTGTTGCGGGAATATCTCCCGATCCTGGTGTTTCTGGCCGTTGCTGTCGGCCTTGGAATCGTCCTGATTCTGGCGGCAGTCATACTGGCCGTCCGTAACCCCGACCCTGAAAAGGTCAGCGCATATGAATGCGGTTTCAACGCGTTCGATGATGCACGGATGAAATTCGACGTCCGGTTCTATCTGGTCGCGATTCTCTTCATCATCTTCGATCTGGAAATCGCGTTTCTGTTCCCCTGGGCCGTCGGCTTCAAGGACATCAGCGATGTGGGCTTCTGGTCCATGATTGTGTTCCTGGGCGTTCTGACCATCGGCTTTGCCTATGAATGGAAGAAGGGGGCCCTGGAATGGGAGTGATGACGGGTGCAAACACCGCCGGCGTCGACAAAGAAGTCGCCACCCAGGCCCTGAATGCCGAGTTGCAGGACAAGGGTTTCCTGCTGACCTCGACCGAGGATATCATCAACTGGGCCCGTACCGGGTCGCTGCACTGGATGACCTTTGGTCTGGCCTGCTGCGCGGTTGAGATGATGCACACCTCGATGCCGCGTTACGATGCGGAACGGTTTGGCATCGCCCCGCGCGCCTCGCCACGCCAGTCGGACGTGATGATCGTGGCGGGAACGCTGACCAACAAGATGGCCCCGGCGCTGCGCAAGGTTTACGACCAGATGCCCGAGCCGCGCTATGTGATCTCGATGGGGTCCTGCGCCAATGGTGGTGGCTATTACCACTATTCCTATTCCGTCGTCCGCGGATGTGATCGCATCGTCCCCGTCGACATCTACGTGCCCGGCTGCCCTCCGACGGCTGAGGCGCTGCTGTATGGTCTGATGCAGTTGCAGCGCAAAATCCGCCGCACCGGCACCATCGTACGCTGAGGGAGAGAGTTGATGAGCGAAGCACTCAAAGAACTCGGCGCACAGCTGGAGCTGAAGCGGGCCGATTGCGTCTTGTCCTGGGATGTCACCCTGGACGAGCTGAACGTCGATGTCGCCCCGTCAAACCTTGTGGAATTTGTCGAGTTTCTGAAATCTGATCGCAATTGCCAGTTCTCGTCCTTGGTGGACATCACCGGCGTCGACTACCCGGAACGGGCGAAACGGTTCGACGTGGTTTATCACTTCCTGTCGATGTATCAGAACCAGCGCGTCCGCCTGCGGGTGTCGATCCGCGAAGAAGATATGGTTCCCTCGCTCGTCGATGTGCACCCCTCGGCCAACTGGTTCGAGCGTGAGGTGTTCGACATGTTCGGCATCCTGTTCTCGGGCCATCCGGATTTGCGGCGCATTCTGACCGACTATGGGTTCCGTGGCTATCCGCTGCGCAAGGATTTCCCGACCACCGGCTATACCGAGGTCCGATACGACGAAGCGCAAAAGCGCGTGGTCTACGAACCTGTAAGTCTTGTGCAGGAATACCGTCAGTTTGATTTCATGTCCCCTTGGGAAGGCGCGAATTACATTCTGCCGGGGGATGAAAAGCAGGAGTCTGAGTAATGGGTGGCATCTGGTGGCTGATCCTATCTGCGCTGACCATCATTCCGATGGTGAAGATATTGCCGTTTTTCGGGATCAACAGATACTGGTGCCTTCTTTGTCTGGTCCCGTTTGGCACGATCGCGTTGCTGTGGTGGGTCGGGCTGAAGCTGCAAGAGTTGGAGCGCCGCTGAGATGATGGGTGAGTTGATCATTCTGGGCGCGCTGGGGGTGCTGCTGGCCGGGGCTGCGGCCAAGGCGCTTGAGGCGGAAAAGGTCCGGGTTCGGGCCGAAAAGAAGAAGAACGAGAGGGGACGTCGTTGACAGATCCGACAACCTTGATCCAAGCGTTCTGGAGTTTTGAGGACTTTAGTCCTTGGTTGCTCTGGGGGCTTAGCCTGAGCGGCGTTCTAGGAATGGCGTTCTGTCTGCGCGAGTTGAAGTATCCTGTTTGGATGGCATTCTTGGGGTTTATGCCGATGGTTGCCTTACCAGCGTATTGTCTGATTGCGATGTTGATGCTTCATCGAAAACGAATTGAGAGACTATGATGGACGGCTCCAAATACGATGACGGCAGCACGGACGCGCTGAGCGGAGAACAGAAGATCCGCAACTTCAACATCAACTTCGGCCCGCAACACCCTGCGGCGCACGGCGTTCTGCGTTTGGTGCTTGAGCTGGACGGTGAGATCGTCGAACGTTGCGATCCGCATATCGGCCTGCTGCACCGTGGTACCGAAAAGCTGATGGAAAGCCGGACGTATCTGCAAAACCTGCCGTATTTCGACCGTCTCGATTACGTGGCGCCGATGAATCAGGAACATGCCTGGTGTCTGGCCATCGAAAAGCTGACCGGGGTCGAGGTGCCGCGCCGGGGTTCGCTGATCCGGGTGCTGTACTCTGAGATCGGGCGCATTCTGAACCACCTGCTGAACGTGACCACGCAGGCGATGGACGTCGGCGCGTTGACCCCGCCACTGTGGGGGTTCGAGGAACGCGAAAAGCTGATGGTGTTCTATGAACGCGCTTGCGGTGCCCGCCTGCACGCGGCTTATTTCCGCCCCGGTGGCGTGCATCAGGACCTGCCGCCCGAGCTGCTGGACGATATCGAGTCTTGGAGCCACGAATTCCCGGCCGTCATGGACGACATTGACGGGCTGCTGACCGAAAACCGCATCTTCAAACAGCGTAACGCTGATATTGGTGTGGTGACCGAGGAAGACATTCAGAAATACGGTTTCTCGGGCGTGATGGTGCGCGGATCGGGTTTGGCCTGGGATTTGCGCCGCGCGCAGCCCTATGAATGCTATGATGAGTTTGAATTCCAGATTCCAGTCGGCAAGAACGGCGACTGCTATGATCGCTATCTGGTGCGCATGGAAGAGATGCGCCAGTCGCTGCATATCATCCGTCAGGCCATCGCCAAGATTCGCGACTGCCCCGGTGACGTTCTGGCCCGTGGCAAGATCACCCCGCCGAAACGCTCGGACATGAAGACCTCGATGGAAAGCCTGATCCATCACTTCAAACTGTACACCGAAGGGTTCCACGTCCCTGCCGGCGAGGTTTATGCCGCCGTCGAAGCCCCCAAGGGCGAATTCGGCGTCTATCTGGTCGCCGACGGCACCAACAAACCCTACCGCGCCAAACTGCGCGCGCCTGGGTTCCTGCACCTGCAAGCCATGGATCACGTTGCCAAGGGCCACCAGCTGGCCGACGTTGCCGCCATCATCGGCACCATGGATGTCGTATTTGGAGAGATTGACCGCTAATGCTCCGCCGTCTGCACCCAGAACAACCCGAAAGCTTTGCCTTTACCGCTGCGAACCAGCAATGGGCCCAAGCGCAGATTACCAAATTCCCCGAAGGCCGTCAGGCCAGCGCGGTTATCCCGCTGCTGTGGCGCGCGCAGGAACAAGAAGGCTGGCTGAGCCGTCCGGCGATTGAATCTGTCGCTGACATGCTGGGCATGGCCTATATCCGCGTGCTTGAAGTGGCCTCGTTCTATTTCATGTTCCAGCTGCAACCGGTTGGGTCCGTTGCGCATATTCAGGTTTGTGGCACCACGTCCTGCATGATCTGCGGCGCAGAAGACCTGATCGCGGTCTGCAAGGAAAAGATTGCCGCGAAACCCCATGCCCTTTCCGACGACGGCAAGCTGAGCTGGGAAGAGGTTGAGTGTTTGGGGTCGTGCTCCAACGCGCCGATGGCGCAAATCGGCAAGGACTATTACGAAGACCTGACGGCCGAAAGTTTCGGTAAGATCATCGACGATCTGGCGGCGGGCAAAGTACCGGTGCCCGGCCCGCAGAACGGGCGCTATGCGGCAGAGCCACTGAACGGGCTGACCAGTCTGGTCGAACATGACGCGGGAAAACCCAAATACAATGCAAGTGTCGATCTGGCGACCGATCTGGGTGATACAGTCAAGCGGATTGACGGAACCGAGGTGCCGATCCTGACCCCGTGGCTGGGTAAAGACGGCAAGGCTGCGGCCACGCAGACAGCTCCGCAGCCCCCCAAGGCCCCGGCACCCGCCAAACCCGCAGTGAAACAGGCGGAAGAGGCCAAAAAGGCCGAAGCTGGCGAAAGCCAGCCGGAAACGCTGACCAGTGCGCGGGATGGCAAGCCCGATGACCTGAAGCTGTTAAAAGGTGTTGGCCCCAAGCTAGAGCAGACGCTGAACGAGCTGGGGTTCTATCACTATGATCAAATCGCAGCCTGGGCGCCCGAAAACGTGGCCTGGGTTGATGCGCGGCTGAAGTTCAAGGGCCGGATCGAACGGGACGGCTGGCTGGAACAGGCCGCTAAACTGGCGGCAGGTGAAGAAACCGAATTCGCCAAACGTGCCAAGGAAGACGGCACTTACGAAGACTAAGAAAGATGGTGCCCATTCGGGCATCAAGGTGAGATGGACAAGGACACAGAACAGGCCATAGCCCGAAAGGGCCGACATATCGGGGTGGTCATCGCTGTGACCATGCTGATTTGGCTCGCCATGAACCTGTTTATCGGCCCCGCGTTGGAATTGTCGGCGCGCCATGCGCTGCTGTTTGATTTTGCCGCTCTGGCAGGATTCATTTATGCGGGCGTCAACATTTTTCAACTCTGGCGCATGCGCCAGGATAGCCAAAGGTAAGCTAGCGATGCTGAAGGATCAGGACCGGATCTTTACCAACATCTACGGGATGCATGAGCGCACGTTGAAAGGCGCGCAAGCCCGGGGGCATTGGGACGGCACTGCTGGCCTGATTGGAAACGGGCGCGACTGGATCATCCAGACGATGAAGGATTCGGGGCTGCGTGGTCGTGGTGGTGCGGGCTTCCCGACCGGATTGAAGTGGTCGTTCATGCCCAAGGAAAGCGACGGTCGCCCGGCGTATCTGGTGGTAAACGCAGATGAATCCGAACCCGGAACTTGCAAGGACCGCGAGATCATGCGCCATGATCCGCACACGTTGATCGAGGGTTGCCTGATCGCGTCTTTCGCGATGAATGCGCATACCTGCTATATCTACCTGCGCGGCGAGTACATCCGCGAGCGTGAGGCGCTGCAAGCCGCGATTGATGAGGCGTACGACTCGGGGCTGTTGGGTAAGAACGCGGCTGGCTCTGGCTGGGATTTCGACCTGTTCCTGCATCATGGGGCAGGGGCGTACATTTGCGGTGAAGAAACCGCGCTGATCGAAAGCCTTGAGGGCAAGAAGGGTATGCCACGCATGAAGCCGCCTTTCCCTGCGGGGGCGGGTCTTTATGGCTGTCCGACCACGGTGAACAACGTGGAATCAATCGCCGTTGTGCCGACGATCCTGCGGCGCGGGGCCGATTGGTTCGCAGGTTTTGGCCGTCAGAACAACGCGGGCACCAAGCTGTTTGCGATCTCGGGCCATGTGAACACCCCCTGCGTCGTCGAAGAGGCGATGTCGATTTCGTTCGAAGATCTGATCGAGACGCATTGCGGCGGTATTCGCGGCGGCTGGGACAACCTGCTGGCGGTGATCCCCGGTGGATCGTCGGTGCCATGCGTGCGCGGTGAAAACATGCGCGATGCGATCATGGATTTCGATTACTTGCGCAACGATCTGGGCTCGGGCCTGGGGACGGCAGCGGTGATCGTGATGGACAAATCCACCGACATCATCAAGGCGATCTGGCGGCTTTCGAAATTCTACAAGCACGAAAGCTGTGGCCAGTGTACGCCGTGCCGTGAAGGCACCGGCTGGATGATGCGGGTAATGGACCGTCTTGTGCGCGGCGAGGCGGAGCCGGAAGAGATCGACATGTTGTTCGATGTGACCAAACAGGTCGAAGGTCACACAATCTGTGCTCTTGGTGACGCGGCGGCCTGGCCGATTCAGGGCCTTATCCGCAATTTCCGCGAAGAAATCGAAGATCGCATCAAGGCCCAGAAATCGGGCCGCATGGGTGCAATGGCAGCGGAGTAAACCCAATGGACGTTTTCGCAGATTATGGCCACGCAATTGCGTCTGTGGTGATTTTCACCCTGGTCGTCCTGTTTTTGGCGCCATTCTCGGCACTGGCCAAACAGGGCAAGGGGCTGGCGCCCGGGGCGACGCCTGAACAGGACTATGCCGATAACGCCTATCGTCTGAACCGGGCCTATCTGAACGGCACAGAAACCCTGCCTGCTTATGCGGCGGTCACGGTCGCGGCAATCCTGATGGGGGTCAGCCCGTTCTGGGTGAACGTGCTGGCGTCGGTCGCTTTGGCGGCGCGTATGGTCATGTTGGTCGTCCACATCCGCGGTATCGGCAAACCCAACAGCGGCTTGCGCTCGGTGCTTTATGTGATCGGTTGGGCGTGCATGTTCGTGATGGGGATCATGGCATTGGTGGCTGCATTCTGATGATGGCACGTGGTGATAAGCGTTTGGCAAAGTTCAGACAAATGAACATTCGTATTCCTGCCGTTGGCGCACTGGTGGCGCTGTCGATTGTTGCAGGTTGCGGGACGGTTACTTCGTCGAGTGATCGGGTCAACTTTGACGGACAGTCCTTTCGGGCCAAGGCCAAAGTCGTCGACAAAAAAGTGTCGCGAACCGACTTTACGGTCGTCGTCAAAGGCGTGTCCGCATCGCTGGATGGCGCGCGCGAGGCTGGCCGGTATGAAGGGATCAAATTCTGTATCGCGAATTTCGGCTCTTCCCGAATTGTGTGGAAGGTTGGGCCCGATACTGAACCCAAAAATCTTCGTATCAGTGATGACAAACTGACATTTGCAGGCACTTGCCAACGGCCATGATGCGGGATTCGTCATATCACACAGGGGCGCGTGCGTTGTTATTGCATAGCAACGCGGCTGTCCGTCGTCTTGGGTTTCCCAAGACGAAAGGATCTATCATGTGTGGTGTGAAAACGATTGCTCTGCTGACTTGTGTGGCTTTGCCCGCAATGGCCGAAGCCAAACCGCCCTTGCGCGATGTCAAGGAGATCGACGACGAACTCTATTACATCGGCATCGCAAATGAAATTTCGGAATACTGCCCGTCGATCAGCGGGCGTCGACTGAAGGCGATCGGGGTGATGTGGGGACTGAAGTCAAAAGCAAACAAACTGGGGTATTCGGACAGTGAAATCCGGGCCTATGTGGACTCGGATGCCGAAAAGGACCGGATGCGCGCCAAGGGCGAGCAGTATCTGGGCCGCCACGGTGTCTCTTACGATGACCCCAATTCATTCTGCACGCTGGGACGGGCAGAGATTGAAAGAAACAGCGCCATAGGCGTTTATTTGAGGGCGAACTAGACCATGTCTGACCTCCGTAAGGTAAATATCGACGGGCAGGAAATCGAAGTCGATGGCGCGATGACCCTGATTCAGGCTTGTGAGCAAGCCGGGGTCGAGGTGCCGCGGTTTTGCTATCACGAACGCCTGTCGATTGCCGGAAACTGCCGGATGTGCCTGGTCGAGGTTGTTGGCGGCCCGCCGAAACCTGCGGCGTCCTGCGCCATGCAGGTGCGTGACCTGCGGCCCGGCCCCGAAGGGCAGGCCCCGGTGGTCAAGACGAACTCGCCCATGGTCAAGAAGGCCCGCGAAGGTGTGATGGAGTTTCTGCTCATCAACCACCCGCTGGATTGCCCGATCTGCGATCAGGGCGGCGAATGTGATCTGCAGGATCAGGCAATGGCCTATGGCATGTCTGGCACGCGGTTCAAGGAAGCCAAGCGCGCGGTTGACGATCTGGATCTGGGGCCGTTGGTCGGCACGGCGATGACCCGCTGCATCAGCTGTACCCGGTGCGTGCGTTTCACGACCGAAGTCGCCGGGATCACCCAGATGGGTCAGACCGGACGCGGCGAGGATGCCGAGATCACCTCATATCTGAACCAGACGCTGGATTCGAACATGCAGGGCAACATCATTGACCTGTGTCCGGTGGGTGCGCTGACCTCGAAACCTTATGCCTTTACCGCGCGCCCGTGGGAGCTGACCAAGACCGAATCCATTGATGTAATGGACGCGCTGGGGTCGAACACCCGCGTGGACACCAAGGGTCGCGAAGTGATGCGCTTTCTGCCACGCAACCACGACGGTGTGAACGAGGAATGGATCAGCGACAAGACCCGCTTTGTCTGGGACGGTCTGCGCCGTCAGCGGTTGGATAAGCCTTATGTGCGCGAAAACGGTAAGCTGCGCCCGGCCACCTGGCCCGAAGCGCTGACCAAGGCGGGCGAGGCGCTGAAGGGCGCTGAAAAACCCGCAGGGATCGTGGGTGATCTGGCCCCGGTCGAAGCGGTTTTTGCCCTGAAGCAGATGATCGAAGGGCAGGGCGGTGTTGTCGAATGCCGCACCGATGGTGCCAAGCTGCCTGCGGGCAATCGCAGCGCTTATGTCGGAACCGCCGCAATTGAAGACATCGACACAGCCGAGCGTATCCTGCTGATCGGAACCAACCCGCGCGATGAAGCGCCGGTTCTGAATGCGCGTCTGCGCCGGGCCTGGGCCAACGGGGCCGAGGTGGCATTGGTCGGTCCGTCCGTCGATCTGACCTTCGAATACCACCACATCGGTGATGACCGCGCGGCGTTGCAGCAGGTTGTCGATATGGGCGGTGATGATGAGATCAAGGCCAAACCCTCGCTGGTCATCGTCGGGCAGGGCGCGCTGCAAGAGGCGGATGGCGCCGCTGTTCTGGCGGCTGCGCAAACCATAGCCGCAAATACGGAAAGCGGGCTGATCGTTCTGCATACCGCTGCCGCACGGGTCGGTGCTTTGGACGTGGATGCCACCAACGAGAACGGCCTGGATGCCATCAATTCAGCGGATGTGATTTACTGCCTGGGCGCGGATGAGGTCGAGATCGGCGAAGGGGCCTTTGTGATCTATCAGGGCAGCCATGGTGACCGGGGCGCACACCGCGCTGACGTGATCCTGCCATCTGCTGCCTACACCGAGGAAAACGGGCTGTTCGTGAACACCGAAGGCCGTCCGCAATTGGCGATGCGTGCCGGGTTTGCCCCGGGTGAAGCCAAGGAAAACTGGGCCATCCTGCGGGCCTTGTCGGCCGAACTGGATGCCGTGCTTCCCTATGACTCGCTGGCGCAGTTGCGCACCGCGTTGATTGCGACGGTCCCGCATCTGTCCCGCATTGACAAGGTAATCGAAAACGAGGTGCAACCGCTGCCTGCAGCGCCGCTGGGCAAGGCCACTTTCCGCAACACGGTCAAGGACTTCTACCTGACGAACCCAATCGCACGCGCATCGCAACTGATGGCGGAATTGTCGGCGCAGGCTTTGGCCCGCAAGAACCAGAAGATCGCTGCGGAATGAGGCGGACCTGTCTTATAACGCACAACGACACGCGGGCTGAAATACGTGGTGCGGTCGTCGAAGAAATGCGCAAGAATCTCAATAAAAAGGGTGGCGTATGGGCGGCGGATGCTGTTTACACCAACGCGCCGACCCAGCCGCTGTTCGCGCAGGCACATGGCCTTCGTATCGCACGCGGAAAACGGAATACCCACGGTGTGAGGACCAATGGCTGATTTCTTTAACACCCCAGGCGGAATAGCCATCATCATTCTGGCGCAAGTGCTTGCAGTTGTTGCGTTTGTGATGATCTCGCTGTTGTTCCTCGTGTATGGCGACCGCAAGATTTGGGCCGCCGTTCAGATGCGGCGCGGCCCGAACGTGGTCGGCATCTATGGCCTGCTGCAGTCGGTGGCCGATGCGCTGAAATATGTGGTCAAAGAGGTGGTGATCCCTGCAGGGGCCGACCGCACGGTGTTCATCCTTGCTCCGCTGACCTCCTTTGTTTTGGCCATGATCGCTTGGGCGGTGATCCCGTTCAATGACGGCTGGGTTCTGTCCGATATCAATGTCGCCATCCTCTATGTCTTTGCCGTGTCCTCATTGGAGGTTTATGGCGTGATTATGGGCGGTTGGGCGTCGAACTCAAAGTACCCGTTCCTGGGCTCGCTACGCTCTGCCGCGCAGATGATTTCATACGAAGTCTCGATCGGGCTGATCATCGTTGGTGTCATCATCTCGACCGGGTCGATGAACTTTGGGGCGATCGTACATGCGCAGGACGGCTCGTTCGGGTTGTTCAATTGGTACTGGTTGCCGCATTTCCCGATGGTCTTTTTGTTCTTCATCTCGGCGCTGGCCGAAACCAACCGCCCGCCCTTTGACCTGCCCGAGGCGGAATCGGAACTGGTCGCAGGCTATCAGGTCGAATATTCGGCCACGCCCTTCCTGCTATTCATGGCGGGTGAATACATCGCCATCTTCCTGATGTGCGCCCTGACCACGCTGCTGTTCTTCGGCGGCTGGCTGTCACCGATCCCCGGCTTGCCGGATGGCGTCCTGTGGATGGTCGGCAAGATGGCGTTCTTCTTCTTCCTCTTCGCGATGGTCAAGGCGATCACGCCCCGCTACCGCTATGACCAGCTGATGCGACTGGGTTGGAAAGTGTTCCTGCCGTTCTCGCTGGCCTGGGTGGTATTCGTGGCCTTCGCGGCGAGGTTTGACTGGTTCTGGGGTGCGTTTGCGCGTTGGAGTGTCGGGGGATGAGGGTGCGTCTGCGAAATCTGTTGGTGGTTTTCACGATGGTTATTGCGGGCAGTGTTGCAGCCGAGGACGCGGAACCCCTGGAACAACGGAGTTTACTGGAATTGGCACGTGGGTTCTGCGGGCCAGAAGTCGAGGTTCTATCTGAATACGCTGACGAAGTTTTACAAAATCTCGCAGAGCATACAGGCGGGCTTGATCCACGGATTGATCCGGCACAGCACGCAGCGTTCGATAAATATGCAGTCGGTGTTATTGTGATGGCATGGCAGGCCGGTGACATGGCGGTTTACCGGAGTCACCTAGCCAATGGTGAACCGATTTCAAATGATATGCGGGGAAAATCCGAAGCACTTCTAAGCCTGTCCGAATGTCTTTGGCTGACACAGGAAGACCGGGCGTTTCTGCAAGCTTTCGTCGAATGGGGTATTGAATCCGGGAAGATTCCAGACACTGCGACAGTCGGTGCTTTGTTGAATACGGTTGATCTGGGCGAGTGTATTCGCCAGCGCGAATTCGATAACCGTGTACTGGCGATTGATCCCAATGCAACGGATGCTAAAGAGCAGATGATCGAGATAGCCAGCGAAATCGCGGCAGAAATCGGGGGGCGCTGTGATGAGTTGTCCAAGTTGCCATTTCAGAGGAAGTCCTAGGCCATGACCCAAATCGACTACACTCGCGCCGCCAAGTATTTTCTGCTGCAGGACTTCTGGGTCGGCATGAAGCTGGGGCTGAAGTATTTCTTCGCCCCCAAAGCCACCTTGAACTATCCGCATGAAAAGGGCCCGCTTAGCCCTCGGTTCCGCGGGGAGCACGCTCTGCGCCGTTACCCGAATGGCGAGGAGCGCTGCATCGCCTGCAAGCTGTGTGAAGCGATTTGCCCGGCGCAAGCCATCACCATCGACGCCGAACCGCGCGAAGACGGCAGCCGCCGCACCACGCGGTACGACATCGACATGACCAAATGCATCTATTGCGGTTTCTGTCAGGAGGCCTGTCCGGTCGATGCCATCGTCGAAGGTCCGAATTTTGAATTTGCCACGGAAACCCGCGAAGAGCTGTTCTACGACAAGGAAAAACTGCTGGATAACGGCGAACGCTGGGAAGCCGAGATTGCCCGCAATCTGGAAATGGACGCACCGTACAGATGAGCGACAACCCCACAAATCCCTTTGAGCAGATGCTCAAACAGGCGCAGGACATGGCCAAGGCGATGAACCCGGGGCTCGAGAATTTCTCGCCCAAAGGGTTCGAGACGCTGTGGCCCACCATGCCCAAAGAGGTCATGGAGATGATGTTCGGCAACACCGTCAACAAGGACGGTCTGGATGCCAAGACCCGCCTGCTGCTGACGCTGGCCGGGCTGACCTGTCAGGGCGCGCAGGCTGACGCCACGTTGCGTCAGACCGTACGCCACGCGCTGGAGGCTGGTGCCAAGAAACAAGAGATCGTGGAAACGATCGGTCAGATGTCGGTCTTTGCCGGCATCCCGGCCATGACCCGCGCGCTGGATCTGGCGCAAGAGGTCATGGGCGATAACGAGGATGAGGATCAATGACCGTCTTTGCCTTCTATCTGTTTGCCATTAGCGCCATCACCGGTGGGCTGTTCACGGTGATCAGCCGCCAGCCGGTACACTCGGTGCTGTGGCTGATCCTGTCTTTCCTGTCCGCGGCGGGGCTGTTCGTGTTGCTGGGGGCTGAGTTCGTGGCGATGCTGCTGATCATCGTCTATGTCGGCGCGGTCGCGGTGCTGTTCCTGTTCGTGGTGATGATGCTGGACGTGGATTTTGCCGAATTGAAGGCCGAGATGGCACGCTATATGCCGCTGGCCTTGCTGATCGGTCTGGTCATCCTGATGCAGTTCGTTATGGCCTTTGGCGCCTGGGACAGCGCGCAGGGTGCGTCGGCCAATCTGGCGCAGCCGGTGCCGGTGGATCGCCACAACACCGAAGCGTTGGGTGTCATCCTTTATGATCAATACTTCCTTCTGTTCCAACTGGCGGGTCTGATCCTGCTGGTAGCCATGATCGGAGCCATTGTGCTGACCCTGCGCCACCGCAAGGACATCAAGCGTCAGGACATCATCGGCCAGATGATGCGCGACCCGGCCAAGGCGATGGAGCTGAAAGACGTGAAACCGGGGCAGGGGTTGTGATGCGTAAAGCGATATTTGCCGTTGCCACTCTTAGTGTTGTTGCGTCGCAGGTCGGTGTCTTCGGAACGAATGCTCTCGCAGGCTCACATCCTTGGAGCGGGTCATTTGGCCCGGATGTTCCAGGGATGGACACAGAAGCTGTAGGGTCGTTCGTCGAACCACTTAATGGGTCAATATGCTCTTTTCCGTTTGGTTGCATTGACCAAAGACCCGGACTTATCCAGCTATACGAAAGCTTGCTACCATGATCGGACTTGAACACTACCTCACGGTCGCGGCGACGCTGTTCGTCATCGGCATCTTCGGTCTCTTCCTGAACCGCAAGAACGTCATCATTCTGCTGATGAGCATCGAACTGATGTTGCTGGCGGTGAATATCAACCTCGTGGCGTTCTCCAGCTTCCTTGGCGATCTGGTTGGGCAGGTGTTTACGCTGTTCGTTCTGACCGTTGCGGCGGCCGAGGCGGCGATTGGCCTGGCCATTCTGGTTTGCTTCTTCCGGATCCGCGGCACCATCGCGGTCGAAGACGTCAATATGATGAAGGGGTAAGAGACCATGGAAACCACCATCCTCTTTGCCCCGCTGGTGGGCGCAATTCTGTGCGGCTTTGGCTGGAAGTTCATTGGCGAAAAAGCCGCCATGTGGACGGCCACGGGTCTGTTGTTTCTGGCCTGTCTGCTCAGCTGGATCGTGTTCCTATCCTTCGACGGGCATACCCAGCACATCGAAATTCTGCGCTGGATCGAAAGCGGATCGCTGTCGACCAGCTGGGCCGTGCGTCTGGACCGGCTGACCGCGATCATGCTGATCGTGGTGACCACCGTTTCGGCTTTGGTGCACCTGTATTCCTTTGGCTACATGGATCACGACCCGCAATGGCGCGAAGGCGAAAGCTATAAGCCACGCTTCTTTGCCTATTTGTCCTTCTTTACCTTTGCCATGCTGATGCTGGTGACGGCGGATAACCTGGTTCAGATGTTCTTTGGCTGGGAAGGCGTGGGTGTTGCGTCCTATCTGTTGATTGGGTTCTACTATCGCAAACCGACGGCGAATGCGGCTGCGATGAAGGCCTTTATCGTCAACCGTGTCGGTGACTTCGGCTTTGCGCTGGGAATCTTTGCGCTGTTCTTCCTGACGGACAGCATCAATTTCTCGGACATCTTCGCATCGGCACCGAAACTGGCAGAAACACAGTTGCATTTCCTGTGGGGTGAGTGGAGCGCCATTGAAGTTATCTGTGTTCTTCTGTTCATCGGCGCGATGGGTAAATCGGCGCAGTTGATCCTGCACACCTGGCTGCCCGACGCGATGGAAGGCCCGACACCTGTGTCGGCGCTGATCCACGCGGCAACCATGGTGACGGCGGGTGTTTTCCTGATCTGCCGCATGTCGCCGCTGATGGAATTCGCGCCGGGTGCGACCGGATTCATCACGTTCCTTGGCGCGTCTACCGCGTTCTTTGCGGCGACCGTTGGCCTGGTGCAAACCGACATCAAACGTGTGATTGCCTATTCGACCTGTTCGCAGCTGGGCTACATGTTTGTTGCCGCAGGCGTCGGCATGTACTCGGCAGCGATGTTCCACCTGCTGACACACGCGTTCTTCAAGGCGCTGTTGTTCCTTGGGGCGGGTTCCGTGATCCACGCGATGCATCATGAGCAGGAGATGACGGAATACGGCGGTTTGCGTAAGAAAATCCCGTATACCTTTGCCGCAATGATGATCGGTACGCTGGCCATCACCGGCGTTGGTATTCCGCTGACCACATTCGGCTTTGCCGGGTTCCTGTCCAAAGACGCCATCATTGAAAGCGCCTTTGCCGGTGGGACCGGTTATGCCTTCTGGATGCTGGTGATCGCAGCGATGTTCACCTCGTTTTACAGCTGGCGTCTGATCTTCCTGACCTTCTATGGTGAGGAACGCGGCGACAAACACACGCATGATCATGCGCACGAAAGCCCGATGACCATGTTGATCCCGCTGGGGGTTCTGTCGCTGGGCGCGGTGTTTTCAGGGATGCTGTGGTATGGCAGCTTCTTTGGTCACGCGGACAAGGTCGGCAAGTTCTATGGCATTCCGGTGGCCGAAGCGTCCGAGCACGCCGAAGGTCATGATGCGGACACCCACGCGGCGCATGTCCAAGACGGCACGGCCGAGGCGCATCACGGCGATGACGCGCATGCGGATATCGGCCATGCCGACACGGCGCACGTCGATGAAGGTCACGGAGACGACACCCACGGTGAGAAAGACGCACATGGTGGCGATCATCACTATGTTTTTGCGGGTGAGCCGGGCGAGGGTGCGCTGTATATGGCACCGGACAACCATGTGCTGGACGATGCCCATGCGGCTCCGAAATGGGTCAAGGTCTCGCCTTTTGTTGCGATGGTTCTCGGCTTTATCGTGGCCTACTGGTTCTACATCGTGAACACGTCGCTGCCTGCACGTCTGGCTGCGAACCAGCGTCCGCTGTACCTGTTCCTGTTGAACAAGTGGTACTTTGACGAAATCTATAATGCGATCTTTGTCAAACCTACCATCGCGCTTGGCCGCTTTCTGTGGAAACGCGGGGATGGCAACACCATCGACGGGTTCCTGAACGGGGTGGCCATGGGCGTTGTTCCCTTCTTTACCCGCCTCGCAGGCAAGGCGCAGACGGGCTACATCTTTACTTACGCCTTCTGGATGGTTCTGGGTATCGCAGCCCTGGTCACCTGGATGTCGATCGGCGGAGGCGCTCACTAATGGATAATATCCTCTCCATCGTCACCTTCATTCCCGCTGTGGCGGCAGGCATTCTGGCCCTGTTCCTGCATGGCGAGGATGTGGCCGCACAGCGCAATGCGAAATGGGTTGCGCTGGTCGCGACCACGGTGACGTTTCTGGTCTCGATTGGCATCTACACAGGCTTTGATCCATCCAACACCGGCTTCCAGATGGTGGAAGAAGGGGAATGGCTGCTGGGTCTGAAATACAAGATGGGTGTGGACGGGATCAGCGTTCTGTTTGTGCTGCTGACCACATTCATCATGCCGTTGACCATCCTGGCCAGCTGGAACGTGACCGAGCGGGTCAAAGAATACATGATTGCCTTCCTGCTGCTGGAAACGCTGATGTTGGGCGTGTTCATGGCGCTGGATCTGGTGCTGTTCTACCTGTTCTTTGAGGCTGGCCTGATCCCGATGTTCCTGATCATCGGCATCTGGGGTGGGGCAAACCGGATTTACGCAAGCTTCAAGTTCTTTCTGTACACCTTCCTTGGCTCGGTTCTGATGCTGGTTGCCATGGTGGCGATGTATTCGGATGCGGGCACCACGGATATTGAGGCGCTGATGAGCCATCAGTTCTCCTCGGAAGGGTTCAGTATTCTGGGTGTCTATGTCGTCGGTGGGATGCAGACGCTGATGTTCCTGGCCTTTTTTGCCAGCTTTGCGGTGAAGATGCCGATGTGGCCGGTGCACACCTGGTTGCCGGATGCGCACGTCCAGGCGCCCACGGCGGGTTCTGTTGTTCTGGCGGCAATCCTGCTGAAGATGGGCGGCTATGGCTTCCTGCGCTTCAGCCTGCCGATGTTCCCCATCGGATCTGCGGTGATGACCGATGTTGTCCTTTGGATGTCGGCGATTGCCGTTGTCTACACCTCGCTGGTGGCGTTGGTGCAGGAAGATATGAAAAAGCTGATCGCTTATTCCTCGGTCGCGCATATGGGTTTTGTGACCATGGGGATCTTTGCCGCAAACCAGCAGGGGATTGATGGGGCCATCTTTCAGATGCTCAGCCACGGGTTCATCTCGGCTGCGTTGTTCCTGTGCGTTGGCGTGATCTATGACCGGATGCACACCCGCGAGATCGAAGCCTATGGTGGTCTGGTAATCCGGATGCCGGCTTATGCGCTGGTCTTCATGCTGTTCACCATGGCCAATGTGGGCCTGCCGGGTACATCCGGGTTTGTCGGTGAATTCCTGACCCTGATGGGCGCGTTCCAGGTCAACACCTGGGTGACGGCAGTGGCAGCAACCGGTGTGATCTTCTCGGCCGCTTATGCGCTTTGGCTGTATCGCCGGGTGGTCTTTGGCGATCTGATCAAGGAAAGCCTGAAAGCGATGACCGACATGAGCTCGCGCGAGCGGCTGATCTTTGCGCCGCTGATCGTGATGACGATCCTGCTGGGCGTCTACCCGTCGCTGGTGACCGATGTGATTGGCAATTCCACCGCCGCGCTGATTTCGAACTATGACACGGCTCTGGCCGCGGCTGAGGCCGTGACCCAGACTGCCGCTTCGCATTAAGGGGGCTTTGGAGACATGATCCAAGCTGATCTGACTGTAATCCTGCCGGAAATCGTACTGGCGCTCTATGCGATGGTGGCGCTGGTCGGGGCTGTCTACACGTCAAAAGACGGGTTGGCATCTGCTTTGGTCTGGACGACGGCGGGGTTGATGGCCTTGCTGGCGATCTGGATCGCGGCCAATGGCGATGGCACAAACGTCGCATTCAATGGAATGTTCGTGGATGACGGCTTTGCCCGGTTTGCCAAAGTCGCGATCCTGCTGTCGGCTGCGGCCGTTCTGGTGATGAGCCAGGAGTATATGGCGCGTCGCGACCTGCTGCGGTTTGAATACCCGCTGCTTATTGCTCTGGCGGCCGTCGGCATGATGATGATGGTCAGCGCGGGCGATCTGATGTCGCTTTACATGGGGTTGGAGCTGCAATCCCTGTCACTTTACGTTGTTGCCGCCCTGCGTCGCGACAGCGCGAAATCGACCGAAGCGGGCCTGAAATACTTTGTGCTGGGCGCGCTCAGCTCGGGCTTGCTGCTTTATGGCGCGTCGCTGATCTATGGCTTTACGGGTACCACGCTGTTCTCGGGGATCATTCAGACGGTTCACCATGGCGACGTGTCGATTGGATTGTTGTTTGGTTTGATCTTCCTGATTTCGGGTCTGGCGTTCAAAGTGTCCGCCGTGCCGTTCCACATGTGGACGCCGGATGTGTACGAAGGTTCGCCCACGCCGATCACCGCTTTCTTTGCAACCGCTCCCAAGGTTGCGGCCATGGCCCTGTTTGCCCGCGTGTTGCATGATGCGTTTGGCGGGGTGGTCAAAGATTGGCAGCAGGTCATCGTACTGTTGTCGGTCCTGTCGATGTTGTTGGGTGCTGTGGCCGCGATTGGTCAACGTGACATCAAGCGACTGATGGCGTTTTCGTCGATTGCCCATATGGGGTATGCGCTGATCGGTCTGGCCGCCGGGACCGAGATGGGCATCAAGGCGATGCTGATGTATCTGGCGATCTACGTGACCATGAATATCGGCACCTTTGCCTTTATCTTGATGATGGAGCGGGACGGAAAACCAGTCACGGATATCGACGCGCTGCGGCAGTATTCAAGGCATGAACCGGGCAAGGCGTTGGCCGTTCTTATCCTGATGTTCTCGCTAGCGGGCGTGCCGCCGATGCTGGGCTTTTTCGCCAAGTTCGGCGTCTGGCAGGCTGGCGTTGATGCGGGGCTGACGGGGCTGGTGATTGTCTCGGCGATTGCCTCGGTCATCGGTGCATTCTACTATCTGCGGATCGTGTTTTACATGTATTTCGGGGATGAAAACGAAGACCCGATTGAGACACACTCTTCGCCGGTTCTTTGGGTTGCCCTGATGGGGTCGGCGGCGCTGATGCTGGTTGGCATTTTCTATCAGTTCGGTATCGAAGGCGCGGCGGCTGCTGCCGCGGCAACACTTGTTAACTGACGCGCATTCCATCCAAATGCAGGGGCTCGGTCTTTTGACCGGGCCTTTTTGACATGACGGATTGGCCACAAGGATATGGGCTGCATGTCGTGCAGGAAGTCGACAGTACCCTGAATGAGGCGGCTCGCATCGCCCCGACGGCACAGGGTCCGGTGTGGATCATGGCCCACCACCAAACAGCGGCACGCGGGCGACGCGGGCGCGTATGGGCCAACCCCAAGGGTAATCTGGCTACGACGCTTTTGATGCGCCCCCAAGGCAATCCCGAACAAGCGGCACTGCGCAGTTTCGTGGCGGCACTGGCCCTGTTCGATGCCTGTGTCGCGGTCACAGGGCGCGCGGCTGGGTTGTCGTTGAAATGGCCCAATGATGTGTTGCTGAACGGTGGCAAATTGGCTGGTATCCTGCTGGAAAGCACCGGGCAGGGGCGTGAGCTTGCCTATCTGTCGATCGGGATCGGCGTGAACCTGTCCGAGGCACCGACACCTGGCGCGGTCGAACCGGGTGCGGTGCGGCCAGTTTCATTGCTGTCTGAGACGGGCACCGATGTATGCCCCGAGGATTTCCTGACGGAACTGGCTGCCGCCTATGCGGGCTATGAAACGCAGTTTGAGACCTATGGATTTGAACCGATCCGCACCGCCTGGCTGGCCCGCGCGGCGCGGCTGGGAGAGGTGATCACTGCCCGCACGGCCGCGTCCGAGACGGTGGGCACTTTTGAAACGGTGGACGCGGGTGGCAACCTTGTCCTAAAAACCGCCAAGGGCCGCGTGAACATACCTGCGGCGGATGTGTATTTCTGAAAGGGGCGCATATGCTTCTGGCAATCGACTGCGGTAACACGAACACCGTTTTCTCGATCTGGGATGGTGAGCAGTTTCTGTGTACCCTGCGCACCTCGACCCACCATTCCCGCACGGCGGACGCCTATTTCACCTGGTATTCCACGCTGGTGAAACACTATGGGATCGAGGCTGACATTACCGATGTCGTTATCGCCTCGACCGTGCCGCGGGTTGTGTTCAACCTGCGTATTTTTGCTGACCGTTTCTTTGGATGCAGGCCGCTTGTTGTAGGCAAGCCAGAATGCTTGTTGCCCGTGGTCCCGCGCGTTGATGAAGGGACGGTGCCCGGCCCGGATCGGCTTTCAAATGCCGTGGCGGCGTTCGACCGCCATGGCGGTGACGTTGTGGTTGTGGATTTTGGCACCGCGACCAACTTTGATGTTGTGGCGTCAGACGGGGCTTATGTCGGTGGGATCATCGCGCCGGGTGTGAACCTCAGCCTTGAGGCGTTGCATCAGGGGGCGGCGGCATTGCCCCATATTGATATTACGCGGCCCGACAAAGTGATTGGTACGAATACGGTTGGCTGCATTCAATCGGGCGTGTATTGGGGCTATTCCGGATTGATCGAGGGGCTGATTGCCCGGATCAAAGCGGAATACGGGATGCCGATGAAAGTCATCGGCACCGGGGGGCTTGCGCCTCTGTTCGATCAGGCAGATGTAGGGTTTGACGCGATCGAGGATGATCTGACGATGCACGGCCTGACCGTGATACATCGCTATAACAAGGAAAATGGCTCAACATGAGCAGTGAACGACTGATCTATCTGCCGCTGGGCGGCGCCGGTGAAATTGGGATGAATGCTTATGTCTATGGCTATGGTAAGCCAGGGCAGGAAAGGCTGATCCTTGTGGATCTGGGTGTGACGTTCCCCGACATGGACACGACGCCGGGCGTCGATCTGATCCACGCCGATATCACGTGGCTGCAGGAACGTGCCGACCGGCTTGAGGCGGTGTTCGTCACCCACGCGCACGAGGACCATGTGGGCGCTGTGGCCCATTGCTATAATGCGTTGGGCGCGCCGATCTATGCGCGCGCCTTTACGGCCAATATCGCACGCCGCAAGATGGAAGAGCACGGCCACCCCGAGGACGCGGTACAAACGCTTTCGGCATGGCCCGAACAGGTCAAGCTTGGCCCCTTTACGGTGGGCTTTTTGCCGGTTTCGCATTCGATTCCGGAAAGCGCTGCGTTGGTGATTGATACGCCTGCGGGGCGGATCGTGCATTCGGGCGACTTCAAACTGGATGCTAACCCCGTCGTGGGTGAACCCTTTGATCCCGAGCTTTGGGCCAGTGTGGCCAAGCCCGGTGTCAAAGCGTTGGTCTGTGACAGCACCAATGTGTTTTCCTCTCATCCCGGTCGGTCGGAATCCGAGGTTGGCCCCGAGATCACCAAGCTGGTGGCCAGCGCAGATGGTATGGTCGTTGCGACGACTTTTGCCTCGAATGTGGCGCGGGTAAAGACGCTGGCCGAGGCGGGCGTGCGGGCCGGGCGGTCAGTCGTTCTGTTGGGGCGGGCCATGCGGCGTATGGTCGAAGCGGCGACAGAAACCGGTATCTTGTCGGATTTTCCCAGCGTCATCAGTGCCGAGGAAGCGGTTGATCTGCCACGTCAGAACCTGATGCTGATCGTGACCGGCAGCCAGGGCGAACGTCGCGCCGCAAGCGCGCAGCTTGCACGTGGCAAGTATCGCGGGCTGGAACTGAAAGAGGGCGATCTGTTCCTGTTTTCGTCCAAAACTATCCCCGGAAACGAGCGGGGCGTGATCTTTATCATGAACCAGCTCAGCGAAAAGGGCGTCGATGTCGTGGACGACAGCGCGGGCCTGTATCACGTATCCGGCCACGCCAACCGCCCTGATCTTGAGAAAGTGCACGCGATTGTCGACCCGCAGATGGTGATCCCGATGCATGGTGAACACCGGCATCTGCGCGAACACACGAAACTGGCCGAGGCTGGTGGGCGCACAGGCATTCTGGCGATCAATGGCACCATGCTGGACCTGACAGGAAACGCCCCGCAAGTGGTTGATTATGTCGAGACCGGCCGAACGTATCTGGACGGAACGGTCAAGGTCGGCGCCCTGGATGGGGTTGTGCGTGATCGTATCCGCATGGCACTGAATGGGCATGTCACCGTGACGGTCATTCTGGACGAAGAAGACGAACCATTGGGCGAACCCTGGTGCGACACGATGGGCTTGCCTGAAACGGGAACATCCCGCGCGGCCTTGATTGACGTTCTGGAAGAAGACCTCAACCAATTCCTGATGCGGGCCGATGCCAAGACGCGGCGCGACGATGACAAACTGGAAGAGGCCATGCGCCGGATCGTGCGTCAGACCGCAAAAACCGAGATCGGCAAAAAGCCCGAAGTGACCGCGGTGATCAGTCGGCTGAAATAGGCTTCACCGGGTCAGTCCGCCTCGGGCATCGGATAACCCTTGATCTGCAGAAACAGGCTTTGTTCCTCGTTGTGCAGATAGAAGGGTACCGTTGTCGGGGGCTGCGGGTCTGTGACGCGGGCAGTGATCTCTGCCAGAACCACCTCGGTGATAAAGGGCAAGTCCAGGTCCCGCGCCTTATCCAGAGCCACCCATTGCAGGTGCGAAAGTTCGTCAGAAGCGCGGCTAAAATCGTCGAGATCGCCGTGGATCGCATCGGCGTCCACTAAAAAGAACCGCGCGTCGAAACGGCGCGGGCGACCGGGGGGCGTTACCGCCCGAAAGACAAATTGCAGGGCACTGGCCGAGGGCAGATATCCCATCCGGGCAAAGCTTTGCCAGTCTACTGGAATGTCACCGGCCCATGTACCCGGTTCACCAAGAACCAGACCGGTTTCTTCCCACAGTTCACGGATCGCTGCGACCGTCAAAGCAGTTTCCAGCCCTGGTTGCGACTGTTCAGCCAGCCGTTCGGTGCATCCACCCGGCAGGCCGCTGGCCAGCGGCACAGCCGCATCAGCCGCGTCTACGGCACCGCCGGGGAACACGAATTTGTTTGGCATGAAAGCAGCCTTCGCCCCCCTTTGACCCATCAGGATCATGGGGTTGGTCATACGGTTCCGTAGAACGATGACCGTGGCCGCATCGCGTATCGCGGTTTTGTCTATAGTCATGCGCCGCGCGACCTGCTTGCCCGGATCATTGCGCTTTTTCAAACCCATGCATGCGACGGGCCCATTGATACGCCACAACAGCGCCCTTCATCCTTGGCAAAAGAAACAGCGAAAGTGCTGTACAGCCGACGGCCAAAATCAAAAACATCGTCAACGGTTCGGGGCGCCACTGAACATAGGAAACATGCAAAGCCGGAGCCAACAGGTGACCAACAAGCAGGATGGTCAGATAGGCTGGCCCATCGTCCGCCCGGTGGTGAAACAGTTCCTGACCGCAATTGGCGCAGCCGTCATTCACCTTCAGATAGCTGTGCAGCAATTTACCCTCGCCGCATTTTGGGCACCGGCAACGGAACCCCTTGACCAGAGCTGGCCAGGTCGGGCGGTCATTCTCGGTCGTGGTGTCGATCGTCTGATCTGTCATTGTGATACTCGCGCGTTCAAATTAGCAGGATATTGCGCTTGTTTTGGCCCCCAGAAAAGGGGGGTGCGTCGCTTTGCATCGCAGGCATCTATCAGACACAGCGTATATCCGGGAGGGGTAACTTGCAAAAAAAATGCGCTTTTTGCGACGGAAGTCTGTCCGGGCCGCGTTTGAACCTATGTGAGCAGCGGCAAAGGGGCCGCAAAAACAAGGGAAAACGACATGAAAAGCGCCAAGTTTATTCCAGCCATCATCCTTTCGGCTGTTACTGTCACAGGCACCTCGGCTCTGGCCGCAGGTCCGCGTAATCACGATCCTGTGACGTTTCAGGAACTGGATGCTGATGGTGATGGTCAGATCACTCAGGACGAGATGCAGGCCCATCGCAGCCAGCGTTTCACCAATGCGGATACCGGCGGAGACGGTCAGCTGAGCGTTGAGGAAATGCAGGCCGCCGGTCAGAAAAAGGCCAATGATCGCGTGACCAAGATGTTTGAACGCCACGATGCCGATCAGGACGGCTTTCTGACGCAGGACGAGTTGCCCAAACCGCGCCGCGCTGGCAAGATGTTCGACCGTATCGACACGGATAACAGCGGTACGATCTCGGAACAGGAATTTGCCGATGCAAAGGACAAAAAGGGCCGGAAGCACAAGAAGGGCGACAAGGCTGGCTCTGACGATAGCTGATGCGGGATGGAGGACCTGACCTCCCCTTTGCACGATATTCGCGGCGTTGCAGACGCCGCGAATGGGCACGGTGACGATGCGTTGCTGCGGCAGTTCGCCGACGGCGATGCAGCGGCTGCGCGTGTGTTGACCGACCGCCTTGCGCCACGCAGTTTCTCGGTGGCTCTGCGGATGCTGGGCAATAAGGCCGAGGCCGAGGATGTAACGCAGGAGGCAATGATGCGACTGTGGCAAATGGCACCGAACTGGGTGTCCGGGCAGGCAAAGGTTTCAACCTGGCTGTATCGCGTTACGCTGAACCTTTGCGTGGATATGCGGCGCAAGAAATCGCCCGACAGGCTTGCCGACGTGCCCGAGCCAGAGGACGGTACGCGCAGCGCGGCAGAGCGAATGCAGGACGAAGCGCGCAAGGATGCGTTACAGACGGCCCTGTCGCAGTTGCCCGAGCGCCAGCGGCAAGCCGTTGTCTTGCGACATATCGAAGAATTGCCCAACCCCGAGATCGCCGGGGTCATGGGCATTTCGACAGAAGCGGTGGAAAGCCTGACCGCGCGTGGAAAGCGGGCTTTGACGGCGATACTGGCCGGACGGCGGGATGAGTTGGGGTATGACGATGGCTGAAAAAGACATGGAATTGGATCAGTTGCTGGCCCATGCGCGGCAAAACCGACCTGTGTTGCCGGATGATCTGGCCGTTCGTGTTCTGACGGATGCCGAAGCCGTTCGGCTTGAAAGGTTGCGTCCCCCACAACGCTCTCATTGGGCGCGATTGCTCGACAATGTCGCCGGTTGGCAAGGCATAAGCGGGCTGGTGGCCGCCGGCGTCGCAGGCGTCTGGATCGGCTTCGCCGCGCCGGATTTCCTGCCTGACCCGGCGACGTTTATCTATGTTCAGGACAGTGGTTATGTGGTCTCGGATCTAGGCCTGGATACAGTATTTTTGGAGGACGCGGAATGAGCGATGATCCCAAGCCAAAAGGACGTTGGATGCCGATCCTTCTGGCGGTGTCTCTGGCCCTGAATTTGTTGGTTGTGGGCGTGGCATTGGGCACGGCCTTCAGGGTCAAGGGCGGCCATCATGGCAAGGCGCCGCCCGGATTTGGATCGGCGCTGTACCGGGCCCTGCCCAAAGAGGATCGGGTGGCCCTGCGTCAGGAGTTGTCCGAACGGCATGTAAAGGGTTCAAAGCACCGATCGCAGGATTTCGACGCGCTTGGCACAGCCCTGCGGTCAGACCCTTTTGAACCGGAGGCCGTTCAGGTTCTCTTGCAGCAACAGGCGCAATCCATGGCGGATTTGCAGGTGGCCTTGCAGGAAGAATGGTTGGCCCGCATCACAGAGATGAGCGACGAAGAACGTCAGGTCTATGCCGACAGGTTAAAGGACGTGGTGCGTCGTGGCCCGCATCGGCGCAACAGGAAAAACTGATCACCTCAGGCGGCACAGGGTCTGACCCTGACCTGATTGCGGCCTGCCTTTTTTGCCGCGTAAAGCGCGTTGTCGGCTGACTTTATCAGCCCATCCAACGGTGTAGGTCGCAGCGATTGTGACGGGTCGTTGGGGTGGGATGAGATCAGCCCTATGCTGATTGTCACCGGCACCGACGCTGCACTGTCCGTCAGGTCGAACGGGCTCTGCCGGAACCGGTCGCATAGGGACTTGGCCACCCGCAAAGCGTTGGCTTGGGTGGTGTCAGATAGGCCGATCATGAATTCTTCCCCGCCGATCCGCGCGACAAAACCGGCTGAGCCGACGGCTTGTTTCATGCGCGTCGCCGCCTCGGTCAAAACCTGGTCGCCACCTGTGTGGCCGAACTTGTCGTTGATGGCCTTAAAGTGATCCAGATCGGCCAGCATGACCGCAAAACCGTGCCCGGATTGCGCAGATTGACGCAGAATCTGATCCATCGCGCGCATCGCATAGCGGCGATTGTACAGGCCGGTCAGGGGATCAACCCAGGATTCAGCAATCCCGCGCCGCAATGAGGCGCGCATCTGATCGACACGAGCCTTGCGGGCGATCTGATTTTCAAGCCGCAGCAGCGTTTCATCCGCGCAGAAACCGCCCATGCATATCGCGTCGGCCCCCCGATCCAGCGCTTCGGATGCGAGATCGGCGTTGTCATCCGCAAGCACGCCGATCAGTACCGTGCGCCTTGTGGTGCCGCGCGACTTTAGATCCGCCAATAGGTTCAGCCCCGACATATCGGCGTTGACCTCCATTACGATGGCGTCGGGGATCGGCCCGGACAACAGCCCCTGAAGGTTTGTCAGCGTATGGGCGGACAAGCGGTGCCGCGTGGTTTTCGACAGTGCCTTTTGCCACAAGGCCCCGGCGCGCGCAGACTGCGTCAGAACAGCCACATGGGCAGCTTTGGGCGCGGTGAGCAACGCCGGGGCAGGCTCCGAGAACCCGATCGGTTGCGACTCGTTCCCGACTTGCAAGTCCTGCGTATCCGCGCGAGTGCGCAACAGGCTGCGCACTCGCGCCAGCAAGAATGTGTCTTTGAAGGGATGCGCCAGAACATCGTCCAAACCATCAGCCAGCGCCTTTAATCTGGCGGCTCTGTCATTCTGCGGGGCAATGGCGACCACCGGCACGTCGATCAAGTCCGGGTCGGCCATGACCAGGCGTTTCACATCGGCGGCCGTGCCGTCTGGCAACGCCTGCGAGGTTAACACCAGATCGGGTCTGGCGCGCCGCAGCAGCCCGCCAAGACCCTGAAGTCTTTCGCCCTGAACGACGTGATACCACGCCGCTGTCAATTGCACCTTCAGCATGATGCGATTGGTCGAGGCCCCGTCGAGGACAAGGATGGTTCCCTGCACGGACATATCAGTCACCGTTGATTGCATGTGTTGTCAAAGTGTTTATGAGTCTGGTTAACAAACCCTTTCCAAGATCTGATCCGGGGCTTCTTTATGCCAATCTCCGCCCAATCCGCTGAAACTTTGGCCCTGAATGCCCTGGGGTGGCTGGTCGGGAATGAGGAATTGCTGCCGGTTTTTCTGGGATCGACCGGCGCATCAGCCGAAGACCTGCGCGACAGGGCCGCAGAATCCGAGTTTTTGGGGTCTGTGCTTGAGTTTTTGATGCTTGACGATTCGTGGGTCGTGGCCTTTTGTGACGCCAATTCTGTGCCGTACGATCTGCCGGGCCAAGCCCGCGCTGTCTTGTCCGGGGGTGCGGACGTTCACTGGACCTGATCCAATATACTAGCAGGAGCACATGATGCCCATTGACGCGATCTTGTTCGACAAGGATGGCACGCTGTTTGATTTTGCGGACACATGGGGCGCATTTGGTCGCAACTTACTGTTGCGCCTGTCACAAGGTGACCTGACGCGCGCCGCTAAGCTTGGGCATGTCATCGGCTTTGATCTGGAACAGGGCACCTATTCCGAGGACAGCATTGTCATCGCTGGCACTGTCGACGAAGTTGCTGCAGCGTTGGCTCCGCATTTTCCTGACATGCCGCGAGATGAGCTGATCGACCTGCTCAATGCGGAATCGGCCACTGCACCGCAGGCACCTGCAATACCGCTCGTGCCGTTTCTCGAACGCCTCAGGCAGTTGGGGCTAAAGCTGGGCGTGGCCACCAATGACGGGGAGATGCCCGCTTTGCAGCATCTGGAATCTGCAGGCATTCGGGATCATTTCGATTTTGTCGCAGGCTATGACAGCGGGCATGGGTTCAAGCCCGGCCCCGGTCAGCTTTTGGCTTTTGCCTCTCATGTCGGTGTCGATCCGGCGCGGGTTGCGATGGTTGGGGACAGCTTGCACGATTTACAGGCCGGTCGTGCCGCAGGAATGACCACAATCGGGGTGTTGACCGGGTTGGCACAGGCCGAAGCGCTTGCGCCCATGGCGGATGTCGTCTTGCCTGATATCGGACATATTCCCGATTGGTTGGTGAGGAATTGACCCCCTGAGGGCTGAATTCGGCGATCCGGGATAGAAAACCGACATAGCTTGTCGCAGACAGAGCGGCCAGTTACCCGACTTCGGGGCTTGCTTGGGGAAACGCAAGTTCCGGAGGGTCCAATGGCTGACACAAAATCTCGCAAACGCCGCGGCGGAGGGCGGGCCGGTGCCGCCGCGCGCAGAGGCAGCGCGGTGATCGACCAGATGCCCTGGAGCCCTCCGATCAATGTCGACCGGCCGACCGAGCCGCTGGACGAGGCCGGGATTGAGGCGATCCATGAAGGTGCCATGCGCATCCTCGAAGAAATCGGGGTCGAGTTCTATAACAAGGAAGCCATCGGAATTCTGCGAGAGGCTGGTTGTACCATCAAGGGCGACAATGTCCGGATGGGCCGCGATTTTGTCATGGAGATGGTGGCCAAGGCTCCGTCCCGGTTTTCGATCACCCCGCGCAACCCCGCGCGCAAGATCGAGATCGGGGGCAATAATATGGTCTTCGGGAACGTGTCGTCTCCGCCAAACTATTGGGACATGGAGATCGGCACCAAGGTTCCCGGCAACCGTGAAATGTGCCGGAACCTGTTGAAACTGACGCAGTATTTCAATTGCATTCACTTCGCGGGCGGCTATCCGGTCGAACCGGTCGATATTCACGCCAGCGTCCGCCATCTGGATGTTCTTTATGACAAGCTGACCCTGACCGACAAGGCGATGCATGCCTATTCGCTGGGCAAGGAGCGTGTCGAAGACGTGATGGAAATGGTGCGGATCGGGAGTGGCCTCAGCCATGACGAATTCGACGCTCATCCGCGCATGTATACCAACATCAATTCGACCTCGCCGTTGAAACATGATCACCCGATGATTGACGGGTGTTTGCGTCTGGCGCGGCGCGGGCAGGCGATTGTCGTAACGCCGTTTACGCTGGCCGGGGCCATGGCACCGGTGACGATGGCCGGGGCGGTGGCGCAATCACTGGCCGAGGCTTTGTGCGCAATAGCATTGTTCCAATACGTGCGCCCCGGGATACCCTGCGTGATCGGCACGTTTACATCGAATGTGGACATGAAATCCGGCGCACCGGCATTCGGTACACCGGAATACATGCGATCGACCCAGATGACCGGGCAAATGGCGCGGTTCTATGGCCTGCCGATGCGGTCATCAGGTGTGTGCGCCGCCAATGTGCCGGATGGGCAATCGGTGTGGGAGACGTCAAACTCCCTGTGGGCGGCAGTGCAGTCGGGCACGAATATGGTCTACCACGCTGCCGGATGGTTAGAGGGTGGCCTGATCGCCAGCCCTGAGAAATTCATCATGGATTGTGAGATACTTCAGCAAATTCAAAGATATATGCAGCCAGAGTTGACGGCCACGGGGCCTGATGAAATCGCATTGGACGCAATCCGCTCTGTCGGGAATGACGGGCATTTCTTTGGCATCCAGCACACTCAGGACCGGTACACCACAGCGTTTTACCAACCGTTCCTGAGCGATTGGAAAAACTATGAAGGTTGGGACGTGGCGGGTGGAATATGGACGGCTGAACGCGCCCATCACATGTTCAAGGAAATCATCACCAGCTTTGAACCCCCGGCGATGGATGAAGGGATCAGAGAAGAACTGGCTGAATTCGTAGCGCGCCGCAAAGCCGAAGGTGGCGCGCCGACGGATTTCTAGATTACCTCATGCGGGTTTCGCCTTGAAAATCTGCCGTTTTTTCCGTTTCGCATCGGGCATTTTGGCTTTTTGTTAAGGTTTGGTGGGCCAGACTAAGCAGGAAACCAATCTGGGGCTTTTCATGCATGGTCTGATCAACCGGGCGATACAGTCTTTTGTATGTGCGACCTATGGGCAATCTTGTTGGTTGCGCGTGACCGAGGTGGCTGAGCTTGGCTTTGTCGAGTTTGAGGCCATGCTTGTCTATGACGATGATCGAACCGCGCGGGTTTTGGATGCGCTGTGTACGCGGCTGAACCGGCCGAGGGCTGAAATACTTGAGGATCTGGGAACTTATCTGGTCTCGCATCCCAATATGGAGGATCTGCGCAGACTGCTGCGTTTCGGCGGTGTCACATATGTCGAATTCCTGCATTCCCTTGACGATCTGTCCGATCGGGTCAGGCTGGCGGTTTCGGATCTGAACCTGCCAGAACTGGAACTCAGAGAACTTACCCCAACAGAATATCAGCTGCATTGTCATCCGGGCCTGCCCGGATACTCCAGCGTTATGGTCGGGGTGCTGCGCGCCATGGCGGATGATTATGGCACTTTGGCGATCCTGTCGCATGACGGACAAAAGGGCACGGCAGAGGCTATTTCGATTGTGCTTGTGGAAAGCGCGTTTACCGAAGGGCGTCACTTTGATCTGGGGGCGCGTAAATCATGATTGAAACCAATGATCTGGCGGTTCTTCTGGAAACGTTGTGCCCCATGTTCGTGCTTGTGAACGAAGAAGGGCGCATAACATGTATTGGGCCGACATTGCAAAAGCTGCGCCCGGATCAACCGATGGCGGGCAAGTGCTTTCTGGATGTTTTCGAACTGCTGCGCCCTCGTTCCGTAACGACGATTGCGGGGCTGATGTCGTTGGCGGGGGGCAAATTACACCTGAAATTCCACGATGCGCCGCGCACGGCGCTCAAAGGTCTGATTGCCCCGTTGCCACACGGCAAGGGGGCGGTCATCAACCTGTCATTCGGCATTTCGATACTGGATGCTGTGCGCGACTATGCCCTGACCAGCGCGGATTTTTCGGGCACCGATCTGGCGATTGAACTGTTGTATCTGGTCGAAGCCAAATCCGCCGCGATGGAGGCCTCGCGGTCATTGAACCTGCGCTTGCAGGGGGCAATGTTGGCGGCCGAAGAACAAGCCTTTACCGATATATTGACCGGGTTGAAAAACCGGCGGGCGATGGATGTCTTCCTTGGGCATCTGGTCACGGGAAATTCCCCCTTTGCCCTGATGCATCTGGATCTGGATTTCTTCAAATCCGTCAATGATCGGTATGGCCATGCGGCGGGAGATTACGTTTTACAACAAGCCGCCCGCATCATGGTCGAGGAAACCCGGGGCGATGATACGGTCGCGCGTATCGGGGGGGATGAGTTTGTCATTATCTTCAAAGACCTGTCCGATGAAGCTGTCTTGTCGGCTGTTGCTGAACGTTTGATTGACAGATTGAAGACACCAATGGTGTTCGAAGGGAACAGATGCCGGATATCGGCAAGCATCGGGACCGCGCTGTCTACCCAATTCTCGCGGCCGGACCCTGCCAAAGTCCTGCACGCTGCAGATATGGCCCTGTATGAGGCCAAGAGGAAGGGGCGATCCTGTCACTGTCTTTTTTCAGCACTCGAAGGCTCGGGGCAGGAACGCACAGCCCCTGCGACGTCATCGGAATAAGGCAGCTTGGGTCATGATGCCGGGAAGTTTTCCGACCCATGCATTCGGTGCCTCAGCCCCTCAGGGTTTCCCGGGTCCTTACCTACCGGATCAAATGCCTATTGGGTTAAGACGTCTTGAAGGCCTGACACAGGGTCGCGGCTATGTGGCTTTTGACCTGCGGCAATTCTCCGACAACTGGCATCACCTTTCCGGTAAAGCCTGCCTGATTCAGGGCTTGCGGCACATCCTCAAGAACATGGCCTCCGGTGCAGGCGAAAAAGGGCAGGCAAAGCGCTTGAGCCCTGAGATCGGATGCGGCGTCGGCAATGGATGGGGGTTCCTCGACAAATCCCAGGTGCATCGAGCCGAATGTCAGGTGTTGCGCCAACGCCGTCGCGAAACCTTGAGCAACAGCCGAAGGGTTGCGGCTGCGGCCGGAACCATGGGCGGCCAGGATCAAATCCGTCGCGCTGGCGTCCCATTGGTTTTCTGCCAGCGTGTCCTGCAACGCGTCGGCAACCAATGCCGGCAATTCAACGTCGACACCCAGCGGGTCGAGAATCCGAAGCGACCGATCGCCCAGCCGTTTCGGAAGCGCACTGGTAACGAACCAGCCCTTGGCCATGAATAGCGGGTAAATCACGGTGTCACGGGGCAGTCTCTGCAAGCTGTCCTCAAGTGCGCCGGGTGAGGCCAAGGTTGCTGCGCTGACATTGATCCCATCGCATTGCACGTCGACTTCGGCGGCGTAAGCGGCCAACGCGGCCTCGGCCGGGGCCGGGGCCGAAGGTTGACCATGGGCGACAATAAGGGCGTGCGGCATTTGAACTGTCCTGTTGGTTGCCCGATAGGTGTCTTCTGACAGGTTAAAGTCAATCCATGATCTGAAAACCTTAACCTAACAAGGTCAGCCACAACCAGACCGTCAGGATAGATGCGGCTGTTCCGATCAGCACGGACGAGGCCGCAATCCGTTTGGCCCGGCCATACATGTTGGCAAAGATATAGGCATTGAAGCCCGGGGCCATTGCCGCATTCAGAACGCCCGAGCGGAACAGATCCTGCGGCAGGCCGACCGAGGTGCCAAACAGCCAGACAAGGCTGGGGTGCAGCATCAAGGACACGCAACACACAAACGCAATGGCGCGCAGGTCGCCTTCGGGTTTGTATTTGACCAGCACACCACCCAGTGCAAACAGGGCGCCGGGCAGGGCTGCGCGGGTCACAAGGCCAAGAGCCTCGTCCACAACCGCAGGCATACCAACCCCGGACAGGTTGACGATGAACCCCAGCGCGATGCCAAGGATCAGCGCGTTGCGGAACATCGCGGACAGGACCGAGCGAACCATGCGTGCCCCGCCGTGACCGCGATTTCGGATCACCTCCATCACCGTGATGCCGACGCCGTAGCAAAACGGCGAATGAAAGGCGATAATCGCATAGTTCCCAGTCAGGTTTTCGGGGCCATAGGCGCGTTCGGTAATGGGCAGGCCCAGCAGAACTGTGTTTGAGAACAGGCAGCAGAACCCGATGGCAACGCAGTCCTCCCACTCCCGTCCGAAAATCAGGCGCGCGCCGAACAACCCGGCGGTAAAGCACAATGCGGCGGCGGTATAGAAGCTGACCAGCAGCCGGGGGTCGAAACTGGCGCTCAGGTCCAGATTTGAGATTGCCAGAAATAACAGGCAGGGAATTGCGAACCCTTGGGTGAATCTCATCAGCCCGTCTATGTGATTTTCCTTGAAGTACCCCAGACGGGTCGAGGCATAGCCCGCACCGATCACAAGAAAAACCGGCAGGATGACGTCGATCAGGTTTTGCAGCATGTCAGCGCCCCGCAGGCTTTGGTATCGCATGCCGTGCGGACAGGGTCTTATACCGCCTGATGGATCACCATGCCATCATAGGCCGGGGTGATGTGGTCGTCGGTTTCGGCGTCAACCGTGGCATAGTCGAGGTCGATATGCATGTTGGTCAGAACCGCGCGTTTGGGGTGCAACTGCTCAATCCAGGCCAAGGTTTTTTCCAGATGCGCGTGCGTCGGATGCGGGGACCGGCGCAGGGCGTCGATCACCAGACAGTCCAACCCCTCTAACAGCGGCCAGGCGTCGTCATAGATTTCCGCGACATCTGGCAGATAGGCAAGTTTGCCCATCCGGAACCCCAGCGAGTCGATTGCCCCGTGATTGACCTTGAACGGATGAAACGGGATCGGGCCGCCGGGGCCGTTGATCTCGAACGGGCCGTCGATGGATTTCAGCTCAAGGATTGGCGGATAAGGCGAACCTTCGGGTTGAATGAATGCGTATCCGAACCGGCCCAGCAGGGCGTTTTGTGTGTCGCCGTCGGCCCAGACGGGCACCCGCTCTTTCATATTGAACACGATCATGCGCAGATCGTCGATCCCATGGACATGGTCGGCGTGCGAGTGGGTATAGACCACACCATCCAGCCGCCCGGTTCCGCTGTCCAGCAACTGGCTGCGCATGTCGGGCGTGGTGTCGATCAGAACCGATGTGGTGCCCTCGGGACCATCGCGTTCAACCAGCATCGAGCAGCGGCGGCGGTTATTTCTGGGATTATTCGGATCGCACGCCCCCCAATGCCTGCCCAACCGGGGCACGCCGCCAGAGGACCCGCAACCAAGGATGGTACAGCGCAATTCGGTCATGCAGCCGCCTTGTAGGTCGCGGCCTTGGTAAACAGCCGGTCGAAATTGGCCTGAGTTTGGGTGGCGAAATCGGCATAGTCCAATCCGAACACCTCAGCCCCTTTGCGGGCAGTGTGGGCGGTGTAGGCGGGCTCGTTCCTTTTGCCGCGATAGGGAGGCGGGGCCAGATAAGGCGCGTCGGTTTCCACCAGAATGCGGTCGACCGGGGCGCTGGCAAAGATATCGCGCAGGTCCTGGCTTTTGGGAAAGGCGGCGATGCCGGACATGGACAGATAAAACCCCAGATTCAGCGCCGCATTGGCCAATTCCGCAGAAGACGAAAAGCAATGCATGACACAGGAATAGGGCGCGTTGCGGTATTCTTCGGCCAGAATGCGGGCCATATCATCGTCCGCCGCGCGGGCATGGATAATCAGCGGCAGGCCGGTACGCTGGGCGGCCTCGATATGAATACGCAGCGATTGCTTCTGAACTTCGGCGCTGTCGGCGGTATAGTGATAATCCAGCCCGGTTTCACCGATGCCCACGAATTTGGGGTGCTGCGACAGGGCGATCAGCTCATCCACCGTGGCCAAAGGCTCGTCCGCGGCACTCATGGGGTGGGTGCCAGCGGCGTAGAACACGGGCGCGTGGGCCTCGGCGATGGCACGGACGGTTGGTTCGTTGCGCAAACGAGTGCAGATCGTGACCATACGGGTCACACCGGCCTCGGTGGCGCGGGAGATGATCTCGTCCAACTGCCCGTCGAAATCGGGAAAGTCCAGATGGCAATGGCTGTCGGTAATAGTGGGGGTGTCGATCATCTGCCCTGACCCGAAGTTTCCTGTATCTTGAACACCGTATCTAGGACCAGAGCGGCAGGGTCAAGATTGACCGCCTGCCCATGGCGCGCGCGCGCGGTGATCACGGCGGCGGCTTCGGCCCAGCGGCGGGCCTGCTGCGGTGATCCGGATAGACGGGTCAGGGTTTCTGCCTCGTTCGGGGCGGCCTCGGGTGACAGGGGTGCACCGGTCGCACCGGTCAGGGCAAGCCGAGACAGGGCGACGTCGATCAGGGTTAGCAGCAGCTCGAACCGCTCCGCCGCGCCGCGCTGGGCGGCGGCTTCGGCCAGTGCCAGCGCGCGTTGCCGATCCATGCGGGGCAGGGTGCCCAGAATGGCGATCAGCTCGGCATAAATCTCAAGCCCGCCCAGGTTGATCAGGCGGACGGCGTCACCTACGGACCCTGCGGCAAGGGCTGCCAGATGATCGGTTTGCGCGGGCATTTCCGCACCTGCCTGTGCCAATGCCGATTGCATATCCTCGGGGCCAAGCGGGGACAGGCGCAGGGTCCGGCACCGGGATCGGATCGTCGGCAGCAAACGCGACGGCTGATGCGACACCAGCAGCAGCGTTGTTCGGGCCGGTGGTTCTTCGAGCATCTTCAAAAGCGCGTTGGCCGCGCTGATGTTCATCTCATCCGCCGAATCCACGATGACCACCCGTCTGCCCCCATCGGCAGAAGACAAGCCAAAGAACTTTCCAAGCTTGCGGATATCATCAACAACGATTTCGCCCCGCAGCCGCCCCTGATCGTTCACCGATCTGGTAATGGCGGCAAGACCCGGTTCAGCGCCCGCCTGAATACGATGCGCGACGGGATGATCTGGGGCGATGTCCAGCGTTTCGGGCGGCGGGGGCGCACCGAACAGGCCATCATCCTCGACCGCTGGCGTCGCCAGCAAAAACCGTGCAATGCGCCAGGCCAGCGTCGCCTTGCCCACGCCACGCGGACCGGTCAGCAGCCAGCCGTGATGCAGTCTGTCTGAGGTATAGGCGCTCAGAAACGCTTGTTCGGCCGGGGGCTGTCCGAACAGGTGCGGCGTCTCGCGCGGGTGGGGTGCGCCGGGGGCCTGATCTGGGGCTGGGATGTCGTCGCTCATCGCAAAGCCTGCGTGACGATGTCTGTCACATCCCGCGCCACGCTGTCCATATCCCGGTTGCCATCAATGACCCGGAACCGATCCGCGAACTCATCGGCAAGCGTTAGAAAGCCCGCGCGCATCTTTTGTTGCAGGTCCAGGCCGAAATCCTCGAACCGTTCTTCGGTTCCCTGACGTCCCTTGGCGCGGGCCAGGCCGGTTTCCGGGTCCATGTCTATCAACACGGTCAGGTCGGGTTCGCGCCCGATCATCAGCCGGTGCAACTGGTCCACCAACCCGCGCAGATCACCGCGCGACAGGCCCTGATACATGCGGGTGCTGTCGGCGAAACGATCGCAGATCACCACTTTGCCAGCCGCCAGCGCCGGTTCGATGGTGCGCTCCAGATGATCGCGGCGCGCGGCGGTGAACAGCAGGATCTCTGTCTCGGCCGACCAGCGGTCGGGGTCGCCTTCCAATACCAGACTGCGGATTTCTTCGGCCCCGGCCGAGCCGCCGGGTTCGCGGGTCAGGACGACGTCGTGCCCCAGGTTGCGCAAGTGATCCGCCAGCAGGCGCGCCTGCGAGGATTTGCCTGATCCGTCAATGCCTTCGAAGGTCAGAAACAACCCGGGTCTTGTCACAATGCGTCCAGCGGATTGCCGATCACGTCGGTCAGAACGATACCGCCCACGGTCATCATGCGAACAACGAACCCCCCGGCGGGGACGCTTTCAGCGGCCAGCAAAGGGCGCCGTATTTCGGGCAGGCCGTCGGGCTTGATGACCAACTCGGCCAGTTGCTGCCCTTTTTCGATGGGCGCGTTGACGGGGCCGTCATAGACAACCTCGGCCTCGATATCCTTGTCGCCCAACACGGGGAACAGCAGGTTCAGGTCTTCTTCGGGCACCAGGCCTACGTTTTTTTGTGCCCCCATCCAGACCTTGGCTTGGGCTATCGGCGTGTCGGCGTTGGCAACTGTCCTCTCGACAAAATTACGAAACGACCAGTTAACCACGGCCTCAGCCTCCTCTGCGCGACGGGCGGTGCTGTCGAGCCCCGAGAGGACAAAGATCACCCGGCGATCACCCTGCTTGGCCGAGCCGACAAGGCCATACCCGGCCTCTTGCGTGTGGCCGGTTTTCAGGCCATCGGCCCCGATGCCCAGCTTCAGCAGCGGGTTGCGGTTGCGAGAGTTGGACGGCGCGCGGCCATCGAATTCAAAGACTTCCTCGGCAAACAGGGGATAGTATTCCGGAAAATCCGAGATCAGCCGGTTGGCCAGAATGGCCAGATCATGAACGGACATCATATGCCCGGCTGCGGGCCAGCCGTTAGAATTGGCGAAATTAGAATTATCCATTCCCATTTGCTGCGCGCGCTGGGTCATATAACGGGCAAATCCCGCCTCGGTCCCATCAGGGCTGAGCGCCTCGGCGACCACCACACAGGCGTCATTGCCCGACAGAACAATGATGCCCCGCAGCAAATCTTCGACCCGGACGCGATCTTGCGTGTTCAGGAACATGGTCGAGCCACCATAACTCATGGCGTGCTCTGAAACCGGTAACGTTTCATCCAGTGTCAGGCGCCCGTCGCGCAGCGCCTCGAAGGTGACATACAATGTCATGAGCTTGGACATTGACGCAGGCGGCAGCGGCTGATCCGCGTCCTTGGACAGCAGGACCGTGCCGGTCGTCTGGTCCATCACGTAAGCCGCGCGGGCGTTGGTATCAAAGGCGTGTGCGGGCAGGGCAAACAGCGCCAGCCCGAGGGTCAAAACAGATGATCGCAGTGAGGACAGCACGGGGGCCTCCTTTGTTTCAGTTTTTGACGGTGAACGCGTCGGTAAATCCAAGGTCCTTGACGTCGTTATGAATGGCGTTGCGTTCTGATCGGGTCGATGCGGGGCCTACCAAAACGCGCCAGACCAGTTTGTCATCTTTCTTCAGCTCGCGCACGTTGGCAGGTAAACCGTTTCTTCTAATCTTGTCAGCCGCGCTTTTGGCGTTGGCTTCGACATTGTAGGTTCCGACCTGCACAAAGGGTTTGCTGAGTGATGACGTGGCTGCCGCACCAGCGGCAACCGGGGTGGGTGCGGTGGCTTCGATGGCCGCCGCTGCGCCTGCTATCGGGTCAAGGGGCGTTTCGGTAATTTCGTTCCGTGGCTTCTTTTGCCACCACTTCCGCTTGGCCGGTTTTTCCGCAGGCGCTGTAACGTCAGGGTCCGACAAGGTGGGGGCAGGGGTCACGCGCGCCGCCGTTTCGGCCACGTTTTCGGCGGCTGCCTCTGCCTCTGCTACTGATGCGGTTGCGTCAGCGACCGGGGCGGTTGCCGCGACGGCTGCAGTTGCGCCAGTTGCGGCCACGGGTTTTTTCTTTTGCCACCATTTCCGCTTGGCCGGTTTTTCCGTTTCGGTCACGGGGGCATCTGCTGCATCAGTTTGTGGCTTTGCATCCACCGCCGCAGGCGTTTCGTTCTTGGCGTCCGCTACGATTTCGGGTTCCGGGGTCGCCTCAGGCTCCGCGGGCTTTTGTTCAACTTGTTTGCGCCGCAAGGCGATGACCTGAACCTTGGTTGGTGCACCTGCAAGTATGCCCAGCTTTTCAGCGGCGGCTGAGGACAATTGCAACGCGGGTCCGGGCAGGTTTCTTTCGCGGCGGAACAGCGCGCCGTTGATCGTCTTCTTGTTGGTGGTGTTCTTGATGACAACACGCTCGGGCTGTGTCACGTCCGGGTGCGCCACCCAGATGCCACCCAGCGACGGGCGACCATCCCACAATCCGGCTTCGGTGACTTCAAAGACGTCCGGCGCTTCGACCGAGGCTTGCTTGTTGTTGGAAAAATCCGGAAAAAGCTCGATCTTGCCGTCATTCCCGGCGTCATCTTGTTCGGCTTCTGCTGAAACACCATCGGGTGACAATGTTTCGTCGCAGCCTGCCAGAACTACCAACGCCACGGCCAGAACCGCCAACGATCGCGGATTCACGCGTGTCTCAGTCGCTCGTTTCATTTTGTCATCCCTTGCCTGAAGGGCCTCGTTTCCTGAGCCCTGCCGCCGATCGCCGGTTCTGTTTTGCCGGACTGCTACGGTCTTTCCCGCAGATCATAACGTGGGCAAGGTGCCATGGAAAGACCGCTGCGCATGCCTCGGCAAGATTTCCCTATTTGCTCTTGCCACCGTTTCCACTTGGCCTTAGACCCGGCCCCACGCGGGGAGGTGGCAGAGTGGTCGAATGCGGCGGTCTTGAAAACCGTTGAACGTGAGAGCGTTCCCAGGGTTCGAATCCCTGTCTCCCCGCCACTCATACCAATCGTAAATTCCGATCAGAATGCCCGCGCAAGGTCGTGCCCCGCGCCCCTCCCGTTGTCCAGGCAAGGCGCAGGCGCGCCGGATTACACCGATAGTTTCTGGGTGCTGGTGGTGGCAAGGGCTTCTGCAAAGGTTAGCAGGCGCTGATTGTTTTCGTCCCAAAGATGCAGCTTTGCACAGGCCAAGCTTTCAACAAGGGTGATGCGCTGGCAATCGTCCAGTTCGGCATAATCCCGCAGAACTTCGTTAAGCCGGTAAAAGGGAATTCGACTGGCAAGGTGATGAACGTGGTGCACGCCGATATTGCCGCTGAGCCAACGCAGAATACCGGGCAAGGCATAGTGCGAGCTGCCGTAGAATGCTGCGTTCTGAAGGTTCCACCCTTCTTCCCGTTCCCAGGTCGTGTGTTCGAATTGGTGCTGAATGTAAAACAGCCAGATGCCGATTGATGAGGCCACTGTCAGGGTCGGAACGAAGACAAACGCCAACACTTCCCAGCCGCCGACCCAGTAAATCAAGGCCGCAATCGCCACAAGCGCGGCGTTGGTTCCCATAGCGCTGATCCAGTACAGCTTGCCCGAGCGCATAAGTCCAAATGGCAGACGGTTTTGCACGAAGAACACATAGGCGGGCACAATGCCAAACAAGATTACCGGATTTCTGGTCAGCCGATATGCGGCCCGTCCAAGCCAATTTCGGTTCAGGTATTCTTTTACGGTCAGGGTGGGGATGTCGCCCATTCCGCGCCGGTCAAGGTTCCCGGTCGAGGAATGGTGGATCGCATGGGTTTGTCGCCAGACATCATAGGGGGTGATGGTCAGAACGCCCAGAACCCGGCCTGTCCAAGTACAGGCGGTGCGGCTTTTGAAGTAAGATCCGTGACCGCAGTCGTGCATGATGATGAATAGCCGTACCAGGAAAAAGCCATTCACGATGGCCAGTGGAATTGCGATCCATAGGCTGAAGGACAGCGCAAACCACGCAGCGCCCCATAGGGCAAACAATGGCACGACCGTGACAATCAATTCGAAAATACTGCGTCCGGTGTCGGGCACGCGATACTGCGCGAGCGCTCGGGTCCATTCCTGAGGTTGCACGTCAAATTTCTCCGAAGGCACTTGTATTTAGGGGGTATCACGTAAGACGGGCACCCTTGCGAGTGCCCGTATCAGGTTCAGGCGAGGGCCAGATTCGAGGCGCTTTCGCGTCCGTCACGACCGGCTTCAACGTCGAAAGTGACCTTTTGGCCGTCTTTCAGTTCGTTGATCCCGGAACGCTCAAGCGCCGAAATGTGCACGAATATGTCGCGCTTGCCATCTTCGGGCTCGATAAAGCCAAAGCCTTTGGTTGAGTTGAACCACTTTACGGTGCCATTTGCCATGGTCGTCGTCTCCTGATCTATACCACCCGCAGTATGCGGCGGTTCGGCACGGTCGGTCTGAATCGAAAGACTGAACGCCGAGTTTGGGAGACAGCAGGTCGAAAAAGAAAAACGTTAGCGGTGCCTATTTGGTCTGCTTATGCCCGTGAGACAAGCCCTGATATTGTGAAGAAGGCAAAATCTCACAATTTATTTAGGCGAAAACGTGGGGGCAAAGACAAAGCGGAGCAGGGAAACGGCCCGTGCTGTTTCGGTTTCGAAAGGGGCTGCGACCCATAACAACGGAACGGTTCAGCGGGCTTGCCCATTGTGCATCCGGGTGAAGCTCATGGAAATATGAGCCCGCTGGATAAGTGCAGCAGCGTGCATATCGCCAAGTTCCAGGGCGGCCATGATATCGTCGATCTCTCGGTCGAATACTTGAACCTCGTCGCTCAGGTCGATGACCGAGGCAAACACCGATTTCAACCAGATCCGCGTGGTCTGAAAGTACAGGCGTTCCGATATTTCGCGAAGCGGCTCGTTGTCCGTCAGTTTCAATAGCGCCAGAAAGAAATCCATGTTGAGCTGCGCAAAAGCGCGTGGTTCGGCAGCATCGAGCAGGTGTTTGGACCGCCGGGACAGGGCGCGGAAGTCATCCATGAGCCTGTCATCGGGCGCTTTCGGTGACAGCTTCCCGGTCAATTCGGCCAGTTCCATGCGCAAAAGGTAAGTTTGCGTCAGCTCCTCAATCTCGGCATCTGTCACAAACGTGCCAACGCCTTGCACCGATTGCAGCAGGCCCTCGCCCTCAAGCCGAACCAGAACCCGCCGCAACGGGGTGCGGGACACGCCGAATTCATCAGCCAGCTCAATCTCGGACAACCGCATTCCGGGGGAATAGTCCAGCAGGCAAATCCGGTTACGGATTTCGTTGTGCAAACGTTCGAACCGATCGCGGGCCTTGAAATCCGAATTGTCCGTATTGAGAGGATTCACGATATCAATCCTTGGTTTGACCCATATTGTTTTACTCAACCCGCAGCGTTGCGATACGAATAGAGAGCAGACACATCCCACACCTGTCGCGGGGTGAGCCGTGGGCTAGACAAGTTTCGCGGACAACCGCCCCAACATGTCAAGGCATTGCGCCATCTGATCGACCGAGACGTATTCGTCCGGTTTGTGCGCCTGATCAATCGAGCCGGGTCCGCAGACAACAACGCTCATACCCAGGCCCTGAAAAATACCGGCTTCGGTGCCAAAGGGCACCACATCGGCACCGTTGGCCCCGGTCAGTTCCATCACCAGATCACGGGCCGCGTTTTCGTCCATCGGCTCCAATCCGTCGACTTCACCGATCACTTCGGTCTTGATGTTTGCGTCCGCGTGAACCGCCTGCATGGCCGGGATCAGGGTATGGGCGCAATACCGGTGCATCTGGTCCTTGACGTAATCCGCATCCGTCATTTGAACCGGGCGCATTTCCCACTCGACCCGCGCCTTGCCGGGGATAACGTTATGGGCCACTCCGCCGATCAGTGCGCCGGTGTTGATCGTTGTCCAAGGGGGCTCGAACCGGCTGCTGGCTGGTGCCCGCCCTTGCAGGGCCATCTTCAACTCCAACAGTTTCGAGACATAGCGCACGGCGTATTCCACCGCGTTCACGCCTTGATCCGGGCCTGACCCGTGCCCTTCCAGCCCGGTGAAATGGGTGGTGTATTCGTAACAGCCCTTGTGCCCTTCGATGATGCGCATCGAAGTCGGCTCACCAATGATCGCAACGGCGGGCTTGATCCCCTTTTGCCGCAGGGTGTCAGCCAGCGCACGCGCGCCGAAACAGCCGATTTCTTCGTCATAGGTAAAGGCAAAATGCACCGGACGCTGCAAGTCCAGCTGCGCATACTGCCGCGCCATGACCACGGCGGCGGCGATGAAACCTTTCATGTCACAGGTGCCGCGTCCGAACCACTTGCCGTCCTTTTCATCCATGACAAAGGGGTCAGATAACCAATCCTGATCGGCCACGGGCACCACGTCGGAATGACCCGACAGCACGATGCCGCCATCGCGCTTTGGCCCAAGCGTCGCGAAAAGGTTGGCCTTGGTTCCGGTTTCGTCATGCCATATCTCGACCTCGGCGCCGCAATCGGCCAGCCGGGCCGCAAGGTGGCCGATCATATCAAGATTGCTGACCGATGAGACGGTGGCAAAGCCGATCAACTCGGTCAGCAGGGTTCTGGTGTCTTCGAGGACGTCCAAGATTTAGTCCTTGATAAAGAGCTTGCGCTCGACATTGCACAGGGCTTCGGCGGGTCCGTTTTCGGTGATGACGATCGTTTCGGTCGTCTCAAGTCCCCAGTCGTCCAGCCACAGGCCGGGCATAAAGTGAAAGGTCATGCCCGGCTGCAGGACAGTTTCATCGGTTGGGCGGATTGATACGGTCCGCTCGCCCCAGTCGGGCGGATAGCTGAGGCCGATGGGATAGCCGCAGCGCCCGCCGCGGTCGATGCCAACCTTGGCCAGTTCACCATTCAGCGCCTGGGCGATATCGCAGGCGCGGTTGCCTGCTCGGGCGGCCTCCAGCCCAGCCTCAAGCCCCGCAGTCAGGGCTTCGGATGCGTCCAGCATGTTCTGCGGCGGTTTGCCCAGAAAGACAGATCGGCACAGCGGGGCGTGATAGCGACGATAGCAACCGGAAAGCTCGAAAAAGGTGATCTCACCGGCCTTCATTTCATTGCCGTTCCACGTCAGATGCGGCGCTGTGGCGTCGATACCGGATGGCGTCAGCGGCACAATGGCCGGATAGTCGCCCCAGTCACCATCCACTCCGGTGATGCCTGCGTGAAAGATATCGGCCACCAGTTCGTTCTTGAGAACGCCCGGTTCGGCCTTTTCCAACCCGACCCGCACGATCTTTTCCGAGATTTTGGCGGCTTTGCGGATGAATGCCATCTCCTCGTCGGACTTTACGCCGCGTTGCCAATTTACCAGGGCGGTTGCATCCACCATCGTGGCGCCGGCCAGTTCCGTACTTAGCACTGCGTGAGCCTTGGCCGAGTAATAATAATTCTCCATCTCGACGCCGATCCGGGCGTTTTCAAATCCCAGCGCCCTGAGGTGCCCGGCAAGGTCTTCCATCGGGTGGCAGGTGGTGGACTGGATGTATCGGTCGGCATAGCCCAGTACCTTTTCATCCTCCATCCAGACGGTGCGGCGGGCACCGTTGGCGTCCTGAATGCGGCCCCACCACAGGGGGTCGCCCTCATGGCTCAGAATCACACCTTGATGCACATAGAAAGACCAGCCGTCATAGCCGGTCAGCCAGGCCTGATTTGACGGATCGGTGGCGAACAGAACATCAATACCGGCCGCGACCATTGCCTGCCGGGTCTTTGCGATCCGGCGGTCGTATTCCGCTTTGCTGAATGGGGTGTGTTCAATAGGCATGAGGTCCTCGCGGTCTATAGCTGAGTTGGGGGCCGTGCAGGACAATCCGATCAGCTTGTATACATGTGCATTCGTTTCGAATCTGGCGGTATGATTAGCTACGAAATTCGACCTGTCAAAGGGCAATTTTGCTGTTTTCCCAAGGCGCGACAGTTGACTTGGGTATTGCCTGTGCAATGTTGTGCACAACATGCCGTCTAAATGCGATGAGTGGACCGAATGATGCACATGACCCTCGCTGATATCCTCAGTGCCCGGCACAGGATTCGGGGTGTGGCGGATAACACGCCTTTCATCCCATCGCCCTTTATGTCGGCCGTGGCTGGTCATGACTTTTTGATGAAGATGGAAAGCATGCAGCCCGTCGGTGCCTTTAAGCTGCGCGGTGCCATGTCGGCGGTCATGGCCTTGCCGGACGACGTGCGCGGCGTGACCTGCTGTTCTACAGGCAATCACGGGCGCGGCGTTGCGTTTGCCGCCAACAGGCGCGGCATCAAAGCGGTGATCTGCATGTCCGAACTGGTGCCGCAGGCCAAGGTCGATGGGATCAGGGAGCTTGGCGTGGACGTGCGTATCATCGGTACGACGCAGGATCAGGCCATGCACGAAAGCCAGAGATTGTGCGCGGCTGAGGGGTTGGTCGAAATCTCGCCGTTTGATGATCCACAGGTGATTGGCGGACAGGGGACCATCGGTCTGGAAATGCTTGAGGCACGTCCTGATCTGGACATGATCCTGGTGCCGCTTTCGGGTGGCGGGCTGGCCGCTGGCGTTGCAACGGCGGCCAAGGCGATCAATCCGGATGTGCAGGTCATCGGCATCACCATGGAACGCGGCGCGGCCATGTATGAAAGCATCCGTGCGGGCAAGCCGGTTGAGGTGTCGGAGTATTCCTCTTTGGCCGACAGCCTGGGCGGTGGGATCGGTCTGCAGAACCGGCTGAGCTTTCCCATCTGCCGCGATCTGCTGGACGACACGGTTCTGGTCACCGAAGACGAAATCCGCCACGCAATGCAGGTGATGTTTTACGAGGACCGTATCGTCGCCGAGGGGGCATCAGTGGTCGGGCAGGCCGCGATGCTGGCGGGCAAGCTGCCGCAACCAAAGGGCCCAGTCGGCACCATCGTCACCGGCCGCAATCTGGACATGCCGACATTCGCCAAAATCGTGACCGGTCAGGACCTGAGGATCGGTGACCTCAAGATAAAAGGGACCCCATATGGCGCATGACATCCAGATCGTGACCGAGGCCCAGTTGAAAGAGGTCGTAAGGCTGGACCTGACCGCCGTGGATGTGGTGGAGCGGGCCTTTGTCGCGCTGGCATCCGGCAAAGTGGTGATGCCGCCGATATTGTCCATGGACCTGCCCGAGGTGAACGGCGAGGTGGATGTGAAAACCGCCTTTATCCCCGGCTTTGACGGGTTCGCCATCAAGGTGTCGCCGGGGTTTTTCGACAACCCGGCGCTGGGTTTTTCCAGCCTGAATGGCCTGATGATCCTGTTTTCCGCCAAGACGGGGCTGGTGCAAAGCCTGTTTCTGGACAACGGCTATCTGACGGACATACGCACCGCTGCTGCTGGCGCTGTGGCCGCCCGGCATCTGGCACCGGAAACGGTTGACACCGCAGGGGTGATCGGAACCGGGGTTCAGGCGCGTTTGCAGATGATCGCGGCCCATCTGGTACGCCCCTTCAAACAGGTTCTGGTGCACGGTCGCGACGCGGATAAGGCCGCCGCTTGTGCCACCGATCTGGCGTGTCAGTTGGGGGTTGAGGCCAAAGCCGTGACCGATCCATCCGAACTGGTTGCCCGCTCGCAGCTGGTTGTCACCACTACCCCTGCGCGTGAGCCGGTGTTGCAGGCTGAATGGCTTCACCCCGGGCTGCACGTCACCGCCATGGGATCGGATCAGACTGGCAAGAATGAGATTGACCCCGCCGCGCTGAACGCAGCAGATGCCTATATCTGCGACAATGTCAGCCAGTGTCAGGTGTCGGGCGAGTTGGAGGCAGCTATGGCGGCTGGTCTATGGGTGAACAAGACACCAGCCGAACTGGGCGAAGTGATAACGGGTGCAAAAACCGGGCGGGCCTTTTCCGAGGCTGTGACCATTTGCGATCTGACCGGAACCGGCGCTCAGGACACTGCGATTGCCACCCATGTGCGCCAGCGCTTTGGCAAGGCCGGGACGATCATACAGGCGTAAGGAGCATCGCCATGTCTAATGACCTGATTTTGGATGTGGGGTCGGTGCATCGAGTTGGAAAGCTGTAATGCGGTTGGATGAACGCGATATTCAGATCCTGTCTGTCCTTACACAGGACGGTCGGATCACCAAGGCGGCCCTGGCCGACAAGATCGGCCTGTCGCCCACTCCTTGTTGGGAGAGGTTGAGGAAACTGGAAAAGGCGGGCCTGATCGAAGGTTACGGCGCACGCATCAACCTCAGAAAGCTGGCACCCCATGTGACCGTCTTTGTCTCGGTTGAAATCACCGACCACACTGCGGCCAGCTTCCGCGCTTTTGAGGCCGCAATGCAACGGTATGATGAGGTAGTGGCGTGTTGGGCGCTGGGCGGCGGGTTCGACTATTTGTTGCAAATCGTCACCCGCGACATTGAGGCCTATCAGCAATTGATCGACGAGATGCTGGACGCCCGCATCGGGCTGAGCCGGTATTTCACCTATATCGTGACGAAACCGGTCAAGGGCGTCGGAAGACCCCCATTCGAGGTGTTGTTGCAGCCCTAGACTGGTTTGATCCTGCTGTGGCAGAGGAATCCTCTGCCGGATGGCGCGAATTCAGACGTTCCTTCCGGGGAGGATATGGAAATTTGCAGCCAATACTCTGGAGGACTGTGATTTTAGGGGCAGGGGGCCAAGGCAATGCAACCAGTCTGCTTGTGGGGCGGTCAGCTGTGGCCGTTGCAATGGCAGCTCTGTCCTTGGAAAGCGACGATCAGATCGCCAGAGGCATGGAAAGGTTTATTAGAATCAAGTACGTCTGCCAAAACCGGGCGTGATCCCGTACGGATGAGAAAGGAAAACAATGCTGAAGAATGACCAACTCGATCAATGGGATCGTGAGAACTTTTTTCACCCGTCGACCCATCTGGCGCAGCACGCCCGTGGCGAAAGCCCGAGCCGTGTGATCAAAACCGCCTCGGGTGTCTTTATCGAAGACCGCGACGGCAACAGGTTGCTGGATGCTTTTGCGGGCCTGTATTGCGTGAACGTCGGCTATGGCCGTCAAGAGATCGCCGATGCCATCGGCGAACAGGCCAAGGAACTGGCCTATTATCATTCTTATGTGGGCCACGGGACCGAAGCGTCGATCACCCTGTCCAAGATGATTCTGGACCGCGCGCCCGCGAATATGTCCAAGGTCTATTTTGGCCTTGGCGGCTCGGACGCGAATGAGACCAACGTCAAACTGATCTGGTACTACAACAACATTCTGGGTCGTCCCGAGAAGAAGAAAATCATCTCGCGCTGGCGTGGGTATCACGGGTCGGGTCTGGTGACAGGGTCCCTGACCGGGCTGGAACTGTTCCACAAGAAATTCGATCTGCCAGTCGATCAGGTTATCCATACCGAGGCCCCTTATTATTATCGTCGGGACGATCTGGATCAGACCGAAGAGCAGTTTGTGGCCCATTGCGTCGCCGAGCTTGAGGCGCTGATCGAACGTGAAGGTGCCGACACCATCGCTGCATTTATTGGTGAGCCGGTTCTGGGCACTGGCGGCATCGTGCCGCCGCCTGCGGGCTATTGGGACGCCATTCAGACGGTGCTGAAAAAGCACGACATCCTGCTGGTGGCCGACGAAGTCGTCACCGGTTTCGGCCGTCTCGGCACCATGTTCGGTAGCGCACATTACGGGATCGAACCGGATATCATCACCATCGCCAAAGGGCTTACGTCGGCCTACGCGCCGCTGTCCGGTTCGATTATCTCAGACAAGGTCTGGAAAGTGTTGGAACAGGGCACCGATGAAAACGGCCCCATCGGGCACGGTTGGACCTATTCGGCGCACCCCATCGGTGCTGCGGCGGGGGTTGCCAACCTTAAGCTGATTGATGATCTGAACCTGGTTTCGAACGCGGCAGACGTCGGGGCCTATTTGAATCGGACGCTGGCTGAGGCGCTGGCCGATCACCCCCATGTCGGGGACGTGCGTGGCGAAGGCATGTTGTGCGCCGTCGAATTTGTAAAGGACAGGGACAGCCGAACCTTCTTTGATGCGGCTGACAAGATCGGCCCGCAGGTCTCTGCCAAACTGTTGGATCAAAGCCGGATCATCGCCCGTGCCATGCCGCAGGGTGACATTCTGGGTTTTGCGCCGCCCTTCTGCCTGAGCCGTGAGGAAGCCGATCAGGTGGTGGCCGGGACTGTTCAGGCCGTCGAGACGGTTCTGGGCTGACATTGTTTGATATCAACGCAAAGGGGCCGGGGACGTCCGGCCCTTTTCCGCCCCGGTTCTGCGCCAGGGCGCGCGCAGTGTCCGAAGCGGTTACAGATTTTCCTGCGGACCTGGAAATATGTGAAATGTAACCGCGCTGAAGAACAGAACACTGCCCGTCAACACAAAGACATGCCAGATCGTATTGTGAAACGGCATCCGTTCCAGAAGATAGAAAGCAACGCCGACGGTATACACGATACCCCCAGCGATCATCAGCATCACGACGGTTTTCGAAAGCTCTGCCAGCATGGATTGACCAGCCCAGACAATCGCCCAGCCCATCATCAGATAAAGCGCCAGTCCGAACCAGCGGAACCGGCTGGGATCAAACATTTTCAATGCTGATCCCAACGTTGCAGACGACCAAAGCCCGATCAGCAACCCCGGCGTCTGTGTCCCCGACAGCAGAAGGAACGGCGTATAGGTGCCCGCGATTTTCACGTATATGCCCGAATGATCCAGACGCCGCAAAAGGTCCGACCACCTTTCGCTTGCGACCATGTTGTAGAGGGCGGAAAAAGTCAGCATCAGAACCAGCGTGAAACCGTAAATGCTTGCCCCCAGAACGGCGGCGGGCTGGGGGCGGTAAAGTATGGTTATTGTAATCAGAACAGGGACAGCAACAAGCGCGGCGGTGACGCCCAACAGGTGAACAACGCCGTCACTTATGCGTTCGGCCCGGCTGTAGGCCGGGCGGATATCTGTAAATGACCACATCTCATTAACGTATGAACCGAAAGGCATCCCGACAAGTCGCGCGCTGTCTCTGGCGTATGCGCACCGCCTTTGTGTCGGCCTGCCGGTTTGATGTCAGGTCGGGTCATCCCCCAGTTTTGGGTCTTTGTACCTGTTCAGATCGAAGATGCCCGCCTGGATCGGGTCCTGTTGAATAAAGAGCCCGTGAATCCGGTCGCTGACCGACCAAAAATCGGGGTTGGTTCTGCGAATGCCATAGCTGTCTATGATGCCCATCCAATCGCCTTGGGTCTGTGTCGATTTCAGGGTGTCAACAAACGTGCTCAGTTGGCCCTGCGGGACTTTGAAATAGAAATTCGGATAGCTGCCGATCAGGCCCGGCAGGATCGTCAGCGTGTCGGCCTTGGGCGCACGGCGCGCGGCTTCGTCGAATAGAAAGGCGACGTTGTAATGGGCCTTGTCATGGATCAGCGTGAATATGTCTGAATCGCCGCCTTCCTGCTCGACCAGCAGAACGGATACGTCGGGCAGAAATGTCACCCATGCACCGCGCTGCTCTGTCAGCGTGCGCAGAATTGACCCGGGATTACTGTCATCCGGTTGCAAGCATCCGTCCTCCGCACATCTGTTGATCGGATCAGCAACGGGCCACAACCCGTTGCCGCGCCTGAGTACGTGCAGAAGGAACTCTTGTTTCGGAGTGCCCGTCGTGAACTCTATGCCCGTGGGAAAGCTGTCATCGACGCGGCGCTGATGCCAGTGGGTGTGAATTTCGGCAAGAACGCCTTGATACCAGGTTTCGTACATCTTGGGCCGGGCGTCTCTGGGCATGAAGGTCAGGAATGTATCCTCGCTTTCCATGCGCAGCTCATCCATATACAGCCGCGTCGCAAGCTGATGCTCCACGCGTCCGAACACGTCGAAACCGGCAACCAGATTGTAATAGATGCGTTCGAATATCGGATAGTCGATGACCCAGGCGGTCTCGGGAATGTCGCCATGAAAGCCGGTCATGGCCGAGGCATTGTCGAAATGGCGAAACACAGTGATCAGCGCATTGGGGTTCGTGCCGTCACCATCCCATATTGCGTCGTATCCAAAGCCGGTTTTATGCGCTGTGCTGTTTCGATACCGTGCATCGCGAAATTCGAGGTATTGGATTTGATTTCTGTGCGAAAACCCCTGTAGGTCGCCCAGCACCCCGGTGTTGTTCTGCGCAACGGGCAGCTCCAGATAGGCGGCACCTTCGTTCAGATAGCTAGGGTCCGTGATGGACAGGTCGGCATCGGGATCAAGGAAGCTGACCCAGAACCGATCTTCGATCACGTCGACCGCGGTTTGCCCATGGCAGACCGGACCGCGAATGAAGCTGCGGACGAAAAACAGCGCGTTGTCCAACAGGAATTCATAGCGGCTTTTAGCTGGAATCTGAGCGAAGGTGGTGAAGGGATCGCCGCCCTCGGCATCACCATAGGGGGGCAGTTCAGATAGCGCCCATTGGGGATCAAGGAACAAGTCTTGGTATCGCGCCATCCGATCTGGCCCGATTGTGTAAACCAGATGTTCCTTATGTACGATTGTTTCATCAATCAATTTCAGGCGGTAATAGAACGGACCGTCGCCGGGGCTGTCAAAGGGTCGCCGCGTTGCGATAACGTCGATCCCTTCGCCCCGGGGTGTTGCGGATCGCACCAGTTGGAAGAACCGGCGCGGGTCGTCATCCTGAAAATGAAGCCGCGCCAGAAACAGATGCTCGTAGATATATCGGCTTATCAACTGGCTGCGCAGGTCTTTGCGGTTCAGAAAACTCTCCCACTCGGCGATCTGTTTTTTGATCGCGTCAGGGGGTTCTTGTGCAGAGGACGGCAGCGCGGCGCCGCTGCGGGCCCAGGCGATCAGTTCCTGAAACTCATCATCGCCCAGCGGCGCTGTTGCATAGGGCATCCCCATGTGCGGATAATCTTCGGCAAACGCGTCAAACTCGCCAGGGGCGGGGCAGGCAAGCGGGCGGTTTATCGTAAGGCCAAGCTCTTTCGGAACCGGTGCGTTGCTGGGCAATGTGTTTTGACGGCCAAGTTCCAGGTATGCTTCAAGCAGGGTCGGGGCCGTGGCAGGCTGACCCGGGGTGTTTGTCACCGGGTGAAAGCCAAGTTCCCTCCAGCCTGTTTCGGTCTGGGCGTCAATTCCCAGCCGCGTGGGCCGTGCATCCGTCAGGCGCTCCGAATCGTAAACGGCCTGTTTGCTGCCGCCGCGCAAAAGTCCGGCGGGTGAGGTCAGTTTCAACTGGCAGGGTGCATCATAGCAGCTGTGGCAAACGACACAGCGGCGATCCACGATTGATTTCACGTTGGGCCAATTGCTGGTGAGAGGTTGGCTGCCCGTCGGCGCGTCATGCGAATTGGCGGGTGCGGATGTCTGTGCCTGTGTCGTGAACGAGACCGCACATAGCAGGGCAATCGCGACAGATAGGACACTCAAAATCGTCCGGCTTCCAAATGGCCAAGCCTTCGGCATCGGTCCCTCTCTTACGGCAACAGAACTTAGTATGCGCACAAATCTGGCCTCCGCAGCGGTTGTTGTCGAGTCTTCGTACGGTCCCCATTGATGTTGGCAGGGCACCCGTATCCATATCATTAAGGAATTTCTTGCGGAAACAAAGCTCTGCCCGGTTTCCATGCGAATTGCGCCTCGAAAGTTCATCCCCCCGAGGCGCAGAAAATGCTTAAACCACTCACGAACGGCTAAGCCGCAGGAAACGGATATTGCGGTAACCTAACAGTAATATGACGAGTTCCCTGAGGTCAGCCAGATGAGACACCGTGTCACAAATGCGTGCTTTGACCTCTGACGCGCAGTGTAGAACAGGCGGGACAGCCCATGACGAGGCCCGCACAACGCCGCGAAAATTCGCTATATGACCTTTAGAATGTTGAGCTTTCAGGATACCCCCGGGATGCGCTGTCCAGTGAATGCTCAGTTCGCACGACAGGGTCGCAGCACCGCTTGTATTCAGAATCTTTTGGGTATACGACGGTATGCAATCTGTCGTGCCGGTGCACAGTCTAATGCTGGAGCCTGCATAGCCGCATCAACCCATAAATTACCAGCCGAGACGGACATGAGCTTATACACTGCCTATATTGAAGAAATCGAAACGCGCAAACAGCAGGGGTTGCAAGCCAAGCCCATTGATGACGGCGCGTTGACCCAGGAAATCGTCGAACAGATCAAGGATGCTAATCACCCTGATCGCGCGGATTCACTGAAGTATTTCATTTACAACACGTTGCCCGGCACAACCAGCGCCGCAGGTGCAAAGGCCGCGTTCCTCAAGCAGATTATTCTGGGTACGGTGGACGTTCCGGAAATCACGGCAACTTTTGCGTTCGAACTACTGTCGCATATGAAAGGCGGGCCTTCTGTCGATGTGCTGCTGGACCTGGCGCTGGGCGATGATCCGGCCGTTTCAGAACAAGCGGCAGAGGTTCTGAAAACGCAGGTGTTCCTGTATGAGGACGACACCAACCGGATCAGGAAAGCCTATGAGGCGGGCAATGCTGCCGCCAAGGACATCCTTGAAAGCTATGCCAAGGCTGAGTTCTTTACCAAGCTTCCCCAAATCGAAGACGAAATCAAAGTCGTTACCTATGTTGCCGCCGAAGGTGACATCTCGACCGATCTGTTGTCGCCGGGCAATCAGGCGCATTCCCGGTCAGACCGGGAGCTGCACGGAAAATGCCTGATCTCGGAGCGCGCACAGGCCGAAATCGAGGCGCTGAAGCTTCAGCATCCGGACAAGCGCGTCATGTTGGTGGCCGAAAAGGGCACCATGGGCGTCGGGTCATCCCGGATGTCGGGCATCAACAATGTCGCATTGTGGACCGGAAAGCAGGCAAGCCCCTATGTTCCGTTTGTGAACTACGCCCCGATTGTGGCCGGGACCAACGGGATTTCACCGATCTTTCTGACCACAGTGGGCGTGACCGGTGGCATCGGTGTCGACCTGAAAAACTGGGTCAAAAAGGTGGATGAGGACGGCAAGCCGATCCTGAACAATGACGGCAATCCGATCCTCGAACAAAAGTACTCGGTCGAGACGGGCACCGTTCTGAGGATCAACACCAAGGAAAAGAAGCTGTTCAACGAAGCCGGTGACAAAGAACTGGTGGGCATGGCCGCGTCTTTCACCCCGCAAAAGATCGAGTTCATGAAAGCTGGCGGGTCCTATGCGATCGTGTTCGGCAAGAAACTGCAAAACTTTGCCTGCGAAGCACTGGGGATCGAGTTGAAGTCTGCCTTTGCTTCGGCCAAGGAAGTTTCCCACGAGGGTCAGGGGCTGACAGCCGCCGAGAAGATCTTTAACGCCAATGCGCTTGGGGTGACGCCGGGCAAGACGTTGCACGCTGGGTCGGACGTTCGGGTCCAGGTCAATATCGTGGGGTCTCAGGACACGACGGGGCTGATGACCTCTCAGGAGCTTGAGGCCATGGCTGCCACAAAACTGTCACCGACGGTTGATGGTGCCTATCAGTCCGGTTGCCACACGGCCTCTGTCTGGGATCTGAAGGCACAGGCCAACACGCCGAAACTCATGTCGTTCATGCATAAGTTCGGCCTGATCACGGCGCGCGATCCCAAGGGTGAGTATCACTCGATGACGGATGTGATCCACAAGGTGCTGAATGACATCACGGTGGATGACTGGGCGATCATCATCGGCGGCGACAGCCACACGCGTATGTCCAAGGGCGCGGCTTTCGGCGCAGACTCGGGTACTGTGGCGCTGGCGCTGGCAACGGGCGAGGCAACCATGCCGATCCCGGAATCAGTCAAGGTGACGTTCAAGGGCAAGATGGCCGACCACATGGATTTCCGCGATGTGGTGCACGCGACCCAGGCCCAGATGCTGGAACAGTTCGGCGACAACGTATTCCAGGGCCGGATCATCGAGGTCCACATCGGCACGTTGCTGGCCGATCAGGCGTTCACCTTTACGGATTGGACCGCCGAGATGAAAGCCAAGGCGTCCATCTGCATTTCTCAGGACGAGACACTGATCGAGTCGCTGGAAGTCGCCAAGTCGCGCATCGAAACCATGATCGAAAAGGGCATGGATAACGATGCGCAGATGCTTCAGGGGCTGGTTGACATTGCACAACGACGCATTGACCAGATCAAATCCGGTGAAAAACCGGCCCTGACCCCGGATGACACGGCCAAATATTTCGCCGAAGTGGTGGTTGATCTCGACGCGATCAACGAGCCGATGATCGCCGACCCGGATGTGGCGAATGCGGATGTGTCCAAGCGGTACACCCATGACACCATCCGCCCGATCTCATATTACGGGGCGGAGAAAAAGGTGGATCTGGGGTTTGTCGGGTCCTGCATGGTGCATAAGGGCGATATGAAAATTGTCGCTCAGATGTTGCGCAACCTCGAACAGGAAAATGGGGACGTACAATTTCAGGCACCTTTGGTTGTGGCCGCGCCAACCTACAACATCATTGATGAGTTGAAGGAAGAAGGCGACTGGGCCGTCCTGCAAAAGTACTCGGGTTTCGAATTCGACGATGCTGCGCCCAAGCAAACGGCACGGACCGAATATGAAAACATCCTGTATCTGGAGCGACCGGGCTGCAACCTTTGCATGGGCAACCAGGAAAAGGCCGCAAAAGGCGACACGGTGCTTGCCACGTCAACGCGTCTGTTCAAGGGGCGTGTTGTCGAGGACACGCAGGAAAAAGCAGGCGAGTCGCTTCTTGCATCTACGCCGGTTGTCGTTCTGTCGGCCATTCTGGGTCGGACGCCCACCATCGCCGAGTACAAGCAGGCGGTCGACGGTATCGATCTGACAAAATTCGCGCCGCCGCTGCAAAAACCTCTGGGCGCGCGGTCTGCGCACTTTTGATATCCTACCCGGTCGGGGCTGCTCATCTGCGCCCCGATTTTCTTTGCGTGATGGTCGGCCAGCCTGATGGCATGTTGATGCGGGCCAAGGCCTTTTTACGTCCGGTGCGGAATTGCAGTTGCTGAACCGGTCGAAATGCGGGCAGTTTGCTGTGGGGTACGGAGGCCGATCAACCTATGGCGACACAATCCGAAGGCACAGCGGTCTTTCTTTCAGGCAGTCTGATGCGGCATGTGACCCGCATGTCTCTGACCACCAGTATTGGATTGATGGCGATCTTTGCCGTTGATTTCGTCGATATGATCTTCATCTCGATGCTGGGCAATGACGCATTGGCGGCGGCCGTCGGCTATGCGGGAACCCTTTTGTTTTTCACCAATTCGATCAATGTCGGCCTGTCAATCGCAGCAGGGGCTTTGGTCGCACGAGAGCTTGGTGCCGGGCGGTCAGAGCAAGCCCGCCAATTCGGAACCAGTGTCGCCATTCTGGGCATTCTGGTTGGAATAGCTGTTTCCGCCATCGTGCTGCTGAACCTGACATTCTTTCTGACACTGCTTGGCGCAGAGGGCGAGGTGCTTAGACTGGCGGCCCGCTATGTCACGATCATCCTGCCGACCATGTGGGTGATGGCCATCGCAATGGCAGGCATGGCGGTGCTGCGCGCCCATGGGGATGCGCGCCGTTCGATGCAGGCCACGATCTATGGCGGGGTCGTGAATGCCGTGCTGGATCCGATCCTGATCTTTGCGGTGGGGCTTGGCCTGGACGGGGCGGCCATCGCCTCGGTGATTGCCCGCGCGTTCATGATGGTTGCGGTGCTCAGGCCCGCAGTGCGCGTGCATCAGGGCTTTGCACGGCCAAGACTGCGGCAGGTGATGTCAGACTTTCGCCCGGTGCGGGCGATCGCGCTGCCCGCCGTTCTGACCAATATTGCCACCCCGGTCGGCAGTGCCATCGTCGTTCGCGAGGTTGCGCAGTTCGGAACGGATGCCGTCGCGGGCATGGCGGTTATCGGGCGGCTGATGCCCGTCGCGTTTTCAGTGGTGTTTGCGCTGTCTGGTGCCATCGGGCCAATTGTCGGGCAGAATTTCGGGGCAGGGCAATATGACCGCGTTAAAGCGACTTTTGTGGCCGGGGTGAAATTTACCGCAGTCTATGTCTGTCTGATGGCGGCCACGCTGTTTCTGTTGCGTGCGCCCATTGCCGATCTGTTTCAGGCGCAGGGGGAAACGCGGGCTTTGATTTATCTGTTCTGCGGGCCCTTGGCCTTGGCCTCGTTCTTCAACGGTGTGATTTTTGTTGCCAATGCCAGCTTCAACAATCTGGGGCATCCGGTTTATTCAACCTGGGTGAATTGGGGGCGGCATACACTGGGCACATGGCCGTTTGCTGTCGCGGGCGGTTATGTTGCAGGGGCGCCCGGCGTGTTGCTGGGGCAGGCTCTGGGCGGGGTAATCTTTGCGATCATCTGCTGGTTTCTGGTGCGCCGGGTCGTGTCACATCTTGCCGCGCCGACGCCTGCCGAACCCTTTGCCGGGCAGACACGATTGCAGGCGCTGTTCGGTCGGCGCGGGTGGTGATCTGATCAGTTGCCCTGATTGCGCGCTTGCAGCCGTTCAAGGTTGACGACGGTCGACAGCATGAGGCGATCATGGCTCCAGTCTTCGGTCTGTTGTACCGATGCCGCGCCCAATCCCAGAACCAGCGCGAAAACCAAAGTCAGGCCAAGGAACATGGCTGGCATCGTCGTCTGAACCGAAGGCGCATCCGCCAGCGCGATCACCCTTTGGCGCAACACGCGCTTGGCTTTGCCACCGGTGACCAAAGCCACATTCAGGACACGCGGACTGCCCCGCACAACGGTTCGGGCGCAATAGTCCAGCAAACAGTTGGTGTAATCGCGCGCATCAATGCCCTTGCGTGCAACAACGGATTGATCACAGGCCAGTTCCCGCAGGCGGTCGAATTGGTATTTCAGCACCAGATAGGCAGGGTTCCAGAACAACAGCGGACGCAGCAATTCAAACCCCAGCTCCCATTCCACATCACCGGCACGCACATGCTGAAGCTCATGCGCAAGGGCAAACCGCAGTTCGCGCGGGGTGTCCAACAGGTGACTGGGCAGTACGACATGACGTCGGCGCAAGCCGCGAACCGCAAACGGCACGGCAATGCGGTCGGACAGGCGGATATCCACTTTGGCCGAGCGACGCCAAAGGAAGCTGGTATCGACGGTCTCACGGATCGCCAGCCCGTCACGGACGACGCGTATGGCGTAGGCCAGCGATACAAGCGCCAACAGCGCAAGGATCACCGACAAGACCGGATATTCACCACCAAGCAGAATTTCGACCCAACGTTGACGTGTGTTCAGCAGGGCCTCGAACTGGGTGGCTGGCATGGCGATGTCACCGCGCAGGTAGGCGGCCACCGCAATATCACCGATTGCTACGGTGCCTTTGGCCGGTGTGTGTGTGGCCAGCGCGGACACGCCCAACGCCAGGAAGGGGCTAAGAACAACGCACAGGCACAATGCCTTGAGCGCACGAAGCTGTGCCACAAACCCGTGGCTGAGCGATGTTCGGGACAGTACCCCGCGCGCGATCAGCCAGACAATTGCGGCCAGGCCAAGGACAAAGTTCAATTCCAGATACGCGTCGAGAACCGGTTTAACCGCTGTCATTGTGCAGTCTCCTCTCTACCAGTGCCCGAATTTCCTCAAGATCGGCTTCGCTTAACCCTGCATCATCAACAAGACGCGCGACCAATGTGGCTGGCGTGTCATCGAACAGCGTACGCGAAAGGTTCTGCAGCGACCGCGCCTGATACCTGTCCTTCTTCAGAAGCGGCGTATAGATCAGCGTTTTTCCATCCTTACGGCTTTCGACAAACCCCTTGTCGTCGAGAATGCGCAGGATCGTTGCGCCTGATGTATAGGCCAGATTACGCTCTGGCGGCAGGCGATCAAGGACGTCACGGACCGAGCCCTGACCCAATGCCCAAAGTTCGTTCATGAACTCCAGTTCAACTTCGGTCAGCAGGTTGGTTGTCTTTTTCTTTCGCATCGGTCTCGGTGTCGTCATTTTCAGTATGCCCGCCAGACAAGCATCCTTTCGCGTTTTCTCAAAGCTTAAACTTTCCAGAACACAAAGGTGCCCCAGCCGATTGACAGGAAAAGCGGTATCCAGACCGGTTGGCCTACCAGTCCAAGCCAGGCGAGAAAGATATAAACTGACCCCAACAGGGTGATGAACAGCCGATCGCCCAATGTGGTCGTCAGGCCCAGCACGCCGCGCCGTTCGATCCCGTCGCGGTACTTGAACCCCTCTAGAAGGCCGATCAGGGCAATGGCCGAGAAGATGCCCACAAACACAACCAGTGTTGCCGGAGTCCAGGCCATCCAAAAGTCCGGCCACAGGGGAGAGGTCCAGGAAAAACCCTTTTCCTCTTGCTGGCCGACATTGCCCCATCCGGCAGTCTGCGCCAGTGTTGTTGTCGGGAAAAACAGGGAGAGGGTGAGAAGAAGTTTACGCATATCGAACCTCACACACGTCCCATCGCGAAGCCACGCGCGATGTAGTTGCGGACAAACCAGATGACGATGGCGCCGGGGATGATGGTCAGGGTTCCGGCGGCGGCCAGCAGGCCCAGCTCATACCCCGCGCTGGAGGCGGTACGGGTCATCACGGCGGCGATGGGTTTGGCCTCGACCGCAGTCAGGGTTTTGGCCAGCAGCATTTCCACCCACGAGAACATGAAGCAGAAGAACGCCGCCACACCCACGCCTGCCTTGATGTTGGGCAGAAAGATCGTCACGAAGAAGCGCGGGAAGGAGTAACCGTCCACATAAGCCGTCTCGTCCAGCTCTTTGGGGATACCGCGCATGAAGCCTTCCAGAATCCACACCGCCAGCGGCACGTTGAACAGTGTATGGGCCAGTGCCACGGCCAGATAGGTATCGAACAGGCCGATGGACGAATAGAGTTGGAAGAACGGCAGGGCAAATACAGCGGCCGGGGCCATTCGATTGGTCAGCAGCCAGAAGAACAGCTGCTTGTCACCCAGAAACCGATAACGCGAAAACGCATAGGCGGCAGGCAGGGCGACGCAGACCGAAATCACCGTGTTCAGGGTCACATAAGTGATCGAGTTGATGTAGCCCCAATACCACGTCGGATCGGTGAAGATGGTGATGTAATTTTCCAGCGTAAAGGTCTGGGGGAACAGCGAAAAGCCCGACAAGATCTCGTTCGTGGTCTTGAAGGACATCGCCACCAGCCAATAGATCGGCAGCATCAGGAACGCGATATAAAGGATCGGGATGATGGAACGCTTTTTCATTCTGCGTCATCCTTTGTCATCAGAGTGTAGAAGACCCAGCTAACCAGCAGCGTGATGGCGAAATAGATCAGGCTCATCGCCGCCGCCGGGCCAAGGTCGAACTGTCCCAGTGCGATCTTCACAAGGTCGATCGACAGAAGGGTGGTTGAGTTGCCGGGGCCACCGCCGGTCAGAACAAACGGCTCGGTATAGATGTTGAAACTGTCCATGAACCGCAACAGGATCGCGATGGTCAGAACCGTCTTCATCTTGGGCAGTTGGATATATCGGAACACCGACCACGGGCTTGCGCCGTCGATCTTGGCGGCCTGATAATAGGCATCCGGGATCGACACGAGGCCCGCATAGCACAACAGCACTACCAGCGAGGTCCAGTGCCAGACATCCATAACGATGACGGTGATCCACGCCGACAGCGGCTGTTGCGTCATGTCATAGTTGATGCCCAGAACGTCGTTCAGGAAATACCCCAGCAGGCCGATCTTGGGCAGGGTAAAGATGTTCCACATCGACCCGACTACATTCCACGGGATCAGCATCGGCAGGGCCATTAACACCAGACAGACCGGCACCCAAAAGCCTTTGCGCGGCATCGACAGGGCAACGATGATACCCAACGGGACTTCGATGATCAGGATCATGGCGGTGAAAAGGAACTGTCGTCCTAGCGCCGCTTGGAACCGGTCAGAGCGCAGGATTTGTTCGAACCAGCCCAGCCCTTCCCAGAAAAACTGGTTGTTGCCAAAGGTTTCCTGCACTGAATAATTGACCACCGTCATCATCGGCACCAGCGCGTTGAACGCGACCAGTGCCAGCACCGGCAGGACAAAGAACCATGCTTTTTGGTTAATTGTTCTCATTGCGCCCGCTCCTGGGTTGCGATCCAGCCGTCGCGATAGACGCGCGATTGTTCAGGTTTGAATTTCAGGAACACCTGTGAGCCAGGTTCGGGTACGCTGTGTTCGGTCATGGCCTTCAATGCGGTGTTGCCGACCATGGCGCTAACCACATAGTGACGGCCAATGTCCGAGACTTTGGTGACGTGTGCCGGAATGCCGGTGTCGCCAAAGCCCACGTATTCCGGGCGGATACCCAGATCGGTGCGGCCGCCGTCACCTTGGGTTGGTCCTTCCAATGCAACCTCGTGGCCCTCGAATACGGCACGGTCGCCTTTGGCCTCACACGGCAGCACGTTCATGCCGGGTGAGCCGATGAAGTGGCCGACGAATGTATGTTGGGGGCGTTCGAACAACTCTACCGGGGTGCCGATCTGCACCACTTCACCGTCCTGCATCACGACAACCTCATCGGCGAAGGTTAGCGCCTCGGTCTGGTCGTGGGTTACATAGATCATCGTGGCCTGCACACGCTGGTGCAGTTCTTTAAGCTTGGACCGCAGTTTCCATTTCAGATGTGGGTCGATCACGGTCAGCGGTTCGTCAAACATCACCGCATTCACGTCGTCACGCACCAAACCCCGACCCATCGAGATTTTCTGTTTGTTGTCGGGGCTGAGGCCCGAGGCCTTGGTGCCCAGCATGTCGGTGACATCCAGCATCTCGGCAATCTCATCGACGCGGCGCTTGATCGTTGCTGCATCAACGCCACGGTTCTTCAACGGAAAGGCCAGGTTTTCGCCCACGGTCATCGTGTCGTAAATCACCGGGAACTGGAACACCTGCGCGATGTTGCGCTGATCGGGGGGCAGGGCGGTCACGTCGCGCCCGTCGAACAGAATCTGTCCCTCGGACGGCGTCAGCAGGCCCGAGATGATGTTCAGCAATGTGGATTTGCCGCAACCCGACGGCCCCAACAGCGCATAGGCCCCACCATCGCGCCAGGTCACGTCGATTTCCTTCAGCGCATAATCCTCGGGGCCTTTCGGCGTGGGCATATAGCTGTGGCGGAGGTTTGAAAGCTTGATCTGTGCCATGTCAGGCTACCCTTTTGCCGTCTTGGGCGAAGTACCGGCAATGGGCCGGGTTCATGTAAAAACTGTGATCCTCGCCCACCTGATAGGGGTGAACGCCCACCGCCAGCGACACCCATGCGTCGTCGCCATGCTGGAAATGCGCGCTGGAATCCGAGCCCGAGAGTTCTGTCACGATCACCCTGCCGGTCAGCTCCACATCCGCGTCGGATGTACGATAGGGCGTCACCCGATGGGGTCGGACAGCGACGGTGTAATCCCCGTCGGCCAAGTCAGAGACCGCCCAGCCGCCACCGCCTGCAAGCTGCGCCTGCGCGCCGGTTACGGTGACCTGCCCGATGTTGATTGGCGGGTCTGAAAAGACACGAGCAGCGGCGATGTTTTCAGGGTTGCGATAGATGTCGGCGGTAGGGCCGAACTGCGTGACGCGGCCATCTTCCATCAGGGCGGTGTGACCGCCCAGCAGCAGGGCCTCTTCGGGTTCTGATGTGGCGTAGACCACCACAGCGCCGCGGCCTGCGAACAGGTCAGGCAGCTGTTCGCGCAGTTCTTCGCGCAGTTTGTAATCCAGATTGGCCAGCGGTTCATCAAGGAACACGGCGCGGCTTTCTTTCGCGATGGCACGTGCCAGCGCGGTCCGTTGTTGTTGCCCGCCCGACAGCTCATGCGGGCGGCGGTGTAGCATCGGGCGCAGTTGCAGCAGGTCTGCTGCTTCTTCCACGCGGCCTTCGATTTCAGATTTCGCCATACCTGCCACGCGCAGCGGCGAGGCGATGTTGTCGAAAACACTCATATGCGGGTAGTTCACAAAGAACTGGTGCACCAGGCTGATCTGCCGCTTTTGCGTGCTCAGCCGTGTAACGTCCTGCCCATCCATCAAAACCTTGCCTGACGCCATCGGGTCCAGCCCGGCCATCATCTTGATCAGAGAGGTCTTGCCCGATCCCGTGGCCCCCAGCAGCACGTTGAAGTGGCCTGTGTGTAAGGTCAGGGTCGTGGGTTTGATATGAGTGACATTGCCGACCCGTTTGGTGGCGTCTTGTAGTTCGATCATGTCCGTGGGTTCCGGTCCTGCAGTGCGTCGCACTGGTCTTTGGGGTGGGGATGCCTAAGGCGGCACCCCCGGTTTTGGTTGACTTACTGAGACTGCCAGCGCTGAACCAGCTCGTCATAGTTGACGGTCTGGCCTTGCGGCTTTTCGTTCTCCAGCTTGGCCTTGGGCGAGCCCGCTTTTTCCAGCCAGAAGGACGCATCTTGCGGTTCGTTCAGGCGGGGACCACAGCCACCGTAGACACCGGCGCTTTCATCCGCGGCCTGCATACGGGCCATGGTGATGTCCATCTCTTCGGCCAGGCGGTCCATCGCCTCTTGCGGGGTGAACGCGCCCGAGTTCACGTCACCGATCTGCTGCCACCAGATCTGGGCCAGCTTCGGATAGTCCGGCACGTTGATGCCGGTCGGCGACCATGCCACACGATCAGGTGAGCGATAGAACTCGACCAGACCACCCAGCTTGGGTGCGCGTTCCGTGAACGACTCGTGGTTGACCGAGCTGTCGCGGATGAAGGTCAGACCCACGTGGGACTTCTTTACATCGACAGTCTTGGAGGTCACGAACTGAGCGTAGAGCCAGGCCGCCTGAGCACGATCCGCAGGGGTCGATTTCAGGAACGTCCAGGAACCCACGTCCTGATAACCAACCTTCTGGCCGTCTTCCCAATAGGGGCCATGCGGGCTGGGTGCCATCCGCCACAGCGGCGTGCCTTCGTCGTCCACGGTGTTGTTGCCTTCGGACTTCGGCTTTACCATGTCGGCGGTAAAGGCTGTGTACCAGAAGATTTGCTGGGCCACGTTGCCTTGGCTAAGTGCGGGCAGCGACTGGTAGAAGTCATAAGACGCCGCACCCGGAGGGGCATAGTTCCGCAGCCATTCGTCCCACTTGCGGATCGCATAGACCGCAGCCGGACCGTTAGCCGCACCACCGCGCGACACCGAAGCGCCGACAGGATTACAGGTGCCCGCTTCCATACGGATGCCCCATTCGTCGACGGGAATACCGTTCGGCTCACCCTTGTCGCCAGCACCGGCCATCGACAGCCAGGCGTCGGTCATGCGCCAGCCCAGATCTGGCGCGCGCTTGCCATAGTCCATGTGGCCATAGATCGCGACACCATCGACTTCTTTGACATCTTCGGTAAAGAACTCGGCGATGTCCTCATAAGCCGACCAGTTGACTGGAACACCCAGATCATAGCCGTACTTTTCTTTGAACGCGGCCTTGTTGGCCTCGTCATCGAACCAGTCCTTGCGGAACCAGTAGAGGTTGGCGAATTGCTGATCGGGCAGCTGATACAGTTTGCCATCCGGGCCGGTGGTGAACTGGATGCCCATGAAGTCTTCCAGATCCAGCGTAGGCGAGGTCGTACCCGCCCAGTCGCCGCCCATCATGTCGGTCAGCGGATAGGCCAGTTGCAGACGCGAGTGCGTACCGATCAGGTCGCTGTCGTTGACATAGCCGTCATACAGGTTGCGGCCTGTTTGCAGCTGGGTCTGAACGGCCTGAACCACTTCGCCCTCACCAAGAATCTGGTGATTGACCTTGATCCCGGTGATTTCCTGGAACGCCTTGGTCAGAACCTCGGATTCATAGGAGTGGGTCGGGATGCCTTCGGACAGGACGTTGATTTCCATGCCATTGTAAGGTTCGGCAGCCTTGATGAACCACTGCATTTCAGACAACTGTTCGTCTTTCGACAAGGTTGATGGCTGAAATTCGTCGTCGATCCAACGTTGCGCTGCGGCTTCGTCGGCCCAAACGGGACCGTGCCCCGCAATGACGGCAGCGGCCGCCACTGCGGAAAGTAGATGTCTCCGCATCTGTCTCCTCCCAAAGATTATAGTTTCCGGTGCGAACCGGATGTCGCACAGCATCAGCGATTATCTGCGCATGTGTCAAACTAAATTTTTAGTAAGTGAGGATTTCGCCGGCATCAGGGCGGGAACTTATCCTCGGTTGCCAATTTTTGAATTCGTTGTAAGCTGCACCTACGATTGTAAAAAATACCGCTGACTATGGCGGAACTGATTGGCGAAAATCATTTAGACGGATGAGGATAGGCAATGTCCCAAAGTCTGTTGAAATACACTCGTGTTCTGGAAATTGTGGGGGACACGATCAAGGTCAGGGTGCCGCTGGACGGGTCCGCCGATGCTGCGGTCCGGTTCAACGACCTGGCGTTGATCGAGACAGTTGATGGGCACAAAACCCTTGCACAGGTAATCTTCATCGACCGCGATGTGGTGACGTTGCAGGTGTTTTCCGGCACCAAGGGGATCTCGACCGAGGCGACGGCGACGTTCCTTGGGCACCCCATGCAAACGTCCTATTCACCGAACATTCTGGGGCGCGTATTCGACGGGGCGGGGGTGGCGATTGATGGCGGGCCGGACCTGTCGGCCGAACCGCGCATCGACATCGGTGGACCAACGGTGAACCCGTCTGAACGCGCTGTGCCCAACAAGATGATCCGCACGGATGTGCCGATGATCGACGTGTTCAATACGTTGGTCGAAAGCCAGAAAATCCCGATCTTCTCGGTCTCGGGCGAGCCATTCAACGCGTTTCTCAGCCGAATCGGCATTCAGGCGGATGCCGATATTGTTGTCTTTGGCGGGCTGGGGCTGATTTTTGACGATTATTATACGTTTCGTACTTCTTTCGAGGATGCGGGGGTGTTCTCGCGCACGGTGATGTTCGTCAATCAGGCGATGGACCCCTTGGTTGAGCGCCTGTTGGTTCCTGACATGGCACTGGCCGTGGCCGAGAAATTCGCGGTGGAAGAAGGCAAGCGGGTGCTGGTTCTGCTAACCGACATGACCGCCTATGCCGATGCGATGAAAGAGGTGGGCATCAGTCAGGAACGCGTGCCGTCGCAACGCGGTTATATGGGCGATCTCTATTCGCAATTGGCGCGGCGGTATGAAAAGGCGTGCGACTATGCCAAAGGCGGGTCTGTGACAGTGCTGACCGTCACCACCATGCCGGGCAATGACGTGACGCATCCGGTGCCGGACAACACCGGCTATATCACCGAAGGGCAGATTTACCTGCATTCGGGCGTGATTGACCCGTTCGGCAGCCTGTCGCGCCTCAAGCAGAATGTGATCGGCAAGACCACGCGGGAAGATCACGGGCAGATCATGAACACGATGATCCGTTTCTATTCCGAAAGCCGCGATGCCGCGCAGAAGCAGGCGATGGCCTTTGATCTGTCGGACTACGATCACCAATTGCTGAAGTTCGGCGACCTGTTTCGAACACGTTTCATGGATATCAATGTTTCGATCTCGCTTGAAGAGGCGCTGGATTTGGGCTGGAAAACACTGGCCGAATGTTTCGCACCCGAACAATTGCTGATGAAACAGGCCCTGATCGACAAGTATTTCCCAAAGGATGCCGATGGCGCGGTTGCAGCTGAATAAATCGTCGCTCGCACGCGAGCAGACGCAGCTGAAAAGCTATGAGCGGTTCCTGCCGTCGCTGGACCTGAAGCGTCAGCAGTTGATGGCCGAACGGGTCAAAGCGCGCAAGGACGTCCGGTGCCTTGAGGGTGAGGTGCGGCAACTGGCGCAGCAAGTCGGGGAAAAGCTGCCGATGTTGGCGCAGCGGGGTGTCGATCTGGACGGGTTGGTTACGCTGAAGGATTACAAGGTCAAAGAGGTCAACGTCGTGGGTGTCAAAATGCCCGCTCTCGACCGGATCGAAGTCGTGGTGCGACCATATTCTCTGTTGGCCAAGCCCCATTGGGTCGATGCCGCCGCGCGGTTGCTGCACGATATGATCGAGGCCCGCTTGCGGGTCAAAGTGGCCGAGGAACGGGTCAGGGTTTTCGACAAGGCCGTGGCTACGATCACGCAGCGGGTTAACCTGTTCGAAAAGGTCCTGATCCCGCGCGCCAAGGCCAATATCAAGAAAATCCGCATCTATCTGAGTGACGAGCAGATGCAGGCGGTTGTGCGCTCGAAAATTTCGAAACGCAAACACGCGCAGGAGGCCGCGTCATGAGTGTCGCGCGGCTGAAGAAACTGTCACTGGTCGGGCCTGCCGCGCAGAAGACGCGCACGCTTGCGGCCCTGCAAGAGCTGGGTTGTATGCATGTGCTGCCTTTGGCCCCGCCGCCGACCGAGCCTGAAAAGATTAACGAACGGGGCGCGCGCGATGCTTACAAGGCGCTGCGATTCCTGACCGACGTGCCCGATCCACGCCGCCAGATACAGCGTGATCCCAAATTCGACATGGACCGGTTCGTCAGGGACGTGTTGGACCTGATGCAACGCAGCCGCGACACGATGGACCGGCGAGATTTTCTGGCGCACCGCATCGCGCAAGTACGCCCTTGGGGCGATCTGGATTTCCCACCCGATGACGTCTTGGCGGGCAATCGGCTGTGGTTCTATCAACTGCCGCTGAAAGATCGCGAGGCGCTGGAAGCCGCTCCTTTACCCTGGGCCATTTTGCAACAGGATCATCGTTTAATTTACGCTGTGTTGATCGCCCCGGATGAGCCGGACGACGACATCCTGCCCGCCCCCCGCACGCACACAGGATCACTGCCCATTCACGAGCTTGAGGCGCAACTGGAAGAGGCCGAAATCGCGATTGAGGCGCTGGAAGCCGAACGGGTCGCTCAGACCCGATACCTGACGCTGATGCGACGCAACCTGTCGGCGGCGGAAAGTGCTGCAGAGCTGGCCCATGCAACACAACAGGTGCGCGATGAAGAGGCGATGTATGCCCTTCAGGGCTGGGTGCCCGTGGATCGCATTGATGCGGTGCTGGACATGGCTCAAGGCAATGACGCCGCCGTTCTGATCGAAGAACCCGGCCCCGATGACACCCCGCCCACATTGTTGGAGCAACCGGAAAAACGCAGTGCTGCCGTGGACTTGGCGCTGTTTTATCAAGTGCCCGGCTACAAGGATTGGGACCCGAGCATCATCGTCGCCACCTCCTTCGCGATCTTCTTTGCGATGATCGTGGCGGATGCAGGATATGGGGTCGTTATCCTGCTGTGCCTGCTGGCATTCTGGAAACGGTTGGACGGGACGGCAGGTCAAAGGTCATGGCGGCGCTTTGGGCTGATCATTGCGGGCGCGACGGTTCTGTATGGTGTTTTGGTCGGCAGTTACTTTGGTATCTCTCCGCCCGATGGGTCGATATGGGCGCGGCTCAAACTGTTCGATCTGAATAACTTTGGTGCCATGATGATGCTCTCGATTGTTGTGGGGGTTCTGCATCTGGTGCTGGCAAACGCGCTTGCCGCCCGCGCGGCCTGGGGTCAGCGTAAGGCCGTTGCCAATCTGGGGTGGATTGCGGCGCTGATCGGCGGGTTTGTTCTGTGGCTGGGTTATATGAAAGGGAACTCCCCTGTGCCGGGTGCAGTGCTGATGGGCCTGGGCGTTCTGGCTATCGTTCTGTTTTCCAGCGCGCGCGCGATCAAAAAACCGACCGACTGGCTGTGGCGTTTCATCGAAGGGCTGCAAAGCCTTGCCGGGGCGATGGGGGCGTTTGGCGATGTGCTCAGCTATATGCGCCTGTTTGCGTTGGGGCTGGCCTCGGCCTCGCTGGCGATCACGTTCAACGATCTGGCCGTGTCGGTGATGCATTCGATGAAAGGCCCCGGCATCCTGTTCGCGCTGCTGATCCTGATCGTCGGTCATGTTCTGAACTTCGCCCTCGCAATGATGAGCGGCGTCGTCCACGGGTTACGTTTGAATTACATCGAATTCTTTAAATGGGGTCTGCCGGACGAAGGCATCGTCTTTCGTCCGTTTGCCCGCAAGGAGGTTCAGGAATGAATGAGCTTGTTGTTACATTGGGTTGGCTGGGTATCTACGCCCCCATGGCGCTGGGCGCATCCGCCAGCGCCATTGGCTGCGCCATCGCCGGGCAGGCCAGCATCGGCGCCATGACCGAAACCGAGGGTGGCTATGGGCGCTTTGTTGGTGTGTCGGCCTTTCCATCCACGATGGTGATCTACGGCATCGTCATCATGTTCACGCTGAACCGCGAGGTGACGCCGGAAAACGCAGGCGGATTGTTCGGGATCGGCATCCTGTCGGGCATCGCACTGATGTATTGCGGCATCTGGCAGGGCAGGGCCTGCGCCGCGGCGATCAACGCGACCAAAGAGAAGCCGGAAATCTTTGGCCTTGCGCTGGCTCCGGCTGCGATCATCGAAGGGTTCGGCGTCTTTGCCTTTGTGTTTGCTCTGGTGATCAGCGCGGGGATCAGCGGATGACACGGGATGGTATGATCTCGCACGGTGTCGATGCGCTGATCGACAAGCTGCGGAATGATGGCGTGGCCGCAGGGCAGGCCGACGCTGAGAAACTGCGCGCCGAGGCAAAGGCCGAGGCCGCGAAAATTCTGACCGATGCCAAGCGCGAGGCGGATGAATATCAGAAAAAGGCCCGCACCGAATCCGACAATTACCGCGCAGCGGGCGAAGAGGCGCTGAACACCGCCATGCGCGATGCGGTGCTGACGATGAAGGCGGGCCTGACCGACCGGTTCCGCAAAGATGTCGAACGTCTGGTCACCAAGGAAATGGCCGACCCGGACCTGCTGAAACAGATGATCCTCGAGGTTGTGGGCCGCGCGGCGGAAGGTGCCAATCTGGACGGCAAGGTGCAGGTCATCCTGCCCGCCAGGGTCGCCACGCAAGAGGACATCAAACAGAACGCCGATGACATCCAATCCGGCAAGCTGACAAAATACGTGCTGGGCCTGACCGCACAGATGCTGCGCGAACAGGTCGAACTGCACGCCTCGGACGCCACGCAGGACGGTATTCGCGTCCGGGCCGAGGATCAGGGCGTGGTGCTGGATCTGACGGATAAGGCCGTCGCCTCATTGTTGATGGAACATTTGCAACCCCGGTTCCGCGCTGTGTTGGAAGGGGTGATCCGGTAACATGTCCGACCCCGACGCCTATATCGCGCTGATCAGCAGCCTGCCGGGGTCCGAACGGTTGTTTGTCGCCAAACAGCCGCCTTTGTCGCGCTTGCGGCTGGATCGGCGTCTGACGGCACTGACGCCCGAGGATGCGCATGTGCTGAAGGTGTTGGAGCACGCTCTGAACTGGAGCGATTACGGTATGGACGTCACCGACGCACAGGCCATTCACCGCTGCAAACAGGCGCTGGGCGACATCCCGCAACCGACCCTGCGCAAGCTGCTCATGGAACGGATGGACCTGCGCACGGCAGTTGCCGCGCTGCGCCTGCGAAAGCGCGGCGGCAACCCGCCTGCCGCCAGCTACGGCATAGGACGCGGGAGCCGCCACATCCCCGCCAATTGGACCGATCCAGGCTTTCGGCTTAAGGGGGCGATGCCGTGGATCAAGGAGGCGCAACAGCTATTGGGTGCCGACGACCCGCTGGGGCTGGAACGGTTGCTGTTGTCGGTCAGCCACAAACAATTGAAACGGCACGCCGCCCGCCACCTGTTCGATTTCGAAGCAGTGGCGATTTACGTGCTGATCTGGAACATTTTCGACCGCTGGGCGCAAAGCAACGCGCAGGACGCGGCCACGCGATTTGAACATCTGGCGCAGCAGGCCATGTCCGGTGCTGCCGCGATAGACTTTGACGGAGCAAGCACATGACAGCCCCAACCCCCGCCATGCAGACCGCCACTGCCCGCGTTGTCTCGGTACAAGAGGGGCTGGTGCAGATTCAGGCCAACCACGATGCAGCGGGGCAGCCCGGACAGCTGGTCAAGAACGAGGTGGTCTTTATCCTGCCCACACGCCTCGGTCCCGGCGGCCGTCAGGAACGCCTGAAGGCCGAGGTTCTGCGCGTGCGCGGCGCCACCGCAGATGTGCAAGTTTATGAGAGCACAGACGGCGTGGCTGTGGGCGACCCGGTCGAGCAATCGGGGCAGCTGCTGTCGGTCGAACTGGGGCCGGGCCTGCTGGGGCAGGTGTTTGACGGACTGCAATCGCCCTTGCCAAAGGTCGCGGCCGAATATGGCACGTTTTTGCCGCGCGGCGCGGATGTTGCGCCGCTGGATGGTCAGGCCAAGTGGTCGTTTACCCCGTCGGTCAAGGTGGGTGATACTGTCACCGCAGGGGACAGCATCGGAACCGTGCCCGAGGGGCATTTCACCCACAAAATCATGCTGCCCTTCAATTGGGTGGGCGATTACAGGGTTGTCTGGGTTCAGAAAGGCGCGGCCTCGATCCACGATATCGTGGCGCGGTTAGAGGATGAGCAGGGCGGTGAGCATACGCTGACCCTTGTGCAGAAATGGCCGGTGCGGCGGCCTTTGCCCGAAAGCATCCTGAAGCGTACCCTGTCTGAAAGGTTGTATCCGACCGAACCGGTTCTGACGTCGCAGCGCCTGATTGACACTTTCTTTCCGATTGCACGCGGAGGAACCGCCTGTATCCCCGGCCCGTTCGGGGCGGGAAAGACCGTTTTGCAGAACCTGATCGCCCGGAACGCCAAGGTTGATATCGTCATCGTCGTGGCCTGTGGCGAACGCGCGGGCGAAGTTGTTGAGACGATCTCGGAATTCCCGAAAATGACCGATCCGGCCACGGGCGGCAGCCTGATGGATCGTACGATCATCATCTGCAACACGTCCTCAATGCCCGTCGCCGCGCGTGAAGCGTCGATTTTTACCGGCATCACGCTGGGCGAATACTATCGTCAGATGGGATATGACGTGCTGCTGATCGCCGACAGCACCAGCCGCTGGGCGCAAGCCATGCGCGAGACCTCGGGCAAGCTGGAGGAAATCCCCGGAGAAGAGGGGTTCCCGGCCTATCTGGAAAGCTCGATCAAGGGGCTGTACGAACGGGCGGGGGTGCTGAAAACCAACGATGGCGATCAGGGCAGCCTGACCCTGATCGGCACTGTTTCACCTGCGGGCGGCAATTTTGATGAACCTGTGACGCAATCGACCTTGTCTACCGTCAAGTGTTTCCTCGGCCTGTCTTCGGAACGGGCGTACAAGCGGTTTTATCCTGCGGTTGACCCGATGCTCAGCTGGTCGCGCTATCTGGATCAACTGTCCGACTGGTACGACAAGAACGCTGAACCCGGCTGGACCGGCAAGGTTCGTGATCTGCTGGCGCTGATCGAAAAGGGCGAACAGGTCGATCAGATGATGCAGGTCACGGGTGAAGAGGGTGTTACCATCGAAGACTTCGTGACCCAACAAAAGGCGCTGTTCGTGGATATGGTTTATTTGCAGCAGGACGCCTTTGACAAGGTGGACGCGACCGTGCCGCTGGACCGTCAAAAGATGACCTTCAAGCTGATTTATGATGTGACCCGGTCAACAACGGACTTCACTGACAAGGCCGAAGTGCGGCAGGTGTTCACCCAGCTTACCGGTTTGGTGAAGAACTTTCACTATGCCGCAGAAAACACGCCGGAATTCAAATCGGCCTGGGAACAGATTCAGGATCTGTGCCGCGACAAGTTCGGTGTCTGAGAGGGGTAAGTGGTAGCCCGTAGGGGAATCGAACCCCTCTTTCCAGGTTGAAAACCTGGCGTCCTAACCGATAGACGAACGGGCCATTTGGGAATGGCGCAAGCACAAGTGGTAGCCCGTAGGGGAATCGAACCCCTCTTTCCAGGTTGAAAACCTGGCGTCCTAACCGATAGACGAACGGGCCACGTTGGCTTGTGGAGGGCCTTTTACGGTTTCACTGGAACCCCCGCAAGCCGAAAAACGCAAGCCTGTGAAACTTTTTTTCCGAACCCGAAATCGGGATCAATTTGCCTCGGCCGCGTCTTCAAGCCTCAGCTGCACGCTTTGCCGTCCGCCCCATGTGTTGACCTCAAGCCGACCGGCGAAATGAAAGCGTGCGCCGCCGTGATTGGACAACCTTTCGCCCATCGGGTCGTCAAAGGCACCAAAGGCGATGGCATCCAGACCGCCGCCCACCCCGTCAGCCAGCGACAGCTTTAGATGAGATTCGCCGACACGCTTGGCGAACCGGACCTGCAGATCGGGCAAAGCATACCGCGGGGCAGGGGCGCTGGCACCAAACGGTCCGGCTTTTTCGATCTGCTCAATCAGATCGACAGAGGCTGCGCCGGGCATCAGGGTGCCGTCCAGCTTCAGGTCGGCCGGGCCACCTTCGCCCGCACCCTGTTTGGCCAGCAACGCGCTGAGGCGCGCCATGGCGGGTTCCAGCTGATCGCGCATCACGGTCAAACCGGCGGCCATCTTGTGACCGCCGCCTTTGACCAGCAACCCTTCGGCCGCCAACCGCTGAATCGAAGCGCCCAGATCAACGCCGGATATCGACCGGCCGGACCCTTTCCCTTCGTCTCCGTCAAAACCGATGACAATCGCGGGGCGGTTTGCGGTTTCTTTCAGGCGCGAGGCAACGATGCCCACAACGCCGGGATGCCAGCCTTCGCCCGCCGCCCAAACCAGGGGTGCGTCCAGCCCGCGTTCTTCGGCCTGTTCCAGCGCGGCGGCGCGAACGGCACTTTCGATATCACGGCGTTCGGTGTTCAACTCGTCCAGCCGTTGCGACAGCGCTTCGGCCTCAGTAATCGAATCGGTGCTAAGCAGCCGCGCGCCCAGATCCGCCTGACCAATCCGCCCACCGGCATTGACGCGGGGGCCAAGCATAAAGCCCAGATGGTAGCTGTTTGGTGCCGAATCCATGCGCGCCACATCCGACAGGGCAACCAGACCGGGGCGTTGCCTTTGGGCCATGACCTTCAGTCCTTGCCGCACCAATGCCCGGTTCACCCCGATCAGGGGGGCCACATCCGCGACGGTTGCCAGCGCAACCAGATCCAGCAGGCCGATCAGGTCAGGGCCTTTTACGCCAGCTTCACGCAGTTGACGCCCGGCTTCGACCAGCATCAGAAAGACAACCCCGGCGGCGCAGAGATAGCTAAGATCGCCGCTTTCGTCCTGCCGGTTCGGGTTCACGACTGCGGTGCAGTCGGGCAGGGTCTCTCCGCCCAGGTGGTGGTCCAGAACGATCACATCCGCACCCTGCGCCGCAGCAATCGGTTCGTGGCTGAGCGTGCCGCAGTCCACGCAGATGATCAGGTCATGATCCCTGGCCAACGCCTGCATGGCTGGAACATTGGGGCCATAGCCTTCGTCGATCCTGTCGGGCACGTATAGGGTGGCCTGCACCCCCATCTGCCGCAACCAAACCAGTAAAAGCGCCGCCGAGCTGCCGCCGTCCACGTCATAATCGGCAAAGACCGCAATCCGTTGTTTATGTTTGACCGCGGACAGGAACCGGGATGCGGCTGTTTCCATGTCTTTCAGGGTTCGCGGGTCAGGCAGCAGTTCTTTCAGCTTGGGGTCCAGAAAACCCGGAACCTCGATCGCGGGCACGCCGCGCCGCGCCAGCACCTGACAGACTGCCATGGGCAGGCGGGTCTGTTGCACAAGCATTTCGGTCGCCCGTTCAACCTCGGCCGCAGGGCCGACCCAGCGCCGTCCGGACAATGAATGTTCGACCCCAAGAAAGCTCATGACCTGTCCCTTATATGCTAAGGCCGGACCCTTTCGGACCCGGCCTCACTATTCCTATGGTTACCCTCGGCCGTGGCCAAGGTGCAAGCCATCACTCATTGTCATGTGACCACATCGGTGTGCGGTAAGACATCCGGCGCACCGATCCGGTTTTCGAGCGCATCAGCAGGGTCGTCGTCTCGACCCAGCCCGGCTCGCGCTTGATGCGCGGCAGCAGGGAACCGCCAGTCACGCCAGTCGCGGCAAAGATCACATCCGCAGTCACCATCTCATCGCGGTCATAAACGCGGTCCAGATCGGTGATGCCCGCCTTGGCGGCACGTCCACGTTCGTCATCGTTGCGGAACAACAGGCGACCAAAGATCTGCCCGCCCATGCATTTCAGGGCTGCGGCGGCCAATACACCCTCGGGTGCGCCGCCCTGGCCCATATACATGTCGATCCCGGTCTCTTCGCTTTCAGCGCAGTGCATGACACCGGCAACGTCACCATCGGTAATCAGACGGATCGAGGCACCGGTTTCGCGAACCTCGGCGATCATCGCCTCGTGGCGGGGACGTTCCAGAATGCAGACGGTAATGTCGGCTGGCGCGCAGCCTTTGGCCTTGGCCAGTGCCTCGACGCGTTCACGCGGGCTCATGTCCAGATTGACGACGCCTTCGGGAAAGCCCGGGCCAACGGCCAGCTTGTCCATGTAGACATCCGGCGCATGCAGCATCGAACCGCGCGGCCCCATGGCGATCACGGTCAGCGCGTTGGGCATGTCCTTGGCGGTCAGGGTTGTACCCTCAAGCGGGTCCAGCGCGATGTCCACGCCCGGACCGCTGCCGGTGCCGACCTCTTCGCCGATAAACAGCATCGGCGCCTCGTCACGTTCACCTTCACCGATCACAACGACACCCGAGATGTCCAGCAGGTTCAGCTGTTCGCGCATGGCGTTTACGGCTGCCTGATCAGCGGCTTTTTCGTCGCCACGCCCAACCAGCGAGGCCGAGGCAAGCGCAGCTTGTTCCGCCACCCGCGCAAGGCCCAGAGACAGCAGGCGGTCGTTGAAATCAATCTTGGCAGCACTCATTTTCGGTTTCCTCAGATCAGTAAAGGCGTTTTATCGGGCATAACCTGCGTTTTATGCAGGCCGCAAGGGTCAAACCTCTTCTATCCGCAATGCAACGGGTTCGCCGGACACGACATCGGTCTCACGAAGACCATCCAGAGCGGTATCCAGCGTGGCGCGGGTGGTCTTATGCGTAACGATCAGAACAGGTGCGGTGCTTTCCGAATGGCCATACTGCCGCATCCGGTCAATTGAGACGCCGGCATCGCCCAGAATCGCAGCGACCTTTGCCATCGCACCGGGTTTGTCGAGCAATGCAAGACGCAGATAATAAGGTGCCGGAAGCCCCGTAATCGCGGGGGCCAGATCCTGCAAAGTTGTTGCGGGGCGACCAAAGGTCGGGATTTGCAGCCCGCGCGCCAGATCGCAGACATCGCCCATCACGGCGCTGGCCGTGGGGCCTTCGCCCGCGCCGGGGCCGCGCAGAACAACCTGTTCGACCGCGTCGCCTTCGACCACCACCATGTTCGTGCCGCCCTCTAACTGTCCCAGGGGTGAGGCACTGGGCACCAGACACGGCTGCATCCGTTGCTCAAGCCCGCGCGGGGTACGTTGGGCGACGCCCAGCAGTTTGATACGGTATCCCATGTCAGCGGCCTGATGGATGTCGTCCAGGCTGATATGCTGAATACCTTCAATCGCGATGCCGTCGAAATTCGGTTTTGTGCCGAAAGCGATCGAAGACAGCAGCGCCAGCTTGTGCGCCGCGTCGATGCCGCCAACGTCGAGATTCGGGTCAGCCTCAAGATAACCAAGCTGGGCGCATTCCTCGAACAGGGCGTTATACCCCAATTCCTGCGATTGCATCCGGGTCAGGATATAGTTGCAGGTGCCGTTCATCACGCCCATGACGCGGGTGATCTCGTTGCCTGCCAACCCTTCGGTCAGGGATTTGATGATCGGGATGCCCCCGGCAACAGCGGCTTCAAAGCGGATCACGCGTCCTGTGGACTCGGCCTGTTCTGCCAGGTTCTGACCATGGATAGCCAAAAGCGCCTTGTTCGCGGTGACGACATCCTTGCCACTGGCCAGGGCCGCCTCGACCGCGTCCTTGGCCGGGCCATCCTCACCACCCATCAGTTCGACGAAAACGTCGATATCGTCGCGCTTGGCCAAAGCGACCGGATCCGTTTCCCAGGCATAGCCGGACAGATTCACGCCGCGATCCTTGTTCGCGTCCCGCGCAGATACGGCGACGATTTCAATCGGTCTGCCCGTGCGGGCCTGCAACAGGTCCGAATGGCGGCGAACGATCTTCACCACACCCACACCAACTGTTCCCAAGCCCGCAATTCCCAGCCGCAGCGCCTGTGTCATCCCGTGGGTTCCTTTCCGCTCGAAATTCTATGGTTTCGGGTCGTTTGCCCGTTCATCGCTGCCTTAGCGGGTTCAGCGCTGGGGTGCAATGCGTCGCGGGCCGAGGCCGATTGCAATCCGTTGGGATCAGTTGATTTCCGCCTTTTGCAGTTCAGCCGCTTTTTTCTGCAGCTGTTCGCTCCGGGCAGTAAGGTCTTCTTCGACCTCAATCGCTTCGGCTGTTGGGTTGGCGGGCGGGCCGAGGTTTTCCTGCAACGGGATAAGCTTTGGGAAACGCGCCGAGTTTATGTTCGGCGGTTCGCGACCTTCCAGTTCCGGGAAGTTCGTGCATCCGGCGCAGGCCAGTATCAAGATCAGCAAAGGCAGGGGTTTCATGGCGAACCCTTTTCGTGTCAATTGCACCCGTGATGCACCTTTTGCAGCAGTCGTTCAAGCGGGGTTCTATCTGAACGTCCGTTCAGTTACGCTGGACCCATGGCTCGTACACAAGGTTCCCATTCCGATATCACTGGCCCGCGCATCCGGCAGGCGGCGTTGGCATTGTTCGCCCGCCATGGCTATGCCGCCGTATCCATGCGTCAGATCGCGACCGAAGTCGGGGTGCAGGCGGGGGCGCTGTATAACTACACGCCTGACAAGCAAAGTTTGCTGTACCGGTTGATGCATGAACATATGCAGGAACTGCTGTTGGCTTATGACCAACTGGAGCCCACCGAAAACGCGCAGGACGCGTTGCGCTGTTTTGTCGGATTTCATATCCGATACCATCTGCAACGTCCTGACGAAGTATTCATCGCCTATATGGAACTGCGCAACCTGACGCCCGAAAACTTTGCGGAAATCGAAGCTTTGCGCCGCAAATACGAAAACTCGCTTGAGGCGATCCTGCGCGATGGGCGCAGGGCGGGCGTCTTTGACATTGCCGACACCAAGATCGCAACCCTGGCGGTTATCGCGATGTTGAATGGGGTGATGACCTGGTACCGCAGCGGGGGCCGGTTGTCTCTGGATGAGGTCGAGCAAGCCTATTGGGACATGGTCCGCCGTTCCGTGTCGAGCTGAGGCTTCCGGCTAGCGTTTCAATGCGCCGGGCGGATAAACGAACCGTTTCGCAATTCCTGAAAGGCCTGTTCCAGCTCGGCACGGGTGTTCATGACGATCGGGCCATGCCAAGCGACAGGTTCGTCAATCGGAGCGCCAGAGATCAACAGAAACCGTACGCCATGCGGGCCAGCCTGAACCGTGATTTCATCGCCCGTTCCGAACCGCACCAAGGTTCGGTCACCTGACATATCACGAATGTTGACCTCTTGCCCGGCGATTTCCTTTTCCAAAAGAACCCCGGTGGGTTGGGACGCATCGGCAAAGGCAGCCTGTCCCTGAAACACATAGGCGAACGTGCGGCGGTAAGTATCAATGCGAAAGGTCTTTTTGACGCCTGCCGGGATATGAATATCCAAATATTGCGGGTCGGCCGCGATCCCGTCGACCGGGCCGGTCTTGCCCCAGAACTCACCGACAATCACGCGCACTGTGGTGCCGTCGTCGTCAGTAACCTGAGGAATTTCCTGGCTTTGGACGTCCTGATAGCGCGGTGCCGTCATCTTTTGGTCTGAGGGCAGATTGCCCCACAACTGAAAGCCATGCATCTGGCCAGAGTTATTGCCCTGCGGCATTTCCTGATGCAAAATCCCTGACCCTGCGGTCATCCATTGAACATCGCCTGCGCCTAATGTGCCGCTGTTGCCCAGTGAATCCGAATGTGTGACCGATCCTGCCAGAACATAGGTAATCGTCTCAATCCCGCGGTGGGGATGCCAGGGGAAACCGGCCTGAAAATCCTGCGGCCGCTCATTCCGGAAGTCGTCAAACAGCAAAAACGGATCGAGCTCGGACGGGTCCTGAAACCCGAACGCGCGGTGCAGTTTGACGCCGGCACCCTCAAGTGTTGGTACAGACTTTCGGGTTTCCAAAACCGGTCTTATGGACATGGCGGCCTCCTGACAGTTGGGGGATCATGTAACCTGTGCACGAGCTGCGTCAATTCGCAGGGAAGAACGGAAAATGTGCAAAAATCAACAATGGCTGCCTGCCTCTGTCAATCGTGATGCAAAGAAGCTAAACCCAAAGAAAAGAGCAGGGGACACACATGCAACAAGAAGTTCTGGCCACCGTCAAAGCATCCACACCCAGACGCTGGACGGGTGTCGGGATGTTGGGCGTTGTGGGCGCGCTGGTGGTTTATGTAGCGGTAGCTGCGCCGCCAGAACCAGCCTGGCAGGTGTTCTTGCTTGTGGTTGGGATCGCTGCATTTTGGCTGGCGCACCGGATGTGGCACGCGACCAGCGACTGGATTGAACTGACCGATACCGAACTTAGAACCGGGGCAGGGCAGGTGATTGCCCTGGTTCAGGATATCGAGGGCGTTGAACGGGGCGCTTTTGCCTTTAAGCCGTCCAACGGATTTCTTGTGAAGACACGGTCCAAAGGCGCAAACAGTTGGGCGCCCGGTCTATGGTGGCGATTGGGCCACCGCATCGGCATAGGCGGCATGACCGCCGCAGCCGAAACCAAATTCATGTCCGAAATCTTGTCAGTGATGATTGCTGACAGGTCTTAAACTACAGGTCCGAAGCTACTTCGTTGATAAAGCGTGGGCGAGTGAACACAGAATTTATAAAGACGTGATCACCTAGCAACCACCCTGTCCATAGTGCATCGAATTTCGGCACGTACAGGTTTGCCGTTTCGACAACGATCAGAGTATCCTGGGGTGGCATCGGCGGCATGACCTCGGCCACCGAAACTAAAGTTATGTTCCAGGTGCTACACCCACTGCTGGAACATCCTGTTGACAGAAATGCGTAGAATCGGGCCCCTTGACTATTGGAACAAAACGCGGCCGCGTGAAAATGAAGTTGTTGAAAGTGCGATCACTGTTCAGCCAATTGGTGTTCAGCAATGGAACATATTCTTTCGACGTTTCAACAATGATCATAGTGTCCAGATCTGCCATTTCTGGAAGCCTTTCAATCAAAGGTTCGAGGTTGGCGTCCGTCCAGTTGCTCTCGAACCCGCAAGTTGTCGACCACTCAACTCTATAGCGCTCTTCTGTTCCCGCATCTTCATCTGCGGCTATGTACTGGATCACCGACAACCGCATTCTTAGCGGCGAATTGTTGCGTACCATTCGATTGAATATCAAATACATGGATTCCGCATAGGTATCGGTAACGGCATCCTCACCCTCACGTGAAATCAGGTCACTTACAGTGTACGCAGCTTTCAGGTTCGCGGTACTTTCGAGAAAACCATCAAAATACGTATATGTAAGCGTGACAGTCCATACGAGGAGAGGGAAAATTATTGCCGTCTCCACAGACAGGTTACCGTTCTCATTGCCCGCAAATGTGCCAAGCAGGCGACGGGTACGTGAAGTAAGACGCGTCATTTTAAGGCTCCTGAACAAAGGTAGTCGTCGCCGTAAGAGTGATCAGACCATCATCGCCTGACACAGACCGCCCCATTGCCGTCGTAGGGAAAAGTGGATCGAACTTTGCGCAGGCACGCATTATCATCAGTGCGTTGGATCCACCGTTTTGGAACTTGGTAACAGGCTGAACCTCTTCCGCTCTGTCAACGCAGGTGGGCTCGGCCGGAAAATTCATATTACCACGCGGATCCTGAACAATCATCTCCAATAGCAGGTTGTCAGAGCAGGCCCGCATCACAACCATTTCATCGCAGATGGCGTCCTTGATGGTGTCATGCTTTGTATCTTCCAAATTAATGCCAAGGCGAATATCACGCACGACCAAATCCATGGAGCGATCCAGCATCGCTTTCTGAATCGTGACCAACGAGTATTCGATGACGCCCAAAATGAAGAATATGTACAAAGGGAACAATATGACGAACTCGACGGTCAACGAACCGTCCTCAGTTCGTTTGAACCTAACCACTTTTCCCAGAGCTTTGCGGATCATTGTGTCAGTCTCAACTGTTTGATTGAAACGGCAATGACGTCAAAAACTTGTGAAAGCGATAGGTTATTGTCGCCCAGAGTACCGCCTTCGTTCACTTTGAAATAGAAACCGTCGCCGCTGGAGCAGTTTTTGATAACTGTTGCACCTGCTTCCGGCGCTTCGAAAGCAATGCCATAGACATCAACATTCTTAGCCTTGATCGCGCCGCAAATATCATTCACCCGCGTGTTTTTGGTTCCGCTGCCAATCGTAGTGAAGGCATTATTGTACCAGTCTCGAGTGCGTTGAAAAAGAAAGGCATAATTATACTCGGCGTTCCAGTCCAGGTTCACACGATTCCACAGTTCCGGGTAAGTCAGGCGTACAGATTCACCTTCTTCATTAAAGGGTTCCGAGTGCCCCCTTGTTCCGCGTCGAGTATAGAGATACTCGGGTGGATTTTCCGAGATTTGAACACTGTACTCACCGGAGCGCCTAAGCCTGCCACCGCAGTTATATTTAATCCATAATCCGGCGTCCCAGTCATAATACTCGCGACAGTTCCAATAGTTCTTTTCATAACTTGTGTTGGGATTGTACCAAACATCTGACAATCCATCGCGCAAGTTCTCGTCCAACACCCAGTTGCTGGTATTTTGCCCGTCCGTCATGACAATCATGATCTTTTTGACATTGGATTCATATAGCAAAGGGCGATTGCCAAAAGCTGCCGGAACAACCTTCTTGGGTTCGTTTCCATCCGCGTCTAAGCCGGTGGTCGGATCGATTACTAAGCTTGCGTTGGCGTTCTGATTGGACAATTTTCTTATTACGGGCTGGAACTGGGGATCCAGCAGCGCCGCACCCCATTTGACTCCGATGTCAATCGACGTATTGCCGCCGGCGGTCATGGCGTTGATCTGGTCGTGCAGGTCCGAGACGATGTTGGTCAAAGGCGTGATGGAACTGCCAACTCGGGTAGTGCAAACTGAAGAGGTGTGGGCTTCTCGATCGTATCGGTCACCTTTGCCAAAGGGGTCGAAATGCGCCGTGCGATTGAGGGTTTTGTTCGGATCGATCCCGGGTTCTTTGAATTGGTCTTCGACATCGGTGTCCGCAAAATCCACGCAATGGGAATAGCTATGTTCGGTCGTAACCCCCGGCATATGGTCCAGAATGTTCGCGCCAGCGTTCACCTGGTTGTTGTAAGGTACGATTGATATGGAAATCTTGTCCGGGTCTTCTCCAAGATAGATCGTATTCACGAATTGTATGGCGGCCTCCTGAAGAGCCTTCATTTTCGTTTTACCTGGCGTTGCAGATGCGCGACCCATCGAGCCGGAGATATCCAGAACCAACGCGATTTCGAGCGACCCAATGGACTCTTCCGCGACGCTTGTGACTGAAGCCGTCAGTGTGGGGTATCCGAAAAACCACATGAAGTGCGTATTGACGTCGACTTTAGCCTTTGCGGTAACTTTTCTTGATCCAATGGTCGGATTATCAAAAACGTCAGGTTCTTCCGTAAGTTTGCCGCGGACGTCGGATTTCTCAATGTAAGATATGACCACTTCCTTGGGGGGGAGTGTCTGTTTAACATTCGCCGCAGCAAGAACCGCACGGTCCAGCGTACCCTGGAGGCTCGTCCTGTCGCGCTCAAAGTTCATTATGTCCACGCCGATACCGGCTGTGGCCAATATGAGGACAAACCCAAGGACTACAAAGATTGTGAACACCCCACCGTCTTCGTCCCGGTTGAACGCACGGGCCATGCGGATCGCATTCTCAAATCTCTTAGTGCCGCTAACAAATACGCGCTTTACCATAATGCAGACCTCGCTGAGCAGACATCCAACGCTGCTAAGGAAAAGTTAACGTTTGAAAATTAACGGTGAAACGTGGCGGGAATTAGGCGGAAAAGCCTCGGATTTGGCCCCTTTGCAGGCAAATGAGGGATAATTTGGCGGCGTCTCCCATCTCTGTTCACGTCCAAGAGACAGTTTCGATCAGGTTGGCGGGTATTTGCGACTCGGCGTGTTCAACTGGTGGTAAGATATTTTTTCGGATTTTATTTCTGCTTAAATATTGATCGTTTACCTGTAGGGTGCGACAAAACGCCAGAACGCACGTCGTTCGTTGGCACGGAGGATTAAATGACGGCCATACAAGAACCCAGCTTTCGCGAGAGTGTAGATCTTATGTTCAACAGGGCGGCGTCCCTGATGGATCTTCCCCCGGGGCTTGAGGAAAAAATCCGGGTCTGTAACGCCACCTACACCGTCCGATTCGGCGTGCGGTTGCGTGGTGATATCCATACGTTCACCGGTTATCGCTCGGTGCATTCCGAACATATGGAACCGGTGAAAGGCGGAATACGCTATGCCACGGCGGTCAATCAGGACGAGGTTGAAGCCCTTGCCGCGCTGATGACCTACAAATGCGCGCTGGTTGAAACGCCGTTTGGCGGCTCCAAGGGTGGGCTTTGTATTGACCCGCGGCAATACGAAGAGCACGAGTTGGAACAGATCACCCGGCGCTTTGCCTATGAGCTGGCCAAGCGTGATCTGATCAACCCGTCGCAAAACGTGCCGGCCCCGGATATGGGCACGGGCGAGCGTGAGATGGCCTGGATGGCCGATCAATACGCGCGTATGAACACCACCGATATCAACGCGCGTGCCTGTGTGACGGGCAAGCCGTTGAATGCCGGTGGCATCGCCGGACGTGTCGAGGCGACGGGCAGGGGTATCCAATACGCCCTGCGCGAATTCTTTCGGCACCCTGAAGACATTCAAAAGGCTGGCTTGTCCGGAAAGCTGGATGGCAAGCGTATCGTGGTGCAGGGCCTTGGCAACGTGGGATACCACGCGGCAAAGTTCCTGAGCGAGGAAGACGGCGCCAAGATCATCGGGATTATCGAATGGGATGGGGCGCTTTTTAACCCTGAAGGGATAGACGTCGAATCCGTTCGCCAATGGATCGTGAAGCATGGCGGCGTTAGCAATTACCCGGATGCCACGCACTCGGCCGAGGGGTCTGCGGTGCTGGAAGCGGAATGTGACATCCTTGTTCCGGCGGCTTTGGAAGGGGTAATCAACCTGGCCAACGCAGACCGGATCAAGGCCCCGCTGATCATCGAGGCGGCAAATGGCCCTGTGACGGCTGGCGCGGATGAGATTCTTCGCAAGAAGGGGGTCGTGATCATTCCGGATATGTATGCCAATGCCGGTGGTGTGACCGTATCGTATTTCGAGTGGGTCAAAAATCTGAGCCATATCCGCTTTGGCCGGATGCAGCGCCGCCAGGAAGAGGCGCGCCATGAGCTGATCGTCAGCGAGCTGGAGCGTCTTGACCGCTATCTTGGCGGTGCATGGTCGATGTCGCCCAACTTTAAGGCCAAGTACCTTAAGGGCGCAGATGAGCTGGAGCTGGTGCGTTCCGGTCTCGATGACACGATGCGCGTTGCCTATCAGTCGATGCGTGAGGTCTGGCATGGCCGGGCCGATGTCGGGGATCTGCGGACAGCGGCTTACATTGTGGCGATTGACCGGGTGTCGAAAAGCTATCGCGCCAAGGGTCTGTGATCATCTGCGGGGGCGGCGGGGCAATGCCCGGCCGCCTCTGTCTGGGCGATGGGTGCCCACGACAGAATCTGCGCCTGTCAAAACGGTAATGGCGGGTAACGCCAGTGACGGGTAAACTGCTGCGAACGAAATGATTCCGGGAGTTCCCCATGTTGCGTATCGCCCTTGCCCTTGCCGTTCTGGCCACCCCATTGGCTGCGGCTGAGACCAAAGAGCAAAGCTGTCAGTATCAGGCCGATGTTGTTGCGGCGATCCAAAAGGCCCGTCTGGACCGAGTGAAGGAGCGCGACGTGCCAAAGGCTGTCGTCGACGCGGGGCCCACGTGGCCCGAGAACTACAACGCCGCCATCCCGCTGATCGCACCCTGGGTGTACGAGCAAAAGATGCGCAACGTGCGTAAAAAAGACCTGGGCGCGGCTTGGCTAGAGCTGTGCCTGCAGCAATAATCCACAGCGCGTTCATTTCTTTGTGGACAACCCCGTGCCATCCCCTTGGCGCGGGGTTCCGTTTCTGCCAAGTTTGACGCATGTCACTGCCCCCTGGATTTCTGGATGAATTGCGTACCCGGCTGAGCCTGTCTCAAGTCGTCGGGCGCAAGGTCATGTGGGATGCGCGCAAGTCCAATCAGGGTAAGGGCGACATGTGGGCGCCATGCCCGTTTCACCACGAAAAGACTGCGTCCTTTCACGTCGATGACCAAAAAGGGTTCTATTACTGCTTTGGCTGTCATGCCAAGGGCGACGCGATCGGCTTTGTGAAAGAGACCGAGAATGTCTCGTTCATCGAGGCGGTCGAAATTCTGGCGCGCGAGGCCGGGATGCCGATGCCCGCGCGCGATCCCAAGGCGCAGGAGAAACAGGACCGGCGCGCGCAATTGGCCGAGGTCATGGAGCAGGCGGTGCAGTTCTTTCGCCTGCAACTCAAGACTGGTGCAGGCAGCGCGGCGCGCGATTATCTGACCCGCCGTGGGCTGGACGCACAGGCGCTGGAGCGTTGGGAGATCGGCTTTGCCCCCGACGGCTGGCAGGCCCTGTGGGATCATCTGCGTGGCAAGAATGTGGCCGAAGAACTGATCCTTGGGGCAGGGCTGGCGAAACCGTCGAACAAGGGTAAAAAACCTTATGACACCTTCCGCAACCGGATTATGTACCCGATCCGTGACCCACGCGGGCGGTGTATCGCCTTTGGCGGCCGGGCGATGGACCCCAACGACAACGCGAAATACCTGAACTCGCCCGAGACTGAATTGTTCGACAAGGGCCGCAGTCTTTATAATCAGGGTCCGGCCCGTCAGGCAGCGGGCAAGGGGCAGCCTTTGATCGTGGCAGAAGGGTATATGGATGTGATCGCGCTGGCTGAGGCCGGGTTCGGTGCGTCCGTCGCGCCCTTGGGGACCGCGATCACAGAACATCAGTTGCAGCTTCTGTGGCGCATTTCTAACGAACCGATTATCGCACTGGATGGTGACACGGCCGGCCTGCGTGCTGCGATGCGCGCCGTGGATCTGGCGCTGCCTTTGCTCGAGGCCGGGAAATCCCTGCGCTTTGCCCTGATGCCCGAGGGCAAAGACCCCGATGACCTGCTGCGAGCCGAAGGGGCAGGTGCCGTGCAGGCGGTTTTGGACGGCGCCATTCCGATGGTCAAGCTGCTGTGGCAGCGCGAAACCGAAGGCAAGGTTTTTGACAGCCCCGAACGCAAGGCTGCGTTGGACAAGATCCTCAAGGACAAGATCAAGCTGATCCGTGATCCGTCAATCCGGTCTCATTACGGGCAGGAGATCAAGGACCTGCGATGGCAGTTGTTCCGGCCTCAGCGTCAACCGCAGAACCGACCTTGGCAACCGCGTGGCAAGTGGCAGCCGCCCAAGATGCCCGCTACCCCCGGCGCGCGCGCCTCGTTTCTGGCATCGTCCGAGAACGCCGACATCCGTATGCGCGAGGCGGCTATTCTGGCTATTTCGGCGTTGAACCCTCAGGTCGTGGTGCAGTTCGAGCATCAACTTGAGGAAATGGAGTGTCACGATCCCGACCATGCGGATTTGCGCCGGGTCATTTTGCGTCACGCGATCGACGACCCCGAGAACCTGAAAGACCATATTGCGGAAACTTTGGGACCCGAGGCCCTTGAAAACCTGCTGGCCCTTCGCCATGTCGCAGTGATCCCCTGTGTGTTCAAACCGGGCGACGTTGAAAAGGCCGAGATGACGCTGGCCGAAGAACTCGCGAAAATCAAAGCGCTCCGGGGGTTGGATGCCGAGATTGCTGAAGCTGAGGAGGAGCTGTCCGATCTGGCCGATGAGGCGCTGACATATCGGCTGGCGCAAGCCGCTGAAGAGCGCAACCGTACGAGCCGCAGCCAGAACGAGGACAAGGCCGTTTTCGATGTCGCCGACAACGGCGCGCGAATCAGTCGGGACGAGAAAGACGCGTTCAAAGCGATCATGTCTGGTATCAATTTCGAACGAAAACGCCGGTAAAGTGGTGTTTTCGTAAGGCACTGGAAAAGAAAAACAGGTAAACGGGTGGCCGAATCACTTCTACGCGCTAATGATTCGGCTGTAACGAATCACCCATCCCTGCAGGAGCATTGAATGGCCGCCAAGGATACCAACGAAGACCGCAAATCCGACGAGCAGGAACAGGAAATCTCGCTGGATATGAGCCAGGCCCAGGTCAAGAAGATGATCGCCGAGGCCCGCGAAAAAGGTTACATCACCTACGATCAACTTAATCAGGTGCTGCCGCCTGATCAGGTCAGCTCGGAACAGATCGAGGATGTGATGTCGATGTTGTCCGAGATGGGCATCAACATCATCGAGGATGAAGAAGCCGAGGAAGAAGAAAACAAGGGTTCGACCGATCTGGTGACCACCGACAGCAACCGTGAGGTGACGCTGGCGGGATCGCAGACCGAGAAATTGGACCGGACCGACGACCCCGTGCGCATGTATCTGCGCGAAATGGGCAGCGTCGAACTGCTGAGCCGCGAGGGCGAGATCGCCATCGCCAAGCGGATCGAGGCTGGTCGAAACACCATGATCCTGGGGCTGTGCGAAAGCCCGCTGACCTTCCAGGCGATCACCATCTGGCACGACGAACTGCTGAGTGAAGACATTCTGCTGCGCGATGTCATTGATCTGGAAACCACCTTTGGCAACCAGTTGGATGAAGAGGGTGGCGTCGAAGAGCCGGTCGTTGACGCATCGGCAGTGCAGGCCGCCAAACCCGTAAAAGAGGATTCCGGCCCGGAATTGGATGCGGACGGAAATCCGATTGCCAGCGACGACGATGACGATGAAGACGATCAGGCCAATATGTCCCTGGCCGCGATGGAAGCTGCGCTGAAAGATCAGGTTCTGACCACGTTGGAGCGGATCTCGACCGACTTCTCGATGCTGTCGGAAATGCAGGACAGCCGGATTTCGGCGACGCTGAACGAGGATGGATCGTTCAGCGAGCAGGACGAGGCGACCTATCAGAAGCTGCGCGCCGAGATTGTCGAACTGGTGAATGGGCTGCATCTGCACAACAACCGGATCGAAGCGCTGATTGACCAGTTGTATGGCATCAACCGCCGCATCATGGCGCTGGACAGCGCGATGGTGAAACTGGCGGATCAGGCCCGCATCAACCGCCGTGAGTTCATTGAGGCCTATCGTGGCCGCGAACTGGACCCGAACTGGCTGACCGAGATGGGCGAAAAGCCGGGCCGGGGCTGGCAGATGTTCATCGAACGCTCGACCGACAAGGTCGAGGAACTGCGCAACGACATGGCCCAGGTTGGTCAGTATGTCGGTCTGGACATCCCCGAATTCCGCCGCATCGTGCAGCAGGTTCAAAAGGGTGAGAAAGAGGCGCGGCAGGCCAAGAAGGAAATGGTCGAAGCCAACCTGCGTCTGGTGATCTCAATCGCCAAAAAGTACACGAACCGTGGCCTGCAATTCCTTGATCTTATTCAGGAAGGTAACATCGGTCTGATGAAGGCGGTGGACAAGTTCGAATACCGCCGCGGGTACAAGTTCTCGACCTATGCGACATGGTGGATTCGTCAGGCGATCACGCGGTCCATCGCGGATCAGGCGCGTACCATCCGTATTCCGGTGCATATGATCGAAACGATCAACAAGCTGGTTCGGACCGGTCGTCAGATGCTGCATGAAATCGGCCGCGAACCGACACCGGAAGAACTGGCCGAAAAGTTGCAGATGCCGCTTGAGAAGGTTCGCAAGGTGATGAAGATCGCCAAAGAGCCGATCAGCCTTGAAACACCGATCGGTGATGAGGAAGACAGCCAACTGGGCGATTTCATCGAGGACAAGAATGCCGTGCTGCCGTTGGACAGTGCCATTCAGGAAAACCTCAAGGAAACCACGACCCGCGTGCTTGCCTCGCTCACGCCGCGTGAAGAACGGGTTCTGCGGATGCGTTTTGGCATCGGCATGAACACCGATCACACGCTGGAAGAGGTTGGTCAGCAGTTCAGCGTGACCCGCGAACGTATCCGGCAGATCGAAGCGAAAGCGCTGCGTAAGCTTAAACATCCCAGCCGGTCGCGAAAGCTGCGGTCCTTCCTGGACCAGTAAGTTCAAAGGCGCCTCGGTCGAGGCGCCTTTTTTCTTTGCCTGAACGTTTGGGACTATCACGTTGTCCGATTTACCGAACAATTTGGCGAGAACTCGCAAGGCTTGGGGCCTCGGTACTTCTAAATCCCTGATGTCCACTCATGGGACAGGCCGGGGCGAGGCTAAGCCGCTGACGACCCCCGGCTGCTGCCTGTCTCAAGAGGGTCGCTGAAAATCCAACCGGCTTTTGAACGCGCTGGGTGCCTGACCTGTCCAACGTTTGAATGCGGTGGAAAACGCGGGTTGGTCCGCATATCCCAGAGAATAGGCAACCTCGGACAGCGGCATTCCGTTGGTGATGAAGGTTTGCGCCAGATCGCATCTCAGGTCTTCTACGATCTCGCGATAGCTTGTGCCTTCGTCTTTAAGTCGTCGGGCAAAGGTTCTGGGGCTCATGCCCAGATTGGCGGCTGCTTCATCGGCGTGGATGATCGTACCCGGCATTGACCGCGTGATAAGACCTTCGACCTGCGCGCGCAGTCGTTGCTTGGGTGAGTGTTTCTCGGCCAGGACGTGTTCGCCGTATTCCAGCAGGTGTTCCCGCAATTGCGAGTCGTAGGTCGGAACAGGCAGATCGAGTGTTGACGGGGCCAGCACGATTTCCAACCTCTCGGCCCCGAATACAACGGGAAACCCAGCCAGTTTCTGAAACTTTTTGCTGTTCTGGCCAACTTCGTGCTGAAAGCGCATTTCAATCGGATAAAAGTTCGATTGCGTCAGGCTTCTCATGCGGGCCAGACCGGCGAAGATCAGAAATTCGGTGCGCCGGTGAAAACGGGCAAATCCGGCATCTTTCCATTCCGCTTCTATTGTGACGAAGTTTCCAGCGAGGCGCAGGGTAAAGGAAATGGCGGGATCAATGATCCCGTGAAACCGCGAGGTGTTCTCGATCACCTGTTTCAAGTCACGTGAATACTTGCTGATATACGCGGTCAGGCTAGAGGATGACTTGAATTGCATCCCGGTTTGCGCCGCAAAAGTGATGTCGCCCAAGGCATCGCAGGCGTAACGCACGAACAGGGCCTCTTGCTGGGCGTTGCAAACCGTTGCCGGTGGGGCGATGGCCTCTCGGCTCAGATCGCATTTCTCAAGTATGCGATCGGACAAGCAGGGATCGTTCGCCTGTTGATCAAGCGATTTGGTCAGCAACTGGATGCGGGCGATATCGACGTCCATGCTCTGTTTTTAGAGCATGTCTGGAATGTTTGCACGTCTTCCCAACTGGTCCGTGGTCTGGGTATGGGCGTCACCGCGGTTCTGATCCTGGCTGAATAGCCAAATCATCGAATGCCGGTGTTTCGCGTTCGGCTATGGCCAGGGCGCGACCTGGTTGCGCCTGACATCTGTTCACGTAAAGCAAGGCGCGGATTGAATTGATTGTGAACCGCCTTTGTCCGGCATCAGGGTAAACTATGTCGATAATCATCTGGTAATAGGAAAGAGTATGGTTATGAAAAAGATAGTGACATGTGCAGCCCTGGCCGCAATCACGCTAAGCGTCCCGATGACGGCGTCTGCCGCCCGGTACGGTTTTCAGACGGTTGCGGTGAACAACTCGGTTTTTGAGGTGATCCCTCGGTCCCGCCGGGACGCGGACGGATACTGGTGTGCTGCCGCTGATTTTGCGCGCAGAACATTGGGCGCGGGATGGCAGCAGCCGATCTATGTCGTGCGCGGCTACGGCCCAAGCGAGGCCACCGGACGTCGGACCGCTGTTCAGTTCTCGATTACACCGCCCAAAGGTGTTGATCTGAACAACAATACGATATCTGTTGGTTTCAAAGCGGGGCAAAGCAGATCCGTGCAAAGTGCAAATGGCCTGTGCAACCGCCGTCAGATTTTTGACTGATAGAGGCTTGAAATCGCATTCTACAGACCGAGTTAATAATTTCGACGCATGGCCCCGGGTTGTATGAAATCACCTCGGACGTGCGAAACTGGCTCAACTCGGTCGAATGCGATGGGTTGCTGACGCTGTTCGTGCGCCACACGTCATGTTCGTTGGTCATTCAGGAAAACGCGGATCCCGAAGTGCGAACAGACATGCGCGCCTTTTTTGATCGGCTGGTGCCGCCCTCTGATCATCCATCAATGGCGTATTTGCGGCACACGTATGAAGGCCCTGACGATATGCCCGCCCATATCAAGGCGGCTTTGTTACCTGTTTCCCTTACAATTCCGGTTACATCCGGCCAACTTGCGCTGGGGATGTGGCAAGGTATCTATCTGTTTGAACATCGCACCGCGGCGCATACGCGGCGGGTTGCGGCACATTTTGCCTGACCCTTTATCTTGCGGTGTAAAATTCCGACTACCCAAATCCTAGCGGCTGCCCTATAGTTGTGGATAAGTAAGCCAAAGCGCTTACAAAAAGTGGCCGAACCAGGGACGAGGAGACGGCGGATGCGCTGCCCGTTTTGCGGAAATATCGACACTCAGGTCAAAGATTCACGCCCGGCAGAGGATCACGTCGCGATCCGCAGGCGTCGGTTTTGCCCAGCTTGCGGTGGACGCTTTACCACCTATGAACGCGTGCAACTGCGCGATCTGGTGGTGATCAAAACCAATGGCAAACGCGAGGATTTCGACCGCGACAAGCTTGAACGCTCGATCCGGATTTCGATGCAGAAACGCCCCATTGATCCTGAACGTATTGATCAGATGATCTCTGGCATCGTACGGCGCCTGGAAAGCATGGGTGAGACCGATATCCCGTCCAGCAAGATTGGCGAGATCGTCATGGAAGCTCTGGCGCGGATTGACACCGTGGCTTATGTTCGCTTTGCGAGTGTGTACAAGAATTTCCAGGCGGCCGATGATTTCGAGGAGTTTGTCCACGAACTGCGCCCGCCGCAGCCTTCGACGGACGAGTGAGCGAAACCGATAAGCGATATATGGCGCTGGCTTTGTCATTGGGTCAGCGCGGACAGGGCACCTGTTGGCCCAACCCTTCCGTCGGGTGCGTGATCGTACGTGGCGGTCGGATTGTCGGGCGCGGCTGGACCCAACCCGGTGGCCGCCCACACGCCGAGACCGAGGCGTTGGCGCAAGCCGGCGAGGCCGCGCGCGGTGCCACGGCCTATGTCTCGCTGGAACCCTGTGCCCATCATGGCCAAACCCCCCCCTGCGCCGAGGCGCTGATTGCGGCTGGCGTGTCCCGGGTTGTTTCTGCAATCGAAGACAGCGATCCACGCGTGGCCGGGCAGGGATTTGACCTGTTAAAAAAGGCCGGGATTGATGTCACAACGGGCATATTGGCTGAACAGGCAACCCATGATCACGCAGGCTTTTTCCTTAAAACCGAGCAGGGCCGCCCCTTTGTAACCCTCAAACTCGCCAGCAGCTTTGACGGGCGAATTGCCACGGCCAGCGGGCATAGCCAATGGATCACCGGACCCAAGGCGCGGCGCGCGGTACACGCGATGCGCGCGCGACATGACGCGGTGATGATCGGGGCGGGAACTGCACGCGCTGATGATCCCTCTCTGACGGTGCGCGATCTTGGGATCGAGGCGCAGCCCGTCAGGGTGGTCGTCTCGCGCCATCTGGATATCCCGCTGATGGGTCAATTGGCGCGCAGTGCCGCCGAGATACCGGTTTGGCTGTGCCATGGCCCGTCGCCCGACCCCGAACGCGCACGCGCGTGGGAGGGGCTGGGCGCACGATTGATCCCCTGCGCATTGCAGGATCATCAGATTGATGCTGCTGACCTGTTGCAGCAACTGGGCCAAATCGGGCTGACGCGCGTGTTCTGCGAAGGTGGTTCGGCGTTGGCGGCGTCCTTGCTGGCCCAGGATCTTGTGGACGAGTTGGTGGGCTTTAGCGCCGGTCTGACGATTGGCGCAGAAGGGCTATCCGCCATCGGTGCCCTGAAGTTGGACAATCTGGATACTGCCCCCCGGTTTGATCTGATCGAAACCCGGGCCTTCGGGCCGGATGTTTTGCACCGTTGGGCACGCGCCCTGCGTTAACGCCACAGATGCGCATAGGTGGCGAACACACCCTGTAGCTTGGACAACAGACGCACAGATGGGCCACCCGTGCGATCATACCCCTCACTCAGACGGTGCAAGACAACTTCGACCGGGCAGGGCAGGCCGGTCACCGGGTCCAGATACCGGGGATAGTCAATCAGGCTTGCATGAACCAACCCCAACAGGGGTGGGCGTGCGCCGCGGCGCGCGGGCACGGTGCCAAGGTCCTGTGTCAGACCCCAACCGGCGTAGAATGGCGCGCCAAGCGTTGTGACGCGGACATCGCGCAGCAGGGCCTCGAACCCAAGCAGAGAGGTCATGGTCCAGACCTCCTGCACTTGCGACAACAGTGCAGCAGGGTCGGTGTTGGTGGCGATGACGTCCGCAAGCCCTTCGTCTTCGATCACGCCGTCCCGCAGCCCTGCCTCGACATCGGGGTGCGGTTTATAGATCAGGATCGCATCCGGGTTGGCCTGTCGCGCCGAGCGCAAAAGATCCAGGTTGGTGCGCACGCCGCTGGTTCCCAACCGGATCGAGGCATCGTCTTCGACCTGACCGGGGACCAGAATGCGGTGCCCCTCGGGCAAAGCTGGGGGTGCCTCGCCGGTGTTGTATTTGCTGAGACCGTTTGCGGTAATTTGCGCGATCAGCCGCTCGGCCCGCAACGCCTGATCCGGGCGCAGATGTTCGCGGGCGGCGATCAACCCTTCTAGCTGGCTGGGATGTGTCGGATCGTAATAGATGCCCAGATCGTCCGTTGCCAGCGAAAGGGCAGGAACCAACTGCGCGCCCAGACCGGCTGACCGCAGAAACCCATCCTCGACCCTGACGGCGTTTTCAGCATCGCGCGCGTGGCTGGCCCACACCATATGTGGGCGGTCCGGGAAAGCAGGGGGCGCAGCGGTGAAGCGTATCTTTTTCTCGCGTCCGAACATGCGCTGCAAATGCTTGCGTTTCCAAAGCCGCATCCCGGACGCGGTCCAGCCCTTGTGATCCTGCCGCCATGCGCGCGTCTGCGCCTCAAGCGTGTCAAGCAGGGTTTCGAATTCACACAGTTGATCCCGGTATGGATCGTACCAGGTCGGATACAGAATCATGGCGGCGGCAAACAACTGCGCCCGCGTCAGGTTTCGCTGACGGCGGGGGAAATGGTGTTCGTCCTGCGTCAGGCCCCAGCCCGCATAAAAAGGCTGGCCGAATACGCGCGGCTTGTGTCCCGCCAGGATCGCCTCGAACCCCAGTTGCGAGGAAAGGGTATAGACTGCAATGGCACCGTCCAGAACAGACCAGGGGCTGATTTGTTGATCCAATATGGAAACGCGGTCCGACAGGTCCTGATCCGAGAAGTAGCCGGTGCGATGGCCGGCAATGGTTTCGGGGTGCGTCTTGATCAATATGCGCGCGCCGGGGTTTTCCTCTTGCGCGACAGCCAGCATTTCGCGGAAACGGGCCTGATCGCCTGCGCTGGCGATCACGGCTGCGTCGTCGCGTGCCTGATCCACCACCAGTACATATCCCGGGTCCGGCGGCGGCAGCTTGGGGTCATAGGCCGAGTATTTGCTGAGGTGCATTTCTCGTACTCGTTCGATCCCACCACGCGCCCGGTCAAGCAGCGCAGTGTTGTCCAGCGGATGCGTGACCAGCAGGTTTTCAAGGTCTGATGGCTGCGCGGCATCGAAATGCAGCCCCGACCGATCCAGAAGCAGGCCCAACGGGGCCTCACCATTCCGTCCGGGATGTAACGAACGGAGGAACGCGTCTTCTACCCTGAGAAGCGGAGCGTCGTATTTGGCGGCGATCTTCAGGCCGCGATGGGCTGTCGGGCTATTGCCCCAAACCCCCACCATGTCGCCGTCCTTGGGCAAGCCCAGGCGAACGTCGTAGCCAGATAAGGAAAGAATGCGGCGGATGCGGCGCGCGGTCAGGAATCCGCCGTTATAGACGAACAGCCGGGAACGTGCGGCCCCGGCTGTAGGTTCGGGTTGCATCAGCCACCTGTCAGGGTGGTGACGTTTGCCAGCGGTGTCAGGCCACCCGCGATAAGCGAGACGGATTTGCTCCACTGTGCATAGGGGGCTTCGGTCACATAAATCGTGTCATCGTCGCGAATGACGAAATCGCGCGCGATGAACAGCCCGTTTGGTGCCGTAAGGTTCAGCAGGTAAATCATTCGTTGATCCCCCTGCAGATCGGAACGACCCAGGATATCGCGGGCGATATCCTGTCTTTCATTCCGCAAAATGAAAATTCCGGTCGGGTCAGAGGACAGCGATAGCAGGCCGCCAACCTGGGCCAATGCCTCGAGCGCGGAAAGGTCCTGTGTGTCAAACGCCACGCGGGATTGGCCGCCGGTTGCGCCAAGGGCCACGTAGGACCGGCTGTCCGCTTCGACAAGAATGCGGTCCCCGCCGCGCAGCGCGACATCCAGTTTCGGATTGCGGAACAGGTCTTCGTACCAGACGGTGCCCCGTTCATTGCCGCGGATCAGGGTCACCAGCGCAATGTCCGATCCCACCGAGACGCCGCCAGCTTGTGACAACATGCCGGACAATGTGCGTGTCGGCCGCTCAATCGGGTAGATGCCCGGTACGCCAAGGGTTCCTGTCAGCGAGACGGTCGATCCGTCGCCGGCGACGCGGCGCACTTCGACCTGCGGGTCCGGCGTCTGATCCTGAAGTTTGCTGGTAATCAGCGCCCGCAACTGTTCCGGCGTGTTTCCGGCTGCACGAATGCGCCCGGCATAGGGCACGAAGATGAAACCGTCGCTATCCACCTGCACCTGTTCCAATGCCGTGGCAGAGCTCAATTCACCCGACAGCAGCCCGTCATCGACATTTTCCCAGATCGTCATGCCCAGAATGTCACCCGGGCGAACGGTATCCGCAGTCAGGTTCTGTGCGCTGCGGAAGGAAGATGAGAACCCGAATTGCGGGATCGCTGACGCGGCCTTTGTGACCCGGTCATCGACTTCGACAACATAGGCATTGCCGCCGTTTTCAACGGACCCGGCCAAAATTTCATTTTTGTTGGGGCCTGACTTGGGAAGCTGGCACGCGGCCAGCAGGCCAAGGGCGGCCACAAGGGACATCCCTTGTATCCATCGGGTGGGAAAACGCTGCACTGCCGGGTATCCTCAGTCGTCTTTGTTCTGGTCTTTTGTTCGCCGCAGGTTACCCGGTTCGCGGGGCGACTTCTAGCGTCAAGGGGCCTGCTTTACTCAACGATTTTCAACTGTGGCGTTAGCGCCTCTTTGTCGGTCAGTACGGATTGATAGGGATCATGCGCGTCCAACATCATATCGGCCACCCGCCTCAGCACCTGTCGCCGACCCCGGCGTGAATAGAAACCGCCTGACACCTGACTGGTCCGAAGCAGAAATCGGCGATAGATTTGATAAGCTTTCTGATCTGGGGGTTCCGGGTTGGCAAAAAATACAGCCATGGTTTGCCGCGAAACGAACTCGGGCTTGTCATAGACGGATCTGCCAAAAATTCGCAGCGGTATGCCGCGCCACAAAACCTGCTGACCCGCGGTAGAATTTACCGTGACGGCAGAGTTCGCGTCGTCCAGCAGTCTCGCAAGTTTCCCGCCCGGGACATAGTGAACACGGTCCACGATGCCATGTGTGCGCGCCATCTGTCGGACGAGGCGGCGTAAGGGTTCGCGATGGTTTTCAAGCGGATGTTCTTTGACCACCAGCCGGTGGTGGCCCGGCGCGCCTTCTGCAAACCCCTGTATCACGTGCTCCAGAAAATCGGACATGCACGTATAGTCCGAGTGCGCCTGAACCGAGCTGTCATGCCCCAATTGCAGCAAGGCCACGTGATAGGGAAACCCACTGCTGCGCACCCGTGCCGTCGCCCACCAACGTTGAACCCGGTGAAATGGCATCAGGGCAAGGCGTTTGAAGTAAAGCCGGAACTCTTTGGAGACCGGCAGTTCCCGATGCGGTCGAAAATTGCGATAGCGCCGGTTCAGAAACAGAACGAACCAATGGTAAAGCGCCCCATAGAATATGTGCTGCCGCATGTCGCCCCAGTGAGAGGGCGGAGGCGGCATCTGCGCGTCCGTCTGATCCAGTGCCTGCCGCATCTGATCTACGTTCAGGGACATCAGGGACGAGTTTCCGTTGGAACCAGCCCGTTCGTATGTGACCCACCAAGGACGCAGATACCCTTCCTCGAACACATGAACGGTCAGGCCCTTTTCGTGGGCAATCCGAACCGCACTTGCGTGTATCGGGCGTGTGTCACCGTATAACACGATATCCGTAATACCCCGGTCTGCAATCAATTCGGCAAACCTGTCGGGCCAGCGATTGAGGTCGTCACGGAAGGGGATGAAAGTTGATTTGTCAAACCAGAACGCCTGATCGCCTGCGTTGAACCCAACGCGCCAGACCTCAGCCCCGGATGAACGTAATACACGTCCCAATGCGCTGAAGAACGGGCCGTGTGGTCCCTGCAGAAACAGGAAACTGCGGCGCGGCAGGCCATTGGAAGGTGGTGACATCAAGACTGCTCTGGTTGGTTTCGGACGAAATAATGCCCGTTTGCACCTTCCGCGGCAAGGTTGGGCTTGTTCAAAGGGTTGCTTGGCCTTACCTCGGCATACAGTACCGGGCTAGGTTAAAAACTAAGGGTTAGCGAAATGTTTACTGGGATCGTCACCGATATCGGCACCGTCACCGAGCTGGATCAGCAGGGCGATTTGCGGGCGCGGATCAAAACGCGCTATGACACTGCGGGGATTGAGATTGGCGCGTCGATTGCCAGTGACGGGGTTTGCCTGACCGTGATCGCGCTGGGCGGTGACTGGTATGACGTGCAGATCAGCGCTGAAACCGTATCAAAGACCAACCTGAACGCCTGGAAAGTTGGCAAGCGCGTTAATCTTGAGCGTGCCCTGAAGGTTGGCGACGAATTGGGCGGACACATCGTATCCGGGCATGTGGATGGCGTGGCCGAAGTGGTTGCCTTGCAAGACGAAGGGGACAGCACCCGCGTCACTCTGCGCGCACCCAAAGAGCTGGCCAGATTTGTCGCACCGAAAGGGTCGGTTGCGCTGAACGGAACATCGCTGACCGTCAATGACGTGGACGGATGCGATTTCGGGATCAATTTCATCCCGCATACCAAAGAGGTGACGACCTGGGGCGACGTGTCTGTCGGCGAGCAGGTCAATCTGGAAATCGACACTCTGGCCCGTTACGTCGCACGCCTGTCCGAGATGTCCTGAGCGCCCGGCGTCTTGGCCGTGCCCTGACCGGCCAGTGCCGCATGTGGTCTGGCCTTTGAGCGCGCGGTGGTCTATCCACCGGTTCAAACATGCTCTGTGAAAGGCTGCCCCATGAGCTTTGAAACCCCGGGTCCGGTCGAGGCCCAGTTGCGCGACGCAATCAGCCCGATCGAAGACATAATCGACGAGGCACGCAAAGGTCGGATGTACATTCTGGTCGATCATGAAGATCGCGAGAATGAGGGCGATCTGGTGATCGCGGCTGAGTTTGCCGATGCCGAGGCGATCAACTTCATGGCCACCCATGGTCGGGGCCTGATCTGCTTGCCGATGACGGCCGAGCGCATTGATACCCTGGCCCTGCCGATGATGGCGGTGAACAACTCGTCCCGGCATGAAACTGCGTTCACCGTCTCGATCGAGGCGCGCGAAGGGGTTTCGACGGGTATCTCAGCCGCAGATCGTGCGCTGACGGTGGCGACAGCGATCAACGAACAGAACACGATGGCGCATATCGCGACCCCCGGCCATGTCTTCCCATTGCGTGCAAAACGGGGCGGGGTGCTGGTACGCGCCGGACATACCGAGGCTGCGGTGGACATCTCGCGCCTGGCTGGCCTGAACCCGGCGGGTGTGATCTGCGAGATCATGAAGCCCGACGGCACCATGGCGCGGCTGCCGGATCTGGTGGCCTTTGCCAAAGAACACGACATGAAGATCGGCACGATCAGCGACCTGATCACCTATCGCTCGCGTAACGACAATCTGGTGGTTGAAACCTCGCGTGAAACCGTCACCTCGGAATATGGTGGCGATTGGGAGATGCGGATTTTCACCGACCAGACCCACGGCATCGAACATGTCGTGATGGTCAAAGGCGACGTCAGCACGCCCGAGCCGGTTTTGACCCGCACCCACGCCCTGCACGAAGCGCCAGACATTCTGGGCCTTGGTCCGAAGTCCCCCAAAGAGTTGCCGCGCGCGATGGAAAAGATTGCCGCCGAAGGGCGCGGCGTGGTCTGCCTGTTCCGCCAGCCGCGCAATTCGCTGTACGCGGTCGAGGACGAAGGCCCGCGCACCATCAAGCAAACCGGTCTGGGCGCACAGATTCTGTCCAAGATGGGTATTCAGGAACTGGTGCTGCTGACGGATTCGCCGGAAACGAAATATCTGGGGCTCGACGCGTTTGGCCTGTCCATCGTCGGAACCCGCTCGATACTCAAGGATGACTGATCGTGGCTGAACAAGACAAACATGGCGTTTTGCCGACGCCCACCTTCGACAAGCCGGTGAAACTGCTGATCGTAGTGGCCCCGTTCTACCGCGCCATTGCCGACAATATGGTCGCCGGTGCAAAGGCCGAAATCGAAGGGGCAGGCGGCACCTGCGAGGTTGTCGAGGTGCCCGGCGCGCTGGAAATCCCAACCGCCATCGCCATGGCCGACCGCCAGTGCAATTTCGACGGCTATGTCGCGCTGGGCTGTGTCATCCGTGGCGAGACCACGCATTATGAAACGGTGTGCAATGACTCCAGCCGGGCCATTCAATTGATGGGTCTGCAGGGCCTGTGCATCGGCAACGGCATCCTGACGGTCGAAAATGATGATCAGGCCGAAGTTCGCGCCAACCCCGAAAAGATGAATAAAGGTGGCGGAGCCGCCGCTGCGGCCTTGCATCTGATCGCGCTCAGCCGTAAGTGGGGCGCTTCGAAAAAGGGTGTCGGATTCAAACCGCCGTCCGAGTCCATCCTTGTGGCGGGCGACAACAACGGATCCACGACAGCATGACCCAGAAAGACGCGCCGAAACCGGCCAACCAGAAACGCCTGATGAAATCCGCCGCCCGGCTGTACGCCGTGCAGGCGTTGTTCCAGATGGAACAGTCGGGGCAGACGACCGAACAGGTCGTGAACGAGTTTCTGGATCACCGCTTTGGCGCTGTCTACGACGGCGAAGAAATGCTGGACGGCGATATCCGCGTCTTTCGCAAGCTGGTCGAGGACGCCGTGAACTATCAGGCCCCCATCGACCAGATGACCGATCGGGCCCTGGTGGCGAAATGGCCGATCTCGCGAATTGATCCGACCTTGCGGGCGGTTTTCCGGGCAGCTGGGGCGGAACTGACGCAGGGCGACACGCCACCCAAAGTGGTCATTACCGAATTCGTCGACGTAGCCCGCGCCTTTTTCCCGGAAGGCAAAGAGCCGAAATTCGTCAACGCGGTACTGGACCACATGGCGCGCGAGGCCCAGCCCGAGGCGTTCTGACGCCTTTACCCGACCCTTGGGTGCGTTACACTGGTTGGTGTCGTGCAAGGAGGGTCACCATGCCGAAACTTATCCGTCTTTACATCAGACAGGTCGCGCTGGGCTTTGTAATCTCAGCCGTATTCGTCGGGATCCTTTTGGTGCTGAACGTGGCCAATTTACACGATCTGATCACGGGATCGGACGTTGGCCTGATTGCGCTGTTAATGATCTGGTTCATGAACGGTATCGTGTTTGCCGGTGTCCAGTTTGCTTATGCGATCATGAGTATGGCCGAAAAAACCGGTGGCCCGCGCCGTGGATCGCCTGTTGTTCACAGCTTTGAACCAGCGGTCATCCATCAGGACATCCCATCGGCTAAGTAATTTCTTTCCGGAGATATGTGGCGGGACCACCAGTCAACCGTGCGGTTTGATTCCCGAGGACCTGTATGTACAGGTGGGCGCCAGGTAATCAGGCCAGGACCTGAACAGAGCCAGCCCCCTCGGAATTGCTTAAGGCCACCAGAATGCTACCTGTCACAAGAAGGGCAGAACCCGCCACGAGCCTAAGTAGGGTGTGCGGCGGGTTTGCACAAGGGGTCAGGCGTCAACTGTTTCGTGCATTGCAGTGCGCATTTGGCCCAAATGATTGTCCCATCCTTTATCCAGCGCCAGGATGACCTCAAAGGCTTCGGCGGTTTGTGGCAAGCCTTCGTGCTGCAGGCCCAAACGGGTGCCACCGGTCACGGCCTCTAGCGTCCATTTGACCACGCTGACCGCGTCGCCCATGGGTTTTACGGTAAAGGTGTATTCCAGGTATTCCGGCGGGCGGGCGACACGAACCTCGCCCCAGATCAGCAAATCGCCGCTGGTGGTTCCAAACATCTCAAGCTTTTGTCCCGCCGCCAGAGGGTGTTGGGGTTTGTGGAACCATTCTGCCAGGCGGTCAGGCTCTGTCAGATATGCCCAAACGGTTTTCGGCTCTGCCCGAAGAAAGATCGTTTTTTGCAGCACGGAATTGGTCATTTACTTTTCCTTTCAATGGCTTCTTTTAGATTATTCAGGCGGTCGTCCCAGAACTGATCAAAATAGCTGAACCAGTCCAGAACGGGGCCCATCCCGTTAGGTTCCAGCCGGTTAAGGCGTTCCCGCCCGCGCGCCTCGACCGTGATGAGACCGCCATCCGACAGAACCGTCAGGTGCTTTTTGACGGCGGCGCGGGTCATATCAAACTGCTCCGTCAATTGGGCGATGGTCATGTCTTGCGACGCAAGCAGTTGAACAATGTCCCTGCGGGTCGGATCAGCAAGCGCTCGAAACGCATTTTGGGTTTGTTCTCGCATTGGCTTTTCCATTAATGATACCGTTTGGTGCTATTTAAATATAATACCAAAAGGTATCATGTCAAGTGTGATATGATACTTGTATTTTGTTCACGAATTGTTCACATATGAAATATGACGTTAGACTTGCAACCTGGACAGAAATTGGCGCGTGGCGTGGCTCGTCACCTGTCGGCGCATGGCTTTGTTTCGGTTGAGGAATTTGTGCCAACGCGCGGCCTGCGCGTTGATGTCATGGGGTTGGGTCCCAAGGGCGAATTATGGGTGGTTGAGTGTAAGTCCAGTCGCGTTGACTATCTGTCCGATTCCAAATGGCAGGGATATCTGGAATGGTGCGACCGCTTTTTTTGGGCCGTGGACACCGATTTCCCCAGCGAGCTGCTGCCTGCGGAAACCGGCCTGATTATAGCAGATGCCTACGATGCTGAAATCGTGCGAATGGCTCCGGAGGACAAGGTCGCACCGGCACGCCGCAAGAAAATGATCCAAAAGTTTGCAACCGACGCGGCCCGCAGGTTGCAGGCGTTTCGGGATCCAAGGATCTGAACGGTCAGCTTTTTACGGCGCGTGCGGCCTGAACTGCGGCAAGGATTTCATCCGCAATATCCTCGGCCTCTTCGGGTTCGAAATCCATCGGAACTTCGACACCATCGGCTTCGATGAACAGTCGTACCATGCCTTGATCGGTCGGACCGATTTGCAGATTGGCCTGAATGTCTCGTTCAGTATTGATACCCATATGCGCCTCCGGGGATGAGAGTTCGTGCTAGCGCGCAAAGGGTTGAGAATCAAGCTGCCTTTGCGTTCAGATAACGTATGGACGACATTCTGATCAGACCCTTTCTTGCGTCGGACGCCCCGTGGTTGGTGCAACAGCATGGTAAGCTTTACGAACGTGATGAGGGGTTCGACGCCAGCTTTGCGGTTCTGGTTGAACGTATCCTGGATGCGTTCATCGCCGCGCATGACCCAACCCGGGAACGGGGCTGGATCGCCGAGCGCGCTGGCGAAAGGCTGGGCAGCATTTTTTGCGTCACGCTGGACAAGGACACGGCAAAGCTCCGGCTGTTTTTGCTGGTTCCTGAGGTCCGGGGCCAAGGATTGGGTCGGCGCATGTTTGCGACGTGTTTGGCCTTTGCACGCGGCGCTGGATATAAGGAACTGGCCCTGTGGACCCACGAAAGCCACAAGGCCGCCTGTGCGCTTTACAAGGCGGTGGGGGGGCAGTTAATGACCAGCCGCAAGGTCCATTCCTTTGGGGTCGATCTTGTCGAACAAAGCTGGAAATTTCGTCTTTAATCCCCTTGCATTCCCGGTGCGCGTTCGGTACATCGCCCCTCACGAGTGCCGCCTTAGCTCAGTTGGTTAGAGCGCTGGATTGTGGATCCAGAGGTCGCCGGTTCGAATCCAGCAGGCGGTACCATTTTCAAACAAAACACACGATCCAATGCCCGTTTGGGCATGAATCAGATGGTGCCACCAATGTCGGTGCTGCCCCGGATGGGGGATGACATCACAAGCCCGTTGTCTCAGACCCTTGCCAGCAGCGGGGTCAGGTCAAGGCCCCGTGTTTCGAACAGGGCAATCAGATGGCTACGCTGGTCTTCGTTCAGGTGTTTCAGCGCTTTCCGGTGGACGCCAAAAGTTGGTGACGGGGCAGCTTCGGCCTCGGCAATCACCTTGTCGATCATTTCAGATGGATATTCTTTCCAAATGCCCAGATGCTCGCCGGTGAATTCACCATAGAACCGGTCAATGCTGCCTTCGTTGCGGATGCAGGATGCGAATAGCAACATGAATTCTGTCGCGCGCAGCTTGGACGCAAAAAGCGCCTGCACTGAACCATGGCTTTCCGCGACCTCATCCAATACGCGCAACATCAATTGACGATTGATCGGGTTTGGCGTCGCGAACCCGGTGGTGAACGCAATGTCATCAGCCGTTTTGTTAACACCCATGACTTTGAGGCTTTCGTTAAGCCATTTCTGGTGAAATTCGGCCGTTGGTGCGTGCTGAGTGGACAGGCCCCGATCCTCGTCATCAAAGAACTCAGCAGGATCAAGGTCTCGTAGGAAAATGTTTTTTCCGTCCAGTATCAACACCCGGTCGGTTTTGGTGATACGGGCAGAGGCCAGTTTCAGCGCTTGCTGCATCCGGTACCCATTGCCGCCCCGCCATCCGCCTGAGGCAACAAACGGCAGCCGGTACCGATTTTCTACATAAAGCCATTCTGTCAGGCTGCGCCGCCGCTTGCGATCCATGCCCAGCAAAAGCTCATCACCGCCGAAGATCCGAACTTTGGGGGCGTGGGGGCCATAGGCGGGGCGTATGTCTTCCAACCTGCGGCGGATATGGTCTTCGTTCACATCGTTGATGATCAAATTGATGTCGGTCACGGCATCCGGGTGCGCCATCCGCGCCAGGGATTGCGCCTGATACCGCAGCAAATCCAAATCACCGGAAAAAGCGATTGTAACGAGGCTGATCATGATTTGATATTTTCAATGGTTTAACACGAATATGTTATATTGAATGTAACCTTCTGAAGTTCAAGTGCTTTGTTCACCAATAAGCGCTATTTCGCCAGACCTGAGGTTCAGCCCCATTGCGGGGCTGTGCAGGACCGCTGTCAGTTCGTGCGGTCAAAGACATGTTGATTGTGTTCAGCGCGCCAGATTGACGCGAAACTTTATCCGGCTTTTTTGGGCCACTGGAAGGTGCCGGTTCAGCCGTTTGTTAATCAGGCCAAATCCCCAGACAACCACCAGCGTTAGCAGGATGAAGTAAAATGCCAGAATGGGGTAGGGCACAAACGGGTTGAATGTCTTGTCCGCGAAATACCCCGCGTAATACAGCGCATCGCCTCTTTGTTGCCAGACCGGAAAGGCCGAGAAGAACACCAGCGTGGTGGCGTGGAACAGGAAGATCGCCTCATTCGTATAGGCCGGCCAGGCCAGCCGCAGCATGGTTGGCCAGATGACACGGCGGAAGCGAGACCAACCCGTCATGCCGTAGGCATCTGCTGCCTCGATATCCCCTTTGGGGATCGACCGCAGCGCGCCATAGAAGATTTCACCCGAATAGGCGGCGGTGTTGAGGAACAGAACGATCAGCGCGCCCAGCCAGGCCGACGTGAGCGTATCAAGTAACGGATAGCTCTGCTTGAGCGACAGGAAGAAGAAATAGGCAAAGAAGAATTGGATGAACAACGGCGAACCGCGGAACAGAAAGATGAACCACTCCGAAGGTTTGCGCAGCCATCGGTTGGCCGAGGCCTTGCCCAGGGCCACAGCGGTGGCCAGGAAGAACCCGGTAACCAGCGCCATCAGGCCAAAATAGATGTTCCAGATCATGCCTGAACCGATCAGGGTAAACTGCTCGCACAGGGTGAAATCACTCTTGGGCAGCAAACGCTCGCCGAAACCGACCGAGCGCAGGGCATAGTCCTGGATCGTCTGGATGCAGCTCATGCCGTGGTCTCCTTGCGCAGCAGCTCTCCGCCCGAAGTTGCCTGACCGTGTGACAGGCGGCGCATCAGCCGTTCAAGGCTGATTTCCGAGAGGCGGGTCAAACCCAGGTAGAACACCAGCAGGGCAAGGAAGTACCACATGCGCCAGTCGCCATGCGGGTATTGCGTGAATTTCGGGTTTTTGAACCCGCCCAACTCGCGCGCCCAATAGACGATATCTTCGATGCCCAACAGGAACAGCAGGGGTGTGGCCTTGATCAGCACCATCCACAGGTTCGACAGGCCGGGCAGGGCGAAGACCCACATCTGCGGCACAAGAATGCGCCAAAAGGTCTGTCGCGGTGTCAGGCCATAAGCCTCGGCCGTTTCCAGCTGCGCGTGGGGGACAGCGCGCATACCACCAAACAGAACGTTGGCGGCAAACGCGCCGAACACGATGGAAAAGGTTATGACGGCAAGAAAGAAACCATAGGTTTCATGCACCCATTCCGGGGAATTGCCCAGCGGCAGCTTGGCCGCCTGACAAACGACAAAGTCGTTGCCCTGCCGGATCGGATCGGTCCATTCCGGGCACAGAACCTTGTGGCGGGTCCATTCGAACGCCTGATCCAACGCGATTACGAAAAACATAAAGAATGCGATATCCGGCACGCCGCGCACAATGGCGATATAGCCTTTTCCCAGCAGGCTGAGCGGAGGGAAATGCGACCGGGCCGCCATCGCGCCCAAAAATCCAAAACCCAGCGCCACCGGCGCGGTGATCGCAAGCAGCAGCAGGACCTTGAAAAAGGACAAATAGAAAAGAAAATGCACACCGTTGGTCAGATAGCAGGAAAACCATCGGAACGTGCCGAGCGTATCGGGATCAGAGCAAAACGAGAAAATGGCGGGCCTCTTTGATTGGCAAAGGCTCAGATGCGACGCGCCCGGATGTCAGGCGCGCCGCTCAGTTCAGGATCAGAAGGTCGAGGACACTTCCCATTTGGTGATCAGCTCGTTCAGGCTGCCGTCATCCTTCATGGATTGGATGGCCGTGTTGAACTTTTCTTTCAGCTCACCGTCGGATTCACGAACGCCCACGCCGACGCCACCGCCCAGCGGAACCTCTTCGCCAACGAAGATCAGACCCGAGCTGTCTTCGGTGAAAGGCAGCAGAAAGGATTTGTCTGCCAGAACTGCATCCGCTTCGCCATTGCGCACGGCGGCGATGGTTTCTTCGGGGCTTGCGAATTCAACCAGCGTTGCGCCGGAATCAGCAACATAGCCGGCCTGAATGGTGCCGGTTTGTGCGGCAATCACGCCGCTGGCCAGATCAACGCCATCGGACGTGGCGATATAGGCGGACGGGTCCGGCGGTGTGTAGTTGTTGGTAAAGTCGATGACTTCTTCACGCTCGTCGGTGATCGACATACCCGCGATGATCGCGTCATAGTTGCCCGACACCAGGTTCGGGATGATCGAATCCCAATCGTTCTTGACCCATTCGCAGTCCAGGTTGGCGCGCTTGCACAGCTCGTCGCCCAACTCGCGCTCGAACCCGTCGATTTCGCCAGCGTCATTGACAAAGTTCCACGGGGCGTATGCGCCCTCGGTTCCCAGGCGGATGGTGTCCGCCATGGCCATGCCAGCGCTCAGCGCCAGTGCTGCGGTGGTCAGAATCAGGTTTTTCATTGTGTACTCCCCAGTTAGATTCCGTTCCGAATTTATGCCGCCTTTGTGGCGGATAGAAAGCCCTGAAGACGTGTTGATTCAGGGGTCGTGAAAATGTCTTCCGGCAGGCCTTCTTCTTCGACGAGGCCCTGATGAAGGAAGACAACGTGGCTTGAGATATCGGCAGCCATTTTCATGTCATGAGTCACGATGATCATGGTGCGCCCTTCGGCAGCCAGATCTTTGATCACCCGGATCACTTCCTGCTCCAGTTCCGGGTCCAGCGCGGATGTGGGTTCGTCGAACAGCAACGCCTCGGGTTCCATGCACAGGCCGCGGGCAATCGCCGCGCGCTGTTGTTGCCCGCCAGACAGTTGCGCCGGGTAGACGTCGCATTTGTCACCGATGCCGACCTTGTCCAGATATCTGCGGGCGCTTGCCTCGACCTCGGCCTTGTCGCGGCCCAGTACGGTCACAGGGGCCTCCATCACGTTTTGCAGGATGGTCAAATGGGCCCACAGGTTGAATTGTTGGAACACCATCGACAAGTTTGTGCGGATGCGCAGAACCTGCTTTGGATCGGCGGGGCGGCGGCTATGCAAATCACCGCTCCAGCGCACTGGTTCGCCCTTGAACAAAATCTCACCTTGCTGGCTGTCTTCCAGCAGGTTGCAGCAGCGCAAAAGCGTTGATTTGCCCGACCCTGACGACCCAATCAGAGACACCACATCCCCACGTTTTGCTGTTATGTCGACCCCCTTCAGCACTTCCAGATTGCCGAAGCTTTTGTGTAGGTTCTTGATCTCAATCACAGGAGTGGAATCTGTCACGGGTCGTCCAGGCGTTATTGGTGTTGGTGCGGTACTAGGACTTAAAAACCGGCGTAATGCAATGCGCAAATGACATGATCGAAGGGTGAAACCGTCAATTTGGCCAGACGATCTGGCCAAATTGGTCAGCAGGCAGGCAGAGCTGCCCTAGTTTGGGTTTGGAACCGCCAGATAGCGCTGCGCAGGGATGTCGATCAGGCCGCGAAGGTGCAGCAACGCGTGATCTGCGGATGACAGGTCGCGGATGGCCGCGCGGACGGCCCGGGCGATCTCATGCGCGTCTTGTGTGTTGGCCGTGATATAGGGCAGGGCGGGCGTTGGTTCCGTTAACCCGACCTCGCGCAATGCCGCACCCAGGTCCGTGTGTTCTTTCAGCATTTCCCATGTCAGCGCGTCCAAGGCAGCAAAATCCGCGCGGTGTTCGGCGACAGCCTGCGCCGACAGTGCGTGACCGCCGGTTTCCAGAAAGGTATCCGGGGGGCAGCCGCCCTGGGTCAGATGCACCATGGGGGCGGCCCAACCGGACTGGGACAGGTTTTCGTTGTACGCAAATGTGCCGCTTACAAGCTGATCCAGCCCGCGCAGGTCGTCCTTGCGCGCAACAAAGACCGAGCGGTAATAGCCTGGCGGACACCCGTGTAATCCATAGTCGGGGGTGCCAACCAATTGTACCTTGCCATGCAGATGGGTGCGATACGGCATCCCACAGGTTTGGGCGAACACCAGTTTAGGGTTCTGCCAGACGTCCCAGACATCGGCGTCGCGGGTCAGTTTTTCGGGACCAAAACCCAGATGAGATCGAATCAGAGACCAATACCGATCATTGGCCGGTTGCAGCGCGGGCATGTCGTACATGCCCAGCATTGCAATCACGATTTGGCGGCTTTCTGGCGGGCCAGCGCCGAATCCACGTCGCTGACTCCCAGCAGGCTGACCACCAGCCGCAGCAGGGAATCTTCTTCGCCAGTGCGATGCCCATCAACCAAAGCAACAGACCACATCGCCTGTACTACGGCGAGACGGTCGTCATAGGCCACTGCCTCTTTGATGGCGCGGGTAAAGCGGACGGTGTCGGGGGCTTCGGCCTCCAGATCTTCGGCGCGCGCGCGCAGAGCGGCGGCCTCGAACGGGGACAGACCGTAGCGTTCGGCCGAAATTCGGTCGATTCGGGCCATCTCGGTATCGGCATAATCGTTGTCAGAGCGGGCAATGCGCACCAAAAGGGCCGTCAGGGCCAGGCGGGCGTCATCATCGGCAAGCGGATCGGGCTGCGGCTGTGTAAGCCGGGACAGGAAATCACTGAACATCCGCAAGATATAGAGGGGGGTTAGCTGTCTTCCAAGCGTCTTTGCATCCGCTCGCGCGCAATTTGGCTATCGTTAAAGCTGAGCCCCATGGCGATGCGGGCTTCTTCGACGATCTTGATCTCTCCCTCGTCCGAGTTTCCGTCGGCCAAAACGACCTCCCACAGGGCATCAAGTGCTGCCAGACGTTCCTGCAAGTCGGTCGTCTCGCGGATCAGCTTGCCGAAAGTGTCCGTATCGGGGGCCGCAGTGTGCAGTTTTTCACAGGTGGCGCGGACTTTGGCGGCCTCGATCGCGTTATGCTGATACAGGCGCGCCAAAATGCGGTCTATCAGGCTGATTTCCTCAAGCTTGTAATCCCGATCCGCCTGAGCCACGCGCACAAGCAGTGCCCCCAATGCCAGTTCAGCGTCTGGATCGGGCAGATTGTCGTGTTGCGGCGGGCGGAAGGCCTGAAAGAGCTTTTTCAACATAGCGTGAGGTTATTCCATATTTTGTGGACCGCCAAGCACTGACTACCCGTCATAGCACTGAATGAACACTTGACCGCCGATCAGATTCAGATCGCGCAAGGCTGCTGCCTATTGTTAATGCGCGTCATCACGGCGGGCAAGCGTGTCATCGCGTCGGGTTCGCCCCGTCGCGTTGGTCAGTCAGCGGACCCAAGCGCCTGTTTTGCCTGTTCCTGCAACCAGCCCAGCATCTGACGATACGGCACCGGCCCATAGCTGATCCGTGCCACACCAAGCGACGCCAGTGTCGCGGTGTCGGGTGTGCCGGGCAGGGCGATGATGTTGACCGGCAGATCGGTCGATTCGCACAGCCGTGCAATCAGGGCCTCGTCCTTTAGACCGGGGGCAAAGAAACCGCTGGCCCCGGCATCGGCATAGGCTTTGGCCCGGGCCATCGCGTCGTCCAGCATCGCGTTGTCGTGGGTGTCGGGCTTGGCCTTCAGAAAGATATCCGTACGGGCGTTGATGAAAGCGGGGATACCTGCGGCATCGCAGCCTTCCCGCATGGCCCGGACCCGTGCTTCCTGAGTTTCGATATCATAAAGATCACTTGTTCCAACGATCTGGTCTTCGAAATTGAACCCGACAACGCCCGTTTTCAGCGCGCGCTGTACGTTGGCGGCAACGCCCAGCACATCCTTGGCATAAGCGCCTTCGAAATCCAACGACACTGGAAGGTCAACCGCCGCAGTGATCCGTTCGGCATTGTCCAGCGCAGTTTCCAAGGGGATGTTTTCACCATCACCAAAGCCTTGCGCCATCGCAACGGGCGCGCTGCCGGTCGCAACCGCCTTGGCGCCCGCATCGCGCACGGCCCCGGCGCTGCCTGCGTCCCAGATATTGTACAGGATGACCGGCTCACCCTTTTTGTGAAGGGCCGCAAAGTTTTCTGCTTGGGTGATTTGGTTGATCATGGCCGGTCTCCTGTCATTGGGTCGAGGACAGTTAACCGTGCAAACGGCCGGTGCGTACAGGTTTTTTCGCACCAGCCGTCACAATACGGTGACCCGTTCGGCGTCAGACCAGACGCGAGGTCTCTTTCGCGGCGCGCACGAAATCGCGGAACAGGGGATGCGGCTCAAAAGGTTTGGATTTCAGCTCGGGGTGGTACTGCACACCGATGAACCACGGGTGATCCGACCATTCGACGATTTCCGGCAAACGCCCGTCCGGCGACATGCCTGAAAAGTTCAGGCCTGCCTTTTCCAACTGCTCGCGGTATTTGATGTCCACCTCATAACGGTGGCGGTGACGTTCCTCGATATTGGTACCGCCGTATACTTCGGCCACTTTCGAGCCGTCGGCCAGTACCGCATCATAGGCACCCAGACGCATGGTGCCGCCCTTGTCGTCGCCCACTTTGCGTTCAACCTTGTGGTTGCCCTGCACCCATTCTTTCAGGTGGTAAACAACAGGTTCGAACCGTTTTTTGCCAGACTCGTGATCGAATTCTTCGGACCCGGCTTCGGCAATTCCGGCTGCGTTGCGTGCCGCTTCGATAACAGCCATCTGCATACCCAGACAAATGCCCAGATAGGGCACTTTATGTTCACGGGCATATTGCGCCGCCTTGATCTTGCCTTCGGTGCCGCGTTCGCCAAACCCGCCGGGGACGAGGATCGCGTGGAAGCCCTCCAGATGGGGGGCGGCGTCTTCGGTATCGAACACCTCGGCATCGACCCATTCGACCTTGACCTTGACCCGGTTGGCCATGCCGCCATGGGTCAGCGCCTCGGCAATCGACTTATAGGCGTCCTCAAGCTGGGTATACTTGCCGACGATCGCAACTTTCACTTGGCCTTCGGCGTTATGAATGCGGTCGCTGACGTCTTCCCATTTCGCCAGATCGGGCTTGGGGGCGGGGCTGATCTGGAACGCGTCCAGAACCGCCTGATCCATACCTTCACGGTGATAAGCCAGCGGGGCGTCATAGATGGTCGACAGGTCCTGCGCCGCGATCACACTGTCGGGGCGGACGTTGCAGAACAGGGCCAGCTTTTCGCGTTCTTTCTTGGGAATCGGGCCCTCGGACCGGCAAACCAGAATATCGGGGGCCAGGCCAATCGACCGCAGCTCTTTCACCGAGTGTTGGGTCGGTTTGGTTTTCAACTCGCCCGAGGCTTTGATGAAGGGCAGCAGCGTCAGGTGCATGAACAGGCATTGACCGCGCGGCTTGTCCTGGCTGAACTGACGGATCGCCTCAAAGAAGGGCAGACCTTCGATATCGCCGACGGTGCCGCCGATCTCACACAGCATGAAATCAACCTCATCCTCGCCGATGGAGATGAAATCCTTGATCTCGTTGGTGACATGCGGAATGACCTGAATGGTTTTGCCCAGATAATCGCCACGGCGCTCTTTCTCGAGCACATTGGAGTAAATCCGGCCTGAGCTGACCGAGTCAGTCTTGCGCGCGGCCACACCGGTGAAACGTTCGTAATGGCCAAGGTCCAGATCGGTCTCGGCCCCGTCGTCGGTGACGAACACCTCGCCATGCTCAAACGGCGACATCGTGCCGGGATCGACGTTCAGATAGGGGTCCAGCTTGCGCAGACGCACCGAATATCCCCGGGCCTGCAACAGCGCGCCCAAAGCCGCCGAAGCCAATCCTTTGCCCAAGGACGAAACCACACCACCAGTGATGAAAATAAAACGCGCCATGTTTTTTCGGCTGCTCCCGTGAGACGACATTATATGCTGCCCGGCGGTTTGAAAAAACCGCAGCACCACGGGACTTCACGTATAAAGGATTCGCGCCAATAGCGCAAGAGAACCGCAAGATGCTGTTGCAGCTCTCTTTCAGAATTCTAGGTTTTGTGGATCAGTCAGCCTGCGGAATCAGTGGCGCGTTATCGCCCTGTGCCGGAGGTAGCAGATCGCTTTCAGACGGAACCGCAGGTGTGCTTTCTTCGGTTGGTGCCGGGGCCGGAACGCCCAGACGGTCAATAACCGAACTGCCCGAGGATTTCTGCGCCGCCAGAATGGTCAGCGTGATCGAGGTGACGATGAAACATGCCGCCAAAATCCATGTGACCTTGCCCAATGCGGTCGCCGCCGAACGGCCCGCCATGGCACCACCGCCACCGCCGCCCATACCAAGGCCGCCGCCTTCGGACCGCTGCATCAGAACAACGGCAATCAGGCCCAGGGCCAACAGAAGGTGGATGATGAGAACGACGTTTTCCATGGTGGTCCTGTGCAGGGTGGCGTGTATCGCGAGGTACTTATGCAAGTTTGCCAGCGGGGGCAAGGGAGGAGTTCGCATCACGAACGCTGATTGGTAATATCACGCCAAAGGGACTGGACAGTCGGGCAATTGATAACGCAGGCTGCGGCCATGCCACATGACGATCACAATCACCCGCACGCCCTGCTGCCGCCTGAACCCGCACTTCGCGTTAAGGCGCTTGAGACGATTCTGACCCGCAAAGGGCTGATCGACCCGGCAGCACTGAATGAGATTATTGATACCTATCAGAACAAGATAGGCCCGCAAAACGGCGCGCGCGTCGTTGCCAAAGCCTGGACCGATCCGGCCTTCCGGCAGGCGCTTGTCGAAGATGCGACTTCGGTTGTTGCTGACCTTGGATATTACGGCCGACAGGGCGAACACATGGTGGTCGTCGAGAACACACCAGAACAGCACAACATGGTCGTTTGTACCTTGTGCAGCTGCTACCCTTGGCCTCTGTTGGGTATCCCGCCGGGATGGTACAAATCCGATGCTTACCGCGCCCGCGCTGTACGTGAACCGCGTAAGGTTCTGGCAGATTTCGGCGTTGCGCTGCCGCAAGACACCGCAGTGCGCGTGTGGGATTCGACCGCCGAAATACGTTATCTGGTGCTGCCCATGCGCCCCGCAGGCACAGATGGGCTAGGCGAGGATGAACTTGCCGCGCTGGTGACACGCGACAGTATGATTGGCACCGGCCTGCCCAAGGTGCCCGCATGACGCGCGTACATGATATGGGTGGTCGTTTCGGCGACGGACCGGTGACCCCCGAGCCCGAAGAGGGGCCTGTCTTTGCCGAAGACTGGCATGGCCGGGCTCTGGCAATCACATTGGCTGCGGGGGCCTTGGGGCAGTGGAACATCGACACATCGCGCCACACGCGCGAGCGGCTGTCCCCAAAGGACTACGCGCGGTTTTCCTATTATGAGAAATGGGTATCCGGTCTGGCCGACCTGTTGGTGGAAAAGGGTGTGTTGACGGTGGAGGATTTGACCAACGGGGGCGATGACGCCTTACATCCGTTGGCTTCGCGCGCGCTCAAGGCCAAATCTGTTTCTGCGGCCTTAGCGAGTGGTGGGCCGGCGGACCGGCCCTCGGACGTGCCCGTCAAGTTTGAAGTGGGGCAAAAAGTGCGCACCCTGCATCCTGCCGCCAATCGGCTGGTGGACGGTGGGCACACGCGGTTGCCGGTCTATGCCGCCGGGGCCGAGGGGCACATTTTGAGGCTGCACGGAACCCATGTCCTGCCAGATTCAAGCGCGCATGGTCTGGGTGAGGCCCCCGAACCCCTTTATGCCGTCGTATTTCCGGCCTCACAGCTTTGGGCTGATCCCGAACACCCCAATGACGAGGTGGTGTTGGATCTTTGGCAAAGCTATCTGGAGGCGCAATGACCGATTGCATCACGCATAGCGCGCCGGAGCCAGCCTTTGCCGAACCCTGGCACGCGCAGCTTTTTGCCGTGACCGTGGCGCTGAACGAATCCGGCCGGTTTGCGTGGCCGGACTGGGCCGCGCGATTTTCCGAAACCCTAAAGCGTAATGGTCTGGCAAAAGATCTGGACGGCGGCGACGATTACTTTCAGGCTTGGCTTGAAACGCTAGAGGAACTGCTGGCCGAGAACGGAGAAGCGCCCCCGGAAGACGTTCAACACCTGCAAAACGCCTGGGAAGACGCATATCTGACAACGCCGCACGGTCAGCCCGTCCGATTGGCGCGGACATAACGCCCACTGCGGCGAATTACCGGTTTCCCTGTCGCTTTCACCCCGCTATATGAGCCGAGTTTGATAACTCAGCGCAAAAGGACCGGATATGGCCAACGTGGTTGTTGTCGGCGCCCAGTGGGGTGACGAAGGAAAAGGCAAGATCGTCGACTGGCTCAGCGAGCGTGCAGACGTGATCGCGCGTTTTCAGGGCGGGCATAATGCCGGTCATACGCTGGTCATTGATGGCGAGGTCTATAAGCTACACGCGCTGCCCTCGGGTGTGGTGCGCGGCGGTAAGCTGAGCGTTATCGGCAATGGCGTTGTGCTGGATCCCTGGCATCTGCTCAAGGAAATCGAAACCGTTCGCGCGCAGGGTGTGGATATTTCGCCCGAAACGCTGATGATCGCCGAAAACACCCCCCTGATCCTGCCAATCCATGGTGAGCTTGACCGGGCGCGCGAAGAAGCGGCGAGCAAAGGCACCAAGATCGGCACAACCGGGCGTGGCATCGGCCCGGCGTATGAAGACAAAGTGGGCCGCCGTTCTGTTCGCGTGGCGGACCTGGCGGATGAGGCGACATTGGAAGCCCGCGTTGACCGTGCGTTGCAACACCACGATCCGCTGCGCAAAGGTTTGGGTATCGTACCCGTCGATCGCGATGCGCTGATTGCTCAGCTGAAAGACATTGCAGCGCAAATCCTGCCGTTTGCCGCGCCTGTTTGGAAGGTGCTGAACGAAAAGCGCAAAGCCGGCAAACGTATTCTGTTTGAAGGTGCGCAGGGCGCATTGCTGGACATTGATTTCGGCACCTATCCCTTTGTTACCTCGTCGAATGTTATTGCTGGGCAGGCGTCGACCGGGGTTGGCATCGGACCGGGTTCGATTGATTTCGTGCTGGGTATCGTCAAAGCCTATACAACCCGCGTTGGAGAAGGCCCGTTTCCAACCGAACTGGATGACGCTGACGGGCAGCGTCTTGGCGAGCGTGGGCACGAGTTTGGAACCACCACGGGCCGCAAGCGCCGCTGTGGTTGGTTTGACGCCTGTCTGGTACGCCAGACCTGCGCGACCAGCGGTGTGAACGGTATCTCGCTGACTAAACTGGATGTGTTGGACGGGTTCGAGACCCTGAAAATCTGCACCGGGTATGAGCTGGATGGCAAGCGGCTGGATTACCTGCCTACTGCTGCTGATCAGCAGGCGCGCTGCACACCGATCTACGAAGAAATGCCGGGTTGGAGCGAATCCACCGAAGGCGCGCGCAGCTGGGCGGATCTGCCCGCCAACGCGATCAAATATGTGCGCCGGGTCGAGGAGTTGATTGACTGCCCGGTTGCGCTTTTGTCCACCAGCCCGGAGCGGGACGACACCATTCTGGTGACCGACCCCTTTGCTGACTGATGAGCGGGGGGGACAAGCCTGGCCTCAGCTACAAGGCGCGTCGGCGCTGGTCGCTGGTGCTGCTGCTGGTTGGGTTGCCGGCCTATATCGTTGCGGTGGTGACCGTGGTGAACTGGCTGGACCGCCCGCCGATCTGGCTTGAATTACTGGTCTATATCCTGCTTGGCATTCTTTGGGTGTTGCCATTCAAGTTTGTTTTTCGGGGTGTTGGCAAAGAAGACCCAGATCAAGAATCTGATTGATCCACTCAGTTGCCTGAATATGACCTGCGTGCCAAATTCCTGAAAAGTGACTTTGTGCGGCGCAATCAGGTAATTCGGGCAGCTAGAATATGAAAAAAACAGTTTTGGCCGCCACGACGGCCATCGCCTCGGGCTTTATGTCCGGGGCCGTTCACGCAAACGAGTGGGAATACACCGTTGCGCCCTATGTCTGGGGGCCAGAGTTCAGAACCTCGCTGGACGTTGGGCCGAACCCGCCGGTTGATGGCAATACCTCTATCTTCAACATTCTCAAGGGCGCCTTCATGATTGCAGGCGAGGCCCGCAACGGGCGTTGGACAATCGGTGGAGAGTTCAACTATCTCAATCTGGGCGACGATGTTTCATTCGGCCCATTCAGCAGCGCCGCAAGTTGGGATTTGAAGGGCACCATGGTCTCTTTGGGGGTCAACTATGCGGTGTTTGAAGACGACCACTCGCGCTTTGACGCGTTGGCCGGGGTGCGACACTGGGATCTGGACCTGTCCACGACTGTATTCGGGCTTAGCGCCGAAACGGACCAAAACTGGACCGACCCCCTGATCGGCGCGCGCTATAGCCGGACCATCACGGACAGATGGAATGTAACGGCGATGGGCAATGTCGGTGGCTTTGACTATGGATCGCATTTTCAGTGGGAGGCCGTGTTGCAAGCAAACTGGAAATGGACAGACCGCGTGAATGTCGCCGGTGGATACCGCCATCTCAGCGTCGATTTCAAAGAGGGCAGGGATGTCATCGACCTGATTCTGACCGGCCCTTATGTGGCGCTTGCGTTCAACTTCTAAAACCTTGCGCCGATCTAAGCGAATGCCGGTTATCCACTGACTATCGCAAAGAAAAACAGGCCAGAGAAAACTCTGGCCTGTTTCTATTCAGATGCGTCGTGTTTCAGCCCGCTGCGCGCTTATCGTCGGGGCGAAACCCGATCTGGGTCGACGCAGCAAAGCGACCGCCGCCAGCTTTTTCAATCTTGCCGTCCCGCAGCAACTGACCGAACGAGCGCAGGCTTTCTTCACGGTTGAATTCGTCCTGCTTGAGCGAGCGGATTTTGTTCATCAACTGCGGACGCGAGAATTGTTCTTGCCCTTCGATGAACGACAGGTAGGCTGCGGCGGCTTCCAGAAGGTCCAGCAGGGACTGCGCGCCTTGTTCTTGTGCAAAAAGCGCAAAGCCGCCTTCTTCGGGTGCATCCTTTTCAGGTTGGGCTGTCACGCGGCGCGGCATGACCGGCCCCGTATCTACGTTCTGGCTGGTGTCGACACGCTGTTCAGCCACCAGTTTAAGCGGCGCAGACGCGTCGGTCTCGGGGCGCATGCTGGTCACTTGAATTTCCGGGCGACGCGGGCTGACGACAGAGGTCAGATCATTGCGGTATCCCGCATCTTCGTCGTCCTGCTTGGCATTGCCGTCTTCGCCACGTTCCGCTTGGGTGGCAGCCACAGCCGCGCGCAGATGCGAATAGGTTTCACGCTGATTGTTGGTGGCCGGGTCTTCCATCTGCTCCCCGGCTTTTTCCATCAGGCGGGAAACATCCTGATCCAGATGCGGTTCTTCGGGGCTTTGCTGGTCTTTCAGAACGGCTTCGACTTCGGACAGTTTGTGAAGCAGATTTACCTCATCCTCTTCCGTCAGGATGCCATTTTCGGCCTGCGGGGCAGGATCCTGGGCCACGTCACTGTCGCTTTCGAATTCGACGTCGTTGAGAATGTTGACGACGTCTTCCCCATCGGGCTCGCCGTCTTCGGCAGCGTCGAGGTCAGAAAACAGCGCATCCGTCGAAATCGCATGGTCCGGGGCGTCATCTTCAATGGCCGGGGTCTCATCCTCTGACGGTGCGGGCTGGGCCTCTTGGTTTGCAGCCAGAATATAGGGGGTGTCTTCAACATCCAGATCCGTCGAGGGGGTCTCGTCAACGGCTGGTTCGGGAATTGTCACCGTCTCGGCAACGTTTTCCATTGTCTCGCTGGGGGGGGCAATTTCTTCTTCGGTCGCGGCCAAAACGTCTGAACTCTCGACCGTGTCTTCGTCTTGCAAGTCATCGGGGTTGAGAGTGCCGGATTCAAAGGCGGCTGCAACCGCATCAACCGGAGCGCCTGAATTCTTCATCAGCGATGTGTCTTCATCTTCGGTATAGATGACCGAATTTTCTTCGGAATGGGACACCACGGCGCGGATGCGCTGCAGCTTGGCGGCGATGCTGTCGGACGCAGGGGCGGGGGTTTCCTCGACAGGTTCAGCCTCGGAAAAGAAAGACGCGGCGCTATGCACTGGGGGCGGTGCGGCCGATGGCTGTTCGATGGTCTCGTGATCTGGTGTGCGAGCAATAGGTTGCGCGGCGGCAACAACGGGGGCAGCCGCTTCGTCGGTGGCACGCAAAAGCAATCCGCTGTCATTCTGGCTGGCTTCGATCTTTCTAGAGGCATCCCGCTGGGCGATCCGTGTCAGAAGTTCAGCATCAGGTTGGGGGGGCTCTGATCCGAAATATCGGTCATCCGCGGCCAGATCACGAAAGTATTCAGCGATTGCCTTCATCGTTTCAAAAGAATCGTCAAAACCTTCCAAAGTGCACGAGAAGGTTCCATAAGAAACGGTTAATACCTTGTTATTCTGTACCATCAGACGCACGTCCTCTACAAACTACCAGAGCCAACCAGCCCGTCAGAGGGCACACCTGTGGCTCGAAACTGTTTATATGAACCTATCATTTTGTGGTCTCAATGTGTCGAAATCCGGGAAAAATGATCAATCTTAGAAAAAATGCTGCGATTATTCAGTCAGCAGAGCCAATCGTGCTGGTTGGAGGCGGCCAAATTGGCCCCGATGACCTGAATCTGACGCTAAATCGCGCCAGCATGGTTGTGGCTGTCGATGGCGGTGCCGGGCCATTGATAGATTCGGGTCACATTCCGGATGCCGTTATCGGTGATTTTGATTCGCTGGACGACAGCCATAAGGCCAGAATACCAACCGACCGGCTGTTTCCGGTCCAAGAACAGGACAGCACCGATTTCGACAAGGCCCTGCGCAGTGTCGAAGCGCCGATTGTCTTGGGGTGTGGCTTTTTGGGACGGCGTCTGGATCACCAGCTTGCGGTTCTTAACGTATTGGTTCAGCGCCAGGATCGGCCCTGTATCCTGTTGGGTGAATATGAGATCGTGTTTCATGCACCGCCACGAATTGCTCTGGATGTCACACCGGGGGATGTCGTTTCATTGTTTCCATTTCAACGCGTTACCGGGCAAAGCTGTGGTCTGGAATGGCCAATCAACGATCTGGTGCTAGAACCGGGCGGGCAGGTCAGTACGTCCAACCGGGCACTGGCCAGGATTGATCTGCATATGGATGCGCCGGGCTTGCTGGTCATGCTGCCACGGAATGCCTTGGATCAGGTTATGCAGGCGTTTGTGTCGGGGCAGACCGGGCGCTGGCCCGCTCGTGCAGAATGACATAGAGGCCCGCAGCGATGGTGATGGTTATCCCGATTGCCGCAACACCGTCCGGCAAGTCCTGAAAGATCAGCCAGCCAAACAGCGTTGCAACCGGGATTTCAAGATATTGCATGGGTGCCAAAGTGGCCGATGGCGCATAGCGCAGTGACCAGGTCATGAATAGATGAGCGACAGTTCCCAGAACACCGATTGCGATCAGCAATAGATGCGCATCACTATCCGGAATAACCAAAGCCATCTGATCTGTTCCAACAAGCGTTCCAGCTATCAGAACCGGCAGCAGCAGAAACGCCGCAAGCGCCCCGGACACAGCTTGCAGTGCTATTGGATCGGTTTCTTTCGCAATCTTCCGCGTCACCAGCATGAACAGGGCGAAGACAACGGCGACGATCAGGGGCAGCAGGGCGGCCGCGCCGACCTGTGCAAAACTGGGTTGAATCACCAGTATTGTGCCGACAAAGCCAACCGCACAGGCAATCAGACGCCGCAGGCCGACGGTTTCACCCAGCACATATTTCCCCAATATCAGCATGATGAAGGGCATCACAAAGGCAATCGCAACCGCATCTGCAAGTGGCAGGAACTGCAGCGCGCTGAACATCGCAGTGATCCCGATAATGTGCAGAACCGTTCGGATGACCGTCAGGCGTAGCACGCGACCGCTCATGCGCCAGTTTCGACCGCTTAAGATGACCAGCGGGATCAGGATCAACGCCTGAACGGCAAAGCGGACAAAAACCAGAATGCCAACCGGGGTCGTCTCGCCCAAAAGCTTTGCCATCGCGTCGCCCAAAGGGGCAAGCACGCAAAAGACAAGCATCAAAACGATGCCAAATACGGGGCGATCCTGGGTCATGCCTGCGACGCTAACGTGTCCGCCCGTTGGGGGAAAGCGTAAGCTATGCCTTGGGCAGGGGCTGATACTTGGTGTAATCCGGACCAATACAGCACGGCAGCCCATCGTCGAGTTTTAGCCAGCCCAGCTTTTCTTCATGCGCAACGTGCAGCGTGGGTTTTGCCATTTCCGGGTCATCAAGCGTCGCGACATACAGATGCAGGACATCCGACATGGATTGCGACCGAAACGAGATCGGTGTGCCGCAGTTGGGGCAAAAGCTACGCTCGACACCTGGCGATGAATTGAACGTTTTCGGCGTTTCGCCGAGCCAGCGCCATTGCCCGTCGCGCACCCCAAAGTAAGCTGTCATCGGCGCGGCGCATTGTCGTCTGCAACTGTCGCAATGGCAGGTCACGCAAGGCAGGACCGGGGGATCGATCTCGTATCGGATGGTGCCGCACAGGCAATGTCCTTGCATGTTGCTCCTCGCTATTGCCCGCCTTGCAGGACGATGTCAGCAGTTTGGTACGTTTACTGCCAGACCGCCCAGTGATGTTTCCTTGTACTTTTCGTGCATGTCATGCCCGGTCTGGCGCATGGTTTCGATGGCCGAATCCAGCGGCATAAAGTGGTGCCCATCGCCGCGCAGCGCCAGCGATGCGGCGGACACGGCCTTGATCGCGCCCAACCCGTTCCGTTCGATACACGGCACCTGAACCAGCCCGGCGACGGGGTCGCATGTCATGCCCAAATGATGTTCCAGCGCGATTTCCGCCGCGTTTTCGACTTGTTCTGGTGTGCCGCCCATCACCGCGCACAAACCGGCAGCCGCCATCGCCGAGGCACTGCCGACCTCGGCCTGACACCCGGCCTCAGCACCCGAGATCGACGCGTTGAACTTGACCAGACCGCCGATGGCGGCGGCAGTCAGAAAGAAGTCCTCAATATGGGTTTCCGATGCGCCGGGCACATGATCAAGGTAGTAGCGCAGAACCGCAGGCAGGACCCCGGCCGCCCCGTTTGTGGGGGCAGTGACGACCTGACCGCCCGCCGCGTTTTCCTCATTCACGGCCATGGCGTAAACGCTCATCCAGTCGTTAATCGTGTGGGGGGCGTTCAGGTTCATGCCGCGTTCGGCCAGCAGCGCATCATGGATGCCCTTGGCCCGGCGCCGTACATTCAGACCGCCCGGCAGGATGCCACCGGTGTTCAGGCCGCGTTCGATGCAATCGTTCATCACCTGCCATAGCCGGGCCGAGCCCTTGGCGAAACTGTCCGCGCATCCCCGCGCAATCTCGTTGGCGCGCTTCATCTCGGCGATGCTTTTGCCGCTGGCCTTGGCCATCTCAAGCATCTCGAACGCGGATTTGAAGGGGAACGGCACCGGATCACCTTCGTCAGTTGCCTTGCCTTCGGCCAGTTCTTCCTCGGTCAGAACGAAACCGCCACCGATCGAGTAATAGACCTGACGCAGGATGACATCGCCCTGGGCGTCCGTTGCCATCAAGATCATGCCGTTGGCGTGGCCAGGCAGGTTATGTTCGTAGTCAAAGACCAAATCTGCCTTTGGGTCGAATTGCAGCGTTGGCAACCCTTCGGGCGTAACGGTCTGTGTTTCGGAAATCGCGGCGAGCGCGGCTTCGGCTTTTTCGTTGTCATAGGTATCGGGAACAAACCCGGCCAGACCCAGAATCGTGGCGCGATCCGTTGCGTGTCCGACCCCGGTAAAGGCCAGCGATCCGTGTAGCGACCCGCGCAGGCCCGTGAAATCGAACGGGGACGCGCGCATCAGGTCCAGGAACCGCGCGGCGGCAACCATTGGTCCCATTGTGTGTGACGAGGACGGGCCGATGCCCACTTTGAACATATCGAAAACAGACAGGAACATATCAGATAGCTGAGCCTTCTGGAGGATTGGCGTAAACCGGGGATGTAAAGGGTGTAACCCCCAAACCTTCGGCTGCGATTGCGGCACGGGTTGCGGGGCGGGTTTCTAGCTGCATCAGGATTTTTTGCAGATGGGGCGTATCAAGAAGCTGGAACCAGCTGCGGTCCGAACCGGGCGGGTACAAGGCCATCCACCGCATCATGCAAGCGACATAAAAGGTCAATACCGAAGGTTGGTCGGGGTGCAGCCAGTCGGGTGCGTTCTGTGCCTCTGCGTCCAGCGCCCCAAGGTGTTGGCGCAAGCGCGGGCGGATGCCTGCACGCAATATGTCTGCCTGCGAGGGTTCAATGTACTTTTCGGCATAGAACAGGATGCGCAGATCGGCGTGCAATGTGTTGGACGCAAAGAACAGCCATTTCAAAAACGCCGCCCGATCCGGGTTGTCCGGGGCAGGGGCCAGTTGCGAATGCCTGTCCGCCAGCCACAAAAGGATCGCAGCCGTTTCAAAGATCGGGCCTTGCGGCGTTTCCAGAACCGGGATCAACCCGTTTGGGTTCAGCGCCCTGTAGGCCGGGCTGTTCAACCCGTTTCCCGGGCGGTCCACCAGCGCCGTGTCATAAAACAGGCCCATCTCATTCAATGCCAGTCGGATCACCAACGAGGCGTTGTCGGGGGCATAGTGCAGGCGATAGGGCGCGTTCATGGTGCCCTTGTATACCGTGACCGGGTCGCCGGACCACTTGATTGCGACGTTTCCAATAGGAAACGCGTATTTTTGCGGCGTGTTGGCGGGGTAAATGGGCGAATTGGCTCTCGCAGTTGTCGTGGGCATTCCGTATAACTCCCGCAGCACTATGAAGGGGAAGCTGCCATGACCGGAGATCTGTCACCCATCGACAAGGCCAAATACGTTGCGGCGCGCCGCGCTGCCGATTTGGTGCAGGACGGGATGCGCGTCGGGTTGGGCACCGGATCAACGGCCGCCTGGATGGTGCGCCGCATCGGCGAGCGGGTTCAGCACGAAGGGCTGCGGATCAAAGGGGTTCCGACATCGACCCGCACGGCGCAGTTGGCGCGCGAGGTCGGGATTGAGGTTGTCTCGCTGGATCAGGCCGGTTGGCTGGACATGACGATCGACGGCGCGGATGAATTCGACGGTGAGCTGAACCTGATCAAGGGCGGCGGCGGCGCGCACCTTCAGGAAAAGATCGTGGCTACGGCCAGTGATCAGATGGTTGTGATCGCCGATGCCGGTAAAGAGGTCGAAACCCTGGGCGCGTTCCCCCTGCCGGTCGAGGTGATCCCTTTTGGCTGGCAAACCACCCGGACGCTGATCGAGGAAACGCTGGATACCATGGATGTGCTGGGCACATCGGCGGCGTTGCGCATGAATGGTGAAGCGCCCTTTGTGACGGATGAAGGCAACCACATACTGGACCTGCATCTGCAGCGTATCGGGAACGCAAGGCAGCTGGCGCTGGTGCTGAACCAGGTTCCGGGCGTGGTTGAAAACGGACTGTTCATCGACATCTGTGACAAGGTTGTAATCGGCCATGGTGACGGCCGGATCGAACTGCGCGATATCAATGAGGGGACGGTCGAGACGGATCAACTGGTAGACGGTGGTGAGAACTTGTTCTCGGATCTGGCGGATTAAGGAGCTTGCCCGGTGCAAAGCGCTGAATTCTATGAAAGCGTGAGCGCCCGGCGAACCCGCGTATGGTCTCAGGCCGCATTCATTCTGGTATTGGCCGTTGCCCTGTTGGTGCAGGTCGAAACGATCCTGAATTACGAACGGTCGGTACTGATTCTGGCGTTATACGCAGTGTTGTTCTGTGGCGCTTTTCTGGCGTTGATGCGCTCATTCGGTAAGAATTCGAAGCTAATCTCGTTCAACAATGAAGAGTTCGGCTTTCTTTCCGGATACTCAAAGTTTGGCATGTTTCCGGGACAACGGGATTGGGTCTGCATTGCCAGAAAGGATATCAGGTACTTCGATGTTCCGGATGGTTTCCAGGAATCCGATCGGGGGCAGCTATTTGTAAGCTACGAAGATGGCTCCGGGACGGTGCGAAACTTAATTGTACCGACAAAGGGGCTGCGGAATTCCGACAAAGAACGTTTCATGGATTTTCTTCAAGAATTCTGGCCATCATACCGGCAGCGCTGGGCAGAACAGCTTGCCACTCGAAAAAGAATGAATTGCAACTCTTGAGAGAAGCCATATTTGAGGATGGCAACAAAACACCCCAATCAGAAAAGCGACGGGAAATACTATGAGCTTTGACTATGATCTGTTCGTCATTGGCGGAGGCTCGGGCGGGGTCCGCGCTGCGCGTGTGGCGGCTGGCGAGAATGGTGCCAAAGTGGCGCTGGCGGAAGAAGACCGGTACGGCGGCACCTGTGTGATCCGGGGCTGCGTGCCGAAAAAGCTGATGGTCTTTGCCAGCGAATTCTCAGGAATGGTCGGGGACGCGCAGGCCTATGGCTGGGACATCACGCCCGGCGCGCTCGACTGGGATATGTTCCATGGCAAGCTGGCCGCCGAGTTGGACCGGCTGGAAGGTATCTACCGCAACATTCTGAAGAACAACGGCGTCGAAAGCTTTGATCAGCGCGCCCATGTCGTGGACGCGCATACGGTTGAACTGGCCGACGGCACCCGCAAAACGGCCAAACATATCCTGATCGCAACCGGCGGCCGCCCCGTTGTGCCAGAGTTTCCGGGTTCAGATCTTGCGATTACTTCAAACGAGATTTTCCATCTGGATAAACTGCCGGAATCCATCCTGATCGTCGGAGGTGGCTATATCGCCAGCGAATTTGCGGGGATCATGAACGGGTTGGGTGTGAAAACCACCCAGTTCTATCGTGGTGCGCAAATCCTGCGCGGCTTTGACGAAGAGGCGCGCGGGTTGATCTGTGAAGAGATGCGCCAGAACGGTATTGATGTGCGTCTGGGCACCAATGTGCTTGAGATGGCGAAAGACGGTGACAAAATCCGGGTCAAGGCCACCGATGGCACCGAAGACCGGTTTGATGTCGTGATGTACGCCACTGGCCGTGCGCCCAATGCCGACAACCTCGGGCTGGAAACCACCGGTGTCGCGCGTGGTCGCAAGGGTGAGATCATCGTGGATGAATACAGCCAGACCGGTGTGCCTTCGATCTACGCCATTGGCGACGTGACGGACCGGGTGAACCTGACCCCGGTGGCGATCCGCGAAGGCATGGCGTTCGTCGAAACTGTGTTCAAAGGCAATCCAACGCCGGTGGATCACGAGTTGATCCCGACTGCGATCTTTACCCAACCGGAATTTGGCACTGTCGGCCTTAGCGAAGAAGAAGCTGCCGCGCAGGAACCGGTTGAGGTTTACGCCACCTCGTTCAAGCCGATGCAAAAGGCGTTTGCCGGTGGCACGCAACGGGTGCTGATGAAACTGATCGTCAGTCAGGCCACCCGCAAGGTTCTGGGCTGCCACATCGTGGCACCGGGCGCGGGTGAGATGATTCAGCTGGCCGGGATTGCCGTGAAAATGGGCGCGACCAAGGAAGATTTCGACCGCACGGTCGCGGTTCATCCGGTCATGGCCGAAGAATTGGTGACAATGCGGCAACCTGTGCGCACTGCTTGATTTGCAACCGCGCGTACACAAGTTACAAGGGAACCCGTGATCACACGGTCCAATACAAGGGAATAGATACATATGGCGGGCAACAGCGGTGGCCCCTGGGGGGGCGGAGGCTCCTCTGGTGGTGGAGGAAATCGGGGTAACAACGGGGACGGGCGCAAGCCGCCCGAAGGCGACAGCCCGCAAATCCCCGAGATCGACGAGCTGATGAAAAAAGGCCAAGAGCAGCTGCGCGTCCTGATGGGCGGTCGTGGCGGCGGTGGCCGTGGTGGCAACGGTCAGGGCGGCGGCGGTGGCGGTCCCATTTTCACCAAAGGGACTGTTGCGATTGGTCTGGTTGTCGCGGCGGTGCTTTGGGGCGCGGCCAGCTTCTATACCGTCAAGCCCGAAGAACAGTCGGTTGAGCTGTTTCTTGGCGAATTTTCGGCTGTTGGAAATCCCGGCCTGAACTTTGCACCCTGGCCCTTTGTGACCGCCGAGGTCATCCCGGTGACCCGCGAACAGAATGAAGATATGGGCGGTGCGCGCGGCAGCGATGACGGCCTGATGCTGACCGGCGACGAAAACGTGGTCGACATCGACTATCAGGTTGTCTGGAACATCAATGACCCCGCGAAGTTCCTGTTCAATCTGCGCGATCCGCGCCAGACGATCCGCGCCGTGTCAGAATCGGCGATGCGTGAGATCATTGCACAAAGCGAACTGGCACCGATCCTGAACCGGGATCGTGGCGTCATCGCAGACCGTTTGCAGGAACTGATCCAGTCGACAATGGACAGCTACGATTCGGGTGTGAACATCATCCGCGTGAACTTTGACAAGGCCGACCCGCCGCAGGACGTGATTGCCGCCTTCCGCGACGTTCAGGCCGCAGCGCAGGAACGGGACCGTCTGCAAAACGTGGCCGACGCTTATGCCAACAAAGCTCTGGCAGAAGCACGTGGTGAAGCCGCGCAGGTGCTGGAAGAATCTGAGGCCTATCGCGCCCAGCAGATCAACAGCGCGCAGGGTGAAGCCAGCCGTTTCAGCGCAGTTCTGGAAGAATATTCCAAAGCGCCTGATGTAACCCGCAAACGCCTGTATCTGGAACGGATGGAGCAGGTTCTGGGTGATGTCGACAAAATCATTCTGGACAAGAGCGCGACCGGGCAAGGGCAGGGCGTCGTGCCTTACCTGCCGCTCAATGAACTGCGCCGCAATTCGGGCGAGGAGAGCAACTGATGCGTAAGTCACCCCTAATCCTCATACTCGTCGTGATCATTGGCGTTGTTGGCCTGTCCTCGATCTTTATCGTGGATGAGCGCGAGCGTGCGCTGGTTCTGCAATTCGGCCGGGTGGTTTCCGTTAAGGAAGATCCTGGGCTGGCGTTCAAAATACCGCTGATTCAGGATGTTGTCCGCTATGACGACCGTATCCTGTCGATTGACGTTCAGCCACTGGAAGTCACGCCTCTGGATGATCGCCGTCTGGTGGTCGACGCCTTCGCGCGCTATCGGATTTCCGATCTGGAACAATTCCGTCAGGCCGTTGGTGTCGGCGGTATTCCGGTGGCCGAAGATCGCCTGGATCGCATCCTGCGCGCCGAAACCCGCGAGGTTCTGGGTTCGGTGTCGTCCCGCGATATCCTCAGCTCAGATCGTGCGGCTTTGATGCTGCGCATTCGAAACAGCGCGATTGCCGAAGCATTGGCGCTGGGCGTGACCGTGATCGACGTGCGCCTGAAAGCGACCGATCTGCCGCAAGCCAACCTTGAGGCGACATTCGACCGGATGAAGGCCGAGAGGGAGCGTGAGGCGACAGACGAACGTGCACGTGGTAACGAGGCAGCACAGCGTGTACGCGCGCAAGCTGATCGTACCGTGGTCGAACTGGTATCGGATGCCCGCCGCGAGGCCGAGATCATTCGTGGTGAGGCTGACGCCGAACGCAACGCGATCTTTGCCGAAGCTTACGGTGCGGACCCCGAGTTCTTTGAGTTCTACCGCTCGCTGACGGCATACGAGAATGCGCTGCAAGGCAGCAACAGCTCGTTGATTCTGAGTCCGGATTCCGAATTCTTCAATTACCTCAGTTCACCGACAGGTCGTCCCGCACCAGCTGCTGCGACCGAATAATGGGAATGATCCTTCTGGCCCTTGGGCTGGTATTGATTGTAGAGGGGCTGGCCTATGCGCTGGCCCCTTCGCTTATTGAACGTATGCTTGAGGCGCTTCGCTCGCTGCCCGAACAGGCGCGGCGACTGGCTGGCCTGTTGTGTGTGGTCAGCGGATTGGTATTGCTGTGGGGGGCGTATCAGATCGGGTTTTAGAACCGTGACCTCACTTGCTGGTGATTTCCCCGCGATCCCGAGTTGCGAGCTTGACCAAACTGACTACATTGGTTGCTAAGAGGGGCCGCCTGTCAGCGGCTCAGTAAGAATTGTCGACAAGGAGTTCCCAAGTGCAGGCACAAGCACGCAGTATTTCCGTCCGGCGGGACGATGGTGTTGGTTTCATGCGGCTGATGTGGCTGGTTTTTGCGGGGATGCTTATTGTTCTGGCCCAAACCGTCGCCGCGCAGGCGCGAAGCGAAAGTCTGGCGCCTTTGGCCCAAAAGATCAGCCCGGCGGTGGTCAATATTACAACCACAACGCTGATCGAAGGGCAGACTGGCCCGCAAGGGATCGTGCCCGAGGGGTCCCCCTTTGAGGATTTCTTTCGCGAGTTTCAGGACCGCGATGGCGACAATGAGAACCGCCCGCGCCGCAGCAATGCGCTGGGGTCAGGGTTCGTGATTTCCGAGGACGGCTACATCGTCACCAACAATCACGTAATCGCCGAGGCCGACGAAATTCTGGTCGAGTTCTTTCCCGGTGACGGGCAGCCGAAAAAAGAGTTGCCAGCCAAGGTGATAGGCACGGACGAAAAAACCGATATCGCGCTGCTCAAGGTCGAAGCGACAGGGCCGCTGAAATACGTGAAATTCGGCGACAGCGACATCGCGCGCGTGGGTGATTGGGTAATCGCCATGGGCAACCCGCTGGGGCAGGGCTTTTCGGTCTCAGCAGGTATCGTGTCGGCGCGCAATCGGGCGCTGAGTGGCTCTTATGATGACTACATCCAGACCGACGCGGCGATCAACCGGGGCAACTCGGGCGGTCCGCTGTTCAATATGGATGGCGAGGTGATCGGCGTGAACACTGCGATCCTGTCCCCCAATGGCGGCTCGATCGGCATTGGGTTTTCGATGGCGTCAAACGTGGTTGTGAAAGTCGTCGATCAACTGCGAGAGTTCGGTGAGACCCGCCGTGGCTGGCTGGGTGTTCGCATTCAGGACGTGACGGAAGACATGGCCGAGGCAATGGGCCTGGACAAGCCTAGCGGCGCACTGATCAGCGACGTACCTGAGGGTCCGGCAAAGGAAGCTGGTCTGCTGGCCGGTGACGTGATCCTCAGTTTTGATGGCGTCGAAGTCGAAGACACCCGGGGTTTGGTACGCCAGGTCGGCGAGACAACTGTTGGTAAATCGGTGCGTGTCGTGGTGCATCGTGATGGGGGCACCCAGACTGTTCTGGTGACTTTGGGCCGTCGCGAGGATGCAGAGCGCACCGAAGACGGCGAAGAAGAATCGACCGATACTCCGGCCGATGAAAACGCAAACATCCTTGGTCTGACGATTTCGCCCCTGACCGACACGTTGCGCACGGACCTTGGTTTGGATGCAGATGCCGAAGGGTTGATCGTGACCGAAGTGGATGAGGCGTCAGAGGCCTATTCCAAGGGTCTGCGTGCAGGTGATCTGATCACCGAGGCTGGCCAGCAAAAGGTGACCTCGATCCAGGATCTCGAGGCGCGTATGGACGAAGCCCGTGAAGCTGGGCGCAAGTCGCTACTGCTGCTGGTGCGTCGGAGCGGTGAACCCCGATTTGTCGCGCTAAGTCTTGCCGAGTAAGCAACGGCTGTAAGAATGAAAAATGGCCGGGGGTAAAACCCTGGCCATTTTCGTATCACCTCTGCCCAAAGAAATGAGCCATACGCCGGGGAAGGCATATGGCTCTGATACAGGGAGAGGTCAGTGGACAGATATCGGGGATGATTCTCTGACCTCCTACGGTAACAGTTATTAACGTAGCTCTACCGCTGCCTACAGTATGTGAAGCAGGTCACAACGGCGTCAGATCAGGTCGGAATCAGCCAGTTCTTTCAGGGCTTCAAAGTCATGAATCATCAGCCCGCCGCGCGACGCCTCGACCACATTATCGCGTTTCCAGGTGGAAATGGTTTTGGATACCGCTTCACGCGTGGCACCGACAAATTCGGCCAGCTCGCTTTGCGACAGGGTGATCCGCGTTGACGGATCATCCTGAAGCCCGGACAAGTGCAGCAACTTGCGCGCCAGGCGGATCGGCATCGGCAGAAACACCTGTTCATTTAGCTGCGACCCCATCCATCGCATCCGAAGACCGGCCAGTCGGATCATATCGACGGCCAGATCGGGGTGCTGACGGATCTGGTTCATAACATCCTGATGCCGAACACGTAAAACACGGGACGGCTCGGCCGCAGCGATGGTCGCGGTCCGGGGGCCGCTGTCAAACAGGGCGATTTCGCCAAACACTTCGCCGGGTCGCATGAGGGTCAGGGACAATTTTCGCCCGCTCATGGCCAGGAAGGAAACTTCTAGTGTTCCCTCCAGAATGGCGTACAGCGCATCGCCCTTGTCGCCTTGTTCGAACAGAACCTCGCCCCGGTCCAGGGCAATCTCGGACGCTTGCGCAGAAAGCATCGCTTTCAATCTGTCGGATGCCTCGGACAGAAAGCCGCTGTTTGGGAAAGCCGTCATGAGTGAATGGTGCTCCGGCTGTGAGTGGTGGCGGATGGTGTCCCAACCTCCCACAGCTTGGGCGCTAAGCCAAGGTTTTTGTCGGATTTTCTACTATGACGCACTTTGGTTGACACAAAATCACGTTGACCGCAGGGGCTGAGTGTCCTTGCGTTCTACTCATCTATTGGTGGTCCGGGTCGTCCATGTAGCTTTGTAGCCAATTGAATTGCAGCATCAAAAACACCATCAGCGCGATCGGAAAGCCAAAAGTTTCGATCTTGACCCAAAGATCGGTCGACAATGTCCGCCATACGACTTCGTTGGCGACGGCCAGAACCGCGAAACAACCGCATAGGCGGCGGGTCAGGATCATCCAACCCTCGTGACGCATGGGCAGCATCTCATCCAGCACATAGGCCAGATAGGATTTTCCCTGTAACAGCCCGATGCCCAGGGTGATCGAAAAGAACCCGTAGACCAGCGTGGTTTTCATCTTGAAGAACCGCTCGTCATTGAACCAGGCGGTCAGGCCGCCAAAGAATATGACCATGAACGCGGTGAAGATCTGCATCCGGCTGAGCTTGCCCGTCAGAAACCATAAGATGCACATCGCGCCCAGCATCAGCGGAACAAAGATGAGGGTGGCCACGATAAAGCCGGAATACTCGGTGCCGCCGATCAGAAAGCTGTCATCGCGCAGGCGCAGGTAGATGAGGAAAAAGGCCAGCGGTGGGCCAAGCTCCAGCACCTGTTTCAGAAACGGGTTGATTTCTTTTTTGCCAGTCATAACGATTTCCTGCTGCTTACCCGCCCATTTCAACTATTACGGCGCCGAGTGCAATCAATGCCATCAGCGCAACCCGTCGTGGCCCCACGGTTTCTTTCAGGACCAGCCAGCCGATGAGGGCAGCAAAGACGGTCGAGGTTTCCCGCAAGACGGCCGCCTCGCCGACCTTGTCCAGACGGGTGGCCAGCATGATGGCCCCGAAAGACATGGGGGCGATGATCCCGCCTGCAAGGCCTCGCAGCATCAGCGGGCCAATGGACGGGCGGTTGATCATCGCGCGCCATCTGAGAAAGGCATAGATGGGCATTGCGGCCCCGTCGATCATGAAGAACCAGGCCAGAAAGGTGAATGGGTCCGCGGTGGCACGGATGCCATAGGCGTCATAGGTGGTGTAGAGCGCTACGAACAGGCCGGTTATGACGGCCAGGGTCAATGCGATTCCAAGCGTTTCGCGATTGGTTTCGAGAAACCGAAGATTATAGGCGGCCAGCCCGAAGATACCAGCCAGCAGGACAGCAACGCCGAACCACTGGATGCCGGTGAAGGTTTCGTCGAACAGCAGATAGGCGCCGATGACGGTGAACAGGGGGCCGGTGCCGCGAACCACTGGGTAGACAACGGTGTACGAGCCTTTGGTATAGGCCATAGCCTGCAAAGTCTTATAGGCAATATGGATCAGCCAGACGACTGCAAAGATCGGCCACATATAGGGTTCGGGCCAGGGCACCACGAAGAAGGCAAAGGGGGCGGCCATCAGGCAATAGCAGGCATCAATGGCCCCGCGTGACAGCCAGGGGTCGTGACGGCCCTTTTGCAGGGCGCCGAACACCGCGTGCAGGAAGGCTGCCGACAACGCAAGAGTAAGGGCCAGATGATGGCCTGCTTCTGTGCCTTCGAGTGAGATCAGCCAGTCGCTCAAGCGTGAACCTTTTGCCGAGAGGAGAGGCCGGGGGTTTTCCACCCCCGGACCCCCGGAGGATATTTTCGGCCAGATGAAGGGGGGATCAGCTTTGGCTTAGCCCGGTCAGGGCGGCGGCGAATTCTTCGGGGTCAAAGGGGGCGAGGTCATCAATCTGCTCTCCGACGCCGATGGCGTGGATGGGCAGGCCGAACTTGTCAGCCAGTGCGACCAGAACGCCGCCCTTGGCGGTGCCGTCGAGTTTGGTCATCACAAGGCCCGAGACATCGGCCAGATTGCGGAAGGTTTCCACCTGGCTGAGTGCGTTCTGGCCGGTGGTGGCGTCCAGCACCAACAGGGTGTTGTGCGGCGCGGTGTCATCTTTCTTGCGGATGACGCGGACGATCTTGGCCAGTTCCTCCATCAGATCCGCGCGGTTTTGCAGGCGGCCCGCAGTGTCGATCATCAGCAGGTCTGCGCCGTCTTCCTGTGCCTTGGTCAAGGCGTCGTAGGCAAGGCTGGCAGGGTCGGAGCCTTCGGGCGCGGTCAGAACGGGGACGCCTGCGCGGTCACCCCAGACCTGGAGCTGTTCGACGGCGGCGGCGCGGAAGGTATCTCCGGCGGCGATCACGACCTTTTTGCCAGCGGCTTTGAACTGGCTGGCCAGCTTGCCGATCGTGGTGGTTTTACCCGATCCGTTCACGCCCACCACCAGCACCACTTGCGGGCGTTTGGGGTAGATAGGCAGCGGCTTGGCGACCGGTTCCATCACGCGGGTCACCTCCTGCGCCAGTAGCTGTTTGATTTCCTGCGCCGAGAGTTTGCGGCCATAGCGCCCCTCGGCCATATTCGCGGTGACGCGCAGGGCGGTGTCGACACCCATGTCCGAGGCGATCAACAACTCTTCGAGCTGTTCCAACATGTCGTCGTCCAGGGTGCGGCGCACGGCGGTTTGGGCATCACCCCGACCCAGGAGGCGCCCCAGCATGCCCTTGGCGGGTGTGACCTCGGGCGGGGGCGGTGCGGGTGCCGGGTCGACGGGCATGGGGTCTGGCGTTTCGACCGGTTGCGGTGCGGGCGTCGGTTGCGGCAGTTCGGGGACCGGTTCGGGCTGCGGTTCCGGGTCGGGGATAATTGGGTCTGGGGTGGTCGTTTCCTCTCCACCATCTTCGACGATGGCCTCAAGCCCCTGTTCGAGGCGGGACGAGGATTTGAACAGCTTGTCCTTGAGCTTTGAGAAAAATGCCATTTTGGTCTCCGCAGGTGTTCCCTTCACCTAATGCGGATTTGCAGCAGTTGCAAAGGGTCCCGAAAATGCGATCAGCAAACCGGCCTGCGCGCCCCAGTAGAGGCCCCAGATCAGATAGGGTGTGGCCTTTCGGGCGGGGTGGTGCGGCGGCAGCAGGAATTTCTCGGTCGCCAGTGTCAGATCCGAGGCGATGAAGGCCATGGCGGCGGGCAGGGCCCAGCGTAGGGGCCCAGCCTCGGGCAGGGTCAGAACGGTTATGCCCATGCCAAGGATGATCGGGATATAGGCAAGGACCGGGCCTGTGAGGTCGCCGGCGCGCGGGGCCAGAAGGGTGGCGGTGACGATGCCGAGGATGATCAGCGACCAGAAATACCCGGGTTTGTCGAAAATCAGGGACATATCGCTGGCGGGGTGGGTCAGAAACAAGCCGATATAAGCAAGGTGACCTGCGGCGAAGGCACCGATGCCAGCCATGAAGGTATGGTCTGTTTCGCGCGAGAGCAGGGCATCCCCGGTGGCACACAGGGCAAGAGCGAGGACCAGCAGGTGCGGGGCCGCGTTCAGCATTGCGATTGCAGCCAGCAGAGCGACTGACATGGCTTTTAACACGGTTCGCATCCCGCTAGCCGGGCGGGGTGAAAGCGGCAGGTACGTCAGGGCGCACACGAGAGCGAGCCAGAATAGGGCGGTTGTCATGGAAATCTCCCCTGTTTTTGGCAGCATGGTTGGGGTGTTGATTCACCTCAATCGGTGACGTGAAGGCAGGCGGCGGTCCGGGAATGGTGATTGGCGCGGGGCAATCGCATCTGACACAATGCGGCCATGCTCAGGTATCTTGTGATTCTTCTGTTGTTGCCCGCGTTTTCAGCGTCAGCCCAGTCGGCGCTGTCGGGGGCGGATTTCGACGACTACACGCGTGGCAAAACCCTGTTCTATGGCTTTCAGGGTAAGGTTTACGGGGTTGAGCGTTATCTGCCCAACCGTCGCGTCATCTGGTCATTTCTGGATGGCGACTGCAAAGAAGGCGTCTGGTACGAGCAGGATGAGCAAATCTGTTTCATTTACGAAGACCGTCTGGCCCCGCAATGCTGGGTATTTACGCGCTCAGGCAACGGCCTGATCGCGCAGTTCGAAGGGGACCCAGCGGAAACAGAGCTTTATGAGGCCGAAGATATCGACGAAGAGATGGTTTGTTATGGGCCGGATGTTGGTGTCTGAGGCTGTTTCAGAACAGTGACCCCTGATCTGGCGCGTCCTTTTTGGGGGTCTTCTTGGGGCCAGGTCGCGAGGCCACCGGCTGACCAGTGTTAAGCACGCCGTCTGCAAATTCGATCTGAAGCGTGTCATGCTTGGCGGCCTGGGCCTTGGTCGTGACAACGTTGTCATCGGCGCGGACCACGGCATAGCCGCGTTGCAACGTCGCTTTGTAGCTGAGCGTTTCGCGCAGGCGATCCGTTGCGGTCAGCTGCTGCCGCATCCGATCCAGCCGCGTTGCCTGGGCCGTGTTCAGGCGGTCCGCCAGTCGGGTGATGTTTTGGCGCTGCACCTCGATCTCGCGTTGGATGGGGCGCAGGGACAGGCGCGAAGACAGGTTGCGCATTGCCTCTTGCCTGCCTGCAACAAGGTTGCGCAGGGTCGAGGGGCGTAGATGGGCGGACAGTTTGGCAACTTGCAGATGACGGTTCTGAACGCCGCGCTCCAGCGCTGGTGTCAGGCGATCCGCAATCAGATCAAGGCGTTGCCGCGGTGTGTTCAAAAGGCTGTCCGGGCGGGGCAAGGCGCGGGACAGGTCGCGCAGACGCTGGGACCGCCGTTGAACCGCGTCGGTTGCAGCGCGGGACAGCCGCGCGCCCTGTTCGCCCGTCCAGGCAAGCAGTTCGATCCGCACAGGCACGGCCAGTTCGGCCGCAGCCGTCGGTGTCGGCGCGCGCCGGTCCGAGACAAAGTCGATCAACGTCGTATCGGTCTCGTGCCCCACGGCTGAAATCAGCGGGATGTCCGAGGCCGCAGCGGCGCGGGCCACGATTTCTTCGTTAAAGCCCCAAAGGTCTTCGATTGATCCGCCGCCCCGTGCCACGATAATCAGGTCGGGGCGCGGCAGGGCACCGCCGGGGGTCAGCTGGTTGAAACCATTGATCGCATTCGTGACCTCGGGGGCGCAGTTCGATCCCTGAACCGCCACCGGCCAGATCAGCACCTTACGGGGAAAGCGATCCCGCAGGCGGTGCAGGATGTCCCGGATCACCGCCCCCGAGGGCGACGTCACAACGCCGATGATCTGCGGTAGATAGGGCAGGGGCTGCTTGCGTTCAGGCGCAAACAGGCCTTCGGCCTCAAGCTGTTTCTTGCGTTTTTCCAGCAAGGCCATCAATGCGCCTTGCCCGGCAACGGCGACCTCATCCACATTCAGGTTGTATTTCGACTGCGCGCCAAAAGCGGTCAGACGACCGGTCACAACGACCTCAAGCCCTTCTTCCGGCTCAACAGAAAGCCCCGATACCTGACCTTTCCATGTGGTGCAGGCCAGCACGTTCCGATCATCCTTGATGTCGTAATACAGATGCCCCGAGCGCGCCTTGAACACGCGCCCGACCTCGCCGCGCACACGGATTCGGCCAAAGGTGCCCTCCAGCGTGCGCTTCACCTCGCCCGAGATGTCCGAGACGGAGTATTCAGGGGTGTTCTGGCCGGGAATGGGGTCGTCAAGCAGGTCGGACATTTCAGCGCCTTGTGTCAAATGCCCGCCCAGCTTAGAACGCCCGCAAGGCGAGGCCAAGCAGATCGGAGAGCATTCATGAATATCCTCATTCTCGGCAGTGGTGGGCGCGAACACAGTCTGGCCTGGGCGGTGATGCAGAACCCCAAATGCGACCGGTTGATCGTGGCGCCGGGCAATGCCGGGATCGCGCAGATCGCGGATTGCGCCACGCTGGATATCGAAAACGGCGGCGCCGTTGTCAGCTTTGCCGAGGAAAACGCGATTGATTTCGTGATTGTCGGCCCCGAGGCCCCTCTGGCCGCAGGTGTGGCGGATCGTCTGCGCGAGGCGGGCGTGCTGGTGTTCGGGCCTTCGGCTGCGGCGGCTCAGCTGGAAGCCTCGAAAAGTTTTACCAAGGAAATCTGCGATGCATCGGGCGCGCCGACAGCAGCCTATGCGCGGTTCACCGAAGCCGACCCGGCCAAAGCCTATATCCGCGAACAGGGCGCGCCGATTGTCGTTAAGGCCGATGGGCTGGCCGCTGGCAAGGGCGTGATCGTTGCGATGGATGAAGGCAGCGCGCTGGACGCCATCGACGACATGTTCGGCGGCGCATTTGGCGGGGCCGGGGCCGAAGTTGTGATTGAAGAGTTCATGGAGGGCGAAGAGGCCTCGCTCTTCGTGCTGTGTGACGGCGAGAATATCCTGTCGATCGGCACTGCGCAGGACCACAAGCGCGTGGGCGAGGGGGATACCGGGCTGAACACCGGCGGAATGGGGGCTTATTCCCCCGCACCGGTTTTAAGCGCCGAGATCGAAGCGCGCGCGATGGAAGAGATCATCCGTCCGACGGTGGCCGAAATGAAACGTCGCGGCGCGCCGTTTCAGGGCGTTCTGTATGCCGGGCTGATGATCAAGGACAGTCAGCCCCGGCTGGTGGAATACAACGTGCGCTTTGGTGACCCTGAATGTCAGGTTCTGATGATGCGCCTTGGGGCGCAAGCGATGGACCTGATGCACGCGGCGGCCGAAGGACGTCTGGACGAGGCGCGTGTGAACTGGGCGGACGATCATGCGCTGACGGTTGTGATGGCGGCGAACGGCTATCCCGGATCATATGAAAAAGGCACGGCCATCAACGGTCTGGATGGCCTGTCTGAAGACAGCAGCAACATGGTGTTTCATGCCGGAACCAAATCCTCGGGCGGTCAGATTGTGGCCTCAGGCGGTAGGGTTCTGAATGTCACTGCGCGCGGCGACACCCTGCAAGAGGCCCGGGACCGGGCCTATGCGGCGGTGGATGGTATTGACTGGCCGGACGGGTTCTTTCGCCGCGATATCGGCTGGCGGGCGCTCTGACCCGAACGCTCCCGCGCCCTGACGCCGCATCACAGATGCGCCGCCAAAGGCCTTGGGCCGGGCAGCCCGCTGACGCGGGCTGCGTCAGTTCTATAGTTTACAGGCCATTGCTTGATCCATAGCAGTTGGTGAGAAGCGACTCAGTGTTTCCCTTGCCCAGCCATCATCGTATCTAACGCTGACGATGTTTTGCCAGTCTGTGCTGGCTACGACCAGTTCTGGACCCGCGCCGCAATTCCTTGTGCCTCCGGTGATGAAATTCTCGCCGATGCGATGATTGGTCAGGCCAGGCAGGGCGGTAATCTCGGTCAAGCTGCTATCTTTGAAACGCCAGATGCGTAGAACCTTGGCCAGATGGGGGCGGTCGATATAGGCGATCTCGATGTGACCGTCGCCATCCAGATCCACTGCACCGATCGGAGCGAGCCAGCGAAAGCGTGTGCCGATATACGGCGTTGCGGCGATCAGGCCGCCACCATTGTAGATCGCAAGCCGTGCACCTTTGTCGCGGTGGCTTTCGACCACCATGGCTTCGCGCTTGCCGTCATTGTCCACATCGACGAGACGCGGTTTGATGTCTTCAAAAACCCGTTCTTCGGGCAGCCGGATCGTGTACTCTGCCCTTCCGGGCAGGTATTGCAGGACGAGTGCACCGTATTCAATCTGATCACCGAGAACCCAATGCGGATAGCGCGCAGTGGGCTCGGAGTATTCCGCCGAAACTAGCGGCTCGTTTTGCCAGGGGTGTTGGGGCCGGGCCGCGATGGGGTAAACGCAGAGGACGATTGCTAGGGCGGCAACCGACCGGGGCGTCATCAGATCTGTTTTTCCGGCATCTGCACGACCAGACCGTCCAGCGCGTCAGTGACCTTGATCTGGCAAGTCAGGCGCGAGCGGGCAGGGTCGGGCTCAAAGGCAAAGTCCAGCATGTCCTCTTCCATGTCATCCTTGGCGGGAACCTTCTCGACCCAGTCGGGGTGGAGATAGACGTGGCAGGTCGAGCACGCACAGGCACCGCCGCAATCGGCCTCGATGCCGGGGATGTTGTTGTCACGGGCGCCTTCCATGACGGTCAGTCCGTTGGCGACCTCAACTGTGTGTTCGGTACCGCCATGCTCGACATAGGTGATCTTTGCCATTGCGTGCGTCTTCCTTCTGCGATGTTCGAAACCTTCCTTAGTCAAGGGATTTAGGTCTTTCCAGCCTCATTTGCGACTCGGCATGCCGTGACTGGACTTTCTTACCGTTTGTTCTATTTTTGTTCTCATGCTTGTTGCCCCCGTTCGCCCTGCGGTCACAAACCGCGACTGGCCGCGCCCACCCGCCTGCCTGCCCGCCAACCGGCTGGGCGACCCGCCCGAGGGCGCGCGGGTGGCGGTGGCGGGGCTGGTGATCCTGCGGCAGAGGCCGGGCACAGCCAAGGGGGTGATCTTCGTCACGCTTGAGGATGAGACCGGCATCGTCAACGTGGTGGTCTGGCGCAAAATCTACGAGGAATTCCGCCGCGCGGTGATTTCAGGGCGGTTGCTGCGGGTCACGGGCCGGATGCAGCGGGCGCATTCGGTGACCCACGTGATCGCGGAAGAGGTCGAGGATATTTCGAGCATGCTGGATGTGCTGGTGCGGGGAGAGGGGTAGATTTCTACTGGTTGGGTTTAAAAACGGAGTGCCGAGGTCTTTATCAGCGCCATTATCCTGCCTTGATTGTGTAAAAATATTCAACTCAATCAAAGAGGGTAAGTACATGCAAAATAAATACTTGTACCGCATTTATCGACTAAGAAGGCTTGCTGCGACAAGCTTGATCATCTTGTTCACAGGATGGCTCGCTGGTGAGGTTCTCTTCGGCCAAGCAGTTCTATTGAGCAGCACGATCACACAGGCAGTGGTCACAATTGCCTGCCTGACAATCGCGATAGGTCTCATTGTTGTTTATCCGCGGGTGTGGTGGGAGACAGTTTGCGCGGCATTGGTTTTGGGGCTGCTTCTCATGTTTCTGCCATTATTAGAAACTTTGCCGGAATACATGCCCAGAGATGAAGGTGTTATGGCGGTATTGTGGACGCTCTTCATCGTTGTATTCGGCGCGATATTCCTCTGGTTGGGTTTGTACCTGACCATGTTCGTTCTGTTTGCGATTCCTTCGCTGACTATGCGCGACAAATCCCGTGTATCTGTGCCGTTGTCTGCTGAAAAGGCTTTTGAAATCTTGCGAGTAAAACCGGATTCGGACGATGGTTTTCACGCAACGGGCTGCGTCGATGCGGATGGTTTTTTTACAACGTCGTTTGAAATGAACACCTTTGAATCCGGAACCTATCTGCCCATTACCGAGGTCATGACGGTGCGAACTCGGATTGAGGAGGAGGGAGAGTGCTTTCAGCTCACCATGTTCGGATATGAGATCGAGGGCGACATCAGGTACGATCTTCAAGAACTGAAGGTCGAGCAGGAAAAAGGCCGTTCTGTGTGTACAACGGTAACGCAGAAAAGCGAATCCAACCTATTCGAGAGTATTGGTTTTTGGATGCAGGATTTCGGTTCGGACCACCTATTGTCTCATCTAATGACGACGCAGGGCGCCAAATCGGTTTGCATCAGGGATATGCCCTATCGCAGCCCAATGTATGATCTTGCGCGCTATTTCGAGAGCAGAAAGGGTGACTACGGCAGTCATAACCACGGGTAGAAAGGACGCTGGCAGTGGGGCATTGCAGATAAAGCCACCACTCACCGCTTGAACAAAACTCCCTGCGCCTGCGGGCCCCGGTGATCTCCGCGCAATTCCGCATGTAGCGCGCGGCCGGCCTGCACGCTCGGCCGGGCGCTCACAGTCTCAAGCCAGCGGGTAAAGTGGGGTTTGTTCTCCAGCACCTGTTGTTGACCCTCCCACAGGCTGGCCCAGCCCCAGATCGACATGTCTGCAATGGAATAGAAATCACCTGCGACGTATTCGTTGTCAGCCAGCCTCCGATCCAACACGGCATACAGCCGTGCGACTTCGGCGCGGTAGCGGTCTTTGGGATAGGGCAGGTCCTGCGGCGGGTCCAGTTGGGGCGCGTATTTCAGGAAGTGATGCGCCTGACCGGCCATCGGGCCGACGCCGCCCATCTGCCACATCAGCCATTCCTCAACCGCGATCCGGTCACGTTCGGTTTCGCCATAGAAGCGCCCGGTCTTGCGGGCCAGATACATCAGGATCGCGCCGCTCTCAAAAACCGAGATGGGCGCGCCGTCTGGCCCGTCAGGATCAACGATGGCGGGCATCCGGTTGTTGGGCGCGATCTTCAGGAATTCGGGGTCGAACTGGTCACCCTTGCCGATATTGATCAGGTGGGTGGTATAGGGCAGCTCCATCTCTTCCAGAGCGATGGAAACCTTCCAGCCGTTCGGCGTGGGCCAGAAATACAGATCAATCGGGTTGGCCATGTGTCCTCCGTTTGTTGCAGCGATCATGCGGTTTTCTGCCGGATCGGCAAGAGGTGGTTACGAAAGCGTGACGCACGGGCGGCCGGGCTTGACGATCCGCACCTTGAGGCGTAAACGCATCCTCGCTACGTGGCGATTTGTTACCGGATTGCGGGCCACGCTAAACAACACCGCTAAAAGGTCAGGATGAAAGGCCCCTTTCGCTTGACCGCGTCTGGGGTTTTTTTGATGCCTTTGCCGGACAAAGGCCGAGAGGAATGACATGAGCGAGAGCTGGAACAAACGCACCCAAGCCGTCCATGGCGGCATCCGTCGCAGCCAATACAATGAGGTCAGCGAGGCGATCTTTCTGACACAGGGCTTTGTCTATGACACGGCTGAACAGGCCGAGGCGCGGTTTATCGAAACCGGCCCGGATGAGTTCATCTATGCCCGTTATGGCAACCCGACCGTCTCTATGTTCGAACAGCGCATCGCTGCGCTGGAAGGGGGCGAGGATGCCTTTGCCACCGCGTCCGGCATGGCGGCGGTGAATGCGGCGCTGACCTCGGTGTTGAAGGCGGGCGACCATGTTGTCTCTGCCAAGGCTCTGTTCGGGTCCTGTCTGTATATCCTGGAAAACATCCTGACCCGGTACGGGGTCGAGGTAACGTTTGTCGATGGCACCGATGTGGACGCGTGGAAGGCGGCGCTCCGCCCCGATACCAAGGCGGTGTTCTTCGAATCCATGTCGAACCCGACGCTTGAGGTGATCGACATTGCGGCGGTTGCCGATCTGGCGCACGCGGTTGGGGCCGTGGTCATTGTGGACAACGTCTTTTCCACCCCTGTCTTTTCGCGCGCAATCGAGCAGGGGGCCGATGTGGTCGTCTATTCCGCGACCAAGCACATTGACGGGCAGGGGCGTGCGCTGGGCGGCGTCATCATCGGCACGCAAGAATTCATCCGCGGCACGGTTGAGCCCTACATGAAGCACACCGGCGGCGCGCTGAGCCCGTTCAACGCCTGGGTCATGCTGAAGGGTCTGGAAACGATGGCCTTGCGGGTCAATGCGCAGGCCGAAACGGCCTTGGCCCTGGCCGAAGCGCTGGAAGGTCACGCGGCGCTGGAACGGACGCTGTATCCGGGGCTGAAAACCCATGCGCAGAACGCGCTGGTGCAATCACAGCTGGGCGGCAAGGGCGGCACGGTTCTGTCGCTGGACATCAAGGGCGGGAAAGAGGCCGCGTTTGCCTTTCTCAACGCGCTGACGATTCCGGTGATCTCGAACAATCTTGGGGATGCCAAGTCAATCGCGACACATCCGGCCACCACAACGCACCAGCGGCTGAGTGACGAACAGAAGGATGAGTTAGGCATTACACCCGGCCTGATCCGCCTGTCCGTCGGTCTGGAAGACGCAAACGACCTGCTTGCCGATATCGGTCAGGCATTGGACGTTTCTCAACAATAGTATCCGGTTTTGGCCTGATAAACCCGGTTCAAAGTCAAACGGTGCAGGGCGCAGGCACTGCGCCTTGTGCGGAAATTCGATCCGGGCTGTGTTTTGGCGCGTATACGGTTACACTGGAATGCGCGCCGAACCCGTATTTAGCCCGGCGACCAACCGAGGAGCCCTTATCGATGAACGTGCACCCCCGCGACGTTGACGATGCACCCGACCAAGATGAGGCCGCCGCTGCGCTGAAAACGCTGCGCAAATGGGCTGAAACTGCGACCGAGGCCGAGATCAGCCAACTTGATCCTGCCATCGAGCGCCTTGTGCCGGGGCTGGTTCCGGTCAACTATCCTTCGCTGTCACGAGAGTATCCCGATGGGTTCGCGGTCGACGCGGCGTATCGCGCAACTTTGCCCGATCTTCAGAACGGCCCTTCTAGCCTGATCCGGGGGGCCAGGCAGCAGATTCAGCATGTAGGCATTTCCAATTTCCGTCTGCCGATCCGGTTTCATCGGAAAGCGGGTGAGGATCTGACACTGGAAACCTCGGTCACCGGGACTGTCAGCCTTGAGGCCGAAAAAAAGGGCATCAACATGTCCCGGATCATGCGCTCGTTCTACAAACACGCCGAGCGTACGTTCAGTTTTGAGGTCATGGAGGCCGCGCTGGATGACTATATGACCGATCTGGACAGCTTTGATGCGCGCATTCAGATGCGGTTTTCCTTCCCCGACCGGGTGCAAAGCCTGCGCTCGGGGCTTGAGGGGTATCAATATTACGACATCGCGCTGGAACTGGTCGAGCAGAACGGCGTGCGTCAGAAGATCATGCATCTGGACTATGTCTATTCGTCGACCTGCCCCTGTTCGCTTGAACTGAGCGAACACGCGCGCGCAACGCGTGGGCAGCTGGCGACGCCACATTCGCAGCGGTCGGTCGCGCGAATTTCCGTTGTTGTGGATTGCGACGCGGATTGCCTGTGGTTCGAAGACCTGATCGCATTGTGCCGCCGCGCCGTTCCGACAGAAACGCAGGTGATGGTCAAGCGTGAGGACGAGCAGGCCTTTGCCGAACTGAACGCGGCCAACCCGATCTTTGTCGAAGACGCCGCTCGTCTGTTCTGCGCCGAGTTGCTGGCCGATCATCATATCGGCGATTTCCGGGTGGTGGCCAGCCATCAGGAAAGCCTGCACAGCCATGATGCGGTGTCGGTTCTGACCGAGGGGTCGACCTTTGTTTCGACCAGTCTGAATCCGCGTCTGTTCTCGACCCTGTTCCATATCGGGTGACCGGGCAGGGCACCGGGAAGTCTCAAAATTAGTCAAACGGCGAGTTTTTGCCGCAGCGCAGCAAAAAATGCTGCGCGCGCACGGTAATTTGCGTTAAAGTGGCGGGGAATGCAGCCGTGGTGTGCCTGCTGGTTTGCTGCCATGCCACTATTTAAGGAAGCCGAGACGTGCGACGCCCCGGGACTGCAAGTTTATGCAATCCGCCCAGGAAATTTGGGCGGGCAGAGTTCTGCTTTTTGTTGCAGGTTGCATCGCTTTCACAGGAGAAATAACTAATGAATCCGATTACCCAACCGCTGGAACTTCAGTTGGCGGCCATGCGCCTGGCCGGATACGCGGTTAGCAACCAAATGAAAATCATGCAGATTTTGACCTGCTCGGCAATTGAGCTGCCGTTTGCAACGGTGCAGACGTTGCGCGAAACGGCCGCGACCCCGGCACCGGCCGCGCCGACGCCTGAATTCAAGTCCAAGGCAAAGCCAGCGGCACCTGCAACCAAAGCCAAGCCCGCACCGGCGGCGGCGGCCAAGCCGGACGTCAAGGCAAAAACCCCTGCCAAGCCCAAGGCCGAATCAGCAAAACCCGCGCCTGCAAAACCTGCAGCGACTAAGGCGAAAACTGCTGCAGCACCAGCTGCGGCAAAGCCTGCCGCTAAACCAGTTGCCGCAAAAACCGCAACATCGGCCCGCACGCAGGCACCGAAACCCGCCGCTGCCGCCAAGCCAAAACCTGCTGCTGCAAAGCCGGTCGCCGCGAAACCCGCAGCGGCAAAACCTGTTGCACCCAAGGTGGCGGGCAAGCCAGCAGCGGTGAAAGCGCCGGTCAAACCTGTCGCTGCGAAAACACCGACCGCAGTTTTGGCGCCCAAAGCGGCTGCCAAGCCTGCACCAACCAAAGTGGCCGCCAAACCCGTTGCACCTTTGGCACCTGCGGCGAAACCTGTTGCCCCCAAGATGGAAACAGCCCAGCCCGTGACACCGGTGCGCCGCACGCGTGCCCCGTCGAAACCCCCGGTGATGCCCAAGCCATCGGGCAACTCGGGCAAGTAAATACGGGACATCCGCTTGACACAGTCGTGCAGGCGCGCCAACGCTGCGCCTCATGACGGATATGCGCCCGGTTGGATATGTGATTGGCCTGTTGGTCGCCATTCTTGGGGCGACCATGATGCTGCCCATGATTACCGATCTCATCGAAGGTCGGGGCGAATGGCATGTGTTTCTTGAAAGTGGCGTTATCACAATTCTGACGGGCGTGGTTCTGTCGCTGAGCTGTTCGAACGGGATCGGCGACGGTTTGACGATCCGCCAGACCTTTTTGCTGACCACCGGTGTCTGGGTCGCGCTGCCATTTTTCGGCGCGATTCCGTTTTTGCTTGGCGAAACCGAGCTGCGCTTTGTCGATGCTTACTTTGAGGCGATGTCCGGTCTGACCACCACCGGGTCGACCGTTATTTCTGGCCTGGATAATCTTCCGCGCGGGCTGCTGTTGTGGCGCGGGGTTTTGCAATGGCTGGGTGGTATCGGCATCATTGTTGTCGCTATGGTTTTCCTGCCCGAGCTTCGGGTGGGTGGGATGCAAATCTTCCGCTCGGAAGGATTTGAAACCATGGGTAAAATCCTGCCCCGCGCGCAAGAAATCGCGGGTCAGATTTCCTTGATCTACGTCTTTCTGACCTTTGTTTGCGTGTTGGTATACGCAGGCCTGGGCATGAGCTTTTTCGACGCCGTGGTTCACGCCATGACAACCATCGCAACAGGCGGATTTTCGAACTACGACGATTCATTCGCTGTGTTTTCCGGGCCGACCGAATACGCCGCATCGGTCTTCATGATTTTGGCCGCCCTGCCGTTTGTCCGGTACGTGCAGCTTGCCAATGGCCATACCAGCTCTTTGTGGCGCGACAGTCAGATCCGCGCATTTGTCGCGACCATTCTGGTGCTGGTCGTTGTCATGTCGGTCTTTCTGATCACCGTGTTTCCGCACCATTGGGAGCAGGCGCTTCGCCAATCCCTGTTCAACGTCACCTCGATCATTTCCGGCACCGGATATGCCAGCGTCAATTACATGACGTGGGGCAGCTTTCCGGTCATGCTGTTCTTTCTGATCGGTCTGGTGGGGGGATGTGCGGGGTCTACCGCCTGTTCGATCAAGGTTTTCCGATACCAGTTGCTGTTTGCGTCCATCAAAACGCAGATCCGCCGAATTCGCTCTCCGCACGGGGTCTTTGTTCCGCTTTACGATGGGCGCCCCATTGGCACGGATGTTCTGACATCGGTCATGAGCTTTTTCATGTTCTTCGTGCTGTCCATGGGCATACTGGCCTGGGCTTTGGCCTTGACGGGGTTGGATTTCATCACCTCGGTATCGGGGGCTGCGACGGCGCTGGCCAATGTGGGGCCGGGGCTGGGAAGTGAAATCGGCCCGGCGGGCAACTTTGCCGGGCTCAGCGATACCGCAAAGTGGCTCTTGTCCATCGGGATGCTGGTCGGCCGGCTTGAGCTGCTGGCCGTTTACGCCTTGTTTACCGTTCAATTCTGGAGAAGCTGATGAAAAAACCCCTAGGCGCGCAGATATCGCACATGCTGAAAGATCGGGGCGTGGATGTGATTTTTGGCATCCCCGGTGTGCACAATCAGGAAATGTATCGCGGTATTGAAGAGGCAGAAATCACCCATGTTCTGGCCCGCCACGAACAGGGGGCCGGGTTCATGGCCGATGGCTATGCCCGCGCGACGGGCAAGCCGGGCGTGGCTTATGTGATCACCGGGCCAGGAGTGTGCAACATCATGACGCCGATGGGGCAGGCCTATACGGATTCGGTTCCGATGCTGGTGATGTCCTCTTGTTTGGATGAAATGCAGGCCGCGCATGGGCAGTTGCATCAAATGAAGGATCAGCGCGCGGCGGCTGGCACTGTCACCGACTGGTCGCATCAGGCAAACACGGCCCAGGCAACCTATGGCCTGGTTGAGCGCGCATTCGAAGAATTCGAATTGTCCCGGCCGCGCCCCAAACACATTCAGGTGCCCATTGCACAGCTTCAGGCCGAGGCTGATCCCGCGCCGTTTCCCAATCAATTCGGTCTGCGGACACAGGCCCTGCCGCCGGATGTCGCGCCGGTTCTGTCGATGCTCAACACCGCGCGCAGACCGCTGTTTATTCTGGGTGGGGGGACCCGTTCCAACCTGTGGCGGCAAATCCTGACACAGGTCGGGGCCGCGTGTTTCACCACCTATGCTGGGCGTGGAATGGCCGGGCTGGGCTATGCGCTGGACTTTGGGGCGATGCTGCCCCGACCGGGCAGCGCCGAGGTGATTGCGTCCGCCGATCTGGTGGTCGCAGTGGGTGCCGAACTGGGCGAGGTCGATCTGTGGCGGCGGTCCCTTGGTCATACGGCCAATCTGGTTCGGGTCGATCTTGATCCGCAGGTTCTGTCTGATCACCACCGCGCCGAAGTCAAACTGCAAACGGACGGGGAAAGCTTTGCCCGGGCGCTTTGGGCTTCGATCGACCACGTCAACCCGGCAACGGGCTGGACGGCGGAAGAAGTCGCTGAAACCCGCGGTCGCTGGCGGGCCGAAGTGGACGCCGAGAGGCCCGGTATTGTCCCGGTGATTGACGCGCTGCGCGAGGCCATGCCCGCCGATACCATGATCTATTCGGACATGACCCAATTCGCCTATGTCGCCAAAGAGGTCTGGGACATGGCCTATCCTTACCATTGGCATCACCCGACGGGGTTCGGAACGCTGGGGTACGCGTTGCCTGCGGGCATTGGTGGTGCGGTTGCACGCAGGGGCAAGCCGACTGCCGTTATCGCAGGCGACTATGGGTTCCACTATACAATGCAGGAACTGGGAACCGCGGTTGAACTTGGCCTGTCTCTGCCCATCATCCTGTGGGACAATGGCAAGCTGAAGGAAATCGAAGACAGCATGGTCGGCAGTCAGATCGCCCCCAATGCGGTCGTGGCGCATAACCCCGACTTTTGTAAGCTGGCCGAGGCGTTTGGCGCGCTATCGGCCACCCCGTCCAGTCTGGAAGAGATGCAATCAGCCGTTCGCGCGGCGTTTGACGCGCCGCGACCGACGCTGATCCGCGTTACGCCGGACGTTCTGTAAGCCGAAACAAAAAAAAGCGCCGCACAAACAGGCGGCGCTTTTATTTCGTTGGGCGCGCGGTCAGTCCCAGCAATGCACCAGAACAGTCATCCCATTTGCTCTGCGGCTCAGCTCATTGGGTGAGATTTGCGCCGTAGGCTGGCCTGATTGACCGGACACACCGGCCTGTCCCAAAGCCTCGCTCAGACGATCAGCGGTGGCGGCCAGGCTGACCGACCCGGGCAGGGTGCGTCCTTCGGTCGGGGTAGGCAAAAGCATACCGACAACCTGCCCGCTGTCGTCAAAGACGGGGCCGCCCGCATCACCCGGTTGCGACGCCAGGGCCAATCGTTTCACTCCGTCCTCACCGTTCAACCCGCGCACGTCGGCGATCTGGCCATAGGTCAGCGTCGGCGCGCCCAAAGCGCCCTGATACGAAAAGCCCGAGACCGCGACCTCGGACTGGATGCGGGGTTTGTCGGCGCTGAATTCCGCGATGTTGATGGGGGAAAGATCACGGCTGGGGCGCAGGACCGAGATACCCAGATCGGTATCGGTCCATGCGACCTGAAGTTCCAGATCGCCGTCAATGGTCACCCGCGCGCAACTGTCCGCAACTTCGGAAACCGTCAGGACGGTGCCCTTGGCATCCGCAAAAAAGCCGGACCGCGACAGGCGGGGCTTGCGGATCTGCAACCCGGAAACCAGATCAATGCGCTGTTCGGCATCCGCCCCGGCGCTGGCGTCAAGCACGGCGTCCGTTGTGGCGAAGCTTGCCTTGATCGCGGCCAGAACACGCGCCCGGCGGGCTTCGTCCTCTTCAGGCCAAACCAGCGTGAAACCCTTGATCTGGCCATTTTTCAGCGTTGCCTCGCTATAGGAAACGATCCCGTTGCCACGGCCTTCAAGCGTAAAGCGGTCGCCGCGCAGCTCTCGGGGACCGCCTAAGGGTATGATGTCCAGCGACTGCATGACTTCGTACAGCGCCCGCAGCGTGGCTTTGTCGCCTTGCTGGCTGATCAGCAACGCCTTGGCGTCCAGATCGGTGGTGCTGTTGAAATGGGCAAAAGGGGCCTCATGCCGGTCGAACGCGATGACACCCAGCGGCAGGTTCAGGTCAATGCCCGCCTGCGTATCCGAATAGCGATCCATGCCGACGCTGATCAGCGGTGCGTTGTAATCTTCGATCAGTGCCTTGCGCTGCGCCGTTGTCAGAACGCCCGTGGCTTCATGGCCGTTGAACCGCTGCCAGTCACCCATTGACCGGCGGGTGCCTTGACCGAATGCGCCGTCAATTGTGGCGTTGTAAAATCCTGCGGCCTGAAGGGCGGTTTGCAGCCCCTTACGCTCTTGTGCAGTCAAACGACGCTCGGACTGCAGGGCCTGCGCCCGCGTTTCATCCGAAGGCTGGGGCGTCAGCCCGGCAATCGGCTGCTCGGGTTGGGGCGTGCTTTCGACCGGCGGTGTCACGACACCCCGGTCCAGAATATTCGCGCCGACGGGCCAAAATTGCTGACCCAACGCGCTTGAGAAGGCGATGTAGCTATCCGCAGGAATTTGCCCTTCGGCCTGGTACACGCGCAGGACCTGTTCGGCGTCACTGTGCAAATAAGGCCCGATAACAATGGCGTACCAGCCAGAGTTCAGGCGAAACCCGTTCACGTCGGGCAGGGTGCTGGCATAGACCTGCGCCCGTTCCTGCGCTTCGCGCAACGAGGGTTGCGCTTCGACCTGCACCCAGACACCTGTGTCCTGTTGTGCAAAAACGGCGCGCGCGCCGGTGAGGAATAGAAACAAAATTGCAGTGAATATGCGTGTCATTGTCTGCCCGTGTCCGCGGTGTTTTATCTTTGGCGCAGACTACGCGATTTGAGTTGCGGAAAGCCATGCCCGGAATGCGGGGAATTTCCAGTGTGGCGGCGCAGCGACAGCCGGACCCCATTGGCCCGTTGACGCCCCTTGGCCCCTTGCATAGGAAGAAGAAAACCCAACGGAACCGGGCGCGATGGCGCCCAAAGGGAATGTCATGACCGAACAGTCCAGCGCACCTCGTTCTTTTCAGGAAATTATCCTGCGGCTTCAGGCTTATTGGGCCTCGAAAGGCTGTGCCATTCTGCAACCCTATGACATGGAGGTCGGGGCAGGGACATTCCACCCGGCAACCACCCTGCGGGCCTTGGGGTCGAAAGCATGGGCTGCGGCCTATGTTCAACCCTCGCGCCGACCGACCGACGGACGTTATGGTGAGAACCCGAACCGGTTGCAGCATTATTACCAGTATCAGGTGCTGATCAAACCCAGCCCGCCCGATCTGCAAGAGCTGTATCTGGGTTCACTGCAAGCCATTGGCATTGACATGAACCTACATGACATCCGCTTTGTCGAAGATGACTGGGAAAGCCCGACGCTGGGTGCCTGGGGTCTGGGCTGGGAGGTCTGGTGCGACGGCATGGAAGTCAGCCAGTTCACCTATTTCCAGCAGGTCGGCGGCCATGACTGCGCGCCTGTGTCCGGCGAGCTGACCTATGGCCTGGAGCGTCTGGCGATGTATGTGCTGGGCATTGACCACGTGATGGACATGCCGTTCAACGATCCGCAGTCGCCCAGCCCGCTGTTTTATGGTGACATCTTCAAACAGACCGAAGAGGAGTACGCCCGCTGGAACTTTGACGTTGCCAATACCGAAGTTCTGCTGCGCCACTTCGAAGAGGCCGAGGCCGAATGCGCCGCCATTCTGGCGCAGGAGCATGATGATCCCAAGACCGGCAAACGCATCGTCATGGCACACCCCGCCTATGACCAGTGCATCAAGGCCAGCCATGTCTTTAACCTGTTGGACGCGCGGGGCGTGATTTCGGTGACGGAACGGCAGGCCTATATCGGCCGTGTCCGGGCACTGGCCAAACAATGCGCCGACGCATTCCTGTTGACCGAGGCCGCCGGGTTCGAGGCCTGATGCCGCGTTCAGGCCAATCCCGGCAACAAGACCTTAAGGCCAGCGGCAATCATGCTGATTGCAATGGCCGACAGGATCATGCCCATGAAACGGCTCATTATCACACGCGCGTTATCAGACAGCCGTTTGGACAGGGCCGAGGCGTTCCAGAAGGTGATGAACAGCAGGAAAAGCACGGCCAGGAACACACCCGCATAGATGACGGCGTCCATGGGTTTGGAAACATGATGCGCATAAAGGATCAATGTCGTGATCGTGCCGGGGCCGACCAGAATGGGAAAGGCCAGCGGATAGAAGGCCACCGTTTCGGGCGCGGGGTAGGATTGCTTTTCGCCGTCAGTCCCGTGATGCGAACTGCTTTCAGTGCCGTTCAACATGTTCAGGCCGATCATCAAGACAACCAGGCCGCCCGCCACCCGCAGATCGTCTACGCTGATCCCGAACAGGCCCAGTGTCTGGCTGCCGATGGCCGCGAAACCCCCGCCAAGGATCAGGCAGTAGGTGGCCGTTTTCGCCGCCACTTTGCGCTGGTCGGCTGGCGTCAGGCCATCGGTCACGCTCAGGAAAACGGGCAGGTTGGTGATCGGGTTCATGATCGCAAACAATGCGCCAAAGAACCCAACGGCAAGGGTCATGTCCATTCCAAAAGCCTTATTCCAACCTGTGTCGGGTTGGAAACTGTCCCATTTTTCGCGAACTTGAAAGAGGCCACGTGATCAGGATGTTTGAAAGATGACTGGAAAATTCCTTGTACTCATCCTTGTTCTGTCGACGGCCCTGGCGGGCGCAGGCATGTATTACCTTCAGGTTTACGGGTTTTACTATGATGTCGCCCCCCAACCCGGTAAGGACGTGGCTTTGCTGGCCAAAGGGGCGGATAGGCCCGCACCCATCGCCTATACTGCGTTTCAAGCCATAGATGCCGACAGTTCCCCGATCCGGTATCGCGCGTGTTTCGACACAGATTTATCCGCTGACGACCTGAGCGCATACCAGCCCGTCGAAAACCCCGAACCACTGACCGCTCCGACATGGTTCGACTGTTACGATGCGGTGGCCATCGGCGACGCGCTGGCCTCGGGTCAGGCGCAGGCATTCATCGGGACTAAGAATGTTCATTTCGGTGTCGACCGCATTGTGGCCGTGACAACAGGTGGAAAAGGCTATGTCTGGCACGCGTTGAACAATTGCGGTGAGAAGGCGTATGACGGCACCGTAGTGGGCGAGGAGTGCCCGCCCAGACCCGAGAACTGAGGCGTCATCTCAATGACTGCAGAAGCGATCCAGATATCCAATCTTCTGACCACCACGCTTGGATTTGCCGTCTACCTGATCGGGGCCGAGATTAACGCGCGTGTCGCCGCGCTGCGCCAGTTCAATATTCCCGAGCCTGTGACAGGCGGGTTGTTGGCATCGGGGTTCCTGTTGCTGGCGTATCTGGTCTTTGATGTCCAACTGAACTTTGCCCTTGAGGGGCGCGACTTTCTGCTGGTGGTGTTCTTCGCCGGGATTGGCCTGAATGCACGGTTTTCCGACTTAATATCGGGCGGTAAGCCGCTGTTTTTGCTTTTGATATTAACTCTGGCGACGATCATCGTTCAAAACGTGATTGGCGCAGCCGGGGCCGTCACATTTGGATATCCCTTACAAGCAGGGGTTCTTTTTGGCTCTGCCGCTTTGATTGGTGGTCACGGAACAGCCATTGCCTGGGCACCCGAAGTGGCCAATGCAACTGGTCTGGCCGGGGCGACCGAACTGGGCGTTGCCGTGGCCACGCTCGGGCTGGTATTGGCGGCACTGGTCGGGGGGCCGGTTGCGCGGATTCTGATTGAAGGTCGGGGCCTGACACCTGCACGGCCGGATGAAGAGCACACCGTCGGTGTGCCCGACAGCCCGGACGAGCCGGCCTCAAGAATCGACCACCTGACGATCATGCGGGTCCTGCTGTACCTGAATATTGCCATCATCTTCGGCTATATGCTGGGCGAGGCCATAACGGCTGCTGGTCTGAAGCTGCCGCTTTTCGTGCCCTGCCTGATCATGGGGATCGTGATCGCAAATCTGCGCGATCTGCTGTTTCCCAAGGCGCCGCCGGTGGCGCGCACCCCTTCGCTTGCTTTGATCTCTGAATTCTCGTTGGGCGCGTTTCTGGCCATGTCGTTGATGAGCCTGCAATTGTGGACCATCGCCGAACTTGGCCTGGCCATCGTGGTCATCATGGCGGCGCAAACCCTGTTTGCCGTTGCCTTCGTTCTGTGGGTGTTGTTCCCGATCATGGGCGGCAACTACCGCGCCGCTGTTCTGGCCGCCGGGTTCGGCGGGTTCGCCTTGGGTGCCACGCCCACCGCTATCGCCAATATGACCGCCGTGACCAAGCGATATGGCCCGTCGCCTATTGCCTTTATCGTGCTGCCCCTTGTATCCGCATTCTTTGTGGACATCGCCAATGCCATCGTCATTCAGACGATCGTTTCATTCTGAGGACTGACAATGCCCGACCTGCTGATTGAACTGTTTTCCGAGGAAATCCCCGCGCGTATGCAAGCCCGCGCCGGTGAGGATCTGAAAAAGCGGATCACCGATGGTCTGGTTGAGGCCGGTCTGACCTATGCCGGGGCCGCCGCCCTGACCACGCCACGCCGCCTGACGCTGGCGGTCGAGGGGTTGTTGGCCGAAAGTCCGACAGTGCGCGAAGAACGCAAAGGCCCCAAGGTTGGCGCGCCCGACAAAGCCATCGAAGGTTTCCTGCGCGGTGCCGGCCTGACCCGCGATCAGTTGGAAGAACGTGAGACGCCCAAGGGTGCGGTCTATTTTGCGACCATCGAAAAGACCGGACGTCCGGCGGCCGAGATCGTGGCCGAAGTGCTTGAGGCGACGATCCGCAATTTCCCGTGGCCCAAGTCGATGCGCTGGGGCAGGGGATCGTTGCGTTGGGTGCGCCCGCTGCATTCGATCCTGTGCATCCTCAACGATGAGACGGGCGCGCAGGTGGTGCCGCTTGAAGTCGAAGGGATCAAATCCGGCGACACAACGGCGGGCCATCGTTTCATGGCACCGGACCGGTTCTCCGTCACTTCGTTTGACGACTATGCCGCCAAGCTGAAACGCGCCTTTGTCGTGCTGAACCCCGCCGACCGCGCCGAACACATCTGGAACGACGCCCAGAACATGGCCTTTGCTGCCGGACTGGAAGTGGTCGACGACAGGGGCCTGCTGGCCGAGGTGGCCGGTCTGGTTGAATGGCCCGTGGTGCTGATGGGCAAGATTGATGACGAATTCCTCGAACTGCCGCCCGAGGTGCTTCAGACCTCGATGAAAGAGCATCAGAAATTCTTCTCGGTCCGCAATCCCAGGACGAGCCGGATTGAACGCTTCATCACCGTCGCCAACCGCGAAACCGCCGACAATGGCGCGACCATTCTGGCGGGCAACCAAAAAGTGCTGTCGGCGCGTTTGGCCGACGCGAAATTCTTTTGGGAGAACGACCTGCGCACCGCCAAGTCGGACATCGCCCAATGGACCCGCGCGTTGGAGAATGTGACCTTCCACAACAAGCTGGGCACTCAGGCCGAGCGGATCGACCGCATCGCCGCGCTGGCCCGTGAACTGGCCCCGGTCACAGGTGCGGATGCGGATCAGGCCGAAAAGGCCGCGCGTCTGGCCAAGGCGGACCTGAGTTCCGAGATGGTCTATGAGTTCCCCGAACTTCAGGGCCTTATGGGCAGGTATTATATCGAGGCCACAGGTGAGGACGCCGCCGTAGCTGTCGTGGCACAGGAACATTACTCACCGCTGGGTCCGTCAGATGATGTGCCGACCGCGCCGCTGTCGGTGGCTGTGGCGCTGGCAGATAAGCTGGACACGCTGACCGGGTTCTGGGCGATTGACGAGAAACCCACCGGGTCGAAAGACCCGTTTGCCCTGCGCCGCGCGGCTTTGGGGGTTATTCGGTTGGTGTTGGAGAATGACCTTCGACTGTCGGTGAAGGATACTTTCGCGTCTGCCCTCACGTCCTTGCTGAAACTGCCTGAATGGCAGGCCGCTTTGCTCGAAGCCAAATCAAAACAATCTTCTGCGGAAGACGAGGAAGCTGCAGCCAAACAGGTTCATGAATTGGCGCATCAGGTTGAAACGGCCAATGCCATCGTATCTGCTGCTCCGGCTGACCTCCTCTCATTCTTCCACGACCGCCTCAAGGTTTTCTTGCGCGACGAGGGAATTCGCCACGACATTATCGACGCCTGCATCGCGATGGACGGCAATGACGACCTCAACCTGCTGGTCAAGCGCGCCCGTGCGCTGAACGCGGTGATCGCGACCGAGGATGGCGAGAATCTTGTGCAGGGGTTCAAGCGCGCCAACAACATCCTGACCCAGGCCGAGGAAAAGGATGGCGTCGAATACTCCTATGGCGCCGATGTGAAATTCGCCGAGACGGACAGCGAAAAAGCACTGTTTGCCGCTTTGGGTCAGGCGCAGGCAGATATTGCACCGGCCCTGAAAGCCGAGGATTTCCCCTCTGCCATGACCACCATGGCCGCGCTGCGTGGGCCGGTTGATGCTTTCTTTGACGAGGTTCAGGTGAACACCGACAATGATATCATTCGCCGCAACCGTCTGAATCTGCTCAGCCAGATCCGGCAGGTGTGTTCCAGTGTGGCAGATCTGAGCAAGATCGAAGGCTGACCAGATCGCCCTTGCGCCAAAGGTGCAGGGGCTTATGCTGCGGTGAAACCAAAAGGTGCCGCAGTGCAGAATAACCCGCATACCACGTTAATCACCGCAACAGCGCCGGTCGCCGCCGAAACCCACGGGGGCCGGGCGAAATGTCTGCAGCGGCTGGTTCGGTTGGAATTACCGGTGCCACGCACCGTTGCCTTGTCTTTCGATGCTGTCGAACAGATTGCCAAGGGGCACGTGCCCGATATTGACGCCGTACTGGCTGAGTTTGATCAGTCCGCGTTGCTGTGTGTTCGGCCCAGCTCTGAAGATCCTGACTGGGGTGGTCCCGGCGCAATCCTGAACATCGGTATGAATGACGCGCGCTATGTGGACTTGTCGGATTCGATGGGGGCCGAGGCCGCCGCCGCGCTGTATCTGCGTTTTGTGCAAAGCTATGCAGTTCATGTGGCGCGGCTGGATGCCGATGTTTTCGACGATATCGAAGCGGATGGCCAAGAAGGATTGCAGATTTCCTTGCGGGCCTATGAGGATGAAACCGACGAGGCCTTTCCACAGGATCGTGGCGAGCAGTTGATCGCCGTTCTGCGGTCGATGGCGCGTGCGTGGGACGGAACATCGGCCCGGCTGCTGCGGCAGGCCAAAGGCGCACCGGCGGATGCAGGGCTGGGACTGGTGGTTCAGGAAATGATCCCCGGTGTCGGGCAGGGCGAATGCGGGTCTGGCGTGTTGCAACTGATTGACCCCGCGACGGGGCTGCCGCAGCTGACCGGGCGTTATCTGAGCCAGAGCCAGGGACGTGACGCCCTGGGCGAGGGCGTGGCCGCACTGTATCTTGAGAAAGACCCGCGCGGAAAGTCGCTGGAAGACGTCGCGCCCGAGGCGTTTGAGGACCTCAAGACCCATGCCGCGCTGATGCGCGTCAAGCTGCGCGAGGAAATGCAGGTCGAATTCGTCATCGAAAACGGCCGCGTTCATATCCTGGACGGGGTGCGGGTGCAGCGCAGCGCGCGGGCCGCAATGCGCATCGCCGTACGCCTGGCCGAGGACGGGATCATCCCGGCACCGGATGCTGTGATGCGGGTCGATCCGCATTCCCTGAACGAATTGCTACACCGGCAGGTCCACCCCGAGGCACGCCGGGACGTGCTGACCACTGGTATTGCGGCCAGCCCGGGGGCCGCGACCGGCAAGATCGTGTTCACCGCCGCTGAAGCGCAAGCCAGCGCCGCGCGGGGGGAGCCTTGTATTCTGGTGCGGCGCGAGACGTCTCCGGAAGATGTGCGCGGGATGCATGCCGCGGTTGCCGTGCTGACGGAAAAGGGCGGCATGACCAGCCACGCCGCGGTGATCGGGCGCGGTCTGGGACTGCCTTGTATCGTTAGCGCGTCTGAAATGCGATTCCAGACCAAGAAAAGGATGCTGACTGCGGCGGATGGCCGTGTGTTCAAAACCGGTGACACGCTGACGATTGACGGGACATCCGGGCAAGTGCTGGCCGGGCAACCTGAGATGTTGGAGGCCACGCTGGACGATTGTTTCCAGACCCTGATGGGCTGGGCCGATGCCGAGCGTGACATTGCCATCCGCGCCAATGCCGATACACCGGCAGACGCGCAGACCGCACGCAATTTCCTGGCGCAGGGGATCGGCCTGTGCCGGACAGAGCATATGTTCTTTGACCCCGGCCGCCTGATCGTGATGCGCGAGATGATCTTTGCGCAAACGTCCTCGGGGCGCGCGGCGGTTCTGGAACGTCTTCTGCCGATGCAGCGAGAAGATTTCGTACAATTGTTCCGGATCATGGAAGGTCAGCCCGTCTGCATCCGTCTGTTTGATCCGCCGTTGCACGAATTCCTGCCCACCACGCGCAGTGGCCAACGCGAACTGGCCGAGGCGCTGGACCTGCCGGTCTCGGACGTAGAGCGCCGCGTGGCGGCGATGACCGAATACAACCCGATGCTGGGTCTGCGCGGTGTCCGTTTGGGCGTAACCGTGCCCGAGATCTATGACATGCAGGCACGCGCTATCTTTGAGGCGACGCTTGAGGCCAGCAAGGACGGCGCCCCCGTGGTGCCCGAGGTGATGATCCCGCTGGTTTCGGCAAAACGCGAAGTGGAGCTGGTCAAATCGCGCATCGATTCTGTCGCTGCCTCGGTCGCAGCCGAGCGCGGGGAAGAGTTTGAATATCGCCTGGGCGTCATGGTCGAAACACCGCGCGCTTGCCTGCGGGCGGCAGAAATTGCACCGCAGACTTCATTCCTGAGTTTTGGCACCAACGACCTGACCCAGATGACCTATGGGCTGTCGCGTGACGATGCGGGCCGGTTCATGTCGGCCTATGTGCGTCAGGGCGTCTTTGTCGAAGACCCGTTCCATGTGCTTGACCCCGACGGTGTTGGTGAATTGCTAAAGCTCGGCTCCGAACGGGGCAGGCAGGCGCAACCTGATGTGACGCTGTCAGTATGCGGTGAACATGGCGGAAATCCCGAATCAATCGCAATTTGCCGGGACCTGGGGTTCGATTATGTTTCGTGTTCGCCGTTCCGGGTGCCTGTCGCTCGGCTGGCTGCCGCTCAACTGGCAATTTTGTCCAGACTTGGGGGTTGACACTTATCTGTTCCGCTAGGATTAGTGGGTAGTGAAAGAAGCCGTCGTCAGTTTTTCCTGACGCTACGGCAATTTTCCACTTGCTTTTTCATCAGAACTGGACGTTCCGATTTGAATTCGGTATTAGCCTCGACGCGCCCGCCGGGGGAGGGTACGGCGCGTAATGTGCCTGTGCGAGGTTTATCTGATGCTAAGATACATACTGGCTGCTGCCACGATGGCAGCAACCATGCTGCCAAGTGCGTCCTTCGCTGAGAGGGAAGCAAACGATACTGCCAAGCGCGAACTGGTTGCGCGGAGCGAATTGCCCGGCCAGAATTTTCGCGACTACCTGAAACTGTTCAAGCCCCGCAAGGAGATTGAACCACTCAAGATGTCCTATTCGAAGGACTGGCTGGACCAACAGCCGGTGGCTTCTGGGGACGAGAACTTTAAATGTCTGGCCGAGGCGCTGTACTTTGAAGCGCGCGGTGAAAGTGTGCGCGGCCAGTTCGCAGTGGCCGAGGTTATCCTGAATCGCGTCAAAAGTGGACGCTTTCCGGGCTCGCTGTGCGGTGTGATCAAGCAGGGTACTGGCAAGAAATACCAGTGTCAGTTCACGTACACCTGTGACGGCCAAAAAGAAGTGATCCGCGAGAAAAAGGCCTATGAGCGGGTGTCCAAGGTTGCGCGTGCCGCCATCGATGGGGTTGCCAAGGACCTGACCGAAGGGGCCACCCATTATCACACCAACGCCGTGAACCCGTCCTGGTCGCGTGTCTACAAGGAAACGGCACGTATCGGCGTGCATATTTTCTACCGGCACAATTACCGGACTGCGAGCAACTGATAGAGACGCCCGCGCTGCCGTTTCGGCGGCGCGGGGCTTTCAACTCGCCCTCCACGCAAATTTCCACCCTGTATGTGGGGCGCTGGGTTTGCACCAGCGGACGCCGCATTCGATGACTGGAAAGGCGCTTGTTGCAGTGCTATACGCCCGCGCATCGTCTAATTTGGGCAGATCAGTCCACAAAGCCCGAAAAGGTCCGCCGTATGAGTTCTGAAATCCGCCTTGCTTTCGCGCACCCGTCCGAACGGTCCGAAGCGACTGCGACTCGGGGCCCGTTGGATCGTATTTCTTTGCGCGACCATATCGTCGAGGTTGAGATCGGGGCCTTTCAGGCCGAACGCGGCACAACACAGCGTATCTGTTTCAACATCGTGGTCGAGGTGCGCGCTCTGACCGACCCGATCGACGATGATGTGGATCGCATTCTGTCCTATGATCGCGTGACTGAATCCATCGCTTATGAGCTGGCCGCGGAACGGCTGAACTTGCTGGAAACTCTGGCGGATCGTGTGGCGGAACGTATCTTGCTTGAGCCTCAGGCTGTAAGAGCCTTTGTGCGAATAGAAAAACTGGATCGCGGCCCTGGTGCACTGGGGGTCGAGATCGTGCGCGGAAAAAGCAACGCCCACCACGACGTGATGGAAGAAGAACGTCCCCATCCGCGATTGGTGTTCCTGTCGAATGAGGCGATTGCATCGGACAATCTGACCGGGTGGATTGATCAGCTGGAAAGCCGTCAACGCCCGCTGATCCTGTGTGTTGGTGCGGCTGACACGGCGGTTTCGCAGACCGGTCATGCGATGACCCAGCGCCGGATCGACCTGCTTGCGATTGAACAAAACGCGTGGGTTCTGGCTGCCCGTGACCATCGCTGTGTTGTGGTGTCGACGCGGACCGAGTTGGATTGGGCGATGAAAAACGGCCAGATTTGCGTCTGGGCCCCATCAAAGATCGTTCTGGATGCTGTTGATGGCCCTTCGGCCGCGCCGTCGGACGCGGTTGCACTAGCGGCCTGGTTCGCCGCCACGTTTGAAGCCAGCGAGATGATGGTCATCGGCGGCGCGCTGCCGGATGCACCGAAAACGCCGCTGCGGGCTATTTCTGTGGATCAGGCGACACTGTGACCGAATACTACCGACCGCTGGTTCAGCATGGCCCAGTGCGCCCGGTTGGGGCAGTGCCTGTTGCCGGGCAAGCCCTGTGGTTCACCCATGCCGAGCGGATTTCCCGTGGCGACAAACCGGCCATCGTTGCGGTGCGCGATATTCCGGGTCAGGTGCTGGACCGTCTGACCAAACCCCGAACCCCAATCGCGGGGCTGTCTTTGGATCGCCCGCAGATCATGGGTATCCTCAATACGACGCCCGATAGTTTCTCGGACGGCGGTGTGCATAATTCGGCTGAGGCCGCGCAGATTGCCGCTGAACACATGGTGTCACATGGGGCCAGTATTCTGGATGTCGGCGGCGAGTCGACCCGCCCCGGTGCATCCTATGTTCCTGAGGATGAGGAAATCGCCCGGACCCAGCCCGTTATCGCGGCAATCCGCGCAAAGACGGACGCGCTGATATCCATCGACACACGCAAACGCAGCGTGGCCAAGGCTGCGTGGAATGCGGGGGCGGGGCTGATCAACGACGTCTCAGGGTTTACCTTTGACCCACAACTAGCGCCGTTTTGCGCCGAAATCGCGGCTCCGGTCTGTGTGATGCACATGCAGGGCGACCCGGCCTCGATGCAGGACGACCCGCAATATGATGACGTTATGCTGGACGTTTACGATTTTCTGGATGCGCAGATTGCGAACCTCGAACATCTGGGGCTGCGCCGCGACCGGATAATCGTTGACCCGGGCATCGGGTTTGGCAAGGCGCAGGACCACAATCTGACCCTTCTGCAAAACCTCAGCCTGTTTCATGGGTTGGGGTGCCCCATTTTGTTGGGCGTATCCCGCAAGGGTCTTATCGGCCAGATCGGCAAAGAGCCGCGCAAAGACGCCCGCGCGCCCGGGTCGATTGCCGTGGCATTGGCCGGAGTGTCACAAGGGGTGCAAATCCTTCGGGTGCATGACGTGGCCGAGACATCTCAGGCCTTGCGCCTTTGGGCCGCCGTCCGGTAATCCGGACGCAGGCAAGAATTTACGGAGTAACACCTATGCGCAAGCTGTTCGGAACTGACGGGGTGCGAGGCACCGCCAATACGCATCCGATAACGGCCGAGATGGCCCTGCGCATTGGGGCTGCCGTTGGCCGATATTTTCGCCGTGATGCGTCCAGCGTGCATCGGGTTGTGATCGGCAAGGACACGCGCCTGTCCGGCTATATGCTGGAAAACGCGCTGACGGCGGGGCTGACCTCGACCGGGATGAACGTCTTGCTGCTGGGGCCTGTGCCGACGCCCGCTGTGGGTTTGATGACGCGTTCGATGCGTGCGGATCTGGGGGTCATGATCTCGGCAAGCCACAATCCGGCCGACGACAACGGCATCAAGTTTTTCGGCCCCGACGGTTACAAGCTGTCCGATCAGGCAGAGATCGAAATCGAGCGCCTGATCGAAGAGGGGGTCAACCCAGCGCAGGCGCAAAACATCGGGCGCGCCCGCCGGGTGGATGACGCCCGTTTCCGGTACGGTGAACGCGTCAAATCATCCTTGTCCCGCGATCTGCGTCTGGATGGGCTGAAAGTGGTGGTCGATTGCGCAAACGGCGCAGCGCACCGCACAGCGCCCGAAGTTCTGTGGGAACTGGGGGCCGAGGTCATCCCGGTGGGGATCGCGCCCAACGGCAAGAACATCAACCTGAACTGCGGCTCGACCAAGCCGCAGCTGGCGGCCGAAACCGTCGTGGCCCATGGTGCTGACGTTGGGATTTGCCTGGACGGAGACGCCGACCGCGTCGTGATGGTTGATGAAAACGGGCAAGTCGCCGACGGTGATCAATTGATGGCGCTGCTGGCCACAAGCTGGGCCAAGGCGGATCGGCTGAAGGGCGGCGCTCTGGTCGCTACGGTGATGTCCAATCTTGGGCTGGAACGCCATCTGGCGGCGCAGGGGTTGCGTCTTGAAAGAACGGCTGTAGGCGATCGTTATGTTGTTGAGCGGATGCGCGAAGGCGGGTTCAATCTGGGCGGCGAACAATCAGGCCATATCGTCATGAGCGACTATGCCACCACTGGTGACGGGTTGATGGCCGGTTTGCATTTTCTTGCCGAAATGGTGCATTCAGAGCGCCGCGCATCCGAGCTGTCCAAACAATTCGAGACAGTTCCGCAGCTGTTGAAAAACGTCCGATACACAGACGGGCAACTGCCGCTTGAGGCCGCCAACGTTCAGGCCGCAATTGCGGACGCCCAGGCACGTTTGAACGGGCAGGGGCGCTTGCTGATCCGCAAGTCTGGGACAGAACCCCTGATCCGTGTGATGGCAGAATGCGAAGACGGTGCATTGTTGATGCAGGTTGTTGACGGCATCGTGGCCGAGGTCGAAGCAGTCGCCAGCTAGCGCCCGGTCAGCATCTTTCGAAGGCTGAACCACTGGCTGATCGCCAGGCCAGTCAGGATCATCGCCAAGGCCAGGAAAAACCGCAATGGCAGGGCTTCGGACAAAACCCACGCGCCGAAAACCATTGACCAAACCGGCACCTGATAGTTGACCAGGGTCATAAAGACGGAACCGGCGCTGCGGATGATGGAAACCCGCAGCAGGGTGGCAAAAGCTGTCGGCACAAGGCCCAGAAGAATAATGGCCAGGCCCGGGCGTGTGCCTTCCCATCTTGGGATGCCTTCGGTCACCAGCATGATCGGCAGCAGGATCACCGCACCCACCAAGAGGGATAATGCGGCCAGAACGACGGGGTCTATGGGCGGGCACCGCCGGGTGATGATCGACGCGCAGGAATAACACAGCGCCGCCCCGATACAGGCCAGTTGCGCCAATGGTTCCGCCCCTTGTCCCAATTGCATCAACCCCGGTCCGATCAGTACCAGCGCGCCGGAAAACCCCAGCGAAACACCCAGAAACCTGCGCGTGTTCAGCGGCTCGTCTGAAAAGAAATGGGCCAACGGCAGTACCATCAACGGAATCGCGGCCATCGACAGGCCTGCAAAGGCAGAGGGCACATATTGCTGCCCCCAACTCAGCAGAACAAAGGGCAGGGCGGATGACAGAACCCCGATCACGGCGATGGCCCACCAAAGTGCGGGGGATCGACCGGGCAGTTTCCGGTTGGTAAGCTGCATCAGACCTAGCAATGCCACGGCACCCAACGTGGTGCGCGCGGTGGCGACCGTGATTGGCCCGTATCCTTCCAACGCAATTGCGACAATCATGAAAGTGCCGCCCCAGATCAGGCCCAGGGTTACAACTCCGCTCCAGTCGCGGGACGTTGGTTGTTGAGTCATACGCGCCTCGGGTCCTCACGAAAAAGGGCGGCCATCGTGGCCGCCCCCGCGTTCATGCCTGTCAGGCTTAGTTCTTTTCCTGATCGACCAGCTTGCCAGCCGAAATCCACGGCATCATGTCGCGCAGTTTTTTACCAACCTGCTCGATCTGATGTTCGTCGTTGGCGCGGCGCGCAGCCTTGATGGTCGGCTGACCCACGGCATTTTCCAGCATGAAGTCACGCACGAATTTGCCGCTTTGAATGTCCGCCAGGCTTTCTTTCATCGCCTTCTTGGTCTGCTCATAGGGCAGGATGCGCGGGCCGGTTACATACTGGCCGTATTCCGCCGTGTTCGAGATCGAGTAATCCATGTTTGCGATGCCGCCTTCATAGATCAGGTCAACGATCAGCTTGGTTTCGTGCAGACACTCGAAATAGGCCATCTCGGGCGCATAACCTGCTTCGACCAGAGTTTCGAAACCGCAGCGGATCAGCTCGACGATACCGCCGCACAGAACCGCCTGCTCGCCGAACAGGTCGGTTTCGCATTCTTCGCGGAAGTTGGTTTCGATGATGCCCGAGCGGCCGCCGCCGATGGCCGAGCAATAGGACAGGCCAATTTCCAGCGCTTTGCCGGTGGCGTCTTTGTCCACAGCAACCAAGCAGGGCACGCCGCCGCCTTTGACGTATTCGCCGCGCACGGTGTGGCCGGGGCCTTTGGGCGCCATCATGATGACGTCGATGCCTTCTTTCGGCTCGATCAGGCCAAAGTGGACGTTCAGGCCGTGGGCGAACGCGATGGCTGCGCCCGGCTTGATGTTGTCATGCACGTATTTCTTATAGGTTTCAGCCTGCAGTTCGTCGGGCATGGTGAACATGATGACGTCGCACCATGCGGCCGCTTCGGCGATGCCCATGACCTGAAGACCTTCGGCTTCGGCTTTCTTGGCAGAGCCCGAGCCTTCGCGCAGAGCAACGACAAGGTTCTTCGCGCCCGAGTCGCGCAGGTTCAGCGCGTGGGCGTGACCCTGGCTGCCATAGCCCAGGATGGCTACTTTTTTGTCTTTGATCAGGTTGATGTCGCAATCGCGATCGTAATAGACGCGCATGTCGCTGGTCCTTTCAGTTTCGATTGACGAGCAGTTCTACTGCGGCCCGCAAAGGATGGCGATGGCATTTCCCTTGTAAATTTACCGCCACCCAGAGTATTCATTCGTGACTTTTCCAAAATCCGGATAAATCATGCTTGATGACATAGACCGGCGAATCCTGCGTCATTTTCAGGCCGATCCCAGCCTGTCGACATCTGAGTTGGCCGAGCTGTGCCGGATCAGTTCAAGCGTCTGTTGGCGCCGGATCGAGAAAATGCAGGAATCCGGTATCATTCAGGGGCAAGAGGCCATCATCGATTGGGCCGCCTTGGGATATGCGGTCGAGGTGTCGTTGCGCGTGACATTGGACAAGACACAGCCACGCGCCTTTGACGAATTCACTGCAGCGGCGCGACAGGTTCCCGAGGTGATCGAGCTGCAAACCTTTCTAGGCCGTGTGGACGTTCGCCTGTCCGTGTTGGCCAGGGACATGTCGCACTATCAACAACTTTACCGCGACCGCATTCTGACCCTGCCGCATATTGCGGACATCGAGGCGTTGATGCATATCGCGCGCGTCAAAAGTGACGAGGTCCTGCCCCTATGACCGAGCTGGATGAGATCGACCGCAAAATCCTGCGGGCCTTGGCGCAGGATGCCACCCAAAGCGCTGGGGCGCTGGGGCGCATTCTGGGACTGTCGCAACCGGCAACCTGGCGACGCATACGCCGGTTGCAGGACACCGGCGTCATCAAGGGTCGTCGTCTGCGTCTGAACGCCGAGGTTCTTGGGTTCGGCGTGACCGTATTTCTGGGGGTCAAACTGGCCCGGAAAGGGCAGATCAGCCTTGAGGATTTTGAGCGCGCCGTCAGCGCCATCCCCGAGGTTCAGACGGTCGAACATGTGCTGGGGCTGTATGACTACCGTTTGCGTGTCGTGGCCCGCGATCTGTCTGATTTCGAACGTGTCCTGCGACGGCGGATCATGACTTTGCCGGGGGCGGGGGATGTCGAAGCCAATGTTTTGCTCAGCGAAGAACGCTTACCAGGACCCATTGGCTAGGACAGATCAATATTTCGTGCGAATGCAATATCCGGGGTGATGCGTCATCCGCGCAAAAGCCATCGGTTCGCCATCCTTCCAGGTCGTACGCTCAAGCTGGATCATCGACGCCCCGGCCGTTGTGCCCATGAATTCGGCTAGCCGCCCATCGGCGGAAATCGCGCAAAAGGCGATCTCGGCCTCGGTAAAGGGGGCCGCCTGCAACAGCCATTCATGCGGGCCATGAGCGTTGAGGTCGGCGTGTTCCACGTCGGGCACCGCTTGGATGTTGATCCAGCGTTCTTCCAGTTGAAAAGGACGGTTATCGGCATAGTGCATGCAAATGACATGCATCACACGGGCATCGGATGAAACGCTAAGCTGCGAGGCAAGCCAACCCGGGCTTGAGACGATATTCCGTTCCACCAGTGAATAACGATAGATTGAATTTTGGCGTTCAACCGTTTGGCGTGTCAGCGAAAATTCAATTTTTGCGTGCTTGCTGGGTTCTTTCTTGACCCGTGTGCCGCTTTTTCTTTTCCGTTCAACAAATCCCTGGTCGGAAAGCTCTCGCAGGGCGCGGTTCACGGTCGCGCGGGCGCAATTGAATTCTTCGGCCAGCTGTGTTTCCGTCGGCAACAGGGAGCCCTGTGGCCAGATACGGCTTTCGATCCGTCGTTTTACTTCGTCGCGTACAACTTGAAAACTGGTCCGCTTTTGCGCAGTCACGTTGGAAAAAACCTTTTCTTCTACAAAGTGTATGCATGTGGTCAGAAACACGTCAGGGTGTAAAGGGCTGCTGACACTGTTTGGCGTCATTTATTGGTCGATTGAACCGCCCGCCAGTAAATATTGCATTTGGATTTTGGGTTCCGTCGGGTCAACTGGTGGCACGCGAAGGGGCTTTACCAATGTGGTCCCAGGCTGCAGTAATTCTGAGGACACAGGGAAAGGACATGTCATGCCGGCGCTTCTGGATACAATTGACCCTAACGGGCTCGAAGAATTCTCGGTCGTTTTTACGGATCGGTCATTGAATCATATGTCTGCGCAGTTTCAGCAGGTTATGCGTGATATCTCTGATCTGCTGCGCGAGGTCTACAATGCGGATGGCGTCGCGGTGATTCCCGGTGGCGGCACCTATGGGATGGAGGCCGTTGCCCGCCAGTTTGCACGCAACGCCAATGTGTTGGTCGTGCGCAACGGGTGGTTTTCCTACCGTTGGAGCCAGATCATCGAATCCGGGGGGCTGACGGCCTCGGCCACTGTGTTCAAGGCGCGTCAGACGGGCAATTTCAGCCCGTCCCCCTTTGTGCCGGCCGCGATTGATGAGGTCGTCGCAGCCATTCGCGACCAGCGCCCGGACGTCGTTTTCGCCCCGCATGTCGAAACATCCTCGGGCGTCATCCTGCCTGATGATTACCTGAACGCGATGGCCTCGGCGGCGCATGAGGTTGGCGCGCTGATGGTGTTGGATTGTATTGCGTCCGGCTGTGCCTGGGTCGATATGAAGGCCACTGGGGTGGATGTCCTGATCTCGGCCCCGCAGAAAGGGTGGAGCGCGTCACCCTGCGCCGGGCTGGTGATGCTGTCGGAACGGGCCGAGGCGCGGTTGGCGGAGACGTCATCGGACAGTTTCTCGGTCGATCTCAAGAAATGGCGCCAGATCATGCAGGCCTATGAAAATGGCGGACATGCCTATCATGCGACGATGCCAACAGATGCGCTGCGCGCCTTCCGTGACACGATGGTTGAAACCCGCGAATATGGCTTTGAAAAGCTGCGTGCGGCGCAATGGGCCTTGGGCGACGGGGTACGGGCGATGTTGCGGGACAAAGGTGTGGTGTCCGTGGCAGCTGACGGGTTTGGCGCGCCGGGGGTTGTGGTCAGCTATACTTCGGATCCCGACATTCAGAACGGTAAGAAATTCGCCGCTTTGGGTATGCAGATCGCAGCAGGTGTGCCGTTACAGTGCGATGAACCCGAAGGTTTCAGCACCTTCCGTCTGGGCTTGTTCGGGTTGGATAAACTGTATGACGTCGAGGGCACGATCACGCGGTTGAAACGCGTGCTGGATCAGGTTCTGTGAACGCAGGGCCTCAGCGTACGCCGAGGCCCATCTGCATCAATGTCTTGCGCACGGGCGGCATGGAATACAGCGCATTCAGCCCCATCGCCCGCGCATCCCGCAAGGGGCGCGCCTCGATCATCGAGGCGCGGTTCAGCAGGTCGATCCCTTTGACGCGCATCTCGATCTCGGCGTGGCGGGCTTTGTGATAGGCGTCCAGCATCTGCCTGTCACCCAACCCTTCGGGACGGGCCTGGGCCAAGTCCAGCAGGCTGCTCAAATCACCCAACGACATGTTCAACCCCTGCGCGCCGATGGGGGGGACAACATGTGCGGCCTCGGCCATCAAGGCGATCCGTTCGCCCGACAAGCGTTCAGCGGCCTGTGTGATGATCGGCCAGATCGTCCGGCGCGAGGCCAGCTTGAGCGGCCCGAACAACCCGCAGGAACGTTCGGTCATCCTATCCTCGAATGCCTCGGGGTCTGTGTTCAGCAGTTCAACCGCACGCGGACCACGTTCCATCCAGACAACCGCTGACGAAGGCTGACCCTGCCAGTCGGGCAGGGGGACCAGTGTAAACGGCCCGCCCGAGCGGTGAATCTCGGTCGAGACGTTGTCATGCGGGATCGGGTGGGTGACGGCGAAGGCCAGCGCCTTCTGGCCGTAGCGTTTGGTGCGTATGTTGATCCCTGCGGCCTCGCGCATGGGGGAATTCCGCCCGTCTGCGGCGATCACCAGTTTGCAGCGAATGCGGCTGCCATCGCTCAGACCCACGCGGGCCTCGGCAGTGCGCGTGAACAGGCTGAGAGTGCCGGTGCCGGGGCGGAAATCGACATTGGGCAGTTCGGACAGGCGTGCCACCATCTCGCGGCGCAACAGCCAGTTAGGGAGGTTCCAGCCAAAGGGCTGATCCGAGATGTCGGCGGCATTGAAATCGCGCACCACACGCGGTTCGGGCACATCGCCGCCTGCATCCACGATCCGCATGATCTGCAAGGGGGCCGCGTAATCATCCAGCCTCTGCCATAATCCACATTGGTCCAGCAGCCCGCGCGCCGGTTGCAGAAAGGCAGTGGTCCGCAGGTCCGATCCGTCCACATCACGCTGGGTGATGGGCGGGGTGGGATCGACGCAGATCACGTCGAACCCGGCCGATCCAAAGGCCGCCGCAGCGGTAAGCCCGGCGATTCCACCGCCGGAAATCAGGATGTCACAGCTGTCTGTCATGGCCTTGCTCTCAGAATTCTCGGGCGGACCCTAGATCGGTTCCACGGCACATGCCAAGTGACATCCTGTCCCGCTGTGTCAGCCGCGTGAGATCAGGATAAGGATCAGGAACATCACCGGCACCATCATGACGGCCGGGATATACAGGCCCGGCAGGCCAAACAGCAGGATCGAACATCCCCACATGCTGAAAATCGCGGCGGCGGTATAGCCCCAGTCTTCGGCCTCGCCGTTGGCAGCGTCACGGGCCAACCAGCCAAACAGGGGAATTGCAAACAACAGGCGCTGCCAGATGGGCAGGCGCCTGGGCATCTCGATTGCGCTCATGGGGGTCTCCGGTTCTGTTCATCGCTGCAGCGCATATAAGGATGATGCTGCGACTGCATAATGTGCAGATCGTCGCAGTGCGTCAGCCTATCGCAGGCGGCCCAGAAACGCGGTCAGATCGTCGGTGTGGTGGTGAATATGGCGGGCGTCATGCGGCTCGGGCGCAACGTGGACGGTGCGCATCCCCATCTCATGCGGGGCAGCCAGATTACGGGGGTCATCCTCGAACATGGCGGCCTTGGATGGGTCAATTCCATCCCGGTCAAAGATCGCCTGAAACGCGGCTTTTTCGGGCTTGGGCAGATATCCGGCATGTTCGACCCCATAGATCGCATCAAACAGACCGCTGAGACCGCGCGCCTCAAGAACCCGTTCCGCATAGGGCGCACTGCCGTTGGTATAGACGATGCGGCGACCGGGTAGCGACCGGATGTGGTCTGCCAACTGGGCGTCGGGGTCCATGTGGCGCAGGTCCACCTGATGGACCGCGTGCAGATAGGGATCGGGGTCCAGATCATGCTCGGCCATCAGCCCGGCCAGCGTGGTGCCATATTGCCGCCAGTATAGCGAGCGGAGGCGATCCGCCTCGGCCCGGTCAACGCCGATGGCCTGCACCACGTAATCCGTCATCAGCACCTCGATCTGATCGAACAGGCGCATATGCGGCGGGTACAGCGTGTTGTCGAGGTCGAACACCCATTGGGTGACGTGTGCAAAGGCAGGTTTGACCATGGCTTGGGTTTAGGATGATGTGGTGTGGTTTTCAATGCCGCACTTGATTGAAGGGGCAAGGGACGGATAGACATGTCCGAACGAGGAGACAAAAGACCCAATGGCCCAATCCCGACAGTCCAACAAAGACGCCTACAGCCTGATTCTCGAAGCGATTGATGTGGGCGTTTACAGGCCCGGCGATCGTCTGGTCGAAAGTGAGCTGGCGGAACGGTTCGGTGTGTCACGCACACCCATCCGCGAGGCGCTGCAACGGCTTGAAACGCAGTCTTTGCTGGAACGCGATGGGCGGTCGCTGATCGTGGCGTCGCTGGATCACAACCAGATGGCCGAACTGTATGTCGTACGCCGCGAATTAGAGGGGCTGGCCGCGAAGCTGGCCGCCAAACACGCCACCGAAGAAGAGATCAAAGTGCTGCAGGACATGGTCGCCGCCGACGATGCGCTGGTAGATGATCCGACGGCCCTGTCACGCGCCAACCGCCGTTTTCACGAGCAGATCCATCTGGCCTCGCACAACCGGTATCTGGTGCAGCAGCTGAACCTTGTGCATCGGACCATGGCGTTGATGGCAACCACGTCGCTGGCGGTTCAGGGGCGGGGCGAGATCGCCCAAAGCGAACATAAAGGCATTGTCGAGGCGATTGCCGCCCGTGACGAAGAGGCGGCGGCGCGTGCTCTCAAAGAACATATCTCGGTCGCGTTCATGACGCGGTTGAAACAGGATGCCGTCCGACGTGAAAAGTAAGCATCACGCCGGTTGGATTTCTTCGCTGGCCTGACCGTGTTGGGTCTTGTCCCAGAAGAAGGGGTCGATCACCAGCTCCCACAACGCTTTGTAGGCGGCCAGAACGCCCAATGGAAAGTATAGGGGCATCGTCGGCACCCATGGCAAAAGGAACCGACGTTCACGGGCGCAAACCGCAAGGATACCGACCGCGGCGCTTAAGGCCTCTGCCGCGATGAACAGGTAGATCAGCGTGATCGTCGTCTCGTTGGAAATGACCCGATCCAACGCGTTGGGAAAGCCGAAGGTCGAAAGCCAGAACATCCAAAGCACCGGGGCCAGCAGGAATTGCCCGAGCGTTCCCAGGAAAAACGCCTGCATCCCAAGAAAACGAAGGAGGCCCAGATCCGCCATCAGGCGCAATGGTGCCCGCATGTGCACCAGATAGGTAACCATGAACCCCTTGAGCCAGCGCGAACGCTGCCTCACCCAGGGCCAGGCTCGAAAATTCGCCTCTTCAAAGGTGGTCGTATCGACCATTTCGGTCCGATATCCCGCGCGGCTCAGCCGAACCCCAAGATCGGCGTCCTCGGTAACGTTATGCGCGTCCCACCCGCCCAATTCCAGCAGCTTGTCCCGGCGAAAAAAGAAGGTGGTTCCCCCTAATGGAACCACAAGCCCCAGCCGCGCGACGCCCTGAAGGACAACTCGGAACCAGCTGTTGTATTCAATCGTAAAGCAGCGCGACCGCCAGTTGGTGCGGGGATTGTAGTAATCGAGAACACCTTGCAGGCAGACAACCTTGTCGTCGGCCTGCGCAAATTGCTGGACAACGCGGCTGATTTGATCCGGTTGCGGTGCATCCTCGGCATCCCAGACCCCTAGGATATCGCCCCGGCAGAAATCCAGCGCGTAATTCATCGCGCGGGGTTTGGTCGTCAGGCCGTTCAGGTCGGGCACTTCGACAGTTCTGATCCAGCTTGGCAAATCAATTTCGGCCACTGTCGAACGCGTGACTTCGTCGGTTTCTTCCAACACCAGAATGATATCCAGCAGCGCCTTTGGATAGGTCAGCCGCGTCAACCGCTGGATCAAGGCATCCGCAATTTCCCTTTCTTTGTACAGGGGCACCATGATGGATACACATGGCAAGGTCTGCGAGGGAGCAGGCGCGGAGGTCTTGGGTTGGGAGGTTGCCGTTTGCCACAGATAGGCGAACAGACCAGCCAGACGCAGGATCATGAACATCACCAGTGACGCCACCGCAGCGCCTATCAGAACTGTCAGACCGCCAATTGGAAAAGCTATACTCAGGGTGGCCAGAGCGATCAGCGCGACGGCCGGTCCAATTCGCGATCTGGGTGTCCAGGATCGGCAGCTGTGATCGTTGTCCACGCGTGTCTCGGCGCGTTCGGCCAACGGATTGGAAAACACTTGGGCAATCGTCTCGTCAATCTGGTCCGTGGTGGCAAGAACAGGGGCAACGGTGTATCCCACATCCTCCATCCCGGTGCGAACCGCCGGGAAAAGGTCAGGCCGCGCCGTTGCGACCAGCAAGATTGGGCCAACGCGCATCCATGGGATGACGTTATGTGCCAGCCAGAAATCAACCGGTTTGAGACTGCACAGATCATAAGATGGGGACGAGCCGCACAGGTCAGCGATTTGTAGCCCGGATTGTTCTGAAAGCGCGCTCAGGACGTCTTGCTGGCTGATCCGGCCTTCGCCCACCAAAATCTCGCCCAAGGGGGCCTTTTGCCACGATTGCAGGCGCAGCGCATCGTCCAGTTGCGCGGTCGTGATCAGGCCGCGATCAATCAGGCACGCGCCCAACGGCTTTCGTTCCTGCGTATGAATCGGCGCGGCGCGCGCGAAATTCTGCAGGTTCAGTTCGACCATAAAGAAACAACCCTGACGCGTTTACTTGGCGTCAGGGTTGCTCAATTAGGGTTAACAGCCGGTTAACACTGTACGAACCGGGCGTTAAGCGCGCGCTTTCCTATCGGCCATCGCGTCGGCAAAGCGTTCAAACAGGTAAAAACTGTCCTGAGGTCCGGGCGACGCCTCGGGGTGGTGTTGCACGGAATAGACCGGGCGATCCGCGATGCGGATGCCGCAGTTTGAACCGTCAAACAGTGAGCGATGGGTTTCCACGACACCATCCGGCAGGGATTGCGCGTCAACAGCAAACCCGTGGTTCATCGAGGTGATTTCCACCTTGCCCGTTTCCAGATCTTTGACCGGGTGGTTCGCGCCATGGTGGCCGTGGTTCATCTTGACGGTCTGACCGCCCAAGGCCAGCGCCAGCATCTGGTGGCCGAGGCAGATGCCAAAGACGGGCAGGTTGGTGGTGTCCAGAACCTCTTTGATCATCGGAACGGCGTATTCGCCCGTGGCGGCCGGATCGCCGGGACCGTTCGACAGGAAGACACCGTCGGGATTATGGGCCAGCACCTCGGCCGCTGTGGCGGTCGCGGGCAGCACGGTCACGTCGCACCCGGCTGAGGCCAGACAGCGCAGGATGTTGCGTTTGGCGCCGAAATCCAAGGCAACAACCTTATGCGCGGGGGCCTGCTGACGGGCGTAACCGTCCGGCCAGGCCCACCGCATCTCATCCCAGCGATAGCTTTGGGCGCAGGTGACCTCTTTGGCCAGATCCATGCCTTCCAGTCCGGCAAAAGCACGCGCGGCGGCAACCAGTGCTTCGATGTCGAAGTTGCCATCAGGGTCATGCGCCAAGGCTACATGTGGTGCGCCCTGCTGACGGATGGCGCGGGTCAGGCGGCGTGTGTCCACTCCGCCGATGGCGATGCGACCGCGGCTGGCAAGCCACGTTTTCAGCTCATCCGTCGAACGCCAGTTAGAGGGCTCGGTCGGGTCCCATTTGACCACCATACCGGCCGCAACCGGATCACCGGTTTCGTCATCTTCGGGGTTCACGCCGACATTGCCGATATGGGGGAAGGTAAAGGTCACGATCTGCCCTGCATAAGAGGGATCGGTCATGATCTCCTGATAGCCGGTCATGGCTGTGTTAAAGCACAACTCGGCCACGGTTTGGCCGGTGGCGCCGAAACCCATCCCGTAGAACAAAGTTCCGTCGGCCAATGCCAGACATGCGGTGGGCTTGGACGTGGCGTTCTGGGCCATGGCGCGACTCTCCTGCTGGGTAAACCGGCGCATACCTAAGGGGGTTATTGCGCCGGGTCAAGTCTGTTCAATTTTTGGGCTATTGTGGAAAATCAATAACTTAGCAGCATTCGACCCCTGTTGTATCACGCTTTTTGTTTCGATATGGTCGGGGTTCCTTTTCCATGGGGATGGACAGAACATATGGATATGCGATCACGGGTTAACTCAGCCCTGAAGCAAGCAATGAAAGACAAAAATGCCGAGCGTCTGTCGACGCTGCGGTTGATCAATGCCGCAATCAAAGACCGCGATATCGCCACACGCGCGTCGGGCAACGAAGAAGCATCCGGCTGCGGCGATGCCGAGGTTCTTGAAATCCTTGGAAAAATGACCAAACAGCGCAAGGAAAGTGCGCGCGCCTATGAAGAAGGCGGACGGCTGGATCTGGCCGAGCGCGAACTGCGCGAAGTTGAGGTCATCGAAGAGTTCCTGCCCAAGCAACTGGACGAGGACGAAGTATCAAAGGCCATTCAAACCGCGATCACCGCCACCGGCGCAGGGTCGATCCGCGACATGGGCAAAGTGATGGGTGAGCTGAAGACCCGTTACACCGGCCAGATGGATTTCGGAAAAGTCGGCCCTATGGTCAAGGATCAGCTTTGCGGGGCCGCAAACGGCTGCTGAGGGTCTTTGATCCTGAAACACCCAATCACTGCGCGGCCTGTCCGCGCAGTTTTTTTGTGAGATCGTCGAACAGGGCGATCCGTTCATCCTCGGATAGAAACGCACCAATTTCAACTTTGCGCCCGTCTCCGGTCAGGGTCACATAGTTTGGAACCGGTCCACCGTGTTCGTGAATTTCGGGGCGGGCCCAATACCGGTTGCAGATCCATTCCTGCCGTCCCCTGCGCGGATCGTGATGCACAAGGCGGGCCTGCGTACCGGTCAGGGTCAAAACCTCTAGTACATTGCGGGCACGGTAGTTGGTTTGAATCGCCAGCCACAGGCCCAGAACGGTCAGCAGAAGGAAGGGCAGCAGCCCCCACAGAATGACCGAGCCCAACATCGCCAGCAGCGGGATCAGACCGAACAGGAACACCGACAGGATCACGATTATCGCCCCACGTGGCGGCAACGAGTTGTGTGGCCACAGGCGCAGCTCTTGTTCAGTGTCCGAGGTTTGATTCCATCTGTAAGGCATGGCTGAAAACTAGCGCAATGCTGTCGCGTGTCGAAGGGGGGGGTGATTACGCCACGTGGCCGACGCGTACCCATGACAGTGCGTCATCCAGCCGGTCGTCCCCCCAGAAAACCTCGCCGCGCACGACAAGGCTGGGCGCTCCGAACACCCCCAGTTTTGCGGCCTGTTCGGTTTCGATCTCAAGCGCGGCTATTGTGTCCGGGCTGCGGGCCCGGGCCAGTACCAGACGTGGGTCTTGCTGGCATCTGTGCAGCGCTTCGGTGATGGCGGTCTCGCTGCCGGCTTCGACATTTTCCTCGAACCAGATACGATAGAGCGCCAGGGTGAAGTTCTTGCCCCAGCCTTCACCCATGCCCAGCAAAGCGACCTGATTGGCCAGCGCTATGTCCGAGATCGGGTAGGGCGCGGGCAATCGGGCGTGAATGTGATATTTGGCTGCGCGTCTCTCGATGTCCCGCCACATATACGCGGATTTCTCTGGTTTGCCTGCGAATGGAATGTTCTGTTGGTCCGACATCACACTGCGTACGTTGAACGGTCGCCACGTGACCGCAACGCCGTGTTCATCGCACCAGTCGTCCAATCGCATGACGGTCAGGAAACTGTAAGTGCTGCCAATGGAATACCAAAAATCAATTTCAGGCATGTGAAACCCCCGGGTTGCCGGATGTGTAGCCTGTGACAGGATAGCCGATTTTGGCGGCTCTGGCGACTTTTTGACCGAAAGCCTGTCCTGCAACGAAAAAACCCCGCCGATTGGGCGGGGTTTTCTTTGGGTTTGGCGGGATCAGTGGGCGTGGCCTTTGTCCCAGTCTTCCTGCTTTGGCAGCTGCTCGAACGTGTGTTCAGGCGGCGGCGAGGGCAGGGTCCATTCCAGCGTATCCGCGTATTCGTTCCAATAGTTGTTCTCGGTCACTTTCGGACCACGGAACAGGGCGTAGAACACGATACCGAAGAACAGCAGGAACGAGGCGAAAGAGACGAACGCGCCGATCGACGAAACATAGTTCCACTGGGCGAAAGCTTCGGGGTAGTCGATATAGCGGCGCGGCATACCCTGACGGCCCAGGAAGTGCTGCGGGAAGAAGGTCAGGTTGGCGCCGATGAAGAACAGCCAGAAATGAACCTTGCCCCAGAACTCGGAGTAGTGGCGGCCCGTCATCTTGCCGAAGTAGAAGTACATACCGGCAAAGATGGCAAAGACAGCACCCAAGCTCATCACATAGTGGAAGTGAGCCACAACATAGTAGGTGTCGTGATAGGCGCGGTCGATACCGGCCTGCGACAGAACCACACCGGTCACACCGCCAACGGTGAACAGGAACAGGAAGCCGAAGGCAAACAACATCGGCGTCTTGAACTCGATCGAGCCGCCCCACATGGTCGCGATCCACGAAAAGACCTTAACCCCTGTGGGCACTGCGATGACCATCGTAGCCAGCATGAAATATGCCTGCTGACGCAGCGACAGGCCAACGGTGTACATGTGGTGCGCCCACACGACAAAGCCCAAAACACCAATCGCAATAATCGCCCAGACCATCGGCAGGTAACCGAAGATCGGCTTGCGCGAGAAGGTCGCGATGACGTGGCTGATGATGCCGAAACCGGGCAGGATCACAATGTACACTTCGGGGTGACCGAAGAACCACAGGATGTGCTGATACAGGATCGGATCGCCGCCACCGGCCGGGTCAAAGAAGGTGAAGCCAAAGTTGCGGTCCATCAGCAACATGGTGATCGCACCCGCCAAAACCGGCAAGGACAGAAGAATCAGCCACGAGGTGACGAAGATCGACCAGCTGAACAGCGGCACCTTGAACAGGGTCATGCCCGGGGCACGCATGTTCAGGAAGGTGGTGATCATGTTGATTGCGCCCAGGATCGAGGAGGCGCCCGATACGTGCACGGCAAAGATCGCAAGATCCATGGACATGCCGCCCTCGGTCGTGGACAGCGGCGGGTACAGAACCCAGCCCACGCCTGATCCAAGCTGGTCATTCCCGCCCGGGGATAGCAGCGAAGCCACACCCAGCGAGGTACCGGCGACGTACAGCCAGAAGGACAGGTTGTTCATCCGCGGGAACGCCATATCCGGCGCGCCGATCTGCAACGGCATGAAATAGTTGCCAAATCCGCCGAACAGGGCGGGGATGACGACGAAGAACATCATCAGAACACCGTGGTAGGTGATCATGACGTTCCACAGGTGTCCGTTCGGGGTGCAAAGCTCGGCGCCGCTGCCGAACAGACGGAACCCTTCCAGGCACATGTGCTGCACCCCTGGCTCCATCAATTCGATCCGCATGACAACGGTCATCAGAACCGAAATCAGACCGGCAAGTGCCGAGACGACCAGGTAAAGTATCCCGATGTCCTTGTGATTGGTCGACATGAACCAGCGCTGGAAAAAGCTGCGCTCGTCTTCATGGTCGTGACCATGAATGGCTGCGTCTGCCATTATAGGTGCCTCCTGTTGCAACTGCGCCGCGCAGTCGGACCTCTCCAACGCGCGGGATTCCTGCTGGTTTTAGATTGCACAGAGGGCACCTTCAATGGTCGAGTTTGATCTGGATCAAGATTAATTGTCGCGGGCAGGAGGGTAACCCGCGAAATTTCGACCGGTAACGCCCGTGATCTGGGTATTGGCCACTGGATTTCAAGGGGCGCGCAAACTGATGATTTCACGGCTTGACCCTCAACAAGGTGCGCCGCAGAACTGGGGTCAGCACCGAATACCGGAGAACTGACATGACTGCCTATGACCCCGACAACATCTTTGCCAAAATCCTGCGCGGGGAAATCCCGTCGACCCGGGTGTATGAGGATGACGAAACGCTGGCCTTCATGGATATTATGCCGCGCGCGGACGGGCACTTGTTGGTGATCCCCAAAACGCCGTGTAGAAATCTGTTGGACGCCTCGCCCCAGCAGCTAACCGCTGTGATTGGAACGGCTCAGAAGTTGGCGAAAGCGGTGGTTACGGCCTTTGACGCCGATGGGGTCACAGTGCAGCAGTTCAACGAGGCCGCGGGCGGGCAGGAGGTTTTTCACCTGCACTTTCACATTCTGCCGCGTCACGATGGTGTCGCCGTGCGTGCACCCGGCACCATGGGTGATTTCGAACTGATTGCCGAACATGCAGAAAAGATCAAAGCGGCGCTGGCCTGATCGTTATTTAATTGCGTTGTGCGGCCCCAGACATGCGCTGTGGTCGCTAAATGCGTGCAGCACAGCGCAAACATGGTCGTGCTTACCATCGCAGGCAGCAGTGATGCGGGTCAGCTCGGCCTCAAGCTTGCGCAGCTGAGTGATCCGCTCTCGCAGATCAACCAGTTGGCGCTCGGCAATGTCATGCGCGCGGTTCAGATCGGGTCCCTGGGCACCTTCCAACGACAACAAGGCTTCGACGTCGCTGAGTGGTAATCCAAGGTCTCGGCCATGGCGAATGAACCGCAATCGTTTCAGGGCGACGTCGTCATACCTGCGCTGGTTTCCCTCGGTTCGCTGCGGTTTCGGCAGCAGGCCCTTGTCTTCGTAGAACCGGATTGTGGGAACTTTGGTGCCGGTTCGGCGGGATAACTCTCCGATTGAGTACATTTTTGGTTTGCCCCCTTGAACCTCTAGTTACTAGAGGTGTTACGTCGTGCGCACAGCCAAAACAAGGACGATAGGGCGCAATGGGACATCACCACGATCACGGCGGGCATGGCCACCACCATATAGACCCCGATGCGGGCGACAAACGCGTGGCTGGCGCGATTGCTGTGAACATGCTGCTGACGCTGGCACAGGTTATCGGCGGTATCTTGTCCGGCTCACTGGCGTTGATCGCGGATGCGTTGCACAACTTCTCGGATGCCGTTGCCCTGATCATCGCCTTTTTTGCCCGCAAGATCGCCCGACGCCCCGCCGACCCACGCATGAGCTTTGGCTATGGCCGCGCCGAAGTGGTCGCGGCGCTGGTCAATTACACCACGTTGATCGTTTTGTCGGTTTACCTGTTTTACGAGGGTGTCATGCGGTTCTTTGAGCCAGAGCCCATTAATGGCTGGATGGTTGTCTGGATCGCCACGCTTGCTTTGATTGTTGACCTCATTACCGCTGCGCTGACCTATTCGATGGCAAAAGAAAGCATGAACATCCGTGCGGCTTTTATTCATAACGTAGCTGACGCATTGGGTTCGGTTGCCGTGATCATTGCGGGTACCGCTGTGATCGTGTTCGGCTGGACCTGGGTTGACCCTGCCGTCACGATCCTGATTTCGGTCTACATCCTGTGGCACGTCAAATCCGAGATCGGGGACACGATCCGTGTTCTGATGCTGGGTGCGCCGCCGGATCTGAACCCCGAGGACGTCGCGACCAGGATTGAAGAAACTGATGGTGTTGCGGGGGTTCACCATATCCACCTTTGGAGCATGCAAGAGCGTGAGCCTGCACTGACGGCGCATCTGGTGATCGAAACAACGGCTTGGGGTCGGGCGGACACCGTGGCGCTTGGGGTCAAAGAATCCCTCCGCTCAGAATTCGGTATCGGGCATGTGACGCTAGAGCTTGAACAGGTAGGGCACCTATGTGATACGCCATCCCGGTTTGGGCACAATGATAGCACGGTTTAAAAAGAAATTGCCGTTCCGATTTGGGGTCGGAACGGCAGACTCGTAAACAAACACTTGTCCGATTCTCAGGGGCAAGCCCGCAATCACCGGTTAACACACCACTCACTCTAGAACGGTTAGTTAACACTACGCGGTCATCAGCGTTTTGTATCCATCTGAGTGTATTTTCGCGATTTAGCTTAGTGATATGCCCGGTTAAGCGGTTGATTGTTGTGGTTAAGGGAAACAAAGGGTTTTGCGGGCAGGGATTGTTAATAGCGTGCCACTGGATGAGCGATTCGAAATTGCGAACCGGACCGGGTTTACGCGTCAATCTGCTCGAATACTTGTGAAAACGTCTTTTGCAGGGCTGTGTCAACATCCGTCATCGTCACAGGCAAGCCTAAATCAACCAACGAAGTCACCCCATATTCGGTGATGCCGCACGGGACGATGCCTGTGAAATGGTCAAGATCCGGTTCAACATTGATCGAAATACCGTGGAAGCTGACCCATTTGCGCAGCCGCAGGCCAATTGCGGCAACTTTGTCCTCTGCGGGTTGGCCAGACAGCGTTAGGGGTTTGTCATCCCTGCGCACCCAGACGCCGACGCGGCCGTCCCGGATTTCTCCGTCTACGTTGAACTCGGCCAATGCCGCGATCACCCATGCCTCAAGCTGTTGGACAAACCGGCGCACGTCTTTGCCGCGTTTGTTCAGATCAAGCATGACATAAGCAACGCGCTGGCCGGGGCCGTGATAGGTGTATTCGCCGCCGCGCTTTGCCTCATACACCGGAAAGCGGTTCGGGTCGGTCAGATCCTCGGGCCGGGCGGACGTGCCTGCGGTGTAAAGCGGCGGGTGTTCCAGCAACCAAACGCATTCCTCGGCCTCACCCGCAGCAATCGCTGCGACGCGCGCCTCCATAAAGGCGACGGCGTCGTCATAATCGGTCAGCCCGTCAGTGATCTTCCATTCCATGGCGATTTCTTAACGTGAGGGCGGGGTAAGGGGAAGGGGTCACGCGGCCTCGGCCAGACAGCGCTGAAGAACTTCGGCATAAGTGTCGATGCCCTGGGCGCCGGTCAGCAAGTATTTGCCGCCAAACACCATCGAAGGCACGCCGGAAATACCGCGACCGGACCAGAACTGTTGTTTTTCTCGTACGGGTCCGGCGTGGGCACCCAATGCAAGCGCGGCCTGTGCTGCCGTGCGATCCAATCCCGCAGCCTGTGCCGCATCCAGCAAGACGTCGATATCGGATACGTCCTGTTGGTCGGTGAAATAAGTCCCGAACAGGGCCATCTTCAACGGGTGCTGACGACCTTGGGATTCGGCCCAATCCAGCAACTGGTGTGCCGCAAAGGTGTTCACCATTCTGCTGTTTTCATCAAAATTGAAGGCGAATCCCAATTCGGTGCCGATCTGTGTCAGCCGATCACGCGCCTGTTGGCTTTGTTCAGCGCTCGAGCCGTATTTCTGCATGATATGTTCGCGCAGGTTTTGACCTTCGGGCGGCATGTCAGGATTCAATTCGAACGGATGCCATCTGAGGCGCGCCAACACATCGTGCTGCTGCAGGGCCTGATCAAGCTGTCGAAAGCCGACGATGCACCACGGACAAACCACATCTGATACGATGTCGACCTGAACGGTGGGGCGGGGATCGGGTGATGTCATATCTTGGCTCCTGGCAGGGTCTGCGGAAATACTGTCGTGCTATAGATATGAATGCTTAAAGGGAAATCAAACGAGCGTGTTTTTTGCCTCTTCACATCTTGATCTTCTACGTCTATACGCCGCTCTACCAAGTCACTGGCAGTGCGGTCGTGGCGGAATTGGTAGACGCGCAGCGTTGAGGTCGCTGTGGGGTAACACCCGTGGAAGTTCGAGTCTTCTCGACCGCACCAAATCTTGAAAACTCTGACGGATTCCGATTGCCTCCTCGGATGTAGAGTTGCACCAATTTGTCTTGGATTGCTGATACTTCCATTTCCGGTCTCGCCCGTGCTTGCGGGGTTGTGTATGACAAGGATCAACGCAATTCGGGAAGGTATAAATGTCTCAGGCCATTACCGTTTTCACGACGATGAAGAATGAAGGCCCCTATATGCTGGAGTGGGTCGCGTTCCATAAGTCTTTGGGCGTCGACCACTTTGTGATTTTTACCAACGATTGCGACGACGGGACTGATGATATTGCCCGCAGGCTGCAAGAGTTGGGAATCGCCACGCATGTTCCCAACGAAGTGAAAGAAGGTGGCAATCCGCAGCATCAAATGTTGCGGCGCGCGCGGCGTCAGCCCAAGGTCAAAGAAGCGGATTGGCTGCTTTGTCTGGATGTCGATGAATTCTGGAACATCCGTTGCGGCGACAATAGGTTTGCCGCTTTGATCGACGCGGTCGAGGATCGCGCAGGTCAGCCTGTGGATGCGATATCGTTTGCGTGGAAGCTGTTCGGAAGTGCGGGGAACATCAGTTTTGAAGACAAACCCGTGACCGAGGCGTTCTCGATGGCCGATCAGGAGTTTCCCTATCACTCAAGCCGTGCATTCGGGCTGAAGACGCTGTTTCGGAACAATGGTAAATTCACCCGCTTTGGGCCGCATCGCCCAAAGGGAGTGGAAGAAGGGAAAGAAGGTGAAATCGCCTGGTCCGATGCCAGTGGAAATCTGTTTCCCACAGAAAAAGTTGGCTGGCGGGCCTGGCGAGGGTTCGATCATTCCTTTGGGCGGCTGCACCATTATTCGGTCAGGTCGATGGATGGGTTTCTGGTCAAACGGGACCGAGGGCGCACCAACCATATCCGGGTGGACCAGGGGCAATCTTATTGGCAGGATATGAATGCCAACAAAGAGACCGATCAGTCCATCCTGCCCGCGGCCCGGCGTGCCGCGCCGATGTTGGAGGAACTGAAGGCGGATAGTGAACTGGGTCCGCTTCATACGCGGGCATGTGACTGGCACAGGGCCAAGATTGCCGAGATCAAAATGCGCCCGGAATGGGTGGACTTTCGGGTGTGGCTGGCGGACAATCTTATTTGATAACCATGGCAGACGATCTTTCAAAAGAGCAGTTGAAACCCGAACACCCTGATCGCAAGACCGGGTATGAAAGAATACTGACCGATCCAGCCCCGCCTTGGTTTGTCGAACTGTATCCCGGGGGGGACGGGGCCGGGTTTCTGCAAAAGCTGGAACGCCATTCTATTTTGTTTCACCAACGCTCAGCCTCGCAGTTGGTTGTTAGTTTTGACAATATCGCCAATGCGAATGACCTGTCCTTTGCGCGAGAGCCCTGGGGGTGGAAGTTTTTCCGTGATGAGGGCTGGTCGCATCTGGGTGTGTTTGCACGCACCAAGGCCTGGTACCGCGACCCCGAAATCATCACGTATTTTCAGGATCGGGCCGCTGAAGGATTTTTTGAGAAATTCGATCAGGTTGTCTTCGCAGGTGCCTCGATGGGTGGTTTCGGAGCGTTGACCTTTTCCGAACTTGTGCCGGGCGCAAATGTCATCGCGTTCAATCCGCAAACCTCCTTGGATGAACGTCTGGTGCCCTGGGAAACCCGGTACCGTTTCGGGCGGGTTCAGGATTGGGACCTGCCATTGGGGGACGCGGCGCAGACGGTTGAAAAGGCTGGAAAAGCCTATGTTTTTTATGACCCTTTCTTTGATCTGGATCGTCGTCAGGTCACGCGGCTGCAAGGTGAAAACGTATTTTTACTCAAGACATGGTTTTCCAACCATTTTGCAGCACCGATGTTGCGAAAGCTGGATATCCTGAAGCCGGTTATGCTGGGGGCCATGGATGGATCGCTTGAGCCGATTGACTTTTATCGGATGATGCGGGCGCGGCGCAGGTTGCCGATGGTCATGCGCGGCATTGATGCCCTTGCAAGTGAACGCCACACAAAGATGGTGCGTCACGCACGCCAAAGATTCCGAATGCTTCGACGTGCCGCAATACAAGAGGCCGGAGAAAACTCATGACACCTACGAAAGGGGTGTTTATCGGCCAGCGCAAGGACCGTATGGGCGCGCGGCTGCTGATGATGCTGACATGTATCCGCCTTGCCGAGGACTTCGACACTGATTACCGGGTGAACTGGTTCCCGCAAGGCGCGGATGCGCCCGAATTGGATCATCCAAAGGAGCTGTTTCAGAAAGCCTGGATGGACAGGCACTTTCTAAGCACCAAGGCGTTTGACAAGCTTCAAAAGGACGCCCTGCCGATCTGGTCATTTCAGAGCGATAAATCCCCAGACCGGCTGATTGCGCATCTCAAATCTGGCCGTTCGGTTCTGGTCGAGGAAGGGTTCGAGGTTCTGGCCTTTCCCTGGGAGGATATCGAATCGATCCGCCCAAGGTATCGCGATTTCATTCACCGGATCGGATTTACGGATGAAATTCGGGCCGTCATGGAGAAGGCGGACGCAAAGCTTTCGGGGCAGGGCGTGTCGGCCTATCACATACGGCGGGGGGATATTTTGAACGGGCTGCCGTGGAAGCACTCAACCTGGCCTGCCAAGATTGAACCCGAAGAGCTGTATGAAACGCATCTTGAGAAACACACCGGGACAGCTGCCATAATGTTCTCAGACCAGCCCGAACTGGTCAGCCGTTTTCAAAAGCGGTTTCCGCAGTTGATGCAGATGTCGGATATCGCGGATGTATCTGGCCTACCTCGGGCACAGCGCGATTTTCTTGAGCTATATACGATGTCACGTGCGGATCAGGTGATCGCGCCCTATATTTCTGCGTTTTCGATGGCTGCCGCGCGGATTTCTGGACAAAATCGCAAAGTCTTTCGCGATGTCCTGTCCGAGGATGAAATCAAGCAATCACAGGAGCGAACGATCGCACGGCTTCGGCGAGGCCCTCAGGAGTTTTTGAACCTGTCCGAGGCGACCCACATATTTGTAAAAGCCTCCTTCTATCTGCACGCCTGGGGCGCGGGTGATCGCGTTGAAGAAGCAGTGGAATTGGCGGCACCTCTATTAGAGGCCGGGTCTGATAATGCATTCTTGCCGTTGTTGCAGGCGCTCAACTGTTTTTATCTCAAACGGTGGCCCGAGGCGCTTGAACTGTCCGAACAAGCGTTGGCTGATCCGAACCTTTGGCCCGAAGATCACTCGGTGGCGACGGCTTTGTTGGCTGCGACTTTTGGGATCCTAAAAAAGCGATGGAAGGCGACCCAGACGTTTAGCCGGGCTTTCTGGGCAAAACCCCTACGTCCGGACGTCATAATTTTTGGGTCGAGGATGTTGTACCGAGAGCAGATTGCGTTTCGGGCGATGCCTCCTTTGGACTGGGCCATACAGCGGTCCGTCAGGCGCCCATGGTTCAACTACAACGCCCATGTTTCTCAGCGACGGGTATTAGGTCGATTGCCGTGCAATTTCGACTTGGTTTTGTTGGATTGGTCTCAATTGGCGGTCGATCAAAGAGCGCGCCGGCTGACAGCAAACTCATCACGGCTGACTATGTTGATAGAAGGTTTGCGCAATTCAACTCAGTTTCCCGAGGAAGCGCGGCTGTCACCGGACAGCCCGGGTTTTCAAAGCGCGGAATCTTTGCTGCAGATGCACCTGGGCGAAAAGCCGGCCCACCATGCGATTGACATAGCCCGGAAGGCGGTGAAGCTGCTGCCTGACAATCCAGTCTATTTGAAGCGGCTTGCCGAGCTTCACGAAAAAGAAGCCGATATTTCCAAGGGCAGGCTGGTCATGGCGGACGCGCTGGCATGTGATCCGGGAAATCCATTTCTGGTGTTTGCAATGGGTCAGTTCCTGGAAAGAAACGGTGCGGTCGAGCAGGGGCAGAACCAAATTATCCAGGCGGCGGATATAGATGAAAACACCGCGATTATTCAAGGCGAAGCGGGGCGGATACTATTGAAACGCGGCGACAAGAAAGAGGCCCGCAAGTATCTTCGGCAAGCCAGGGATCTTTGTCCAAAGCTAAAGCGGTTTTCAAATCAACTTAAACGCGCAGGTGGTTGAATGTTTTGGATTTACGCTTGGTGGCGCGATCAAAACCACGTAGTTTGTCCGCAAAACGGCAACGAAAGGTCCGGCTTTATCGGGCCAGAAATAGATCAACAGGGCAGCCAGTCATGACCGAACAGGACCCCCGCTATATCAGCGTAACCCCTATGAAGAACGAAGGCCCCTTTGTTCTTGAGTGGATCGCGCACAACCTGGCAATTGGCGTCGACCAGATCGTCGTGATGACCAACGACTGCACCGATGGCACGGATGCGTTGCTTCAGCGGTTGGATGACAGGGGGATCGTGACCCACGTTGACAACAATTCGCGCCGTCAGACCAGCCCGCAAAGGCGTGCGTATAACTCATTCATCAAGATGGGTGTTGCCCGGCCTCAGGATTGGGTTGTTGTCATTGACGCTGATGAACACATCAACGTCAAAACCGGCGATAACACCTTGCGCGCCCTGACCGAGGCCATCCCGGACGCAAAGACGATATCAATGACGTGGCGCCTGTTCGGAAATGCGGGGATTGAGCGGTATGAGGATCGGTTTCTGTCGGATCAATTTCGACGCGCCGCCCGCGAGCGGACAATTCGGCCTCCTCAGGCGTGGGGATTCAAAACCATGTTCCAGCCCGAGATCTGGGCTGGACTAGGTGTTCACAGACCTAAGCGCCCCACAGTCGAAACCATGGAAGAATGCCACTGGTACAATGGATCGGGTGAATTGATGCCGGATCGCTATTATTCCAGAAGCTGGCGTTCGGCACGGGATTCCGTTGGCTATGATCTGGTGCAGGTCAATCATTACGCTTTGAAATCCTGCGAAAGTTATCTGGTCAAGAAAATGCGGGGGCGGGCCCACCATCTGGGGGAAAGCCTGGGTATGGAATACTGGGATATGATGAACCAGAATGCCGACGCAGACAGTTCCATCGACGTGATCCTGGATCGCAAACGCGGCCATTACTATGATCTGCTGTCGGATCCGGAAACCGCCCGATTGCATCACATGTCATGCGACCTTCACCGACAGCAGATTTCGCAACTGCGCGAACAGCCCGAGATGCAGGACCTCATGCAGCAAATGACGGCAGAGACATCTGTCAAGACTCAGGAATGAAACGAAAATACGCTGAGTACGGAGAGGATTGATGCTTTGGTTGCATTTAGGAATGCCCAAAACCGGCTCGACCGCCCTTCAGGGATATGTGCGTAAAAACACTGCTGCGTTGGCAGAGGTCGGCTTGCGGTACATGGAAACCGGGCGCAGCAGGCCGGAACGGCCAACGCGCCTTGCGATCAGCCACAACATTATTGCGTTTCACCTGAATCAAGCCAAGTCGGCGGATGATCCGTTCCGCGAACCCATGTTTCGCGAGTATCAGGCACACAGCGATCAAACCTGTCTGGTCTCGTCCGAGATGTTCTATGGCTGTGATCTGCAAAAACTGGCGCAGATTTTTACCGAAATCCCCTCACGTGATCTGCGGATCACTTTCTATTGTCGGCGGTATTCTGACTTTTTCGAGGCCGACTACAAGCAGCGGGCCAAAAACGGGCGGCTTGCCCTAGGCGGGTCCACGTATATTTGCGATCTGTTGGACAGAATAAAGGCCAATCCCGAAATCTATAGTTTCTCAGCAAAAATGATGAAAATCCGGGCGGCTTTCCCTGGTGTAACCGTCGTTCCGCTGATGTATGAGCGCGCCGAAATGGTCCGTGGACATGTGGTCGATGATTTCATGTCGCGGATTGGTGTTAACCTGCCAGAGGGCAGCCCGCCTGATCAGCCATCGAACCAATCCCAGTCCCGCGCCGCAAGCGAGGCGTTTGGCGTTGTATCCCGCGCGATGGGGCGCAAGCAAAGCCGTCAGCTGCGCCGGCGCGTTATCGACGATCCGGTCATGGTTCGGCGGCACGATGTGTTGGAGCCGCAAGAACGCGCGTGGCTGGATGATTTCCTTGCCAAGCAGGATGTTGAGTTCCGTCAAGAGTTCTTTTCCGATCGGAAGGAATTGTTCAGCCCGGCGCGTCTCAGCGCCGAGGATCAGATGTTTCGCAGGGATACGCCCGAAGAATACGAAGCGCTGCGAAAGGCGTCAGAGGTCGTGTTTCGCATGGCGCTTGAGGGTTAATGCCCTACTCGACGGTGATTTCCTGACGCTGGCGGCCGGTGGTCTTGTCAAAAATCAGGATGCGATTGTCATCGGTGACCACCGCGTACCAGTTGTTCCCGATGGTCACGGCCTGCGCTTTTGCACCGTCGGGCAGTTCGACCTGATCGGGCAGGGTGGGGGTTCTGTCCGATAGTCGGATGACAATCAGTGCGAATGTAACTAGAACCCCGCCAATCATCACCGCGGTCAACAACATGACCATTCTGCGCAACAGGCGAAGTTGCGGGGTCTCCAGCGGTTCTTGGGGTTCGGAAGGGACAGTCATGGGCACCCGTCAGATTGAATTTCAGATCGCGGCCGATCCGCCGCCACGTCTTGATAAGGCGCTTTCGCGGGATGTGCCAGCCGGGGAAAACCTGTCGCGTACACGTTTGACCCGGTTGATAGATGAGGGTGCGATCCAGATCGACGGGGCCGTGGCGCATGACCCCAAGGCCAAGGTCGCCGAAGGCGCGCGTGTGACGATCATCGTTGCTGAGGCCGAGGACAGCCATATCGGCCCCGAAGATATCCCTTTGGACGTCGTATACGAAGACGCGGACCTGATTGTGGTCAACAAACCGGCGGGCATGGTGGTTCACCCCGCGCCGGGGTCGCCCAATGGAACGCTTGTGAATGCATTGCTGCACCACTGTGGTGCGGATCTGTCTGGCGTCGGTGGTGTCAAACGCCCCGGAATCGTGCATCGGATCGACAAGGAAACCAGCGGCTTGCTGGTCGTCGCCAAATCAGATGCCGCGCATCACGGGCTGGCCGCTCAGTTCGAGGCCCACAGTGTCGAGCGTTATTACCGCGCGATTTGTTACGGTGTGCCGGATGCAAATGACCCCCGTTTGCGCGGGGTCAAAGGGGTCAGCTTTGAGGCGGGCAATATCATGCGGCTGACCACCCAACTGGCACGTCACAAGACTGATCGGCAAAGGCAAGCGGTGTTGTTTCATGGCGGGCGCCATGCCGTCACGCGGGCCCGCGTGGTCGAGAGCTTTGGCAAGCCGGGCGTGCTGGCCTTGATCGAATGCTGGCTGGAAACAGGCCGAACGCACCAGATTCGCGTCCATTTGGCCCATGCGGGCCACGGGTTGGTCGGCGATCCGGTGTATGGCGGCAAACGCAAACTGGCCGCCAAGGCGTTCAGCGCGGCCACTGCCGAAGCTGTGCGCAGTTTCCCGCGTCAGGCGCTTCATGCCGCCGTTTTAGGGTTCGAACACCCTGTAACCGGCGAAAATTTGAGGTTCGAGGCCGAATTGCCCAATGATATGGAAAATTTGATTGAACACTTGGCTGCGCCGCTGACATAATGTGCAAAGTCACGTGAGTAACGCGTTCTTAGCTTTCCTTTATCAATCGTTAATTCCAGACTGTTAACAGTACCTCTTGAACGAGGTGATATGGACGCCCATATCCTATGTTAACGACTTAAACATTTGTCGGAGGGACATGAAACATGGCAAATTACGCAAATCTCCCCGCGCCGACGCCGGAAGGCGGACTGAACCGCTATATGCAGGAAATTCGCAAGTTTCCCCTGCTTGAGCCAGAAGAAGAGTACATGCTCGCCAAGCGTTGGGTGGAAGAGCAGGATACTAAATCAGCGCATAAAATGGTCACGTCGCATCTGCGGCTGGCGGCCAAGATCGCCATGGGCTATCGCGGCTATGGTCTGCCGCAGGCCGAGGTGATCTCTGAGGCGAATGTTGGCCTGATGCAGGCTGTCAAAAAGTTTGACCCGGAAAAAGGGTTCCGGCTGGCAACCTATGCCATGTGGTGGATTCGCGCCTCGATTCAGGAATACGTTCTGCGGTCGTGGTCGATGGTCAAATTGGGCACGACGTCGGCACAGAAAAAGCTGTTTTTCAACCTGCGCAAAGCCAAGGCGCGTATTGGTGCGCTGGAAGAAGGCGACCTGCGCCCTGAAAACGTTGCACAGATCGCCAATGATCTGGGTGTGACCGAAGCCGAAGTGATCAGCATGAACCGCCGGATGTCCGGTGGTGATGCCTCGCTGAACGCAACGGTCGGCTCCGAAGGCGAAGGCACCATGCAATGGCAGGACTGGCTTGAGGATGAAGACGCAGATCAGGCCGGCGACTATGAGGCGCGCGATGAATTGGACGCGCGGCGCGAGCTGTTGTCTGCTGCGCTGGATGTGCTGAACGATCGGGAAAAAGACATCCTGACCCAGCGTCGCCTGATGGACCAGCCTGTCACGCTGGAAGAGCTGAGCACGCAGTACAACGTCAGCCGCGAACGCATTCGTCAGATCGAAGTGCGCGCCTTTGAAAAGCTGCAGAAAAAGATGCGCGAACTTGCGCGTGAAAAGGGGATGCTGGGCGCCATGTAGGGCCGCCCGGATCAACCGATCAGGCCCGCCAGTTCTGGCGGGCTTTTTCTTTGGGCGCTGAAAAACCTGACTTTGTGTCGGCTGATTGATACAGAGAATCTGGTGACGAACCATTGCAACTGGAATTCTGGTTCGACGCGCGGTGCTGCCTGTGGGAGGACATGATGCACAAACCGGTTCAGTGGGGCGTTTTGGGGGCCGCCAAATTTGCCCGACAGTTCATGGCCCCCGCAATTCACGCCGCTGAAGGGGCCCGTCTGGCCGGATTGGCCACGTCAAGTGCAGCCAAGGCGGAACCATTTCAGGCATTCTGCCCCGATCTGACCGTTTATGACAGTTACGAAGCGCTGCTGGCCGACCCGCAGATCGAGGCTGTATATATTCCGTTACCCAATCACCTGCACGTTGAATGGAGCCTTAGGGCGCTGGATGCCGGAAAACATGTGCTGTGTGAAAAGCCCATGGCGATGACCGCGTCCGAGTTTGCGCCTTTGATTCAAAAACGTGATGAGACCGGGTTGCTGGCGGCCGAGGCGTACATGATTGTGCATCACCCGCAGTGGCAGTTGACGCGCAAGCTGATCGCGGATGGGGCTATCGGGAAATTGGCGCATGTGACCGGGGCGTTCAGTTTTGACAACCGCACCGACACGACCAACATCCGCAATCGCGCGGAAACTGGCGGGGGTGGCCTGCGCGACATCGGCGTCTATGTGATCGGCGGCGCGCGCTTTGCGACCGGGCAAGAACCGGTTTCGGTTGATGCGGCGATCCGGTGGGAGGACGGGATCGACACCTTTACGGAAATCCGCGCGCAATTCCCGGATTTCACCTACTCCAGCTATGTCTCGATCCGGATGCATCCGCATCAAGAAATGGTGTTTCACGGCGAAGGCGGGGTCATTCGCCTGACTGCGCCATTCAACGCGCGGGTCTTTGGTGAGGCGCGGGTAGAACTGCATCGTCCGGGGCTTGAGGAACAGGTCACGCGCTTTCCCGGCGATGATCACTATAAGCTGCAGGTCGAGGCCTTTTGCAGGTCTGTTCGCGAGGGGGCCGCGTATCCGTGTCCGCTGGAATTCTCGCGCGGGACGCAGGATATGATCGACCGGGTTCTGAACGGTGCCGTTTCTCTCTGACTTGCCAGCCGTTGTCCGGCTCGGCTAATCTGGCAGGCACCTGATCAGGAGAAGGCCAATGGCAGGCGGCTGGGCGCGTGACGGCGCGGTGAGTGAACAGATTGAGGCGTCCATCTCGGACGAGCTGGCCCGGATGCAGGCGCAAAAGCGGCCCGTAGGTCAAAGCCTGACCCATTGTGCCGAGTGTGAGGAGCCGATACCGGAAAAGCGCCGGGTGGCCGTTCCGGGCGTCAAACTGTGTCTTGAGTGTCAACAGGAACGCGACGGGGCCACTAAGTCCCGCGCCGGAATAAATCGGCGTGGCTCCAAAGACAGTCAGTTGAAGTAAGCGGGGCCAAGGTATGCCGGACGCCCCAACGAAACGGCCCTTGTTACAGAATGGCTTGTTTCTTGGGTTTCTGGCGGCATTCCTGTGGGGCACGCACAGCGTCATTGTCAGGTATCTGACCAGCGATCTGGGCGGGCTGCAGATCGCGGTGACGCGCCTGTTCATCGCGGCGCTTGCCATCTATGGCCTGTTGCGAGTGATGCGGGTTGCTATGTCGATCCGGCTGGGGGATTGGAACTTTCGGCTGGCTGTTCTGTCGACGGTGATCAACTATATCCTGTTCCACATTGGGCTGGAACATACCGGCGCGGCCAACGCCATGGTGCTTGAAAACACCGCGCCCTTCTTTGTGCTGATCTTCCTGTATTTCTTTGCCGATACGCCTGTCACACGCACGGATTTTCTGGCGACTGCACTGGCGATTACAGGCGTGTTCTTAACCGTTTACCGAGATTTCCAAGGGGGCGGAGAACCCCTGTTTGGCGATCTGTTGGAAATCGGGGCGGGCCTCAGCTGGGCGGTGTTCTTGATCTCCAGCAGCCGGGCGATGCGCAATTCGGAATCGACCGCTGAGCGCCTGAACTTTTTGTTTGGAATCTTCCTGTGTTCGGGCGTGCTGTTGCTTCCTATGGCCGCGTTTACCCTGCAAGTGCCCACGGCCAACGATGTGGTTTTCCTGATCCTGCTGGGCGTGTTGCCAACCGCGCTGGCCTATTACTTGTGGTACGAGGCCGCAGCGCGGGTGTCGACGCTGACGGCGACCTTGATGTTCGCCGCCTCCGTCGTGTTCACGTTCATCAACTCAGCGCTGTTTTTGGGGGCCACGATCACTCCGGTCGCGGCCCTTGGTGCGGTGTTGATCGTGGCTGCCGTGTTCCTGACAACCAAAAGCCAGAAGTGATCAGCCTTCCATCGCTTCCAGTTCATCAATGAAGCCCGAGATCATCGACAGGCCCTTGTCCCAGAACTTTGGATCGCTGGCATCCAGCCCAAAGGGGGCCAGCAGTTCCTTGTGGTGTTTGGACCCACCGGCGCGCAACATGTCGAAATACTTGTCCTCGAACCCCTCAGATCCGCTTTCGTATACGGAATAGAGCGCGTTCACCAAGCCATCACCAAACGCATAGGCATAGACGTAGAAGGGCGAGTGGACGAAATGCGGGATATAGGCCCAGAATGTCTCATACCCATCCATGTATTCAAACGCCGGGCCAAGGCTTTCGGCCTGAACGCTCATCCAAAGGGCATTGATGTCGTCGGGGGTCAGTTCACCCTCGCGACGGGCCGCGTGCAGTTTGCATTCGAAATCGTAAAAGGCGATCTGGCGGACGACCGTGTTGATCATGTCCTCGACCTTGCCCGCCAGCAGCACTTTGCGCTGTTCCGGCGTTTCTGCCTGATCCAGCATTTTGCGGAAGGTCAGCATCTCGCCAAAGACAGAGGCGGTTTCGGCCAGCGTCAGCGGGGTGGATGACAGCATTTCGCCCTGATCGGCGGCCAGAACCTGATGGACGCCGTGGCCCAGTTCATGCGCCAGTGTCATCACATCGCGCGGTTTGCCCAGATAGTTGAGCATCACATAGGGGTGCACATCGGTCACCGTGGGATGCGCAAATGCACCCGGTGCTTTGCCGGGCTTTACCGCCGCATCAATCCAGCCTTTGGTGAAGAATGGCGTCGCGATTTCCCCCATACGCGGATCAAAGGCGTTATAGGCATCCATCACGGTCTTTTCCGCCTCGGCCCAGTCGACGATGCGCGAGTCTTCCATCGGCAGGGGCGCGTTGCGGTCCCAGACCTGCATGACGTCCAACCCCAGCCACTTGCGCTTTAGCTCGTAATACCGGTGGCTCAGTTTGGGATAGGCGGCCACGACCGCCTCACGCAGGGCCTCAACCACTTCGGGTTCCACGTCGTTCGAAAGGTGGCGTCCCGTTTGCGCAGTCGGCATGTTGCGCCAGCGGTCGACGATTTCCTTTTCCTTGGCCTGTGTGTTGTGCACACGAGCAAAGGTTTTGACGTTGTCTTGAAACACCCGGGCCAGTTCGCGCGCGGCAGCCTCGCGTTTGCTGCGGTCCTGCTCGGTCAAAAAGCTCAGGGTGCCTTCGATGTTCAGCTCTTCGCCATCAACGGTAAAGGTCAGCCCGGCGATGGTCTCGTCGAACAGGCGTTCCCATGCGTCGCCGACAACGCCCAGATCGTGCAGGAATTTTTCCAGCTCATCCGACAGCTGGTAAGGCTTCATCGCGCGGATACGGCGGAAAACCGGTTCATAGCGTGCCAGATCGGTACTTGCATCGAAATGCGCCTTGAGCACGTCATCGTCGATGCGGTTGATCTCAAGCGTGAAGAACACCAGCGGAGTGGTGAAGATGGTGATCTTTTCCTGCATGTCCGACAGGAATTTGGCCCGGTCGGCATCTGTGGTCAGCTGGTAATAACGCAGACCGGCAAAGGACATGACGCGCCCCGCGACCGAGTTGATCTTTTCGTTGCGCAAAACGCAGGCCAGCAGGCCCGCAGCGTCCAGATCGGCCAGTTTGCCTTCGTAATCTGCGGCAAAGGATGCGCATTCCCCCTCAAGCCAGGTTAGATCACGGTCCAACTCGGGCGCGTCTTCCGAACTGTAAAGGTCGCTCAGGTCCCATTCCGGCAGGTTGCCGAGATTGCCGGTTCCTCCGGCTGCGTTTGCGTCACGGACGGGAAAGGGAAGGTCGCGCATGGTTCACCTCGGAATATCTGCTTTGGCAAACATTTAGGCGCGGGCGGTCTGGATCACAAGCCGCCTTTGCGCGCATATCGCATCAGCTTGACAGCGCGGGCTCGGGCTTTGGGTCGGATTGCGTCGCCATAAAAAGCGCCGCCAGTTGATCGAAAACGGGTCCGCGTACGTCCGCGGGTTCCATCAAGACCTCGTGTTCGCCTTCTGGAACTTCGATCAGGGTGCCGTTCGGCCAATTCGCCACGCGGGCACGAATGGCTTTGCGGTCCACGATCTGTTCGTGGCTGCCCAGAAACGTCAAACCCGGAGTTGTCGGCGCTGGTTGTTCCATCAGCCAGGCGCATTCATCCAGCGCCTCGCGCAACCAGATCGTCGACGGCGCGCCCAGCGCCAGCTCAGGATGTGCAAGCAATTGATCCTGCATCATCTTGTACATCGCCAGATCACGGGTCAGCGAGTTGCCTTCGAAAGGTTCCGACAGCACATAGCTTTCAAGCGTTGTCGTCGGAGGTGTCTTTTCCCCAAGGCCAACCCTTGGGCCCCAATAGGCCGTCAGCCGGCTGAGTGGTTTCATGATCGGGTTAAAGTAGATGCCCCACATCGGCCCGGTGAAGGCACAGGCTGAAAAACAGTCGTTTTCCAGAACCGCCCGCAGTCCGATTGCACCGCCCATTGAATGACCAATGACATACCAAGGCTTAGGCAACTGTAGTTCAGCTGCCAGATCCAGCGTCGCCCGCACATCTTTTTGGTAATCGGTGAACTGATCAACATGCCCAATACGTGGATCATCCAGCAGGCGATCAGCCAATCCCTGACCCCGCCAGTCAATGGATAGAAAGGCAAATCCCCGGTTAACGAATTCCGCCGCTGCGTCGCCGTATTTTTCGATATATTCCGTGCGGCCGGGATACATCATCACCGTGCCGCACGCATCGCCTTCGGGCAACCAATGGGCCGCCCGAATACGTGTATTGTCCGCCGTGTTCAGCCAATGGGCCTTACCACCGGCGGGACCGCCGGCCATGTCTTCAAACAAAGGGGCCGGCAGCAACGCCATCAGGCCAGAGCCGACGCAAGCTTCATGGCAACGCCCATGTCGCCATCAATGGTCAGCTTGCCGGACATGAATGCACCGGTTGGGTTCAGGTCGCCGCTCAGGATTTGTTCGAACGTGTCTGCGTCCGAGCTCATTGTGACGTCGGCGTCGTCATCGCTGACGCGTGCGCCGTTTGCGTCCAGAACGATCGAGCCAAGTTCTGCGATCGCAAATTTGGCCGACGCGTCAAAATTGCCGCCCGACAGTTTATCACTCAGCGCTGCTGCGGCTTTTTCCAGGGTGTCGCTCATGGTATTCCTCACTTAGTTTTGAGCGCAGGGAATGGACTTCCCTTGGCGCTACGCTACACTGAACACTGTTATGGCCATTGCAAGCTACAATCTCAAAGGTATCGTTGCGGCAACGCTGCTGCTAGTCACGTATTCCACCAGTGGTTTCGCCCAACAGGCGGACACGCGGGACGAGGCAGAGCTATTGCGGCAACTCGTGCAATCAACCCCGGATCAAGCGATTGGCATTGATCGCCAGCTCAAAGCGCTTTGGTCGCTTTCAGGCTCAGCCTCGGCTGATTTGCTTTTGGAACGCGGCCGCGAAGCACTGGATGACGGTGACACGGTGGCTGCTGTCGAACATCTGACAGCCCTGACAGATCATGCGCCTGCGTTCGCCGAAGGGTGGCATGTCCGGGCTTCGGTCTTTTTTGGGATGGAGAGGTTCGGGATGGCCGCCGCCGATCTGGAACACGCATTGACGCTGAACCCGAACAACTATGAGGCTATTTATGGTCTTGGCCTGATATTCGAGATCGTGGGCCAGCCTGACAAAGCGTACGGTGCCTATTCGCGCGCGTTGGCTATACATCCTCATCATGACGAAGTAACCAATGCCGTGAATCGACTGAAGCCTCAGATTGAAGGCGCAGCGCTGTAAAGTCCGGGGCAGGGGGCAAAGGTGAACGGGTCATCCCGAATCGTGGCCGTTCTAGGCCCGACAAACACAGGTAAAACCCATTACGCAATCGAGCGGATGCTGGGATACCGGACTGGTGTCATCGGCCTGCCGCTGCGCCTGCTTGCGCGCGAGGTCTATGACAAGATCGTCGCGATCCGGGGGCCATCCGTTGTAGCGCTGGTCACGGGTGAGGAACGGATCGTGCCGCCGCGCACCCAATATTGGGTCTGCACGGTCGAGGCGATGCCCGAAGGCATGGGCGCGGATTTCGTGGCCATTGATGAAATTCAGCTATGCGCCGATCCCGAACGCGGTCACGTTTTCACGGATCGCCTGTTGCGGTCGCGCGGCACCAATGAGACGCTTTTTCTGGGCTCTGACACCGTGCGCAGCGCAATCGCGGCGCTGGTGCCTCAGGCGCAGTTTATCCGCCGTGAACGGATGTCGCAGTTGGTGTATTCCGGATCAAAAAAGATCAGCCGGATGCCCGCGCGCAGTGCCATCGTCGGGTTCTCGGTCGAAAATGTTTATGCCATCGCCGAGTTGTTGCGCCGCCAAAAGGGTGGTGCTGCTGTGGTCATGGGCGCGCTCAGCCCGCGTACGCGAAACGCGCAGGTCGATCTCTATCAGAATGGCGAGGTTGATTATCTGGTCGCCACCGACGCCATCGGTATGGGTTTGAATTTGGACGTGAACCATGTGGCGTTTTCCTCTCTGTCCAAATTCGACGGTCGCCGGATGCGTCCGCTGGCCCCCAATGAACTGGCGCAGATTGCCGGCCGTGCCGGGCGGGGCATGTCTGACGGCACCTTTGGCGTGACGGGTGAGGCACCGCCGCTGGACGAAGGTATGGCGCAGGCGATCATGGACAGCCGTTTCACGCCGATGAAAAAGCTGAACTGGCGAAATGCTGCTTTGCGATTTGGCTCAATCGACGCGCTGATTGATGCGCTTGAGGTCAGCCCCGAGGACGAACATCTGATCAAAGCGCGGCCCGCCGATGATCTGAATGCGCTGAAATCGCTGTCGCAGGTGGCTGAGGTCGCAGCCCGCGCCAGCGATGGCCCGTCGATCCGTTTGCTGTGGGATGTGTGTCGAATTCCCGATTTTCGCGGCATCAGCCATGCCGAACACGCCAGCCTGCTAGAGGTGATCTATGGTCACTTGCACGAACGCAAGGCGATCCCCGATGATTTCTTGGCGCGGCAAATCCGCCAGATTGACCGGACGGACGGGGATATTGATGCGCTCTCCAAAAGGTTGGCATATATTCGGACCTGGACATATGTTGCGCAGCGAAAAGGCTGGGTGCGTGACGAATCACATTGGCGCGCCGAAACCCGCGCTGTAGAAGACAGAGTATCGGATGCGTTGCATGCGCGTTTGACGCAAAGATTTGTGGACCGGCGTACATCTGTTTTGTTGCGCCGGCTCAAACAGAAGGAGGCCCTTTTGGCCGAAGTAAATGACAAGGGTGAAGTGACCGTCGAAGGCGAATTCGTCGGTCGTTTGGAAGGGTTCCGGTTTACCCCGGACAAAAACGCGCAGGGGACCGAGGCGAAAGCTTTGAAATCGGCGTCCTTGCAAGCACTCGCGCCGCAATTCCATCTGCGCGCCGACCGCTTCTATAATGCGCCCGATACCGAGATTGATTTTACCGATCAGGGTGGCCTGATGTGGGGTGAATATGCTGTTGGTAAACTGGTTGCCGGGGCAGACCCTCTCAAGCCAATGGTCGAGGTTTTTGTGGATGAGGCCGCAGGCCCCGATGTTGAACAGAAAGTTCAGCGCCGTCTGCAGCATTTCATCGACCGCAAGGTTGCCGCTCTGTTCGAGCCGCTGCTGAACCTGTCGCGTGATGAAGAACTGTCCGGTCTGGCCAAGGGATTTGCCTTCCGTATGGTCGAGGCTATGGGCCTGCTGCCGCGTGCGCAGGTCGCGCAGGACGTCAAGGATCTGGATCAGGATGCCCGTGGTGCCCTGCGTAAGCATGGCATCCGGTTTGGTCAGTTCACCATCTTCATGCCGCTGCTGCTGAAACCCGCACCGACGCGTCTGCGTCTGGTTCTGTGGGCACTGGCTAACGGACTACAGGAATTCCCCGACGCTCCGCCTCCGGGACTGGTCACCGTACCGGTCGCCAAAGACGCGCCCGAGGGCTACGATACCATGTGCGGCTACCGCGATGCGGGGGAACGCTCGATCCGTATCGACATGCTGGAACGTCTGGCTGACATGTTGCGCGCCGAAGACAGTCGTGGCGGGTTCGAAGCCAAGCCCGACATGCTGTCGATCACCGGAATGACGCTGGAACAATTCGCCGACCTGATGCAGGGGCTGGGCTACAAGGCCGAGCGTGGTGAGCGCGAAAAGGTCAAAGCCGCACCGGCTGAGACCCCTTCGACCGAGGCGGCAGAGCAGCCTGCAGCCGAAGAACCTCCGGCTTCGGAAGCGGCACCCGAAGAAACCGCCACCCCCGCCGAGGCGTCAGCCGAGGCCACCGAAAGCACCGAGGCGGCAGCCGAGGCCTCTGCTTCTGATGAGCCAGAGGTCGAAGTGTTCTATACCTTCACCTGGGGGCGTCAGCGCCAGGCCAATCGCGGCCCGCGTCGCGAACAAGGGCAGGGCAAGGGTAAACCGCGCGGCAAGCCTCAGGGCGGTCGCGGCAAGCCAGCGGGCAAGAAGCCCGGCAAACCACAAGGCGCCAAGACCTTCTCGTCCCGGCCTCCGAAAAAGGAAAAGGCTATCGATCCGGACAACCCGTTCGCAGCAGCGCTGATGGGTTTGAAAGACGGTAACTGACCGCCAATGGCCGAGGCCAAGCTGCGGATCGACAAATGGCTATGGCAGGCGCGGTTCTTCAAGACCCGCAGCCTGTCCGCCAAACAGGTCAGCGGCGGCCATGTGCGTGTGAACGGCAACAAGGTCCTGAAACCGGCGCAGGCCGTGGGACCGGGCGACGTTCTTACATTTACTCAGGGGCGTCAGGTCCGGGTCGTTCGCGTTGAAAAACTTGGCGAAAGACGCGGTCCAGCCACTGAGGCGCAAACATTGTATTCAGACCTGACGGAAAAACAGGACACAGCGCCACGAAATCCGGGGTTTGAGGGAAAAGGTCGCCCATCCAAGAAAGATCGACGTGCGCTTGATCTTTCTCGCACACCTGACAGGTGATCATCCCTTGAAGAAACGGCGATACTGAATTAGCTACACGCCCAAACCGCAAACGGGAATCCCACTATGACCTATGTTGTGACCGAGAACTGTATCGCCTGCAAATACACCGACTGTGTCGAGGTATGCCCGGTCGATTGTTTCTATGAAGGTGAGAACACTCTGGTCATCCATCCTGATGAGTGCATTGATTGTGGTGTGTGTGAACCCGAATGCCCTGCGGATGCGATCCGTCCGGATACGGAACCGGGCATGGATCAATGGGTCGAATTCAACCGCAAGTTCTCGGAGCAGTGGCCTGTGATTGTCACCAAAAAAGATCCTCTGCCCGAGGCCGAGGAACGCGACGGTGAAGAAGGCAAGATGGAGAAGTATTTCTCTGAGGCTCCCGGCGAGGGCGGCTAGGCGATTCGCGGGCCAACGCGTCGAATTCAAAGCAGGTTTTTGCCTTAACTATCAGAGGTGAAACCATTTTATTCCGCACACCCTGCGGTAGCCTTTCGAGTGTCGCAATTTTGTGGTATACTCGTAAGCTGAATGATGAATGAGATGGGGATGTACTCCGTAAGTATGACTACTTTGGAGTTCTGATTTTTTGACAAACCAACCGCTCGACGGGGCCGAATGTGGCTCCGGCTTGGGTGTTTTGTCGTCTGTGTCTCGCGCAATAACCAAGGATGAACCTGTATGTCTAAGTCGAAAAAGCTTGAGTTCCGCCCGAATGACTATGTTGTTTACCCCGCGCATGGCGTGGGTCAGATCGTTTCGATCGAAGAACAGGAAGTCGCGGGATATTCGCTCGAGCTGTTCGTCATCTCATTTGAGAAGGATAAGATGACCCTGCGGGTGCCGACCAACAAGGTCACCGAATCCGGCCTGCGGTCTCTCAGCTCGCCGGATGTCATCAGCCAGGCGATGAAAACCCTGAAGGGTAAGGCCAAGGTGAAACGCGCCATGTGGTCGCGCCGGGCGCAGGAATATGAACAGAAAATCAACTCGGGCGACCTGATCTCGATCGCCGAAGTGGTTCGCGACCTGCACCGCACCGACGATCAGCGCGAGCAGAGCTATTCCGAGCGTCAGCTGTACGAAGCCGCGCTTGAACGCCTGACCCGCGAGGTTGCCGCAGTTTCCGGGGCTGGCGAGATTTCGGCTGCCAAACAGGTGGATGAGGTTCTGACCTCGCGCGCTGCTGCCGCCGCCGCCTGATCGCTTCTGACTGTTTTTTGGGGCCGCTCCTGCAAGGGGGCGGTCTTTTTCGTGGGTGGTCGCTTGAGTGGGCGGGCTGTTTGCGGCTAATTTTCTTTTGTACAAAAGCGGATACAGGGCCAGCATGAAGCAAACGGTAAAGTTCCTTTATATCGGGCACGACCCGATCTCGGTCCGGTTTCGTTATGGGCTGATCCTGTTTGATGCGGCAACGATCGTGTTTTTTGTCATGACGGCCAACAGCTCTCATGGCACGGGTATGACGATTGCCAGCATGTGCGTCGGGTTTCTGATCCTGCTGGATTTCTCGGCGCGGCTGTGGATTGCGAAGGACCGCTGGAAGCTGCTGCGCCAGATCTACACGCTGGCCGATATCGTGGTGATATTCTCTTTGCTGCTTGATCCATTCTTGACCGGAAATCTGGCATTCTTGCGGATTTTGCGCGCCCTGCGGCTGATCCATTCCTATCACCTTCTGCGGGACCTGCGCCGGGACAGCCACTTTTTTCGAACCCACGAAGACGCGGTCATCGCGGCGATCAACCTGTTGGTATTCGTATTCGTAACATCCACGGCCGTTTTGGTCTTTTTCATGCCGGAAAACAGCCAGACGGCCTATATAGACGCGCTGTATTTTACCATGGCCACGCTGACCACGACCGGGTTTGGTGACATCACTTTACCGACCCCCGGGGGCAAGCTGTTTTCGGTCTTTATCATGGTTGTCGGCGTGGCCTTGTTTGTTCGTCTGGCGCAGGCGGTATTCATGCCGCAAAAAGTACGCCACAAATGCCCCAATTGCGGCCTGTACCGCCATGACCCCGATGCCGTGCACTGCAAACACTGCGGTGAGGTTCTGAGGATCGAAACCGGCGGTGTGGCCTAAAGCGCCGCGGCGGCGGCAGTCAGAAATGAAAGCTCGACCAATTGTTGCGTTGCCCCCAGAACGTCGCCCGTCTGGCCGTTGATCTTGGTTTTTGCCAGCTGCGCAAATGCGGCAACGGTCAGTGCGGCAACCAATGTGGGGATGATGGCGGCCGATCCCATCAGAAATGCAGCGCAGGTAACGGCCACCCCAAGCCCGATTGCGGCGGTTCCGACCTTTGGCCCCCCGACAGAATGGCTCAGCCCGCTGTTTCGGGCGTTGGGAAGGGCAACCATCAGAACCGGCATGAAGGCGCGCGACAGGATGCAGGCTGCAAGGATTGCCGTGAATGCACCCGCTGACAGCAGGGTTGCAACGATTGCGATGCGCAAAAACTGCGACAGGATCAGGCCCAGAACACCATAAGCGCCGATATGGCTGTCCTTCATGATCTCAAGCCTGCGTTCGGGTGTGAAACCGCCCCAGAAACCGTCGATCGTATCGGCAAGACCGTCCTCGTGCATGGCGCCGGTGGTCAGGATCATCACTGCGATCAGACCGATTGCACAGGCCGTCGCGGGCAGGTGAAGGGCCACCGCCGCCCAGCCCACAGCGCAGGCCAGCGCCCCAATCACCAGCCCGACCACAGGAAACGCCCAGACCGCATCAGCTTGCCGCGCAAACACCTTTTCGGGCAAACGCGGGACCGGCAGACGCGTCAGCAAAACGATTGCAAGCGGAATATCCCACCGCGAAAAGAGTTTGGTGTCGTTTTTATGCACTCCTGCGCCTTTCGGGGTCTTGTTGGTTTGGACGCTTCGGTTAAACACACAGGACCACTCTGATGCAACGAGGCTTTGGATGCTGCCCGAACTTAATGATCTGAATACACTCCGCGATGCCCTGAGTCAGGCGCCGGGTCCGGACGAGAACGCCCTGCGGGACGCGACGGATCGAAATGGGCAACTGACCAAACCCCCGGGGGCGCTTGGCCGGCTTGAGGATATCGCCATCTGGTACGCTGGCTGGCGCGGCGACGCCCGGCCGCAGATCACGGCACCACAGGTCATCGTGTTCGCGGGCAATCATGGTGTCACGGCGCAGGGTGTATCGGCCTTTCCGCCCGAAGTGACGGTGCAAATGGTCATGAACTTTGAACACGGCGGCGCGGCGGTCAATCAACTGGCAAAGGCTGCGGGCGCGAAGATGGATGTGCACGCGCTGGACCTGGATCGGCCCACGGTAGACTTCACCACCGGTCCGGCCATGTCCGAGGATGATCTGCTGCAGGCCCTGCGCACCGGGTGGGACGCGGTTGATCCGCAGTCCGATCTGTTGGTGGTCGGCGAAATGGGCATTGGGAACACGACGCCTGCCGCTGCGATATCCTGCGCGTTGTTCGGCGGGGAGGCGGCGGATTGGACCGGGCGCGGAACCGGGGTGGACGATGCGGGGCTGGCCAACAAAACCCGCGTTGTGAGCGAAGGTGTCGCTTTGCATTCAGGTTCGGGCGATGGGTTGGAAATCCTGCGCCGTCTCGGCGGGCGAGAGATCGCCGCCATGGCCGGAGCCATCGCCGCCGCGCGCATTCTGCGCATTCCGGTTATTCTGGACGGTTTCATCTGCTCGGCTGCGGCGGCCTGTTTGGCGGATGTGACCAGCACTGCTTTGGATCACGCTGTCGCAGGCCATCAAAGTGCCGAAGGCGCCCATGCGGCGTTACTGTCCAAACTGGGCAAAGAGCCATTGCTGAACCTTGGCCTGCGCCTGGGCGAAGGCTCGGGCGGGGCGCTGGCCATCAATATCCTCAACAGCGCCGTGGCGTGCCATTCAGGCATGGCGACATTTGCCGAGGCCGGGGTTTCAGACGGGTAATCCACCTTGCGAATAAAAACGGCACGGGTGGGGGTGTTCTGGCACCCCCTTCCCACCGAAACTGATGCGGTGTTCCAACGCGCACCGCACCAGAACCTCGTAACCGATCCCTGTGCCTTACGCAGATTTCTTGGCGTGTTTCTCGGCCAGTTCCAAAAGCTCTGTTTCCAAGTCCTTTTCAAGCTTCCGGGCACGTTCGATATATTTCTTGTTTTCCGCCGTGGGCATTCCGGGAATCCAAAGTTCGGCCAATTCGCGAACGGATGATCTGTCATGGTGATAGAATGTCTGCTCGGCTTGGGCCGCCTCATATTCGCTGAGCCCGATGTTTTCGAGAACATAGCGACCCGCCCTGAGTGAGCTGTCGAACATCTCGCGTACGATGTCGTTCGCACCCGCCTGATACAGCTGGTACACGTGGGTCCGGTCATGGGCCCGGGCGACGATGTGCAGATCCGGACGCTGACGTCGCGCATAGCTGACCAGACGTGTCACATGTTTGGGGTCATCCATCGCCGCCACCAAAACCGAGGCTTTCTCAAGACCCGCCGCGCGCAGCAATTCGGGCCGGGTCGGGTCGCCCAGAAACCCCTTGACGCCAAAGCGGCGCATCAATTGAACGGTTTCGATGTCATGATCCAGAACGACGGTCTTGAACCCGCTGGCGCGCACAAGGCGGTTTACGATCTGACCAAAACGACCGATACCGGCGATGATGACCGGGCCTTTTTCGTCGATCTCATCCGGTTCGGGCGGTGGGGTGCCATCGCCGATCCGGCGCGACAGCTGGTCGTAGATAATGAACAAAAGCGGTGTGATCAGCATCGTCAGCGCGATGATCATCAACAGCTTTTGCGACAGATCCGGCGGGATGACGTTCTGCTGCGTTGAAAAGGCCAGCAGAACAAAACCGAACTCCCCCGCCTGCGCCAGCCCGAGGGTAAACAGCCAGTGATCGCGCCCGCGCAGATTAAACGCACGTCCGACCACAAACAGAATGACCCCTTTCGCCAATATGACCAGCAGGGCCAATCCGATCAGGTCGAACGGGTCATCGAAGAAATACGCGACGTCGATCCCGGCACCAACGGTTATGAAGAACAGGCCAAGAAACAGGCCTTTGAACGGCTCAAGATCGCTTTCCATCTCATGCCGGAATTCCGAGCTGGCCAGTACGACACCCGCCAGAAAAGCTCCCAGAGCGGGGGACAGGCCCACCAAGGTCATCAGAAAGGAAATCCCTACGACGATCATCAGGGCCAGCGCCGTATACATCTCGCGCAGGCGGGTTGCGTGGATGAAACGGAACAGGGGGCGGGTCAGATAGATGCCCGCAAAAATGACGAATGCAATCGCGCCAAAGGTGACCAGCGTGACGGCCCAACCGGGCAGACCTTCGACCAGAGACAGGCTGTGGTGACCGGCATCATGCAGATCCAGCGCCGCGCGCTCGATCGATCCATCGCTTTCGATGTGCGGCGTCGCAGGCAGCGCCAGCAGCGGCAGAAGGGCCAGAATTGGAATAACCGCGATATCCTGCGTCAACAGCACGGAAAAGGTGGCCCGACCGCCGTTGGTCCGCATCAAGCCTTTTTCCGAAAGGGTTTGCAGCACAATCGCGGTGGAAGACAGGGACAGGGTCAAACCAACGGCCAGGGCGATGGACCACGCGTGGTTCGCATACATGGCGACACCTGCGATCACCGCCGTCGACAATGCGACCTGTAGCCCGCCCAGCCCCAAAAGCCTGTCCCGCATATCCCACAAAGCACGCGGTTCAAGTTCGAGCCCGATCAGGAACAGCATCATGACCACGCCGAATTCGGCCACATGTTGCAGGCTTTCGGTTTCGGCCCCGACCAGACCTAAGATCGGGCCGATGACGATACCGGCGGCCAGATACCCCAGAACAGATCCCAAACCCAGACGCGCCGACAAGGGCACCGCGATCACGGCAGCAGCCAGATAGATCGAGGCCTGGTAAAGGAAATCGTCCATGTTGGTCCTTTCGGTTGGTTCAGGTCGGCAGCGGCGCGTCGCGTTTAAGCTGATCCATCACAATCTGGCTTTGAACCCGTGCCACCGCAGGATGCGGCAGTATCACCTGATGAAGCAAGCGATTGAGGGCGGATAGATCGTCGCAATAGACCCGCAGCAGGTAATCTGCCTCTCCGGTCATCGTCCAGGCGCTGGTGATTTCGGGGCGACTGTCCACCATACGGGAAAAGCTTTTGGATTGTTCCGGCCCATGGGTGCCAAGATGCACCTGGATAAAGCCCTGAACCTGCAGCCCAAGTTTCAAAGGGTCCAACCGTGCGGCATAGCCGGTAATATAGCCTTCGGCCTCAAGCCGTTGACGGCGGCGGCCTGCCTGGCTGGGCGACAGGTTCAACATTTCCCCCAACTGATGCGCGGTTAGGTGGGCGTTTTTCTGCAATGCGGACAGCAGCTGTGTGTCAGTGGAATCCAGCATATGCGCAAATTCTCCGAAAAAATTTAAATACATGCGTTGTTTGCGCATATGAGGGGAAGTTACACGAAAACAATGCGCAGAAACAGCGTTGCTTAAGGCATATTTTGGAATCAGCAAAGAAATTCCTGTTTATACGGAGACGCGCCATGGGACCCTTCCCGCACAACGCCCCGAAATCTGTCATCAGCAAAGAAAACCCCGCCGGAACCGATGGGTTCGAATTCGTCGAATTCGCGCATCCCGATCCGCAGGAATTGCGCGATCTGTTCGCAAGGATGGGGTATGAACTGGTTGGCCACCATAAAAACGAACCTGCCGTCGAACTGTGGCAGCAGGGTGATGTGACCTATATTCTCAACGCTGACCCCAACAGCTTTGCGGCGCGGTTCGTCGAAGAACACGGACCCTGCGCACCTGCGATGGGCTGGCGTGTTGTCGATGCGCAAAAAGCATATGAGCACGCGATTGCCCAAGGTGCCGAGCCTTACGAGGCCGCGGACAAAACACTGGACGTTCCGGCAATCAAGGGGATCGGCGGGTCGCTGATCTATTTCATTGATCAATATTACGACACGTCGCCATACAATACCGAGTTCAAATGGATCAAACAGTCCAAACCGGGCGGGGATGGGTTCTATTACCTCGATCACCTGACGCACAATGTCTACAAAGGCAATATGGACAAGTGGTTCCGGTTTTACGAAGACCTGTTCAACTTTCGCGAAATTCGGTTCTTTGACATTCAGGGCAAGTTTACCGGCCTGTACAGCCGCGCCCTGACATCGCCGTGTGGGCGTATCCGTATTCCAATCAACGAAGACCGTGGGGAAACCGGGCAGATCGTCTCTTACCTAAAGAAATACAAAGGCGAGGGGATTCAGCACATCGCGGTCGGAAGCGAGGATATCTATGCCTCGACCGATGCAATTGCTGAAAAGGGTCTGAAGTTTATGCCCGGCCCGAATGAAGCTTACTATAACTTGTCCAAGGATCGCGTTGCCGATCACGCAGAGCCGCTGGATCAGATGATGAAGCACGGCATTCTGATTGATGGTGAGGGCGTTCTTGACGGTGGCGAGACCAGAATTCTGCTGCAAATCTTCTCAAAAGCGGTGGTCGGGCCGATCTTTTTCGAGTTCATCCAGCGCAAAGGGGATGATGGGTTCGGCGAGGGGAATTTTCAGGCGCTCTTTGAATCCATCGAACGTGAACAGATTGAAAGTGGTGAAATATCAGCGGCTTGAATGCGTGTATTGAAGTGTAAGGTGAAATTCCGAGGGGCAGGGGTCCCCTCGGTCACAACGGTGAAAACCCTTTAGCTGCGCGGCATTTTCAGCGTCAGGTTTCGGCCTTTCTTTTGGTAACGCAGTTCGCTATCGCTGATTGCGATGACCTTGCCGCCATCAATCCTGTCCCCGATTTTCAGCTTTTTGTACCGCCCGCTGGGCAAGCGCACCAGAGCCCGCCGGTTGGCTGGGGTGCCATATACGCCGATCAGGTTAAGTTTACGCAGATTAAGGGCATTGTCGATCGTTGCCCGCCGCGCAACCGAAGCTGAGGATGGTATCTTGGGCGCAACGGCTTTCGGTTTGAAAGTCCCGGCCTCAGCACCTTGCGGAGCAATTGCGGCGGTCGAGCCCAGATTGGCGGTCTTCGTCCCCGAGGTTCGCACCAGACCCGCCGGGCGAATTCTGGGGCGGGGTACGCGCACAACAGCCAACGCAGTCGGGGTTTCATCGACCTGTGGCTGTTCCTGCAAGGATTTGGGGCGCAGTTTGGGGCGCAAAACGGCCAGTTCACCGCGTGTGCGCCCGCCCAGTTGTTGGCGCTCAAAGCGTTCAATCAGATCGCCGGGGCGGAGTTTAGGGCGCTTTTCAGCCAGCCGATTGTTTGTGTCTTCCTGAATTGGCTCCTGCTCGAACCGGACCGGAACTTCTGGCGGAACTTTCGACGGACGTCCCAGAAAGACGATGATACCGTCCGGGTTCAGCGCGCCTTCGGGTGTGGGGATAACCAAACCGCGTTCATCAAGATCAAAGCGCGTCCCGGCGATGCTGGGCAATGCGACCTGATCGAATGGCTCATCGGTTTCAAGGCTTTGCACCGGGGGCAGGGCAATGGCATCGCGCGAAAGGTTAGAGTTGTCGACCGACGCCAGATACAGCTCAACTGGTTGCGACAATGGCGGCGAAATCAGCGGTTCGGGCGTTGTGATGATCTGACCGGTTTGCGTTAGGGTAAGTTGCGTTTGCGCGTCGCGGGCAACCTCATCAACCTGCGTCGGTGCCACTTTCAGCGCCTCAAGGATCGCCGCATCGGTGGCGGATACATCCGGCGGGGTTTCACTGGTCGGATCGGGCACGATTGGGTCGGATTCTGTGGCACCAGGTGCCACCTCAGCCGACTGCGACGATGTTGTCTCTGGTTCAGCCGGGGTGCCGTTTGCTGACGCTTCGGACGTTGATGGGGGGCTTTCGATCTGTGCCAGTTCGGTGTCGGACGTTTCGCTGCTGTCCGACCCGGTCAAAGCCCACAACCCCAGTGCGGCACCAAAAACAGCCGCAGCGGCAGCGGCTGGTACGGCATAGCGCTTTGTCAGTGGTTCGGGGGTCGCCTTTGGGGTTACATTGGAGCCCATGACCGGGGCCGAGCGAAACTCTGGCGGGGCCGTTTCATCGGCAACGGGATGAACCGTGGGCGCGTCGGGCGTCGCGTTTGTGGCATCCTCAGACACCGTTGTATCGCTTGCCGGGGGCAGGGTGTCCGCGGCAGGCCGGTCCTGCGGCGGTGCAGAAAACAGTACGTCTGTGGGGAAGTCCTGAGGGTCGGGTTCGGTGCTGAACTGAACCGGGATAAACCCGTGCTCGATCGCAAAATCGCGGGCTTCGTCCAGCGTCTGCCTGGTAACTGCCGCAGCATAGGTGGTCGAACCGGCTGTGGAAGTGGCGAACACCAGGTCTTGGACCGAATAGGGCGTGGAATCGGCCAGTGCGACCCGCACATTTTGGTCGGCTTCATCCGTGGGCGGGCCATCGGCTGTGACCGACAGAAACCGTACCTGATCCAAGGGGATCATGACCTTGCAACTCAGATCGTTTTCAAGGGCAAAGCCCTTGTCCCGCAGGTCCCGCAACTGATCGCTCAGGTCCGACGCGGCCAGATCGACCTCGCCCACACGGAACCAGTCATCATCCGAATGGTGGTGCAGAGAAATTCCGGTAGTAGAAAAAGACAGCGCAAAGGCAGGTTTCATAATCCGGAAGAACCATAATTGTCAGCATCAATGCAAACGACATCTCGTCCGCAGGCTGATATTAAAGCAGGATCCCGCCGAGGGAAAGAAAAAGCCGGAGGTTCCCCTTGTTCGGGTGACCCCCGCCATCCCATGTTGGGGATGAAGAAGTCGGAGGGAAGACCTTGAAGAAAATCGCTTTTCTGGCCGCGATGCTGGCCATCACCGCCGCAGGTATGGCCTATGCGGAAGAACGTCGCATCACGGTTGATGCGGCCGGCACCGTGCAAGCCACGCCCGATATGGCAACCATCACGCTGGGCGTGACCAACGAAGATCCGCAGGCATCAAATGCGATGCAGGCGACATCCGACGCGGTGGCGCAGATTCTGAAGCGGTTGGACGAAATGGGGGTCAAAGCCCGCGACGTTCAAACCCGCGATTTGTCGCTGTCTCCGGTATGGTCCAGCCGCAATAATCCCAACGGTGACCGCCCCGAGATTTCGGGCTTTGTCGCCTCGAACAACGTGCAGGTTCGTGTGCGCGACCTGACGCAGCTGGGCACGATCATGGATGCCGTCATCCAGGACGGTGCCAATGATTTCGGCGGGCTTAGCTTTGGGGTGCAGGACCCGGCGCCGTTGCAGGCGCAGGCGCGTGCCAATGCCGTGGCCGAAGCCACCGCAAAGGCGCAACAGCTGGCACAGGCGGCAAACGTAACGCTGGGCCCTGTTCAGCAGATCAGCGAGCAGCTTGGCGGCATCCGCCCAGCCCCACAGTTGCGCGCAATGAACCTGTCAGAGGCCGGCAGCGTACCGGTTGCGGGGGGCGAGGTTTCAATCTCGGTCAACGTGTCGATGGAATTCGGTATTGCCGAGTGACCCTTGTTCCTGACTGCGGGCCATCAACGGTTGTCGTTGCTGGCCCGTCTGGTCAAAGTTATCTGGCGAAAGCCAGGCCTCGAACGCGGAACGGATGCGCGGCCATTCGCTGTCGAGGATCGAATACCACGCGGTATCCCGGTTGCGGCCCTTATAGTGGGTCGCCTGCCGGAAAATGCCTTCGAAGGTAAAGCCCAGCCGCTCGGCCGTCCGGCGGGACGGTGCATTCAGCGCATCGCATTTCCATTCGTACCGGCGATAACCCAGCTCATCGAAAACGCGGCGCATCATCAGGTACATGACCTCGGTCGATTGCGGTTTGCGCTGCAACAGGGGCGAGAAATGGATATGCCCCACCTCGATGACACCCGCCGCAGGTTCGATCCGCAAGAACGAGGCCATGCCAACCGGCGTTTCGTCACCGGTCAGCACGGTGTGAAACATCGGGTCGGCGTCCATGCAGGTCGCGCGGACCCACGTGTCAAAACCCTGTTCGTTGTCGAACGGCCCATGGGGTAGATAGGTCCAGTTGCGACCGTCTGTGTCGGTGGCAAACGCCCGGTACAATCCGGGCGTGTGACGGTTCACATCCAATGGCACGACTGAACAATAGTGGCCTTCCATCGGGGTATAGGGCGGCGTCGGGCGAGGGAACTCGCCTGACACCGGCAGGCCGATGGGTTGACCCAGATCATTTGTGTCGTGCCCGCTCATCGGTCAGGCCGTGGCTTTGGACAGCGCCTGATCCAGATCGGCGATCAGGTCGTTGGCGTCTTCGATGCCGATGGACACGCGGACCACTCCTGGCCCGGCACCTGCGGCCTCTTGCTGTTCCGGTGTCAGCTGACGGTGCGTGGTCGAGGCCGAATGGATGATCAGCGACCGCGCGTCGCCCAGGTTGGCAACATGGCTGAAAATCTCAAGCGAATTCACCAGTTTGACGCAGGCGTCATAACCGCCCTTGACCGCAAAGGTGAACAGCGCGCCAGCGCCTTTCTTGTAATGCGCCTTGACCCGGTCGTGATAGGGTGAAGACGGCAGGCCCGCATAGGTCACGTAATCCACACGGTCGTCAGCTTCCAACCAGGCGGCGACCTTCTGCGCGTTTTCAACGTGACGCTCCATCCGCAGGGACAGGGTCTCGATCCCCATCAGCGTATAATGCGCGGCCTGTGGGTTCATCGTCATACCCAGATCGCGCAGGCCAATGGCGATGCCGTGGAAGGTAAAGGCAAGCGGGCCAAAGGTCTCGTGAAACTTGAGCCCGTGATAGGCTTGTTCCGGTTCGCTGAGCGAGGGGAACTTGTCATTTGCCGACCAGTCGAATTTGCCCGAATCCACGATGCAGCCGCCGGTGACAGTGCCGTTGCCGGTCAGGTATTTGGTGGTGGAATGCACCACCAGCGTCGCGCCCTGTTCGATCGGGCGGCACAGGTATGGCGTGGCCGAGGTGTTGTCGACAATCAGCGGAATGCCCGCCGCATCCGCCACATCCGCCAGCGCGCGGATGTCGGTGACATAGCCGCCTGGGTTGGCGATGGATTCACAGAACACCGCGCGGGTGTTTTCGTCGATGGCGTCTTTCACGGCGTCCAGATCATCGGTATCGACAAATTTGGCCGACCAGCCGAACCGTTTGATGGTCTGGCTGAACTGGGTGACCGTGCCGCCATACAGGCGGGTCGACGCGATCACATTGCACCCGGGTCCCATCAGCGGGAACAGCGCCATGATCTGCGCCGCATGACCTGAGGAACAGCACACCGCGCCAACGCCACCTTCCAGCGTTGCAACCCGTTCCTGCAGGACGGCCACGGTCGGGTTGGTCAGGCGCGAATAGATGAACCCGACCTCTTGCAGATTGAACAGGGCTGCCGCGTGATCTGCGTCGCGGAACACGTAAGCCGTTGTTTGATAAATAGGTGTCTGACGGGCACCCGTGGCCGGATCGGGCCGTGCGCCCGCGTGAATTTGCAGCGTGTCAAAACCGTAGGTGGGGCCGTCTGACATCGTTTAAATCTCCTGTTGGAATGTGTGTTGCTGAATCTCTAGGCGATTGAGCGCGTTCACACAACAATCCTGTCAGCGCATCCACAGGCCCTTGCTTTTGATCTTGTTGCGCAGAGCCTGCTCGCGCTGGGGCAGGTTGTCACGGTCAAACATATCGCGGATTTTATGGCCCTTGCGCTGGATCACCAGCTTTTTGATCGGGTCATACGCCTTGAGCACCTTCTTGACCCGGTTCGGCATGGCCACAGTTTCCAGCACTTCGATCACATGATCGCTTTCGCGGGCGTAAAGCAGCGGGAACAAGCGATAGTGGCAACTGACCGAGCCGTCCAGCAATCCCGATGGCAGGACATCCCGCCCCCCACCAAAGGAATGTATGACCAGCGGCAGCGCAGCCTGATCCAACCAGGGGTTCAGGTTCTGGCCGGCCAACTCCAGGATTTCCGCTTCCTTGATGGTGCGGGCATAGTCCAGAAACCGCTCACCGAATTGTCGTGGGCATTTGTAGAAGAAATATCCAGCGTTAAAATAAAGATACCGCCGCCAGTAGTCGAACGGCTGATTGGTATCCAGCGAGCTGTCGAAATCCAGCCCGAACTGATTGTAAAGCGCGCTCCAGATGCCATCAAAGCCGGGGCCGTAAAGTGTGGGCTTTGGCCACGTGCCTTCGACCTTTTGCGATGCGCCGGGACGGTCAAAATCGAAGGGCACATTTGTCAGGTCGCCCGTGATCAAAGTGTCGCTGTCGAAAAACACAAAGGGTTCGCCTTCGGGCAATGCCAGCAGTGCCTCGATCTTGTTGCCGTAAGGATAGCTTTCGCCGAAGACGCGGTTTTCAAACGGCAGTATTTCCACGTCCAACTGCTGCAGGGCCTTCAGGACGTCCTCATCCCGGATGCTGGGGTCCTGTGACCAGCGCGGCCCGGCTTGTGGCACCGCCACAAACAGGCGGCCCGAAAAGTTGGCAGAGCTGTGCCGAAGCGACGCCGCGAACAGCAGGGCCTCATACTGAAGGCGGTTGTTTTGTCCGATGATGACGATGTTGAACTTGGCGGGTGTGGCCTGCATCGGGTGACTTTCGGGTTCGTGGCCGTTGTCCGGCGCTGCTCGGTTGCTTTGCGCTTACAGTACGCAGCGGTAGTCGTAATAACCAGATGTGACGGTTTTTCAAAAGCGTGAAATTTGAAAACGAAGATTTCGCGCCCATCTAATGTTCAGATGCTGAAACAGGAGAATCCCATGAGGGTCAACGCAGATTTCACCCAGCGTGTTGCGGTCCATTTCGATCAGAATGAGTGGGTCGCGTCGCCAGCGGCCGGTGTTGAACGCAAAATGCTGGATCGCATCGGCGAGGAAGTGGCCCGCGCCACCACCATTGTCCGCTTTGCCCCCGGCAGTGCATTCGCCGCGCATACCCATGACGGAGGCGAAGAGTACCTGGTTCTGGACGGTGTGTTTCAGGATGAAACCGGCGATTTTCCTGTCGGCAGCTATGTGCGAAACCCGCCAACCTCATCACATACACCCTCGGCCAAAGAGGGGGCGACCATTCTGGTCAAACTGCACCAGTTTGATCCCGACGACAGAATCGAGGTGCGCCGTTCGATCAACGGGGCGGGCAACGTTCAATTGTTCAAGGATGCGCAAGAAGAGGTGCGCGTGATAAGTTTGGCACCCGGAGAGGTGTTGGATTTGGACGCCGCGCAGGGTCTGGAGCTGTTTGTGATCGAAGGCGGGCTACAGGAATCCGGTGAGGAATTTTCCCCTTGGGATTGGCTCAGATTGCCGCCCGGATCACAGTCAAGCGCCACCGCTGGTGCATCGGGCGCGCGGATCTGGGTGAAAATTGGGCACCTGTCTCAGATGCTCTGATCTTATTTCACACCTAAAAACGGACGATTATGATGGAAAACCGGGCTATCTGGCCCGGTTTTTAGATTTTTTGACCTCATTATAAATTTTACCAATTGATAAAAAATCAGATTGTGGCAAGCTGAGGTCATAACGAACATATCTACAGGGAGTAGAGCGATGGCACAGGGCCAGATGGTCCCCGGCATTGTCTCCGGGCGGCTTTCCAGCGATGAACTGACATCGAATTTTACCGATCTGCATCCACCCTTGGCTGGGCATGAGGCCGCCGTGGCCGCGGACCGGTGCTATTTTTGCTATGACGCGCCATGTGTGACGGCCTGTCCGACGGACATCGATATTCCGCTGTTCATGCGCCAGATTCAGGCCGGGCAGCCGGAAGCGGCGGGTGAGACCATTCTGACCCAGAACATTCTGGGCGGCATGTGCGCCCGCGTTTGCCCGACCGAGACATTGTGCGAAGAGGCCTGCGTGCGCGAAACCGCCGAGGGTGCCCCGGTCGAGATTGGCCGCCTGCAGCGTTATGCAACCGACAGTGTGATGACCGCCGGGGATCACCCGTTTGAGCGGGCCGCACCGACGGGCAAAACCGTCGCTGTGATCGGGGCAGGGCCTGCGGGTCTGGCCTGTGCGCACCGGCTGGCGATGCTGGGGCATGACGTTGTGATCCACGAAAGCAAACCCAAACCTGGCGGGCTGAACGAATACGGCATCGCCGCCTATAAATCGACCAATGACTTTGCTCAGGTCGAAGTCGACTGGCTGCTGAAAATCGGTGGGATCACCATCGAAACAGGCTCGGTTCTGGGGGAAAGCATCTCACTGGACGGTCTGGTCGAGGCGTATGACGCCGTCTTCCTGTCCATAGGGCTGGCCGGGGTGAACGCCCTGCGCACGCAAGGGGCCGATCTGGATGGGGTGCGTCATGCTGTCGATTTCATCTCTGACGTGCGTCAGGCGGATGATTTGGCACATCTGCCTGTTGGGCGGAACGTGGTCGTCATCGGCGGTGGCATGACCGCCGTGGACGCCGCGGTGAAATCCAAGCTGCTTGGGGCCGAGCATGTGACCATTGCCTATCGTCGTGGTCGGGATGCGATGGGGGCCAGCCGGTACGAACAGGATCTGGCCGCATCGCATGGCGTAAAGATCATGACCAATGTGCAGCCGGTCATGGTGCATGGCGACGGCGCAGCGGCAGAGATCGAATTGGAGTATACTGCCAGTCACGATGGTAAGCTGACCGGAACCGGAGAGGTGATCCGTATTGCGGCTGATCAGGTTTTAAAAGCGATCGGTCAAACGTTGGAAGGCGCACCAGAAGGATTGGCGCTGGACGGAAGCAAGATCGCTGTCGACGATGCGGGGCGCACTTCGATGACCGGAATCTGGGCCGGGGGGGACTGCGCCACCGGTGGTGATGACCTGACCGTCACAGCCGTGGCCGAAGGGCGCGACGCCGCGATGGATATCCACGCGAAACTGACCGCGTGAAACACGTAAGATAAAGATGCTTCACTGCATCAGGGAGGCCGGAAAATGGCTGATTTAAAGACAAACTTTCTGGGAATCGAAAGCCCAAATCCCTACTGGTTGGCTTCGGCGCCGCCGACAGATAAGGAATACAATGTCCGCCGTGCCTTTGAGGCCGGATGGGGTGGCGTGGTCTGGAAAACGCTGGGGTCCGAGGGCCCCCCGGTCGTGAATGTAAACGGGCCTCGATACGGTGCGATTTATGGCGCAGATCGGCGCTTGCTGGGTCTGAACAATATCGAATTGATCACCGACCGGCCATTGGAGGTGAACCTTGAAGAGATGGCGCGGGTCAAGGCCGACTACCCGGATCGTGCGCTGATCGCCTCGATCATGGTGCCGTGCGAAGAAGAGGCTTGGAAGGCCATCCTGCCACGCGTTGAGGAGACCGGGGCAGATGGAATCGAGCTGAACTTTGGCTGCCCCCACGGGATGAGCGAACGGGGGATGGGTTCGGCCGTCGGGCAGGTTCCGGAATATATCGAAATGGTCACCCGCTGGTGCAAGAAATACTATGACCGGCCAGTCATTGTAAAGCTGACGCCGAATATCACAGATGTTCGCAAACCCGCCGAAGCGGCGAAAAATGGTGGCGCAGACGCGGTGTCGCTGATCAATACCATTAACTCGATCACCAGCGTCAATCTGGACACACTTAGCCCCGAACCCTCGATTGATGGCAAGGGTAGCCATGGGGGGTATTGCGGTCCGGCGGTGAAGCCGATTGCCCTTTCGATGGTGTCCGAAATCGCGCGTGCCGAGGCCACACATGGCCTGCCGATCTCGGGTATTGGTGGCGTGACCACATGGCGCGATGCGGCCGAGTTCATGGCGCTGGGATGTGGTACCGTTCAGGTCTGCACAGCCGCGATGACCTATGGGTTCAAGATCATTGATGAACTGACTGCGGGCCTGTCCAAATGGATGGACGAAAAGGGATATACGGACGTGTCGCAGGTTGTCGGCCTTGCGGTGCCGAACGTGACGGACTGGAAGTATCTGAACCTGAACTATGTGGCCAAGGCTAAGATTGATCAGGACCAGTGTATCAAGTGCGGTCGCTGCTATGCTGCGTGCGAAGACACCAGCCATCAGGCAATCTCGATGTCTGCGGATCGGGTGTTCGAGGTCATGGACGACGAATGCGTCGCCTGCAACCTGTGCGTGGATGTCTGCCCAGTGGACGGATGTATCTCGATGGTGCCGATGGCGGCGGGTGAGGTTGATCCGCGCACTGGTCAAGAGGTGCAGCCAGAATATGCCAACTGGACGACACACCCGAATAACCCCATGTCAAAGGCGGCTGAGTAGGTAAGATTTTTCGACGAAAAATCCTGGGCGAGAAAACTCGGCGAATTTTCTTAGAACAGAATGTCGATGGGGCCGTTGTGGCAAATAACGATGTACTGGTTGGCAGTGCGGATCAAATGATATCCGCGCTGCTTGACTTCGTTTTGGAACCGGGCATGACCCACCTCGCGTTCAACCCAGGCAACTGACCTGCGCACCACTGCTCCACGTTTGGCGGATTGGGTTGAAAACAATTGGGCAATCCAGGGGTCTGGTGTGTGTCGGGTCGGCAGCATGTCGTTAGCCTGACCAATCAGAGTTAATTTGCCCTTAAGGTCTCAGCAGTTTGCGATAGAGCGTGTCGACAAACGGTTCAGCACCTTCATAGGGATCTTCGTCGCCCAAAATCACCCGGACCTGAATATCGAAGTCGGCGTAATGTTGCGTCAGCGCCCAGATCGAGAAAATCAGATGATAGGGGTGCAGTTTCGCGATTTTACCCTGATCCATCCAATCGGTCAGGATCGCTGTTTTCTCGTCCACCAGAACCTTCAGGTCATGTGACAGGGCCGAGTGAATGCGGGGTGCGCCCTGTACGAGTTCGTTAGCGAACAGTCGGCTTTCACGTGGAAATTCGCGGCTCATCTGCAGTTTGCGGCGGATGTAAGAAAGAATTTCCTCCATCGGGTCACCGGTCGCGTCGAGATCGTGCAATGGGGCAAGCCATGTTTCCAACAGGCCCGACAGCAGGGCGGTGTGGATCGCCTCTTTCGACGGGAAGTAATACAGCAAGTTGGGTTTGCTCAGCCCGGCCTCGGTCGCGATCTGGTCCACGGTCGCACCACGAAATCCATGTGCAGAAAACACGTTCAGAGCGGCTTCAAGAATCGCGGCGCGGTTCTTTTTCTGAATTCGGGTCGGAGCGCGATCCTTGGGCATGTTTACTGCGTGTCTCTTTTTTCATCGTGCAGGGGCTAAAGATACCGAATTAAGTGACGGCTCCATGCAATTTCTTGACTGATTTCGAACCCGTGATAGCGTGAGTTTGACCAGATGGTCAAATCAACACACCAAAAGCGAGCCAAATCGCAAGCAACAGGGAATTTAGAATGGCAGCTCCGGCGCAGAACCTCAGGATCAATGGCGACAGGCTGTGGGACAGCCTGATGGAGATGGCCAAGATAGGCCCGGGTATTGCTGGTGGCAACAACCGACAGACGCTGACGGATGAGGATGCCGAGGGCCGCGCGTTGTTCCAGGAATGGTGCGAGGATGCAGGTTGTTCCATGGGGTTGGACCAGATGGGCAATATGTTTGCCCGCCGCGAAGGCACCGACCCCGATGCGTTGCCGGTCTATGTTGGTTCGCATCTGGATACGCAGCCCACAGGCGGAAAATATGACGGGGTGCTGGGCGTATTGGGCGGGTTGGAGATCATTCGCACGCTCAACGATCTGGGCATCAGGACCAAGCACCCGATTATCGCGACCAATTGGACCAACGAAGAGGGCACGCGATATGCTCCGGCGATGCTGTCCTCGGGCGTGTTTGCTGGGATGCATACGCAGGATTGGGCCTATGACCGAGAGGATGCCGAAGGGAAGAAGTTCGGTGAGGAGCTTGAACGTATCGGCTGGCGCGGTGATGAGGACGTTGGCACACGCAAGATGCATGCCTTTTTTGAACTTCACATTGAGCAGGGTCCGATCCTTGAGGCTGAAGGTAAGGATATCGGCGTCGTGACCCATGGGCAGGGTTTGAGTTGGACCCAGGTCACCATCACCGGCAAGGATGCGCATACCGGCTCGACCCCGATGCCGATGCGCAAGAATGCGGGTCTGGCGATGGCGCGGGTTCTTGAAAAGGTCGATGAGATCGCATGGTCGCATGCACCCCATGCAGTGGGCGCGGCGGGGCATATCGAGGTCTTTCCCAACTCTCGCAATGTGATCCCCGGCAAGGTGGTGTTTACGGTCGATCTTCGGTCACCCGATCTGGCCGTCATAACAGACATGGAGAACCGTCTGAGGGTCGCGGCCGAGGATATCGTCGAAGACATGGGTCTTCAGATCGAATTCGAGAAAGTTGGTGGGTTTGATCCGGTGACGTTCGACGAGGATTGCGTGGCTGCGGTACGGAGTGCCGCCGAACGGTTGGGGCTTTCGCACACCGACATCATTTCTGGCGCAGGGCATGACGCGTGCTGGATCAACCGGGTGGCGCCAACCGCGATGGTGATGTGCCCCTGTGTGGATGGGTTAAGCCACAATGAGGCCGAGGAGATCAGCAAGGACTGGGCGGCAGCCGGGGCCGATGTTCTGTTCCACGCGGTCGTCGAGACGGCACAGATTGTGGAATAGGGGGGCGCTGCCCCCGTCGCCCGCCGGGCGACTCCCCCGGGATATTTTTGGCCAGATGAAGCAAGCGGCGCAGACCGCATCAGGGAGATTAAAATGAACACTGTGATCAAGAACGGGACCGTCGTAACCGCCGATCTTTCCTATAAGGCGGATGTGATGGTCGAGGGTGGCGTCATCACCGAGATCGGCTTGGATTTGAAGGGTGACAAGGAGTTGGATGCGACGGGGTGCTATGTGATGCCAGGCGGGATTGATCCCCATACGCATCTTGAGATGCCGTTCATGGGGACCTATTCCAGCGATGATTTCGAAAGTGGAACGCGGGCAGCGTTGGCCGGCGGTACCACGATGGTGGTGGATTTTGCCCTGCCGAACCCGGGCGAAAGCCTGCTGGATGCGTTGAAGCGGTGGGACAACAAGTCGACCCGTGCGAATTGCGATTATTCGTTCCACATGGCCGTGACCTGGTGGGGTGAGCAGGTGTTTGATGACATCAAAACGGTGATCGAGACACGCGGCATCAACACGTTCAAGCATTTCATGGCTTATAAGGGTGCGTTGATGGTGAATGACGATGAACTGTATTCGTCATTCAAACGCCTGGCAGAGTTGGGCGGTATCGCCATGGTACATGCCGAGAATGGCGATGTTGTGGCTGAACTGAGCGCCAAGCTGCTGGCCGAGGGCAACACGGGCCCCGAGGCGCATGCCTATTCTCGGCCGCCGCAGGTTGAGGGCGAGGCCACCAACCGTGCGATCATGATTGCCGACATGGCGGGCGTGCCGCTTTATGTGGTGCATACGTCCTGCGAAGAGGCGCATGAAGCCATCCGGCGCGCCAAAATGCAGGGCAAGCGGGTGTGGGGGGAACCCCTGATCCAGCATCTGACGTTGGATGAGAGCGAGTATTTCAACCAGGATTGGGACCACGCGGCACGGCGGGTTATGAGCCCCCCATTTCGGAACAAGCAGCATCAGGATAGCCTATGGAATGGTCTGCATTCTGGCACGTTGAGTGTTGTGGCGACGGACCATTGCGCCTTTACGACCGAGCAAAAACGCAACGGTGTTGGTGACTTTACCAAGATTCCCAACGGCACCGGCGGATTGGAAGATCGGATGCCAATGCTTTGGACCCATGGTGTGAACACGGGGCGTCTGACGCCGAATGAATTTGTTGCGGTGACGTCAACAAACATCGCCAAGATATTGAATTGCTATCCGAAAAAAGGTGCGATTCTTGTTGGGGCGGATGCGGATATCGTTGTTTGGGATCCGGAGAAATCCAAGACGATCAGCGCCGATACGCAGCAATCTTCAATCGATTACAACGTGTTCGAGGGCAAAGAGGTCAAAGGCCTGCCGCGCTTTACTATGACACGGGGGCAACTGGCGGTGCATGACGGTGAAATTCGCACGCAGGAGGGCCACGGTGACTTTGTCGCACGCCAGGCCAATGGTCATGTGAACACGGCGTTGAGCACCTGGAAAGAACTGACCGCGCCGCGGCCGATCAAACGCACGGGAATTCCGGCGACGGGGGTTTGATGGGGCAGGAGGTCTGGAAAATCGGGCGACCGTCGTTTGCGCGCTACGCGGGGTTTGCAGCGGTGACCATATTGTTCACCTTGCTGCTAATGATGTTCTCGGCAATTGTCCCTAATCTCTCGGGCGAGGCCATCGTCAATATTCTTTTTGGGATAGCATTTCTCTTTTTTTGGGGGAGCCCAATTTGGGTTCCGGTAATGCTATTCTCGCTGGTTCCGGGGTTCTTTGTTTATCGCTGGATGGTCGGAAAGTTACTGCCCTCCAAGATATTGCCGATGCTATCTGTTTCCACCGCAGCGCTTGTTGTGAGCATCCAGAGTTCAATAGGCATACCTGTAGGGCTTCGCATCTTATCACCGGAAAGAAGCTTCTTTGAGTTTTTTTCAGCGGCTCAGTTCTGGCCCCTGATTTTCGGCGCTCCTGCAGCAGTACTGTCAGCTCTTCTAGTCCTCTACAAACGAGATACTCAATGACGACCCAAGGCACTACGACAGTCATAGAGGCCAAGGCTCTCGACCTTACCTTCCAGACCAATGACGGACCGATCCACGCGCTCAAGGATGTGAACCTGACGGTCGACAAGGGTGAATTCGTAAGCTTTATCGGCCCCTCGGGCTGTGGCAAGACCACCTTTTTGCGCTGCGTTGCAGCGCTTGAGGCGCCGACCGGGGGAACGCTGACCGTTAACGGCATGACCCCGGATGAGGCACGGCGCAACCGGGCTTATGGCTATGTGTTTCAGGCCGCAGGTCTGTATCCCTGGCGGACTATTGCCAAGAATATCAAGCTGCCGCTTGAGATCATGGGCTATTCGGCGGCGGAACAGGACGAACGGGTCAGGAATGTTCTGGAACTGGTCGACCTTGAAGGGTTCGGTGGCAAGTTTCCCTGGCAATTGTCCGGCGGGATGCAGCAGCGCGCCAGTATTGCGCGGGCGCTGGCGTTTGACGCCGACATTCTGCTGATGGACGAACCATTCGGAGCGCTGGACGAGATTGTGCGCGATCACCTGAACGAGCAGCTATTGGCGCTGTGGGCGCGCACGGAAAAGACCATCGGTTTTGTAACCCACTCGATCCCCGAGGCGGTGTATCTGTCCACCAAGATCGTGGTGATGAGCCCGCGCCCGGGGCGGATAACAGATGTGATCGACAGCCCTCTGCCAAAAGAGCGGCCATTGGACATCCGCGACTCGCAGGAGTTCATCGAAGTCGCCCATCGTGTACGCGAGGGGTTGCGGGCGGGTCATGCGGATGAGTAACGGTGCGTTCAAAGCCTTCTGGGCCGTTCTGACGGTTCTCGCGATCATCGTCGCGTTCTGGTACGCGGCCTGCATCCCGATGAACATCAAGGGCGTGTTGACTGAACAGGAGCGGGCAGGGGCCGTGGTGCAGCCGCCTTCGGCCAAGGATCGGCGCGACTTGTCGGAATTTGGACTGGTACTGACGAATAGTTTCGCCATTCCGGCCACGTGGGATCAGGATCGGCCCCGCTTACCCGCCCCGCATCAGGTCGCGGTCGAGATGTGGGAAACCACGGTTCAGAAAAAGATCACCTCGAAACGGTCGCTGGTCTATCACGCCTGGGTTACGCTAAGCGCGACGATGTTGGGGTTTGCGATTGGCACCGGGCTGGGCATCGTGCTGGCTGTGGGCATCGTGCATAGCCGGGTCATGGACCTGTCGGTGATGCCTTGGGCCATCGTCAGTCAGACAATCCCGATCATCGCGCTGGCCCCGATGATCATCGTGGTGCTGTATTCGGTTGGGATTCAGGGGATTATTCCCAAGGCTGTGATCTCGGCCTATCTGAGTTTCTTTCCGGTGGTCGTTGGCATGGTCAAGGGCCTGCGCAGCCCTGATGCGATGCAGTTGGATCTTTTGCGCACGTACAATGCAAGCCGCGCGCAGGGGTTCTGGAAACTGCGCTTGCCTGCGTCGCTGCCATACCTGTTCACATCGCTGAAGATCGGTATCGCGGCCTCACTGGTCGGCGCGATTGTCGGGGAACTGCCGACGGGGGCTGTTGCTGGTTTGGGCGCGCGGTTGTTGGCGGGCAGCTATTATGGGCAGACGGTACAGATTTGGTCGGCCCTGTTTGCAGCGGCCCTTCTGGCGGCCAGCCTTGTGGGGCTGTTGGGACTGGTTGAGAGGAAAGTTCTGAAACGGATGGGGGTAGCGCAATGATACTGGTGTTGTTTGCATTCCTCCTGTGGCTGCTTGGTTGGTGGGTGAACGGCCGCCTGGCCAGCGGACCCTACGCGGATACCCGCATGGTGCGATTTCTCGCGCCGCTGATTTTTGGTCTGACAATCATCGGCATCTGGGAACTTGTGGTGCGGGGGTTAGAGGTTTCATTGGTCATTCTGCCAGCCCCTTCGTTGATCGCCGTGCGTTTTGCCGACAGCCTGTCTGTTCTTTGGGCAGACTTTGTTCAGACCATCATCAAAGGCGCGTTCAGCGGATACATCATCGGATGCGGCGCGGCATTTTTGACGGCGATCGCCGTGGACCGATGGGAGTTTCTGCGCCTTGGGTTGCTGCCGGTCGGCAACTTTGTGGCCGCCTTGCCGATTGTGGGCACTGCGCCCATTCTGGTGATGTGGTTCGGGTTCGACTGGCATTCGAAGGCGGCGGTAGTCGTGGTGATGGTATTCTTTCCCATGCTGGTGAATACTGTGGCCGGTCTGCGCGAGGCGACAGCCATGCAACGGGATTTGATGGAAACCTACGCGGCCTCTTATTGGCAAAGCTTCCTGAAACTGCGTCTGCCTGCCGCAATGCCTTTCATTTTCAATGGCCTGAAGATTTCCACTACACTGGCTCTGATCGGCGCTATCGTGGCCGAGTTCTTTGGCTCGCCCACATTGGGTATGGGCTTTCGGATATCGACCAGCGTGGGGCAATTGTCGCTGGATATGGTCTGGGCTGAAATCGTTGTGGCGGCGCTGGCCGGAACGGCCTTTTATGGCCTTGTGGCGATGGTCGAAAAAGCGGTGACCTTTTGGCACCCGTCGCAACGCGGATAACGACAGAAATTCAACAGACCCCGAAAACGGGGCATCAACAGCAACTAGGAGATATGAAGATGAAAAAGCTACTCAGCGGGGCGGTTACCGCCTTTAGCCTGGCAGCCAGCGCTGCACTGGCGGCGGATGAGGTGACATTGCAATTGAAATGGGTGACGCAGGCGCAGTTCGCAGGCTATTACGTCGCCAAGGACAAAGGGTTTTACGAGGAAGAGGGGCTGGATGTCACCATCCTGCCCGGTGGCCCGGATATTGCGCCGACCCAGGTGATCGCAGGCGGCGGTGCCGATGTGACCGTGGAATGGATGCCCGCCGCGCTGGCTGCACGCGAAAAGGGGCTGCCGCTGGTGAATATTGCCCAGCCATTCAAAAGCTCTGGCATGATGCTGACCTGTTGGAAGGACGCGGGGATTTCCTCGCCCGAGGACCTCAAGAATCGCACTTTGGGCGTTTGGTTCTTTGGGAATGAGTTCCCGTTCATGAGCTGGATGAGCCAATTGGGCATCGACACGGGTGGCAAAGGCGAAAGCGGTGTCGAAGTTCTGAAACAGGGTTTCAACGTCGACCCCTTGCTGCAGCGTCAGGCTGATTGCATCAGCACCATGACCTACAACGAATACTGGCAGGTCATTGATGCGGGCGTAAACCCGGATGAGCTGGTGACATTCAAATACGAAGATCAGGGCGTCGCCACGCTGGAAGATGGTCTGTATGTGCTTGAGGAAAACCTCAGCGACGCGGCATTTACCGACAAGATGGAGCGGTTTGTCCGCGCCTCGATGAAGGGATGGAAATACGCCGAAGAACATCCGGATGAGGCGGCCGAAATCGTGCTTGAGAATGACGCGACCGGTGCCCAGACCGAAGAGCATCAGAAACGCATGATGGGTGAAATCGCCAAGTTGACATCCGGTTCCAACGGCGCGCTGGACCCCGCGGATTTTGAACGCACCGTAGGCACTTTGCTGGCGGGCGGTTCTGATCCGGTGATTACCAAGCAGCCCGATGGTGCCTGGACCCATCAGATCACGGATGCGGCCCTGAACTGAACCCTGTGTCTTACCTGACAACGCGCGGTCCCAATCGGGGCCGCGTTTCTGTTTGGGCATGTCGGAAACGTGTCTGTACTTGAAGGGCAAAAGCATTAGTATTCCGGTGCATATCAACGCATTTCATACGAAATGCCAGCCACACGGAAAATTATGCAAGGTTTTGCATCAGAATTCAGTTCGGCAATTGCTCTGATCCTGAATGGGGATGCAGAGCTTTGGGCGATTGTTCTGTTGTCCCTGAAAGTTTCCATCTTTGCCGTCCTGATTTCTGCGGTGATCGGGATGCCCGTAGGGGCCGCGCTGGCGGTTGCCCGCTTTCCGGGGCGGCGCATGTTGATTGTGCTGATGAACGCCCTGATGGGGTTTCCGCCGGTTGTTGTCGGGTTGCTGGTCTATCTGATGTTGTCGCGCTCGGGGCCGCTGGGTGTTCTTGAGTTGCTGTATACGCCGACCGCGATGATCATTGCGCAGGTGGTGTTGGTCACGCCCATCGTGGCGGCGCTGACCCGGCAAGTGATCGAAATGCTGGCCGAGGAGTATTCGGAACAACTGCGGTCGCTGGGCGTGTCGCGTCTGGCGTCGGTGCCGGTGCTGTTGTGGGACGCGCGGCTGGCGCTGGTCACGGCTTTGCTGGCCGGGTTTGGCCGGGCCATTGCCGAGGTGGGCGCGGTGATCATCGTCGGCGGCAATATCAACCACGTTACACGGGTGATGACCACGACCATCGCGCTTGAGACATCCAAAGGTAATCTGGCGCTGGCCTTGGCCCTGGGGGCAATTCTGATCGGGATTGCCGTGGCCGTGAACGCGATGGTCAGCACGCTCAGCCTGCGGGCCGAGAGGGAGGGGTTGCGCCATGCGTGATCTGGTCCCGGATAGGGCAGGTTGCCTTTCGGTGGATGGGGTGGGGATCACCCGCAAGGGCAAGGCGTTGCTGGATGTGTCGCGGCTTTCGCTTGATGGGCCTGGTCCGACGTTGATCCTTGGGCCGAACGGGGCGGGCAAAAGCCTGCTGCTGCGGTGCCTGCACGGTTTGATCGTGCCGGATCAGGGGCAGGTCAGGCAGGACGGTGCGATCCTGAACGCCGAACACAAGGCGCGGCAGGCCATGGTGTTTCAGCAGCCCGTTTTGCTGCGGCGGTCGGTTGCGGCCAATCTGGACTTTGTGCTGAAACGACAGGGTTTGCCCCGGGCCACACGCAAGATCCGTATCGAGGAACTACTGGCCGAAGGCGGGTTGGATGGAAAAACCCGTCAATCGGCGCGGTCACTGTCCGGGGGCGAGGCACAGCGGCTTGCCATCCTGCGCGCCCTTGCGCTGGAACCCGAGACGCTGTTTCTGGACGAACCCACCAGCGCATTGGACCCCAGTGCCACACAGATGATCGAGCGGATGATCCTGCGCGCCTCGACCCGTGGTGTGCGCATCGTCATGGTCACACATGACATCGGTCAGGCGCGGCGGCTGGCGGCAGATATCGTGATGATGCAGGGCGGTCATGTGGTTGAACATGGGGCGGCCAAACAGGTATTGGATGCCCCCGAAAGCGATGCCGCCCGCCGGTATCTGGCAGGTGGGCTGGTCACATAATCAATAACAGGAGATCTGAATGATCCGGAATTTCCTTCGGGCAGCCGTTGTGACTCTTGGCCTGACAGCGGCACCTGCCAGTGCCGAAGCGCCGTTTATCGTGGTGCAATCAACGACATCGACCCAGAATTCGGGCTTGCTGGATTACATCCTGCCGGGGTTTGAGGCCGAAACCGGCATCGACGTGCGTGTGGTCGCCGTCGGCACCGGGCAGGCCATCCGGAACGCGATCAACGGCGATGGCGACGTTCTGCTGGTCCACGCCAAACAGGCCGAGGAACAATTCGTCACCGAGGGCTGGGGTGTTGAGCGGTTTGACGTGATGTACAACGATTTCGTGCTGGTCGGGCCAAAGTCCGATCCGGCCAAGGTGAGAGGCGGTACAGATATCGTGGCGGCGCTGGCGGCGGTGGCCGGTGCCGAGGCCACCTTTGCCTCGCGCGGGGATGACAGCGGTACCCATAAGGCGGAAATGCGCTTGTGGGATACGGTGGACACCGACCCGACCGCAGCGTCGGGCACATGGTACCGCGAGACAGGTTCGGGCATGGGGGCGACGCTGAATGTGGCCAGCGGGATGGACGCTTATACGCTGACGGACCGGGCCACGTGGCAATCGTTTGGGAACCAAGGCAACCTTGAGGTTCTGGTCCAAGGCGATCCCCGCCTGTTCAATCAGTATGGCGTTATTCTTGTGAACCCCGAAAAGCACCCGCGCGCGCGGGCAGCAGCTGGGCAGAGGTTCATCGACTGGCTGATCGGCCCGGATGGCCAATCGGCGATTGCGTCTTACAAGCTGGACGGTCAGCAGCTGTTCTTTCCCAATGCGGATTGAGGTACCTCAGCCGCTGGACCCGTTGTGGTGGATCGTGCCCAGACCGGACAAGTCATAGCCGCCGAATTCGGCCGCGCGCGCGCTGAACCGGTCTGATTGCAAAAAGCTGAGAAGTCTGAGCATCGGGTCGTCGAAATACGCGCGTCGCCAGATCGCCAGATCCAGCCGTTCGGAATGCGTCGGCGCAAAGCCCAGATCATAAAGCCCCGCCAAGGCGCCCAATCCAAACCCGGCCTCGGCCTTGTTGTCGTGCAGGGCGATGGCCAGTTCTTCTTCGGTACGGGCGCAAACGGGCAGGGTGTCCAGATCGTTGCGCGTCAGGCCGTGGGCCTCAAGCTGTGTGTCGAACAGCCGCTGGCTGGCGGCACTGATTTGCCGCAGGATCACCCGGCGCCCTTTCAGATCGGCAAACCCTGTGATGTCCGTGACGCCGGGTGCCAGCAGAAGCCCGCGCTGCCGTTGCGCAATCTCAAAAAGGACCACAGGTGCCTCGCCCAAATTGGCGCGCAGGGTTTGGGTGTTGAACCCCTGTTCTTCATGGATGTGCAGCGCAGCGGCCTGCGCGCTGCGCTCCTTCAGGCGGATCATCCCGTCGAACGATCCGTCATAATAAGTCGCCAGACCCGACCCGCTTTCGCGCAGCGCCCAATCCAGTAGCGGGTCGTGGCTGCCTGCCACGATTGGCGGCAGGGGCGGTTCGGCCACTTGCGGCCCGGTCCGCGACGCATTGAGCCAGGCGATGATCTCGGCGCGTGGAAACAGCAGCTTGCCCATGGCGCGCACGCAGGGCACCTGGCCGGACGAGGCCAGATCATAAGCCTTCCGTTCGCCAATACGCAGCAGATCGGCCAGTTCCTTGGTGGTCAGGAATTCGGACATTCAGTCGAGACGCACGGCCGACCCGGTTCCCGCATCAGCGGCGCTGAACCCGATCTGACCAAGAGTATAGGGCGCGGCAACGGTGATCACGACCATCGCGGCGACAGCGGCAAGAAAGGCTTTCATGTTTTCCTCCGGTTCAGTTTTCCGGTGCCGTTGCGCGGCGCAGAAAGGCAATCAGGTCGTCCCGGTCGCTGGCCTGCGTGATCCGTTGCATCGGCATCTTAGAGCCCGGAATGTAGTGGTCTGGCCCTTCGTCGAAAAGGGCATTAATCGTTTTGTCATTCCAAATGATATCAGAGTCTTGCAACGTGTCCGAGTAGAAATACCCCGGCAAGGTGCCCGCTGGTCGTCCGAAGATACCGTGCAGTGTGGGGCCAGCGCGTCTTTCGCCATCCGGCGTCAGGCTGTGACAGATTGAGCATTTGCGGGTGAACTGGCGCTCTCCATTGCTCATCTCGGCGGGATTTTTCAGAAAACCGGGTTGGGTTGCGGCCATCTGTTCCTGTTCGTCCAGCGCGGAAACCGGCCAGCTATACATGGCCTCGTCCATGCCGCCGGCGTGAAGGTTTTCCCCATCCGGCGAAAATGCCAAGGCCCAGACCGGGCCGCGCAAGGTTGCGCGAAAATCCTGTGCGATACGCCAGTCGACTGTGTCGATGACCATGATGTAACCCTCACCATCGCCAACGGCCAAAAGATTGCGGTCCGGGCTGATGGCCAAAGCCAGGATGGGGCGGCGACCCAGAGTGAAATCGCGCTCTGATCCGGTGGTGAGATCAAGAATACGCGTGACACCATCCACAGCGCCATAGGCGATCCAGTTGTCCTGCGCGTTCAGTATCAGTTCGTTGATACCGAACCCGTGTTCGATCAATCTGCTTGTTTCCTGTCCGCTGGACACATCCCAAATACGCAGCGACCCGTCCATTCCCGCGGAATAAAGCTGTGTGCCATCCGGTGAAAACACCACTGAATTCACGCCGCTGCCGGTAGGGCCCAGTGTCATGGGGGCCGTTCCGTCAACCGGCCACAGGCCAATAGTTCCATCCCAACTGGCAGTGGCCACATGGGTTTTGGATGCCGCCAGGCCGACGATCTTGCCTTTGTGTTGTCCGACAATTTCGCCACCCGGCCAGCGGCGCAATGTAAAATCATCCCCGGCGGAATAGATTGCAGTGCCGTTGAAAGCGACCGAGTTCACGGCGGCCTCGTGGCCTTCCAGCCATTGCGGCGTCTGTTCGGTCCACAGCCCCACAGAATTGTCGAAGCTTGCCGTTGCAATGCGCCCATCGGGCGCGGTGGCAATGCCCATGATCGGCCCGCCATGACCTTTCAGCGTATAGAACTCTGCCCACGCAGGCAGAGGCAGCATAGCCAACGCCAACGCCAGCCGCCGCATCTATTCAGCAGGCGAGGCCGCTGCTTTGCCAGCCTCTTTTTCCTGCACCTCTTCCAGCCACAGTGAATGGTGCTCGCGCGCCCATTGTTCCTCGACCTCGCCGGTGCCCATGGCATCGAACGCGCCTTCCATGCCGACCGAACCAAGGTAGATATGGGCGATAATGATCGCGATGAAGACATAAGCGATCATGACGTGCCAGACCTGCGCGTACTGCATCTCCTCTTGTGGGGACATCTGCACCGGCAGGTTCAGGCCCAGCATCTGCGGGATGCCGGTGGCATTGGCGATCGAAAAGGTCTTGGCAAAGAGCGGCATCTCAAACGGGAACAGCAGCGACAAGCCGGACAGGCTGATCGAAACACCCAACAGAATGCAGGCCCAGAAGACGATCTTTTGGCCCGCGTTGAATTTCTTGGCAGGCGGGTGGCTGTTTTTGGTGAACAGACCACCGCCAGCGGCCAGCCACTTCAGATCTGTGCGGTTCGGGATATTGTGTGCGATCCAGTTCACGGTGACGATGATCAGCCCCAACATGAAAGCCCATGCCAGATTGTTGTGCAGCCATTTGCACCCCTGAGCAATCGCAGCGAACCCTTCTTTCCCAAAGATCGGGATCAGGAAGTCACGGCCATAAAGCGTCAGCAGGCCAGTCAGACCGAGCACCAGAAAAGACCCGGCAAACAGCCAGTGACCGAAACGTTCGATGCCGTTGAAACGGGTCACGGTTCGCCCCGTCTTTTCACCATCAATCCGGATTTTCCCCCGGATCAGGAAAAAGAGCAGCAGAACAGCCAGCATTCCGCCCAGAATATAGGTGCCATATTCCCGCAATGGCCCGGTGCGGAAGTTCAGCCACCACATGCCGCCGTCCTGAATCAGAACACTGGCCGCGGGTCCCTTGGACGACACGGTTACATCCGCCGACCCGTAGCGCAGCGCGCGGTAGACATCGCTGTCCGAGGCTACGCCACGCGTGCCCAGCTGACCCAGCAAGCCTTCGGCGTTGCTTTGTCCTGTGTTGTCCGAGCGATAGCTGTTATCGACCTTTTCGCCGCGTTGACGGGCAAGAATGTCTTCGAGGGTCGTTGCCCCGCCAGTTTCGGCGCGACCTGGTTCCGGTACGGCAACGCCGTCCTCGGTCGTTTGCGCGGCAGCAGCTTGCGCGACGCCAATAGCGAACAGAAATGCGATGAGTAAGCGGAACATCTGAACCTCGGTGAAAATCCCAGATCAGACGACCCGCAAAAGCGGGTCGTCTGTGTGGTTCATGCAGACGGACTAGCCGTCTTTCTGGTCGTAGGCCGTGCCCCAACCCCAAGCGCCCGAGCCAAACCCGCGCGCCACGACGCGTTCGCGGTAGATGGCCGAGACCACGTCGCCGTCACCGGCAAGCAGGGCCTTGGTGGAACACATCTCGGCGCAGATGGGCAGTTTGCCCTCGGCGATCCGATTGCGACCGTATTTGGCGAACTCTGCGGTCGAATGGGTTTCTTCGGGTCCACCGGCGCAGAAGGTACATTTGTCCATCTTGCCGCGTGATCCGAAGTTGCCCGCCTGCGGGTATTGCGGCGCGCCGAACGGGCACGCATAGAAGCAATAGCCGCAGCCGATGCACAGGTCCTTGGAGTGCAGGACGACCCCTTCTTCGTTCTGATAGAAGCAGTCGACCGGGCACACCGCCATACAGGGCGCATCCGAGCAATGCATACAGGCCACCGAGATCGAGCGTTCGCCCGGGTTGCCGTCATTGATCGTCACCACCCTGCGGCGGTTGATGCCCCAGGGCACCTCGTGCTCGTTCTTACACGCGGTTACGCAGGCGTTGCACTCGATGCAGCGTTCAGCGTCGCAGAGAAACTTTGCTCTAGCCATTTATCGTCCTCCTTACGCTGCCGAGATCTTGCAGAGAGTACACTTGCTCTCTTGCATCTGGGTCACTGAATCATAGCCATAGGTCTGGGCGGTGTTGGAACTTTCACCCAGGACATAGGGGTCAGCGCCTGCGGGGTATTTGTGCCGCAGATCCTCACCCTGGAAATGGCCGCCGAAGTGGAACGGCATAAACGCCACACCGGCACCGACCCTGTTGGTCAGCATCGCCATCACCTTGACCTTGCCGCCCTCGGGGCCTTCGACCCAGACCTGCGCCCCGTCGCGGATGCCAAGGTTGTTGGCGTCGCGGGGGTTGATCTCGACGAACATGTCTTGCTGAAGCTCAGCCAGCCACGGGTTCGACCGGCTTTCCTCGCCACCGCCTTCATATTCGACCAGCCGACCAGACGTCAGGATTATCGGGTAATCCTTTGAAAAGTCGTTCTTTTGGATCGATGCATAAAGGGTCGGCAGACGATAGGCCTGACGGTCCTCGTAGGTTGGATAATCCTCGACCAGATCGCGCCGGTTGGTATACAGCGGCTCGCGGTGGATCGGGATCGGGTCCGGGAAGGTCCAGACGACCGCACGGGCTTTGGCGTTCCCGAAGGGCGCACAGCCATGCTTGATCGCAACCCGCTGGATACCGCCCGACAGGTCGGTCTTCCAGTTGGTTTCCGGCCCTGCAACGGCGTCGATAGCTGCCCGCTCTTCAGCGGTCAGATCGCCGTCCCAGCCAAGGTCCATCAGCATCTGCATCGTGAATTCGGGATACCCATCCTGAATCTCCGACCCAACGCTATAGACCCCTTCGGCCAGCAGGTTGTCGCCATCGCGTTCCACCCCGAAACGAGCGCGGAAGGTCAGGCCGCCTTCGGCCACCGGCTTGGACATGTCATAGAGGTTGGGTGTCCCCGTATGACCCATCTCAGCCGTTCCCCAGCAGGGCCAGGGCAGACCGTAGTATTCGCCGTCGTTCGGACCGCCAATAGCCTGCAGCGTGGTTCTGTCGAACGTGTGCTGGTTGGCCATATGGCTTTTCAGACGCTCCGGCGACTGGCCGGTATAGCCAATGGTCCAAAGGCCGCCGTTGAACTCACGCGTGATGCTTTCAACATTGGGGGTTTCGGCATCTTCCATCTCGATATTGCGGAAGAGGCGATCCGCCCAGCCGAACTTGTTGGCGAATTTGGCCATGATGACCTCGTCCGGCAGGCTTTCGAACAGCGGATCGACCACCTTGTCGCGCCACTGCAACGACCGGTTCGATGCCGTGACAGAGCCACGGGTTTCGAACTGCGTACAGGCCGGCAGCAGGTAAACGCCATCCGTCCGGTCATGCAGAACGGCGGAAACGGTGGGATACGGGTCGACCACGACCAGCATGTCCAGCTTTTCCATCGCCGTCTTCATTTCCGGCCCGCGTGTTTGCGAGTTGGGCGCGTGTCCCCACAGAACCATGGCGCGGACGTTGTTGTCCTGATCCATGTTCTCGGGATCTTCCAGAACACCGTCGATCCAGCGCGAGACAGGGATGCCACGCTCGTTCATCAGCGGTTTGTCCTTGCCGTCCTTGTCCTTGATCGTGGCGAACTGCCCTTTCAGCCAGTCGACATCTTCACCCCAGACGCGGGACCAGTGACCCCATGCGCCGTTGGACAGGCCGTAATAGCCGGGCAGGGTATGGGACAGAACACCAAGGTCCGTCGCGCCCTGCACGTTGTCATGGCCACGGAAGATGTTGGTGCCGCCACCGCTTGTGCCCATGTTGCCAAGGGCCAGCTGCAACACGCAGTAGGCGCGGGTGTTGTTGTTGCCGTTGGTGTGCTGTGTACCACCCATGCACCAGACGACCGTGCCGGGACGGTTGTTGGCCATGGTGCGCGCAACGCGGCGCAATTGCGAACCGGGGGTGCCGGTCACACGTTCGACCTCTTCCGGGGTCCATTGCGCGACTTCTTCGCGGATCTGGTCCATGCCCCAGACACGGGTGCGGATGAACTCTTTGTCCTCCCAACCGTTGTCGAAGATGTGCCACAGGATACCCCAGACCAGCGCCACGTCCGTACCCGGACGGAAGCGGACATATTCATCCGCATGGGCCGCGGTGCGTGTGAAACGCGGGTCGCAGACGATCAGCGGGGCATTGTTCTGCTCTTTCGCGCGCAGAATATGCAGCAGCGAGACGGGGTGCGCCTCGGCCGGGTTGCCGCCGATGATGAAGATCGCCTTGCTGTTGTGCATGTCGTTGTACGAATTGGTCATGGCACCGTAGCCCCATGTATTCGCAACGCCCGCAACAGTGGTCGAGTGGCAGATACGGGCCTGATGGTCCACGTTGTTCGTGCCCCAATAGGCGGCGAACTTGCGGAACAGATAGGCCTGTTCGTTGTTGTGCTTCGCAGACCCCAGCCAGTACACGCTGTCCGGCCCGGATTCTTCGCGGATGCTCATCATGCCGTCGCCGATCTCGTCGATCGCCTGTTCCCAGCTGATGCGCTTCCACTCGCCGCCTTCCTTTTTCATCGGATATTTCAGGCGGCGTTCACCATGGGCGTGCTCGCGAACCGAGGCCCCCTTGGCGCAATGTGCACCCAGGTTGAACGGGCTGTCCCAGCCGGGTTCCTGCCCGACCCAGACACCGTTCTGTACTTCGGCGACGACGGTACAGCCGACCGAGCAGTGGGTGCATACGGATTTGATATTTTCGACGGCCTGATTGGCCGCTGTCTGGGCACTGGCTGGCGTCACGGTTCCACCCGTGGCGCTGATCGCGGCCAATCCGCCGATCGTCAGGCCCGATCCACGCAAAAATGCGCGGCGATCGACGGTTTTCTCGCCGACCTGGGACAGGATACTTGTCCGCTGGGGGCGTCTCGCAACCCCGTTGGTCTTTTTCCTAAGCATTTCTTTCCTCCCTTGCGCGCCGTGTGAGCCACGGCTGGCTTGGTACTTCTCGAAGCCGACGTCAGGGCCAATCGCAACCGTCAGTCGGGTGGTAACGACGTCCGGTTTAGAACCGGGCGCTGTCCAGATAGGCGCGGGTATGCGCGGTGTCCTGAATGCGGGTTTCATCCGTGGGCAGCTCGGCTGCTTCGGCTGTTCCGCTCAGGCTGGCGGCGGCGACGGCAGCGGGCGCTGCGGTTCCGGCCAGTTTAAGGAAATCGCGGCGCGTGGCGCCTTCTTCCTTGGACTTGCTCATGGGATCCTCCTCTCCCAATTGCGATTTAGTGCCCGGCTGGGCACTGGCGAGGGGCAGCGGATCACGCTGCCGTCATTCGGAAGGCTTCGCGCTCGATCTCCATGAACACCCGTCCGGCTGAACCGACCGAGGCATAGAGAACCGAGTTTTCAGCGGCTTCCAAATCCGAATAGAAATGCGTGGCCCAGGGGCCGATGTGTTTGTTCCAAAAGGCGCGTTGATCTTCCAGCGATGCAGGCGTGCCAAAGCGCCCAACGATCATGCCTGCCATCATCTCCATCAGTGAGGCGATGTTGTCTTCTGGTTCGAACACGTTTTGTGCGCGTGTGATCCCGCGAGCGGCCATGTCGTTGCGCAGCTGCGCCAAGGGTTTCTCGTTCAGGAAACCGGTCAGGTAAAAGCTGGCATATGGCAGCAACTCACCACGCCCCAGACCGATGAACAAGGCGTTGAATTCGCGTTCCGCCGCCGCTGGCTTGGTAACCTTGGCAACCCGTGCCATGGCCTGAATGGCCCGACCCAGATCGGTTTCGTCGCCTGTCAGGCCCGCCACCTGATCCAGCAGCATCTGATCCGGCGGCGCGGCCAGAAGCAGCCCGAGAAAGTTGTAGAAATCCGCGCGCAGGCGATCCTCGGTCGACACATCCAAATGTTGCGCACTGCTTGCGGTCATGGGGTTATCCTTCAAACTCGAATTTCATACGGCGTGGGGCCGGGGGCAGCTCGACCTCATCAAGGTCTGCGGTGTCTGTAACCAGGATCGGCTCCGGTTCTTTGACCGGCACGGGATCCGGCTCGGTGTTTTCCGGTGCGGGTTCGGGTCCGTGTTCTGACTCCGGGGCGGCCTCGATCTCAACGCCGCTTTCTTCTGTTTCCGCAGCCAACGCCTCGACATGGGCCAGCATGCCTTTGCCCACCTGATAGGCGGTCTGGATGTTTTCGATTACGCAGGCGGCGTCGGTGTAATCCTCGCCATAATCAACCAGCCCGTCCACATTCGCCAATACCGGATTCAACCGCCACAAGCGGCGCAGCGCGCGACGACGCAGGCGGTCGGGCACGGCTTTGGCCATAAAGCCCGAAACATCATCACCCGCCTGCAATTGGTCGGGGTCGGGCAGGTTAAGCTCAGCCAGTATTTCCGCGTCGCTTTTCTGTTCCAACTCGGCGTGCCGAGCGGCAATGACCTGTTCCTCTGTCGCGGTAACTTCAGCTTCGGCCTCGGCCTGAACGGCGGCTTTGCGGCGGGACCAGAAATCGCGGGATGCGGTCATTGGACGATCCTTCGCGGTGCGCGGTAGACGTCCGAATCCTGCCGGATGCGCGCATCGCCTTTGCCGTCTTCAACCAGATCCGTCCGCTTTTTGTCCCGGCGGCGTTTGACGAACACCTCTTCGCGGTGATGTTCCATCGCAAAATCCCGAACCCAGGCGATCAGCCCTTCGGTCATCGGGATTTTCTCGACAATCTCTTCGCCAGTGTCCGCATAATCCTGCCCTTCGAACGGGGACGCGGTAACAAGCAAGGCGTCCATGGGACGTTCACCGTTCAGCGCGTCGCGCAGCACAAGGTAGATCGAAGGCTGCCCGTCAGACAGGTTCACCATATAGGCCTCGGTCTCATCAGCCCATAGGGTCAGGGGCAGGGTGGCCGCGTGATATTCCACGGCCTCACCTTCACGACGCATTTCCTGCCAGTCCGCCGAAGCGGCACCAGGCAATACTGCGACGGCGCGCCAGTTCCATTTCGCCCAGCGAGTGACACCGGGTGTTTTGCGAACGACGACGCCGATTGGCATTTGAATTTGGCTTGCGGCCTTGGCCACTGGCTCCTCCCCGAAAGGCTCTCCCCTGCCTTTCCCAAGGTCGACTATGGTACACAATCGGGCCACGTGCCAAGTCTGTATTGTCATTGAATCGGGGTAATCACCATTTGTTTATGACCACGGACCATCAGCCTGACGCCTTGTCGAAAGCAGATATGAACTCTGCGGATCGCAGGTTCTGGCAAGCAATATTTCCGAGTTTGCATTGCCACCGACGGGATACAGCCTAATCTGCAAGGGAAGGCAATATATCCAGGGGAGGGGATATGGGCACGAAACTTTTACTATGCGATTGCGCGGGAACACAGGATGTGGATGCCGAGAAGATTGCGTGCGCCAGTGGTTCTGCCTGCTCGCGGGTTCACACTGCGCTGTGTACGCGGGAACTGGATGCTGCGACCTCTCTTATGCAGGACGGCGACACTGTCATAGCCTGCGGGCAGGAACAGGATGTGTTCAGGACGCTTGCGGACGAGCTGAATATCGAAAGCCCCGGGTTTGTTGATTTGCGCGACCGCGCGGGCTGGTCCGAACAGGGGCAGGACGCGACGCCGAAGATGGCGGCGCTGACTGCCGAAGCGTTGTTGCCGCAGCCCGTTTCCTCGAGTGTCGATGTCATCAGCGAAGGCACCTGTTTCATTATAGGCCCCGGCGCGGTGGCCTTTGAACTGGCAGGGCGCCTGTCCGGTGCGCTGGCGGTAACGGTATTGGTCACGGATGAGGCCGAGCCGTTGTCGCGGGCCTTTGACGTGATCCGGGGGCAGGTTCAATCGCTCAGCGGTGCGCTGGGCGGGTTTTCGTTGAAGTTGAAGGCATTGCAACAGCTTGAACCCGGCGGGCGCGGCGCGTTTGGATGGTCTGAACCGCGCGACGGTGCGCAATCGGCTTGCGATATTGTCGTGGACCTGACAGGCGGCACTTCGTTTGTTCAGGCCCCCGCCAAGCGCGAGGGGTATTTGCGCGCCGATCCCAAAGATGTGGTCGCTGTCGAACGTCTGGCGTTCGAGGCGGTGCAACTGGTCGGCACGTTCGAAAAGCCGCTGTATGTTCGGCTGGAGGAGACGCTCTGCGCCCATTCCCGGGCAGAGCAGGTCGCGTGCAGCAATTGCCTGGATATCTGTCCCACGGGTGCAATCATCCCGGCCGGAGAGCATGTGTCCATCGACCCGATGATCTGCGCGGGTTGCGGCGAATGCGCAGCAGTTTGCCCTTCGACCGCGATCACCTACGAAGATCCACCAGTGTCGGCCTTGCTGTCACGGATGCATATTCTGGCGCGTACTTATCGGCGGGCCGGGGGGCAAGCGCCGCGACTGTTGGTCCATGATTCCCATGGGGTCGAGATGATCCGGCTGTCCGCCCGCTTTGGGCGCGGCCTGCCCGCGGATGTCATCCCGCTGGAACTGAGCGTGATTTCGGGCTTTGGCCATGCCGAGATGCTGGCGGCGCTGGCGCATGGGTTTGCGCGGGTGGATGTCCTGCTGGCCCCGACCACGGAACGCGACGCTTTGGACCGCGAACTGCACCTTGCGCAGGCGATTGCGGGACCGGAGGGTATTGGATTGATTGACGAGGCCGACCCTGATGCGATGGCCGATCTGCTTTATGCGCAACAGGTACCCGCGCCGCTGGCCGATCCGGTTCTGCCGCTGGGCAACCGCAGGCAAATCGCGCGCCTGTCGGCACAGGCGTTGAACCCGCAGACCGAGACACCTTTGCCCTTGCCCGAAAACGCCCCATATGGGGCTGTCGCGGTGAATACCGACGCCTGTACGCTGTGCCTCAGCTGTGTATCGCTGTGCCCCTCTGGTGCGCTGGTCGACAACCCGGATAAACCGCAGTTGAACTTTCAGCAGGACGCCTGCCTGCAATGCGGCTTGTGCAAGGGTATCTGCCCCGAGAATGCCATCACCCTGGTTCCGCAACTGGATCTGAGCGATGCGGCCCTGTCGCAGCAGGTGTTGAACGAGGAAGAGCCTTTTGCCTGTGTCGAATGCGGTGCCTTGTTCGGTGTGAAGTCCACGGTCGAACGCATAATGGAGAAGCTTTCCGGTACACATCCGATGTTTGCGACCTCGGACAAAGCCCGGATGATCCAGATGTGTGATAATTGCCGTGTGAACGCGCAGTTTCAGCAGCAGGACAATCCGTTTCAGTCAAAGCCAAGGCCCAAGGTCGTGACAACTGACGACTATTTCTCACAGCGAAAGGATCACTGAAACTGCAGCGGCGCACCCAGATCGGCGGCGCTGATGGCCGAGACAAAAGCCAGAATTGCCTCCAAGTCGTCTAACGTCATTTCAACCGGGTGAATGGGCGATGGGCGTTCTGGGTCGAACGGAAGGGTAAGGCCATCAATCTGTGTGAACGCGGGATGGGGGTTCAGGGCAAAGAATGCCTCGAACCGCTCGGACCAATCGGGCATGGCGCGCAGTACGGCGAAAGACGGGGTCGAACCCAGGCCGTTCATACGGTTTTGCGGGCCGATCACATGGCATCGTCCGCAGTGGGTCATCGACAATTCCGCGCCCAATGCGGCATCACCGTCGACCACCGTATCCTCGGGTGCGGTGGCCGTTTCGAACCGGGCAGAGAAGGGTGCCCCCTGATCGGGTGCAAAGCTTTCGACCGTGTTCTTGCCGATATCCGACAGCAGCCAGTCGCGGAACCGTTCGTGCCGGGCATCGTCTTGGATACGCAGGTGATAGATGACACCGTTGCGTGTGAACACCGGATCACCCGGTGGTGAGGTTTCCAGCACTAAAACGCCCGTATCACTCGCAATAACTCGAATCCCGGTCTTGAGAGAAAAGCGCGGAAGAATATGTTGCAACAGACCAGAGTCTTCAACCTCGGCCGGGGCGGCAAGCCCCAATGCCTCTTGTGACCAAGAGGGGGTGGCAGAGAGAGCGAAGCTCAGGCACAAAAGGACAAAGCGCATGGCCCAACCTAACGGCCCGGTCCTGAATGCGTCAAATAAACTGAAAGAGACGGAGACACATGCAATGAACAGCAACCACATCGTGGGGCATATCAAGGGAGTAGTGGCATGAGTGTTCGTGACGCGGTTCTGGTGAACCTGAAAAAGATCACTGATCCTGTATCAGGTCAGGATATTGTCAGCGCAGGCGTTGTCCGCGCGCTGAACGTTGAAGGCGATACCGTGCGATTCGTGCTTGAGGTCGACCCGAAACAGGCCGAGCGGATGGAGCCGGTACGTGCCGCCGCCGAAAAAGCCGCGCAGATGGTGGATGGTGTCGCCAATGTCTCGGCCCTGCTGACCGCGCATTCCGACAAGGCACCGCCAGACCTTAAGCCTAAACCAAAACCGTCAGAGACCGGACCGCAGGCCGTGCCGGGGGTTGATCGCATCATTGCCGTGGCCTCGGGCAAGGGCGGCGTGGGTAAATCCACCGTTTCAGCCAATCTGGCCTGTGCGCTGGCCGCCGAAGGGCGTCGCGTCGGTCTGCTGGATGCGGATGTCTATGGTCCGTCGCAGCCCCGAATGCTGGGCGTATCCGGTCGCCCGGCCAGCCCGGATGGCAAGACCATCCTACCGCTGCGCAATCACGGTGTCACCATGATGTCGATGGGGCTGATGACCAACGAAGGGCAGGCGGTTGTCTGGCGCGGACCGATGCTGATGGGTGCATTGCAACAGATGATGAATCAGGTGCAATGGGGCGCGCTGGACGTGCTGATCGTCGACCTGCCGCCCGGCACCGGTGATGTACAACTGACGCTGAGTCAGAAATTCAAGGTGGATGGCGCCATTGTCGTCTCCACCCCGCAGGATGTGGCCCTGATCGACGCCCGCAAGGGTATCGACATGTTCAATCAGCTCAAGACCCCGATCCTTGGCATGATCGAGAACATGTCGACCCATATCTGCTCGAACTGCGGGCATGAGGAGCACGTCTTTGGCCATGGCGGCGTTGCCTCCGAGGCCAAGGCGATGGACATTCCGCTGCTGGGTGAAATCCCGCTGCATCTGGATATCCGGGTGGCAGCCGATGGTGGCGCGCCTATCGTGGTTAGTAAGCCAGACAGCCAACAGGCCGATGCGTTCCGCAAGATTGCCCGCGATTTGATCGCCAAGGGGAACGCATGAACGAACCGGTCTTTCCGCCCTTGCTGACAGGCCATTCGGTTCAGGGTGGTGAGGATCCGTTTGACCGGGCCAAAGCCATGGCTGCGCTGGGTTGTGATGCGGGGACGGTGGTTTACAACATTCAGGCTGACCGCCTGCGTGTCGCCATCGTCTTTGCACCCGAAGTACCCTTGCAGGATGCCATGGCGATGCTGCCGCTGTGCGCCGTGGGATTTCAGAACGCGCTGGGCGCACTGGCCCCGCCCGAGGTTGCCGTGCATCTGGGCTGGGACGGGCTGATCTGTGTGAACGGGGCCAAATGCGGGATGTTCCATGCCGCGGCCTCGGCCATCGAACCGGACAAGGAACCGAATTGGCTGGTTGTCGGGTGGGAACTGGCCCTGCTGCAAACAAGCGGCGCACCGGGAGAGACGCCTGATATTACAGCACTTTACGACGAAGGCTGTGCCGAGGTGTCACCAACGCAGCTGGTTGAAAGCTGGTCCCGGCACATGCTGACCTGGCTCAACCGCTGGCAAGAAGATGGCAATTCCCCCCTGCATGGCGAGTGGTTGGGGTTGCTGCGCGGCGTTGGCGAGCCATATGGGGAAACAGGCGTGTTTCTGGGCACGGATGAGCGGTTCGGGATGCTGATCCGCGACGGTGCGGACACACAGTTACGCCCCCTGACCGAGTTGTTGGAGAACTGATGATGAAACTGGCCCGCGCGATCCATTTCGATGAAAGCGACATGAACGTGTTCCATTCCCCGGCACGAACCGGCGAATGGTGCATCTCGGGCGGGTTCGAGTTTTCGAACTGGGGGCAGGGCGATCTGGAAGGCAAGGCGCGTCAGGCCTTTTCAAACGGCTGGCTGGGTGTGGAAACTTTCGGGCGGGTGACCTTTGTTGCCGTCACGCGGGTCGAACAGGCCGAGCTGGATCAGATTGCGCAGAACCTTGCCGAACATTTTGTGCAAATCTACGGCGCGCCCTCGGTCGAGGCCGCGCTGGGCGTTGCGCAGGCTGAGATTAACCATATGGCCGAACTGTGCGAGGAACATGCGCCAAACATCTTGCTGACGGTCGCCCGGGAGCTTTCTGAGACCGGCGTGCACGAATCCTTTCGCATCATCACCCCGCAGGAAACGCAGCTTGAGGCGCTGGCCGTTCACGGCACGCTTGACGACTGAAGATTACAGCAGGTCGGCAAATCCGCCGAACTGACCGCGTTTAAAGATCAGGCCCTGACCGGTGCGGTACATCACCTGTTCAACCTCACCAAGTAGGATCAGGTGATCCCCTGCTTCATGCTTTGCATGAAGCTGACAGTCGAACCGTGCCAGACACTTGGCCAGTTGAGGGCGACCTTTGTGATCGCTCACCCATTCAGCATGTGAGAAATCCAGCCCGTCGCGGGCAAACCGCAAGGCCTGATCCTGCTGTTCCTGCGCCATGACATGGATCGAATAGTGCTGGCAGGCGTCGAAGGCATTGAACCGGTTCGAATCCTTGGCCAGACACCACAGAACCAACGGTGGGTCCAACGATACTGACGAAAACGAATTGACAGTGATCGCCCGCGGCCCTTTTGCGGTGTTCGTCGTGACGACGGTGACTCCGGTTCCGAAACACCCCAATGCTTCACGAAAGGCGATGCTATGATCCGGGGTGGGGGTGAAGGTATTTTCCGACATTGTCCGCTCGTGCAGTGGCCGCGCATCAGGTGCCACGGCCCGCCGGGATTGTCCATGAAAAGCTGAGTTTTGATTGAATATTTTGGCGCTTAGTTCAGATCTTCCAGCAAGCGGCCGTGCTGACGGGTCGCCTCGATGACTGCGCCAAAGGTGGTCATGCCACGTGCGTGCAGCATCGGCAGCATCTTGACCAACGCCTGCGCCGTGGCCATCGCATCGCCCAGGGCCGTGTGCCGCAGGTCATGGGGAATGGCAATCTCCAGTCGTTCACACAGCGCATCCAGCGTGTGTTGGTCGCTGGCACCAAACAGGACGGCGGACAATAGAACAGTGTCCAGAATGGGATGATCCCAGTCAACGCCCATACGGTTGGCATGGCGTCGCAGAAACGCCATATCGAAGGGCGCGTTATGGGCCACGATTACCGCATGTTGCGCGAATTGATGAAAAATGCGCCCGGCCTGGGTAATATCCGGGGCACCCTGAACCATGTTGTCGCTGATCTTATGCACCCTGGTCGAGGCCGGGGGGATTGGCACACCGGGGTCAACCAGCATGTTAAGCTGTTCGCCATCGACAATGCGCCCATTCACGACACGAACAGCGCCGATCTGAACGATTTCATCCTTGTGCGGCAGCAGCCCGGTGGTTTCGGTGTCAAAGACAACAAAGCACAAATCCTGCAACGCAAGGGTTTCGAACCGGCCACTGGTGGTGCTGCTCAGAAGGTCAAAATCATAAACCAACGGCCGCGCGGCCTCGGGCGCGATGTTGGCGGTGCTATCATCAAAGACCAGCAGATAACCGGGTGCATCGCCCAGAGGTTTCATGCGGGCCGAATAGGTTTGCGCGCCGTCGATGCTGGTCAGGGTGCAGGCGATCTCTAGCCCGGATTTCGAAAGCTTTTCATAGGCTTGTTCCAATGGTCCAGCTTGCAGGTATTCAAACAACGTGGCGTTCAGGCGGGGATGCGCGATCTGCGCCAGCACTCCGGCGGCCTGTCCGTCATATAGAACGATCTTATGGGTTGGGCTGGCAAGGATCATCGCCACTGGAATTTCGGTTAACAGCGCGGTCAACCGTTGCTTTTCGGCGGCCAGATGCGTGGTTTCGGCGGCAACGGCCTGGGCGATATCCATCGTTTTGCCCGACAGTTGACTGGCTAAACCAGCCGCAGCCGGGGCCAGATCACCCAGATACCGCGCGGCCTGAGTATCGACATCCGTGGTGACGCCCGCATGGGCACGGGTACGCAGCTGGGCCGACAATCGCTCAATCGGTTTGGCGACATTGTCGTCAAACAACAGCCATACAGTCACGATCAGCGCAACAAAGCCAAAGCTGATAAGGATTTGCGCAAAAACAAAGGCATTCGCCAGCGCCAGGTCATCCACACGCCGATAGCTGATCCAAAGCGCCAGAGAGCTGACGGCCAATCCACCCACCGCCAGCAAGCAGAAGAACAGAAAGATACGCAGGCGCAGGCTTAACCGGGTCAGCATGTTACACTCCGCAGGTTGCCCTGACGATTGGATCCTTGGCGCTGACGGTCAACCAATCGGCGTTCAGCACCTGCCCGTCGTCGCCGAATTCGGCCCCGTCGGCCAGGCTGGCGCGGCTGTTGGCGGCGCAATCGACAGCCACCGGCAGTTTCGAAACCGGCGACCAGCGGCCAAAGAAATACATATCGACCAACCGTTGTTCAGGCACCTGTTGATTGGTCCGGACCGAGGCGGTGTCGACTGCGGCGAACCGGTTGACGAAGGGCACCGCATAGGTCCAGGGACGATAAAAGGCGCGGCTTTCGACCTCTTGCACGATTGCCATTCCTTCGGGAAGCGTTTCAGCCGTGCGGCCATACCAGGAGTATTCGCTGGCGATTGTCATTGCGATCATGCCCAGACCGGCCGCGACCGGCGCCGCCCAGCGGGGCAGGCGTCCGCCCGTGAATTTGTTCGCTACCATCACCACACCCGCAAAGGCGATGCCTGCAAAGATGGTGCCGATCAGTTCCAGGAACATGTTGTCTCTCCGAGTATTCGCCGGGTCACCCCAGCATTCCTTTTCCGTGACCCACCGCTGATTGCATCGTCTTTACCACGACAAAAGCGTCGCGCAGATGGCTCCTCTCAAAGTCTGACAGGTCCGATGGCGGCAGGAAATTGTCCGGTTTTTCACCGGCCTTCACAAGCCGAACCTGATGGTCCAGCCGGGTTTCGGCGATCAGGTCATAGGCGTCCAACAGATCCCGCGCGCCCGAGGGGCTGAGGACACCCGCCGACCCGGCGGCTTTCAGACGCGCGCGAGTGTTGGCGTCGGTCAATTGGCCCTGAAGGCAATATATGCGGGCAAGATCAACAACGGGAACAACGCCATTATGCTTCAAGTCCAGGGTGTTACGGTGCTCTCCTGATCTGATCGTCGCGATGCCGCGCAGCAGGCCCAGCGGGGGCGTATGCTTTAGTGAATTCGAGATCATATGGGCCACAAAGATCGAGTTCCCCTGCGCGGCTGCCAGCGTCTCGGCCTGTAGGTCGGCGAACAGGTCGAAGGCACCGCCGATCGGGCGCAGGTCGAACATGACAGAGGCGAGCATCTGCGCCTCGGGGTTCGGTTGGGCAATCCAGCCGTTGAAATAGTCGCGCCAGACACGCAGCGGCTGGCACCAGCGGGGGTTGGTCGCCATCATCTCGCCGGGGCAGTAAAAGTATCCGCAGGTGTTCAGCCCGTCCGAGACGAATTTGGCCAGTTCTGCGAAGTAAACCATGTCGGCATCAGACACGCTGTCATCCAGTATCAGGCAATTGTCCTGATCCGACACGCCGGTCTGCTCTTGCCGCCCTTGCGATCCGCAGGCCAGCCACAGATAGGGCACCGGCGGCGGGCCAAGTTTCTGTTCCGCCAGCGTCAGCAGGCGGCGAGTGGCTGTGTCGGCGATGTCGGTGATCAGACGGGTGACAATCTCGTGCCGGTTACCGCCTGCTACCAATTGCACCAGCAGTTGCGGGATGTCTGCCGTGACCAGCGCCATATCGTTGGCCGAACGCGCCTGCGCGATCCGGCGGACAAGCTCGGCGGAATTGACCGCCTGATAGTGGGTCAGGTCGGTCTGCGTGACGATACCGACCAGCTTGCCGCCTTGGGAAATCGGGATGTGACCGATCCCACGCTCCATCATCACGTGCAAAACATCCGATCCGATGTCAGAGGGCGACAGGGTGATCGGATCCGCCGTCATGATCTGGGAAACCGTAGTCGTTGTGGGCATTCCATCCGCCACATACTTCCCCGAAATGTCGCGCAGCGTCGCGATGCCCAGCAATGTGTCGCCTTCGGTCACACAAAGAGATGAGATATGCCGGTCTCGCATCACTTGCGCTGCTTGTTGAACCAGTGTGCCCGGCGAGCATGTGGCCAGGGCCTGGGCCATCAGCACGTCGATGGAACTGGTCGCCAGACTTTGCGGCCCAACCCGGTCGCCGCGCGAGCGGTTAAAGAATTTCGACACCACATCATGGCCGTCGATCAACTGGCGCACCAGATCGGGCGGCAGTACAATCAGAACGGATGGCGTATGGGCGCGTGCTTTGGTGGCGGCTTTGCCGTCCTTGAACAAGCCACGCTCGCCAAACGAATTGCGCAGCCCCAGATGAGAAACGACAGCGCCGTTTTCATCCGTTATTTCAATCTGTCCTTCGTAGATCACAAAGACACCGGGCAGGGTGGTGCCCAGCTCATAGACCGGGGCGTCGGCTTCGAAGGTTCTGACCTCAAGCTGCTGGGCCAATTCATCCAACGCATCGGGCGGCAGCGCGTCATAGGGGTGCACGGATTTCAGAAACCGGGTGATCTGGTCATGGGACAGGGGCATCATGTGATCCTGGGTTTCTGGTTGAAAAATCCCGCCCGGTGGTGTGCCGGGCGGGAACAGTCGGCCGAAAGACGCGGCATACGGAGGTTACCCACACGCCGCGTCATGCTCAATGATCCTGAGCTGTGCCTGCGCCACGGGGAATGCGCACGCTTTCGACCAGTTCCTTGATCTCCTGCGGAGTCTCTTTGGTCATACCGGCGACCACATAGGCTACGCCAAAGTTGACCATGGCACCGATGGCCCCGAACGACGTCGACTTGATCGGACCCAGCAGCGGGTCAGCATCGGTGAACGAGTTGGTGTCCGGAATGAACAGCCAGCCCTTGTGCAGGAAGATATAGACCAGGGTCACGGTCAGACCGGCCAGCATACCGGCAACCGCGCCGACGTTGTTGATGCGGGTCGAAAAGATCCCCATCATCAGCGCCGGGAAGATCGAGGCCGCCGCCAGACCGAACGCCAAGGCAACCGTTTGCGCAGCAAAACCGGGTGGGTTCAGACCCAGGTATGTTGCAACCAAGATGGCAACGCCCATAGCGATCCGCGCCGACAGAAGTTCGCCTTTTTCCGAAATCTGCGGGTTGATCGCGCCCTTGATCAGGTCGTGGGACACAGCTGACGAGATTGCCAGCAGCAGACCCGCAGCCGTGGATAGCGCCGCCGCCAGACCACCGGCCGCGACCAGACCGATCACCCAACCCGGCAGGTTGGCAATCTCGGGGTTGGCCAGAACCAGGATGTCGCGGTTGAACTTGGTCAGCTCGTTCCCGACCCAGCCTTTTTCTGAGGCCAGCGCCTGCATGTCGGCGTTCTGATCGTTGTAGTACTGGATTTTGCCGTCGCCGTTCTTGTCTTCCCAATCCAACAGACCGGTTTTCTGCCACGTGGCCATCCAGTCGTAACGCGCGTCGGTGTCGATATCTTCGACCGACACGGCGCCACCTTCGATGCCACCATTGGGCCACATCATGTCGGTGATGTTCAGGCGGGCCATTGCGCCAACCGCAGGGGCGGTCAGATACAGCAGCGCGATGAACACCAGCGCCCAGCCAGCGGACCAGCGTGCGTCAGCCACTTTCGGTACGGTGAAAAAGCGCATGATGACATGCGGCAAACCAGCAGTACCGATCATCAGCGACAGGGTGAACAGCACCATGTTCAGCGTGTCCGAATGGTGGGCGGTATAGTCGTTAAAGCCCAGCTCGGTCACGATAGCATCCAGCTTGGTCAGCAGCGGCTCACCACTGGCGGTGTCGCCAAACAGACCCAGCGCCGGAACCGGATTGCCGGTCAGCTGCAGCGAGATGAAGATCGCCGGAATGGTATAGGCGGTGATCAGCACGCAGTACTGAGCGACCTGAGTGTAGGTCACGCCTTTCATCCCGCCAAACACTGCATAGGCAAACACAACACATGCGCCGATTATCAGGCCCCAGAAGTTGGACACCTCAAGAAATCGACCAAAGGCCACGCCCACGCCGGTCATCTGACCGATCACATAGGTCACCGACGCCACGATCAGGCAGATCACCGCAACGATGCGCGCGGTCTGGCTGTAAAAACGGTCACCGATGAATTCCGACACAGTGTATTTGCCGAACTTACGCAGGTAGGGCGCAAGCAGAAGCGCCAGCAGCACATAACCGCCGGTCCACCCCATCAGGAAGGTCGAGTTGTCGTAACCCGTAAAGGCAATCAGGCCCGCCATTGAGATGAACGAGGCCGCCGACATCCAGTCAGCCGCTGTCGCCATACCGTTGGTGACCGGGTGAATGCCGCGACCCGCAGCATAGAATTCGGACGTAGACCCGGCACGGGCCCAGATCGCGATGCCGATGTAAAGCGCGAAAGAAGCGCCCACAAACAGCAGGTTGATGGTAAACTGGTCCATGGGGGTTACTCCTCCTCAACGCCGTATTCGGCGTCCAGCTTGTTCATGCGCCAGGCGTAGTTGAAGATCAGCACCAGAAAGACCAGAATTGATCCCTGCTGAGCGAACCAAAAGCCCAGGTCGGTGCCGCCAACGGCAATGCCTGACAGCAACGGACGCAGCAGAATGCCGAATCCAAACGACACCAGCGCCCAGATGACGAGGCTGATGTAAATGAGACGCAGGTTGGCCTGCCAATAGCCTTTGTCGGCCTCGGCAACCTGCGCGGAGTTTGTTGATTGATCCGCCATTGCGGGTTCCTCCTTCGCTACTTCGTTGGGCGGCCCATTGCCCGACTCCTCCAGTGCGTTGGGCCGCTTTTCGAATGCGCCGAACGCCGGTGTGACGTCAGGCAAAACTTCTCTGGTCCGCCAGGGCGGGTCCTTTGAAGTATTCTTTTAGGAATCAGGCCCTTATTCAGGGCGGGCCTTATCCCCTAGTTCATCGCGTCACTGACGATCCTTTCCAGATTGCCTGCGATGTCGTCGATATTGCCCATGGCGTTCAGACCTTTCAGAACGCTTTGGTCTTGGTAATAGGTGATCAGCGGCGCGGTCTGCGCGTGATACGCCGTCAGGCGCGATGCGACGGTTTCCGCATTGTCATCGGCGCGGCGCTTGAATTCGATGTGTCCGCACTTGTCACATTTGCCTTCGACCGCAGGAACCTTGAACGTGTCGTGGTAACCTTCGCCACACCCGGCGCAGGTGTAGCGGCCTGAAATGCGGATCACCATTTCGGCGTCCTCGACCTCAAGGCTGATGGCGGCGTTGATCTTTTGCCCGGTTTCCGACAGCAATCCGTCCAGCGCCTGGGCCTGAACCGTGGTACGGGGGAAACCGTCCAGAATGACGCCTTTGGCGCAATCCGGTTCGGCCAGCCGATCGCGCAGGATGGCGATGACGATCTCGTCGCTGACCAGATCGCCTGCTTCCATGACGGCTTTCGCAGCTTTGCCGGCCTCGGTTCCGGCGGAAACAGCGGCCCGCAGCAGATCGCCGGTGCTGAGTTGCACCAGACCGAACTTGTCTTCCAGCATCCGCGCCTGTGTACCCTTCCCGGCGCCCGGAGGGCCGAGAAGGACCAGAACAGCAGGTGTGTTGATCGTGGCAGCGTCCATCACGTCCTCACTTGCTTGCGCGGTTTGCGATCAGGTCTTCGACCACCGACGGATCGGCCAGGGTCGAAGTGTCGCCCAGCGCGCCAAAGTCGTTCTCGGCGATCTTGCGCAGGATACGGCGCATGATCTTGCCGGACCGGGTCTTGGGCAGGCCGGGGGCCCATTGGATCACATCCGGTGACGCAATCGGGCCGATTTCCGTCCGAACCCACGCGCGCAGTTCCTTCAGCAGGTCATCGCTGGGGCTCCGGTCATTCATCAGGGTGACATAGCAATAAATGCCCTGACCCTTGATGTCGTGCGGGTACCCAACCACGGCGGCCTCTGCCACAGCGGCATGGGCGACCAGCGCGCTTTCAACCTCGGCCGTCCCCATACGGTGACCCGAGACATTGATCACGTCATCCACACGGCCGGTGATCCAGTAGTCGCCATCCGCGTCGCGGCGGCAGCCGTCGCCGGTGAAGTAATAGCCTTTGTAGTCCGAGAAATAGGTCTTCTCGAACCGCTCATGATCGCCCCAGACGGTGCGCATCTGGCCCGGCCAGCTGTCCTTGATGCACAGAACGCCCTCGACACCGTTGCCATCGATCTCAACGCCGGACTGAGGGTCCAGAACCACCGGTTCGATGCCAAAGAACGGTTTCATCGCCGAGCCGGGCTTCATCGCGTGCGCGCCGGGCAGGGGGGTCATCAAATGCCCACCGGTTTCGGTCTGCCACCACGTGTCCACGATGGGGCAGCGACCGCCGCCGACGACCTCGTTATACCAATTCCATGCCTCGGGGTTGATCGGCTCACCCACGGTACCCAGGATGCGCAGATCGCTTAGATCGCATTTCTCGACCCACTCATTGCCTTGCCCCATCAGGGCGCGCAGGGCAGTGGGAGCGGTGTAGAACTGATTGACCTTGTGCTTTTCGCAGACCTGCCAGAACCGGCTGGCGTCAGGATAGGTCGGCACGCCTTCGAACATCAGCGTCGTCGCGCCATTGGCCAGCGGGCCATAGACGATATAGCTGTGGCCCGTGACCCAACCCACATCGGCGGTACACCAATAGATATCGCCCTCGTGATAGTCGAAGGTGATCTCATGCGTCATCGCGGCATAGACCAGATAGCCACCGGTTGTGTGCACGACGCCCTTGGGCTGCCCGGTCGAGCCCGAGGTGTAAAGGATGAACAGCGGGTCTTCGGCGTTCATCTCGGCGGGCGCGCAATAGTCATCCGCCTCAAGCGCCATTTCGTTGTAGTCATAGTCGCGCCCGTCAATCCATGTGGTTTGGCCACCGGTGCGCTTGACCACCAGACATTTAACCGTGTCCTTGCAATGCAGCAGCGCCGCATCCGCGTTGGATTTCAGCGGAGTTTTCCGACCCCCGCGCGGCGCTTCGTCGGCGGTGATCAGCACCTTGGCATCACACCCGTTGACCCGGGCGGACAGCGCATCGGGTGAGAATCCCGCGAATACGATAGAGTGAATTGCCCCGATCCGCGCGCAGGCCAGCATGGCAAAGGCGGCCTCGGGGATCATCGGCATATAGATCACCACCCGATCGCCTTTGCGTACGCCCATGGATTCCAGAATATTGGCCATCCGGCAGGTGCGGCGGTGCAGTTCGGCATAGGTGATGTGTTGCGCCTGATCGTTAGGATCATCCGGTTCCCAGATGATGGCCGTCTGATCGCCGCGCGTTTTCAGGTGGCGATCCAGACAGTTGGCGGACACGTTCAGCGTGCCATCGGCATACCAATTGATTCCGACCGAACCGAAATCATAATTGACGTCCTTGACTTGCGTATAGGGCTTGATCCAGTCGATCCGCTTGCCGTGTTCACCCCAGAACGCATCGGGATCATTGACCGAGTCCGCATACATCTTGTTGTACTTGTCGGCATCGACATGCGCACGCGCAACGGTTTCTGCGGATGGCGGATAAACGTTGGCATCTGCCTGGGCAGCGGTTGTCATTCTGAGGCTCCTCCCTCTGGACTGAAATTCACTGAGCCGATTTTGCCCGCTGTACAGGCAATGTCGACCCGTTTCCTCCCTTGTCGGGATAATACGAAGAACTGAAAACAATGAAATAAATTACCGAAATCTATGAGTTTGTTTGTAAAGAAATTTTTACATAGCTCTAAGATTTGTAAACGAATAGAGTTGTGTGCCTGAAAATTTAAAGGAAACAATGAGGTGTCTGTAACGATTTTTCGCAAGATGAAACACATGTCTGGCTGTGAATTGCTGTATCTTGAACTCATCTTTCAGTTGTTCGCGTATTACGTCGCCTGCGTGTGCTGCTTTGCAATGCGGTACGGGGGTTGGCACTTTCCGATGTTGGCGCTAGCTTTATCGCCAAGCGCCCGGACAGAGGGCGCAACAAAGGGAGAATTCATGATGAAAAAGATGTTGAGCGGTGCCGCTGTCGCCGCCTTGGGTGTTGCGTTCGTTTCCGAAGCCGCCGCAACCGAATGGAACGCCTCTGTCTGGGGTAAGCGCCGGGCATTTACCGAACACGTTGAAAAGCTGGCCGAGCTGGTCAATGAAAAAACCGGCGGCGATTTCACCATCAACGTCAGTTACGGCGGGCTGTCCAAGCCCAAAGAGAACCTGGATGGCATCGAAATCGGAGCCTTTGAAATGGCGCAGTTCTGCGCCGGGTACCACCGCGACAAGAACCGTGCGATCACAGTTCTGGAACTGCCGTTCCTGGGTGTGAACAATTTGGCCGAAGAGGTTGCCGTCAGCCATGCGGTTTATGATCACCCGGCGGTCAAGGATGAGATGGCGCAATGGAATGCGCGCATTATCATGACCTCGCCCATGCCGCAGTACAACATCGTCGGCACCGGTGAGCCCCGCGATGAACTGGCCGAATTCGATGGAATGCGCGTGCGCGCGACCGGTGGTTTGGGTAAGGCATTCGAGGCCGTCGGAGGGGTTCCGACCTCGGTGCCCGCAACTGAGGCGTTCAACGCAATGGAATCCGGCGTTGTTGATACCGTCGCTTTTGCCCAGCACGCGCATTTGTCCTTTGGCACAATCAACGAGGCGGACTGGTGGACGGCGAACCTGAACCCCGGCACGGTGAACTGCCCGGTCGTGGTAAACATCGACGCGTATGAGGCGCTGCCGGCTGAACACCGCGAAGCCCTGAACAGCTCAATCGACGAGGCAATTGATCACTATCTTGCTAATTACGGCGGTTTGCTGGAGCAGTGGGATGGTGTTCTGAGCGAAAAAGGCGTCGAGAAGGTGATGATCGACGATGCCGTGCTTGAGGAGTTCCGCACCACAGCGGCCGATCCGATCCGCGAGCAGTGGATCGCAGACATGTCCGCTCAGGGTCTTCCGGCGCAGGATCTCTATGATCTGGTCCAGACGACCCTCAAGCAACAACGCGGCGGTAACTGATCGCGTCATCCGGGTGCCCAACAGGGCGCCCGGACACCAATCATAAAAACAGGGGATCACCGGAATGGCAGGACAGGCCACGGTGCTTGAGGATGGCAGCCGCCTCAGTCGGCTGGACACTCATCTATTGGCGGCAGAACGGTTTCTTGCGCTAATCAGCGGCCTTGCCGTGTTTGCGTTGATGGTTCTGGCCGTTGTTTCAGTTGGCGGGCGCAATGCCTTCAATGCGCCATTGCCGGGCTATGTGGACTGGATCGAGCAAGCCATGCCGCTGATTGCGTTTCTGGGCATTTCATTCGTACAGCGCGACGGTGGGCATATCCGAATGGACATCGTCATCTCACGTTTGCACGGGCGGGCGCTGTGGCTGTTCGAGCTGATTTCGGTCGTGCTGATCCTTGTGCTGATGCTGGCACTGGTTTGGGGCAGCTGGTCCCATTTTGACCGGTCCTTTGATTTTGGCGCACCGCTGTGGAGCCGGGACAGCTCGATTGATATCGGCATCCCGCTCTGGCCAGCAAAGTTGCTGGCACCTGTTGCCTTTTCGGTGCTGTGCGCGCGGCTGGTGCTACAGATTTGGGGCTATGGGCGCGCCTTTGTGCTGGGGCTTGAGAACCCGGTCGCGGTGCCCTTGATACAGGATGCCGCCGCGCAAGCCGCCGCCGAGGCTGAGCAATTCGAAGGGCAGGACTAGCACATGGACACAATAGACATTGGCCTGTGGGTCACGGGTGGCCTGCTGGTCCTGGTGTTCACGGGAATGCGGGTGGCCTTTGCGGCAGGTCTGGCCGGACTTGTGGGGCTGGTCTGGATATTCTGGGCCAAGTTTGGCTATGATCCCGATCGGTTCGGCAAAGCGTTGACAATTGCGGTCAAGACAGCGGGGCAGGTGCCGCATTCGAAGGTGGCGTCTCATACGCTCAGCCTGATCCCCACCTTCATCCTGATCGGCTATCTGGCCTATTATGCGGGCCTCACGCGCGCGCTGTTTGAGGCAGCCAAACGCTGGGTGGCCTGGGTGCCGGGCGGGCTGGCGGTTTCCACCGTATTTGCAACCGCAGGATTTGCCGCCGTGTCGGGCGCGTCGGTTGCCACATCCGCCGTGTTTGCCCGGATCGCCATCCCTGAGATGCTGAAGGTTGGCTACAACAAGCAATTCGCCGCCGGAGTCGTCGCTGCTGGCGGGACATTAGCCTCACTGATCCCGCCTTCGGCTATCCTTGTTATCTATGCCATCATCGTTGAACAGGACGTGGGTAAGCTGCTGCTGGCCGGGTTCATCCCGGGGGCGTTTTCAGCAGTGATCTACGGGCTGTTGATCGTCGGCATCGCGGTCATCTTCAAATCAGTCGGGCCACCTGTCACGGGCTTTACCTGGAAGCAACGCTTTGCCGCCTTGCCCGGGGCTTTTCCGATCGTGGCGGTGATCCTGATCATCATCTGCTTTGTCTACAATCCGTTTGGTGAAAAGGCATGGGGCACCCCGACCGAGGGGGGCGCAATCGGGGCCTTCATAGTGTTCTGCTTTGCCTTGTTCCATGGGATGCGCTGGACCGAGTTGAAATCCGCGCTGCTGGAAACTGCCAAGCTGACTGCGATGATCTTTTCGATCATCTGGGGCGTGCTGATTTATGTGCGATTTCTTGGCTTCGCAGACCTGCCGGGCGTATTCTCGGACTGGATCACCTCGCTTGAAATGTCGCCGATGCTGATCTTGATCTGTATTCTGCTGGCCTATGCGGTCTTGGGCATGTTCATGGATGCCATCGGGATGCTGTTGCTGACATTACCTGTGGTCTACCCGGCCGTGATGGCCCTGAATGGCGGCGAGACGGTCAGCGCCGCAGAAAGCGCCTTTGGCATGTCGGGTCCGATGTGCGCAATCTGGTTTGGTATTCTGGTGGTCAAGATGGCCGAGTTCTGTCTGATCACCCCTCCCATCGGGTTGAATTGCTTTGTGGTCGCAGGTGTCCGCCCTGATCTAAGCGTTCAGGACGTGTTCAAAGGTGTGACCCCGTTCTTCATCGCGGACGCCGTTACCATCGCGTTGCTGGTGGCTTTCCCTGGTATCGTACTCTACCTCCCGTCCCTGGCGGGTTAGAGCGGGACAATATGCGAGGCTCTGCCTCGCGCTCCGGGATATTTAGGGCCAGATGAAGACGGGGACCCGTGCTTCATCTGGCTGAAAATATCCCGGGGGAGACGCCCGCAGGGCGGCGGGGGCAGAGCCCCCATGCGCGACGTCACCCGGCGCGCATCAGCATCCCATAAAGATCTCGTGGATCGTCCGGATCAGTCAGCATATCCAGAGGCTCATAAAAATCAGTCCCTTCGATGGCGGACTTGATGTAGCGTAGGGCTGAAAAATCCTCGATCGCAAAGCCGACGCTGTCGAACAGGGTGACCTGACGGTCATCTTGGCGCCCCTTTGCCTGACCGGTCATGACCTGCCAGATTTCGGTCACTGTGTGATCCGCGGGCAGGGCCTGAATCTCGCCCTCGATACGGGTTTGTTCGGGGTATTCGACGAAGATGTCGGACCGAAGCAGGATATCTTTGTGCAATTCGGTTTTGCCGGGGCAGTCACCTCCGATTGCGTTGATATGTATGCCGGGGCCGATCATGTTATCGGTCAGGATCGTGGCGTTCTTCTTGTCTGCGGTGCAGGTTGTGATGATATGCGCACCTTCGATGGCATCTTCAGCGGTTGTGCACTGTACCACGGTCAAACCGGAGTTCTTCAGGTTGGCGGCGCATTTCCTGGTTGCGTTCGGGTCGGTATCATACAGCCGAACGGTGTCGATGTCGCACATTGCCCGGAATGCCAGGCACTGGAATTCGGATTGTGCTCCGTTTCCGATCATGGCCATGGTTTTTGCCGCTTTGGGCGCCAGATAGCTGCCAACCAGGGCCGAGGTTGCCGCCGTCCGAAGGGCGGTCAGCAGTGTCATCTCGGTCAGCAGGGTGGGATAGCCGGTGTAGACATCGGCCAGCAGCCCAAAGGCAGTCACGGTCTGCAACCCCTCAGACGTATTCTTGGGGTGGCCGTTGACGTATTTGAACCCATAAGCCTCGCCGTCCGAGGTTGGCATCAGCTCAATCACGCCATGCGGGGAATGGGCCGGGATGCGGGGCGTTTTGTCAAAGCTTTCCCAGCGTTTGAAATCGGATTCGATCTGTGCCGCGATCTGAGTGATTATCTGCTCGACCCCGATGTGATGCACAAGCCGCATCATGTTGTCGACGGATACGAACGGCACAAGCGCCTTGTCGGAAGGTTGGGTCATCAGAAACTCCGGGTGGGTCGGTCGAAGATGCGGCGCCCAAGGAGAGAGGCGGCCAGATCGACCATCAGTTTTGCGGTACGGCCGCGCTCGTCCAGAAACGGGTTCAATTCTACCAGATCCAGTGAACACACAAGGCCACTTTCGTGCAGCAGTTCCATGGCAAGATGGGCCTCGCGCTCGGTTGCGCCACCGGGGACGGTGGTGCCGACTGCGGGCGCGATGGACGGGTCAAGGAAATCCACATCCAACGAGACGTGAAGAATGCCGTTTGCGGCCCGAACCCCGTCGAGAAAGGCCATCAAGGGTGTCTTGATGCCATGTTCGTCTATGCCGCGCATATCCACCAGCATTGCCTGATCCTGTTCCAGCCGGGCACGTTCGGCGGGGTCAACGGATCGCAGCCCGATCATTCCGACGCGATCCGTGGGAACAGGGGCTGGCAGGGGCGGGAAGGCGTCAAAGCCAGATTGCCCCGTGAAATAGGCCACCGGCGTGCCATGCAAGTTGCCGCTGTCGGTGCTGCTTGGCGTGTGAAAGTCGCTGTGGGCATCCAGCCAAAGAACGAACAGCGGGCGGTCTATCTTTTGCGCATGTGCGGCCATGCCTGCGACGGTTCCCATAGACAGGGCGTGATCGCCGCCCATGAAAATCGGCAGGCCCATCGGGGCGGCCTCCTGCGCAACACGACAAAGGGCATTCGTCCAGCCGATACACTCGGGCAACGCAAACAGATGTGCGTGATCGGCCACGTCCGTCTTGTCCGGGCTGACATCCCCGATATCGGATACCCTGTGGCCCAAGTCTGTCAAAGCTTGTTCCAAACCGGCAACCCGATAGGCATCGGGACCCATACGGCACCCCTGACGACGCTTACCTGCGTCCATCGGGGCACCCACCAATATTACATTCTTATTGTTCATGTGTTTATCTAAACCTGCATGATGGCTTGCGGGAAGGAGCCAAAATGCTCAAAAAGAAAGCCGAAAGTACAAAGTGGAAAGAAACCATGGACGATTTGGATAGCAGGTTGCTGAGCGCCCTGCACCGAGACGCGCGCGCATCACTGTCCGAGCTTGCGGAAACACTGGGGGTAACGCGGACCACTGTCCGCAGCCGGTTGCAACGTCTCAAGCAATCCGGCGAAATCGTCGGGTTCACGGTGCTGACGCGCAGGGATGTCGCGCAAAGCCCGGTGCGTGGTCTTATGATGCTTGAGATCGAAGGCCGCGGAACCGAACGCACCATGACGCGAATTTCGGCCATGCGTCAGGTGCGTGCGGTACATTCCACGAACGGAAGCTGGGATCTGATTGCCGAAATCGGCACTGATACCCTGGCCGAGTTGGATGAGGTGTTGTTCCAGATACGCCGCATGGAAGGCGTGACCCGGTCCGAGACCAATTTGTTGCTTTCAACGCGCAAGGGGCGGTTTTGACATTTTACCCGTAGTGCTTTGAGGTTTAATGAAAATGTGTAAGAGTTACGTGGCATGAGCTGTCCGTGTCAGGACATTTGCAAGGCCTGAGAGCAGGGAAGAATCATGACCACGCATGAGACGGGCAAAGAACTCTGGGCAGTTCGTTTGGCGGAAAAGGTTACCGGGGTATTGGAAAAGCCCTGGGTTCGGATTGCGGTTCCGATTCTGGTCACCCTTATCGCGTTGATCGTGTTGCACGAGCTGTCCTCGCACGTGAAATGGGGGGACGTGCAGACGGATGTCGCCAATACCTCGTGGAAGCTGATGTTCTTTGCCCTGTGCTGGACATGTTTCAGCTTTTTGTCCCTCTCCATGTATGACGTACTCGCCGTACAAAGCGTGGCGGACGGAGAGGTGCCCTTGCCCGTTGCGGGCATGGCCGGGGCCAGTGGTTATGCGGTGTCGAACTGCCTTGGGTTTTCCTACATCACCGGGACGGCGATCCGCTATCGCATCTATGCCTCGCTTGGGCTGGACCTAAGCCGGGTTGCCGGGGTCATTGCGACATCGTGGATCGCGTTCTGGTCCGGTCTGGTGCTGCTGCTGGGTGTATTGTTTACCCTGCATCCTGACGGGATCTCAAAGGTTCTGCCGATCAGTGACACCGCAGAGACAGTGATCGGGCTGTGCCTGATTGCGGGGCTTGTGACGCTTTTCATCTGGCTGGCAAAAGGGGGGCGCAGGCTGGCCTATGGTGGGGTGGGGTTCAATCTGCCCGGTGGCAAGCTGGCGGGCCTGCTGACACTGGCCGCAATCGGAGATCTGTTTGGCGCCTCGATGGTGCTTTATGTGCTGATGCCCGACGATCTGGGACTGGGCTACCCTTATTTCTTTACGATCTATATCGGCGCGATTGCTGTTGGTATCCTCAGCCACGCACCGGGCGGCATCGGTGCGTTCGAGGCGACGTTGATCGCCGGTCTGGGGGCGTCGGGTCGTTCGGATGTGATCGCGGCCTTGCTGTTGTATCGGCTGGTCTACACTTTCCTGCCGTTTGCCATCGCCACCTTGTCCATCGCGGTCGCCTCGGCGTTGACGCATCGTCGCCACATCAGCGGTGCGGCCACCTGGGCATATCGTGCGATCCGCCCAATTGTGCCGATGGTGGCTGCAGGGGTGGCCGCCGTGGCCGGAGTTGTCTTGCTGGTGTCAGGGGCCTTGCCCGCCAGCAGTCAGAATCTGGGTGTGCTGCGCGACGTTCTGCCGTTGTCCTTTGTCGAAGCCTCACATCTTGCCGGCAGCGCCGTTGGGGTTCTGCTGATCCTTGTGTCGCGGGGATTGTTCCGAAAACTCTATCGCGCGTGGATCGTGGCCATGCTGCTGATGGTGGCGGGGTTTGTGGCATCGCTGGCAAAGGGGTTGGATACGCATGAGGCGCTGTGCATGTTGGGCACCATCGCCTTGCTGGCCATGTTCAAGGGGGCGTTCTATCGCGTGAGCGGGGCCTCAATCTTTCGTCTGAACATCCCGTGGCTGGTCAGTGTGATCGCCTTGCTGGCTGTCATTTTCTGGATCGGGCTGTTCGCCTATTCCCATGTGGAATATCAGAATGCGCTGTGGTGGGATTTTGCGTGGAATGGCGATGCCTCGCGCTTTTTGCGTTCAAGCCTGGTGGTGGCCGTCATCCTTGGCATCGTGGCGGTGAACTCTTTGTTCGGGCGGCAAATCCCGACCCCGGTGCGCACCGAAATCCCGAAGGTGGTCGAGCGTCTGGTGATGGAGTGCGAGGATACCGAATCCCAGATTTCCCTGACCGGCGACAAGCAATTCCTGATCTCGCCCGATGAAACCGCGTTTCTGGCCTATGCCGATACCGGCAATGCGCTGATCACCAAGGGCGAACCGGTAGGCGATGAAAAAGCCGGGCAACAATTGATCTGGCAACTGCGTGAACGGGCCGACCGCGAAGGCAAACTGTGTGCGTTCTACAGTGTCTCAACCAAATATCTGCCAACTTTTCTGGATCTGGGCCTGTCGATCCTGAAAATCGGCGAGGTGGCACGGGTGCCGCTGAAGGATTTCTCGCTGGACGGTAAGTCCCGCAAACGATTCCGGCAGGCCAAGAACCGGGCCGCACGCGAGGGTTATGTCTTCGAGATCATCCCGAAAGAAAATCTGGCCCCGGTCTTACCAGAACTGCGCAAGGTCTCAGACCACTGGCTGGCCAGCAAAGCGGGCGAGGAAAAGGGCTTTGCCCTTGGTGGTTTTGACGATGATTATCTATCGTATTTTGACCATGCCGTGCTGCGCAATGGGGACACCGGCCAAATCGTTGCGTTTGCCAACCTGTTTCAGGGGGGGCAGAAATCCGAATTGTCGCTGGACCTGATGCGGTATGTGACCGACAGCCCCAGCTTTGTCATGGACGCGCTGTTTGCCGAGATGATGACCTGGGGGGCAGAGCAGGGGTTCCAATGGTTTTCACTGGGGGCCGCACCGTTTTCAGGGATCGAGAACCGACAGCTGGCCTCGTTCTGGAACCGCGTTGGCGGCTTTGTTTATGAGCATGGCGAGCAGTTCTATCACTTTGAAGGTCTGCGGTCGTTCAAGCAGAAGTTCGACCCGGAATGGAGCCCGAACTATCTAGCCAGCCCCGGCGGGCTGGCGGCCCCGCGCATTCTGTACGAGGTGAATATCCTGATCTCGGGCGGGCTGCGTGGCCTGACAAAGTAAGGGTCAGTTCAGGCTGGCCTGCGTCGGCGTCTTTTGCAGCAGATCGCCCCAATCGGTGCGATAGGCCATCTCGGCCAATACCGTTTCGGGCAGGAATTCCTGATTCTGCCGAATTTGCCAACCGCCACCCAGCCCTTTGTAGACAGCGACCAAATTGCTGGAGACCTGCTGCCTTGCGTCGATCAAATTGACCTGAGACCGCAGCAGCGCGGTCTGGGTGTTCAGGATGCGGGAATAGTCGGCGATCCCGTCGCGGTATTGGTTCACCGCAATCTCGGCCGCTTTGCGCGATGCGGTGACGCTGTTTTCATAGAACCCCACCTGCTTGCGCGACTGGGCATAGGCGACCATGGCGCTTTCGACCTCGGAATAGGCGGTCAGAACGGTGTTCTGGTAATTGGCGATCAGCGCCTGATAAGCGGCGTCCTGCGCGCGCACGTTGTTCTTGATCCGACCGTAATTCAGCACATTCCAGACGACGCCAGCATTCGCCAAACCTGTGGTGCTGTTGGTCGAGAACAAGTTCCGGCCACCCGAAGCCTGCAACCCGATTGAGCCAGACAGGATAAATTGCGGATACAGATCCGCCAGTGCGATCCCAACCTCAGCCGATTGCGTGGCCGCTGCCAGTTCGGCCGCGCGCACGTCCGGACGGCGGCGCAGCAACTCGGCCGGGACGCCGACAGCCACGTTGGAGCGGGCATGAGGAATCCGACCGGAATTACCCAGCAGGCTGGTCATGCGTGATGGTGTCGTGCCAAGCAGAACGGCCAGCGCATTCTTAGCTTGTTGAAGGTCGCTCTCGACCTCGGGGACCAGTGCCTTGGTGTTGTTCAAAAGGGCGGTGGATTCCTGAACGTCCAGTTCGGTTGTCACGCCGTTATTGAACCGCAACTGGGTCAAATCAGCGGATTCCTGTTGAATCTTGATATTCTCACGCGCGACGGCCAGTGATTCCTGCAAGGCGCGGATGTTGACGTACAAGGCCGCCACATCGCCGGTTAGCGTGACCAGCGCGTCGTCGTAATTGGCCACTTGCAGGGCCAGATTCGACCGGGCCGCCTGAACACCGCGGCGCTGTTGCCCCCAAACGTCCAACTCCCATTGCGCATCGAACCCAACTTGCGAGGTCGAGAATTGGGTATCCAGAGGGATGATCCGGTTGATATCTGAGACCGGCCCTAGGTTGTCGCTGATCTGTCGCCGTTGCAGTGAACCACCGATTGCCTGCGATTGCGGGTACAACTCGCCAAAGGCGATCCCCAGCTGCGCGCGGGCTTGCAAAACACGGGCACCGGCCACCTGTAGGGTCAGGTTTTGCGCGTAAGCTTCGGCAACCAGTTTGTTCAGGGTCGGGTCGTTGAAGGTTTGCCACCATTTCACCACCGGCGCGCTGCGCGAGGTCAGGCCGCTTTGACCGACGCTTGGGCTGTTCACTTCAACCCATTGTTTCACAACCGGAGAGTTCGGCCGCACGAAATCGGGGCCAACCGGCGCGCAGCCGACCAGCAAGGCTGCGCAAAGGGCGGTGCCGATCAGTCTGCGATTAAGTCTGGCCCGGGTCATGTGATGCGTCCTCAGATATCCAGTGGTCGGATGAAGTTGGCGAAGGAATACAGGCGGGTGTTGATACGCCGCAGGAATTCAAAGCTTTTGCCTTGGCCGGTATAGATCGCCACCGCCGCGTGCCCACCTGCGGGAAAGGTGTGGTTGTCAGGGATATCAACCGAAATCTGTACCGCGATGCGCCCGGGCAGCTTTGGCAACTCAAAACCCGGCAGGCGGCCCGAGGGCAGGTATTGCCCCTGACGCGTGGCCCACCAGATTGCCTCGACCTTGCCGGTCAGGATTTCACCGGGGTAAAGGTCAAGCGCAACCTCAACTTCTTGGCCGGGTTCGACGAATTTCAGGTTTTGCTGGCGGTAGGTGGCCAGAATATAGGGGTTCTCTTTGGTCACAAAGCTGGCGATTGCCCCCAGCCGAATATCACCCACCACCAGGCCCGGCCGGGCCTGTTGCGAAACGATCATGCCATCTTCGGGAGCGTAGATCGTTGTATTGTCAAGGAAGTACTGCGCCTTTTCCAACTGCGCCTGCGCCTGAAGGATGCCTGTGTTCACACCGTCAATCTGGGAATCCAGCGCCAATTGCGCCTTTTCAAAATTGGCCTCGGCCTCTTTGACCAGCGCCTGATCTTCGGTCACCTGTTCGTCCCAGCGGTCCAGTTCGTCCTGACGCGCGCCCCCGGCGGGCACGAGGTTTTCGTACCGCGCCTGCTGCGTCAGCGCATAGGCCAGTTGCGCATTGGCGCGCTCGATGGCCTCGGACGCGGCGATCACGTCCTGTTCCAGGATTTTGGCGTTCTGCTCGGCCGCGACCAGCTGTGCGGTGGCTTCTTCGACCTCAAGCGCGAACACCGTGTCGTCAAAACGATAGAGCGGATCGCCTTTTTTGACCTGCGTGTTGGGCTTGACTAATACCTCGGACAGGATTGTCGGTTCGGTCAGTCGCGGCACGATCTGAATGGTCGAGCGGACGACATGGGCGTCCAGGGAAAATGGCTGAAAGAACCGCAGCGCGACCAGAAAGATCAAAAGCAGATGCGCGCCGACCCAAAAGGATACGATGCCCCAAGTGATATTGAACTTCAGCAACTTGGCTTTGAAGAAAATGAACCAGACGAAAATGATGTAGAACAGCGTAATGCCGAGGGCGACGAACATATTGAGTGGTTTCCTTTGGCCTTAGCTTTTCTGTGTTTCGTCGGGATCAAGCGGGTCGCGATATTCCTCGTTCAGGGTGCCGCCCAATCGTTTGATTTCCTTGCGGACCGCGTCACGCTCATCTTCGGGCATACGGCGGATATCGACGGTGGTGCCGTCGTGGAACGCCCAGATAAAGGCGTGCACCCATGGAACAATCGCCAGAAATCCCATCCAGCCCATGATCTTGACGGCCTCGGCATGGGGATGGTTGCGTTTGATCGCGATACGCCCCGGCAGCCCCATGATGAAAAGGAACAGGCCCATCACCGCAGCCAGCAGCAATATCAACGCCACGAATGTCAGATAGTCATAGTAGCCTAGCGGCTGCCCAAGTAGTCCCATGCTCGCGCCTCCTGATGGGAAGGTTGACCCATCCTCAGTTGTTGGTGCCCAGTTCGTCAATCAATTTGTAGCTGGTCGGTGGATCAGCACAGATTCCCGGCCCACATTCCAACAGGGTCGATACCGCGTTCAAAGCGGCCAGACCGAGCATGATGAAGAACGCGATCCTGGCTAAGATGCTGCCGCCGAAACGTGGTTGCTGGGTGTTTGCGGCGTATTGCCGATCAAACAGCAGCATGATCGCGGTGCCCAGCAGGATCAGAAAAAAGCAGATCGCCGCCCAGGTGTAATAGTGCAGCCCCAACACGGGCGAGCCATAGTGACCCGTGCCCGGAACGATATGCAGCAATATCTGACGTACCGATACACTGCCGCCGTATAGCGCAGCGATCAACATCAGGGCGTAATGCGCGGGCCGCGCCCCATACAGCAGATTCAGGCCCAGACCGACGCCCACAGCAACCAAACCGACCCTTTGCAACAAGCACAAAGGGCAGGGCAGTTCATAAAGCGTCAGTTGGTAAATATATGCCAGCACCAGCACCAGGCTTACGGCCAGCATACCCAATGCGTTCAGATTTCGGGACAGATCGGGTGTCATCTTTGCCCCTATAGCTGGATTGTCAGCGGGCTGGTGGCGTGGAATTTCAACCAATAGATCCCAAGCGCCAGCGTGAAAAAGAACAGCACATTGGCCGCTGTATTCCGTCGAAAGTAATTCAGCCCCATGGTGGCTGTGAGCAACGCAAACAACAATGCAATCACGGCGCGGACCTCTCCCTCCCGTGCAACGATTTCAATATGTTGTGATAGTGTCAGGTCAATTCGCCCCTGACAAGAACCGTATTCGGAAATTCGCGTTAAATGGGAAAGATACGCGGAGTCATGGGCACAGGGTCAGCTGCGTGTTCCATTCGGCGCATTTTAGGGTCAGGTCGTGTGGCGGGGGTTGGTCGGAATAGAAAACGTCGATCGAAGACAGGGATGCAATCCGGGCTGGGGCCGTCCGCTGAAACTTGGATTGATCGGCAACCAGAAAGGTCTGTCGCGCCTGTGCGATGATGGTCTGGCTGACCCGGACCTCTTGAAAATCGAAGTCCAGCAGGTCTCCCTCTGCGTCCAGCGCCGAACACCCGATGATTGCATAGTCGAACTTGAACTGTTCGATGGTTGAAATCGTCAGATTGCCAATCAACCCCCCGTCTGAACGGCGCAACACACCGCCCGCCACAACAATCTGACAGTTGGTGTTTTCAATCAGAATGTTGGCGACATTCATATTGTTGGTCACCACCATCAGGTCTTTGTGGTTTAGCAATTGCCGCGCCACCGCCTCAGTCGAGGTGCCGATGTTCATGAAGACAGAGGCCCCATCGGGGATGTCATCGGCACATGTTCGGGCAATGCGCGTTTTGGCATCCTCGTTCAATGCGCGGCGATCTTCGTACCCAATGTTGGAAACACCGGACCGAAGCACTGCACCGCCATGGACGCGGTCAAGCTTGCCCATCTCGGACAGTTCGGACAGGTCGCGGCGAATGGTCTGGACCGTAACGCCAAATCGCACGGCCAGTTCTTCTACCATCACGCGGCCGTCCTGCTTGGCGATGTCCAGAATATCTGACTGTCGAAACGAAAGGGACATGTCCAACTCCAGTTAAATCAATGAATTCGTTTTTGTTCCATTTTTGTGGATTTGCAAGTGGAAGATACACGATCTTGTTCATGTGATGACAGTTTTGGGCGGAAAGCTGTGAATTACAGTTTATAGGGTGACTTTCTTGCGCAGCTAAAGAGCGAACAAAAACGAAAACTAACGTTGACGAAGCGAGTACTCACCGGGTTAATGAGCGCAAGTTTTCCAACATGGGGAATCATCCGGAATGGAACGTCAAAACGGCCACATCGCTGACCTTTTCATCATCGGCGGCGGGATAAACGGGTGCGGGATCGCGCGGGATGCGGCCGGGCGCGGCCTGTCGGTGACTTTGGCCGAGATGAACGACCTGGCATCGGCGACTTCATCGTCTTCGACCAAACTGTTTCACGGTGGTCTGCGGTATCTTGAGTATTTTGAGTTCCGGCTGGTTCGCGAAGCTCTGATCGAACGTGAAACCCTGTTGCGGGCAATGCCGCATATCAGTTGGCCGATGCGCTTTGTGTTGCCCTATCACGCGGATATGCGATTTGATTCCGAAACGCCCACCTCGCGACTGCTCAGCACCGTTATGCCGTGGATGCGCGGGCGACGGCCGGCCTGGCTGATCCGGCTTGGGCTGTTCATGTATGACCATCTGGGAGGGCGGAAAATCCTGCCGGGAACGGCATCTCTGAACCTGAAAACAGCCCCCGAAGGGCGGCCATTGCAGGACAAATTCGAAACCGCCTATGAATATTCGGATTGCTGGGTCGAGGATTCGCGTCTGGTTATACTGAACGCCCGCGATGCCGAGGCGCGCGGGGCAGAAATTTTGGTTCGTACCGAAGTTCTGGCAGCGAAACGCGTCGATGACATTTGGCATGTAACGGTTCGCGACCGGGACAATGATGAAACCCGAACCGTGCAGGCCAGAATGCTGATTAATGCTGGCGGTCCCTGGGTCGGCGATATCATTCAGACCAAAATCCACGTGAATTCGCGTGAAGGCGTCCGGCTGGTGCGCGGCAGCCATATCGTGACCCGCAGGCTGTTTGATCACGACAAATGCTATTTCTTTCAGGGCGAAGATGGGCGCATCATCTTCGCCATCCCGTATGAGCGTGATTTTACCCTGATCGGCACCACGGATCAGGATCATCCAGACCCGTCCGAACTTCCGGTCTGTACTGAGGCAGAACAGGACTATCTGTGCGCCTTTGCTTCGAAGTACTTGGATAAACCGGTCACGCGCAAGGACATCGTGTGGACTTACTCCGGTGTACGCCCTTTGTATGACGATGGGGCGAGCAGCGCGACGGCTGCGACGCGGGACTATACGCTGAAAGTGGACGCTCAGGGCGGGGCGCCGGTTCTGAACGTCTTTGGCGGCAAGATCACAACCTACCGGCGGCTGGCTGAACACGCGTTGGAAAAGGTGGCAGATCATTTCCCCAACCTGTCCGGTCCGTGGACTGCAGGCGTGGCCTTGCCCGGCGGCGACTTTCCCGTTGATGGGGTGCAAGAGCTTGTGGCGGGGCTGGAGGCCGATTTTGCCTTTTTGAACCGCGCCTGGGCCGAACGCCTTGTTCGGGCCTACGGGACCGAGGCCCGCGTGATGCTGAGTGATGCGATCACGGCCGAGGATCTGGGCGAGGATTTTGGGGCCACCCTGACCGCGCGGGAACTGGAATGGCTGATGGACAAGGAATACGCGCGCAAGGCCGAGGATGTCGTCTGGCGGCGAAACAAGCTGGGGCTGCGGCTAAGCGCTGACCAGGTCGCCCGCATTCAGGTCTGGATGGCTCAACGGAATGCCCAGACGGTCGCCGCCTGAGGTCAAGTAAAAAGTCCCGCCAATCTGGCGGGGCTTTTCGTATGTATCAGGCGGTTTCCTCTGCCGGATCTGGATCGTCCTTTGTGCCCTTGATCCATTCCCTGAGGCTTTGCATCAGTGCATAGAGGACGGGCACCAGAATAACCCCGACCAGCGTGGCCGCCAGCATCCCACCAAAGACGGCGACACCGATGGCCTTCTGGCTTGCTGCGCCCGCGCCACTGGCAGCAAGCAGCGGCACAACGCCCAACAGGAAGGACAGCGCCGTCATCATCACCGCGCGGAAACGCTGAAAGGCGGCCTCGGCGGCGGCGTCCTTGATCGACAGGCCCTTTGCCCTTTGCTCCATCGCGAATTCGACGATCAGAATGCCGTTCTTGGATGCCAGCCCCACAAGCATGATCATCCCGATCTGCGTGTACAGGTTGATGTCACTGCCCACGATGGCCACAGCGGCCACCGCGCCGAACAGTGCCACGACCACTGATAGCAAGATGGATACCGGCATCGACCAGCTTTCATACTGCCCTACAAGGAACAGGTACCCAAACAGGATCGCCAGCCCCAGGATGACAACGACAAGACCGCCAGTTGCCAGCTGCTGCTGTGCCGTCCCGGTCCATTCAAACGCATAGCCAGGGGGCAGGGCAGTGGCCGATTCCTCGGTCATGACGGTGATTGCGTCGCCACTGGACAGGCCCGGTGCCGGAACGGCGGTGACGGTCGCGGATCGGAACAGGTTATGGCGCTTCAACAGGACCGGCCCCAACACGTTTTCCACGTCGATCAGGGTTCCCAGCGGAACCATCTCACCCTTTTCGGAACGCACGTAGAGGTTCGATATGTCGTCGACGTTGTCGCGGTATGACCCGTCGGCCTGGATCATCACGCGGTAGACCCGACCAAACAGGTTGAAGTCATTCACGTAGTATGACCCCAATTGCGCCTGCATGGTTTGGAAAACCTCGGCCACTGACACTTGCAGCGTCTTGGCCTTTTCCCGGTCCAGATCGACAAACAACTGCGGCACATTTGCGCGGAAGGTCGTATAGGCCTGCCCGATTTCCGGACGCTGATTTGCCGCATAAACAAAGGAACCCACAGCGGATGCCAGGTCTTGCGGCGTGCCGCCCCCGGTTTGCTGCACCTCCATCTCGACACCAGCGGACATACCCAGGCCCTGAATAGGTGGCGGGTTGAAGGCCACGATCGAGGCTGCAGACTCGCCGTTTGCAATGGCCAGAACCTGCCCCAGAATCGCGTTCGCGCTCAGGCTTTCTTCCTGACGTTCTTCCCAATTGTCCAGGTTCACAAAGATCGCGGCGCCGTTGGTGATGGTCCCGTTCAGCAACGAGAAGCCGTTGATCAGGACTGTACTTGCCACACCAGGGATAGCTTGAATCTGTTTGTCCACTCGGCCAGAGACCGCCTCGGTCCGTTCCAGTGTGGCGGCGTCCGGCAATTGGATGTCAACGAACAGATACCCGTTATCTTCAAGGGGGATAAACCCGCTGGATGTGTTGCTCATGATTGTACCGGTGCCCATGGCCAGCGCGACAATCACGCCAAGCGCAATTACGGGCAGGATCAGAAGCTTGCGCACAATCACAACATAGCCGGACCGAACTGTTCCGATCAGCCCCTCAAACAGTGCCAATACACCCTTGGGCGGGCCGGAACGGGCCCGCAGTACCAGACCGCACAAGGCCGGAGACAAGGTCAAAGCGTTGATCGAAGAAATAACCACGGCAGTTGAGATCGTGACCGCGAACTGGGAATACAGCCGCCCCGAAATGCCGGGCATAAAGGTCACCGGCACAAACACGGCCAGCAAAACCAGCGTGGTCGCAATGACCGGCCCGGTAATCTGCCCCATGGCTTTGCGGGTTGCTTCGGCGGGGGGCAGCCCCTCATCCGCGATGATCCGTTCAACGTTTTCAACGACCACGATGGCGTCATCCACCACAATCCCGATGGCCAGCACCAGCGCGAACAAAGAGATCGTGTTCAGCGACATCCCAAAAGCCAGCAAAAAGGCGAACGTACCGATCAGGGATACCGGAATTGCCACCGCCGGAATGATTGTCGCGCGCCAACTGCCCAGAAAGACAAACACGACCGAGATCACCAGAATGAACGTCAGGATCAGGGTCGAGACAACATCGTTCAAAGATTGTTCGACGAAATCCGTGGTGTTGAACGGCACTTGAAATTCGACATCCGTCGGGAAGGAACGGGACAGGCGTTCCAGTTCTGCTTCGACTCGGTCGGACACAGCCAGCGCGTTGGCCCCAGGGGCCTGATAGATACCAAGGACGGTTGCCGGAACGCTTTGGAAATAGCCGGAGGCAGAATAGAACTGAGCCCCCAGTTCTACGCGCGCCACATCTTTGACCCGGACGATCGAACCCGCGTCACCGGTGCGGATGACGATATCGCCGAATTCCGCAGCCGAGGTGAGGCGGCCCTTGGTTTTGATGGTGTACTGGAATGTCTGCCCCTCGGGCACAGGCGGTGAGCCAATCGAACCGGCGGACACTTCGATATTCTGTTCGCGGATGGCGTTGATCACGTCACCCGGCGTGATCGACAGCGCGGCCATTTGATCCGGGTCCATCCAGACGCGCATGGCGTATTCCAGATTGGTCAACACGTCGGCCTTACCAACACCCTGAACCCGCGCCAACGCATCTTTCAGGTTGATCGAGGCATAGTTGGACAGAAACACACTGTCATAGGTGCCGTTGGGCGAGGTTAGTGTCACCAGCAGCAGCATGTTGGTCGACGCTTTTTGCGTGACCACGCCCGACGAGGTTACCTCGGACGGTAGGGACGACATGGCCTGCGCCACACGGTTCTGCACGTTGACCGAGGCGATATCCGGATCGGTACCCACCTCGAACGTAATGTTCAACGAATACGAGCCGTTATCGGATGATGTGGACGTCATGTAGATCATGTCGTCGACACCGTTCACCTGCGCCTCGATCGGGGCGGCGACGGTGTTTTCCACGGTCTCGGCGTTGGCGCCGGTATAGGTGGTTGTCACGCTGACCACGGGCGGCGTGATGTCCGGGAATTGGGCGACCGGCAAGACCATGTAGCCGATCACGCCCATGATGGTCAGGACAAGTGAGATTACAAGCGCCAGCTTAGGCCGGCTGATGAACAGGGCTGAGAACATCGGTTATTCCCCCGGCTGCTCGGATGCGACGACCGCATCCACTGCGACACCGGGGCGAACCCTTTGCAAACCCTCGACAATCACGCTTTCGCCCTCACGCAGACCGTCCTTGACGACAATGGCTGTGTCCACTGTGTCACCAGTGGTGATATAGCGCTGTTCGACCATCTGCTGATCATTTACCACCAGCACAAATTCGCCCCGTTGATCGCGTTGCAACGCGGCTTGCGGGACCAGAACCTCAAGCGTGGGTTCCAGCGCTTCGATTTGTACGCTCAGGAACGCGCCATCAATGATCAGCCTGTCAGTATTGTCGAATTCAGCGCGCAGGGTGATTGCGCCGGTCAACGGGTCGATCCGGTTATCGACAAAGACGATTTGGCCGGTTTCCTCAAGCTCAGTGCCATTGGGCAGGATCACTCTGACCACCGGGCTTTTATCGCTTTCGGCCAGGGTGGACGCGCTTTCGCCGACGGTTTCAAGAACCGTGGTAAACTGTTTTTCATTCAGGGAAAAATTAACATAGATAGGTGCTTCGCTGACGATATTGACCAGCGCGGGATTGGTCGGCCCGACAACGTCGCCGACACTGGTCGCAACCCGTCCGATGCGGCCGGAAAAGGGCGCGTGGATCTCGGTATAGCTCAGGTCCAGCTTGGCCTGCCGGATCGCAGCTTTCGCGGCCTTGACCTGCGCCTCGGCCACCAGTTCATTGGCGCGCGCAATGTCGCGTTCCGATTCCGGCGTCGCGTCGCGTTTGTACAGTTCTTCCTTCCGGGCCAGATCGACTTTGGCCAGTTCCAGATTGGCTTCGGCACGGTCCAGATCCGCGTTTCTGGCTTCTAAAGTGGCCTGATAAAGATCGGGCTCAATGGTGAAAAGCAGATCGCCCTCTTTCACCAGAGCGCCGTCTTCCACATCCTGACTGTCAAGAAAGCCGCTGACACGCGCAACGATGTCGACCTTGTCCAATGCCTCGGCACGTCCGATAAACACGGCTTCTTCGGTGATTTCCTGAGAATAGGCGGCCGCAATCGACACTTTGGGTGGCGGGGCGTCGCTTTGGTCCTGCGCTGCGGTGGGTTGTGCGAACCCCAGAAAGATCAAAGCGGCAGAGGGGACAACAATTCTGGCGACAGGGCTGCGCTGTCGAAGGAAGGAAAGCGTCGAAACAAGGGACATGGCAATCGCCTTTTTGAAGTAAACTTGCGTACGAACTGAACCGCCGAATGCGGACCGAGTCGCTGGAACTATGCGGCAGGATGGCGGGTTTGGACGTAATTCTCAACCATGTTGATACTTCGCACCCACAGAGAAGTCCTGAAATTATACTGGAAGGTCGCGGGTTTACACACACCGCCCGACAGTTGAGGGCGGCTCAGTGGCGCGATTTCAAGTTGGGGCAGGGCGTTTTTGTGAAAAAAACGGGGGGCGCATGGCCCCCCCCGTTTGCTTAACCTGTGGCGCGTATCAGTCGCGGGTTCCTGCAAACCGCGTCTGCCAGTCTTCGCGTTGTTCGTCGGTGATTTTGGCGAACAGAACGTCCGGCACTGCGAATGCGTGCCCGGCGGGCAGGGCGTTCAGCGCGGCGGCGACATCGTCGGGCCAGCTGGTGTCCAGCGTGTTCATCGCGCTCAGCATCCGGGCCGAGGTTTCGGGGATGAATGGCGCGCTGAGCACGGCATAGAGACGGATCAGGTTCAGGCCCAGACGCACCTGCGCCGCCGCTTGTTCGGGGTCTTCCTTGAAGGTCGACCAAGGGGCAGCGGCCTGAAGGTATTCGTTGCCCGCCACCCAGATCGCCCGCAGTTCCTGTGCGGATTTGCGGACGTTCATCGATTCCATATGTCCTTCATAAGCGCGGACGCGTTTGGTCAGCTCTTCGATCAGGGCCTGCTCGCGCGTGCCATAGCTGCCGCCTTCGGGCACGGCCTCGGTGAATTTTGAGCGGCAGAACTTGGTGATCCGGCTGACGAAGTTGCCCAGCACATCCGCCAGGTCCTTGTTCACCGATTGCTGGAAGTTCTCCCAGGTGAACTCACTATCGCTGCTTTCGGGCGCATGGCTCAGCAGCCACCAGCGCCAGTAGTCGGCGGGCAAAAGCTCTAGCGCCTGATCCATGAACACGCCACGGCCCTGGCTGGTCGAGAACTGGCCGCCGTCATAGTTCAGGTAGTTGAAGGATTTCAGGTGGTCGACCAACTTCCACGGCTCGCCCGAGCCCAGAATGGTCGCCGGGAAGGACAGAGTATGGAAGGGCACGTTGTCCTTGCCCATGAACTGCACGTAACGCACATCGTCGGCACCCTTATCGGTGCGCCACCAGCGTTCCCAATCGGCATCTGTCTTGCCGTTGGCATCGGCCCATTCCTTGGCACAGGCGATGTATTCGATAGGCGCATCGAACCAGACGTAGAAGACCTTGCCTTCCATCCCCGGCCAGTCCTGATCGCCTTTCTTGACCGGGACGCCCCAGTCCAGATCGCGGGTAATCCCACGGTCCCGCAAGCCATCGCCGTCATGCAGCCATTTCTTGGCAATCGACGTGGTCAGGATCGGCCAGTCGGCTTTGCTGTCGATCCAGGCATCCAGCTGATCCTTCATCGCGGACTGGCGCAGATACAGGTGCTTGGTTTCGCGTACTTCCAGATCGGTGGACCCCGAGATGGCCGAGCGCGGCTCGATTAAATCGGTCGGGTCCAGCTGTTTGGTGCAGTTTTCACACTGGTCACCGCGTGCGCGTTCGTAACCGCAGTTGGGGCAGGTGCCCTCGATATAGCGATCGGGCAGGAACCGGCCATCGGTATTGGAATAGACCTGCTTTTCGCTGACTTCGCGGATCAGCCCGGCGTCATCCAGCTTGCCCGCGAAATGCTGCGTCAGCACCTTGTTCTGTTCGCTGGACGACCGGCCAAAGTGATCAAAGCTGAGGCCAAATCGGTTGGCGATGTCGGCCTGAACCGCATACATATCGGCGCAATATTCAGCCACCGGTTTGCCCGCCTTGGCTGCCGCCAATTCCGCCGGGGTGCCGTGTTCATCCGTGGCGCACAGAAACATGACCTCATTCCCTCGGCCACGCTGATAGCGCGCATAAAGATCGGCAGGCAACTGCGAGCCGATCAAATTGCCGAGGTGCTTGATCCCGTTGATATAGGGGATCGCCGAGGTGATGAGAATTCGGGCCATTTTGCGTTTCCACGTAACTGTCTGCGCGCCCGTCTACCTTATGTCACCGGTCAGCAAAAGCCCGGCTTTCGTCAGGATGTCATTTTAAACACGTAAGGTCAGGAAATTCACCGCGACACAGGGTTGCGGATTGCGCGCGTTTTCTGCGCGGTAATACCCTTGGGTTGTAAATTGGAATCACAATCACTTGAAATTTCGCAATCACTTCCCATATTGAGTGTATACAAAAGTATACAATGACGAGGGCTGCTAATCGATGTTCGACTTCTTACTCGAGGGTGCAGTTGCGCCTTTTACTCTGGCGCTTGCGCTTCTGTTCGGCCTCTTGGCGCTGGAACTGATCGCCTTGGTTCTGGGGGGCAGCCTTTTGGCTGGCGAGGGCGAGGTTGATCTGGATATGGTGGATGCGCCGGATCTGGATATTGGTGATCTCGGTCTGGACATCAACCCGAATGTCGATCTGGGTGACTTCGAACTGGCAGAGGTCGAAACCGATGTGCCTGAGACCGGTGCGATAGGTCCTTTGGCGTGGCTGGGTATTGGTAAGATACCCTTCATGATCTGGCTGGTTGTGCTGCTGGCGGGCTTCGGTCTGTCCGGTATGGGCCTGCAACTGACGCTGCGCGATCTGCTGGGCTTTGACCTGCCAAGCTGGATGGCCGCGATCCCGGCTGGTATCTTTGGCCTGTGGTTTGCCCGTGGCTTTGGCGGTGTCCTTGCCCGTTTGTTGCCAAAGGTAGAGACAGAATCGGTGTCCGAGCGGATGCTGGCGCGCCGTCGTGGTGTGATCACTCAAGGTACTGCGACCCGCGGTCGTCCGGCTGAGGTTCGAGTCATGGATCGTTTTGGCAATACCCACTACCTGCGCGCTGAACCGCTGCAGGACAAGGATGCGCTGAACCAAGGCACGGAAGTGCTGGTTCTGCGCGACCGACGGCGCGACCGGTTCGTTCTGGTCGGCTTGTCAGACTAACTAAATTTTAAACCCAATCCTGGAGGATTTTGCATGGGACTTGAGTTCCTGATCACTGTTGTTGCGATTGTAATAGGCGTACTCGTTTTCCTTGGATTAGCGCTAAAACGATTGTACCGCCGAACTACCCGAGAGATTAGCCTGGTCAAAACCGGGGCAGGCGGCAAAAAAGTCATCATGGACGGTGGCACTTGGGTTATCCCCCTTCTGCACGAGGTCAGCCCCGTCAACATGAAGACCTTGCGCCTTGAAGTGCAGCGCAGCGACGAGGCAGCCCTGATCACACAAGACCGTATGCGTGTGGACGTTGGCGTGGAATTCTACGTCTCGGTCATGGCCACGGACGAGGGCATCGCGCGGGCGGCGCAAACACTGGGTGATCGGACCTTCCATGTCGACCAATTGCGCGAGATGATCGAAGGTAAGCTGATCGACGGTCTGCGCGCCGTGGCCGCGCAGATGACCATGGATGGGCTGCACGAAAACCGCGCCGATTTTGTGCAAGAGGTGCAGAACGCGGTGTCCGAAGACTTGCTGAAAAACGGTCTGTCGCTGGAATCCGTCTCGCTGACCGCGCTGGACCAGACCCCGTTTGAGGCATTGGACGAGAATAACGCCTTTAATGCCGTCGGTATGCGCAAACTGGCCGAGGTGATTGCGACTTCGAAAAAAGAGCGGGCGCAGATTGATGCGGATGCCGAGGTCGAAGTGCGTCGCGCGTCGATGGAGGCGCAACGCCAGAAACTGTTGATCGAAAAGGATGAAGAACAGGCGCGCATCGAGCAGACGCAACAGGTTGAAACCCTGCGCGTCGCGCAAGAGGCCGAGATCGCCGCGCGGACCGAAGATTCTGTGCGTGAAACCGAACGTGCCCGTATCGCCCGTGAAGAGGCCATCCGCGCTGCTGAAATCGAACGTGAACGTACGATCCGCGACGCCGAGATTTCGAAAGAGCGCGAGCTGGAAGTGGCCGAGCAGGAGCGTCAGATCATCATCGCGCAGAAATCCGAAGAGGAAAGCCGCGCCCGCGCATCTGCCGATCTGGCCCGTGCCGAAGCGACCAAGGCGACCGAAGCGGTGGTAACCGCCCGACAGGTTGCCGAAGCCGAACGCCAAAAGCAGATCACTTTGATCGAAGCCACGCGTGAGGCCGAGCGTCAGGCAACTGCCATCCGTCTGGCCGCGCAGGCTGATAAAGAGGCCGCCGTCGACCGTGCTGAAGCCCGCCGAGAAGAGGCGCAGGCCGAAGCAGATGCGCTGAATATTCGCGCCGAGGCCAAGAAGAACGACATGCTGGCCGAAGCGGAAGGTAAGCGCGCGATTGTCGAGGCCGACAATGCGTTGTCATCGGAACAGATTCGCATGAAGGTGGACTTGACCCGGATTGAGGCCATGCCCTCGATCATTGCGGAAATGGTCAAACCGGCCGAGAAAATCGACTCGATCAAGATCCATCAGGTCGGTGGTATCGGTGGCGGTGGCGCTGGTGGCACCGCGTCAAACGGCGACAAGCCGGTAGTCAATCAGGCGCTGGATTCGATCATGGGCATGGCGGTGCAGATGCCCGCGCTCAAGAAACTGGGTGAGGAACTGGGCCTGTCGATGGAAAACGGTGTCGGCGGTGTCGTGAACGGCGCGTTGGAGCCGACACCCGAGCCTGAACAAACAGTCGAGATCGTGGAAGACGAGACGCCTTCGACACATTGATCAGCAGAAGGGTCGGGATTTTCCCGGCCCTTTTTGTTTCACCTCTCTCGCGACCGCTTTAGCAACCGGCCAATGGTGAACGACGTGCGGGGGGCATAGACGTAGTTGGTTCGTTCCTCCGGTGTCGGCCGCGAACGCATCCGGGCCAGGCCAAATCCGATCAGGAACACATGCCCGACTGCGACAAAGGCAAATAAAGCACCCGGGCCGAACTGCTGTATCAGCGTCGATGAGATGTAGGGTGAAGCGATCGCACCCAAAGCGAACCAGAACATCAGGGCCGCCGACAGCTCGACCCGTTCTTCGGTGGTGGCGAAATCGTTGGCATGGGCCGAAGACACCGAGAAGATCGGGAACGTCGTCAGCCCAAAGAACACCGCTGCCAGCATGACACCCAATGTGCCGGTGCCACTGGCCGCCATGGTTATCCCGCAACTCAGAACAGCAGCGCCAGAAAGCCAGATCAACACCCAGCGCCGGTCGTATTTGTCGGCAAGCCATCCCACCGGGTACTGAGCCATCGCGCCGCCCAAAACGAAAGACGCCAGAAAGAACGCGATCTGATCGACATCCAGCCCGACCTCCTGCCCATAGACCGGGCCGACCATTCGAAACGATGCAGAGCTGAGCGCGGCAACGATCACTCCGGCTACCGCCAGGGGCGAACTGCGCCACGCCAGCTTGGGGCGCAGGCGCGGAGCGTCCGGTGTTTTGGGCTGGCTGGCCCTTGTCAGGGTCAGCGGCAGCAGGGCAGCGCAACACAGAATGGCCAGTAGATTGTACGAGACGTATGACGCCGGCGGCAGCACCGCGATGATCAACTGCGCACCTAGTGACGCGCCCATATCGACAATGCGATAGGTGCCCATGGCACGTCCGCGCGTCTCATTCGTGACTTTGGCGTTCAGCCACGCCTCGATCACCGTATAGCAGCCAGCGACACAGGTGCCCGATGCGATCCGCAGCGCGGCCCAGATATAGGGGTTGTCGGTCAGCGTATGGCCGATCAACCCCATTGCACCCAATGCGGTGCAGACGGCAAAGGCGCGGGAGTGGCCGACACTGCCCATCAGGCGCGGTGCCCACCAGCAGCCCACGAAAAAGCCGACAAAATGCGCCGAACCCAGCAGGCCGATCTGTTCGGTAGAGAAATCCAGCGTCAGCCCTGAAATCGCATCCAGTGGCCCAACGCCTCCGGTTGAGAGTTGCAGCAGAATGACCGAAAAAAACAGGGCGGCAAATGAAATGAGCGTACGCATGGTGGTCTCAGACTGACTGTATCTGCTTGTATTGCGCGCGACTAATCGACCTTACCGCGTCGTTTTCTGCCTATTCGGACCGTTTGATTTCGGCGCGTATATCCAGACCGACCTGATCCTGGACCAGATCAGGGTATCCGGTGGCGCCAAAGTCCGTTCGATTCAGTGTTCCTGTCAGGTTTATATACAACCGGTCCAGCGCATCAACCGCGCTTCCTGCTTCGCGGTACAAGTTGGCTTGCAGGGTCAGCGGTCTGGTCACGCCACGCACGGTCACGTCGCCTGAAATGCTTGCACCCTTGGAAATGCGTCCACCCGGGCCCAGCTTTACCCCTGTCGATGTAAATCGGATCGTGGGAAAGGTTGCGACGTCCAGAACGCTGGGGCCCAGCATCGGCTTGCGCGCAAAGGGCAGCTTTGTTCGCGCATTGGCGACGTCAAGGACCACATCGACCTTGCTGTTCTGCAACTGCTGGGGGTCGATCAATATGTCTGCCGACCGCACTGGCATTGTGCCGGACTGGGCGATTCCCGACAGGGCAAAGGTAAAGCTGACCGAGGTGCCCTGAGGAACCAAAGCGTATGGGCTGAGCTTGGCAAATGCCGGTCGCGCCAAAACCAAAGACGTTGCACCAGCGATAAATCCACGGCGAGAGAGTACGCTCATGCAATGGCCTCCTGCCTGTGGGGTCGGGATCGGTTCAGCAGCATCAAAAGAATGGCGATGTTCATCCCGTTCCAGAGAATGCCATTGATGAAGGCCAGTTGGTAATTGCCGGTCACGTCGTAAATCCAACCCGACATCCACCCACCCAGCGCCATGCCCATGATGGTCATCATCATGACGAAACCGACCCGTGCGCCTGCTTCTTGTGGCGGCATGTATTCACGGACAACCAAAGCATAGCTGGGCACGATACCGCCCTGTGCCAGCCCGAACATCAGGCTGATGACATAAAGCGAGACCATCCCGTTGTAGGGCAGGAACAAAAACAGCGCGATGCATTGCAGGACCGACCCGATCAGCAGCGTGTAGACACCGCCCAGTTTGTCTGCGACCAATCCGGAAATCACACGGCTGACCACACCCCCCAGCAGCATCAGCGACAGCATCTCGGCCCCGACGGCGGGGCCATAACCCAGCCCGACGCAATAGGACACGATATGAACCTGTGGCATCGACATCGCCACGCAGCAACCGATCCCGGCCAGACCCAGAATGTACTGCAGGGCGCGCGGCGATACACCGACGCTGCGCGCGTTGGTCTGCGCATTGGCGGCGGCGGTGCTGTGGGCCTCGACCGGAACTTGTCGGCGCAACAGAAGGGATAATGGAATAACGGCGGCCAGCGTTATGACTGCCAGTGTCAGATACACCTGTTGCCAGCCATCGCGGGCCAGAATGCCAGCCAGCAGTGTGGGCCAGATCGCCCCTGACAAATAGTTCCCGCTGGCGACCAGCGCGACCGCAAGCCCCCGCCGCCGCATGAACCAGTGTGAAATGTCGGCGATCAGCGGGCCAAAACCGACGGACGTGCCCAGCCCCAGCAAAAGATGTGCGAGGGATAGTAGAACCATATTCGGCGCAAATGTCGCCAGCACATAGCTGACAGCGCTTAGCGTGGCGGCCCCAACCAGGGCCTTGGTTACGCCCAACCGATCGACCATCCGCCCCAGCCACATGTTCCCCAGGGCAAAGCCGATCATCGACAGGACATAGGGCAGGGATGCCTCGGCCCGCCCTGCGCCAAACTGCGTCTCGATTGCGGGCATCACCACGATCACCGCCCACATGCCCACATTCGCCACCGTTGCGATGGCCAGCGTGATCAGAAGGCGTAGCCAGGAATAGCGGCTGTCATGGATTGGATGGCTCATGCCCGAACGCTAGGGCGCGGGTCGGGCTTTGACCAGTCACAACTTCCGTGATCGGTTCGGCGCGTTATGCCAAGGTATCTGTGACCCCGGTCTTTTGCAGGTTCAGCCCGGCGCGCGGTTTGGTCTGTGTCGCCTGCCATGTCACCGGGGGCAGGGCGCGGGCGCGGCGGCGGGTCAGGGTCCAGCGCCGCGCCTCACCCTGATGGGTGGCGGCCATGTGCCAGCGGGTTTCGACCCCCTGCGCGCCGCCATCGCCGGGCGTCAGCAGCAACCCCAGCGGGGCCCGCCCCATCGTGCCGCCCTGTTCGGCGGCCAGATGCATCCGCCGCACCGGCGTCAGGCCCGGCGCACCGGGTAGATCGCCAATGATCAGCGGAATGGCCCCGCTGCGCAGCGCCTCTTCGATACACCACAGCAGATCCTCGGCGCGGGTGGGGCGGACGAAGATGAACCGGGCGGGATCGGCAAAGGCCATCATCCCGTCTGGGTTCATCTGGCCGGGCTCCCATGCGGGGGCAATCCACAGCACCGGCCCCTGCGTCTGACCGGCCAGCCACATGGCAAAGCTGCGCCGGGCAGGGCCGCAGGCCTCGTGCACGCGGGCCAGTTGCAGGGTGATCTGCGGGTGGAGGTTTATCCCCGGCGCCGCACGCGCGGGTTTATGGCCAAGCAGGTGTGTAGACATGCCGTCAGGTTAGCATGTTCCCTCTTTGTTCTCAATCGAGGATTGTCGTCGCTGACCCGTCAACGTGACAGGATCAGGCGGCCATCGGTGAACTGGATATTCGAAAAACGATGCAGGTAATCCATACCCAGCAGCGATTGACGCAATTCCCCCTCGTTGATCCAGGCCGAGACATTGCGGTCGGTAATTGGCCCCAGTTCCAGGCTGTCCAGCCGCACAGGCGCAGTTCGGACCTCTCCGTTTGCGGTGGCGGCGCGACCGAAATAATTCAGTTGATCGGGATCAATGCCAATACGCGTGGCATCCTGTTCGCTCAGGACAATCTGGCTGGCACCGGTGTCGACCAGAAAAGTGATCGGCTCTCCGTTGACCACAACAGGCAGGTAATAGTGCCCATCGTACGAGCGGGGCACCTCGATCGTTTCCCCGATGACAGTCATCTGCGGGGCAGGGCCGACCGTTGTGCGGATGTCTTCCCACAGGCCGACAATGGCAATGACACCGATGAAAATGAACACCCAGGCCATCATATGCTGAAGCGTCTTGTTCAGCGTTTGGCGGTTTTGCGAGATAAACCAGGCCACCATCGCCGCACCAAGCAATCCCAGATACGCGAAACGTGCAATGCTGTCACCGTCCATACCGTTACCTCAACCAGATTACAGGATGATTATATGGGGATTTAGGACGCAAAACCAAAGGCCTTGAGGCCATCCAGAATGAACTGAACCGAAAGGGCTGCCAGCAACATGCCCAGCAGGCGGGTCAGCACGTTCAGCCCGGTTTTGCCCAGAATGCGCGCGATCAGACCGCCGGACAAAAAGAAGATCAGAACCACGGCCATCACCGCCAGCATGACGATGCAGGCCTCGAAGATACCCAGAATACCCGGATGCTGCCCGGCCAGCAGGATGATTGTCGCGATCGAGCCCGGCCCGGCCACCAGCGGAATGGCCAAGGGGAACACCGACGGGTCCGGGTGTTCCTCGACCTCGGCCCGATCCTCGCGCCGTTTGGTGCGGCGTTCGAACAGCATGTCGAGCGCGGTCAGGAACAGCAGTGCGCCGCCTGCCACGCGAAACGCCTCCATCGAGATGCCGACAAAGCCCAGCACCGCCTCGCCAAAGGCCGCAAAGGCGATCAGGATACCCGATGCCGTCAGACATGTGCGAAACGCGATCCTGCGGCGGGTGCTGGCGTCCATATCCTGCGTCAGCGCCACGAAAATCGGTGTCGTGCCGAACGGGTCAATCACCACGAACAGAGTGGTGAAGGCGGTGATGAAAAAGGCGGCGTCGATCATGCGGCGCGCTCGGCGACTTCAAGACGCTCGGCAGCGGCGACCCAAAGTGCCTCGGCCTTTTGCATGGCTTCTGTAACTTCTGCGAATTTGTGGTTCCAGACTTTAAGATCGTTGGCCCGGTCGTCTTCATACAGGGCCGGGTCCGCCAGTTTGGCCGAAAGCTTGTCGTGCATCTCGGTCAGTTTTTCGATCCGGTCTTCGCATTTGCGCAGATCTGCGCGCAGGACCTGCATCGTATCGCGAGAGGTGCGTTTGGGCTTGGCGGTCTGGGGTTTTTCCCTGACCGGCTTGTCGCGGCCCAACAGCATGGTGCGATAAGCCTCAAGATCACCCTCAAACGGCTTGACCGTCTTGTCGGATACCAGCCAAAGGCGGTCGGCGACCAAACTCAGAAGGTGCATGTCGTGGCTGACCAGAACCACAGCACCGGAATAGGCGGTCAGCGCCTCGACCAATGCCTCGCGGCTTTCTATGTCCAGGTGGTTGGTCGGCTCGTCAAGAATCAGCATATGCGGTGCGTCGATGGTGGCGATCAGCAGCGACAGGCGCGCCTTTTGCCCGCCCGACAGGCGACCGACCAGAGTATCCGCCTGATCCGCGTTCAACCCGAATCCGGCCAGACGCGACCGCCATTTGCCCGGCGTCTCGTTCGGGCGCAGGCGGCGCAAATGGTCCAATGGGGACTCGTCCACATGCAGTTCATCCACCTGATGCTGCGCGAAATAACCGATGCGCAGCTTGTTGCTGCGGGCCATTTTGCCCGCCATAAGGGGCAGGCGGTCTGACAGCAGCTTGGACAGGGTGGATTTACCCTGACCGTTCTTGCCCAACAGCGCGATGCGGTCGTCCTGATCAATGCGCAGGTTCAGACCGCGCAGTACCTCGGTATCACCATAGCCTGTGACACCACCTTCGATCTGGATAATCGGGGGCGACAGCTCCTCGGGCTCGGGGAAGGAAAATGCGCGCAGCGCGGCCTCTTGCGGGGTCGAGACCAGTTGGATGCGTTCGATCATCTTAAGGCGCGACTGCGCCTGAACGGCCTTCGATGCCTTATAGCGGAAGCGGTCTACAAAGCTTTGCAAATGCGCGATGCGGGCCTTGGACTTGGTGTTCTCTGCCTCGGCCTGTGCCAGACGTTCGGCCCGGCGTTCGGCAAATTTGTCATAAGGCACCGCGTAATAGGTCAGCTTGCGGTCTTCCAGATGCAGGATCGACCCAACCGCGCGGTTCAGCAGGCCCCGGTCGTGGCTGATGATGATGACCGTGTGGGGGTATTTTGCCAGATAGGTTTCCAGCCACAGCGCGCCTTCCAAATCCAGATAGTTGGTCGGTTCATCCAGCAGCAGCAGATCGGGCTGCGAAAACAGCACTGCCGCCAGCGCGACACGCATCCGCCACCCACCCGAGAAATCGGAACATGGGCGCAGCTGATCCTTGTCGTCAAACCCAAGCCCCTTGAGGATCGAGGCCGCACGCGCCTCGCCCGACCAGGCGTCGATGTCGACAAGCCGGGTCTGAATCTCGGCGATGCGATCGGGGTCAGTGGCGCTGTCGGCCTCGGCCATCAACGCGGCGCGTTCGGTGTCGGCGGCAAGCACCGTGTCGATCAGCGAGACTTCCGAGGACGGAACCTCTTGCGCGACACCGCCGATCCGCGCCCGCTTGGGCAACGTGATATTGCCTGATTCCAGCGCCAGCTCACCCCGGATCAACCGGAACAGAGTGGTCTTTCCGGTGCCGTTGCGGCCCACCAGGCCAACCTTGTGGCCATCGGGAATGGTTGCGTTTGCCCCATCTAACAGGGGGCGGCCTTCGACGGCATATGTGATGTTTTCGATCCGTAGCATGGGCCGCTCTTAGCAGAGCATGTTTGGCGCCGCCAGCGGCTTGGCATTTTCATCGCAAGACCTATGTGCTAGCGCTGATCCGATTGGCATATTCTGGCGGTCTCATAATGCGCGCGGCCTCTTCGCCCCCTTCTTTGGTTACTCTGGTGTTTGCCACGGCATTGTCGGTGCTGTCGCTGAACATGTTCCTGCCGTCGCTGGCCCGAATGGGCGAGGATTTTCAGGCCGATTACGCATTGGTCAACCTGTCCGTCGCCGGCTATCTGGCTGTGTCAGCAGTGCTGCAGCTGATCATGGGGCCACTGTCCGACCGGTTTGGACGCAGGCCCATCCTGTTGATCTGCATGGCGATCTTCGCCTGCGCGTCGGTGGGCTGTGTGCTGGCCGAGTCGATCTGGGTCTTCCTTGGGTTTCGCCTGATGCAGGCAGCGGTGGTCGCGGGGCCGGTGCTGTCCAGCGCATCCATCCGGGACATGTATTCACCAAATGAGGCGGCCAGCAAGCTGGGCTATGTCGCCATGGCAATGGCGCTGGCCCCGATGCTGGGGCCGATGCTGGGCGGGGCTATGGATATGCTGTTCGGCTGGCGCGCGGGTTTTGTCCTGTATTCAGCCTTTGGCGTGGGAATGTTGCTGCTGCTTTGGGCGGATATGGGTGAGACCAACACCAACCGTTCCGCGACCTTTGCCGCGCAACTGCGCGAATACCCGCATCTGTTTCGCGCCCGCCGCTTTTGGGGCTATACGCTGTGTGCCGCGTTTTCGATTGGCGGGTTCTTCAGCTTTATCACCGGCGCACCGCTGGTTGCTGCGGCGTGGTTTGATCTGAGCCCGGCCATGCTGGGGCTGGGCATCGGGATCATCACTGGCGGCTTCATGGTGGGCAATTTCATCACCGGGCGCATTGCGGCCAAAACGCGCCTGACGACGATGATCCTGATCGGACGGATAGTTGCATCCACGGGTCCGCTTTGTGGGTTTGTTCTGTTTCTGGGCGGACAGGGGTCGGTTTGGGTGTTCTTCGGCGCTGCCGTGTTCGTGGGGTTCGGCAATGGGCTGACAAATGCCAATGCCGCCGCCGGTCTGATGTCCGTGCGGCCACAGCTGGCAGGCAGCGCGGCCGGGCTGTCGGGGGCGATGACCGTCGGTCTGGGCGCTGTTCTGACATCGTTGACCGGCGTATTTGTCAGCCCCGAAAATGGTCCGTATCTGGTGCTGGGAATGATGTGCGCCAGCAGTTTCATGGGCCTGCTGGCCGTGCTTTACGTGCGTTGGGTAGACCAGCGCCACCCGCTGCCCGACGCAATATGACCAGGCGTTCCATCATTGCACTTTTCATGGCGTAAATACCGTGTTAGGCGGCGCGCGATGGATTTCGGCGCGGGGCTGTCTGCGCCTTTACTTAAGGAGAGGCCGACATGGCACTGGAACGCACATTCTCGATCATCAAACCTGATGCAACCCGCCGCAATCTGACTGGCAAGATCAACGCCAAGTTCGAAGAAGCGGGCCTGCGCATCGTCGCGCAAAAGCGCATCCACATGACCAAAGCGCAAGCTGGCAAATTCTACGATGTGCACGCCGAGCGCCCGTTCTATGACGAACTGTGCGAATTCATGTCGTCCGAGCCGGTTGTTGTTCAGGTTCTGGAAGGCGAAGGCGCCATTGCCAAAAACCGCGAAGTCATGGGCGCAACCAACCCAGCAGACGCAGCCGCCGGCACCATCCGCGCCGAGTTCGCTGAATCGGTTGGCGAAAACTCGGTCCACGGTTCCGACGCACCTGAAACCGCAGCGGTTGAGATCGCCTACTTCTTCTCGGGCATCGAACTGGTCGGCTAAGCCGGTGATTGCAGTTTGAAAAAGGGCCGTACCCGGAAACTGGTACGGCCTTTTTCGTGGAAAAATGACAGGTGGGGATGCCGGAAACATCTGGCGGACCCAATGGAAAACGGGTGAACAAATATGACCGACAGCAAGCGCATCGTACTTTCCAGTGATCATGCGGCCATCGCGCTGCGCCAGACCATCGCCAAACATATTGCGGCGCAGGGCTGGGATGTGGTCGATATCGGCCCGACAACACCCGAAAGCACGCATTACCCCAAGCATGGCGAAGCCGCCGCACAACGTGTCGCATCGGGCGATTTCCGGTTCGGCATCATTCTGTGCGGCACGGGGCAGGGCATCATGATGGCGGCCAACAAAGTCAAAGATGTCCGATGCGGTGTTTGCAGCGACACGTTTTCCGCCCGCATGATCCGGCAGCATAACGACGCCAACATGCTATCCCTTGGTGCGCGCGTGACAGGCGAAGATCTGGCCCTTGAAATCGTGGACGCGTTTCTGTCCGCCGAATTCGAAGGCGGCCGCCACGGCACACGCGTGGACATGATCAAAGCGCTGGAGCGATAGGCCCGTCAGGCCAGCTTTAGGTCCTGCGGGGTAACACGAACCCCGATCGCGTCCAGATCAGCGATCATCTGCGATTGCAGCGGGGTGCTGACGCTTGCCTTGATCGCATCAAAGCGGTCGCGCAGGGCCATTTTCTCGGCCCCTTTGCAATCGTTCCACGGACGACCCTGCAATCCCATGACCAACACGTAATACCCGATGAAATGCGGCTTGGTCCCGGCCTGCAACAACCGGGTATAGGCAGCATCGGCACCCAGATCGCGCAGCTCTTGCGCCGAATGGATACCGGCGGTCGCGCAAGCCTGTTCAAAGGCCGGGCCCAGGTTTCGGATTGAGGAGACAGGATCTGACATACCCTCACTCTTAGCCACCTCGGCAGGCGCTGTCACCCGGTTGTCGGGGAACAAGTCCACCGCCGTGTGACGTTGCGGGGGTAAGCGGTAGATTGGTGTTGATCGTCTTATGAATATCCGGTCTCATGACCTCATGCTGTCAAGAGGTTATCCATGCCCAATAGCAAGGAAGCCCGGGGGAACTTGGGTGAACGCGTTAACACTAGATTTCTGGCGATGGGTGGCACAACGCGAATGACTTGCAGGATACTGGCACCGGGCATTGGTGCGCCGTCCCGGAAAGGGTTTTGGTGATGGGGCGGGGCAACCGGGTTTTTATCATTTGCGAAGGTTTCGATCTGGGCTCATTTTCCAGATCAATCAAAGACCTGACGCTGATATCCGAAGCTGCACACGCACCTTGTCAGTTCGATCTTTTGGATTGCCACGATCAATCTCTCAGGGCTGGTGGGCGGCTATTGATCGACGCTGGCGACACGCTGCAACTGATGCGGGACGACGGCGAAATTTTGTCTCAGAAAGGTTCAGGAAAAGGGCGGTTCGTCCAGGATTTGCCTGACGGCCCGGTCCGCAGTGCCTTGAGTGGTTTCCCCCGACTGCGCGCGTTGATGAGCATTGGTTCCGGAGCGATTGAATCCTTCACCTTTGCCGGCCTCGACGATCTGCAAAAGACCCAAGTGCGCGGGCGTGTGATGACCTTATCCTCGAACGATGGGCAGGTGACAATCGCTGTGGTGCAGCCGATGCAAGGGTATCGCCACGCGTTCAAAACAGTCTGTGCGGCGCTAGAGCGGGTTGCTATCAAGGAACACGGAATCGCGCCTGTGTTCCAAAACCTGATACCCTTTGCCGTACCCTATCAAGCCAAGCCAAAAATCAGGCTGGAGGCTGAGGAGCCCTCAATTCAAGTGGCTTCGGACATCATTCGCTCTTATCTGGCCGTCGCGCGCCAGAATGAGGCTGGGGTGATCGCTGATACCGACACCGAGTTTCTACACGACTACCGTGTCTCGCTGCGCCGTATCCGATCAGTGCTGAGCCTGTTCAAGGGCGTGTTTACACCCACACAAACGGCCGTACTTAAACAGGAATTCTCGGACCTGATGACACCCACCGGGCGGGTTCGGGATTTGGATGTGTGGCTTCTGAAAAAAGAACAATATTTCAATCTGCTACCGGAAAATCTTCATGCCGGTATGAACGTTCTGTTCGCCCAGTTCGCGAAAGAACGTCTGCGTCTTTGGTCTGAGCTTTTCAACCGATTTCGTAGCGCGCCCTATGAAAAACAGATGAACCGGCTTGCCGCGCAGTTTGCCGATACCGGTACGCTGCACCCCGGGCCCGACGCGGATCGCGGGGCTTATGATTATGCCCGCGCGCTGATTTGGAAGCGATACGGCAAGCTATGCAAACAGGCGCGCCGCATCACCCCGAAAACCCCGGATGAGGCCATCCACGATTTGCGCATCGACTGCAAGAAACTGCGCTATCTGATGGAGTTTTTTGCCCCGCTGTTCGACTCAAAGGCATTCAAGAAGATTATCAAGCCTTTGAAAAAGCTTCAGGAAAATTTAGGTCTGTTCAACGATTGCTCGGTTCAGCAAGACGCGTTGCTAAGGTTTGTGGCGGATCAAAGCAACACCAAGGGCCGCGTAGATGCGCAACTGGCACTGGCGGTTGGCGGGCTGATCGCCGTACTAGGTCAGAAACAAAAAGCTGAGCGCGCTTGTGTGATCGCCAGCTTTCAGCATTTTGACAGCCCGAGTATCCAGCATCTTTTTCACAGCTTGTTTCACAACCCGGAGGACTGAGATTGAAAATCATTGCCTGCTACAGCAACAAGGGTGGGGTGGGAAAGACCGCAACCTCGGTCAATCTGGCGTACGCCTATGCCCATGCAGGGCATACAGTATTGTTGTGCGATCTGGACCCACAGGGGGCGTCGGGGTTTTACCTGCGTGTTAAGCCGTCCAAAAAGCTGACGGATGCGCGGTTTTTCGAAGATGTCGAACGGTTTACAAAATCAATTCGCGCCAGTGATTTCGATGGGCTGGACGTGCTGCCCGCCAATCTGACCTTCCGTGATTTTGATGTGTTTCTGTCGCGGATGCGGAACAAACGCTCGCGGTTGAAAAAGGCGCTGACCATGGCCGGCAGCGACTATGACGTGGTCATTCTGGATTGCCCGCCCAATTTTTCGACCTTGTCCGAGAACGTGTTCAAAGCCGCTGACCAGATCGTGGTGCCGGTAATTCCGACAACCTTGTCCGAAAGGACATTCGATCAGCTTGTCGGATTTTTTGACCAGCGCAAGCTGCCCAAGAAAAAGCTGAGCGCCTTCTTTTCAATGGTTCAGGGGCGCAAGACCCTGCATCAGGATACGATAGAGGCCATGCGGCAAAAGTATCCCAAACGGTTCCTGCAAACATCGATCCCTTTTGCGGCGGATATCGAGCGTATGGGTCAAAACCGAGCCCCGGTCAGCATCTATGCCGGACGCAGTGCGGCAAGTCTTGCGTATCAATCGTTGTATGAAGAGTTAGAAAATACAAAGGGTTCCGCCAAATGAGCACCGAGATTGAACGCAAATTTCTGGTCGCGGATATTCCTGATCTGGATAAAACCGAAAAAGCCGTTGTGCGTCAGGGATATCTGACAGCGCCCGACGATTCCACCGAGCTGCGCCTGCGGCAAAAGAACGACAGGTTCTATCTGACGCTCAAGGGCAGGGGTACTCTGGTTCGGGTCGAGCGCGAGGCTGAAATTTCAGCGGAACAATTCGAAACCTTCTGGCCGGAAACGGAAGGGCGTCGGTTGGAAAAAGAACGTTACACCGGACGGTTGGTCGACGGGCGGATTTTTGAGCTGGACGTGTTTCTGGGCGCGCTTGCGCCGCTGCGCCTGGTTGAGGTCGAATTCGCAACCGAAGCCGAGGCGCAGGACTATACCCCTCCGGACTGGTTCGGGGCTGATGTGACTGCAGATAAACGTTATAAAAACAAGATGATGGCGATCAGCGGTGTACCGTCTTAGGGTTTGCCGGCCAGTTTTATCACCGCCTCCAGCCCCGGATCACGGTTGTGCGCCTCAAACGCCCCGCCATGCATGTGAGAGATGGCAGCAACCAATGCCAACCCCAGCCCGGAATTGCGTTCGGTTCGGGCGGGGTCCAGCGTGACAAACGGCATCTGCAAACGCGACAGGTCTTCCTGCGATACGCCCGGACCGCAGTCGCGGACGCTGAGACAGGTAAAAGGGCCATCGTTAGACAGGTGTATCGTGATTGTCGTATCCTGCGGCGCATAGCGCATCGCGTTTTCCAGCAGGTTGGACAACGCCTGAGACAACAGCGGGCGATGCCCAAGAATGGGCGCCACCGTTCCGGTGACCTCTAACCTGATACCCTGATCGGCGGCGACGGGATCGTAAAGTTCGGCGACGTCTTCGACCAACTGCCTTAGATCAACATGATCAAACTGTTCCCGGCCAACACCCGCCTCTGCCCGCGAGATTTCGGTCAACTGGCCCAAAACCCGTAGTACGTGGTCGATTTCCGCAGTCGCGCGGGCAATATCGACCTCGCGATCCTGATCGGTCTTCACGGGGTCCGACAGCGCTTCGACCCGTTGTTTGAGACGCGACAGGGGCGAGCGCAGGTCGTGCGCGATCGAATTCGATGTGGTGCGCAGATTGCTGACCAATTCCTCAATCCGATCCAACATGGTGTTGAGCGTTCCGGCGACCTGATCGAATTCATCCCCGTTGCCGCGCAGGGGCATCCGGCGCGCAAGATCGCCCGAGACGATGTTTTCCGCGGTGTTGGCGATGTCTGACAGGCGCGAAAACACCAGCCGGGTAAACAGCCAACCGGTCAGAACGCTCAGCGCCAGGGCAATCGCCAATGCGATACCGACCGAACGCAACAAAACCCGGTCGAACTGCTGGCGGGCCAGGGCATCCCGCCCAACCAGCAAGCGTTCGCCGCCGGGCAGACGAACCGAGGCCGCCGAGATTGGCACCAATTGGTCGTTGTCGGCCCGTCGCAGTTCCAGATCGACCCAGCCACTGCCGGCGGTGATATCTTCGGGCCATTGCTTCAGGTTTCCCGCCAATTTGGCCCCGAACCGGTCGGTCAGCAGATACAGTGCGTCCCGGTCGGACGCCGTGGGAATGCGTCTTTCGATCGCCCGCATCAGGCCGATCAGGCCGCGCCGTTCATATTCGTCCGCCAACCCGGTCAGTTCGGCTGAAACAACCGAGCGGGTTTCGCCTTCGATGCTGCGGTTGGCCGTAACATAGACCAATGCAAGCACCGTCGCCGTCAGCAACGTGCTGAGGGCCATGCTGGCCAGTACAAGACGGGTTCGGGAATTGTTGAAGGAAAGTCGCAGGTTATCCATCAGATATCATGTACCCGGCGCCCCGGACGGTTTCAATCAACGGTGCCTCGCCGCCTTCGTCCAACTGCCGCCGCAGCTTTGAGATATGGACGTCAACCACATTGGTATTGGGGTCGAAATGATAATCCCAGACGCCTTCCAGCAGCATGGTGCGCGACACCACGCGATTTTTCCGGCGCAAAAAGAATTCCAGTATCTGAAACTCGCGCGGGGTCAGGGTGACTTCGCGGCTGTTGCGGGTGACCTTGCGGGTCAAAAGATCCATCTCAAGGTCGCGGCATGTCAGGGTCGGGCTTTCCTCAGATTCTTGCGGGCGTCGTAATAGGGCCTCGATCCGGGCGTGCAGTTCCTGAAAGGAAAACGGTTTGACCAGATAATCGTCAGCCCCAGCGTGCAACCCTTTGACTCGCTCGTCGACGGCGCTCATCGCGGTCAGCATCAGAACCGGGGTTTTCACACCTGCGGCGCGCATCGACTTGATCAGCGAAAGACCATCCAGGCCGGGCAACATTCGATCCAGCACCACCGCATCAAATCCGCCATCGGTGGCGTGATACAGGCCCTCGCGGCCGTCAGCGGCCATTTCGACCACATATCCTTCTTCGCCAAATCCCTTGGCGATAAAGTCCCGGGTGTCTTCGTCATCTTCAACGATCAGCAGTCGGCGGCTCATGATCCGAGTTCCTTTCTACCGGGATTTAAACACAAATTTTTGATAATGCACATGGTTTAGGGCAGGGGACATGCCGGGTGCGTCGCAGCGCACCCGGCCGTTCTGGCGGTTTGCGGACAATTCAAACCCGCCAGAGAGGCGCCCGCCAGATTTCCCCATCAGTGGCGCGCGCTGGTGTCAGATCAGGCGATTTCCACCGCCACAAAGATCTGGTTTCCGCCGCGGTTGATCAGCACAAGCGCGGGATCGGTCTTTTCGCTGTCCAGCGCGGCCTTCAATGCGTCCGGCGTCGCGGTTTCCTGACCGCCCAGCTTGACGATCACATCCCCACGCTGAAGACCGGCCTTGGCTGCGGGGCTGTCGGGCTTCAGGTCTGTCACGATCACACCATTGACGTTTTCGCCAATACCCACATCCGACCGGTTCGTTTCCGTCAACGGGGCCACGGTCACGCCCAAAGCGGTGCCAGACACGGTTTCATCCACGGATTTGTCAGCTTCGACTGACGCGCTTTGATGCTGGCCGATGGTCAATTCAAGCTGCTGTTTGCTGCCATCGCGCAGAACGGTCAGAACACTGTCAGAGCCGACTTTGGTCGTGCCGACAAGGATCGGAAGATCGCTGCTGGTCTCGACCGCTTCATCGTTGAACGTCAAGATGACATCGCCTTGCTGCAGCACGCCTTCGGCCGGGCTGCCCGATACGACATCCGAGACCAGCGCCCCGGTCGAGGCGTCGATGCCCATGGCGGCCGCGATTTCCGGGCTGACGTTCTGGATTGATACACCCAACCAGCCCCGGCTGACCTGACCGTCGTCACGCAGATCGGCTGCGATATGTTCGACAATGTTCGACGTCACAGCAAAGCCCAGCCCCACAGATCCGCCGCTGGGCGAATAAATGGCAGAGTTTACGCCGATCACTTCGCCTTGCATGTTGAACAATGGACCGCCCGAGTTGCCCTTGTTGATGGCGGCGTCGGTTTGAATGAATTCGGCATATGGCCCCTGTGAGATATTGCGCCCTTTGGCCGAGACGATCCCGGTGGTGACGGTCGAATGCAGGCCAAACGGGTTGCCGATTGCCACAACGTCTTCACCAACGCGGATCACTTCGCTGTCACCCAACTGTACCGCTTGCAGGCTTTCGTCGGCGTCGATCTTCAGGATTGCGATATCGGTTAATGGATCGGTGCCGATGACTTCGGCCTCGTACGACCGGTCATCATTCAGTCGTACAGTCACAGTCGTGGCGTTGTCGACCACGTGGTGATTGGTGACGATGTAACCGGCTTCGTCCAGCACAAAGCCTGAACCCAGACCTTGTGACGGCCCACGTTGCGGCGTGTCGAACCCTTCGGGTGTGCCAAAGCGCTTGAAGAATTCGCCGAACGGATGCTCGTCGGGGTTAAAGTTTTGTCCTCTGGCCGGGGCAGGCGCGGCTTTCTGTTCGGCGACAATCGTCACGACCGAGGGCGATACGTTCTCGACAAGATCGGCCAACGCCTCATCCGCGAGTGCGGGCAGGGCGGTTGTCGCCAGCATTGCAGCGCCCAACGCGCTGATGCCAACCCAGTTGGATGTGCCTGTAATAAGACGAGGGGATTTGCGGATGCTCATTTTGGTCTCCTGTTTATCTCACGCGAATGGGGCCGCGCGTTGAAACAGGAGATGATGCGTCAGTCTTTTTCTTTCCTGACTAAAAGATTAAGAAATCTTAATTTCGCCATAAACGACCTGTTGTATGCCGCCGACCCACAGAAGGGAATCGGAGGATTTGCGCGAATCAGATACCGCGAATCGGTGGATTGTTGCCGATATGGGCGTCAAATGACGAAAAGCATTGAATTGAATCAGATTTGTTAACAAAACAGCCGTTGATTTTCTGCCTTTCCAGACGATCCACTTTGGGTTGTAGGGGTGTATGCGCGGAGCAGAATATATCCACAACAATTCTTTACATAACCACCAGAACGGACATTAGGTCTGATCATAACATGGGGTGACGCCGGGTCACTTGATGAAATAAATCCCCCTTAGGTTGAGTGACGCATGGTTGCATGTTGCGGAAAAACCATTCTGACATGCTGAAAATTAACCTTTATCTCTAATTTATCGTTGTTTGAACGTAACGGATCGGTGACGATGAATGTGCCCAAGCGAGGGGGAGCCGGCGGCACTAGGGGGTGCCAACGGCTTGTCACAGTTACTGGAAGCGCTGAGCGGCATGTTAACGAGGGGGTCTTGTTTAGGTTCAGCGGCAGATTAGCCGGATTGCGAATAGCTTTTTGGTAGCGCTTTTAGGATTGGTGAAAAGTGGTAGTCCTAATTTGGGCAATCGGCCCGGTCGACTTCGACCGGGCCGTGTTCATTTCTGAGGAGTGTTTACTGTTCGCCACTTCGCCCAATCTTCGGGTGTATCCAAATCCAGCAGAGCGTTTCGGTCGGGCAGAGGGTGCAGGTACACCTTGTCTGAATGCGCGCGCACGACGGCCCGCGCACCATCGTCTCCGGTCAGGCGGCTGAGAGAGGTGAACAGACTGCAATCAAAGATCACCGGATGCCCTGGTTCGCCCGCTGAGGTCGCGCCGCGCCAGATCAGGTTATCCGGATAGGAGCGGACCGAAGCCATCAGCGCGTTCAGATCGTCCGTGGTGAGATCCGGTAAATCCGCCAGCAATACCATAACGGCCCGCGCGTCGGCTGGGACATGCGCCAGCGCCCCTCGCAGGCTGGCATTTATGCCTTCATCTGCATCTGGAATGGCTACTTTCTGGACGGGCAGCCCCAAAAGTGCCTCGTACCGGGGGTGCGGCCGCGATGGTAGGGCAACAATGACCGGTGCACACGCCAACGCTGTCTGCGCCGAGCGCCGCAACAACGGTACGCCGTCAATGGTTTGCTTCAGCTTGTCCCTGGCCCCCATACGGCTGGAACGTCCGGCGGCCAACAAGATGATGGGTATTTGTGTCATGCCGCCACCATGCCGCCGGATCGCGGCCAAGTCATCCCCGCATTCGCGCGCCATCCGCATCAAACAGCGGGGTAGAGATCACACGGGCCTTGCGCAATTGCCCAAGGATTTCGATTTCGACCTTTTGCCCGTCAATGGCGCGACCTGCGGGCAGAAATCCCATGGCAATGGATTTTTGCGCATAATGGGAATACCCGCCTGATGTACAGAAGCCGACGACGCCGCCATCCAGCCAAATCGGTTCATAGGCATTGACGTCCGCGTCATCGGCGTCGACCTCGAACGCGACCAGCTTGCGTTTCGGCCCTTGGGCTTGTTCAAGCTCAACCGCAGCACGGCCGATAAAGTCGACGTTTTTGGCAAGCGATACAAAGCGGTCCAGCCCCGTTTCAGTTGCTGTATAGTCGGGCGAGAACTCTCGCATCCACGAACCAAAGAATTTGTCCAACCGCAGGCTCATCATGGCGCGCATCCCAAAGGGTGTCATTCCGTGGGCTTTGCCTGCCTGCCACAATGTCCACCACAATTGCCGCTGGGCCATCGGATCGCAGTAGAATTCATACCCAAGATCGCCTGTGTAGCTGACCCGCTGCACAGTGCATTCTGTCATGCCGACAGTCATGCGCCTTACGTCAAGGAATTTGAACCCTGAAAGGTCTGCACGGGTGCACGCGGCCAGCACCTTAGTGGCGTTGGGGCCAGCGATCTGAAATCCGTTCAGGCGGTCGCTGATGTTTGCAATGTTCACCCCGTCGGTTTGGTGTTGCTGAAACCAGCGCATGTGAAAGGCCTGGCTGCCATACGATGCGGTAAGCTGAAATTCGGTTTCAGCCAGACAGAACACAGTGAAATCCCCGATCAGTTTGCCTTTGGGCGACAGCATGGGCGTCAGCGACAAACGCCCCGGTTGTGGAATGCGCCCGGCCATGATCCGGTCCAGCCAGCCACGGACACCGGGGCCAGAGATGCGGTATTTTCCGAAATTGTGAACCTCGTTTATACCGACGCCGGAACGTACGGCCCGCACCTCGCGCCCTGTGGCGTCAAAAGCGTTAGAGCGCCGGAATGACGGTGTTTCGTACCCGGGCTCATTATCCTGTGCAAAGTAATTGGGGACCTCAAGACCATATTGCTGACCCCAAACCGCGCCCAGATCGCTGAAGATGTCATACATCGGGGTGGTCCGGTTCGGGCGTGCGGCGGGTAACTCTTCGTTCGGGTAGGCGACGCTGAACCGCTTTTGATAATTTTCGATCACCTTGGGGCGCGTATAGCCGGGGCTGATCCAGTCCCCGAACCGGGCCACGTCCATGGCGAAAACGTCGCGTTCAGGCTCACCTTCGATCATCCATTGTGCCAATGTCAGGCCAACACCGCCGCCCTGGCTGAATCCGGCCATCACGCCGCAGGCTGACCAGTAATTGCGCAGACCCGGAACAGGTCCAACCAAAGGGTTGCCGTCGGGCGCAAAGGTGAACGGCCCGTGGATCACGGATTTCACACCTGCCTTTTCCAATACGGGAAAGCGTTTATAGGCGAATTCGATGCTGTCGGTGATCTTGTCGTAATCGTCGGGCAGCAGCTCGTGGCCGAAATCCCACGGCGTGCCATCCACGGCCCAGGGCTTGCAGGGCTGTTCGTAGAATCCGATACACAACCCGCGCCCTTCTTGCCGCAGATAGCTTTCCCCGGCCGGGTCCATGACGTGCGGGTGCTCGGCGCCGGTGTCGATGATGGCTTCAATTTCGGGGATGGCGTCAGTCACCAGATACTGATGTTCCATCGGATGCAGCGGGAAGTAGACGCCCGCCATTGCTCCGACCTCGCGCGCCCACAGGCCACCTGCGTTGACCACATGTTCTGCGTGAAGCGTGCCCTTGTCCGTCACGACGTCCCAGGTGCCATCCGGGCGCTGGTTGGTTTCGCGTACCATGCAGTGGGTTTCGATGGTCGCGCCGCCCATACGGGCCGCTTTGGCATAGGCATGTGTGGTTCCGGATGGGTCCAGATGCCCGTCCAGCGGATCGTACAGCGCGCCGATAATCCCGTCGGTGTTGGTGATCGGAGCGATTTTCTTGATTTCGTCCGGCCCGATGATTTCAGTTTCCAGACCCATGAAACGATGCTTGGCACGCTCGGCCAGCAGCATGTCGAACCGATCCTGATTATCGGCCAGTGTCACCCCGCCAACGTGGTGCAGGCCACAGGACATGCCAGTGATCTCTTCCAGTTCCTTATACAGCCGGATTGTATAGCCCTGCAGTGCGGCCATATTGGTGTCGCCATTCAGCGTGTGAAATCCGCCCGCAGCGTGCCAGGTTGATCCGCTGGTCAGCTCGGACCGTTCCAGCAGGGTTACATCCGTCCAGCCCAGCTTGGTCAGGTGATACAGAACCGAACAGCCGACAACGCCCCCGCCAATCACAGCTACCTGAGTTGTGGTTTTCACGACATACCTCCGTGGATTTTGGAAAATCCTGCAAGAGCGTCGGGGGCATTACTGCTCTGTTCACGACATCAGCTGTCGTTGCTTTTGGTTTTCCCTGAACGCCGTGCGCTTGGGTCGCTGGTTACAACGGGCGGATTTTCAGCTCGGTTATCCGGTTCCCAAGGCGGTCTGTCACCTCAAAGCGGAAGCCGTGGAAGGCAAAGACCTGACCGACCGTGGGGATCATCTGTGCCTCATGGATGACCAGACCGGCGACGGTGTTGGCCTCATCATCGGGCAGGGACCAATCCATCGCGCGGTTCACGTCGCGGATTGTCATCGCGCCTTCGACCAGAAACTGCCCGTCCTCGGTGCGTGTCACGGGAACGTCTTCGTCGATGTCAAATTCATCGGCGATCTCGCCCACGATCTCTTCAAGGATATCTTCAAGCGTGATGAGCCCGCGCAGCGAGCCGTATTCGTCAACCACCAGCGCGAAATGGCTGTGCATCCGCAGGAATTCGCGCATCTGATCGTCCAGAGTGGTGGTCTCTGGTACGAAATAGGGGTCGTTCGCCACCTTCGCGATGTCAAACTTTTGCAGTCGCCCGGTGTCACGTTCACTGCCGCCGGCATGGGCATACATGGCGCGGAACAGATCCTTTGCGTGGACAACGCCCACGATGTTTTCCTGTTCGTCCCGGAACACGGGCAGCCGGGTGTGCGGGCTTTCCAGACATTGCTGCAGGATCGCTTCTGGCGCGGCATTCGCATCAATCATCTCGATGTTTGAGCGGTGCAGCATGATCTCTTCGACCGTTCGGTCACCCAGGTCCAATGCGCCAAGAATGCGGTCGCGATCTTCTTTTTCGACCACGCCTTCGGAATGACCCAGTTGCAGGGCACCGGCAATTTCCTCGCGCACGGCAAGGATATTGCTGTCGGGGTCAATCTGGACGCCAAACAGGCGCAGCACACCGCGAACCAACAGGCGCACCGCTGCAACGACCGGCGAGAATACAGTGACCACAACGCCGATAATCGGAGCCACAAGGGCCGCGGCTTTTTCGGCATTGGTGATGGCGTAGGTTTTGGGCAGAACCTCGGCAAAGATCAGAACCAGCAGTGTCATCACCAGCGTCGCCAGCGCCACACCGCTTTCGCCGAACAGCCGCGTGAACATGGCCGTCGCCAATGAGGCGGCAAGGATGTTCACCAGATTGTTGCCCAGCAAAACCGAACCGATCAGGCGTTCATTGTCGTCGGTGATGTCCAGCGCCTTTTGCGCGCCGCGCGACCCCTTGTCGGCCTGCGCACGCAACTTGCCGCGCGATGACGCGGTCAATGCCGTTTCAGAACCCGAGAAAAAGCCCGACAGGACGAGCAAAAGCAAAATAGCGCCGGTGGTAAACCAGAATGCGCCGTCGATCAGAGAAGAAGAGGGTTCCATCGGTCCTTGGTTGTTCGTGTTGTTGCATCCGTTATGGAGGCGCGGCCCCGCCGGATCAAGGGGTTAGCCCTTATCGTTTTTGCTGTCTTTGGCCAAAGGGTGATGCTGCAACACCAACTCTGACAACCGTTCGTCCAGAACATGTGTGTAAATTTCGGTGGTTGCGACATCGGCATGGCCCAGCAATGTCTGGATCGACCGCAGATCAGCCCCATTGGCCAGCAAATGCGTGGCAAAGGCATGGCGCAAGGTGTGCGGGGTAACTTTATCCGGCGATACACCGCCGTGAACTGCCAGATCCTTGATCAGCAGAAAGAACATGTGCCGTGTCAGATGTCCGGATTTACCGCGCGAGGGGAACAGGAACCGCGAGGGATGCCCGCCATCAGCCACCAATTGTTCTTCGGCCTGATCCCGGGTTTCCAGCCAGCTGGCCAATGCCTCACGCGCAGGGGGCGACAGCGGGACCATGCGTTCTTTGCCGCCTTTGCCCAGCACCAGCAGCATACGCGGATCACCCCGCGCGGACGAAACCGGCAGCGACACCAGCTCAGTCACGCGCATCCCGGTGGCGTATAGCAGCTCCATCAAACAGGTGTTGCGTATCCGGTCCGACGGCGTCCGCCCGGTTTCGCGGGCGGCCTGCAACAGCCGGTCAACCTCGGGGACGTCCAGCGTTTTGGGCAGGCGTTTTTGTCGTCCGGGGCCTTTGATCTGAATTGCGGGATTGGCCTCGCGCCAGCCTTCCTCGAACGCGAAGCGATAGATTTGCTTGATCGCTGACAATCGCCGCGCGCGGGTGGACCGCGAAAGACCCTGTGCGTCGCAATCAATCAGATAGGCTTCGATCTGATCCCGGTCGGCCTCGGCAAATCCTGTTTTGCGACGGTCCAGCCAGGCGGCGAAATCCTTCAGGTCGCGGCCATAGGCCAGCAGGGTGTTGGTTGCGGCCCCCAATTCGGCGGCTTGTGCCTGCAAAAAGGTGGAAATCCACAAGTCCTGAGTGGCCGGGGGCGTCATGGTCAGGTGCCCTGTAAAATTAGCAGGTTCAGCGCGGCCCGGCGGGCGGTGTCTTCAAGCCCGACGCGGCGCAGCGTTGCGATTGCTGCGGTCAGGTCCACCAGATTTCCGCGCGATCCATGGGCGAAACGTTCCATGGTTTCCAGAATGGCCTCACCAAGTTGGCCGTTTTCCAGCATCGTCTCGATATCTGACGGGACGGGTGCGGCCCAGATGAACCCTTCGGCCACCGCATCCGCCAATGGCGAAGGCGAGGGCGAACGCCCCGGATCACCCTGCGCCAGAGCGGCCAGAAACTGGCTTTCCACAGATTTGTCAGGCGCAGACAGGGCGGCGGTCTCATAAAGGTCAGACAGCAGAAGAATACGCCAGCGCAGGGTTTCTGCAGTGGGGTCCTGTAATGTGATCTCAGACAACTGTTTGGCAAAAAGTTCGGCAAAGGGAACTTCCAGCCCAACTTTGCGCATCTGATCCCAGACGGGGCGCAGTGTTTTCGCGATCGCCTGAGTATTTCCAGTGTTCAATGCACCTTCGAACCGTTGAACCGCGTCGACCCTGTCCCACACCGCGCCGGACGCCGCCGGATCGCGTTCGGTATAGAGACCCAGCAATTGATTGGGGGTAATGGCACCAACACGGGTCAGACGTTCGGCGGCTTCGATCTGTGCCTTCCAGCCGGCAACATCCCGAAGGTCCGCGTTGGCAAAGGCACGGGGCAGGGGGGCCGAGGGCAGACGCTCGCCAATCGCCTCGAACAAGCGAAAGCTGAGCGGGTCCGGGTCATCCGGTTGGGGCAGGTATTCGGCCCCCTCGAACAGTTCCGGGCTGAGAAAACGATCCAGAACGGCCAGTTTCTCGGGCGGCAGGATTTCAAGCGCATGAGCGGCCTCAAGCGTCAGCGCGGCAGAGGTCCAGTCCCCGCGCCGGGCTTTGCAGAATATCTGCGCCGCGTAATCCTGCGACAGATGCGGTTGTGCGATCAACGCGGTGCAACTGCGATCTTCGTCCCCGGTCAGAAGGGTGGCATCGAACCAACGCTGAAACCGCTCGGACGTGTCGGTGGGGCCGGCCAGTTGCACAAGCGATTGCGCCGGGTCGGCCGCCCCCAGTTGCAAGAGCCGGTCAAGACGGGCCAAAAGCAGTGTTTCACCGGCGTGCGGGCCCGAAGGTGCCCGGGCCTCGGACAAAAGCAGCGTGAACAGCAGGCGTTGCATGGCAGGGTTGTATTTGACCGGCACACGATTGATCAGTTTGGCCAGACGGTTCGGATCACTGTTCTGCCACAGATCGACAGGCAAACCTGTCACCGAGGAAGACACAAGACCCAGCGGCTGGGACAGCGCCTCAAGCGGGGTGACCTCGACCTCGGGCTGAATGCCGGATTGCGATACCGGTGGTTCTAGCAATACCATACCGGGCAGGTTTGCGGGCGGGTCGTTCAGCCAGTCGATAACCGAAAGTGGTTCCTGTTGCGCCTGTGCCGAACCGGCCAAAAACAGAGCGGCAACTGCGGTTTTATTCCACATTCAGGATGACCGGCTCTCGGATTTCGTCTTGAGGTGCGGAAAAGTCCGCGCCAAAGAACGGACCCAGATAGGCATATCCTGCCAGCCCAATAAAACACAGGCAAACCAGATATAACAAGAACTTGATCAGACGACCCATTGCTCAACGCTGCCCCAATTTTCTCTTTTGCCATAGTTATAGCTAGCATTTTCCCTAAGATCACGTCATTCACGATGAAATGAGCGAAATTAAGCATAACACCAACGACTCTGACCCTGTTACGGGCTTTGAACTGCACAAAACAGTGGTTCTTGTGGGCATGATGGGGGCCGGTAAGACGGCTGTGGGCCGGGCATTGGCCGCAAAGCTGGGTGTTCCCTTCCTCGACAGCGACGCCGAGATCGAATCGGCGGCCAATATGACCATCCCCGAGATTTTCGAACGCGACGGTGAGCCGTTCTTTCGTGCCAAGGAAAGCCAGGTTATCGGGCGTTTGCTGGATGAGGAAAAAGGCATCCTGTCAACCGGTGGCGGTGCTTTTTTGGCAGACCAGAACCGCATGATGATTACAGACCGCGGCGTGTCTGTCTGGTTGCGGGCTGATCTGGAGGTGCTTTGGAACCGCGTCAAACACAAGGACACGCGCCCGTTGCTGCGGACCACCGACCCTTATGCGACTTTGCGCGCCCTGTACGAAGCCCGCGTTCCGGTTTATGCGCAGGCCGATCTGACGGCCGAGTCCGATGGTGAGACCTCGATTGAGAATATGGTGAACCGGGTGGTGGATGCGCTAATGACACGCCCAGATGTTTTGGAACGGAAATAGATGCTTCAAACCGTACATGTTGAGCTGGGCGAGCGGTCCTACGACGTGGAAATTGGCCCCGATCTGCTGAAACAATCCGGGGCGCGTATCGCACCGCTGTTACATCGGCCCAAGGTTGCCGTGCTGACAGATGAAAATGTGGCCGACTTGCATCTGGATGCGCTGCGCGACGGATTGGCCGCTGCGGGAATTCAGATGTCGTCGCTGGCTTTGCCTGCGGGCGAGGCCACCAAAAGCTGGCCGCATTTCGAACGCGCGGTTGAATGGCTGCTGGCCGAAAAGATTGAACGCCGGGACGTCGTTGTTGCCTTTGGTGGCGGAGTCATCGGCGATCTGGCGGGTTTCGCGGCGGCAACCTTGCGCCGGGGTGTGCGGTTTGTACAGATTCCGACCTCTCTGCTGGCGCAGGTCGACAGCTCTGTCGGGGGCAAAACGGGGATCAACGCGCCGCAGGGCAAGAACCTGATCGGGGCGTTTCATCAACCGTCCCTGGTGCTGGCCGATACATCGGTTCTGGGCACCATGACCCAGCGGGATTTCCTGTCAGGCTATGGTGAGGTCGTGAAATACGGGCTGCTGGGTGATGCGGCGTTTTTTGAATGGCTCGAAGCCACCGGAACGGATGTCTTTGGCGGGGACATGGCAGCACGGGTGCGCGCCGTGACCCGTTCGGTGCAGATGAAGGCCGATATCGTGGCGCGCGATGAGACCGAGCAGGGCGATCGTGCGTTGCTGAACCTCGGGCACACATTCTGCCATGCCCTGGAGGCCGCCACCGGGTATTCCGACCGTTTGCTGCATGGCGAAGGTGTGGCCATCGGATGCGCGCTGGCGTTTGAGCTGTCGTCACGTCTGGGCCTGTGCTCGCAAGAGGACCCAAGCCGCGTGCGCGCGCATCTGCGCACGATGGGGATGAAAACCGATCTGGCTGATATTCCGGGTGATCTGCCTGGGGCCGAAGCTCTGGTCGATTTGATGGCACAGGATAAAAAGGTGATCGACGGGCAGCTGAGATTTATTCTGGCGCGCGGTATCGGACAGGCCTTTGTCACCTCGGACGTCCCGCGCGAGGCCGTGTTGTCGGTGCTAGAGGACGCTCTGGCGACGGTCTGATCAACGCCCGCGAATAACCATCAGTTCACCGATGTTTTCGCGGGTGATATAGCCGACCATGCGTCCGGACGGAGTGCAGACGGCGATGGCAGGGGCCCCTTGGTGCAGCCCGTCCAGAACCATCTCAAGACCACTGGTCAATTGCACTTGCGGGATATCCGTCACCATGAGCGTGGTAGCCGGTTCAGATCGGGGGCCGTCCCCGGCCAGTGTCCTGAGCAATTGATCCCGGGTCACGAAGCCTAGCAATGTGCCATCAGGGCCCAGCATGGGAAATTCGTGCTGGGTGGTGTGAATGACAGCCTGTGCTGCCGTGGCCAAGGTGTCATCAGGGGACAGGGCGTGAAACTCGGTTATCATCGCGTCCCGCGCCAGCACCCGCCGCGCGACCGAGCGCATGGCGACTTCCTGGCTTTCCGAACTGGCGGCCACGAATACGAAAACGGCGATCAGTACCAATAGGGGGTTGCCTGCGCTAAGCCCCCAAAAGCCAAACGCCACAGCAACGATCTGCCCGCCGGTCGCCGCGATTTTGGTGGCTTTGACACGATCCATTTTCAAGCACAGTAGGGCGCGGAACACGCGTCCTCCGTCCATCGGAAAGGCCGGGATCATGTTGAAGGCGGCCAGCAGCAGATTGACATAGGCCAGTCGGTTCAGCAGCCCGTGCCCGGTGCTGTCGATCTGCCCCAGGGTCTCATAGGGCATTCCCGCCCCCAATGCGAACAGAACAACCCAAATCACGATGTTCACTGCAGGTCCGGCCAATGCGACCCAGACCTCTTGCATTGGCTTTTCCGGCATCCGTTCCAGCCGGGCCAACCCGCCAATCGGCAACAGGGTGATGTCGGGGGTTTTGATCCCATAGCGCCGCGCCATTAGTGCGTGACCGAATTCATGCGCCACGACGCAGGCGAACAGGGCCAGCACAAAGATCAGATTTTCGATTGCGGCCGGTATTCCGCCGCTGGAATAGGCGGCAAATCCAACCCAGGCCAACAACAGGAAAAAGGTGACATGGACCCTCAGTTCCGACCCTAGTAAGCGGCCGAGTGAGAAGGACCATGTCATGATGTTTCTCCGCTTCGTTTAGAACGGAATCTCGTCGTCGTCGATTCCACCGGATGCCGGGGCAGGCGCGCTGGAGGGGGCGCCGTATGGGTCGTTGCCATAGCCGCCACCGGCCTGACCGCCGCCATAGCTGCCTGATTGGCCGCCACCAAATCCACCGCCACCGCCGCCGCCTTCGCCGCGGCCATCCAACATCACGAGTGTCGAACCAAATCCCTGAAGAACTACCTCGGTGGAATAACGATCCTGGCCGGATTGGTCCTGCCATTTGCGCGTTTGCAATTGCCCTTCGACATAGATTTTCGAACCCTTGCGCAGGTATTGTTCGGCCACGCGGACAAGTCCTTCGTTGAAAATCGCAACCGAATGCCATTCCGTACGTTCGCGGCGCTCACCGGTGTTGCGGTCTTTCCAGTTTTCGGATGTGGCGATGCGCAGGTTGCAAACCTTGCCGCCGTTCTGGAACGACCGGACCTCGGGATCGCGGCCAAGATTCCCGACCAGAATGACCTTGTTGACTGAACCCGCCATAAATTTCCCCGTTCTTGACTGACTAGAATGCGCCCGAATCTGGCGCTGTGTATCTATGAGACCCTATACGGCCTGTGTCATGGTTAAAACACAGTTGATGCGGGCCACGCCGCGCAAGAAATCCCAGAGATTTCATTTACCAAGCTTTCATTTTTTACTGAAATACCTATACTCAGTCGGGTTCGTGAACGAGCGGGATAGGCATTAATGCGTTTTCTGGTTGGGTGTTTTTCTGGTTTGTGCCTCGCGCTGGTTTCGATTCCGGCTGCGTCTGACACGTTGTCTACGAAAAACCGCAGGGATATTTTTCTCAAACAATCGAAGATTCTGGATACGCGTGCGGCGACCCAGTATCGCGACTCGGAACGGTTAAAGCCGAAGACGGTCGAGCCTACGGTGACCAAGCGTTATAGCGGTAAATATCGCGGACAGTACCTGACGTTGGCCAGACAAGCGGCACGCAAGCACAACGTTCCAGAGGAACTGTTTTTGCGTCTGGTGCAGCAGGAAAGCGGCTGGAACCCCCATGCGAAATCGCACAAGGGTGCTTTGGGTCTGGCGCAGTTGATGCCGGGCACCGCGCGGTTGCTGGGTGTGAACCCACATGATCCGAAACAGAATCTGGAAGGTGGTGCGCGCTATCTGTCCTGGCAGTACCGCAAGTTCAAATCCTGGCGTCTGGCGCTGGCGGCTTATAATGCCGGGCCGAAAGCCGTTGAAAAACACGGCGGCGTGCCACCGTACAAGGAAACCCAGAACTACGTGAAGGTGATCTGGGGCGGTTAGCCTGAACTTTCCGGTTTTACGTGGCCAGTCCCGGCAAGCCTGCGAATCCGGTTTGTGGCCGCCAGGACGATCAAGGCGCAGACCATCGGCAGACATGCTGCAAGAATGGCGGTCTGAAAACTGGCAAACTGTGCGATCATCCCAACCGACGGACCAGCGACAAGCGCCCCGATAAACAGGCTGTTGACATACAGCGCATTTGCCCGCGCCATCCGCCCATTCGCAAAGTTTTGTACATAGGTCATGCTGACTCCTGCAAACAGACCATAGTATGCGCCTTCAAGCGCGGCCCCAAAGACCATGGCGGTCACCCCCGTGACCTGTGACAGCATAAGAAACGCACACAATCCAAGACCGCCCGAAAGGGTCAGCACGGACAAGGGGGCAAGACGGCGCAGCAAGGCCGGAGTAGTCAGGATCATGACGATCTCGGTCCCGGTCTTAATCGAAAAGGACAGGCCCGGCGCGTAAGCTGGCAATCCAGCCTCGCGTACATAGAACAGCGGCAGGGCACTGGTGCACAGAACATGGGCGGCGGAAAAGAGCAGACACGCGCCAACCGCCAACCATAGCGCCCGCTCAGCGTATGCTGAATCCGGTGGCGTCTTATCGGCGGCCTCGGCCCGGGCGTCGCGGGGCATCGCGTACCATCGCAGAACCGCCCAGATCAGCGCCGCCCCAAGGGCAAAGCAAAACGTCCAGCTGGCGCCCCATTGTCCAGCCACAAAGAACGCCAACGCTGGCCCCATCATCCAGCCCAGCGACGTCATCGCCCGCAGCCATGCGTTGAATGCGGTGATATCGAATCCATAGCGTTCGGCGCTGATCCGGCCAAAGCTGTACATTGTCGACAGAGAACTGCCGCTGAGGCTGAAGCCAAGAACCCCCACGGTGATCAACGTCCAGTAGGACGGCCAGATCAGCACCGATATCAGCGCGGTCATGTACCCCGCGATCGAGGCATTCACCAGCGGCGCGAAACGGTGCCCGCTGTCCAGCCGCGCAGCAAACGCACGGTTGAGCGTGACTGTCAGCAGGATCGCCAACGCGCTGTAGATGCTGATCTTCCAGGGCGGATGGCCCAGTTCCTGCACGATGTAGAACGGAATGAATGGGGCTGTCAGGCTGGCGCAGAACGAGCCGCACAAGTGCAGACCCAAAATGGCCCGTGCACGCGCGTCAGTCAAAAGTGTCATAAAGGGCTCGCTTGCAAATACTTGGCCGCCAAATTCACATCAGCAGAGCCGCAAGCGCTATCCGAGCCATGATTCAGATTTATGACACAGGGCGCCGCTTTAAATTCGGCGCCCTGTGGTCGGGGTGTTTATTCAGCCGCGATTTTGATAACCGGCTCCATGCGCGCCAAAATGTCATCGGCCAGGTGGCATTTGACCTGATGCCCCTCAGCCACGGTTTTCACGGGCGGCACGTCTTTTTCGCACAGCCCACCGGGCACTTCGGATTTCCATCGGCATCGGGTCTGGAACGGACACCCCGGAGGCGGGTTCATGGCAGACGGAATATCGCCCTCCAGAACAATATGCTGCTTTTCAACCGACGTGTCGGCGATGGGCACCGCGCTTAGCAGGGCCTCGGTATAGGGGTGATAGGGCGGGCTGAAGACCTGATCGGTGGTGCCCAGTTCGACCACATGGCCCAGATACATCACCATCACCCGGTCGCTGAGATAGCGTACGATGGACAGGTCATGGCTGATGAACAACAAAGTGGTCTTATGTTCGCGCTGAATTTCCATCAGTAGATCGGTCACCGCCGCCTGCACGGAAACGTCCAGTGCCGAAACCGGCTCATCCGCCACAACGATGCGCGCGTCGCCGGCAAAGGCGCGTGCGATACCCACACGCTGTTTCTGCCCGCCCGACAATTGCCGTGGCATTCGCTCGGCAAACGCTCGGGGTAGTTTCACCAGATCCAACAGTTCCAGCATCCGCTTTTTGCGCTCGGCCTCGGAATTGCCAACGCCAAAAATCTCGAGCGCGCGAATGATTTGACGGCCTACGGTCATCGAAGGATTCAGCGTGTCAAAGGGGTTCTGGAACACCATCTGAACCTCTCCCACAGTCTTGGCGTCGCGCTCTTCGATGGGCACGTCCTCGATATTGCGGTTATCCAGCAGGATTTGGCCGTCCGTGGCCGTCTCCAGCCCCATCAACACCTTGGCGAAAGTGGATTTGCCGCATCCGGATTCACCCACAATGGCCAGCGTTTCGGATTCATGCGCCTCAAAGCTGAGGGTTTCATTGGCTTTCACCACCTTTTTCTCACCACCACCGAACAGGGCATTCGCGGCCACCTCATAGTATTTCTTGAGGTTGTCCATCTTTAGAACGGTTTTGCCAATCTCGCCCTTTTCCTTCTTATCTGCCAGAATGATTGGCGCGTTCCAGTCGATCTCATTGAATTTCAGACACCGTGTGTGGTGACGATCATTACCCGGAACCGTGTCCATCAGGATATCCTGCGCGTCACAGCGACCTTCTTCGAAATAATCGCAGCGTGGCCCAAAGTTACAGCCCGAGGGCCGCTCATGCGGCAGTGGAAAGTTCCCCGGAATCGCCACCAACGGGCGCGAGTTCTTGTCCGCCCCGGGCAACGGGATCGACCGGAACAGCGCCTGCGTATAGGGGTGCTGCATCTCATCGAACACGTCATGGATCGAGCCGCGCTCGACCGCCTCACCCGAATACATCACGCACAGCCGGTCGCAGGTTTCCAGCACCAGACCGAGGTTGTGCGAGATAAACAGCATCGAGGTGCCATATTTCTTACCCAGATCCCTGACCAATTCGACCACGGCGGCCTCAACGGTCACGTCCAGTGCCGTTGTCGGCTCGTCCAGGATCAACAGCGCCGGTTTCGACATCAGCGCCATCGCAATGACGATCCGCTGCTGTTGACCACCGGACAACTGGTGTGGAAAGGAATTCAGCATCCGTTCGGGGTCGGGCAGGCGCACATCGGTCACAACCTCCAGCGCGCGGGCATAGGCCTCTTCGGTGCCGACCCCCTCATGGATCATCGGCACTTCCATCAGTTGCCTGCCGATCTTCATCGCCGGGTTCAGGCTGGCCATCGGCTCCTGATAGATCATGGCAATTTCGTTGCCGCGAATATCGCGCAATTCATCTGCGCTCATCTCAGCCAGATCGCGACCCTTGAATTTGATCGTACCGCCCACGACGCGGCCATTCTTGCCAAGGTCCTGCATGACACCCAACGCCACAGTCGATTTCCCGCATCCGGATTCGCCCACCAATCCGACTGCTTCGCCAGGTTGAACGCTGACCGAGAAATCCATCACTGCGGGGATTTCCCGCAGACGGGTAAAGAATGAAATCGACAGTTTGTCGATCTCAAGGATCGGGCCGTCATATTCCGCCAGTTTGTTCATCTTGCTTACTCCTCACCAGATCGCGGGGGTCCGCTTCATCTGGCTACAAATATCCCGGGGGGTCCGGGGGGCTGGCCCCCCGGCCTCGATCACATCAGTCCTTCAGACTTTCTTCGCGCAGCCCATCCGCCAGCAGATTCAAACCCAGAACCAGCGAGAGCAATGCAAAGGCGGGCGGCAGGGCAGGGTGCAGATAGATCGACAACAGCTTGCGCCCCTCGTTGATCGTGGATCCCCAGTCCGGGCTTTCGGGTGGCAGGCCCAGACCAAAGAAACCCAAGGTGCCCAAAAGGATGGTGGTATAGCCAATGCGCAGACAGAAATCGACGATCAGCGGGCCGCGTGCGTTCGGCAGGATTTCCCACAACATGATGTACCACGGACCCTCGCCACGGGTTTGCGCCGCAGCGACATAGTCCCGTGTCTTGATGTCCATCGCCAGCCCCCGCACGATGCGGAACACCGTGGGTGAATTTACGAAGACCACCGAAACAAACACCACAAGAATACCGCCAGGGATATCGAACAGATCCAGAAAGGTCGGCAATCCCCAGATCTTATAGGCATCGGTGTTGATGATGTATCCATCTGTGGAAATCAGCGACAGATATAGCCACAAAGCGATACCCAGAACACCGATCAACAGCGGCGTACGGAAATTCGGGCGGGTATAATACCGCGAGTTCAGCAAAACGCTGATGAACAGAATTGGAAACACGAACAAAACGGCTGCCATATAGTTTGGCACCCCGGTTGCAACGATTTCGGGCGTGACCAGCAGGTAGAACAGCAAGATCACCGGGAAGGCCAGGATCAGGTTGGCCAGGAACGACAGGAACGTGTCCAGACGGCCGCCATAGTATCCCGCAGGCAGACCCAGCGTGATCCCGACCATAAAGGCGAACATCGTCGCCAGCGGCGCGATCTGCACCACGATCCATGCACCTTTGACCATTCGGCTGAATACGTCGCGGGCCAGATTATCCCCACCCAGCAGATACCAGGCGTATTGGCCTTCTTCTGCATTTGGCAGGGGCGTGCCCGGAACCTTGTTCTTCATTCCCGACACCTGCGACAACGAATCATGCGTCACGATCAGGTCCATCGCCCCGAAGATGCCGGTGAAGACCCAGAACATGACAAGGCCAAAGCCGATCATGCCGATAGGGCTGTCGAACAGCTTGCCATACAGGCCAAGACGACGCTTGAAGGCGATCGACATGGCAAACAAGATGATCAGCGACAGCCACACGGGCAGAAACTGCTGCGAGATCGCCCCGATGATGCCAGCGCCTGTGCCCATCAGGATACCCAGCACGACATAGGCCAGCGCAAGGGCGACACAGGCAACAAAGCTGTATTGCAATGCTGTTTGGGTCAGAACTCGCAGGCCCGAGCCGGAACTTAGGGTCCCGTCGGCATTCACGGTCATCGGTGCCTCTGGCAGCACGATGCTGCCAAGAATCCAAACGACAATGGATATCACCAGCGCGGCTAGCGCGATCATCAGGATGGGGTTCAGAAAGGCGATAGAGCCGGTCCAGCTAAGAGGTTCCATGTTCTATCTCCCTTAAGAAATGCGAATGCGCGGGTTGAGGTAGACATAGCCGATATCCGAGATCAGCTGCGTCACCAGCACCACAAAGACCGACACGACCGAAATCGCCAGCAACAGCTGAATGTCATTGTTGCCCGCCGCCTGAACCAGCGCCCAGCCAAAGCCCTTGTAGTTGAACAGGGTCTCGACGATCACCACACCATTCAGCAACCATGGGAACTGCAACATGATGACGGTGAACGGCGCGATCAGCGCGTTGCGCAGCGCGTGTTTCGTGACGATGTTGGTAAAAGACACACCTTTCAGTCGGGCAGTCCGGATATATTGCGCGGTCATCACCTCGGTCATCGAAGCGCGGGTCATACGTGCAATGTATCCCATGCCGTACAAGGCGATGGTCAGAACCGGCAGGAAAAAGTTTTCGAACGTCGGGTTGTCCATCGCCTGTGTCGCGGTGCCCTTGAACCACTTCAGACCTACGGTCGACGAGGTGAAAATCGCAATGAAGATCACGCCCGAAACATATTCCGGTGTCGCCGTGGTGATGATCGAAAACGTCGACAGCGACCGGTCCAGCGCCGAACCTTCGCGCATCCCGGCCAGAACGCCCACCAACAGCGCGGTGGGCACCATCAGAACAAGAACCCAGAACATCAGATAGCCGGTGTTGGCCAGACGCTTGCCGACAATCTTGCCGACCTCATCCTTGAAGACGGTCGAATATCCCCAATCGCCCTGCAAAACACCGCAGAACCTGGGGGTGTTCTCAGCCGTCGATCCGGGGCGGGTACAGGTGCCCACCACATTGCCGTCGTTCATGACCTTTTGATAGCCAGGCGCGACGCCCAGCCACTGACCGTATTTGACCAGCGTGGGCTGCAGATAACCGCGATTGTCAAGCCACGCCTCGACCTGTTCGTCGGACATACGCTGGTTGCCTTGCGTTTTGGCAAGCTTTTCAAGGTTCGGATAAAGATTGGTCAGAAAGAAGACCACGAAGGTCAGACATAATGCTGTTAACAGCATGACGCCAAACCGTCGGAGGATGAATAGTCCCATGATGGCCCCTGTTGTTCGGGTGTTCCGCAGATCATTGGACCATATTCTGGCCTCGGACACCCGACCCCATGTCGGCCTGTCTGCGGCTGGAAAGGGGCGCCCGTATCAGGCGCCCCCGTTAATTGACTGGCAGGACTTAGGCTGCCCAGCCCCACTTATAGTGGTGATGTTCGAAAGACACGTGCTGGGCTGTGCCAACCAGACCTTCCTTCATGTGGCGATAGGTCGAGCGCCAGTAAGGTTGGACAGAGATGCCTTCCTCCTGGATCATTGCCTCACCTTTGGCGACGATCTCGCGGCGCTTGTCTGCATCTGCGATGGACAGCGCCTCGGCGAGAAGGGCATCAAATTCGGCATTGGCCCAACCGAATTCGTTCCAAGCTTCGCCAGATTTGTACGCCAGCGCCCAAATCTGAACGCCAAGCGGGCGGTGGTTCCAGTTGGTCGAGCTGTAGGGGTATTTTGCCCAATCATTCCAGAACGTGTTGCCCGGCAGCACGGTCCGCTTCACTTTGATGCCTGCATCACGAAGCTGTGCCGCCACTGCATCAGTGGTGTTCCGGCGCCAGTCGTCATCGATTGACAACAGCTCATGCTCGAAATCGGCCATACCGGCCTCTTCCATCAGCGCGCGTGCGCCCTCCGGGTCAACCTTCTGCTTGGGCAACTCGTAGTAATCCGGGTGGATTGGACCGACATGATGGTTCTCGGCAGGCACGCCGCGTCCGCCATAACCCAGCTCAAGACAGATCGAATTGTCGACAGCCATCTGCAGCGCCTGACGAACACGCTTGTCCTCGTAGGGACGTTTGCCATCAATTTCGGCCAGCTGGTTCGGACGGATCACGATGGTGTTCATGGTGACCACTTCGGATTTCTCATATCCAAGGCTGTCCATCACGTCGATGAATTCACCAACCGATTCATACAGCATGTCAACTTCGTCGGATTCCAACGCCGCCAACCAGGCCGACGGGTCGGTTCCGTAGTCGATATAGACAATGCTATCCAGCGCCGGGCGACCAAATACCTCTTCGCCCCACCAGGTGTGGTCTTCATTGCGAACCAGCGTTGCCTTAACGCCGACTTCCAGTTCGTCAACCAGATATGGACCGGTGCCCACGTTATTGAGAAGGTCGTTTTCGCTGAACGAGCTGTGAACGATTGCGGCCGGATAATCCGACATTCCCGCGATCAGTGAGATGTCGGACGTCGGCAGGTTCAGTTTGACGGTGGTCGCATCAACAACTTCGATTGCGCCCTCAATCGCCTGACCTGAATCCGCGTCGATCAGGGTCGCGAAACGACCGGCCATAGAGTTGGTTTCCGACGTCTTGTCGCACCAGCGTGCGATATTTCGAGCCACATCATCAGCGGTAAAGTCGTCGCCGTTGTTCCACGTTACGCCAGGACGAACCTTGAGGGTATATTCGGTGGCGTCGTCGTTGACTTCCCAACCTTCCAGCAACATGCCGCGAAATGTCCCGTCCGAGTTGTATTCGACCAGGTATTCCAGCGTGCCGCGTGTGACGTTGGCGATCTGCGACCAATCATAGGTGCGCGGATCCTTCAACGCGCGCACTTCTTGCTGAACGCGCAGGGTGCCGCCTTCTTTTCTGACGTCTTCCCCGTCGGCGCGGACAGGCGAGGCCATGCCGATCAGACCATAGGCTGCGGCGGCTGTTACCCCCAAGCTGGTGGAGCGGGTCAGAAACTCGCGTCTGCTCAGCTTTCCGTCCCGATACTCTTGGGCGTGCATTTCGGCCGCCCAGTGCACCGGTGCTCCGGTCATGGTTTGATTTTCCATTAATGTTTCTCCCTGTGACAGAGTTTTTTTCTTGATGAAGCGTTGAACCTATCAAGCCCGTTTACGCCGGGCGGCAGGTTCGTGGGTTTGCTTTTCTTGGATTCTGATTATCCCCATCCGCCTATTCCGCACCAGAAACTGGGTGACGTCAATGTTCGAAATCGTCATCCGTGGTACAAAAACGACATTGGGGATATGAGTTTATCGCCCAATACACTGGCGAATACCGGCAGCTTGTTTGTTCTTCATGGAAATACACCCACGGATTCGGTCAGAATCCATGGTGTCCGAGCACGGGGTTTTGGTGCAGATTATCTTCAGAACGATGACGTGAGTATGACTTATATCACTTTGATATCTCTAACTGATACCAGTTCTTCATCCGGGCGCGAAACCATGTGCGTTGGCGTTTGGCAAACTGACGGGTCGCGATGGTTGCACGCTCTCGGGCTGCGTCCAGCGTCATCCGGCCATCCAGATGGGCCATCAATTCGGGCACGCCAATGGCCTTGAAGGACGGTAGCGACGGATCATAGAGCTGGCGCATCGCCTCGACCTCTTGCAGCGCGCCATTGTCCAGCATCTGATCAAAGCGGCGGGTGATACGGTCCAAAAGCCATTGTTTGTCCACGTCAAACACGATCGGCACGGTGTCAGCGGGGTTCAATACCGGCGGTGGCGTCTGGGCCTGCCACGCGGCCAGGCTGTGTCCGGTGGCTTGCTGCACCTCCCACGCGCGCTGAACGCGGGCACGGTTGTTGGTGTCGATACGTCCCAGCGTCTGGGCATCCACCCCGTCAATCAACGTTTGCAGGTCAAGCTGATCCCCCTGGGCGCGAATGGTGGGCGGCGTGGCGGGAATGTCCGCCATCCCTTCGGTCAGCGCAGTAAAGTACAATCCGGTGCCGCCAACGATGATCGGGCGTTGACTGCCAGACAAAAGCGGCTTCACCTCGCGCAGCCAATGACCCGTGGAATATTCCTGATCATAGGCGACATGGCCATACAGCAGGTGCGGCGCGCAGGTTTCTTCCGCGACCGATGGTCGGGCCGAGATCACGCGCCAGCAGTCATAGACCTGACTGGCATCCGCGTTGATGATGACACCGCCGAAATTCTCGGCGATCTGCAAGGCAAGCGCGGATTTGCCGGACGCAGTCGGCCCCGCGATCAGAACCGGTACGCCGTCGGGAATGGGGGGCAGGCGGTCCCAAATTTGCGTTGTTGCGGTACTGACCATCTGGGGTTGCCTCAATCCTGACCATCCGCATTGAACCTGCGGCGGTTTTGCTTCATTTTGCGCCGGAAAATAAACCCGTGCCAGCCCGGAGCGCAATATGAGCCTTTCCCCCACAACCGACACGACCGAAACCCCTAAAACAACGTATAAACGTGTGATGCTAAAGATTTCCGGCGAAGCATTGATGGGGGATCAGGGATTCGGCCTGCATCCGCCCACCGTCCAGCGCATCGCGCAAGAGGTCAAATCGGTGCACGATCTGGGTGTCGAGATCTGCATGGTGATCGGCGGCGGCAATATTTTCCGGGGTCTCAGCGGCTCGGCGCAGGGGATGGAGCGGACCACCGCAGACTATATGGGTATGCTGGCAACGGTCATGAACGCGCTGGGAATGCAATCCGCGCTGGAAGAGGTCGGCGTGTTCACCCGTGTCATCTCGGCCATTCGCATGGATGAGGTTTGCGAGCCCTATATCCGCCGTCGCGCCGTCCGCCATCTTGAGAAAAAGCGGGTTTGTATCTTTGCCGCCGGGACCGGCAACCCGTATTTCACCACTGACACCGCCGCGACGCTGCGCGCCAATGAAATGGCGTGCGAGGCGATCTTCATGGGCAAAAACGGGGTGGACGGCATCTACGACAAAGACCCCAAGGAACACGCGGACGCGGTGCGGTACGACTCAGTCAGCTATGACGACATTCTTGCGAAACGCCTGCGGGTCATGGATGCCTCGGCCATCGCGCTGGCACGGGATAACAACCTGCCGCTGATCGTCTTTGGGCTGGACGAACCCGGCGGTTTCCGTGGGATCCTGGCGGGTGAGGGGACCTATACCAAAGTCCAGGGCTAAGCTGCGCTCAGCACGTTCTGTAAAGCCGGGTCATCGCGCCCGGCTTTTTCTTTTTCAACCGTCGCATCGGGTGCTTGACGAATGCAAAGCGGCTGGGCAATTTGACGCCGTTCCCGCGATGACGGCGCGTGAACTGCGGGCACCAAACAAGTGCCCGCTCGGCTGGAAGACCTGCCATGGTTTCTGAGGGTTCCGAAATCATGCTCGGGCACCTCATGGATTGACGCGCATGATCAAGGAGAGACGTGCCATGAGCATTCTGGATATCAACTTTGTCAGGTCCCAGTTCCCTGCCTTTTCCGAGCCCACACTGCAAGGTCAGGCATTCTTTGAAAACGCTGGTGGCTCATATACTTGCAAGCCGGTTCTTGATCGGCTGACGCGGTTCTACACGCAACGCAAAGTCCAGCCATATGGCCCCTATGACGCCAGCCGCCTTGCGGGCAAAGAGATGGACGAGGCCCGGATACGCATGGCCGCGATCCTGGGCGTGGACACCGATGAGCTGAGCTTTGGGCCATCGACCACGCAGAACACCTATGTTCTGGCACAGGCTTTTCGTCAGTGGATGCAGCCGGGTGAGGTCATCGTCGTAACCAATCAGGACCACGAGGCGAACTCTGGCCCGTGGCGGCGGTTGGCTGATGATGGCATCGAGGTGCGCGAATGGCAGATTGATCCGGAAACCGGATCGTTGAATCCGCGTGATCTGGAAAACATTCTGGACGAAAAAGTGCGGCTTGTCTGTTTTCCGCACTGCTCCAACGTGGTCGGAGAGATCAATCCGGTCACCGAGATCACCGCGATCGCCCACGCTGCGGGGGCATTTGTATGCGTTGACGGCGTGTCATATGCGCCGCACGGTTTTCCGAATGTAGGCGACCTTGGGCCGGATATCTACTTGTTTTCAGCCTATAAAACCTATGGCCCGCATCAAGGCTGCATGGTGGTGCGCCGCGCCCTGGCAGAGCTGCTGCCAAATCAGGCGCATTCCTTCAACGGCGACGTTTTGTACAAACGGTTTACACCGGCCGGACCGGACCATGCGCAGATCGCGGCCAGTGCGGGAATGGCCGATTATGTTGATCAATTGTGTGATCATCACAACGGCCCCAAGACCAACGCAACCGAACGCGGGGCGTTCGTACATGATCTGATGCGCGCGCAAGAGGTCGCTTTGCTGCAGCCAGTGCTTGACGCGGTCAAAGATCGTAACGCGGTGCGTTTGATTGGCACATCCGACGCCTCCCGGCGCGCGCCCACGGTTGCGCTTTCACTTGACCGAAACGCTGAAACAGTGGCCGCAGAACTGGTACAGCACGGGGTCATGGCAGGCGGAGGCGATTTCTATGCCGTTCGCCCGCTTCAGGCCATGGGCGTCGATCTGGGTCAGGGCGTGCTGCGCATCAGCTTTACCCATTATACGTCCCGGCAAGAAGTTGATCAGCTGCTGAACGCGCTTGACGACGTTTTGTAACCTGCCAGCCTGAACTGGCCGAAAAGCCGGTAAGGAACTGAAAACTTGCCAGAAACGGAAACTCGCCCTAGCTTTATCCTACAACCGCAAATGGGAGGGCGGATGATCCTTACGAGCACCGAAGGGCAGAAAGGTCTGCCCAGATATTTCTCGCAGGTTCTGAAAATGCTGAACCGGATGGAATCCGGTCGGCTGGACATTGCGCTGCCCGATGGACGCGTGTTCCGCAGCGAGGGCGTCAAACCCGGACCCATGGCGCGCATTGACGTTCACAATCCGGATGTCTTCGCCCGGTTGATACGCGAAGGTGAGCTTGGGTTTTCCGACGCCTATCTGGAGGGGGATTGGAGCACGCCCGACCTGCGGTCCTTCATGGATCTGGTGCATCTGGGGACAGAGACCGTTTACGATGATTTTACGGGCAAGCTGTTGGTGCAGGCCTACGAACGCCTGCGGTTCTGGCTGCACCGCAACAACCGCAGACAGGCGCGGAAAAATATCTCGTACCATTACGATTTGGGTAATGATTTCTATGCCTTGTGGCTGGATGATACCATGACCTATTCCAGCGCTCTTTTTGAAACGGGTCAGGAAAGCCTGGAACGCGCGCAAACCGCCAAATACGCCAGCCTTGTCGATGAAATGGGCGTGAAACCGGGCGATCATATCCTTGAGATTGGCTGCGGGTGGGGCGGGTTCGCCGAATACGCCGCAAAAGAGCGTGGCCTTAGGGTCACAGGTTTGACGATCAGTCAGGAGCAGTTAAAGTTTGCCCAGCAACGTATAGAAAACGCAGGGCTTTCTGATATGGTTGAATTCAAGTTGCAGGATTATCGCGACGAACGGGGCCAATATGACGGCATCGCCTCGATCGAGATGTTCGAGGCCGTCGGGCAAAAGTACTGGCCGGTCTATTTCGAAGCCGTCCGTGAGCGGTTGAAGCCCGGCGCGCAAGCCACTTTGCAAATCATCACCGTAGCCGAGCATAGATGGGATATCTATAGGAACGGCGTTGATTTCATACAGAAATATATCTTTCCGGGTGGCATGTTGCCTGCGCCCTCAGTCCTGAAAGAACAGGTTGCACAAGCGGGTCTGAGCGTTGTGCAAAGCAAGGAATTCGGCAAAAGCTACGACCAAACACTGCGCCGTTGGTACGAGACGTTCAATGACAAGTGGGACGACATAGCTGAAATGGGCTTTGATGAGCGTTTCCGCCGCATGTGGAATTATTATTTGACGGCCTGCGGCGCAGCCTTTGACACCGGTAACTGCGATGTGACACAGATTACGGTAGCAAAACCTAGTTAACTAACGGAAATTCCGAATGCCCACCGCCCCGCGTCTCGTTGCTGCCCTGTGTCTTCTGGTGGTGGCCTTTCTGGTTTCAAGCATGATCATCAGCAACGGGGAAGAAGGTAAAGCCTATGGCTGGTTCACTTATGTGAACATGGCCCTGGGGGTAATCTGCGGCTGGAAGATCATGGGCAAACGGGTCGGGCGTGGCTGGGTCGCGGCGATTAACAATGGTTTGACAGGGATGGTATCTTTGGTGTTCTGGGGCCTGTTTGTTCAAGGCGCCTATGAGATGTTCCGCCAGGCCATGCGTCACCGTTATGACGGCCCGTTTGAAGCTCTGATCGCTATATTCCGGATCGGCGTGGATTACGGTCAGTTGCTTGTGGTGCCGGAAATCCTGTGGACATTGGTTATCGGAGCTCTTATCGCGGGGCTCGCAACCGAAGAGGCTGGCCGCCGCTGGCGGTAATGCCGTAAAATCAAAGCGAGATTTACATCTGTGTCTGATCTTTTCTTCTACGGCACGCTCAGGCATCAGCCTTTGCTGGAGCTGGTGTTGGGTCGTCCGCAATCGCAACTAACCTTATCCGAGGCCACGCTTCGCGACCACGCGGTTTATGGGGTGAAAGATCAAGCCTTTCCCATGATCGTCGAAGAGCCTGGCAGCTTGGCACCCGGGGTGCTGGTGAAAGGCCTCAGTCAGGATGACCTGGACAGATTGGCGTTTTACGAGGGTGGTTTTGACTACGACCTGAGCCCGCAGGTCGTGGATCTGGTCGACGGGTCGCAGGCCAAGGCCCGGGTGTTCTACCCTGAACCGGGCCTTTGGACGCCGGGCAAGCCTTGGTCGTTACAGGAATGGTCAGGTGTTTGGGGCGACCTGACCCTGCTTGCCGCGCAAGAGGTGATGGCCTATTTCGGCAAGGTCGACACGGGCACGATCGCCCGCAGCTTTCCGTCGATCCGAACCCGCGCATGGGCCAAACTGGCGGCACGCCAACGCCGCACCGATGATCCGCGCGACATAGAAAAAGACGTGATCGTTCATCGCAGAACGCGGGCCTATGTCGACTATTTCGGTATTGAAGAAATCGACTTGCAGCACCGTCAGCACGATGGTTCGATGGGGCGGGTTCTTAACCGAAATGGTTTGATGCAAGGCAGCGCTGTGGTTGTTTTGCCCTATGATCCGGTGCGTGACACGGTTTTGCTGTTGGAACAGTTCCGCACCCCGGTGTTTTTGATCGACGATCCGGAACCGTGGATGTGGGAGCCTGTCGCAGGCATGATTGACCCCGGTGAAACGCCCGAGGATGCCGCCCACCGCGAAGCGCAGGAAGAAGCGCAAGTTACGTTGAACGGGCTGGAATATGCGGGTGGGGCGTATTCGTCCAGCGGGTCATCGACCGAGTATATTCACCTTTATGTCGGGTTGGCAGATTTGACCAAGGTGATCGACAACGGCGGGCTCGCCTCTGAGGGCGAGGATATCCGCACACAGATCATGCCCTATGCGACGTTCATGGGCAGGGTGGACAATAACGAATTCAAGGATTTGCCGCTGTTGTCGCTTGCGCATTGGCTGGCCCGGCATCGCGACCGCCTGCGCGGGTGATTATCCCCGCTTGTGGTTGTCGCACTGCATCTGTAAATCTTCGTTATCCGTAATGAAATGAGGGCGCCATGCGCATTGCACGAGACCTTGCCGACGCAGTAGGAAAAACCCCGTTGATCCGGCTACGCCGCATCAGTGACGAGACAGGGTGCGAAATTCTTGGCAAGGCCGAGTTTATGAACCCGGGCCAATCGGTCAAGGATCGCGCGGCGCTTTACATCATCCGCGACGCCATCGCGCGCGGTGAACTGAAACCCGGCGGCACCATTGTCGAGGGTACGGCGGGCAACACGGGGATCGGCCTTGCGCTGGTTGGTGCGTCGATGGGGTTCAAGACAGTGATCGTGATCCCCGAAACCCAGTCCGAAGAAAAGAAAGACATGCTGCGGCTGGCGGGCGCGCAATTGGTACAGGTTCCGGCGGCCCCGTATCGCAACCCGAACAACTTCGTCCATTATTCGCGCCGTCTGGCCGAAGAACTGGCCCAGACTGAGCCCAACGGCGCGATCTGGGCCAACCAATTCGACAATGTCGCCAACCGTCAGGCGCATGTGGAAACCACAGGCCCCGAAATCTGGGAACAGACAGGTGGCAAGGTCGACGGTTTTGTCTGTGCCGTGGGCTCGGGCGGTACGCTGGCCGGGGTGGCCGATGCGCTGCAGCCCAAGGGCGTCAAGATCGGTCTTGTCGATCCGATGGGGGCGGGTCTGTATTCTTATTACACCACCGGTGAATTCGCGATGGAGGGCAGCTCGATCGCTGAAGGGATCGGGCAGGTACGTATCACCAAGAACCTTGAAGGGTTCACGCCGGATTATTCCTATCAGATGACCGACAATGAAGCGCTGCCGCTGATCTTTGATCTGCTGCGCGACGAAGGTCTGGTCATGGGGGGGTCGACGGCGATCAACATGGCGGGCGCAGTGCGTCTGGCCAAGGATCTGGGGCCAGGTCACACGATTGTGACCATCCTGTGCGACTTTGGCACGCGGTATCAGTCCAAGCTGTTCAACCCCGAATTCCTGCGTGAAAAGGAACTGCCGGTTCCTGACTGGATGACCGAAGCCCCGCGCAGCATCCCCGGCGTATTCGAGGACGTATGATGTTGCGGCAGGTTCGCCTGTTTCTAACCCTTGTATCGATTTGTCTTGCCATGCTGGTCAGCCCTGCGGCTGCCCAGCTTTCGGAACGGCAAAGTGAATATTACCAGGGGTGGGTCAAAACAGCGGACCGTGCCGAAGCCGTGATCGAGGCCGACCGTGCCTCGAACGCGTCGCTGGATAATCTGCGCTCGGAAATCCATGACTACCGGGATGATTTCAACCGTGCGCGTGGGGCGAATACGGATCGTATCGGCACGCTGGAAGGTCAGATCAAGGCGCTTGGGCCCAAACCCGAAGGCGACGCGACAGAGCCTAAGGATATCGCGGCGCTCCGCGCTCATCTGGAAGAGCAATTGAACACCCTTCGGGTTCCGCAGATTATCTCGGAAGAGGCGTTCAGCCGCGCCAATGGGCTGATCACCGAGATAGATCAACTGCTCAGGAACCGTCAGACAAAAGAGCTGTTGCAGCGTGGCCCATCGCCGCTGAACCCGGCCCATTGGGGGCCGGCCTGGGTGGATGTGACCGAAGCGGCACGTGGTCTGTTCAATGAGGTTCGCCAAAACCTGAGTACGGATGTGGTGAACGACCGGTTGCAACACCGCGGTTTGGGAATTCTGTTTCTGGTCGCGATTGCCGGTATTTTGTTGTTCTACGGAAAGCGATGGTCGGAAGCTGCGGGGGCATATTTGCGCCTTATAGCCGGACAAGGAAGCGGTGTCTGGACATTTCTGACCTCGCTTTTGCGGATCGTTCTGCCTTGGTTCGGAGTTTGGATACTGGTGCAGGCCGTGGTGCTGACCGGGGTTTTGGGCCTGCGCGGGACGATGGTGATTCAAAGTGTCCCGTATTGGGCTGCGCTTGTCCTGTTTTATGACTGGATTGGTCGTCAGATCTATTTGATGCAGGCGGCGCAGGGCTTTAAGCGCCTGACACAACAGCGCGTAACCGAGATGCGCGTGTATCTCGACCTGCTTGCGGCCTTGTTGATCGCACACGAGTTGGTCGATCTGTTCGAACAGATCGAGAATATATCGGACGCCACACGCTCTGTTGTGGCCTTTCCTGTCATCGTTGCGACCTCACTGGTGTTGCTGCGCGTCCGTCAGATTCGCAGTGCAGATGTTCCAAGTGACCCCAACGACACCTCGGCAACCATGCGCGGTGAAGGCCTGAGCAAACTGATCGAATTCTTGCGCCGGGCGCTGTTCCTGCTGGGTATCGTAAGTCCGATCATGGCGGTATTCGGCTATACCAATGCAGCCGAAGAAACTGTTTTCCCTGCGGTGAAAACTTTGGTTCTGATTGCTGCGTTGGTCATCGTGCACCGGTTCCTGACCTCGGCTTACGGTTGGATCAGCGGGCAGGGCGAAGCTGCCAAAGATTCCTTGTTCTCGGTCCTTGTCGGTTTTGCCATGGCTATTCTGGCACTGCCGATTCTGGCGATCTATTGGGGCGCGCGCGAAACAGATTTGCTTGAGGCATGGTCGCGCCTTCTGTTGGGCTTCGATATCGGTGGCGTAACGATCTCGCCCAGTAATTTCTTTACCTTCCTTGCAGTGTTCGCAATAGGCTATGGGTTGACGCGGATGCTGCAAAGCGGGCTGCGCATCTCGCTATTGCCGAAGACCAGCATTGATCCAGGCGGTCAGAACGCGATTGTATCCGGCACCGGCTATGTCGGGATTTTCCTTGCAGCGCTGGCCGCGATCATGGTCGCGGGTTTTGATCTGTCTTCGCTGGCGATTGTTGCGGGTGCGCTGTCGGTTGGCATCGGTTTCGGTCTGCAAACCATCGTTTCGAATTTCGTATCTGGTATCATCCTGCTGGTCGAGCGCCCGATCTCGAAAGGCGATTGGATCGACGTAAACGGGATGATGGGCTATGTGCGCGACATCTCGGTCCGGTCCACGCGGATTGAGACATTTGACCGGACCGATGTGATCGTGCCGAACTCGGACCTGATCAGCGGCGTGGTCACCAACTATACCCGCGGCAACACAATTGGCCGGGTCATCGTGCCGGTGGGCGTGGCCTATGGCACGGACACCAAACTGGTCGAAAAGATTCTGGGTGAGATAGCCAATTCCCACCCTATGGTTCTGGCCAATCCAGCGCCCAGCGTGGTGTTTCAGGGGTTCGGTGCGGATTCGCTGGATTTCGAAATCCGCGCCATTCTGCGCGACGTGAACTGGGTGCTGTCTGTCAAATCGGACATGAACCACGAGATCAACAGCCGCTTTGTCGCAGAGGGGATCGAGATCCCGTTTGCACAGCGCGACGTTTGGCTGCGTAACCCCGAAGTTTTGCACGGTGAATCACCCAAAGCACCTGAACAGCCGCCAAAGAAAACCCAGGATAAACCGGTGTCAAAGACCCCTGCGGCAACGCCCGTTGAAATGACCGAGGCTGATCTGTCAGACGCAGATGGAGATGAGCTGTGACAACATTTTCAACAACGTTGCAGCCTCCTGAAATTTCGCGTTAATCACCTCTTGCAAATCCCCCGGCGATGGTTCAAATATCGCGCCCACGGAGAGGTGGCCGAGTGGTCGAAGGCGCACGCCTGGAAAGTGTGTAGGCGGGAGACCGTCTCCAGGGTTCGAATCCCTGTCTCTCCGCCATTTACCCAAATGAATGGCATTTCGAGCCGCGCCGTAACAGCGTTGATGCGGCCCTGGTTTTCCTGTCCCAGACCTTGTTCAAAGCGACAGGAACTTCTGGTGCCTTGGGTATGTCCTTATATCTGGGCCAGGGGGGCGTTCACCCGATCCGAGTCGGCGCAAAGGTGAATTGTAACTGAAATAAGAACGTTCTAAGAATGACACTCAATTTTGCCCCTGCGCCGGTGCGCGACGTCCGAGAAACTGGAACAGCGATACATGATTGACCTGAGCGATTTCAGCCCCTTGCGCACAAGCCGCAACTACCTGATTTTTCAACACCCCGAGATTGAGCGCGCGCTGCTGAAGGTTCGTACGGATGAACCCGCCAGAAATCACACCATCCCTCGGTACGCCGAATGGCGGTATGGCAACCTGCGGCAGTGGAACCGCGAGGCGAATGAATACCTGGCAGCATTGAGCCGGGGTTGCCCGGAAATCGACCGGTTGGCGCGTTTCATGGGATATGCCGCGACCTCATCGGGGCCAGCTCTGGTCATGGAAAAGCTGACCGGGCCTGACGGTGATCTTGCGCCCACCCTTCATGCGGAACGGGTGGCCATGGCCGACGATCAGGAAGGGCGCAAACGTTTGCATGCGGATTTCATGGACCTGTTGGATGATCTTGAAAAGGGTCAGATCATCGTGGGTGACATGGGGTTTGAAAACATCGTGCGTGCGCAGGAACGCGGTGGAAAACTGACCGTGATTGACGGGCTGGGTGAGCGGGTCATGTTCCCCCTGGCCTTGTTCAGCAAATGGGCGTTCCACAAATCGATCGAACGACGGCGGACGCGCATGTCCAAAGGGTTCGGCCTGTAATCGGGCTGACGTGGTCGACCCTGCTAGCTGACTGCCTTCAAGGGAATGGTGCTTTGACCTTCTTGGTTGATTTCCTCAATCAGGGCCGTGACCACAGGATTGCGGCGGCTCGTTGCGGTGCGTGCAACAAAGGCGATGGCGGGCGGTTGTGGAAATTTATCTGCGATCACTTCGATGTCGGGGGTCACGTGCAGGCCGTTCAGCAGCGCCACACCTAATCCCGAACGCACCGCCGATTGAATGCCTGCTGCGCTGGGGCATTCCAGAACAGTGTTCAGCCGATGGCCTTGCGATTGCCCATCGGTCAGCCCCCATTGTCTGTAGAAACACTGGCTGTCGAAAGACAGGAACGGGATCGGGGCCGACACATCCAAATTAAAATCCGGGGATTTGACCCAATGCAGCGTATCTTCGAACAGGATCATGTCATCCGGTTGAATGTCGTGGTGAAAAACCTGCATCACCGCCACGTCCAGCTCTCTGGCTTTTAGCCATGCTTGAACGTTCAAGCTCTGACTGGTGCGAATGCGGACCTGAACATCCGGGTACAGGCGGGTAAAGCGCCCCAGGATGCGTGCGATCCCGCTGGTGGCAGTGTCCTCGGTCATGCCCAGCCGGATGATCCCGGACAGGGGTTTCTTGCCCAATCCGGCCAGCGCCTCGTCATGCAGGGCGACGATTCGCCGGGCGTAGTCGCACAGGCGCAGACCCGCCTCAGTGAAAAGGGGGCCACCCGCGCGTCGGGCCAGCAGGTCGCAATCCAGAGCCTGTTCAAGACGTCGGATTTTATGGCTGACTGCCGATTGTGACAGCGCCAGATGTTCCGCAGCACGTGTCACGCCGCCGTGGGCGGCAATGGCCAACAAGGCGCGCAGAGCATCTATTTCCAGTCGTTCATTCATTTGGCCGTCCATGACAAAGCAGAATTGAAACATGACAATCATTCATTTGAGTCACATTCTAATTCTGGTCTACCCACAAGGAAAGGCAAATCTCAGGTGCCGCATCAAAACCGAAAGGCTGAATTATGAAGGAACAAACAGGAACTCTGAGCAGGCGCACCCTGACCACAACGTTTGAGGTCACGGGATCAGTTCTCGCAATGGCCTACGCCTTGTTGATTGCCTCGAACATCGGGGCCGAGGTTTTGGGGTTCACCTTGTTGTTGGTGTCGTCGGGCTTGTTCGCCGCCTGGGCTGTAATTGACCGACGGTGGACGTTCCTTTTGCTACAGGGGTTCTATGCGACCTCGGCGATCATCGGATTGATACGGTGGGCCTGAATCGAAATCCCCGCACCGGGGAATAATAACGGCTCCGCCAAAAGATCACCTATAGCGCCGAACGCATCGCGGTGAGGATCGCGTGATGCAGCGACCCGGCCGAGGATCGCGGTCCGTAGATGCTGAACAACTCTGGCGTGCGGAACAGGACGAAACAGCCGATATGGTGGATGGAGCTGCGCGTAACGCTGCCCGTCGTAGCTTTGCGTAAATCAAGCGAGGATAGCAGTTCCAACACTGCCGTCAGGTTGGGGCCGCTCAGGTCGAACCGGGTCCAGCCGTCTGTTTGTTCCGTGACCGAGGCGGCGTTACCGACAGCCGACTTTACCTGCGTGGCGATGCCTTCATGACTGTCCTGGGGCGCCTCTATCATCCACTGATCCGGACCCGCCCAGAATGCGCAGATCACCGCGCCCGCACTTTGCCCCACATCCGGAACGGGGGTCTCAATCAACGCTTCCAATGCTTTGATCACGTTGTTTTCCTGCCCCATGCGTGCCGCGACCGAGGCCAGCGCTACGTCTGGAACTTCGGAACATGTGACCCCGGCAACGGTATCCATACGCGGTTCGGTCCCGCCAAGGGCGGTTATCGCAACAAGATCATGCACGAAGGCGTTCTCCCTTAGGATCAACAAAATGGGCCGAGACGATTTCGACTTCGATTGTCAGGTCGGTTAACGGGGACACAAGGCGCATCCGTTCGCCCATTCTGGCGTGGCCGTTTTTCATAAGACCCAGGCCGATACTGCTGTTCAGAATGGGCGAATACACAGCCGAGGTCACATAGCCCTGATCATGGGCGGTATCCACAGGGCCATCAATGTTCATCAGATGCCCACCCGCCGTTACTTTCTTTTCGGGTTCCAGTGGTTTGATCCCCACCAGCGCCAGAGCGTCGGGTTCGTTCAGCGCCGCGCGTTCCGATAGGGTCGATCCGATGCCATCTTTCTTTTTCGACACCATTTTGGCCATACCAAGGTTCAACGCTGTCGTTGTGCCGTTCAGCTCATTCCCGGCCGCGTGGCCCTTTTCGATGCGCATCACACCCAGTGCTTCGGTGCCATAAGGTACCACGTCGAACTCTTCGCCCATGTCCATCAGCCGCCGCATAAGTGCATCCCCATATCTCGAAGGGACCGCGATTTCATAGGCCAGCTCGCCCGAGAAAGAGATCCGGAACAGCCGTGCGCGCAGCCCTTGGCAGACGGTGATGTTACCGCAGGCCATGAAAGGAAACGCTTCGTTGGAAATATCAAATTCCGGGTCCACAATCTTTTGCAACAGTTTGCGCGAATTGGGTCCGGCCACCGCGTATTGCGCCCAGACATCGGTGGTCGAGATCAGTTGCACATCCATGTCCGGAAACAGACATTGGCGCGTGAATTCCATGTGCCGATAGACACTTACAGCGTTGGCTGTGGTCGTGGTGACGACGAAATGATCGTCGGCCAGCCGGGCGGCGGTGCCGTCGTCCATAACGATCCCATCTTCGCGCAGCATCAGGCCATAACGGGTTTTACCAACGGCCAGTTTGGCAAAGCCATTGGCATAGATGCGGTTCAAAAACGCGGCTGCATCCGTGCCCTGAACATCTATCTTGCCCAGCGTCGTGCAATCACACACCCCGACCGAGGCACGGGTCTGGCGCACCTCGCGGTCCACCGATTGCCGCCAATGCGTCTCGTCCGGCAGGGGGAACCATTGCGCGCGCAGCCAGTTGCCAACCTCGACAAACACCGCGCCGCGTTCCTTGGCCCAGTGGTGCGACGGCGTCAGGCGGGTGGGGTGGAATTCCTGACCCTTCATCCGACCCGCAAATGTGGCGATTGGAACGGGCGTATAGGGCGGGCGGAAGATGGTTGTGCCCGTTTCGGGAATCGACTTACCGGCCACTTCGGCCATGATCGCCAACCCGCCTATATTCGAGGTCTTGCCCTGATCCGTCGCCATGCCCAACGTGGTGTAGCGCTTCAGGTGCTCGACCGAGCGGAACCCCTCCTGATAGCTGAGTTTGACGTCCTTTACGGTCACGTCGTTCTGCTGATCCAGCCAGGCGCGTTTGCAGCCTTGAACGTACCAGAATGGCGTCTGTGTGACCGGGGCATCCTCGGCATCGGGAAGGTCGGGCAGGGCGCTGGTCAAGTCCAGTGCCTTCGCCGCTCCTTCCGCGCCGGATTGCAGCGCACCATATGTGGACATGACGCCGTTTGCTGCCCCCGCGACCGTCAAGCCCACAGGCAGGTCAGCGCCGGGGACAAAGGCCGCCAGTGCCTCGTTCCAGATAGGGCGTCCGCGTTGATGGCAGGTCAGATGCACATTCGGGTTCCATCCGCCGGATACACCCAGCGCGCCGCATTCCAGGGTGCGGGTCTCGCCCCCCGGCATTGCCACCTCGACAAAGGTCAGCCCGTGACGGCCTTTGGTATCAACTACCTGCGCGCCCTTTAGAACCTCATAGTCATAGCTGGAGGGCGCGTCATCCCGGACGTCAATGACCGCCGCAACCTTGATGCCCTTGGCGTGCAGATCGACGGCAGTGCGGTGGCCGTCATCGTTATTGGTAAAGACCGCCACGCGCGGCGCGGCTATGACAGCGAACCGGTTGGCATAGGTCCGCAGGGCGCTGGCCATCATGATACCGGGCCGGTCGTTGTTTTCGAACGCTATCGGGCGTTCGGTGGCCCCGGCGCACAGCAACGCCTTTTGGCTGTAGATGCGCCACAGGATTTGGCGGGGTTTACCTGCGGGCAGGGTGGGCAGGTGATCCCCGGTGCGTTCAACCGCACCATAGATGCCGTGGTCAAAGGCCCCGATCACGGTTGTTCGCGTCATCAACCGGACGTTGGGCATTGAGGTCAATTCTGCCACGGCCTGCGCGGCCCAAGCGGGCGCGCTGTGATCGCCCAGCGCGTATGTCTCGCTGTTCAGACGTCCGCCGGGGGTGAAATCCTCGTCCGCCAGAATGACGTCTGCACCCGCGCGTCCTGCGGTCAGGGCTGCCATCAGACCGGCGGGACCGGCCCCGATGATCAGCAGATCGCAATGGCGAAAGCCCTTGTCATACTCGTCCGGATCGGCCTCCATCGACAGGGAACCCAGCCCGGCAGCGCGGCGGATGATCGGTTCGTACAGCTTTTCCCAAAATGCAGCGGGCCACATGAAGGTTTTGTAATAGAACCCGGCGGACAGAAAGTTCGAAAACAGATCGTTCACGGCCAGCGCGTCGAATTTCAGGTTGGGCCAGCGGTTCTGCGAATGCGCCTCTAACCCGTCGAATATCTCGGCGGTTGTGGCGCGGGTGTTGGGTTCCTTGCGGCTTCCGGTTCGCAGTTCGACGATCCCGTTGGGTTCTTCGGACCCGGCGGTCAGCAGCCCGCGCGGGCGGTGGTATTTGAACGATCGCCCGATCAACCGCACGTCATTGGCCAGCAGGGCCGAGGCCAACGTGTCGCCCGGATGGGCGGTATAGCTGTGATTGTCGAAGCGGAAATTCAGCGTGGTGTTGCGGTCGATTTGCCCGCCGCTCAGCCTGTTGGTCTGGGTCATTTGCTTCGCCCCCGCGCGCGGGCCACGTCACGGGCCAGTTCCACCTTTGAAATCTCATGCGTCAGCGTATTGCGGGTGACGACCAGCCACGAGCGGTCTCCGGCCTCGTGATACCACAGCTCTTGATGCTCACCGGCAGGGTTGTCGCGCAGATAGCCATATTCATAGAATGCCTCGGCTGCGTCGTCGGCTTGCCAGTCGGGACGGTCAATCAGGGAGGCGTCGCCCAGATAGGTGAATTCCGAGGCGTCGCGCGGGCCCAGCATGGGATGGTCGATGATCATGTCCGTGGTCCCCTCAGTGCAGGTTGGGCTGATTGCCCACACCTTTTTCGTCGATCATTCGCCCGGTGCGGAACCGGTCGAGGCGATAGGCCGTGGCAACAGGGTGCGGCGCGTCGCGCGCCAGCAGATGTGCGAAACAATGGCCCGAGGCCGGGGTCGCCTTGAACCCGCCGTAACACCAGCCGCCATTGAAATAGAGGCCATCAACCGGGGTGCGGTCGATGATGGGCGAGCCATCCATGGACATGTCCATGACCCCGCCCCACATTCGCAACAGACGCGCGCGTCCAATTATGGGCATCAGCGACATGCCGCCTTCGCAGACATCCTCGACCACGGGCAGATTGCCGCGTTGGGCATAGGAGTTGTACCCGTCCAGGTCGCCCCCGAACACCAGCCCGCCCTTGTCGGACTGGCTGACATAGAAATGGCCTGCGCCATAGGTGATGACGCTGGGCAACACGGGCTTCAGCCCCTCGGACACAAAGGCCTGCAACACGTGGCTTTCAATCGGCAGGCGCAGTCCGGCCATGCCCATCACGCGCCCCGAACTGCCTGCCACCGCACAGCCGACCTTGTCCGCGCCAATAAACCCTTTCGAGGTCTCAACCCCCAGACATTTTCCGTTTTCGATCCGCAGCCCGGTGACTTCGCAGTTCTGAATGATGTCCACGCCGTGGCTGTCGGCGGATCTGGCAAACCCCCAGGCCACCGCATCGTGACGCGCCGTGCCGCCGCGCCGCTGCGCCAGCCCGCCCTTGATCGGAAAGCGCGCGTCGTCAAAATTCAGATAGGGGTGTTCCTTGCGAACCTGATCGGCATCCAGCAGTTCTGCATCCGCCCCGTTCAGGATCATCGCATTGCCGCGCCGGATATAGGCGTCACGCTGCCCGTCGGAATGATACAGGTTAAGAACCCCGCGCTGGCTGATCATCGCGTTATAGTTCAGGTCCCGCTCCAACCCTTCCCACAGTTTCAGCGAGAATTCATAGAAGTGCTCGTTCCCGTCCAGCAGGTAGTTCGAGCGGATGATCGTCGTGTTGCGCCCGACGTTGCCACCGCCGATCCAGCCTTTTTCAACCACCGCCACCCTGCGCTGACCATACACCTTGGCAAGGTAGTGCGCCGTCGCCAGCCCGTGCCCGCCACCGCCGATGATCACGATGTCATAATGTGATTTTGGGGCCGGGTCCCGCCAGACCGGTTTCCACCCTTTGTGACCGGTTAGCGCCTGCTTGATGACCTGGAAGCCAGAATATCGCATGAATCGGACCTTTTTTGCCAGAATTCACGAAAACGGTGCGTTATGAAATCCCCAGATGCGACATCAACTTGTCTGTTTCAGACGTTATTCCGGCGCAGCCCCATGTGTGGTCCGGGAAAACCACGCCACAAAGGCGTCAACCTCGGGTGAGGAGCGCTGAATTGCCAGAAAATACCCCTCACTCGCCGGGGCAGAGGTATCCGCGGCCAGTTCGACCTGTCCGGTGCGCAATGCGTGATCTGCGACCAAAGCGTTCACAAGCGCCACGCCGTTTCCCGTGGTGGCAAGTTGCAGCGCCAGCCCGTAGGAATCCACAAACAAAGATGGGGGGTGGACAGGGTGCCCGGTTGCGTCGGACCAGGACACCCAATTGTCCGAGGTTCCTACGGATTCGATCAGGGGCAGGTCGTGAAAATCGCCGCTCAGGCCGGGTGATTTCACGGCGATAAGCTGATTGGGCATCAAAGGGGTCGCACCCTTGCCCACCTGTTTCGTCGACCCGAACCGGATTTCCACATCCGCCCGAGAGGCTGCGTATTCATCCGGCCAGATCGTGCTGACAAAGCGCAATGACGTTTCGGGATGGTGGGATTGGAAGTCGGGCAGGGCGGGGGAAATCACCCATTCGATAACACTGATAGACGCGGCGATGGTGACATGGCTTGCCCGTTTTTCGGTCAGATAAGGCGACGCGGCTGCCTGCAAAATCCCAAGTGCTGCCTCGACTTGCGGCAACAGCTTGCGCCCTTCATCCGTTAAGGACAACCCCCGCGCATGGCGGTGAAACAGGGCGACGCCCAGCCGCGCCTCCAACGATCTGATCTGTTGACTTACGGCCGATTGCGTCAGCCCTATTTCATCGGCCGCCGCCGTTGAGCTGAGCCGCCGAGCAGCGGCCTCGAACGATCTGAACCATGTAAGGGGCGGTAGGGTTTTCGACATCTGCAATCAACCTATTAGTGTTATTAATACCTAAGACCAAAGTTCTTTCGTTTGTCAAAATGCATCTGGCCCGCAGATAGTGCCCCAACCAAATATGAGGGGATGCCGTGCAGCCGAATATTCGAAAAATCGTGACTTTCGACGAAGAAGTTCTGGTCGAAGGGTTTCGCAAGGCCGAACGCCCATGGCGCATGTTCGCCGTCGCCGCCGTGGTGTCCAACCCGTGGGCGGGGCGATACGTCGATGACCTGAGGCCCGAGATACTGGCCTATGGCCCGGTTCTGGGTGAGGCTCTGACCAGCCGGATGATCGCCTTGGCCGGAAGCGGTGAGGCGATCGAGGCCTATGGCAAGGCTGCAGTGGTGGGTCTGGACGGAGAGGTCGAGCACGCCTCGGGCCTGATCCACACGTTGCATTTCGGGAATATCTTCCGGCAGGCGGTCGACGCGAAATCCTATCTTTCGTTTACCAATACACGGGGGCCAGCCAACACGCCCATCATGGTGCCGCTGATGGATAAGAACGATGCCGGGCGCCGATCGCATTACCTGACGCTGCAATTTGCCATACCGGACGCGCCGCGCGCGGATGAGATCGTGGTGGTGCTGGGCGGTGCAACATCGGGGCGGCCACATCATCGGATCGGAGACCGCTATCAGGATTTGAAGGATCTGGGTCATGACGTGGACAACCCGGCCTCGGTCTGAGATTGGCAGGCTGGCCGCCATAGACGTGGGCGCGGGGCCTCTGGTCGTTCTGTTGCACGGCGTCGGTCTGCGGGCCGAGGCGTGGAGCGGGCAGATCGACGCGCTGGCCTCTGCCGAGTATCGCGTCGTGTGTCCGGATATGGCCGGGCACGGCGAGACGGCTTTTTCCGCGCCGGACGGGTTGGGCAGCTATGCCGCCCCCGTCGCGGCGCTGTTGCGGGAACCGGCGGTCCTTGTCGGGCATTCGATGGGTGCGCTGATCGCGATGCATATCGCGGCGTCGGGAAACCCGAATGTCAAAGGCATCGCGGCCCTGAACGCCATTTTCCAACGACCGGCCCCGGCCCGTCAGGCGATCTTGTCACGGGCGCGCGCGTTGGATGATGGCCGGCCGAATGACCCATCGGTCACGCTGCAACGGTGGTTTGCCGATCACAAGTCGGACGAACGCGCCGCCTGCGCGCGCTGGCTGCAAGAGGGTGATCCGCGCGCCTATAAGGCGGCCTACACAGTCTTTGCAGAAAGCGACGGCCCGAGCGCAGCGCAACTGGCCCGGATCATGTGCCCCGCCTTGTTCCTGACTGGCGCGGACGAGCCGAATTCGACCCCCCGGATGTCACGGGATATGGCCGCGCTGGTGCGACAGGGGCGGGCCGAGATCATCCCAAACGCGGCGCATATGATGCCGATGACCCACGCAGCCAAGGTCAACGCCATCCTGTTGCGCTTTCTACAGGAGTGTCTGCCATGACCGAATTGGACCCACGCGCCCTGCGCGACGCATTCGGCAGTTTCATGACCGGCGTGACCGTGGTGACGACCCGCGATGGGATGGGGGCGCCGGTCGGGTTTACGGCCAATTCCTTTTCATCCGTTTCCCTGGACCCGCCGCTATTGCTGGTCTGCCCCGGCAAGTTCCTGTCTAGTTATGAGGTTTTTGCCGGTTGCCGTCACTTTGCGGTCAACATTCTGGCCGAGGGCCAGCAAGAGATATCGAACACTTTCGCGGGGTACAAAGGAGACCGGTTTGCAAAGGTTGCACATCACTCGGGCGCGCATGATCTGCCGCTGATCGACGGGGCGCTGGCGCAGTTTTGTTGCGAAACGCACAGCGCGGTTCCTGCCGGTGATCACACCATCCTGCTTGGCCGCGTCGTCGCCTTTGCTCGCGCCGCAGGTGACGGTCTGGGGTATGTTGGTGGATCGTACTTCAGCCTTGGGCTTGAACGGGAAATGGATGCCAAAGAGCCGACGCTCTGCGGGGCGATCATCATCTCGGATGGCAACGTGCTGTTGGAACATCACGACGGCTGGTTTCACCCCTTTCAGGTCGCCGGTGCCGAACGTGGCGGTCAGCGGAACCGGCTGGCACAAGGGCTGTCCGAACGGGGCATTCATGCGCGGATTGAACAGGTCTATTCCGCGTTCAATGATGCGCAGACCCGCCAGCATTACACGTTCTTTCTGGCCACGGCAGAACAGGTTGCACATCCGGACACGACCCGTTGGGTTCGGATCGAAGATCTGCCCGGCCTGACCTATACCGCCCCCGGCATTCACCACATGATGACCCGTTTCGCGCGCGAGGCTCAGACCGGGGATTTTGCCCTGTATCTGGGCGACGTGGAACAGGGCGACATTCACAGTTTTCGCTAGAGGAGCCAGAGAATGGAGTTTTCGCTGTTTGCCCATATGGAGCGTCTGACGCCGGATCAGCCCCATGATGTTTTGTACGATGAGTTCGTGGGTCTGGTGAAAATGGCGGACGAGGGCGGTATGCGCGCAGTCTGGACCGGTGAACATCACGGAATGGAATTCACGATTGCGCCCAATCCGTTTTTGTCTCTGGTCGATCTGGCGCATCACACACGCAACGTACGCCTTGGAACCGGAACGGTGGTGGCACCGTTCTGGCATCCGATCAAGCTTGCGGGTGAGGCCGCGGCGGCTGATCAGATCACCAAGGGGCGGATCGAACTGGGCATTGCCCGCGGGGCTTATTCCTTTGAATATGAACGCCTGATGCCCGGAATGGACGCATGGGAAGCCGGGCAGAGGATGCGTGAAACCACGCCGCTTTTGCCGCAGATATGGCAGGGCGACTGCGCGCATGAAGGAGAGTTCTATTCTTTTCCCGCCACCACCTCGGCCCCGAAACCCTTGCAACAGGGCGGACCGCCGATCTGGATCGCCGCGCGGGACCCCAACAGCCATGAATTTGGTGTACACAACGGGTTTAACATTCAGGTCACACCGCTGTGGCAGGGTATGGATGAGATTGAAACCTTGATGGGGCGGTTCAACGACGCCTGTGAAAGCCATACGGGGCCACGCCCCAAAATCATGTTGCTGCACCACGCTTATGTCGGGAAAGACGACGAAGATGTGGCGCGCGGGGTGCAGGATTTGCGGCGGTACTACAACTATTTCGGGGCGTGGTTCCTGAACAAACGCCCGATCCAGCAGGGCCTGATCGAGCCGATCTCGGACGCCGAAATGGATGCCAACCCGATGTATACCTGCGAAAAGCTGGGTCGCGACCTGACCGTTGGCACGGCGCAGCAGGTGATTGATCGGATCAAACGTTACGAAGATCTGGGCTATGACGAGTTTTCGTTCTGGATCGACAGCGGCATGAGCAATGACCGCAAGCGCGCCTCGCTGGCGCGGTTCATCGACGACGTCATGCCAGCCTTTCAGTGAGGACCACCATGGGACATCTTCCACATTTCCAACTGTTCATTGATGGCGAATGGTCCGAAGGATCAGACGCTCGGGTCCTGACCTCAGAAAACCCTGCGACCGGGCAAGGATGGGCCACGTTCGCCTGCGCCTCGGCCGGGGATGTCGACCGCGCGGTGGCTGCCGCCAAACGCGTTCTGGACGATCCGGCGTGGCGCGATATGACACAGACCGCACGCGGGAAACTGTTGTATCGGCTGGCTGATCTGGTGGCGGAACACGCCCCCCGGTTGGGAGAGTTGGAGACGACAGACAGCGGTAAACTGCTGGCCGAAACGGCGGCGCAGACGGGGTATGTGGCGGATTACTATCGCTATTTTGCCGGGCTGGCTGACAAGGTCGAGGGCACGGTTCTGCCCATCGACAAGCCCGACATGCATGTCTTTACCACACGCGAACCGATCGGTGTGGTTGCGGCCATCGTACCATGGAATGCGCAGATGTTCCTGACCGCGACCAAGCTTGGCCCGGCCCTGGCGGCGGGGTGTTCCGTGGTGTTGAAGGCCTCGGAAATTGCGCCCGTGCCGATGCTGGAATTCGCCCGGTTGATCGAACAGGCGGGATTCCCGCCCGGCGTGGTCTCGGTCATCACTGGAGACGCTGAAAACTGCGCCATCCCGCTGACCCGTCACCCGGATATCGACCGGATCGCCTTTACCGGCGGGCCGGAAACGGCGCGGCATGTGGTGCGCAATTCGGCCGAAAACTTTGCGGTTACTTCGCTGGAATTGGGCGGCAAATCCCCGATTGTGGTCTTCGATGACGCCGATCTGGACGGCGCGGCCAATGGTCTGATCGCCGGGAACTTTGGTGCCTCGGGGCAAAGCTGCGTTGCGGGTACACGTGGGTTGGTGCATCGGTCCATTCTGGAGCCCCTGATCGCGCGGATCGAAGAAAAAGCCCAAGCCATCCGGCTGGGTGACCCTTTGCAGGCCGATACGCATGTGGGGCCGCTGTGTACCGCAGCGCAGGTACACCGGATCGAGGAAACGCTGAGCAAAGCGCAGGGGCAGGGTGCGGTGATCCGCTTTGGCGGCAAAGCTACGGATCGCCCGGGGAATTACATGATGCCTACGTTGGTGCAATGCACGTCACCCGAAACAGAAACGCTGCAGGTCGAGATGTTCGGCCCGGTCATGTCCTTGCTGCCGTTCGATACCGAGGACGAGGCAATTGCACTGGCCAACAGCACGCCGTTTGGGTTGGGTTCGGGCGTGTTCACGCAGAACCTGGCGCGGGCGCATCGCGTGTCGAAACGGATCAGGGCGGGGATTTGCTGGGTGAACACCTATCGCGCGATATCACCGATTGCGCCCTTTGGCGGGTTTAACCAATCGGGCTATGGGCGCGAGGCCGGGATCGAGGCGATGCTGGACTATACCCGAACCAAAACCACCTGGATCAGCACCGCGCAAGAGCCGATGGCGAACCCGTTCATTATGCGCTAATCCTGTGCGAAGGCAGGGATGGGAGAGCACTGATGAAGCTGGAAAAACCGAATTTCGCGGCACCTCTGGATGCGGCTGAACGCAAGGCCATCCCTCCGGTCATATGCTATCCGCCCGAGACGCTGAAACAACCGGACCTGACCGTTCTGACCAAGTTGCGGCAGGGGGCCAGAAAGACGGCCGAGGCCACCGCAGCCCCGCGCGATGCCGCCTGTATTGACGTTCCCGCAGGCGCTTTTGTCCGTGTTGTGTCGGTCGATGGCCCACAGGTCGGGGACCTGAACATGTGGAGCAAGCATGACCTGACCGAGCGGTTCTACTCGGGCAAGACCCGCGCGCTGCATGGCACGCATTTGTCGACCGGAGACCGTATGTGGTCGAGCTTTCCCAACATGCGCCCGATGGCGACCGTCGTTGCGGATACGCTGGACTGGTACGGGTTCGACGCCTTTGGCGGCTCGGTCCATGATGTGATCGGGACGCGTTGCGATCCTTATACGGGGCGGTTGTTGTCAGGGGATGACTACCACTATTGCTGCCATTCCAACCTGACGCGCGCATTGACCAGCCATTGCGACCTGCCGCTGCATGAGGCTGAAAAACATGTGCATGACGTGCTGAACGTGTTCATGTGCACCGGTTTCACCCGTGACACCGGGCAATATTTCATGAAAGCCAGCCCGGTGCGCCCCGGCGATTATCTGGAGTTCTATGCCGAGATTGACCTGATTGTCGGGCTTTCGGCCTGTCCCGGCGGAGATTGTTCGTCGGAACATTCGTCCGACGCGGCGGCCTGCTATCCGCTGGTGATGGAAGTTTATGATCCGGGCGAAGACGCGCGGGCGGCGCATGTGCAGCCCGAACGCTCGGCCTATGACCGCACGCACGGCACCGGCTAGGCGGTCAGGCGGCGCCCTAAACGGTTCAGCATCCTGCAGCACAGGTCAAGCTGTTCGATCTCGACATATTCGTCAGCCTTATGCGCCTGTGTGATCGAACCCGGACCGCAGACAATCGCGTGAACGCCCAATTGCTGGAACAAACCAGCCTCGGTGGCGAAGGCGACGACGCCGGTGCCGTTCGCGCCGGTCAGTTCGGCCACCAGATCGCGGGCGGCATTTTCGTCCATCGGCTCCAGCCCTTCGACCTCGGCCACGGTGTCCTGAATGATGCTGGCATCGGCAAACACCGCCTGCATTTCGGGCAACAGGGAATGCTGCGCGTAGTCCGACATGGTTTTGCTGACCAGTTCGGCATCGCTGGATTGGACCGGGCGAACTTCCCACGCAACTTCGGCCTTGCCCGCAATGACGTTATGGGCAACCCCGCCCGAGATGCGCCCGACGTTGACCGTGCTCCAGGGCGGTTCGAACCGGCTGCCCGCTGGGGCGCGAGATTTCAGGATGTGCCGCAGTTCCAGCAACTTACCGATATAGCGCGCCGCGTATTCGGCGGCGTTGACACCATCCTCAGGTGCCGAGCTGTGACCTTCGAGGCCGACAAACCGTGTGGTGTATTCAAAGCATCCTTTATGGCCGTCAACGACGCGCATTTCGGTCGGTTCACCGATGATTGCGATATCCGGTACAATGCCGCGCTCGGACAGATCGTTGACAAGATTTCGCGCGCCGATACAGCCGGTTTCCTCATCATAGGTAAAGGCAAAATGCAGCGGTTGAACCAGTTGGTCGGGATCCAGCGTTTCCGCAAAGGCCAGCGCGGTGGCGATGAACCCCTTCATGTCACATGTGCCGCGGCCAAACAGCTTGCCGTCACGTTCGGTCATCTGAAACGGATCGGTGGTCCAGTCCTGATCGGCCACCGGAACCACATCCGTGTGACCCGATAGAAGAATACCGCCGGGCATGTCCGGCCCCAGCGTGGCAAAGACGTTAGCCTTGGCCCCGGTTTCGTCACGCGTTTCGATGCACCGCGCCCCCAACGCCCCGAGCTTGTCAGTCAGATAGCCGATGATCTCAAGGTTCGAGTCCGCCGAGACCGTTTCAAAGGCAATCAGGTCAGCGAGGATTTCGATGGATCGTTGCAAGGTCATAGTTTTGTAAACTGCTTTCCGGGTTGGCTTGAAGGCGGAGGCTATACCGGGATCTCTCGAATAACCACATCGCACTGCTGCCCGCAACGCGGAGGCAGGACATAAGACCCCGTTGGCCATGCCTGCGGGCCTACCGAAAACTGCGCCAAAGGGGATCAAGATTTATTGACAGAACTTGGGGAATGCGGTCACGTCAATTCGTAGCTCAGGAAAGACACTCAATTGAAAATCTCATCCAATCCCCATCGCGGCGGGCACAAGCTGATCGACAGCGCCCCGTACCCCTCAACCAATGTCGAGCGTGCGGCAGAGTTGATACAGCGCTGTCTTTCTGCGGATGAAACACCGCTGGTCGAGGTCGATGGTCTGGCCCAGGTTGCAAACCTGTGGATCAAGGATGAACGCGGTCGGATGAATCTTGGATCATTCAAAGCGCTTGGCGCGGCATATGTCATTGCGCGTCACGCGGCGGATTTGGCCGCGAATCCGGATAACACCACCTTGACCGGCCGAACCTATGTCACTGCCAGCGCGGGCAACCACGGGCTGAGCGTTGCCGCCGGTGCGCGCAAATTTGGTGCCGACGCCGTTGTGTACATCGCCGAAACGGTGCCCGAAGGTTTTGCCGATCGTCTGCGCGCGCAAGGGGCGCAGGCCGTGCGCGCGGGCAGCGACTATGCCGCCAGCATGGTGGCCGCCGCTCAGGCGGCGCAGGACAACGGCTGGATACTGCTGTCGGACAGTTCATGGGACGGGTATTATGATCTGCCTCATACCCTGATGGAGGGGTATCTGAAGATGGCCGCCGAGGCCGCACAGCAATGCCCGCAGGTGCCCACACATATCATGTTGCAGGCCGGTGTCGGCGGGCTGGCCGGTGCGGTTGCGGCCTATGCGCGAAAGGCCTGGGGGGATGCGCCGCAAATCATCGTGGTCGAACCCGACGCGGCGCCGGCGTTGCAGGCAAGTATTGAGGCCGGTGCCTGTGTATTCGCGGATGGACCCGACAGCGTCATGGGGCGTTTGGACTGCAAGGAACCCTCGCAGATTGCCCTTAACGGGCTTGCGCGGGACGCCGACAATTTCCTGACGCTGACGGACCCCGAAGTGACGGATCGCCTTGCGGCCATGGCGGCGGCGGGCGTGGCCACAACGGCCTCTGGCGGGGCGGGGGTGGCTGCGGTCATGAATGACGATGTGCGCCGGGCGCTGGGTATCGGTGCGGATGCGCGCGTTTTGTGCTTTTTGTCCGAAGTCGCTGAATGAGGGGGTATGACACCTCTGAATTCCAGTCGCGGACAGAGCGCGCCCAACGCAGGATGTCTGAAGCCGGTCTTTCAGCACTGTTGCTGACCACGGAACCTGAAATTCGTTACTTTACAGGCTATCTGACCCGGTTTTGGGAAAGCCCGACGCGGCCGTGGTTTCTGATCGTCCCTGCATCCGGCAAACCAATTGCTGTCATTCCCTCCATCGGGGCCGCTTTGATGGCCCAGACATGGGTTGACGATATCCGCACCTGGAGCGCACCAGACCTGTCGGATGACGGCGTCAGCTTGTTGGCGGCAACCCTGCGCGAAATCTGCCCAAGGGATGCGGTAATAGGCTTGCCCGATGGCCACGAAACCCATGTGCGTATGCCATTGGCAGATTTTCAGCGGCTGCAGGATCTGCTGGAAGGGCGACGTCTGGTCAGCGATCAGGGTATTCTCCGAGGTCTGCGAATGATCAAGTCGCCCGCTGAAATTTCCAAGATCGAAATGGCCTGCGATATTGCCGGACGCGCGTTTCAACGCCTGCCCGAGATCGCAAGGGAAGGCGTTGCCCTGGACGAGGTGTTCCGACGCTTTCAGATGCTTTGTCTGGACGAGGGCGCGGATTGGGTGCCCTACCTTGCCGGTGGCGCAGAGCAGGGCGGTTACACTGACGTGATTTCCCCGGCGCGGTCATCACCTTTGATGCCAGGGGACGTGTTGATGCTGGATACCGGTCTGATTTGGGATGGCTATTTCTGCGACTTTGATCGCAACTGGTCTGTCGGACCCGCCAGCGTTCAGGTGCGCGATGCCTATGCCACATTGATCGAAGCATCCGATGCAGCATTCGAAGCGGCGCGCCCGGGGGCAACAGCGTCCGAAGTATACCATGTGATGAACACGGTCTTGTCGCGTGTCAGCAGCGAAACCGACGCGGGGCGGCTGGGGCATGGATTGGGCATGTCACTGACGGAATGGCCGTCGCTGATCCCAACAGATCATACGGTGCTGGCGCCCGGAATGGTTCTGACGCTGGAACCCGGCATCGCTGTCGGCGGCAAAATTCTGGTACATGAGGAAAATATCGTCATAACCGAAGGATCGCCGCGTTTCATCAGCCCCCGAGCGGGCGCGGAGTTGCCACAGATATGAGCTATTTGCCTTACGCACTGGACAAGGATGATCCTTCGGCCTCACCGCTGGGGTTGATCGTCCTGCAAACCGACGAAACGATCGAGCCGGAATTCAACGCTTATTTCGCGGATCGGACCTGCCCGATCTATGTCTCGCGCATTCCCAGCAACGCGCAGGTGACAACTGACACGCTTGCCGAGATGGAAAAGGCGTTGCCAGCGGCGGCTGATCTGCTGCCGAAAATCCGCCCTTACCGGGTGGTTGGATACGGCTGTACATCGGCCAGTTCGGTCATCGGCTCCGAGCAGGTTGAAAGGATGGTCCAGAAAACCTGTGACACCGCAATCGTCACCAATCCGTTGCGCGCGGCGTCAGCCTGTGCGGCGCATCTTGGGGTCTCGAATTTTGCTTTGCTGTCGCCATATATCGAAGAAGTGAACGAGCCGCTGCGGCAGGCTTTTGCCCGCAATGGGGTATCTATGGATGTATTCGGATCCTTTGGTGAGGCCGAAGAATCCAAAGTTGTGCGGATTTCTCGACAATCGGTTGTCGACGCGGCGCTGGCGCTTGGGGCTGATTCGGCGGTTGAAGCTGTTTTCTTAAGCTGCACAAATCTAAGAACTTTTGACGCAATCCCCGAGATTCAGGACCGTCTGAAAAAGCCGGTTCTATCAAGCAATCAAAGCCTTGCATGGCATATGAGAGAGCTGAACTCTGACTGAGGACCCCACACGCCGAAAGATCATTGTGGGGCTTCGGGAACATTTTGGTTGCGTGTCGCGCCCTGCATATCCTTTAATGGCCCGGACTGGTCTTTGAGACCCGGATGAACCGGGCAGCCAAAGACCGCACAGGGGAGCCAAGTTGGTATATGTCTAATGACGCAGCGTTCGTCGAGTTTCAGCGTGTCCAAAAATCTTATGACGGCGAAATACTTGTCGTAAAAGATCTAAACCTTTCAATGCCAAAGGGTGAGTTTCTGACAATGTTGGGCCCATCAGGGTCCGGCAAGACAACTTGTCTGATGATGCTGGCCGGATTTGAAACCGCGACGCATGGTGAAATCATGCTGGATGGACGCCCGATCAACAACATCCCGCCGCACAAGCGCGGCATTGGGATGGTTTTCCAGAATTACGCTTTGTTCCCGCACATGACGGTGGCCGAAAACCTGGCCTTTCCGTTGGAAGTGCGAAACATCGGCAAAGATGCGCGTGAGGAAAAGGTCAAACGCGCGCTGGACATGGTTCAAATGGGTGCCTTTGGCAGCCGTCGTCCGGCGCAGCTGTCCGGTGGTCAGCAACAGCGGATCGCTTTGGCGCGGGCGCTGGTATTCGAACCCGAGCTGGTTCTGATGGATGAACCTCTGGGCGCGCTGGACAAGCAGCTGCGCGAGCATATGCAGTTCGAAATCACCAGACTTGCACACGAACTGGGGATCACGACCGTTTACGTGACGCACGACCAGACCGAAGCGTTGACGATGTCGGATCGCGTCGCGGTGTTTGACGACGGGCGCATTCAACAGCTGGCCCCGCCAGACCTGTTGTATGAAGAACCCGAAAACAGCTTTGTTGCCCAATTCATCGGTGAAAACAACACGTTGGAAGGGGTTGTGAAATCCATTGACGGCGACTCCTGCGTAGTTGCGCTGGATGACGGGTCTGAGATTGACGCCATGCCGGTCAATGTTAAGGCAGCGGGTGAGCGGACAAAGGTTTCGATCCGCCCTGAACGGGTAGAGTTCAACAAAGACCGTTTGCACGCGGATGCGCATACCCTCAAGGCGACGGTGAAGGAATTCATCTATATGGGCGATGTGTTCCGCTTTCGGCTGTCAGTGGCCGGAAATGACGACTTCATCATCAAAACCCGCAACGCCCCGGACGCAGTCAGGCTGTCGCCCGGTCAGGAGGTTGAGATCGGGTGGTTGGCAAAGGATTGCCGGGCGCTGGACGCCTGAAGTTAGAACATCCCGCGTGGTCCGCCCGAGCACGCGGGAATTCAGATGATCGGGTTGCCCCGTGATCCGGTCTTCAAAGTTAAAATTTACGGGTATAACAGGGAGTTAACTATGAAAGTAACCAAGACCACTCTTATGGCGAGTGCCATTGCTGCTGTTGCCGGTGGTGCGATGGCCGAAGAGATGACGATTGTCTCTTGGGGCGGTGCATACTCCAAATCGCAGCTGAAAGCCTATCACGAGCCCTATTCGGAAAAAACAGGAGTCACCATCCTGAACGATGACAGCTCGGCCGAAGGCGTTGCCAAACTGCGCGCCATGAATGAAGCCGGAAACATCACGTGGGACGTGGTTGATGCTGTGGCGGCGGATGCCATCCGTCTGTGCGACGAAGGTCTGGCGATGGAAATCGACCCAGATACCATGCTTGCCCCGGCACCCGATGGCACACCTGCATCCGAAGACTTTGGCGACCTGCTGGTCAGCGACTGCTTTATCCCGCAGATCGTTTACTCGACCACATTCGGCTATCGCACCGATCTGGTTGGCGACAATCCTCCGACAGAAATCTGTGCGGTTTTCGATCTTGAAAACTATCCGGGCAAGCGCTCGCTGGAAAAGCGTCCGATCAACAACATGGAATGGGCGCTGCTGTGCGACGGTGTGGCCAAAGACGACGTCTATGACGTTCTGGCGACGCCAGAAGGCCAGGATCAGGCGTTGGCCAAGCTGGGCACCATCAAGGACAGCGTTGTCTGGTGGTCTGCCGGTGCCGACACACCGCAGCTGCTGGCTGATGGCGAAGTCGTCATGGGCTCGACCTATAACGGCCGTCTGTTCAGCGTGATCGAAGAGCAGAAGCAACCCGTTGCCATGCTGTGGGACGCGCAGGTGTTTGACCTGGACGGTTGGATCATCCCCGCCGGTCTGAGCGAAGAGCGTAAGCAGCGCGCGCTGGACTATATCATGTTCGCGACAGACACACAGCGTTTGGCGGATCAGGCCAAGTACATCTCGTACGGCCCGGCCCGTGCCTCGTCGGCGCCGCTGGTTGGTCAGCACGCCGAACTGGGTATCGACATGGCACCGCACATGCCGACCGATCCGGAAAACGCCAAGAACACGTTCCTGTATAACTACGAGTTCTGGGCTGACTATCGCGACGACATCGACGCCAAATTCCAGGCGTGGCTGGCACAATAAGCCGGTTCTGAAAAACATGGTCGGGGCCACTTTTGGCCCCGGCTTACCTAAGACCAAGGGACGCAGATGACTGACGCTACTCAATCAGGTCCGATGCTGGCTGCTGATGGCACGCCGCTGAAGAAATCTTTGGCGCGGTCTTTGCGTCGTCGCAAGCTTCGGGCTTTGGCGCTGATCTCGCCCTTGTTGTTATTCGTACTGCTTTCCTTTGTGATCCCGATCGTTTCGATGCTGTTCCGGTCGGTTGAAAACGGCATTGTGTCCCAGACGATCCCACTGACAGTGGTCGAGCTGCAAAACTGGGATGCCGAAGGCGGAGAGTTGCCGAACGAAGCGGTATACGCTGCCTTTACCAAGGATATGCTCGCCGCGATTGAGGCCAAGCAACATACCAGATTGGGCTCTCGCCTGAACTATGAAAAGACCGGTATGTCGTCCATGTTCCGCCGGTCCGGACGTCAGATCAAAAAGCTGGACCCCGAAGCGGATGCGCCGTTCAAGGACAAGCTGATCGAAATTCATGATGGCTGGGGTGACGTTGATACCTGGCGTACGATCAAGACCCACGCGGTGCCGATCACCAATGGGTATTTCCTGAATGCGGTCGACATGCGCCGTACGCCGGAAGGGGCCCAAGCCCAGCCCGATGACAAAAAGATCCTGATCAAGCTGTTTGGCCGCACGTTGATGATGTCGCTGATCATTACCGGATCTTGCGTCTTGCTGGCTTACCCAATTTCCTACCTGCTGGCCAACCTTCCGATGCGTATCTCGAACCTTTTGATGATCTTGGTTTTGTTACCCTTCTGGACATCGCTTCTGGTGCGAACCTCGGCCTGGAAGGTGATGTTGCAACAGCAAGGTGTGATCAACGAAACCCTGGTCTGGCTGGGTCTTGTGGCCGATGACGCGCGACTTGTGATCATCAACAACCAGTTCGGCACGATCATTGCGATGACGCATATCCTGCTGCCGTTCATGATCCTGCCGATGTATTCGGTCATGCAGACCATACCGCCAACCTATACCCGAGCGGCCAAGTCAATGGGCGCGACCAATTGGACGACCTTCTGGCGAATATATTTTCCGCAGTCCATTCCGGGTATCGGGGCGGGGTCGATCCTCGTGTTCATTCTGGCGATTGGCTATTACATCACGCCTGAAATCGTTGGCGGCACCAAAGGTGTCTTTATCTCGAACCGGATTGCTTACCACATCTCATCCTCGCTGAACTGGGGACTTGCGGCTGCACTGGGGACGATTTTGTTGGTGGTCGTTCTTGTTCTCTACTGGGCCTATGACAAGATCGTGGGCATCGACAACGTTAAGCTGGGATAAAGATCATGGCAGCACTTACTCCTATATCCCGCAAACCGATGTCGATGGTCCTGCCGGCTGTTGCAAGCGCCGGTGGCTTTGTCGGCATGTTCGTCGGGGCCGGGCAGGGCAATGTCCTGCTGGGTATCCTGGCGGGCGCGGCGCTGATGGCAGCGCTGGCATGGGTTTACATCGCGGTTCTCGATAATGAACGGGTGGCGCGCTGGATAACGATCCTTGGCATGGGGGCGGGCGGTTTTCTATTCGCCGGTTTGACCGGCATGATCATCGGATTGCTGGCCGGGTGGTTCTTTGCCTTCTATATATTCTGGCTGTTTGAAGGGCGTTATCGGCGCAAGCTGCTGCCTTATCTGACGGGTCGTCAGGTGTTCTGGCATTATGCGTTCCGGGTGACCTGCGGCGCGATCTTTGTGTTCCTGATCACGCCGATCCTTGTGGTTCTGCCGCTGTCGTTCAACGCGCAGGATTTCTTTACCTTCACCCCCGAGATGCTGCGCTTGGACCCCGAGGGGTATTCGCTGAAGCATTACCGCGACTTCTTTACCAACAATGAATGGCAGCGCAGCTTCAAAAACTCTCTGATCATCGCGCCAATTGCGACTATCATTTCGGTGACGCTGGGTACGCTGGCGGCCATCGGCCTTAGCCAATCGCATGTACCGGGTCGGCGGGCGATCATGGGTATCCTGATCTCACCGATGATTGTTCCCCTGATCATCTCGGCCACGGGTATGTTCTTTTTCTACAGCGATATCGGCCGTTTTCTGGAAGGTACGCTGGGTATGAACAAGAACTTTGTGGGTTATGTGAAGGTTGTTCTGGCCCACGCGGTTCTGGGAATTCCCTTTGTAATCATCACGGTGACGGCCACGCTGGTGGGATTCGATCAGTCGCTGACACGCGCGGCGGCAAATATGGGCGCGGGTCCGGTTCGGACGTTCTTCAAGATTCAGATGCCGCTGATTTTGCCGGGTGTGATCTCAGGCGGGTTGTTTGCCTTTATCACGTCGTTCGATGAGGTTGTCGTGGTGCTGTTCGTTGGCTCGGCAAGCCAGAAAACGCTGCCATGGCAGATGTTTACCGGCCTGCGTGAACAGATCAGCCCGACCATTCTGGCGGTTGCGACCATCCTTGTGGTGCTTTCGATCGCGCTGCTGACCACGGTTGAGTTGCTGCGGCGGCGATCTGAACGGCTGCGGGGGCTCACTCCGGCTTGACGCAGGGCGCAAGCTGATTTAGCGATTTCAATGTACATCCCGGTCACGATGGCGTCGTGACACCTAAGTGGGTGTATGGCTCTCGGATCCCGAGGCCGCTTGTCCTGAACGCCGGGGCTTGTGGCCGGGCTTTGCCTGTCCGGCATTGAGGAGAGACCATATGACTGACCTTCAAAACCGCCCCGAATTTTTCACCTGCCACAACGGCGACAAGGCACCCTTGCCATTCAGCAAGGCGGAATATGAACGGCGCCTTGCCAGCCTGCGCGCGACCATGGCCGCGCGTGACGTTCCGGCGGTTTTGCTGACGTCCATGCAAAACATCGCTTATTATTCCGGATTTCTGTATTGCTCGTTTGGCCGTCCCTATGGCTGTGTCGTGACGCAGGACGCCTGCACGACCGTATCAGCGAATATAGATGCGGGGCAGCCGTGGCGACGTTCGGTCGACGAAAACGTGATCTACACCGATTGGAAGCGGAACAACTACTGGCGCGCTGTTGCCGGCCTGATTGGTTCGGCACGTCGGATCGGGATTGAAGGCGATCACATGACGCTGGCGATGCGCGACACCGCGCTGGATATGCTGGGTGCGCCAGAAATGGTCGATATCGCGCCCGATACGATGGCCGCGCGCATGGTGAAATCCGCTGAAGAAATCGAACTGATCAAAGGTGGCGCGCGAACAGCGGATGTTGGCGGCGCGGCCATACACGCCGCAATCCGCGAAGGCGCGACCGAGATTGAAATCGCGATGGCTGGCCGGGATGCGATGGAGGCTGAGATTGCCCGCGCCTATCCCGATGCCGAGTATCGGGACACCTGGGTCTGGTTCCAGTCCGGCCTGAACACCGACGGCGCACATAACCCGGTCACCAAGCGGGCGCTGCAAAAGGGCGATATCCTGTCATTGAACACATTTCCGATGATCTCGGGCTATTACACCGCGCTGGAGCGCACCTTGTTTCTGGGCGAGCCTGATACCGACAGCCTGCGCATTTGGAAGGCCAACGTCGCCGCGCATGAGCTGGGGTTGAGCCTGATCAAACCCGGCGCGACATGTTCGGGCATTTGCGATGAGATCAATCGCTTTTTCGCTGACGAAGGGCTGCTGCAGTACCGTTCGTTCGGGTACGGGCATTCATTTGGTATTCTCAGCCACTACTACGGCCGCGAGGCTGGGCTGGAACTGCGTGAGGATATCCATACGGTTCTGGAACCGGGAATGGTCGTGTCCATCGAGCCGATGCTTTGGATTCCCGAAGGTCAGAAAGGCGCGGGCGGATATCGTGAGCATGACATTCTGGTCGTCGAGGAGACCGGTGCCGAAAACATCACCGGTTTCCCCTATGGTCCGGAGCACAACACGATCAGCACCTGATCTTAGGGTGCGTTGGTGGGAAGGGCGTGCAGCCCTTCCTGCAGTCAGGTTGTCTGCGCGCGTTCGTGAAAGATAAAGCCGATGAAGTTCAACAGCACCTGAGCCGCCAAAACCTGTGTGCTTTCGGTCGGATCATAGCTGGGCGCGACTTCGACAAGATCAATCCCGGCGACATCGCCGCGTTTTGCCAGACCCTGCAAAATCTCCAACACATCGTAATACAGGAACCCGCCGTGGCTGGGCGTGCCGGTGCCGGATGCGATTGAGGGGCAGAATGCATCAATATCAATTGTCACATAGTACCGCGCGCCTTCTGGAATGCGCTCCAAAACACCCTCGGTGCCCAGCTTGCGCACCTGCCGCACGGACAGGATGTCCGATCCACGCGCGCGCGCATCCTCATACCCTTCTTTGGCGGTGGAGGACACGTTGCGAATGCCCAGTTGGGTCATTCCTGAAACATAGGATTTCTCAATCGCGCGCCGCATCGGGTTGCCGTGTCCGGCGGTCACCCCATGCCGTTCATCAACGAAATCCAAATGGGCGTCGATCTGAACCACATGTATCGGCCCGTTTTTCGCGCAATCAGCCTCAAACGCATTGATGCAAGGAATATTGATCGAATGATCGCCGCCAATGGTAACCGGCAGCGCGCCGGAGTTCAGGATCTTTTCGACGCCGAATTGAATGTTAGCATGGCTCTCATCGGTTTTGGTGTGAATGATATCGGCATCACCGATATCGACCATCCGCACTGAGGAATCCAGATAGGTGGCGTCATCCTCATGATCATAGGCGCCGGCATGACCAAAGCTGAACAGGGTTGATGCCTCGCGCACAGCGCGCGGTCCAAATCGCGCCCCCGATCGCCATTGGGTTCCAAAATCAAATGGCGCGCCCATGATGGCTACGTCCGCCTCGATCTGGTCCCAATCTTCGACATAAGGGGATTTGCCGAAGGTCGAGATGCCGACAAAAGGCAGGTTCAGACGCCCACCTGAATACCCATGAGATGACATTGCGTGATTCCTGTTTCTTGTTCTTCTGGTGCAGCTTAGACGGGTTACCAAGATCTGGATAGGCCGCCAAGCAATGCCTGACGCGGTTGTCAGGTCAAGGCGTGGGGTTGATTGTCCGGGTGCGGGATGCGTATCTGCCGGGGGCGTTGGAAAGGATATGCTTTGGGACATCACGCACTGCCATCGGGAACGGGTGTCTATTACATCAACCTGGATCGGGTGCCAGAACGACGAGACTTTATGGAGGCGCAGTTTGCGCACACAGGTCTGGTGGGTGCCACGCGGTTCAGCGCGACAGATGCGCAGCGCGCCGGGGCGCTTGACGGGAATGGATACGTCCCCGGAACCGGCAGCCGTTGGGGGTTGAAACAAAGCGAGATCGCTTGTTTTGAAAGCCACCGCGCCGTGTGGCAATCTGCCGTAGATCAGGGCCTGAAATCCGTGGCGATATTCGAAGATGACGTTGAAATGTCCTCCAAGGCGGGCGAGGTCATCGTGGCCCTGCTTGGGCAGGCAACAGGGTACGATTTCCTAAAGCTCGACTTTTCACCGCGATCCCTGCGTTTCGGCGCTGAGGTACAGATGGGGGGCGTTCCGGTCAGGCCGATGCTAGAGATGGCACCCAGCGCCGCCGCCTATATCCTGTCGCAAGAGGCGTGCCGCAAATTGCTGACCTGGTCCGAGCGGTACTCGGATCATCTGGACGATTTCGTCTCAATCCCGCGTGCGGACTGGCGCATGTATCAGTGTTTTCCCGCTGTTGGCGTACAGATGATCTGGTCAAAGCAGCAAGATGCCACCGTCGAAACCGTAAAGGTCAGCGAACGATCACAGGACATGAAGATCAATAGTGGGCTGGACAAAGGCCCACTGTGGTTCCGCGTCAGGCGGGAAATTCTGGCGGCCCGGCGCAAGCTGTCTTGGCGCATGGGCGGGCAGGTGCGTTTGTTGGAACAGGGCGGTTACGTGGGTTTCATTCCCTGTGCCGATGACCTGAGCGTTTGAGTTAAGCTTGCGGTCAGAAGGCCAGGTTTCCCGAGCTAAGATATGCCTCATCCCTCATAAGCGTTAACAAAACTGTCATTTTGATATAACCTTCCAGTGTTGTTGTTGGTTAACGCTTGGGTTTGTGTTGTGGGTCAGACAATTTACGAAAAGTACGGTGGCTTCAAAACGATCAGCCGGATCGTGATGACGTTCTATGAAATGGCCTTGGATTCCGAGCAAATCGGCGGCCATTTCGAAGATATCGACATGCCGCGCCTGATCGACCACCAGACCAAATTTGTGTCTTCACTGGTTGGCGGCCCAGCCTCATTCAGTGATGACCGTATAGAAGCGGTGCATCGTCACCTGAATATCTCTCATGCCGATTTTGATGAGATGGCGGAATTGTTCGGCGAAGCACTTGCCATGCATGGGATGGAAGAGGGGCATATCAAAATCGCGTTGAACGCCATTGAAGCAAAGCGTTCCATTATCGTAGCGCGGGACGCCGCATGAGTATTCTGGCCATTAATGAACAGTTGCTACGTGCAATCGGTGTCGGCATAGCGGTCGTACGCGCGTCGGATTTGACCTTTGTGTTTCACAATGGGCCGTTTGCCGAATGGTTCGGTTCGCCGGGCGAGGGGCAGACGTTGCTGGATTTGGTTCCGGATTTTGATCCTCGCGAGTTGGAGGACGTCAAACAATCGGGGCTGCGATATTCGGTCGAGTTGGAGATTAAGCCCAAGCGCCGGACGTTGATCTTTGCTGCGGCCGTATCGCTGGCAAATGGGTTGTCCGAACAGGTGCTGGTCATTGAGTGCCAGAACATCACCAGAATCCGCGAGCTCGAAAGCATGATCGACAGCTACTCGACCATGGTCGAGCGTAACACGCGCGAATTGGAGCGTGAAAAAGAGCGGGTTGAAAGGTTGTTACTGAACCTGATGCCGCGGGCCGTATACGAAGAGTTCAAGACCTTTGGCGTCGTAACTCCGCAGTTGTTCGATCAGGTGTCGGTTGTGATGTTGGATTTCGTGGGCTTCACGGATTTCGCGGCCAAAACCGACCCGACCGTCACGCTGAGCGAATTGAATGACATCTTCACGGCTTTCGACCGGATCGTCGAACAGTACGGATGCGAACGGATCAAGACCATCGGCGATGCCTATCTGGCCGTTTCGGGGATGCCCGACGCGACCCCCGATCATGCGACCGCGGTGGCCCATTGCGCTGTCAGATTCCTTCGATATCTAGAACGGCGCAACGAAAGTCATCCGCACAAATGGCAGGCGCGTATCGGTCTGGGTATGGGGGCCGCAGTGGGGTCTGTCGTGGGGATTCAGAAATACGTGTATGACGTTTTCGGTCCCGCCGTGAACATTGCGTCCCGGCTGCAAGTCTTTGCAAACCCAATGAATATCGTTGCACCAGAAGAGATGAAATTTGCCCTGATTGACGAATTTCAGGTTTCGGACATTGGAAGTGTGGAAATCAAGGGAATGGGCGAGATGGAGTTGATCAACGTCACCTCGGGCCTCAGCGCGCCGCAGCCACGGGTCAGAATCTGAAGCCTACTCAATCGTCCTGCGGCACCAGGCCCAATCCCCGCAAATAAATCCCGATACCGCTCTCCAGTAGGTCTTCGGGCGGGAAGGGGGAACTGGCGCCTGTGTTGCGGGCATACAGCTCTACGACGCCGTGGCTCATGGCCCAGATATGGGCGCTGAACATCGACGCGGGCGGGCGTTTTTCAGGGGGGATGTGTTGCGACAGATCGGCGGCGGCTTTTTCCAGCACGTCCTTTGCCCGGTTCGCCGCCAGCGACAGTTCCGGCGTTCGGTTAAGGGAAATGCCGCTTTCGAACATGGCGATGTAATGCCCGGGATGCTTGCGCGCAAATGCTAGATAGGCGCGGCCCGTAGCCTCGAATGCGGCCAGCGCCGAGGGCTGGCCCGTGTCATAGGCATATTGCATCAGGTCCGCGAACATATCGAACCCTTGCCGGGCGGCTTCGGCAATGAGATCCTCGCGACCCTGAAAATGCCGGTAGACAGCCGCAGGCGTGACACCTGCGGTTTTCGCTGCCTCGGACAGTGTAAAGCCAGTCGGTCCCTTGTCTTCGATCAACGACAAGGCAGACTCGATCAAGGCTTGCTTCAGGTTGCCGTGGTGATACCCGCGTTTCGTCATCCCTTGTCCAGATGCTTTCGTTGTTTCGGTCTTTGGAGGCAAAGACATAGTCCACGCGCAGGCATCCGTCCAACGATCTTGGCGTCACGTTTCAACTGCATCCGGTCAGGCATCCCAGATTTCCGGCCCACCACAGATGCTGGGGTCATTCTCGCCGATGGCTTTTTGATCTTTCTCATCATAGTCGAGCGCGTGCAGAACGGTGCGGATGGCTGCCAGACGCGCCCGTTTCTTGTCGTCCGACCGAACGATGGTCCAGGGGGTGTGTTCGGAATGGCTGCGGGTCAAGGTTTCGGAAATGGATTGCGTATACTCATCCCATTTATCCAGGCCCGCGACGTCAATCGAGCTGAGCTTCCATTGTTTCAGGGGATCAGTTTCGCGCGATAAAAAGCGGTTCAACTGCTCGGCCCGGCCGACGTTCAGCCAGAATTTGAACAGCACAATGCCATCGTTGACCAAACCGGTTTCCAGAGGCCGGACTTGCCGAAAAAACCGTTCCCGTTCCTCTGACGTGCAAAACCCGAATACGTTTTCCACCACACCCCGGTTGTACCAGCTGCGATCGAAAAAGACGATTTCACCCGCAGCGGGCAGATGATGGATGTATCGCTGAAAATACCATTGGCTGCGCTCCGTATCCGAAGGTTTCGCAAGGGCAACGTTCCGAGCACCACGCGGGTTCAGGTTTTCCCGGAACCGTTTGATCGTACCCCCTTTACCAGCGGCGTCGCGGCCCTCAAAAATCAGGGCGACACGGTGCCCCGTCTCCTTGACCCAGGATTGCATCTTGACCAGTTCAATTTGCAGCTTTTCCATTTCCTTTTCGTAATCCTTACGCTTCATACGTTCGGAATACGGGTAGGTATGGTTCAGAATATCGCCTTTTTCCGCAGAATCGATTGCGCCGCGCACCTCTTTTGGGGCGCCTTTGCGATAGTACTTTTCAATGGAACCTTTTTCGGAACGGGCCATGGGTTACCTCGCCATAAAATCCATATCTTACTATGGATTAGCTGGGGGCCTAACGCAAACCCGCACGCTGCGCTGCGCGTTCGATTGCTGCGGCGACTTCAGGTGCGGCCACGACTTGGGGCATATGTCCGATGCCTGGCAGTTCGATCAGCTCTGCATCAGGGATTTCGTCGATTAACCGTTCCGAATGCCAGCCCAACCCCACTGTGGTGTCGGCGGATCCGTGCACAATCTCGGTCGGTACGTCGATCTCACCGTACCGGGGTTGCAGCGCGCGGATTTCTTCCAACAGGTTGGCGCGTTGCCTTGCGTTGGCATGCATCGAGGCACGGCGGATGGTCAGGCCGGGGCCAAAATGATCCAGATACCCCTCGGGCGCGGTCTGAGGGGCAAACACCTGATCCAGGGTTTTTTCCACATACCAGTCCGGTACAAAAGCGGTGATCAACGGCAAGGCCAACGTGTTGCCCGTCGCCGTGGCTGCCAGCTGATTGAACGCGTCCAAAGGAGTCTCCCACGGGATGGCAGCAGGGGCGATCAAGACCAGAGCAGAGATGTTTTCGGGGCGAGTGACCGCCCAGGCAAGCGAGACTGATCCGCCATAGCTTTGCCCGGCCACGATGGGTTTGTCCGCACCCAGTTGGGACGCAGCCTTCTGTAAAATTTCTGCTTGTTCATCAATTGTTTCGCCAGAGATATTAAAGCTATCGCTATACCCCAGACCGGGTCTGTCAAATACGATGACACGGAAATTTTCGGCAAGGATCGGGGCCAGCGCAAATGTCATATCGCGCGTGTTGCCGCTGGAACCGTGGATCAACACGACGTCCGGCCCTTGGCCCATTACGACGGCATGAACCGCCACACCGTCGACATCCACGATTTCGCCCTCGGGCGGAAAGGCGGCTTCGGCGCGTGCTTCGTTGTGTGACGCGCGTCTGGCCGTGACGAACGACAGGGCCAACAGTAAAAGACCCAGGAATATGAGCGCCTTAACTGCCAATGTCAGCCTGATTGAACGGTGTGGTCTGATAGATCTGATTTATCCAATTTCCATACAGCAGGTGCGCATGACTGCGCCACCGGTTCTGCGGCGGACGGGACGGATCGTCGTCCAGATAATAGTTTGCAGGCACGTTTATGGATGTGCCGTTGGCGATGTCACGGTCATATTCCTGTTTCAGCGTGTCGCTGTCATACTCGAAATGGTTGAAGATATAGATCGCACGATGGGCGGGGTCTTCGACAAGGCAGGGACCGACCTCATCACTGCCCAAAAGCGTGACCAGATCAGGCACATCGTCGATCTCATATTGTTTCATTTCGGTCCAGCGGCTGACGGGGATGACGCAATCATCCGAAAACCCGCGCAAAAACGGTGAGGCCGGAGCCATATTCTGATGGCGAAAACAGCCAAACGCCTTGGCATCCAGAATATGTTTCCGAACGCCGTGGAAATGGTTGATCATCGCCATTCCGCCCCAGCAAACGCCAAATGTGGAATGCACATTCGTCTGGGTCCAGTCGAAGACCTCGCTGATTTCATCCCAATAGGTGACATCATTGAATTCAAGATGTTCGATCGGCGCACCGGTGATGATCAGCCCGTCAAACTTTTGGTCCTTCACCTCCTGAAAGGGACGATAGAACTCGGCCATATGCGCGGCGGCTGTATTCTTGGTGCGATGTTCGGTCATCCGGATCAGGGACAAGTCGATCTGCAAAGGTGTCGCCCCGATCAGACGCGCAAACTGGTTTTCGGTTTGAATCTTCTTGGGCATCAGGTTCAGCAACCCGATCCGCAGGGACCGGATATCCTGACGCATGGCCTGATCCTCATCCATGACCATGACGCCCTCTTGGGTGAGAACGTCAAATGCGGGAAGGTCGGAGGGAATCTTGATTGGCATCAGGTGCAAGCCTTTGGAACGTCAGTGTAAGAGCGGTAGTTAAGCGCGGATTGTCCGGGTCTCAAGGGTGCGTTCGATCAACTCGTCGAAATCCCCCGCGTCCCGGACTTTGTGCATGTCGTTGGCGGTGACGGTTATGCCCCAATTGTCGGCCATCGCACGATAGCGCGGCTGGCGATGCGCCAACGCCTGCGCATAGGTCCAGCGAATAAAGGCATCGGGGTCAACCTCTTCGGCTGCGCAATCATGTTGGGCAAGGTAGTCAGCCCAGACCCTGGTCAGGAACTCGGGCTGATAGGACATCGGTTTTGGTGCCTTGTCGAACCGGCGGATCAATTCCGCAGTGTGATCATCATCGCCCTGAATCCAGATCATCAAGGTCTGGCGTGACAACTCGGACAGTACGTGATCGGCGGGATCGTCGGGGTCAACCCATTCGCAGATCGACCCGCCCGTGTCGCAGATGAAATGGGGGTATTGGTACAGGCGTTCGGCGCGGTCGACAAAGTAATCAGTGTCGAGCAACGCGTGAATTTCCGCCAGGCGGAACTGTTCCTGTCGGCGGCGATATTCCGGCAGTTCCAGACCACCAAGCGCGGGGTTTCCGGGTTTACCAAGATAGGCGGAGACAGGCGTCAGGTTTTCGAACGAGATATTTGAGCCGATAAATATCGAATCCGACAAAAGCAGATCACGCAAAAACGGAACCTTCATCGCCTCGGCCTTGGCGTTGTCGGTGATGTATTCGCCCATGTATCGGGTGCCGATACGGTAATCGATCGAATAGTGAAACCAATTCCCGGAATCGCGCAGAACGTTTGATACATAGGTCTTGCCCAGCCCGGACATGCCGAAGAACAGCACCTTCTTACGCGCAGCAGAGCGCCAGTCATTTGCCGAGCTGTAGATCATCGTCCGCTATCCCTTTTTTCTGACCTAGCTAAAACGGGCAGAGGGCGGCGTCAATCGCGCGGACGAGACCGGTTTAAGATCACAAGACCTAATGCCAACACGGCAAAACCCAAAAAAGCCTGCGGGGGCAGGGCCTCGTCCCGCAGCAGTGACCCCAGAATGATCGCCACCGGGGGGATGACCAGTGTCACAAGCATCAGGTTTCCGGCACCTGCCATGGCCAGAACGCGGTAATACAGCAGATAGGCCCCGGCTGTGGCAATCAGCGCGTAATATGTGATGGCGGCCCAGGTGATCAGCGGCAGGTTCAGCGTCGGCACACCATCGACCAGTAAGGTAATCGGCAAGATCATAACGGTTGAGCCGGTCAACATTCCGGCGGCGGCAACAACAGGTGACAGTTCAGACAGCATGGCCCGTGCCCAGGCACCGGCCAACGCATAGGAAATCGTGCCAGCGATGATCGCCAGTTGCGCGATGCTTTGCAGGTTAAAATTGGCGAAATTCTGTAGCCCGATTGCAATTGTCACGCCCGCAAACCCAAGCCCGACCCCAACGGCGCGCGCGCGTGTCAGCCGTTCATCCCGGAAGAAAAACGCGGCAATCAGAACCCCGAATACGGCCGTTGCCGCGTTCAGAATCGAGGTCAGGCCGGTTTCGATGTAAAGCTGCCCCCAAGCCATCAACGAAAATGGGATCGCGTTGTTCAGCAAACCCATGAACAGAAAGGCGAACCACACGCGAGGGCTGCGTGGTATGGTCATTTTTCGCATCCAGACTACCAGCCACAGGGCCAGCATCGCCCAAAATACGCGATGTAGCACCGATGTCATCACGGGTATCGTGTCCAGTGCGATCCTGATGGACAGAAACGAAGCGCCCCAGATGACGCCCAACAGCAAAAGTTCGGCCCACGCTTGGGGAGAGAGATGTTTTTGATCAGCCATGCCGCGTTTTCGCATTCCTGTGATACCCGCGCGACCCGGAACTTGCGCAAAGAAAAACCCCGCCGAAGGGCGGGGTTTGACGTTCATTTCGGAAGAGACGTTCAGCCCAGAGAATAGGTGATCTGGAAGCCCACGCTCCATGCGCTATTGCCAGAGAAATCCGCTGTCTGACCAAAGGCGCCGTCAGCCGTTGCATCGCCGATATCAGTGTATCGAACGCCGAGGGACACTTTCGCTTTTTCCAGCGAGTAGGTCCCGCCAAGGCCAATGCTCCAGAAGCCATCGGTTGGGCCCAGATTCGACACTGGTTCACCTTCGTTGGTTTCGTAGCCAAGGGTCACAGCGCCAGAGAATTCTTCGGTGAATTGGTACCCAACGCCAAGCGAATAAGTAAAGGTCGCATTGTCGTAATCAACCAGCGGGTTGCCTACGATGCCGTTGTAGATCGGTGGCTCATAGCTCAGCTGAGGCCAGTCGACCCAGCGGATCGAACCAAACACCAAAGTCTTAGGCGCAACGCCAGTCTGAAAGTCCAGATTGATGGACTGAGGCGTTTCGATCTCCGAGTCGGTTTGGAACGAAAGCGGGCCTACAGTTTCCGTCTGTGACAGATCGTGGGTGATTTTCGAGTTGTACGTCAGCGCAACGCGTGCAGCGATTTCAGGCTTTTCCCATGCCACGCCAACTACATAGCCAAAATCGATCTCTGCATCTGTATCGACAGTATAGTTGCCGACAATTGGAACGCCCACTTCGGCCTTAACACGCTGTGCCCGCAAGCCGCCGATGGCGCTGAAGCCATTGTCGAATTTATAACGTAGCAAGGCGGTTATTGCATCGGTGTCCGCTTTGGCCCGCAAAACATTATTCTGCCCCGGCGCCAGCGGGTTGATCGACAACGGGTAACTCTGTGAATACGCGATGTCGGCACCGAACGGCTGATCGTACATGATCGCGAAATCAAGCTGATCTGTCAGAGCGGTTTTGTACCCCAGATGCGGCGTGAAAAAGTCATTTGCAACATCGCCTGAGTCGACCGGTTCACCCGATCCGAAAATGTTCGGCATGGTGCCACTGACATCCGGGTTGGTATACCCAAGCCGGAACTGAACCACCGATCCTTCTTCGAACAGGATGTTCACACCCTGGCCGCTGCGATCCAGTCCGCCTGCGTAAGCCCCTGATGCTCCAACGCAGATCGCACACGCCTGTAGTAGCGTTTTTTTCATTATGTCCTCCCATTTAGTCTCCAGAAGGTCAGTGGTGATTGGTTTTAGCTGACCTGACCTGCTGTGCTATGCCCAATACTTTCTGAAGGAACATTCTACCGTCAATCGTTGACCGCACGTTACCTGCGTTGAGTGTCTCGCGAGACTGTTGCCAAAGTGTTACGATTTTCGGAATGGACATTAAGAAAAATTCCGGCGCAAATCACAGCGGCCCCAAGCAGCGTCCAGTGGTCCAACGGCTCGTGGTACAAAATCATGCCAACGATGGCGATGGTAGGTAATCGCGCGAAATCGAAGGGTACAACCACGGTTGTCGGTGCAATCGCCAAAGCGTTCGTGATGCAGTAATGCGCCAACAGGCCCGCCAGGCCGACCAGTATCAGAAACGGTGCGGTCTTGATTGTCGGCAATGCGATTTGGCCGTCAAAACCGGCCGCCGTCAAACCCAGCACCGCTTGCATAACGGTCAGCCAGAACATGATACAACCGATGCTGGCGAACCGGGTCAGAGTCTTCGTGGAAATATTGGTGAGAGCAAAGAAGATAGCCGAAGCCGCCGCTGCCATGACGCCTGCGCCAAGCGGAACCGCGCCCGGGCGGGCAACAATCAGAACCCCGGCGAACCCGATCAGGGCCGATAGGACACGCACCGACGTCAAACGCTCGCGCAGTAGCAATGGCGACAGCAGGATCACCCAGATAGGCTGCGTAAACTCCAGCGCGAAAACCTGAGCCAGCGGGATGGCCGTGACGGCAAAAAACCACAGGTTTTGCCCGACAAAATGCAGGGTATTTCGAATCCCGTGCAAGCCCAGCTTGTTGGTTGAAACCTGATGCCACTGACGCGACAGCGTCAAAATCAGCGCGACAACGCAGATGCCGACAAGGCTGCGGTAGAACATGATTTCAAACGTATCATGCGTCACGCTTAGTTCGCGACCCGCAACAGCCATTGCGGAAAAAGAGGCGATTGCCCCTGTCATCCAAAGTGCCGCTTTGGAAATCGGGTTCATTGAGATTGTGAACGCGCGTTGCGGTTCAATGCGACCTTCAGCAACAGGTCTTCACCGTTTGCTTTGGCAAAGTTCCTGCGGTCCCATGGGGCGAAATCATCGGCCCGGTATCCAATTTCCTTCAGTTGCGCGACAATGGTTTCATGCGTGTTTTCAAGCATTTCACCTTCATCTCCCTGAATGTCAGAGTGTTGGAGTCAGAATGGCCCAGCTTGCTGGCCACATGACCCCATTGATCGAGAATAAGTTCTTTATTCCCACTCGATGGTTCCGGGTGGTTTTGAGGTGATATCGTAGGTGCATCTGTTGATGCCTTTGACCTCGTTGATGATCCGCGTGGCCGTTTCGCCCAGGAATTCGTGGCTGAACGGATAATAATCGGCGGTCATTCCGTCCACCGAGGTCACAGCGCGCATGGCGCAGGCAAAGTCATAAGTGCGACCGTCGCCCATCACACCCACCGTGCGAACAGGAAGAATGGCAACAAATGCCTGCCAGATTTCGTCGTAAAGCCCGTGTTTGCGGATCTGGTCGATATACACGGCGTCTGCTTCGCGCAGGATTTCCAGCTTTTCGCGGGTGATCTCACCGGGGCAGCGGATGGCCAGCCCGGGGCCGGGGAAGGGGTGGCGGCCAATAAAGCTGTTTGGCAGGCCCAACTCGCGACCCAGCGCGCGGACTTCGTCCTTGAACAGCTCTCGCAGGGGTTCGACCAGTTTCAGGCCCATTTTCTCGGGCAGCCCGCCGACATTGTGGTGCGATTTGATTGTGACCGACGGCCCGCCCGAGAAGGAAACGGATTCGATCACATCGGGATACAGCGTCCCCTGGGCCAGGAACTCGGCCCCGTCGATGGTGTCGGCATGTTTCTGGAACACGTCGATGAACAGTTTGCCGATGATCTTGCGCTTGGTTTCCGGGTCGCTCTGACCTTCCAGCTCGCCCAGGAACAGATCACTTTCGTCCGCGTGGATCAGTTGAATGTTATAGTTGTCGCGGAACATGCCAACGACTTCGTCGGCCTCGTTCTTGCGCAGCAACCCGTGGTCGACGAACACGCAGGTCAGTTGATCGCCAATCGCCTCGTGGATCAGCATCGCCGCGACCGAGCTGTCGACGCCGCCGGACAGGCCGCAAATAACCTTTTTGTCGCCCACCTGTTCGCGGATCTTGCGGATCATCTCATCGCGATAGGCACCCATGTTCCAGTCGCCGCTGAAACCGGCCAGTTTTACAAAGTTCTCGTACAGCTTCGCGCCTTTGGGCGTGTGGTGAACTTCGGGGTGGAACTGTACGGCATAGAAATGCCGGTTGGTGTCTGCCGTGATTGCAAAAGGCGCATTGGGCGAGGTTCCGAAAACCTGGAACCCAGGTGCAATTTCACTGACGTGATCGCCGTGGCTCATCCAGACTTGTTCGTCGCCCTCGGCGAACCAGTCGTCCAGAATATCCAGCTGTCCATTAGGTGTCACAAAGGCGCGTCCGAACTCTGCCGTGCCATGCCCGCTTTCGACCTTGCCGCCCAGTTGATGCATCATCACTTGCTGGCCATAGCAGATGCCTAGGATCGGAACGCCGTAATCAAAAATCTCTTGCGCAACACGCGGAGAACCCTCACGCGTCACGCTATCCGGACCGCCCGAGAAAATAACGGCTTTAGGAGCCATTTTCCGAACGAAGTCCATCGTGACATTCTGATAGGGGTGGATTTCGCAATAGACATTCAGCTCGCGCAATCGGCGGGCAATAAGCTGCGTCACCTGGCTGCCGAAGTCGATAATCAGAAGGCGGTCATGGGATGTCTGGGTCATGCTTGGCTATTAGGTCGCAAGCCTTGCATGTGCAAGCGCTATGACGTCATTTGTGCAAAACTGCCTCGGGATGCAGGGGGAATACACACAATGTCGCAAGTTCAAATCCGCAAAGCCAGGCAATCAGATGTCGAACCGATCCGCGTGTGCATCGCGCAAGCCTATGCGGATGCGATACGGGACATTCCCGATCTGCCCGACGTCACCGCAGGCATTTGTCAGGATATTGAAATGCACGAGGCCCTTGTCGCGGTTCTTGGGCCCGAGGTCGTGGGCTATGTCGTCTTTGGGCCGGATGGTGACGCCCTGAAGGTCTTCAATCTGGCTATATCTCCGCAGGCGCAAGGGCGTGGCCTTGCCCGCGAGTTGTTGAAGGCGGTGGAAACTGCGGCACAGGATTCCGGGTTGCGGCGTCTAAGATTGCGCACACATTGTCTGATGCAGGGAACTGTCGCAATGTATCAGCATTTGGGATGGGTCGAAAAAGGCCGCAACGGAAACAGCGTGTTAATGGAAAAGCCGATAAGTGCCGGTTAAGGGCGTCAATGTCGCTTTTACCCCTATAGCGCCGTAAATCAGATGCTGGCCGGTCGCGTGGTCCTGTAACAAATTGACCAAACTAAACAGTCAGACGGGATTTTCTGATGACAGAGGCAAACACCCGGCGCAGGGCGAGAGGTGGCGGTGGCGCCGCCCGCCGGGCCGAACGCACCGCAGTTCGTATTGAAACTGCGAAATACATTGAACGTAACATCCCGAATTTCGAGATTCTCAACGAAGAGGCGTTGGAAATCATCGAAACCAACGCGGAAACGGTTCTGGCCGAGGTCGGCGTCAATTTCATTGACAACCCCGCCGCGCTGGAGCGCTGGAAAAACGCCGGGGCCGACGTAGAGGGCGAACGCGTGCGCATTCCGCGTGGTTTGGCGCGTCAGCTGATCAAAACTGCGCCAAGCCAGTTCACCCAACACGCCAGAGATCCTGAGAAATCGGTTGTCATTGGCGGTCGGAACCTTGTTCTTGCACCGGTTTATGGTCCGCCGTTTGTGCGCGACATTCACGGCGGGCGTCGCTATGCGACCATGGATGACTTCAACAAGTTCGTGAAGCTTGGGTATATGTCCAAGTGGTTGCATCATTCCGGCGGCACCGTTTGCGAACCGACGGATGTACCAGTGAACAAGCGCCACCTGGACATGCTGATGGCGCATATGACCTTGTCGGACAAGCCGTTCATGGGGTCGGTCACTGATCCCAGCCGCGCGCAGGATTCGGTCGAAATGTGCGAGATTCTGTTCGGCAAAGAGTTCGTTCAGGAAAACACGGTCATGACCTCGCTGACCAACATCAACTCGCCGATGACTTTCGACGATGTGATGATGGGCTCGCTGGAAGTCTATGCAAAGAACAATCAGGCCTGCATCATTTCGCCCTTTATCGTTGGCGGTGCGATGGCGCCGGTTTCCGTGGCGGGAACACTGACGCAGGTACTGGCCGAAGTTCTGGCCGGTGTCGCCTATAGCCAGCTTGTTCGCCCCGGTGCCCCTGCGATTTTCGGTGCGATGGTGACCTCTATCGACATGAATTCGGGTGCGCCAACTTTCGGTACGCCCGAGGCTTCGCACGTTACCTATGGTGCTGGTCAGTTGGCGCGGCGATTGAACCTGCCGTTCCGCTCGTCCGGGTCGTTCTGTGGCTCGAAATTGCCTGATGCACAGGCGGCTTATGAGACCGCGAACTCGTTGAACATGGGGCTGATGTCGGGTGTGAACTTCATGCTGCACGCTTGTGGATGGCTCGAAGGCGGCCTTGTTGCGGACTTTGAGAAATTCGTCATGGACGCGGATCAGCTTGGGGTACTGCACGGGTTGGCCAAAGGTGTGACCTATGATGAAAGCGCCCAGGCCATGGATGCAATCCGCGAGGTTGGTCCGGGCGGTCACTATCTGGGCTGCGCACATACCCAGGCGCATTTCAAAGAGGCCTTCTGGAAATCCGATCTGCTGGATTACAAGCCGTATGAGACCTGGGAAGACGAAGGCGCGCGTGACACGCGGACGCTTGCATCCTCGCGGGTCGAGTATCTGCTGGCGAATTACCAGCAGCCGCAACTCGACCCCGAGATTAACGCCGCGCTGAATGAATACGTGGCTGCAAAGAAAGACTCGATGCCGGATGCGTTCGTCTGATCATGGACTTAGCGGGGCGCGGCTGGCCTGGAACAGCTGCGCCTCGCCCAACAGTGCAATCAGCAGGTCCAGATGCCGGACCAGCGAATAGGTGGCATCCTCGGCCAGCCTTTGCGCGTTAACTTCTTTTTCCATTTCCATCAGCCGGACCAGCGCCGTGCCCGTGCCGGGCAGGGAACCATACCCCAGTGTCCGCTGCAAATGCCTGTCCCGATCGTAATCCTGTGCGCCAAGCTTTGCAGCCCGCACCAGCAGGCGGGGACGGCGTAGGGTTTTGATCATGGTCATCAGGTCTTGCATATTCGGGTCCTCTTTTCCGAGTGGAAGGACCCTGTTTGTCACACAACCTAGGCGGGTGTTGCCTCAATTTAGTTCTCGCCGAACTATGACTTCATGACTGTTTATGTTTTTGAATCAAATCTGGTCCTTGTCTCTGCGGGTTAACGAACGAGTAACGAAAGCGACTCTAGTTAGAATTGGTTAACAAATTCACCGGGGGCGATTGATAGCAGATTGTTTTGTCGACGAGGGCAACTAACTATGGAAAATAACATGGCTTTCACCATTCCGGCTTGGGTACCTGAGGGGGCGCAACGATATCTGGCCCACACGGAAACCGGCCAGTCGATCCGCGATATAGCGCGATCCGCAGGGTGCCATGCTTCAACCATACTCAGACAAATTCGACGTATCGAAATGCGCAGGGATGATCCGTTGGTGGATGCTGCGCTTCAATCGTTGGCCGAAACGCATTTTGCCGAAGCTGGGGATCGGACCGAGGCTTCGGTCAGGGGGGCTGTGTCCACATCCCCCGAAGAGGCGGCCGCCGCGAAAGATGAGGAATTCAACCGCGAAGCGTTACGGATTTTGCGCCGGCTATGCGAAACCGGGTCGGTTCTGGCCGTCGCCGAGGAAATGGACAAGGCCGTGGTGGTGCGCGACACAGGCGACAGCGGGGCGACGCGAACGGCTGTGGTCGAGTGCGGGATCGCACAGGCACTGGCCCTGAAAGACTGGATTTCCTGCGACAATCCGGGGCGCATTTCCCGTTATCGAATTTCGACGTCGGGACGTACGGCCCTTAGCCGTCTGGTCGCCGAGGCGGAAAACAAGGCGCGGGCGCGCAGTGAGTTTGGCATGGCCGAAGCGCAAACGCCGTTTCACCCTCAAATGGACCGGGTGGGCGGGACCGGGGAAAAAGCCGAACGGCCAAGACGCATCCGATACAGCGTTGCAGAAAGCCCGCTGATTGCATTGGCGCGCAGACGGGACCGGGACGGAAAGCCATTTCTGGATGAAACGCTTGTGGCTGCAGGTGAACGCTTGCGCGAGGATTTTGAACTGGCGCAGATCGGTCCTCAGGTTGCGCAAAACTGGGATCATTTTCTGACCGCCGGAGGGCGCGGAAGTTTTGACAGCGACTCGCACGGGGGGCGGGGGTCTTCTGACGCGCGTGACCGGGTGGCCCACGCGCTGTCGGATCTTGGTCCGGGGTTAAGTGATGTAGCCCTGCGGTGTTGCTGCTATCTTGAAGGTCTGGAACTTGCGGAAAAACGCATGGGGTGGTCGGCCCGTTCCGGAAAGATCGTACTGCGGATCGCATTGCAAAGGCTCAATCGGCACTATGAGACCCAGTCAGAGCGCAATCGCCTGATCGGGTAGAGACACGCGGTGATATGTTGCCGTTGCGATTTCGGGGGTAAGTGATAATCAGGGGTTATGAACTTTACCCTCAGGCAACTCCAATATTTCAACGCCGTCGCCGAGCAGCGTAACTTTGGCAGGGCGGCGCAGGTCTGTCATGTCTCGCAACCCGCTTTGTCGGTGCAAATCAAGGCGCTGGAGGAAACGCTGGGCGGCGCGCTGTTCGAGCGTAAGGCCCGCGATATCCTTCTGACGCCGTTGGGGCGCGATGTGTTGGACCATGCCCGTCAGGTTCTTGGGGCGGCCAATAGTCTGGATCAGTTTGCCAAGGACCACTCGGGCGGGCACAGGTCGCTGTCGATCGGGATTATTCCAACGATTGCGCCGTACCTGCTGCCCGGTGTGCTGGCGGGATTGCGGGCCACCGACGTATCGCTCAGGGTGCAGATACGTGAGGCCAGGACAGAGCGTCTTTTGTCGATGCTGCGCGCCGGAGAGATCGACGCCGGTGTCGTGGCATTGCCAGCGGGGGGCAGCGAGCTGTTCGAGGTGCCCCTGTTCGAAGACCGCTTTCTGCTTGCTGGCAGTTCCACGCGCATTCAGAATATGGCCAGCGACCCCGAGGCCTTGCGCCCGTTGGATTTGCAGACAGCCCAACTGATGCTGCTGGATGATGGTCACTGCCTGACCGATCAGGCCCTTGAAGTCTGTGGTCAGGACCGAAGCAGCGGCTTGATCAACATGGGCGCGTCTTCGCTGGCGACCCTGTCGCGGCTGGTGGCCGAGGGGTTCGGCCTGACCCTGATGCCGGAACTTGCCGCGCGCGCCGAAGCGGACGCAGTGCCCGGGTTGAAACTGTTGCGCTTTACCGCCCCGCAACCGGCCCGAACCGTGGGATTGGTGCGCCGTTCCTCTACTGGTGAGGAAGAGTGGTTCAGGGGGCTGGCAGACGTCATTCGCCAGGTCGGGGAAGGCATCGTTTCAGCGACCCGAGGCTGAAAAGGGAAAAGCCCGCCAAAAGCGGGCCTTTCGATTTCGAAACTCAGCGCGCTTACGCCAGCGCTGGTTCTTTGGCGTCTGCCAGATGCTTCATCACGTTTTCCGGGGACGACACGCCATAGGGGTCTTCGGGGCAGTTATCCATCAGGCCGGGTTCCTCGAACCATGCCTCGACAACTCCGTCGTTGATGATTGCGGCATAGCGCCAGGACCGCATACCGAAACCCAGATTGTCCTTGTCGACCAGCATACCCATCTTGCGGGTGAACTCGCCCGAACCATCGGGGATGACCTTGACGTTTTTCAGACCCTGATCCTGCGCCCATTTGTTCATGACAAAGCTGTCATTCACCGACATGCAATAGATATCGTCGATGCCCTGTGCGCCAAAATCGGCATAGCCGTTTTCAAAACCGGGCAGTTGGTAAGTCGAACACGTGGGCGTGAACGCGCCGGGAAGCGAGAACAGAATGACACGCTTGCCTGCGAAGTAATCCGCGGTTGTCTTGTCTTCCCAGCGGAACGGGTTCGGTCCTTCGACCGCCTTGTCGCGCACGCGGGTGTGAAAGGTGACGTCCGGCAATGTGGCGCCAGTTTTCATGCTCAAGCTCCTGTGATTCATGTGTGAACTCAGGGGGGCTTAAAACAGTTCTAAAAGGGCTTCAATGGTGGATATGCCGCGATTGCAAAACCGGAAAATTTCCGCCAGAGCGTTGATAATATTGAAATCTGGTACGTCCTTTGGATCAATATACTGCATATGCACAGTCGGTGGTCATAGCTGGTATGCATGGCTGGCGTAGTTCCGGCGCTCGGTTTATGTTAGGCAAAAGCAAATTGACCCAAAGTCAGGAAAGCCGACCGTGCGTGATCTGAAGATCCCCGAACAACGTCACCCCGAAAAAGCGCATCGTCCCGACAATGCGCAGCCAAAAAAGCCAAGCTGGATTCGCGTCAAAGCCCCCGGCGGCAAGGGATATGCCGATACGCGCCGGATCATGCGTGACAACAATCTGGTCACAGTATGCGAAGAGGCCGGGTGCCCGAATGTCGGCGAATGCTGGAGCCAGGGTCACGCCACGATGATGATCATGGGGGACATCTGTACGCGCGGTTGCACCTTTTGCAACATCGCCACTGGCCGTCCTGATATGCTGGATACCTTTGAACCCGGTCGTGTTGCCCATGCAGTGCAAAAGCTGGGGCTGAACCACGTTGTTATCACGTCGGTCGACCGTGACGATCTTGGCGACGGCGGGGCCGAGCATTTTGCGCAGACCATTCGCGCGGTCCGGCACCGGTCGCCCAAGACTACGATTGAGATTCTGACGCCGGATTTCCTGAAATGCGATCCTTCGGTGCTTGAGGTCGTGGTCGAGGCCAAGCCGGACGTCTTCAATCACAATCTGGAAACCGTTCCCGGCCTGTACCCCGAGGTCCGCCCTGGCGCGCGCTACTTCCTCTCGCTGCGTCTGCTGCAGCGCGTCAAGGAGTTGGACCCGTCGATCTTTACCAAGTCCGGTATCATGGTCGGTCTGGGTGAGGATGCACAGCAGGTCCGGCAGGTCATGGACGATATGCGCGCCGCCGACATCGACTTTTTGACCATCGGGCAATATCTGCAACCGACCCCCAAACATCATGGCGTGGATCGGTTCGTCACGCCTGAGGAATTCGCATCCTACGAAAAGGCGGCCTTTGGCAAAGGGTTCCTTATGGTATCTGCGACGCCGCTGACCCGGTCGTCTTATCATGCGGGTGACGATTTCGCCCGGTTGCGTGATGCGCGTCAAAAGAAGTTGGAGCAGGGGTGACGCCGGAAACGCTGGCGCGGCTGACCAAGCTGCGCCACGAGTTGCACCAGACCCCCGAACTTTCGGGGCAGGAACGCGAAACTGCGGCCCGTATGGCAGAGCAGTTGCAAGAATTCGGTGCAGATCAGGTGCTGACCGGGCTTGGGGGGCATGGCGTTGCGGCTGTATATGACAGCGGGCAGGCCGGACCGACCGTAGCTGTTCGTTGCGAACTGGACGGGCTGCCGATCCAGGAAATCACGGATGTACCCTATGTATCGCGGGTCACCGGGCACGGTCATCTGTGTGGCCACGACGGGCATATGGCCATGGTGCTGGGCGTCGCCGAAGAGCTTGGGCGCAATCGCACTTTGAAGGGTCGGGTGGTTCTGATCTTTCAGTCAGCCGAAGAAACCGGGCAGGGCGCAACCGCCTTTCGCGCGGACCCGCGGTTTGAACAGATTGCGCCGGATTACGTGTTTTCACTGCACAACCTGCCGGGGCTGGAACTGGGCACGGTTGAGGTCTGCGAAGCGGCGGCCAATTGCGCCTCGCGCGGGATGAGGGTGATCCTGACCGGCAGGACCTCACACGCGGCGGCCCCCGAGGATGGGGTTTCCCCGGCGATGGCGCTGTCCACGCTGATACCGCAATTGGCACAGTTGGGTCGGGGCGGTGATTTGGACGCTGAATTCGCGCTGACCACAGTGACACATGCCAATCTGGGCGAGCGGACATTTGGTGTAACTCCGGGCCGGGCCGAACTGTGGGTGACTTTGCGCACGGTTTCAGACGCGTGCATGCAACGTCTGATCCTGGCGGCCGAGGCTTTGGTGATGCAGGCCGCGAAAGCGACAGGGTTGACCGCCGAGATCACGTATGACGATGTTTTCGAAGCATGTGTCAATCATGGCGAAGCGGTTGAAACAGTCGCAACCACCTGTGCCCAGCGTGGCGTTTCTTGTACCCTTACGCAGTACCCACAAAAGTTTTCCGAGGACTTCGGGCAATTCGCCAAAGGCGCGAAAACGGCGATGTTCTGGTTGGGGGCAGGGCGGGATCAACCGCAGCTACACAACCCCGATTATGACTTTCCGGATGCGTTGATACCCGTGGGCAGCGGGATTTTTCTGACGGCCATTCGGCAGGTGTTGGGCTGATCAGGGCTTGAACCTTGTCCATTCGCCCTTGGCCCAGTCCGGCCACCAGCCCATGTACTCGATACCGCCAATCGCAAGGCACAGGAGTATAATGCCGAACACCAGCTTGACCCGCTTCTCTGACGGAGGATTGCGGGCCCATTGAGACATTCGAAGTAGGTGACGCGGGTTCATGCGGGTCTCGCTCAGTCCTCGGTAAAGCGCACCTTGCCAATGAACGGCAGGTTTCGATTACGCTGAGCGTAGTCGATACCATAGCCCACCACAAACTCATCCGGGATCTCGAACCCGATCCAGTCCGAGCGGAAATCAACTTCGCGCCGGCTGGGCTTGTCCAGCAGGGCGATGGATTTCAGACGCGCGGGTTTGCGGCTGCGCAACAGTTTGGTCACGTGGTTCAGCGTGTGACCGGTGTCGACGATATCTTCGACGACCAATACGTCACGCCCTTCAATTGCGCCGCGCAAGTCCTTGAGAATGCGAACCTCTCGGCTGCTTTCCATCGAATCGCCATAAGATGACGCCTCAAGGAAATCCACTTCGATCGGCAGGTCCAGTTCGCGCACAAGGTCGGCGATGAAAACAAAGCTGCCGCGCAACAGGCCGACTACGATCAGCTTGTCCGTATCCCCGAATTCTGCGGTGATTTCGCGACACAATTCTTCGATCTTGGCGGCGATTGCCTTGGCCGAGATCATCTCATCTATCACATATGCGCGGTCGCTCATCGCTGCCCCCTTGATCTTTGGCGCGCAACATACGACATGACGCGCCATTGTCACCTTTTAAAACCGGACGCCATGCCTACACATTCCGAAACCCGTCGCATGCCGTACACTGCTCAGCAGATGTACGACCTGATCGCGGATGTGGCCAAATACCCCGAGTTTCTGCCCTGGTGCGCCGCCGCCCGAATTCGCCGGACCTATGCGGCGGGCGAGGCGCAGGTGATGGAGGCGGATCTGGTGATCTCGTTCAAGGTGTTCCGCGAAAGATTCGGCAGCCGGGTGACGCTGTTTCCCGATCAAATGAAGATCGACACGGAATATCTGGACGGCCCGTTCAAATACATGAAATCCGACTGGCAGTTTCAGGATGCGCCCGATGGGGGCTGCAACGTGTCGTTCCACGTGGATTTCGAATTCAAGAATGCCATCCTGCAAGGCATCATCGGGGTTGTCTTCAACGAGGCCATGCACCGGGTCGTGCAGGCGTTCGAAACCCGCGCTGCGGATTTGTACGACTAGGCCTTTACCCGATAGGGTCGCGCGCTAAACTGCCCTTATGAACGATTTTTCCATATCTTTGGCCGGGTTCGCCGCAGGACCTGTCACGACAACGCAACAGACACGGATCGTCACCTGTCTGTCCGTTCTGGACTGGATGGCCGTTGGGCGTGCCGGAATTGATGAGCCGGTCGCGAAAGCTGTGCGCAACCTTGTGTTGGGCGAAGAGGGTGCCGCACAGGCACATCTGTTCGGCGGCGGTGCGGCCCCGTTGCGCGGTGCCGCTTTGGTCAACGGCACCGTGTCCCACGCGCTGGATTATGACGACACCCATTTCGCCCATATCGGCCACCCCTCGGTGGCGGTTCTGCCCGCCGCGCTGGCGCTGAGCGAATGGGATGATCGCATCCTGGTCGATTTCCTTGAGGCCGCGTTGGTGGGGATGGAGGTTTCGGCCCGAATGGGGCTGTGGCTGGGGCGCAATCACTATCAGGCGGGGTTTCACCAGACTGCCACTGCCGGTGCGTTTGGCGCAGCAGTAGCAGCGGGGCGCATCCTGAAGTTTGACGTTGAACAGATGCGTAAAACGCTTGGGTTGACGGCGACGCGTGCGGCGGGGCTGAAGGCGCAATTCGGAACCATGGGCAAACCTTACAACGCAGGGCTTGCGGCCTCGGCCGGGGTTGAGGTGGCGTTGCTGATCGCCAAAGGGTTTGAACCAAACATGGATGCGCTGGAAGGACCTTACGGGTTCGGCGCAACCCATATGGGCGCAGGGGACAGTCAGGCCGCGCTGGATGGGTTGGGCGATGAATGGCTGTTCGACAGCGTCAGCCACAAGTTCCACGCCTGCTGCCACGGTCTGCACGCCGCGCTTGAGGCGGCGCGGGATCTGGATGTTGCCGGCCCTGAAGTGGCCGAAATCAGGGTCAAGACCCATCCGCGCTGGATGAGCGTGTGCAATCAGGTGTCTCCGACCACCGGGCTGGGGGCCAAGTTCTCGTATCGCACTGTGATCGCCATGCAGGCGCTTGGATATGACACGGCGTTGCCGGGCAGCTACACCGATATGGTCTGCGCCGACCCGCGCCTGAAATCTCTGCGCGACCGAGTTTCTGTTGAGGCAGATGAGGCCCTGTCGGAAACGCAGGCGCATCTGACCTTGCTGCGCCGGGATGGTGCCCGGCCCGAGGCAACACATGACCTGCTGACCCCCATGACCCTGTCGGATCGCGAGGATCGCGTGCGTGGCAAGGCGACCAAGCTGATCGGCAGCGATCAGGCGGACGCGATCTGGTCGATGCTGCGCACCGGTGGCCGCGCCCGCGACCTGTCACAAATGCTGGCCGCTAAACCACGCGCCAGTACAGTGGAAAGCCCGGCTCAAATACCGTGACGGGGCCGTCTTCAGTTTCGATTTTGCTGGGGTATTCCACCGGGTCGCCCTTGGTCAGAGTGATCGTGTCCTCGTTAACCGGCAGGCGGTAAAAAGCCGGGCCGTTCAGCGAGGTAAACCCTTCCAGCTTGTCCAACGCGCCTTCGCGTTCGAACATCTCAGCCACGAGGGACATGGTGTTCGTCGCGGTGAAACATCCCGCACACCCGCAGGCCATTTCCTTGTTGGCATCCGTATGCGGCGCACTGTCGGTGCCCAGGAAATACCGCGCATCGCCCGAGGTCGCGGCAGCCAACAGGGCCTGACGGTGTTCTTCCCGCTTGGCGACAGGCAGGCAATAGTAATGCGGTTTGATGCCGCCAACCAGAATGTGATTGCGATTGATGATCAGGTGATGCGCCGTGATGGTCGCGCCCAGATCAGTGTCATTGGATTTCACGTAGTCCACGCCGTTGGCGGTGGTGATATGTTCCATTACCACGCGGAGACCCGGCGTTGCCCTGCGGATCGGATCAAGAACGCGGTCGATAAACACCGCCTCGCGGTCAAAGATGTCGATCTCGGCATCGGTGACTTCGCCGTGCACGCACAGGGGCAGGCCGATCTCGGCCATCTTCTCAAGCACCGGGCGCACTTTTTCGAAATCCTGCACACCTGAAGCCGAGTTGGTGGTGGCCCCGGCCGGGTACAGTTTGACGGCTTTGATCAACCCGCTGGCATGGGCGGCGGCCACGTCTTCGGCGTCGGTATCTTCGGTCAGATACAGGGTCATCAGCGGCTCGAACGCCTGGCCGTCGGGCAGGGCGGCCATGATGCGGTCGCGATAGGCGACGGCCTGATCGCCGCGCACAACGGGCGGCACCAGATTCGGCATGATGATCGCACGGGCAAAATGGCGCGCGGTTTCGGGCAGGACGGCCTGCAACATCGCGCCATCGCGCAGATGCAGATGCCAGTCGTCGGGGCGGCGGATCGTGATGCTATCGGTCATGGCGCCCCGGCTAACACACAGGCGGCTGCCGGAAAAGACCTTGTCAACGCGTGCGATCGCCGTAAATCCCGGAAAGACCATGGTCTTGACGCGCGCGTACAGCCATGACCTGTTGTGGCGAGGGAGAGACAAGAACATGACACAGCCAAATTCCATCGACGCCGTTCAGACCATGCTGGGCGCGCAGGGCTATGTCTGCGGGCGGGCTTTGGCCACGGTCGTGTTCCTGTCGCTGAAACTGGGCCGCCCGCTGTTTCTGGAAGGTGAGGCCGGCGTCGGCAAGACCGAGATTGCCAAGGCCCTGTCCGCCGGGCTGAACCGGCGTCTGATCCGGCTGCAATGCTACGAGGGTCTGGATGCCTCATCAGCCGTCTACGAATGGAATTTCCCGGCGCAGATGGTGGCAATCCGAACCGCCGAGGCTGCGGGCGGTGCCGAACGCGGCGCCCTGCAATCCGAGCTGTTCTCGGACGAATACCTGATCGAACGCCCCTTGTTGCAAGCGATGCGCCCGGACGAGCATGGCGCACCCGTTTTGTTGATTGATGAGCTTGACCGCACCGACGAACCGTTCGAGGCATTCCTGCTCGAAGCGTTGAGCGATTTTCAGGTCACCATCCCCGAATTGGGCACGATCAAAGCGTCAGAGCCGCCCATCGTGATCGTCACGTCGAACCGCACGCGCGAGGTGCATGATGCGCTGAAACGCCGGTGTCTTTATCACTGGGTCGATTATCCCGATTTCGACCGCGAGATCGAAATCCTGCACGCCCGCGCCCCCGAGGCCGCCGAGGCGCTCAGCCGCGAGGTTGTGGCCTTTGTTCAACACCTGCGCACCGAGGATCTGTTCAAGAAACCCGGTGTGGCCGAGACCATAGACTGGGCCAAATGCCTGCTGGCGCTGGACGTGATCAACCTCAGCCCCGAGGTGATCGGCGACACGTTGGGCGCGATCCTGAAATACCAGGACGACATTCAGAAACTTCAAGGGTCCGAGGCCAAGCGGATTCTGGATGATGCCAAAGCCTCGTTAGAGCCGGTCTGATGACCGAGCAGCTGGTGCTTGATGTTCCGGGCGACCCCAAGCTGGCGCAGAACATCACCCATTTTGCACGCGCCTTGCGCAAGGCGGGGTTGCCCATTGGAACGGGGCGGGTGGTGGATGCGATCCGGGCCGTGCAGGCCGCCGGGTTTACTGAAAGGCGCGATTTCTACTGGACGCTTCACGCCTGTTTCGTGAACCGGCCGGAACATCGCATGGTGTTTGCGCAGGTCTTTCGCCTGTATTGGCGTGACCCGCGATATCTTGAACACATGATGTCCATGATGCTGCCCGCCCTGCGCGGCGTACAGGAAGAGCGCAAGGCCGATGCAGCCGAAAAACGCGCGGCTGAGGCGTTGCTGGACGGGGTGGATCGCGATCTGCCCGAAACCACCGAGCAGGAGGACGGCACTGACCTTGAAATCGACGCCTCGCAAACCGCGTCGTCCGAGGAACGTCTGCGCAGCCTCGACTTTGAACAGATGAGCACGGCCGAGGTCGCGCAAGCCAAGCGTCTGCTTGCACGTCTGACCTTGCCGGTGAAACCGATCGAATCGCGGCGCGGGCAGGCCAGCCATCTGGGGCATCGCATCGACCGCGCCCGCACCCTGCGCGCCGCAATGCGTCAGGGGGGTGAGCTGCGCGACATCGCCCGTCTCAAACCAAAGCCGCGCTGGCCGAACCTTGTTGTGCTTTGCGATATCTCCGGCTCGATGAGTCAATACAGCCGGATCATCCTGCATTTCCTGCACGCGGTCTCAAACGCCAAAGGCGCAGGTTGGGCCAGGGTCCACGCGTTCACCTTTGGCACGCGGCTGACCAACGTTACCCGGCATCTGCAACAGCGCGATGTGGATGCGGCACTGGCCGCAGCGGGTGCCGAAGCGCAGGATTGGGAAGGCGGCACCCGGATCGGCGAATGCCTGCACGCCTTCAACCGCGACTGGTCGCGCCGTGTCATGGGGCAGGGGGCTGTGGTGCTGTTGATCTCGGACGGTCTGGACCGGGGCGAGCCCGAGGCGCTGGGAAAAGAAATGGAACGGCTGCACCTGTCGGCGCGCCGCCTGATCTGGCTGAACCCGCTGTTGCGTTGGGATGGGTTTGCGCCCAAAGCGCAGGGTGTGGCGGCGATGCTGCCACATGTGGACAGCTTCCGCGCGGGCCATTCGATTGCGTCTTTGGAGGATCTGGCCGCCGTCATCTCGAAACCCGATGACGTGGGTGAGAAAGCGCGGCTGATGACCGCGCTTTCGGGCTGAACCTCAGCTCAGTTGTTCTTCGTTGCACTTGCGGGCCATTTCCATGGCCTTGTAGGTGCCGGTCAGATCGACGGTAAAGGCAAATTCCTTTTCCGGGAACACAACCATGACCTTCTTTTTCGCGATGTCTTCGGCGAACGCAGGATCATCGGACAGGACATAGCCGCCGGAATACCCTTTGGTGATGTTGCCCTTCATGCCGGTGGCTTCGCCAAGATAAAGGTTGTCACCCAGCAGGATCGCCACAGCTTCCTTGTCACCGCGTTTGATATCGGTCTTGGCTTTGGTGAAAACACCGACATAGCCAACGCCACGGTCCTGAGTCAGACCCATCTGCACCACGTTTTCCGCGTCATCCACGGCCTCGATCAAGCAGGATTTCTTGTCTTCGTCGATGAATACCTTCCAGCCCTCGACCTCACCATAACGCAGGTATGTGTCCGCGCTAACCGCGGTCGATGCCAGCAGCCCAATTGCCATTCCGAGTGAAAAAATACGTTTCAAGTCTTTGTCTCCCTTTTGAAAAATATATATGCGCATACTGGAATGCAGCAGTCGCGCGTGTAAGCTAGAATCAGGTTCACTGACAATCAATCCTTTGCGTAAACTGCGGAAATCTCGGCTTAATCGCGCCGAATGTTCAGTTTTTCCGCCCCTGCACGGCGGGACCGGTGTGCGGATTCCTTTTCATCCGGTTAAACCTGCCTATGTTGAACCAGAACGCTTGGGGAGGGTGCAATGGATAGATTCGACAACAGCCCGGAAACGGCGCTTCGCTGGTATGGCCTAGGTCGCCCGACGGCCCTGGCCACGGTCGTTGAAACCTGGGGCAGCGCTCCGCGTCGCGTGGGCGCACAGCTGGTGATCGGCGGGGATGGCCGCATCGAAGGTTCGGTTTCGGGGGGCTGTGTCGAAGGCGCGGTCGTGGTCGAGGCGCTTGAGGCGATCGACGAAGGCGAGGCGCGGCTGCTGGAGTTCGGCGTCAGCGACGATGACGCCTTTGCCGTGGGTCTGGCCTGTGGTGGCACGATCCGCGTTCTGGTCGAACCGGTGGGCAAGGTGCTGCCTGAACCCATGTTACGCGAATTGGTTGATGCTCGCGCGCGGCGCGAACCCGTGGCCTATGAGGTCAATATCGAAACCGGTCACCGGGCCTTGCGCCGCAATGCGTATGCAGGCCGCTTGCGTATGGATCGGTCAGGGTTCGAGGACGATGGCCAGACATTTGTGGCGGTTCACAACGCACCTTTACGATTGATTGTCGTGGGTGCGGTACATATCGCGCAGGCGCTGGTGCCAATGGCCCGGATTGCCGGATATGACCCGGCGATAATCGACCCGCGTGATGCCTTTGCATCCGGCGCGCGTTTTCCTGGCGAAAAGATACTGACTGATTGGCCGGACGAGGCGGTTGATAAACTGGGTCTGGATTCGCGTACAGCCGTCGTTCTGTTGACGCATGATCCAAAGCTTGACGACCCGGCATTGATATCCGCGCTGCGGGCCGAGGTCTTTTATATTGGCGCTTTGGGGTCCACACGCACCCATGCCAAGCGGCTGGCGCGCATGAAAGAAGCGGGTTTTAACGATGACCAGCTTGCCCGAATTCACGGCCCCATCGGTCTGGATATCGGCGCTGCGGGGCCATCGGAAATCGCGGTCGCTGTATTGGCGCAAATGACTGCGGTTCTGCGGGGCAAGGCGTGAAATTCGGCCCCGTTCCTCTTGGCGAAGCAGTTGGCGCCATTCTGGCCCATTCGGTGCAGGCGGATAAGGTCAAGCTGCGCAAAGGCATGGTCCTGACGCCCGAACATCAATCCCAGTTGGCGAAGGCGGGTTACAAATCGGTCACCGTGGCCCGACTTGATCCCGGCGATTGCCATGAAGACGAAGCCGCCCGAATGCTGGCTGATGCACTGACACCCGATCCGGTTACAGCCAAGTTGAGGGTGACCGCACCGTTCACCGGGCGCGTGAACCTGCTGGCAGACGGACCGGGTGTTGCGGTGCTGGACATAGGCGCGCTGGAAGACTTCAACCGGGTCAATCCGATGATCACCGTAGCGACAGTGCCGCAGTTTCAGCAGATGAACGCGGGCGGGATGGTGGCGACGATCAAGGTGATTTCATATGCGGTGCCGGGGGCCGATGTCCTGCGCGCTGCGCGTCTGGCGCAAGGGGCCATCCGTTTGGCCGCACCCGTTTACCGAAACGCCGCGTTGATCGTGACTGAAATTCCCGGCGGACCACCCAACGAAAAAGGTATCACCGCCATTCGTGGGCGGGTTGAAGCGTTGGGTATGGAGTTGAGCGAAGTTCGTATCGTTCCGCATCAGACCGATGCGCTGACAAGCGCAATAACCAGCGCGCAGGGCGATGTGGTGATGATCCTGACTGGTTCGGCGACCTCAGACGTATTTGACGTGGCGCCTCAGGCCGTGCGCGCAGCGGGCGGGCAGGTGGACAGGTTCGGTATGCCTGTTGATCCAGGTAATTTGTTGTTTCTTGGCGCCCTTGGGATGCAGCCGGTGATCGGGTTGCCAGGGTGCGCGCGGTCTCCGGCGTTGAATGGCGCGGACTGGGTATTGTCGCGCGTCGCTTGCGGGATCGAAACCACAGGTGCGGATATTGCCGGAATGGGGGTTGGTGGGTTGCTCAAGGAAATCCCGACCCGGCCACAGCCAAGGGCCTCGCGCAAAAGTTGACGCAGCAAGAATTTGCTTTCTTGGTGCATCGCTTTATCTCAAAAAAGTTAGGCGCGTAACCGGCTGAAATAATCGGTAAATATTTTTGTTCTCAAACAAAAATTCCCGTGCTTAACTCGGAGCAGGGAGAAATACCAATTGGGAGGAGCTAATGACACAGGTCTCAATGACCGTGAACGGTAAACCCGTGAGCGGAGACGTCGAGGGCCGGACATTGCTGTCCGGTTTTCTGCGCGAACACCTGTCGATGACTGGCACACATGTTGGCTGTGATACAGCACAATGCGGTGCGTGTGTGGTGCATGTGAATGGCGAGGCGATAAAGTCCTGCAATATGCTGGCGATGGAAGCTGACGGCGCAGATATCGGCACGATCGAGGGGCAGGCCAATGCTGATGGCTCGCTGAACGTGATCCAGCAGGCGTTTCAGGATCATCACGGTCTGCAATGCGGGTTTTGCACGCCGGGCATGGTGATGAGCACGGCGGCGCTGCTGAAAGATAATCCGCGCCCGACCGAGGCCGAGATTCGAAAGTACCTCGAAGGGAACCTGTGCCGCTGTACCGGTTACCACAACATCGTCAAGGCGATCATGGCCGCATCCGGTCAGGACGTAAGCCAAATCGCCGCCGAGTAACGCGGCCACAAAGAATTTTCGACGAAAATTCTTTTCAGGGAGGAGAACAAGCAATGCCCAAAGACAGTGGCATCGGAGCCAGTTCCAAAAGGCGCGAGGACGTGCGCTTTCTGACCGGAGCAGGCAATTACACCGACGACATCAATGTACGTGGTCAGGCCTATGTGCATTTCCTGCGGTCCGACATCGCGCATGGCCGGATCAAGAGCGTGGACACTTCGGCGGCCGAAGGCATGCCGGGCGTGGTCAAAATATTCACTGGCAAGGATTTTGAAGGCGTGGGCGGGATACCCTGCGGCTGGGAAGTCACCGACAAGCATGGCGCGCCCATGCAGGAGCCTCCGCATCCGATTCTGGCGCAGGGCAAGGTTCGCCATGTGGGTGACCCGATTGCCGCAGTTGTGGCCGACAGCCTTGAACAGGCGCGCGATGCCGCCGAAGCCATCGACGTGGATATCGAGGTTCTGCCCGCCGTCATGAATATGAAAGCGGCGGCGCAAGATGGCGCGACGCTGGTTCATGACGATCTGAAAAACAATATCTGCTATGACTGGCAGCTGGGCGAGGCTGACGACGCCAAGGTCAACGAGGTCTTTGCCAATGCGGCCCATGTGACCACGCTGGATCTGGTCAACAACCGCCTTGTCGCCAACCCGATGGAGCCACGTGTGGCGGTGGCCGAATACAGCCGGGGGACCGAGGATTATACGCTTTATACCACCTCGCAGAACCCGCATGTGATCCGGCTGTTGATGTGCGCCTTTGTGCTGGGTCTGCCGGAACACAAGGTCCGCGTTGTCGCCCCGGATGTGGGCGGCGGTTTCGGTACCAAGATATTCCACTATGCGGAAGAGGCATTCTGTACCTTCGCGGCCAAGGCGTGTAACCGCCCGGTCAAGTGGAGTTCCAGCCGGTCTGAGGCCTTCATGTCGGATGCCCATGGCCGTGACCATGTCAGCACGATTGAGCTGGCACTGGATGCGGACAATAACTTTGTCGGTTTGCGCACGAATACCTATGCAAACCTCGGCGCGTATCTGTCGACGTTTTCCAGCTCGGTTCCGACCTGGCTGCACGGTACGTTGATGGCGGGCAACTACAAGACGCCGGTCATTCAGGTGAACGTAAAGGCGATGTTCACCAATACGGTGCCGGTGGATGCCTATCGCGGCGCGGGTCGCCCCGAGGCGACCTATCAGCTGGAGCGTGTCGTGGACAAAGCCGCGCGTGAGCTGGGCGTCGATCCGATTGCCCTGCGGCGTCAGAACTTTATCACTCAGTTTCCTTATGACACGCCGGTTGCACTGACTTATGACACCGGCGATTACAACGGGACGATGGACAAGCTTGAGGCTGCGGCCGATCTGGCGGGTTTTGCCGCGCGCCGTGCGGAAAGCGAAGCCAAAGGCAAGCTGCGCGGTCTGGGCATCAACTGTTACATAGAGGCCTGCGGGATTGCTCCGTCGAACATCGTTGGCATGTTGGGCGCGCGCGCGGGTCTTTACGATGCGGCGACGGTGCGGGTGAATGCCACTGGCTCGATCAGTGTCATGGTCGGTGCGCACAGCCACGGGCAGGGGCATGAGACTGCCTTTCCGCAAGTGGTGGCCGACATGATCGGCATCGACGAGTCGATGATCGAAATCGTGCATGGCGACACTTCGAAAATTCCGTTTGGCATGGGCACCTATGGCTCGCGGTCTTTGGCCGTTTGTGGCTCGGCCATGGTCAAGGCGACCGAGAAGGTGATCGAGAAGGCCAAGAAGATCGCGGCGCATCTGCTTGAGGCGTCAGAGGCCGATATCGAGCTGAAGGACGGTCAGTTCAGCGTGGCAGGTACCGATAAATCGGTGGCCTGGGGCGATGTGACCCTGACGGCCTATGTGCCGCACAACTATCCGCTGGAGGTGGAGCCCGGTCTGGAGGAGACCGCGTTTTATGACCCGGCGAACTTTACCTTCCCGTCGGGGGCTTATGCCTGCGAGGTCGAAATCGACCCCGAGACCGGGCAGGTGAGTGTTGAAAAGTTCACCGCGGCGGATGATTTTGGCAATATCATCAACCCGATGATCGTTGATGGTCAGGTTCATGGTGGCATTGGTCAGGGCATCGGCCAAGCTCTGCTGGAGAACTGCGCCTATGACGAGAATGGCCAATTGCTGAGCGCGTCCTTCATGGATTACGCGATGCCGCGCGCCGATGATCTGCCGTTTTATGCGGTGGACCATTCCAGTCAGACACCCTGTACGCATAACCCGCTGGGCGTGAAAGGCTGTGGCGAGGCCGGTGCAATCGGATCACCGCCGGCGGTGGTCCATGCGGTGCTGGATGCGATGAATTCGGGGGGCAAGGCGGTCGATCAAATCGATATGCCGGTGAGCCCGTCGCGTGTCTGGGCAGCGATGAACGGGTGAGACGTGGGGAAGGCTGGGGGCTCTGCCCCCAGACCCCCGGGATATTTATAGCCAGATGAAGGGCGGATCCGCGCCTTTCGGAAAGGAAGACGAAATGTATAATTTCGAGTTTGAGAAGCCCTCGACCATTGCTGACGCGGTTGCGGCGCTGGGGTCTGAGGACGCGCAGGCGCTGGGTGGCGGGCAGACCTTGATCCCGACGCTGAAGCAACGGTTGGCGTCGCCATCGGCGCTGATATCGCTGAACGGTATTGCCGAGATGCAAGGTGTTTGTGTCGACGATGATGGTTCGGTTTCCATCGGTGGCGCAACGACCCATGCAACTGTGGCGGCTGAGGCGGCCAGTAGTTATCCAGCGCTGGCGGCGCTTGCCGGGCAGATCGGTGATCCGGCGGTGCGCAATCGTGGCACCATTGGGGGGTCGATTGCGAATAACGATCCGGCGGCCTGTTATCCGGCCGGCGCGCTGGGGTCGGGGGCGACGATCGTCACCAATACACGCCAGATCGGCGCGGATGATTTTTTCGAGGGTATGTTCTCGACCGCGCTGGATGAGGGTGAGATTATCACCGCAGTCCGGTTTCCGGTGCCGCAGGCGGCCAGCTATCAGAAGTTCCTGCAACCAGCCTCGCGTTTTGCGCTGGTGGGGGTGTATCTGGCGCGGTTTGCCGATGGTGTCCGCGTCGCCGTCACCGGTGCCAGCGAGGACGGTGTTTTCCGGTGGTCTGAGGCCGAGCAGGCATTGAACGGGGCATTTCGTACAGATGCCCTGATGGGGTTGAGCATCAATCCGATGAACATGATCAGCGATCTACATGGCAGCAAGGAGTACCGCGCGCATCTTGTAGGCGTTATGACCAAACGGGCTATCGAAGCCTGTATGTGAACATCAAAGCCCCGGCTAAATACCGGGGCATTTTATTTGCGTCGTATTTTCGGCGGTTTTGCGGGTTGCCAATATGCCCCGGTGTCCTCGCGCGCCTTTTGGTAGTCATCAACCCGTCTGCGCGCGGCGTCGCCACCGGCATCAAAGAGATGCCCCAGCAAACAGTCCAGAACGGCCATGGCTCCAGTAAGACAGGAAAAGTGATGTAAGGCTCTGGTGCTGACCGTAAACAACACGTCGGGATCGACCCCGGGCGCGATAACTTCGCTGTCCGAGATAAGAATGATCTTGAGCCCCTGTTGTTTTGCAAAGCGCACGGATTGGATCGTGTCGGCAGAATAGGGGTGAACTGTGATGGCGATCAGGCAGTCTTGGGAATCGGCATCCAGAAGATCGTCGGCTGCTGATCCCACATGTCTGGGAACCAATTGAATACCCGGATGCGCCATACGCCCGGTATAGGAAAAATAATATGCCAAAGCATAACTTGCGCGTGTCGCCGTCACAAAGCATCGGCGTGATGAGGTGATATGATCAACCGCCTGGTGGACGGCTTGTGGTTTCATAAGTCGCAGGGAACGCGCAACGACGTTTTGTTCGTTCTGCGCGAACCTGGCCTGCGCTTTGCTGAACTCATCAGACGTTTGCAATGTGGTCAGCCAGTCCTGGCCCAGATCAGCCTCGCGATCTGTTACCAGCGCATTCCGAAAGGGCGCTCGGAACGCTTCGAAGCTGTCAAATCCCAGCCGCTGCGCCAGACGGACCAGCACGTTTGAGCTGACACCGATTTTTGAAGCGGACACACGGATCGGGTCCAGACCGAAGTCACCGGGATTGTCGATGATGTATTTCGCTGCGGCCTGCAGGCCAGACGGCATCTGGTCGATGGTTTGGCGTAGGTGGTCGGTCAGCTGGTTGGATGTGTTCTTCATACCGGAAGAAAAACAAATGTTATGAAAATAACAACTAAAAAACAACACCACCTGAATTAGATGAGAAAGGCATTCCAGAGGTAAGCCGATGTCAGGAACTTTGACGCAACGCGTAACCGCCCAATCCCCTTATGTTTTGGTGGCGCCGAATGGCGCGCGGCGGGGTCGGGCCGACCATTCAGAGATTCCGGTCTCCATCGGTCAGATTGTGGAAACTGCGCGGGTCTGTTTCAAAGCGGGTGCCGGGGGAATTCACCTGCACGTTCGCGACGGCAATGGGCAGCATTCTTTGGATGCGGGTCTTTATCAGGAGGCGATGGCCGAGCTGCGGCAGGTTGTGCCAGACATGGATATTCAGATCACAACCGAAGCAGCGGGCGTGTTCGATGTTCCTGCGCAGATCGCCTGTGTACAGAATGTACGCCCGGAGTGGGCCTCAATCTCGGTGCGTGAGGTTGCGCGTAGCCCTGAATTGGCGGGACAGATTTATGGCCTGTGTGCCGATCAGGGAACCAGGGTTCAGCATATTTTGTATGATGCGGATGATGCCGCGCTGTTGGCACGTTGGTACGAGGTCGGGATTGTCCGCAAGGAACAGACGGATCGCTTGTTGGTGTTGGGCCGCTATGCAACGGGTCAGGAATCCAATCCGCAAGACATGGATCAATTCCCCGCCGACGCGTCGCGGTGGATGGTTTGCGCGTTTGGGACGCAGGAACACGCCTGTCTGGAACAGGCCGCCCGGCGCGGCGGGGATGTTCGGGTCGGGTTTGAGAACAGTTTGACGGATAGAAACGGAAACGCTTGGGACAGCAATGCGGCGTCGGTATCGGCGCTGATTGCTTCGTTGGAAAGGGTATTGAAATGAGTCACGTATTTCCGCGTCATACCAAAGCTGACCTGCCTGTGGCGGCAGGCGGGGACGGGTGTTACCTGATTGACGCGCAGGGAAAGCGCTATTTGGATTGCGGCGATGCCGCCGTCTCGTGCCTTGGTCATTCCAACCCGGCCGTCATCCGGGCTGTGCAGGATCAGGTTGAACAGATCGCTTTTGCGCATACGGGGTTCATGACCTCGGAACCGGCCGAGGCTTTGGCGGACCTGCTGATTGAAAATGCGCCCGGTGATCTGGACCGGGTGTATTTTGTTTCGGGCGGGTCCGAAGCGACCGAGGCGGCGATCAAGCTGGCCCGGCAATATTATCTGGAAATCGGCCAACCCGACCGACGGCGTGTGATTGCGCGGCGGCAGAGCTACCACGGCAACACTTTGGGCGCATTGTCCGCAGGTGGGAATGCGTGGCGGCGGGCGCAGTTTGCGCCGATGCTGATCGAGATGACCCATATTGCGCCCTGCTATGAATATGCGGAAAAGCCCGAAGGTGAGAGCAGTCAGGACTACGGTCAGCGCGTCGCCAATGAGTTGGAGGCTGAAATCCTGCGGCTGGGCCCCGAGACGGTCATGGCTTTTATCGCTGAGCCGGTTGTTGGCGCGACTTTGGGGGCAGTGCCCGCGGTCGAGGGGTATTTCAAACGTATCCGCGACATCTGCGATCAATATGGTGTGCTGCTGATACTGGACGAGGTGATGTGCGGCATGGGGCGCACCGGGCATCTGTTTGCCTGCGACCATGATGGGGTGGCGCCAGATATCCTGTGTATCGCCAAGGGGTTGGGGGCCGGGTATCAACCGATTGGCGCGATGCTTTGTTCCAGCCGGATTTTTGACGCCATCCGCGATGGCTCGGGGTTCTTTCAGCACGGGCATACCTATATCGGGCATCCGGTTGCCACGGCGGCGGCATTGGCGGTTGTGCAGGAATTGACGGATCGGGAATTGCCTGCGCAGGCGGGTTTGATGGGGGAAAAGCTGCAGCAAGCGCTACAGGCGGAATTCGGGCAACATCCCAATGTGGGCGATATACGCGGCCGGGGGCTGTTTCGCGGGGTCGAGTTGGTCTCCGATCGGGATCGGAAGGTGCCATTTGACCCAGGCGCGGGGATTGCCGGTCAGATTAAAAAGGCCGCGATGGCCGAAGGGTTGATCTGTTACCCAATGTCCGGCACCCGCGACGGGCGGCTTGGGGATCACATCCTTTTGGCACCGCCCTTCATCATCGAAGAGCATCAGATTGAAGAATTGATTGGAAAACTAAGCAAGGCACTGGCGGCGGTAATTTAAAAAGGCCCGCGCAAAACAAAAGCCCCCTCGGGCAAAACAAAAGCCCCCTCGGGTTGAGGGGGCTTAATCGTCTTGCGTAGAAGACAAACTTACTTTTGCGGAAGGGGGCCGATCATCATGATCATCTGACGGCCTTCCATCTTGGGCATGTTTTCGACCTTGCCGATTTCCTTGGTGTCGACGGCCACACGCTCCAGCAATTCGCGACCCAGATTCTGGTGCGCCATTTCACGGCCACGGAAACGCAGGGTCACTTTGACCTTGTCGCCGTTTTCCAGAAACTTGAACACGTTGCGCATTTTGACATCATAGTCATGCGTGTCGGTGTTGGGCCGGAACTTGACCTCCTTTACTTCGATGATCTTCTGCTTTTTACGCGCTTCGGCTTCGCGTTTCTGCGTCTCGTACTTGAATTTGCCAAAATCCATAATCTTGCAGACTGGTGGGTTCGCGTTGGGCGAAATCTCGACCAGATCAAGGCCGGCATCAGCAGCAAGTTGCATGGCTTTAGCGGGATGAACCACCCCGACATTTTCACCTTCGGCGCCGATCAGGCGAATTTCGGGGGCACGGATCTTGTCATTGACGCGCGGTCCGGTGTCTCTTTGCGGCGGCGCGTTGTGAGGTCTGCGAGCTATGGGTTCATTCCTTTGATGATTGCCGAATTTCAAGCCCGGAATTTAGACTGCCACGTCAGTTGTTTCAAGCGCCAACCGCGCCGAAACCACTGAAATTCACATGTTTCAGAACAAGTATGCGCGCCGGTCACGATCATTCCGGTGACCGGCGCAGTCAGATCAGCCCACAAAGGCCTTTTCGATCACAAATTCCTTGGGCTCGGAATTGGCACCTTCGCGCAGGTCGAACCCTTCCAGAATCTCCTTGATGTCCAGGTTGAACGCCAGCGAACCACAAACCATCGCCCGGTCGGTATCGGGTTTGATGCCGCCGTCGATTCCCAAATCGGCAAAGACGGTGCCGTCTTTCAGCAACTCGGTGATGCGGCCCATCTTGGGGCTCTTTTCCCGGGTGGTGGTCGGGTAGTAACGGATTTTATCCGCAAAACCTTCGCCCATCAACTCGGCCAGCATTTCGTCCTGGCGGATGTCTTCGATCAGGTGACGGCCATACTCCAGCTCGTCCACTTCGCGGCAGGTATGGGTGATGATGATTTCGTCATAATCCTCATAGGTCTGCGGCTCGCGCAGCAGCGAGGCGAACGGGGCAAAGCCGGTGCCGGTGGCAAAGAACCACAGGCGCTTACCGGGCAGCAGCGCGTCATGCACCAGCGTACCAACGGGCTTGGGCCGCAGGATGATCTGATCGCCAGCCTTGATGTGTTGAAGTTTCGAGGTCAGCGGGCCGTCCTGCACCTTGATCGAATAGAACTCCAGCTCTTCGTCCCAGGACGGTGAGGCGATGGAATAGGCGCGCAGCAGCGGTTTGCCGTTGTCGCCCAGCAAACCGATCATCACGAACTCGCCCGAGCGAAAGCGCAGGGACGCAGGGCGTGACACTTTGAACGAAAACAGGCTGTCGGTCCAATGTTTCACTTCGGTGACGGTCTGGGCGTCCGGCAGGACGGGGGCCTTAACGGCAGTTGCTTCGGTCACGGGCTTCATCTCTGTCATGGTTTCACTGTCGGTCGATGCGACCGGCGTCTCCGTTTAAACGTTGTTGCAAGGCAGGAAAAGGGGACAGATTGCCCCCGTTTCCCAACCAGCTGGCGATGGCGGTATCAGCCGCGCAGGCGGGCCTGATAGTTGTTGTCTTTCCAGTTGGCGCGGGCCAACCACTGATCTTCGGGCTGACGGGTTGCCAATGCGTCTTCGATCTCGACCTCGTCAAAGCCGCTGCGGCGGGCCATGGCGTATTGGTCGGCCAGAATGTGACCCTTGGCACGCAAGCGGCCAGTAAAACCTTTCAGGCGCAGGACGCGCGCAATGGTAAAGCCGCGCCCATCCGCTGACGACGGGAAATCCACGCGCACCATCTGTGCATTGCCGAGGCGTTCAATCAGTTCATCCGGGTCAGTGTCCGACGCCACGTCCAGCGCGACTACGTCATTGGCGGCGTCTTCCAGAGTGACAAAGCCGTCGGTCCAGTCATCGGGGGCAAACCCCGTATCCGATACGATTACGTTCATGTTTTCTCTCCGGCGCGCACCATTTTGCCATCGACAAAATGGATGCCGCATTCTTCCTTGTTCTGGTCGCGCCAGCGTCCGGCGCGGGGGTCTTCGCCCTCTTTGACCGGCGAGGTGCAGGGCGCACAGCCGATCGAAGGGTATCCTTTGGCCACCAGCGGATGCCGGGGCAGGCGGTTTTCGTCCATATAGGCGCGGACATCCTCGGGTGCCCAATGGGCAAGCGGATTGACCTTTATGCGACCTGTGCCGTCTTCGACCTCAAAGAAATCGAGCGCAGCGCGGGTGCCCGCCTGAAAGCGTTTGCGCCCGCTGATCCAGCCGCAATAGCCCGACAATGCCTGCTGCAAAGGAAACGTCTTACGCAGGTTGCAGCACGCATCGGTATCCCGCAGATGCAGCGCGCCATAGGGGTCGTCGCGTCGCACATCATCTTCATCCGCGCGGATGATGCGGACATTCGTCAGGCCCAGACGCTCGCTGACCTCATGCTGGTATTCCAGCGTTTCGGTGAACAGCATCTGAGTGTCGATAAACAACACCGGCGTGGCCTTGTTGACCACGGCGACCATGTGCAGCAACACAACCGATTCCGCCCCAAAGCTTGAGACGAGGGCAAGCTCGTCGATCTCTTCAATCGCGCCATGCATCACGTCATGCGCGCTGTGGTGGCGGAACCGGGCGTTCAGCGCCTCGACCTTTTCGGTCAGTGCGCTGCGGTCCTTTCCCAGTTCGGTCTGGATCAGATCAAGCGGCATTGGCCTGCGCCTCGGGGTACAACGCTGCCTTGAATGGGGCCATGCCGACACGGCGGTAGGTTTCCAAAAAGGTTTCCTCGGCGTTGTCACGCTGTTCCAGATATGTATCCACGATACGTTCCACGGCAGGCACGATTTCGTCATAGGCAAAGCCCGGTCCGGTCCGGTCGCCAATGGCGGCCGTCTCAGTGCCGTCACCGCCCAGAGTGATCTGGTAGTTTTCGACGCCTGCACGATCCAGACCCAGAATGCCGATATGGCCCACATGGTGGTGACCGCACGCGTTGATGCAGCCCGAAATCTTGATTTTCAGGTGACCGATATCGTGCTCCAGCTTCAGGTCTTCGAACCGGGTTGCGATTTCCTGTGCAACCGGGATCGAGCGGGCCGTGGCCAGCGCGCAGTAGTCCATGCCGGGGCAGGCGATGATGTCGCTGATCAGGCCGATATTGGCGGTGGCCAGTTCGTGTTCCTTCAGCTTGGCGTGGATCGCGGGCAGGTCCGATTTGTGGACATGCGGCAGGATCACGTTTTGCTCATGGCTGATGCGCAGCTCGTCATAGGCGAACTCTTGGGCCAGATCGGCCATCACGCGCATCTGTTCAGCGGTTGCATCACCGGGCGTTGCACCATGTTTCTTGATCGAGATCGTAACAATCGCGTGGTCCGCGTTCTTGTGTGGTGCGATGTTGGTATCGACCCACGACCGGAAAACCGGATCGTTGGTGTATGCGCTTTCGAACGACGCGACCGAGCCGTCGCGGAAGGCGGGCGGGGCAAAGTGGCCCTTGATCTCTTCCAACAGGTTCATGTCAGCGCCCTTGAACTGCGGGCGGACTTTCAGAAAACGCTCGTTAACCTTGGCGCGGATGGCGTCGATGCCATGCTCGTGCACGGTGATCTTAATGCGTGCTTTGTATTTGTTGTCGCGGCGGCCGATCTGGTTCCACACGGAAACGGTGGCCTCAAGGTACGCCAGCAGGTCGTCAAAGGCGACAAACTCGGACAGTTCCTTGCCGATCATCGGTGTACGGCCCAGGCCACCACCCACGATCACGCGGGCTCCCAGAACGCTGTCACGCTCGACCAGTTGAAGGCCGATGTCATGCGCCTTGATCACGGCGCGGTCGTTTTCCGCGCCGGTGATGGCGATCTTGAACTTGCGCGGCATGAACTGGAATTCCGGGTGGTCGGTCGACCACTGGCGCAGCAGTTCGGCATAGGGGCGCGGATCGGCGACCTCATCGGCGGCGGCACCGGCGAAATGGTCGGCAGTCACGTTGCGGATGGTGTTGCCGCTGGTCTGGATGGCGTGCATGCCAACCTCGGCCAGCGCGTCCAGCATATCCGGCACGTCGTTCAGTTTCGGCCAGTTGTACTGGATGTTCTGACGCGTGGTGAAATGGCCATAGCCCTTGTCCCACTTTTCGGCCAGCAGGGCCAGCTGGCGCATCTGCGCGCTAGACAGCGTGCCATAAGGGATGGCGACCCGCAGCATATAGGCGTGCAGCTGCAGATACAGGCCGTTCATCAGGCGCAGGGGCTTGAATTCATCTTCAGTCAGCGAGCCGTCAATGCGGCGCTCGACCTGGGCGCGGAACTGCGCGTTGCGTTCTGCCAAAAATGCTGTGTCGAACTCGGAGTAGCGATACATGATTAGCTGTCCTTAGTTGCAGCCCCGAACCTAGGGGCCTTGAAAAGGGGAGAGAGACGGGCCAGAGGTCAGGTCCGGGGCTGCGGGGAAGTTTCCTGTTTGCCGTGGGCATAGTTGGACGGGCCAGCGCGGCGGAAATCTTCCCGGAAATGGGTGGGTTCAGGACCGTTATTACCGGCCACGGCGTCGGCCAGATAGGCACCGACGATTTTGCTGGCCTGACGTGCGGCATCCAGCAGGCGAACCTGCGCGTGGGCTTCGTCGGTGATCAACTCGGCCTCGGACAATTCACGCGACCAGCGGTCGTCTTCGGTCAGATAGATAACGTCACCTTCCAACAGGTCGTTGGCGGTCACCACTTTGGGGGTAAAAGCGCGGGCCATCAGGCGTGCTCCTTCTTGAAATCGGTCAGGGCCGTGGCCGCTTGGCGCGGGGCGAGGCCATAGAAAGTCAGGGTGGGGCCGTCCATATCGGCGGCGGTCAGGTCAGCGGGCAGCTGGTCCAGCGTGGTGGCCAGAACACGCTGATCCGGGCGCGAGGCGTTTTCCACCAGCGTCACCGGCGTATCCCGGTCGGCACCATGCATGATCAGGCGACCCTGAATGAAACGGGCGGATTTCTTGCCCATATAGATTGCCGCGATTGATCCGGCGCGGGCCAGCGCGTTCCAGTCGTGATCGGCAAAGCCTTTCATGTCGTGCCCGGTCAGAATGCGAACCGAAGAATTGCGCCCGCGTCGCGTCAGGCTTTGGCCAATTCCCGCAACAGCAGCTGAGGCGGCGGTGATGCCAGGCACGATCCGCCACGGGATGCCTGTGGCTTCGACGGCCTCGATCTCTTCGTCCAGCCGTCCGAACACAGTGGGATCGCCCGATTTCAGGCGCACGACGCGTTGACCGTTCAGGGCGTGCTGAACCAGCAGGGCGTCGATATCTTCCTGTTTCCACGACGGGCCGAACCCGGCCTTGCCGACATCGACCAGAACAGCGGTCTTGCCAGCCAGCTCCAGAACCTCGGCGCTGATCAGGCGGTCATGCAGCACGACATCCGCGCGCTCGAACGCTTTCAGCGCCTTGAGCGTCAGCAATTCCGGATCGCCCGGACCCGCGCCGACAAAGTCGACGTGTCCTGTGCCATCATATGAATGCGTAAGCTGCATGTTTCGTTCCAGGTTGGTTTGACTTGACTTGCAATATAGGAAATATTCCCGGTATTGCGCCATATGGGTGTATAAATAAGAACACTCGTTCCGTGGTGGTCGCCAAGTGGAACGCTGGTTTCGAAACAAAGGGAAAATTGGAATGTCGGTGCGGATTGATGACACGGATCGGAAAATTCTGGTCGAGCTACAGCGCGACGCAAGCCAATCGCTGGACGAAATAGCAGCGCGCGTCGGCAGTTCCAAGACCCCGGTCTGGAATCGCATCCGCAAGCTGCGCGGTGCCGGTGTCATCGGCCAGCAAACCGTTCTGCTGGATGCCGAGGCGCTGGGGTTCGAGGCGACGTTCTTTGTTCTGATCCGCACGTCCGAACATGAGGCCGACTGGCAGCGCAAATTCCTAAAGGCGCTGCGCGACCGGCCCGAGGTGCAGGAGGCGCACCGCCTGGCGGGGGACATTGATTACATCCTAAAGGTCCGAGTCAAAAACGCGCGGGCTTATGACGTATTCTACCAGACACTGATTTCCGAGGTGCGCGTACACAACGTCACAGCCTTGTTGTCGATGGAAGAGATCAAGTCCACCACCATGCTGCCGCTGAATGCACTGATTGAAAGCTGAGGCCACTCAGACCTGAACCATCAGCCGGGTCAATCCGTGGAAATGATATGTGTTCGAATAATCCGGGTCGGCGCTCAGACGCAGGTTCGGGCACCGGTCGAACAGTGCCTGCAGTGCTATTCGCATCTCCAACCGCGCCAACGGGGCTCCGACGCAGAAATGCAGGCCACCGCCGAAACTGGTGTTGGTGACAATCGGACGTGAGGGATCAAAGCGGTTCGGATCGCGCCACACCGAAGGGTCGTGGTTCGCGGCCCCCAGCAACAGTGCGACTTCATCGCCGCGCTTGAAGTTGTGGCCGTAAACCTCAACATCCTCATAGGCGTAGCGCGTGAACATATGCAGCGGTGGGTCGTAGCGCAGGATTTCCTCGACCAGCCCGTCCGGCGGGCAGGTCATAGGGTTCAACCCCAGTTGCAGGATCGTTTTCACGCCGTTTCCAAGCGAATGAACCGTGGCTTCATGCCCGGCGTTCAGCAGCAGGATGCAAGTGGCGACCAGTTCATCGCGTGAGAGTTTTTCGCCATCTTCCTCGGCGGCGATCAGGCGGGTGATCAAATCGTCCTGCGGATCGGTGCGGCGCTGTTCGATGTAGTCATCCAGAAAGGCTGTGAAATCCCGCGCGGCGGCTGCGGCCGCGTCTTCGGTCTGGCGCGTGCGGCTGGCCTGATACATTGCCACCATGGCATGGGACCAGCGCAGCAGATCTGGCGACATTTCTTCGGGCACGCCCAGAAGGCGACAGATCGTGATCACCGGTATTTGGGTGCAAAATGTGTCCAACAGGTCAAATGGCCCGTCCGGAAAGCGGTCGATCAGCCTGTGGCTGAGGTCGAAAATCGCGGGCTCCAATGCTGCAATCGCGCGGGACGTAAAGGCCCGCATGACCAGCGCGCGCAACCGCGTGTGCCGGGGCGGTTCGGCCTCCAGCAAGGAATGCGCCTCGACAGTCAGCCAGGGCGCCAGACGCGCGGGCCCGGGGCGTTGCATCTCTGCGGGAACCTCACGGCCAAAGCGGCGGTCTTTCAACAGGGCCTGCACCGCTCGGTGCGACACGGCCGCGACTTTTTTGTAATCACTCCAATAGACAAGGTCGCCCTGCGCGCGGGCGTTGTCATAAAAAGGATAGGGGTTTTGCACGAATTCCGGATCGACCGGAGATTGAAACACCGTCTTCATGCGCCGCAGACTTGCCATGCGGCGCGCCGAATGCAAGACCCTATGTCATGCAAAGGGTTTGGGTGATCCTGGGATTTCTGTTTGCCGTCGGGCTGTTGGCCGCCGGGGTCTGGTCCTATGGCTATCGGCAGGCGCTGTCGCAGCTAAGCGAAAAGGCCGAGGCTGATCTGGAACTGGCCGCTGACCGGCTGAGCACGCAGATGCAGGTGTATCAGGAACTGGCGGTGCTGATGGCAAATCATCCCGTCCTGCAGTCGCTTGATACCCCGGTGCAGCGACGGATGGCACAAGCGATGCTGTTGGACGTGGCGGACAAGACTGCGGCGGTCAACATGGTGTATTTGGATCAGAACGGGCAGGTTCTGGTTGCAGCTCAACCAGTGGCACAGCGCAATATGGCCGAGCATCCCGCCTTTCAGCGTGCCCTGCAGGGTGCGTTGGGCAATGCGCATGGTGTCCTGCCGATCAGTGGGGACCGGATCTATTCCTATGCGGCACCAAGCTTTGATGCCACGGGGCAGGTCGATGGTGTGTTGATGGTCGTCGCAGATGTGCAGGATGTGGAACAGACCTGGCGTGGCAGCACCGAGGCGGTTTTTTTCATTGATGGCGACGGGGTGGTCTTTATCTCGAACCGGTCCGATCTGCTGTTCTGGCACCGTGCTGATGGGCAACGGGGCCTTGCACCGCCGGGCAAAGGTTCTGTGGATTTCGCAACGGTTCAGGTCGGCCGGCACGAGCTGTGGACGCTGAATTGGGGCCGCTATCTGCCGCGCCGTGCTCTGCACCTGATGCTTGACCTGCCGGTGATCGACATGACCGCCGAAGTGCTGGTGGACGTGGCCCCGGCACGGCGTCTGGCCGGGCTGCAGGCCGCGACCGTTGCCGCAATTTGTCTGGCCTTTGGGGCGCTGCTATTTCTGGCGACAGAACGCCGACGCGCGCTGGCAGAGGTCAACACAGTGCTGGAAACCCGTGTCGCACGGCGCACCCGCGCTTTGACCGCAGCCAACACCGCGCTGCGGCGTGAGGTGCGCGAACGGCAAGAGGCAGAGGCCGCCCTGAAACACGCGCAAGAGGAACTGATTCAAGCAGGTAAGTTGAGCGCGCTAGGGCAGATGTCGGCGGGGATCAGTCACGAATTGAACCAACCGCTGATGGCCATCAGACAATTCGCTGACAACGGAACCGCGTTTTTGTCGCGCGGAAAGGAAGGGAATGCAGCCGAGAACCTGAACCGCATTTCGGACATGGCGGCCCGGATGGCGCGGATTATCAAAAACCTGCGCGCCTTTGCCCGAAATGAAAGCGAACCTATGGGCAAGGTCGATCTGGTGCTGGTCATCAACACCGCCGTGGAACTGACCGAAGCGCGCCTGCGTGCCGAAGGTGTCACGATGGACTGGACACCGCCCGCCGATCCTGCTTTTGCCTGGGGTGGAGAGGTGCGGCTGGTTCAGGTGTTCGTGAACCTGATCAACAATGCCGCCGACGCAATGAGCCAGCAGGACGACCGGCTTATTCGCATTGAGCTCAACACCCGGGACCGTTTGGCCGTAACAGTGCGCGATATCGGACCGGGCATTGAAAACACGGAAAAGCTGTTCGAACCGTTCTATACGACCAAGGCTGTCGGCTCATCCGAAGGGATGGGGCTTGGCCTGTCCATCTCATATGGTCTGGTCCAAAGTTTTGGTGGTAATATCCGTGGTGCGAACTCGAACCCAGGCGCGACATTCACCGTTGAATTGGAGCACTTCACGGAAGACAAAGACCCATGACTCAGAAAGTTCTTTTGGTCGATGACGATGCCGCAGTGCGCGAGGCGCTGGCGCAGACCCTCGAACTGGCGGATTACGCCCCGGTCACGGCTGGGTCATTTGTGGCAGCTAAGGATCATATCCAGGCTGATTTTCCAGGGGTGATTGTTTCGGATATCCGGATGCCCGGGCGAGACGGATTTCACCTGCTGGCCTATGCCCATGAAATCGACCGGGATCTGCCGGTTATTCTGCTGACTGGCGAAGGCGACATTCCGATGGCGGTGCAGGCCATGGGGAAAGGCGCGTTTGATTTCCTTGAAAAACCATGCGCCGCCGCTGATCTGCTTGAGGTGCTGAGCAAAGCGTTCGCCACGCGCAGGCAGGTTCTGGAACAACGCGCCTTGAAGCACGAGCTTGAGCGTGGTGACCCTGCCGCCCGATTGCTGTTTGGCCTGTCGCCACAGGCCGAAGCGCTGAGGGAGCGGGTTCGATCCGTGGCCCCCACCAACGCCGAGGTTCTGGTCACCGGGCCTGCCGGAAGTGGTATATCCAAGGTCGCCGAGGTTGTTCATCTGATGTCGCCGCAAGGGCAGGGGCCGTTCGTCAAAAGACCCTCATCGGGTATGACGCCTGATGATCTGATGCGCCTGTGCGATGACGCCGCTGGCGGGTCCTTGTTTCTTGACGAAATCTCGGCGATGCCGGAGGCCACGCAATATGCGGTGCTTGAGATGTTGGAACAGGGCACCGGGGTCAGAATGCTGGCGGGAACGACAGCTGATCTGGCCAAACTGCCCCCGGACAGAGTGTTCCATGCCGACTTGTTCTATCGGCTGGACGTCATGCGGGTGCGCATCCCTTCGCTGGCGGAACGACCCGAAGATATACCGGTGATCTTTCGCCACTATGTTGCGCAGGCCGCAGAGCAGGCCGGTATCCCGGAGCCCGAGGTCACATCCGAGCACATGGCGACATTGATGGCCAGCGATTGGCCGGGAAACGCGCGGTCTTTGATGTCGGCGGCGATGCGGTTTGTGTTGGGAATGCCGGAAGAGGTCGCGCAGGCCACTGATCTGGGTTTGAGTGAGCAAATGGCGCGGGTCGAACGCTCGTTGCTGATTGCGGCATTGGGCAGACACAACGGCAAGGCGTCGGATGCTGCAAAAGCGCTGAAGCTGCCACGCAAGACATTCTATGACAAGCTGGCCCGCTACCAGATTCGACCAGAAGACTATCGCAGGTAGGTCAAAGCCTCCCGCTGCCTTTGACCGCATTTTCATGCGGTTAAAGACGTTGGGCCCAGCAGGCCGCTGACGCGGCCTGCGGTCACGGAAACAGCAACTGTCGCGAATCGCCGCCGATGATTCGAAGTAAGTGCGGAAAATCGCACAACTGGCCCTGTCGATGTGCGAAATTCCGCACAGATTGGGTTTTTGTCATTGCTGCGCTGGCAAGAAATTTCCGTAATAGTTTGTAAATAAACAATAAAAACTTAATCCAGTGGCGCTGCAACAAAAAGTTGAGCGAACACCATTGATTCGGTTCACTTCGCGGCATGGGGCGCTGAACCGGTGCCCGGTGGAAGATTAAAGAAGCCCGGGAGGAAAAGACTGATGAAATTCCTGACAACGGCCGCAACAGCAGTTGCACTGACCGTAACCGCAACCGCAGGCATGGCGGCCTGCGATGATGGCGAAATCGTCGTCAAGTTCGCACATGTGACCAACACCGACAAACACCCCAAGGGTATCGCCGCTTCGCTGCTGGAACAGCGCGTGAACGATGAGATGAATGGCGTAATGTGTATCGAGGTCTATCCGAACTCGACCCTGTACAACGACGACAAAGTGTTGGAGGCGATGTTGCAGGGCGACGTGCAACTGGCCGCGCCATCGCTGTCAAAGTTCGAAAAGTTCACCAAGCAATTCCGCCTGTTCGACCTGCCGTTCATGTTCAAGAACATTGAAGCAGTGGACGCGTTCCAGGCCTCGGCTGATGGTCAGGCGATGAAGGACAGCATGCAGCGCCGCGGCCTGCAGGGGCTGGCGTTCTGGCACAATGGCATGAAGCAGATGTCGGCCAACAAGCCGCTGGAAGATCCCTCGGATGCGGACGGCCTGAAGTTCCGCGTACAGTCTTCGGACGTTCTGGTGGCGCAGATGGAAGCCATCGGTGGCAGCCCGCAAAAGATGGCGTTTTCGGAAGTTTACGGCGCGCTGCAACAGGGTGTTGTTGACGGACAGGAAAACACCTGGTCGAACATCTATGGCAAGAAGTTCTTTGAGGTGCAGGACGGCATCACCGAGACCAACCACGGCATCATCGACTATCTGGTTGTGACCAATGTTGACTGGCTGGACAGCCTGGACCCCGAAGTGCGCGAGCAGTTCCTGACCATCCTGTCCGAAGTGTCCGAGCAGCGGAACAAGGAAGCCTTTGCAGTGAACGAAGCAGCCAAAGCCTCGATCACGGACGCGGGTGGCATCATTCGCCAGTTGAACCCCGAGCAGCGTCAGGCCTGGGTCGATGCGATGAAGCCCGTTTGGGATCAGTTTGCCGGTGACGTGGGTCAGGACAAGATCGACGCCGCACAGGCGATCAACGCCGGGTTCTGATCCGGGTCAAGGCCGCGCGTCTGGGGACTGGGGAGTTATCGACGCGTTGGCCGGGCGGGCCAAAAATGGCTCGCCCGCTATTACTCTCATCACAAAAAATGCGGGGACAAATAGATGTCTGGTGCGAAATCCGGCCAAGGCGGGTTGGTCGACCATATCGAAGAAACCGTGATTGCGTTGCTGTTGGGCCTTATGACGGCCGTGACATTTGCCAATGTGATCGCGCGGTTCTTTTTCAATTCCAACATATTATGGGCGCTTGAGCTGACAGTGTTCATGTTCGGTTGGTTGGTTCTGTTGGGTGCATCCTATGCGGTGAAGAAGCACGCCCATCTGGGGGTTGATGCCATCCTGAACATGTTGGCCCCGGCGCCGCGCCGTATTCTGGCGTTGATTTCGGTGGCGTGTTGTCTGGCGTTTTCATTGCTGTTGCTGAAAGGTGCATATGATTATTGGGCTGTTTTCGCCGATCTGCCACCAACATCTGGCCGTTGGTTCCCGACCGGATTCGACACAAGCGCACGCAGTCAAAGCTTTTACGAGGTCGATGACATCCCCATGGTCGCACCCCTGCGGTTTCTGGAGGGTTTGATCAACTATGGCGAGGGCTATGAGAAGCTGCCCAAAGTCATTCCCTATCTGGTCTTGCCGGTGTCGATGGTGTTGCTGGTGACCCGTTTCACGCAGGTCGCGATGCAGGTCTGGCGTGGCGAGACGGACCGCCTTGTCGCCAGCCACGAAGTAGAGGACGAGATCGAAGAGGTCCGTGCCCAGCAAGGAGAGCATGACTGATGGACGTAATTCTTCTTTTCTCGATGGTCATCGGCATGCTGCTGATCGGTGTTCCGATTGCGGTGTCTTTGGGCCTCAGCTCGACCCTGTTCCTGCTGATCTATTCTGACAGTTCGCTGGCCTCGGTTGCGGGCACGCTGTTCGAGGCGTTCGAGGGGCATTTCACCCTTCTGGCGATCCCGTTCTTCATTCTGGCGTCTTCCTTCATGACGACGGGCGGCGTGGCGCGCAGGATCATCCGGTTTTCGATTGCCTGTGTGGGGCACTTACCGGGTGGTTTGGCCATTGCTGGCGTCTTTGCCTGCATGATGTTCGCGGCTTTGTCCGGGTCTTCACCGGCAACTGTGGTGGCCATCGGCTCTATCGTTATCGCGGGTATGCGTCAGGTCGGCTACTCCAAAGAATTTGCCGCTGGTGTGATCTGTAACGCTGGTACGCTGGGCATCCTGATCCCACCGTCCATCGTGATGGTGGTTTACGCCGCAGCGGTCGAGGTCTCGGTCGGGCGGATGTTCCTTGCAGGCGTCATTCCCGGGTTGATGGCGGGTTTGATGCTGATGATCACCATCTATGTTATGGCCAAGGTCAAGAACCTGCCCAAAGGCAATTGGGAAGGGTGGGGCGAGGTCTTTAAATCGGCACGCGAAGCCGGATGGGGCTTGTTCCTGATCGTGATCATTCTGGGCGGAATCTATGGTGGTATCTTTACGCCGACAGAAGCCGCAGCAGTTGCCGCCGTGTATGCGTTCTTTATCGCCTGCTTCGTCTACAAGGATATGGGGCCGCTTAGCACCGCTGGCGACGCACAGAATATTTCGCTGTTGAAGAAGCCATATGCGTTGATCACGGCCTTCTTCCACCCGGATACCAAGCACACGCTGTTCGAGGCGGGCAAGCTGACTGTTACCTTGCTATTCGTGATCGCCAACGCATTGATCCTGAAGCATGTTCTGACTGACGAGCAGGTGCCGCAGCATATCGCCGGAGCCATGCTGTCGGCGGGTCTGGGACCGGTGACCTTCCTGATCGTCGTTAACGTCATCCTGCTGATTGGCGGTCAGTTCATGGAACCTTCGGGCCTGCTGGTCATCGTAGCACCTTTGGTGTTCCCGATCGCCATCGAGTTGGGCATCGATCCGATCCATCTGGGCATCATCATGGTGGTCAACATGGAGATCGGGATGATCACGCCTCCGGTCGGGTTGAACCTGTTCGTGACTTCGGGCGTGGCTGGGATGCCGATGATGAGTGTCGTCAAGGCGGCACTGCCGTTCCTGGCCGTGTTGTTCGTCTTCCTGATCATGGTGACCTACATTCCGTGGATTTCGACCTTCCTGCCCAATACCTTCATGGGGCCAGAGATTGTGACCAACTAGCGCGCGCTAACGCGTATTCTGACCGGGCAGAGCAATCTGCCCGGTTTTTTTGTGCCAATGCATTGAAACATAGCCCAACATGCTTAAATCTAAGCCCGAGGACGACCTCACCATGTCTGGCTGACCATTCGGGACGACCCGAATAGACAAAAGGTGTCCTTATGCCCTGGATTTTACTGTTATTCGCCGGTCTGCTCGAAATTGTTTGGGCCGTGGCCATGAAGCAATCGGCGGGTTTCACACGCATGTGGCCGACAACCATCATGGGCGTGTCTATGGTGGGCTCGTTCGGGTTGCTGGCGTTGGCAATGCGGGATCTGCCGCTGGGAACCGCCTATACAATCTGGACCGGTATCGGTGCAGTTGGCGCGTTTCTGGTGGGCATCATGCTTTTGGGCGAAGCGATTACCCCGATGCGAATTTTCGCCGCGACGTTGATCCTGGCGGGTCTGATCACAATGAAACTGGCCTGAACGGGCGATGGCCTCAAGATTTTGGATAACAGGATTAAGCTGCCCATGGACGCGGTCCGGACCGGGGGCAGCTATTCCACACGATCAAAACCCGCAGGTTTAACTGAACGACGGATCGCAATCGGCAACTCGGGCGTGGATGGGTGACCCCGATGTCGATATTGTTTTCGACCGGGGTTACTAAATTTCAGGGTTTTCTGAGGAATTCAATCCCGGCGTAGTACACGCAATTTACTTTTTTGCTGGAAATCCCCGGATAGATAGAACGCCTTGTCGGTGACGATGCGTCTTTACCCAATAGGACGGCCAGGCGAACTGAAGTTTCAAGCCGACGGTTTCAAACCCTTTCGAGGGCGTCAATGATACCTGAAAAGTCCTGTGCTTTCAGGCTGGCACCACCGACCAATGCGCCGTCCACATTTGAAACGCCAAAGATATCCGCGGCATTACTCGGTTTGACTGAACCGCCATATAGCAAGCGAACCGAACGGCCTACGCCCTCGCCAAAGCGCCGCTCTAACCGGGAACGGATAAAGTCGTGAACTTCGCCAATTTCGTCCAGTGTAGGGACCTTGCCAGTGCCGATGGCCCAGATGGGTTCATAAGCGACGATCAGATTTTCGCCCGTTGACTGATCGGGAATGGAACCCGACATCTGCCCGCCGATTATGTCCAGCGTATTGGCCGCCTCGCGCTGTTCCAGGCTTTCACCAACGCAGATAATCGTCGTCAGCCCGGCATCCATCGCCGCGCGCGCCTTGGCGCGGACGTCCTCGTTTTGCTCTGCATGATCGGTGCGGCGCTCTGAATGGCCGAGGATAACTGCGCTTGCGCCCGCATCAGCCAGCATGTCCGCACTGATATCACCGGTATGCGCGCCCGAAGTTGCGGCGTGGCAATCCTGCCCGCCGACCGTGATACCGGTATCCCCGGCAACTTCGGCCGCTCGGTGCAGCAAAGTGGCAGGCGGGCAGATCAACACATCAACCGAAGCTGAAGGAAATGCACCTGCCAGAGCCTTCAACTCGGTCAGCGCCGCGGCGGTTCCGTTCATCTTCCAATTTCCAGCCGCCAGCCTGCGCCGCATTTTGCGTTCTCCCCAAAGAGTTCTTTGTATTCTGAAGACCGGATATCACCACCAGTGCGGCCTGACAATTCCGGTTGAGAGCCATGCCGCAAAACGGCAGGTTCTGCATGGATGAAGTGGGAATGCTATGATCGACAATCTGAACCGTCGGGCAGGCTAAGGCGACGCTTTACCGCGTCGTTTACGGGGGGCATGAACGGCTTTCTGTTCCGCTGTTCCTTTTCCCGTCCTGCGACATAAAAGTAGTCCCGCCCGACCCAGGCGAACCCATTCGCGCGGACACGCACCTAACTCGTTTTAATGAGACGCATCTGTACCTCAAGGCGGTGGCTTAGGTCCGGGGGGAAAGTTCCTCGGCGAATTTGATCGACTCGCCACATCCGCAAGCATCTACGACATTGGGGTTGCGGAATTTGAAACCGGATTCGAGCAGCGACACTTCGTAGTCGATCTCGGTTCCGAACAGGAACATCTGCGCCATCGGCGCAATCATAACCCGCGCGCCGTCCTGTTCGACAACTTCGTCATTCGTGTCGGGTTCGTCGACATAGTCCATGGTGTATTCCATGCCGGCGCAACCGCCCTTTTTGACACCAATGCGCAGGCCAGCATGACCGCCTGACACCATCAGGCGCGCAATCTGCTCTGCAGCTTTGGCTGTTATCGTCACAGCCTGTTTGCCGGGAATGCCGAACATGGTGATCTCCGTTGTCGCGCGTTGCTTCTAACTTAGTGCTCAGGGGCGGCAGGCTCAAGACATAGCAACGATGCTTACCTAAGATTTACCTTGCGGCAGTGAATTTCGGGCCAATTGCCAACACGTTGGGACTTGCGTTTTGAAGCAAGGTGACTTTAGCCTGAAAACGATATCCCAGGGCGGCGATAAAGCTCGGGCAGATTGATGAAAGGTTAAAAAATGAATTATTTTCAAGCATCTGCAAGGTGTGTTTTACTGGCGGCGGTTGTTGTCGCCAATGCTGCTTCGGCCGAAACACAGGCGGACCGACACCCGGTTAACTGCGCCACTGCCGACGGAGATCTGCGCGCGATTGCGGCAGAAAAGAAGCACGCACAAGATCAGCAGGTCGAAAGCGTTGTTTCAATTTTGCCTGCAGGGGCATTGCTGGGGTTGATCACGGGTACTGAAAACAAAAGATTATCCATGTTATCAGGTGATTACGTCAAAGCTTTGGATGACAGAGCTGATGAAATCAAAACGAAATGCAATATTAAGTAGCCGCCCTGGCCGAGGGACGAAAAAAGGCCGCCCTCGGGCAAGGGCGGCCCCTGTTTCAGGCCGTAAATTTGGGGGGTAAGCGATTGGTCGGCCCGGACGGCCAGCGATACCTCTCAGAAAAATACACCGGCTTCGGAGAACTATCCTTGATTATTGTAACGAATTTCCAGCAGTCATATGACAGCGGGATAAACGTTTAATGACAGATGGTTGGGCCGAAAAGATGATGCAGATCTTACATGAATCCAAGCTCAAGGCGTGCTTCGTCGGACATCATTTCCATTCCCCAGGGCGGTTCCCAGGTCAGTTCGACGTCGACTTCTTTTATGCCTGCAACGGGTTCTATAGCTTCGACAATCCAGCCGGGCATCTCACCGGCAACGGGGCAACCCGGCGCGGTCAGCGTCATGATGACCTTCACCGCGTTATCATTGGCGATGTCGATCGTGTAGATCAGGCCGAGATCGTAAATATTCACGGGAATTTCAGGGTCAAAGACCGATCGGCAGGCTTCCACCACCGATTCATAAAGGGGGTGCTCAATGGTTGAAGGCGCAATCAGGGGGCTGCCTTCGAACTGTTCACTCGGATGAGTCATTCGTGCCTCGGGTCTGTTTCCTGAGAGTTTATATAGGGAATGGCAGTCGCAGCGTCCAGTGGTGCAATGGCGCCCGTTAAGGGCGCCAGCAAAGTTTAATCATTGATGTCGTGCCGAAAGGTCTTCACCTGACCGTGAGGCAGGGCGAACATACGCCGCAGAACCAACCACGCAATCAGCGATAGAACCGCAAATATCAGCAGAAGGATCGGAAGCGAGGGCGTGACACCGGGGATGATCAGCAAAACACCGGTAACGGCTGCCCCGATGGCAAAGCCAAGAAAGATGAATCCCGGCAACACGATCTCAAGTATGCCAAGGGCCAAAGCCCCGGCAAGCCATATCCACCATGTCAGCCAAAAGGGGTCGGCCATTACTTTCTTCCTTTCAGCATCTTAAAGGCATCGCCAAAGGCTTCAAGCGCGTTGGCAGGAACAACGATGGTTTGCGAACCGGTACCATTGCCCAGTGCGTTCAGGGCTTCGACCTGTTTCAGGGCAACCTGATATTGCGCGGCCTCGATGCCGTTGTCCTGAATGGCTTTGGCAACAACGCCAGTCGCGTAAGCCTCGGCCTCGGCCTGAATACGGCGCGCTTTGGCGGTTTGCTCGGCGGCGTAAAGCTCGGCATCCGCCTGAAGCTCGACCGAGCGTTTCTGACCTTCGGCCTCGGTCACTTGGGCACGGCGGGCGCGTTCGGCGTTCAACTGCTGGAGCATTGCGTCGCGGGTGGCTTGATCCAGGTTCACGTCCAGAATCTCGGCGCGGGTCACCTGAATGCCCCAGTCATCGACGGCAGTTTCGACGGCTTCCTGAATGCGGCTGATCAACTGCGCGCGGTTCGATTGAACCTCATCCAGATCCATTTTACCGATTTCGGCCCGCACGATCCCAGCAACGGTTGTCGCAATCGCACCATCTACGTCACGGATGCGGTACACAGTCTTTTCTGGTTCCAGAATACGGTAAAACACCGAGGTGTCGATTTGCACCAGAACGTTGTCCTTGGTGATCGCATCCTGCGTCGCATTGGGTAGCTGGCGTTCAAGGATGGATATCTTGTGGCGCGCAACATCCAGAAAAGGAACGATAAAGTTGATGCCTGGGCCAAGCACCGAATGCAGGCGACCGAACCGTTCGACCACGTATTTTTCGGATTGCGGGACGATTTTGATGCCTTTGAGAATAACGACAACGATCAGTACCGCCGCCAATATGAAAATGATGTTCGACGTCAGCAGTCCAATGATCTGGTCTTCTGTCATGTCTGTCCTCTTTTATTGTGTACTATAGTATACATTTGGGGATTGAGTCGCCCGATTTCAACTCTGGTATGGATTGTACGTGCGTGGATGCAAATCTATGAACTTATGGATGAGAGGCGGAATTTTCAGAATGTGACCGCTTTGCATCCAGTCGCGACTGCGCTATCGGGCAGGGATGAAACTGATAATCGACACTGATCCCGGCATCGACGACGCCATGGCGATTGCCTACGCTGCTGCCGCCCCCGAAATCGACCTGATCGGTTTGACGACCGTCTTTGGCAACACGCATGTTCATCAGTCCAGCCGGAACGCCCGGTTCCTGGTGCATAAACTGGGTTTGGACGTGCCCGTGGCGGAAGGTGCCCGTTGCGCACGTGGGGCCGGCAGCCACGATCCTTCGGCACATGTCCATGGGTCAGAGGGGTTCGGGGATTTCACGGATGTTCCTCAGATCGGATCCAATCATAGCCTGACCGCGGCCGAGTTTCTGGTTGCCATGGCACGCGAACACAAAGGTGAATTGGTGGTATGTGCCGTTGGCCCCCTGACCAATATCGCTGACGCGATGCAACTGGACCCCGCGTTCACGCGTAATATCAAGCGTTTGGTGATCATGGGGGGCGCGGTTTTCTGCCCGGGTAATATCACGGAACACGCCGAGGCGAATATCTATCACGACGCAATTGCCGCGGATGAGGTCTTTGCCGCGCCGCCAGAGACTGTTCTGGTTGGTTTGGACGTTACCCTGCAGACCCTCTACGAGGCCGCTGATTTTGAGGCGCTAGCTGGCCACTCAACGGATATTGGTGGGTTTCTGCGCGATATCTCCCGGTTCTATCTGAAGTTTTACAAGGAAATCGGCGGGCTCGAAGGGTGCGGGTTGCACGATTCGACCGCAGTGATTGCCTGCACGCACGCGCCCATGTTCGGCATGGTGGAAACCGGCCTTCAGGTGGTTGTCGACGGCGCCGAGATCGGCGCGACACGACCTGATCCCTCAAGGCCCGGGATACGTGTGTGCCGCGACGTGGATGGGGCAGGGGTCGTCAGCCTGTTCACCGAACGGGTGGCGTCGTTGCCCTGACGGGTTGCAAACGCGGCGCGGATCGGGCAAATCCTGCCCGGTTCAGCGACCCCGAGGCGACCCAATGACAGACCGTTTTTCCTTTGACCTGAAAGCCACGGACGGCAAGGCCAGAACCGGCGTGATCCACACACCGCGCGGCGAGGTGCGTACGCCGGCCTTCATGCCTGTGGGCACGGCGGCAACGGTCAAGGCGATGATGCCCGAAAGCGTTCGCGCAACGGGGGCGGATATCCTGCTGGGCAACACCTATCACCTGATGCTGCGCCCGACGGCTGAACGGATCGACCGGCTGGGTGGATTGCATAAATTCATGAATTGGGAACGCCCCATTTTGACGGATTCGGGCGGGTTTCAGGTCATGTCGCTGGCCGGTCTGCGCAAGCTGACCGAAAAGGGCGTTACCTTCAAATCTCATGTCGATGGCTCCAAGCATGAGCTGACACCGGAACGATCGATGGAGATTCAGCGCCTGCTGGGGTCGGACATTGTTATGTGTTTCGACGAATGCCCATCCTTGCCCGCAGACCGCGACCGCATCGCGGACTCGATGCGCCTGTCGATGCGGTGGGCCGACCGCTCACGCGAGGCATTCGGGGATCGCCCGGGCCACGCGTTGTTCGGCATCATGCAGGGCGGTCTGGAACAGGATTTGCGTGAGGAAAGCGCCGAGGCGCTGAAATCCATCGGGTTCGAAGGCTACGCGGTCGGCGGTCTGGCTGTGGGTGAGGGGCAAGAGGCCATGTTCGGATGCCTCGACTATGCGCCTGATTTCCTGCCCGCCGACAGGCCGCGATACCTGATGGGTGTCGGCAAACCCGACGATATCGTCGGCGCGGTCGCGCGGGGTATCGACATGATGGATTGCGTTTTGCCGTCACGCTCAGGGCGTACCGGGCAGGTGTTCACCCGACATGGTGTGGTGAACATCAAAAACGCCCGCCACGCTGACGATCCACGCCCGCTGGACGAGGCGTGCTCATGCCCGGCCTGTTCAAGCTATTCCCGTGCGTATCTGCACCACGTCTTCCGCTCGAACGAGATGATCTCGGGCATGCTGCTGACCTGGCACAACCTGCATTACTTTCAAGAGATTATGCAGGGCATGCGCGATGCGATTGCGGCGGGGGCGTTTGAAGCGTGGCAGGCTGAGTTCCACGTGCAGAGGGCGCAAGGGGACATCGAGCCGCTCTGACATGCGGGGCCCTTGGTGACAAATCACAGGTATTTTGATAGTCTGGCCACAGATTGCTCAAGGTATTTTCAGATTTTTTGCAGGGGGTTTCGATGCCTCGTTTCTTTGTCCTTCTTTGTCTATCAATTGTTTTTGCATCAGGTTCACAGGCGGACGTCTGGACGTTCGAGACACCATCTGAAAACATCCAGTGTTCTGTCGGTCAAGGGGCGGGCGTATCCGACATTTTCTGTACGATAATCGAACGCCGAGGCACGCCAGCCTTGCCGCGCCCGGCCGATTGCCAATCGGATTGGGGGCATGATTTTCTTATGCTGAATACCGGGCCGGTTCAAATGCAGTGCGGACCGCTTAACCGCAATCGTGATGGGTATGACCGGGCTGAATACGGCGTGACCGGAAAGTTTGGCGGATTTGTGTGCCATTCCTCGAAAAAGGGTTTGGAATGCAAAAACGAGGACGGCCATGGCTTTTTTCTATCCCGCGCGGTTCAACGCGTGTTCTAGCGGGCGGAATTATGAATGTATCCGCATGTTTCGGCGATTTCGGTGGATATGTCCGCCGGATGCCTTGCAGTCCGTAATAGCTCTTGTCATTCTGGGCTACGATACACGGCGGTAAGGTTGAAAAAGGGCGATGAGGCCCCACCTTTATTGTCCAAGACAGGAGACGGCCGGGCGTTGCCTCATGGAGGGACCAGAGCCGTCTTGCCAATGATAAGGATTGAGCATGCAAGAGCCTCTGAATTCCTCGTACCCGGTACTTCCGTTGCGTGATATCGTGGTTTTCCCACATATGATCGTGCCGTTGTTTGTGGGTCGTGAAAAATCTGTCCGCGCACTGGAAGAGGTGATGCAGGACGACAAGCAGATTTTGCTGTCCAGCCAGATTGACCCGGGTGACGATGACCCGACCATGGATGGGATCTATCGTTCTGGCGTTCTGGCAAATGTACTGCAACTGCTGAAACTGCCCGATGGCACCGTCAAGGTGTTGGTCGAAGGTCAGGCGCGGGTGCAGATCAATGAATTCCTTGAAAACGAAGACTTCTTTGAAGCTCGTGCCGAATACCTGACTGAGATTCCGGGCGATGTGACCACGACCGAAGCACTGCAGCGCACCGTTGCGGATGAGTTCGAGCGTTACGCAAAAGTGCGCAAAAACATCCCCGAAGAAGCGCTGACTGCCGTGGGCGAGACCGCCGAGCCCGCCAAGCTGGCCGACCTTGTGTCGGGTCATCTGGGCATCGAGGTCGAGCAAAAACAGGAACTGCTGGAAACCCTGTCCGTCAGCGAACGGCTTGAAAAGGTCTATGGCCTGATGCAGGGCGAAATGTCGGTTCTGCAGGTCGAGAAAAAGATCAAAACCCGCGTCAAAACCCAGATGGAGAAGACGCAGCGCGAATACTATCTGAATGAGCAGATGAAGGCCATTCAGAAGGAACTGGGCGATGGCGAGGACGGCAGCAACGAAGTGGCCGAGCTGGAAGCCAAGATCGCCGAGACCAAACTGTCGAAAGAGGCGCGTGAAAAGGCCGAAGGCGAGCTGAAGAAGCTGCGCAACATGAGCCCGATGTCGGCCGAAGCGACCGTTGTGCGCAACTATCTGGATTGGATCCTGGCGTTGCCGTGGGGCACCAAATCCCGCGTCAAAAAGGATCTGGGCCGGGCGCAGGATATCCTGGACGATGATCACTATGGTCTTGAAAAAGTCAAAGAGCGGATCGTCGAATATCTGGCCGTTCAGCAACGCTCAAAAAAGCTGAAGGGCCCGATCATGTGCCTTGTTGGCCCTCCGGGTGTGGGTAAAACCTCGCTTGGTAAGTCGGTTGCGCGGGCCACAGGGCGTGAGTTCATTCGCATTTCGTTGGGCGGCGTGCGCGACGAATCCGAGATTCGCGGCCACCGGCGGACCTATATCGGTTCGATGCCGGGCAAGATCATCCAGGCGCTGAAAAAGGCGAAGACCACGAACCCGCTGATCTTGTTGGATGAGATCGACAAGATGGGGCAGGATTTCCGTGGCGACCCGGCCTCGGCGATGCTCGAGGTGCTGGACCCTGAACAGAACAGCACGTTCATGGACCACTATCTTGAGGTCGAATATGACCTGTCCAACGTGATGTTTCTGACTACCTCCAACAGCTATAACATGCCTGGGCCTTTGCTGGACCGGATGGAGATCATCCCGCTGGCTGGTTACACTGAAGACGAAAAGAGTGAGATCGCCAAGCAGCATCTGATCGACAAACAGGTCAAGAATCATGGCCTCAAGGGCAAGGAATTCGAACTGACCGATGAGGCGCTTCAATCCATCATCCGCACCTATACCCGTGAGGCGGGTGTGCGGAACCTTGAGCGTGAGATTGCCAAGGTGGCGCGGAAATCGCTCACCAAGATCATCAAGAAAGAGGCGGATTCAGTTACTGTGACGCCAGACAATCTGGATGAGTTTCTGGGCGTGCCGAAATTCCGTTATGGTCTGGCCGAACAGGATGATCAGGTTGGGGTCGTGACTGGCCTGGCCTGGACGTCTGTGGGCGGTGATCTGCTTCAGATTGAGGCGCTGAAACTGCCCGGTAAGGGCCGGATGAAGACCACGGGTAAGCTGGGCGATGTGATGAAGGAATCCATCGATGCAGCGGCGTCTTATGTGCGGTCGATTTCGCCGAAAATCGGGGTGAAGCCGCCGAAGTTCGACACGTTGGATATTCACGTCCACGTGCCCGATGGGGCGACGCCCAAGGACGGGCCGTCGGCTGGTCTGGCGATGGTGACGTCGATCGTGTCCGTACTGACCGGCATTCCGGTGCGCAAGGATATCGCAATGACCGGCGAGGTGTCGCTGCGTGGTAACGCGATGCCAATCGGTGGGTTGAAGGAAAAACTGCTGGCTGCACTTCGCGGTGGCATCAAGACCGTTTTGATCCCGGAAGAAAACGAAAAGGATCTGGCGGAAATTCCGGACAACGTGAAAGAAGGGTTGGAGATCATCCCGGTCACGCATGTCTCAGAAGTTCTGAAGCACGCTTTGGTCAGCGAGCCTGAGCCGGTCGAATGGGATGAAGCGGCGGAAGAAGCTGCCGCCGCTGCGGCGAAAGCAGCTGAACGCACAGGACCATCCGCGACAGCGCATTAAACTTACCAAAGGCGGGGGAAACCCCGCCTTTTTTACAACCCGATGACGGGTTTTTTCGGGTCCAGAATCTCTTCTTCGGCGATGTATTTCTGGAATTTTTCCCGGGGCAGGGCGGAACGCACCGCCAAGCCGAAGATCGCTGCCGAAAACAGAACGCAAAGCGTGATATCCCAGCCGAATGGGATTTGCTTCAACGCACTATCTCCGAATTGTCCAAGATAGGACAAAAGCCCGATCCCGATAAAATAAGGTGCCAGCCACAGCGCCTCGGTCACGTCCATCTCGTCCAGTCGATTGCGGAACCGGACAAGCAAAAGGACCATCCCGATGACCAGCGCGATGCCCAGACGCCAGACCGTGTCCCAGCCGCTCCAGTAAACGATCAACGTCGCGATGGCGAAGGCTGAAACCGCAACAAGTTTCACGGCGGGGATTCGGATGGATCGGGGGTGATCCGGCATCAGATGGCGCAGGCACACAACGGCGATGGGACCAACCGCAAATGACAGCACGATCGCGGCCCCATTCAGTGCAATGACCGTGGTGAAAGGAACCGTCAACAGAAACAGGATTCCGATTAGGAAATTCAGCGCCAGAGCCCAAAGCGGAACGCCGAATGAGGACAAAACCCTCAATCGTTCTGGCAGAAACCCGTTTTTCGACAAGGCCATGGCGATCCGCGCGTTTGATCCGGTCGCAACAAGCCCATTGCCGAATGGGCCAATCACCGATCCAATGTTCAGGACACTCAGAAACCAGACCAACCCAACCGAGATTATGACGCCGTCCAACGGGCCCTGAGCGCCAAAGCTGAGGGCATGCCAGCCGCCTTTGACCATGTCGGGCTCCAACGCCCCGATAAAGGCGATCTGCAGGCCCAGGTAGATGGCGGCGCATAACACGATCGACAGGACCAGCGCGGCGGGGATGGCGAATTTGGGATTGCGGACCTCGCCGGCCATGTCGACCACGTGGCGAAACCCGATAAAGGAAAAGATCACCCCTCCGGTCGAAACTGCGGCCAGGATGCCTTGCAACCCATAGGGCGCAAAGCCATCCGGGTGGGTAAAGTTCTGGGTGTCAAACCGGCTGGCAATCAGCAGGACCGTCAGAATGATAGGAATTGCGATTTTCGCCCATGTCAGTGTCGCGTTCACCTGCGTGAAAAACTTGACGCCCAACGCATTGACCGCAACGAACAGCAGCATGAGGATCAGCGCAACGGCAATGCCTGCGCCGGTCAGGTCGCCGGTCTCGGCCGCGTGCAGCCACGAGGCATAGGGCGCAAGGTATTTAAGCATCGCCTCGACCTCGATCGGGGCGGTGGTGTTATAGCCGATCCAGGCCGTCCACCCCATCGCCATCGACACGATATTGCCATGTGAAAACTGCGGCACCCGCGCGATGCCACCCGGTATTGGCAGCATGGCCGAAATCTCGGCAAATGTGATCGCCAGAATGAACATGGCCACTGCGCCGATGATCCACGACAGAATTGCCGCTGGCCCCGCGTGTTGCACCGCCAGAAGCGGCCCAAACAGCCAGCCGGACCCGATGATGCCCCCGACCGAGATGAAGGTAAGCCCGACCAGGCCGATATCCCGTTTCAATCTGGCCACGAGTCAACTCCGTCCGCCATCGCCGATTGATCACACGGCAGTACGCGAAAGGATACGCAGTAAGATTGTTTTCTGACAAGCACTTGTCAGCGATAGAGACAGATTGTTTTACGCTGGCGAAAGGGGGAATGGTGGGTGATAAGAGATTTGAACTCCTGACATCTTCGATGTGAACGAAGCGCTCTACCACTGAGCTAATCACCCGTAGGCCGTGCTATTACAGCGACTTTCTCTGGTTCGCAAGAGTACAGGAATCTGAAATGTGTTTCGCGCAGAAAAATCTTGCCGGTGGCAGGTTCTGAACGCTCATCGCGCCTGAAAAAATCATGTTCTTTGAAAAAACTTCAAAACGCCGCTTGACGATGTCCGGGCGTGGCCATAATACACCCCAACGTTCAGCAATGAACGGGCAGCGGGCGGTTGTAGCTCAGTTGGTTAGAGTACCGGCCTGTCACGCCGGGGGTCGCGGGTTCGAGTCCCGTCAACCGCGCCATCGCTGCCAGCCTTTGATCCGGGTTAATGGATCGGACATAGACCCTAAATGCGCGGTTGTAGCTCAGATGGTTAGAGTACCGGCCTGTCACGCCGGGGGTCGCGGGTTCGAGCCCCGTCAACCGCGCCATTTTCCTTGTTTCACGAATACTAAAACTTCCCCTTCAGGGGACCACCGCCTATATCAGGCGTTGGGTCGGGTTGAATTGGCAAAAAAACGGCAGTTCTCACTTTGTTCTAACTTTTCTGTTGGAGACTCGGTGCCGCTCGCCTATTTCTAGGACACTTGTGTGTTGGGGGCCGAAAATGGCTGAGCTTAAGAATATCGAGGTGCGCGGCGCGCGCGAGCATAACCTCAAAGGCATTGATGTGGATATTCCGCGCGATCAGCTGGTGGTGATCACCGGATTGTCGGGGTCGGGCAAGTCCTCATTGGCTTTCGACACGATCTATGCCGAAGGTCAGCGCCGTTATGTCGAAAGCCTTTCGGCCTATGCGCGGCAGTTTCTGGACATGATGGAAAAGCCGGATGTGGATCACATCAGCGGCCTGTCTCCGGCGATTTCGATCGAACAGAAGACCACGTCCAAAAACCCGCGCTCGACAGTTGGCACTGTCACTGAAATCTACGACTATCTGCGTCTTTTGTTTGCCCGTGCGGGAACGCCATATAGCCCAGCCACAGGTCAACCCATTGAGGCACAGCAGGTGCAGGACATGGTTGACCGCATCATGATGATGGAGGAGGGCACCCGTGGCTATCTGCTGGCCCCCATCGTGCGAGATCGCAAGGGGGAATACAAAAAGGAATTCTTGGAACTGCGCAAGCAGGGCTTTCAGCGGGTCAAAGTGGACGGAGAGTTCTATGAACTCGACGAACCGCCCACGCTGGACAAGAAGTACCGCCACGACATCGACGTGGTCGTAGACCGTCTGGTCGTGCGCGAAGGAATGGAAACACGGTTGGCGGACAGTTTGCGCACGGCGCTGGATCTGGCCGACGGAATCGCGATTCTGGAAACAGCACCCCGCGAAGGTGATGCTGAGCGGATTACGTTCAGCGAAAACTTCGCCTGTCCGGTCAGCGGTTTCACGATCCCTGAGATCGAGCCCAGGTTGTTCTCGTTCAACGCGCCTTTCGGTGCGTGCCCGGACTGCGATGGCCTGGGTGTTGAGCTGTTCTTTGACGAACGCCTGGTGGTCCCGGATCAGACGCTAAAACTGTACGACGGCGCGCTGGCCCCGTGGCGCAAAGGTAAGTCGCCCTACTTTCTGCAGACCATTGAATCCATCGCCCGGCATTACGAGTTCGACAAGAACACGCCTTGGAAAGATATCCCTGAGAAGATTCAACAAGTGTTTCTGCGCGGCTCAGGGGATGAAGAAATTCTATTCCGCTACGACGAAGGTGGGCGCGTCTATCAGGTTACCCGCAGTTTCGAAGGCGTGATTCCCAATATGGAACGCCGCTATCGCGAAACCGACAGCGCCTGGATACGGGAAGAGTTCGAGCGGTATCAGAACAACCGCCCCTGCGGTGCCTGTAACGGATACCGGCTGCGTCCCGAAGCCTTGGCCGTCAAGATTGCCAAGATGCATGTCGGGCAGCTTGTGCAGATGTCGATCAAAGAGGCTTTGGCGTGGATCGACACCGCGCCAAGCCAACTGACTGCCCAAAAGAATGAGATCGCCCGCGCCATTCTTAAGGAAATTCGCGAACGTCTAGGGTTTCTGAATAACGTGGGGTTGGAATATCTTACGCTGTCACGTTCAAGTGGAACACTGTCTGGCGGTGAAAGCCAGCGTATCCGGCTGGCCAGCCAGATCGGATCTGGTCTGACGGGTGTATTGTACGTTTTGGACGAACCGTCGATCGGGTTGCATCAGCGCGATAACGACCGCTTGCTGGGAACGCTGAAAAACTTGCGTGATCAGGGCAATACGGTGATTGTCGTCGAGCACGACGAAGAAGCCATCCGCGAGGCGGATTACGTCTTTGACATTGGTCCGGGGGCCGGTGTGCATGGCGGGCAGGTGGTCAGCCAGGGGACACCTGACCAGATCGCGGCGGATGCGGCATCATTGACGGGGCAATACCTGTCGGGAACGCGTGAAATTGCCGTGCCGGCAAAGCGGCGCAAGGGTAACAAAAAGAAGGTTTCGGTGGTCAAGGCGACTGGCAACAACCTGAAATCGGTCACGGCCAATTTCCCCTTGGGCAAATTCGTTTGCGTGACGGGTGTGTCGGGCGGCGGTAAATCGACGCTGACGATTGAAACCCTGTTCAAAACCGCCTCCATGCGGTTGAACGGCGCGCGTCAGACGCCTGCACCTTGTGAAACGATCAAAGGGTTGGAACACCTGGACAAGGTGATTGATATTGATCAACGCCCCATCGGCCGGACTCCGCGTTCGAATCCAGCGACTTACACCGGGGCTTTCACCCCGATCCGCGACTGGTTCGCTGGCCTGCCGGAAGCCAAGGCGCGCGGGTATAAACCCGGACGGTTCAGTTTCAACGTCAAAGGCGGCCGGTGCGAGGCCTGTCAGGGTGACGGTGTCATCAAGATCGAAATGCACTTTTTGCCCGACGTCTATGTCACCTGTGAAACCTGCAAGGGCGCGCGCTACAACCGCGAGACGCTTGAGATCAGGTTCAAGGGTAAGTCCATTGCCGATGTCCTTGATATGACTGTAGAAGATGCACAGGAGTTCTTTAAGGCGGTGCCGTCGATCCGCGACAAGATGGATGCGCTGGCACGGGTTGGTCTGGGTTATATCAAGGTCGGTCAGCAGGCGACGACCCTTTCAGGCGGCGAGGCGCAGCGCGTGAAGCTGTCGAAAGAGCTGTCCAAACGCTCGACCGGGCGCACGTTGTATATTCTGGATGAACCCACGACCGGTCTGCACTTTGAAGACGTCCGTAAGTTGCTGGAAGTGCTGCACGAACTGGTGGATCAGGGAAACACCGTTGTCGTGATCGAACACAATCTGGACGTGGTGAAAACCGCCGATCACATCATTGATATCGGCCCCGAAGGCGGTGATGGCGGCGGCCAGATTGTGGCGGAAGGTACGCCGGAAAAGGTGGCCGATTGCGTTAGCAGCCATACTGGACACTATCTGAAACCGATGTTGAACCCGAAACGAGTTGCTGCCGAATAGCGTGAATTTGCGGATCAGTAGAGGATATCGACCACGGCACCGATTAGGTTCAGAACTTTTCGCGTGTCGGGGTCGATCCTGTAGACATAACCTCCGGCGCGCACATAGTTGCCGCCGCGGTTCAATCCGTATCGGTATGGATCGTTGATACGGATGTAATCCCGATCAATCCGGTCCCCCGTTCGGTACAGCTTTTTGACTTGCCCCGGTGGAACGCAGGGCACAGCCTTCTTGGCCAGCCCGGGCGGGCAGTGGCCAATCTTGTTGACGTTTGTCGGCGCAACCCGTTCAATTTTCACCGAGGTCTTTTTCTTGCCTTTTCCGTTACCGGCCAAGGTTACAGCAGGGCTCAGCGAAAGCCCTGCAACTAAGAAGGCAATGGTCAGGCGTTTCATGACAAGCTCCTGTAGAAGTCTGGAACGTCACCTGACACATCTTTTCCGGCTTGAGAAAGAGTGCGCAGCCTAATGGCCTGACTCTGGGCGTGTTCCCGCCGGAAAAACTCTAACTCCGGCCGCGTTTTTCGAACCGTGGCAGCATCGCCGAGAAATCCATGCCCAGTCCGCCTTCGGCTTCGACAAATTGTTCATACAGCGCGGTTGCGGCTTGCCCCATGGGCGTATCCGCGTCCGAACTTTCGGCTGCCTGCTGGCTAAGACGCAAGTCCTTCAGCATCAGTTCGGCGGCAAACCCGGGCGTATAGTCATTGTCGGCCGGGCTTTGCGGCCCAACACCCGGCGCAGGGCAATAGGCGTTCATCGTCCAGCTATAGCCCGAGGATGTGCTGACAACATCGAACATCTTTTGCCGGTCCAACCCAAGTTTGTCGGCCAAAGCAAAAGCTTCACACGTTGCGATCATCGTGACGCCCAGGATCATGTTGTTGCAGATTTTGGCAGCCTGACCCGCGCCTGCTTCGCCGCAATGGACGGCTTTTTGCCCCATGATGTCGAACAGCGAGGTTGCCTTGGCAAACGCGGCGTCGGTTCCGCCTGCCATGAAGGTCAACGTACCGGCCGACGCACCGCCGATACCCCCGGATACCGGCGCGTCCACCGCAAGAACGCCAGCACCCTTTGCCTGATCCGCAACGGCACGAGCGCTGTCGACATCTACGGTCGAACAGTCGATCCATACCGCGCCCGCCTGCATCGCCGGAATGATTTCATCCGCGACTGCGCGCAGAATTTGGCCGTTTGGCAGCATGGTTATGACGATCTCGGCATCTGTTGCCGCTTGCGCGCCAGTCTCTGCCATGGATACGCCGGGAACCGAGACATCTGCCATGTCGAAACCCGTCACCTCGTGCCCGGCCTTGGCAAGATTGGCCGCCATCGGATTGCCCATGTTGCCCAGGCCGATAAAACCGATTTTCATTCCTCAATCCTCCTCAAATGTCAGTGTATCGGGGCCCAAAGGTTGCAGCATCTTTGAAACGGCTACAGCGGGCACAATTTGATCCTGAAACTGCCAGTTCGGATTGCGATCCTTGTCGATGATCTGGGCGCGAATGCCTTCAAGAAAATCACCGTGCTCCATGGCGCGGAAGGTGAACCTGTATTCAAGATCCAGCGCCTTTCGCAGGGTCAGGTTCTCTCCTCGCAGGCGGTGCAGCAATTCGACGGTGCAGCCCATCGACAACGGCGCGTTCCGTCCCATGTTGGACAGCGCGTCGGGCAGTGTATCGCGATGGCGTAGATTGGTCAGAATGTCACCCAGAGTTTCACCATCGAAAGTCACGTCAATCTCGGGCTGTAGCTGTTGCAGCTTGCTGTCCGGCGGTGTCTGTGCGTGATCCGCTAACAACCCGGCGTCGCCCGATGCCTCAAGCATTTCGATCAGGTCGGGCCATTGGGCGATAGGGATGTAGAGATCCGCGAATCCGGCATAGATGGCGTCTGCCGCGTCCATGCGGTGGCCGGTGGTGCCCAGATATTCCCCCAGTCGGCCCGGGGCGAGGGCAAGCATGAGAGAGCTGCCAATATCGGGGATCAACCCGATCGAACATTCAGGCAGCGCGATTTTCGAGCTTTCGCCAACGATGCGATGGCTGCCGTGGCAACCGATGCCAACACCGCCGCCCATCGTGAAACCCTGCAGAAAACTGACCACGGGTTTGGGGTACTCAAAGATCAGCGCATTCAACCGGTATTCGTCGCGCCAAAATTTGCGTCCGTAATCAAAGTCTTTTTTGATCCCGGACGCATATAGGTCGGCGATGTCGCCACCTGCGCAAAAGGCTTTGTCACCTTCGGCGTCAATGACGATCAGATCAATCGCGTCGTCCTCGCGCCAATTGCGCAGGGCGGTGTCGATGGCCATGCACATGTCGTAGCTCATGGCATTGAGAGCTTTGGGCCGGGACAATGTGATGCGCCCGGCGCGGCCTGTGGTGCGGATGTCGATGTCTGGCATTTGATCCTCAGTGACGGGCAAGCATCTGGCGCGCAACGATCACGCGCATGATTTCGTTGGTGCCTTCCAATATCTGATGCACGCGCAGGTCACGAACAAGCTTTTCAATTCCGTAATCGGCCAGATAGCCATATCCGCCATGCAATTGCAGGCATTGATCGACGACTTTCGATCCGGTCTCGGTCACGAATTTCTTGGCCATAGCGCAGAATTTGGTGGCGTCAGGTGCGCCTTGATCCAGTTTCCACGCGGCCTGACGCAGAAAGGTTCTGGCGGCCTGAAGCTCGATCTCCATGTCTGCCAGCCGGAATTGCAGGGCCTGAAACTGATCAATGGACTGCCCGAATGCCTGACGTTCGGACATGTATTGCAAGGTCATGTCCAAACCGGCCTGCGCCGCACCCAGCGAGCAGGACGCAATGTTCAACCGCCCACCGTCCAGACCCATCATCGCATATTTGAAACCGTCACCTTCGATCCCCACAAGATTGTCGGCGGGAATCTTGCAATCGTCGAACTGGACCTGCGCGGTCGGCTGACTTTTCCAGCCCATCTTTTGTTCCAGCGCGCCAAAGCTGAGGCCGGGTGTTCCATCCTCGACATAGACGGTCGAAATGCCTTTGGGGCCGTCCGGACCGGTTCGAACCATGCAGACATAGGCGTCCGAATAGCCGCCGCCCGAGATGAACGCCTTGGTTCCGTTCAGCGTGTACCCTTCGTTCGTACGTTCAGCGCGGGTTTTCAACGCCGCCGCGTCCGAGCCTGATCCGGGTTCGGTCAGGCAATAGCTCAGCACGGTTTTCAGGCTCAGCACGTCGGGCATGATGCGGGATTTCAGCGCATCACTGGCGAAACTGTCCAGCATCTTGGCGCACATGTTGTGGATCGACAGAAAGGCCGCAACCGAAGGGCAGGCCATCGACAGCGCCTCGAACACCAGCGTGGCGTCCAGACGGGTCAGGCCCGATCCGCCACTGTCTTCGGGCACGTAGAGCCCGCCAAAGCCCAGCTCTCCGATACGTGGCCAAAGGTCTTTGGGTATGGTGCCGTCGGTTTCCCATTGGCGGGCATAGGGGGCGATGTGCTGCTGCCCGAATTCATACGCCATATCGAAGATCGCGGTCTGTTCTTCGGTCGCTGCAAAATCCATGGCTTGCCTCCCACGCTGCCTGATGAATTGAACGAGTGTTTATTTCGCAATCCTTACAGAAATTTTGCACGACCAGCAATTCCTTGCGCTGATCGGTTGTGGGCTAATATGCGGCGAAGTATCTGAACGGCTACAAGTCGGCGTGATATTCATCAATCAAATGCTGTACGACCGCTTTGCCAGCATCTTCGTCCCTTGCGGCGGCTTCTGCGTGGACCCGGCGTTGTCTGGTGGCCGACGTCCCATTTTGTGCTATTTGCTGCAACCGGGCAAGTTCGGGCATGGTTCCCAGGGCCTCGGCATCTTCGGCCAACATACCCATAAGCTCTCCCATAAGCTCGGGCATGGGTTTGATGGAGCGGTCGCCGAAGTCGATCATCCCTTCGCCCACACCGTAACGCTGTGCGCGCCAGCGGTTTTCGCCGATCAGAAACCGATCATATTGACGCCAACGCTGATTTCGATCCTTCAGGCGGCACAGCATTCTGGTCAGGGCCTGAACCATCGCCGCCAGCGACAGCGCGTGTTCCATTCGTGGCTGCACATCCATGATGCGTGTTTCAAGCGTTGGAAACCGGTGTGAGGGACGTAAATCCCACCAGATCTTCGATGTGTCTTCGATCACGCCCAGTTCGACCAGAATGCCCGTGGTACGTTCGTAATCCGTCCAACTGGCCAAATCCGGTGGCAGGCCAGTGCGGGGCAGATTGTCAAACACGGTCAGGCGATAGGACGACAACCCCGTGTCCTCGCCATTCCAGTAGGGTGAGGACGTGGACAGCGCCAGTAAATGTGGCAGGAAATAGGACAGCTGCGGCATCAGATCGGCCCGTAAAGCCGGATCATCAACGCCGACATGAACGTGCATTCCACATATCAACATGCGCCGCGCAACACCGCCAAGCGCATGATACAGCGCGTCATACCGATCTTTGCGCGTGTGGTGCTGTGTCTTCCAATCGGCAAACGGATGGCAGGACACGGCAATCGGCGCGAGGTTATATTCAGCCGCACGCTGGGCAACACAGGATCGCAGGCGTTTCAGGTCTTCGCGCGCGGTTGCGATGGTCGTGTGGGGGCGAGTGCCAACCTCAATCTGGCATTGCAGGAACTCGGGGCTGACCTGTCCCTGGAAATCGGTTTGGCAGGCGTTCATCAGGGCGGCTGGCGCTTTGGCAAGTTGCAGGCTGTCGCGATCGACAAGCAGATACTCTTCTTCGATGCCCAGCGTGTAATCCTGCTGCATGGCGGCCCTCGCTATTCAATGCATATCAGTGAATACGGAAATTGCCTTTTTGCCAAGTGTTTGAGCGTGGGGTTCTTGCGATGCCCCCGTCGGCAAGGGTAAGGAGCAGGGAACACAGTGACCCAACCCGGAGCCCCGCGTGAAACCCAGGAAATTTCCACGGCTGAATGCCGCTCTTGATCGGTTCGGAGTGAAGCTGATCGACAAGGTGACCGAACGGGACGAGCGCGCCCGGCTTGAGGCGTTCGAGCGGGCAGGGGGATTGACCCGACCTGCCTATGCCCTTTCACCCGGGATGGCGAATTTCGACATCGGGCAGTTGGCCGAGGAATACAAAACCCACGCGCAGGATCTAAAGGCCCTGAAAGACCCCGCGCGCAATAAGACCGGGTATCGTGCGGGCAACGGTTACTACGACAGCCCGGATGCGGACGCGCTGTATCTTATGATCCGCCGTTACAAACCCAAGCGCGTGATCGAAGTTGGCTGCGGCAACTCTACCCGCGTCACAAGGCAGGCAATCCTTGATGGTGACTTGCAAGCGCAGGTCACGGCGATTGATCCTTATCCCCGTGCCGACATCGCCCATGTGGTCGATCAGTTCGAACAAAAACGGCTTGAGGAGGTCGACCCCGCGCTGTTCGAACAGCTTGAGGCAGGTGATGTGCTGTTCATCGATTCCAGCCATGTTGTCCGCATGAGCAATGATGTCGCCCATCTTTTCTGCCGGATCATTCCCACGCTGAAAGCTGGTGTGGTAATTCATGTACACGATGTTTTTCTACCCTACGAATACCCCAAGCGGTTCTTTTACGACTGCCCGGGTTGGGGTGAGCAGTACATGCTGCACGCTTTGCTGCAATCTGGTGCGTATTCAATGCTTTGGCCGGGATACTTCCTGCAACAGGATCGCCCTGACGCGGTTGAGGCGCTGCCCTTTTTGAAAGACGGGCGGGCGCAAAGCATCTGGGTTCAGGTCAAGGAAAAGTGACCTCAAAGTGATCCGGCGCGGTTAAGCCTCCGTACCCCTTTCCATAACAAGCTGGAGAGGAGATGACAGCCATGTTTCGCCGTACACTTATGGGCGCTGCCGCCGCATTTGCACTTGCCCTGCCTGTAAAAGCACAGGCAGCGGATATTGTGGACACTGCGGTTTCGGCCGGTTCATTCACAACATTGGTCGCTGCCGTTCAGGCCGCTGGATTGGTGGATACACTCAAGGGCGACGGCCCGTTCACCGTATTTGCCCCAACGGACGACGCCTTTGCCGCATTGCCCGAAGGAACAGTGGAAACCCTGCTGTTGCCTGAAAACAAAGACCAACTGGTTGAAATTCTGACGTATCACGTGGTTCCGGCAAAGGTCATGTCAGGTGACATTGCGGGCAAACGTGCAAAGGTTCTGACGGTTCAAGGCGACCGTCTGAGCGTCAATGCCAAAAATGGTGTGAAGGTCAACGGCGCAGAAGTTGTACAAGCTGACATCGAAGCAAGCAATGGCGTCATCCATGTGATTGATGCCGTCATATTGCCGGAATAGATCAACGGCTTTACCAGAAAAAAGTCCCGATCGCTGGGATCGGGGCTTTTTGCGTCAAACCAAACGGACTTGCGTTCCGATTTGGACCAACGGGTACAGATCCTCGACATGTTCGTTATAAAGCCCGATGCAGCCGGATGAACTTTGGCGACCGATTTTTCTGGTGTCATAGGTTCCATGCACCAGATAGGCGGGCCATGTCAGATACATGGCGCGGGTGCCCAGCGGGTTTCCGGCCTCTCCGCCTTCCATGCGGATTGGCAGTGTCGGATCGCGTTCACGCATGGATGGGGTCGGGGTCCAGGTGGGGTTTTCGCTTTTTCTGACCACTTTGGTGTATCCACGTTTGGTCAGTTCCTCGCTTTGCGGAACCGAGCTGGGATACAGCTTGTAGGTGCCATCAGGACCCCAATAATGGACGGCGCGGCTGGTGATATCCGCCAGCAGGCAACCGACGCCCAATTCGTCAAAATGGTCCTGCCAGTTCTGCTTTGAGAAAGAGGATACGTTTCGCCGGACCGGTGCTTGCGTGCTGATGGCTTCTTCGTCCTGCGGAAAAGCATCAGTGCTTTGCGCGCGCACAAGGACCGGTGTTGCCAGAATAGACGCCACACCCAACAGGGCAGAGCGGCGGGTGATGCGGGAATTTGACAATGTCGCCTCCGGTTTCAAAAACGGCTCGATAGAAACTTTTCCGACTAAATATTGATGCACGCACCATTTTGCCAGAGTTTGAAGCCTGAATTTTTTGTGAGATCGCCCAGAACGCCCCGAATTGGCAGAGCTTTGCCGAAAAAAAAACCCGGCCACGTCGGGGCCGGGTCTGTGTTTTAAGGGAAATCCGCGGATGGGCGGATTAATCCATGGCTTTGAAGTTGAATTCGCCGCCCTCTTTAATCCCCGAAGGCCAGCGGGCCGTCACTGTTTTGGTCCGGGTATAGAACTTAAAGCTGTCCGGACCATGCTGGTTCAGGTCGCCGAACATGGATTTTTTCCAGCCGCCAAACGTGTGATAGGCCAACGGAACCGGGATCGGCACATTGACACCAACCATGCCGATATTCACACGAGACGCAAAGTCGCGTGCGGTGTCGCCATCGCGGGTAAAGATCGCGGTCCCGTTGCCATATTCGTGGTCCATGGCAAGCTTCAGCGCCTCTTCATACGAACCCGCGCGAACGGTGGACAGAACCGGGCCAAAGATCTCTTGCTTGTAGATGTCCATTTCGGGTGTCACGTGGTCAAACAGATGCGGGCCGACAAAAAAGCCATCTTCGTAGCCCTGCAAGCTGAAATCCCGGTTGTCGACAACCAGCGAGGCGCCTTGTTCGATGCCCGAATTGATCAGGCCCAGAATACGCTCTTTCGCGGCACCGGTCACGACGGGGCCCATGTCCACGTCATCACCAGCGGTGTAGGGACCGACTTTCAGCTTTTCGATCCGCGGCACCAGCTTTTCGATAAGGGCGTCTGCGGTATCCTCACCCACGGGAACAGCGACGGACACGGCCATGCAGCGTTCGCCTGCTGCGCCGAAACCAGCACCGACCAAGGCATCGGCCGCCTGATCCAGATCCGCGTCGGGCATGACGATCATGTGGTTCTTGGCACCGCCAAAACACTGCGCACGTTTCCCGTTCGCGGTCGCGCGCGAGTAGATGTAATGCGCAATCGGCGTCGATCCGACAAAAGACACGCCTTGAATGATGTCGCTGTCCAGCAGAGTATCCACCGCCTCTTTATCGCCGTTCACGACCTGGAACACGCCTTTCGGCAGACCGGCCTCGACGAACAGCTCGGCCAGCATCAGCGGGACGGACGGATCGCGTTCGGACGGTTTCAGCACGACGGCGTTGCCACAGGCAAGCGCCGGGCCGACATGCCACAGGGGCATCATGGCCGGAAAGTTGAACGGCATGATCGACGCAACAACGCCAAGCGGTTGGCGCATGGAATACATGTCGATACCCGGGCCTGCGCTGTCGGTGTATTCGCCCTTCAGCATCTGCGGTGCGCCGATGCAGTATTCGATCACCTCAAGCCCGCGCTGCAGATCGCCTTTGGCATCGGGGATGGTTTTCCCGTGCTCGCGGCTCAGCGCCTCGGCCAGTTTGTCCATGTCGCGATTCATCAGGCCGACCATCGCCATCATGACGCGGGCACGCTTTTGCGGGTTGGTTGCCCCCCAAACAGGCTGGGCTGCTGCTGCGCTTTCAATGGCTGCATTGGTTTCGGCAACACTGGCCATCGGGCATTTATACTGCACCTCGCCTGTGGCCGGGTTGAAGATGTCGTCAAAACGGCCGGACGTGCCAGCAACGTTCTCGCCGTTGATGAAGTGGGACAGTTCATTCATTGCGAATTCCTCCGGTGATTTTGGGCGCAGAATAGGCTTGCAGAAATTGGTTGAACAGGGGCAATAATTCAAAGAAGCTTTGCAAAAATGCAAAGAGGTGGGGTGTGACGCCAAATTGGGATGATATGCGGGTTTTTCTGGCCGTTGCCCGAGAATCCAGCCTGTCAGCAGCCGGTCGGGTGCTGAAGATTGATCCTGCGACGGTTGGGCGCAGGATTGCGCGGCTGGAAACATCGCTGGACCGGCCGCTTTTTACCAAATCTCAGCAGGGCTATATCCTGACCCCCGCTGGTGAACGGCTGATGGATCATGGCCTGCAAGCCGAAGAAGCGATGCGCGCCGCAGCCGGCGCACTGGCGGGATCGTCCAAGACGCTTAACGGTCAGATCAGGATAGGGGCACCGGACGGATGCGCCAACTACCTGCTGCCGCAGGTCTGCGCGAAGATATGCAAGGCCAACCCCGACCTGGACATCCAGATCCTGGCTTTGCCCCGGATCATCAACCTGTCGCGGCGCGAGGCGGACATGGCCGTTACGGTCAGCGCGCCGACTGCCGGAAAGCTGTTGGTGCAGAAGATCAGCGACTACAAGCTGCACCTGGTCGCGACGCAAGAGTATCTGGAAAGCCACCCAGCGATCCATTCGGTGGAAGGGCTGAAACCCCACAGGATGATTGGTTACATTCCGGATATGATCTTTGATCGTGAGTTGGACTATCTGGTGGAAATCGGCGTTGACCGTGTCGCGCTTGCATCGAACTCGGTCTCGGTTCAATTGCGGCAGGTTACTTTGGGATCCGGAGTGTGTGTGGCGCATGATTTCACCCTGCCTTTTCACCCGAACCTGAAGAAAATCCTGACGGATCAGGTGAGTCTGACGCGCAGTTTCCATCTGGTGCGTCATCAGGGGGATCAGCGAAATGAAAGGTTGAACCGGTTTGCCCAGGCCCTGACGCAGGGCATTCGCGAAGAGGTTGAGCGGCTTGAAGCCGAAGCTTCACCTTGACAGGTTTGGACATTCCGGCAACGCTTTGGAAAACAGGAAGTTATTTCGGAGGTTACGCATATGCTTGTCCAGGCAATTCTGAAATCCAAGGCCACTGGAGGGGTTGAAACGGTAAGCCCTTCGATCACGGTGTCCGAGGCCTCAAAAATACTAGCGGATAAGCGGATCGGGACGGTAGTTGTGTCCGAGGATGGCGGCGAGACGGCAACGGGCATTCTGTCGGAACGTGACATCGTGCGCGAACTGGCCGCCAGCGGCAGCGGGTGCCTGAACCAGCCGGTCAGCGCCTACATGACCAGCGATCTGGTCACGGCAAAACAGCAGGATTCCGTTCAGGATATCATGTCGCAAATGACCGAAGGGCGCTTTCGCCACATGCCCGTGGTCGAAGACGGCAAGTTGATTGGCATCGTAACGCTTGGCGATGTGGTCAAGGCCCAACTGGCTGAACTGGCCATGGAAAAAGACGCGTTGGAAGGCATGATAATGGGGCATTGATGCCCTGATCCGGTGATGCGACCTCTTGCACCTGCGGCAGAGTTATGTTTGCTTGCGCAGAAATATTATTGCGCAGGAGGCTCTGATGAGGGTTGGATTGTATCCCGGAACTTTTGATCCGATCACCTTGGGTCATATCGACATCATCCGGCGCGCGTCGGCCCTGGTGGATAAACTTGTAATCGGTGTCGCGATAAACCGGGATAAGGGGCCTTTGTTCTCGTTGGAAGAACGCGTCGCGATGATAGAGGTGGAATGCGCCCACCTGTCCGAGCAGACCGGAACGGAAATCGTTGCCCATCCTTTTGAAAACCTGCTGATCAACTGCGCGCGTGACGTGGGCGCCCAGATCATCGTGCGCGGGCTGCGGGCTGTGGCGGATTTTGAATATGAATTTCAGATGGTTGGAATGAATCGGGTCCTGGACGACTCGATCGAAACCGTGTTTTTGATGGCCGAAGCGCGGCATCAGGCGATTGCGTCGAAACTGGTCAAAGAGATCGCGCGACTGGACGGGGACGTGTCGAAATTCGTCACGCCCCGCGTCAACGCCGCGCTGCGCGAGCGGTTAGCTTAGGGCACCCATCGTCGCGGCCGTATCTAGCATCCGGTTCGAAAAGCCCCATTCGTTGTCGTACCAGGCCAGTACACGAACCAACGTGCCGTCCGTGACTTTGGTTTCGGGCAGCGACACGGTCGAGCTGTGGGAATCATGGTTAAAGTCGACCGAGATCAGGGGGCGGTTTTCAGCCGCCAATACGCCGGGGATCTTGGCTGCCGCCTCAACAAACAGCGCGTTAACCTCTACCTCGGTCGTCGGGCGAGAGACTTCTGTCACCAGATCAACAACCGAAACATTCGGTGTCGGAACCCGAATGGCTTGGCCTGTCAGCTTTCCGGCCAGCTGCGGCAGGACCAGACCCACGGCGGATGCCGCCCCGGTTGTTGTCGGGATCATCGACAATGCGGCTGCCCGGGACAGATAGGGGTCTTTGCCCGCTGTATCGTGGACAGGTTGGCTGGCGGTATAGGCGTGTACGGTCGTCATGTTGCCGTGAACGATACCAAGCCCGACGTCCAACGCAGCAGCGACCGGGGACAGGCAGTTGGTGGTGCAAGACGCGTTCGAGACGATGGTATCCGCGGCGGTCAACATGGTTTCATTCACCCCGTAAACAATTGTTTTCACGTCCCCATCGCCGCGTGCGGGGGCGGAAATCAGAACTTTTTTCGATCCGTTGGCAAAGTGGCGCGCGGCGGCTTCGCGCGTGCGAAATACGCCGGTGCATTCCAGTACGACGTCCACATCGGACCAAGGCAGGTTTTCCGGATCACGCTCAGACGACAAGCGGATCGGACCAGCGCCCACGTCCAGACCATCATTGGTAAGCGACACTGGCTTAGCGTAACGGCCATGCACGCTGTCGAATTCGAAAAGATGCGCATTGATTTCAGGTTTGGCCAGATCGTTAATGGCTACGATTTCAATATCCTTGCGACCCGTTTCCATAGTGGCCCGCAGTACGGCGCGCCCAATCCGCCCAAATCCGTTGATTGCAAGTCTAAGTTTCATTTTCTGCTCCGTCCGCGTGTCGGCCATTGATAAGTTAGCGCTAACAAAGCCGGATCAGCGGAAAAGTCAAGCAAAACCTCAGTCAGCGCCAGAAGGCGATCCAATCCAGAAAGGCGTAAAGTTTCTTGCCGAGGAACAGCAGATGCTCGGGGCCAACCACGATATAGTCGATGATGATCCCGCCAAGAATAAGCAGGCCAAGCCAGATAGCGATTTGATTGGTCATTTGGGCCCCGAACGGAAAAGCCCGCCCAGATAACCTGAGCGGGCAAAAAGGTTCAAGATTTCAAATCGATCTTAGTTAAGCCGGCCCATGGCGACGGCGACGTCGGCCATGCGAACCGAGAAGGCCCACTCGTTGTCATACCAGGCCAGCACGCGAACCATGCGGTTGTCTACGACGCGGGTCTGATCGGGCGCGAAGATGGAGCTTTCTTCGGTATGGTTAAAGTCGGTCGACACGAGAGGGGCGGGTTCATACCCCAGAACGCGCTGCATCGGGCCTTGTGCGGCTTCGCGAACGATGGCGTTCACTTCTTCAACTGTGACATCGCGGGCTGCACGGAAAGACAGGTCCACAGCCGAGACATTCGGGGTCGGGACGCGGATGGCGGACCCGTCAAGACGCCCTTTGAGGTTGGGCAGAACCTCACCCAGCGCTTTTGCCGCACCGGTCGAGGTCGGGATCATCGACATGGCCGCAGCACGGGCGCGGTACAAGTCGCTGTGGCGGCGGTCCAGCGTCGGCTGGTCACCGGTATAAGCGTGGATCGTGGTCATGATGCCATGCTCGATCCCGATGCCTTCGTCCAGAACCTTGGCAAGCGGGGCAAGGCAGTTCGTGGTGCAAGACCCGTTCGAGACCATTTTGTCTTCGGCGGTGAGGCTGTTGTGGTTGACGCCATAGACGATCGTTTTGTCGACGTTCTTACCGGGGGCGGACAGCAGAACCTTTTGCGCGCCACGCTCAAAGTGCGTGTTGGCCTTGAGGCCATCGTTGAACTTGCCGGTGCATTCCAGAACGATATCGCAGCCGTCCCAATCCAGTTCGTTCATGTCATAGGTCGAGAACATCTCCATGGGGCCGCGACCCAAATCCATGGTGTTGCCATTGATGGCGACATCGCGGGGAAAACGGCCATGGACACTGTCGTACTTCAGCAGGTGCGCCGTTGTTTCCAATGGGCCGGTTGCGTTGACCTTGATCACTTCGATGTCGTTACGGCCTGACGCGGCGATGTGCGACAGGGTGCAGCGGCCGATGCGGCCAAAACCATTGATACCGACCTTGATGGTCATCAGACGTCTCCAAAATGCGCTTGCTTTGGGGCCATATAGCCATGAAACCGCGTTCTCAAAAGACCAAATGTGACATATTTTTAGTGTGTTAGCGCAAACTTGCGACGGTTGCGCTAACGCTTGCGCTAAGCGTCGGATCAGGTAGGTTCCGATTGCGGCAGGTGAAAGGAAAGGAAGCGCGATGAGTGGTCTGTTGGCCCTATTGGATGATGTTGCAGGGATTGCAAAGGTTGCGGCCTCATCCGTGGATGATGTGGTTGCGGCGGCGGGCAAGGCCGGGGCCAAGACCGCAGGGGTCATCATTGATGATGCAGCCGTCACGCCGAAATTTGTTCAGGGCTTTGCGCCGGCGCGTGAATTGCCGATCATCTGGCGTATTGCGCGCGGGTCCGTGTTCAACAAGCTCGTGCTGCTGTTGCCGGTCGCTCTGTTATTGGCCAATTTCGCGCCGTGGCTGATTACGCCCTTGCTGATGATCGGCGGCTCATACCTGTGTTTCGAAGGGGCCGAGAAGATTTTTCATGTCCTGTTTCCCCATGGCAACCAGGCCATCGAAAAAGACATGGATGTGCGCGACCCCGGGCATCTGGAGGAGCAAAAGGTCAAAGGTGCGATCAAGACCGATTTCATCCTGTCTGCGGAAATCATGACCATTGCCCTGGCCGCGATTGAGGCCCCGAACTTTTGGATGCAGGCCGCGACCCTGGCCGTTGTCGGGATAGGGGTTACCGTGGCCGTCTATGGTTCGGTCGCGCTGATCGTAAAAATGGACGACGTTGGCTTATTTTTGGCGCAGAACGCGCCGACGCCAATCGGGCGGGGGCTGGGCCGTGGTCTGGTCAAGGCTATGCCAGCGGTGATGAAAACCCTGTCCGTTGTCGGCACCGCCGCGATGCTATGGGTAGGCGGCTCGATCTTGATTCACGGGATGGAGGTTCTGGGCTTTGGCTGGCTGGGTCATCATATCCATGACTGGGCCTATGCCCTCGGTCATTCGGTGTCCGAACAGTATCAAGCGGTTGTCAAATGGGCTGCCAAGGCAACTCTGGACGGTGTCTTTGGCTTGGCCTGGGGGATGGTGCTGATCCCGGTGGCGACAAAGCTGATCAAATCCCATTGATCAAAGGGGTCCCATGCCAAGGCGTTTCAGTGCGCCTGGCATGGGACAGGTGTTTTAGTATGAATTCGGGTTACCTTCCACAACAACGCCCGCGCCATCGACCTTGCCATCCTTGAACAATGTGATGGCGGCACCCTCGATCTTCAGATCCCAACAGTTTTCCGGATCGGTGCCGTACTGAAAACACATGCCATGGTCCGTGGCCTTCCAGGCCCCGATGTATCCATCGCCCTTGATGGTGCCATCCGGCGCGTAATACTCGGTGAAGGCGCCAGACAGCATACCACCCTGATAGGTATGATCGCTTATGGCGTTTTGAATCTCGTCCTTGGACGCAAATGAACCTGCCGCGGCAGAGCTGGCTGCGGCCATGGTTGCAAGAATGATAAAAGTTCGACGTATCATGCGGTTGTATTCCTGTCCGTGGTCTCTCAACCGCAGGTAAGACGATTGAGGGGTACGGATAGTCACATCCCAGTCACGGCAAGTCACCGATCTGTGACGGGTACAAAAAAGGCGGCCACCTGGGCCGCCTTTCCGATTCCAAGGGCGCAGAAAATCAGCCCAGCAGGTCTTTGACCTTGGCAACGGTCGCTTCGGCGGTGATGCCGAAATGCTTGTACAGCTCATCCGCCGGGGCGGATGCACCAAAACTGGACATGCCGATAAAGCCCGCCTTGGCCTCGCGGCCACGCTCGCCCAGCAGCCAGCGGTCCCAGCCACCGGCACGAACCGCAGCCTCGATACCAACGCGCACAGCACCGGCAGGCAGAACGCGTTTGCGATAGGCTTCGTCCTGCTCGGCGAACAGTTCCATACAGGGCATCGAAACGACACGGGTGCCAATGCCTTCGGCCTCAAGCAGCGCTTTGGCTTCCATGGCCAGCGAAACCTCGGACCCGGTGGCGATCAGGATGGCCTGACGTTTGCCTTCAGCCTCGGCCAGAACGTAAGCGCCCTGTGCGGTCAGGTTCTTGGCCTTGTGCTGGGTGCGCAAGGTTGGCACGCCCTGACGGGTCAGCGACAGGACCGAGGGGCTATCCTTGAAGGTCAGTGCCAGTTCCCAGGCTTCGGCCGTTTCAACAGAGTCGGCGGGGCGGAACACATAGGTATTCGGCGTCGCGCGCGAGATCGCAAGATGCTCAACCGGCTGGTGCGTCGGCCCGTCTTCGCCCAGGCCGATCGAGTCGTGGGTCATGACAAAGACGCTGGGCACCTTCATCAGCGCAGCCAGACGCATGGATGGGCGGGCATAGTCGGTGAAGGCCATGAACGTGCCGCCATAGGGGCGGATGCCACCGTGCAGCGCCATGCCGTTCATCGCGGCAGCCATGCCGTGTTCGCGGATACCGTAGTGGATGTAACGGCCCTTGCGGTTTTCCGGAAGGAACACGCCCATATCAGCCGATTTGGTGTTGTTCGATCCGGTCAGATCGGCAGAACCGCCGACGGTTTCGGTCATGATCGGGTTCACGATGTTCAGAACCTTCTCAGACGAGGCGCGGGTGGCCAGCTTGGGCTGATCTTCCGAAATCTGTTTCTTGAACGCACGGATCGCGCCCGCCAGTTTCTTAGGGGCCTCAAACGCGTAGGCGCGGTTGAATTCGGCCTGCCTACGTTCGGACAGCTGTGCGAAACGATCTTCCCATTCGGCGCGTTCGGCTGAACCACGGGTGCCGATGGATTCCCATGCGGATTTCACGTTGGCGGGGATTTCAAACGCATCATGCGGCCAGCCATAGCCGTCTTTGGCAGCTTTCAGCTGATCCTGATCGGTCAGGGCACCGTGGCCTTTGGACGTATCCTGTGCCGCGTGACCCAATGCGATATGGCTTTCGCAGGCGATCATGGTCGGCTTGTTCGATTTCTTCGCCTGAGTGATGGCCGTGTCGATGGCCTTGGGGTCATGGCCGTCGATTTCGATCACATGCCAGCCAGAGGCAGAGAACCGGCGAACCTGATCTGTGCGGTCGGCAATATCGACGGTGCCGTCGATGGTGATCTTGTTGTTGTCCCAGAAAACAATCAGCTTGCTCAGTTCGTGACGACCGGCGAGGGTGATTGCCTCTTGGCTGACGCCTTCCATCAGGCAGCCATCGCCCGCGATGACATAGGTATAGTGGTCAACGACCTTCTTGCCGTATTGCGCGCGCTGGATTTCTTCGGCCATGGCAAAACCCACAGCATTCGAAATACCCTGACCCAAGGGGCCGGTGGTGGTCTCGATCCCGTTGACCAGAAAGTTTTCGGGGTGACCTGCGGTCTTCGCGCCCAACTGGCGGAAATTCTTGATCTCATCCAGCGTGACATCCGCGTTGCCTGTCAGATACAGCAGCGAATAGATCAGCATCGAGCCATGCCCCGCCGACAGGATGAACCGGTCGCGGTCCGGCCAGTTCGGGGCCGAGGCATCGAATTTCAGGTGCTTTTCAAACAGCACGGTCGCAACATCGGCCATGCCCATCGGCATGCCGGAATGGCCGGAATTGGCGGCGACGACGGCGTCAAGGGTCAGGGTGCGGATGGCCGCAGCCTTGTCCCAGTGTTCAGGGTTGGCATTGCGCAGCGCAGTCAGGTCCACGGGCGTTGTTCCTTTGGATTACAGGCAGATGGGGCGCTCAATACCATCCAGCCCTCAAAGTGCAAGTAGAACCGGGACTTGCTTGGGGTGGGCGGTTCAAGAATGCGGCCCAAGTTATTGAAAGCAAACAGTGGGTATTTTCCGCCCCGTTCGGTTAGACTGGGGCAAGACGTGGATTATGTTGATTCGGACAAAACCGCGACACAAGGAACCTTGGTAAAGAGGTGGCAGGGGCATGAGCCAGATCGAAGAATTACAGCGTCGTATCGTGGTAGCGATGGAGCGGATCGGAAGCGGCTTGGCTGCGTTGCCCGAGACGACATCACCAAGTGTGGGCGAAAACGACGTTCTGCGGACAGAGTTGGATGACGAGCGCGTGGCAAATGCGCAGCTGCATGAACGGTTGAAATCCCTAAAGGATCAACATGACCGCGAAGTCGACGCCATGCGCGCCGACATGGAAACTCTACGGGCGGCGCCGGTAGAAGATCCGGAAAACGGTGCTTTGCGCGAGCAGCTGGAAGAAGCGCAGGTAAGGCTTGCCTCGGTTGAGGCGGCGCGCGCTGAACTGGCGGCCGCCAAGGCCGCGCTGGAAAATCAGGATGAGCTTGAGGCGCTAAAGGCCGAAAATGCGCAGCTGAATTCTGCTGTTGCCGCCGCACAAGAGATTAAAGCCGAAAATGCCCGCCTGCGGTCTGAACTGGCCGATAGCGAGCGGGTGGCCGACCTGAGCGCCGAGTTGGAAATGTTGCGCGCAGAACGCAGCAGTCACGGGGCCGCAATGTCCCGTTTGGATGATGATCTGCAGAGAATGCGCAAAGCGAACGACCAACTGCGCAATTCAGTGGATGAATTGCGCGCAGCCGCTGAAGGTGGGGTGCCGGATGCCGAATTGCTCAATCGCGCCACAGTGGCTGAGCTTGAGGCAACGCGCGCAGCCCGGGCCACGGACGCCGCCGAGGCGCACGCTGTTCTGGCAAGGCTTGAACCCTTGCTGTCGCAGGCGAAATTGGCTGAGGGAGAGGTAGAGTGATGCCTGAAGTTACCATTCAAATCGGTGGACGTGGTTTTGAAGTCTCGTGCCAGGTAGGCGAAGAGCCGTTCCTGCAATCCGCAGCCAAGATGCTGGATGATGAGGCTCAGGTATTATCCGATCAGATTGGCCGCATGCCGGAATCGCGGATGCTGCTGATGGCCGGGCTGATGCTGGCGGATAAAACCGCTGGAACGGATGACAAGATCAAGGCGCTTGAGGCGAAACTGGCCGAGGTTGAGGCCGAATTGCTGACCCTCAGAAACATGCCGCAACCTGAACCGGAACGGATCGAGGTGGCCGTGGTGCCGCCTTCGGTGACTGATACCCTGGCGGAACTGGCCGCGCGGGCCGAGGCGTTAGCATCTGTGATCGAAGAAAGGTCTGCCGAATGAAAGCTTTGAAAAGGATCGCCTATGCTGCGGTGTTGGCGATGCCCGGAAGTCTGGCATGGGCGGAAATCGACATTCTGCCGGTTACCTTCACCTGTCAGAACGGCGTTCCCCTGCAAGTCGCCTATTTCAACGCCCCGGATGGATCAAGCGCGGCGGCGATGATGGTGGATAGTCAACTGGTCACTCTGCGCCAGGTCCAAAGTGGCTCGGGCATCCGCTATGAATCGGACGGAGGGGCAGGGACCTATATTTTGCGCTCCAAAGGCTGGGACGCGACGGTCAGCTTTCTGGCGACAAGTGCGGATGCCGCCAGTGAGCAGGTCATTCTGGAAAACTGCGTTAGCCGCTGATCAGGCGTTCGCTTCGCGGATCTTGTCGGCTGCATCTTTGTTGTAGCCGACACCGTTTTCGTCAAACAGCGTGTCCAACTCGCCCGACAGGGTCATTTCGGTGATGATGTCGCATCCGCCAACGAATTCGCCTTTGACATACAACTGTGGAACGGTCGGCCAGTCCGAATAATCCTTGATACCCTGACGGACACCTTCGTCGGCCAGCACGTTTACGTCGGAATATTCAACACCCATAAAATTCAGAACACCGGCCACGCGGGACGAGAACCCGCATTGCGGCATTTCCTTGGTGCCTTTCATGTACAGCACAACATCATTGGCTTTGACGGTTTCGTCGATCTGGGTCTTAACGTCGCTCATCTTGCTTATCCTCTTCAGCCGCATCTGCGGCGGTCGTTTCGTCAATCTGTTGGCCGGGTGTCCAGCCTTCTTCCATCAGGCGTCGGTGTTCGGCCTGCGCCATGGTCACCGGATCAAGCCCGTATCTTTCTATGCCGCCAACCTTGCTGAGCTTGTCCGGGTCAGGGCGCATGTCCGACAGTTTGCGCTTTCTGTTGCGTTTCACATAGGCTTCGATCAGCGCGGCGGCAACTATCAAAGCTGCGATTGCTGATATCCAAACCAGCCATGTACTCATTTCTTCGGAGCCATGGCTTTAGCATATTCCTGAGGGTCTCTGGTGATCCGGGAAACTGTTACGTGTCCGCCACCGCCACCCAATACGGTTCCGTGGTCAATCAGTTGTTCACCCTGACCAGGTTCCACGCCCCGAATTTTCTCAGACCGCTCATTTTTTATCACAGATCTGACAATAAAGACGCTGCCGAAGACTGCGATCAGTCCGCAAATGCCGTAAATCCAAATTGTCGTGCTCATTCAGGCACTTTCGTGGTCAAGGCCAGCGCGTGCAAATCCCCGTCTGGGCCGTCCATTTTACCTTTCAACGCGGCATAGACCGCACGTTGCTGCTGCACCCGGTTTTTTCCGCGAAAGCTTTCATCCACGACCATGGCGGACATATGCACGCCATCATGCCCGCCGACCTGAATCTCCGCATCGGGAAAGGCTTCGCGCAGCAGGTTTTCGATCTCGTGGGTGCTCATCGGCATGTAGGTTTCTCCTGAAGGTCTTTATCAAGATGTAGAGCGCCGGGACGGGGCGTGCAAGGGTGTGTTGGCGGCTTGAAAACAACAAAACCTGCGCCGGTGAGGGCGCAGGTTCCGTCGTTTCAATTCTGCAGGCGTTAGTTCAGGCGACGGCCTCGGCAAAGCTGCTGCGGAAGGTTGCGGCCAGTTCCGCCAGCGGGGCTTCGGAACCGCCGATGCGGACGCAGTCACCGGTGAACCGGCCAACCGACACCAGTGGAACACCGGTCTGACCAGCGGCGATCATCAGCGCCTCGGCTTGATCAAAGTTGCAGGCAACCAGATAACGCGCCTGATCTTCGCCAAACAGGAACTCGGTCGAGGCGTCATCCAGGCAAACGCCGACACCAGCCGCTTCGGCCAGCTCGAACGCCGCCAGCGCAAGGCCGCCATCGCCCAGATCGGTGCAGGCTTTGATCATCTCACGATTGGCGCGGATAAAATCACCGTTGCGCTTTTCGGCGTCCAGATCGACATGCGGGGCGTCACCGTCTTCGCGGTTGAACACCTCGGCCAGTAGGGCGGACTGACCCAGGTGACCGTGTGTATCACCGATAACCAGTGCAACATGGCCTTCGCGGACCTCGTTGCCGATGATCTCGTCCGTATGCTCTAACAGGCCCACGGCGCCAATGGTCGGCGTCGGCAGGATCGCCTGACCGTCAGTTTCATTGTAAAGCGACACATTGCCGGACACGATCGGCACGTCCAGCGCCGCGACGGCCTCGCCAATTCCCTGAATGGCACCGACGAATTGGCCCATGATCTCGGGCTTTTCGGGATTGCCGAAGTTCAGGTTGTCGGTCGTGGCCAGCGGTTTGGCACCGACAGCGATCAAGTTGCGATAGGCCTCGGCCACAGCCTGCTTACCGCCCTCAACAGGGTTTGCGCGCACATAGCGCGGGGTAACATCGCTGGTGAAGGCCAGCGCCTTGTCGGTTCCGTGGATGCGCACCATGCCCGCGCCCAGACCCGGCGTGCGGGCGGTGTCGGCCATGACCATCGTGTCGTATTGTTCGTAAACCCATTGCTTACCCGCATAATTGGGCGAGGCGAGCAGGGCGCGCAGACCGTCGATCGGATCGATTTGGGGAACTTCGGTCAGCTCCTCGGCTGCGGTTGTTGGCTCCCACGGGCGGTCGTATTCCGGTGCGGTCGATGACAGTTTGGACAGGACCAGATCGGCTTTGACCTCGCCGTTATGAACGATCAGGAAGCGGTCTTCGGCGATGGTTTCACCGACGATGGCGAAATCCAAATCCCATTTTTCGAACACGGCGCGGGCCTCAGCCTCAAGCTCGGGCTTGAGGACCATCAGCATACGTTCCTGAGATTCCGACAACATCATCTCATATGCGGTCATGTCATCTTCGCGCTGGGGGACGTTTTCCAGATCCAGACGCACGCCCAGACCACCCTTGTCGCCCATTTCAACGGCGGAACAGGTCAGGCCAGCAGCGCCCATGTCCTGGATCGAGATCACGGCACCGGTCTGCATCAGCTCAAGCGTCGCCTCCATCAGGCGCTTTTCGGTGAAGGGGTCACCGACCTGAACGGTGGGGCGCTTTTCTTCGATCGTGTCATCGAATTCGGCACTGGCCATGGTGGCACCGCCCACGCCATCACGGCCGGTTTTGGCGCCCAAATACACCACGGGCATACCGACGCCGGAAGCCGCCGAGTAGAAAATCTTGTCGCTGTCGGCCAGACCAGCCGCGAATGCGTTCACAAGGCAATTGCCGTTATAGGCGGGGTGAAAGCGGACTTCGCCACCCACGCAGGGCACGCCAAAGCAATTGCCATAGCCACCAATGCCTTCCACCACGCCGTTGACCAGCTGACGGGTTTTGTGATGCCCCGGCTCACCAAAGGACAGCGCGTTCATCGAGGCGATGGGGCGCGCGCCCATGGTGAAGACGTCGCGCAGGATGCCGCCCACGCCGGTTGCCGCACCCTGATAGGGTTCGATGTACGAGGGGTGATTGTGGCTTTCCATCTTGAACACCACCGCCTGTCCGTCGCCGATATCGACGACGCCCGCGTTCTCACCTGGGCCGCAGATGACCTGAGGGCCGGATGTGGGCAGGGTGCGCAACCATTTCTTCGAGGATTTGTAAGAGCAATGTTCGTTCCACATCGCTGAAAAGATGCCGAGTTCAGTAAATGTCGGGTCGCGTCCGATGATCCCCAGGATCATATCGTATTCGTCAGGCTTCAGCCCGTGCGCGGCAATCAAATCCGGTGTGATGGCTGGCTCTTGCATCCTGTATCAGTCCCCGAGATGGCAATGGTTGGCGCCTTTTAGGGTAAGGGGCCGCCGGGGGAAAGAGGAAACCGGAATTGTTGGCTTTGCGCCAGTGTTTCAACGGCAATTGTGGGATGCGTGCAAATCTGGTTTGCCTTTGGCACAGGAATTAAGTGAGCCCGTGCAAATTCCGGCACGCGACCCGAACAGGCCGCGCGCCGATTGTGGTTCTACTTTTTCAGATCTTCCTGCTGTTGCTGCACCTGCTGGGCAACTGCGTCGCCTGCGGCAGCGCCGATTGCAGCTTTGTGCTCCTCGCTCAGATGTTCGGTATCTTCCAGACCCGGGATCGCGACGCGTACCTCGCGGCGGGCAAAGTCGATGCCGTTTTCCTTGAACGAGGATTTCACGCGGTTGAAGATTTCCTTGCGCAGGGTGAACTGCTTGCCGGGTTTGGCCATGAATTTACCGCGAATGATCATGCCGACATCGTCAAAGTCAAAGACGCCCTGCGACTTGAACGGTTGCAGGAATCCGTCTTTGTGGATCTCATCCGCCATCATTTCAGCACCGATCTTCTTGAAGATTTTCTTTACCTTGTTCGGGTCAGTATCGAACGGCACGGTAAATTTTAGCTTCATGATGACCCAGTCGCGGCTGAAGTTCGTCAGCTTCTGAATCTCGCCATAGGGGATGGTGTGGACCGGCCCGCGATGGTGCCGCAACTGCATTGAGCGGATCGAGATCTTTTCGACCGTCCCCATCGTGCCGCCAACATCGACATATTCGCCAACGCGGAAAGCGTCATCAATCAGGAAGAAGACGCCGCCAACAATATCGGCCACCAGCTTTTGCGCGCCAAAACCAATTGCCAGACCAAGAACACCGGCACCGGCCAGCAACGGCGTGATATTGACGCCCAGTGCGCCCAGCGCAAGCAGAACAAAGATCACCGCAATCGTGACCTGAGCCGTAACGCGCAGCAGCGGCAGCACGGTTGCCAGGCGCGATCCGCCGGCACCGCCGCCTTCGCCAGCCTCTTCATCGGGGCTTTGTTCGGCCGAGGTTTGCTCCTTGGCCAAGCGACGGTTGATCCAAAGCGAGACACCTTCGTTCAGGATGTAGCCAATCGCGACAATGATGAAGAACTGAATGACCTTGCTGCCGGAATCCGTTCCGGCACCTGCGATTTCCTGCAGATCCAGATCCCAGGCGTTGGCGATCAGCAGGATTACCAGAATCCCTGCCAGAACGCGCCCGATGCGGATATAGCTGCGCTTGCTCGACTGATAGGCTTTTTCGGCCACAGCGCCACCCCCGATCATCGGTGGTTGCAGATGGCGCACCAGACCGCGGATCAAGGTATCAAGCGCCGGTGCGATCAGCAGCCAGAACATCGTGATGAAATGGGCACCATGCGCCAGCAGGGCGAAAATTCGCGGGTCTCGCTGCGAGGTCAAATATTCGACCAGCAACCACATACCAACCGTTACGCCAATCGCGAAATAGGGGTAAAGGCGTGCGGCTTCCTCATCAAAATGGGTGCGATCAGGGTCGGACCCAAGCATCATGTCCGACAGACCTTTGCGGGCGGTCCAAGCGATGATGCCGACATAGATGTGGATCGAGGTGTTCAGCCAAAAGCCCAACCGGGATTCGCCGGGCAGAACATCGTTCAGCGCGTTGAAGTCCAGTATGAACAGCGTGAAGCCGATCAGCAGGAACAATCCGATCAAGTTACGATGCAGGTATTTCGCCCAATGATCGTCCACATTGACCAGCCTCAGGCTGCTTTGGTTCGGGGCAATGACGAACCGCGAAACCGCAGCGCCCAAGCGCGGGAACCAGATCAAATAGAACACGAATGGCCCGGCCTGAGAAATCTGTTCGGGCGTTAGCAAATGACGACCGATGAACACCACGACATAGTAGAACACCAACAGCCCCAGAAACTCGCAGCAGAACCGTTTGAACAGAAACGTCACCGCGCCGCGCAAATCGGTCGAGGCATCGCCGTCGACGACTTTGATCCACCGCCTGGTCCACAGTCCCACAAGCTTTTCTGCGGCGAACCCAACGGCAAGGGCCAGGAAGGTATAGCCAATCATCGTGACGATTCCGCCAGCGCCGAAGGTGTTGCCGAAATTGGAAAACGCCTCGATCTGGGCCGTAATCAGCAGGGGGATTTTTCGGATCACATCCAGCCAGGACGCAACCATGCTGCTTGCCGTGTCAGAGGCGGACTGAATCAGACCTTTCTTGCCTGCTGTCACCTCGGCCTGTTTTTCGGCCACGGCATCCAGCCGGTCCAGCAAAATCGAGCGGACCTGATCGTCGGACATCCGGGCGACCAGATCGTCCACTTGTTCAGGCGTTAGATCATCGGGAATGCTGACCGTGGCTGATGTGCCGCTGGTGCTGCCGACCTGAGCAAGTACTGGTCCAGATAGCAGCACAACTGAAATCAACGCCATCAATAGGCGAATGGGGTGAAACATCGAATCTGTCCTCGAACGTAAGTCTTGATGATTTTTTCGTGATCATAGGCATAAGTGCCCGATTTTCCCAGATGTTTCCCGGCTTGGCGCGGAAATCCATTACCGTTGGCCAAAAAAAAGGCCGAGCATTAAGCTCGGCCATAGTCCAACAGGGAGGTATGAAGATGATGAGCGTTACAGCATCACCGCCTTCGAGAGGTCATTTAGGGATCAGTTTGAGCGCGATCAAGATGTTTCAGGCTGTTCGATGAACATGCCCGCTATGACAAAGGCGCATAGCTACAGTTTTCCCATCTGCTTCAATTGTTTACGCTGGGCGATGATTTCTTCCTGCACAAAGTCCCGGAACGCAGCAACACGTTTGGAATGGCGCAATTCCTCGGGGTAGGCGAGGTATACGGGGACATCTGCAATTTCGGTGTCGGACAGGATCGGTACAAGATGCGGGAAATCCTGTGTTACATAGTCCGGCAAGACGCCGATCCCGAGGTTGTGCAACACACCCTGAAGCACGCCAAAGTAATTGTTGACCGTCAGCAACGATCCGGGATTGTAGGTCATCAGATGCCGGACCATCGTCGCACTGGCACCGACCTGCGGCGCGGATGGGTTTTGGCAGATCAGCCGGTGTTTCGAAATATCTTCCAGCTTTTCGGGGCGTCCGTTTTCACCTTCCAGATATTCCTGCGTTGCATATAGCTGCATCTGCACTGTCATCAGCCGCTTGCGCACAAGGTCGGCCTGACTGGGCTCTTTCATGCGGATGGCCACGTCAGCCTCGCGCATGGGAAGGTCCAGAACGCGTTCTTCCAGCATCAGGTCGATGTTGAGATCGGGATATTGCTTGTACAGCTTCGGTAGACGGGGTGCCAGCCATAGGGTTCCAAAGCCGAAGGTCGTGGTGACACGCAGAACCCCGAACACTTCTTCTTCGCTGTCGCGAATGCGCGCAGAGGCGGCGTCCAGACGTTTGGACATGGCCGAGGTCGCGTCGAACAGAAGCTCTCCTTGTTCGGTCAGGATCAGGCCGCGGGCATGGCGGTGAAAGAGGATCGAATCAAGCGAATCCTCGAGCGCGCGAATTTGCCTGCTGACCGCAGATTGTGACAGGTTCAGCTTGTCGCCTGCATGGGTCAGGCTACCTGCATCTGCCACTGCGTGAAATATCCTAAGCTTGTCCCAATCCATCGCCGCAACTTTCGTTATCCCCGGGAATGCCTATATGAAATAGATAGGAACTTCCACATTCAAAGGTCGAAATCCTTATGTTTCAGTGGATAAACTCTATACAGGTCAGAAATTATGACCTAAAATACGATCGAATAAAGCACACTGATCTGACGAGGGGAGGCGTCTGATGAGTCAGCCACAAATATCGCTAAACGACCGGTTCGACCTTGAAAAGAACCCGGTTCTACTGAACGGAACGCAGGCATTGGTTCGTCTGATGCTGATGCAAAAAGCCCGGGACGCGCAGGCGGGTCTGAATACCGCAGGATTGGTGACCGGCTATCGCGGCTCACCCTTGGGCGCGGTCGATCAACAGATGATGCGGGCGCAAAAGCAACTGGCAGGCAGCGATGTCACCTTTCAATATGGCCTGAACGAAGATCTGGCGGCAACAGCCCTGTGGGGCAGCCAGCAGGCCGGATTGCGCGGAGATGGCCAGTTCGACGGTGTGTTCGGGCTTTGGTATGGCAAAGGACCTGGGGTGGACCGCTCTGGCGATGTGATGCGCCACGCAAATATGGCGGGCACGGCGCAGCATGGCGGTGTGCTTATGGCGATGGGCGACGATCATACTGGCGAAAGCTCTACTGTGCTGCATCAGTCCGAATGGTCGCTGGTCGATACATATATGCCAGTGGTCAGCCCGGCAGGTGTGCAGGAAATTCTGGATTATGGCATCTACGGCTTTGCACTCAGTCGGTTTGCCGGTGTCTGGGTCGGCCTGAAGACGATGAAGGACACGATCGAGGTTACGTCGGTTGTCGATGGCAGCCCTGATCGCATGAAGGTTGTCGTGCCTGACTTTGGCATGCCCGAAGGCGGGCTGAACATTCGGCTGGGCGATACCCCGCATCTGCAAGAGGCGCGGATCATCGACTATAAACGCTTCGCCGCCGAGACGTTTTCGCGGGCCAACAAGATGGACAGGCGCGTCTGGGGCAAGCCCGGGGCCAAGATCGGGTTTGTTGCGGCTGGCAAGAACTGGCTGGATCTGGCCCATGCGATGTCGCTGTTGAACATAGACGAAGCCGAGGCCGAGCGTCTGGGGATTACCACTTACAAGGTCGGCCAGACCTTCCCGCTGGACATGGCCGGATTCCACGACTGGGCCGAAGGGCTGGACCTGATCGTGATCGTCGAGGAAAAGCGCAAGCTGATCGAGGTTCAGGTCAAAGAGGCCATCTTTGATGACCGGCGTGGTCGCCGTGTGTACGGCTGGTACAAGGGCGGCGCAGGAACGTTGCACCGCGAGGAATTGTTCCCGACGCGCGGCGCGCTGGACCCGATCATGATTGCCGAAAAACTGGGTGATATCCTGATCGAAGAGGGCCGGGATACCGATGGCCTACGCGCTGGCCTTTCAAAATTGTCCGAAGCGCGCCGGGCTGACAATGCGCAGGAAATCGCAACGCGTTTGCCGTATTTCTGTTCCGGCTGTCCGCACAACAGTTCGACCAAAGTGCCCGATGGCAGCCGCGCTTATGCGGGCATTGGGTGCCATTACATGGTTCAGTGGATGGACCGGAACACCTCGGGCTTTACGCAAATGGGGGGCGAAGGGGCGAATTGGATCGGGGAAGAACCGTTTTCAACCACCACGCATGTGTTTCAAAACCTGGGTGACGGGACTTATAACCATTCCGGCGTTCAGGCGATCCGGGCGGCCTTGTCTGCGGGCACGAACATTACCTTCAAAATCCTGTTCAACGACGCCGTTGCCATGACCGGCGGGCAGGGGAACGAAGGGGATCTGACCGCCGAACGGATTATTGCCGAGGTCAAGGCCATGGGCGTCAAGGACGTGGCCCTTGTGTATGACGAAAAAGAAGATGTGAACTTCAAGGCGCTGCCAGCGGGTGTCGAAACCCATGAACGCGCCGATCTGATGCAAGTGCAGGAGCAATTCCGCAAGATCGAAGGAACCTCGGTCATTGTCTACGTCCAGACCTGCGCCGCCGAAAAGCGCCGTCGCCGCAAGCGCGGAGAGTTCCCGGACCCCGACAAGCGTGTCTTTATCAATACCGACATTTGCGAAGGGTGTGGCGATTGCGGTGTGCAGTCGAATTGCGTTTCGATCGTGCCCAAGGAAACCGAATTGGGCCGTAAACGTGCGATCGACCAGTCCAGTTGCAACAAAGACTTCTCGTGCCTCAGTGGATTTTGCCCGTCCTTCGTGACGCTTGAGGGCGCGAAAATTCGCAAAGAGGCGACAACCGAGATTGATCTGCCTGACCTGCCGTTGCCCCAGCTGCCCGCCATCAAGGGAACCCATAACGTGGTGATCACCGGCATAGGCGGAACCGGCGTTGTGACCCTGGGGGCCGTGCTGGCACAGGCCGCCCAGATCGACGGCAAGGGCGCCGGGATGATGGAGATGGCCGGGCTGGCCCAAAAGGGCGGGGCCGTGCATATTCATTGTCGTCTGGCCAACCGGCCCGAAGACATCAGCGCCATTCGTGTCGCCACGGGCGAGGCACATGCGTTGATCGGTGGGGATCTGGTTGTCTCTGCCGGGGCCAAGACGCTGGGCCTGACGCGTGCGGGGCAAACCGGTGCCGTCGTGAACAGCCACGAAACCGTCACCGGCGATTTCACACGCGACACAGAATTCCAGATACCGGGCGACCGGCTGGAGCTGGCCTTGCAGGCGCGTTTGAAACAGGATGTGTCCCTGTTTGATGCCACTGATTTGGCGCGGGCGGTCATGGGGGATTCGATATATTCAAACATGATGATCTTTGGCGCGGCATGGCAGCGTGGTTTGCTGCCGATCAGCCATTCGGCAGTTCTGAAGGCGATTGAACTGAACGGAACCGCTGTTGAGCGGAACAAGCGCGCCTTTGATATTGGCCGTTGGGCGGTTCTGCACCCCGATGAAGTCGCCGCAATACTGACGCCCAAGGTTGCCGAGCTGCCCAAAACGCTGGATCAGTTGATCGAATATCGGGCAGGGCACCTGACCGAATACCAAAGCAGCCGTTTGGCCAAACGATACCGCAAGCTGGTCACAACCTTCGAAGACGAAGGCATCCGCGAGGCGGTGGCAAAAGGCTATCATAAGCTGTTGTCCTACAAGGATGAATACGAAGTTGCCCGCCTGCTGTTGAGCAGCCGCGAGAAGGCAGCGGCTGAGTTTGATGGGGACTTCAAGATGACCTTCCATCTGGCTCCACCAATGATGGGGGGCACAGGTACGGATGGGCGGCCGAAAAAGCGGACCTATGGCGAATGGATGCTGAAACCGCTGAAACTGCTGGCAAGACTGAAATCGCTGCGCGGCACCCCGTTGGATGTATTTGGGTACAGCGCCGAGCGGCGGTTGGAGCGCGCGTTGATCAAGCAATATGAAAAAGACCTCAGGGAAATCACCCCGTTGATATCCGTGCAAACACGGGACGCGGTGATCGCTTTGGCACGGTTACCACTGGATATTCGCGGGTTCGGGCCAGTGTTGCTGGCAAATGAGGCCAAGGCCGCGAAACGGCGTGAGGAACTGCTTGCAACCATACGTGACGGAGGGCCAGAGTTGCGCGCCGCGGCAGAATAAACTGTCACGGGCGTGTCACGATATCTAGTCAAGATTGCTACCCACACCTATCTTGCAGGCAGCAAATCCGGAGTCGCCCATGCCCTCGCGCCGCCATGTCGCACGTGACATTTCCTATGCGTATTCCGCCGAAACCAAAGGCGGGCGCATGGTGATTAAGTTGATGGAGAACACGACTGGACGCCTGCGTCTGATCAAACGTGCGGACGGCTATGAAAAAGAGGTCTCGAATGGCCGCGATTTCTGGTCGGTCATGGTCGAACGGTATGGGTTGTCGCTGGATGTTGCTGGCGGGTCGCTGGCTAATATTCCGCGCACCGGGCCGCTGATCCTGATCGCCAATCATCCTTATGGCATTCTGGATGGTCTGATGATGGGGCACATGTTGTCCCAGACACGCGGAGATTTCCGGATTTTGGCGCATCGCATTTTCCGCAAAGCCGAAGACCTGGATCGCATCGTTCTGCCGATCTCGTTTGATGAAACGAAAGAGGCGATGAAGCTGAACTTGGAGACACGGAAAACCGCGTTGAATTACCTGAGTGACGGCGGTGCAATCGGGATTTTCCCGGGCGGAACCGTCAGCACGGCGGTCAAGCCATTTGCCCATCCGATGGACCCGGGATGGCGTGGGTTTACGGCCCGGATGGTGGCCAAATCCAATGCCACTGTGGTGCCGGTGTTCTTTGATGGCCATACCTCGCGTCTGTTTCAAATTGCCAGCCATCTGCACAACACGTTGCGGATGGGTCTGTTGATCAAGGAATTCAAAAAGCGCGTTGATACGCCCGTCAAAGTGGTGATCGGAGAGCCCATAGGCCGCGACGTTCTGGACCCCTTGGGCAAGGATACGCGCAAGATGATGGATTTCCTGCGCAAAGCAACGTATGAGCTGTCTCCGAAGCCGTTGAAGTCCTATGACTACGGCTATGAATTCGAGGAACGGCATCGCGCCTAAAGGGGCAAATGGCAGTAGGCATCTTTGATTCTGGTTTGGGCGGTCTTACCGTTCTGGAGGCCGCGCAGAAACACCTGCCGGACGTGGATTTCCTGTACTTTGCCGACAGCGCACATGCGCCGTATGGCGTGCGCGACGCAGAGAACATCTATGATCTGACACGCAAAGCGGTGAACGACCTTTGGAACCGGGGTTGCGATCTGGTGATTCTGGCCTGCAATACGGCCAGCGCCGCAGCGCTACGCCGGATGCAGGAAGAGGGCGTACCGCAAGACAAACGTGTTCTCGGGGTCTTTGTCCCTTTGATCGAGGCACTGACTGAACGCCAGTGGGGCGACAACAGCCCCCCGCGCGAGGTTGCGGTCAAGCACGTTGCCCTGTTTGCGACGCCTGCGACCGTATCCAGCCGCGCGTTTCAGCGTGAGTTGGCCTTTCGCGCCATCGGTGTGGATGTCGAAGCACAAGCCTGCGGTGGCGTTGTCGACGCCATCGAGGACGGTGATTTGATCCTGGCCGAAGCGCTGGTGCGGTCCCATGTGGACGCTCTGAAACGCAAGATGCCCGAGCCGCAGGCGGCTATTTTGGGCTGCACCCATTACCCCTTGATGGTCGAAACCTTTCGCCGGGCACTTGGGCCGGATGTGCAGGTGTTCAGCCAGGGCGATCTGGTCGCCGAAAGCCTGAGAGATTACCTTCAGAGGCACCCAAACATGCTGGGCGAAGGTCAGGGTGGCTTTTTGACAAGTGGCAAACCCGAGTTTGTCAGTGACAGGGCGACTCAGTTTCTCCGACGACAAATCACGTTCCAGGCTGTCTGACTTAGGTCAAGGACAGCCGCTTTCCGATTCCGTAATCCAAAGACCGTCGCATCGGCGGTCGTGACATGTGACACAGTGAAACAAGAGGTCTGACATGACCCATAAAATCGCAATTCTGGGCGCATCCGGGTACACCGGCGCTGAATTGGTGCGGCTGATCGCCGAGCACCCGAACCTGGAGATCACGGCACTGGCCGCCGAACGTAAGGCCGGTCAGCCAATGGCGCAGGTTTTCCCACATCTGCGGCATATGGACCTGCCCGATCTGTGCAAAATCTCGGAAATCGACTTTGCCGGGATCGACCTGTGTTTCTGCGCCTTGCCGCACAAAACCAGCCAAGAGGTCATTCGGGACCTGCCAAAAAACCTGAAAATCATTGATTTATCAGCAGATTTTCGGCTGCGCGATGCGGCCGAATACGAAAAGTGGTACGGCAACCCACACGTCGCCTTGGAACAGCAGCAAGAGGCTGTTTATGGTCTGACCGAGTTTTACCGCGACGACATCCGCGCTGCCCGGCTGGTGGCCGGAACCGGCTGTAACGCGGCGACGGGGCAGTATGTGCTGCGACCTCTGATCTCGGCCAATGTCATTGATCTGGACGATATCATTCTGGACCTGAAATGCGCGGTTTCCGGGGCGGGGCGGTCGCTGAAGGAAAATCTTCTGCACGCGGAACTCAGCGAGGGGTACAGCGCCTACGCCGTGGGCGGCACGCATCGGCATCTGGGCGAGTTCGATCAGGAGTTTTCGGAACTGGCCGGACGTCCTGTTCACGTGCAGTTCACGCCGCATCTGATCCCGGCAAACCGGGGTATTCTGGCCACGACTTATGTCAAAGGTGATCCGGTCAGCGTGTATGAGACACTGCAGAAAGCTTATGAAAATGAGCCGTTTATCCAGATGCTTCCATTTGGCGAGACGCCCTCGACCCATCATGTGCGGGGCTCGAACTATTGCCATATCGGTGTTGTCGCAGACCGGATCGAACGTCGCGCCATTGTGATCGGCGCATTGGATAACCTGACAAAAGGTAGCAGCGGGCAGGCCTTGCAGAACGCTAACCTGATGTTAGGTGAACCTGAAACCGCGGGCCTGACAATGGCCCCGCTGTTCCCGTGAGGATGAAATGAAAACGCTCAAGAAACGCCGCCGAATTCAAGTCATTACGCTGGCCGTTGTCGCCTTGGCATTGTCGACGGTGTTGATTGGGTATGCGATGCGCGATGGGATCAACTTTTTCCGCTCACCCAGTCAGGTGATCGCCGAACCCCCAAAGCCGTCCGAGGTGTTTCGCATCGGTGGGCTGGTCGAAGAAGGCTCGATCATTCGTGGGCAGGGGGAAACGGTGCATTTCGTTGTGACAGATGGCGGGGAAAGTGTTCCGGTTGCTTATAAGGGTGTTTTGCCAGATCTATTTACCGAAAATCAGGGGATGATCGGCACTGGAAGTTACGTGAACGGTGTATTTCAAGCCACGGAAATACTTGCAAAACATGATGAGACATACATGCCGAAAGAGGTTGTGGATGCGCTGAAGGAACAGGGCGTTTATCAGGAATCTGGCGAAAGCTGATCCGCACGCTGGAAATGGCTGAGAATTCAACGGGGCGTTGCGTACCAAGGGGTCGCAGCGCCCTTTCTTGTTGTCTGGAATTAACCCGATGGCCCGAGCGTTTGTGCAAACAATTGCGGAGGGTGCGATGCGGACGGTTCGGCAGATTGCGACTGAGATTGTGGCACGAGAGGGGGGCTTTATAGATGACCCGGATGATCCCGGGGGTGCTACGAAATACGGTGTAACCGTTCATACTCTGCGCAGGCTGGGTCTTGATTTATCGGGCGACGGGGCAGTGAACAAGGCTGATGTGCGTATGCTCAGCAAATCCCGGGCGGTGGATATTTTTGTGCGACATTACTTTGAATTGCCGCAGCTTGGGGTGTTGCCGCAGGCGGTTCAGGCTTCGGTATTTGATATGTACGTCAATGCTGGTGCGCAGGCGGTTAAAATCCTGCAGCGCTTGCTGCGCGCCATGGGGTATGACGTCGCCGTGGATGGCATTGTCGGGCCGCAAACGGCGCGGGCTTGTCGCAATGCTGCTGATCCCGATCCGATCGCGCTGAGGGACGCGTACGGCGTGGCGCGGCGCAACTACTATTTCAGGTTGGCAGACCGCAGGCGGGCATCCCGGAAATATGCGCGCACGCGGGCAGGGGGCAAAGGCGGCTGGATACGCCGGGCCGAGGAATTCCTGTCTGCGTCTTATCACTTGAGCAACGCCGAGTTTCAAAAAAGGGTTTCGGGGTGGGATTAATTTCAGGAATATTCGCCCTTCTGTTTGGCGGTGGGCGCAATGTGGTGCGTGAGACGGCCGAAGTTTTTCGGGAAAATGCCGAGGCAGGCGCCGACCGAAGCGCTGTGTTGAAACAGCAGGCCGTGGCCCAGTTCGGGGCCGAGTTTCAAATACCGCAAAGGGGCGCTTTTGATCGGTTCATGGATGGGTTGAACCGTTTACCGCGCCCGGCGCTGGCGCTGGGAACACTTGGCCTGTTCATTGCCGCCATGGTTGATCCGCTGTGGTTCGCAGCGCGTATGCAGGGCATCGCGCTAGTGCCAGAGCCGTTGTGGTGGCTGCTGGGGGTGGTCGTCTCATTCTATTTCGGCGCGCGCCATCAGGCCAAGGTTCAGGATCTGCAACGGGAAATTTCGGCCATAATGCTGCGCACCCCGATGGTTATCGAGAACCTTCAAGCACTGGAAAGACTGCAGGACAGCGGAATTGGGGCCGCCGATCCCGGTACGGACGCGGCATTGGCCGATGCGGTTAGCCACCCCGATGACAACCGCGCGCTAGAAGACTGGCGGCGCGGGCGAAGGGCCTGAACCGCGACACTATGTTCGCCCAAAATGGGCTAAAGTGATTGGTGATTGCCCCGCGACAGGATTATACGCGGGTCATGATTACCGAACTTGGCCACTTCGCCCTTATCCTCGCCTTCCTTGTCGCTATCGCGCAGTCGGTGGTGCCCCTTGTCGGAGCTGCAAAACGCTGGACAGGATGGATGGCATTTGCAGAAACTGCAGCGATTGCGCAGTTCCTGCTTGTCGCCTTTTCGTTTGGGGCTTTGGTCTGGGCGTTTATCACGTCCGACTTCTCGCTGCGGGTGGTTGTCGAAAACAGCCATTCGGCCAAACCGATGCTGTATAAAATCAGCGGGACATGGGGAAATCACGAAGGGTCGATGCTGTTGTGGGTGCTGATTGTTGCCCTGTTTGGTGCGACGGCCGCCTTCTTTGGCGGTGGCTTGCCCCCGACACTCAAGGCGCGCGTTCTGGCGGTTCAGGCAGCCATTGGCGTGGCGTTCTTTGCCTTTATCCTGTTCACGTCCAATCCGTTCGACCGGCTGATCGTTGCCCCGTTTGACGGGCGCGACCTTAACCCGTTGCTTCAGGATCCGGGTTTGGCGTTCCACCCGCCGTTTTTATATCTGGGATACGTTGGTCTGAGCATGGCGTTCAGCTTTGCCGTCGCCGCGTTGATCGAGGGGCGCGTGGATGCGGCATGGGGCCGGTGGGTCCGGCCATGGACGCTGGCGGCCTGGATATTCCTGACCATCGGAATCGCGCTGGGGTCCTGGTGGGCGTATTATGAGCTGGGCTGGGGCGGTTTCTGGTTCTGGGACCCGGTCGAAAACGCCTCGTTCATGCCGTGGTTACTGGCGGCTGCGCTGCTGCATTCTGCCATCGTTGTGGAAAAGCGCGAAGCGTTGAAAAGCTGGACCATCCTGCTAGCGATCATCGCCTTCGGGTTCTCGTTGATCGGTACGTTTATTGTACGATCCGGGCTGCTGACGTCGGTTCATGCATTCGCCAACGATCCTGAGCGTGGCGTTTTTATCCTGATCATCCTGGTGGTCTTCATCGGCGGCGCGCTGACATTGTTCGCCGCCCGCGCACAAGCGATGGAGGCGAAGGGCGTGTTCGGCATGGTCAGCCGCGAAAGCGCGCTGTTGCTTAACAACATCCTATTGGCCGTCAGCTGTTTTGTCGTCTTCTTCGGAACTTTGTGGCCGATGGTGGCTGAAATGGCGTTCGATCGCAAACTCTCGGTCGGGGCGCCATTTTTCAATTCCGCATTCACACCATTTATGATCGCTTTGGGGATCGTATTGCCGGTTGGGGCCATGCTGCCCTGGAAACGCGGAAAGCTGGGCAAAGCGGCCTATTCGCTGCGCTATGCGTTTGTGCTTGCCGTTGCGCTGGCCTTGCTGGTGTGGGTCATGCAATCAGGGCGCAGCGCGCTGGGTCCGGTTGGTCTGTTCCTGGGGGCTTGGGTTACCTTCGGTGCCGCTGTGGATCTATGGGGCCGCACGGGCCGCAAGGGCAGCTTTGGACGGTTGTTCCGTCTGCCCAGAGCGGATTGGGGCAAGGCCGTGGCGCATACAGGCATGGGCGTGACTATGTTTGCCATCGCGGGCCTGACCGCGTGGGAGGTTGAGGATATCCGCGTCGCACAACCCGGTCAGCCGTTCACGGTGGGTCAGTTCACGCTGACGTTGGATGGCGTCCGGAATGTTCAGGGCCCCAACTATTTCTCGACCATGGCGGATGTTCGGATCGAAGCGGACGGGCAGCCCGTTGCGACGCTGCACCCGGAAAAGCGCAACTATCCAGTCGCGCGGATGCCCACCACCGAGGCCGCAATCGACTATCGTCTTTTGCGTGACCTTTACGTGGTTATCGGCGATCAGCAAGACGATGGCGGCTGGGTGATGCGAACCTATATCAAGCCGCTTGCGAACTGGATCTGGGGCGGGTGTATCCTGATGGCGTTGGGCGGCCTTCTCAGCCTGTCTGACCGCAGGTTCCGCGTCGCGGCCGGCGCACGTAAGACGCCGACTGCCGGAGTGCCCGCAGAATGAAACGTCTGATTCTCATCCTCGCAGTGCTGGCCTCGCCGCTTTTTGCTGTCCAGCCCGATGAGGTACTGGATGACCCGGTGCTTGAACAACGCGCCCGCGATCTGAGCGTCGGACTGCGGTGTCTGGTGTGCCGCAACGAAAGCATCGACGAAAGCAACGCGGAACTTGCCCGCGATTTGCGCTTGCTGCTGCGTGAACGTCTGGTGGCAGGCGATACGGATAGAGAAGCAATCGACTTTATCGTGGACCGCTATGGTGAATATGTACTGCTGAAACCCACCACGACCGGTTCGAACCTGATGCTGTGGCTGGCTGGCCCAATCATGTTGTTGATTGCCGCCGGGATGGGGTGGAATTTTCTGCGCAATAGATCCAACGCGCATGGCACCGCTGATACGGACGCCCTAAGCGATGCCGAGAAAGAGCGTTTGCGCCAAATTCTGGATGAGTGACCTTTGGTTCACCTTTTCCTTCCCCGGCATTTAAGGCAGGTTTGATCGTGCTTTAAGCTTGCAGGGGGATGTATGGACTACGAAACAGTGCTGCTGGACATCACGGACGACTTGGCCGTGCTGACCTTGAACCGGGCAGAGAAACTGAACGCGATGACCTCGCAGATGCGAGCCGAGGTTACCTATGCGATGAAACACGCCGCCCAAAACGCCCGGGCCATTGTTCTGACGGGCGCAGGGGATGCGTTTTGTTCCGGTCAGGATCTTGGGGATGCGTCCAGCACCGGCAAGATCGACCTAGAAAAAACGCTGCGTGATGAATACGAGCCGATGCTGGAAGCGATCTATGATTGTCCGGTTCCCACGATTGCAGCAGTGAACGGACCGGCGGCCGGGGCAGGGGCCAACCTTGCGTTGTGTGCTGATGTGGTGATCGCGACCGAAAGTGCCTATTTCCTGCAGGCCTTCGCGCGGATTGGCCTGTTGCCGGATGCGGGCGGAACATGGTTCATGCCGCGCCAGATGGGCTTTGCCAAAGCCATGGGGGCCGCGCTGTTTGCCGATAAGATCAGTGCGCGTCAGGCCGATGACTGGGGGTTGATCTGGGAAGCCGTTCCGGATGCCGAGTTTGAAGCCCATTGGCGCAGCCGGGCGCAATATCTTGCCAAAGGCCCAACGGCAGGCTTCGGTGCGATCAAAAAGGCGATCCGTGGAACCTATGAAACAACGCTTTCACAGCAGTTAGAGATCGAGGCCCACCTGCAAGGGGATTGCGGACGCTCGCGCGATTTCGCCGAAGGCGTCGTGGCCTTCATGCAAAAACGCCCCCCGAAATTCGAGGGGCGCTGAAACGCTCAGGCGCGGCGGCGGCGGCGCGTCCGCCGCTCGGGCGCGGCATCATCGCCGGTCCCGTCCGAGGCCGAGGAAAACGGCCCCAGTGCATCCGTGATCTGGTCCAGCGTTGGGCGCGATCCACTCGGAGCACTATCCAAAGCTTTGCGCATCTCACGCAAGTGTGCTGGCATCGTGCCACAGCAGCCACCGATGATTGTAGCCCCCGAATCCCGCGCCATGGTCGCATATTGCCCCATCAGTTCGGGCGTGCCGTCATAATGGATATGACCGTCCACATATTTCGGAATGCCTGCGTTCCCTTTTGAAATCAGCGGCCGCTCGGTGCCTTGCGCCGCAAAGCCAAGGACGGTGCGCAGGATATCCGATGCGCCGGTCCCGCAATTGGCCCCAAAGGCGGCGGGCGGGTTCGGCAGGGTCTCGACCAATTGGGCAAGATCGGCAGAGGTCACGCCCATCATGGTGCGACCTGCGGTATCAAAGCTCATGGTGCCGCACCACGGCATATCCACCAGGGCAAAAGCCTCGGCCGCCGCGCGAAACTCTTCCGGTGCGCTGATGGTTTCAAGCCACAGAACGTCCGCGCCGCCCGCCTTGAGCGCGTCAGCCTGTTCATGAAACATCTCGACCGCATCAGCATGTGACAGGCTGCCCACGGGCTGCATGATCTCGCCCGTCGGGCCAACTGATCCGGCCACGATGACGGGTCGCCCGGCCTTGTCAGCAACTTCCCGACCCAATTCGGCCCCGATGCGGTTCAATTCGCCAACGCGGTTTTGCGCCTCGTGCAGTTTTAGCCGCGCAGAGGTGCCGCCAAACGTGTTTGTCAGAAACAGGTCGCTGCCCGCATCGACGGAACCCTGGTACAGCGCACGAATTTTGTCGGCTTCTTCCACGTTCCAAATTTCGGGGGCGTCGCCCGCCTGCAATCCCATATTGAACAGATTGGTGCCCGTAGCCCCATCCGCCAGAATGACGCCATTTGTATCCAGAAAGTTGGTCAGTGCATTTGTCATTGGATTATCCGAGAAACGGCACAGGTGGCCAATAAAAACAGAGACGCCCCATGTCTCATGACCGGGGCGTCAAATCAAATTCATAAAACTCATGAAGATCATGAGGACGGCAAAGCGCCTTAATCGGTTTCAGTCAGAACCTGGGCTTTGGCTTCGGGCAAAAGTTCGGCCAGCTTGGCGCGGACTTCATCGTCCGATGACAGCGCACCCAGGTCGCCGGCGACCTTGCGCACAACGTCTTCGTGCCCGGCTTCTTCAAAATCGGCGATCACGACGGTTTTCGCGTAATCGTCCGCCGCGTCCCCGGTTTTGCCCATCTTTTCAGCAGCCCAAAGGCCAAGCAGTTTGTTGCAGCGGGCCTGGGCCTTGAACTGCATTTCCTCGTCATGCGCAAACTTGGCTTCAAAGGCGTTTTCGCGTTCGTCAAACGTGGTCATTGATTGAGGGCCTCATATCTTGATATCTTGTAGAACAGATAAAAAAACCACATCGGAATGTATAGCGAAATCAGCCATTGCGCGACCAAATGTGCCGTGCAGCCGAGTGCGGTGATCGGCGGCAACCCGTGCTTTCAAAAGGTCAAAGCGGAATGGTCGGGATGCCTGATAACTTGCGGGTTGCGGCGCGCTGCACTATGAGGGCCGCAACTGCGTGGTAATCGCGCATTGCCGATATGGAAGGGGCCCCGATGGCGCGTCGCAAGAAAATCTACGAAGGCAAGGCCAAGATTCTGTATGAAGGCCCCGAACCGGGCACCATCGTTCAGTATTTCAAGGACGATGCGACTGCGTTCAACGCCGAGAAGAAAGACGTTATCGACGGAAAAGGTGTTCTGAACAACCGTCTGAGCGAGTTCTTCATGACCGGCCTGAACCAGATCGGTGTCCCGACACATTTCATCCGTCGCCTGAACATGCGCGAACAACTGGTGCGCAATTGCGAGATTGTTCCGCTTGAAATCATCGTGCGCAACTATGCCGCAGGAACCATGTCAAAGCGTCTGGGCATTGCCGAAGGCACACAGCTTCCGCGTCCGATCGTGGAATATTGCTATAAGGATGACGCGCTGGGTGATCCGTTGGTCACCGAGGAACATATTGCTGCCTTTGGCTGGGCCAGCCAGCAGGACATGGACGACATTCTTAGCCTGGCGCTGCGGGTGAATGATTTCATGAGCGGCATGATGCTGGCCGTGGGTATCCGCCTGGTCGACTTCAAGATCGAAATCGGCCGCGTGTTCGAAGGCGACTTTCAGCGCCTGATCGTCGCGGATGAGATCAGCCCGGACAGCTGCCGCCTTTGGGATATCGAGACCGGCCAGAAGCTGGACAAGGACGTGTTCCGCCGGGATCTGGGCAGTTTGACCGACGCTTATTCCGAAGTCGCGCGCCGTTTGGGTGTGCTGCCCAAAAGCAACGTGGCTAAGCCGACCCTGATCAACTGATCAATCGTTCGACCGGAAAACTGATCAAAAGCGCTGTTTGAAAAAGACAGCGCTTTTTTCTTTTAAATACGGTGTTTGACAGGGTTGGCTATCGTCCCGCATTGTCAGTGCAAATTTAATCAAGGTGATCCCCCGACATGGCCGAATTGTTTGATCAGGCGGTATTTCTGAAATTCCTCGCAGCGTTGCTTGCGATCTTTAACCCGCTATACGGCATCCCGATTTTCCTGAGTATGACCGAGGGCTATTCGCCCCCCGAACGCAAGCGCGTCGCTTTGACCGTGACGGCGACCATTGTCATCGTAGCCCTGATCGCAGTTTTGATCGGAGAAGAGATCCTGGCGGTCTTTGGGATCGACATCCCGTCGTTTCGGATCGCCGGTGGGTTGATCATATTGGGGGTAGGGATGGCGATGTTGAATTCTTCGGACCGGCCGCAGGGTGATCAGCAAGCCGTGGTCGAAGGCGAAAAGAAGAAAAACAATATCGCAGTTGTGCCGCTGGCCATTCCATTGACCATTGGTCCCGGAACCATCGCAACTACCATCGTTTTCGCGCATACGCTGTCTGACGGGGCCGAGATCGTGACATTGGGCTCGGCCGTGCTGATTGCCTGCGCGATTGTGGGCATTGGGTTGCTGTTTGCTGACCCGATTTCGCGGTTTTTCGGGCCAACGATGATCAACGTGATCACCCGCGTTATGGCGATCATCCTGGTGGCGGTTGCCGTTGAGATGGTTCTGACCGGGGCTTTCCACGCCATTGACGCGCATTACCCGGGATTGACCGGCGGAAGCTGATCGCAGCGGCCTGTGGCAAACTGTGTGCTGACAAGGGTTGTGGAATGCCCTTGGGCACGCTATCCCCCGCGCAACGGAATGGGCCGGAAACCGAGGCCCTCAGCTGGAGTTGCGAGAATGAAAGCACGGGTGCATGTGATGCTCAAGAACGGGGTTCTGGACCCGCAGGGCGAGGCAGTGCGTCATGCGCTGGGTGCCATGGGTTTCGATCAGGTCGAAGGTGTGCGCCAGGGCAAAGTGATCGACCTTGAGCTGGCCGAAGGCGCGACCGAGGCGGACATCACCGAGATGTGCGAAAAGCTGTTGGCCAACACGGTCATCGAACGCTTTGAGATCGAACTGGTCTGAACCACTAGCCGGAGGGCCCGCCATGCGCGCAGCTGTCATTGTATTCCCAGGTTCAAACTGTGACCGGGACCTTGCCGTCGCTTTCGAACAGGCGGGTTTTAAGGTTGATATGGTCTGGCACAAGGACGCGTCGCTGCCCGATGGCGTGGATATCGTCGGCGTTCCGGGCGGATTTTCCTATGGGGATTATCTGCGATGCGGGGCCATCGCCGCGCAATCGCCGATCTGCAAGGCTGTGGTGGATCACGCTGATCGCGGTGGCTATGCCGTTGGTATCTGCAATGGTTTCCAAATTCTGACCGAAACCGGCGTTCTGCCCGGCGCGCTGCTGCGCAATGCCGGGTTGAAATACATCTGCCGCACCGTTGGGTTGAAGGTCGAAAGCAGCGACAGCGCCTTTACCGAAGGGTACAACGCCGGGGATGTGATCGGCATTCCGGTCGCGCATCACGACGGTAACTATTTCGCCGACGACAATGTGCTTGCGGCGTTGCGCGATCAGGATCGCATCGCGTTCTCCTATACCGAGAATCCGAACGGCTCAGCCGGGGATATTGCTGGTATCCTGTCTGAAAACCGTCGGGTGTTGGGAATGATGCCACACCCCGAGCGGGCGGCTGATGAGGGCCATGGCGGAACCGACGGAACGGCGTTGTTCCGCGCATTGTCAGGTGTTCTTGCCCCCGCATGACTTGAGATCGGACCAGAGCCCGCGTAGTTTCTCGGGATGAATTCCAATCTTCGCTCAGGCTGGTCCGTCTTGAAAAAACCATTCCGCGGCGCGCCACTGGGGTGGCGGCTGCGCATTGCGATTTTGATCCTGCTGATGGCAACGGTGGCGACGGTTTGGGTAACGAACCGGCTGCTGACCGACCGTTTCACGGAATCCACGCGCAATCGGGCCGAACTGCGGCTGGCCTTGTACTCTGGCAACTTGCTGAGCGAACTGCGCCGGAACGCTATTGTCCCACAGCTTCTGGCCCGTGATCCCACGCTGATTTCGGCGCTTCAATCCAGCGATTTCACACTGTCGACGCAACGCCTGATTTCTTTTGTCGAAGAGATCGGGGCGGCGTCTTTGATGTTATTGGATGGGGACGGGCGTTCAGTGGCGGCCACAAACCGGAACCGACTGGGCGAGGCGCACCGCAGTTCCCCGTATTTCATTGATGCTGTGCGTTCAAACGCCACGATTTTCACTGTCATCGAAAAGGATACGGGCGGGTACAGCTTTGTTTATTCACGTCGGATTGACGCAAATGCGGAATTTCTGGGCGTTATTGTTGTTGAGGTTGATCTGCAAAAGTTTGAGCGCGCCTGGGCTGGGATTTCTGACGCTGTGATGGTTGCGGACAGCACGGGAACGATCATCCTGTCGACCGAGCCGCAGTGGCGCGGGCTTGAAGAAGGTGCTGCCATGCTGCGCCAACCGCCCGAGGGTGCAATCCAACGCGCGATCCGGGCCACGACTGATTGGACCGCGCTGCCGCCCGATGCCTATCTGCAGGGCGAGGCGGTGATGCGTATGGAAACCCGCATACCGTTCCGGGGTTGGAAGATGACCTCGTTCACGACCTACGCGTCGATTCGTGAAAAAGTGAACAGTGTCATTGCGCTGGAAATCATGGGCTTTGCGATTCTATTGGCGCTGGCGTTTTACGCCCTAAGCCGCCGGGCCACGCTGCGGATGACTTTGTTCCAGCGCGAGTCGGCAGAGCTTCGCGCATTGAACGCAAGGTTGCAGCGGGAAATCGCTGAACGTGAACGCGTTGAAAAGACACTGGAAGTCGCCGAGCAGACACTGGCCCAAAGCTCGAAACTGGCCGCCTTGGGCGAGATGTCTGCCGCCGTCAGCCACGAGTTGAATCAGCCGCTGGCTGCAATGAAAACCTATCTGGCCGGCGCGCGCCTGTTGTTGCGCCGGAACCGCCCCGAAGAGGCCCTGGCCAGCTTTGGACGCATCGACGGGCTGATCGAACGGATGGGGGCGATCACGCGTCAGCTTAAATCTTATGCGCGCAAGGGGGCAGATGCGTTTTCGCCTGTAAATTTGGGTGAAGCACTGGCTTCGTCCCTATCTATGATGGAGCCGCAACTGCGCCAGCGCCATGTGAAAATAACTCAGATTTTGCCGGAAGAACCTGTCATAGTGATGGGGGATCGGATGCGGATCGAACAGGTTATGGTGAACCTCTTGCGCAATGCGCTGGACGCCACCAAATCTGTATCAGAGCCGGATGTGGAAATCATTCTGGCAGCAGGCGACACAGCGGTGTTGGCCGTGCGCGACAACGGTCACGGGATCGAGAATATCGAGAACCTGTTTGAACCCTTCTACACCACCAAGCAACCCGGCGATGGGGTTGGGTTGGGGCTTGCCATCTCATCAGGTATCGTGAACGACCATGGTGGACGGCTGACCGCGCGCAACAGCCAGTACGGCGGCGCGGTGTTTGAGATGCAACTGCCCATATTGGGAAGCGACGGCCTTGAGGCCGCGGAATAACGAGGAAATGATATGGCACAGGCCATGAAAATCGCCATTGTGGATGACGAACAGGACATGCGCCAGTCGATCAGCCAATGGCTGGCGCTGTCGGGATATGACACCGAGACCTTTTCCAGCGCCGAGGACGCGCTGAAAGTGTTGGGGCCGGATTATCCGGGTATTGTCATCTCGGACATCAAGATGCCGGGTATGGACGGCATTCAGCTGCTGAAAAAACTGATGGGGGCTGACAGCACCCTGCCGGTCATCATGATCACCGGTCACGGCGACGTTCCGATGGCGGTCGAGGCGATGCGCGTCGGTGCGTTTGATTTCCTTGAAAAGCCGTTCAATCCCGACCGGATGTCGGAACTGGCCAAACGCGCCAGCAATGCGCGCCGGCTGACCCTGGATAACCGGGCGCTGCGGCGCGAGCTTTCGGGTGGCACTCAGATCATGAACAAGCTGATCGGTGCCAGCCCGGTGATGGAGCGCCTGCGCGAGGATATTCTGGATCTGGGGCAGGCTGACGGTCATGTGCTGATCGACGGTGAGACCGGCACTGGCAAAACATTGGTGGCCCATGCCTTGCACGCGGTGGGTAGCCGGGCGGGCAAGAAGTTTGTCTTGGTGTCTTGCGCGGCGCTTGAAGAAGAAGTGCTGTCGAAACGTCTGTTCGGCCCGATGATGCCTGAAGACGCGCAACTGCCTGCCATCGAAGAGGCACGCGGCGGTACTTTGGTTCTGGAGGATATCGAAGCGCTGAGCGACACGCTGCAGGCCCGGTTGCTGAGCGTCATGAACGATCAGGGCACGCCCGCAGAAACCCGGATTGTTGCGATTTCGAACCTGCAAGAGGCGGGTAAGACCAGTGAGGACGTTTTGCGCCCGGACCTGTTCTATCGCCTGGCCGCTTTGCGGATCACCATGCCACCTCTGCGCCAGCGCGGTGAGGATATCCTGACCCTGTTCACCCGGTTGAGCGAGCAGTTTGCCGAAGAATATGGTTGTGACGCGCCGCAGGTCAGCGCGCAGGAGGCCGCGCAGCTGTTGCAGGCCCCATGGCCGGGTAATGTGCGGCAATTGATCAATATCGCCGAACGCGCGGTGCTGCAGTCGCGGCGCGGGTCGGGGACGATTGCGTCGCTGTTGATGTCCGACCATGAGGAAATGCAACCGGTGATGACGACCGAGGGCAAACCGCTCAAGGAATATGTAGAAGCGTTCGAGCGGATGCTGATTGACAACACCATGCGGCGACACAAGGGCTCGATCGCATCGGTGATGGATGAATTGTGCCTGCCACGCCGGACATTGAATGAGAAAATGGCCAAATATGGGCTTCAGCGGTCGGACTATTTGTAAAGGAGGGAGGGGGCCAGCCCCCTCTTGAGCCGTAGGCTCAATTCACCCCCGGGATATTTCTGGCCAGATGAAGCGATCCCGTGCCCTGTTGTGAGGGCGCGATGCAGTTTGCCCATTGTCTTTTCCACAGGACTGCTTTTATTGTGTCTGAACGGGCAGGACACTTTTTAGTGCTCATAAGCCCCGAATCTTTGAGTTTCGCTGCTTTGCCGCAGGTGGTGACCTATCCCACACGGCAACGCAGACCGATTGTGCCCCAATACGGGGCAGAAGAACGCCTGAGCCCGACCTAAAGGGCGAAAGGAATAAATGGGCAGGTCGCGGCGAGCCGCATCTGTCGGAGAAGAACCGCGATGACGCGCGCGCTACAACTGAATGTACGGGCAGGGGGCCACAGCGCCAGACCCTGCCGCGCGCCGTCCGATATCGCCCTGACAAGACACCACCCCAAAAGCGCCTGTCCCCCCGGACAGGTAAGGACAATGCGTTTGGCGCGGTGCACCAAGGAAACATGGCTAAGAAAATGCTTATCGATGCCACCCACGCGGAAGAAACCCGCGTTGTGGTGGTTGACGGAAACAAGGTCGAGGAATTTGATTTTGAATCCGAAAACAAACGCCAGCTTGCTGGCAACATCTATCTTGCAAAAGTAACCCGGGTTGAGCCGTCGCTGCAGGCGGCATTTGTGGACTATGGTGGAAACCGGCATGGTTTTCTGGCGTTTTCCGAGATTCACCCGGATTACTACCAAATCCCCGTCGCGGACCGCGAAGCGCTTATGGAAGAAGAGCGCGCTTATGCCGAGGCGATGAAAGCCCGGGATGAGGACGAGGAACCCAAACCCAAGAGACGCCGGTCCCGGTCCCGGACCAAGGCAGCGGATGTAAAATCCGACGATGTAGTCGAAACAATCGAGGTGTCTTCTGAGCCGACAGGCATGGAGACGATTGATCTGGACGAAGGTGAAGAGGGGGCCGATCTTTCGGTTCCTGAGGGAACTTCGCCTGCGGATCATGTCGCGGACACCCCTGTCGAAGAACCTGCCGATGCGGTTGAGGCCGCTGAAACAGCGACTGACGATGCCGTGGTAGAAGAACCCGTTAAAGCGCAAGCTGAGGCAGAAGATGCCTCGGGCGACACAGCGGCTGATACTGAACAAGCGGACGAGGCCGAGGCGCAGGACACCCCAGCCGAACCTGAAGCGCAGGTAGCCGAAGCCGCTGAGGCAGAGCAGGCGGACGCATCCGACAAGGGTGACGAGGCCGAGGCACGGGCTGATGCCACTGCCAAGGATGACACCATTGAATCTGTCGCCGACGAAGACGACAGCGACGACATTCGCCCCCCGCGTAAACCGCGCCCACGGCGTTACAAGATTCAAGAAGTCATCAAGGTTCGCCAGGTTCTGCTGGTGCAGGTCGTCAAGGAAGAGCGTGGCAATAAAGGCGCTGCTCTGACCACATACCTGTCGCTGGCAGGCCGCTATTGCGTTCTGATGCCCAATACCGCGCGCGGTGGTGGTATCAGCCGCAAGATCACAAACGCACCCGATCGCAAGAAGCTCAAGGAAATTGCGGCGGAAATCGACGTGCCCACTGGTGCGGGTCTGATTATCCGAACCGCAGGTGCCAAGCGCACCAAGTCCGAGATCAAGCGCGACTATGAATATCTTCAGCGTATGTGGGAGCAAATCCGCGAGCTGACGCTGAAATCCATTGCGCCCGCGAAAATCTATGAAGAAGGCGACCTGATCAAACGGTCGATCCGCGACCTCTATAACCGCGAGATTGACGAGGTTCTGGTTGAGGGCGAGGGCGGATATCGCATTGCCAAGGACTTCATGAAAATGATCATGCCGTCCCACGCCAAGAACGTCAGACGGTATGAGGACGCGCTGCCTTTGTTTGCGCGCTATCAGGTAGAAAGCTATCTGGCGGGGATGTTTAACCCGACGGTTCAGCTGAGATCCGGGGGTTACATCGTGATCGGTGTGACCGAGGCGCTGGTGGCGATCGACGTGAACTCGGGCCGGGCGACCAAAGAGGGGTCGATCGAAGAAACCGCTCTCAAGACCAACCTTGAGGCTGCGGAAGAAGTGGCGCGCCAATTGCGGCTGCGCGACCTTGCCGGGCTGATTGTCATCGACTTTATCGACATGGACGAGCGCAAGAACAACGCATCCGTCGAAAAGCGCATGAAGGAAAAGCTGAAAACCGACCGTGCGCGCATTCAGGTTGGCCGGATTTCCGGCTTTGGCCTGATGGAAATGAGCCGTCAGCGTCTGCGCCCCGGTATGCTTGAGGCAACCACGCAGCCTTGCCCGTCGTGCCATGGCACCGGGTTGATCCGTTCGGACGACAATATGGCGCTGACCATCCTGCGTCAGATCGAAGAAGAAGGCACGCGCCGCCGCTCGCGCGAGGTTCTGGTGCGGTGCCCGATCAGCATCGCCAATTTCCTGATGAACCAGAAGCGCGAGCATATCGCCCAGATTGAAGCGCGGTATGGTTTGTCGGTTCGGATCGAAGGAGATGTTCATCTGGTCAGCCCTGATTTCTCGATGGAGAAGTTCAAGACAGCGACCCGGGTTGTGCCTGAAGCCAGCGCGCCTGTTGTGTCTGTGGATGCAACATTGATGGAACTGGTCGATGCCACCGAAGAGGAGCCGGTCGAAGAAGAAGCGGTTCAGACCGATGAAGAACAAAAGCCCAAGCGCAAGCGTCGGCGTCGGCGTCGGAAAAAGGGCAACGGATCTGGTGACACACCTGAGGCCAATGATGAAGCCAACGATGAGGACAGTGAAGCCGTAGTAGCCGAGCAAATTGCCGAACCTGCCGCTGAAGCTGCTGAGGCTGCTGAGGCCGGTGAGGAAGAGAAAGCGGCGAAACCCAAACGCCGCCGCGCACCCCGTCGCAAGAAAAAAGAAGTGGAGCCGGTTGAGGCCGCAGATCAAAGCGCGCCTGAAGCGGTCGCCGAAACATCAGATGATGTGGTGACCGAAGACGCGCAGACCTCTGACCCAGTCGCCGTTGAGCCGACAGCCGAGGACACGCCCGCGCCTGACGCCGCACCGGAGCCCAAGGTTGAAGAAGCGGTTGCAGAAGAAGTGACCGAACCCAAGGCCCAAGAACCGGTAGTCGAGGACGCGCCCGCGCCTGTGGCTGCAGAACCGGCCCAGGAAGAAACGCCAGAGGCCGTGATTGAAGCGCCCACCGAAGAAGCACCCGAACCGGTGTTGGAGGTCGTCTCTGATGAACCGGAAAAGCCCAGCGAGCCTGCCAAACCCAAGAAGCGCGGTTGGTGGTCTTTGGGACAATAATTAAAAAAGGCGGGCCAAGAGCCCGCCTTTTTCTTGAACAGGCTATGATCCGAAGTCAGCCTGACTTTTGAATGACGTAGACTTGGTGCCCGTCGGCATCCTCTTGCGACACAAGATTGTGACCGCTTTCAGCGCAGAAATGCGGGACGTCAATGATGGCGGCCGGGTCATCTGCAAGCACTTTCAGGAACGCCCCGGCAGGCATGGATTTAAGGCGTTTGCGGGCCTTCAGGACGGGCAGAGGGCACAGCAGCCCAAGCGCGTCGAGTGTTTCGGTCGGTTTTGACATACAAGTCAGATATTTCCACTTTCCGATGGTGTCCAGCGGGCAACCACGAGGATGTGACCGTATGGCCCGGTGACGTGGCAGGTTTCATACCATATGTGCTGATGCATGTTCGGAATAGAAATCATAGACGCAGGCCTGCTGCCTGCCATGCTCGTGGCGATGCTGGGGGGGCTTATCAGCTTTCTGTCGCCCTGTGTGTTGCCCATTGTCCCGCCCTATCTGGCTTACATGAGCGGCGTGACAATCAACGAAATGCAGGACGAAGCGAAAGCACGGCGAAAGGCCACGCTGGCAGCGCTGTTCTTTGTTATGGGCCTGTCCACAGTGTTCCTGTTGCTGGGTTTCACTGCATCAGCCTTTGGGGCGTTTGTGCTGCAAAATCAGGTGCTTTTTGCCAAGCTGTCCGGCGCGGTTGTGATCGTTTTTGGTCTGCACTTTCTGAACGTTTTCCGTATTCCTTTCCTTGATCGCGAGGCCCGCATCGAAGCAGGCGATTCCGGTGGTTCCGTTTTTGGCGCGTATATTCTGGGCCTTGCCTTTGCCTTTGGCTGGACCCCGTGTATCGGTCCGCAGTTGGGCGCAATCCTTTCGCTGGCCGCGTCCGAGGCCTCGGTCGCGCGCGGTACCTTGCTGTTGGGCGTGTATGCGGCCGGGCTTGGCATTCCGTTTCTGCTGGCGGCCATGTTCCTGAACCGGTCGATGGCGGTCATGAACCGGATCAAGCCCCACATGGCGACTATCGAAAAAGTCATGGGCGGTCTGCTTCTGTTTGTTGGCATCATGCTGATTACTGGCTTGTTCACGGAATTCAGCTGGTGGTTGCTTGAGACCTTTCCGGCGCTTGCCAATTTCGGCTGATTTTACGATCTGGCTTACCTTCGCGGTATTGCTGCGCTAACCTGCACCGCAGAAGGTAAGGCCATGAGCAGTCAGACAAATCAGCCTCGGGTGCGGAAACGCCGGGTGTTCTACATTCCCGGCTATGACCCGATTCACCCGCGGCGATATCGCGAGCTATACCGCAAGGAAAGCCGGGCGCAGGCGGAAATCTCGGGGTATGAGGTTTCGGTTTCGGCCAAATCGGGGCAAGGCCCCTATGGCTGGCACGTGCGTTCACATCAGGACGGGGCCGAGGTTGAGTCGGATATCGACGTTCTGGTTTGGTCGGATATCGTGCGCGACAGCATGTCGACCTCGATCCCTGCGACCTATGTTCAATTGATCCGGACGGCGTGGATTTACATTGCCACGGGAACACTCTGGCGGTTGATGCGTCTGCGCAAAGGGCCGGTGATTGCGGCGTTGTATCCGGTTGGGATGCTGGTTGTGCAGCTTGCGTTGGCTGTTGTGCTTGCGGGCATTGTGATCGCGGCCCTGAAGCCTGTTTTGACTTGGGGCGCCGTGATACCGGCCATAGTGGCCGCAGGGGCGCTGATGCGCTGGTTTCGCAAGATCGACAACCGTCTGTTCGCCTACTACCTGATGCATGATTACGCCTATTCCGCCCAACTCAGAGGGGCCGTTCCCGCCGGGCTAAGGTCGCGCCTGTCCACCTTTGTGGCCCTGATCCAAGACGCCCTTGAAACCGACGTGGATGAGGTGCTGGTTGTTGGCCACAGTTCCGGCGCGCATCTGGGTGTCATGGTACTGGCTGATCTGATCCGCGCCGGTGGGGTTGCGGACCAGCGGCCCAAACTGTCCTTTCTGACCCTTGGGCAGGTGGTGCCGATGGTGTCCTTTCTGCCCAATGCGCATGACTTGCGCGCCGATCTTCAGTTTCTGGCTCAGCAGGGTGATCTAAGCTGGGTTGATGTGTCCGCGCCGGGGGATGGCTGTGCGTTTGCGCTGTGCGATCCCGTCGGGGTCAGCGGCGTTGCAACAGAGGGTGCAAAATGGCCTCTGGTCCTGTCTGCCGCCTTTACCCAAACCTTGTCGCCAGAGCGCTGGCAGGCCTTGCGCTGGCGGTTTTTTCGGCTGCATTTTCAATATCTTTGCGCGTTTGATCGACCTGGCGAATACGACTATTTTCGCATCACGGCGGGGCCAAGGTTTTTGCAACAGCGGTTCGAAGGGCGCGCGCCCTCGAAATCCCGTATTGAACGGCCGGTTTCAAAATACCGCTCGATCGTGCCCACATGATACCGCCGAAACCGACGCCACGCCCGGATAAAGTCTCGCTTTGGCGATACCTGAAGCTGTTTCGCAAGGACCTGTTGTCGGCCCAACCGCAACGCCTGTATCGCGCCTGGATGGCCGAATTTCGCACTCCGTTTTTCCGGTCGTTCATGATCAACCAGCCGGAATTGGTGGATACGGTCCTAAAGCAGCGACCCGAAGGCTTCCCAAAGTCCGGGCGAATAAGCGAAGGGCTGCGCCCGCTGTTGGGGAACTCGGTCTTTCTGACCAATGGTGAAACCTGGAAACGGCAGCGCCGGATTATCGACCCCGCGTTCGAAGGGGGGCGTCTGAAAGACACATTCCCCGCCATGATTGAGGCCGCGCAGGCCTGTGTCGCGCGGTTACGCGACCATGTTGGCAAGGATATTGAATGTGAGGAACTCACCAGCCACGCGGCGGCAGATGTGATCTTTCGAACTTTGTTTTCTGTGCCGATTGAAAACGAAGTGGCGACCCAGGTGTTCGAGAAATTCAGAACTTACCAACGTGAACAACCCTTGTTGAACCTGGCGGCCTTTGTCCCTGTGCCGCGATGGGTGCCACGGTTGCATTCACGCAGGACGCGGAAAAACGCGAAAGAAATCAGGGCTTTGATTGCGTCTCTTACCGCGGAACGCGCCCGGTTGATTGCGGCGGGTCAGGCACCGGATGATTTGGCCACCAAGATCATGACAACGCCAGACCCGGAAACGGGGCGGTGTTTCGACACCCGGGAAATGGTCGATCAGGTGGCCATTTTCTTTTTGGCCGGGCATGAAACCAGTGCGTCCGCGCTGGCTTGGACGTTGTATCTGGTGGCGCTGTTCCCCGATTGGCAGGATAAGATTGCGGCCGAGGCGCAGATTCTGGATGACCCAAGTTTCGGATCTGTGTCCCGACTAAAGCTCAGCCGGGATGTATTCCGCGAGGCCCTGCGCCTGTACCCGCCGGTTCCGATGATGGTCCGCGAAGCCCAATGTCCCGACAAGTTCAGGGGCAGGGACGTCCCGAAGGGCGCGCAGATTGTCATCAGCCCCTGGCACCTGCACCGCCATGAACGCCTGTGGGACCGACCGGATGAATTCGACCCGATGCGCTGGGGCACCGAGAACGGGAAAACCTGTCAACGACAGGCCTATGTTCCGTTTTCCACGGGTCCGCGTGTCTGCACCGGGGCCGGGTTTGCCATGGTCGAAGGACCGTTGTTGCTGTCGATGCTGCTGCGGAACTTTCGGTTTAAGCTGGTCGAGGGCCGCACGCCCGTTCCGGTGGCCCATCTGACGGTCAGGTCCAAAGATGGAATCTGGTTGCGCGTGGTTGAGCGCTAACAAACTACCATCACCCGTCGCCTTGCTGTATGCGGTTGAAAAACGCGGAATCATTATCGAACGGGAAAGTCTTATGTCCAAAGCAGAACAGCGCGCGCAGATGTCCAATGGCTCGGGTTTCATTGCAGCACTGGACCAAAGTGGCGGATCGACGCCCAAGGCGCTGGCTCTTTACGGGGTCGAGGCATCGGATTTCAGCACGGACGAGGAAATGTTCGGCGAAATCCAAAAGATGCGCGCCCGCATCATCCTGGCCGATGATTTTATCAAGGACAAGGTGATCGGTGCGATCCTGTTCGAACGCACCCTTGGCGAAGAGATCGACGGCCGTAAGGTGGCAGACTATCTTTGGTCCCAAAAAGGCATCGTGCCATTCCTGAAGATCGACAAGGGCCTGGAAGATCAGGTCAATGGCGTTCAGATGATGAAACCAATCCCCGGGCTGGCCGATACGCTGGCCAAGGCGGATGGCGTGTTTGGCACCAAGGAACGCTCGGTGATCCATGAGGCCAACGCCGAAGGGATCGCGGCAGTGGTCGCTCAGCAGTTCGACGTCGCCCGCGAGGTTGTCGCGGCGGGTATGGTTCCGATTGTCGAACCCGAGGTAAACATCAACTCTGCCACCAAGGCCGAAGCCGAGGATATCCTGAAGAACGAAATCCTGAAGAACCTGGATCAACTGGATGCGGGGCAGGACGTCATGTTGAAACTTACCATTCCGAACAAGGCCAACCTTTACGACGAATTGGCCGATCACCCGCGCGTCGTGCGTGTTGTGGCCCTGTCAGGCGGTTATTCGACCGAGCAAGCCTGTGATCTGCTTAAGCAGAACGGTAAAATGATCGCGTCCTTCTCGCGCGCGCTGACCGAGGGGCTGTCCAAGCAGCTGTCTGATGCCGAGTTCAACGCGGCCTTGGGTGGGAACATCGACAAGATTTTCCGCGCGTCGGTCTAAGGCGCGTTATTGCGGTTTGGTGAATTCGCGGCGCAATTGCGCCGCTTTTTCACGTTTGGAACAGCCGATGGCATGATCGTTCACCAGCCCCATGGCCTGCATGAAGGCAAAAACCGTGGTTGGCCCAACGAATTTCCACCCCCGTTTCTTTAGATCTTTCGACATTGCAACAGACTCGGCCGACGTTGACGCGGTTTGCGGCGCGGGTGGGTCGCTGGCCTCATATCGCCACACGTAAGCGGCCAGCGATCCTTCGGCGGTGACAAGTTCTTGCGCGCGGCGGGCGTTGTTGATCACGGCTTCGATCTTGCCGCGATGACGAATGATGCCTTTGTCCTGCAGCAGGCGTTCAACATCCGTGTCATCAAACGCAGCTACGGCGTTGAAATCAAAGTGATTGAACGCACTGCGAAAGTTCTCGCGTTTGGCCAGAATTGTGCGCCAGCTCAGGCCGGACTGAAAACTCTCCAAACACAGTTTTTCGAACAAGCGTTGATCATCACCCACCGGATAGCCCCATTCGCGATCGTGATACTCAAAGAACTCGGGCGCGGACTGACACCAGGCACAACGCGGATGGCCATCTGGGCCGGTAACGGTTTGACTCATGCTTGTACCCTTTTTGTTCTCGATCAGAATAGGCCGATTATGATGATGGGCGCAAGGGGAGTGATCAGGGGCGATACCAATTCAGCACAAAGACCCGAATGGCCGACGCAAGCCCGACTTCGGGGTCGCGCGAAACATCAATTTCAGCGGCCAATGCATTGATTGCAGAGTTTTTTTCTTTCGCTATATCGCGAAAAGCCTGCCAGAATTCATCCTCAAGAGAAACCGAGGTGCGGTGCCCCTTTAGCGTCAGAGACCGTTTCACGGGGCGGCCGCTCATTCGTCCAGCTCCCGATCATCCAAATCTCGGCAGAGCTTGTCACGTTCGAATTTGGTTGTGGTTTTTTCAGCCTTGCTGCGCCCGAATTTCACAGCGTTCTGGTCGGCACGGGCCTTTTTCTCGGCCCGTGCTTTATCTTTTCTGTACCGGTTCAGATTGACCGGCTTACCCATCAGCCTTTGGGGCCGATCATATGTTCCGGACGGACAACGGCGTCAAAGGTTTCTTCATCGACAAAGCCCAGCGCGATGGCCTCTTCCTTGAGGGTCGTGCCGTTTTTATGCGCGGTCTTGGCGACCTTGGTGGCGTTGTCATAACCGATGGTCGGCGCCAGCGCCGTCACCAGCATCAGCGATTCCTTCATCAGCTTGTCGATGCGCGGTTCATTGGCCTTGATGCCCAGCAACATCCGCTCGGTAAAGCTGTCGGTGGCGTCACCCAGCAGCTGAATGGATTGCAGCAGGTTGTAGGACATCATCGGGTTGTAGACGTTCAACTGGAAATGCCCCTGCGAGCCGGCGAATTTGATCGCCGCATCATTGCCAATCACATGGGCGGCAACCTGGGTCAGCGCCTCGGCCTGGGTGGGGTTCACCTTGCCGGGCATGATCGACGATCCCGGCTCGTTCTCTGGCAGGATCAGTTCGCCCAGCCCCGAGCGGGGACCCGAGCCCAGCAGGCGGATGTCGTTGGCGATCTTGTAGCAAGAGCCCGCGATGGTCGCCAGTGCGCCGGACAGGAACACCATGGCGTCATGGGCGGCCAGCGCTTCGAACTTGTTGGGCGCGGTGACAAAGGGCAGGCCGGTGATTTCGGCCATATTCGCCGCCACGGCCTCATCCCAGCCGTTGTGCGTGTTCAGGCCGGTGCCGACGGCGGTACCGCCCTGTGCCAGTTCGTAAATGCCGGGCATTGCGACCTCAACCCGGGCGATGCCCTGACGGATCTGATGCGCATAACCGCCGAATTCCTGTTCCAGCGTCAGCGGCGTTGCGTCCTGTGTGTGGGTCCGGCCGATCTTGATGATGCCTGCGAACTCTTTGGCTTTTGCTTCCAGCGCCGACGCGAATTTGTCGAGACCGGGCAACAGGACATCACGCACGCTCATGGCGGTGGCGATGTGCATGGCGGTGGGGAAGGTGTCGTTCGACGACTGACCCATGTTGCAGTGATCGTTCGGGTGAACGGGGTCTTTCGAGCCGATGACGCCGCCCATAATCTCAATCGCGCGGTTGGCGATTACCTCGTTCGAGTTCATGTTCGACTGCGTGCCCGAACCGGTCTGCCAGACGACCAACGGGAAGTTGTCGTCAAACTTGCCCTCGATCACCTCACCAGCGGCCTGAATAACGGCGTCCGCGATTTTTGCATCCAGCTTGCCAATCGCCTTGTTTTCCATGGCACAGGCTTTTTTGATCACGCCCAGCGCACGCACGATGGCGGTGGGCTGTTTTTCCCAGCCGATGGGAAAGTTCATGATCGACCGCTGCGTTTGGGCACCCCAATACTTGTCGGAAGGTACTTCCAACGGGCCAAAGCTGTCGGATTCGGTGCGGGTCTGAGACATCTGTCACTCCGTCGTGTATGCAATCGTATGCCGTTTACCCGTGACGCTGTCATCGTGCAATCGGCCAGTTGCGCGCACCATAAACGCCCGGCTGGAAAAGGTATAGGCGCGGGGGTGCGTCATTTTTATTGTGAACGTCCCAAACAGCGCCATTGTGCGCAGGAACCGCTTAGCTACAATGCATTGAAAACAACATTGGAGGCTCTGGTGGGCAATCTGGATCGAACGCGTCCCCTGGCACTGGTCGTATTTACGCTGAGCGCTCTGTTTTGGGCAGTGTTTTCCACCGTTCAGGCCCATGCCGGGAACATAGCGCCCTTTGTCGGGGATTATATAGGGTCCGCGAATATCGTTGACGATGACGGATCAGAAACCCCGCGCGACATGAGTGTTTCCATCCATGAAGCCAAGGATGGGTTCAACGTCAGTTGGACTACAACGACCTACAAAGCAGATGGTCGGGTCAAAGCACAGAAATTTTCGATAGATTTCAAACAGTCCGAACGATCAGACGTTTATTCCGCCGCCATGAAGCGCAACGTGTTCGGGCACGAGGTGCCGCTGGACCCGATGCAGGGTGAACCATTTGTCTGGGGCCGGATAGAAGGTCAGACCTTGACGGTGTTCTCCCTGTTTATTGCCGAGAACGGAGGATACGAACTCCAACAATTCGACCGCACCCTGGCGGATGGCGGTCTGAATTTGGCGTTTTCGCGGTTTCACAACGGAATTAAATCGCGATCTGTCGAGACATTTCTAAAGAAGAAATAACCCTGAATACGGTTTGATCCGGGGAACCGGCAGTTACTTTCTGAAGCTGTCCAGCGATACGACATCAGCGTCGTGCTGTTCCGGTTCTTCTTCAACCTCAATCGTTTCCTCAAGGGTATGTTCGATCTCGTCGTCGTCATCTTCGGGGCTTTCAAAGCGCAGCCCGAATTCAACCGAAGGGTCCACGAAAGTCTTGATCGCCCCATAGGGGATGTACAGCGGTTCTGGCGCATCGCCAAAGTTCAGCGTGATCGCAAAGCCGTCATCTCCGACCTCAAGATTTTCGAACCAGTGCTGCATGACGACGGTCATTTCGTCCGGGTAACGTTCACGCAGCCAATCAGCCAGCTCAACACCGTCCTGACGAGTGTCGAACGTGATGAAAAAGTGGTGATTCCCCGGCAGCCCGTTATCGGAAATGCTGGTCAGCACAGTCTTGATTAGCCCCCGCATAGCGGTGTGCATCAGGTTCCCATAGTCGATGTCTTGCGACATGTGTCATCCTCAAAAGTGGTTACCCTCAGCATAAGGGATTTCAAGGGAAACGAAAGACCGGGCATGCATGGATTGTTCAAAGAAAATGAAAACCAATTCCTGCCAGGGCGACAAGGCTCAATGTCGTGGCCATTCCAAATTTGAACTTGAAAATCAACACGCCCGCAATCAGCGTCAGGATCAGGGCCACGGGATTCAGGCTGTTCAGTTCGGGCAGGGGAATCGTCACCGGCCCCCATGATTTTTCGGGAACGGATGCGAAAAGAACATTTAGGCCGAACCACAGCGAAAGGTTGAGAATCACACCCACCACCGCCGCCGTGATCCCATGCAGCGCAGCGGACAATCTGGGGCGCGTCGCCAGTTGGTCCAGATAGGGGGCGGCCAGGAAGATCCACAGAAAACACGGTACGAAAGTAGCCCATAGCGCAACTGCGCCAGCAGCAATTGCCAAAGACGCGCCGCCTGTGACTTGCCCGGTCAGCATGGCGACGAATTGCGTCACCAGAATCAGAGGGCCGGGGGTGGTTTCAGCCAGGCCCAGCGCGTCAATCATCTGGTCGGTGGTGATCCACTGATACTTCTCTACGACCGTCTGCGTCATATAGGCCAGAACCGCATAGGCACCGCCAAAGGTGACAACGGCAAGGCGGGCAAAGAACCAGCCCAGATCGCTCAGCAGTTTTTGGCCGGTCAGGCCCAACAGAAAAAGCGGGGCCAGCCACAATGTCAGCCAAATGGCGCAGGTTCGGATTGTGCCTGTCACTTTGGGGGCAGGGGCGGCCTGCACAGGGTTAACGTCGCCCCGAAAACTGATGTAACCCCACGCCGCCGCTGCAAGAATGATCAGGGGAAAGGGAAGGTTCAGCGCAAAGATCGAAAGAAAGCCCAGACCGGCAATCGCGCGATGTTCAACATCGGTAAGCGCCTTGCGCGACAGGTTCCTGAGCGCCTGAAGAACGATGACGATGACCGTTGCTTTTACCCCCAGAAACCCTGCTTGGACCAGCGGCAGATCGCCAAAGCTGGCGTACAGACCGACCAGAATTGCGATAACGATGGCTCCGGGCAGTACAAACAGGGTCCCGGCGATCATGCCACCTGTGACACCGCGCAACCGCCACCCGGCATAGGTGGCCAATTGCATTGCCTCAGGCCCCGGCAGCAACATGCAAAGCGATAACGCCCGCAAATAGCTTTGTTCATCCAGCCAGGGTCGCCGTTCGACCAATTCCTGATGCATCAGCGAAATCTGCGCCGCTGGCCCCCCAAATGACAGCAGCCCAATTCGGCCGAAGATCTTGACCAAGTCCGTCAGTGAGGGCGTCATGCTTTGCGATCCATCGGCCAGTCGTGTTGTTCTTCAAACCCGTCGCGGGCCCAGCGATACAGCGCGTCATACAAATGCATACCCGCCGCAAGATTTTGGTGATCATCCCGATATTGCCGCGACAAACCCACCGAGACAGCCAGCAGACCGGCGGCTTCGGGGGCCAGGTCATGGCGGTTGGTGTCCGCTGCCCGCACGACGGTTGCCAGCCTGTCCAATGCGGCTGTGCGCAGCCCGAATTCATCCAGCATGGTGTCAAAGGTGCATTGATCCTGCCGGTGCGTCCAAAAGGTGTTTTCTACATCAAATGGAATTGCATCAAAAACTTGGGCCACATTTGCAACTTCGTTCGGGGCCACGAACAGGAAACGAGCGTTGGGGTCCACAAACCGGCGGATCAGCCAGGGGCAGGCTATTCGGTCGATCTTGGGCCTGTGACGCGTGACCCATACGGATTGACCACCGGCAAGCAATGGCAATGCAGATACTGGCACCCTAGGCGCGTCGGTCGTGTCTCGCCAGGCGTACATGCCACCTTCCAGATATTCGGCGATGCAGCCTTCGCTGCGCAGCCACGACACCACCCCCTGACTGAGCTTTTTTCCTTTTTGGCAAATGATAACAGCGGCCTGATCGCCAATCAGTTTGGCAAGGTCAGTGATGTCCTGCGCCGGATGGCGTACAGATCCGGGGATCAGAAAGGGGTCAGCCTCAAAATCCGGGTCCAGACAGACGTCAATCAACAAAGGTGCCTGTGGAGTTCCGATCAGACGTAATAGCTGCTTGGAAGTTATCGAGTTCGGGGCGGGCATAGCATGTCTCCTGATATATGCGGATACATGCGAAGCTTGGGCTGACGCCTCACGGGGCGTTCGCAATCTGACCCCATGACCTTTGATTACGTGCAAGCGCCATGGGGGTCAAGATTGTCCGGACTGCCGGTCAGGCCCAATCCAGCCTTTGACCGGTCATGCAGACGGGCAGAGTGTCTTGTGGAAACTGGCCAAGCTGTTCGAAAAGCGAAATGAAATCGAACTGATTGTAAGCTTCGACCACGCGCCCATCCTTGATCCGCCCAATGACGCTGCCGGTGGCTTGCAGCGGGGCACCGTTGTCTGCGCGGGTGGTGCTGAGGTGCAGAATGGCGGAAATCCAATCGCCATCTACGATGATTTTAGGCAAATCGACCTTTATGTCGCCAAGAATATGCCGGAAGGCCATGACCAGATCACGGAATTCTTCGACACCGACCTGCATTTCAGGGATCAGCCCCTCAGCCGTTGTTTCAGGCGCAAAATAGCGATCAATGACGTCGGTGTTCCCATTTTCCCAAACCTCGGAATACCATTCTCTGAGCACATCTGCATGTGACATCCCAGCTCTCCTTTTCTCGTCAGGCCGAGCATGGCGTACAAGAATGAACAATCTCTGAACGTGCGCAAGATCGCGGATAAAACACAGACATTAAGGTGGAAATGCAGGTTTCTGTTGCCAGGTACCTGCGAACCCCGCCTTACGCTGCTAGGCGCAAGGGCTTAAGTTTCGGTCTTGCTACTGCTTACGCAGCAACTGCAACCGGAGCACGATTGTCATTTGCAATTGTACTTTTTGGGCCGGTACGGTGGCACCCCGCCGAAACAAAGCTAACCCCTTTAGACGTTCGTCGATCCTATTTCGGCCCCATGATCCCCAAATGAAGGATTTTGGTGGAGCCGCCGGGTACCGCCCCCGGGTCCAATCCGCTTATTACGAGCGCGTTTATGTCCATAGTCCCGAAGGACACCCCTTATATAGGTGAGCGGACGCCGGGATGCAAACCCGGAATGCAAAGTACGGGTTGTATTGAAAACAGTCGCTTAAGAGGTCTTGTTGAAGTTGGCCAGTATCAGCCACAACGCAAGGATCAACTCGATTCCTCCGAAAATCGCCGCTTTGATCAAGGGCGGGTTGTCCAGAATGATCGACACGATCCGCCCAAGGGTGGCACCGGCGTACACAACCCCTAGCACGGCATAGGCCATAGGATTGTTCAGCCACAACACCGCAATACCGGTGACCACGAACACCCCGCCAACCGAAGCCCGCATTTCACTCAGCCCCATGTTGCTGCCATTTGGTGCCAAATCCAGCGAGGCGGCGGTGAAAGCCGGTGCCAGAAACCCGAACAGACCAAAACCGATGGTCAGAATTGCGGCTATCGCGTTGAATGTGGTCGTCATCTTACCCTCATCAAGCTGGTTTGCGTCGTTGTTGGGCCACATCCTGCGCCAGTTTGCGCGTGTAGTTTTCAAGCTCGACCAGCGTCAAATCTACTTTGGCCGCATCCCGACCTTCCAGCGCATCTGTGATTTGACTGTGCAGGGCGATGATTTCCTCGCGCGACCGGGCCGTGAAGGTGATCATGTTCATCAGCGGTTGCATGGCCTCGACCGCGCCAGCCAGTTGATAGGACAGCACCGGATTGCCCGCGCCGTCAACAAGCGCCCGGTGAAAGGCCACATCCGAGGCGCAGAACGCCTCATCCGTGAGGCCGGGCTGCGCCTGTCGGAAAATCTCGGCGCGCATGGTGGCCAGTTGATCTGCGGTCCGGCGTTGCGCCGAAAGGGGCGCGCAGGCCCGCTCCAGCGCATAGCGCGCCTCACAAGCGGTATCGAAACGCACCGCATTCATTGACAGCAAAAGGGTCGAGGTGGTGATTTGCTGCGCATAGGCGTCCTCAAAGCTCAGCCGGTTGACAAATGCGCCGCCGGTCGCGCCGCGTTGCGTCCGGATCAGCGACTGCGCCGCAAGTCGTTTCAACGCTTCGCGCACAGTCGGGCGCGAGACCTGAAACTGGTCAGACAACTCGGCCTCGGACGGAAGTCTTTCATCGACGATCAATGCGCCCGAGACGATAGCGTCACGAATGGCCTGAGCGATCTGCGCTGACAGATCCGCAGGTTTCTGAGGGTCTATTTTCATTTTTCAGGAACCGCTGGTGAATTTTTATTTGTCTGACATTTAAAAGTCTGACATTTGAAAAGCAAGGGCTGAGTCGGGAGGGATCAGTGAGTCGCGCAGTTCTTCGCAGTGGTATGTGGCTGGGATTCTACATCCTGATCCTGTGGTCGTGGTGGATGATGTTCACCATGAGCCGCGACATGGATCTGGACTGGATCGGCCGCCCTGGCCCGATGGGCGAGGCCATGCGCACCATGGACCCGCGCATGGACATGTATATGCCGATGGCCGAATTCGGGCCTTTGTTCTGGATGTGGGCGATCATGATGGCGGCGATGATGCTGCCAACGCTGGTACCGACCCTGCGCAGCTATGACGATCTGATCCGCAGCGCCAATGGCACCCGCGCCGGATGGATCGGCGTTCTGGCCGGTTATTTCACGGTGTGGGTGGGTTTTGCTGCGTTGATTACAGGGGTTCAACTGCTTCTGCTCTTTGGCGGAGTGGTCGATATGCTGGGCATCGCCAGATCCGGCGTGCTTGCGGGTGGGTTGATGATCGCGGTGGGCGCGTTCCAGTTCACCCGCGCCAAAGAGGTTTGCCACGGTGTCTGCCACGCCCCCATGTCCTATTTTCTGACCCATTGGAAAACCGGCTTCTCGGGAGGGTTTCGCATGGGTCTTGGGTTGGGCGCGTTTTGCGTCGGGTGCTGCTGGGGCTTCATGGCGCTTGGCTTTGTTGGCGGCGTCATGAGCCTTTTGTGGATGGGGCTGGCGACCTTGTTCATGGTGTTGGAAAAACTTCCTCAGGTCGGCCACGTGATTACACGGCCACTGGGGTTTCTACTGATCGCAGGCGGTCTTGTCCTGCTCATCTATCCCTTTGCTTACGGAGGATAAGCTTTTGGCTAAAAACAGAAAACCGGATTCCGACAGGTTGCCGATCAGTCAGCGCATCGACAGCCGTATGCCCAACCCCAAGCGGCGCGAGATGAGCCCCACGGATTGGTCCATCAAGGGCGAACTGATCCTGAACTGTTCTTGCGATGTGTTCTGCCCCTGCGTTGTATCGCTGGGCGCGCACCCGCCGACAGAGGGTCATTGCCATGCCTGGATGGGCATCATCATTGACGAGGGGCATTACGAAGGCGAAGACCTCTCGGGGCTGAACGTTGGTTTGTTGGTCGATATTCCGGGGCGCATGGGCGAAGGACAATGGAAAGTTGCCGCCTATGTGGACGAGCGCGCCAGCGGCAAGGCGTACAACGGCTTGTTGCAGATTTTCAGTGGTCAGGCGGGCGGCACGACGGGCCTGTTCACGATGCTGGTCAGCGAGATCATCGGGGCCGAGCGCGCCCCGGTTGTGATTGAGCGGGACGGAACCAAACGCCGGATTTCGATTGGTCGCAAAATTCAGGGTGAGATCGAAATGCTGGGCGGGAAAGATCCCGAGCACCCGGTGATGGTGTCGAATTCGAAATACTGGATGGGGCCGGATATCATCGTCGCGCGAGGGACCAAATCCAAAGTGCGTGATTATGGCCGCGTTTGGGATTTCGGCGGTAAATCTGCTGAAATCTGCCCAATCGACTGGCATGGACCAAAGTGATGATCACCGCGGCATATACGCAAGAGATGGCGCGGTATAATCACTGGCAGAACAGTCAGTTAAAAGGCTTTCTTTCATCCCTTTCGCAGGATGAACTGACCCGCGAATGCGGGGCATTTTTCGGATCAATTCTGGGAACTGCCAATCACCTGCTGTGGGGCGATTGGATCTGGATGTCGCGCTTTGACAAGGGTCAGGGGCCGGGTGGTGGCATACCGGAAAGCAAGTCTGTGTGCGCTGATATTTCAGAATGGCTGGCGTTGCGGGACACGGTCGACACCAGAATCTCAGGGTGGGCTGCGTCCTTGCCGGATGGTCAGCTTACGGGTTCCTTCACGTGGTATTCGGCGGCCAAAAACGCCGATGTGACAAAGCCTTATGCGCAATGTGTCATGCATTTCTTCAACCATCAAACCCACCATCGCGGACAGCTGCATCAGATGTTGACCGAAACGGGTTCTGCCGCCCCGGTGAGTGATTTGGTCTTTTTACCCGAGGAGGTCTAAGTGGTTCAGATTTCCCCGTCTCGACGCCTGCGCCGAACACCTTTTTCCGAAGGTGTCGAAGCTGCTGGTGTCAAGGCATACACGGTTTATAACCATATGTTATTGCCGACAGTTTTCGAAAGCGCCGAGGCAGATTACAGGCATCTGAAAACCCATGTTCAGGTTTGGGATGTGTCCTGCGAACGGCAGGTTGAACTGCGCGGGCCCGATGCGGCCCGACTTATGCAAATGCTGACGCCTCGGGACTTGCGGGGCATGCTGCCCGGTCAATGTTATTATGTCCCGATCGTGGATGAGACGGGCGGAATGCTGAACGATCCTGTCGCCATCAAACTGTCTGATGATCGTTGGTGGATCTCAATCGCCGACAGCGATCTGTTGCTGTGGGTCAAAGGCATCGCAAACGGATACCGTCTGGACGTTCTGGTTGATGAACCGGACGTGTCGCCGCTTGCCGTTCAGGGGCCGAAGGCTGACGATCTGATGGCGCGGGTGTTTGGTGACAGTGTTCGGGATATTCGGTTCTTTCGATTCGGTGTGTTCGAATTTGAAGGTCACGATCTGGCAATCGCCCGGTCGGGGTATTCCAAGCAGGGCGGGTATGAGATTTATGTCTCGAACGCACAGATTGGTATGCCGCTGTGGAACGCGCTGTTTGCTGCGGGCCAAGACCTGCAGGTCCGGGCGGGGTGTCCGAACCTGATTGAACGGATCGAAGGCGGGTTGCTGTCTTATGGCAACGATATGACCGACGATAACACCCCGCATGAGTGTGGTCTGGGCAAGTTTTGCAACACGCATACGGCGATTGGTTGTATCGGGCGGGACGCTTTGTTGCGTGTGGCCAAGGAAGGTCCGGTGCAGCAGATCCGCCCGATTGCGATCAAAGGGGACGCCGTGCCGCCCTGTGATCGGCCCTGGGCGGTATTCGCGGGGGGCAGACGTGTGGGGCAGGTGACATCCTCTGTGTGGTCTCCGGATTTCCAGACAAACGTGTCCGTGGGCATGCTGCGGTTGAGCCATTGGGACGCCGGGACAGAGGTAGAAGTCGAAACCCCGGACGGGATGCGGAATGCGACCGTTCAGGACTCGTTCTGGATTTGAGGGCAGGCGGGGGCGCTGCCCCCGTCGCTGCGCGACTCCCCCGGGATATTTGGAGCCAGATGAAGCGTCGGGTCTGACGACAAAAGTGAAAGGAAAACAATATGTTTAACGCTTTGGTTATGGAGAAGGATGAAGAGAGTGGTTTGGCGGCCGCTTCGGTGAAACAGCTGTCTACGGATGACTTGCCACACGGAGAGGTCACCGTGGCTGTTGAGTACTCGACGGTCAACTACAAGGATGGTCTGTGCTTGTCGCCGAAGGGCGGCGGGTTGGTGCGCAGCTATCCGCACATTCCCGGTATCGACTATGCCGGAACGGTCGAGGCGTCATCGGATGATCGGTACAAACCGGGCGACAAGGTTGTGTTGACCGGGTGGCGCGTTGGCGAGGCCCATTGGGGCGGCTATTCGCAAAAAGCCAATGCGCTGGCCGATTGGCTGGTGCCTTTGCCCGACGGGCTGGATGCCCGGCAGGCGATGGCGGTGGGTACGGCTGGAATTACGGCCATGCTTGCGGTCATGGCGCTTGAAGATCAGGGGCTGAAGCCGGGTCAAGGGCCGGTTCTGGTAACCGGGGCCGCCGGTGGTGTGGGATCCGTCGCGACAGCGATCCTTGCCAATCTCGGCTATGAGGTCGCTGCTGTGACGGGGCGTCCTGAAGCCGGCGACTACCTGAAATCGCTGGGTGCCACGACAATTGTGCCTCGGGGTGATCTGAATGAGACAACCAAGCGTCCGCTGGAAAGCGAAACCTGGGCCGGATGTGTCGATGCGGTCGGTGGCGAGATGCTGGCGCGGGTTCTTGGGCAGATGAAATATGGGGCCTCGGTCGCCGCTGTCGGGTTGGCTGGTGGGGCAGGGTTGCCTGCGACGGTCATTCCCTTCTTGTTGCGCGGCGTTAACTTGCTGGGCATCGACAGTGTGATGCAGCCTTATGACAACCGCTTACGGGCATGGCAGCGCATTGCCACGGATTTGCCGATGGAAAAACTGGATGCCATGGTTCATCCCGCGACCTTTGGCGAGCTGCCGCAATTGGGGGCGGATATCCTAAACGGGCAGGTGAAGGGCCGTGTGGTCATTGATGTAAACGCCTGATCCATCAGTATAAGACGCAACCGGCCAGTCTGAACACTGGCCGGTTTGTTTGTTCTGAAAAGGCCAAGAAAATGCCGGAAACACCTCTGGTCATTGACGCAATTCCCGATCATCATTGCTATACATCCCAAATGTGATGGCTTATGAGCCATCCAAACATCACCTGAAGACGGGGAGTGAGCAGCATGTCTGACGATTTTGAACTGGATACCGATGATCTGAAACGCCGCATGGACGGCGCCATGGCCAACCTCAAAACCGAATTCGCTTCGCTTCGGACCGGGCGGGCGTCGGCCTCGATGCTGGAACCGGTCATGGTGGACGCTTATGGTTCGATGACGCCGATTAACCAGGTGGGAACGGTCAATGTACCTGAACCACGCATGGTTACGATCAATGTCTGGGACAAGGGCCTGGTGGGTAAGGTTGAAAAGGCAATCCGGGAAAGCGGGCTGGGGATCAATCCGCAATTGAACGGTACGATCATCATGTTGCCGATCCCTGAACTGAACGAAGAACGCCGCCGCGAGTTGGGCAAGGTCGCCGGTCAGTATGCTGAACACGCCCGGGTTTCGGTCCGGAATGTGCGGCGTGACGGGATGGATCAGATCAAAAAGGCCAAAGCCGACGGTATGTCCGAAGATGACCAGAAATTCTGGGAAAGCGAAGTTCAAGAGCTGACCGACGAAATGATCAAAACCGTTGATGCCGCGCTTGAGACCAAGCAAACCGAGATCATGCAGGTCTGAGAACGGATCATGCTTAACACCCCACATACTGCGCCCGTGGCAGGGCCGTGTCATATCGCGATTATTATGGACGGCAACGGCCGCTGGGCACAGGCGCGTGGACGACCAAGGCTGTTTGGGCATCATGCTGGCGCGCGGCGCGTGCGCGAAGTGGTCGAGGCCTGCCCCTCGTTGGGTGTTAAATATCTGACAGTATTCGCCTTTTCGACCGAAAACTGGAAGCGAACGCAGGTTGAGGTCGCGGGGCTGATGAGCTTGTTCCGGCGGTACATCATCAAGGAAACGCGGACGCTGAAGGACAACGGCATTCGGGTGCGTTTTATCGGCGACCGGGTTCGCCTTGACGCCAAGCTGACCGGGTTGATGGACACGCTGGAGAAGGAAACCAGGGAAAACGATCTGGTTCACCTGACCATCGCGTTGAACTATGGCGGGCGGGATGAGGTCGCCAGGGCAACCAAGCGACTGGCGCGTGATGTGGCAGACGGGCACCTGCATCCTGATGATGTGGACGAAGAAACCTTGCCCAAATATCTGGACACTCATGTTCTTCCCGACCCCGATCTGGTGATACGAACAAGCGGTGAGGCTCGTATCTCAAATTTCCTGCTGTGGCAGTCGGCGTATTCGGAATACGAATTCATTGATACACTGTGGCCGGATTTCACGGCAGCCGAGCTGGAACGGCTTTGCCGCAGCTTCGGGGCCCGTGATCGTCGTTTCGGGGCGGTTTCGGCATGAGCGATGGCCGATGGTCAGACCTGACCGCTCGCGTTCTGTCCGCGGCTGTTCTTGTCGCTATCGGCGCGATCGAAGTCTGGCTGGGCGGTCTGTGGTTCGAAGCGTTCATAGCTGCGGCCTGTGGGTTGATGACATGGGAGCTGGTGCGCATGGTCGATCCGGACAGGGTCGGTGTCGCGATACAGCTTGGCATTTTGACCGGAATTGCGGTCATCCTCAGCTATCATTTGCCACCCCTTTACAAACTGCCGTTTCTGCTGGCGCCGGCATTGGTCGGGGCAGGGCAAGTACGCCAATCCAAAGGCACCTATGCGCTGTTTGCGATATGGATCGCCGCTGCGGGTCTGGGGTTTATCTCAATCCGTGAAAACATGGGCTTTGGCTGGATGGTCTGGCTGATCTCGGTTGTGGTTGCGACGGATGTGGCCGGGTATTTTGTGGGCAAGACCTTTGGCGGCCCCAAGTTCTGGCCCAAAGTCAGCCCCAAGAAAACATGGTCCGGAACCGCCGGGGGTTGGGTGGCTGCCGCTTTGGTCGGGGCCATTTTCGCCGCTTATGCCGGGTTTGGGTTCCTGTTCGTCGTGGTTTCGGTGCTGGCTTCGATGGCCAGTCAGATCGGTGACATCGTCGAAAGCGCGACAAAACGGAAATTCGGGGTCAAGGACAGCTCGAACCTGATCCCGGGTCATGGCGGCTTTCTGGATCGCTTTGACGGCATGATGGGGGCGGCCCTGTTTGTTCTGATTGCCGGGTTGCTGTATTCCCCCGGGGCCATGTGATGCGCAGAGTTTCGATTTTTGGCGCCACCGGTTCGATCGGGCAAAACACCATTGATCTTATTGATAGAAACCCGTCGGCCTATGACGTGGTGGCGCTGACTGGCGGCGCGAATATCGAGAAGCTGGCAGCAGACGCGCGGCGACTGAATGCCGATCTGGCGGTCACGGCGCATGAGGACCGGCTTGAGGATCTTCGCGATGCGCTGTCTGGCAGCGGGGTCGAGGTTGCAGCAGGTCAGGCAGCGCTGACCGAAGCTGCGGCGCGTCCGGCGGATTGGGTCATGTCGGCGATTGTCGGCGCGGCGGGTCTTCCACCCGGTATCGAGGCGTTGAAACAAGGCGTGACCCTGGCATTGGCGAACAAAGAAACCCTGGTTTGCGCAGGCGCATTGGTGCTGGACACGGCGCGGGCGCATAATGCCCGACTTTTGCCGGTGGATAGCGAACATTCCGCCGTGTTTCAGGCGCTGGCGGGTGAAGATATGTCTGCGGTCGAACGTATCATCATCACCGCAAGCGGTGGCGCATTCCGGGATTGGCCGCTGAGCGATCTGGCCAGTGCTACGGTTGAACAAGCCTCAAGCCATCCGAACTGGAACATGGGGCAGCGGATCACGATTGACAGCGCTTCGATGTTCAACAAGGCGTTGGAGTTGATTGAAACCAAAGAGTTCTTTGACGTGGACCCGGGGCAGATCGAAGTGCTCGTGCACCCGGAATCAATCGTTCATGCGCTGGTTGGCTTCAACGACGGTGGGGTAATGGCCCATATGGGTGCGCCGGATATGCGCCATGCAATCGGTTATGCCCTGCATTGGCCCGACCGGCGCGATTTGCCGGTCGAGCGGCTTAATCTGGCTAAACTGGGGCAACTGCGCTTTCAAGAACCGGATGAGGCCCGCTATCCTGCCTTGCGCCTTGCACGCCATGTGATGGAGCGGGGCGGCCAATCAGGCGCCGTATTCAATGCCGCGAAAGAACGCGCGTTGGATCACTTTATCGCGCGCCGTGTCGGTTTTCTTCAGATGGCTGATATTGTCGAGACGGTATTGAACCGATTTGATGCCGCAGACGGCCTTCTTGATGCACCGTTGACACTTGATAACATACTTCAAACCGACCATCTGGCACGTAAGTGGGCAGATGACGCCGTAATCCAAAGAGCAGGATAAAACTTGGACGCACTCTCTCTGATCCCTGAATTTGGCAGCCTGCTTTACACCATAGTTGCCTTTGTGGTCGCCTTGTCCGCCATCGTGGCGGTGCATGAATACGGCCACTACATCGTAGGGCGCTGGTCTGGCATCCATGCCGAGGTCTTTTCGATTGGCTTTGGCCCGGTTTTGTGGAGCCGCATCGACAAGCGCGGAACCAGATGGCAGATCGCGGCACTTCCGTTTGGCGGCTATGTCAAGTTTCTGGGCGACGCCAATGCGGCGTCGGGCAAAGACGAAGCAGCGATGAGCGAGATTTCCGACCAAAGCCCCGAAGAGTTGCGGCGGACCATGCACGGTGCGCCCCTGTGGGCGCGCAGCGCCACAGTTGCGGCGGGGCCGGTTTTCAACTTTGTGATGTCAATTCTGATCTTCGGCCTGATTTTTCTGTCTCAGGGTGTAACCAAAGACCCGCTGACTGTGGGCAACTTGCATCCGGTGCCGGGCGCGGTTCAGCAGCTTGAGGACGGGGATGAAATTGTTGCCATTGCGGGCCAGGCACTGCCTGATTTCGATCAGGACGGGGCGTGGAGAGATTTCACTGAATCTTTGCCGGTTCAACCCGAACTGACCTATACGGTGATCCGTGATGGGCAAACGTTGGACGTCTCTGCGCCATGGTTGTTCCCACCGCTGATCCAGCAACTTGCACCGCGCAGCGCGGCATTTGATATTGGCCTGCAGCAGGGCGATGTGATCACGGCAATCAACGGCGACCCGGTTTTTGCCTTTGAGCAACTCAAGGAACACGTCGAGGGATCTGACGGCGAGGTTTTGATGCTGAACGTCTGGCGCGATGGGCAAGAGCTTGAATTCGCGCTTACGCCACGCCGGACAGATGAACCACAGGCCGAAGGGGGTTTTGTCACCCATTGGCGCATCGGGATTGTCGGGGGCATGTTCCTGGAACCCGCGACAGAATCGGCGGGTGTATTGACGGCATTGTCTGGCGGTGTACGGCAGACGATGCGCATCGTCGACGGATCGCTTTCGGGAATCTGGCATATGGTCACTGGCGCGATCAGCACCTGCAACATGTCCGGCCCCATTGGTATCGCCGAAACGTCGGGGGCCATGGCTAGTCAAGGCGCGCAGAGCTTTATTTTCTTTATCGCCGTGTTGTCCACGGCCGTTGGTTTGCTGAATCTGTTCCCGATACCGGCTTTGGACGGCGGCCATCTGGTGTTCTACGCCTACGAGGCAGTAGCCGGCAAACCACCAAGTGACGGAGTTCTTCGCGTGCTGATGGGCGTGGGCGTGTCGCTTATTCTTGGCCTGATGGTGTTCTCTGTCTCGAATGATCTGTTCTGCTAATTGCGGCAATTCCTGCACGAGAATGCCGCATTTGCGCCCCATTTGATCCGTATTGTTTGTGGCGCAATCTGAACCGCGTCCGAGGGTACCATGTCAAAGGCACTGAGAAAGTCCTTCCAAAGTTTCAGCGTTCTCTTCGTGCTGAATTGGGATTCAATTCTCTTTTTCTGCGCGACGGCCATGGCGCTGGCGGGCTGGGCATACCTTATCAGCAACTGATTCCTTTACTGTTATGAAAACCACAATTAGCGGCCCTCTGGGTCGCTTTGTGTTTTGGTCTTTTGACAAGGCCAAATATTCTCGCTACTCAGCATTAAAGTCCAAAAATATTGGGTAGAGAAAAATATGACTGATAGGCGAGGCGCGGGCACATCCTGCGGGGGACAAAAGCCGGAAAACAAGATTTTGTGGCGGGCACTAACGTTTTTTTTCCTAGTAACCATTATGAGTTTAGCCCCATTGCCAAAGGCGGCATGGGCGCAATCCTTCACGATCAACTCGTTTGATGTTGAGGGAAACCAACGTATCGAAACATCGACCATCATTGCCCGAACCGGGATCGCACCGGGCCAGACGGTAACCGCCGGTGAATTGAACGATGCCTTTCAGCGTTTGCTTGACAGTGGCGTTTTTGAAACAGTCGAACTTACGCCTCGTGGCAGCACATTGCTGATCGAAGTTCAGGAATATCCGACGATCAACCAGATCAGTATCGAAGGAAACCGGCGCGTTAAGGACGATGTTCTTCTCGACGCAATTTCTTCGGAATCACGGCGGGTTTTCACACCGCAGGTTGCTGAAACGGATGCTGATCTGATTGCTGAAATCTATTCGGCGCAAGGGCGTGTCTCTGCAACGGTTATTCCACGCATCATCCGCCGCAGCGATAATCGGGTCGATCTGATTTTCGAAGTCGCCGAAGGCACCACCATCGAGGTGGAGCGCGTTAGCTTTGTTGGAAACCGGGCCTACTCCGATCGACGTCTGCGTCGGATTCTGGAAACGAAACAGGCGAACTTCCTGCGGACCTTCCTGCGCGGTGACACATTCATCGCGGACCGGATCGAGTTCGACAAACAGGTCATTCGCGACTTTTACCTTTCGCGCGGTTACGTGGATTTCCGGGTCAACAGCGCCAATGTTGAATTCACACGGGAACGCGACGCGTTTTTCCTGGTGATGAATATTACCGAGGGTCAGAAATTCTCGTTCGGCAAAATCACGACAGTCAGTGAAATTCCCGGCGTGAACGCGGCCGACTACCAAAAAGCGCTGAAAATCAAACCGGGTGTTACATACTCTCCGTCGTTGATCGAAAACTCGATTGCGCGGCAGGAACGTTTGGGGCTAAAGCAGGGCGTCGACTTCTTGCGGGTCGAACCTCGGGTGACGCGCAACCCGCGTGAGCTGACATTGGATGTTCAATTTGTTCTGACCAAAGGTCCGCGGATTTTTGTGGAGCGGATCGACATTGAAGGCAACACAACAACACTGGACCGCGTGATCCGCCGCCAGTTCGACACTGTCGAAGGCGATCCGTTCAACCCGCGTGAAATTCGGCAGGCCGCTGAGCGCATCCGGGCTTTGGGCTTTTTCGCAGTTGCTGACGTCGAACCGCGCGAAGGGTCGACACCCAGCCAGGTGATTGTGGACGTAGATGTCGAAGAACAGCCCACAGGCTCGCTGAGCCTTGGCGGCAGCTACTCGGTTTCCGACGGTTTCGGCATCGCGATTGGCCTGAACGAATCGAACTTTCTGGGCCGTGGACAGAATGTCGGTGTGACGTTGTCGACCGCGCAGGATTCGCGACAGGCTACGCTGAACTTTACCGAGCCTTATCTGCTGGGCCGCAGGCTGCGCTTTGATCTGGGTCTGGGTTTGGCAACAACCAACTCAAGCTTTGCCAGCTATGATACCGAGCGGCTGTTTTTCAACCCTCAGATCAGCTATGCGATCAGCGAGTTGTCTTCCCTGAGACTGCGGTACGGCTGGGAACGCAGCGAGATGACTCAGCAGGACAACGAAACCAACGGTGCGGTGATTTCTTCGGAAATCGACCAGGGTAAACGGACGACAAGCTCGTTGGGTGTGTCCTATGTTTATGACAGCCGTATTGGCGGTCTAAACCCCAACGCTGGCGTGTTGTTCGAAGTTGGCGTGGATGCAGCCGGTCTGGGTGGGGACAATGAGTTCTTCAAGACAACGGCGCGTAGCATCGCACAGACCCGCGTGTGGAACGAAGAAGTTGTTCTGCGGGCCACTCTGGAACTGGGCGCTCTGCATTGGAGAGGCGACGACTTTAGCCGGACGATCGACCGCTTTGTGCTTGGTCCCAGCGTTTTCCGAGGGTTCGAGCCTGCGGGTCTTGGTCCGCGTGATCTGTCGAATGGTCAGGATGACGCAATCGGCGGTAACTATTACTGGGTTGCCCGATTTGAATCTGACTTCCCGCTGGGTCTGCCCGAGGAACTGGGGCTGCGCGGTGGCCTATTCTATGATGTTGGCAACCTGTACAATATCAGCAACGTAAATACAGCTGGTGCGGATATCGTCGGCGCTGATGGCTCGGTCCGTCACGTGATCGGGGTTTCGGTTCTTTGGGAAACGCCCTTTGGTCCGCTGCGCTTCAACTTCTCGAAAGCTCTGAAAAAAGAGGATTTCGACAACGAACAGAATTTCGACCTGACTGTTCAGGCGCGGTTCTGATCCTGAATGCGTAAGTTGCTGTTTACGAAACTGCAGGGCCCTTTCCGGGCCCTGTGTGTTTTTCTGATCCTGGCCTGCGCGGCCCCGGCTGCGGCGCAACAATTGGGTGTGCCCCAAACCAGCGTGTTGACAGTGTCCAGCGATCGGTTGTTTGCGGGCTCTGCCTTTGGTCAGCGCGTTCTGCGTGAGATTGAGGCCGAAAGCGTTCTGTTGGCTGAGGAAAACGAACGGATCGTTGCCGAACTGAGTCGGGAAGAAAAAGATCTGACAGACAAACGCGCAGAGCTTCAGCCCGACGAATTTCGCCCCCTTGCCGAAGCCTTCGACAGAAAGGTCCAGTCACACCGCGAGGGGCAGCGCGCTAAGCTCGACGCGTTGGCGCGGCGCAGCGAAGACGCGCAACAGATGTTCTTCGAAATGGCGCAGCCGGTGTTAATCGACCTGCTGCGGGAAACCGGTGCGTCGGTCATTATTGAACGATCCAGCGTGTTTCTCAGCTCGGACCAGACCGATGTTACCGAGGCCGCCATTGCCCGCATCGACACCGCAATAGGCGATGGAGGCACCTTTGAGAACGAGGCAGGCGATTAGGGTCGCTTGCTCTTGCGGCGCGGTATTGCTAACCACGCGACAATGAGAAATCCAGAACGGGACACCAACACGATGAGCACGGAAACCAAGAGCGCCGACATTCAGCTGATTCAGCGGATATTGCCGCATCGCTATCCGTTTCTTTTGGTCGACAAGGTCGTGGAAATCTCAGGCTATCAGTCTGCTGTCGGCGTCAAGAACGTCACCATGAACGAGCCGCACTTTCAGGGCCATTTCCCCGGAACCCCGATTATGCCGGGTGTCACGATTGTGGAAGCAATGGCACAGACGGCTGGTGTTATGCTGGGTGTCGGAATGGATGTGATCGACAGCGAGCTGCTGATCTACTTCATGAACATCGATAAGTGCAAATTCCGCCGCAAAGTGATCCCGGGCGACGTGCTTAATATGCATGTTCAGACCGTGCGTGGTAAAAAGGGCGGAAAGATATTCAAGTTCAGCGGTCGCGCAACCGTCGACGGCGAGGTTGCGGCCGAGGCTGAATTCTCGGCCTATGTGGATTGGGACATGGAAAAAACGACATGAGCGGTATCCACCCAAGCGCAATTATCGAAGACGGCGCGCAGATCGGAGAGGGCTGCGTTGTCGGCCCGTTCTGCTATGTCGGCAGTCGGGTGAAACTGGGTGATCGGGTCGAGCTGAAGTCGCATGTGGTCGTGACAGGCGAAACATCGATTGGCGACGAAACCGTGGTTTTCAATTTCTCGGTCGTCGGTGAAATTCCGCAGGACCTGAAGTTTGGCGGCGAAAACACGCGGCTGGAGATCGGCAAGCGCAACCGTATTCGCGAACACGTCACGATAAACACCGGCACAGAGGGCGGCGGCGGTGTCACTCGTATCGGGGATGATTGCCTGTTGATGGCGGGTGTTCACGTGGCGCATGACGTGCAGATCGGGAACCGGGTGATCATGGTAAACCATGCTGGCGCGGCCGGCCATTGTATCATCGAAGACGACGTGATCGTCGGCGGTATTTCGGGCCTGCACCAATGGGTGCGGGTGGGCCGCGGCGCAATCATCGGCGCGTTGACCATGGTGCCCAACGACGTCATTCCATACGGCCTGGTTCAGGCCCCCCGGGGTGAGCTGGACGGGTTGAATCTGGTTGGTCTCAAGCGCAAGGGCGTGTCCCGCGACGAAATTTCGGCCCTGCGCGCCGCTTTCCGTGAGTTGTCGACCGGCGACGGGACTTTCATGGAACGCGCGCATCGCGTCGGCTCGGACAATGAAAGCGAATATGTCCAGCGGATCGTTGATTTCGTGACCGGGCATTCGGATCGCTCCTTCCTGACACCGGGGAAGTAAGTCAATGCTGGCGTTGATTGCCGGAACGGGCGCTTTACCGAACGAGGTCGCGGCACATCTGGCCGAGCGCCCGTTGATCTGCGCCATGGAAGGGTTTGGTCCCGATAGCCTGACGGCTGATATCGTCTTTCCTTTGGAACAGCTTGGTACCTTCATTTCCGATCTCAAGGCGCGCAACGTGACCGATATCTGCATGGCGGGCGCGATCCAGCGTCCGGCGATTGATCCTTCGCGGATTGATGCCGCCACAATGCCTTTGGTCCCGGTATTGCAACAGGCCATCATGTCCGGCGACGATGGCGCGTTGCGAGCGGTGATTGGCATTTTCGAAGACGCAGGGCTGACCGTTCGTGCCGCCCATGAGATCGCGCCGGGTTTGCTGCCGCAGCTTGGATGCCTGACCCAGGCGCAACCGTCCGAGGCCGATTTGGCGGATGCGGACAGGGCAGCCGGAATTCTGCGCAACATGGGCGCTGCTGACATAGGGCAGGCATGTGCCGTGTCCCAAGGGCAGGCTTTGGCGGTTGAGAGCATTTTTGGCACCGATTGGATGTTGCAATCCCTGACGCAACGGCCAGATGCCGGTGGTGGCGTATTGTTCAAAGCGCCCAAACCCCAGCAGGATCGCCGCGCAGATTTGCCCACGATTGGCCCGAACACCATTTCTGGTGCCGTGGCCGCCGGGCTGGCGGGTATCGTGATTGAAAAAGGTGGCGTTATCGTTCTGCAAAAAGAGCGTGTCATAGAAGAGTGCAACCGCCTGGGTCTGTTTCTATCCGTCCGCGAGCGGGCGATCTGATGCGCGTATTTCTGGTCGCCGGCGAACCTTCGGGCGACCGGTTGGGCGGCGCATTGATGGAAGGACTGCGGGCTCTGGTGCCCGATATCACCTTTGACGGTGTGGGTGGGCCATTGATGCAGGCACAGGGGTTGAACAGCCAATTTCCGATGTCCGAACTTTCGGTGATGGGGCTGGTCGAAGTTCTGCCCAAATTCTTTCACCTCAAACGCCGGATCGCTGAAACGGCGCAGGCGGTTCTGGACACGCAGCCGGATGTTCTGATCACCATCGACAGCCCCGACTTTTCGTTGCGGGTTGCAAAGCTGGTAAAGGCAGCCAGCGATATCCGCACAGTTCATTATGTCGCCCCCAGCGTTTGGGCCTGGCGGTCGGGGCGTGCTGATAAGATGGCAAAGGTCATTGACCACGTATTGGCGCTTTTACCGTTTGAACCTCCTTACATGGAGCGCGCGGGGATGGAATGTGATTTCGTGGGCCATCCGGTTGCCAGCGAGCCTGTTGCCACCGATCAGGAAATCTCTGATTTCCGCGCCATGCATGGTCTGGCGGATGCACCGATCCTGTTGGCGCTGCCGGGATCACGCCGAGGCGAGATTGATCGCCTTGCACCAGTCTTTGGCGAAGCACTGAGCCTGTATCTGAAAGACACCCCCGATACCCGCGTGGTCATACCCACAGTCGCGCATATGGTCGACGGTGTAACGGAACACGTCCAAAACTGGCCCGGTTCACCTGTCGTCGTAGATCCCAGGGATCTGCCGACGGATCAGGCGGTAAATCAAAAGCGTGCGGCATTTGCGGCGGCTGATCTGGCGCTGGCAGCCTCGGGCACCGTGTCTTTGGAACTGGCGGCGCAGGCCACTCCGATGGTGATCGCGTATAGGCTAAGCTGGCTGACCCAGAAAATAGCCGAGCGTATGGTCAAACTGGATACTGTGACGTTGGTCAATCTGGTGTCTGAAACACGGACCGTTCCCGAATGCCTGTTGGATGATTGCCAGCCAGAGATGATCGCGTCCGTGCTTGGGCAGGTTTCTGCGGCGCCAAACAGTCAGCGTGAAGCGATGGCGACGACGATGGACCGGTTGGGGCGTGGCGGCGAAGCCCCCGGATTACGCGCCGCCAAAGCCATTCTGGAGCGGATGAGCGCCTGATGTTGGATCATCTGGTATTTGGTCTTTCGGCTTTTCTGACTCAGATTCTGACAAACCTCGATAATCTGGCCGCCTTGCTTGCGATGATGCTTGTGTCGGGCGTACGGCGCTCGGTCTCGGGGTTTTTGCTGGCGCAGGTCATAATCATCATGGCGTCGCTTTTGGTCGCCTTGGGGGTGGATGATGTTATCCCACTTTGGGCGGGCTACCTTGGGGTCATCCCGCTGTCTCTGGGTGTTCTGGGTGTTATCCGCCAGCAGCGCGGAAAAGAAACCGTCGGGGACCCGCGCCTGAAAGCCGGGGCTTCGGTGTTTGTGGTGACATTGTTGTTTGTCAGCCTGTCGATGGACACCTTTGCAGTTCTTGCCCCGTTGCTTGCGGATTCAACGTCTGGCTATCGGGTTGCTGGGCTTATCGGGGCAGGGCTGGCGGTGATCTGCCTGGCCTCGGTCGCGCTGGCGGGTGCGCAAGCGCCATTCATGACTGGCCGGCTTGCGCGCCGGTTGGAACAGCTTGTCCCTTACGTGATGATTTGCGCCGGGCTTTATATCCTCAGCAACTCGTGGACGGACGCGGTTTAATACCCGCGCCAGATCCAGCCGCCGCCAAAGATGCGGCTGTTTTCCAGTGAATAGAAAACGCAGGCCTGACCGGGTGAGACACCTTCTTCCGGTGCCAGCAGTTCGACCTCGGCCGTGGTGTCGGACAGCGGGCGGATGATCGCCTCACGCGGGGGGCGGGTTGATCGGACCTTGACCGACACATGCCATTCGTCCTGCGAGGTAAAGGGTTCGTCCCCCAGCCAGTTGATTTCCCGCACCGGAATGGTGCGTGTGGCCAACAGGTCCTTGGGACCAACCACAACCTGCTTCTTATCGACGTCCAGCTTCACGACGTACAGAGGTTCGCTGAGGCCGCCGATCCCCAAACCACGACGCTGACCGATCGTGTAATGGATGACACCGTCATGCTGCGCCAGAACGCGGCCATCGGCGTGCACGATCTCACCTGGTTCCGCCGCGCCGGGGCGCAGTTTCTCGATCACGCTGGCATAGTTGCCATTGGGCACGAAACAGATGTCCTGACTGTCGGGTTTGTCGGCAACGGCCAGCCCGTACTGTGCCGCCATCTCGCGGGTGGCGTCCTTGGACGGCAGGTGACCCAGCGGGAAACGCAGGAAATCCAACTGCTCGGGCGTGGTCGAGAACAGGAAATAGGACTGATCGCGGTTCGCATCTTCGGCTGAATGCAGTTCCGGGCCGTTCGGCCCCGTCTTGCGCTGAATATAGTGACCGGTGGCCATGCAGTCGGCTTCAAGGTCCTTGGCGGTTTCCAGAAGGTCCTTGAATTTCACCCGCTCGTTGCAGCGGATACAGGGCACCGGGGTCGCCCCTGCCAGATAGCTGTCTGCAAACTCGTCAATCACCGCGTCCTTAAAAATGTTCTCATAGTCGAGAACATAGTGCGGAAAGCCGCGCTCTTCGGCGACGCGGCGGGCGTCGTGGATATCAATGCCAGCGCAACAGGCACCCTTTTTGGACAGCGCAGCGCCATGGTCATAAAGCTGCAGCGTTACGCCAACCACGTCATAACCCTGATCCGACAGATGGGCGGCCACGACGGAACTGTCCACACCTCCGGACATGGCGACGACGACCCGCGTTTCAGACGGCGGTTTGGCAAAGCCAAGTGAGTTCAGCGGTGTCTCGGTATCGAGGGCCATGACGGTTCCAGTACGGGTTAAGAAAGACCGGCAGAATATAGGAAAATTCTACACACTCTCAAGGGGCGGTTTCACCCAGTATTAAGTAGGCTGGTGTCAGCTTTGTCGCAGCAGGAAGAGGTAGGAAAGATGTATTTGCACAAAGTTGAAGGGCCGCGCTCCGTAACCCTGCCGGATGGAACGGTTTTATCGCGTGCCGATCTGCCGCCAGAGGACACGACCAGGTGGGTCGCATCGCGCAAGGCAATCGTTGTGCGGGGTGTGGTTTATGGGTTGATCACGCTGTCTGACGCCAAAAAACGCTATGGGCTGAGCGATGAGGAGTTCAATTCGTGGGTTTCGGCGGTTGCAGAACACGGAATGGACGCACTAAAAACCACCGCGTTAAAAAAATATCGACAACCTAAAGGAGAAGATGAATAAATGATTCAACGGTAACGTCAGATTAACCATTTTTGAGCAGGCTCATCTTGAATTGGTAAATTGACCCGAATTGGAGCAGTAAATGCGTATACTTCTTGTCGAGGATGATCCGACCACGTCCAAAAGCATCGAACTGATGCTGACGCACGCCAACCTCAACGTTTATGCAACGGACCTCGGTGAAGAAGGGATCGATCTTGCAAAGCTTTATGATTACGACCTGATCCTGCTGGACCTGAACCTGCCGGACATGAATGGGCACGAAGTTCTGCGGCAGTTGCGCATCGCGCGGGTGGAAACCCCGATCCTGATCCTTTCGGGGGCGGATGACACCGAAAGCAAGATCAAGGGGTTTGGGTTCGGCGCGGATGATTACATGACCAAACCCTTTCATCGCGAAGAACTGGTCGCCCGTATCCACGCCATCATTCGCCGATCCAAGGGGCATTCGCAGTCCATCATCCATACCGGCCGTGTGGCCGTGAACCTGGATGCCAAAACGGTCGAGGTTGAGGGCAAGGCGGTTCATCTGACCGGCAAGGAATATCAGATGCTCGAACTTCTGAGCCTGCGTAAAGGGACCACGCTGACCAAAGAGATGTTCCTGAACCATCTTTATGGCGGAATGGATGAGCCTGAATTGAAGATCATCGACGTCTTCATCTGCAAGCTGCGCAAAAAGCTCAGCAATGCAACGGGCGGCGACAATTACATAGAAACCGTCTGGGGCAGGGGTTATGTCCTGCGTGATCCGCAAAGCAACAGTGTTGATGAAACGCGGATAGCGGTTGGGGCCTGATCGGAACACGGTCGCCTGCGGTCCAGGGCGATCAACCTCACTCACTGAACAGCACGTCTGGACCTGACCATGACCTCGCCCTATCACTGGGGTCCAAGAATACGTGACAGGGCGAGGCCATGAGCAAATTGATTCCGGTATCTGACCTGACTGAAGACGCCGCGCGTGCGGAATTGGCGCAACTGGCGGAACAGCTTACGCGGGCAAATACGCTGTATCACGGGAAAGACGCGCCCGAGATTTCGGATGCTGAGTATGACGCGCTCAAGCGTCGAAACGCCGAGATCGAAGCGCGTTTTCCGTATCTCAAACGCGAAGACAGCCCCTCGGATCAGGTTGGCGCACGCCCGGCGGATGGGTTTTCGAAAGTTGCCCACGCCGTTCGCATGATGTCGCTGGGCAACGCGTTTGACGATGAAGACGTTCAGGATTTTGACCGATCCATCCGCAAATATCTTGGGCTGGATGGGGCAGCGCCGCTGACTTTCACGGCAGAGCCGAAGATCGACGGTCTGTCGCTGTCGCTTCGGTATGAGAAGGGGCAGCTTGTTCAGGCCGCTACCCGTGGCGATGGTGAGGTTGGCGAAAACGTCACCGCAAACGCGCGGACGATTTCGGACATCCCGCACGCCATCGACAATGCCCCGGATGTTCTGGAAGTGCGGGGCGAGGTCTATATGTCTCATGAAGACTTCGAAAAACTGAACGCACGGCAAGAAGAGGCGGGTGATAAACCCTTTGCCAATCCGCGCAACGCGGCCGCCGGATCGCTGCGCCAACTGGATGCAGCCATCACGCGCGCCCGACCGCTAAGGTTCTTTGCCTACGCTTGGGGAGAGCTGTCTGATCCCTTGGCAGAGACCCAGATGGGCGCGATTGATCGGCTGCGTGACTTCAAGTTCTCGACCAATCCGCTTACGAAACTCTGCGCGACAACCGATGAGATGCTGGAGCATTACCGGAACATCGAGGCCCAGCGAGCCTCGCTGGGATATGATATTGATGGCGTCGTTTACAAGGTGAACGATCTTTCGCTACAGGCGCGTCTGGGGTTTCGGTCTACGACCCCCCGGTGGGCGATTGCGCATAAATTTCCGGCCGAACTGGCATGGACCCGGCTTGAAGGGATCGACATTCAGGTCGGCCGCACGGGCGCGCTCAGCCCGGTTGCGCGGTTGCATCCGGTCACTGTGGGCGGGGTGGTTGTGTCCAACGCCACGCTGCACAACGAGGATTACGTCGCCGGACGGGATGCCAAAGGCGGTACAATCCGCGATGGCAAGGACATCCGGATCGGCGATTGGGTGCAGGTTTACCGCGCAGGGGATGTAATCCCCAAGATTGCGGATGTCGATATCTCGAAACGTCCCGACGGGGCTGAACCCTTTGAGTTCCCCAAGACCTGCCCCGAATGCAACAGCGACGCGGTCCGCGAAGAAGGCGACGCCATCCGCCGGTGTACCGGGGGGGTGATTTGTCCGGCGCAGGCGGTTGAAAAACTAAAGCATTTCGTCTCACGCAAGGCGTTTGACATCGAAGGGTTGGGTGCAAAGCAGATCGAAATGTTCTATGACGATCCGGATCTGCCGATCCGAACACCGGTGGACATCTTCACGCTGCGAACACGTGACGCCAAAAACTTGAACAAACTGGCAAACCGCAAAGGCTGGGGCGCGCAAAGCGCTGGCAACCTGTGGGACGCCATCGAAGAAAAGCGCAGGATTCCCTTTGGACGTCTGCTGTTTGCATTGGGCATCCGCCATATGGGTGAGGCCGCATCGAACCTGATTGCAACCCACTATGGAAACTGGGCTGAATTCGAACAGGCCGTCACCGCGGCAGCCGGTTTCGAAGGACCTGAATGGGAAGACTTGCTGAGTGTCGATGGCGTAGGTGAAGTCATGGCCCGGGCGCTGGTGTCCGCTTTTGCGCAGAATGCCGAGCGCGCCAGCATCGACAAGCTGGTTGATGAGCTTGACGTGCAGGAGGCAAAGCGCCCTGACACTTCCGGCAGTCCGGTCGCGGGCAAAACCGTTGTTTTTACGGGAACGCTGGAAAAGATGACCCGCGCCGAAGCCAAGGCCAGAGCCGAGGCGCTGGGGGCCAAAGTCGCGGGGTCCGTCAGCAAAAAAACCGATCTGCTGGTGGCCGGTCCGGGGGCAGGCTCAAAGGCGAAAAAGGCCACCGAGCTTGGGATCGAAACACTGGATGAGGATGGCTGGATTCAGCTGATCGGAACTGCATGAGCGGCCGCCCCGAACTTTTGTTTCCGCTGTTCGCGGGTCTGGAAACGCTGGAAGGTGTGGGGCCGAAGACTGCGCAGGCTCTGATGCAGGCCGGTACCGATTCACCGCGCGATGTGTTGTTCAGCTTGCCTTACGCCGTCATTGATCGCAGACGGCGGGACACAATTCAGGGCGTTGACCTGCCTGCAACCCTGACGGTTGAGGTAACCGTTGGCACACACAGACCAGCACGCAACAAAGGCGGCGCTTACCGGGTGCATGTTGAGGACCGTCAGGCGGATTTCCAACTGGTCTTTTTTCACGCACGCGGCGACTATCTGAAACGGGTTCTGCCCGAGGGATCACGCCGGGTGGTTTCAGGCAAGCTTGAGCTGTTCGATGGAATGGCGCAGATGGTCCACCCCGATCACATGCTGCCACTGGACGAGGCGCAGGACATTCCGGACTTTGAACCGGTCTATCATCTGACCCAGGGCATCACGCAAAAAACGGCTTTCAAAGCGGCCCGCAGCGCATTGGCTCGCGCCCCGGTTCTGGCCGAGTGGATTGATCCAGCCTTGTTGGCGAAACAGGGATGGTCAGATTGGTCGACGGCCATTGCGACGGCGCATCATCCGCAGGGCGCAGATGATGTTGCTACCCACGCACCGGCACGGGAGCGGTTAGCGTATGATGAGCTGTTTGCCCATCAGATGACATTGGCGCTGGCCCGGCAGCGTGAACGGAAAGCCAGAGGCATTGTCAGTGTTGGCACCGGCATCATGCAGGCCAAGGTACTGGCCAGTCTGCCGTATCAGCCAACTGGCGCGCAGCTGCGGGCCATTGATGAAATCACGACCGACATGGCCTCAGACGCGCGAATGAACCGATTGCTGCAAGGGGATGTAGGGGCCGGAAAGACACTGGTGGCCTTCATGGCCTTGCTTGTGGCGGTTGAGGCCGGAGGGCAGGGCGTCATGATGGCGCCGACCGAGATTTTGGCCCGGCAACATCTGGAAGGGTTGCGCCCATTGGCCGAAGAGGCCGGGGTTGTTCTGGAAATCCTGACCGGACGGGACAAAAGCGCGGAACGGCGCGCCAAGCTGGCCGCGCTAAAGAATGGCGACATTCATATTCTGGTCGGCACCCATGCCGTGTTTCAGGGCGATGTGGAATTCAAAGCGCTCCGCCTTGCGATTGTTGATGAACAGCACCGGTTTGGCGTGCGGCAGCGGATGGAATTGTCGGAAAAAGGGCAGGGCGCGGATGTGCTCGTGATGACAGCCACACCGATCCCCCGCAGCCTGGCGTTGGCGCAATATGGCGATATGGATGTGTCGGTGCTGGACGAAAAGCCACCCGGTCGGAAGCCGATCAAAACCGCCATTATCAGCACCGATCGGATGGAGGAGGTGGTGGCCCATCTGCGTCGCGCGATTGACGAAGGGCGTCAATGCTATTGGGTTTGCCCCCTTGTCGACGAATCCGAGGTTTCCGACCTGACGGCAGCTGAGGAGCGGTTCAAACGTTTGCGGGCAATCCTGGGCGAAGGAACGGTTGGCCTTGTGCATGGCCAGATGCCGCCTACCGACAAGGATGCCGCGATGAAGGCGTTTCAAGAGGGGAAGACAAAGGTTCTGGTGGCCACAACCGTCATCGAGGTTGGGGTCAATGTGCCCAACGCGTCGATCATGGTTATCGAGCGGGCCGAAATTTTCGGGTTAGCCCAATTGCACCAGCTGCGCGGCCGGGTCGGGCGGGGTGAGGCAGAGTCCACCTGCCTGCTGATGTATCAACCCCCGCTTAGTGAGGGGGGGCGCAAAAGGCTGGAAGTTCTGCGTGAAACCGAAGACGGGTTTCGGATATCCGAGACCGATCTGCAGATGCGCGGCGCGGGCGATCTGATTGGCACGGCGCAATCCGGGCTGCCAAAGTTCCGGATCGCCGATGTGGAACGGCAGGCCGGTTTGATGGCCACGGCCCAGACGGATGCGCGTGCCCTGTTGTCCACTGACCCGAAGCTTGAGTCAGAGCGGGGGCAGGCGGCACGTGCTCTTTTATGGTTGATGAAACAGGATCAGGCAATTCGTTTGATTTCAGTGGGTTAGAAATTTTGTTCCGCAAAGTTCACAAATGTTCTCAAAAAGTTCTTTACCGACTCGATGAAATATGAGAACAAAAGGTCAACAAAGGATTAAAACTCTGACCGGAGGTGAGACCATGCTGACCCAGATCAAGACTATCCTGAACCGCTCGCATTCAACGATTTTGCAGGATGCTGTGGGGGCTGGTTCTTTGGTGGTCATGCTGATGGTTGCCCTTCACCTGCCCGGTGCGTTCTGACCCTTTCTGCCTGCGATCTCGTGCCGATCATACCGCACTGTCATCCCCATTTCAGTCAAGGGTGACCTGCCTATCCCTATTCCCTTGAGGGGCCTGCCTCGGCCCCGCGCGGCATCCGGACCCCACACGAGACACGCATATCTTGCCGCCGCCCTTTCCGCCCGGAAGGTGCGGCGGTTTTTTTATAGCTGTCCGGTTCGCATGATCTCAAGCATCGCTGACAGCACGGAATTCACCGCGACCGACGCCAGGATCATGCCCATCACGCGGCTGATGATGGCCGCGCCAGAATGCCCGATCAGGCGGATGATAGGTTCGGCCAGCAACATCAGAACAAAAGCGACAGCCACGACGGACAGCATGACCAGCGCGGTAATGCCCTGATCTGCCGCACTGTATCGGTTGTTGTCGGTCAGGATAACAACCGCCAGCATGGCACCGGGTGAGGCCAGTGATGGCACCGCCAGCGGGAAAATCGCCGGATTGTGCTGGTGAAGCTTGTCTTCCTGATCATCCTCGGCCTCACGTTGTTCGATGTCTTGTTTGCTTTCGCCAAAGATCATCGTCAGGGCAAACAGAAACAGGATAATCCCGCCCGCGACCTGAAATGAGTTGAGCCCGATGTCCAACGCCTCGATCAGCAATTGCCCGAAGACCAGAAAGAACAGCAGCACACCGGCGCTGATGGCAGAAGCCAATAGCGCCATCTTGCGCCGGGCGGCCATTTCCATCCCGGCAGTGACCGCTATGAATACGGGAATCGTACCGATGGGATCAATGACCACCCAAAGGGTCACGAAATGCTCTAGCAGATTGTTCAAACCGGTCACTCCCCCAAATTTCCCCAGAGGTTAGACGGGTTTGCGTCAGAAAGCCACGCTCAGGCGCAATTGGCTTGTTCGGCCTGTTCCATCGCATCGGCCGCAGCCTCAAGGGCCAGCAGGATCGAGGCATGACGGTTCTTGTATTCACGCGCGGGGATCAGAACCTCAAGCCCGTCAAATGGCGCGTCGGGGGCGGGGCCGTCTTTTTTCAGCATCGTCTTCAATTGATCACGCGCGGTTTCCACCTGCGCCCGGGTGGTACCGATGATGGCGCTTCCGACCACCGAAGCCGAGGCCTGACCCAATGCGCAGGCTTTCACGTCCTGACCGAAATCCGAGACCTTGTCGTCTTGCACACTGACATCAACAGTCACAGTCGACCCGCACAGCGGCGAGCGCTTTTTGACCGTAGCATCGGGGTTATCCAGCCGGGCCAGGTGCGGAATATCTGCGGCCAGTGCCAGAATGCGGCCGGAATAAAGCTTGATCAGGTCGTTCTCGCCGGACATGGCTTTCCCTCGTTGTCTGTTCCCAATACATAGTGGGCATCCACAGGGATGCAAAAGGTTTTTCTCATGTCCGCCACCACCGCATTTGATCCGTCCGCTTTGAAGTTCAACGAGGCTGGTTTGATCCCGGCCATTGCCCAGGATGAAAGCTCAGGCGAGGTATTGATGATGGCCTGGATGAATGTTCAAGCTATTGAAAAAACGTTGGAGACCGGGCGCGTCACCTATTGGTCGCGGTCCCGCCAAGCGTTCTGGATCAAAGGTGAATCCTCGGGTCACGTGCAAGAACTGGTGGATTTCCGCTTTGATTGCGACCGTGATTGCCTGCTGGTGATGGTGCGGCAGACGGGTGCGGCCTGTCACACGAACCGGCGCACTTGTTTCTATACGGCCGTGCGCGACGGGGCCGAGGTTGAACTGATGTCACCGATGGGATGACGCGGTCACAGACCAACCATCGCCCGGATATCGGCCGCTGAGACGCCCTCGGCGCGGTACTTCGCAATCGCCCTGGCGTCGTCGCGTTTGGCCAGACGCTTGCCCGCGCCATCCCGGATCAGCCGGTGATGAATATAGCGCGGCGTCGGTAATTCAAGCAGCGCTTGCAGGATGACGTGAATTCGTGTGGCTTCGAACAGATCCTGCCCCCGGACAACATGGGTGATATCCTGCGCGGCGTCGTCCAAGACCACCGACAGGTGATAAGAGGTGCCCATATCGCGGCGAGACAGAACGACGTCTCCGATGGTTTCCGTTACCTCGTCCAGAGTGAACGTGATGGTGCCCGTTTCGCCATTCGGTCCAGCTCCGGCCTCGTAAAACGCGCCCATTCGCGCAATGGGTTGGCCTGCCGTTCCAAGTGCCCGGCCCGCGGCGACCATATCCAACCGCAGCGGTACGTCCGTGGGGCGACGCTGTGCGTCGTCTGAGATGTGCTGTCGTTTTTCACGACAGGTGCCGGGATAAATGATCCCGTCCGGCCCGTGCATCGGTGCGCCTTCTTGCGGCGCGCTTGCCGCAGCGGCGATATCCTTGCGGTTACAGGTGCAGGGGTAAAGAAGACCGCGCGCCCAAAGATTATCCAGCGCCTTATCATAAACGGCCTGCCGCACGGACTGCCGCATCACAGGTTCGGGCCAGCGCAATCCCAGCCACGCCAGATCATCATAAATCTGGTCTTCCCATTGGGGTCGTGCGCGTGAACGGTCAATATCTTCGATCCTCAACAGGAACTGGCCGTTCTCGGACGTGGCCAGATCATGCGCCAGAATGGCCGAATACGCATGCCCCAGATGCAGCGGACCAGTGGGGGACGGTGCAAATCGAGTTCTAAATGTCACGCTTTTTCAACGATATATACTTCGGATTTAAGGTCCATACCGGGTAAATGAGGGCCGTATTCCCGAAACAGCAAGCGCGCGGTCCCCGATGCAAGACAATCATTCAGATGAGAAGTATAAGACACGTCCTCAAGCGTATGATCATTAAAGGAAAAAGCAAGAAACCCACCCTTGGGAAGGGCCTGTATCAGCATGTCGAATACATCGGGTGGCGCAGCGCCTGCACCAATGACGCCTATGGCTGTGATGGCCTTATATGCCCCTTGGTTCAGCGGCTCTGGGTCGGTGATTTCGAATGAGGACAAAGTACGGTAAACCCCTTTGGCCGCAGCACCTTCCAGCATCTTCGGTGTTGGGTCGACCCCGTCGATCACCTCAAACCCTGCGGCGCGCAGCGCCTGGCCGGAAAGGCCCGTACCGCAACCGTAATCAAGGATCGGTATCTGGGGCTTGGGCAGTTTTGACCACAACGCCTCGGCCACGCGTCCGGGCGTTGCATAGCCATGCGCACCAACCTCGGCATCATAAGATGCGGCCCACTTCTGATAGTGCGCGCGGGTGGCCTGTGGCGTATTCAGATCATAGACGTCTTTGAGGTACTTATCACTCATATCTGAATGTAAGCTGTCTGGCCCGTTCACGTCCAGTCAGCAATGCGCGAGCCAGCTTGTCCATTCGGCCTTGGCCCGATCCGTATAGGCTTTGTAACGATCCTTGCGACCACGCCGCCCGCCTTTCAGGCCATCGACAGGGCGGAAAAGGCCGAAATTGACGTTCATGGGTTGAAATGTCTTGGCCTCGGCACCGCCTGTGATGTGGTGGATCAGGGCACCCATGGCGCTGTCCTGCGGCACCTCGGGCAGCGCGCGGCCCAAAATCTCGGCCGCGGCCAGACGGCCTGCCAGCAGACCCATTGCGGCGCTTTCGACGTAACCCTCAACCCCGGTGATCTGACCGGCAAAGCGAATGTTCGGTTTGGATTTCAGCCGCATCTGTTCATCCAGCAACGTGGGAGAGTTGATGAATGTGTTGCGATGAATGCCGCCCAGACGCGCAAAGCTGGCGTTTTCCAACCCGGGGATCATGCGGAACACCTCGGTCTGGGCGCCGTATTTCATCTTGGTCTGAAAGCCCACGATATTGAACAGCGTCCCAAGGGCGTTGTCCCGACGCAATTGCACCACGGCATATGGTTTCACGTCAGGCTGGTGGGGGTTGGTCAGGCCAACCGGTTTCATCGGACCAAAACGCAACGTTTCGCGCCCGCGTTCCGACATGACCTCGATCGGTAGGCAGCCATCGAAATAGCCCGCCGTTTCGCCCTCGTGGAATTCGGCCTTATCAGCGGCCAGCAGGGCGTCGATGAACGCCTCGTACTGATCCCGGTCCATGGGGCAGTTCAGATATGCCGTGCGCTCTTCTTCGGTTTCGCCCTTGTCATAGCGCGACTGCATCCACGCTTTGCTCATGTCGATGCTGTCGGCATAGACGATCGGGGCAATGGCGTCGAAAAAGGCCAGCGATTCAGCGCCGGTTTCGGTGCGAATGGCCTGACCCAGAGACGCCGAGGTCAGCGGCCCGGTCGCAAAAATCCACTGGCCTTCCTCGGGCAGGGTGGTGACTTCTTCTCCGGTCACTTCGATCCGGGGATGCGCGTGCAGCTTTGCGGTCACCGCCTCGGCAAAGGGGTCGCGATCTACGGCCAACGCCCCACCAGCAGGCAGGCGGTGCGAATCTGCGGTTGTCATGATCAGACCGTCGGCCGCACGCATTTCCCAATGCAGCAGGCCAACCGCGTTCTGTTCATCATCATCCGAACGGAATGAGTTCGAGCACACCATTTCAGCCAGGTTGCCAGTCTGATGCGCAAAAGTGCCCACCTTGGGCCGCATTTCGTGGATCACAACATCCACGCCCATTTCCGCCGCCTGCCAGGCGGCCTCGGATCCGGCCATGCCGCCGCCCACGATATGCAATTTCTGTGTCATGCGTCGCCACATAGGGCAGAGCACCGCACAACGCAACACAGCCGCGCAATCATCATCAGAGGTACCAATGTAAAGGGGGGTCTTGGGGTCGCCGCTGCGGGAATATCTACGCCGGTGAGAGAAACCAGCTTGGAGGGACCTTCCGCCGACGGCGACCCAAAAGTGTAACCAGAGCCTTCGCTCTGTCCCAGCATTGCCACAGTGTCGCCGTTTTGAAAAGTGCTAAAATGAGAACAGTGGTGAAAAATTTTACACACAATCGCCTTATTGGTGCCAATCAGGCGGTCGTTTTTCGATAAATGCCGAAATTCCTTCTTCGGTATCTCGGTGCAACATATTCTGCGCCATTACCTCTCCGGCATAGGCGTAGGCTTGTTCAATCGGCAATTCCAGTTGCTGATAAAACGCCTGCTTGCCGATCTTCACAGCCGATCCCAGCTTGGCCGCCAATTGATCCGCCAGCGCAGAAGTTTCGGATTCCAGTTGCAGTTCTGGCACGACCCGATTGATCAAACCCAATTCGGCAGCCTTTTTCGCAGGGATGAAATCACCGGTTGTCAGCATCTCGAACGCCTGTTTGCGCGGGATATTCCGGCTGAGTGCAACCATGGGGGTCGAGCAGAACAGCCCAATATTCACACCGTTTACGCCAAAACGGGTGCCTTCGGCAGCCACGGCCAGATCGCAAGTCGCAACCAACTGGCAACCAGCAGCCGTTGCGATGCCATGGACCTGGGCGATCACAGGCTGGGGCAGGGACTGAATCGACAGCATCATGCGGGCACATCTGGCGAACAGATCCTGAAAGTAGGCTTTGCCACCATCCTCGGATTGACGTCCAGCCGTCATCTGCTTCAGATCATGCCCGGCGCAAAATGCCTTGCCTTCACCGGACAGAACAACCGCTCGGATCGTGCTGTCGTCACGCAGGGCGTCAAACTCTGCCTGTAACGCAGCGAGCATCTCATCGCTCAGGGCGTTCAGACGGTCAGGTGCATTCATCTTTAACTTGGCCACCGAGCCTGCGTCGTTACGTTCCAGAATTGCCATCTTGCCCTCCGATCTGATGTCGGGCCAACTCTAGGTCGCCAAATCGAGGAGGGGAAGTATGTCGTTGGCCATGAACAAAGAACAGCTGGCGGATTACATGAGGCAGGTCTTTCCGCAAGTGCATCGGGATTTTGTTGTCGATGAGCTGGAGGAAAACGTAATCACGATGCGTCTGGTGGTTGGGGAAAAGCACCTGCGTCCCGGCGGAACGGTGTCGGGGCCTTCGATGTTTGGTCTGGCTGACGTCAGTGTCTATGCCATCATCCTGGCGCGAAAGGGACGTAAATCACTTGCTGTAACAACGGGTTGTTCGATGGATTTCATGCGAAAACCCGACGGCGGAAAAGACATGATTGCGCGCTGCACGTTGCTGAAGCTTGGCAAGTCGCTAGCCGTGGGTGACGTGCTTATGTATTCGGACGGGTCTGACAAACCCGTTGCGCGCGCCACGATGACGTACTCCTTGCCGCCCGAAGGGTCGGCCGCAGAGGCGTTCGGGTAAAAAAATGGCCGGGTAAAAACCCGGCCAAGGAAGAGGTCCCTTGAGGGGACTGGGGATTACTTAACCCTGCCAGAATGGGCGTTCAATTTCCCGTCTGGCCTGATACCGGGTCAGACCGACATCTTTCAAAAGCCTGTCATCCAGATTCGACAAATTAATTCGACTGCGACGCTGACGTTCCCACTTCGTGACAACCGCCGCAAACCGCACGGCCAGCGCGGCGATCAGCGGCAGTCGGGGACTGTCGTTCAGCAGCATGAGGGCGGGGTTGTGCATTGCGCGTGTCATCTTGGGTATCCTTTCAAATTGTATTGACACAAAAGTAATATGTTCGGTATACGTGATTGATACATTCGACATTGTGTCAAAATCAAAGGAAGAATTGTAATGGATACAATTTGGCCAGAGGCGCTCCCGAAAACCAAGGGTTCGAAATACGGTCTGGTTGCTGACACAATCCGAAAAGCGATAGAAAACAAATCTCTGGATGTCGGGGCAAAGCTGCCACCGGTGCGCGAACTGGCGTATCGGTTACAAATCACGCCGGGTACAGTGGCGCGCGCCTATACAATCCTGACGGACGAGGGGTTGCTGGTGGCCGAAGTCGGCCGTGGTACATTTGTGGCCCCGCCCAAATCACCAATTCTGGATGATGTCTGGGCGCGGCAACTGCATCTGAGAGACGATAAATACAATGCCAACGTCAGCCTGTTCAGTCCGAGGTTGGCTGATGTCGGGCAGGTGGCGTTGATACGGGAATGCCTGCAAAAGGTAGCGCAGGCCGATCCGGGAATGTTCATGAACTATCCGACGCGCGATGCGTACAAACCCACGCGGCAAGCCGTGGTTGACTGGCTTTCGGACCTGCCGTTGGGGGCGTTGTCGCAAGATGATATCGTTCTGACGCATGGTGGGCAGAACGGTCTGTGCCTGGTATTCCAAACTATTCTGCGCGGGGCAAAACCGGTCGTTCTGGTCGAAGATCTGTCTTATGCCGGGTTCCGCAGAGCAGGAGAGTTGATGCGGGCCGATGTGGTCGGCGTGAAGATGGATAAATGGGGCATCGACCCAAACGCGATGGAACATATTCTGCGCCAGACGCCTGCGCAGATTGTCTGCGTCTCTCCGGAGGTTCAGAACCCAACCGGGTCGCACACCCCGCTGGAGCGTCGAAAAGAAATTGTCGACATAGCGCGTCGGCATGATGTGCAGATTGTCGAGGATGACTGCTATCGTATGGGTGAAGCGCGCGAGCCCAGCTATCGCGCTTTGGCACCGGAACGGGGCTGGCATGTGTCCTCCATCTCGAAAATACTCACGCCGTCGTTGCGCGTTGGCTTTGCGATTGCGCCGCGTGAACGCAGTGTGGAACTGCGGCGTTCAGCGGAATATGGGTATTTTGGCCTTGCGCAGCCGCTTGCGGAATTAACCAGATTGCTGTTGTCCGACGCCAGAACGCGTCAAGTGGCCAGAGACGTTCGGACACGCATGGGGGATTACGTGCGGGTCACGGTCAACGCTCTGGGCGGGTTTGACCTGAACTGGGCACCTGACGTGCCGTTTGTCTGGCTGAACCTGCCATCGGGTTGGCGCGCCGCGGCGTTCAGCCGTGCGGCCGAACGTGAGGGGATACAGCTGCGGTCGGCTGATGAGTTCGCCCTTCGCGACGGGCGCGCACCAAATGCGGTGCGTATTGCGATGAATGGGCACGTTTCGCTGGAACGGTTCGAGGACGCAATGCAGCGGCTGCGGGCGCTATTGGACAATCCGCCCGAGCAAATCAGCGTCTAAAGTTGGGGTAAAATAATACCTATTTCATAAGGCATTGAAAGCAAACAATTTTAATGCGCAAAGCGTTATTGACCTGCATCGCAAGCCTCTCTAAATACCCATTCATCGAATTCGGGCCGCTCCGTAAGGGGGCGGTCTTTCACATCAAACAGGACTATCCTGCCATGAAAACCTTTTCTGCAACACCTGCAGACATCGAAAAGAAGTGGATCCTGATCGACGCCGAGGGCGTTGTTCTGGGCCGTCTTGCTTCGATCGTCGCCATGCGCCTGCGTGGCAAGCACAAAGCGTCGTTCACCCCGAACATGGACATGGGCGACAATGTCATCGTGATCAACGCTGACAAAATCCAGATGACCGGCAAGAAGCGCGAAGAAAACTTCTACTGGCACACCGGTCACCCGGGCGGCATCAAGTCGCGCACCAAGCAGCAGATCCTTGAGGGCAAATACCCCGAGCGCGTTGTGACCCAAGCGGTCAAGCGCATGCTGCCGGGCAACCGCCTGTCGCGTCAGGTTATGACCAACCTGCGTGTTTATGCCGGCGCCGAGCATCCCCACGAGGCGCAAGCGCCCGAAGTTCTGGATGTTGCATCCATGAACAAGAAAAACACCCGGAGCTAATGACCATGGCTGATCAGATCAATACTCTCGAAGAGCTGAGCGCCGTTGCAGGCGTTGAAGTTGTGGCCGAAGAAATCATCGTGCGTGAACCCGTACGTGATGAACTGGGTCGCTCGTATGCTACCGGCAAACGTAAAGACGCTGTCGCGCGCGTTTGGATCAAGCCGGGCTCCGGCAAGGTCACCGTGAACGGCAAAGATCAGGACGTGTACTTCGCGCGTCCCGTTCTGCAGCTGATCCTGCGCCAGCCGTTCCAGGTTGCCGGTGTTGAAGGTGAATTCGACGTTGTCGCAACCGTCAAGGGCGGTGGCCTGACCGGTCAGGCCGGTGCGGTCAAGCACGGTATCTCGAAAGCGCTGCAACTGTACGATCCGTCCCTGCGTGGCGCGCTGAAAGCCGCTGGCTTCCTGACCCGCGACAGCCGCGTTGTGGAACGTAAGAAATACGGTAAGCGCAAAGCGCGTCGTTCGTTCCAGTTCTCGAAGCGCTAACGCAGAACGAGATAAAAACTCAATTAAATCAAACGGTCGCAAGAAATCGCGACCGTTTTTTCTTGTTAGCAGTTTACTAGCATTTTATTGATATCATTGACGTCTTGATTTAGCGAAATTAGCATGTTTTTAGCGTTCTCAGCATGTAAGAAACGGGCAGGACTTGGCGTATTACGAGAATAGGCAAGAACATTATGGTGGCGCACTCGTGCTATTTCAGCGCAACCTAGCCGTAGCTGTCCCAAACTCAAAATCTCATCGCAAACCAACTTGGTACATGCGACTGAAAGTGGCTGGGCACAAAGGCTATATCACCCGCAGTACAAAGCTGACGAAGTATGAAGACGCTTATGCGTTTGCACATGATGAGTATTTGCGGCTGCAACAAGCTGCAAGGTTGGGACACAGCCTAGACGAATACACTTTTGAACGGCACTGGAACGATTGGTATGAGCGCAACTTGCGCAACGGAACGTGGGCTGATGAGCGCGCGCGATGGCACAAAATGTACTTCAATCGCTACTTCAAAGACTATTTTTCCAACGCAGACAAAAGCTCAAAGCTGCTTAACGATGTTACCCCGCAGTTTGCGCATGGCTATTGGGACTGGCGGAAGGCGTACTGGACAACTGAGCAGGCGGCAAAGCTGCGGGAGTACAATCCAAAACGTCGCGGCAGTAAAACTCGCGGAACAGCAAACGCAAAAAGTTCGCCTGCGGTAAAGACGCTGCTCATGGAGCAAAGCGCACTTAATCAGATTTTTTATGATGCGTTTGAACGCGGACGGATGCAGCAAGTGTTTAAGATGCGTGTTGCTGCAAAGGAGCGAACGCCTAATAGGCGTGCAGGCTTTGACACTGGCAAAGAAAACACTGTGCTGGTGCGCAACTTGCGTAGCTACAGAGATTGTGTTGGACGTTTTGCAAGTACGGGCTTGAATGCGTGGCACAAGCTGCAACGCGCTCAACTTTCCTATTTTGTCATGTTCCTATTGCACAGCGGCTTGCGTGTTGGTGAAGCGCGCGAAATGAAGTGGAGCGATGTTAAGCTTGATGAAGTGGTTGAAGGCGAAGAAGATCGCATTGCGGAAATCCGCGTAAGTAAAGCGACCAAAAAAGGGCAGGCGCGCTTTGTACAGACACAACCAAGCGCAAACAGTGCTCTCAAAGAATGGCTGGAAATCACGCCACACGCTGCGCGAAATGACTGGGTTTGGTTTGGGCAACAAACTGACGCGGATGGTAAAGCCATGCAGATTGGCGACCTGAACAAAAGCTTTCAGCAATATCTGCGCGCGATTGATTTTGATGGCAGGCAACACGGATTGCTTTACGATAGAGATGGCGACAGGCGCAGTTTGTATAGCTTGCGGCACACATACGCGACGCTACGCTTGGAGAAGGGCGATGTGAGCGTCTACGACTTGGCGCTCAACATGGGCTGCAAGGTAAAGCAAATCGAAACGCATTATAGCCATGTCGTTTCAAAGCAGCGCAGACAGCAAATTACGCGCACAATCAGAAAGAAGAAAAGCAGCGCTGAGAATGGCACTGCTTTGCAGGATGATGTTTTTTTGGCTGAGGCAATGCGCCGTTACAAGGCAGGTGAGCTGAGTGACGAGGCATTTTTGGCAATAGCGAAGGGGAAAGCTAGTTAGCTGCCCATGTCGTTCAGCAAATCTTCCCAGTACTTGTAAACTTCATCAGCAGTGTTTTCAAAATCCACTTTTGTTCCACCGTCATCAATCACTACCACCCCACGCCCGTATTTCCCCCTTCCGTAAGCGCCTTTGCCATACCTGCTTTCTACCGCGCTTGTATCCGTAATATGCGCTGCTTGCGTTGAAGGAGAAGAGAGAAACACATGCTTGGACGCGTTTGCTAGGTCGCGCATGTGTTTGAACGCAGGGCATGCAGTTTGAACGTGGCTATTGAAATCACGTGCGCTGCCCAAATTTGCGCCAAGCGCATTCCCATATGTGTGCCACATCCACTCGTGCATGCTAAAAAGCGAGCTTGCTAGATTGAACGCTGCGGGCAGGCTGGTTGGCTGTGCTTTGTACTGCTGCACGTTGTAAGCAACTACCTGATCAAAATATTGTCGTGCCGTGCTTATCGTCGTCATAGCCATACCTTCGCCGCTTCGCTATCACAGTGCCGTTGCATGATAGTAGAAACGACGAAAGCAGCGCTGGAAAGGGCGCTGCTTACATAACGTTGATATGTACTACTGTGTAGGGCAAAGAGTCCGTTTACGCAGAGCGCGCGTAGTACTCTGCAACGCTGTAAGGTTTACCAAAGTAGTCAAAGCGGCACATTTTGCTAACTTGGAAATGCGCTTGCAGCACTTGTCTCAGTGACTTGTTGTCATTGCGAAAAATGCCGTATGCAAACTTCCCATTGAAATGGGTTTTGAAGTTGCTGGGCAGCGGTCCATGCTCTTTGCACCAAGTATCATTCCAATTTGCTGCTGTTGAAATTTTCCATACATCGTCTACGTTAAAATTGTTGATTTGCAGGCAAAGAAATGCGGCGAGCTGTAGCTGCAACTTCATTTGCTCGTAGTCAACGTCCTTTGTAGCCACATCAATATCAAATAAGATTTGTTCACGGCTGTTGAAGCTCACAATAAAATTCACGTTCATTTTGTTACTTTCATGTTGATTGAAGTTTGCAAGAGGATGCATTCCGCTTACTCAATAAACATACCACAAAACGCAATTTTTAGCAAATTTGACAGCGAGTAACTCATTGATAATAAATGATTAATCGGAACTTCTAGGCTTGGAGCTGTGAGTGTAAGCACTTGATTGCAAACCAAACTTTTTTAACTTTTTTTGCTTTTTTTAAGACAGCTCAATCGCGTTCCGCAGCTTGCTTTCGTTGTAGTCAATGCAACGCTGTGTCGTGCTCATGTCCTTGTGCTGCGCCAACGCTTTCTTCACACTTTGCCCACGAGTCCAGTCGAATTCCTTCTGTGACTGCTTTTTACACTTTAACGCTTCAAGTAGCGTGATCAATTAAAGAATAAGATGATTTCCTTTCAAATCATCCGTTATCATTGATTCAGCTTGTCTTTCTGGATGCACCACGTGTGATTTTGAACGCCAGCATTAGGATAAACATGCATGCGAACAAGCCTGTCACGTCACCAATAAAATAGCCAACAAGCGTATCTGTGTTGTGGTTGAAAGCGAAGCCCATACCAAAGGTGTTAATCACTGATGCAATGCCGCCAGCAATCATGACATCGCGCCAATTTGCTGTCTTGTCGGCAGTTATTCGAAAATCCATCCCCGCCTTTGCCAGCACCCAAAATGTTATGGCAGCGCAAACGACGCCTGAAAATGCGCCTGCTAAACCCAGTGCGGTAAACCCCTCCGCGCCAAAGTTCAGCCAATGGGTGAACATGGCGGTAGGTGCAATCAGCGGTATTGCTTTCCAACCCATCAGCCAGGCTGACAATATGCGAACACCATGCGGCAGAAACAGTAAGCTGGCGTATGGGGCAAGCTCAGGTGTGTATTGGGCTTGTAGTGGCAGAAGCAGATGAATTGAGATGCCAAATGCCGACAGGTTTGCAAGCGAGATAATCGCAAATGGTAAAATGAAGTCCGCGTACCGTATCATCTGAGCTGTGCTAACGGCTTAGCTTGTCTGACAAGACGTATGCTGAGCGCTTTCGCCCGTCTGTGTGTTGCAGATAGCCTGTATCTACAAGGTCCTTTAACGCCCGAAAAAATGCGCTGCGAGACACGCCGTCAAGTAGTTCATGGTGCCTTATGTCTTCTGTCGCGACTGCGCGTGACGTTTCTGACAAGAGCGTGGCAGCGTAAACGATATTTCTCTGTACGGTACTTAGGTCGTTAATGCCTAAGTCACGCTCCATGCCAAGCAGTAAGTGCTTCAGCCGCGCAATTTTCTCAATTCCCGTCATGTTTAAGCTCAATACTGCAAAGCCAGATACCCCTAATATAGGGCTTGACTGTCGCGCTCAACAAGTCCCAAGTTGGCACTTAAGGTTGATGCGTGAACCGTTTGAGCTTTGCGTGTACGAGAAAAGTTAGAGGATTGATGTGCTGAGGACTTTCGTGTCGAAAACAATGTTGGCGGCGGTCATCATTGTTGTGGCTTTCAATGACGCCGCCAGCGCTGATCGCTTGAAGTTTGAGCAAAATGGCTCGAATTTGCCAGATTCCTACAAGCAAGTGCGCAAAGTTGAAGGCATCAAAGCAAAGCGTGTCCATTCTTTTTCGATTTATGGCGGCGATTGTGTAACCGCTTCATATGGTGATGGGACAGGCAAAGGTGACTGTACTTACGGTTCCGTGCGCTCGTGGCTTAGGGAATCAAAAAGTGATGGTCGCTGGATTTTTCCGCAGCCGTCTGAGGCTTGGTATGGCTGGGATATGCTAATTCCTAGTTCATTTCCAACTGTTGGGCAGCAAACCAGCGGAAGTTACACATTTGTAGGATGGAAAGGCTTTGTCTGTTCGCACGCGTCAATAAATCATTCCACTCGCAAAGGGGAAGGCGGCACCATCTACTTGCGGTTACAAGCGCCCCGTGACCCTGCAAACCACGATTGTAGAGACATAGCCCGCATTCCGCTGATGAAAATGAGCGACTTCAAAGGGCAATGGAGGAACATCCAAGTTTATGCTAAATGGTCCCATCAGTCAGACGGGCAGATAATCGTTTACGTCGATGGTAAGCAGCATGCCAACTACAACGGTCCCACATTAAACATTGCGCCTGACTACCCTCACAAAAAAACAAAAATGAACCACTTCGATTTTGGTGTCTATTTGTGCTGCACGGCTGGGGTTAAGCATGTTCGCCCTGGCACAGTTTACTTCGCGAACGTTAAGCGTGCGGGGAGCCAAAAAAAGCTTGGCAGGTAAGGTCGTGTTGTTCGAAGATGTTGGTCATCTTACAATTCAATCGCGTTGCGCAGCTTGCTTTCGTTGTAGTCAATGTATCGCTGCGTCGTGCTTATGTCTTTGTGCCGCGCCAGCGCCTGTATCACCCGCACATTCACGCCCTTGTCTGCAAGCTCTGTCAAAAACTGCCGTCTGCCGCTATGTGAGCTTGCGCCTTTGATGCCTGCTGCTGAGTAAAACTTGGCAAACAAGTTCACAATTGTCTGCGGGCTGAATCCGCCGCGTTTTGCACTGAAAAACAATGGCGCCTGAGATTTGCTGGCGTGACGAGGGTAGGCGGCAGCATATGTAGTAAGAGCTTTGTTTAATCGCTTGCTCACAAGCACAGTTCCAGCCTCATCGCCCTTTGTCTGCGTAGCTGCCAAATACACAGTGTCGCGCACGTCGCCATCGTCTTCAAAAATGTCACCAACTTTCAGCGTCGCAATTTCGCAAGCACGCAAACCTGCAAAAAAGCTGAATGCGAAAATTGCACGGTTTCTGGATTTGTAGCGATGAGCGTCAATAACCGCGTAAACACGTTTCTGTTCTGCTTGCGTCAGTAGCTTTGCTTGCTTCATGTCTCACCTAAATGTGTGCCTTTGTCGTAAATCATTGTAAAGTCGCACATTTTACAAAACGATCAAAAAAGGCTGTGAAGTTAAGCCTTTGTTATCAAACGTAGTTCAGTGAAGATGTTAGATATTACGAAGATTATAACAAAACAGGTCATACATCTGCGTCTGCGATTTCAGCAATCTTGTGTTTGTGCAGCAAGTAGTCACTCAGCAGCCGTTCTACTTCTTCCAATCCCCGCTTGCCCTTGCTGTCGCTCCGCTCCGCAAGTCTAGCCCGCGTGCGCGCCAAGCAGTTAATCGCAGCGTCAACGCTAAAGTCATGTCCTGCGTGCTTTTGCCAAGCAAACCAGTTTCTGTTCTTTCTGCACCAAGTTCTGCTTAGCTCCTCTGCTGTTTCAATCTCATCAATCTCAATCAGCTTCATGTACGTATAATTCATCAATTTCATGTCTGTTTACCTTTGCTCGAAAACTTCGTTTGTTTTGAAATATTTGGATTTGGCAAAAACTTAGGATTAGCTACAAACAGCGTTTGTAACTTCCAGCGTTCCCGCCTGCACACATCAGTCCGCATCGCAGTTTTTCAGTGTGTTGCAGTTTGTCCTGCTATCTTCGCCCTGCGTGCTGCAACTGCTACTCGCATCAACGCAGTTTCTTTGGTCAGCTCGTTAGCTGCTTGTCGTTTGGTTAGACGACGAAATGTGTGAATGGGTTTGGGACTGGGCGGCAGCTTGGAAAAGTGCGTGGCAGGCAGATACAACGTATCAGCGCCCAACTTGTCAAATTCATGCAAGCCATAACGTGCCGTGTGCGCCGCGCTCCGCGCCTTCTCAATTATAGTATGCTCGTAGCCCATCGTAAAGCTGCTTGTTTCATCCCAAACGCAGCGTGCAGTCTCGCAAAAGTTCTCTATGTTTGCATTTGGCTTGGCAACGAAATGAAAATGCAAATTGCTGCCGCTGCTGCCAAGTTGCCTAAAGACAGCTCGTTCAATTCTGTGCCCATTATCTGCCAAGTTGCGCCCAATGTATGTCCTGTCCAGCTCATTAAAAAACCTGCGTACACATTGTCCTGCTTTGTGTTCGCTAGTGCTGTACCCATCAGTAAACTTCAGCGTGCCAAAAACTGTCCAGCCAGCTTGTGCCAGCCAATTCGTCAAAGCCTGCTTCTGTTTTTCATTTTCTACGTAGTTCATTTTTCTTCGTTACTTGTACTGACTTGATGGGGGCTTGTGGGCTGGCAGCGTTTGATTTGCGCACAAGCTTTCCGCGCGCTTTTTTAGCGTGTGATCGCTGCGTATGTTTGCCAGTTGTGCGCTTCGTGCCAGCTTCAAGCTCTGTTAGCTTCTGTCGCCTGCCACTCCTGTCACGCAGCATTTGGCGCAGCAAAAGCACCGTCATGTCAATCGCAGTGTCTTGCTCGTCGTCATCAAGCTCCAAGTAGCCCGCAAACAGCAGTTCAAGCTGTTTTCCAATGTTTTTGAGTTGTCCCATGTGTAAAGCCTTCAAGCTATTTATGCTTTGACGACAAAGGATTGGGCGACGTTGGCACGCTTTGGCGAAGTTTAGGTGAGGCAAGGTGTTTTGCTTACGGAGAATGGGCGCAAAGGAGCGATAATGCTGTGGCGCACTTCAACCACAAGCTATAGCCTGTTCCAAAACAAACACTTAGTGGCGAGCAATTATCCTATGTCAGCGTTAGACCGTATTCTACAATCTTACCGCAACGCAGCAGTAACTGAGCGCGAAAAAGGCACATATTTTGAACGCCTATCGCTTGCTTACTTGCGCAACGATCCAGTGCAAGCGCAACAGTTTAGTGACGTTTGGACGTACAGCGATTGGGCGAAAGACAACGGCTGGACTGCAAAAGACACTGGAATTGACTTGGTTGCAAAGCTTGCTGATGAAGACGGTCTTGCTGCCGTACAGTGCAAATTCTACTCAGCCCAGCATCGTGTGCAGAAAGGTGACGTTGATAAATTCCTCAGCGCATCTTCTAAAGCGCCGTTTCAACGCCGCGTGTTTATTGACACCACTGAAAGAGACTGGAGCGAGAACGCAGAAGAAACGATACGCGGGCAAAGCATTCCCGTTATACGCGTTGGTTTGGATGCGTTGCGTGAAAGTGCGATTGACTGGAGCGTTTTTGAAGCAAGCGAAGAAATTAAGCTGCATGACAAAAAGCAGCTGAGATCGCATCAGCAGCAGGCGCTTGATGCGGTAAAGAGCGGTTTTGAAGAACATGACAGGGGCAAGCTAATAATGGCTTGCGGCACTGGCAAAACATTTACAGCTTTGAAGATTGCAGAAGCGTTGGCTGGCAAAGGCAAGCGTGTTCTGTTTCTTGTCCCATCGCTTGCATTGATTGCGCAGACGGTGCGGGAATGGACTTTTGATACAGAAACTGAGTTGCGTTCGTTTGCTGTTTGCAGCGATGCACAAGTTGGGAAACGCAGAAAAGACAATGATGATATTGCTGAAATTGAAGTACACGAACTTGAATTTCCAGCGACGACGCAGCCTGCAAAAATAGTTGAAAAAGCTGGCGCAGATGATGCGGAACGTATGACTGTTGTGTTCAGCACCTATCAAAGTTTGCCAGTAATTACCGCAGCGCAAGAACAGGGTTTGCAGCAATTCGACCTAATAATTTGCGACGAGGCGCACAGAACAACGGGTGCAACTATTGACGGCGAAGAAGCCAGCAACTTTGTCAAAATACACGACAACGCATACGTGAATGGCGCCAAACGACTTTACATGACCGCGACACCACGAATCTTTGGCGATAGTGCACGAGCGAAAGCGGCTGATGCGGCTGTTGAACTTTGTGACATGGATGACGAAGCACTTTACGGACCAACGTTTTTTACGCGCGGCTTTAGTTGGGCTGTAGAGAATGGCATGCTGACTGATTACAAAGTGATCGTGCTTGCAATGGACGAGACGGTTGTAAGCAGATCAGTGCAAAGCAGGCTTGCGGAAGACAACGAGCTGAAGCTGGACGACGCAACTAAGATCATTGGTTGCTACAAGGCGCTGCAAAAGCACGGCGACAACCAGGAGTTTGCTGTAGATGCAGATCCCATGCGCCGTGCCATTGCGTTTTGTAAAGACATACGCTCAAGCAAATTGATTGCGCGCGAATTCGCGGCAGTTGTGGATGAATACAACGGCGCAAGCGTAGTTGATGACGAAACTGAAGACATGCTGAGCTGCGCGGTTGAGCATGTTGACGGCACATTTAACGCAAAAACACGTGGCGAATTGTTGCATTGGCTTGGCGACGACGTTGAGCACAACGGATGCAAAATTTTAAGCAACGCACGCTGTTTGAGCGAAGGCGTGGATGTACCTAGCTTAGACGCAATTTTGTTCCTGCATCCGCGCAAATCGCAAATTGATGTTGTGCAAAGTGTTGGGCGTGTGATGCGCAGGGCAGAGGGTAAAAAGCTTGGCTACGTAATTTTGCCAGTGGTTATTCCAGCGGGTGTAAGTCCAGAAGATGCGCTGAACGACAACGAGCGTTACAGGGTTGTTTGGCAGATTTTGAACGCGTTGCGTGCGCATGACGACAGGTTCGACGCGACGATCAACAAGCTTGAGTTGAACAACGATACAGGGGGGCAGATTGAAGTTATCGCTGTTGCTGAAAACCTCCCGCAAAAGCAAACAGGCGAGCAGGGCGCTGGTATTGGTGAAGGTGGAAGCGAGGACGACAACGATACAACGGCATCAGCACGCACGGAAGAACAGCTCAACTTTATCTTTGACGAGTTTCCAGCTGCTATACGTGCGAAAATCGTGCAGAAATGCGGGCGGCGCACGTATTGGGAAAACTGGGCGAAAGACATTGGTGAGATTGCGCAAAAGCACATTGAGCGAATCAAAGCGATACTTGAAACAGGTGACGCTGAGCGCGAAGTTTTTGACGAGTTTTTGGCTGAAATACGCGATGACTTGAACAGTGCGGTTACGGATGAAGAAGCGATTGAGATGCTAGCGCAGCATCTTATTACCAAACCTGTGTTTGATGCGCTGTTTGAGGACTACGATTTTGCCAGCTTAAACCCCGTTTCCCAAGCCATGCAAAATGTCATTTCTGTACTTGAGCCACAGAATTTGCAGAAAGAAGCGGAGGAGCTTGAAAGCTTTTACGCAAGCGTGAAACGACGCGCGAGTGGTATTGACAACGCTGAAGGCAAGCAGAAGATTATTGTTGAGCTATATGACAAATTCTTCAAAACTGCTTTCCCCAAACTCACTGAAAAACTGGGCATTGTTTATACGCCCGTTGAAGTCGTTGATTTTATCATCCACAGCGTCAACGACATTTTGAAACAGGAATTTGGGCAAACACTTGGTAGCAAGGGCGTGCACATTATTGATCCGTTTACTGGCACGGGAACGTTTATCACGCGCCTGCTGCAAAGCGGACTGATTGATGCGGATGAGCTAGAACACAAATTTAAGAACGAGATACACGCAAATGAAATTGTGCTGCTTGCCTACTACATTGCCGCAGTAAACATAGAAGCCGCTTATCACAGCTTGAGCGGCAACGACTATGCGCCGTTTGAAGGCATTTGTTTGACTGACACTTTTGAGATGTACGAAAGCGACGACATGGTTGCGGCGCTGATGGCGGACAACAGTGAGCGGCGCAGCAGGCAAAAAGCACTTGATATTAAAGTCATAATTGGAAATCCGCCCTACAATGTTGCGAACATTGGTGTTGAATACAAAGACTTGAATAAGCGCATTGCGGACACTTATGCGCGCCATACAAAAGCAACCAACAAAAATTCACTCTACGACAGCTATGTGCAAGCAATACGTTGGGCGAGTGATAGGGTTGGTGAAAGTGGCGTCGTTGGTTTTGTAACAAATGGTGGCTGGATAGACGGCAATGCAACTGACGGCATGCGCAAATGCTTGGAAGAAGAGTTTAGCAGCATCTACGTGTTCAATTTGCGCGGCAATCAGAGAACTAGCGGCGAACTTTCAAAACGCGAGGGTGGGAAGATTTTTGGCAGCGGTAGTCGCGCACCAGTTGCTATTTCCTTGCTCGTCAAAAACCCGCAAGCAGTTAAGCACGGTGAGATTAAGTACTACGACATTGGTGACTACTTAACGCGCGAGCAGAAGCTACAAAAAGTCAGCGCCTTAGGTTCCATAGACGGTTTAAGTGCAACTGATGCGTGGCTGGAAATTGAAACTGACGAGCATGGCGATTGGATAAATCAACGCGATACGACATTTGACAGGCACATTGCGTTTTTGGATGACGATGAAGGCTTGTTTCAGCTTGGCAGCAGGGGGGTTGAAACTGGAAGAGACTACTGGGTCTACAACGCAAGCCCCTCTAAGCTAGCCAAGAACTGCAAGGAAATGATTGAGCTCTACAACATGCTTGCAGAAGCAGGCGGTGAACCAATTGACGACGCTAAACGCATAAAGTGGACTTCATCTCTTAAGAGTAGTTTGGGTCGCGGCACAACTTCATTGCTTCACAATACGGCGTTTAGGATCGCTTCTTACAGACCATATTCAAAAGAGCATTTGTATTACGAAAGCCTTTGGGTACACAGAATGGGAAAACTGGAAAGAATTTTTCCAAGCAATTCATGTGGCAATCGTTCTATCGTCATTAAGCAAAGATGGAGAGGACACGGGCAAATTGCGCTTATGGCTGATGAGCTGATGGACTTGCAAAGTGACGGTGGTTCCCAGCATTTTCCGTTGAAGGTGTTTGATGCGGCAGTGCACGATGAAAGCGACTTGTTTGAAAGCAGCAATAGAGAAGAAGAACTAAGGGAGGCTAGCGGTGTAACGGAAAGTGGCTTGAAGCACTTCCTGACAGCATACGGTAACGCTGCGATCACAAAGGAAGATGTTTTTTACTACGTCTACGGTATGTTGCACAGCGAAGATTACAGAACACGCTTCGCTGACAATCTAAGCAAGCAATTGCCACGCATTCCAGCAGTAAACAAAGAAGACGATTTTTGGGCGTTTGCAGAAGCAGGGCGCAAGCTTGGGGATTTGCACGTGAACTACGAGCAAGTTGAAGCTTACCCAGTGACTATTGCGGAAGGCGATTTGCGGCTTGCGCAGTATGACGACGCAAAGGCGTTCTTCCGCGTTCAGCAAATGAAGTTTGCGGGCAAGCGACCAAACTTAGACAAGACGAAAGTGCACTACAACGCCAACGTCACAATCACAAGTATTCCGCTTGAAGCTTACGACTACGTAGTGAATGGCAAGAGCGCGCTTGAATGGGTAATGGAACGGCAAAGCGTGAAAACGGACGCAAAGAGCGGCATTGTGAACGACGCGAACGATTATGCGAACGAAACAATGGACAACCCAGCTTACCCGCTTGAACTTTTCCAGCGCGTCATAACTGTAAGCTTGGAAACGATGAAGATTGTCAATAGCTTGCCAAAGCTAGACATTGATTGATCAATTCTTTCCATCTGAACGTGCGGTTTGGGGATATATGTATGATTGAGATAGAGGAAATCTTTGAGCTTTCTGAAAAGCGGAGGTGGATGAAGAAATTCCTTAGTTCTTACAAGGGTGAGAGCGTCGCAATGAATGAGGAGATGTTTGGCAGCAATGTTCGGTTTTTTGTTGCGTGTGAGGACGGAAAGCAACTTGGTTTCATTCGAATAAACGACAAATCAGCTTTCTTTGAGCGCTATACCAGCGAGCCAGTTTGGAATGCGGCAGATGCATATGTTAAGACGGCATACAGAAGCAAGGGTGTAATGGGCGCACTGCTTCGACATGTTGTCGCCAACTGCAACGTTAAAATGACACACATCGAAACCGCGCGATTAGCTTCGAATGAAGAGTATTACCGCCAGCTTGGCTTTACGTATCACTATCCAGTAAAGGACGGTCGCTTAAGCTGGGCTTTCGTTGAAGGCATCAAAGAAACTGTGATTGAGATGAACCAGCAGGGAAATTAGTGATTTTTGGATGTTTGAGGGTGGCGATGGTTTTTTGCTATGTTGGAAACTGTTTGCTGGATACTCAGTTGCGAAAGTTTCTGGTAGGCAGGCGGGTTGACTATGAGCGACAACAAAAAGCGGAAAGCGCAACTTCAACATGTTTTGGAGCGGCTTAGGGGCGGCAAAACCGTGCAAAACCGTCAGCTGCGCACGCTACTTGGTGATGTTGCGTATGCACAGTTTGAATACGAGTGGCGCGAACAGGTAGAATTGCGTGAGACCCTGAAGAACAAACCAGCAGAAGTTGCTGAATATGAAAGGCTGCTGAAGCGGGCGACGTTTGCGTACAGCAAAGCGGATGCGGCGAGCAGGCGGGGCAGGCGCAAGGCGGCAGCTGAAATGTTTGCTGTTGCTGACACACAGTTTGAGCGGTTGGTGGATTACTTGGGAGAGCAAATTGCTGGCAAAGCTGACTTGGAAGCTTGATTACTTCGCGCGGCTTGCGCAACACTGGCGGCGGTTTGTTGAACGTGAAGAGAACAAAGCAGCAGATAAAAATTGATGCAGTTGAGCGTGAACTTGAAAAGCTGAACGATGATGCTGACGAAAGCTGGATTGCGCAGAGATTGGAAGCTGGACGCAGGTTGCGTGGGCTTGCAGCAGACTAAAATTGAATTAGTCTCGATGTGATCTGACACCGCCCCCTTCTCAGCAAGCTGAAACGGGGGCGGCGCATCTCTTGAAGGAGATGATGGTTGTCCGTTTTGATGGTGGTGCCAACCAACCCATCGAAACGAGGAAACCACGATGTTGAATACTACCGACAAGATCATCAAACACAAAACCGGCTTGCTGAACCTGGCCGAGGAACTGGGCAATGTCTCGAAAGCCTGTCAGGTGATGGGCTATAGCCGGGACACGTTCTACCGCTACAAGGCGGCGGTTGACGAAGGCGGGGTGGAGGCGCTTTTCGAGCGCACCCGGCGCAAGCCCAACCTTGCTAACCGGGTCGACGATGCGACCGAGCAGGCCGTGATCAAATCCGCCACCGAATTTCCGGCCTATGGTCAAGCCCGCACCTCCAATGAATTGCGCAAACAGGGCGTCTTCGTCTCGCCCTCCGGTGTCAGGTCGATCTGGCTGCGGCACGATCTGGCCAACTTCAAAGCCCGGCTGAAGGCCCTGGAAGCCAAGGTCGCCGAAGAGGGTTGCATCCTGACCGAAGCGCAGGTGCAGGCGCTGGAAAAGAAGAAGCTCGACGATGAAGCCTGCGGCGAGGTGGAAACAGCCCATCCCGGCTATCTGGGCTCACAGGACACCTTCTATGTCGGCACCCTCAAGGGCGTCGGGCGGGTCTATCAGCAGACTTACGTGGACACCTATTGCAAGGTGGCGCATGCCAAGCTCTACACCACCAAGACACCGATCACCGCTGCCGACCTGCTCAATGACCGGGTGCTGCCCTTCCACGATGAGCACGATCTGCCGGTGCTGCGGATCATGACCGACCGGGGCACCGAGTTCTGCGGACGTGCCGACAAGCATGATTTCCAGCTCTTCCTGGCAATCAATGACATCGACCACACCAGGACCAAGGTCAAATCGCCCCAGACGAACGGCATCTGCGAGCGGTTCCACAAGACGGTGTTGCAGGAGTTTTATCAGGTCGCGTTCCGCAAGAAGCTCTACGACAGCATCGACACGCTGCAAGCCGATCTGGACGAATGGCTGCACCACTACAACCACGAGCGCACTCATCAGGGCAAAATGTGTTGCGGCAGAACGCCGTTCCAGACCATGATCGAGGGCAAAGAGATCTGGAAGGAAAAGTTCCTGAACCAAACTTGACCTGACAGACGCCGCCGGAAAAACGGCCAACTGTCAGATCACATCTGAACCACTACACTAAAATAGTACGCAATACGTCTTGCCGCGCTCAACGAAGCTCAACTAGCGCCCGCATACATTTTTCATGTAGTCTTGCTGGCTTTGCCTACAAAGCTGTGCTGTCTGCTTCGCTGAAGTGCTAGTTGATTTGTTCGTCGTCCCAATTTTTCAAATAATCGTAGTAAGGCGTAAAATCATCTGTAAGTTTGCACATAGTCAAAACCTGCAAAACCTCGTTCGCTGCTCTTTCCGCCGTCGCATCCAGTTTCCCCAATTGTTCCAAAGTCTCATCAAACAAACGAAGTTCTACCTTTTCCAGTCGTTCAAAAAGCTCTTCACATATCCATTCACCATCGTTCATGTCGCGTACATATGCCATTGAGAAAGAGCAAATTGCTTGGTTTTTAGAAAGTATTTTAGAGGCGATAAGCGGACCACTTTCATTGCAGCTTGTGATAGCTACCCTTAACGCCTCCGTATCTGTTGTTATTTTCGCCTCCGCAGCCACTAAACGAATGCCAAAAATTTGTTGAGTGGTTGTGCTTAGGTTCCTGTTAAAACTCAGCGTGTTGCTTCCAAGTTCAGCCTGTTTCTGAAAGCGAAATTCGCCCCCACTGTCGTGCCAATCAAATTCGATTGCTGCATGCACGATCGTTTTCAGGTGTCCCTGGATTGATTGAACAGCAGAGTCAAATCTCAGTTGCTCAGCTGTGCTAGCAGGCTTTGAAAATGATTCCTCACTCATGTTGTGCTTTCTTTAGTTTATGTAGCGCGTCGTCATGCTTATCAATCTGATATTATGGCAAAAAATGATCGACTTTCTGAAACTTGATTGCAGACTTGTGCTTGCAACGCAAGGAGCGAAAACATGTCTGTACTATCAAAACTGACCGTAAAAACCATTACTCGCGCCAGCAAGCAAGACCCTGTTCAACTGCGCCGCCGCAAGCTTGTTGCTGCGATTGAAGAACAGATGAACGTGGCGGCTGCTGCGTCAAACGGCGAAAGCTATGAGATGACGCGTAAGACATGGGTCAAGAATGAGCAGGGCGAAAAAGTGCTGGTGGACAAGCTGCGCAAAGTACGCCCGTGGTTTTTTGAACAGGATGGCGGCTGGTACGTTCAGTGCAAGTACGGAAACAAGGCGCTGACGATTAGCGGTGGAAACGCAGTATTTGTGAAGGCGTTGAAAGATGTTGCTGGCGCGTTGGACACGTTGAAGGCGGCTACGGAAGCTGGAGAACTGGACGAAGCTATTGAAAACATAATGAAAAATAGGGGTAAGAAGGTTGCATGAGTTGCTTGCTTAAGTTAGCAGGAAGTTAGCAGATAATTTTTAGTATACGTAACATATTGATATATAATCTAATATTTGACGTTACGAATAGCGAAGCGTTAATTCGTTTCGCGCTGAAAGTTTCGAAAAATCAAACGGTCGCAAGGAATTGCGGCCGTTTTTCTTTGTGATGTCTCAGGTTATGGCTTTGAGAACCGCCCATGTCAGCGGTCTATGGCAACAGTTCAGGGGCCAACCTTTGGGTCGGCCCGCAAACGCCCGCTCATTTGTTGGTCAATTGCTGTTGTTCTGTGGCAGGGAAGCATGGGCGATGCCCAGAAATTTCAGCCGCACACGCTCTAACTTGCGCGCGTTCAGACGGCGTGACCACCGGCGCACGGGGATCGTCTGTTTGCAGCCAAAGCTGTCGATCCAGACCCAGCGACCCGTTCCATCAGGCCGCGTCTGATAAACGACGTTTCCCGGGTTTCCGTTGCTGATAATCACGTTCTCGGTCACCAACAGCTCAAAGTGCCGCTCAAGATCGTCCACATGCTGCTGGGTCAGGCGACCAGTGCTGGCAAGAAGATGCAGGCTGGGTGAAAGCTGACCATCGGGGTCCGAGATACGTTCATACACCAAGGCCAGACCGAGGTCCGTCAGAATAGCACCGCGAACCTCGCAGACGGGTAGGTCTACCCCGTCGGTCTGATGGCGGGCCATCAGCTCAAAGGACTCGTGAAATTCACGCAAAAAACCCTTGAAGGCCGTCGAGCGGCGAAAAATCCGATCAAACCATGTGTCGGTCAAAAGGTTTGCGTTTGCATCCATGGTGTCAGGCTGAGGAACCTTCAGCAACGTGCCAGGCACATCCGGATGTTCATAGACAAATTGGCGGTTTCCCTTTGCGATGATGGCTTTATCCGCCAGTCGCAGAAGGTGATTTGAATCTTTGGTTTCCATCTCGGCAATTTATGAAAAATTTATGACAATGCAAGCTGGTACCCCCTGCCGATACGGCCGTGTACCCCACTTTCTGCGTTGACGCGATCAAACACCACATTTGCACCCTTGGCGGCAGGGACGCCGACGGCCGTCTGACTTTGGTCCAACACTATGCGGGCGATCAGGCGATCTTGCAGGCAACTCAATGGAGTCCCAGTGAGATCAGCAGGGCACGCCAAAAACGGCAGCCCGCTGATCAACAGCTGCACGCTGCCCAATTTCACTCACCGATGTCGGTTTACCCAGCGCGTTTGGCGCCTGGGTCTCGTCCTTGATCTGGGCTTTGGTCCACTATGGCGTGATAATGACCTTTCCGTCACTCTTTTGCAGGGCGCTTGCCAGGTTTGCCACCACATCCTTTAGCGCAAGCCGTTCGGAAACGTCGGTTTTCCACTGACCGTCAGCAAATCGGGCCTGAACTTCACCCACGACCCGTGCCTGATCGGCGGGCGGGGTATCTGTCATCCAGTCGGTCAACCAGAACCCTTCGATCCGCTTGCCCATAAAGATCAACTGGCCGGGCTGCGTCAGCTTTGGCAGCTCGGGGCTGAGCTTGCCGTAACACACCCACCGCGCGCCTTTGGGCATCGCGCAAAACACCTGTTCGGTCTGCTGGTCCATAATGGCGTCCAGAAAGACCCGAGGTTTCAGTTCACGGCTTAGCGTCGTGAATTTCTGCAACATGTCCGGATCAGAGGTGATCAGCACATCATGGGCACCCAAGGCCTTGAGCGCATCCGTGGTTTCGGCCCGCCGGGCCATTGCGATGGGCTTCAGGCCAAGGTCGCCGCCAAGGCTGCAAACAAGTTTACCCAGCTGGCTTGTAGCCGCAGAAACAATGAATGTGTCACCGGCGCTGCGCGCTATGTCGACCATTGCCATCGCGGTCAACGGGTTCACAATTTGGGCAGCGCCGTCTTCGTCCGAAATCTCGGGGCGAAGCGGGATACACAATGGTGCCGGTGTCACCACATATTCGGCCCAAGCCCCGGCCCCCACAGCGATGAACGCGACGCGCTGACCTTGCAGCCTTTCGGCCCCGTCGCCAGTGTCGACAACGTCGCCGCACCCTTCGAAACCGACAGCGGCACCTTTGACGCGCGGCTGCCCGTATTCGCCTTTGACAAAATGAAGGTCCGACGGGTTCACCGATGCGGCCCGCATACGGATCAGAACCTCACCGGGGCCGGGTTTGGGAACAGGCATCTGCGCGTCGGCCACCCAGTCGGCGGCATTTTCAATGGCTGGTCCGGTCGCGTTTTCCGAATATCCGTCGTGTTTTTGAACCACGGCAAACATCGTTGAGGGCAGGGCGGTCATATATGATCCTCTTGTTAGAACAGTTTATGCGCCAAACGCTGGCGTCTTGCGGACGGGGCGATACTTTGATCGCCAGCGCAGCAAAAGTGCATTTTAGAGTCCGCATATTTGTGAAATCGAACCAATCAAATGGCCAGAACCGCGTCAACCAAACTATGATCTGACGCAGCGAAAATAGGATTTTGCAAAGAGAAACGGGCCGCCCTTAATAACCGGGCGGCCCGACGGGTTTTACTGCCCTGTCAGCAGTTTGCGAAGTTCGTCGATCTTTACGGCGATCGTTTCCGGAGACGCCTTGATCTCATCCAGGATCTGGATGGCTTGGGTCTTGATGTTCTGCGCCAAAGTGCTGTCCTGAACCGACGCAACCATCGCGTCATAGTCAAAGTTCTGAGCCGTCAATGCGCCGTCCTGAACCCATGAATTCAACAGCTCTTGTCCCTGATTGGCCAATGAGGCCACCTGATCGCCCGCCTGGTTCGCCAGATCCGTGGCTGTTTCGCCAGCCTGCTGGGCGGCATCACTTGCCTGATCGGAAATGGACGATGCAGCCTCGTTTACTTGTTCAGTAATGGACGAGGCGGCCTCGCTTGCCTGTTCGGTTGCGGCGTCGACCGCTTCGTTGACCGCGTCACCGGCATCTTGTGCTGCCGATTGCAGTTGTTCGGCCGGGGTGGGTTCAGGTTGATTCAGATAATAATAAGCGCCCGCGCCCAGACCGGCTATGACTACAGCTAATAAGATAGTACGCGACATGTGTCTCTCCTTTGGAAAATGTGTCGCCGAGATGGGGGAAAGCTAGCGGAATTCAAAGGGGAAATCCCAGAAATTCATTTCAAAACGGGGGATTGAGCCAGCCTACGCCTATCCACCCAGCGAGAAAGGCGATTTCACGCCACCGGGTCTTAGGCTTTGGCAAAAGGGGCGGCAAGACCAGCAGATGCCACCCTTTCGATGCGTTCCAAAGCAAGGGGTTTTGCACGCGCCGAACGTCCACATCCCGATCCGCCGGTCGTTTCCGGTTGGCGGTTCAGGCCCAGAAACCGATCACCCGCTGGACCAGCCAGTAAGACGCGATTGCGCCGATGGCATAACTGACCATGATGTTCCGCGCCGCGCCATCCCTGAAGACCCTTTGGAACGATCTGAGCGGAAGGCGTTTCAATGCCCACCCAACCATCACAACGGCGGCAACGAAAAGAAGTTGGCCAACTTCCACCCCGATATTGAACCCCAGCAGCGCGACAAAGATATCCCCTTGCGGCAAGCCGATCTCACTTAATGCGCCTGCAAAGCCAAGCCCGTGCAACAACCCGAAAGTGAATGACACTATCCATGGCCATCGCTCGGACAGACGCGGCGCGACCGTGTCCCGTTTGGCGATCTCAACGGCAAGAAACACGATGGACAGGGCAATGACGGCCTCGACCGGGGGGCCAGGAACATGCAGCGCGCCCAGAGAAGCCAGCGCCAGCGTAATACTGTGTGCGACAGTAAAGGCAGTGATCGCACCGACCAGCCGCCAGACATCGCGGACCAGAAATAGCAGCGCAAAGACGAAAAGCAGGTGATCGAACCCTTCAAGGATATGTTCGGTCCCAAGCTCGGCGTAGGTCAACAGAACCGACAGGCGGGTGGTTTCAGCTGGGACGACGAATGTGGTTTCCGTTGGCGTCAGCCGTACACTTGTTGCAGGTGTATCCAAAAGTTGCACCCGCACCAGAACATCCGTCCGGGTGTCTTCCAGACCGGGTATTTCCAGCGTTGCACCGGCCATGCCACCGGCGCAGCGCGTGTGCCAGTTGGAAACCCAGGCGGCACCGTCAAAATACGGGGCCGGGGGGTGCGTATCCCCACATCCGGAGGGCAGGCGGACATCAATGGCCATTGGCTGCTGCTGAACGTCCGGCTTGCGCCAGAAAATGCGATAGGCACCCGGCTCTGTTTCCGTGATCTCAAGATATCCCGGCTCCAACGCGTGGGCTTGCGCGTCCATGGCAGGGCCGAAAGCCAGCAAGCCAAAACAGGTAAAGAAAACAAACAGGCGCCGCATCAGTTTGCGCCCTGTTCGTCACCAGCGACGGTGATCTGGTATTTGTCCTGCAACCGTTGGCCGAACTCTACTTTGGCTTGCGATTGCGAAACCTCGCGCCACCGGGCGAGCACTTGGTTTTCAATGTCTTCCAGCTTGGGGAGGTCGGATGGAATGCGGTCGACCACCTGCACCAGATGCACCCCATACCCGCTTTGCACCGGCCCGGCCCAAGTTCCAACCGGCAGATCCTGAATACCGGCGGCAAATCCGGACCCGAATACGCCGTCCACCCGCGATGCTGATGTAAGGGGTATTTGTGCTGGCAAAAGCGAGACCTGCAGCAGATCCTGTGGCAACTGCCCCTTGTTAAGTGCATCCAAGGCACCTTCGGCCTGCCCAAGGTTGGCCGGCTCCAGCATCACCTGTTCAAACGCTATCTGGGGCGGTGTCCTGAAGTCTTCGGTGTGGGCGCGATAAAATTCCGCCAGTTCCCCCTCAGCGGGCACCCTTGCACTAGCGGCCGAGGTTGCGATGAATTCCATCTTTTGCCGCAGGCGGTTGCGAATGACGGGGTCTTTCTCATCCATGCGCAGCGCGCGCGCCTCGCGAACCATAACCTCTTCGCGCACCAGATTGGTGATCAGATTGTCCAACTCCTTGGGACTTGGCCTGCGCTTCCAGGTGCTCTCGAATTGACGTTCCAATGTCTCAATATCGCTTTGGGTGATATCAAAACCTTGGGGTTCCGGACGGTTGTTTTCGAATTGCCCATACAGGACGAAGATACCCGCCCCGAGCAACAGAAAGTGAAGGAATGGCTCACCCAAGATACGTTTGAAGGCGGAATTGTGCATAGCAATGAAACTCTAATTAAAATCGGATGTGTCTATGTTTTGCTGTGAAACTACCCTGAATTTTTTTGAAAAGCACGAATAACCTGACTGTACGCATGGAAAATTTGTTGGCTCGCCTGCCTGCGGTTCAACTAGCGCAAAGCGGGAACTCTGAGGTGGCCGATCGCTTTTGAATGGAATTCATGGGTTTGAAATGCGGTTCCAAACCTCAGCCCGTATTGGGCATGCATTACCGATATCCAAGAAAGATAATGGCGGAGAGACAGGGATTCGAACCCTGGGTGGGCTTGCACCCACAACGGTTTTCGAGACCGCCCCGTTCGACCACTCCGGCACCTCTCCGCGGGGGTCTGTGAGGGGGGGATTTAGTGAGGAACGCGCGAGGGTGCAAGCAGAAAATTCGCGAAATTCACCAAGACGGTATTTTCCATTGCCAGACGCCATAAATCGCCTAGGCTTCTGGATATGACAAATCTTACACATCGTATCATCTTGCCGTTTTCCCTGTTGTTTGTAGCGCTATTGTTGCTGCCCCAGCCATCCTCGGCCGCCGGGCGTGAACGGGTCGAGGCTTTTTTGACCACAACCGGGTTTGATGTCGCGTTGGAGAGCATCGCGCTTGCCTCGGGTTCCGCGCCACAGATGTTGGGAATCGACGCTGACGAGTTTGGGTCGGACTGGACGCGGTTGACCGAAGAAGTGTTCGACACCGAAGACATGCATGAAACCGCTGTGTCGATCCTTGAGCAAACGCTTAGCGACGAGGCGCTGACCCATGCTGTGGAATTCTATGCCTCGGATCTTGGTCAGCGGTTGGTTCAGGCGGAAAACGCGTCGCACATGGCTAAGGACGATGATGCAAAGCAGCAGCAGGGCCAAGAGATCGTCGCGGATCTGATTCAGAAAGGCTCGCTGCGGGTTGAAGGCCTGAAGCGGATGAATCGCGCAATCGACGCCAGCGGAACCTCTTTGCGGGCCTTACAAGAAATCCAATTGCGATTTCTTTTGGCGGCCAGCGCATCGGGCGTGATCGAATTGCAGATGAACGCGGATGAACTGCGTGAAGTGATGCGGCGGAACGAAGCCGGGATGCGGCAGACCCTGCAACTGTCAGCCTTGGCCAGCGCCGCCTATACCTATCAGGATTTTTCCGACGACGATGTCATTGCTTATGCCCAAGCCCTTGAGCAGCCGCTGATGCAAGAGGTTTATGAGCTTTTGAACGCAATTCAGTATGAGATCATGGCGATGAAATTTGAGGTTCTGGCGGCCCGCATGGCCGATCTTCACCCGGCTCAGGATATCTGATGCGCCTTACTGCCGCCCTTCTGATTGTCGTGTGCTGGGTCGGGCCGTCGATGGCCGCGGACAAGATCGACCGTCTGATGTCGGCGATGCACCTGCGGCAGGTCGTCGATACCCTGCGGCAGGAAGGGCAGGTGCAGGGGAAAGAACTGGATGAAACACTGTTGGGAAACGCAGGTGGTGCCCTGTTCCAGGCGCAAGTTGACGAGATATTCGAGCCGCTTTGGATGCATGATCTGATTACGGAAACGATTGCTCAAAACCTGACGGACAGTGAACTGGATCGCGCCATCATGTTTTTCGAAAGCGATCTTGGGCAGACATTGGTCTCGCTTGAGAATTCGGCCCGGCAGGCCATCTCAGATGAAACCATCCGAGACATGGCGCAAGAACGCTATTTGGAGAGCCGCCGGGACACCCCGCATTTCAAGCTGGTTGATGAATACATTCAGGTCAACGATCTGATCGAACTGAATGTGCAAAATTCGCTGAGCGCCGACTTCAATTTTTTCCGTGGACTGGGCAACGACACCAATCTGGACGAGGGAGAGTTGCTGGCCCAATTACTGTCAGAAAAAGACAGCGTCAGGGATGAGGCCGAGATCTGGTTGTATTCCTTCTTGTTGTTGGCCTATCACCCGCTGAGTGACGCGCAGATGCGTGAAAATATCGCGTTTTCCCGCACCGAAGCCGGTCAGGCAGTCAATCAGGCGTTATTCGAAAGCTTCGATAGCATGTATGACCAGATGTATTTCAAGCTGGGGCAAGCGGTTTCCGGCGTTCTCAGCGGATCAGACCTTTAGGCCTGTATTTCGTGTTGACTTTCGGTGGCAATCTGTTGATAAGCGCGCATCCCGGCCGGATTTTCTGTGCCGGGTCTCATTTTTATTGACCCAAAGGGATGTTTCCCGGGGTCGTCACACAGCCCGAAAAGGGCGCGCTGTTCGAGGTGGCGAAAGCCGCAAACGCCCAAATGGGGACCACAGAACGCGGGTTAGATAAAGGAAAGACGCATGTTTGCGGTCCTCAAGACTGGCGGCAAGCAGTACAAGGTTCAGGCGGGTGATATCCTCCGCGTTGAAAAGCTGGCTGCCGATGCAGGTGAAACAATTCAATTCAACGACGTTCTGATGCTGGGCGGTGACGCACCGGTTGTTGGCGCGCCGTTTGTCGCAGGTGCGGGCGTTCAGGCCGAAGTGATCGAACAGATCAAAGGTGACAAGGTCATCAAGTTCGTCAAGCGCCGTCGTAAGCACAGCTCGAAGCGTACTGTTGGCCACCGTCAAAAGCTGACCCTGGTCAAGATCACCGACATTCTGGCGTCGGGCGCTGACAAGTCTGGTGTCAAGGTTGCAACCGGCTCGGCTCCGGCTGGCGAAGCTGCTCCTGCGGCGAAACCGGCCAAGAAAGCGGCTGCGAAAGCAGAAGCACCGGCAGTTGCTGCAGACGATCTGACCGCGCTGACTGGTGTAGGTCCCGCCGCCGCCAAAAAGCTGAATGAGGCCGGTATCGAGAGCTTTGCCGCTCTGGCCGCCTTGTCGGACGAACAGATTGCTGCTATCGAAACGGTCAAAGTGAAACCCGAATGGGTTGAGCAGGCCAAAGAGTTGGCTAAAGGCTAAGGAGAGAGAGAATGGCACATAAAAAAGCTGGCGGTTCCTCCCGTAATGGTCGCGACTCAGCAGGTCGCCGCCTTGGCGTGAAACTGTATGGTGGTCAGGCTGCCATCGCAGGCAACATCATCGTACGTCAGCGCGGCACCAAGTTTTGGCCGGGCGAAGGCGTAGGCATTGGCAAAGATCACACCATCTTTGCAACCACAGATGGCGCCGTGAAGTTCCACAAGGGACTCAAGAACCGCACCTTTATTTCGGTCCTGCCAGTGGCGGAGGCCGCAGAGTAAGCCGAAACCCATAAGGTTTGAAAATTCTTGGGGGACCGGCAGATAAGCCGGTCCCCTTTCTCGTTTTAACGCAATTTTGATCGAATGCCCCGATGACCGTCACATCAAGCAACAATCCGACCTTTGACCAAGGCAGGATTGTGCCGGTGGTTGAAGATCGGCGGGCCCGAAAATATCTGATGGGGACGTTAGTCAGTTTCACTGTTGCGTTCATATTTACTGTGTTGTTCGGAGGAGGAACGCACCCATGAAACTTGAGGCAATAATAAACCAGCCGGTCATCGAAACCGAGCGGTTCGACCTGCGCCCGCTGCGTCGGTCGGATTTGGGTCTCATTGAGCATTATGCAGGCGATGAGCGCGTGGCGCGTATGACAACAAGCATTGCGCATCCGCTGGCACCGGGCGCGACCGAAGCGTTCATCACCCGGTCAATGGCCGAGGATCGTGATGAGGACGTCTGGGTCATGGACGCCACCAAGGACGGTGGGCCCGAGCTGATTGGTGTTATCTCGTTGGTACGGTTGGACCGCAACCAGTCCGAGGTCGGCTATTGGGTCGCGCCGATCTATTGGAACACCGGCATCGCATCAATGGCAGTCGAGGCGTTGGTCAACGCCAACCCGCTGGAGAACGCCAACATGTTCGCCAGCGTGTTTCAGGACAATCCGGCCTCGGCCCGGGTTCTGACCCATTGCGGGTTTGAATACCTTGGTGATGCCGAAAGCTATTCGGTGGCGCGTGATGCAAACGTGCCTACCTGGACATACAGTAAAAAACTCTGACTTGTGGCCGATGGGGCCTTTGCATTAGGGGACAGTCATGAAATTTCTCGATCTTGCAAAGGTCTACATCCGGTCCGGGGCCGGCGGTGGCGGGTGCGTCAGCTTTCGGCGCGAAAAATACATTGAATACGGCGGTCCCGATGGCGGTGACGGCGGTAAAGGCGGTTCTGTCTGGGCCGAAGTGGTCGACGGGCTGAATACGCTTATTGATTTCCGTTACCAGCAGCATTTCTTTGCCAAAAACGGTCAGCCCGGTCGCGGTCAGCAACGCACCGGTAAGGATGGCGATGACATCATCCTGCGTGTTCCGGTCGGCACCCAGATTCTGGATGAAGACGAAGAAACCGTCATCTGTGACCTGACTGAAGTCGGAGAGCGGGTCTTGCTGGCCAAAGGCGGCAATGGCGGCTTTGGCAACCTGCATTTCAAATCGGCCACCAACCAGGCACCGCGCCGAGCCAATCCAGGGCAGGGATGCATTGATCGCACCATTTGGTTGCGGTTGAAGTTGATCGCCGATGTGGGCCTTTTGGGTATGCCCAATGCCGGAAAATCGACCTTTCTGGCCGCCACGTCCAATGCACGCCCAAAAATCGCCGATTATCCTTTCACGACACTACACCCCAATCTGGGTGTTGTTGGTGTCGACAATGTGGAATTCGTGGTAGCCGATATTCCCGGCCTGATCGAAGGCGCCCACGAAGGGCGCGGCATCGGCGACCGTTTCCTGGGCCATGTCGAACGCTGTGCCGTCTTGTTACATTTGGTTGACGGGACGTCCGAGACCGTGGCCGAAGACTATCGGACTATCATTCACGAGCTTGAAGCCTATGGCGGTGAGCTGGCCGAAAAGCCCCGCATCACGGTGCTGAACAAGATCGATGCGCTTGATGACGAGGAACGCGATCTGGCCAAGTCCGAGTTGGAAGAAGCCGTCGGCGGCCCTGTCATGACCATGTCCGGTGTTGCCCATCTTGGGGTGACCGACGTTCTGCGTGCCTTGCGTGCGCAAATTGACGAAAACCGCCTACGCCAAAAGCCCGTTGAGGAGACGAAGACTTGGCAACCCTGACTTCGGCCAAACGACTGGTTGTCAAAATTGGGTCTGCCTTGCTGGTGGATCGTGACACCGGTCTGTTGCGTTCCGATTGGCTGGTTTCGCTGGCACAGGATGTGGCCTGGCTCAAGGCGCAGGGCACGGGTGTGATCCTGGTTTCCTCTGGTTCCATCGCGTTGGGGCGCGGTGTGTTGGGCCTGCCGATGGCGGATTTGCCGCTCGAACAATCACAGGCTGCTGCCGCAGTCGGTCAGATCCGGCTGGCCCGTGCCTACGAGGAGGCGTTGACCCCGCATAAAATCACCACCGCGCAGGTTCTGGTAACCCTTGAGGACAGTGAAGACCGCCGCCGCTATCTGAATTCGCGCGCGACGTTGGAAACGCTGCTTAGCTTGGGCGTTGTGCCGATCGTCAATGAAAATGATACGGTGGCCACGGATGAGATCCGGTACGGGGATAACGACCGTCTGGCCGCACAGATCGCCGTCACCGTGGGCGCGGATCAGCTGATCTTGCTGTCGGATGTGGATGGGTTCTATACTGGCAACCCGAACGAAGATGCCTCGGCAACACGGTACGACGTGATCAAGGACATCACCCCCGAGATCGAAGAGATGGCAGGCGATGCCGGATCGGGTCTGTCCAAGGGCGGAATGAAAACCAAACTGCTGGCGGCCAAGATGGCAACGGCAGCGGGGTGCGATATGGCGATCACCGAAGGTTCGCCTCTGAACCCCTTGAAAGCGCTTGAAAATGGCGCGAACTGCACCTGGTTCTCTGCCACGCTTGACCCACATGCGGCGCGCAAACGCTGGATTTCGGCGATGAAGCCGCGCGGCGAAATTGTTGTGGACGCGGGCGCGGCACGGGCGCTTGGCAATGGCAAAAGCCTGCTGCCCGCCGGGATTGTCGAGGTCACCGGAGATTTCGGTCGCGGCGATCCGGTGGCCATTCTGGACCCGACCGCCCGGCGTTTGGCGCAGGGCCTCAGCCGCTATACCGCGCAAGAGGCTGATGCGATCAAAGGCCGCAAATCGTCAGAGATCGAGGCGACGCTCGGTTACCCGGGGCGAGCCGTATTGATCCACCGGGACGATTTGGCGCTGTAAATGCGTGATGTTAAAACTGAACTGACAGACTGAAAGGCACATGAGATGAAGGATTTCGACAGCATTCCCACCCTGATGGCCGATCTTGGAAAACGCGCCAAGGCGGCCTCGGCCGATCTGGCCTTTGCCAGTGCCGAGCGTAAGCACGCCGCGCTGATCGCAGCCGCTGACGCTGTCTGGGCGAACCGTGCGACCATCATCGAAGCCAACCAGAAAGATCTGGAGTTTGGCCGCGACAAGGGCCTGAGCCCCGCGATGATGGACCGTCTGATGTTGGATGAAGCGCGCATTCAGGGCATGGTTGACGGTCTGCGCACAGTCGCCGATCAGACCGATCCGGTGGGCGAAGTGCTGACGGAATGGGACATGCCCTCGGGCCTGAATATCCAACGGGTGCGCACGCCTTTGGGTGTGATCGGGGTGATCTACGAAAGTCGCCCAAATGTGACATCGGACGCTGGCGCGCTATGCCTGATGGCCGGCAATGCGGTGATCCTGCGTGGCGGGTCCGAAAGCTTTCATTCTTCGGGGGCTATTCATGCCTGTCTGGTCGAAGGGCTGAAGGCCGCGAACCTGTCTGAAGATGCTATTCAACTGGTGCCCACACGCGATCGCGCGGCGGTTCAGGAACTGCTGACGATGACCGATTATGTCGACGTCATCGTGCCCCGTGGCGGCAAAGGATTGGTCGGTCTTGTACAACGCGAGGCCCGCGTGCCGGTGTTCGCGCATCTGGAGGGCATCGTCCATATCTATGTCGACAAATCCGCCGATCCGCAGAAGACGCTCGAAGTGGTGTTGAACGCCAAAACCCGCCGCACCGGAATCTGCGGTGCCGCCGAATGCCTGCTGGTCCATCAGGACGTGGCCGAAACGCTGGGGCGGGACATCATCGCAGCGTTGCAAGCCACAGGCGTCGAGGTTCACGCCGAGGGTTCTCTGGCCATCGACGGGACCGTAGCGGCCACCGAAGAGGATTGGGGCAAGGAATTTCTCGACAGCATCATTGCTGCCAAACCGGTTGCAGATATCGACGCGGCCATCGCGCATATCCGTCAGTATGGGTCAAATCATACCGACTGCATCATGACCGAGGATGCAGATGCCACCGACCGGTTCTTTGAACGGCTGGACAGTGCGATCCTGATGCACAATGCCTCGACCCAATTCGCCGATGGTGGTGAATTCGGCATGGGGGCTGAGATCGGTATCGCCACGGGCAAGATGCATGCGCGCGGCCCGGTGGGGGCGGCGCAGCTGACCAGCTTCAAGTATCTTGTGCGCGGAAACGGGACGACCCGGTCTTAAAATCGGATCACAACGCGGGTTGAGGTGGTTTCCGCCGCAATCCGCCGCCCCATCGACGCCGCCGTTTCCGGCAGCAGGGCGAATTGCACCTGCGCGGGCTTTACGCTGTTGGCAAAACGCCCCGATGGCAGGTTTTTCCAAAGATCGTTGTCCAGGTTCAACTTGTCGGCCATCCCGCTGACCGTCCAGCTGTCGCCGGTGTTTTCGATGGTGACATCGCCGCCGAACGGCATTGCGCTTTCGCAGCACATCATGGCCAGAAAGGCCAATTTGACCTGATTGCGCGGCACCGCCTCGGTCAGGTGCCAGTTCAGGCGCACGCGGCCTGCACGTTCGACGTCATTCAGCAGTTCAGTCACCTCAGCCCGCCCCAGCGGCTGATCACCGGCCGAGCCGAAGGCCACACGGAAAAACCGGATCCGCGCCCCGGCGCTGCCGACACTGCCAGAAATCAGTTCCATCTCGGGGCCCTGGACCGCGCCAACCATCTCCAACAGCTCCAGCCCATTGGTGATTGCCCCGATCGGGCTGATCAGATCGTGACAGATCCGCGAGCCGATCAATTCGGCCAGGTTGACGTTGGTGTCGCTCATGCGTACCTCCTGCTGCATCTGCCGTCGGACCGGAGCCCTTGCATGACAGACCTTAATGCCATTCTTGCACCGGGCATGTATGTCCGCCACCCCGATTTCCCCGAATGGGGCGTTGGACAGGTTCAGTCCAACATCGGGGGCAAAGTCACCGTTAACTTTCGCGAGCAGGGGAAAGTGGTGATTGACGGAACACACATCGCCCTGATGCCGGTCTTTGATCCGTGAAACTGGTTTAGGAATGGTTAACGCATCCGCAAATCCGCCTATGTTGCCATCCCCCCGAAAACTGCGGTATCAGCGCGCAAACAAGAACGGAACCATCAATGCCGGACGCAGGCCCTTCCTTTACTGTCAAACTTGCCGAGACCGAGGCCGAGCTGCGCGCGGCTCAGCGGTTGCGCTATGACGTATTTGTGCGCGAATTGGGCGGCGGCGGTGAGATGGTCGACCATGACGCCGGGCTTGAACAGGACAAGTTCGATCAGCACTTTGATCACATGCTGGCGATTGATGACCTGAGTGGAGAAGTTGTGGGCGTTTACAGGCTGTTACCCGGTGAACGTGCGGCAGAATTAGGACAGTTTTATTCGGAAGACGAATATGATTTGACTGTGCTGAAACAGAGCAATCGCAAGCTGCTGGAACTTGGCCGATCCTGCCTGCATCCCGATTTTCGGGGCGGCATGGCCATGTATCACCTGTGGAACGGATTGGCGGCCTATGTCATCGAACGCCAAATCGAGGTGCTGTTCGGAGTGGCCAGTTTTCACGGTACAAATGTGCGGGACCTGGCACAGCCTTTGTCGATGCTGCATCACAACCACCTTGCCCCCCCGGATCTGCGTGTGCGCGCGCAACCGGATGTGTTTGAATCGATGGATCTGGTCGCGCCCGAAGCTCTGGAGCGTCGCGCCGCGATGGTGCAGGTGCCTGCGCTGATCAAAGCTTACCTGCGTCTGGGCGGCTTCGTAGGCGAGGGGGCGTTTATCGACCATACGTTCAATACTACGGACGTCTGCCTGATCCTCGACACGACACGCATGAACGACCGCCAACGGCGCATTTATGGCGGAGCCTGAACAGGTGAATACACCCTCATGGCACAGCGATAACGCACCGGACCCGATCAACCTGGGATTTCTCGGCTGGATACTGGTTGTCCTGCGCGGCCTGCCACTGGCCATTCTGGTATTCGGCGGTCTGATCGTTCTGCTGGCCGTTCGGCTGATCGAACAGCCACTTTATGGTGTGCGCCGGCCAATCACGCCGTTCATCACGCAGTTTGTTTGCCGAAATGCCTTTCGTATTCTGGGGATGAAATTCCGCACATCGGGCACATTGATGCAACAACACGGGGCAGTGGTGGCGAACCATACCTCGTGGCTGGATATTTTTGCGCTGAATTCCCGCAAGCGCATCTATTTCGTATCCAAGGCCGAAGTAGCAAGCTGGCCGGGCATCGGCTGGCTGGCCCGCGCGACCGGCACAATGTTCATCGAACGCAACCCCAAGAAGGCACGCGAGCAAACCCTGATGTTTCAGGAACGGTTGAAAACCGGGCATAAGCTGTTGTTCTTCCCCGAAGGGACATCAACCGACGGATTGCAGGTTTTACCTTTTAAAACAACACTGTTTGCGGCGTTCTTTGCTGATGAACTGCGGGATTTCATGTCTGTTCAGCCGGTCTCGGTGATCTATCACGCCCCTAAAGGGCAGCCGGACAGATTCTATGGCTGGTGGGGCGACATGGACTTTGGCACGCATCTTCTAAAGACATTGGGCGCGCGCAGGCAGGGTGTGGTCGAACTGATTTACCATACCCCGGCCAAAGTCAGTGATTTTGAAAACCGCAAAGCGCTGGCTGCACATTGCGAACAGGCCGTGCGCCACGCCCATGCGCTGGCGCGGCTTGAAAAATAAGGGGCAAAACCCCTTGCGCTGCTGCAAATCCTGCCGTATACGCGCGCCATTCAAACCCGCAGGCGGGGTTTGGGCTTTGTAGGGGAGACATCCTTATCTGGCCCGCCGGTTGGAGCATCCGCTTCTTTCACCCCCGCCGAGGCGTAAACCGGAAAAGGAAAATAGCATGGCTCTTCCCGAGTTCACCATGCGTCAGCTGCTGGAAGCTGGCGTTCACTTTGGTCACCAGACACAGCGTTGGAATCCCCGCATGGGCCCGTTCATCTACGGCTCGCGCAATGGCATCCACATCATGGACCTGACCCAGACCGTTCCGATGCTGGATCAAGCGCTGCAGGCTGTTCGTGACACTGTTGCTAAAGGTGGCCGGGTTCTGTTCGTTGGCACCAAGCGTCAGGCTGCACAGCCGATCGCAGACGCCGCTGAAAAGTCGGCTCAGTACTACATGAACCATCGTTGGCTGGGCGGCACACTGACCAACTGGAAAACCGTTTCCCAGTCGATCAACCGTCTGAACCAGATCGACGAAGCGATGGAAACCGGCGCCGAAGGCCTGACCAAGAAAGAGCGTCTGGGCATGGAGCGTGACCAGACCAAACTGCAGGCATCGCTGGGCGGTATCCGCGAGATGGGCGGCGTTCCTGACCTGCTGTTCGTCATCGACGTCAAAAAAGAAGCGCTGGCCATCGCCGAAGCCAACAAGCTGGGTATCCCGGTTGTGGCTATTGTCGACACCAACTGCTCGCCTGATGGTGTGGATTACATCATCCCCGGCAACGATGACGCAGCCCGCGCAATCGCGCTGTACTGTGATCTGGTTGCACGCGCCGCGCTGGACGGCATGACCGCACAGATGGGTGCAGCAGGCGTTGACCTGGGTGCCTTCGAAGAAGCGCCGGTTGAAGAAGTTGTTGCAGAAGAAGCACCCGCAGAAGCCGCGCCGGAAGTCAAAGCCGAAGCGTAAGCTGCCCGTCACGTAAATGACATGTGGGGCAGGGTATGACCTGCCCCAATTCCGTTTGAATTGAGGAGAGCCAAAGATGGCAATCACAGCAGCAATGGTGAAAGAACTGCGCGACACAACCGGCGCAGGCATGATGGACGCAAAAAAGGCGCTGACCGAAACCGGTGGCAACATGGATGAAGCCGTTGACTGGCTGCGTACCAAAGGTCTGGCCAAGGCGGCCAAGAAATCGGGCCGTACCGCAGCAGAAGGTCTGGTTGCAGTGCACGTCAACGGCGGCAATGGTGTTGCTGTCGAAGTGAACTCGGAAACCGACTTTGTCGGTAAGAACGCCGAATTCCAGGAAATGGTCGGCAAAATCGCATATGCAGCCGAAGGCGTCGATGATATCGAAGCTCTGCTTGCGGCTGATCTGGGTGGCAAGTCTGTTGCAGACACGCTGACCGACAAGATCGCAACCATCGGTGAAAACATGTCGGTGCGCCGCATGTCCAAACTGTCAGGCGACATCGTTGTGTCCTATGTCCACAACGCGGCCACCAACGGTATGGGCAAAATCGGTGTTCTGGTTGCTTTGTCGGGTGGTGACGAAACCATCGGCAAGCAGATTGCAATGCACATCGCAGCTGTGAACCCGGCAGCCCTGTCCGAAGCCGACATGGACCCGGCGGTTGTTGAAAAAGAAAAGCAGGTTCAGATGGACATCGCCCGCGAATCCGGCAAGCCGGAGCAGGTGATCGAAAAGATGATCGTTGGCCGTATGAAGAAATTCGTGGCTGAAGCGACCCTGCTGAATCAGGCGTTTGTTGTGAACCCCGACCTGACCGTCGAAGCAGCCGCTAAAGAAGCGGGCGCAACCATCACCGGCTTCGTCCGCTTGGAAGTTGGCGAAGGTATCGTGGTCGAAAAAGAAGACTTCGCAGCCGAAGTTGCCAAGGCCGCTCAGGGCTAAGTTCTACGGAAGAGGCCCCAAAGGGGCCTCTGATCCGAATGATTTCAAACCGGTTACGCCACGCGTAGCCGGTTTTTTCGTTGCCAAATATGCGCGGATAGAAGTTGAGGGGCCCCGCAAAATGGGGATGGTCGAGGCCCCCCAACGATTCCAACAAAGGTACGCGGATAAATAAACGCCCCAGTGCTAGATCGGTCAGAGAGCTTTGGTATTGCAAAGTTCTGACCACATGTTCCCTGGCTAAAGCCACCACTCACGGAACACTATCACTTTGCAACCTTGCACCCGGATTTGAAAAGTCATGATTTCCTTACCTAGGGTAAATTGACGCAGTTCGGCGTCAAAAATCCCACAAGGTCAGGCTTCCATTACGAACATCTGATTTTGCAAAGATGCCTTCAATACCGCTTGTGCGGTAGTTTCCACGGCCAGCGACTCTCGGGCTAACCTCAGGTGCTTTTCCACGGTCGCAGACGTAAGGCCCATCAACAAGGCGATGTCCTGCGTTGTCTTTCCGTCGCCGACCCATTGCAGCGCCTCGCGCTGTCGTTTGGTCAAGGCCCGGTTCGGCGCATTATAGGGCAGGGTAAGGATCTTCAGGTGGGCCACATTGTTCATCAGCAAGATGTCATCACCATGCTCGGACCAGATCGCGTCGATATCGTCCTGCGTGTGCGTGTCGCTGGCAGAAAGGGAAATTGCCCCCTTGGATCGCATCGACACCGAATTGAAACTGACCGTATAACCCGCGACTACGCCTTTTGCCCGGTTGAATTCGATGACCCGGCGTTCTTGCGGGGTCAAGGTGCCACCTGACATCAAGTCCTGCGCAATTTTCCAGCTGGCCGCGCCTTCGTTCTGAAGCGCCCATTTCAACATCGGAGCATGGAAATACAGCCCGTCGCGTAGAAAACCATCCAGATATGCTTTGCCGTGATTGGTCAGGATCACGAAATCCTCGGGATCACCCAACGATGTTTCTGTCCGATACTGGGTAAATCCGTATAAAAGCCGGTCAAAACCATATTCCGCCATCTGGCGGCAATGCGCATCCCAAAGCTCCTCCAACGTCTTTGCGTAGCTAAGGAAATGAAGATACGCGTCCAGCTTCATTCAGACACTCGGTCCTTCAAATGCGCGGTCAGCGCGTCCAGAGCCAGCACATACCCTTGGGCACCAAAACCGCAAATCTGCCCGACCGCAACGTGCGCTATGTAAGAAGTATGTCGGAACTCCTCACGTGCGTGGATGTTGGACAGATGAACCTCGACAACCGGAAGCTCGACCGAGGCGATCGCATCCATCAACGCGATCGAAGTATGAGTATAGGCCCCAGCGTTCAGAACTATTCCGTCCTGAACCCCTTTGGCCGCATGAATGGCGTCTATCAGCGCACCTTCGTGGTTGGATTGAAAGCAAGCCACTTCAAGCCCGATGGACTTGCCGTGATTCAGGCACAGATCCTCGACCATCTTCAGTGTGGTGCTGCCGTAAACCTCGGGTTGCCGTGTACCCAAAAGGTTCAGGTTTGGGCCGTTCAAAATCAAAGCTTTTTGCATTACTTCACAATTCCCATAACAAGTTCATAAACACGAATTGGTGAGGATGTCCACCAGCCAAAGTGCTTACGTCGTGACGGCACCGATCAGGCACGCTTGGTTTCACTGTGCGAATGGCTTAACCGTCGTCCATTGTCACCACGATTTTTCCAAGTGCTGAGCGGTCCGCAAGATGGGTCAGAGCCTGAGCTGCTTGGGCAAGCGAAAAGGTCTTGCTGATCTGAGGTTTGATCTTACCTTTGGCGTATAACCCGAACAATTCACTGATATTTTTTGCGTGCCCCGCAGGATCGCGAAACACCGATGCACCCCAAAAAACACCTACGATCTGACAGCCCTTGAGCAAAGGTAGGTTCAGCGGAATCTTGGGGATACCGGCGGGGAAACCAACGACCAGATACCGGCCGTTCCATGCCGTACTGCGCAGCGCGGGTTCAGCATAGGACCCGCCAACCGCATCGTACACGATATCCACGCCTTCACCGCCAGCCAAAGCCTTGATTTCCGCGGAAAATGCCTTTTGACCGGCCTTATCCATGTCCCGCGTGTAAACAATGGTGTCGTCAGCACCGATCTGGCGGCAAAAATCGGCCTTCTCGGGCGTGGAAACGGCGGCAATCACACGGGCGCCCTTGGTCTTGGCCAGTTCGATGGCTGCTGTTCCGACCCCTCCGGCGGCCCCAAGGATCAGCAAGGTTTCCCCCGATTGAATCGCCGCGCGATCCTTGAGCGCGTGGTAGGACGTTCCATATGTAAAGATGAAACACGCTGCGTCTTCGAACGGCATCGTATTGGGGAATTTGACGGCAGTTGCCGCCTTGATCGCCAGATGCGTGGCAAAGCCACCATGACCCGTCAGCGCCAGCACCCGGTCGCCGATTTCAAATCCACTGACACCTTCACCGATTGCCGTGACTTCACCCGCGATTTCGCCGCCCGGGGCAAACGGACGGGGTGGCTTGATTTGATACAAGTCCTGAATCATCAAAGTATCCGGAAAATTGACCCCGGCGGCCTTAACCGCAACCAAAATCTCGCCTTTTCCCGGAACAGGATCGGGCAGGGCGGTCAGTTCCAGTGTTTCCGGCCCGCCCGGGGCGACGCTGAGTAAAGCTTGCATATTGGCCCTGTTGTCCTTGTTATTCAATCAGGAGGAGCTTTGGCACAGCAGCAGGTGTTGTCAAGAAAACAGCGGGATGCAAATCTTGTGACTGACAGACATTTCGCTGGCATCCCAGATGTTCACGCGCCAATCCAAAACACCGAGGAGCAGACCATGACCCCTGAAACGCTATTCTCATTGCAGGGAAAGACCGCAGTTGTGACCGGAGGAGCCACCGGCATTGGCCGCATGGCCGCAGAGGCGCTGATCTGGGCAGGTGCGCGCGTACTGATCGCCTCGCGCAAGGGGGACGCGTGCGAGGCAGTCGCGGCTGAACTGAACGCTTTGGGCGCGCCCGGGCACGCCGAAGGGTTCGGCGGCGATGTCAGCACCAAAGAAGGGATTGAGGCTCTGGCGTCCGAGGTTCAAAGTCGCACCGACCGCCTTGATATCCTTATGAATAACGCCGGGGTGTCCTGGGGTGCCTCGATGGGAGAATTTCCGTATGACGCCTGGGACAGGGTCATGTCCGTCAATGTCGCGGGCCTGTTTGATCTGACCCAAAAGCTGCTGCCAATGCTCAAGAAATCAGGCACGCCCAACGATCCGGCCCGTGTGGTCAATGTCGGCTCGGTGATGGGCGAGGTGCCGATGGGTGACGGCGCCTACAGCTATTCCGCATCTAAAGCCGCCGTTTTGCATCTTACCAAAATCATGGCCAAGGAGTTTTCGCGGCACCACATCACGGTCAATGCTTTGGCACCTGGGCCGTTCGTGTCGCGCATGACCGCGTTTGCAACGGCAGATGCAGATAACCGTGATAAAGTTGGCAAATCGGTCCCGTTAAAGCGCGTTGGCCGGGACGAGGATATTGCCGGTTGCCTGCTGTTTCTGTGCGGTCGCGGCGGCAGCTATGTTACGGGGGCGGTAATTCCTGTTTCAGGCGGTCTGAATGTGGTCACGGCCGGAGATATCTTTGGCGAGACTCACTAGGTGCAGGGCGCGGAGCAACCTTATGAATGATAATACTAATCTGGATCTAAAGACCGTCGGTGCATACCTTGACGCGAACCTTCCGGGGTACCGGGGGCCTTTGGAGGCGCGCAAGTTCACGGTCGGTCAATCCAACCCAACGTATGAGCTGAAGACGCCCGAGAAATCTTATGTTCTGCGTCGAAAACCACCTGGCGTTCTGCTGAAATCCGCCCATGCGGTGGATCGTGAGTTCAGGGTCCAAACCGCGCTTGCCGGCAGCAATGTGCCTGTGCCGGAAATGTATCTGTTGTGTCAGGATGACAGCATCATCGGCTCGGACTTTTACGTCATGGAACGCCTCGACGGTCGCACATTTCTGGAACCGACCATGGAAGAGGAAACAAATGAGGTCCGCACAAACGTTCTGAGTGAGATGAACCGAGTGCTGGCCGAGTTGCATATGGTCGATATCGACGCCGTTGGCTTGTCGGATTACGGCCCGCCGGGCAATTACTTCGAACGTCAAATCTCTCGCTGGACAAAGCAGTATCGCGCATCAGAGACCACCCGGATACCTGAGATGGACGCGCTGATCACCAGTCTGGAAAACTCGGTTCCCGCAGATGATGGGCAGAGAACACTTGTGCATGGCGACTATCGCATCGACAACATGATGTTCGAAAAAGACGGAACCCGCTGTATCGGCGTGCTGGATTGGGAGTTGTCAACGATCGGGCATCCCTATGCCGATCTTGCTGCTGTCGTCATGCAATGGCAAATGCCGACCGGGAAAGAAGGCCGGGGACTGGCCGGGATTGACCGGGCAGAGCTTGGCCTGCCGTCAGATCAGGCGTTCATCAATCAGTATTGCCAGCGGCGAGACCTGCCCGGAATTGATAACTTCGGTTTTTACCTGGCCTTCAACTTCTTCAGAATGGCCGGTATCCTGCAGGGCGTTTATAAACGCGCGCTGGACGGCAACGCATCAGATCCCAAGCGGGCGCAGGTGTTTGGTGCCTATGTTCCGATGTTCGCGCAACATGGGTTGGCGGCAATTGAACAATCTTGAAAAGCAAGTGAGGGCCGACCCACCTAGATGGCCCGAGACAACTCCAGCTCCAGATTCCCAAGGCTGTTTTTCCCAAAGAACATCTCGGGGCCCGCAAACATACTGGGAACGCCAAAAACCCCTTTTTTAACAGCGGCTTTTGTCTGATCCTTGAGCTTTTGCTTGACGTCTACACTGGTCATTGCCTCGCGCATTTTGCGCGCGGGCAGATCATTTTCCAGTAAGATATCGGTCAGAACGCCAAGTTCATCAACTTTTTGGCCATGCACCCAGATCGCATCGAATACCGCGTCGACATATTTGGCCGCCCACGGTTTTCCCGAGGCAAAAACCGCCCCGCGCATGGCGAATTTGGTGTTTACGGGAAAATGGGGGCTCATATGAAAGCTTATCCCTCTGGCGCGGGCAAAGCGGTGCAGGTCGTGGGTAAGATAGGCGGTTTTCTGGCGATTTTCAGAGAACGCCTGAAATGGGTTTTGATTGTTGGTTACCTTGAAAACAATCGACAGCAAGACCGGAACATATTTGACGCGCAGGCCATGCTTCTCGGCTATTGCTGGCAGTGCCCTATGCGCCAGATATGCATTTGGACTGCAAAAATCATAAACAAAATCTATATGTTGCGCCATGTTTCTCCTCCGAAGAGTGTATCAAACAATGATCAGCGAATCTGTTACCACGACAGTGTAACAGGGCATTCGGGCAAAACTTACCGGTGCTGCTGATATTGGGGAATTCAAAGTCGATTTTTCTGTCATTTCGGCGCACAAGCGCCCAAAATCCGCACAGACAACCAAAGAGTTAATAGATTATGAGCAATCCTTTGAAAATCAACCCTAAGCAGTTTAATCACGTTACCGATTGGATGCATCGGTATGTCGATGAACGAAAATACCCGGGCAGTTCACTGCTTTTGATGCACAAAGGGTCCGAGGTCTTCTTTCACGCCTGCGGCAGCAGAAGCGTCGAGCGGAACCTGCCGTTTCAAAGGGACACAATCACGCGCATCTATTCGATGACCAAACCCGTGACGTCCGTTGCATTGATGATGCTGGTCGAGCGGGGCCTGGTTCATCTGGATGCGCCGCTGTCGGAATACATTCCGGAATTTCGCGAAATGCAGGCACTGATACCGGGCGCCACGCAATTGGATCAGACAGAACACGCCCCGATACCGACGCTTCATCAGTTGCTGACCCACACAAGCGGTCTGAGTTATCCTTTCAACCCCGGGGTTCTGCCTCAAGCGATGGATGAGCAGGGTCTTATTTTCAAGCCTGATCAGGGGCTTTTAGCTGACAGGGTAAGTGATCTGGCAAAGCTTCCACTGGCGTTTCAACCGGGAACCCGGTGGGAATATTCGGTCGGAATTGACGTCATCGGCCGTGTGATCGAGGTTGTGTCTGGTCGGACCCTGGATCAGTTCTTTGATCAGGAAATCTTTGAACCACTTGGAATGCATGAAACAAGTTTCTCGGTACCAGCGGGGGCAGGGGATCGGTTTGCATCGCTTTACACACCGCTGGCGTCTGGCGCGATGACATTGAATTCCGCCGACTTCGGTAGTGATACATTGCGCCTTGTAGATCAGTCTGGGCTTTCCCCGTTCGAGCATGCCACGACGTTTTCTGGCGGGGGCGGTCTGGTCGGCACAATAGATGATTACTCCAAGTTTGCCGAGATGCTGCGCACCCGGGGGCAGGGCCATGGGCAACGCCTGCTTGGGACCAGAACCGTAGAATTCATGCTGCGCAACCACTTACCGGGTGACATTGCATCAATGGGTCCAAAAAGTTTTGCAGAAAGACCGATGGAAGGAATTGGGTTTGGCATCGGGGGTGCGATTGTGACTAACCCCGGTCGAACATGTGCCCCGTGCGCTGAGGGCGAGTTCAGTTGGGGCGGAATGGCGTCCACGTTCTTTTGGGTCGATCCTGTCAACGACCTGACCGCAGTGTTCTTCACACAATTGTCGCCGTCCGACTCTTATCCATCCCGATCGGAACTATTGGCTTTGGTTCACGGGGCAATGATTGAATGACCCTCATTGCGCTGTTATCCAAGCCCTGAACCAGAACCGGAGAGCGGAACATGACCGAAGCAGAACGCATTCTTCTGGACCTTTTGAATATCGAAAGGCTTGAAATTGATTTGTTTCGGGGCACCGGATCAGGTGGTGAGACACCAACACGGATCTTTGGCGGGCAAGTCATCGCCCAGGCCCTTGCTGCCGCATATAGAACGGTTGATGATCGTCTGTGCCATTCACTTCACGCCTATTTCATTCGCCCAGGTGATCCATCAATTCCGGTTATCTATCAGGTAGATAGGGCAAGGGACGGGGGGTCCTTCACGACAAGGCGCGTTGTCGCGATTCAACATGGCAAGCAAATCCTGAACATGTCGGCCTCGTTCCACATTCAGGACGAAGGCTGGGATCACCACCACGCAATGCCGCAGATTAACCCGCCCGAGTCATACCCTTCGCGCGACGAGTTGCGGCAGAGGTATCTGGATCAGGTTCCGGAAGACCTGCATGGGGAATTGACGCGCGAGCGTCCCATCGAAGTTCGGGAAGCAAGCCACCTGAATCCATTCGATCCTGAAAAATCGGATGATCGTAACCAAATCTGGTTTCGCATGGGGGCCGCAGCAAATGCAGACCCCGCGACGCAACATATCCTTTTGGCATACGCGTCCGATATGTACCTGATGAGCTCTGGGATGCGCCCGCACGGGCTGAGCTGGTTTACCGGCGAAGTTAACGGTGCCAGCCTTGACCACACAATTTGGTTCCACGCACCAGTGCATTTTGAAAACTGGCATCTGTACACGATGGATTCGCCCTGGAGCGGGCGAGGGCGGAACTTTAACCGCGGATCAATATATACAGAAGACGGAACTTTGGTCGCCTCGGTTGCGCAAGAAGGGCTTATGCGCAAAGCCAAGGGTTGAATTATGTGTCTTCGATAAACCTTTGATTTAACTTCCGCATTCCACCCAGCCAACGGTCATAGTCGCCAGCTTTGTGGCGTATGTATTCCAGCACCTCAGGATGCGGAAGCACCAGAAAACGTTCGTCTCTGATGGTTTCAACGCACGCCTGCGCCACGTCTTCAGGCTCTAACATGCCGTCAATCGAGGCCACAGAATCCTCAAATCCGCGCGTCATTTCTGATCGAACGGCCTGAGGACACAGAACAGAAACACGCAAGCCTTTTTGCCCGTAAGTCAAAGACAGCCATTCCGCAAACCCGATGGCCGCGTGTTTTGTGACCCCATATGGCGCCGCGCCAGGTTGGTTCAACAAACCGGCCGCCGAGGCTGTTGTCATGATATAACCGCCACCACGTTCCAACATTCGCGGCACCAGATGGCGCGCTGTCCAGACATGCGACATCACGTTGATTTTCCAGATACGGTCCCAGTCGGCGTCCGGTACTTCGAAACCGCCAAAGGTCAGAATACCGGCATTGGCGCAAAACAGATCAATAGGCGCAATTGTGTCCTCGACAGTTTCAATCAAGGCTTTAACATTGTCTTCATGGGAAACGTCGCATTCCAACGCATGGCCGCCGATAGCCCGCGCTACCTGTTGCGCACCCGTCAGATCAATATCGGAACAGACAACCGTCGCGCCTTCGCTTGAGAACCGTTCCGCCAATCCTTCGCCGATACCCTGGGCAGCGCCGGTAACAACGACAGTTTTTCCGTTTAATTCCATCGGTCTTTCCAATCTAAGTATGTAAGCTCAGATCGTAAGGCAGTGAAGAAATTATAGAAGTGCTTTTTGAAGCTAAATTTAACCATAATACGGATTATGCGATTAAGGTTTGTACCCGCAAAGTTAAAGTGTCCCACATCTGCAAAGTAGAAGTGTCACACTCTGCCCCAATGAGAACAGGCAGAGAGTATGGGCATGGGATGGGTTTTGATGAGCGAGCGCGAGCTGAACCGGGTCGAGGTTTTGAGCCAGGTGAGCCAAGGCCGGATGACTGCCACGAATGCAGCCAATGTCTTGGGATTGAGTCGCAGGCAGGTTCATCGGCTTCTGAAGAAGTTTCAGACAGATGGACCGGCGGCGATCCGACACAAGGCGCGCGGCCGCGCTTCGAACAATCGGATCGATCCGGCGGTACGGGAGTTCGCGGTGACGTTGGTCCGGGAGAACTACAGCGACTTCGGGCCGACCTTTGCTGCTGAGAAGCTTGAGGAAGATCACGGGCTGAAGGTCTCTCGCGAGACACTGCGCAAATGGATGCAGGACGCTGGTATCTGGCTTTCCCGCAAACAACGACGCACATTCCACCAGCCGCGCTTGCGCCGGGAATGCTTCGGTGAGCTGATCCAGATTGACGGGTCAGATCATCACTGGTTCGAGGATCGCGGGCCTGCTTGCACCCTGTTGGTGTTCATCGATGATGCGACCAGCACGTTGATGCATCTGGAGTTTGTGAAGTCCGAGAGCACATTCAGCTACTTCGGCGCGCTGGAGGCTTATCTACATACGCATGGACGCCCAGTGGCGTTCTACTCAGACAAGCACACGATGTTTCGCGTCCCGAACCAGGCTGCCAAGTCCGGCCACGGAATGACCCAATTTGGTAGGGCTTTGAATGAGCTGAACATCGAGATCCTCTGCGCGAACAGTTCTCAGGCCAAAGGCCGCGTCGAACGTGCCAACCGGACGCTTCAGGATCGGCTGGTGAAAGAACTGCGCCTTGCGGGTGTATCGGACATGGAGGCGGCCAACGCGTTTCTTCCGGGATTCATCGAGCGCTACAACACCAAGTTCGCCAAGGTCCCGCGCCGCCCGGACGATCTGCATCGCGCGCTGAATGTGGAACCTGACCGACTGGCAGATGTCCTTTGCTTCCGTGACGAGCGCTATGTCGGCAACCAACTGGCGTTCTCCTACGACCGGCAGCGGATCATCCTCGCAGAGAACGAGATCACGCGCGGGCTGCCCGGCAAGTATGTCGACAGCTACGAATATCCCGACGGCCGGCTCGAGTTCCGCTGGAAGGGCGTCTCGCTCCCCTACTCCGTCTTCGACAAGGACCAGCGCGTCACGCACGCCGCGATCACCGAGAACAAGCATCTGAGCGCGGTGCTGGAACACATCAAGGCCGAGCAGGACAAAACCCCGCCGAAGAAACGCCGCGCGGGCAAACAGCGCACCCGCTACAAACCCAACGGCCGCCGCAACGACGGCTGGAACTCCCTCGCCGCCCGGCGCGCCAAGGAGGCCCGCAAAGCCAGCCAGAGCTGCGATGTCTGAGGTCTCCGCCCTGTCAGGCTTTGCTCACCTCAGCGCCCTGTAGTGACATTTCTACTTTGCAGGCCGGGTGACATTTCAACTTGGTTGCAACAAAGTATCGCTCACGGGCACATTCTAAACTGGAAAGCGACTTTTCCTCTATCCTACTGGAAAGTCAGGAGAACAGTTTATGGAACGAACCGAGTTAAATCTAGCCGAACGGCGCACAATCGAGGACCTGTTGCTTAGAAAGATCAAAGTGGCTGAGATCGCCCGACAGATACACCGTCATCGTGCGACCGTGTACCGTGAGATCAAACGCAACTTCTTCAAGGACGACGAGCTTCCTCAGCTGAATGGTTATTACGGAATGCTGGCGCAGAAGTCCGCAGCCGAACGACGTGCGCGGCGACGCAAACTCGTTCGAATTCCTGAACTGCGAGAGGCAGTGATTGATCGCCTCCAAGAAGGTTGGTCACCTGAGCAGATTGCCGRCCGCCTGAAACTTGAAGGGCATGCAGTCTCTGTCAGCCACGAAACGATTTATGCCTATGTCTACAGTGCGGATGGTCAATCCCAGGCTTTGGCCCGCTACCTTCCTGAACGGCGGAAGAAGAGAAAACCGCGCTATGCCCGAACCCCGCGCGGTATGATGTTCCCGCCGGCACGCTCGATCCACAACAGGCCTAGTTACATCAAATCCCGAGAGACATTTGGTGAATGGGAAGGCGAGCTGATGATCTTCCGGCGGGAGCACGGAAAGACAAACGTTGCATCTTTGGTCGAGCGCAAGACCCGTTTTGCAGTCTTGTTCCGCAACAATGATCGCAGCTCGAAACACTTCATGGCGAAACTCATGAATGTAATGGAACCCCTGCCCCAGATCGCGCGCCAGTCTATTACGTTTGATCGCGGAATTGAGTTCTCGGGTTGGCGAAAGCTGGAAGCAGGAATTGGAACGAGTGCCTGGTTCTGTGATCCGCAGGCCCCCTGGCAAAAAGGATCGGTTGAGAACTTGAACAAACGCGCAAGAAGGTACTTGCCGCGCGATACCCCGATCGCGGTACTCTCAAATCGCGATATGAAGGCGATTTGTGACCGCCTTAACGGAACGCCTAGAAAGTGCCTCGGATGGCGAACACCGTAAGCGGCGCTCGCAGAAGAACTCAGAAACCTAGGGTGGAGAAATGTCGCAACCTAACTTGAGATCACAACGGTGCGCGCTACCTTCAAGTACGACTCCTATTAGAAAACAATGAGTTATCTAATGAGGAGATTGTGACATGAGAGCCGTTTACACGCAACTGAGCATTGAGGAACGCCGTAGAATCGAACGTTGGAGGCATGCGAAAGTCCCTGTTCGTGAGATGGCGCGTGTTCTGAGGCGCTCGAAAGCCACGATCCACCGCGAGTTGAAGCGGAACTACTTCAGCGACGAGTGCATGCCCAAATGTGACGGCTACTACGGTGCTGCTGCCCATCTGATGGCGGCCGATCGGCGTGCCCGTCAGCGCAAACTGATCCGATACCCGCAATTGCTCAAAAAAGTCGTCGAACGTCTCAAGCATGGTTGGACGCCTGAACAGATTGGCAACCGAATGATCTATGAAGGCACCAGGCTGCGGGTTTGCCAGGAAACTATCTACCGTTACATCTATTCGAAGGACGGCATGGCACAGAAGCTCTGATGGTATCTTCCAAACCACCGCAAGTACCGCCGGCCCCGCCGCGCCAGAAAGCGCCAGGCCCTTAAGTTCCACCGTGATGTCAGCATCCTGTTCCGCCCGGATGATGTGGCGCACCGCCGCCAGTTCGGCCACTGGGAGGGAGATTTGATGCTGTTCAAGCAGAGCCTTGGGAAATCGAACGTGACATCTCTCGTGGAACGGGTCAGTCGCTTCACGGTGTTGTTGAAGAACCCGAACAAGCGTACGAAACCGGTGATGGCAAGATCATGAAAGCGGTGCGCGACCTGCCCCATCTGGCGCGCAAACCCATCACCTTCGACCGCGGCACGGAGCTCGTCAGCTGGCCGCATTTGCAGGCTGAGATCGGAACGCAGACCTGGTTCTGCGATCCCTCCTCGCCCTGGCAGAAAGGCACCGTGGAAAACACTAACCGCCGTAGCCGAAGATGGCTGCCTCGAAAGAGCGACATAACGGCGGTCTCAGATCATGAATTGAACATGATCTGCGACCGCCTCAACGCAACACCCAGAAAGTGTCTGGGATGGAAGACACCGGCCGAGGTGTTCCGCGAAAAGACGGTCGCAGTTCAGGTATCGCTCACATTGTCCGGTTTTGCGATCACCCCAGCGCGTAGCCTGCGCCGCGGACCGTGCGTACGGGATCCGCGCCGCCGTGTTGCGTCAATGCCTTGCGCAGACGGCCGATGTGAACGTCGACTGTGCGGGTGTCTACATAGATGTCGCGACCCCATACCCGGTCCAGCAGCTGCTCGCGGCTCCAGACTCGGCCCGGTTTTTCCATGAACGTGCTTAGCAGACGGAACTCGGTCGGCCCCAGTTTCAGCGGTTTGCTGTTCCGGCTGACCTTATGTGTCTCGGAATCAAGTATGATATCGTCAAATTCCAATCGCAGGCCAACAGTTGCAGGACGTACCCGTCGCAACTGCGTACGCACCCGGGCCATCAGCTCGACGACGGAATAAGGTTTGATAACATAGTCATCTGCGCCGGTTTCCAACCCACGCACCTTGTCGACCTCTTCCGTGCGTGCGGACAACATGATGATCGGAATCGACCGTGTATCCGGGCGTGATTTCAGACGACGACAGACTTCGATACCGCTGAGGTGCGGCATCATCCAGTCCAGAACAATGATGTCAGGACAATCCTCGTCGACCAACAACATGGCTTCATCGCCGTCGGCAGCCTTGGACACGCGAAAACCTTCGGCTTCGAGGTTGTAGGCCAGCACTTCGCGCTGGGCCAATTCATCCTCGACAACCAGAACGGTCGGTTGATCAGCGGACATTCTTCAAATCTCCTAGAAGGACTGCGATGTCACATCAGCTTTGGGGCGTGCATCGGACGGGCGCTCACCCGTGACAAGATAAACGACTTGTTCGGCAATGGCGGTCACGTGGTCGCCCATCCGTTCGATGTTCTTGGCGATAAAGTGCAGGTGCATACAGGCCGAAATGTTGCGCGGATCTTCGGCCATAAAGGTCAGAAGCTCGCGGAACAGGCCGTTATACATCTGGTCTACTTCCTGATCGCGTTCGATCACATCAGTGGCCAGTTCGGCATCGCGCTGGATGTAGGCGTCCAATGCGTCACGCAGCATTCGCTCGACCTCGCGCGCCATACGGCGCAGGGCTGCGGCGCTTCCGTGGATCTCGCCGGCATTGACCAGAACGGTGGTCCGCTTGGCGATGTTCTTGGCATAATCGCCGATGCGCTCCAGATTGGCCGACACCTTCATCACCGACAGAACCAGCCGCAGATCGCTCGCAGTCGGAGACCGCAGCGCAATCAGCCGCGCGGTTTCTTCGTTGATCAGATCCTCAAGTGCGTCGACCGCCTTGTCGCCATTGCGCACTTGCTCGGCCAATTCGACGTCGCGGGTTTCCAAAGACCGGGCCGAGCTCATGATGGCGGCTTCGACCAGCCCGCCCATCTTCATGATATGGGCCTGGATCGCTTCGAGATCGCGATCGAAAACGGATGCAATATGTTGTTCGCTCATCGCAATATTCCTGTGCTCAGCCGATGCGGCCGGTGATGTAACTTTCGGTGCGGGGATCTTCGGGGTTGGTAAATATCTGACCGGTTTCGCCGAACTCGACCAGGTTACCCAGATGGAAGAACGCCGTTTTCTGACTGACCCGCGCGGCCTGCTGCATCGAGTGGGTCACGATCACCACAGAGTAGCGCGAGCGCAGCTCGTCGATCAGTTCCTCGACCTGTGCTGTCGCAATCGGATCCAGGGCCGAGCATGGCTCGTCCATCAGCAGAACCTCTGGCTCGGTCGCCACGGCGCGGGCGATACACAGGCGCTGCTGCTGCCCACCCGACAGACCGGTTCCGGGGGCATCCAGACGGTCCTTCACCTCATTCCAGATTGCGCCCCGTCGCAGCGATTTCTCGACAATTTCATCCAGCTCGGCCTTGTTCCGGGCCAGGCCGTGAATGCGTGGGCCATAGGCCACATTGTCATAGATCGACTTGGGAAACGGGTTCGGTTTCTGGAACACCATGCCCACCTTGGCACGCAGCTGAACCGGATCGACCCGTTTGTCATAGATGTCTTCACCATCCAGTTTGAACGAGCCTTTGACGCGGGCGACATCAATGGTGTCGTTCATCCGGTTCAGGCAGCGCAAAAAGGTGGACTTGCCGCAACCCGACGGACCAATAAACGCGGTGACGGTCTTGTCCTCGATGTCAACATTCACGTCTTTGATGGCGTGGGTTTCGCCGTAATAGACTTGACAGTCACGGCACTCCAGCTTGATTTTATTGGTGTCCACTTGTCTCTCCACTCGCGACATGTCGTTCATTGTACTGCTCCTATTTACCAGCGGCGTTCAAAGCGCCGGCGCAGGATGATTGCGATGATATTCATGGTTAGCAGGAAGACTAAGAGAATGATGATCCCGCCCCAAGCTTTCTCATAGAATGCGGCGTCAGCCCGTGAGGCCCAAGTGTAAATCTGGGCAGGCATGGCCGAGTTCGGTTCGGTGAACCCCGCCAGGAACCCATCGGGATAACCGCGCGCAACAAAGCCTACCATACCGATCAGCAACAACGGAGCAGTCTCTCCCAGCGCTTGTGCCAAGCCGATGATGGTGCCGGTCAGGATGCCCGGTGCGGCCAGCGGCAGCACGTGGTGGAAAACCGCCTGCATTTTCGAGGCCCCTACCCCCAACGCCGCGTCGCGGATCGACGGCGGAACCGCCTTTAGCGAGGCACGCGTCGAAATGATGATCGTCGGCAACGTCATCAGCGTCAGCACCAAACCACCAACCAAAGGTGCCGATTGCGGCAGATGCATGAACTGGATGAACACCGCCAGACCAAGGATGCCAAAGACAATCGACGGCACGGCAGCGAGGTTCGAAATGTTAACCTCGATCAGATCGGTGAACCGGTTCTGCGGTGCGAATTCCTCCAGATAGATCGACGCAGCCACGCCGATTGGCAGCGACAGACCAAGGACGACCAGCATCATAAAGAACGAGCCCACGACCGATGCGCCGATACCCGCACCACCGGGGTTGTCCACGCCGGAATCGGCACCGGTGATAAAGGGCCAGTTGAACGCCTGTTTGATAACGCCCGCCTCTTTCAGGGCATCGACAAGATCCAGATCGCTTTTTTCAAGGAACCGGCTGTCCTGCATGGTGTCACGCGACACACGCCCCTTGAAGTACCCGTCAACGCGGCTGGACGCGGCCAGATCAAACTCCACAGGCTCACCCAGTTTGCCTGGGTTTTCACTATAGAACGTCCGGATCGTTCCGCCAACTTTGCCCAAAAGGCGTTCGATGGCGTCTTCGTTGATCTCTACGTTCAGCCCACGTTCATCCAGCTCGGTCTTTAGCGCCGAGATAAACAGGTTGGAGTACGCCTTGGTCTTGAACAGCTCTGCTTCGGATTCTTCCCGCTGCTGTTCCGTCAGCGTGAATTCCACGCTTACAACCGTGCGGGTAAAAGCGGGTATCCCTTCCGACAGGATCGACGTGAACAGCACCACGAGGAAAAACAGGCCCGTTGCAACGGCCGCGATACCATAGGCGCGAAATCTGCGCTCGGCCTTTGCCCGTTTGCGCGTGCGCTCATTCGGGGCTGTCAACGAGACAGGATGCGGCGTCGCTTCGGGGTTCTCTTGCATACTTGCGTCGGTCATTCGTACTGCTCCCGATACTTGCGCACGATATAAAGGGCGAACACATTGAGGCCCAGTGTGAGGATGAAAAGGGTCATGCCAAGCGCGAAGGCAACAAGCGCTTCGGGGGATGCGAAATCGGCATCTCCGGTTAGCTGGCTGACAATTTTCGCGGTAACTGTTGTCATCGCTTCGAAGGGGTTCAGGCTGAGACGTGCCGCAGCCCCTGCCCCCATGACCACGATCATGGTCTCACCAATGGCGCGCGAGGCCGCCAGAAGAACGGCGCCGACAATCCCCGGCAAGGCTGCGGGCAGAACAACCTGCCGGATGGTTTCCGACTGGTTCGCACCAAGGCCATAGGATCCGTCGCGCATGGCTTGCGGAACCGCGTTGATAATGTCGTCCGACAGCGATGACACAAAGGGGATCAGCATGACGCCCATCACCAACCCTGCGGTCATCACCGCCGTACCGGCCTTCATCCATCCCAGCCCGTCGTCGCCGAACACTTCCAGCAACAAAGGGCCGACTGTCAGCAAGGCGAACAAGCCGTAAACAATGGTCGGGATACCGGCCAGCACCTCTAGCATCGGCTTGGCGAAAGAGCGGACCCGCGGCGAGGCGTATTCGCTTAGGTAAATCGCGGCGAACAGGCCAATCGGCACAGCCACCAAAAGCGCCACGATCGAGATATACAGCGTTCCCCATAGCAACGGCAGAACGCCAAGCGACGAGGAGCCGCCACGACCAGAGAAACTTGGCGACCAAGTGGTGCCAAAGAAAAAGTCGGATGCGGGATAAAGCTTGAAGAATTCCCAGGTGTTGAAGACCAGCGACAGGACAATTCCGACCGTCGTCAGAATGGCGATGGACGCGGCAGCCAGCAAAAGGACGCGCACGCCCTGCTCGACCACGTTGCGCGCACGGTATTCCGATTGGGTTTGACGCCAGCTAAAGACAGCACCGGCCAGCGCGATCAGGATCACGGCAATCGACATGACCGAGTAACCGCCCGAGTTCATGACACGATAGCTTTGAGCGGCCAAAAGGATCGGCTGCGTGATCTCAGAGGTCACAATCTGCCCGGCATCTTTCAGGCTTTGTGTCACCTCCGCAATGTCAGCATTCGCGTTGCTGGCAGCATCCTCGGTGATGTTCCCCTGTGCAACGGCGTTCTCCAGCCCGTATGCGGTCCGGCGAACCTCAGCCATGACCAGGCTGCGCGAGGAGCCCTCCTCGACTTCTGTATCAGGGATCATTCCCGAAATTTGGGAGTTTACGAAAATTGGCTGAACAAGCAGCCAGACGATCAGCAGACCAAACGCTGGCACAGCCGTTTTCAGGGCGACATTCGCGCCATAAAACGTCGGCAAAGAATGCAGGCCCCGACTGTCGCCTCCGGCGCTTTGAAGGGCGCGCGCGCGTCCAAGCACATAGCCGACTGCTGCGATCGCAACGACGATCAGGATTAGCCAAAGTAATGGCATGACACCCCCACTGGTCTGGTTTGGGATTTGGAAAAGAAAACTGGGGGCGACACAGCAGGCCGCCCCCGGCATTTCAGACCAATGTCCGGATTAGCTATCCGAACCCATGGTCACTTCGTTGGCAATCGCGTCCTGGGTTTTGGCCAGTTCCGGATCGGCCACCAGGCCATAGTTTGCCAGCGGGCTGGAACCACCGGCAATCTCGTCAGCAACGAAGAACTGAGCGTATTCTTTCAGACCGGGGATCACGCCGATATGCGCCTTTTTGACGTAGAAGAACAGCGGGCGCGAAACAGGGTACTGGCCCGACGCGATGGTCTCGGTCGAAGGCTCAATACCACCCATGGTCGCAACCTTCAGCTTATCGGTGTTGTTCTCGTAGAACGCCAGACCGAACACGCCGATGCCGTTGGGGTTGGTGTCGATACGCGCCAGCGTTTCGGTATAGTCGCCGTCAATGTCGACCGACTTGCCGTCGGTGCGCACATCCAGACATGCGTCTTCGGCGTCGTCTTCGCTCAGGCCGCCTTTGATCATGGCTTCCATTGCGCCGGTGGTTTCACACCCGGCCAGCAGAACCTTGTCTTCAAAGACTTCACGGGTGCCGTGCTTGGTGCCCGGGATGAACATGGCGATTTCAACATCAGGCAGGTCGCCGTTGAATTCGGCCCAGCTGTTAAAGCTGTTGTCGACCAGCGCGCCGTCTTTGATGACCTTTGCGCCGATTGCGTTGTAGATGTCCGCCGGCTGGAATGCGGTGAACGCGGGGCCAGACTGCTGGCTTGCAAATACGATACCGTCATAGCCGATGCGGACTTCCATGATGTCGGTCACGCCATTTTCGGCACAGGCTTTGATTTCTTTTTCACGAATGGCGCGCGATGCGTTGGCCACATCGATGGTGTTTTCGCCAACACCTTCGCAGAACCGCTTGAGACCTGCGGACGAGCCGCCGGATTCAACAACAGGTGTGGGGAAATCGGTGTTGTCACCGAACAATTCCGCGACGATCGAGGCATATGGCAACACGGTCGACGAGCCAGCAACTTGAACGTTGTCACGTGCCACAGCAGCGGTGGCCGATACAGCGGCGATAGCAAGTGCAGAAGCCGACAGTTTTACAAAGGACATTTCAGTCTCCCTGAAAAGATAGGTAATGATCACCCTCATGATGATCTTGCGCGAACCCCTATGGGCCGTGCGTAAGTCTTTTGTGACAAGTGTGTAACGCTTTTATGACAACCAACTGCATTTCAGCGTTACGTTAGGGGAATTTCGCCGATCCCCGAAAGCCATGTTGGGTTTTCGCCCCGTCGATTAACGGCTCAACGCGGTAAAATCACAGTGAAAACAGACCCTTTGCCCAGATCGCTTTCCACCCGCAGTCGGCCACGGTGCCGGTTTACAATATGTTTCACAATCGCAAGCCCCAACCCGGTGCCCCCCAATTGTCTGGAGCGGTGGCTGTCGGCGCGATAAAAACGCTCGGTCAGGCGCGGTAGGTGAAGGGCATCAATACCCGGCCCCTTGTCGACGATCTGAACCCTGACACCCGGCCCGCGACTTGCGGTGTCCCGCTCGGACGAAGTTACGCGAACTTCGACACTGCCGCCGCTGCCGCCATATTTGATCCCGTTTTCAATCAAATTCGTGAAGACCTGCCGCAGTTGGTCGCTATCCCCTATCAGCGATACCGGGCCTTGTGTGGCGTTCAGGATCAGTTCGACACTGGCGTCCTCGGCCAGGGGGCGCAGAGAATTGAGTGTCGATTGCAGCAAGCCCGTCAGTTCAAGCTGCTCTTTCGGGCGAACACGTTCTTCGCTTTCGACGCGGTTCAGGGACAGCAGATCGCCAACCAGCCGGTTCATGCGGTTGGCCTCTTCGTTCATGATGCCCAGAAACCGGTCCCGGGCGGCGACATCGTCACGCGCCGGACCGCGCAAAGTTTCGATGAACCCCATCAACGCCGTCAAAGGCGTGCGCAATTCGTGGCTGACATTGGCCACGAAATCGCGTCGCATCTGGCTGGCATGTTCCAGATGGGTCACATCCTGGAAGGTCGCCATCACCGCGCCACCTGAAACAGCCCCAACGCCGTTCATGTACCGGAACTGAACCTCGAACGTCGTATCCTGAGCGCCATCATTGGAAAGATGCCGGGTCGTCGCTGAACCTTTGGTGCGCAGGCTTTGTTCCATCGCTTCGATAACCTGCGGCTGCCTCAGGATCGTGGCAAAGTGCCGACCTATGATGTTCTGGTTCAAAAGGGTCTTTGCCTCGGTGTTCGCGGCAATGATCCTTTCCGTCTGATCAACCATCAGCGCAGGCATTGGAACGGCCGAGACAACTTCGGCAAGCAGATCATTAGACATGAATTCGGTCTCTTGGTGTTTTCGAATAACCCTATGGCACAGGCTTCATCGTGTCGCGGAATTTGCGCATGTTTTCCTGATAATGCAGGGCGCTGAGTGTAATTTTCTGGGCGGCGGCCTCATCCAGTTGTCGCACAACCTTGCCCGGCGTGCCCATGACCAGAGAGTTGTCGGGTACTTCCTTGCCTTCCGTAATCAGGGCCCCTGCCCCGATCAGGCAATTCTTGCCAATCTTCGCGCCGTTCAGAACAATCGCGCCCATGCCGATCAATGTATTTTCCCCGATCGTGCAGCCATGCAGCATGACCTTGTGCCCGATGGTGCAGTTCGGCCCAATCGTCAGCGGGAAACCGGTGTCGATGTGCATGACACAGTTTTCCTGCACGTTGCTGCCCGCGCCAATGCGTATTTCTTCATGGTCCGCACGGATTGTGCAGCCGAACCAGACCGACGCCCCCTGTTCCAGCACCACCTTGCCAATCAGATTGGCATCGGGCGCAACCCAGGTGTCATCGTGCAGTTGCGGTGCGTCGTCACCCAGCATGTAGATCGTCATGAGACATCCTCGAATTCGCTTTGCAGGGTTCGAACGTGGTTCTGCAATGTTGGTTGCTGTATCCGGCGCATCCGTTCGGCGCTGACGATGGTTTTCAACCTTTCCTCGGTGGCATCCAGATCGTCATTGACCAGCACATAGTCGTAATACCCCCAGTGGCTGATCTCATCCCAGCTTTTCAGCATCCGTTTGGCGATGACGTCCTCGCTGTCCTGCCCCCGGCTTTCCAGCCTGCGACGCAATTCGGGAATCGACGGCGGCAGGATGAAAATCGACAGCGCGTGTTTGCCCAGGTCCGAATTGCGGATCTGCACCTCGCCCTGCCAATCCACATCGAACAGAACATCCTTGCCCGAGTTGATCGAGTCGCGCACAGGCCCGGCAGGTGAGCCGTAGAAGTTACCGAATACATGCGCGTGTTCCAACATCTGCCCCTCTGAAACCTGCTGCCGAAAGGCATCTTCGCTCAGAAAGTAATACTCGCGCCCGTTTTCTTCACCCGGTCGCGGCGCGCGTGTTGTGGCCGATACCGAAAACTCCAGATCCGAGTCCCACTGCATCAACCTTTTGGCCAGCGTCGATTTCCCTGCCCCCGACGGCGAGGACAAAATGATTAAAAGGCCGCGTCGATCCGCCATTTGGGGCGCTCCTGTCTTTATTCCACGTTCTGCACTTGCTCGCGCATCTGGTCTATTACGGCCTTCAACTCAAGCCCTACCGACGTCAGATCGGCGCTTTGCGCTTTGGAGCAAAGGGTGTTGGCCTCGCGGTTGAACTCCTGCATCAGAAAATCCAGCTTGCGCCCGACAGCACCGTCCTGCGACAGCAATTCGCGTGCCGCAGCAACATGGGCCTTCAGGCGGTCGATTTCTTCGGTGATATCCGCCTTGACCGCAATCAGCGCCAATTCCTGCGCCACGCGTTCAGGCTCTGCGCCCTGGGCGTTGTCCAGCACACGCGCCAGATTGTCCCGCAACGCCTCGGCCATCTTGTCCTTGCGCTGTTCCGCCAGCTCTGCCGCCCGGACCGTCAAATCCGCCACCTGGGTCAGTTGCCCATCAAGGATGGTCGAAAGTGCCTGACCTTCGGCTTGCCGCATTTCAATGAAAGCCGCCAATAGGGATGGGAATTCTGATGTGAGCTGCCGAACCAGAGGCTCTGGGTCGTCAACGTCGCTTCCGGCGTCCAGCATCCCCTTCATGGCGATCAGATCAGCCGCAGAGGACGGTGCCAACGTGACCCCTTGCGCCGCGGCCATGTCCTGCGCGCGGGCAAGAGCACTAAGCGCGGCCTCCATCGCCCCTTCGTTCAGGACAATATCGGGCGCGGTTTCATCGCGGCTCAACCGTAGGGACAGCGTTACATTTCCCCGGCTCAAAGCTTTGGACAATTGCGCGCGCAATGCGGCTTCCAGCCCGGTCAGCCACTCGGGCACGCGCAAGCGCATATCCAGACCTTTGCCGTTCACACTCCGCAGTTCCCACGTCCAGCTATGTGAACCGAACGCCCCTTTGTCCGATGCGAAACCGGTCATGGATCTGATCATTCCTGCCCTTCCCCTGGCTACCCTTACATGCTCGCTTGCCGCACCTAATGCCATCGGCGTGCGCAGAGCAAGAGTTTGCTGAGAATGGGCCTGGCTGCCAGAAGTTAACCATTCATTAAGGAATTCCTCCAAAATTGATTTAACCCGTGTCAATCTGACCCCGCAAACACTGGTTGGACGCAGACGTCCTCGGTATCTGGCATTTTAGACAAATGATGGTCGGTTGACGGTAGGGTGATGAAAATGAAAACGTTTTTTGGGAACGGTTCCGGTTCAAAGTTTGGAAAGATCGTCGCTATGGATCGTTTTGACAGTGGGCGCAGCCTTTCGCCGATCCGACAGGCCGAAGCGTATTGGACCGCGTTGCTGGATGGAAACGGCGTCCCAAAACGCGCGCAGATTGATCCGCGTGGCCTTGAGAATGTTCTGGAATACACCTTTATTCTGGAACGTATCGCGCCCGGTTTGGCCAGATATCGCCTGGCGGGCAGTCACTTGAACGCTTTGGCCGGAATGGAGGTGCGCGGAATGCCGATCACCGCCTTTTTCGAATCCGGTGCCCGGCAAGAAATCACTGACGTGTTAGAGCAGGTGTTTGCCGGTCCTTCCATCGCGGAACTTGAACTGACCTCGGCCGGTAAGCGGGGGCGCATGCATATGCAGGCCCATATGATCCTGTTGCCCTTGAAAAGCGATCTGGGTGACGTCAGCCGCATTCTTGGTGTCATGGTCAGCGATGGCGCGATCGGTGCAACCCCAAGACGGTTTTCTGTTTCAGATAGCCGTGTACGTGCCGTATCCGACGTTCAGGCCCCGCAGACACCCGCCGCAAAACTGGCGGCAGGGTTCGCCGAAGAACAGGATGAATTCAAAAAGCCGGGCTCACACCTGCGGCTTGTCGCTTCCCGCGACAAGTGAACATCTGAGACAAAGAAAAAGGCGGGCCAGATAGCCCGCCTTTCTTTTTCGTCATTCTGTAAGGGATCAGCTAACCGCGCGTTTGCTGCGATCACGCCGCAGGTTGGTCAGTTCTTCTGCCACAAGGAATGCCAGTTCCAGCGATTGCGTTGCGTTCAAACGCGGGTCGCAGGCGGTGTGATAACGATCCGAGAGATCCTCTTCGGTCACAGCCCGCACGCCGCCGGTGCATTCGGTCACATCCAGGCCCGTCATCTCGAAATGCACACCGCCGGGGATGGTGCCCTCGGCCTGATGTACGCCGAAAAAGTCGCGCACCTCGCGCAGTACCGAATCAAACGGGCGGGTCTTGTAACCGGTCGCCGACTTGATGGTATTGCCATGCATCGGGTCACAGACCCAGGTGACATTGACGCCTTCTTCCTTCACGGCCTTGACCAGACGCGGCAGATGCTCGCCCACATTGCCTGCTCCAAATCGGGCGATCAGGGTCAGGCGGCCCTCTTCGTTCTCGGGGTTCAGCCTGGACATCAGCACCTTGAGGTCGTCAGCGGTGGTTGTCGGACCGCATTTCAGACCAATCGGGTTCAGCACACCGCGGCAGAATTCCACATGCGCACCGTCCGGCTGACGTGTACGGTCGCCGATCCAGATCATGTGGCCGGACCCGGCCAGCCAGTTTCCGGATGTCGAATCAAGACGGGTCAGCGCCTCTTCATACTCCAACAACAGGCTTTCATGGCTGGTGTAGAATTCCACGGTCGAGAATTCATGCGTGGTGTCCGCCGTGATCCCCGCCGCCCCCATAAAGTCGATGGTGTCCTGAATGCGGTCGGCGATTTCCGAATATTTCTGCACGTCCTGCTCATCCGTGAACCCCAGGGTCCAGGAATGCACCATGCTCATATCGGCGAAACCACCAGTCGAAAAGGCGCGCAACAGGTTCAGCGTTGCCGCGGCCTGGGTATAGGCCTGCAGCATCTTGCCGGGATTCGGAATACGGGACTCGGGCGTAAAGGCCAGCTCGTTGATGATATCACCACGGTAGCTGGGCAGTTCCACGCCGTCGATAACCTCGGTCGGGGCGCTGCGGGGTTTGGCGAACTGACCCGCCATACGGCCAACTTTGACCACTGGCACCTTGGCACCATAGGTCAGAACCATCGCCATCTGCAGCATCACCTTGAACGTGTCACGGATGGCATCCGCGCTGAATTGTTCAAAGCTTTCAGCGCAATCCCCACCCTGAAGCAAAAAGGCTTCGCCACGGCCGGCGGCACCCAGATGCTGTTTTAGACGCCGCGCTTCGCCAGCAAAGACCAGCGGGGGATACTGCGAAAGCTGAGCCTCGACTTTGGCCAGCGCGGCTGCGTCGGTATAGTCTGGCATCTGAACCCGGGGCTTGTTGCGCCAGTTCGATTTTTGCCATTCGGTCATAGCTTTGATCTCCGCAGAAGTAATCAGGTCGTCTCTATACAAAATGCATCGAAGACTGACCATATACGATTTGAACCTCTTGACGTGGGAAACAAGCTTTGGTCATGGTGGCTGCTAACTCTGTCGCTGGACGCAACGTCACAAAGCGCCGAATCAAGGACACCTCGCCATGCAAGAGCAACGCCAAGTTGTCACGGTGGAAGACACTGCGGCTAACCCCCGCAATTTCGTGTTTGTCCTGCTGGACAAATTCTCTTTGCTGTCCTTTGCCTCGGCGTTGGACAGCCTGCGTATCGCCAACCGTATGGCCGACAAGAATCTATATTCCTGGCGCCTTATGGGTGAAGGCGGTGAATCGGTCAGTTGTTCGGCCGGAACAACCTTTGCATTGGATTCCGATCTGGTCGAGCTTCAGCGCGACGACGTTGTGTTGATCTGCGGCGGCGTGGACGTCCAGGCGGCGACCACCAAAAAGGTACTGAATTGGGTCCGTCGCGAGGCGCGGCGGGGCCTGCGCATCGGCGGCCTGTGCACGGCGGGCTACACTCTGGCCAAAGCCGGGCTTCTGGACGGTAAACGCGCCACCATTCACTGGGAAAACTCGGACAGTTTCGTGGAAGAATTCGATGAGGTCGAACTGACCAAATCCGTATTCCAGATCGACGGCAACCGGATGACCACGGCAGGCGGCACCTCGTCCATCGACCTGATGCTGAAGATCATCGCAGATGACTACGGCGAGGATCTGGCGAATGCGGTGGCCGATCAGATGATCTATTCCTCGATCCGCACCGATCAGGACACACAGCGCCTGTCGACCCCAACCCGGATCGGCGTGCGCCACCCCAAGCTAAGCCAGGTCATCCTGATGATGGAAAAGAACATCGAAGAGCCGATCTCGCCTTCGATTCTGGCGAAGGATGTCGGTATGTCGACCCGGCAGCTTGAACGTCTGTTCCGCCGCTACCTCAGCCGCTCGCCCAAACGCTATTACATGGAACTGCGCCTGCACAAGGCGCGCAACCTGCTGATGCAAACGGATATGAGTGTGATCAACGTCGCGCTGGCCTGCGGCTTTGCCAGTCCCTCGCATTTCTCAAAATGTTACCGGGCGCATTACAACACGACACCCTACCGTGAGCGTGGCGCGCAAAGCGGCCGGTTGTCCGTTTAACGGTGAAACGGTGGCCCTACCGGGCCATTCTGTAAACTTCTCCCTGCCCGACCGAGATGAACCAAATCGCGCCATCAGGTGCTTCGACAATATCGCGCACACGCTCGGTTTCGGGGCCTGTGATCTTTTCGACCTCGCGCAAGGGCGCCCCCTCTAACCGCGATATGTAGTCGAACTTGAGTGACCCGACAAAAACGTCGCCCTCCCATTCCGGCCAGAGCTTTCCGGAATAGACCATCAACCCGGACGGCGCGATGGATGGGTCCCAATAGTGCTGCGGCTGTTCCATCCCCTCTTTGGCGGAGCCTTCGCCGATTTTTTCGCCCGAGTAATGCACGCCATAAGAAATGACCGGCCAACCATAGTTCAGGCCCGGTTGGACCAGGTTCACCTCGTCACCGCCCCTGGCGCCATGTTCCGAAACCCAAAGGCGACCCCGGGCATCCAGACCGGCCCCTTGCGGGTTACGATGCCCAAACGACCAGATTTCGGGCCGTATCTCCGACTGGCCAATAAACGGATTATCCGCAGGCACGGTTCCATCCCGGTTTATGCGAATGACGGTCCCCATATGGTTGGAGCGGTCCTGCGCCAGCGGACGATCCCCCCGATCGCCGATTGTCACAAACAGGGTTCCGTCGGCCGCTTCGACAACCCGAGAGCCGAAATGCCGCCCGGTCGAGCCACCGGGGTTTGCCTCAAAAATCACCCGCAGATTGGTCAGGCGATTGCCGTTTTCCGACAACCGGGCGACCGCAACGGCGGTCCCTGCCCCGCCGCGCTGCGGTTTGGCAAAGGTCAGAAAAATCTCGCGAGTTTGCGCAAAGTTGCGTGCGACCGTGACATCCAACAGCCCACCCTGTCCTTTCGCGGCCACTTTGGGTGCCCCTTTGACAGGTTTCGCTTGCCCGTCGGTGACAAACAAAAGCTGGCCTTCACGCTCTGTGACCAGAAACGAACCATCCGGCAGAACACCAATGGCCCAGGGCGTATCCAGCCCGTCGACCATCGAGGTGATGCTGGCGGGCCCCGCGCTGGTCTCAAGCACATCAGCGCTGACCAACCCGGCGCTGCCGGTCAAAGCCAGAATCGCGAAAGCCTTTAACATCTTATTCCCTCCGATTGATTCAGGGCTGCACATCAGCGCGACAAACCTTACAAAATAAATAGATTTTTCCACGGCAAAAACACGATTGCGTTAGGACTTTTCTTTTTCTGACAGCTTGCCTAGGGTCGTCCGCAGAACGAAGACGTTCCAATATGGGAGTAACCTTATGAAAAAGCTGCTTACTGCAACCGCAGCAACCGCTCTGTTGGCTGGCACCGCAATGGCCGAAGACGTAACGCTGGGCGTTCTGTTCGGCTTCACCGGCCCGATTGAATCGCTGGCGCCCTCGATGGGTTCAGGCGCTGAACTGGCGATGGCCGAAGTCACTGAATCCGGCAAGTTGCTGGACGGCACCAAAGTCACTTCGTCGCGCGCCGACACAGGCTGTATCGATAACGGTCTGGCCACATCGAATGGCGAGCGTATGATTGCGGATGGCGTTGCCGGTATCATCGGCGGTGACTGCTCGGGCGTGACCGGTGCAATTCTGCAGAACGTTGCGATCCCGAATGGTATGGTCATGATCTCACCGTCGGCCACGTCGCCCGGTTTGTCGTCCATGGAAGACAACGGCCTGTTCTTCCGCACCGCCCCGTCGGATGCGCGTGAAGGTGAAGTTATGGCCGATATCCTGAAGGATCGCGGCATCGAGTCAATCGCGCTGACCTATACCAACAACGACTTTGGCAAGGGTCTGGCGGATTCGATCCAATCCTCGTTCGAGGCCAACGGTGGTGAAGTCACGATCGTTGCCGCGCATGAAGACGGCAAGGCCGACTATTCGGCCGAAGTTGGCGCGCTGGCCTCGGCCGGTGGCGATCTTTTGGTCGTTGCGGGTTATCTGGATCAAGGTGGCCTGGGCATCATCCAATCGTCGTTGGACAGCGGTGCGTTTGACACATTTGGCCTGCCGGGTGGCATGATCGGGGATTCCCTGCCTGCCAATGTCGGTCCCGACCTGAACGGATCGTTCGGTCAGATCGCGGGTTCCGGCGGTGAAGGTGCCGATAAGTACTTTGCCCTGGCCGAGGCCGCGGGTTTTGACGGATCGTCGCCCTATTCGCCTGAATCCTATGACGCAGCAGCGCTGTTCATGCTGGCGATGCAGGCCGCAGGTTCGACCAACCCGGCCGAGTATGGCGCTAAGATCATGGACGTGGCCAACGAGCCCGGTGAAAAGATCTATCCCGGTGAGCTGGCCAAAGGGCTGGAGCTTTTGGCCGCAGGTCAGGACATCGACTATGTCGGCGCGTCCGGCGTAGAGCTGATCGGCCCCGGTGAAAGCGCAGGCTCTTACCGCGAGATCGAAGTTATCGACGGCGAAAACAAGACCGTCAAATTCCGTTGATCCGGCGTAAAAAGTCATGAAAACAAGCAGCCCGGGCCTTGTGTCCGGGCTGTTTCAGTGAAAAAAGGCCGCACCTCTTTTAAAGGGCCGGGAAACAAGAACGCCGACAACGGCGGCTAGGGGATAAGATGATCGTCGTCGAAGACGTGCATAAGCATTTCGGCGGTTTTCACGCGGTGGACGGGGCATCGCTGGAAATCCAAAAGGGTTCGATCACAGGGTTGATCGGACCGAACGGAGCGGGAAAAACCACTCTGTTCAACGTGATCGCGGGCGTTCTGCCAACGACCAGCGGCAAGGTTTGGATGGATGGTGAGGATATCACCGGCCTGCCCCCGCATGAGTTGTTTCACAAAGGTCTGCTGCGCACCTTCCAGATCGCGCATGAGTTTTCGTCGATGACCTGCCGCGAAAACCTAATGATGGTGCCCGGCGCGCAATCCGGTGAATCGCTGTGGAACACCTGGTTCGGTCGCAAGCGCATTGCCGACGAAGAACGCGCCCTTGCGGCCCGCGCCGACGAGGTTCTGGAGTTCCTGACCATCGAACACCTGGCCGACCACAAGGCCGGTCAGGTTTCGGGTGGGCAAAAGAAACTGCTGGAGCTTGGCCGGACCATGATGGTCGACGCCAAGATCGTGTTTCTGGATGAGGTCGGCGCCGGCGTGAACCGCACCTTGCTGATGACCATCGCCGACACCATCCTGCGCCTGAACAAGGAACGCGGCTATACTTTTGTCGTGATCGAGCACGACATGGATTTCATCGGCAAGATTTGCGACCCGGTCATCTGTATGGCCGAAGGCAAGGTTCTGGCCGAGGGTACGCTGGACGAGATCAAGGCCAATGAGCATGTGATCGAGGCGTATCTGGGCACCGGCCTGAAAAACAAAGACAAGCTGGAGGCCGGAGCTTGAGCTTTGTGATCCAAATGCGCGCCTGTGGCGCAACCTATTTATCAGGCTGGGGGCGCTGCCCCCAGACCCCCGGGATATTTGCTGGCCAGATGAAAGAAGGACCTATCGATGGGTGAGCCGTTTCTGATTGGGGACACGATGACCGGCGGTTACGGCAAGGGGCCAGACATTCTGCATGAATGCACCATTGCTGTCGAAAAAGGTGAAATCGCCGTTATCGTGGGGCCTAATGGTGCCGGTAAATCCACGGCAATGAAGGCCGTTTTCGGGATGCTGGACGTACGTTCCGGCGCAGTGCGGCTGGATGGTGAGGATATTACCGGTCTTTCCCCGCAGGATCGTGTGATCCGGGGAATGGGGTTTGTGCCGCAGACGCAGAACATCTTTACCTCGATGACGGTCGAAGAGAACCTTGAGATGGGCGCGTTTATTCGACGCGACGATATCAGCCAGACGATGGAACAGGTCTATGACTTATTCCCCATCCTGCGCGACAAGCGCAATCAGGCGGCGGGCGAGTTGTCGGGCGGTCAACGCCAGCAGGTCGCCGTGGGTCGTGCGTTGATGACCCAGCCGAAGGTGTTGATGCTGGACGAACCCACCGCTGGTGTTTCACCCATCGTGATGGATGAGCTATTTGATCGGATTATCGAAGTGTCCCGCACCGGGTTGCCGATCCTGATGGTAGAACAGAATGCCCGTCAGGCGTTGGAAATCGCGGACAAGGGGTATGTTCTGGTTCAGGGACGGAACGCCTATACCGGGACGGGCAAGGAATTGCTGGCCGATCCCGAAGTTCGAAAGAGCTTTTTGGGAGGATAAGATTGTCGTCACCCAAACGGTGACTTCCTTCGGTCACCTTAGTTAGCCCCTCTCTCTTAACTTTGATGCCACCGTCCAAAGGAAACCGCAAGAATTCCGGTCACGTGGTCGAAAGTTCGTACAAGTTTGAGGGGTGCTGAGGAACCAGCCTGTCAGTTGTCACGTGATGCTTGCGGTTAATTTGACAGTATTGTGGCAGGGCTCTGTGAGGCCCGATTGCGACCGACTGAAGCACTTCACTTAAACTATTGTTTTATATATATTTCACCCCTCTCGACACCTTCCTTTGGCATTACACAGCACCCTAAAGATTGCCTTTGATGGGCTGCAATGCGGTCACATTCCACTTTTATCGCTTGCCCAACAGAACGTACCGGCACATGGGAAAAATTTTGGACCTGCACCGTTGTTCTGAAACAGAAAAAACAGAAATCAGGACATCAAAATGAAAATTTGGATTTGCGCGGCAGCCGCAGCTTTCTTTGCTTCGGCCGCAGCAGCAGAAGAACGTCATTTCGTTTGCGTCTCGGATCGTGACGGAAGCGAAGTGCGCCTGAACCGTGCGCCCGAAGGCGACAAAGGCAACATCAATTACAAGGAAATTACCGGTGATGCTTTGGTGTTCAAGGGCGTTGGTAATATGACGTTTGTTCATATTGAAGATCAGGATGTCATGACCTTTGTCGTGCATTATGACGACATGTCCTATGATCTTTCCGTTAAAGGCCCACACGCTGCCACCGATCATGGAACTTGCAAGGAAGTATAGGCTGCACAAGCAATTATAACCGAACTTTTCTTGTCATCTGGAAAGAATATCGCAAGATATATCAAGAGGATGTGAGCAGCGGCTCGCACCTCTTTTTTTTCACCAAACCTTGGCTACCTGTATTGAGGCGAACGGGAAACATCGGTCGCTTACCACTCTCAAAATCCCGTATTTCGGCTGAGGTACAGTTTGGAATGCGGAGCGAACCACCAAGGGACACTATGAAAAATCTGACTGCACTGACGCTTGCCCTTCTCGCCCCTTCACTTGGCTTGGCAGCTGATGCCGGACCGTTGGACGGGGCCGACTTTGTTGTGACCTGCGTTTCGGACGCTGATGGCGGTACCGTTACATTGGCCCGGTCGGGGGCGACTGACACTGGTTTTATCGTAACCGACGCCATTCGGGGCGAGGCCAAGATTCTTTCAGGCATCAATTCTCTGACGTTTCTGCACATCATGGATAAGGACGTCGTTACATTTGTCGTTGATTTTGACGACCTGAACTATGACATGTCGGTCAAAGGCCAGCACACTGCAAATGATCGCGGCAAGTGTGACGCCCCAGTCAGCTGACAACGGTAAAAAACTCTCACTTTCCGACCTATTCGGGTCAAAAAAGAAGACGCAAATTGTTGTGTCTTTTGTCGACGTCGTGCCATAAAGCCGCACCCGGACAGTGAGAAGAATTGATGGATTTACTGAACGCGCTTGTTGCGCTTGCAAACTTTGTGATCGTGCCAGCGGTTGCCTATGGCAGCCAGTTGGCGCTTGGGGCGCTGGGGGTCACGCTGATCTATGGCATCCTGCGGTTTTCAAACTTTGCCCATGGCGACACGATGGCCTTTGGCGCGATGATCGCCGTGCTGGTCACTTGGGGATTGCAGGCCGCCGGGGTCAGCTTTGGACCGTTGCCAACCGCCCTGTTGGCGCTGCCTTTTGCTATTCTGGGCTGTATCGTTTTGGTGCTGGTTACCGACAGGCTGGTTTATCGGTTCTATCGCGAACAAAAGGCCAAGCCGGTCATATTGGTGATCGTCTCAATGGGCGTGATGTTCATCATGAACGGTCTGGTGCGGTTCATCATCGGCCCGGACGACCAAAGGTTTTCCGACGGTGCGCGTTTTTTGATTTCCGCGCGCGATTTCAAGGAATTGACCGGCTTGCGCGAGGGCTTGGCGATCAAAACCTCGCAAGGCATTACCGTTGTGGTGGCGATCGTCGCCGTAGCGTTGCTGTTCTGGTTCCTCAACAAAACCCGCACTGGCAAGTCGATGCGCGCCTATTCCGACAATGAGGATCTGGCGCTGCTGTCCGGCATCAATCCCGAACGTGTGGTGATGATCACCTGGATCCTTGTTGCTGCTCTGGCGACAACGGCGGGTGTGCTGTACGGGCTGGACAAAAGCTTCAAACCTTTTGTCTATTTCCAGCTGCTGCTACCGATCTTTGCCTCGGCCATCGTGGGTGGGCTGGGCAGCCCTCTGGGTGCCATCGCCGGTGGGTTCATCATCGCATTTTCTGAGGTTACGATCACTTATGCCTGGAAAAAAGTGCTGACTTATCTAGCCCCGGAAAACCTTGAACCATCAGGGTTGGTGCAACTCTTGTCTACCGATTACAAATTCGCCGTCAGCTTTGTGATCCTGCTGATTGTGCTTTTGTTCAAACCTACGGGTCTGTTTAAGGGGAAATCGGTATGACCGAAGCTGTCAAAAACACTCTGCTTTTCCTGGTTGTTGGCGGGCTGATCCTGCTGACCGGATTCACACAAAGCTGGAACGCGGCAATCTTGATCCTGAACATGGGGCTGATCTCGGCCATCATGGCGATTGGGGTGAACCTGCAATGGGGCTTTGCCGGCCTGTTCAACGTGGGTGTCATGGGCTTTGTCGCGCTGGGCGGGCTGGCGGTTGTGCTGGTCTCCACCCCTCCGACGCAGGGTGCGTGGTCTGCCGGGGGGTATGGAATTGTTCTGGCCCTGTTACTGGGGGCGGCCACCGTGGTCGGCGCCGTTCTTGTGGCGCAGAAGTTTCCCAAAGGGCGTATGCGGACCCTGTCGATTGTCGGCATTCTGATTGCGGGTTTCTTTATCTATCGCGCGGTCTTTGATCCCAGTGCTGCCGCTGTCGAGGCGATCGACCCTGCCGTCGCTGGCAACCTTGGGGGGCTGAACCTGCCGGTTTTGCTGGCCTGGCCTGCCGGTGGCCTGCTGGCTGCGGGTGCCGCGTGGTTGATTGGCAAAACCGCGCTGGGGCTGCGATCGGATTATCTGGCGATCGCCACATTGGGCATTGCCGAAATCATTATCGCATTCATGAAGAACGAGGACTGGCTAGCGCGCGGCGTCAAGAACGTCTACGGCATCCCGCGCCCGGCCCCGGTGGTCGGGTATGAGGTCGAATTGCAAAATGACCCCAGTTTCCTTGCCCGTGCCGAATGGCTGGGCCTGGACCCGGTCACGGCGTCGACCTTGTCGGTCAAGCTGGGCTATTCGCTGCTGTTCCTGATCGTGTTGCTGGTGCTGCTGTGGATGGCGCAGATGGCACTGCGCAGCCCTTGGGGCCGTATGATGCGCGCCATTCGCGACAACGAAGTCGCGGCCGAGGCGATGGGCAAGAACGTCACCCGCCGCCATCTGCAAATTTTTGTTCTGGGTTCCGCGGTCTGCGGCATAGCCGGCGCGATGATGACCACTTTGGACGGTCAGTTGACCCCCAGCGCGTATCAGCCCCTGCGGTTTACTTTCCTTGTCTGGGTTATGGTGATCGTGGGTGGATCGGGCAACAACTTTGGCGCAGTTCTGGGTGCCTTCCTGATCTGGTTCCTTTGGGTACAGGTCGAACCTATCGGTCTGTGGCTGATGAACCTGATCACAATCGGCCTGCCTGACGGTAGCGCGCTAAAGTCGCATCTGATCGACAGCGCCGCGCATATGCGTCTGTTCACCATGGGGCTGATCCTGTTGATTGTCCTCAGATTCAGCCCAAGGGGTCTGATCCCTGAGAAATAGATGTAGATCATCCCAAAAAGTTGAACCGCGTCGAATATTCGGCGCGGTTTCTTGATTCCAGCCCCGATCCTTAATACACGAAACTATCGCTCGGCTAATTCAGGATCATCACCAGATCGCATTCATGCATAATTAGTCAATCGACGCTGATACTACAGGTCACCTTTAAGAGTAAGAAGACGTCACATGAAAACATCGCTTGTCACCAAGATACTTATGCTGCCTCTCGTCGCCAGTTTGGCCGCATGTATCCCGTCGCCAGAAGATCTGGAAACCACACCTGTCAAAGTTCAGACCCCAAAGGGTGAGGTGACCTGCCAACTGTATCGCCAAGACCGCGTAACCTGGGATCGCGCGATCAATTTCCCGGCGGCCAAAATGTCGGTTCCCGAGGCAGACGCCTTTTGCCGGCAAGAAGGCCAGCGCCGGTTGAAGTAACAGAATTGGCGCCGAGCTTCGAATTCGCAGCTCGGTGCCACGATCCTATCTGTTCTTGAACAGCCCACCTAGAATCCCGCGAACAATACGGCGGCCTGTTGTCCCTTTGAGCTCTTTGATGACGGCCTCGCTCATGGCAGTTGCAAAGGTGTCCTTTCGGCGGGTGACACGCGACGATGACCGTCCGACCCTGCTGCCGGAAAATCGCCGTGCCGTTGCAAATTCCCGTTCCGCCACGGATTGGGTTTCCATTTCTTCTTCGGCCTCGGCGGCGGCCTTTGCTGCGTCATTCGCACGGGATTGCAGAATTTCAAACGCGGATTTCCGGTCTACCAGCTTGTCGTATTTGGCCTGCATGGGGGACACCTGCATCACGGCTTGGCGTTCGGCATCTGAAATCGGGCCAAGCTGCGATCCTGGCGGGCGAATAAGGGTCCGCTCGACAATGCCCGGCACTCCTTTCTTTTGCAGCATCGAAGTGACAGCCTCACCAACGCCGACTTCGCGAATTGCCGCCTCGGTATCGAAAGCAGGATTTTCCCGATAGGTTTCCGCGGCAAGACGCAGGTTTTTCCGGTCCCGCGCCGTGAATGCACGCAGGGCATGTTGAACCCGGTTGCCCAGCTGCCCAAGGATGTCTTCGGGAATATCTGCCGGATTTTGCGAGATAAAATAGACCCCGACCCCCTTGGACCGGATCAACCGCGCAACCTGTTCGACCTTGTCCACCAGAATTTTGGGGGCATCTTCAAACAGCAAGTGCGCCTCATCGAAAAAGAAGACCAGCTTGGGTTTGTCGGGATCGCCGACCTCGGGCAGTTCTTCGAACAATTCGCTCAGCAGCCACAACAGAAAAGTTGCATACAGACGGGGGGCGCCCATCAGCTTGTCGGACGCAAGGATATTCACCATCCCCCGCCCGTTTTCGTCTTTTCGCATCAGGTCGGAAAGCTCCAGAGCAGGCTCTCCAAACAGGTTTGTCGCCCCCTGATTTTCCAACACAAGCAGCCGCCTTTGGATCGCACCAATCGACGCGGTTGAGACATTGCCGTATCGCAAAGACAATTGCGCCCGGTTCTCACCGATCCAAACCAACAAGGACTGCAGATCCTTGAGATCCAGCAGCGGCATTCCTTCCTCGTCCGCGACACGGAACGCGATGTTCAGAATGCCTTCCTGCGCCTCGCTCAGGCCCATCAAACGGGAAAAAAGCAAAGGCCCCATCTCGGTCACGGTTGTCCGAACCGGGTGGCCTTGTTCACCAAACAGATCCCAGAAGGTGACCGGACAGGCCCGATAGGAATAACCCGGGAATCCAATTTGTTGGGCGCGGTCCTGAAATGCCTGATGCAACTTGTGATCATCCCGGCCCGCCTTTGCCAGGCCGGACAAATCCCCTTTGACGTCCGACAGGAACACAGGAACCCCAGCCTGCGAAAACCCCTCGGCCAGGATTTGCAGCGTCACGGTTTTACCCGTTCCAGTCGCGCCCGCGATCAAGCCATGACGGTTGGCATACTTCAGCGCCAGGTTCTGCGGCTGGCTATAGTCGTCACCCCCACCGCCCAGAAAGATGTTATTTTCCATGAATGTAAGGCCTTAATGTTCATCGGTCCGGGACCAGCATACAAAGTTAATCTTTGACTGCGATAGTCTATTCGCTGCCTTCGCCCCGAAAGGTGCAGGGCGGCAAACTTCCTCCCTGTCGACTGACCGCGCCCTCGGGCGCGGTTTTTTTGAAGAAACACTGGCGAGATCATTAAAATTTCAGGTTACCAGTTGACCAGTCCGCCTGCCTTTCGTAACGTCTGCGCATAAATAAGTCGGCCAGTCCGACGGGGAGAAAATTATATGAAAGGGAGCCGCTCCACCGGCTCCCTTTTTGCTTTCCCTCTTGTTCCGTGGGCAAGGTGGCAAGATTCCGATCACTTAGTACTATTTGCGCGGCTTAATGCCTGACACCGTGATCCAAGGATGATAGACCGAGCAAAAAGTTCACTCTCTCTACCGAGGCATTCATGATCAAGAAACTCCTCCCGTTCAACGTTATGGCAGCCGCGCTTTTGTGCGGGGCGGTAAACGCACAAGAAGCACAAAATTCCGAAACCCCGGCTGTACCCGCAGACAACGGTCTGGATCTGGGTGAATCCGGTCCGCGTGTCGGAGAGCAATTCGTCAAAGAGAAATCCGGCGATTGGGAAGTATCCTGCATTAAGACCGAAACAGATAACGACCCTTGTGCCATGGTTCAGATTGTGAACGGTCAGCAGGGTGAGCCCATCGCTGAAGTGACCATTGGTAAATTGCCCGAAGGCGGTGCCGCGGTCGCATGGGCCAATGTGATCGTTCCGCTGGAAACCCTGCTGCAAGCGCAGCTGGCATTGTCGATCGACGGTGCGCCGCGCAAGCTCTACAACTACCACCACTGTGTCCCGATTGGATGTGTTGCACAACTTGGTCTGAGCCAAGGCGACCTTGACGCAATGAAAGCAGGCAGCGAAGCCGTTATTTCGATTGTCCCGGCGCGCGCGCCTGATCAGGTGCTTCAGATGAACATGTCCTTGTCCGGGTTCACCGGCGCGTTTGGCGGGCTGACCGTTAATCGGAACTAAGCAATGCTCCAATAAGAAACGCCGCCAGTTTTGACCGGCGGCGTTTTCATTTTCCAGCTGGTGGTTTTATGCCCGTCTAAGGGCCAGAACCGCGTTCAACCCACCAAAGGCAAATGCGTTGCTTAGTACGACGTCAACCTTGGCATCGCGGGCATCATTGGGCACCACATCCAGCGCGCATTCCGGGTCGGGTTCTTCATAGCCAATGGTCGGGGCAATCACCCCGTCGCGCAGGGCCATGATGCAAGCCAACAGCTCAACCGCGCCAGTGCCGCCAATCAGATGACCATGCATGGATTTCGTGGATGAGATCATCAGATCATCCGCATGAGGTCCAAACACATCGGCCACCGCCGCGCATTCGGTTTTGTCATTTGCCGCAGTGCCTGTGCCGTGGGCGTTGATATAGCCGACCTGATCCGCGTTTAAGCCTGCATCAGACAAAGCGCCTGACATGGCACGGGCCGCCCCTTGCTTGCTGGGCATCACAATATCCGCCGCATCAGACGTCATTGCGTATCCGACGACTTCGCATAGAATGTTGGCCCCTCGGGCGCGCGCATTCTCGTATTCTTCGAAAACGAATATTCCGGCGCCCTCGCCCTGAACCATACCGTTGCGGTTTGCGCTGAACGGGCGACAAGCGTCCTTGGACATGACCCGCAAGCCTTCCCAGGCTTTGACGCCGCCAAAGCACAGCATCGATTCCGAACCGCCGGTGATCATCGCCGGGGCTGCCCCGCTGCGTACCATCTGGAACGCCAATGCCATGGCATGGTTTGACGACGCACAGGCAGTGGATACAGTAAAGCTGGGCCCTTTGAGGTTATGTTCCATCGAAAGGTGGCTGGCTGCCGCATTGTTCATCAGTTTGGGCACGACAAAGGGATGAACGCGATTCTTACCGTCTTCGTAAACTGAACGATAGTTGTCGTCCCAGGTCGAAACACCACCACCAGCAGTTCCCAGCACAACACCAGAGCGCGCGGCCAGTTCTCCGTGAAACTCGATACCCGACTGATCAATCGCCTCTTTCGCCGCAGTCAGGGTGAACTGGGTAAAGCGATCATACAGCGTCATTTGTTGGCGATTGAAACGGCCTTCGGCCTCGAATCCGCGCACCTGGCCGCCGATTTTGATGGCCAGCCGTTCGACATCCCGAAACTCAAGATCGGAAATACCGCATCGGCCTTCTCGCATGGCTTCAAGTGTATCGGGAACGGAATGGCCCAGCGAGTTGATCGTCCCGGCCCCGGTAATGACAACGCGTTTCATGCTCGTTTTCAGACCTTTTCCGACACGAGCTTTTCAATCCCGGCGATGATGGCGGCCACGTTTGAAATATCAAAATCGCTAGCCGTCGGTTCATTGGCATTGAACGGGATTGAGATGTCGAACTCTTCCTCGATGGCAAAGATGCTCTCGACCAGTCCCAGGCTGTCGATTCCCAGATCCTCGAGCGTACTTTCGGGCGTCACATCCGAAGGCTCCAACACGGCCTGTTCGGCGATGATGGCGATGACGCGGTCGGTGATGCTCATGTCGATCCTCTGATTATCACGTTGAGGGTGATTTAATCGCTTGATGGCTGTTTGAAAACAGCCTTTTTCAACGCCTCTACGTCACGCGCCATGCGCGGCAACCGGCGCTGGGCCTTGTAGACATCCGTATGGGTTTCCATTTTGATGCCGGGATACCCCATCATCACGCGCCCGGCAGGCACGTTCGACAGGATTTTTGTCCCCCCGCCCGAGATAACACCGTCGCCGATGAAGATGTTATCCACCACACCCGTCTGCCCACCCAGAACGACGTTGTTCCCGATCTCAACCGATCCGGAAACGCCGGTCTGGCCACACAGCAGGCAATCCTGCCCCACGCGGGTGTTGTGACCAACATGTACCAGATTATCCAGTTTTGATCCGTTGCCGATACAGGTGTTGCGGATCGTACCGTTGTCGATGGTGCAGTTCGAACCGATCTCGACATCATCTCCGATCTCGACCGCGCCCAGCGAGTGAATACGCAGCCAGCTTTGCGCCCGCGCCTCGCCTTTGTCGCCCATTGTTTTGCGAACATTTTCCACGTCCGACACCTCGGGCGTTACAAAGCTGAACCCGTCTCCGCCGATCCGGGCACCCGGCTGCGCGATAAACCGATCGCCAATCTGCGCCCGTGCGCCAATGCTGACCATCTCGCGCAGCGTGGCGTCTTCACCAAGCACCGCATCCATTCCGATTACACAATGCGCGCCGATGACCGCGCCTTTGCCGATGCGAGCGCGGGCACCAATTACTGTCAGCGGGCCAATGGCCACATCTTCGGCCAGAACAGCGCTTGGGTCGACCACCGCGGATGGGTGAATTCCGGCCTCAACCCCCTGACCACGGTCCAGCATCTCTGTGATGCCGGCCATCGCCATACGGGGACGCGGCACAAAAATCGCGGCGTCCAGTCCCAGCGCCTTCCAATCAGCATCTACCCACAGTACCGCCGCCCGAGCCGAGCCACCGCTCAGCGCCTCTGCGTATTTGGGGGACATTGCCATAGCCAATTCCGCAGGCCCCGCGTCCGAAGGTTCTGCGGCCCCTTCTATGATCAAGCCGGTTTCACCCTGGCTTTCTGCACCCAGGGCGTCTGCGATTTGCTGAATGGTATACTGCATGTCGGGCTTTCCAGTATTAAGACCTGCCCCGGTGATTACCCCTGAACGTCCGGCAGGGCCACCCCTGCTTTCTGCAGAGCCTCCCAGATTTTGCGATCCCGGTCGTACACATCCCGGCGATACTGGACCTGCCCTTTGGTGCCGATATAGGCGGTGCGATAGATCAGGTGTACGGGGACATGCTCTTTCAACTGAACAGTGGTTTCTTTGCCGCTGGCCAGAACGCGGTGGAAGAACGTCTTTGGATCTTCTTCCTGCTTGGCCAAAAGCGCATAGGCAAAATCGAAGGGCTGCGCCAGTCGGATACACCCATGCGAGAACGCCCGCACCTCACGCGCGAACAGGCTTTTCTGAGGCGTATCATGCAGATAGATATTGTACTTGTTGGGGAACATGAACTTCACCAGCCCCAATGCGTTGCTTTTGCTTGGCGGCTGTCGCATCGCAAACGGGAAAGTCCGCGCGGTGAACTGGGTGAAATCAACGGCACCCCGATTGACCTGACGGCCCCTGCGGTCCGTGATTTCGATATGACCCACGGCATTCGGGTTTGATTGCAGTTTCGGCAGATATTCCTTGGTGATGATCGAGCGCGGGACATACCAGCTGGGATTGATGACCATATGCTCCATCTTGTCCGAAAACTCGGGGCTGCGGCGGTCATGTGTGTTTTTTCCGATTACGGCGCGTGTTTCAAAGGTCACCAGCCCATCATCAACGATCTTTGCGGAAAAATCGGCCTGATTCACCAGGATATGCCGTTCACCACGTTCGCGCGGCAGCCAGCGTTCACGCTCCAGTGCGACATGGACGGCTTTTAGACGGTCAATGGCGCTGCGGTTCAGTTCGGTGATCGTGCCCTGCCCGGCAACGCCGTCCGGTGCCAGGCCGTGGTCGGATTGAAATTCCTGCACGGCAGCCAGCAGTGCATCGTCAAACGCGGGGCTTGCAGTCGGTTTCAGATACCCCATCGAAACCAACCGGTTACGCAGCTTGATTACATTCGGGCCAGTGTCACCATATTCCAGTTTTGACACCGGAACCGCAGGCCCCCAACCGCCCTGTCGCACCAGATGCTCCAGGGCAATCTTTTGCTTCATCAACGCGCGGTACTGTGTTGACTGCGGCGCAAGCGCGTCGAAATACGCGCCGTTTTCCGCCGAGGTCACCCCCTTCAGGTGATCCTGTGTCGACACACGTTCGACCTTGCGAACAAGGCCCTCGTCTATTGTCGCAGGACGCAGCGCACCGGATTGCAGCTTGTTGGCATATTCGGCAAAGGCACGGCTAAATGCGATCTCGACCGCACCCAGATCGCGCATCGAGCGGGCCTCTTGCGCCATCTCCAAAAGATCCTGAACGCTGTAGGATCCAACCGGCAACCCGTGCAAGTCGGTCGTCGACAAGGCCCGGATCAATCTTTCGCGTCGAACCGCATGTTCAGGGGTCTGGCCCACCCAAATTGGAACAAACCCGTTTGCCCGATAGTATTCCGCAATGTCCGATCCGGACGGGGCGAATTCGGCTACGGCCATCTGAAACGCAGTCGCGGGCTGCGTTTCGGCAGTGGCTGCAGCCGCCGATGCAAGAAAACATGCGGTGAAAAGGAAACTCGTACGCGTTCGAAAAACAGAAAGCATGGGATGGCCTTGATTATTCAGTATTTTATGTCGCTTGGGATTGCGCCGACCAACTATGGTTTCGCGCCGGGTAAATTGTCTATTCACAAATGCTTCAATCCGCTGCATCTGTCTGCGCGTGATGCTTGTTTGCATCGGCAGTCTCTGGCTGGCGGCCAATTGCCTAAACAGTATACCGATTTGCATCATCTGCGCAAAAAATTGCCGAAATTTCCCCCTTGAAAAGGTGATTATGAAAGACTTCTTGGCTGTGAATTCCGACTGTGCCATAAATCCCGCATCTGGGATGGGAAAATATTAAGAACGCGCGCGTAACATCGTGTGCAGGCAGGAACAGTACGGGACGAAACTAAAATGACCATGAGCAGTTCCTCGGGCTTGACCCGGCGTGCCCTATTGGGCGCATTCGCAGCTACGGCAGTCGTAGCGGCACCCACTTTTTCCAACGCAGCAGGGTTCCTTCGCGGTGGCGGTGATATCCGTCGCATCCGCATGTATTCCGGCCGCACGGGTGAGCGGATTGATATGATCTATTGGGTCGATGGCAAATACATCAAAGATGCCGTGAAAGAAGTGAACCATTTCATGCGCGACTGGCGGACCGATCAGGTTAAGTCCGTTGATCTGCGCACGATTGATATCATGGCGGCCTCTCATAACCTTCTCGATGTCAACGAGCCTTATATGCTGTTGTCCGGCTATCGATCCCCGAAAACCAACGCAATGCTGCGGTCCCGGTCACGTCGCGTGGCCAAGAACTCACTGCATATGAAGGGGCAAGCCGCTGACCTGCGACTGTCTTCGCGGTCGGTTTCCCAAATGGCCAAGGCAGCCATGTCTTGCCGTGCCGGTGGTGTTGGCAAATATTCCGGCTCAAACTTCGTGCATATGGATTGCGGCGTCGTCCGTTCGTGGGGCGGTTAAGCCCCCGATTTCTACCAAACACTCTGGCAGGGCATCACTTAGGGTGCCTGCGATTCAGTAGTGCCGCCAAACATTGCGTTTCTGGCATCTTTCTCTTGGTTTTCTATGAATGCAATCATGCACCAGGTTAAACCGGTGTCTTGGTGCGTGGTCGCTGTCAGATTCAAGAAATCTAGGCGACAATCTTAGAACAAAAATTCAGAAAATATGGCGCACCTGAGAGGATTCGAACCTCTGGCCTCTGCCTTCGGAGGATCTAATAACACCTTTCCGAAACATGCGATAGAGCACGTCTTTTTTCGATAGAGCGTTGAAAGACATTGTTTTTCTGAAGCGCTCCACCGAAGTTTCTATCCGAACACAGGTCGCGATTTCCGCCCTACTGCTTACGCGGGACCGGCCGGAAAGGTGCGACTTCTCATGCCAAAACTCACCAAGCGCGTCGTCGACGCGGCCGAACTCCGAGAAAAAGACTACGTCATCTGGGACGACGAACTGCCCGGCTTCGGACTGCGCGTCTTCAAATCTGGAAAACGCAGCTACGTTCTCCAATACCGGGCTGCCGGTCGATCGCGACGCTACAGCATCGGTCTTCATGGTATCTGGACCCCGGACACAGCGCGGAAGGAAGCTAGGGTTCAACTGGGCAAGATCGCGCAGGGCGAGAACCCAGCTGAAGAACGCTTGATACAGCGTAACGCCATCACGATTGAAGAACTCGCCGCTCAGTACATCGATGCGATGAATGCTGGTCTCATTCTCGGCAAGGGCGGGCGGCCCAAGAAGCCGGATACGATCTACACAGATGTCGGTCGCATCAACGGCCACATCGTCCCATTGATCGGTAAACGGCGCGTCCAAGATCTGACGAAGGCCAATGTCACCACGATGATGAATGATATCGTCTCGGGCAAAACCAAGGCGGTGCGTAAGACTGCCAACAAGCGAGGCAAATCGATCCTACGCGGTGGGCGCGGTACGGCGAGCCGCTGTGTCGGTCTTGTTGGCTCGATGCTTACCTATGCGATAAGCATGGGTGTTATCGAACAGATTGTCGCGCACGGCATTCGAAAGCCGAAAGACCGGGTACGTGACCGCCGATTGAGCAGTTCGGAATACAATACACTCGGAGAGATTCTCACCAAGGCCGAACAGATAATTGAGTTTGCGCCGACGGTTGCAATCACACGCCTCCTGGCCCTGACCGGTTGCCGTCGGAGTGAGATCATCAAGCTAAGATGGTGTGAGGTCGATTTCGAAAATAGTTGCCTCCGCTTGACTGATTCCAAGGAAGGTGCATCTGTACGGCCTATCGGCCTTGCGGTAATCGAGATTCTTGAAGAGCGCCGAAAGACAACACCCGGCGATTTCGTCTTCCCGGGCACACGCGGTGCGGAGGTGTTCGGCAGCTTTCCCAACCATTGGAACAGAATCTTCGGCGACGCAGATATCCCAGACTTCACTGCTCACGTTCTGAGGCACAGCTTTGCGAGCCTGGCCAACGATCTCGGTTTCACTGAAAGCACTGTTGCAGCATTGGTCGGCCACTCCACCAATTCGATGACGAGCAAATACATCCACTCACTCGACAACGTACTGATTACCGCTGCCGATACCGTCGCAGGATATGTCCAAGGCCTACTGGATGGTGCGGAGTTCAGGCAGACCGCCCTTGCCTGTGACAGGGCCTCGCGTCGGGCAGCCCTTGATCAGTTCATCGAACAAGCTGCGCAATAACCCGAAAGAAGCCTAGCTGGCATAGGCCTGAATTCTCGACGTTGCAGCGTCTCGCAGCCATGCATTCAAGTCGGCAGATCAGGATAGACGTCGGTCCGGCCAGCATCACAAAGGCTCAAATTGTGATTTTCTGCTTCGATCAAGGTAAGCGGCGTCTGAAGACCGTCTGCTATTCAGCTTGACGGCTTGAAGTTCCACGGGAGCAGATCGTCGATCTTGTTTTTGGGGTGACCAGTTGCGATGGCTTCGAGCGTGGCCTTGAGATATGCGAAGGGCTCAACACCGTTGATTTTGGCGGTTTCGATCAGGGAGGCTATGCGACCCCAGGCTTTGCCACCTTCGTCATGGCCTGCAAATAGTGCATTTTTGCGATTTAGGGCAATCGGGCGGATCAGATTCTCGACATTGTTGCTGTCGATCTCGACGCACCCGTCATTGAGGAAGGTTTGCAGGCCATCCCAGTGACGGTGGATATATGCCAGTTTTTCGCCGAGGCGAGACTTGGCCGAGACGCGGATGCGTTGAGTTTGCAGCCAGACGCCGAAGACCGCGACCAGGGGCGCAGATCGGGTCTTGCGTGCCGAGAGACGCTGGCCGGGGGATGTGCCTCGGATGTCTTTTTCGATAGCATAGATTTCGGCGATCTGGCGCAGGCCTTCGGCGGCGATCTCGGACTTGTCGCGGTCGTGGATTTCCTTGAGCTTGCGGCGGGCGTGCGCCCAGCAATGGGCCACGACGATGGGCTCGCCGCCCTTGCGCGTGGTGCGGGTCAGACGATTGTATCCGGGGTAGCCATCCAGTTGCAGGATGCCGTCGAAGCCTGTGAGGAACTTTTCCGCATTCTCGCCCCGCCGGTCGGGGGCGTAGAAGTACACGACGCCGGGCGGGTCATCGCCGCCCCAATTCCGGTCATCGCGCGCCAGTGCCCAGAGGTATCCGGTTTTGGTCTTCTTGCGGCCGGGGTCGAGGATCGGGGCTGTCGTTTCGTCCATGAAGAGCTTCGTGGAGGTCTTCAGGTGCTCGGCCAGCCGGTCCACGACCGGGCCCAGATGGAAGGCTGCCTTGCCGACCCAATCCGCCAGAGTGGATCGGTGAATGTCGATGCCTGTACGACCCAGGATTTGGGATTGCCTGTAAAGCGGACAGTGATCGGCATATTTTGACACCAACACATGCGCGATGGTGCCCTCTGTTGGCAGCGCTCTTTCGATCAGGCGCGCTGGCACCGGGGCCTGGGTCACGCCATCGGTGCAATGGCGGCAGGCGTATTTTGGACGCACGGTGACAATCACGCGCAGTTTGGCGGGCACGATATCCAGCCGCTCGGATCGGTCTTCGCCGATCTTGTGCATCTCCCCGCAACCGCAGGGGCAGGTCAGGCTATCGGGTTCGACAATCTGCTCGATGCGTTCCAGATGCTCTGGCAGGGTGCCCAGATTGCGGCGCGCCACCTGTTTGCGTTTTGGCCCATCTTCGCCCGTGACCTGAGTGTCCTTGCGCTCCTGCACACAGGCGACAGCAACTTCGAGTTCTTCGAACAGGAGCTGGCGTTCGTCCTCATCCAGCTTCTCGGACTTCTTGCCATGCACCGCATGGTTCAGTTCCGCCACCAGATGCTCAAGCCGTTTGTTGACCTCCTTGAGTTCCGCGACCTGCGCCTCGAACAGCACCCGGAACTCGGGCGGCAGCAGGCTCAAATCAAGGTCTTTGGCAGCGTCGGACATGGCTTCCGCATAGCACGAAAGCCCAGGTTTGACGCGGCCAAAACAAGCCCCTGATTCACTCAGCCGCAGCCGGAGGGCGGCTTTCCAAAGCCTTCACCTTACGCCAGTCCAACCCCGCAAAAAGCGCCTCAAACTGGGCATGGTTCAGCGCCATCGCACCGTCCCGAATGGCGGGCCAGGTGAAACTCGTGTCTTCCAGCCGCTTGTACGCCATCACAAGGCCCGTCCCATCCCAGTAAAGCAGCTTGAGCCTGTCAGCACGTTTGGAACGGAACACAAAGACAGTGCCTGTGAAAGGATCCTTGCGCAGAACAGATTGCACCAGCGCTGACAACCCGTCATGGCCCTTTCTAAAATCCACCGGATTGGTCGCCACCAGGATCCGCACCCGGTTCGAGGGGAAGATCATGACCCAACCCCAAGCGCCCGGACAATCTCAGCAATCCGTACCGCCGGAGTGGCCCCATCCAGCTTGATCAAGAGGTCTCCAGCCGCGATCTCGATGGGCTGGGTAGAAGGCATAACTTCCAGAGCAGGCGGCTCCTCAAAAACCACCAGCGGCGCAAACGCAGCTTCCTCCTCCAAAACCGGAAGAACAAGATCACCATCTTTGGCCATCCGCCGCCACGACGAGACGTGGTTCGGCTTCAAGCCATATTTGGCAGCAACATCATTCACTGCCGCACCCGTCAGCAGCGTCTCAGCCACAATCCGCGCCTTCAAATCATCCGGCCACCGCCGCCTCCCATCAGATGAGAAGATAACGCCAAGCCCAATGAGATACTCTCTTGTRCTCTCCATGGAGAAACTCACCTCAAAAAAACACTCCAAGGCGGAATCTCAGATCAACCGAAGGGCTGGAAGGTGATCGTCACGCACCGCTTACGGAATATCCATGTATTGCCTTACCCTTTGTGACGGCTTTGTTGTACAAATCCGATGAAGGATGTGTTTTGCCTTTCCCCGGACAGACTTACCCTATGGCCACAGTGACAGGTATGCCAAGAACTGTGTCACAGTTCAGAACGGTGACGCAGGTTCGGCGTTGGTATCCGCTCCACCGTCGCCAGAGTGGTCGGCAAAGATTTCGCCATTGAGCAGCTCGCCCCGCAGCCGGCCATTGAAGCTTTCTCAGTATCTGTGCTCACAATGGTATTCTGGCGCGATGCGGGGTGTCTGAAATGCGGGGGCCGGGTTCTGTCCAATCAACCTCACCCAACCGGTTCGGATTAGCTGCCAGGTCCTGCGCCGCGGGTGCGCAATTTGGTGCGTGTTCCGATGAATTGCGATGTTCTCAGCCCATAGCGGACGACCGTCCATTCAATCTGGCCCAGGCGCGGGTTCCGGAACTTGAGCTGTCGCCGCCAGTGCAGCAGTCGCACCACCTGGCTTGGTGGCTCTGCGACGGGCAGCGTCACCGCAAACAGGTGCTCGAGCATCGCAATCTGCAGATCGAAAGCCAGCCGAAAACGCCAGTTCTGCCGTTTGCTGTGAAGCCATTCCCAGTCGATCCCGGATTGCGGATCCTCAACTTGTTCAATCAGGCTCAGCAGATAGCGCAGGCTGGTTGAGCCGCTGGCAAGGGTAGAGTGGTGCAGCATGTCATGTGCGATGTTGATGAGAAAGCGCAGGCTGTCGTCCGGAACCAGAAAGTGGATGCCGTCCTGTTCCTGCTTGATCAGGCGCGTTTCAAGGTCCTTTTCGGTCAAAAGCACCGCAATGCTGGGCGGCAGGGAATTGTGCAGATCAATAGTGGCGACCGCTCCGGGGCGCCAGTAGCTGCCGGGAGAGTGCCCATATTGGCTGTTTTCAATAGCTTTGAACCCGTCCTCCTCAAAAGCGGCCTGGACCGCTGGTATGTCGGTCGGAGAGACGAGCAGGTCGATATCAATGAGAAGGCGTGAATACTCTGAAGGCTTAGCGAGCAGAGCCATCTCGCTCGCCCCTTTGATAAGGGTTGGTGTTATGCCCACCGCATTGACGTCTGCAACTGCAGTGCGAGCGAGCTCCCAAAGCTGGCGATTGCGTATTGTGTTGGCGCGTTCAAGTTCTGCCAGATATTCCCGCGCCTCGGGTTCAGCCTGGTCAGCTGTACCCGAGGCGATGAGGCTTCGGTACAATGCGGTTGCGACGAATTCGTCAGTTGCGACCGAAATCAATTCGAACCAATCGGGGTCGCCCCCGAAATCTCCGTTCAGGCAACCGGCCAGCCGTTCGAAAGGGGAGGGGGCAATCATATTCGGCTCCTGGGTCAGAGAGATCAGTTGTCCCTGACCGGTTCGGTACAGAAATCACCAAGTGCCGCTACTGCCTTGGTCAAATCGGAATAGCGCAGCCGGAAACATGTCGCGTCATTCACACACGCGGCAAGGGCGCCGAATTCATCGGTGGTCAGGTCGGTGCTGCCCGACCATGCCTGACTGATGAGTTCGGATATCGTCTGAGGGACCGGTTGCGGAGACAGGGTCGGGCTTTCATCGTTCTGACGATCGAGAAACACAATCCAGCCGACCGGGCACGGGGTGAGTGCCGTTTCTTTGTCGACCGCCAGATATCTTACATATTGCCCATCCGGCCTCAGATGAGTGTCGGCCTCGGAAATCTCGTCCTTTTTGGCGTCCAAAAGCCCCCATGCACCCGTTTTCAATGTTGACGGAAAGGGTATGGCAAAGACAGACCCGTCATTCTTCAGAACTGCAATGTCGTCCCCTGCAAGAGTGAAGCCTGCGGTATCCAGGGCCGTCGCCAGAGTACTTTTGCCCGCGCCAGGGCCCCCGACCAGCAGCATCGCACGTCCGCTGTCATGCACTGCAACCGCAGCGTGAAGCAACAGGTGGTCGGCATAGTCGAGAATGGCCTCGGTGATTGCGAGTTTCAGTTGTGGGACCAGCATGTCATCCCCGACGGGAACCGGCGGTTCGCCCCGGGGTGCGATCCCGGTCTTGTCAGACTGGCGTTGTACCAGCACATACGCATCGCAGGCAGGGCCGGCAGGCACAGCCATGTGGCTGAAGGCGGCCATCACTGAATCCGGGATGTCACCGTCAAAGCCAATAAGAACTCGGGAAATACCGGTATCGACCAGCAGCGTTTCCTTGATCGGAACAGCACCCTCTTGACTTGAGAGTGGTTCAATCGCTCCGACAGACCTGAGGCCCGCAACAACCGAAGGGGTGCAAATGGAAGCATCGCAAGGGGTGTCATCTTTACAGATCACACCCGTCTGGAACTGTGGCCATGCCTTGGCCGCTTCGCCGTTCAGAACTGAAAGGGACTGCTGTTCCTCGAGAAAAAGGTAGGCCTCGTCGCCAATCCATTCCAACTGGCTCGGGCCGGTTGGGATAAGGAGATGAGTGAAAATGCTAAACCCCTTCTTGCTTCGAAACTGGCAGACAACACCGTGATGCGGAAACCAAAATTGTTTCCTGGGCGACAGTTACGAAGTTCCCACGGCCTGACCTGGAAGTGATCTTTATTCGCAACTATTGCGCCCTCTGAATGGGCCGAAGCCCTGAACAGAGGGTGCCTAAACACAACGCGTGTTGCGTCAGCATATTTGTCGCCCAGAGGGTCTTAGTGAAATTAGTTATGAGCCGTTTCTGCCCTTCCAGTGCTTCCGGTATTTTTTGCCGCGGTACTTGCGCTTATGCCGGTGTCCGCCGGATCTGAAAATGCCCCCGGCATCTACACTTTTGGTCGTAGACAACAGAACCAAAGCCGCAGCGGAAGTTGCTCCGGCATACCGGCCCGCTTTCGCGAGAAGTTCGCGGCGTTCCGGAGATTCTGGGGTTTCAGTCTTGTCTTCATTTAAATGTGACACGTCAATTACTCCCTTCCAACTCGTAAGTTCACAATGAAGCTTTATCTTTGACCAAATGGGTGATTCTCTCAAGGGCTGTTTCGCACTGATAACGTTAACCTTTTCGCGTTCATGTAATTTTTAAGGCAATTTTGGGGCCAAATACGGTACGCAAACGACCGCAAATGAAGCGACTGTGGCTGTCCCGGTAACACGTTGATTTGTAAGGTCGCGCAAGCCCCTGCACCCCGAAATCCGTACCCCGTAGGCATGTGCTTGTTGATGGCAGGGACACGGTCATGGGCGGTATCTTACTAAAAACGGCATAATTGGAGCTTTGGAGGTGTACATCTGGCATTATTGTACTAAATTTGCCCAAACGAGCAGGTTGAAATAACCAGTACAAGCCAACAGGCGCCCTTATCGATTTCGTTCAGCCATGCCCAATTTTGGGCAAACTCTCGTGGTATTTTTACGGCGTGCTTCGGTTTGTGCGCCAGGCGGAACAGAGTATCGAGGGCGAAGTAAAATGGTAGGATACTTGGCAATCGGAGTTTTTGTGGGATGCCTTGCAGGCGGCATTTCATTGTACTTCGGCTCTGGTTTTCTGCTGGCATTCGGGGTCATTTTTCCGCTGTTTGGGTCTGTTGCCGTATTAAGCGCCGCCATTGCAGCATATTACGCCCTGCCTATCCTGAGAGAGAAAGTGCGCGGGCAGAACTGATTGGCAGGCCGCATGCCGGTTCATTGCCCCTGACATACCTTGCCGTATCTCTGAACCCCCAGTTGCAGGAAGATGGCGTGCCTGAGGTGCGTCGCGATTCGGCCATGCGAGTTCAACAAGATGAATCTTAACTTTTGACTGTCTTGTGAGAAGAAATCTCAGCGTTTTATTGGGGGCCGAAATGTTTGCCAAAAAAGGCTCAAGTTCAGAAAATTGTTTGCAGAATCGCTATTGGAATCATTAGTTAGCTTCATGGGCGATGCACCCACAGAACATGCGGCTGAGCGTGTCTGGACATCAACTTTCTTGCTTTTAGGCGTATTGTTGATAAGCTTGCACATAGAAATATCCGGGGGGGTTGTTGACTACTATCTGGTAGTTGATAGCTAATTTGTTTGAATTTTATTCTTTTGACGTTGCAATTTTTTTTGTGCAACGACTCCTCGGCGTGAAGATGTACGACCGTAAACAGTGATAGCGTTAAACGAGGAAAGATTGTCCAATGAAAAGTAATTTTCGGCATTTGGATTCTATCGCCACGACGACAAGTGATACGAGGCGCGAAGGGCAATCGCGGATCCAGCAAGTCGAACCGATTGCGCAGCGTTCAGAATTCCAGCAAAAACCCGTTTCGCCCGGCACCCCCGGTCCGACGCACAAAGGCGGGAATCCCGGCGCCTCCTCTATCCGCCCAATCGCGCGGAGCACACGAGGGCGGGCCATCGGATTCCTGCCCCGCTCTGAATTTCTGCATCGTGTATACAATGCATCAATTTCGGCGCTGCTGCTGTTTATGGTTCTGCCGCTGCTCGTCTTGATCAGCCTGGCCCTGATAGCGACGCAGAGCCGACCGATCTTTTATCGCGGCAAGCGTGTTGGCCGGGACGGTAAACTGTTCGATATTTACAAGTTCAGAACGCTGGACACGGCCAAGGCAGCCCAATTGACCAAGGACAAGGTTCTTCCCGCAGGATCCGGGCTTGAGACTCCCTTGGGTGCCTTCCTAAGGGAAACGCGGCTGGATGAGCTTCCGCAACTGTTCAATGTGCTCAAGGGCGATATGAATATCTGCGGCCCGCGTCCTTTGCGCCCCGAGATCGCGGATTTGCTGGGCTCTGAGGTGCGGGGGTTCTCTGCGCGCCTTAATGTCAAGCCCGGGTTGCTGGGCCCGACGCAAGCCCTCATGAGCCACGGAACGTCAAAAGCGATCCGGGGCCGTCTGAACGCCGCAATGTGCTCAAAACCGGTCAGCTACAAATGCGAGTTTGAGATGATCGTTTTGGTGGGTGCCTGTGTCATGGCCAGATCCGTTTCCAAGCTGGTATCGCGGCTTTTCCGGCGGAAGGCGGCAGCGGCAACACCCGGGCGCGCGCGTGACCGTGCGGCCAAAGCCGGCGTTGCAGTGTCCTATCGCTGTGCGGAATCTGTGGCGTATCCGGTTCTTCGGATTGACGACGAATGCCTGATTGTTCCCGATACCTGCGCGGAAGGCGCGGGGAAGCTGGTCATCGCACTTCCTGACGGAACCCGGCGTGTGGCCAGCATCATGTCCGAGAAACAGGACTCGCTGGCACCGGGACAGATTGTGATGCGGTACCGGCCTGGCAGTGATTATTCCCACCACATTCTGGAGCGCTACCTGAAGCAATCCGTGGTGGTGCCACATCGCTCGCATTTTCTTTTTCAGAATGTCGCCCGTTCAGTGAAAGGTCGTTTCCGACCGATTGCGCGGGTGGCTGACCATCCGGCGTCTTCGGCAGTTCACGCCAAAAGCTAATTCGACGACTATCTATTTTTTAGTTCAATAAGATTTTTAATAATTGGTGTTATGTTAATATGGGGGCAAAAGGACCATGGAACCGGTATCGTTCGGCGTAGTAGGGCTGACGGGAAGCGTTTCGAATAATCCTACGGCCATTGATTTCAGCAAGACTGGCAATCCGATCCTGTTCGTCGCGCAGCAAAACGGCGACATTTACCGATATGAGGTCGAAAGACAGCCTGACGGTCCGGATGCGGACACGATGGACGAATTTGTCGCCACCAGTACGCTTCAGATTGATGTCATTCCCGAGGATACACAGAATTTTGACGATGACGGCGATCTGAACGGGAACGAGAAACGCCAGGTCACCGGCATGGTCGTGACCAAGGATGACGACGGCAATGACGTGCTGTATGTTTCTTCGTCGGACTGGCGGATCGCTGTGGGTGAAGATAGCGGTTTGGACACGAACTCTGGTCAGGTCCACCGGATTACGCTGGACCCGGACACCGGGGCTGTGTTGTCGAATGTCGCCGTGCTGCGCGGCCTGCCACGTTCCGAGGAAAACCACGCAAATAACGGTCTCGATCTGGCCATCGACCCGGCCACGGGCGATGTCGTCATGTATGTCGCAGTGGGTGGGATCACCAACAAGGGCGCGCCGGGCAACAATTTCGCCGGCACCACCGATTTCGCCTGGTCGGGTTCAATCATCAAAATCAATCTGACCGAGCTGGAATCCTATGACATCAGAACCGATGCCAATGGCAATCAGTTCATTCTGGATCTTCCAACTTTGGACGATCCGACGCGCTCCAACATCGACCTGACGACTTTGTCCATTCAGGACCTCAATCTGGACCCCAATTTTACGCTTGATGACAACGGTGAGGTAGGAGGCGTTCTGCAACCCGATTGGGCCGGTGGTAACAACGGTTTGAATCAGGCCAAGATCACCGATTATGTTCTGGTCAGCGAACAGGGGCAGCTAAAGCTGGTGGACAATCCCATCGAGCTTTTCGCACCCGGATATCGCAATCCCTACGACGTCATCGTGATGAACAACGGCGAGGTGTTCACCTGGGACAACGGGCCGAACGGGGGTTGGGGCGGGCAGCCGCTGTCGTTCTCTGATGGCGCCATCGTCGATGACTGGACCACGGAATATGCAACCAACGAGTTCAACGAAGCCGGCAGCAGTGGCTTTGGCGATCAGCTGCATTATCTGGGGAATGTGACTGACCCCTATGGCACCTATGGCGGCCACGCCAGCCCGCTGAGGGCGGCACAGATCGCATTGCAGGCGGCGTTCAATTCCGATGGTACCTATGCGGGTGCCACATCTTCGGACCCGATCATCGTCAACGGTATCCAGATTTTTGATAACGAGGCTGACGCCCGCGACTATCTGGAACAACTTCTGATCATCTATGAACAGGACGGATCAGGAAGCTGGGTGGATGTCACATCGGACTCTGGTCTGCCCGCGGATCTGTTTGACGTGCTGTCCGGCTATGATTGGAGCCACCCCGGCAGTTCCATCGACAACCCGCTGGACTTTTTTGACGGCACCAGTGTCATGGATGGAACGCCGTATTCGCCGGAATCGCAACTTCTGAACCCAACCGAGGACGGATCGCTGGTGGTCACGCCGGAATCGACCAACGGGCTGACCGAATTCACGGCGAGCTACTTCGGAGGGCAGCTCCAGGGCACTATCGTTGCGGCCAGCTTCGACGAAACGCTTTATTTCACGCGGCTCATTGACACCGATGGCGACGGCCGGACCGACAGTGCCATGATCGTCCATACTGAATCACTGAACGGGTCGAACCCGCTTGCCCTTGTGGCCCTGCCGGATCAGGGGCTTTCACCGACATTGATCGACAATAACGGCGATGGGATCGATGATTTCTCGGGCCTGATCGCGGTGGCGACCTATGGGGCCGACACGGTCAGCTTCCTGATTCCGGGCGGGATGCCGGTCGATCCCGGCGACGATCTGGACGAGGACGGGTTGAACGACATTGTGGACACCCATGTCGGCGACCCGCTGGATGGCCTTGGCGTAACGATTGCGCAAGGTGAGACGGCGCGCTGGGGCTTTGAACTCAGCAATCCATCCTCGACGCCCATCGGTGCGGTTCCGCCGGGCAACAGCATCGCGGGTGACATTGGCGTCAATGCCGTGTTCCGCGACGGCGTTCTGGCGGCCACCGACAACGGCGGGGACGAAACCCAGGGTCTGTACAACGGTGGTGTGTTCAATCTGGGCGGCGCCTCCAGTTTCGTAAGCCTGGATGTTGCGCATGACGGAACCGCCGAAGGCGCTGTGAACACGCAACAAGATGTCCTGGGGATCGGTTTTGGTGCCCCGGATGCATTGCAACTGACCATCAGCACAGAGATGGTGAATATCTTTACCTATTCGCTTAATACCGACCCGCCAGCCAGGGTCTGGGACGGCGGAGAAAAGATCGGTTTGGTTGTTGGCCCGGGCGATCAGTCCAACTATGCCGAGGCAACCATAGCCGTTGTCGATGATAACGGGACGATCAAATACGGCGTCCAACTGATCGTCGAGACTGATGACAGCGCCCTGACCACTTTTGTCGAAATCCCCGGCATCGAGGCCCCGGTGATTGCCGGGGTAGGGGACCCGAATTTTCAGGTGGCGATTGATCTGGACCTGGCCGCGGGCAGTGAAAGCGCGACAGCGCGTGCGCGCTATGTCGATGATGGCACATATACGGACTGGGTGGCGACGTCCCCTCTGGCACTTCCGCCCGATGTGGTTGATGCGGTCAAAGGCCAGTATGACAATCTGGGCACCACAACCGGTGCCTTTGTCGGCATGATGGCCTCGGCACCCGACGGAGACGATTCCTTTGCGGCATCCTGGGATTGGATCGATGTCCAAAACGTCGACGTTCCTGTTGGCGCAGCGCGCATAGGAGTCACTGAAACCTCTGACGACATAAACAAATCGACCTTTGACACTGGCTCTTTCGTGATCACCAATACCGGTGAAAAGATTATTACCCAGGTCGAATTCGATATGACCAACGCCATTTTGCCGGATGCGGTCTTCGACCCGTTTGGTCTGGCAGGTGACACCGTTTCCAAGGGCCTGACCATCGACTCGGCTGGCGGAACCGGTGTCGATACGACACCTGATGGCTCCAACTATGTCGGCATTGGCGGAACCTCGGGATATGAAGGGCTTATTGTGACCTTCGACCCCGCATTGAATGGTGGTTTCGAACCCGGAGAGACCGTCACTTTCTCGGTCGACGTGAACCCGAATTCGGTCGCTGGCGCAGGCAATTCGCTGCTTGATGCCGGTGCCAGTCTCGGTTGGGATACGGGGGGTATCTCGGGGGCCGAAATTATCGGCACAACGGTAACCGTCACCTATGCAGATGGGTCTACCAGCACCGGCGAATTGATCAGCGCGGGAAATGATGCCGGCGCGAATACCGTGTCTTCGCAAGCCGAACCGGGGTTAGAGCCGACCCTGACTGTCAATGGTCTGGGCGACGGGGGAACAGGGACGTACAACAGCAGCGGCCCCGCAGTGATCCTGAACGGACCGGCCGGTTCTGTCGCACGCGTCACCCTGGCGAAGGGGGTCGTTCAGCCCGAAACGAACGAATTCTATAATGGCGACGCCGATGATCAGGCCTATGCTCCGCAACTCGACGCGCAGCTGGCGGCTTTGGCGACGACGGATTTCCCGGCCAACAATATCGTTGAGTTCCAGACATTCGACATCGTTCTGGACGGCTCGGATCAGGACATTTCGGCCTTGTTCGATTTTTCGGGCGTTGCCGATTACGATTTCGTTGGAGAGGACGAGGTCCCGCTTGCGTTCGTGGCGTCCATTGTCGATCCGAATGATGCAAATGCCCCGCTTGGGCCAACAACGCAGCCTATATTCCTGACTTTCGATCCGACACCACCCCCGCCACCGCCGTCCGATCCGTTCCGGGTCGAGGCCGAGACGTTTGATATCGTCAGTGGTTTTGTCGTGCAGAACAATGGCGGCGCGTCGGGGGATCAGCTGTTGCAGGCTGGCAGCAGCGGCGAACAGCGGGCGTCCTATACCTTCACCGAGGCGGCGGGTGTCTACAATCTGACGCTTGGGTATTTCGACGAATCCGACGGCCAATCGCAGCTGAGCGTTCTGGTGAACGGGGTCGAGGTCGACAATTTCATCTGGAACGTCGATGCGGGCGACGCGTTTGCCAATGCAAGCTCGTTTGCCGAGCGTGACATCACCGGCGTGGAACTGAACGCGGGCGATGTGATCGAGATCGTCGGAACCTCGGACGGCGGCGAACCGCTGCGCACCGATTACTTTGATTTCACATTTGTCGGCGCGGCCGGTCCGGATACGACCGATCCGTTTGTGCAAGCCTTCTCGGCGCCGGATATCGGGCAGGGGGATGTGGGCGCGGCCAGCACGCAGATTGTTGCGACTTTTGCCGACAATGTCTCGATCGACGTCTCCAGCATCGACGCGGGCGACATTATCGTGACCGGGCCGGGCGGTCCGCTTTCGGTGACGGGTGTGAGCGTGAATGATGGCGGCGACGGCACGCCACGGACGGCGACCTATACGGTTGCGACACCGGGCGGGACCTGGGATCTGGCGGACGAGGGCGACTATACGGTGGCGTTGAAGGCGGATGAGGTGCTGGATACCAGCGGCAACGCGGTGGCCGCCGATCCGGCGCTGGCCACCTTCACGGTCGACCTGTCAACACCGCCACCACCGCCGTCCGATCCGTTCCGGGTCGAGGCCGAGACGTTTGATATCGTCAGTGGTTTTGTCGTGCAGAACAATGGCGGCGCGTCGGGGGATCAGCTGTTGCAGGCTGGCAGCAGCGGCGAACAGCGGGCGTCCTATACCTTCACCGAGGCGGCGGGTGTCTACAATCTGACGCTTGGGTATTTCGACGAATCCGACGGCCAATCGCAGCTGAGCGTTCTGGTGAACGGGGTCGAGGTCGACAATTTCATCTGGAACGTCGATGCGGGCGACGCGTTTGCCAATGCAAGCTCGTTTGCCGAGCGTGACATCACCGGCGTGGAACTGAACGCGGGCGATGTGATCGAGATCGTCGGAACCTCGGACGGCGGCGAACCGCTGCGCACCGATTACTTTGATTTCACATTTGTGGATGACCAGATTGCGTAACGGATATGGCACATGCGAGATACATTGAACGCCCTTGACGACGGCGCGCGCCGGAGTTCTGGCCCCCGGGCGCTTTTCGCCACATACGGAAGCTTTTCGCATGTCAATGCACAGCTGTTGAACGCACTGGGGGTGGAGTTTCCCGAGGTGACGTTCGAAGCTTTCAACGTTGGCGAGGCAATGCGATCCAATTATGCGGGCCTGCTTAGTAGCTTGGTGAACGTTCCACGGGAGTACGGGCTGGGAAGTTTCCGGTCGCGCGCTGTACTACGCTATCGGTTGTTTCGAAACAGGGCTTATTTCAGAGCCGCCGAGAAGCTTTTGCAACAGCGCTTCGGAAATCGGGGGTTTGATTTCACCGTGCAGACGCAATCGATGTTTTCGGCGGCCCTGCCGAATTGCCCGAATTTTGTCTATACCGATCATGCGGCGCGTGCGCGTCTTGCCGATGAAGATCAGGAAGGCACAGGCTATCCGTCAAATCCCTGGCTGGATTGCGAGCGTCAGATCTATGAAAAGGCTGCGCACGTCTTCACGTTTGGCCCTAAAATTCGGAACTTCCTGGTTGAGGATTACGGGATTGACCCTGGTAAGGTCTCGGCGATTGGAGCAGGGGCGTCGGTCAGGCCCGCCCGGCCGCTCAATACCTCACTGGACCGTTACGCGCATCGGAATATCCTGTTTGTCGGAGTTGAATGGGAGCGCAAGGGTGGTCCCGAGCTAATCGAAGCATTTGTGAAACTACGCCAACGCCTGCCTGATGTAACGCTCTCCATTGTCGGTTGTTCTCCTGAAATTGACGTCGATGGGTGCAAGGTGATCGGACGCCGACCGCTTTCAGAGATCGAAGATTACTTCCGCCGCGCTACCTGCTTTTGCATGCCGTCGCGGGTGGAACCTTTTGGCATTGTGTTTCTGGAAGCAATGCAATTCGGATTGCCTGTGGTCTCAACCACGGCGGGGGATATCGGTGCGATCGTCAAAGATGGCGAAACCGGGCGGCTGGTGCCGCCCAGGGACAGCGCAGGACTGGCCGAGGCCCTCTATCAGGTTCTGGCCAATGCAGAGACCTGCCGCAAAATGGGGCTTGCCGGGTTGGAGCGGGGTGAAAATTTTACATGGGAGGCCGTGGCGCGACGTTTGATGGCGCAGACACCGGCGGGCGGGGGCGATTGGGCCGCCGAGGAGTTGAATTGGTGAGTATCCGGTTGCTTTATATCATCGACAGCCTGCGCATCGGTGGGGCTGAAACGCTTCTTCTCGATTTGCTGGATGCAGCGCAAAAGCGAGGAGATCAGGTAAAAGTTGCCTATTTCACGCCAGGGCCGCTGGAGGCGGAGGTCGCCCGGCGCGGTGTCGAAGCGGTGCGGCTCAGCCAACACGGTCTGCGCGATCCCCGGGCGTTGTTGCGTGCCCTTCGCCTGACGCGCGACTGGGACCCACATATTGTGCACACCCACCTGATCAAGAGCGATCTGGTCGGGCAACTGGCTGCTCGGCTTCTGAGCCGTCGTCGGGTCATCACTTTGCACAACACCGACCCCTGGCGCAAAAAAAGGGTATTGTCCGGTATCTACAGGACGCTCACGTCTGGTGCCGACGCCTGTCTGGCGGTCACGGAAAATGTTGCGGATCATGTGGCACACTATGGCGGCTACGACCGCGATCAGATTGAGGTGGTGCAAAACGGTGTCGATCTGGACCGGTTCGCCGCCGGACAGGCGCAACCGATGGATCTGACGCAATTTGGTGTGCCTGAAAACGCCGTTGTGCTTGCGAAAATCGGGCGTGTGACGGCACAGAAAGATCACGAGAATTTCCTGCAAGCCATTTCCCTGCTGCGCGACCGTAATCTGAACTTGCATGTGCTGATCGTCGGAGACGGAGAGCTTTCGGGCGTTGTCCAGGAGCGAGCGCGCAGTCTGGGGCTGGGGGATGATCAATTGACCTTTACCGGCAACCTGCGCGACATGCCGGCGCTGCTTGCGGCAATCGACATCTTTGTCCTTGCCTCAAAGTGGGAGGGTCTGCCGATGGCGTTGCTTGAGGCCATGGCATCAGAAGTACCGGTCGTGTCAACCGCGGTCGGCGGCATACCGGATTTGATTAATGACGGGGTAAATGGCATGCTGGTTGCGCCGTCGGACCCATCGGCCCTGGCTGGCGCTCTGGAGCATATGATTGCGGATGCGGACGCCCGCAGGCTTTTGGGAGAGGTCGGGCGCGGCACAGTGGAGAGCCGGTTTTCCGGTGCGGCGATGATGGATCGGCTTTGGTCCATCTATAATGCGCCGACGGCGGGATCGGAATTAATTGGTGACGGATGCGGTTCAAAGTGAACCCAGCTGACGGAGACAGGTCTATGTTTAAAGGTGTTAGAATACTGGTTTGGGCTGCGGCCCTGTATCTTGGTCTGATCCACCCGGCTACTGCAGATAGCTACCTGGTGGCCCCCGGCGACAAACTGGATATTTCAATTCTCGGACGTACCGAGTTTTCAAGGATCGCCCAGGTCAGGGATGATGGGACCTTTCGGCTTCACATGCTGGGGGCGATTGACGCCGGGGGGCTGACCCTGTCCCAGGTCGAAGACAGGATCGTAAAGCGGGCGGCGGAATCCTTTGCGGGATCGGTTTCAGTCATCGTGGATATTGCCGAGTACCGCCCGGTGTCCGTGCTGGGCGTTGTTCAGACCCCCGGCTCTTATGCATATGCGCCAGGTATGACTGTCATCAAAGCGGTCGCGCAGGCCGGTGGATATGAGCGTGTGACAGCCGGAGGCATGAATGAGCGCGATGTTGTGAATGCGCAGCAGCGCGTGATGCAGGCCCGCATACGCCTGAGTTTTGCAGAGGATAATCGCAAAGCCATCCAGGCCGAATTGGACATAGTGGAATCTGGCCAGCCGTACGGCGAGGAGCTGACGGTAGAGGGCGCAAGCCCGGATCAGGTCTCACTTGTTCGTATGGGCCGTTCCATTTTGGACGAGTCGATTGAGGGTTTCAGCCGCCGAGAGGCGCTCGCAACTGCAGAGGCGGATTTGTATGCACAACGCCGTGCCCTAATCGGGCGTCAACTTGCGGCGACGGAAGAACAGCTTGAGGATGTCAACCAACTGGTGGCGCAGGGGCTGTCCCGGCGGGAAAGGCTGACAGACCTGAAAGTAGAAGCGGATCAATTCCGGTCAGATGATCTTGAGACAACGGCATTTGCGGCGGCCGCGGCTCAGACGGCGGCGAATGCCAAAAATGAAATCGATGTGGCGCGGACCCGGTATCACCGTGACTTGCTGGCCGCCAAGGTTACCGCCGACGAGAACATCGAACTGCTTCGCTCGCAGCTTAATGCCAGTATGGATTATTTGAGGATTGCGGCCCCGTCGCTGGCAATGTCTGTCGAGGAACAGGCTGAAACCGTGTTCGAGGTGTTCCGCGCCGCCGGTGGTTCACAGGCCGAACGCGTGACCCTGACCAGCGAATTGCGACCGGGCGATGTCCTGGTCGTGAAGTTCAAGGGCGTCACGAACTGAGCCGACCACGCCAACTTATCCTGCTGGCGTGCTTATGAGGCGCCATCACCGGAGCCTGCGGCAAGATGGGATGCCGTGCGTCGCCTGCGCAAGCTAAGGCGATCAGACCGGCGTCCGGAATCCGCATATATGTCAGCCAACTTGTCGACCCAGGCATCGACACCATAGTGTTCGACCACCCGCACCCGCGCGGTTTGCCCAATTTTTTCCCGGGCCGGATCGTCCTGCAAGAGAGCAAGAACCGATTTGGCCAGCGTGTCGGGTTGTCCAGGGGGCACGACCGGGGCACCCGTGCCGTCCAGAATAAGGGCATTGTCGCCGACATCGGTCACGACGCAGGGCACCCCGTTCGCCATGGCCTCCAGCACCGACACCGGTAATCCTTCCCAATGCGAGGCGCTGACAAACAGGTCAGCAGCAGACAACAAATCCGGTACATCCTGCCTAAGGCCCAGAAATCGAACCTGTTCGGTTATGCCAAGATTTTCGGCCTGTTTTTGCAGGTTTTCATAACGGTCCGCATCCGGTGCGTTTCCAACGATCAGCAGGATAGTGTCGGACATCTGCATGGAAATCTGTGAATAGGCCGCCAAAAGATTTTCATATGCTTTTTGCCCGATGATCGCCCCTACCGCGATCAGGACCTTGCGATCCTCCACACCCAACTGCGCGCGCATTGTCGCCCGCGCGCCCTGTGGTGCCACAGCTTCGGGCGAAACCGCATTGGGAACAACGATACAATCCCGCCCGCCGGTGTCGGTTCGCGCCGCCTCTGCGACGGCCTGGCCGACAGCAATTCTGACCGTTCCGGGCATCTTCAGGACACTGCGGTACAGGATCCCGCGCAGCTTGCTGACCCGAGCTGTGCTGGCCTTGACGTTATGAATCGTCGTGGCGAAGGGCAGGCGCAGAATTGCAGCGGCCCATCCCCCCAGCACGGTTGCGGAAATCAGGTGCGCGTGCACATAGTCAAATGATCCTTTTCGAAGCTCGGACACCAGTTTCATAAAGCGGCCGGGATCAATCAGGCTCTTTCCGGGAAGATAGACCACGTCGATCCCCATTTGCTCGAGCTCATCGCTGAACGGGGTGCCGCCACCGCTGAGAACAAACACGGTCAGATCAATGTCGGGGCGGTTTTTCGTCGCTTTCGCAAAAGTCACGACCAGACGTTCGGCCCCGCCGGTGACAAGGGTGTCCACGACATAAGCCAGCTTCAGTGGCGACGGTTCAAGGCTGTTCCGCACTATTATTCTCCTGCGATCCGTTCGCGTCAGGCCCGCGCGATCTCCGATCTGGCAAATCAGGGCAAGAGAGGGGATGGCGTGTCATCGCGTTGGCGCGCGCACCTTGGGTTCGCGTTTCGCATTCTGAGCACGCAGCTGTCTGAATATGGGTTGGTAGCTTGATGGCTTGGCACCACCTTTGCCTTGTTTTCCCGCCTCGTTGAGATCGAAGGACTCTTGCCGTCCGCCAGCCAAAAGCATGCTGAACCCGGCAACGGCAATGCCCGCAAGTATGGATACGACACCGACGAGCGCAAGCAGCACCTTCCGGGATGCGGAACTGGACCGCAGCGGGGGAACCGCGCGTTCGATCACGCGCACGTTTCCTTCAATGTTCGCGCCACTCAAGGCCAGGTTGTCGCGCAGTCGCATTTGCAGATCCGCAATCTGTTGGGCTTGCTGCTGCTGAAGGGCAATCAGGGGCCGCAGAACGGGAATGAGCGCCGAGAGGTATTGCACCTTTTCCTGGTTCTCGAGCATGGCGCGTTCGATATAATCGATCCTTGCCTGCTCTTCTTCGATCTCGGTTTCGGTGCGCAGTACCTGTTCTTCCATCCCCAGACGCATGGCATAAAGATCCCGACGCACCTTGAGGGCGGCCAGGGTTGTGCGCGACTGTCTAAGAAGACCTTCGAGGTTGGCCTGATCTACGGATGACCTGTCCAGATCGAAGGTGATGAATTGCGGGTCCAGCCCACCAAGCAGTTCATGCACTTGATTGTTGGTATCGGTCGCCTGACTGGTGGCGGCATCCAGGCGGGTCTGCAGCCGCGAGGTCTCGCGGGCGGTATAAAGTTCACGCCGCCGGTCCAGAAAGGCTGCGGTGAGGGAATTGGTTAATTCGGCCGCAATTTCCGGGTCCACATGCTGGACCGCGATCTTGACCACGTATGACCCGGTGATGAGTTCAACCGTTGTCGATTCCTGCATCCACAGGACGGCCTGGCTCAGGGCTTCTTCGTCAGGTGGCAGCCCGGGGAAAGCCCGGTCCACTCCGACGGCCTCCAGCGCAGCGAGGCTAAGCTCGGGATTGTCGAGCAAAAGCATCTCGGCGTTTACGACGCCCTGAAAATCACCGGGGTTCGGGGCCTCGCCGCCGACCGTGTCCGGGACGTAGATGTATTCCTGCCCCAGAGCGAACAAAATAAGCGACCTTGCCTCAAAAACCGGCGGTCTGATCAATACGTAAAATGCAAGTACTGGAAAAACACAAAAAAAGACGATCGCAGCAATTCTTACAAATTTCCTGGGAATCCCAAGTTGGTCATACAAAACCGTACTCCTGAAATCACTTCCAAAGCCACGATGTTAACTTAACACCCGCCATGAATATATCAATAAACTATGTTTCCTTGACCTTTCAGTTCGTCCATCATGATCGAAGCGGTCGGGGTAACGATTGACTAACAGTGTTTTGTCACTACCCTCGTCGCGGTCGAATTCGGTTGTTTCGGTGTGGATCGTGTGATGGAATCCAATTGGTTGACGAAGGGCCGGTCGTGATGGCCGAGGCGACAAGATCTCCACAGTCGACGAAGCTGGTATGGATCGGGTTCGCCGCCGTTCTGGTCGCGCTCGTCATTGGGGATTCTTCGATAGTGGAGCTGATGGCGCTGGCGGTTTTCGGGGTCGTCGGTCTGGCAACACTGCACTACCCGCAGGTAGGTCTGTCTATACTGATCGTTATGATCATTTCGAACCTTTCGCCCAATCTTATTGACGCTTTTGGCGCTCCATCCACCGCAAAACTTGCTGTTCCCGGTCTTTTGGCCTTGCTGGGCACGCGCTATTTCTTTTGGGGGGATCGCCCCTATATCGGCTGGCTTTCCCTGTGGCTGCTGTCTGGATTTGTCGCGCTTACACTGTTTGGCACTACCTATGCTGTCGACTGGCGCGTGACGCTGGATAACAGCGTCGATCTGGTCAAGGTGGTGATCGTGGCGCTGGTTGTGCTGGCTTTCATGCGGTATCGGAACGGCTTTGAAACCGTCATTGTGTCGTCGGTACTGACGGTCACTGCAATTTGCGGTATGGGCTTTGTTCAGGTGCTTGGGGTTGCATTGCCGCCCGGTCTGGAAATTTTTGCACATTTCAATGAATTCCACGGTCGTTTCGAAGGGCCGATCAATGACGCCAATTTCATGGCAATTGTTCTCGTTTTCAATGTTCCGCTGGCGCTGTTTCATTTTCTTCAGGCGGACAGAATCTACAAATCCATTTTCTGGGGCCTGGCCGTGGCGCTGTTGCTGTTCGGGATTCTGGTCACCGAATCCCGCGGGGGGATTTTGGCCCTCGCCGTCGCTTTGGGTGTTCTGTTTCTGCAACTGAGCCGACGTCAGAAGATCGCCGCGATCCTCGTGTTTGTTGTTTTGCTGACGGCGGCTTCGGTCTTTCTGGGGGCTGAGGCATTCGAAAGGCTTGCAACCCTTGGCAAGCTGGTGGATTCCGTCCAGATCGACAAAAGCGCGGAAGGGCGGCTTGCCAGCTATAAGGTGGCCTGGGAACTTTTTACCACCCACCCCTGGGGCGGGGTCGGCAGCGGCAACTTCAATATTCACTATCAGGACGTCGCCTTGGAAAAAGGTCTGATCTTCCGGGGCGAGGGGCGCTCGGCCCACAGCCTCTATCTGGAAGTTCTGGCTGAAAATGGCCTGGTCGGTTTGCTCTATTTCCTGTCGATCTTGTTTCTGGCGGCTCTGGGTCTTATCAGTGCCTATAAATATGCGCGGGCGCATGGGCAGGTTCGGTTCGCTTTGTTGTTTGTGGCATTTGGCGCGGGTCTTGCCGGTTATTTGACAGGAATGGTGCTGTTACATGACGCTTATCCGACGTTTCTGTGGATCGTCATTTTGCTTGCCGTCGAAGCCGGGCGCATCGCGGAGCTGAGGCTGAGGTCAGACGTGCCGTCGCTCAAACCGGCCACTTTGCGGCTGTCGCCCGAACTACGGACTGGATGAGGCAAAGGCGTTTCCAGCCGAACGCTGCCCGGCCTGCCGCATATGGGCGTTTTCGCGTTACTCTCGACCGGCATCGGTTCGGGCAACTTTGCCCAAGGTCGAATTCGGCGTGGGGGATTGGGGGCCGCCCGATGTGGCGTAGGCCAGAAGCAGGCGTTCTGCAGTCTGCCGAATGTCGAACCGCTGGCGGATCGTTTCAACCGCATGACCCCCGAGAGTCTGACGCAACCCGGCATCCAGGCCCAGATCGGTCAAAGCCCGGACCAGTTCGTCCAGATTATCGGGTGTGAACAATCGGCCATTGCGGCCATCTTCGATCAGGTCCTCGGTGCCGCCGACATTTGACGCCACCACGGCCAGCCCGGATGCGCAGGCTTCGAGCAAAGCATTGGACAGGCCCTCGCGTGCGGAGGGCAGCACAAAAACATCGCAGGCGCGCAGATAAGACGGCATGTCATCAACATGTCCCAGAAATCGGACGCCGTCCTGTTCCAGCAAGTGAGGCGGAACCTCTTCGGCTTCGCCACCAACGGCCTTGAAGCCTGACGTGGTGTCTCTGTTGGCGCCAGCGATCAGCAGGGTTGCTTCCGGGCAGTGCGCCCGAACCTGGGGCCAGGCCTCCAGCAACAGTGGCAACCGCTTTTGCCGCGCAAACCGTCCGGCGAACAGAAACAGCGATCCGTCGGGGAGGCCGAGTTCCTGTCTGAGAGCGGTTTTCTCCTCTGCTTTGTCGAAGGGGTGGAACCGTTCGGTATCGACGCCGTTGGGGATGCTCAGGATTTTTGAGGCCGGGAACCCGAATTGCTGCAGTTCCTTTTCAATCTCGCTGCTCACCGCGACAAAGCGGGTCACCCTGTGTTGCATGGCAAACCGCCGCAAACCGCCCCCCGTCTTATTCATGATCGACGTTACCTCGCCGCCGCACATGGGTTTCGCAAACAGCTGCCGTCCCGACAGACCGCCGCTGAGGATTCCGGCCAGCATCGGGCTGAAGGTCGAGTGACAGTGAACGACATCGGGGGCATAGCGGCGTATGGCGCGCGCGGCACCGGACAGGAACCGGATCGCGGCCAGCATCTTGGGCCCGTCGGCCCGAATGCGCTGTACTTCGACGCCATCGAGCCGCTCGAATGCGGATAATCCGGGATAGCGGCGCGTGATGACGCGCACCGCGTGCCCCCTGGCGATCATCAGGCGCGCCAGCTGTGCCACCTGTTTCTCGGCCCCGCCAACGATCGGGTGATAGGATGAGATCACCATGCATATCCGCAGCCCCGTCTGCTTGTCCGCGACGCCCGGACCCTGCGTGGTCACAGTCGGTGTCTGTGCAGGGATCGGCGCGGTCAAAGCGACTTGCCGGGTCAGGAACTCTTCCCATTCCCTGACCATCCGGCGGCGGTCGAACAGATCCAGCACCCGCTGCCGGGCTGCCAGAGCCATGGTTTGCCTGCGCTCAGCAGAGGACAGCAGAGTATCAAGAGCCGCTGCCATCTCATCGGGGGCGCCGGGCGCGACCAGCAGGCCACTGACCCCGGTCTCGATGGTTTCGGCGCATCCGTCGACGGTAGTCGACACCGGCACACAGCCGCTGGCCATCGCTTGCAGCAGGGTCAGGGGCAAGCCCTCCCAATGTGAACTCAGGGTAAAGATGTCCACCGCCTGAAAGGTGTTTTCGAGATCACTCTGCCAGGGCAAGAGGTGAACATTTTCCAGCCCCCGCAGGGCTTGTTCGATCTCTTTGCGCAGGCGGCCCTCGCCCGCCATGATAAACTGAACCTCCGGATGTGCCGGGGCGACCTGACGCAGCGCCGCAACATAGTCGAGCGGAGCCTTCTGCGCCTCGAGCCGGCCAAACCAGCCAACGATAGGGCGCGCAGGGTCCAGCCCCAGTTTCTTGGCCACAGCGTCCCGCCGCCCTGCGGGCTGAAACAGTTCCGTATCAACACCGGTGCGGATCACCTGGATGGCATCCGATGACAGCACCCGGTTCCTGATGGTTTCCTGACGGGCATAGTCTGTGATGGCGACCATCTTGCCGCCGAACCGGCCCCCGAGAACTTCAAGCGCCCAATACGCCGGGGCCTTGCGCCCCTGGACCCGTTTCAGGAAGGGCATAGATGCTTGCCGGTATATCGCCGGGCGCCTCAGGTATCGGCCCGCCGCGCGACCGATAAAGCCCGTCTTGCTGCCGTGGCAGATCAAAACATCCACCTCGCGCGCGCGGGCTACTTTAATCACATGACGCAGAACACGCAGATCGCCCAACGGGTCGACTTTGTAACGCGCCATCGAGAACACTTCGGCGCTTAGTCCCAAAGCATCGAGTTCACCTGCGTATGCTTCAGCGCCTTCCGACAGACAGATTGTATGGGATTCGAATCTTTCGTGATCCAACGTGGAAAGAAGCATCTTGTTGTAGAAAGCAATGCCGCCCGTGGCCTTCGTCAGAGCGAGAATCCTGATTTTCTTCATTCCAATACCCGTTGAACACTCGTAACCGATCAGAACACGCCAAACAAAAATCTTACATTTGTGCAGCTGGGGAATGTCAAAGCTGCATTGGGCCGTATTTGCACATTGTGACCTCGGCTTACTTTAGCCGAAATGGACTATTGCGCAGCAAAAATCTGCTCATAACACTATAAACCGCCCAGATGTGGCGGCAACCCGCACAAAAATGCCGCTTCCAAGACAAATTTCGCCGATATGCCGTTTGGAGTTATCGTACTGCCGGTTTTAAATCTGAGCCACGGCGTATAGGCAGCGCCGCGCATGTTGGGATGCATGCAATCCACGGGGCACCACTCAGCGCCCTAATGAAACCAATAGCGATGTGGCGGGCACAAATGATGTGTCCCCCAATTGAGATCGAGAAGGAATTCAGATGGACGGAGATCTGACCAACGCCGGTGCGGCGTTCGAAGGTGCGCAGGGCTTTGGCTCTGACACGACTGGCGGCCGAGGCGGTGAAATCGTCAAGGTCACGACCCTGGCGGATTCGGGACCCGGATCACTCAGATGGGCTCTGGAGGAGCTCGACGGACCACGGATCGTGGTCTTTGATGTAAGCGGCCAAATCCAGCTCAATGATTCAATCGAGATAAATGGCGATGTGACCATAGCCGGTCAAACCTCGCCCGAAGGCGTCACAATATCGGGTGCCAAACTGCGTGTTGTCGAAGACAACGTCATTATCCGCGGCCTGCAGTTCCGTCCGGGTGACGGCGAAGGCGACAAACCCTCGGAGAGGGACGGGATTTCGATCGGCAGCAGCAAACAGACCGTTGAAAATGTTGTCATCGACAGCAACTCGTTCAGCTGGTCGGTCGACGAGCTGATCACGCTCTGGTACGGCCCTAAGAACGTTACCATTTCGAACAATATCCTCGCCGAAGCGCTGGATGATTCGATCCACCCCGAAGGCGACCATTCGATGGGCCTGCTGATTGGTGACGGCAGTTCGAACGTCACAGTGGTCGGCAACCTGTTTGCGCATAACGAACATCGGAATGCCCAGGTGAAAGACGATGCCAAAAACATCGAGTTCATCAACAACCTGGTTTACAATCACGGGCCCAACGGCTTTGAAAGCTACTCGGGAACGACCGCTCATGTCATCGGCAATGTTTACATCAAGGGTGCGGACTCGGCGGATCGCGCACCCATCCGTCTGAATTCACCTGAGGATGGCACGGCCTACTATGTCGCTGACAACTTTGCGGAAGTTGGCGGTAATGCGGTTTCGAAGATTTCCAACGGCTATGTATTCGATCCCAGTAATGTCACGATCATGCCGACGTCCGAAGTCAAGGATCATGTCCTGTCGAATGCCGGGGCCCGCTATCCCGAGTTGAACGCGGTTGATCAGCGGATCGTCAAGTCGGTCGTCGACGGAACCGGCCGCATCATCGATTCCCCCGACGATGTAGGTGGGTATGTGCATGTGCCCAACACCAAAGCCCCAAGCGATCGCGACAATGATGGCATCCCCGATTACTTCGAAGAGCGGCTGGGTTCGAACCCGGATGCGTTCGACGCGCATGGCGATGCCGACGGCAATGGCGTGCATGATATCGAAGACTACATCAACGGTTTGCTGGGCGGGTACGCCGCAGACTCGCAGCCTGCGCCTGCGCCCACACCGGCACCAGCGCCTGAAACCCTGCCTGCGACGGACAATGGCACATCGGACAACAGCGATTCGAGCGTTGGCGATGCATCCGGATTTCGTTTCGAGGCCGAAGACTTCACTCTGAACAACGGATTTGTCACGAATACGCTCGCTCCCGCTTCCGGGGGGCAGGTGATTCGAGTCAAAGAAGGCCAGAGCGGTGAAGCCTCGACCGTGTTCAACGGCGAAAGCGGCACCTATGACCTGAATGTCGGATATTTTGATGAGGCGGACGGCGCATCAGACCTGTCGGTCCTTGTGAATGGCCAAGTTGTCCATAGCTGGACCTGGGATCAGGATCTGGGTTCGAACTATGCGGACAAAGCGACCGCGACCCAGATCACCATCGAAAACGTGAAGATCAATGCCGGAGATGTCATCACCTTCTCGGGAACCGCAGATGCAAAGGAACCGCTCCGGATCGACTATCTGGACGTCGTAAAGCAAGCGGCCGACGGTGGCGATGATGATGCCTCTCTGACAGTTCCGGTGGTGTCACCCCCTTCGAATCCGGATCAAAACACCCCGTCGAATCCGGGCAATGACGCTCAGAAGCATTACTTTGTCGAAGCGGAAACCTTCGATATCGAAAGCGGCTGGAAGGTCAAAAGCAACTCGATCGCTTCGGGCGATGCATATCTCAACGCTGTTGGAGACGGCCCGGCAAAGGCCTCGACAGCGTTCGAGGGCGAAACGGGCTACTACGATATCGTCGTCAATTATTATGACGAATCAGATGGCGAGAGCGATCTCAGCGTCAATGTTGGCGGAGAAACCGTCGACAGCTGGACCTGGGATCAGGAAACCAGCCAGAAACTCGCGACGCGGGACACCCTGACAGGCCGCGTGATCGAAGACGTCTGGATCGAAAAAGGCGAGCTGATCGCATTTGAAGGGACGCCGGATGGCAACGAACCCCTTCGCGTCGACAGCATCGAGTTCTATTCGGACCTTCTTGCGTAAGGCGGGCGTCCGGAGACGGACGTGATTTAACACTAAGCGGGCCGGGTTCTGTTTTCAGGCCCGGCCCGCTTTATGAATCCAGCGCTGTGCAATCTGCTGAAAGACTTCCGGCGCGGTTATGCGCACAGACACAAAAAATGCCGCACCAAAAGCTGCAGTAGCCACAACAAGCTGTATGAGGTTGCTGTCGGTACTCAAAAGGCTTTGCGCGATCATCGCCACCACAGAGGCGCTTACCGCACACACCGCACCGGGCATCAGGGCGCTGAATGTTCTGTGCGCCGAGATATCGAGCCTGCTTTTCAGAAACAGGTAGTGCGACAGAAACTGAATGATCGCCAAAATAACTTGAATGAAGGCCACGGCGACGATGCCATGCGGAACAGCAAGCCACAGCAAAACCAGGAAAAACGGCAGGTTTATCAGGGAAATCTTGAACATCAGGTCAGTTCTGCTGAGGGCCTTCAGAAGATTTCCGGGAACAATGTTTATTGTGCCCACCGCAAATGCAATGGCCAGAAGCTGCATCGGCACAATCATTGCGTACCATTTAGGCGGGTAGAGCACATACACCAGCGGCTCTGCGAGCACCGCAATGGCCGCGCCGGTTCCGAACATCAGAAGGGCACAGTATTTCAGGGCACCATAGTAATAGCTTTTGAGGGCTTCAGAGTCGGATTGAATTTTCGACATAACCGGATGCAGGACAAAGCCTGCTACGTTGATAAGGCTTTTGATCCCGAGTTCGGGAATGCGGTAAGCCAGCGAATAAAGCCCCAGCGCCGAGGCGCCCAGAACCTTGCCGACCAGCAGGTTGTCCAAAAGCCGCGGAGTCGCATTGATGGTTTCCGCGCCAATCAAATGCGCTCCGAAATGTGCGATGTATTTAAGTGTCGCCAGGTCGGGTCTGCGGGTCGGCCACCAGGGTCTGATGATCCACAAAGCGATGGCTCCGACGATGGCGCCACAGAGATAGCCCAGCACAAGCGACCAGACACCATAGCCCAGGACCGCCAGCAGGATCGAAACAAGCCCTTTGGTCAGACCCCGCAATACGTCCGGCACCAGCTTGGCCTTGAGACGCAATTCCCGAACCAGAAAATTTGCGTTCACATTGGTCAGCGCCTGCACCATCAGCGCAATGGCGATGACGGGCAGAAGGTCGCCCAAAAGCGGATCACCGTACCAGTCGGCGATCGACCGTGCGCTCAACCAGATTGACCCGGCCAGAATGCTTGAAAACAACATCCCGCATAGAAGAACTGCGCTGGCTGTCTCTTCCACCTTTTCACGGGTGGAAATAAGCGCAGTCCCCATGCCGAATTGCGAGAGGATCTCGAAATATCCCAGAATGGCCAGGCAAATGGCCATGGTTCCGAATTCTGCGGGTTCGAGATACCAGGCCAGAATGACAATCGATACAAGATTGAGGCCCTTGGTGCTGAAAAAGGAAAGGTAGGCCCATAAAACGTTCCTGACGCTGTCGCCTACGTTATCGGAACGCGCTTTCTCGACCATTGGAATACACTATTAACCTATGCGGTATGCCGCAAAGCACTCGCCTGAAATACAATTACACCGATATCTTTGATAGCATGGATCAGAGAGGTTTGTAAGCGCGCTGTGCAGTCGTGCATCGCCTGTATCACCCGCCTCGGGGGGGAGAATATGCGCACCCGATAAACGGGTGTCAGGGGTATGCCCCGGCAAAGCCGACCCGGAAAGCATAAGGGGCCCGACTTTTCGCAGCTTCTGCATATCTGTGCGGATGCTATCGTATGGCAGCGGTTTGCCGAACCTGCTGATCGAAAGTACAGGCGTCATGCCTAAGGGCGCTTACGACGCGCGCAAACACCGCGATACTGTGACCGGGCATTCTGGCGACGGTGGAGCGGATATCACCGCCGAAGCTGTGCCGAGCTACGCCCCCTCGGGACATTGTTTGAAATTAATGGGCCAAAGCCACATTGCGCGACAAAACACACTCTCTCTTAGATCACGTGGCCAACTGGCCAGGTCCCTGACGCCGCGCAACCTGCTCTCGATTGGTTTGAAAACATCAAGCACCAGGGAACGCGGTTTTGGCAGCCTCGGTCCAAAGTTCACGACAACATCCTTCACGGCAGAAGGGCCAAATTTTCTTTGAGAACTGCATCGGTTGACATGGCGGGTCAAACAACCCGCCATTTTTGCAAGCTTTAGGAAACTTCGTGACAGAGCCGTCGCTGCTATCTCTTCACAAGGAAGACCTGGCCGGATTCCATGAAGATTGGAACAAATCCCTTGGCAATGTCTGTTTTTAGAAAGCGTTCCAAAGCCAACCTGGCGCCGATCAAAATGGGAGTGTGCCCTGCATCTTCACAGATCAATATGCCACCCGGGACGATCTTGGGTGCCAATTTCATCAGTCCAACTTCAACCGCCTCAAGTATGTCCACATCAAGATTTGCGAGTGCAATCTTGTCTATCCCATCCAAGAAATCGTCCGTTATGACGTTGCTGACTTTCACGTTTACTACATTTTTGCCGTGTTTGGCTTCGAGACGCGCTTTTACAACCTCGTACCCGTCGCTTTTGTGCGTTCCCGCCCAAAGCGTATCAGTCGATGTCATCGCTTCTTCATAGTCGAAACCCGAAAAGACATCGAAGAAGTGGAAGGTGCGTTTGGGAAAGTCCTTGAAGTTGTAGTAGTCAAGCATCACGCCAGAGCTGGAGCCGTTGAAACAGCCGCATTCAACCACGTCTCCGTCCAGATGCGAAATTGTGGAAAGCGCCTGACACAGGTTGGCGTAGTCCCCGATCGTTCCAGGGTCTTCGACCTTCAGGTACCCGTTTTGACCCTGCTCATGAAAAGACTCTCTGAGGCTATGCATCACCATTGGGTCATCATACAGGAAACCGCCTACATCATAACCTCCCGTCGCCAGCCATTTCATGTCTTTTCGACTGCAGTAGTCCACAACCGGAAGTATGCTCTGGGCAAATTCCTCGATGAAAACAACAAATATCGAAGCGGGGCTTGATGCGGTGAGTAGGTCCTCTAATCCTGCGACAGCCTGGTCCATCGGAAATGCTGAAAATTCAAACTGGCTAAGGAATTCAGACCCCAAGTTTGAGTTTAGACCTTCAATATCTCCCGCCAGCACGATGTGCTCATACTCTGTCTTGGATGCGAAGACTTCGGATAAAGCGGACCTGACCTGACCCCAGTCCATTGAAGATTTAAGCAAAAGTGATTCCCCCATAAGTCGCTGGCCTCGACATAGCGTAGCCAATATATGTCTTTCGCATTCATTGAGTCGGTCGTCCAGCCACATTTGGCTGCTCTGCACCATCGTCAATGTAGTATCTTGATTATGGTTAAGGACTATTTACCACGCTTGCGTGGAAAACAACTTGGGGGCTTTGTGTTTCGTCCAACACGGGATTTGCCATGACGCTAGGACCCCGTTCAGGCGCTGACGAATAACTCTGCAGCCTTGGCATCCACGGAACACTGGTTCTTCAAGAGACATATATCGACACCCAGGTGGCTGATTGGCGCTCAAACGAGGGTTGCACAACGTTTTGCGATTGTGTGATAGTGCGCCCTGCGAATATATAGGTTTCTCGCTTTACCTAGTGGCCCATTTCCGAGTGTCTGCTAGGCCCATTTCAATTCGTCGACCTACCGGAGGCCAGCCATGCAAATTGCGGCTATCAGCTTGCACGATAAAGTATTGGCTTACGCATATGTCGAGAACGAGCAGATGTCGGAATCAGCGGTTGGGCGGCTGTGGTCCCTGTTGACCAATGGCAGCGTTGCTCTGGACGAGAGCGACTTTTGGCTTTTGGTTGAGATGCTGGGGCGAAAGTTGAAAGTGCTGGCTTCAGAAGGCGTTATCGCTGCCGAAGCCGTACATTTGGTCGTAAATGACGTATTGGCCTGCGCCGTTTCCCGATCAATGGCACACCGCGCCACGGCGTTGGGAAGCAAAAAAGTACAAGCATTTATTGACGATATGTCGCGCATTCGGTTTCCCAGTGACACTATGATTGTAGATCATTTCCGAGACATAGATTTGGCAAAGCTGAACGAAGACCCGATGGGTCAGTTACCCATGGATGTTCAAAAGAGTATTGCCGAGAACATCAAGTAAATGTCCGAACATGCAGAAAGCGCCAAAAGATAATGACAAAGATGCAAAGCTCGGGACCTGAGGCGGCAGAAAACTGGACAATTTATCTGAGTGGCGGCGTCGGCGACATTATGATGTCACTGATATGCCACCGTATTCAGTTCGGAAAACTACCTGTGAAAGCGATTTGTGCAGAAAAACAGCTTCAGTCCGCGATCACTGTTGATAGCCTTGTCACACGGATGTATTTCCCCGACCAGCTTCCGGCTAGCATAGACGCCGTTGATGATGGTCTTGCCAAATCTCTGTTCGATGACTTGTCCGATACGCGCGAACTGGATTCCGAATTTGGCCCACGTATGTTGTACGTCAATGACCAGATTTGCCTGTCGCGATGGGTGTATTTTACTCGCAATTGGGAAGAGTTTAAGTTTTCTGCTTCGGCGTGGCTTGAAACCTATGCACGATTCAATCGCGTCAATGAGATCTTAGCACGCAACTTGGTGTTGAAAAGCGAAGCGCCAAAGCGTGGGAAAGAAGCGCTGAGCCTCGCTGTTGCCGAAGGCCGCCCCATTCGCGTGAATGTCGCGATACATGCGAACAGTGTCATGACCAACCTGGACGCGCTTATAGACAAGATCTTGGGTGTTTTGGCGTGTCTACAAAAGCGAAATCCTGTGACCCTTGCAGTGCATCAACCCAAAGACGGGCTTCGACCTGACGGGTTTGAGCAAAGCAGTGATGGGTTCAAGCTGGGTATAGAGAGGCTGATCGCCACCCTTCAGCCCGAAGGCGTTACGATTGTCGATGGTCCATTTTCCGATGTTGTCGAAAGCCTTGAAAGCTCGAACCTTCTTATTGCTGTGCGTTCGGGAACCTGTGACATCGCGGCGGCACTCGGCGTGCCGCAGATCAATTATTATGACGATGCGATTGCACAAAGGATCTATCGTCACAGCCCAACAGAGCAAGCGTTCCCATTGGAAGGTGGTAATCTGGGCGTTGTTGCCTTTCAAAACCTGCCGCCGGAACTCGCAGGTGCGCTTAAGAAAGAGATGGCATGACAATTATTTCCATCATCACCACGACCCGAGATAATTTTGACAGTTTGAAGATTACCGCGGAAAACCTGAAGTTTCAGGAAGCCGGGACTTTCGAATGGCTTGTGTACGACGGATCTCGTACAGAAGAGCGTGAGCGCATCGAAGCCTACGTGACACAAATGGGGCAGGATATGGACTGTCCGGTCACCTACAAACACTCGGTTGATTCAGGGTTTTATGATGCTGCCGGCAAATCCGTCAAATACGCTAACAGTGATTATGTCCTGTTTCTGAATGCCGGTGATGTTTTGACCGAGAACAACACCGCGTCAAAGATGGCGGCAGAACTTGAGGCGCATACGCCCGATATCCTGCACGGGCAGAGCATCTACGTGAACGCGGACGGCGAGGTAAATTTGCATCGCGGAAGACCTGCCGATGAAGTGTTGAAAGGCATCGACGCTGAAGACGACTACATCTATTTTCAAGACTTGGTATGCCAGCAAGCCGTTGTTTACCGCAAAAGCATCTTTGATCGCTTTGGCTTCGACGATGCATACTGGATCGCAGGAGACCACGAACATTTTCTGCGGTGCGCGCGGGCTGGCCTGTCAATGCACTATTGGCCTCATGCCATATGTATCTACTTCGCAGGCGGCTTTTCCTTCGTCTATGCGCAGAATTGCAAGATGGAATGGTTGCGCGTGCAATTGCAACAAGTGGCGGAAGGGGCAGAAGTAAGTGGCCTGCTGCCTTCAAAAGTGTTCCAAACCCTTAATGCATACTTGCCTATCCTCCGAGGCGGAATGTCATGACCGAATTCCCAAATCAGATGGTGTATTGCCTTTTGCACAAGATTTCTTTTCTGTTTACAACCGCTTTAACTCGAACTGGTGATATGTGATGACATCTGAAAAAAGTGAGCCAAACCAAAAAATCAGATTCATCATTCAGGCTGGTGGACGCGGTAGCAGGCTACGTCACCATACGTGGAACAAGCCCAAATGCCTTGTTTCGGTCAAGGGCAAACCGATCCTTTATCATTTGTTCGACCGCTTCCCGGATGCTGAATTCACGGTTATTGGCGATTATCTGTTCGACATTCTTGAGAGCTATCTCAAGATTAATCCTCCAGCGCCGACGGTGAAGATCGTAAAGGCAAGTTCCAAAGGTACGGCGTCGGGCATTGCAGACGCCTTTGCCGAAATACCGGATGATGCTCCGGTTTTTCTGGCTTGGGCTGACTTAATCCTCACTGATGATGTCGTGCCGGACCAAACCGATCGCCCGACAGTCTTTGTGACCGACGCATTCACCTGCCGATGGGTGCGCGATGAACATGGCATGCTTGTTGAAAAGCCCGGTACGCATGACGGTGTGATGGGGCTATTTTTCTTCCCCGCAGGTGTCCGCCCGTTTGAGATGCCAAATGAAGGAGAGTTTGTACGCTGGCTGTCTGCATTCTCCGATCAGTTGAACTATCAGACAATGAACGCGGCGGAAGAGCTTGGCGACTTTGCTCGGATCGAAGGGATCAATCAGGATCAGGCGGTTGCGCGCTTCTTCAACTCTGTCAAGGTTGATGGGGACCGTGTTGTCAAACGCGTGATAGACCCGGCATATGCGGACGTGCACGAAAACGAAGTGGCATGGTACACCCAAGCACGCGCTCTTGGGTTTACGCGTATTCCAACAATCCATAGTACCGAACCTCTGACCATGACGCGGATCAAGGGTAAGCATGCCTTTGAGATGCATGATCTGAGCGACAGGGAACGCGGTGCCGTTGTTTTCGACCATATCGAAAGTCTTGCATCGCTGCATGACCGGCAAACAGCAGAGGCTGACGTCGAGGCAGTGAAATCCGTCTATATCGACAAGACGATTGCACGAATTGAGCAAGTACGCTCAATCATTCCCGGTATTGAGCAACCCTCATTTACCATCAATGGAATGAAGTGTAAAAATTACGCCCACCCGTCGCAGGCCGATGTCATCCCGGGTCTTTTAGATCAACTTATCCCGGACAGCTTCCACCCAATACATGGTGACCCGACCTTTTCAAACACGCTGGTGGATCAGTGGTTGAGGTGCTGGTTTATCGACCCTCGCGGCTCGTTCGGCACCCCTGGGATCATGGGAGATCGCTACTACGACTTTGCGAAACTCTATTACTCTGCGGTTGGGCACTACGACGCGTTCAATCGGAAGAAGTTCAAACTCTACATCGATAGCGAAACTGTCGAAGTACTTATGAATGACCCGCCGTACGCAAATGTGGCAAAGGAAGTATTCAACGAGTACTTTGGTGCGGAACTGGGGCGCATAGAGCTGCTGCATGCGCTGATATGGTTGTCCTTGACCGGTTATGTGAAGGACGATGTTGACTCCATGATTGGGTCCTTCTACCTCGGCATGTATTGGATGCAAATAGGGCTGTCGCGATGAAAGCAAAGCTGAAATTAAGCATGCTCGATCACACATGGTTCATTGATGTGGATGGAACCATTGTCGTTCATAACGGACATAAGAATGGCGGTGACCGCCTGCTCGCTGGGGTTGCTGAGTTTTGGGCGAAAATTCCGGAAACCGATACCATCATCTTGTGCTCGGCCCGCACCGCGCAGGAACAGGAAGAAACCCTGGCCTATCTTGACTCCCACGGATTGCGGTATGATCAGGTAATCTTTGATCTGCCACCCGGTGAGCGGATTGTGGTCAACGACTTGAAACCAAAGGGCCTCGCCTGCGCTATTGCGGTGAATGTGCCCCGTGATCACGGCCTCCACGATATTGAGCCCTGTCTCGCCGACGATCTGGCCGAGGACAGTGACACCCAGATGTCGCGTTTCGAAAGACATCTGCGGACAAAGCGTGTTGCAGATTATGTAGAAACCAAAGATGGGGCTGTATTCGGGCTGAAACAAATAACCTATATGGACGTTTCGAAAGCCTTGATGGAGCGCAATTATGGTATCGTGATGCTGGTGGACGACGCCGATAAACTGGTCGCTGTGGCCAGCGACGGAGACGCACGCCGGGCATTTTCCAAGTTTGGGCCGCTCAGTCTGTTTTCGCTGCTGGCGTCCAAGTTTGCGACAGTCGATCCCATCACATGCCACGAGAATGAAACCTTGTGGGACGCGCTTACAAAGATGGAGAAGGGACAGCGAAAGATCAGCTGCCTTCCTGTAGTTAACGACGCGGGTAATGTTCTAGGTGTGATTACATTGCACAATATTTTGGGTCTGATCCTGGCGGAAGTTGCCGATGGGTCCCCCACGTCCTACCCGTTTTCCGGATAAAGAATGATGACCGAAAATAGTTTGAAAACCCTAACGTCGAAAAACAGCCCAGCAACTGTTGCGGATGCCGTGTTGGAAACTGAGATTGCTGGTTTGCAGAAACTCCGACAGACGACACTGACGGATACGGCGTTTACAGATGCGATAAAGCTATTGGTAAGCTGCCGGGGTCGGATCGTGGTCACCGGTATCGGAAAGTCCGGGCACATTGGGCGCAAAATGTCCGCGACGTTTTCTTCAACTGGGCGCCCATCCTATTTTCTGCACGCCGCAGAGGCCAATCATGGCGATCTTGGATTGATCACCAAAGAAGACGTCGTCATCGCGATTTCAAATTCGGGCGAGTCGCAAGAGCTGTTCCATACGCTTTCGTATTGTCAGAGGTTCGGCATCCCCATTATTGGGATAACTGCCAGACAGACAGGGACGTTGGCGCAGCAATCGACCTATACACTTCTGCTGCCGGAAGCCGAAGAAGCGTGCCCACTTGGGCTGGCTCCGACCACATCGACGACGTTGACGCTGGCGCTTGGGGATGCGCTTGCTGTGGCAACGATGACGGCAACGGGCTTCACCGCCGATGGGTTTCATGTCTATCATCCGGGCGGGAAGCTTGGCCAGCTTCTGACACTGGCGCGTGACATAATGCATACTGGCGACGCACTTCCGCTGGTGACTAAGGGTACTTCCTTGATGGAGACCCTGTTGGAAATGTCCAGCAAGCGTCTAGGGTGTGTGGGTGTTTGCGACACTGACGGTTCATTGATCGGAATTTTTACCGATGGTGATTTGCGTCGTCACATGTCTGCTGTCAGCCAAGAAACGCCGGTGGACTGTATGATGTCCGCAGATCCGCTGATGTTGAACCCGAACGAACCCTTGAGCGTCGTGGCACGTACAATGTCGGAAAAACGCGTTCCTTCCGTGTTCCTATGTGAGGACAAGTGCCCCAAGGGTATCTTGCACATACATGATCTATTGTCGCGCGGCTTGGTGTAGGCGTGCTAGGTTAATAAGGCCACAGGGCCACAACGGTTTTTAAAACTTTAGGCTCTGTTTTAGCTTGCGATGCGTTTCCCTGATCTTTTGGGCGTTTTCGCGACCAAACCATTTGATCATCCGGGCACGGCGCACCTCGCGCTTTTGGTGGATACGTGCCTGTTTCAGGATCAACTTTGCAGGCAATTCGTTTGCAGGCGAATTGGTTGGGGTATGATCAAAACTTGAAAGGTGTTCCATCACGGCAGCGTATCTGGCGGCTGCGATGTCTTCGTTATCTCTCGTATCCAAAGTGATTGTCCTTGTTTCGTGACACAAAGTGCTTTGTGGGTATTGCAAGCAGGCTTACTGCATCCAGCAGGTGCAAAAAAGGTCTTAAATTCATAGATTATTATGTGGGTCTGGTGTGAAGTTTTCGCGAGTATCTAAATTTGCGCGACGTCAAATGCTCGATTAGACCACGATACGCTCGAAAACGACCGGGCTTTCCGAGGCAGACCCTATGCCTCGTTTGTCGCCGTCGCTCGTGTTCATTCACCAGACAGGCTCTTCTTTCCGACTTTCTTGCCGTGGAAGTTGGGTAAAAGACATGGTGAAGCGCGGGATGCGGCGAGATCAAACAGTTGAATTCGGCCCCGTTGATCCGCCGAACAGAGGTTTATGATTAGCCTGATGCCGTTGGACAAGCTTTTGCATGAGCTTGCCCTTTTGTGGGACATACCGCGCAGAGGGGGCCTTGAAATGCGGCTCAAAGCACTCTGGAAACAGGTCTTTAATCTCCTGCTGCGCCTCTTCCGACACCGCCTTGAGAGCTTCGGGGCCAATAAAGAGGCTTTCTGTTGGTGCCCCGTTGGACCAGATGATCTCATGGGCGTCCAGCAACAGATGGAAATACTCTATACCGTCAAACGTATCCTGCAGAACCTCGACGCCATCCAGCGAAAGGAGTTTTTTCGCCGGGATCAGAACGTCCTCGCAATCAAACATGCGCATCGCAACCGCTGAAGACACCAGGATACGATGCTGAGGCGATACGATCAGGTCTTGCTTGGGGTAACCCGCCCCCAAGGCGTCCGCCCGGATCAGGATAGGTTTCAGCCGTGGATGCGCGTCAAGTTCAGCACGGCTCAAACTGCGAGAGCCGATCCAGCAAATGGGCTTATAGCCATTGTCGTAGGTAAGGATTTGATCCGTAACCTGTAAGTCTTCAACGCATACAGGGCCCTGCGCGGTCTCGATCAGTGTTCCGGCGGCAAAGCAGGGTACGTCGACAAACTCTCCATCTGCGACCGTGGGTCCGGTCACAATCTGATCCACGACAATGGTATTGGGACCATTGTCGTTCCAAGCATCTGGAACCGCCGCCGGGTTGACCGTCATACCATTGAAAAGTTGTAAAGGCTCAAGCGGCCCATCTTGCGATTTCACGCCAAACAATGTGACAGTTCCGTCGGGGTTTATCTCCAGGCGGACGACCGGCTCACCATTGGTGTTTCCAAGCTGCCAGACTTCGGGTGTGTCAGCCCCGTAACGGTCGCCATCGGCAAATCGAATGGTTTGACCCGCGGTGGCGTTTTGCTGGAACTCAACCTCATTTGGTGCGCCCGCCGGACCCCCAATAAAAAGATCAACACCATTGACTTGAACGCTGAAGCTGTTGTCCAGCGTATCGAAATCAATAACGAGACCACCACCGGGCGTCGTATCGGTGAACGTGGTGGAACCACCGCCGCTTATGCTGAAGTTTGCCATTTGACTACTGATCAACCCCGAAATTCTTCGACCGTACTAAAACCATATAAGCTGGTCTTTTCAAACCAAAGTTTGTCCTGCGTATACAGGAATAGTAAATTGGATTTTAATGGCAATTTTGCGGCAATTGCCATCATAGCCTGCTCGTTCACCAGAAAGTGCTCGGTAGATTGTCATCTTTGAAGCCACGAGGGTTCGGGTGATCTTTTAGGCATCACCGACGTCGGCCTGTCATTGGGCTTCCCAATCATCTCGGGTTTCCATCGTCAGGGATTCTGCGCCCAAAGCCCACAACTCCCCCAGCGGGGCCTCAGCGCCTGCTATCATTGCGTCAAGCTGTTTCACTCGTTGCTGCAATTTTCGGAAGGATCAAACCGGATAGTGAAACGCTTGTGTCCTCCAGTAGCTCGATCCGGGTTTTGCTGAGACAAGTAACCTAACGGGCATCCCGCCTGTCAAACCATGCTGAACGGAGGACCTATGGTTCCGCTAAAGTCACTTTTTGCACTTGTTGGTTCGGTCGCGCTGTCGACGGCTGCTGTTGCCGCTGACGGGGACGACAATCGACCCAACATCCTGATACTCATCGCGGATGACATGGGGTTTTCGGATGTCGGCGCTTTTGGCAGCGAGATTGAAACGCCTACCATCGATCAACTGGCCGACCAGGGCATGTTGTTCACCAACTTCCACGTGGGCGCATCCTGTTCACCGACGCGCACAATGCTGATCAGTGGCGTCGACAACCACCTTGCGGGGCTGGGGAACATGTTGGAAATCCAGGCCGACAACCAGTTCGGCAAACCAGGGTATGAGGGGCACCTGAACGACAAGGTTGTTGCGCTGCCACGGTTGCTGCGCGATGCCGGATATCACACCTATATGACCGGCAAATGGCATCTTGGACACGAGCCCGAAACCATTGCCCATGCCCGAGGGTTCGAGAAATCCTTTATGCTGGGCGAAAGCGGTGCCGACAATTGGGTCGAGCAACCCTATGCGCCGTTCTATGAGCGGGTGCATTACTACGAAGACGACAAACTTGTCAGCCTGCCCACCGACGAATACTTCTCGTCTGATTTCTACACCCAGCAGATGATCGACTATATCGACAGCAATCTGGATGACGGCAAACCCTTCCTTGCCTGGGTTGGATATCAGGCTGTGCATTACCCGCATCAGGCCCCCAAGGAATTCATCGACAAATATGACGGCGTCTATGATGAGGGGTTCGAGGCGCTCCGGGTTTCCCGTCTTGAGCGGCAGAAAGAGCTGGGCCTGATCTCGCCCGACGTGAAGCTGGACCCTGAATTCGCCAAAACATCCTATGAACCGTGGCGTATGCCGGATTGGGAAAAGCTGTCCGAGGAAGAACAGGCGTTCAACGCGCGGCGGATGCAGACCTACGCGGGGATGCTCGACAACATGGACGTCAATATCGGCAGGTTGCTGTCCTATCTTGACGAAAAAGGCATTGCCGACAATACGGTCGTGATCTTCCTTGCCGACAATGGCCCGGATCCGAACCAACTGCCCCTTTCTGAGGCATATCGCGATTGGTACAAGGCCAATTACGACAAGGTCTATATGGAAGATTTCAAAGGCGACTTCTCGGATATGGGTCAAAAAGGCGTCTATGCCGATTACGGACCCGGCTGGGCTGCTGCCGCGGCGGTTCCCGGCAGCTACTTCAAGACGTTTTCCACCGAAGGCGGATTGCGGGTGCCACTGATCGTGCGTTTCCCCGGCGTGGTGGAACCCGGCACGCAAATCGACAAGTTCGCCTTTGTCCGTGACATCGTTCCAACCCTGTTGGAGGTCGCCGGTGTGGAAACCCCGGATTCGGTCTATGACGGGCGTGAAATCTATACGCCTGATGGTATCAGCATGCTGCCCGTCCTCGAAGGTAAAATCCAGACGGTTCGGGATGATGCCAACCCTGTTGGCTATGAACTGGCCGGATCGTCGGCGGTGTTCCAAGGCCGGTTCAAGCTGATGCAGAACCTACCCCCGAAAGGCACTGGCGCGTGGGAGTTGTACGACATCGAGACCGACCCGTCCGAGCTTCACAATCTGGCGTCCGAAATGCCCGAGCGTGTGGCCGAGATGCGGGCGTTCTACGAAAGCTATGCCAAGGACGTGAACCTGGTTCCGGTTCCCGATGGGTATAACCCGTTGGAACAGACCGTCATAAACGCCAAGCGCGGGAACGGTCACTGACACTGCGCAGTTGCGCCGCCTCTTTGTGAGGCGGCGCAATTTTCGTTTGGTTCGGGCAGGCGACTGTGATCATCCTGCCGCATTAATAACTGAGATTGTCAGAGCGCGTGCAGCCGGAACATATGAGGTTTTGCTGGCAGAGGCTGCTGTTGTTGCCCGGACCCATGAGTCTGATCGCGTTGGTCGGGACTGACAGTGTTCCGACCACATTTTCAAATCTGGTCTGGATATCCACAACAGACAACGGCGGGATGTCAGAGTGAATTCGTACATTCGGAACCCGCAAAAGAGACCGGCACATGGCGGGGGTGGCCGTCGGTTCAAGGGTGCCTGATCGGCGTTTTCCGGCATTGACAAAACACCTGCCAAACCGCGTGTACGCGACCATTCAGGGTGTTCGAAAAATACATGACCAGGCCACCTTCAGCACTTATTTGATGTGTCGAAATTAGGGAGCATACTGCTCCGCGCTCAACTTCATGTTGCTAATCCCGCTAGCCCAAACTACTTCTCTGGGTGCTGCTTTCAGACTATGGAAAGCGCGGACCGCAAACTGAAACCGGGGTGCTTGGGTGCTGGACAAAAAGGTCATTCTGGCAGTTCGCACCTTGGCTGCGCACAACAGTTTCAGGATTTCGGCCGAAGTGATGGGCACCTCGGCGGCAAGTTTTTCCCGCTATATCAGCGCAGCGGAAACCTATGTCGGGCGCACAATCTTCGAGCGGAACGGCAGCGGTGCTTTCCTGACCCCGGCGGGCCGGTCGTTTCTGAACATGATCGACGATCTGCATGACGCGGGCACCCGGTTTGAGGCAAGTGTCGCGCGGCTGCGCTCAAATGGTCCCGAACATCTGAACATCGGTTGCGGCCCCCTGACCACGCGTACGATTGTTGCACCCCTGTTGGCCGATTGCCTGCAGCAAAGTCCCGATTTGCGCGCTTATGTCCAAGTGCGCGCCACAAAAGAGCCGCTGGAGCAGCTCAGGATCGGAGCCCTTGATGTAGCGATCTGCGATCTGACCCACACCCCGGACCTGAGCGATCTTGATATCCTTGTGCTGCGCAAAGAACCGGTGTCGTTTTGGGCGCGACCGAAACATCCCATTCATCAGCAAGCCCGCGTGGATGTCGCCGAGGTTTTCCGCCAGCCTTTTGTAACCGCCCATCTTCATCGACACTGGCGCATAGCGATTGCAAAGATCCTGGGCGATGACGAAGAGGCCTGGCAGATTGTCGATCGCCTGCCGCAGGTTGAAAGTGATGATTTCGCCTTTCTGAGCGACCTGACCTGCCGGTCGGACCTGATCTGCGCCGGTATGCGCGAGGATTTCGCCCAACACCGCGATCTTGGTTTGCTGAAGGAAATCAGAACTCGGGAAACAATGACCTGGAACATTTGCGCAGCGCGGCGCAAAGGGTCGCAGTTTCCGATGCTTGATCTTTTCTGGGATGAGTTGTCCCGGAACTTCACGGCTGATTGAGAAACCAGACGCCATCAGAGCTTGCGGAGTTAAGGAACATGGCAAGCCGGCCGCGTCGGATTGCCAAACAGGCGCTAAAGCTTCCCCGCGGCTGGGGGAAACTCAGGGCTCAGCTTGCCTTTCGCCAATGATCAGATGTTCAGATCTGCCAACAATTGACAGCGGCGCGGCTCCACATCATCTCTCCGGCGGGATGATCGACCCAGCCAGCGATCATGTCGTCGCGGTATCCGTCAATAAAGTTGTTGAACATCGGATTTATCAGCCCGCCTTCGCCGTGAACCAGAAAGGCTGCCTCGTGATACATCTCTTGCCGTTTTTGCTGGTCCAGAGTGCCCGCAGCTTCGGTGATCAACTGGTCGAACCGGGGGTTCTGAAAGCGGCTGTCGTTCCAGTTCGACGTCGACATGTAGGTCAGGGTAAAAGTCTGGTTCTGCGTTGGGGTGCCCAGCCAGTAAGCGGCGCTGAAGGGTTGCACATTCCAAACCTCTTCCCAATACCCATCCGCCGGAGAGCTGACGATCTGCAGGTCGATCCCCGCAGCCTTGGCAGATTGCTGAAACAGTGCGGCGGCATCCGTAGCCCCGGGAAAGGCCGCATCTGACACTCGCAGAACAATATCGCCATCATAGCCGGATTTGCCAAAGTGATGCCGGGCCTTGTCCGGGTCATAACTGCGCTGTGCGATGGGTTCGAACAGCGGATAGGCTGCATTGATCGGTGTATCATTGCCGACGGTCCCATAACCGGCCAGAATCTTGTCGACCTTTTCCGCACAGACGATGCGGTTGCCCAACCCTTTGACGAGGTCGGAAAATGCGCCCTGGGGCAAGCGATCGCAAACCACCTGGTCGATACCCGACAAATCCGCGCCTGCCGCTGGCGCGTGGCGTCCGAATTTGCTGTGGTGAATCACCAGAATGGATTTCCGCGCGTTGCTGCGCATCTGCTCGGTCGCCCGAACTTGGGCCTGATGAAATTCTGGCACCGCCGTGGTCGATCCCTGCGGTTCCGAAGATCGCGTATTCGGCGCGATAGCGGGCAAAGAATTCCACGACTTCATTACCGACAAAATCGCGGTCGGGCAGGCGGATTTCACCGCCCGGGATGATGATCCGGTTCGACACTTTCTCACTCAGCACCATGGCGGCGCTGAGGTTGTTCGTGATGACCGTCTACTCGCGCCGGTGCTGCAGGGCACGCGCAACGCTAAGGGTGGTTGACCCGATCGAAATGAACAGGGTGGCCTCGTCGGGGATTTGCGCCGCCGCAATTTCAGCGATGGCGCGCTTGCCTATCAGATTGGTTCCGGCGCGCTGATCAAACGGTTTGTTCCAGCGGTCTTCGGTCAGCTCGACCCGACCATGAGAGCGGCGCAGGTCATCTTCATTGCACAGAGTATCCAGATCGCGTCGGATGGTCTGGGTTGATACGCCCAGCATCTCGGCTAACGCCCCCTCTGTCATGTACGACCTGTTGGATCAGGTCTTGTTGAGCCTCCCCCAAAGAAGTGGTCCGCCGCTATGTTTAGGAAATCGGAGGACCACAGATGTCAACGAAGAGACCAAAGCCCGAAGAGATTGTCGTGAAGTTACGGCAGGTTGAGGTGCTGATGGGGCAAGGCATGCCCCGGATTGATGCAATCAGACAGATCGGTGTGACTGAGCAAACGTACTATCGTTGGAAGAAGAAGTACGGCGGAATGGGCCTGGAACAACTTAAGGAACTGAAGCGGCTCCAGAAAGAGAACGAGCGGCTACGGCGTGTTGTTTCGGATCTGACTTTGGATAAATTGATCCTGTCGGAGGCCGCAAAGGGAAACTTCTGAGCCCCTCGCGCCGCCGTGCTTGCATCGATCATGTCCGCAGTCGGATGAAGGTTTCCGAACGCCGTGTTTGTCGCGTTCTGGGCCAGCATCGATCCACACAGCGGCGGATGCCACAGGGGCGTGCCGACGAAGACCGCCTGGTTGCCGACATGATCGAGCTGGCACGTCAGTATGGGCGATACGGCTATCGTCGGATTGCCGCTCTTCTGCGAGATGCGGGCTGGCAGGTAAACGACAAGCGTGTCGAACGTCTATGGCGGCGAGAGGGGCTCAAAGTGCCGACGAAACAACCCAAGAGGGGGCGGCTCTGGCTCAACCCTCTTGGGACATTGCTGCGCAATGCCCTGCCAGGCAGTGGACGGGTCATGTGTTCGGCTGCGGCCAGAGCATCGCAATCACGTCTGGTCGTATGACTTTGTTCATCACCGGACTGACGATGGAAGGGCATTCAGAACACTCAACATTCTGGATGAATACAGCCGGGAATGCCTCGCGATCCGGGTGAAGCGAAAGCTGAATTCGTCCGAGGTCATAGATGCCCTGACAGACCTGTTCATCTTGCGGGGCGTACCGTCGTACATCCGATCCGACAATGGTCCCGAATTCATCGCTGAGGCTGTCAGAGACTGGATCAAAGCCGTTGGGGCCAAGACCGCCTACATCGAACCAGGATCCCCCTGGGAGAACGGCTACTGCGAAAGCTTCAATGGGCGGATGCGGGACGAATTGCTCAACGGCGAGATCTTCTATTCGCTGCGTGAGGCCCAGATCATCATCGAAAACTGGAGGAAACATTACAACAACAAACGACCCCACAGTGCTCTGGGTTACCGACCACCAACCCCGGAAGCCTTCGTCCCGATGGACCAAAGGCCAACCATGCACTAACTTTCAATTTGGACCACTCAAGTGGGGCTGCTCAGCGTCGTTTGATTTCTTTTGAAGCCATCGAAATCCCGCTGCTTTGCCCGTGCAGTAGTTGCAGAATATGACAAAAGTACAAAACGTCTGAAATTATGTGAGATTTTTTGAAGTGTTTTGTGGCTATTTAATGGATTGATTGGAAAACAACGACTTAGGATGAGAGTTTTTGTTGAAGTTAGATGAATAAATGTTGTTTTGAGTGTCATTTTCTGCAGGTACAACTACCATCCACATCACAAGAGGTTTGCTAAAATGGACTTGCGCGACGACTGAATGACGCTGCCAGTATTTTCGAACGCTATCAGGCTGTGCGTCACCGGCTTCCATCGGCCAGTTTCCGGTCCCCAATCACACAGGTGACGTCCCTGATGGACATAACCGGAGAGGTTGACGCCTTTGTCTTCGACGCTTTCGGCGTTCTGAACGTCGATGAAACCCCGATCCCCGGGGCATCGCACCGTCTGGATCAGCTGCGTGATGCCGGTCATGCCATTCGCATCCTTTCGAACGCCGCAAGCTACAATCATGACCGGGCGACAGAATAGTTCCGCAAGCTTGGGATGCGGGTCGGGTCAGACGAGATCATCACCAGCCGCGACGCAGCGCTGGCCGATCTTGGGGATGGGCTGTGGGGGTGTATCGCCGCCCCCTCGTATGATCTATCAGACATCACGACCCCGACCCTGCGTCTGGGGGATGATCGGGCCGATTATGACCGGGTGGACGGTATTCTGTTCCTTTCGACCAAGGTTTGGGGGCCGGACCGGCAGGCTGTTTTGACAGAAAACTTGCTGTCAAATCCACGTCCGGTTGTGATTGCAAATGCCGATATCGCAGCCCCCGCGATCACGGATTCTCGCTTGAGCCGGGGCACTACGGCCACCTGCTGGCCGACCGGGGTTTGAAGGATATCAAGTTCCTTGGCAAACCCTTCCCCGAGGTTTTTCGGGTGGCGGAAGAATCGCTTGCAGGAATTTCGCGGGACCGGATCGTGATGTGCGGCGACACTTTGCACACGGATATCCTGGGCGCAACGGCGCGGGGATGGCGCACCGTTTTGGTTGAGCGTGACGGAATGTTTTGCGGTGTCGATGCGCGCGCGTTTTGCGACCGCTCGGCACTTGTCCCCACAAGGCGGCTTTCGCGGATCTAGGCTTGCGGCCAGAGGGATCGAACATTGGGTTTTCTGTTCCCGATGGGGACAACAGCCGCAAACCTGCCAAGGGGCAGGGACCGCACAAGTACCGCGCAGAACGGGGTCGATATGTTGGTCGCGCCCGAATTAGAGCTGACCGAGTATGGGCGCGGTGATGGGCTGATCTATACACGGCTTGAACCGAAAGACTATGCGCAGACGCGCCTGAAAAACCCGTACCTTGAGGACTTGTTGACCAAGCCCTCAAGGTAATGTGCCAAAACGTGGCAGTTACTCGTCCCGGAACGTCAGGGCAAAGGCATCCTTCAGGGGCCGCGACAGGTATGAGGCCACCAGCCGCTCGCCGGTTGCGATATGCACGCTGGCGGGCATCCCGGGCACCAGTTCCTGATTGTTCAGCTTCGCCAGCTCGCTTTCGCTTAGCGAGATTTCCGCGCTGTAATACGGCACATTGGTCACCGGATCGGTCAGCGTATCGGCCGAGACCGACCGCACCGAGCCCGTCAATTCAGGCGTCTGGCCAAGGTTGAAGGCCGTCAGGCGCACCTTGGCTTCCAGCCCGGGCGAGACCCGGTCGATCTCGGTCACGGGGACATTGGCCAGCAGCACGGTCTTTTCCTCGTTCGGGACGATTTCCATCACCGCCTCACCGGCACCAATGACACCGCCCTGCGTGTGCACGGCAAGGTTCAGAACCCGCCCGTCGCGGGGTGCCAGAATACGACTGCGGCGCACCCGGTCCTGCAGGCTGATGCCGCGCTCGGTCAGTTCGCGCAACTGTTGATCGGCCTCGGTCAACTCCATAGCGATGGATTCAGCCAGAGTGGCCTGTGTCCCGCGCAATTCGCTTTCGGTTTCGGCGACCTGTGCCAGCAGGCTGTTGACCTGCGCATCATTGCCGGACAACCCCGCCTCAAGGTTCAGCTTACTGCGGCGCACTTGTAATACCCGCGTAACCGGCAGCAGACCTTTCTCGTGCAACTGCACAACCGTTTTCAGTTCCTCTTCGGTCAGGGCCATATCGGCCACCAGCGAATGGTTCTGGTTCCGCAGCCCTTCGATCTGAGCATCAAGCGATTGCTTGCGGGTTTCCAGCAAAGCGGCCTGGGCTGCCTGCGATTCACTGCGGCTGTCGAACAATTGCTGTTCAGCGGCGATGATGCTCTGGACCGTATCGGTGACGGGAACGCCCAGATCCTTGGGCGGGAATGCGGTTCCTGTGCGTTCCGCGATCAGCCGCGCGCGGCGTACGCTGAGGTTCGCGATCTGACTGGCCACGGCGTTCAATTCGGCCTGATCGCGGGTGGTGTCCAACTCGACCAACAGCTGACCCTGATGCACGGTCTGATCTTCGCGCACATGGATGGTGGATACGATACCGCCTTCCAGATGTTGCACACGCTGGCGATCGGTTTCCAACCCGACCATGGCAGGCGCGATGACCGCGCCATCAATACGGGTGTTCATGCTCCAGGCGGCCATGGCGGCCAGCATGCCGACCCCAATGATAATCCCAAAGAAGCTCCAGCCACCGATCCGGTCGACCGGCAGGGTTTGTGCGTGTGTGCGGGGCTCAGACATTCTGAATTTCCTCCGATTTGGTGACGGGTTTGCGGCTGCGGTTTTGGGAATAGGTGTTCAGGATTTCTTCGCGCGGGCCAAAGGCCGAGACCTGACCCTTGTCGACGACCAGAACTTTGTCTGCCAGTGCCAGCGCACCCTGACGATGGGCCACAAGGATCACTGTTTTCTTCTGTTTCTGAAGCTCTTCGACAGTCATGTTCAGGGCGGTCATACCAGCGGCGTCAAGGTTCGAGTTCGGCTCGTCCAGAACCACAACCGCCGGATCGCCGAACAGAGCACGCGCCAGGCCGATCCGCTGACGTTCGCCACCCGAAAGGGCGCTGCCGCCTTCGCCCAGGGGCGTGTCATAAGACTTCGGCAGGCTCAGGATCAGGTCATGGGCATTGGCGCGCATGGCGGCCTGCACAATGTCTTCATCCTTGGCGTCGGGTTGGAACCGGGCGATGTTTTCGCGCACAGTGCCATCGAACAGCTCGACCGTCTGGGGCAGATACCCGACCGCCTCGCGCAGTTGCAGTGCATTCCAATACTCGATGTCGGCGCGGTCGATGCGCACATGGCCGCGCAGCACCGACCAGGCACCGGTAATCACCCGCGCCAGCGTCGATTTGCCTGAACCGCTGGGGCCGATGATGGCCAGAACTTCGCCCGCCTGCAGCGAAAAGCTGACATTCTTGAGCATGGGCTGCGTCTGGCCCGGGGCGGCGGCAAAGACGTTCTGCAAATGCAGGTCGCCTTTGGGTTGCGGCAGGGTGATGGCCGCCGAGCGTACCGGGTGGGCCTTGAGCAATGCGTCGATCCGTTTGCGCGCGGCATTGGCGGATACGCATTGACGCCAGCCCGAGATCGCCTGTTCCGCAGGGGCCAGCGCACGGCCGACGATGACCGACGCGGCGATGATCGACCCGGCGCTCAGATCGCCGCCAATGGCCAGATACGCGCCCAGACCCAGAACCGCCGATTGCAACAGCATCCGAACGGTCCGCGACAGGGTCGACAGGCCCGAGGCCAGATCGCTGGTGCGGCTCTGACTGCTCAGCGCGCGGTTTTGCAGCGTGCTCCAGCGTTCGTAAAGATCGCCGCCCATCTTCATCGCGCCGATCACCTCGCTGTTGCGGGCGATATCGCTCATGGCGCGGTTGGCGCGGACCTGATCGGTGTTGGACGATTTCGCGCCGCGCTGCGTCAGATAGTTATTCAGAAGGGCAACCATCACCAGAAATACAACCCCGGCCAGACCGGCATATCCCAACCAGGGGTGCAGGATGTACGCAACGCCCAGATAAATCGGGGTCCAGGGCGCGTCAAAAAGCACTGCGGGGGTCGGACCGCCCATGAACTCGCGGATCGAGTTCAGATCGCGGTTGGCATCCTGACCCTTGGTGCCGCCTTGTTGGGCGGTCTGTTGCAGCTGCGCGGTAAATACCCGCTCTTGCAGTCGGTTGCCGACGCGGTTGCCGATACGGACCAGAATACGCGAGCGGACCAGCGAGAGAAAACCAAAGGCAGAGTAGAGGCCCACCATGAGGATCGACAGGCCAATCAGGGTTGGCACACTGCCCGATGGCAACGCCCGGTCATAGACGAGGATCATGAACAGTGGGCCGGTCAGCATCAGAAGGTTGATGACCAGGCTGAAACCGCCGGTTGCGAACACGCCGGGCAGGCAGGACAGGAACGTCCGGTTAAGTTCCGATTGCTGTGAATTCCCCGATGACATGATGTCTCTCCGTCAATTCGTAATACAGAAAAAGGGGCGGCGGCCCGAAGGCCGCCGCCGATTGGTTTAGAACAGGACGTTTTCGTCGGTCAGATCAGCCGCCTGGATACCAAGCAGTGTGATCGAACCGTCGGCGCCCAGGTCGATGACAACGTCGTCGCCCTGCTGCGAGATCGCACCCGAGACATCCGCGAAGCTGTCAAAGCCAAGCGCGGCTGCGGACAGATCCAACTGGTCATCCCCAAAGGCTTCGAAATCGGTAATGACATCGTCACCTGCGTTGGCTGCAAAGACGAAGGTGTCAGCGCCGCGATTGCCTTCCAGGCGATCGTTGCCTTCACCACCGTTGATGATGTCGTCGCCCAGACCAGCACAGATGAAATCGTTACCTGCACCACCGTTCAACTCGTCATCGCCGCGACCGCCTTCCAGGGTATCGTTGCCGATGCCACCGTTGAGGATGTCGTCGCCGCGACCACCGGTGATGGTGTCGCCACCTTCGCCGCCGTCCAGCAGATCCTCGCCGTTGCCGCCGATCAGGACGTCATTGCCAAGGCCACCTTCGATGTTGTCGTCGCCGTTGCCACCGGTCAGCTGGTCGTTTCCGGCCTCACCGAACAGATCGTCGTCACCGTTGCCACCGTCGACAGTGTCGTCGCCACCGCCGGCTTCGACGATGTCGTCACCGTTGCCGGTGTCGATGTTTTCGGCAGCTTCGCCACCGACCACGTCGTCGTCACCATTGGTCACTTCGAGAACGACCTCGGGCTGCTCCTCGCCAAAGACGAAGTTCTCGGCAACCAGCTCGTTCGGGGCGACGCCTTCCAGCGTGATCAGATCGCCATTGCCCAGATCAATGACGGTGTTTTCGCCATCCTGTTCAATGTTGAGCTGTTCAAGGCTGGTAACCCCAAAGTCGGAGACGTCCAGCAGTTCGCCTTCTTCGATGCCGGCGGTAAAGTCGGCAACGATGTCCGAACCGGTTCCACGACGGAACACGAAGGTATCGCGGCCAGAGCCACCTTCCAGTCGGTCGTTGTCGGTACCACCATCCAGCACGTCGTTCCCACGGCCACCGTCGATGAAGTCCTCTCCGGCACCGCCGGACAGAATGTCATCGCCGCCTTCAGCGATATCAACCACGATGCGCAGCAGCTGTTCGCCACCTTCATTGCGGGTGAAGTCACCTTCGATCGGATCAACAATGGTTCCCGCAGCGGTGGTGCCGCCAAGGACGTTGACCGGGGTTCCGTCCGGGTTGCCTTCCGAGCCGTTGAAGCCCTCGTGCTGGCGGACGACGCCGTTTTCTGCCGTACCCTGATCGCGGGCGGTCTGGTTGAGGAAGGCAGCGCCTTCTTCAGTGTTGACCTCGGTGCCTGCGTCCAGAACGTCGCTGCCAAAGCGCTCGATGACCAGCGGTCCGGCAAAGTTGCCGTCCTCATCAAAGAGCGCATCGGTCAGCGGGTTGTCGGGCGATGCCAGGAAGGCGTCGTTCGACGGGATCACCATGGTTGCCCAGGTGAAATACCCACGGCCCACATCGTCGGCGTTGACGTTGATGGTAAAGCTGGCGCTTTCACCCGGATCAATCGGACCCGGAGCCCCGATACCCCCGATAATGGTCGCATCCACGCCGCCATCGCCAACCTCTTGGTTGAACTCGGCTGCGATGCCTTCGATGCTGCCATCTTCGGCAATACGCTCCAGACCACCGCTGGCAGCTTCGCCATCGGTCCACAGGTCAAAGTTTTCGCCATCGTGGAACCCGAACCAGACAGGTGTCAGGAAGGTGCCGCCTTCGCCCAGGGTGTTGGTCACAGTCACGGTGATCGCCTCACCGTCGCCGATTGCATCGCCCCGGATGACGTCATTGCCTGCGCCGCCTTCGATGGTGTCGTTGCCGGCACCACCTGCCAGAAGGTTGTCACCTTCGTCGCCGGTCAGGTTGTCGTCATTTTCCGAACCCGTCAGGTTTTCGATGCTGATCAGCGTGTCAGCCACCTCGTTCCCGTTGGGTGCGGCATAGGTTGCAGTACCTTCCCCCAGGTTCGCAGTCACGGCCGAGCCGATGTCCTGGAAGTCTGCCGTGTCGATACCTTCGCCACCGTCGGTGATGTCGTTGCCACCGCCGCCTTGCAGGACGTCGTTGCCTTCGCCACCTTCCAGCACGTCGTTACCGCCACGACCCACAAGCAGGTCGTCGCCGTCGTTACCGGTCAGGGTGTTGGCCCCGCCGTCACCGAACAGCTGGTCGTCATTGTCCGACCCATCCAGGTTTTCGAACCCCTGGAAGTTCTCGAACACGGTCACGTTCTCGTTCGGCGCATACGACGCGCTGCCCGAGCCCAGATCAGCGATAACCTCGGCACCGATGTTGATGAAGCTGTTGGTGTCGTTGCCTTCACCACCGTCCAGCACGTCAACCCCGCCGCCACCGGCGATGAAGTCGTCCCCGTCGAGACCGTTGATCTCGTTCGGAGCGGCACCCAGCGCGCGAATGTCATCGTTGTTGTTCGAGCCGGTGACGTTCTCGATACCGGTGAACTCTTCCTCGATCAGCGGGCCGTTTCCGCCGCCGCCATTATACGAGGCCGTTCCCGAACCATCAGCATTCACGACAACGGTCACACCAGCAATCGACGGATCCGCCGCACCCAGATTGATATCCGAGAAATCGTTGGTGTCGATGCCTTCGCCGCCGTCGATGGTGTCAACACCACCGCCACCGCGAAGAATATCGTTGTCGTCACCACCGCGCAGGATGTCAGCACCGCCACCACCAACGATGAGGTCGTCCCCACCGAGACCGTTGATCTCGTTCGGAGCTGCACCTTGTGCACGGATGTCATCATCGTTGAACGAGCCGATGATGTTTTCGATGCCCGTGAACTCTTCCTCGATCAGTGGGCCGTTTCCGCCACCGCCATTGTAGGAAGCCGTTCCTGTGCCATCGGCATTTACGACAACAGTCACACCGGCAATCGACGGATCCGCCGCACCCAGGTTGATGTCGGCAAAGTTGTTGGTGTCGATGCCTTCGCCGCCGTCGATGATGTCAACACCACCGCCGCCGGCGAGGACATCGTCGCCTTCCCCACCGATCAGGGTGTCAGCGCCGGCACCACCGCTGATGGCGTCATTGCCTTCACCGCCGTTCAGCGTATCGTTACCGCCCAGACCGGTGATATTGTCGTCACCGTCATTGCCGTTGATCACGTTGGCTACGTCGCTGCCGATAAGGGTATCGGGATCGTTCGAGCCTTCGATGTTTTCGATATTGGTCAGAGTGTCCAACTCGTCAACAGTATCAAAGACCGTACCATTGCCACCGACAACAAACCCGATTGTGTTGCCACCTGCATCCTGGAAGATATCGGTGATCACCGGACCATTGATGCCGGCTGGGGCGTTGTGCAGATGAATGGAACTGACACCAGCAACTGGCAGCAGATCCATCGGCGAAATACCCGAAACGGACAGGTCCGAGCTGTAGGTCACCGAGTCGCCATCGACGACAATCACCACAGTACCGTTACCGGTCGCTTCCGAGTCGCTTGCGCCATCGGGTTCCTGCGCCGCATCCAGTTGCGCGTTCAGAGTGATGGTGCGAATGCCTCCTTCGGTCACATCGCTGGTCACCAGCAGCTGTCCGCGGATTTCACCGCCGGGGAAGTCATTGGTGTGGATGTTGTAGTACAGGTTGCCTGCAACCGCTTCGGCAACCAGTTCTTCCGGGCTCTGCTCGGTGGTCAGAGATTCCAGAGGCTGATCGTCGAAGTCAACCGAGAAGCCGGGCGTACGCAACGCGATACCGCCGCCTTCGATCAGGGCGGCATTTACCGCGACATCAATGTCGCGGAAATCGACAGTGTCGATGCCTTCGCCACCGTCCAGCTGATCGTTGCCCAGACCACCAACAAGGGTGTCATTGTCCGCGCCACCTTCCAAGATGTCATTGCCCGCGCCGCCGTTCAGGACGTCGTTGCCAGCCAGACCCCGAATGGTGTCATCACCGTCGTTTCCGTTCAGGACGTTGTCGTTTTCATCGCCAAGGATCAGGTCGTCGTCATTTGATCCTTCGACATTCTCGATGCTGTCCAGATTGTCCCGTTCGATGACCTCAAAGAAGACGTCGCCGCCATCTTCCAATTCACCGTTCACGTCACCGCCTGCATCCTGCACGATGTCGGTGATCACCGGACCGTTGATGCCTGCAGGGGCGTTGTGCAGATGGATGGCGCTGACGCCTGCCACCGGCAGCAGTTCCGTCGAGGCGATACCTTCGACCGACAGGTCCGAGCTGTAGGTGACAACATCGTCTTCGACACGGATGACAACGGTGCCAACACCGGTTGCCTCAGAGTCGCTTGCACCGTTCGGCTCCTGCGCCGCATCCAACTGCGCGTTCAGCGTGATGGTGCGAACGCCTTCTTCGGTTTCGTCGCTTTCAACCAGCAACTGACCGCGAATTTCACCGCCGGGGAAATCGGTGGTGTGGATGTTGTAATACAGGTTGCCTGCAACCGCTTCCTCGACCAGTTCTTCGGGGCTTTGCTCGGTGGTCAGCGACGCCAGAGGCTGATCGTCCACTTCAACCGAGAAACCGGTTTCACGCACGCCTTGTGGGACAAAATCGCCACCCAGCGTGACCGAAACCGGTACGTCGATGTCGTTGAACACTGCGGTGTCGATGCCTTCACCGCCGTTCAGCTGGTCTTCGCCCAAACCGCCGACAAGGGTGTCGTTACCGCCAAGACCGTTCAGGACATTGTCGTTTTCGTCACCCTGCAGCAGATCGTCATCATCCGATCCTTCAAGGTTTTCGATGTTGATCAGAGTGTCCTGGTCAACTTCGAACTGGATCACGTTGCCGTCCGGCGCATCCGGGCTTTCGCCAAACACGTTGCCGCCAGCATCCTGGATCGGGTCAACGATGACCGGACCGTTCACGCCTGCTGGAGCATTGTGGATGTGGATCGAGCTGACACCCGCAACCGGAAGCAGGTCGGTCTGCGAGATGCCGGTAACATCCAGGAATGAGTTGTAGGTGATGCTGTTGCCATCATCAATGATGATCACCTGCGCCGTACCAGTGGCTTCGGAATCGCTGGCGTCGTTGGGTTCCTGCGCGCTGTCCAGAGTTGCGCTCAGCGTTAGGACGCGCGGGAAGCCGTCCGAGGGGACGCTATCTTCGACTGTCAGCTGACCGCGAATTTCGCCGCCGGGGAAGTCGTTGGTATGGATGTTGAAGTAAAGGTTGCCGGCTGCGGCTTCGTCAAACAGCTCCGATGGGCTCTGACCGGTGGTCAGCGAAGCCAAAGGCGCGTTTGAAGTTACCAGCTGGAACCCGGTCACGCGGGTCGACGACCCATTCGCCAGATCGGCAGTCACACCAACGTCCAGATCGTTGAACGATGCGGTGTCATTATCCGCACCACCGTCCAGTGTGTCATTGCCCAGACCACCGGTCAGAGTGTCGTTACCACCCAGGCCATTAATCGTGTCGTCGCCTGCACCGCCGACCAACACGTTGTCGTTTTCATCACCATTGATAGTCAAATCCTGGTTCTCCTGTGGGTTTACTACGTTTGCGAGGCCGTCTCCGTCCTCTGGCTCATTGATTGCGTTTTCGATTTCATCCGCCGTGACTTCGACAATTCCGTCGACGAGGATCGAACCACCCGTTTCCGGGAACACGACTTGTTCGATGCCGGAAATCTCGTTTTCTTCGATGATGGCCACGCCATCTTCGTTGATCGCCAGACGTGCCGCGATGATCCGACCGGGCTGGTCCGGGTCCTCAAGAATGGTCACTGCATTGGGGGCGTCGTCGAAACGAGCTGTGTCGATGCCTTCACCGCCGATGATGTTGTCCTCGCCCGCTCCGCCGGTCAGAATGTCGTTGCCGCCATTGCCAATCAATTGGTCGCCACCGCCGTTGCCATTAATGACGTCGTTTTGCGGCGTGCCGATCAGTTGGTTGTCATTCTCGTCACCCTCAATCGGCGGAGCTTGTAAATTGCGTTCTTCCATGGACTCGTCTCCAAAATTACCAAGGCGGACCCCTTTGCGTGCCTGCCGAGGATGAAAGTGTGACGGCCCTGAAAAACCGCAACGCATCAAATTTGATGCGCTGCGCATCATTTTGAGAAACACGGGTATTGAGGGTTACCATGTTGTTTTTACGTGAATCTTTTTTCCAATCACGCCAACACAACTAAAATTGAGTGGTATTACGAAATTCATATCAATAGATCGAAACTGCCAGCGGGGGCCTGGATTTACCCGCAAGGAAATGAGTTTTGTCGCGATGAAAATTGGCAATCAATCCGGGGCGGACGCGCCCACCGAACAGAACTGGGACCTGTACCGGTTCTTTCTGGCGGTTGCGCGCGCAGGTAGCATTGCCGGTGCTTCGACTGAGCTACGCGAAAGTCCGGCCACAGTCGGGCGCAAAATACGCGAGCTGGAAACCGCCCTGTCCGCAACCGTTTTCGACCGGGGCGTGTCCGGGGTCAAACTGACCAGTTGCGGATCCCAGATCCTGCCCCATGCGGAACAGCTTGAACGGGGCGTCATGACCATCAGTGACACGATATTCAACGACAACGGTCAGACCAAGGGGACGGTCAAGGTCACCGCACCCGGTGGGTTAGGGCAAATCCTGCTGGCCCCCCGCCTAAAAGAATTGCACGATCTATATCCGTTTGTGCGTGTGCAGCTGACATTGTCGACACGGCGGCTCAACCTGTTGAACCGCGAGGCGGATATTGCCGTCCGGATCGGCGCACCGGATCAGGAACGGCTGATCGGCAAGAAGCTGTGTCAGATCGGCTTTGGCATCTACGCCTCGCGCGAATATCTGCAAGAGCTGGCTCCGTTCCGAACAGTCGATGACCTCACAGGTCACAATATTATTGCTGCCACCGGATCACTGGCCCACACCAAGCAATCGGTCGAATTTGGTCGGATTTCCGATCGCTGTAATGTGGCGCTGGCAACCGACAATATTCACGCGCAAATGGAAGCCGTCAAAAGCGGACTAGGGCTGGCGGCATTTCCCCGGTATCTGGGCGATGCTCAGAACGACCTTGTCGAATTGCTGCCCGGTATCCTGCAAAGCAAGGATGATCTGTGGATACTCATGCACCCTGATCTGCGCGATATTGCCCGCATCCGGCTTGTCAGCGATTTCATTTCGGAAACTTGCAAGCACGCCTTGTTCCCGGACAAAGCCCCCGCGCGCGCCAACGCCTGAGAAGCGGCGCATGGGACGCCATGAGCGGCGGACCCATAGCAACAATTCGCGCATTGAAATGACCGGTTCGTATTGACAGTTAACGCGGCCTCGGGCACTCAGTCCGCAGATGGTTCCCGATGGTACGCCCAAGGGATGAAAAGGGAATACGGTGAGGTTCGCCAACTCCGTAACTGCCCCCGCAACTGTAAGCGGCAAGCGACGCCAAACACCCACTGACCCAACGGGTCGGGAAGGATGGCCAAGCATCGACCCGCAAGTCAGGAGACCTGCCATCAGATGTTCAACCAACCCGGGGCGGGGCGTCCTGGAAGGAGGCTTTGATGGCACGTTTGATACGTGTTTACACGACTGGCACCTTCGATCCGCGCTTGGCGAAAAGCGAGGCGGACAATGCCAGCTTCATCTGACCATTTTCTTCTGATCTGCGCGACCTGCAAGGGTGGCCAATCGGCAAGCGCCCTGCGTGACGCGCTGGCGGAATTTGCCGCGCAGTTTCAGCACAGCACGGATGGCTGGACCAACGCCACAGATCGGCCACGTGCGTTGCTGACAAAAACCCTGTCTCGGATGCCCCGGATCGCAAAGGAGAACCTGAAATGACGCGCATGCCGTTTCTGATAGCCAAGGATCTTGAGTATTTTGCGCTGAACGGTGACGTCCTGTTGCAGGATGTGTCCTTTGAATTGAATGAGGGTGCCATACTGGCGATTGCCGGTCCGAACGGGGCGGGCAAGACCACGCTGCTGAACCTGCTCTGCGGGGCCGAGGGTCTGGCGTTGGGTGATGTGCTGATCAAGGGGTGCAGCCTGAAGGACCTGTCGGCCAAGGCGCGCGCCCGGACGATTGCCGTGGTCAGCCAGCATGAAATGCCGGACGGACGTTTGACGCTGCGCGACTACGTCGCGTTGGGGCAGATTCCGATCCGCGCGGATCGTTCCGCCGGCGCACACGCCGATGAGCTGGCGCGCATTCTGGATATAACGGGTCTTGGGGCGCTGGCCGGTAAGCGGATGGTTCAGCTTTCAGGGGGTGAGCGTCAGCGGGCGCATATCGCCCGGGCGTTGGCGCAAAACCCGTCACTGCTGTTTCTGGACGAACCCACCAACCACCTGGACCCGGACGCCAAGGGGCGGATGCTGTCGCTGGTGGCTCAGCTTGGCATCACCGTGGTCATGATCGTCCACGATCTGGTGATGATCCCTGAATTTGCCACCCATGTCGCGCTGATGAAAAACACCCGCCTGACCGGGTTCGGCCCGGTGGCCGACGTGCTGACGCCTGAACGGGTGCGCGAAACTTTCGGCGTGGACTACCTGTGCTTTCACCACGAAGGCCGTGTCGTTCCGGCGCTGGATATCCGAAGAACCACTGTTTTTACCTAAACGAAGGAGCAGCCTAAATGAAACACATCTGGTCCGTGGCGCTGATGACAGCCATGGCAGGCGGCGCCGCCGCGCATGAGGTAACGGTCGATAACTGCGGCGAACCTCTGGTGTTTGAAACCCAGCCCGAGCGGCTGGTTGTCCACGATATGAACATGACCGATATGGCCTTTGCTCTGGGTCTGCAGGACAAGATCGTCGGTTTGACCGGCATCACCGGATGGTACAAGACCAGCCCCGAGTTCGACACGCTGCGCGGCGATATCCCCGAGCTTGCGCCAAAGTACCCGACGATTGAAAACCTTGTCGCGGTTGAGGCCGATCTGTTCTTTGCAGGCTGGTATTATGGCATGAAGCCCGGTGGCGATGTGACGCCTGACACGCTGGCACCGTTTGGGATCAAGACCATGATCCTGACGGAAAGCTGCGTACATCTGGACAAAAACCGCCCCGAAGCCAGCATGGACCTGCTGTTCAACGACGTACTGCGGCTGGGCAAGGTCATGCATGTCGAAGACAAGGCCGAAACGCTTGTCAGCGGTTGGCGGGAAGAACTGTCCGCGATTCAGGCGCAAACGGCGGATCTGCCAAAGCCCCGTGTCTTCCTGCTGGACGGCCCTGCGGATGCGCCCTTTACGGCGGGAAAATTCGCCATTCCTGACGCAATGATCGCGGCGGCGGGGGGTGAGAACGTCACCCATGACATGGACACAAGCTGGGGCCGAACGTCGTGGGAAACGGTTGCGGCGGCAAATCCGGAATTCCTTGTTTTGCTGGATTATCAAACCGGCAACGGCGCGGCGGATACGTTCAAATTCCTGCAGGAACATCCAGTTATGTCGCAAACGGATGCGGTGAAAAACGAACGCTGGATCGGTTTGCGCTATGAGGAACTGACACCAGGCCCCGCAAATATCGAGGCGATCTCGAAAATGGCGCAGGCCCTGCACCCGGGCCTGAACTGATATGGGCCGATTGGGCCTGACGCTTTTGCTGGGGGCGGTCGTTCTGGCCGCCCTTTTGCTGATCTCGACCATCTATGGCACCACATCCATTCCAGTGTCTGACACTGTGCGGGCGGTTCTGTTGGGCACCGGGTTGGCAGAGGGCGAAATGTCCGCCATGCATCGGATCGTCTTTGACCTGCGTCTGCCCCGCGCCTTGTTTGCTGCGGTTATCGGGGCGGGCCTGGGTATCGTTGGCGTGGTTCTGCAAACTACAACGCGCAATGATCTGGCCGATCCGTTTCTGTTTGGTCTGTCGTCAGGGGCTGCGGCAGGGGCGGTGTTTGTTATAACCGTAACCGGCGATGTTCTGGGTTTCTGGACGCTGCCGCTGGCGGCATTTTGCGGAGGGTTGGTGGCGTCGGGCATTGTGCTGGCGCTGGTTCACGGGCTGCGCACCAGCGCCCCGGAAAAGCTGATCCTTGCGGGGCTTGCGGTGTCTTTCCTGTTTTCGGCCATCACCAACTATCTGATCTTTGCAGGCGACAGCCGCGCGGCGCATTCGGTCATTTTCTGGATGCTGGGCGGATTGGGCTTGGCCCGGTGGGAGACCTTCCCGCTTGTCTGTGCCGGATTGCTGCTGATCCTCAGCTTTTCTTTGTATCGCAGCCGCTGGCTGGACGCGCTGCTGACCGGAGACCTGACCGCCGCCACCTTGGGCGTGCCGGTGCAGGGGTTGAGGTTTTCCATGTTCTTTGCGGCCGCGCTTGCGACGGCTGTGTTTGTGTCCGTCGCCGGTGTCATCGGCTTTGTCGGCCTGATGGTTCCGCATATCGCACGCGGGATTGCGGGGCCGCTGCACAGCCAGCTGTTGCCAACGGCTGCATTGGTGGGCGCGGCGCTGCTGACCGGATCGGACATCCTCAGCAGGTTGCTGTTGGCCCCGCAGGAGCTGCCGGTGGGGATTGTCACAACCTCGATCGGGTCGATCTTTGTGTTCTTGCTGTTGTTCAGAACGGTGAAAACCCAGAGGTAAAAGCCTTTGATCAAAGCATGAGCGGGGAAGGGTGCCATTGCCCTGCACAGTCTATGGCTTGGGAACCTCATTGTTGAGAAACGCCAGCAAATCCCGCGCGGATGGCGCGCTGGCCTCGATCTGCGGGATGTGCCCGACCCCGTCATAAATGATTAGCGTTGTGTTTTCGATAAGCCTGTCAAATTTGTGGGCGATCTCTACTGTGACAATCTCATCTTTTGCGCCGAACATCAAAAGCGTCGGCACCTGAATCTCTTGCAGTCGCGGCACATAGTTTTCGGGGCCGACCTCGGCGTAGCCATGGTATGACATCAGGGATTGGGCGTAACGGTTCCCCTCATGTCGCATCAGGTTGCTGTATCGTGCGACCATATCGTCAGTGACAAGGGTTGGGTCGCCAAACATGGATTTCAGCCCATCCTCGACCAAAGAAGGTGAGGCCAGTTTGCTTAGGACCATTTCGGAGAATGACAGGGTTCGCACATCCTTGTTCCTGCCATTCATCGAAAGTTCCATCACTTCGGCGGCGTATTCGTTGACGTCCCGCCACTCTTCCAAGATGGTGGCACCGCCAGAGCCGATCAGAACCAACCCGTCCAGCTGTTCCTGATTTTCAAGCGCATATCGCAGTGAGATTGACCCCCCGGCGGAATGTCCGACAAGGGTCATCTTGTCGATATTCAGGGCGGCAAAGAACTCTTGCAGCAGCACGACATTGCTTCCGACCGAGTAGAAATCGACCGGCATTCGCCCTGTCAGCCCATTCGCGGGCCTGTCCATGGTGATTATTCTGAAATCATCCTCCAGATAGGGAACCCATAACTCCCAATCGTGCAGCGACCCGAACTGCCCGTGAACCAGAGCGACAACAGGGCCATCCGGTTTTCCCTGATCGCGATAATGCACGACAGCGCCGCTGGGCAGTTCAATGAATTTCGATTTGTCGTTTATGTATTGGCTCAAATCTTCCTTCGACAAATCTGGCCCGTAAAACATCGCCGCAAGACCAGCGATGGCCAGCGACACCAAAATCATAAGGCCGAGGAAAATTCTTTTGTACGTCATCGGGTGATCCATGCTTCTGCGTGTCCAGCGCGACACCTTTCCGGGTTGTTCCATTTACCCGAATGGTTGGCAATGGCTGTGTGCTGACCAAAGACTGAATGCAACCACTGGGTAGAGGCACCGGGGTGGCAGGAAAACTGGGTGTGTCGGAAGGCAATGAATGGTGATTTTCGATTTGCTTTATGCCGTTTGCCACCCACATTTTGGACAATAGACTGCGCACAAACGATGGAACCCCGCCCATGTCTCAGACCAAGCTCGAACGTCTCCGCGCCCTGGCGGAAAAAACCGACCTCAATGATCGCGCCTTGCAGGCTTTTCTGGACAAAGGCGGTGCACAAGTTGGTGACGCGCACGAACATGTGGCACCCTATACCGGGATTTCAACGTTCCTGCGGGCACCGCTGCAGGATGGGTTCGACGGGCTTGATATCGCCTTGCTGGGTGTGCCCTTTGATCTGGCGGTGACCAACCGTCCGGGCACGCGCTTTGGCCCGGCGCAGGTGCGTGAGATGTCGGTGATGGCGGCCGGTCCCAAGCACCATGTCAGCGGCACCATCCCGGCGGCAATTACGGCCTTTGCTGATTGTGGCGATGTGCCGATCCCCAATACCTACAATCTGGATCTGGCAACGCACGATATCGAAGATTTCTATCACACGGTGATCGACAGCGGTGTTGTTCCCCTTTCGGTCGGCGGTGACCATTCGATAAGCTATCCCATTCTCAAGGCTGTCGGACGCGATGCGCCTGTCGGGATGATCCACATCGACGCCCATGCCGATACGGGCGGGCCGTTCAATGGCTCGCGCTTTCATCACGGGGGGCCTTTTCGCAATGCGGCACTTGCCGGTGTTCTCGATCCTGAACGCGTTGTGCAGATCGGCATTCGGGGCCGGACCGAACCGCATTGGGATTTTTCCTACGACAGCGGGATGCGCGTCATTCATATCGAAGAATATTACGAGATGGGGTTCGACGCGGTGCTGGCCGAGGCGCGCCGCATCGTCGGGGATGGGCCAACCTATGTCAGTTTCGATGTGGACAGCATCGACCCGGCCTTCACCCCGGGCACCGGAACGCCCGAAACCGGCGGCTTTTCCCCGCGCGAGGTTCAGGCATTGATCCGGGGGCTTGATGGGTTGAATCTGGTCGGGGCAGATGTGGTCGAAGTCTCGCCGCCCTATGATCAGAGCGGTAATACCGCCTTGGTCGCCGCCACGATGTTGTGGGAACTGCTGTGTGTGCTGTCGGTCTCGGTCGCCGAACGCAAGCGGTGAGGGCGTTTCAATCAGTTGATTTCACTGGGTTCCAACGTCGGCCTCGATCTGCGTGGCCAGTGGTTCGATCTGTGACGCGATCAGGGCATGTAGATCGTGCAACGTCATGTCATCCACTTTTACAAACCCGATGAACGCCTGATTTATGGCGCTGAAAATCAACTGGCCAAGACTTCCGACATCCAGATCAGGATCAATATCTCCGCGATGTTGCAAAACCCGGATCAGATCGGTCACCTGTTTCGCCAGTTGACGGTCAAGTTCGGCATAGCGTTGCCCACTTGGGCAAAGCGGGTTTTCGATGGAATGCGCGATTGCCAGGCGCCACATCTCTTTCGAGAGATACTTCAGAGAGCTGTCATAGTACTGATAGATCAACGCCAGAAGGGCCGCGCCGACACGTTCGGGCGGGTGCTCAAGAATACGTGCGCCTGCGGCGATAACCTCCTGATCCTCCATCGCAACGGTCGCGATGAGGATGTCGCCCTTGGTCTGATAATAGTTGTAGATCGTGCCAACCGAAACTTCTGCCGCCTCGGCAATGTCTTCGATTTTCGCCGCCCGGTAACCGCTTTTGCGGAACTGCGTCGACGCGGCCTCAAGTATGCGCCGTTCACGTGCCGCTTTTTGCCGTTCTCGCAGGCCAGCCATCGTGATCCCTGTTTCCTTTTTTGGCGTGTCGTAAAAATTATTGTTGACTATAAACATGAACCTGTTCAACTTTTTTTTCAGAAACCCGGGAAAAATCGGGCGAAGTATCCAACAGGAGATGAAGCAAATGATGACCGGAAGGAATTTGATCAGCGTTGCGGTGCTTGCCGCCTCGGGTGGGGCGGCATTGGCCGAAGGTGAACTGAATGCGCTGGTCTGGTGCGATCACACCGACCCGGCCCTGATTGAGCCGTTCGAAGCCGCCCATGACGTCAAGGTCAATCTGCGCGAATACGAAGGCACCGGCGCGGCGTTGGCGCTGCTGGAACAATCGCGACCCGGCGATTGGGATGTGCTTGTGGTCGACGGCATCGACGTGTTCCGCGCGGTCGAGGCAGGTGTTCTTGCGCCCTTGCCCGAAGGGGCGGCCCCCACCGGTGATTTCTTTCCCCAGGTCGTCATGGCCGAAAACAACACGGTGGACGGCGTGACCTATGCCGTCACCGAAAAGTTCGGCTACAACACCATCTCATACAATGCCGACAAAGTTGATCCGGCGGATATGGAGGATCTGACCTCGGTCTGGGCCGACAAATACAAAGGCCGGATTTCCATCTATGACTATTACCTGCCGGTGATGGGGCTGGCGGCGATGTCGGAAGGCATCGACACCGCCGCGATCGGCGAAGGTGATCTGGAACAGATCGGTGGGGTTCTGTCGACCATGCGTGCAAACGCCGCCTCGGTAGCGGGTGTTGTTGCCGCGCAGACCGCGCTGGCAACCGGCGAGGTCGATATCGTCGTTGGCGGGGGCGAGTGGCTGACGGCGGTGCTGGCCTCGGAACAGCCTGAGCTGACCTGGACCATCCCGAAACAGGGCGCGGTTCGCTGGGCGCAGTCCATTGGCGTTGTGGAAGGGGCAAACAACCCCGATCTGGCGGCGGAATTCATCAAGTATATCACCGGCCCCGAAGGTCAGGCGCGGCTTGCCACTTCGTCGTGTTTCTGGGGGATGCCCGCAAATGCTAAGGCCGGTGATGTTCTGACCGACGCGCAAAAGGACATTCTGCGCTGGGACCAGCAGCCCGATTATCTGGCGCTATCACAGCTGTACCCGGCACCGGACGCCGATCTTGATATCGAAATGCAGGATCTTTGGCTCGATACCTTGCAGCAATGAGCCGCATTCAGTCGCGCTTTCAGGGCTGGGGTCTTGTCGCCCCGGCGCTGTTGTGGACGACGGCCTTTTTCGTCGTCCCCTTTGTCGTGATGGCGGCGATGAGCTTTGCCTCGCTTGAGGGGCGGACACTGGTCTGGGGTTTTTCCTTCGAGAATTACGCCAGATTGCTGGAAAAAGCCTATCTTTGGCGCGCAATCATCGTGTCGCTTGAGATTACGCTGACGGTCACGGCGGTTTCTGTGCTGCTGGCGTACCCGCTGGCGTGGATCATCGCTTTCAGGGTGCCGCAACGCTGGCAGAGGCTGGCGCTGCTGCTGGCGATCCTGCCGTTCTGGACGTCATATGTGGTACGGTCTTACGCGTGGCTGCTGGTGCTGGCGCGCGAAGGTGTCGTCAACCAGACGATGCTGGCGCTGGGGCTGATCTCGGACCCGATCACATTGGCCAACACCCGGTTCGCCACGATCACCGGTTTCGTGCATTTCTTCGTCATGCTGCTGACGCTGACGATCTATGCCAATCTTATCCAGCTGCCGCCGAACTACCGCAGGGCGGCGATGGATCTGGGCGCCAACGCCTTTCAGACCTTTCGCCATGTGATCCTGCCGCTGACCTTGCCGGGCATCGTGACGGGCGCTTTTCTGACCTTTGTCCTGTGCATCGGTGATTATGTGACGCCGCAAATTCTGGGCGGAAACACCGAGCTGACCGTGCCGCAGGTGATAATGGTGCAACTGGGCAGGCGAGCCGATTTCCCGCTGGCATCGGCGCTGGCCATTGTGCTGATGGGAATTGTCGCGCTGGCCTATCTGACATCGTCGCGCTGGCTCAGGCTGGACCGGATATGATGCGGTTTCTGCCCTGGGCCTATCTGCTCGTCGCCTTTGTCTTCATCTACCTGCCGGTCGGCGTGCTGGTGCTGTTTTCGTTTCAAAGCGGCGGTCTGCCGGTTCCGCCGTTCAACGGCCCTTCGCTGCGGTGGTATGAGACTATTCTGAGCGATCCCGATCTGATGGGTGCGCTGCGCAATTCGCTGATCGTCGCGCTGGGATCATCGGCGGTGGCGGTGACCTTGGGGTTTCTGGCCGCCTACGGACTGGCCCGACACATTCTGCCGGGATCTGCCCTGATGCGGGGATTGCTGATCGCGCCTCTGACCGTCAGCTATCTGATTGTCGGTCTGGGCCTGTTGATCGTGCTGACGCGGACCGGTCTGGGTCTGTCCCTGTGGACAGCCGCCATCGGTCATGTGGTCATCAACCTGCCACTGGCCTTTGCCATCATCTATGCCTCGATGGGCGCACAGCAGCAAAACGCCGAACGCGCCGCCCGCGATCTGGGTGCGTCCGAGATGAAGGTGATCGTGCTGATCACCGTGCCGATGCTGCTGCCGTCGATCGCGGCGGCGTTCTTTCTGTCGGTCACGCTCAGCTGGGATGAATTCATCATCTCGTTCCTGCTGACCCGTTTCGATGTCACCCTGCCGGTTGAAATCTGGTCGCTGTTGCGATCCGGGCTGTCGCCGCAGCTTAACGCTATCGGCAGCTTTGTCTTCCTGATCTCAGTCGCAGTTGTGTTGCTGCTTGAACTTGTCGTTTTCCGAAGGACCCGCCCATGACCGCTTCTGTCACCCTGACAGGTTTGAACCACTGGTACGGCACGTTTCAGGTGCTCAAGGATATCGAACTGCAGATCGAGGCCGGGGAATATGTGACCTTGCTGGGGCCGTCGGGCTGCGGCAAGACCACCTTGCTATCGGTGCTGGGCGGGTTTGTGCAACCCACCGAAGGCCGGGTTCTGATCGGTGACACCGACGCGACCCACGTGCCTGCGGTCAAACGGCCCACAACAACGGTGTTTCAGGATTACGCCCTGTTTCCCCATATGAGCCTGCGCGACAATGTGGGCTTTGGGCTGCGAATGGCCGGGATGGGCCGCAAGGATCGCCACGCACGGGCCGAGGCGATGCTGGATCTGGTCGGTCTCAGGGATGCAGCGTCCAAACGTCCCCATGCCCTTTCGGGCGGGCAACGGCAACGCGTCGCCCTGGCGCGTGCACTGGCGGTGGAACCGGATGTGCTGCTGCTGGATGAACCGCTGGGCGCGCTGGATCTGAAACTGCGCCGATTTATGCAGGATGAGCTGAAGACCATCCAGAAACAGGTCGGCACCACTTTTGTCCATGTCACCCATGATCAGGAAGAGGCGATGGCCATCGCCGACCGCATCGTGGTGATGAACGCAGGCCGGATCGAGGATCAAGGCCCCCCTGACCGCGTGTACCGGGAACCCGCCAGCCAGTTTACAGCGGATTTCATGGGTGAAAACAACCACATCCCCGGCAACCGCATCAGCACCGGGATCGAAACCCCCTTTGGCGTGTTGCCGGGTGATCCGGCGATCACTGCGGGGGCGGCCATCTGCGTGCGCCCCGAGGATATCCGCGCCGACACGCGGGGCAGTTTTCAGATCGGCAACGCCCAATTGCGCGACGTGGCCTTTTTCGGCACCTATTGCCGGGCCCATCTGGTGCCCGAGCAAGCGCCCGACATCGTGCTGACCGCCTATCTGGACGCGGGCCGCGCCTGGGCGGCGGGGGAAACTGTCGCTCTGTCGGCGGAGGTTGAGGATTTTCGGATATTTGACGCGGAGCAGAAGTGATGGAACGGGTTGCTGCAAAAGACTGGTATCGCACCACGAAACTGGATGATAACGTCACCCTGATTGACGAGCCCTTCATCACGCCGTTTTACCGCTGCAACATGTGGCATGTGCGCGGGCGGGACCGCGACATGCTGGTCGACAGTGGGATGGGTGTTGTGTCCCTGCGCGAATGGGTGCCGTTGGTGACTGAACGGGGGCTGACGGCAGTGGCCAGCCACACACATTTCGATCACATCGGCTGCCATCACGAGTTTGACGATCGCGCCGTGCACCGTGCCGAGGCCGACATTCTGGCCGACCCGACCCGCGCGGCGACACTGGCGGACCCCTATGTGACGGATGAGATCTTCGATGGCCTGCCGCCCGCGCCCTATCAATCGCAAACCTACGCGGTGAAAGGGGCCGGGGCGACCCGACTGCTGGAGGACGGTGATGCCATAGACCTTGGCGACCGGCATTTCGAGGTCATCCACACGCCGGGCCACTCACCGGGCGGGATTGCGTTGTGGGAGGCGGCCTCGGGCCTGCTGTTTTCGGGCGATATCGTCTATGACGGAGAGCTGATCGAAGACACCTATCACTCAAACGCCGAGGATTATTACCGTTCGATGGTGCGCCTGTATGATCTACCCGTCCGCATGGTGCATGGCGGGCACTTCCCAAGCTATGACCGCGCCCGTCACCGGGAAATCATTGGCGCATGGCTTCGGCAACGCGAACGGACATGATCGGCCCTGTCCTGGGTGACTTTCTCTGCAACGCTTTTGCTGGCCAGTGTTTTCCGAAAGTCGCCCTTTTCAGCGCGTTGACTGACTAAAATCGTCCAGTCAGAAAGCTGCGGCCATTGGGGGTTCCGGCGCGGTGCGCTGGGGGCTTCGGTCACAATGCCCAAACCCGCCGCTAACTTGGTTACTTGACCTGATTGAAGGTTATGCCCAGATGGGTTTTCATTTCCCGTTGCCCGACCGGCGTCACGATCAAAACCCGGCGCGTTGTGGTGCGGGTGATCCAACCCCTGTCAAAGGCCAGATTGGCCAAAGCCGCTCCAACCGCACCGGAGAGATGATGGCGACGCTCGCTCCAATCCAGGCACTGCCGCGCAAACACGCGCTTTGACCTTCTGAGGTCACCGGTGTTGATGCCCAGAGTGTCAAACAGGGCCTCACCCTTTGGGGTCACCTCATAATCCGTGTCCAGGGCGATCAATGCGCCCTTTTTCACCAGCGCGTCAGCCATCGACACGCCCAGATGCCCGGCGATGTGATCATAACACATGCGCGCATCCTGAATTGGGATGCGCGGTTTTCGGCACGACTGCGCCGCAGGATCAATATTCGCCGTTTGCACGGCCAACTGCTCAAGCGCATTTGCGATTTCCGCAGACGCAAGGCGGTAATAATTGTGTCGCCCGCTTTTTTCGCGTGTGACCAATCCGCCGGTCAGTAACAGGCTAAGATGTTCGCTTGCTGTCGCGGCTGACACCCCGCCAACGGCGGCAAGTTCAGTGGCTGTCAGTGCCCGTCCGTCAAACAGCTCTGTCAGCATCAAGGCACGCGCCGGAGAGCCGATCAGCGCCCCCACCCGCGACATCGGAGGTTCATTGTGCATACTTCGGAAATATCCGAAGCATGTCGTGCAGGTCAACTGCTAAACCCCCGAGGAACACGTAAGGGATACCGGATGACCAATCTGACGGGCACTTTTTTGGGCACTACAGCTCTGGAACCAGATCGGGCGCGAGCCTTTCGACCCGACGCGCAGGCATTCCAATTTTGGTCAATGGGTGGCCGGGGGCAAATGGGATGATCGTACGCGCAATGCAAACCCAATACGGTTTGGGCGTCGTCCTTGTGATTGTTTCGGCTGTTACATTCAGCACCGCAGGGTTGTTTTCCAAAGGCGTAGAAGCCGCGCCCTGGGGCATCATTTTTTGGCGTGGCGTGTTTTCGGCTGCATTCACGACCGTATGGATTTGGCATCGTGGCCAAGTTTGGGACAATTTTCCAAATATGGGGATCAGCGGTCTTGCTGTGGCCGTCGTGGGCGCGTTGGGAACGGCCGCCTTCATTGCCGCCTTCAAACTGACCACGATAGCCAATGTATCGCTGATTTATGCGGTGGCCCCGCTGTTGGCGACCGTGCTGGCATGGGTCTGGATTGGCGAAAAGTCATCGAAATTGGTCGTGGCTGGCTCTGGTCTGGCGCTTGTCGGGGTGGCTGTCATCGTCTCGGGATCACTGGGGCAGATAAACCTGCGTGGTGATATTCTGGCGCTTGGCATGGCGGCTGCCATGGCAGTGCTGATGGTCATCTATCGTAAATACCCATCGACACCCGGCGCCGGACCGGCGGCGTTGTCGTCGCTGCTACTGGTGCCAGTGGCGCTTGTGCTTGGCGATCCCTTTGCCATTCCGTTGGACGAAATCCTTATTCTCAGCGGCTTTGGCCTTGTCTTCGCCGTCGCCTCGGTGACCCTTGTCGAAGGTGCGAAACGTGTTCCTTCGGGCCAAACCGCGCTTCTCAGCACGCTGGAAGTTCCTTTGGCGCCGGTTTTGGCGTTTCTGGTTCTTTCGGAAATCCCCCATGCCCAGACCATTGCCGGAGGCACGTTGGTCCTGATCGCGGTGTTGTTGGCAGCAAAAGAGCAATAGCGGTCGGACCTGCTGACCCACAGGTTCATCGCCTTGGGTCCGCTACGCTTGACAAGATGGGGGGTGCTGTTTCACCCTGATTGAAACGTTTCAATGATCGGTGAAACCGGAAAATGCGGATATCAGCTCAGCTTTACACCGTCAGGCAAGTTGGGGATTTGGCGGCCCAGCTTGATCTGGTGGGTGCCTGCGGGTTCGCGGATATCGAGACGATCGGATTTCACGGGCTGTCCCCAAATGACATGGCGCGGCAGATCAGACGGTCCGGTTTGAAAGCCCGCTCGGCGCATTTCGACTGGCCCGAGTTTGAAACGCGGTTTTTCGATATTCTGGACCTTCTCGATCAATTGGAATGCCAGATGGCTGTCATGCCTTGGCTGACGCCAGAGGCAAGGCCGGACACCGCCGAGGGATGGATGGCGGTGTCCGGTCAATTGGCGCGTTGGGCTGAAGGATTGGCGGCTTATGACGTGCGGTTGGCCTATCACAATCATGATTTTGATCTGGCGGGTCGCCCCGGCCAGACCCCATTGGACCTGATCCTGTCCCACGATCATTTGCACTGGCAGCCTGACATCGGGTGGCTGGCTGTATCGCAGCCCGATCCGGCGGTTCTGCTGCAGCGATACGCGGATCGGATCGTTTCCGTTCATGCCAAAGACGCGGACCCATCCGCAGGGCAGGGAGATGCACGGTGGCGCGCAGTAGGGCGGGGTGTGGTGGATTGGGCCGTGGTTCTGCAAATTCTGGCCAACAGCCCCTGCGCCGATCTGTTTGTCGAACATGACGAAACCCGGACGCCGTCTGATACCTTGCGGGCAGGGCGCGAATTTCTTCTGGATAGCTGTCTGGCAGGGGTTGGGTAATGGCGCGGGCCACCATCAAATCAATCGCCAAGGAAACCGGTTACTCTGTCGGGACAGTTTCAAACGCGTTGCGCGGCGCGAATTCGGTCAAGGAAGAGACGCGCAAGGATATTCAGGCCGCCGCCACACGGCTGGGGTATCGCGTGAACATGGATGGGCTGAAGCTGCGCACCAACAAATCCTATCGCATCGCCGTTCTGGTCAGCGTCTCACGCGAGGCGGGGGATGAGTGGGAGGGCGTGGAATTCACCCGCATCCTTGCCGGGATTTCGGGGGCGTTGCAGGGCTCCAGATATGACCTGAGTGTGTTTCACGTCACCGATATTCAGGATGCGATGATTGTTTTGGCCCGGATCGTTCAGGATGGGCTGGCGGATGGCGTTATCTTTTCGGGCACATTGCACGACGATCCGCGTATCGCGTTTTTGCAGCGCAATGGTTTTCCCTTTGTCACCCTGGGTATGAGCGACAGCAAGACGCCCCACGCGTTTGTTGACTTCGACAGTCAGGCTGCCGCGTTTGACGCGACCGCGCGGTTGCTTGGGCTGGGTCACCGGCGCATCGCTTTGGTGAACCCGCCTGCTGATCTGGTTTATGCGACCCAACGCCAGGATGGTTACGCCCAGGCGCTGTTGGCGGCCAAACTGTCACCGGATTCTGACCTGATCTTTAACGGGCCAACGACTGCCCGCACCGGGCAACGGTCGTTTACAGCGTTGATGCAACTACCGGACCGTCCCACCGCATGTATCTGCGCTAACGAAGCATTGACCTTGGGGGTCCTGTCTGCGGCCCACGCGGCAGGCGCTCAGATTGGCCGCGACATGGTCGTGATTTCGACCGATGATTTACAGTTAAGCCGATACTTCGTACCGCCGCCCAGCACGTATTACGTCCCGATCGAGGAAACCAGCCGATTGCTGGGCGAGTTCATGTTGAAAGTTCTGGACGGGGACGATCCGTCCGAGACCCAGAAAAAGATCAGGGCCACCCTCAACGAGCGGCAACCTGACACCCCGGCGCTGAAAACGGCGCTTATGACCTGAACCGACAGAGGAGTAACCGGAGATGTTCAAAAAGCTATTTGCCGCTGCGGCGCTGACTGCGATGACCGTACCCGCAGTATTTGCCGCCGATCTGGAAGGGCGCGTCCTGAAGATCGGGACCGATGCCACCTATCCGCCGATGGAAACCGTCGACGAGGCAACCGGCGAAATCGTTGGCTTTGATGTGGATGTGATGAATGCGATCTGTGAAAAGGTCAATTGCGTCCCCAACTTCGTCAATACCGCGTGGGACGGTATCTTTGCTGCACTTCAGCAGGGCGAATTCGATCTTGTGATCTCGGGCGTGTCGATCACCGACGAACGTGAAGAGACCATGGATTTTTCCGAGCCGTATATAGTGGTCAGCCAGGCCATCCTGCTGCAGGTCGACAATGCGGATATGACGCTGGAGGACTTCAAGGCCGGAGGACAGAAACTGGCGGCGCAGACGGGCACCACCAATGCGCAGCTGGCCGAAAGTCTGGTCGGGCGCGAGAATGTCAGCCTGTATGACAATTTCTCGGCCGCGATTCTGGCGCTGCAAAATGCGGATGTTCAGGGGGTGATCATCGACGGCACCTCGGCCGCTGCATATGAACAAGAGTTCGCGGGTGAGCTGACGGTGGGCATCACCGGCCTGCAATCCGATCCGCTGGGCATCGTGTTCCAAGAGGGTGACGCAACCGTTGACGCCATCAACGAAGGGCTGGCGGCGATCAAGGAAGATGGCACGCTGGACGGGTTGGTCGGCAAATACTGGAGCACGAACTGATCCTTCAAAGCAACCTATGACCCGGTGGCATCCCCCATTGGGTCACAGCCCAGCCCCGAGGTCCCATGGCGCGTCTCAGTTCGATCCGGCCCAGCAATCTTGTTTTGCTCGCCGCTGCTCCGTTCATCATCTACCTGTTTGCAACGTCATCAAAATATCTGCGCTCGTTGATCGCGATATTGGGGATCGGCAACAATGCGCGACTGATTTTTATCGGCTTTGTGCTGATATTGGTCGTGGCTTGTCTGGGATATCTATGTGCCCGTAACGCCCGGTTTCAGACGGGCGCACCGGGGTGGTTGCGCATGTCTGCACGGGTTGCGTTTCCAGCAGCGCTGATGTTGGCAGGCTTGGGGTTTGTGGCACCGCACACACTTATGCCGTTTGCCGAGTCTGTGTTTTTCCATTCTCTCAGCGAAAACACTTCGGCCCTGATTGACCGGTCGGCACAGACCTGGGTTCTGATCCCCGAAGCGGTTGGACAGGTGCAAACCGGGATGCAGGTATTGCTGACGGTTTACGCGGCGCTTATCGGAGGCATTCTGATCGCAACCCGCCTGCCGAACCGGTTGCGCGGTTACGTTCAGCTTGGGTTCGAATTCCTGACAGGGGCCGTTTTGTTTTATCTGCTGTTCATGGCGCATTGGCAGTTTGCAACGGGCGTGGCCATCACCTTTCGGGCCGCCATTTTCGCCTATATCTTCGCGGCCATATTGGGACTGATCTGGGTCGGCTTGCAGTCCTTTAAACCACGGGCGCACACAACGGTTGTCTACGGGTGCATCAGCCTTGCACTGCTGGCTGGTTCCGCGTTTTTCTTCATGCAGCCACAGGTCAGCTTTGTTCTGGTCGGCAGCACCGAGGCCCGCATCGCCATTGTGCGCGGCACACCGCAGGCGCAGGCCGACATCATCCGGTTTGGTGAATTCGAAGGCGGAGAAGACCGGCAGTACAAAATCCGCAGCGCCAAGGATGCCGCCAGCGCGCTTGACCAGATTGAAACGGTCGCATCCGTATCCGGCGCATTTGTTCCGGTTCAGGCACATACTCAGGGCTATCCGGTGATCTGGCAGGCCAGCTTTTTGCCCGATACCTACCGCAATCCCGCGCTGACGTTTGCGGTGTTGGGGTTTTTGCTGCTGACGCTGACAGTGGGTGGCGCGCAGCATAAGCTGCACCCTCTGGCCGTCGGGGCCGAGTTCTTTGTGGACACAATCCGGGGCATTCCGATGCTGGTGATCATCCTTTATATCGGTCTGCCGCTGGCGGGTGCGGTCAAGGATGCCACCGGCGGCGGCATCGACATGACCAATATGACCCGTGGGATCATCGCCATTTCGGTCGGCTATTCCGCCTATATGGCCGAGATTTTTCGATCCGGCATCGAAGCAATCCCAAGAGGCCAGGTCGAGGCGGGCGGTTCACTTGGCCTGTCGCGCTGGCAGACCGCGCGCCTGATCGTTCTGCCGCAGGCGCTGCGCATTGTTACGCCCCCCTTGGGCAATGAATTTATCGCGATGATCAAGGACACCTCGTTGCTGTCGATCCTGTCGGTGCGCGACATGACCCAGCGAATGCGCGAATTTCAAGCCGCAAGTTTCCTGCCGTTTGCGCCGTTCAACACGGCGGCAATCCTGTATGTCGTGATCACGCTGGGCTGTGCCAGCTTCCTCAAATGGATCGAACGGCGCACCGCGCGGGAGGACAGATGAGCAGGCTGGAGCTAGGAGTTTGCTACTACCCCGAGCAATGGGATGCCGCGCAATGGCGCGATGATGCGGCGCGCATGGTCGATATGGGCCTCGACTGGGTGCGAATTGCGGAATTCACCTGGGGTTTGATCGAACCTGCACGGGGGCAGTTCGATTGGGGTTGGCTGGATCAGGTCGTCGACATTCTGGGGCAGGCGGGTCTGCGCGTGATGATGTCCACGCCCACCGCTGCGCCGCCCAAGTGGTTGATCGACGAATACCCCGAAATCCTGCCGGTAGGACCGGATGGGCAGGTGCGCGGGTTCGGGTCCCGGCGACATTATTGCTTTTCCAGTGACGTCTACTTGGACGAGGCGCGCCGGATCGCGACCGAATACGCGCGGCGCTATGGTCAGAACCCCCATGTGTGTGCCTGGCAGATCGACAATGAATACAATGATCATGACACGGTGCTCAGCTATTCCGATGCGGCGCGGCAGGGGTTTCGCCGCTGGTTGGCGGATCGCTATGGTACGATTGATGAACTGAACCGGATCTGGGGCACGGTGTTCTGGGGGTCGATCTATACCTCATTCGATCAGATCGAACTGCCCAACAATCTGGTGGCCAGCCCCAACCCGACGCAAGCGCTGGATTTCGCGCGTTACTCATCAGACAGGGTGCGGCTGTTCAACCGGGCGCAGGTGGATATCCTGCGCGCCTTGTCACCCGGTCGGGACATCACCCATAACTTCATGGCGGGCAGTTTCGAATTCGATCACCACGCTGTTGCCGCCGATCTGGATATCGTCGGGTTTGACAGCTATCCGTTGGGCAACCTGCTGGGGTCGGCGTTGTCCGAAAAAGACAAACGACGGTACCTGCGCACCGGCGCACCGGATTATCAGGGCTTTCACTGCGATCTGTACCGCAGTCAGGGCAAGGGGCGAATGTGGGTGCTGGAACAGCAACCGGGGCCGGTGGACTGGGCCGAAAAGAACCCCTCGCCTTTGGATGGAATGGTCAGATTGTGGACTTGGGCCGCCTATGCGCACGGCGCGCAAGCGGTGATGTTTTTTCGCTGGCGTCAGGCCGCGTTCGCGCAAGAACAGTTCCACACCGCCCTGTTGCGCTCTGACGGCAGCCTGGATCAAGCGGCCCTGGAGCTGGCGCAGGTCGCGTTGGAACGCGAAGCTCTGCCCTCGGTAATTCGCACCCGGGCGCAAGTGGCCATGATGCTGGATTATGAATCCCTTTGGGCCGCCGATATCCTGCCGCATGACGACGCGTTCCCCAACGCTCAGATATTGCGCGGCTGGTATACGGGGCTGCGGTCACTTGGGATTGATCTGGATTTTGTGGGGCCGGATGATGACCTGTCCGGTTACGCTTTGATTGTTTTGCCGCAATGCATGATTGCCTTAGCTGCGTTGGCGGCAAAGCTGCAGGACAGCGGAGCCAAGCTGCTGATCGGCGCGCGCGCAGGCAGCAAGACCGCAGACATGCACACCCCGCCAAACCTTGCGCCGGGCGAATTGGCCAGTCTGGCGGGGGTGCGGGTAACACGGGTTGAATCGTTGCCCGAGTTAGCTGGGGAATCGGTGCGTCTTGGGGATGGAAAGACGCATTCCTTCACCGGCTGGCGCGAAGTTATCGAAACAGACAATGCGGTGACAGGCCGGTTTGTCAGCGTATATCGCGATGGAAGCCCGGCAATCGTGCGATCAGAACGGGCAACTTATCTGGCCATGGTTCCACGGGATGCCCTGTTGCGGGATATACTGGTCGAGGCGCTGGAATGGGCCGGGATACGCGTTACCGATTGCGGCCCTGATCTGCGGATTACGCGGCGTGGCGGGTTGGGATTCGCCTTTAACTTTGGCGATATCGCGCAGGCCGTGCCGAATGGCGGCGGCCAAAACTATCTTGTTGGTACTTCAGAAATCCCCCCCTATGGTATCGCTATCTGGCGTGAAAAAGCCGCACATTGATGCGGCAATTAACCAGACGTGGCTGCAAACTGGACCTATGAAAACCGCCAACTGTCACTTTTGGACTGACAGCTCTGGCGCAAAGTTCTAGCCTGCAAGTGCATAACAATAAAAACACAGTTCAATAATGGGAGAAACTACAATGGCCGAACGGAAAACTCTTTCCAGGCGCTCTGTCCTGAAAAGTGCGGGTGCTGCCGCGCTGGCAGCACCACTTTACAGCAAAAGCGCGCTGGCATCCTCGGGTGAGATCAACATTCTGATGTGGTCGGACTACCTGCCGCCCGCGTTCCTGCAAGAGTTCGAAACTCTGACCGGGATCAAGGTGAACTATACCGGTATCGGGTCGAACGAAGAAATCATCAACAAGATGAAGGCCACCAAAGGCCAGGGCTTTGACATCGTCTCGCCTACCAACAACCGCTCGCTTCAGTGGGAGCCGCTGGAACTGCTGCAGCCGTTCGACATGAACAAGGTGCCGATTGATCTGGTGAACCCGGCAATGGCCGCGATTGGCACAGATGCGTGGGACTTTGCAGACAGTGGCGTACATTGGCTGCCGCATATCTGGGGTACCGAAGGCATTGCCTATCGCACGGATCTGTGGCTGCCCGAGGGCGACGCGCCATCTTATGGCGACGTCTGGTCCGAGGAAAACGCGGGCAAGACCATGGGCCGCGCGCATTCGATGATGCTGGGTGCTGGGCTTTACATGGAAGCCTCAGGCGAAATGGAGCCGGGTTCGGTCTGGGCCGCGTATGGCGACGAAGATACCATGCGTAAAGTCTGGGGTCAGATCGCCGATTGGTGCATCGAACGCAAAAACCGGATCAAGCTGATCTGGAACGACGCGGACACCCAGAAAAACGGCCTGCTGAACGAGGGCGTGGTCGTTGGCCAAACCTGGGATGGACCGCCACTTGCGCTGAAATCCGCGGGTGAGCCGGTGCATTACCAAGCCCCGGTCGAAGGCGCGATGGCCTGGGTTGACGGTATGTCGATGCCAACAGGTGCTGCTAATATCGACCAGGTCTATGCCTTTATCGACTTTGCCTATCAGGCCAAGCCTGCGGGCATTGCGATTGACAGCCACGGCTACAACTCTCCGGTTCTGGGGGCCGACCAGTATTCTGGCGACACCTACAAAAAGAACTTTGCCGAGGCCTATCCCGGTGACTCGCTGGCCAATCTGAATCCATGGCCCGCCGAAGCGCCATGGTACGCGGAAACCCGGACCGAGTTCGTCAACAAGTTCAAAAGCGCCTGATCGCTTGTAATCTATGCCCTCCGCCATCGCGCGGGGGGCCACTATTCTGCACATCGTCCCGGTGTGACAGAAGCTATCACGGTGCGGTCATGGACTGGACCAGACGGAGATGCCAAAAATGAGTGCAGGGGTCGGTGTAGATCTGGAAAACCTGTGGATCCGTTTCGGAGACTTTGTCGCCGTGAGGGATGCAAATGTGAACATCAACGGGGGCGATTTCTTTTCGTTTCTTGGTCCTTCGGGCTGTGGCAAGACGACGATCCTGCGCGCAGTATCGGGGTTTCTTGACCCCAGCGAAGGCAAAGTTCTGATCGGCGGCAATGACATGCGCGGGATCGGCCCGAACAAGCGGCCGACGGCTCTGATCTTTCAGAACCTCGCGCTGTTTCCGCTGATGAAAGTATGGGAGAACATCACGTTCTCAATGGAAATCAATGGCGCCAGCAGCGCGGAACGCCGAAAACGCGCCGATGAGCTGCTGGATATGATCGCGCTGCCGGATCAGGGCGACAAGCTGCCCAACGAATTGTCCGGTGGTCAACGCCAGCGTGTCGCCATCGCCCGGGCGCTATGCGCCGAACCCGATGTTTTGCTGCTGGATGAGCCGCTGTCAGCGCTGGACCTGAAGCTGCGCCAGCACATGCGCACCGAATTGCGCGAAATTCAAAAACGTGTCGGCATCACCTTCATCTACATCACCCACGATCAGGGTGAGGCCCTGACCATGTCGGACAATATCGCCGTGATGCGGGCTGGCGTGATTGATCAGATTGCCGACGGCAAAACGATCTACAATGATCCGGCCACGGCGTTTGCCGCCTCGTTCGTGGGCGAAAACAACGTGTTTCGGGGCAGGATCAAGAAAATCATGGGAAATGAGGCCCTGTTGTCGACCAATCGCACGGGCGATCTGGTGGCACGCATTTCCTCGGTCAATCAAGGCACAATGCGCGAAGGGGACGAAGCCATGATGTTCGTCCGACCCGAGGCATTTGCGATTGCCCCAGACGGGGCGGCAGGCGATCATTTTGTCACCGCGCGGGTGAATCATGAAGAATTCGAGGGCAATGTCTTCAATATCTTCACCGAGGGCGACGGTGGCAAGGAAATCAAGGTTTCCCTGCCCAATCTTGGTCAATCCTTCGAAAATCACACTGGTCAGAACATCACGCTGGAATATGAGACCCGCAATGCGGTTCTGGTTCCAGCCGGTGAGCTGGCAGCAGAATGAGGGGGACTGACACATGCCCCATTTTCTGAAGGAATTCTTCAATCGCAACGGTACCGGCATGGGGCTGGGAATTTTGGGTCTGGTCCTGTTCTGGACCATCGGCCTGATCATCCTGCCGCAGCTGTCGATGCTGGATTTCTCATTCCGTCCGAACTTGCCCCCGCCTGAAATCGGCGGTCCCAAGGACGTCTATACGCTGGAGAACTATAAGTATCTGGTCTTTGGGCCGGAAGGTGGCAGCCAGGATTACAACACCGTCGATCTGCGCGTGTTTTTCCGTACGCTGCTGGCTGCAGTCTGTGTCACGATCTTCAACCTGATCCTGTGCTATCCGATTGCCTATTATCTGGGGCAATCAAAGGGCAGCCATATCCGCATCTTTGCGATCATGCTGATCATCCCCTACTGGATCAACGAGATTCTGCGCGCCTTTGCCCTGCGGATCATCTTTGGCGAGACCGGAGTGCTGAATACCCTGTTTGTTGGGCTGGGCATCTGGGACATGCCGTTCGATTTCATCCGAAATGACATCGCGCTCTATGCGGGTCTGGGCTATGCCTACATCTTGTTGATGATTTTCCCGATGTATAACGTCATAGAAAGTCTGGATAAAAACCAGATTGAGGCGGCCCGCGACCTGGGCGCGCCCTGGTGGCGGATTCACTGGCGGGTGGTCATTCCCTATGCCAAACCGGGGATCAGTTCCGGCTGTACCATGGTGTTCATGCTGTCCGCAGGCGCGCTGGCCGCGCCGCAAATTCTGGGCGGGCCGTCAAGTTTGTGGTTCACGCAGCTGATCTATCAGCAGTTCAACGACAACAACGACTGGCCGCAGGGTGCCGCCTATGCCATCGTGCTGCTGGTGACCTGTATCCTGTTCGTGCTGGCGATGATGCGCCTGTTCAAGGTGAACATGGGGGATATCGGGAAATGAACAATTCCTTCCTCCGTATAAGCATCTGGGTCTATCTGGCGATTTTCTTCGCCTATCTGCTTGGCCCGCTGGTGATCATGTCGATCACCGCCTTCAACTCCTCCGGTTTCCCAAGGATGAGCCCCTGGGAATGCCTGACCTTCCAGTGGTTTGGTGAGTTGTTTCAGGATCAGCGTATTCTGAACGGCATCAAGAACTCTCTGATCATCGGGGCCGGGACGGTTGTTCTGTCGGTGGCGATGGGTCTGGCGGGCGCATTGATGCTGACCCAGATCTGGCCCAGGCTGCGCGCGACCTACTATACCGTCATCATCGCACCGATCCTGATCCCGGGCGTTGTTCTGGGTATCTCGACGCTGGTGTTCTGGGACCGGATCAACCGGATGCTGGGGCTGGGCGCGGACAGCTTTTTGTCGAATGGGATTTTCCTGACGGTGATCGGTCAGTCCACCTTTATTGCCAGCTACTGTATGCTGGTTCTGGTGGCCCGACTGCAGCGTTATGACATGGCCCTGACCGAGGCGGCGCTGGATCTTGGTGCAACCCACGCGCAGGCGTTTCGCAAAATCCTGCTGCCGTTCATGCGCCCCGCGATTGCGTCGGCTGCGGTACTGGCGTTCCTTGCGTCGTTCGAGAACTACAACACCACCACCTTCACCTTCGGGGAATATCCGACGCTGACGATCGAGCTGGCGCAAAAGGTCCGATATGGCATCACGCCCGCGATCTCGGCACTGGCATTTATCATCGTGGCATTGACTGTATTCTTTGCCCTGCTGAACGAGGCCAAGCTGAAACGTCAGGAACTGGTTGCCGCCGCGCGCAAAAATGCCACGGTCGAGGAACTGGCGGGCAAGATCAAACTGCCCAGCTTTTTCTCAGGTAACATGGCCGCGGTTTTGCTGGTGGTATTCGCGGTTGCGACGATCACGGTGGTTGGCACCGCGACGGCCTATAACCCGGGCCAGTGCATCGCCGACGTCAAAGAGCAGAAACGGCTTGAGGCGGATCAGCGCATTCAGGAACTGCGCAAGCAGCGCGAAGAACAGCGCAAAAAGCGCGAGGCTGAAGAAGCCGAACAGGGTGACGCGCAATCCGCGCCGAAACCATCCAACAACAGCGGTTTTGGTAACGTGTTTGCACCGAATTCGCTGGGCGATGAAGAGACCTCGGAGCCTGAGACACCACCAGCCAGCAATGACGGGTTTGGGGGGGCTTTTGATCCGAACGCCCTGCAAAAAGATCAATAACCCCGGTCAGGGCTCAATAATCACGCGCCTGGAGAGTTACCCCTCTTCGGGCGCGTCCTTTTTCGCGATGACCACATCGCAGGCGTCAATTTCTTGCCCATTCCAGGTGACTGGGATTGCGTTGTAGTTGATCAGGAAAACATGCTGCTCAGTCTCTCGCCGCCGCAAACCGGCGGGCAGCGGATGCAAATTTAAACCAACCTCTTGCGCAGCCATGGCAATGACACGATCCCATAGCGCCTCGTCAGGAAAACCAGCCAGATACCACAGGCCGTTTGCGCCCTTCAAAGCAGGCGTTCCGTCTGTAAAGGTCAGCAGGTCAGGGGCTGTTCCGGACAAGCGGTCGATCCAATGGTGTGCCGCGCCACCACCGTCTACATTGCGTTGCACGTTCGGGGGCAGGGTTTCGACCAGATCGACATCGCAGTCCAGTTCGGACAGGCCGGGGCGTCCTGTGGCGGGGATTTGGAAATCATGCGTAATGGCACCGCTGCGCGGCCCGAGAATGGCCAGATCGCACCCTTCGGTCAGGCGTCGTTCCAGATCACCATCCAGCGTGGCCAGCCCGGGGGCGAGGATCAGTTTGTACCCGGCCACGGCGTTGTCGGTTGCCGAGGCGAAATCCACCGACAGCCCAGCTCGCCGCAATGCACGATATGCCGAGAAGACCAGCCTGAAATAGTTGAACCCGGCCCCTTGTGGCTGCGCCGTCCAGGCCCAGTCCGAGGCATAGTCGAACAGAATGGCCACCTGTGCCTGCTGTTGGGTGACTGCGCCCAGTTCCGCCAGATCATGGGCGGTCTCGCGCGCCTCAGCCAGGGCCGGGGCGGGTATGTTGGCAGGTGTGAAAAGCCCCGCGTGCATCTGTTCCTGCCCGAACGGGGCTTGCCGCCAGCGGAAATAGCTGACCACTTCGGCCCCATGGGCCACGGCCTCAAGCGACCACAGGCGCACCATGCCGGGCAGGGGGGCAGGATTGTAGGGCGCCCAGTTCACCGGGCCGGGTTGTTGTTCCATCACCCACCAGCGGCCACGCCCTACGGCGCGGTAGAGGTCGTGGTGAAACGCCTGCATGTCCGGGTCGCCCTGTTGCAGGAACGCGGTTTTATGGGCCTCATCAGCCTCAAGCCGGTCGGACAGAAACCCGATCGGATAGCTGTCCCATGTGGCGATATCCAGATCCGCACCGACCTCGAAATGGTCGAAGTCCAGAACCCGCCCCATGTAATTATGCAATAGTGGTGCGTCAGTCAGGGGCCGCAGCACATCGACCTGCGCCCTGTTGAACGCCACCACCTGATCAGAACTGAACCGGCGGAACGCCAGAACATGGGCCGGATTGGGCTCGGTGACGGTGAGGTTGGGCAGGTCGATCTGATCGAAGCTGCCATATTCCATCGACCAGAACACATTGCCCCAGGCTGCATTCAGCGCCTCGACCGTACCGTACTGAACGGCCAGCCAGTGCTGAAATGCGTGCAATGCTGATTGGCTGTAGCTTACGGTTGTGTCGTGGCACCCATACTCATTGTCGATCTGCCACGCGGCTACATGCGGGTTGCGGCCATAGCGTTCGCCCATGATCCGGGCGATACGCGCGCTTTCGGCGATATAGCCCTGATGGCTAAAACAATAATGCCTGCGTGAGCCGAATTTGCGCGGCTGCCCCTGCGCATCCACCGCCAGCATTTCGGGGTGTTTATCAAGCATCCAACGCGGCGGCGTCGCTGTGGGCGTGCCCAGCACCACCTTCAGCCCCGCGGCCCCCAGCGTTTCAATCGCGCGATCCAGCCAGTCAAATAGCAGCGCGCTGGGTGCAGGCTCCAACCGGCTCCAGGCGAATTCGCCGATCCGCACCCAGCTTAGGCCGGACTTGACCATAAGGTCGGCGTCCTCGGCCCACATCGCCTCGGGCCAGTGCTCCGGGTAATAGCAAACGCCAAGTTCGGGAGTCATAGCAGGACTCTGTGTTCGGCCTGTCCTTTGCCTGCACCGGGGGCGGCAAAGGTCATGCCATTGGTCGGGTGCGCGGCAAGCGTTGCTGCATCCAGCCCTTCGCGGGCCGTCGTGCAGAACAGGGTGGTCAGGTCTTCGCCGCCAAAAGCGGGGCACGAAGTATGGGCGGCCTCAAAGGTCACCGCGGTCAGGAACTGTCCGGCGCGCGTATAGGCCGCCACGCGGCCCGCGCCCCATTGCGCGATCCAGATGTTGCCATCGGGATCAATCACAGCGCCATCGGGGTACAGGCCATCACCCCGCAGATCAAGGAAGACTGCGCTGCTGCCGTCGGGCCAGCCGGTTTCGGCATTCAGCGCCCAACGCATGACCTGTTGCGTCATTGTGTCGGTGAAGTAAGCGCAGGACCGATCCGGCGCGAAACAGATCGCGTTTGAGATCGTGACCTCCGCCACCAGCTGCCGCAACTCGCCCCGCCAATAGCGATAGATCGCGCCTGCACCGGGTTCGGCACCTTTGCCCATCGTCCCGATCCAGAACCCGCCCCACGGATCGGCGCGCCCGTCATTGGACCGGGTAACCGGATTGTCTGCCTCAAGCGGGGTGATCAGTTGTTTCTGGCCGTCTTGCAGGTTGAACAGCCACAACCCGGTCTCGGACGCCATCACAAGCGTTTCCCGGTCGACCCAACCCGCAGCCGAGACATGTTCGTCAAACTGCCAACTGCGCGGCGCGCCGTCTTCCTGTGTCATCAGGCGTTTTCCGACGATGTCGAACCAGAAAAGCTGTTGCCGTTCCGGATGCCACAGCGGCCCTTCGCCCAACTCGCAGGGGCGGGTGTCAAAGACGGCGCTCATCCGGTGGCCTCGTCATAGGCAGCTACGATCTGCATCGCCCGATCTGCGACCTCGGACACGGTCATGCCGGGTTTGAACAGGGCTGATCCGATGCCGAACCCATCGGCGCTGGCCTTGATCCACTGGCCGAAATTCTCTGGCCCCGCGCCGCCGACGGCATAGATCAGAGTGCCCACAGGCAGCACCGCGCGCAAGGCCGACAGCCCGGCGGGACCCGCCAGCGCACCGGGGAACAGTTTCAACCCGGACGCCCCGGCCTTGAGCGCTGTGAAAGCCTCGGTCGGGGTGAAGATGCCTGGCCAGCTTTCCAGACCCAACTGATACGTGCGCGAAATGACGTCTGGGTCGCAGTTCGGCGAGACGATCAGCCTGCCGCCGACCCCGGCCACCGCGTCCACCTCGTCAGGTGTCAGCACGGTGCCCGCACCGATCAGGGCGTGGCTGCCAAATTCCCGGGCCAGAATGCCGATCGACTCCAGCGGATCGGGTGAGTTCAGCGGTACCTCGATCTTCTCAATGCCCGCGCCGATCAGGGTCTGTCCGACGGCCCGGGCGTCAGAGGGGCGCAGGCCGCGCAAAATGGCGATAATGGGACGGCTCATGCGGTTTGCCTCGTCAGGTTGCGGGCCTGTAACAGACCGGCCAGTGTGCATTGTGTGCTGTTGGCGGTTTCGACAAATGCGCCCTGTTGTTTCAGGGCCTTGGCGTAGATGTTCGACAGATCCTCGGCCCCGATGATTGCCAGTTGTTGACCCAGCCAATAGGGGCGGGTTGCGGCCAGCTCAGCACCAATCAAAAAGCCAGAAAGCTGCGCCCGGGCGACGCCGCCATCCTGCCCTTGCAGCAGATCGGCGGCACGCAGTCCGAACAGGCGTGCGGCCAGTTGTTCCGGTTTCGACAGCGCATCCGCCGTGGCCTCGGCAAAGGCGGCATCGTCCCAGCCTTCGCCGATCGAATGTTTCAGCACCGATTGCCCGCGCAACAGGTCGAACATCTCACCGGTCATGAAGGTGCGGAAACTGACGACCTCTCCGGCGCTGACCTGCACCCATTTGCTGTGGGTGCCGGGCAGGCAGATCACACCGTCCCAATTCTGGTGGCTGGCCAGAAAACCCGCAATCTGGGTTTCTTCGCCGCGCATGACATCCGGCGGTGCGGTTTGCTTTAACCCGGGCACCACAAAGGCGCGTATGCGGGTGTCCGTGCCGGGTACGCGGATCGGAACCACCGGCGTGGGTTCGCAGGGAACGGTGGAATAGGGGGCCTCGACCCAGCCCTGGCGGGCACCGACCATACCGCAGGCGATGACATCAACCGGTGCCTGGCCAAGCCAGCCTTCGGTCAGGTTCAACAAAGCGGCCTGAAATTCACCTTTGGCCAGTCGCACCATACCTTTGTCCGACTGCGCCTGATCCAGCACCGTGTCATCCCGCATGGCCCACACCCGCAGATGAGACGTTCCCCAATCGACCGCGATCCACTCTGTATTCATGGCTCTACCCCGTTACGACGACGCCGCCATCGACGGCCATACATTGACCGGTCATGGCCCGGCTGGCGTTTGATGCCAGGAACAAGGTCGGCGCGATCATGTCCTCGGGCGTCAGATGGTCCTTCAGACACTGGCGCTCCATATGGGCTGCCAAACCCTCGGGCGTGGCCCACATATCCAGCTGTTTTTGCGTCAGCACCCAGCCGGGGGCCAAAGCGTTGACACGGATGTTCTGCAGCCCCAGCTCACGCGCCAGGGACCGCGTCATGCCCGTGATCCCGGCGTTTGACGTGGTATAGATCGGATAGCCGGAATTGCCCATCATATAGCTGATCGAGCTGAAATTGATGATCGACCCGCCTTTGTCCCGCATCTGGCGCGCGGCCTCCTGACAGGCAAAATAATAGGCCTTGAGGTTGACCTCGATCATCCAGTCCCAGAATTCGGTGGTGGTATCCGCAAGCGAGTGGCGTTTATCGTTTGCCGCATTGTTGACCAGCACATTCAAGGGGCCGTGTGCCTCGGCGGCTTTGGTCATTGTTGCATGCAGCAGTTCGGTATCGGTCATGTCGCCCTGCATGAACAGGGGCGCGCGGCCGTGTTTATCGCGCATCTCTTCGACAAAACTGCTGGCGTCCGAGCGGCCGATGAATGCGACATGCGCGCCCTGCGCCAGAAACCCATCGGTCAGCGCCGCGCCAACACCCGAGCCGCCGCCGGTGATATAGACCGAGGCCCCGTTCAGATCGTGAAATGTGGCTGGTTGCTCCATCAGTGGCTCTCTCTGGTCACAAGGCGGGTGTCTTTGCCGACAAGGAAATCAAGGTCCGCGCCCTGATCGGCCTGCAGCACATGGTCGATATAAAGTTTCGCATACCCGCGGGTATAATGCGGGTCGTCCGGTTGCCATGCGGCGCGGCGGGCGTCCAGTTCCTTTGCATCGACCAGCAGGTCCAATTGGCCGTTGCTGGCCGAAACGCGGATACGGTCGCCGGTCTTGACCAGCGCCAGCGTGCCGCCTGCCTGTGCCTCGGGGCTGACATGCAGGATCACGGTGCCAAAGGCGGTGCCCGACATGCGCGCGTCCGAGATGCGGATCATGTCACGCACGCCTTCTTTCACCAGCTTGGCCGGGATCGGCATGTTGCCGACCTCGGGCATACCGGGATAGCCCTTGGGTCCGCAGCCCTTGAGCACCAGAATGGTCTCAGCCGTCACCGGCAGATCGTCGCGGTCGATATTGGCCTTCAGGTCCTCGATGTTCTCGAACACGTAGGCCGCACCCTCATGTTCCAGCAGTTCATCCGTGGCCGCCGAAGGTTTCACGATGGCCCCGTTGGGCGCAAGATTGCCGCGCAGAACACGCAGGCCAGCGGCGGGTTTTACCGGATCGTCAAAGGGGTGGATCACATCGCGGTTGAAACATTCGGCCCCTTCGAAATGGGCCGAGATATCCTTGTTCAGAACCGTTTTGGCCGGGCGCAGGAACGGTTCCAACTCGGACAGAACGACGGGGACACCGCCTGCGTAACAGAAATCCTCCATCAGGTATTTGCCGGACGGCATGCAGTTCACCAGCAACGGAATGTCAGAGCCGATTTCAAAATCCTTGAGCGTCAGGTCCACACCCACACGGCCCGCCAGCGCCAGCAGATGCACCACCGCGTTGGTCGAACCGCCCACGGCGGCATTGGCCAGAATGGCGTTTTCAAAGGCTTCTTTGGTCAGGATATCGGATGGCTTCAGGTCCTCGTCCACCATTTCGACAATCCGTTTGCCGGTCAGATGCGCCAGCGCCATGCGGCGGGCGTCAACGGCGGGAAGGGCGGCGTTGGTGGGCAGGCTCATGCCCATCGCCTCAACCAACGAGGCCATGGTCGAGGCCGTGCCCATGGTCATGCAGACCCCGGCGCTGCGCGACATGCCGGATTCGGCGCTCATGAAATCCTGCAGGGTCATTTCCCCGGCGCGCACGGCCTCGGAAAACTTCCAGACATCGGTGCCCGAGCCGATATCCTGCCCGCGATATTTGCCGTTCAGCATCGGGCCAGAACTGACCACAATGGATGGCAGATCAACAGACGCGGCCCCCATCAACTGCCCCGGTGTGGTCTTGTCGCAGCCGCCCAGCAGGACGACACCGTCGATGCCATAGGCGCGGATAGATTCCTCGACATCCATCGCCAGCAGGTTGCGAAACAGCATGGCGGTGGGCTTCATCTGGGTTTCGCCCAGCGACATCACCGGGAATTCGACCGGGAAACCGCCCGCCTCCCACACACCGCGTTTGACACCTTCGGCCAGATCGCGCAGGCCCGAATTGCAGGGCGTCAGTTCCGACCAGGTGTTGCAGATACCGATGATGGGCCGACCGTCAAAGGCGTGATCCGGAAAGCCCTGGTTCTTCATCCACGAGCGGTGAATGAACCCATCCTTGTCGAGCTTTCCGTACCAATGTTGTGAACGGCGTTTTTTTGTCATTGTTGTCAGCCTTTTAGTCTTGGGGTCAGGCGGCCTTGGCGGGTTTACACCAATCGGGGAGCCAGTCTGCATGGGCGATGAGCAGATCGTCAACAAGGCTGCGGATCTGGCGCAGGTCCAGCTCGGCGGCGGTGTGCGGGTCCATCATGGCGGCGTGGTAGATGTGCTGGGGGTTCTGGTCGACCAGTGCGCGGACTGTCAATTCATGCACATTGATCTGTGTCCGCATCAGCGCGATCAGTTGGGGCGGAATGTCGCTCACGACCGAGGGCTGCACGCCGTTGCTGTCCACCAGACAAGGCGTCTCCACGGCTGCGCCCAGGGGCAATTGCGGTATCTGGCCGGTGTTGGGCAGGTTGCCATACGCCACATTGGGCGTGTCGGTGACAATGGCGTTCATCAGGTCGGCGGCGAACTCATGGCTGCGCGTCACCTCGATATCGCGGCCATCGGTCAGGGTTTTGGCCTGTTCCTTCCAGGTGGCGACCTGTTCCACACAGCGGGTTGGGTATTCATCCAGCGGGATCGCGAACTGTTCGATCAGGTCCGAGCGCCCGTCTTTGATGAACCACGGCACGTATTCAGCCAGATGTTCCGAGCTTTCGGTACAGAAGTAACCCAGATGGTCCATCACCTCATATCGCACCTTGTTGGGGCAGCGCGGCATCAACAAAGGCGCCTTGGGCAGGTGGCCGCTGGCGTAACCCTGCCGCAGGGCGGGGTAAAGGTCGCGCCCCTGATGTTCCAGCCGCAGGAAAAAGGCGACATGATTGACGCCCGCAACCTTATAGCGGAACGCGTCCTTGGGCAGGTCCAGATCGTGGGCCAGTTCCTCGACCGTGTTTTGCACCGAATGGCAGAGCCCCACATGTTTCAGCGCGGGAAAACGTTCGGACAGCGCCCAGGTGTTGATTGCCATCGGATTGACGTATTGAAGCAGCGTCGCACTGGGGCACAGCTGCATCATGTCCTGCGCCACATCCCACAGCACCGGAACCGTGCGCAACCCGCGCATGATACCGCCGATGCCCAGCGTATCGGCGATGGTCTGGCGCAGGCCGTATTGCTTGGGAATCTCGAAATCGGTCACCGTACAGGGTTCATAACCGCCGATCTGAAAGGCGGTGATGACGAAATCGGCCCCGTCCAGCGCCGCGCGGCGGTCCGTATGGGTCGATACGGTCGCATCGGATCCGACCGAGCGGATCATGGCGCGGGCGACAGCTTCGCTTTCGGCCAGACGCTGCGCGTCAATGTCCATCAGCGCAAAGTGGCTATCGGCCAGCGCCGGGGTCAGCAGGGCATCGCCCACGATGTTCTGCATGAAAATCGTGGAACCGGCCCCGATAAAGGTGATCTTGGTCATCAGGCAAACCTTTGGCTTGACGTTATTTTACAGCACCGAGGGTCAGGCCCGCGATGAAATGTTTCTGCATCAGAAAAAACATGGCCACCGGCGGCAGGGCCGCGACGATGGAACCGGCACTCATCAACTGATAGGCGGCCCGGAATTGGGCGTTGAAACTGGTGATACCTGCCGTGACAGGCTGGCTTTCCGCGCCTTGTGTCAGAACAACGGCCCAGAAATAGTCGTTCCAGATGAAGGTGAAGATCAGCACGCTGAGCGCCGCAATCGCAGGTTTCATCAGCGGCAGGACGACATACCAGAAGATGCGCCATTCGCTGATACCTTCGACCCGCGCGGCCTCGATCAGCTCAAAGGGCAGGGCGCGGATAAAGTTGCGCATAAACAGCGTGCAGAACCCGGTCTGAAAGGCGATATGGAACAGGACCAGCCCGGTTTTGGTGTTGTAAAGTCCCAGTTCCAGCGTCAGGTCGCGTACCGGCACCATTAGGATCTGGAAGGGTACGAAGTTGCCCGCAACGAACATGAAGAAGATCCAAATGTTTGAGCGGAACTTGTATATCCCCAGTGCAAACCCGGTCATGCTGCTAAGCGCAACACATCCGATCACTGTGGGAACCGTGATCAGGAACGAGTTTAGCAGATAGCGCGGCATGTCAGAGTTGAAGAAGACCTGTCCATAATTATGCGCGCCCTCAAAACTGGACGGTAGGCCCCAATAGTTGGCACTGGTGAAATCCGCCGCAGGTTTGACCGAGAACAACGCGACCGCCAGCAGAGGACCAAGCCACAGCAGCAAGGCTAAGGGCAACATGGCCTGATAGCTGATCTGCGCTGCGCGGGGTTGTTTTTCAATGGGTTTGGGAAACATCTCAGTATCCCCTTTCTTCGCGGTACATCGACCGCAGGAAATAGGCGATGAAACACAGCATGATCAGGAACAGGATCACCGCGATGGCGGCACCATATCCCATGCGGAAGCCGTATTCGGAGAGAGCAACCTCGAACATGTAATAGGCCAGCACGCGGGACGATCCGAACGGTCCGCCCTGCGTCATGATCGAGATCAGGTCAAAGGATCGCAGCGCGCCGATGATGGTGACGACAAATGCGATGAAGGTTGCGGGGCGCAACTGTGGCAGGATGATGTGCCATAGCATCCGCAGGCCCTTGGCACCGTCTAGACGCCCGGCTTCGATCTGTTCGGGGTCCACGGCGTTCAGGCCGGTCAGGTACAGGATCATACAGTAGGCCGTCTGGGGCCAGAGGCCAGCGAAGATGATGCCGTATGTGACAAAACGTTCGTCGCCCAGCACATTCAAGGGGCCAAGGCCAAAGATACCGAGGAATTCGTTCAGCAAGCCAAAGGTCGGGTCGTAGAACCAGGTGAAGACGAGGCCTACGACGACCTGAGAGATCACGAAAGGAAAGAAGAACAGAGATTTATACAGGCGAATGCCCCAGACCGTCTGATTCAGGAACAGCGCAATGAACAGACCCGCCGGAATGGCTGCTAGATACAGCAGCAGCCAGATCAGATTGTTCTTGAGCGAGATATAGAATGCATCCCGGTCATAGAACTCCCAATACAGGTCTTCATAATTGCGTAGCCCCACATATTCTGCGGCCCCCAGCCCATCCCATTCATACAGCGACAGGTTAAAGGATTGGAACACCGGGACGATCACATAGACCATAAAGAACAGCAGGCCGGGGGCCAGAAACAGCCACGGTGCGATACGCTGTTGGTTTCTGTGGAACCAGCTTTCCTGCTCTGGGACGTCGACGGCTGACATGTGGATACTCGGGGTTAGGTCAAAGGAGTAAGCCGGGTTGGCACCCGCCTTACGCAGGACAAGGTGCAGGCCGGGCGGAGGCCCGGCCCGACCGGTTTAGTTGTCGTAGATACGCTGACGGGCGCGTTCCAGCTTGGCCAGGATGCGGTCAGCGTTGTCTGGTTTGACCATGAATTCCTGAAAGCCCTCCATGGACGCCTTGGCCATTTCCGCAGGCGCGTCACGGTCCCAGAATTGGGCCACGCCGCCGGGGCTGTTCGATGACAGCATTTCAAAGCCCTGTTGCAGGAACTTGTCATCATCGACCGAGGATTGCGCGTTCACCGGCAATTGGCCAAGGTTCGAGCCGTTGTTGATCTGCGTCTGTTCGTCGGGCGACACCACAAAGCGCAGGAATTCACGCGCGGCTTCTTTGTTCGACGCGTTGGCGGGGATGTGGAATGTGTCGGTCGGCGCGTCCTCGGCCAGTTCGACATCAGGGTTGATGGCGACGAATTGATAGAAGTCCAGTTGATCATCAGTCAGACCCGCATCGCGCAGCGGCGCCACGGCGAAGTTCCCCATCAGATAGGCCGCAGCATCGCCTTTGACCATGAAGGGCAGTGCCTCTTGCCAGCTATAGGTTTGGTGGTTGTCGATAAACGCGCCCATGTCGATCAGCTGTTTCCAGTTGGCGAAGGTCTGTTTGACCCGGTCATCTTCCCAGCTGATTTCGCCATTGGCGAGCTGCTGGTGGAAATCGAACCCATTGGTGCGCATGTTCAGGTAGTCGAACCAGCCTCCGGCGGTCCACAGGAATTTGGTGCCGATGGTGTAACAGGCGCGGCCCGAGTCGATGATTTTCTGACAATTGGCCAGTTCTTCTTCCCATGTGGTCGGCTCGCTCAGGCCCAGCTCGTCGAAGATGTCTTTGCGATAATAAACACCCCACTGGTAGTAGGTGTAGGGCACGCCCCATTGCTTGCCGTCGATGGTCATCGCCCCTTTGGTTGAGGCCAGGTTGTCGGCAATCGCAGGTTCGGCCCACAGGTCAGAGACGTCTTCGAACAGACCGGCCTCGACATAGGGTTTCATCCGGTTGGCTGCGTACCAGTTGGCGACATCGGGCGTATCCGCCGTCAGAAAGTTGCGGATCTGGGTCTTGTAAGCCTCGCGGTCGATCACGGTGGTTTCGATTTCCAACCCCGGATGCTGTTCCGCGAACCGTCCGATCATCGCTTCCATCGTCGCGCGGGGCGCCGGGTTCGATGTGTCCAGGAATATTCTCAGCTCGCCGGTCAGCTCTGCCGCGACCGGCGCAGCAAGTGCCACACTGGCCGCTAACGCCGCCGCAGTGCGCTTGAACATGGAATGCATGGTTTCCTCCCTTAAGCTCCCATAAAGTTCCAAATAATGAAACATTGTTTTATATATTGAAAACTACACATCGACTCGGTTAGTCTTGTCAAGACCCTCGTGCCCCGGCCTTGGGTTAATGGAGGGAGAACAAACGCCCGTGGCTGGTGATGGAACGATAGGAAAAGCATGTGATGTGTTGGATCAGGTGGCAGCCTTTGCCCGCCCGGTCCGATTCGCGGAACTGCTGGAATGCAGCACCTTCCCCAAGGCGACGCTGTACCGGTTTCTGCAGACCCTGACCAATCAGGGGATGCTGTCTTATGATCCCGATCGGCAGACATATACACCGGGCCTGCGGCTGGTTCGGTTGGCGCACGCGGCCTGGACGCAAAGCTCGCTGGCCCCCATTGCGCGGCCGTTTCTGGATGCGTTGAGCCGTGAGACCGGCGAGACGGTGCATCTGGCGCAGCTCGATTCCAGCCAGGTTCTGTATGTCGACAAGCGCAACGCGGCCCAACCGGTCGAGATGTATTCGCAGGCGGGCAAGGTCGGCCCGGCCTATTGTACCGGCGTCGGCAAGGCGATGATGGCGTTTCTGGAGGGGGATGCGCTGAACCGCGCCGTGTCGCAGCAAAGCTATCACCGGTTCACGGATAAAACGCTGACCTCTGAAGCCGCCCTGCGTGCCGATCTGGATCTGATCCGCAGCCGGGGATACGCCATCGACGATGAGGAACACGAGCCCGGCATCATCTGCATCGCCTGCCCGATCCTGACCACGGGTGGGCGGCCGCTGGGGGCGATATCCGTGACCGGATCGACCGAGCGTATGAATTTCAATCAGTTGGAAACCTGGATTCCCCGTGTTCGCCGTGTGGCCGAACAGATTGGAACTGAAGCACAGGCCTGGCGGTTCCCCGAGACCCGCCCAAGCGCGGACACAGACAGGATGCAAGCAACATGACGGGTGTAACTCTGAATCAGGCGATCAAGCGATATGGCGAGACGCAGGTTATCCACGGTATTGATCTGGAAATTGAGGACGGTGAATTCTGTGTGTTCGTTGGCCCCTCGGGCTGCGGCAAATCTACCCTGTTGCGGATGATCGCAGGGCTGGAAGAAACCACCGAAGGTCAGGTGCATATTGGCGCACGCGAGGTGACACATCTGGACCCTGCCAAGCGTGGGGTGGCGATGGTGTTTCAGACCTATGCCCTGTATCCGCATATGACCGTGGCCGAGAATATGGGATTTGGCCTGCGCATGAACGGGGTGTCCAAATCCGAGATTGAACAAAAGGTGCAGCAGGCATCGAACATCCTGAAGCTGGACCAATATCTGAAACGCAAGCCCAAGGCCCTGTCGGGGGGGCAGCGTCAGCGGGTCGCCATCGGTCGCGCCATCGTGCGGGGCCCCGAGGTGTTTTTGTTCGATGAACCGTTGTCCAACCTTGATGCGGAACTGCGCGTCGAAATGCGGGTGGAAATCGCGCGGTTGCACAATGAGATCGGCGCCACAATGATCTATGTGACCCATGATCAGGTTGAGGCAATGACCATGGCCGACAAGATTGTGGTGCTGCGTGATGGGCGCATCGAACAGGTCGGTGCACCGATGGACTTGTATCGGGACCCGGACAACCGGTTTGTGGCCGGGTTCATTGGCTCTCCGGCGATGAACTTTCTGGAGTGTGAGATTGCGGACGGCAAGGTCTCGCACCCTGCGCTTGGCGCGCCCTTGGAGGTGGCGGCCAATGTGCCCGCAGGTTTGAGCAAGGTCACCCTGGGCATCCGCCCCGAACATATCGAGGTCGACCGCGCGGGCGACACTTGCACGGTTGACCTGACCGAAGCGCTGGGTGGTGTAAGCTACTCGTACCTGCTGACGCCGAACGGCGACAAACTGATTGTCGAGGAACGTGACGACCAGCGCAGCAGGCAGGGGGACAAGATCGGTATCACCGCCCGGCCTGACCGTGCCATGCTGTTCGATCCTGAGACCGGACAACGATTCCGGTAACCCCAAAGCTTTGACTGAAACGCGGCGCGCCGATCTTCCGATCCGGCGCGTTTTTTCGTTTGCGCCCGTTTTCTGGATTTTGTATCCAATATCCGATGCGACGAGTCGCAAGGGCGTGCTCTGCCCGCTTTCACGATGAATTTTGGAAGGATAGCTTTGATGTCGACCAGTGTTTTCACCGGCACCATGCCTGCGCTGATGACCCCCTGTAAGGTAGACCGGACGCCGGATTTCGACGCGCTGGTGCGCAAGGGTCAGCAGATGATCGACGCGGGTATGTCGGCGGTGGTCTATTGTGGGTCGATGGGTGACTGGCCTCTGTTGACTGATGAACAACGGATGGAAGGTGTCGAACGGTTGGTCGCAGCAGGGCTGCCGGTTGTGGTCGGCACCGGCGCCGTCAATACCAAATCCGCTGTGGCACACGCGGCCCATGCGCAGAAAATGGGGGCTGTGGGCCTGATGGTCATTCCGCGTGTTTTGTCGCGTGGCAGCTCTCCGACCGCGCAAAAGAACCATTTCAGGGCGATCCTGTTCGCCGCGTCGGAGGTGCCCGCGATCATCTACAACAGCCCGTATTACGGGTTTGCCACCCGTGCCGATCTGTTCTTTGCACTGCGGGCTGAACATTCCAATCTGATCGGTTTCAAGGAATTTGGCGGCAAGGATGATTTGCGCTATGCCGCCGAGAACATCACCAGCCAGGATGATCAGGTGACCCTGATGGTTGGGGTGGATACCGAGGTTTACCACGGTTTTGTCAACTGCGGCGCAACCGGGTCGATCACCGGGATCGGAACCGCCCTCCCGCATGAGGCGCTGTTGCTGGCAGCGCTGTCCAAACGGGCGGCGCGGGGCAATGCCGAGGCACGACAACGGGCGCAGGAACTGACCGAGGCTATTCAGGTCTTGTCCAGCTTTGACGAAGGCCCGGATTTGGTGCTGTATTACAAGCATCTTCTGGTGCTGAACGGCGAACATGAATACCGCCTGCACTTTAACGAAACCGATGAGTTGACCGATGCACAGCGCAATTACTGCGAACAGCAATATGAGCTGTTCCGCAACTGGTATGCCGATTGGTCCAAACAGGGCGGGGTGATCGCTGAATGCATGTGATCGACAGCCACACCGGGGGGGAGCCGACGCGAGTCATCCTTGACGGTGCACCTGATCTGGGATCGGGTCCTTTGGCTGATCGTGCCCTGCGTCTGGCGACCGAACATAAGAAATTCTATCGCTCAGTCATGCTGGAGCCGCGCGGTCAGCCCGCGATGGTTGGCGCGCTGCTGGTTGAGCCGGTTGATCCGTCCTGTGTGGCCGGTGTGATCTATTTCGATGTGGACGCGGTGCTGGGCATGTGTGGCCATGGCACGATCGGCCTGACCGTCACCCTGGCGCATCTGGGGCGGATTGATATCGGATGCCATAAGATCGAAACGCCCGCTGGTATCGTGACAGTTGAGCTGCATGACGCCAACACCGTCACTGTCACAAATATCGAAAGCCGCCGGGTCCAGCGTGGTGTGACGCTGGACGTACCGGGGTATGGCGTGGTGACGGGGGATGTGGCCTATGGTGGCAATTGGTTCTTTATTGTCGATCCCAGCCCAATTCCGGTAGAGCCCGGCAATATTCGGCACCTTACCGATATGACAGTCGCCATCCGAAAGGCTTCAGTCACACAGGGGATCGGAGGCGAACAAGGCGAGCTGATTGACCACGTGATCTTTCAGGACACCTCAGCCGATCCGGGGGTACATGGCCGCAATTTTGTGTTGTGTCCCGATGACAACTATGACCGTTCACCCTGTGGCACCGGTTGCTCGGCGCGGCTGGCCTGTCTGGCCGCCGACGGGCAACTGGCGCCCGGTGAAGAGATCGTACAGCACAGCGTCATCGGCAGCGCCTATCGGCTGTCCTATCAGCCGGGGCCGAGCGGAGGGATCATCCCCTCGATCACCGGGCAGGCCCATATCATGGCGGAGTCGAAACTGATCTTCGCCGACAATGATCCGTTTCAGGCAGGGATCGAGTTTTGACCCAGCAGGTCGTTGTCATCGGGGCAGGCGTGATCGGTATCACGACCGCTTTGGAACTACAGCGTCGGGGATATTCCGTTCTGGTGTTGGATCGCGATGGCATCGCCGCGCAGGCCTCGGCCGGGAACGCGGGGGCGTTTGCGTTTTCCGAGGTTGAACCCCTGGCGACGCCTGGCATCATGCGCAAAGCCCCGAAATGGTTGCTGGATCCGCAAGGGCCGCTGAGCATTCCACCGGCCTATGCGTTGCAGATCGCCCCTTGGATGTTTCGGTTCTGGCGCGCCAGCCGCCCCAGACCATATGGCAACCACCTGCGCGCGCAGGCCAGCCTGATGGAATTGTCCAGTGCAGCGCTGAACCGTTTGATTGCCGCCGTAGATGGTGAGCCGATGATGCAGCGCGACGGCCAAATGCAGCTTTATGAAAGCGCAGCCGAATACCGCGCCAGCCTGCCTGCGTGGGAGCTGCGCCGAAAACACGGGATTGAATTCGAATTGCTGGAAAGTCGCGAAGCAATTGCCGAAAAACAGCCCGGCCTCAGCACCCGGTTCACCCATGCGGGTTTTACTCCGAACTGGATGAACTCTGTCGATCCGAAAAAATGGGTCGAACATCTGGCACAGGTGTTCCGCAGGCGGGGTGGAGTGATCGAAATCCGGAACATCCGGGCGATAAGCCCTGCCGATGGCGGCGTGCGGATCTCTCTGACCAACGGCGAAATTAAAGCGGCCAAGGTCATCCTGTGCGCCGGGGCCTGGTCGCATGACCTTGCGCGGACCCTCGGGGACAACATCCCGCTTGAGACCGAGCGGGGCTATAACACGACCCTGCCAGCAGGCGCGTTTGATCTGCGTATGCATCTGACGTTCTCGGGCCACGGATTTGTGGCCAGCCGGATCAACGGCGGTGTGCGGATCGGTGGCGCGGTTGAATTGGGCGGGCTGAAACTGCCTCCGAACTTCAGCCGGGCAGACACGCTGTTGCAGAAGGCGTCGCAGTTTCTGCCCGGGTTGAATACAGACGGGGGTAAGCAGTGGATGGGGTTCCGGCCGTCGCTGCCCGACAGCCTGCCGGTGATTGGCGCTGCGCCGCAGGCGTCGAACGTTATCTATGCTTTCGGCCACGGTCATCTGGGATTGACCCAATCGGCGGGCACGGCTGAACTGGTTGGGGCCTTGGTCGACGGGCAGCCGCCACAAATACCGCTGACCCCGTTTTCCGCGACCCGGTTTTAAGGACAGAACATGCGCAGCGTCAAAACCATCCACGTGATTTCAGCCCATGCCGAAGGCGAGGTGGGCGATGTCATTGTTGGCGGTGTTCAGCCCCCTCCGGGAGAAAGCCTCTGGGATCAGCGCGCATTCATTGCGCAGGACCAGACCCTGCGCAATTTCATGTTGAACGAACCGCGCGGCGGCGTGTTTCGCCATGTCAATCTGCTGGTCCCGCCCAAACACCCCGAGGCCGACGCCGCCTTTATCATTATGGAGCCTGAAGACACGCCGCCCATGTCCGGGTCAAACTCGATCTGTGTTGCCACAGTGTTGCTGGATGGCGGTATCATCCCGATGCAAGAACCGGAGACCCGGATGACGCTTGAGGCGCCGGGCGGGCTGGTGCGCGTGCGTGCCGAATGCCACAATGGCAAGGCCGAGCGTATCCATGTGCAAAACCTGCCCAGCTTTGTCGATAAGATCGCGGTTCCGCTTGAAGTCGCGGGCATCGGTACCCTGACCGTCGATACGGCGTATGGCGGTGACAGCTTTGTGGTGGTCGATGCCGGGGCACTTGGGCTCGACATCGCGCAGGACGAAGCCCGTGATATCGCACGTCTTGGCGTGGCGATTACCAATGCCGCGAACCAGCAGCTTGGCTTTACCCACCCGGAAAACCCCGATTGGAACCACATCTCTTTCTGTGCCTTCTGCGGGCCGCTTGCGGTATCTGAGGCCGGTCTGACCGGTAAATCCGCCGTTGCGATCCAGCCGGGCAAGGTCGATCGGTCACCGACCGGAACAGCGGTTTCTGCGCGGATGGCGTTGATGGCCGCGAAAGGTCAGATGACGGTCGGGCAGACGTTCGAGGCGACCTCGATCATCGGATCGCGGTTCACCGGCCGGATTGTCGGGCACACTTATGTCGCAGACCGCCCGGCGATCATCCCCGAGATCAGCGGCCGCGGCTGGATTACCGGCACTCATCAGCACATGCTGGACCCGGACGACCCCTGGCCCGGCGGCTACCGGCTCAGCGATACGTGGGGCGTTTGATCAATCATTGCGTTTGGGCGTGTGTATTTTCCGCATCACTTGCAAATAGTTGGGGCGGAAATCTCTTGAGTGCTGGCTGCAAGTTACCACTTTAAGGTGAGTAATTTGGTTTTTGAGAGTTTCGATGCACATACGCCTTGCCGCCCTGATTATCGTAATCGCCACGTTGCTGCTGTCGTTCAATTCGCCTTCCAAATCGGCGGTGAACTATTCGGGATTGGCTGCATCATGTCTGGGCAACAAGGGCGGCATGTCCCATGTGGTCTCGTCCTGTAACACGCTGATGAAGGCCGAGGGGATTACCCCGAAACAACGGGGTAAGCTACTGAATGCTCGTGGCTGGGCTTACTATTGCGGGCGGCAATATGATAAAGCGATTTCCGACTATTCCGGTGCTTTGGCATTACAGCCGGATGATGCTACCTCGGTCCTAAGGCGCGCCATGGCGCTGGACGCTCTGGGAGATAGTCAGGCTGCGCAAGCGGACTACCTGAAAAGGCTGCAGTTAGACCCGGATGGTAGGAATTCGTTGTTTTACAAGGCCAAGTTTGACCTCGGTCAGGGGAATTATTCTGCTGCAATTCTGGGGTTTGAGAAGGTTCTGGACATTGACCCGGGTGATTCTGATGCGGGTTCGCGATTGTTTATCGCGCATTTCGGAAAAGACGGAGTTGACGGAGGGGACCGGTTTCTACGGCAAGCCAAAATGCAATGGCCCGATGAACCCTGGGTGTTTGACGCTCAGGTGAGGTTTGATTTGAAATATACCGGCGATCATGAAAGTGCCATGGAGGCTGTGACACATCTTGCGCGGCTGAAACCCGGAATTGAGTATGAAGGGTTAATCCCTGCCTTGGTTCATCTGAAGATCGGTGAAGAGGACGAAGGCATCAAATACGTCAGGCAATACGCTGCACGGCATCTGGAACACGATTTAGCCAATATGGGCTTGTTCAATAGATGGTATCGTAAATCCGCAAATTGGCTTGTCTTGGGGCAAGATGAGGAATGGCTGTATCGGTACCTGGCGTATGCAACGCTTGGACGACCGGATATTGCCAAGACAGAGATAGATAGTTTTCTGCACAAGTCCGGAAAGAACGGTCGTGCACTTGTGTTGAAACTCATCCAAGAGGCAGGCATTCCCGTTACAAAAGAAGCTGTGGCAGGGTCAGTTCCGCATTTGGATGATGCGATCACGCAATACCTGGATCATCTTGCGAAAACGAGCGGGTTCAGAAAGTATGACCCACCAGAAAAGGGTTAAGGTATCCTGTCGGATGGCCCGATCACCCGAAAAACACCTGAAACTGCAGGTTTTCACCAACCCGTGTCAATTTGCACCGCCTCAAGGCGATTGATCCCAGGCCCAACCTGATTTATGGGAGGCCCTGTCAAATCAGAGTCACCATTGGGGCGGTCGGATACGCGTGCCCCATACGCGCCACGGCTAAGTGGCACACTCTTGGATCGCACGCCCCGAAAGGCTTAAAAAAGGTAAAAGAATATGGCAGATAAATCGAACTTTGATATATTGTATACCATTGTAGACGAAGCGCCCGAACTGGCCAGCGCCTCGTTCCTGCCCATCATTCGCAAGTTCGCCAGCGCCGCGGGTGTCAGTGTCGGCACCAAGGATATCTCATTGGCGGGACGTATCCTTGCGACCTTCCCGGAAAACCTGACCGAAGAACAGCGCATCACCGATGATCTGGCCGCCTTGGGTGAACTGGTGAAAACGCCCGACGCCAATGTGATCAAGCTGCCCAATATCTCGGCCTCGGTGCCGCAGCTGGTGGCCGCGATCGAGGAACTGCAGGCGCAGGGGTATGACATTCCGGCCTATCCCGAAGAACCCGCAACTGATGACGAAAAAGCGATCCGTGCGCGGTATGACGCCCTCAAGGGATCGGCCGTGAACCCGGTTCTGCGCGAAGGCAACAGCGACCGTCGTGCTGCGCGGGCGGTCAAGAACTATGCTCAGAAAAACCCGCATTCGATGGGGGAATGGGCGTCTGACAGCAAGACCAAAGTGTCTTCGATGTCGGGCAATGATTTCTACGCAAACGAGAAATCGGCCACCATCACCGCCGCTCAGGCAGGTGATGCCAAGATCGAATTTGTAGGCAAAGATGGCAGCGTCACAGTTCTGAAAGACGCATGGCCGCTGGCCGAAGGCACCGTGGCCGACGCGACCTTTATGTCGGTCAAGGCACTGTCGTCCTTTTTGACCGAGGCCATTGAAGACACCAAGAAAGACGGCACCATGTTCTCGCTTCATTTGAAAGCGACGATGATGAAAGTGTCGGACCCGATCATCTTTGGCTTTGCGGTCAAAGCGTGGCTGGCCCCAGTGTTCGAGAAATTCGGTGCCGAGCTGGATGCGTTGGGTGTGAACCCGAATTCGGGCCTGGGCGACCTTCTGGATCGCGTCAAGGATAACGCTGAAATCGTCGCTGCCATTGACGCCCTGAAGGCGGACCGCCCGTCCATGTATATGGTCGACAGCGACAAGGGCATCACCAACCTGCACGTGCCGTCGGATGTGATCATCGACGCCTCGATGCCGGCTGTGATCCGTGCAGGCGGCAAGGGCTGGGACGAGGCCGGTGCCAAAGGTGACACCAACTGTGTGATCCCCGATCGCTGCTATGCCAGTGTCTATGATGAGACCGTCAATTTCTTCAAAGCCAACGGTGCGCTGAACCCGGCGACCGTCGGTGCCGTGGCCAACGTGGGTCTGATGGCGCAGAAGGCCGAGGAATACGGCTCGCACCCGACCACATTCCAGGCGCCTGCGGATGGCACCATCCGTATCGTTCTGGCCAATGGTGACACACTGCACAGCCACGACGTTGAACAGGGCGACATCTGGCGGGCCTGCACCGTCAAGAAAGCCCCTATCGAGAACTGGATTCAACTGGCGCTGGACCGCCAGCGATTGACCGGGTCCGAGGCGATCTTTTGGCTGGACGCAAACCGCGCCCATGATGCCGAGCTGATCAAATACGTCAAACCGGCGCTTGAGGCGGCGGGCGCGGCTGACAAGTTCCTGATCATGGCCCCGCGCGAAGCGACCCGTCAGTCGTTGGAGACCATTACGGCGGGCAATGACAGCATCGCCATCACTGGCAACGTTTTGCGCGACTATCTGACCGACCTGTTCCCGATCCTGGAACTGGGCACCTCGGCCAAGATGCTGTCCATCGTCAAGCTGATGAATGGCGGCGGTCTGTTTGAAACCGGTGCAGGTGGTTCGGCTCCGAAACACGTGCAGCAACTGGTGGAGGAAAATCACCTGCGTTGGGATTCAATGGGTGAATTCTGTGCGCTGGGTGAATCGCTGAACTTCCTGGCTGACAGCAAGGGCAATGCCAAGGCGGGTGTTCTGGGTGCCGCGGCTGAGGCCGCAACGCAGGGCATTCTGGACAACAACAAGTCGCCCAGCCGCAAGGTTGGTCAGCCCGACAACCGCGATAGCCACTACTGGTTCGCCCGTTACTGGGCCGAGGCATTGGCGGCTCAATCCGACGATGCGGATCTGGCGGCCGAGTTTGCGCCTGTTGCTGCTGAACTGGCAGCAAAGGAAGGTCAAATCCTTGGTGAACTGGCTGCAGCGCAAGGTGCGGCTGCTGATCTGGGTGGTTACTATCACACCGATCCGGCCAAAGCTGCGGCTGTGATGCGCCCCAGCGCCTCGCTGAACGCAATCATCGACTGAAACCTGTAACCCACGTCGCAGGACGTGGGCTGCTTTGTCAGATTGTGAAAATAGAAAAAGGGGCCGACCCCCAAAGTCGGCCCCTTTTTGAGTGAGTGGGGAGACCGAAGCCTCACCGGTGTAGTTGGAATCATAGTATCTGGATTGAAGTTTCCGGGTATTAGGGGATTCCCGTAGCTTTCGCTTTGACGACTATGAGAAGCGGAAAAATCGGGTTCCACTTTGTGGCCAGACAAAAAAAGGGCCGGTCACAAGACCGGCCCAGTTTGTTCAGGTGAACCGAGGGATCAGTTCGACGCTGCCATCAGTTTCTCGTTATGCTCGCGCAGGGTGTCCGAAACGATGGCGTACCATTCGCCGGATTCCCGCATTTCGTTCAGACCTTTGTTCAGCATCGCCAGATATTGCTTGCCGAAGGGGTTGCTGCGGTGTGCGATAAAGCGCAGCGACTGGGTGGTCGAAACGAACGGGTTTTCCACCAGATCGTTTGTTGTCAGACCCATCTCGCCCATGGTGTCGGACATCAGCTGAACCTCAAAAGTGGCGATATCCGCGCTGCCGGTCAGAACGGCGTCAACGCATTCGCGGGCCGTAACCGGTGCCAGACGGGTGTAATCGTCGCCACCCAGACCGGATGCTTCGAGGTCGAACAGGCCCCAACCTGTCATCCGGCAGATCGTTGCGCCTTCGAACTCTTCATAGCCGGTGGCCGAGGCATACTGGCTTTCCGGCAGGGTGTAGACGCCGAACACGGTGTCATAGACCGGAACCGACGAGTCGAACTGCGTGCAGCGGGTCTGGGTCTCGGGCGACCATTCGAAAGTACGGTTCGTACAATCGGGCATCACCCAAGCCAGCGACACGTCAAACGCGCCCAAAGGCAGCAGGGTTTCCAGATGCGAGTTCCAGTCATCCACGAAGCTGACCGAGTAATCGCGCGCGTTGCCGCCACGGTTCAGGGCAGTGGTCCCCAGTCGGGCGATGAAACCGCCGCCATTCAGCGATTCATCCGCGAACGGCGCCCAGCCGTTACCCGTCACCAGCTTGATCGGCGGCTGATAGACGCTCGAACGTTTGACAGTCGCTGCGCGTGCTTCTTCCGCTGCGATGATTTCCTGAGCGGACTGACCGTTCGGCAGGCTGCCATCCTCACAGGGCAGGGCCAGCACCAGGCCCGGATCCAGCGCGTTCGGGTTGTTGATGACGTTGCGGTTCGCGTTGAAGATCGGCTGATAGTTCGATGTTCCATATGCCGCGATGGCAATGGTGGCCATCGTGTCACCGTCTTCAACGGTGTAGTTGGTGCACGCTTCTTGTGCGGCGGCGGCACCGGCGCTCAGGGCGGTGACGGCTGTTGCCGACATCACGACTTTCTTCAGGTTGAAATTATACATGTCCACTTCCTCCAGACTTTATTTTTGTCAGGCCGGTTGGGGCCTTAGCCATTTTCCATTTGATGACGCAGAGCGGTCGACACGATGTCGCGCCACTCTCCGGATTGTTGCATGATCGCCAGACCCTGGTTGAGCGTCTCAAGGATCGCTTCCCCATCCGGATTGTCTTTGTGAGTCATGATGTTAAGCGACTTGATCGCCGCAAGGTTGGGGTTTTCAAGAATACGGTGTTCGTAACCCAGGCGGGTGATCGCTTCGGCGGCCAGATGGGCCTCGATCGCGACGATATCGGCAGAGCCATCCATCAACGCGTGAAAGCAGTCATCCGGTGACACCGGGCGCAACAGGGTGATCGCAGGCGAGTAAAGGCCAACCGAGTCCATATGCGACAGGGACCAACCTTCGGGGCGGCAGATCGTGGTGCCGGCGAAATCGGCATAGGTCAGGGTCTGCTCATAACCGGAACCGTCGCGGGCAAAGAATGTGTCCACTACTTCGTAGAACGGGTTCGAGAAGTTGTAGGTTTCGCAACGCGTGCGGTCTTTTTCCGACAAGGTCGCCGCTTCTTCACAGTTCGGACGCGACCATGGGAAGGTGCCATCGAAGGCCAGTGTTGGCATCAGCAGGTCCAGATGCGAAGACCAGTCGTTGACGAACTGGATTTTATACGCCTGCTCCGGTGCGGCCCGAAACATCGCCGTTTCTACCAGATTGGTGTAAAGACCACGGTTCGGCAGATCCTCGTCCGTAAACGGGGCGTAGTTGCCACCCGTGATCAGCAACAGTTGACGGTCGCGGATCTCGGGGCGCTCGCCGGTATCGGCGTTGCGGATCAGCGCGGCCGCTTCGGCGCGTGCAGCTTCGATTTCGTCTTTTGCCGCTGCCTTTGCGGCGATCACCGCATCCTCGCTGGCTTTTTTGGCCTCTGCCTCTGCATCGGCAACCCGGGCTTCGGCCTCGGCGATGGCTTTAGCCGCGCGATCTTCTGCTGCCTTGACCAGTTCAGATGCCATTTCGACGGCCATTGCCTCGGCTTCGGTTTCAGGAACGATGGCGGCGCGGCCGACGTCTTCCAGACAGGGCATTGTCAGCACGTCACCCACCCGAATGATGTTGGGGTTGGTTCCAATGACATCGCGGTTGGCGTCAAAGATGATGCGGAAATCTTCCGTTGAATACACCGTGATGGCCAGTTCCCGAAGGCTGTCACCGCGCTGAATTTCGTAGGTCGAGCAAGCCTCTTGTGCAGAGGCTGCGCCTGCAGCGGCAGCAAGTGCCAGGCTGGATATGATAAGATTGGGTCTCATGGGTCCTGTTGCTTTGCCTTGGTTAGTTTCTTGTTGGTTTCACGATGGCGATTGACGTGTTGTCCTGATCCGGATCGTCTTTGGCCCGCAGCGCCTGCCACAACGCACCGGCGATGTCCTGTGCCAGGGCGTCTGCGTTGTCCCGCAGGATCGACTGGATTTCGGCATCGCTGAGATATTGCAACCCATCGCTGCCCAGGATCAGCACATCCGAGGGTTCCAGTACAAAGGGGTCCACCGGACAGTCGACTTTGGGGATCGCGGCGCCCATGATGACCGATGTCAGTTGATTGCGGTCGGGATGCGCCTGCGCTTCGGCTTCGGTCAACGTGCCCTCGGCCACGCGTGCGTCAATCTGCGGTGCCATGGAATGGTCTTCGTTGAGCTGGCTCAACGTGCCGTCGCGGAACAGGTACATGGGGCTGTCACCGATGGAAATCCAAAATACCCGCCGTTCAAGTAACAGCACACCCAACAGGGTTGCGCCCATGTTGAAGCCCGCGCCCTGATCTTCGCAATGGTTTGCGATGGCGGCGTTGGCCTGCATGGCGGCCAGGGGAAGGGCGTCCAACAAGGCAGCTTCAGGGGGGGTCTGTTCCTCAAGCTCGGTGTCCAATGTGCCGCGCCATGCAGCAATCACCAGTTCTGATGCAACTTCACCGGCGGCATGTCCGCCCATTCCGTCGGCGACCACGATATAGGCTGCATTCGCGGTGTCGAACACGCGCGACGCAATCGCGTCTTCCTGCGAGTCGCGCCGGCCCTTTTCCAGGATCAGCGCAATATCATATGCCGGGGTCGCCAGCATCAATCAGGAATCCCGCCAATCAAAGCCATCATCACAGAAGGCGGCAAAACGGAGGGAAGTTTCGCTGATCCGGATCAGGTCACCGCTGGCCAGCGCAATAGTGCTGAGCACGGGCTTGCCATTCAGACGTACCAGATTGGCCTTGCCGCCATGGCCCAGATAGCATTTGCGATCTTCGGGGTCATAGGCAATCACCGCGTGGTTGCTGCGGGAAATGCCGGTGTCCCCGAAATCCAGCTGAATCGCCTGATCATCGTTGCGCCCGATCTGCATCAGACCCTCGGTCAGAGTGACACAAGCGCCCCGACCCGGCCCTGACGTGACGACCAGCCAGCCGACTGGGAAAGTTTCGGGCGCGGCTTCGGTCTTAGCGACGGGTTCGGCGGTTTCAATCAGATCCTGAACGTGGGTGTCTGCCCGTTCGAACCCTAAGAACGTGGTTTTGACGCGGCCGCGACGCTCGGCGGCAGGCGCTGCGGGTTGCGGTTCAGGGGTCGGTTCCGGCGCGGGGTCTTCGGTGACAACCTCGACCACGGGATCGGCTTGTGCAGTTTCAACTTCGGGTTCGGCCTGAGTTGTCTCGACCAGAATGATCTCATCCTCTTCGACGTCGACCTCTTCAGTCACGTGAAGTGTCACGACGGGCTCCGGTTCTTCCAGTTCGGGCGTTTCAGCGACGGGTTCTTCCTGAACCTCGGCGATGACTTCGGCCACGACAACCTCGTCGGCGGGCGCGACGCTTGCCTCGTCCCGGGCTTCGGAAAACGCGGGCATCTTGTCTTCCGGGATCAGTTCCTCGGCTTCTTCATAGCTGTCCGAGGTTACGTTGCCGCCAGCCAAGGCTTCGCGCAGCGCGTTGAAATCCGCGATCGGCTCGGGCTTTTCGACCTCGGGCGTCTGGATTTCTTCCGCTTCGGTTTCTTTGGCTTTGCCGGCACCTTCGAGAAGCCGGCTCAGAGGGCTTTTATATTTGAACATGGTGTCGACACCTTTGTTTCTGGGCACAGGTCATTTGACCGGTGGGGCTGCTACTTTCCTTTGCGCTTTGGGGCGCAAGGCTGCTCATGATTGGAAAACCAAATCACTATTTTCTTTCGCGACGGGCCGGTCCCCGTCTGGGTGGCGAATTCTCGGGTGCCACCCTTGGCAAACACGCGCTGGCGGTTTGTACTGGAACCGGTCTGATCACTCCTGCTTCAATGGCATCACGGCAGCTGTCTCGGCCCCGTTGCGCATGACAGTCAGCTGGGCTTCGGGATGATTTTCGGAGACAAGATCGGTCAGAATGGCGTCCAGGCTTTCCGACCCGTCCAGCGCCACGCCGGTCTGCGTCTCTGAGATCAGGACATCGCCCTTTTGAATGCTGCCGGCTGCGTCCGCAGGAACGGTTGTTGCAACCGTCGTCCAGCCCGTGCCGTCTGCGTTCTGGATCGTGAACACATATCCGTTTTCCAGACCAAGCATCCGATTGGCGGGCAGGGCCAGCAATCCATTTTGTGCCCGCGTTTTGCCCAAGGGGCGGTATCGGGCGGTGACGCGGATATAGCCGTCGGGGTCAACGGTCAGGTCGCTCAGAACCTGTGTGGCAAAGCTTGTGTCTGCCTGCACCGGTTTGCCGTTCAGGGTATAGATCGCAGCACCCCGTTTCACCCACTCTCCGATCACGGACATGTCTTGCGCCGGATCGACCCCGGTCACAGCAATCACGCTGCCCGTGGACGCGCGGCGTCGGGATGTCTGAAACGGAATGTCCACGTCCCAATGGGAAAATGCGACCTGTGTCTCGGCAACGTTAACCGGTTTCGCCGGTTCGGACGGGGTCGGCTCTAGCGCTGCGGTTTCGGCTGTCTGGGCTTCGGCCTCTTCTGTGACTGCCGGGTCCGCCTGTGCCTGCTCGACAGGCTGTTGCGCTGGTTCGACCTGCGCTGGTTCTGGTGTGGCTGCGATTTCAATGGGCTGGTCAACCGCTTCCTGCGCCGGGGCCGCCTGATCAACCGTTTCCGCCGGTGCCGGAGTTGCAACAGCGGCGACCTCTGGCTCGGGCGTTTCTTTTTCGCCAGAGACCACGAAATACCCGCCGGCTGCCAAGGCAGCGCAGACGACCGCGATACCGGCAATCATTTTGCCGCTGCCACCCGATCCGCTTTTGACGACGGTATCGACCGCAACGGCGGCTTCGTCCTTGGCGGTGAACGTAGCCAACTCATCGCCATTCTTGTCTTCGTTGCCCAACGCGATGTCGGTGTTACCGGCCAGCAGGGCTGTGACGACCGCCTCGGCGTTTTCGCTTTCAGCTTTGATCCGGGCTTTTTCGGCCTCTTCATCCTTGCGATCCATGCCAACGATGACCGAGACGGGGCGATACGCAAACGTATCGAACATGACCCCGGCCCCACGGAACATGCGCAGCCAGTCCAGCGCGTTCTGAAGGCGATCGGTGGCGTGCACCTCCATCGCCTTGTCAATCGCTTCCAGGAACCCTTCGGGGTAGCCTTTGAAACGCCCGGTCAGCGGGGTGTAGGGATCGTCCTGGCTGTTGTTAAAGGCGTTCAGACGGGTCTGACCATCAATCGGGCGCTCGCCGCTGATTGCGTGATACAGGGTGGCTGCCAGAACATACAGATCACTGCTGGGGCCTTGGTCGGCGCCGCGAACGTAGAATTCATGCGGCGAATACCCGTCCTTGATCACGCGCAAGGTCAACAGAGCTGCCGACTGATTTGCCGCCTGTTCCCGTGCGGCGCCAAAGTCGATCAGGATCGGGTCGCCGTTTTCGTCAATCAGGATGTTGTCGGGCGAGATATCGCGATGCAACATGCCGCTTTGGTGGATGAAGGAAACCGCCGACAGCATCTTTTCGGTGACCTGAACAATGAAATCCGGACCGGTCTTGTTTTCGGGGTTTTCCACATAGTCCAACAGATCGCATCCGCGGATGAGGTCCATCGCGATGTAGGCGGTGTCGTTGTCTTCGAACACCTGATGGACGTCGACAATGTTGGGGTGCACCAACCGTGCGTGATTGCGGGCTTCCTGAATGAACAGGTCGATGATGGAACGCAGATCGTCTTTGTGCTGAGGATCGGCAGGTTCGACCAGATCGCCATTTCGGCGGCACAGCGCGGACGGATAGCATTCTTTGATGACAACGTCGCGTTCCAGGCTATCGCGGGCCAGATAGGTAATCCCGAAGCCACCGTTGCTGAGGAAGCGAAGGATTTCATATTGCCCGCGCAACAGCTTGGCGCCTGGTTGCAGACCTTCAATTTTCGGTTCGTCGTGCGATGCACCGACAGCCTGGTTGTGGCTCATTTCTTTCCGCCCGTTCTGATCGTTTTGCGGTGTCTTTTAACCGGGTAAACAGCCCACGAACTCACAACCAAACACAACCGCAGGACACTTGAGACGGTTAGACGGTTCAATTTTGACTTTATTGGGGCCGCCTGATGGCTTCACTAAGGATCGTGGGTCGCAAAAATCAATATGTAGTATATCGCCTCGTTCAGTATCTATATGTAGATTTACAGCGTATAATATTCGCGGACTGAACGCTTGTTTTTCCCGAATTGGTCGACGGATTCGAAACAATCGCGCAGCGATTCTGAGGGTTTCGAATCGCTGCGCGCTAGCTCAATCTTAACGAGAAATTTTCAGGTGCCGGTTTTCGGCTCTACCGAATCGACCCGGCTGCCTGCCCAAGCGAGGTTGTCGCTGAGCTGTGCCAGAATGCTGATCGCATCCTTCAGCGGGGCATCGCCGCTTTCGAATTGCAACAGCAACAGCAAATCCGTGGCCTTTTCAAACTCGGCAGGAATCCAATCCGCATCAGGGTCGATTTCACCGCCTTGCTCCAGACGTTCAGCGAAATCTTCGACTATCTCCTGACAACTGTTCAGGAACGCGGCGGGTTCGATGTTCGAAGATTCGCGAAGATCCTCGTAGATGCTTGTGATCGCGGCCAGCCAATCTTCGAGGATCGGGTTGTTCAGCGGGGGCAGGGTGGATTCGATCGCATTTTGGATCGACGCCATCTCTGGCTGAGCTGGCTCGGCGTCCGACCCCTGCAATTCTTCGAGATAGGGCAGGAAATCCCGCTTCAGATCAGCCTGCGCGGCCTTGAGATCAACCAACCGGCGGTCGGAGGCAATCTGCAGAACCTGTTCCGCCAAATCCTGCCCGCCGCAGGTTTCCCACAGGGCAAAGTCCGGTTCGGGTTCCTGCGCCATGGCGCGCACCGCAACCGGGGTGCCGATGGGCACAACAGACCTGAAAAAGTCGCCTTTTTCCTTGTTGAGCCGGGCCAGAACACGGTCCAGCGCATCATGTACAGGCGGCAGGTCCGCATGTGTGACGGCCAGCAGGCTGTTGGCGCGCAGTTCTTGGGGGACTTGTGCCCAAAGGTGCCGCTCAGTTTCGCGCCAGGCGTTGGTGCCATTGGTGCACCAGATCGCGCAATCGACAAATTTCAGCAAATCGAGCGTGGGTTTATAGGTATCGTCCAGCGCACCGGACCCCGGCAGATCAAACAGCGAGATTTCCTGCAACGCAGGGGTGTTCAACCCAACCGATATGAAATCGGGATTTTCCGCGGCGGCTTTTTCAAGCGCGATGCCGGAAAACACCTTGGGTTCCTTGCCCCACCAGCCAACCGTGGTTTCGGGGGTGTCGGAATAGGCGACAATCACCAGCGGCAGTTTCAGGTGTTGCGGGCCGGTTGGCAGGATATCTGCCCCGGCCAGCATGTTTGCCAGGCTGGATTTCCCGGCACCAAATTCCCCGGCAAAACCGATGTTGATCGCGTTGGAAAGCCGTTCGGCATGGGCAAGGGCGCGGTCCCGCATCTCATCCAGCGCCGCGTCGGCGGGTTGGGCTTCCGTTGCGTTCAGAAAGCGCTCCAGCTGTCTCACTTCCTGTTCGGTCCCGGGAAATTCAATCATTCCGCTGCCTCTGCTAGTCTTTTATCTACTTGTTCCGGGCTGAAAACCGCGCCCAGTTCTTCGGTCACGCGCTGCGCCTGATCAAAGGCGGTTTGTGCTTTGGCCCGAACATTGGTTTCACTGCTTCCGACCCGATGTTCAAGATGTCCGGCGAGCAGGGCCAGATAATGATCCAGAACAGTGTTCAAACGTTCCATCAGATCGCCGCGCGCGGTATCCACCAGATCGTCGCCGATCAATTCGAATTCCTGCACGATCATCCGTTCGGCGCGCGACACAACGCTTTTGCGTGAAATCAACCGTGACAACCAGTTGATGCGCAATTCGACCGTGATGCCCCGTGTCAGCGCGGTAGTGTCCGGGCGGAACCAGCGCACGGCGCTGGTGTTCATCCTGTTGTCCGTGGGTTCTTGCCAGCCGGGCAGGGCGCGCAATGCGGCGTTGCTTTGCATATCGACGGCATAAAGCTCGCTCAGCATTCTTTGGCGGACGACCTGTGTGGCCCCCTGAACAAGTTCGCGCATACGGTCACGCAGGGGTGTAAAGTTCAGCTCTGTATCGCCGCCCTTGGCCAACAGGGGCGAGTCTCCGTTCGGGCCCCGCACAACGGCCGAGACCGCCTCGGCCACGGTATCGTCCATAACACCGCGCAGATTGGCCAGCACATCATCCATGCCGTTCACGATTTCAGATGTCTTTTCAGCGACAAGCGCGCGCAATTCAGACAGGGTTTTGCCGTTTTCATCCGCACTGTCCGCGGCGGGAGTGCTGTCATCCTCAAGCGCGCGTAGATGCGCCTTGGAACGCTCAAGCTCTCCTTGCGCGAAACTGTTGAGGTGCTGCCACGCCATGCGCAGCTGCTCGTCGCGCGGGCCATTTGTCAATGCGCTGGTGACGTGGCGACGCAGATCGGGCAGGCCCGAAGCGATCATGGCCGCAAATCGCAGAACACCTTCGCGGCTGATCGGGCCGGGGCCCTGCTTGATTTCCTCCACCCCGTCCAGATATTGTTTCATCTGTTCGGGATGTGCGCGCAACCAGGCCAGAACGTTATCGTGGTTGATGCCTGTGTCGTCGCCGGTCAGGGCGTAATGCGCCCATTGCGCGCTGCCCATCAAAACATCAATGTTCGAATTCCCAAGCGCATTTTCCAGGCCGTCCATGACGTCGGCCCGCACTTTGTTGGCGTCTTCCGCCCCACCGCCCAATTCATCCACACGGTTGATGAACACAAGGATCTGACCCAATTCCAAGGCCTGCATCAGGCGGAACAGTTTCAGGTCGGCCCGTGACAGCGCCTGATGTGCTGACAAAACGACAACAAAGAAATCTGATTCCCTGAGATACTGCCGCGAGATTTCCTCGCGGATCAAAAGCGGATCATTGACGCCCGGCGTATCCGTGACGGTCAGCGGAAAGGGGAAGTGGCCAATGTCAAAATAGACCTCGGCCTTGCGAGTGATGTCGCTGTACAGGCCGCGATCCGACCCGGGATCATGTTCGCCTTCTTCGGTCGGGTCATCGCCCGCGCAGACATAGCGGGACAGATCGTCCGAGGTCAGCTGTTCCAGATCGTGGTGCTGGCCCAGCAGGTGCTTATAGCTTTCACCCAAGCGCAGTTTGGCGCGGGTCTTCATCGCCTCGACCTGCTCTTCGATCATTTCGCGCTTATAGCTGTCCTCGTCATCGGGGAACATGTTGCGCAGTTCTTCGCCCTCAGCGATCAACGCCTGCCATTGACGATTGTCAAAGAAATGAAACTCGGCCCCAGCCGTCCGACCCGAAGGGTGACCGAAATGCATGTCGGTAATCACGGTTGTCCACGGATTCACATCCGACGGCAGGTATTCGGCCTGCCCGGTAAACCCGTTGATCAAACGGGACTTGCCCGCCTTGATCTGCCCGACAAATGCGATGGAGGGCTTCAGATTTGTTAGATCGCCAACAATGCGCGAAATGAACTGACGGGTTTCCTCATTGCTGACCCCGTTCATTTCTTCGGCGATGCGAATTAACTCGCGACGGTTACTTTCACTCATAAACTTTACCCTGGTAACTTGTAATCACGGATTGAATTAGTCGAAAAATTGAATGTTTTGGGCGCGATCATCCCCCCGACCCCGAGAGTGCGGTCCACAGGTTCACGACAGCCCCCAGTTTGCGTGCCTCATGAACAGTCAATGTGAATTGATCACCATCGTGAAGGATAGCCACCGCATCCCCTTTTCCGCCCGAAGGACGCATGACAATCAATTGCGGATGGCCAAGCCCAGTGGCCGCGTCATCATCCCAACCCGCAAGATCACGTGCCAATTGGCCCAGCAAATCCTGATCGGGGCACAACGGCTTACCCTGTTGGCATTCCCCATCCAAGCGGGGCGCGTCATTGCCGTCGCAGTGGGTGTGTACGCGTCCAAGGGCGAACTTTTCCGCCCCGTCGAAAAACGTGCTGGCCAGCGTGCTGTCTGGGGTCGTTTCCTCAACAGGGTCCGGGGTGTCCGAAACCACTGAGATGACCGGCTCTGCCAGCAGTTCGATGTTTTCACAGGCGTTTGCGATCTCGTTGAAGGTGACGCCCACGTCATCTGCTTCCAGCCCTGCGTCGGGCTGTAGCGAAATCAGGACCAGCGGTGCCGGTGCGGATGCGATGTCCGACACCAGTTGAGCAAGCTTTTCCGCCAGCACCGCACGGGTTTCGGTTTCAAAATCCGGCGCTACACCCGAGCGAACCCGGAAAACATCCGTCACCCGAGAGCTGTTGACCTCGATCGCAAGGCAATCGCCGTTGGCGGCGGTAAATTCCAACCGGCGTGGCAGAATCGTGCCACGGATGGCGCGCAGAATCTTTTCGCGACGCATTTGGGCAGTATCGCCGGAAATTGTGACCCCCGGGCTAAGCCGGGCAACCGACGAACGCCCGATGTCATCGAGCATATCGAGTATGTTCGTATCCATCATGCCGTGACCCCCCTTTGGTCCCGTTGTCAAACTGCGGCCGCGACCGGCCCCAGGTTGAGATGCGATTTCGCCAGCGCCAACCCGACATTGGCGCTGCTGCGACAGATGTAGCAAACCACATGATCGGGATATTCCCGGGGCCGCAGAAATATGTTCAGCCGATCATTTGAAAACACGGCGATTTCCCCAAACCCCGGATGTTCCGTATCCCCTGTTCCGGCTTTGCGCAGCAATTCCTCAAAGGCTTTGACCCCGCGTCCCTGAAACAGGTTAGCCACGGCTATGGCCAGACTGTCCAGAACATCCGCGTGATCGGGATCGGTGATGTTGGTTCCCAGCAACATCCCCGTTTCCATATCCACATACCCGGCTGCAATGCAGTCAGGTATGGATTCCATCGCGGTGTTCAGCGCTGCTTGAATAGACATTTTCTACCCGAACTTTCTTTTACAACACATGCCGTTCGGCCCCATCATTATCCGGTGCTTTCGGCATCGAACGCATTGGCCCCTTGGGTTGACGCGCGATGTGTTCGGCCGAGATTTGGTCAAACTCGGTCAGGAAGGCCTGAAACACCCGCTTGAGACCATCGGCATCCTGCGGCAGATCCGCGTCTTCGGTGATTTCGCGCCACATGGCTGCTGCACTCAGAGGTGTGCCAGCGGGCACATTCAGCAGATCCTCAAGGGCTTCGCCGTTTTTCTCAGGCTGGGCGGGGGCGCCCGAAGTGGTGCCATTGGCCAACGGAACAACCTGCGTGTTCACCAGACTGCTGGTTTCCGGTTCCGGTTCGAATTCATCCTCGTCAACCTGCGGCTGTTCGGCCAGCAATGCGGTGATCGAAGATACGCTCACTTCTGCAGTCTGTTCTTCGGGCGCGTCAACAGGCAATTCGTCCTGTTCGGGCGTTTCAGCCAGCTTGGATTCCAGGGACGTCAGGAACGTGTTGGTAACGTCCGGGGTCGGGTCTTCTGCCAAGATATTTGTATCAGCGTCTGAGGTCAGGCTTACACCGTCCTCAGATTCCTCATCCTCAAAATCTTCCTCGTCCAGCAGATCGAACGCCTCTTCCTCCGTCGGTGTCTCTGCCAGCTCTGTCAGGTTCAGGGGCTGGCTGGATGACGTGTCGCGGAAAAAGGCGCGAAGATCATCTTCGCCCGTTTCGGTTTCTGCGCTTGGCTCTGTGGGCTCGGTACTTGCGCCCATCTCGGTGCGCAGACGCTCGGCCTCTTCCGGATCAATACGCGAGGTCCGCTCGTTCTCGTCAGCACGAGGTTCGACACGGGCAGGTCGGACCGGGAAATTGGTAACGACCTCATCCTCTGAGGTCTGAACCGGGTTCACCAGCTTGAGGGGGGGTGCCGTCTCGACCTCTTCCGTGACCCCGTTCGGGCGCAGCGGATGCACGCGCGGCCCTTCGGCCAGGCTGTTGTCGATCTGATACCGCGACAGCTGATCCGCGCGGTTGTCCATGATCTGTTCGGTGATCTCAAGGAAACTGTCGACCATCTTGCCGCCGCCACTGCGCGCCCAAAGCTCGGCGTCGCCGCTTTTGTCACGCGCATTGATCGCGTCGCGGGCCGAAAACAGGATCGACCGATTGAAAAGGTGACCCGCTTCGCGATTGACCCGGCGCAAGACCTTTTGACGGTCTTTCGGTCCCAACGCGTCTGCGCGGGTGACCAGCAGCAGTGAATTGTGCTGCAACCGTTCGGGCAGGGATACCCATGTCGCCCGCTCGGTTTCGCGCCAGGCCTGGGTCGCGTGGGTACACCATAACACACCGTTGGCCTGCCCGACGGCGCGGCGCCAGACATCGGTCGAAATCTTGGGGTCGGAAATGCCGGGGGTGTCGATCAGATCCACGGCTTCCAGAATGTCGGATTCCAGAAAGATGCGAATGAACTGCGCGTCGTTGACGCCGACGGTTTCAAGCTGATCCAGACTGATATCTTCGCGGGTGCCATCGTGCCGTTGCACGAAAGCCGATTGTTTGCCCCAACTGAACCAGACCGGTGGCAACTGGGTCGCAGTCACCTGAGTCGGCAGCGCGTGCGAGCGCAGCAGAAAGTTCATCAGCGTCGATTTACCGGCGCTGAATTCCCCCATCAGTGCAAAGACGGGCTTGCGGCGGGACCACTGCTCGATGCGTTCCCATGCCTTAGGTGAGACGAAGCGGGTTTGTGAATCTTTTGCCATATCGCTACTTATGCTGCCTCGTTACTAAGATCTTTCAGGATGTCACCCAGAATATCGTCACGCGATTTCTTGGGCTTCATGCCCTCCATCAGGGCGGCATTGCGGTCCGGATTCTGCTCGGCCGAGGCCGAAATGCTCAACAGAGTCTCGCGCTGTTCGCGCAGGAAATCCGCCAGATTGGCCCGGACATTCTCAAGAACGGCCGCAATCTGGTTTTCCTCGATATCCTTGGTGATCGAGTTCGCCTCGGATGTAATCAGGCGGGTGTAATCGGCCGCGTAAGCCTCGAATCCTTTGCGGCGTTGCCACCAACGACGCCACCAGGTGCTTTGCAAATCCAGCGCAATCGTCCGCCCGATGCCCAATGGCGGCGGCACCCGGGGTACAATGGGTGCTTCGATGCTGAATTCGCCCAGATGGTTGCCCAACAGCTTTTGGTACAGCGCCTCAACATCGGTGGCGGCGGTGCTGTAAAGCGCGCCAGCTTCTTTGCGCATCGACCGTGCAAAGCTGAAATAGGCTGCTTTTTGCAAGGTGCGCAGCCCGGCCGGGTCGTATTGCCAGGTGCCTTGTTCCCCGTTCTGTTCCAGATGCGCGATCAGCGAATCCGTTGCGCGTTTGACAAAGTTGGTCTCGGCGCTTTTCAACCGTTCCAGCACCTTGTCCCGCAGGGATGAGGTCAGCTCGGCCGCTTTCTTTTCATATTGCTGGGCGACCGTCGCGACGGCCTCTTCAGGTGAAACCCCGTCCAGATCCCGCATAACCCCGTCACCGTCCGAGAGGTTCTTGGCCACAGCCGTCGCGCGAATTTGGCTGGCGATGTTGCGGGCGCGGTGCCGCACCTTGTCCAGCAAGCGCCCACCGGCACCTTCGGCGATACGTTCGTTCATCGCCAGCAGCAGGTCGGGCAAACCAGACAACGCCCAGATTTTGTCCAGCGACGGGGCCTGATCCCCGAAACCGGCGGCCAGATAGAAGGTGTTCAATGCCTGGCGCGACTCGTCTGTCAGGATGTCAGGATTGCCAGTCAATGCCGCTTCTGCCCAAAGCGCGCTGCCGAACACAACGCTGGTATTGGCGTCGATGTTGTTCTGTTTCAGCGTGCCCAGAATCCGGTCACGGATTTCGGGAACCTGATTGACCGGGTCCGCCAGCTCGTCAATCCGGTTCACGAACAGGATGATCTGCCGGTTTTCAAACTGCGCAATGATCCGCATCAGCGCCATGTCCATCGTGGTCAGGGCCTGACTTGCAGCCAGAACAACGACGCAGACCTCGGACCCGCGCAGGCTGCGCAGGGTGATCTGTTCGCGGACCATGAAAGTATCGTTCACACCCGGGGTGTCGCAAAGTTTCAGCGAGATCGGGTATTGCGGAATGTCCATGTACAGTTCCGCCGACTTCGTCACATCGGCAAACCGCCCCGTCTTGGGGTTGATATCCGGATCGTCCTGATCGCCCAGGCAGACATAGCGCTGAATCAGCTCGTCATCAAAATAATCATACTGGTGGCTTTGACCCAAAAGCAGGTCGAAATGCTGGCCCAGCCGTTCCTCGGACTTGGCTTTCATCTCGCCGATCTGGCGGCGGATATCGTCCATTTCGTCGTCGGCCCCGGCCCGGTTGGCCAGCTCGCCCAGACGGCCGCCGCCGACCATCAGATTGTCCCATTCTTCCTGCTCGAAAAAGGTGAACTTGGCCCTTTTGTCCCCTTCGGTACGGGTGTTGATGTTCAGCGTAGTCACCACCGAGGTCCACGGGTTAACATCCGATGGCAGCAGGGCAGGGCGCCCGGCCAGAATGTTCACGATCGAGGATTTACCAGCCTTGACCTGTCCAACCAGCGTGACGCTGGCGGTAAAATTCTCCATACGTGTCTTGAGCGTTGCAAGCCGCGCCGAGGATCGCGCATCCGCCACCTCTGTCAGTTGGTCTATCTGTGCAGACAGCGACGCAACGGCGGACGTCATCGGCGCCAGGGCCTCGTTGCCTACGGACAGAAGATGGTCGTTGCGGGCCATGGTCAGCCTCCGGTTCCAGTAGCGGCGATATTGGGTTGGTCGTGGTCGTTCGAGGCACTGGTCAGAGTGTCGATGCGGGCGATCAGATTCAGGGCATTGCCCAGAATGGCAGCCTCGGCCCCGGGTGAGATTTCCTCATACGCTCGGGAATCAGCCAGCACCTCGATTGAGCTGAAGCGATCGCTGTTCTCAAGACGGGCGACGCGTCGTCCGGTTGGGAAACCGGCCGATTTGGTCTCGGGCAGGGGCATCCGGGAATTCGCGAGCAGGTAATGGCCCCCGGAATGTGTGCGCAACGAGACCCCAAATCCGGTATCCGGATGGTGTCGGTTCAGGGCTTTCAGCTCACCAAGAAAGCTTTCGCGGGCAAGTCCAATGGCGTCTTGCTCGGCAACTGCGGAGTTCATCAAATTGGTCACGGTTAAGGCCCTTGTACTGGAGTTGAGCAGAAAAACTCATACGGCGCCCGGGGGGCGAAAAAGACTCATTAACTCCTGCGGCCCATCAACTACTGTTAAGGCGGTGTTATTTTGACGTGAATAAGATTTTTTGGCGTTTGAAATGTGGCGCAATTGTGGTGTGGGCTTTAGGCGCGACACAACTAAAAGGCGTAAATCGCGTCACTCAAGATGGCGACCCTCTAGATACAAGTTTCAGTTGGCCTTGTGGTCTGCCAATTGTACCGGGCAGTCGGATAGTGCCGGATCTAAGAGTCTGCCAACGTAATGTGCTAATTATAAACATTTTCCCCCAATATTGAAAAGCAGGTGGGTTGCATGCAATCTGATTACGCCCATGCGGCAAAGATTTCGCGACCCTCAAAATCCAAGCCCGCAGCGTTCTGATGTGCCAGTGCTTGTCGGTGCCGCTCAACGTAAAGGGGATCGCCGCTCCCTGCAATTGAGCAACGGATGTGTTTGAAATGAGAGCAATTTTGGCCAGATTTTCTGAAAGAAAATTCGAATGAATCTTATGCCTCATTTCTGGGTTTCGGAATGAGCGTGAGGTCACGGGTCAGGAACGCACCTGATTCCCACGGAACAGACGCGGTGTCTCGCGTTGTTGAGGGGGGATGAACGCGCCGTGGCCGCGAGATTGGGTTCAATAATCTTTTGCTGACTCAAATTTTTCCTCTCGCGCTTCGTTTCAAGCTTTGCTATTGAGCGCGCCAATCCGGCACGATGAGCCGGGGATGCGAGCGTGGCGAAATTGGTAGACGCGCTGGATTTAGGTTCCTGTGGATTAACCTCCGTGTCGGTTCGAGTCCGACCGCTCGCACCATACAGACCTGTTGTTACTCGAAAGTCCGGTTTTCATTCTTGAAATGAGTTGCTTGCATGGGTGGCGAAACAACCTTTCGCAGTGCCTTCTAATACGTCTTCCTGGCGCAAGCTGCATATCGGGCTCGATCCGGAAACTGGCGATATTGTAGCCTCGAAGCTGACCTCGGAGCATGTGGGTGATGAAACGGCGCTGCCAGAATTGCTCACTGACGTTGATGCTGATGTGAACCGGTTTCTGGCAGATGGTGCGTATGACGGTCAAGGGGCGGCAGACTGCCTGATAGAGGAGTTCGGGCGCGGGGTTGAGATCATAGTACCGCCTCCGAAGAACGTAGTTCACGGCGCGCATGCACGGCGCAATCACCACATCGATTTCATCGCTGAACATGGTAGAATGAACTGGCAAACTGAGACGGGATACAACCAACGATCACAAGTTGAAGCCCAGATAGGCAGATGGAAACAGGTTATCGGCGGTCGCCTGCAAGCACGTGACTTTGACCGTCAGATAGCCGAAGCGAAGATTGCATCAAAGACACTCAACCGCATGACATCTCTCGGTCGTGCGGCGTATGAGCGCGTCGTCTGAAGTGATGGGGTAAGGGGCATATTCGCCTCAGTCCTGATCCATGCAACACAGTCATACCTGCCGACAGCGTTGCGGTCGCTATGAACTCACGGCCCTTACCACCCAATGTCGGCCTTCCTAACTATGGGACAAGTGCGCTTGGCGATCAAAGCGGTGTTTTCTTTCGAGAATGGGAAACATGTGATCCTATCCGTCTAACTTTTCGCCCGGGTTGGGCATTTGATGCGGCTATCATCCAGTATTGCTATTGGTGAAACCCTCTCACCATATCAGCCGTTTTATTGAATTTTCTACACAAGCCATATGCGCTCTAATACTCTCGATGAGGTGCACAGATGGTAAGACGGGTACGAAAGCAACGCGAGACGGCAGACGGTATTCATCTGGATGCGTCACCTGTATTCCACGTTGGTGGGGATCTGCGCCCGCTGTCGCAGTCCGAATTGTCAGCCATTGTCGCCCATGCTTTTGATATCCTTTCAACAGTGGGCATGGCGGGACTGCCAGAGATGGCAACTCAGCGTGCATTGAAAACAGGGGCGTGGCACCGCGCAGATGGGCGGTTGTGTTTCTCAGAAGACATGATTCGAAACGCGTTGGAACGGGTGCCTCGCCACGTCACATTGCCGGGTTTCACACCTGACAGGGATTTGCAGATCGGAGGTCGCCGTGTTCACATCGGCACCGGCGGAGCGGCGGTTCAGGTGCTCAATGCCGCGACCGGGGACTATCAGGACAGTCAGCTCAGCGACTTGTACAACCTGATGCGTGTGTTGGATGCGTCGTCAAACATCCACTATGGCGTGCGCCCTGTCGTGGCCCGAGATCTGAGCGACCCCCTAGAGCTCGACGTCAACACCGCGTTTGCTTGCCTTAAGGCGACGACAAAGCCGATTGGCATCAGCTTTTGCGCCCCAGACCATATCGATCCGATTGTTGAAATGTTTGACATCGCACTTGGTTGTCCCGGCGCCTTCCGCGACAGACCGTTCTGCATGGCTGTCATTGTCCATGTGGTCCCGCCTCTTACCTATGCAGCTGAAGGCATAGTGATGCTGGAGAAAGCCGTGCGGGCGGGTATGATCCCACAGATATGCTCGGCAGGGCAAGCAGGTGCGACCAGTCCGGTCACTTTGGCGGGGGCATTGGCGCAGGGGTTAGCCGAATGCCTCGCAGGGATGGTGGTGGTTGACAACATTCAAAGAAGTGCGCCCTGCATTTACGCACTGATGCCGTTCATTTCTGATCTGCGTACAGGTGCAATGAGTGGTGGTGGCGGAGAGGCTGCGATTGCAAATGCCGCCGCAGCACAGCTTCTGTCACATGTTGGCCTACCTTCAACGGTCTCGGCGGGAATGACGGATTCCAAACTTGTCGATGCGCAGGCGGGTTATGAAAAAGGCTACACTGTCGCACTGGCCGGACATGGTGGGGCGGATATGATCAACCTCTCTGTAGGGATGCTTGGGTCCATCATGGTGGCCAGCCCCGAGGCGATGGTGATTGATGATGACATGTGTGGTGCCATCCTGCGGTCCATCAGAGGCATCGAAGTGAGTAAGGCTACGCTTGATCTGGAAGCTGTCGAACGAGTGGTCACCCATGACGGGCATTATCTGGGTGAAAGCGAAACGCTGAACCGCATGAAGTCTGACTATCACTACCCCAATCTTGCCGATCGCCAGAGTGTCAGTGACTGGGTTGACGCGGGCAGCCTCTCGATTTGGGAGCAAGCCCGCAACCGCGTAACAGATATCCTCGCCGCACCACCGCCCACGCACCTGAGTGCTGATGCAGAGGCCCGTATCCGCGCAAAATTTCCTATTCGCCTGAAGCCATAACAGGAGCCGCAATGCACGTATTTCGAAGTATGATCATAGATGTTGAAATCCACCGGGTCTGGGCTGCTGTGCGTGCCTTTGACGGTGTGGTGGATTGGAACCCCGGGGTGGCGGCTGCCACGCTGGAAAACGGGGCCGCAACGGCCACCGGCACTATCCGAAGGCTCGACATCCCGGACGGTACGGTCTTTCGCGAAACCCTACTGGCCCATTCTGACGCAGAACATTTTTACACCTACGATATCATCGAATGTCCGCTGCCGGTGAGCGCCTATATCTCAACCCATCGTTTCATTCCCATCACGCACACGGGTCAGACCTTGGGCATTTGGGAAAGCCATTTCGACTGCGCCCCCGACGTCGCGAATGAGATGGAAAGGATCGTCGGGGATGCGATCTACATTGGCGGTATGGCTGGATTGAACGACTTTCTCAAGGAGGCACAAAATGGCTGATACCCTCGCCCCCCGCGCGGTGATTGGCGTCATGACGCCTGCAATGAACACTGTGGTGCAACCAGAATTGGAGTTGTTGCGCCCGGCAGGTGTGACCAATCAGATGCAGCGTTTTCGATTGGGCGGCGATGCAGTGTCAGACGATTTGCCGGATGAAGCCGAAAAATTGATGGACTGCGCGCCTTTGGCAATTGCGGTTGGGTTGACCACAGATGCAGGCCCCGGCGGGCCGGACAAGCTGGTGAAGCGCTGTGCAGAAGTTTCACGGCAGGTTGGGGTTCCGGTGCTTGGGGCCTCTCAAGCGAACTACGAGGGCTTGCGCGCGCTGGGGGCAAAACGTCTTGGAATTGTCACACCGTTTAACGCCGAAGTGGATGCAGTAGTGAAAGCAAACACAGAAAGCGCCGGGTTCGAAGTGGTTTCCATCAAAGGTACTGAGGCACCGTCACTGCCCGCAATCTGCGAAACCCCCTTAGACGACATTCGCGCGGTCTTCGCTGCTGTCGCTGCGTCCGAGTGTGACGTCATTTTGCAAGTCGGGACCGCATTGCCGGTGGTGGCCATGATCGCCGAACTTGAAGCGGAGCATCGCAAACCTATCGTGGCCTGCAATGCAGCTGTCTACTGGCAGACGCTGCGCGCGGTCGGAATCACTGATCCGATCCGTGGCTTTGGAAGACTGCTGGAGGCGCACTGAATGCGGAACCATGCGCAGGTTGTCGTCATTGGTGGAGGCGCAGTTGGTGCAGCCATCCTCTATCATCTGGCCAAGGCGGGCATTACCGATACCGTGCTGCTGGAAAAGAACGAACTGACTGCCGGATCAACCTGGCATGCTGCTGGCAATATCCCAACCTATGCCAATTCATGGCTTGGCATGCGCGCGGGAAATTATGCGTGGCGGCTTTACAAAGAGCTTGCCAAAGACCCTGACGCGCCAATCACCTATCGCCACACCTCGGCAATCTGGCCCGCGCACACGCCGGAACGCATGCAGCTTTTTCAGCATCTTTGCGGTGTTTCGCGGTCCGCAGGCTTTGATCTTGCGATGCTCGATCCTACTGAGATTGAGCAGATGCATCCCTATTGGAAAGCAGACGATACTGTCCTTGGCGGTATTCTTGACCCGTACGAGGGCGACATCGACCCAAGCCAGTTGACCCAGGCCTTGGCGAAACATGCCCGCGCCATGGGAGCAGAGGTGAGGCGGTTCACGCCCGTCACGGCGTTGCATCAGCGTCCATCTGGCGAATGGGAGGTCGAGATACCATCTGGCACACTTATTGCGGGCACAGTCATCAATGCTGCGGGCTCAAACGGCGCAAGGATTGCGGCGATGGCAGGGCTGCACGTGCCTGTGATCACGCTGGAACACCAATACATGGTGACAAGCCCGCTGGCTGCATTAGACGAAGACACGGCCGTCTTCCCCCTTATCCGGGACCCTGACATTCGCTTTTATCTGCGTCGCGAACGCAATGCCTTGCTGCTCGGCTCTTACGCGCACGAAGGTCGCCCGGTCTGGCAAGACGGCGTGCCGCAAGACTTTGACCACCAGCTCTTTGCCGATGACATCGACGGGATGATGGCCGTGTTCGAGGCGGCGGCGTCTCATGTGCCGCTGCTTGCCGAAGCGGGGGCCCAGCACTTCGTCAATGGCCCGATCCCTTATGCGCCTGATGCGTTGCCCCTGGTTGGCCCAGCGGCGGGTGCGCGCAATTTTTATCACGCGACAGGTGTGCAGATCGGCATCACTCATTCCGCCGCGATTGGCAAAGCCATGGCCGAATGGCTGACGGCAGGCGAGACCGAATGGGATCTGTCTGCTTGGGACCCACGCCGGTTTGGTTCTTGGGCTACACAAGACTACGCTTCTGCGCGCGCGTCAGAGCACTATGACTTGCAATACGCGATCCCTTATCCGCACCGGATTATGGATTCCGGTCGCCCCGTCAACCAAACCCCACTTTATGAACTTCTGGCTCAGCAGGGTGCTGTCTTTGGCCAGATAGGCGGCTGGGAGCGCGCCTTTTGGTTCAATCACGATCAGGCAAGCGATGCCCACGCCCTGAGTTTCGGCCATGAACCCTGGCAGGATGCGGTAAGGGTCGAATGTGAGACCGTGCGCGACCATGTCGGCGTTATGGACCACGGCGGTTTCACCAAGTTTACCCTAGAAGGGCCAGAAGCAGCCAAGGCCCTGGACAGGGTGGTTTGCGGCACGCTGCCCCCCGTTGGTCGCGTGCGCCTGTCTTATATGTTGACCCCGCAGGGCCATATCTGGTCCGAAGCAACAATTGCCCGGCTGGCTGAGGACAAACTCCTGTTGTGCGGCCCGACTTTGGCCGTTGACCGCGACTTTGACTGGCTATCAGCCGCGCTCGGTCATGCCGATGCCACATTGACCAAGGGTTATTCTTATGACGGCGCATTGCTGGTGATGGGACCAAAGTCACGCGATCTGTTGCAATCGCTGACGTCGGCCGACCTGAGTGCGACCAGCGCGCCATGGATGAGTATCGCCGAAATCGAAATTGCGGGCGTTCCCGTCACGGCAATGCGTGTGAGCTATGTTGGGGAATTGGGCTGGGAGCTGCATGTCGCCTCAACCAATTTGACACTTCTCTATCATGCGATTTGGCAGGCAGGTACCGCGCACGGCATCTGCAACTTTGGCTCTTATGCGCTGAATGCGATGCGGATCGAAAAGGGGTATCATGGCTGGGGCGCGGATTTTGGAACTGAATACACGCTGTTTGATGCAGGCTTATCCAGGTTCGCCAAAATTGCCAAATCGGATTTCACTGGCCGCGCTGCTGTCGTGCAACAAGCAAAGCAACAGGCCGACTGGGCCTTCATAGGGTTGGAAATCAACGATCCGGGACCTGAGCCGCTGCCCTCCGACCCCATCATCCTAGAGGATCGGGTCATTGGTTACCTTACTTCCGTCTCGATGGGATATCGAACGGGGAAGCTTTTGGCGCTTGGGTACGTGGAAAACGGCACGCTGGAAATGGGAGGGACTTGTTTCGTTCAGGCGTTCGCAGAGATGCGTGCTGCCACGCGCCACTTGTACCATGTCTACGATCCGGGCAACGACAGATTGCGATCCTAGCCAAAACCACCATTGATCGATGACCATTGGGCAAGGGCTTCGGCCACATCCAGAATGGGCCCTGTGTGCTTATCTTCTGAGCGCATTAGCGCACCCCAGGGCACTTCAATACCGTCTTTGCCGACCCGCGCGCCGATGATGCGCCCCGCTTTAATTGCAGGGCGCACAGCCCAACCTGCCAGGACACTGCTACCCTGACCGGCAGCGACCAGCTCAACGATGGCTTCAGGCATCTCCACCATCGCCGTCCACCGCGGATACCTGTCTGACGGGCGAAAGAGGCGGGCAAATTCGCGGTCAGGTTCTGGCGTTAGCGTGTAAGTGATAAAGTCCTCACCTTCGATGTCGTCCCCTTCAACATAGGACTTTCCGGCAAGCGGGTGATAGGGCGGAAAGATGAACATCAGCTCGTCCCGGAACAGTGAAATCCGATGCGTGCCGATCGGGGTCGCACCCCCTGATGTCACCACTATGTCCGCGTGTCGGTTGGTCAGTGCGCGAACCGGTTCGCGGGTGACACTTGCCATAACCTGAAGCTCGACACCGGGCAGGTGGGTTTGCAGATACTTGGTAAATCCGGGCAGCCAGTGATACGAGCTGTAAGCCTCAACCGCGATGCGAACGACGTGTTCAACTCCGCGGTCCATCCGTCGCACATCGCGTTCCGCACGATCCATTTCGGACAATACCCGATCCGCCACATCGGCCAGATATTCTGCCGCCGGGGTCATGCGCAATCGCTTGTGTATGCGCGTAAACAGCACCAGATCAAGACGCCGTTCGGCCTCTTTGATACGATGCGAAAGTGCCGATGGGGTGACCCCTAAGGCTTCTGCTGCATCGCTGACTCGCCCATGTTCCGCAATCGCACGGATCATCTTGAGGTGACGTAAATCAAGAAAAGGACCTTCAGACATCATTTAACCTGAGAGAAATTCACCAAACTACCTGATTTTCTTCATTGCTTTTCATCTCTGGTCAAGCCGAAACTTTGACCAAAGACGCACTGCATGAGAACCACATGACACAGCCAAGTCAGCAAGAGTGGCGCGCAAGGGCACAAAAGGTGCTGCCCGCCGGTGGGTTTGGGAACTATGATCCCAAAGTTATTCTCAAAAAGGGACGTGGATCACGTGTTTGGGACGAGGACGGAAATGAGTTTATCGATTTCCTGATCGGTTCGGGTCCGATGTTGGTGGGGCATAATCATCCCGAAGTCATGGAGGCTGTGCAGGCCCAACTGGCTGACGGCGCGACATTTTTTACTTCAAACGCCGTGGGTATCGAATTGGCGGAAGTCATCTGCGATGCGGTGCCCTGTGCAGATCAATTGCGCTATGTTTCAACTGGATCAGAGGCTGACATGTACGCCATGCGCCTGGCACGCGCGCATACGGGTCGCGATCTGATCCTGAAGTTTGAGGGTGGATATCACGGCATGTCGGGCGAGGCATTGATGAGTATGGCTCCCCAGAGTCTCGCCAACTTTCCGATGCCCGTGCCAGATTCAGCAGGCATCCCGCAGAGTACACGCGATGGCGTAATCGTGGCACCCTTCAATGACATCACCTTTGCTCGGCAAATCATTGCAGAATATGCCGACAAATTGGCGGGTGTCATTGTCGAGCCACTGCAGCGACTGATCCCGCCTGTCCCGGAGTTCCTGAACGCACTGCGCGAGGAGACGACCCGTCATGGGATTGTCTTGATCTTTGATGAGGTTGTTACCGGGTGTGAGCGGTCCCAGAGTTCCTGTGTTCGACGATTCCGCTAATCCCAACCCCGTCGAATGTCGGTGCGGTGGCACTCGGGACAATGCACAGCTCTGGTCGATCGATTCTCGCGGCGAGCCTCGTGTTTCTCGTCGTTGGTGAGCACTTCGGTTTCGAAGCGGTGACCGCAATTGTTGCAGCGAAAGCGAGCACGTTCAGGCATGGCTAATACCCGCTTGCTCAATAAACTGGTTCCACAAGTACTCTGCAGCTTGCTCAGGGTTTAGGCGGTCAGGATCATTGCCGAACATGGACATGGTCGCGACAAGGAATTGTTCGTATTCGTCCGGCGAGACGTTGAAGCCGCCGTTCGCCGTATTGTCCGCTGCGTTCTCATTGAAAGAAAAGTAAATGTCTCCCAACGCGAATCCCGCGTTTCGGCAGTGCACTGTGATATGCTCCGTTCCATGCTGACGGCCACGATTAACAACGGTGCTGCCAAAAGAATTCGCGCCTCGGTCTACAAATCGGCCCCGCAGCCCATCGACCGCATCTATCTCGCCAATCGCCCGTTTGAAATAGTCCCTGATCGTAGCGAATGCCGCGTCGCGATATTCGCTGCGATCGATTTCGTCGAAGTCGCGTTGAACGCGGTAGTGGGGGGAGATTAGTTGTGGTGACTTTGGCGCCGCTTCATCGACGATTGCATCGATTTTTCTCGATACACCTGCATCGACTATCCGTCGAATTTCCTGAACGACATCTAAATATGCCGTATTCGCGTTCGTCCATTCCGAGATCGGCAGGCCGTCTTTCGGCACCGCTTTCAACCGTCGGAGCTGAGGCATTGCAGCCCAGTCGCATGGTTCCACAATGATCGTGATAACTCTTGCCTCACCCGCCTCATGCCGCTCCAAGGCGCGTTGCATCTCTCGTTCTACACAATAGTTGGATGCGATGAAGTCGGGGCTGACCAATAGTAGGAAGAGGTCAGCCGCCTCAAACTCATCACTGATTTCATCGTCTAAAACCTCTCCCGCCAAAATATCGCGATCGTACCATGTTTCGATCCGACTTTCCCGCTGAAGGTTCGCAAGATGAACATGCAGGCGGTCAAGCGCGTCTGCATCTCGGTGGGAGTAAGATATGAAAGCTCTCATGTGTCTGCTCGAAATGCTTGTATTTTGTTCCAAAATATCTAGCCAGGGTCGAGTCGGCTACTTAGTTTCGGGAGGTGCTGCGCAATTCGCAAGTGGGGTATCACTTCGCAACCAACGTCAACTTTTGCAAAGCTGCAGCGCAGCGCGACTTATCAAGACAAAAGGCAACTCTGGGCCGTCCTTACGAACGGCCCAAAAGTTTAGATTTCAATAGCTTCAGCGATAGCCAAAGCATCTTCGAGCTCGACACCCAGATATCGGACGGTGCTGTCCATCTTGGTATGACCCAGCAAAAGCTGAACAGCACGCAGGTTGCCAGTCTTCTTGTATATCTGCGTCACTTTGGTCCGCCGCATCGAATGGGTGCCGTATGCAGTCGCCTCAAGGCCAATCGACGTCACCCAGTCTCGAACTATCCGCGCGTATTGACGGGTGGAGATGTGCAGACGTTCATGAAAGCGACCTGGCCATAGGTACTCTGAGCCAACCATGAGCTCATCCTCCATCCATTTCTCGACAGAGGCGCGTGTTCCTTCGGAAATCTCAAAGCGCACAGGTTTCTGCGTCTTGCTCTGCAGCACGGAAGCGCGTTCTTTGATCTGACCAGACGCCATGACATCAACAACTTTCATTTTCACTAGGTCGCAGCCTCGAAGTTTGCTGTCGATTGCCATATTGAACAGGGCGAGATCGCGATGGTTTTCGGCCAGTTCAAGCCGAACTCGGATCGCCCAGACGTGCTTTGGCTTGAGCGGTCGCTTCTGCCCGACTATCCGTCCCTTGTTCCAAGCCGGACGAAGTGCGCGAATTGCCGGTAGGTTTGGTGTTTCCATGACTATTCCTCCGATCCGCCATGCCCTCCCAAGACGACAACCCAACGCTGACACTGCAACTTACCATCAAAAGCTCATTTCCTTAGAATTGCTACTTTAGGCCGCACTGTTCGGTCCATTTCCAAAAAATTAATAGTAAATTGGAAGGATCGAGCCAACTTCGTTGGGAGGCTGGCCATGGCGCTTGATACACCTTTTGTCCGCTTCCTTCGGTCTGGCGGCAAATCAGAATTTACGGTCAGTCTACATCGACTGAACCGAGCGCCTGAGCGGAAGGATGCATCCTTCAATCTGGAACCGCATTTCCAGAGATTTCTGGAGTTGTTGGAAGGCGCCGATGCGGACAATGCTGCATTTCTGGATGACCGTCTCGGCGACGCCGACGACTATAATTCCGGGCCTTTGAAGCAGCGTTTCTATGATGAATTTGAGGCTCGCCTTTTTGGGACGCTTGCCATCTATGAACGTGAAGGCCGTGACAGAACCGAAAAGCATCTCTCATTGAGGTGGACATCGCAGCGACACGAGCCTGGCTTCTGCGACGCTTTGAGAACGAACTGAACGAAGCGCGACAAAGGGCAGCGGGCGTCACGCATTACATCTGGCGATCTGCTGACGATTCAAAGGTCCGGTCTAGCCATGCCGAGCGGGATGACCGTGTATTTCCATGAGATCACGGCTTTCCGGATGGGTTGCCGGGTGAAGCGCACAACTGTCGGTGCTATGCGGAACCGGCCATTCTCAATGGACAGACCATTCTGACAGGTCGCCCGGTTTCGCCGGACCTGGCGGATCGCATATCGGATGCACAAGGCAGAGGTCTCGCACGCGCCGGTGAGGATGCGCTGGTTGGCACGGTCACTGGCATCTACGATGTGCTCCGTTTTTCCTATCTCGGATATCGGCGTCTGTTCGGTGTCATCACGGATGAGGAAGAACAGGAACGGCTGACCGCGCGCCAGAATATCCTTGATGCGCTGGAGCGATTGGTAGAGCTGGATCGTGAAACGGCTGAGCAGATCGCCGCGGAAGCGGTTGCCTATTTCGAGGCGCAGCACGCAGAGCTTCGTTTGCTTGACCTTGAATACCGCCTCGACCTGACCAGTGAAGAAGCCTTGCTGCGCGCCTATGAAGACGTGGCTTACCTCGATGCGTCGGTTTTACTGGGTGGGACGGCCTTCACGGCGGGTGCTGCAAAGCTCGGGATCAATCTCACTCGTCTGCGGCCAACAGCGGCTCTGAACGCCCTGCGGGCTGGTCGCACTCGGTTGGACGGTATGATCGACACGCGCCGCCGCGAAGTCGATGCGCTGGTTGCGAGCCGCTTTGCAGAGCTGGAGACTCAAGGGCACGGGCCGCAACGGCATGAAGGCGCAGTGACGCGCCAGATGCTGGAGGATCGGGTAATGCGTGGCTTCGACCCGATGACAGGAAGCAGGGCAGATGGTGTGACCGGCGGCATTCACCCCCTGAGCCGCAGAGCGACAAGAATAACCAGCGAAGCAGATTTCGTTGCTGCTGAAGCGTTTATTCGTAGATCGTCAGAGTATCGGTTTTCAAGAGATGCGGCATTCTCTCTGGTCGGGCGTAGTCAACCGAGATTTGAAGTTGTCTTGCCTATCGAGGATGTCCTTGGCCCTGACTATGCGAGCGCAGTCGAAGGGGTAAGAAGGTTAGGGAGTTTCAACAACCCGCAGGGAGTCGTTCCGATTGATTTTAATGGTGGGCAGGTAAAAGCTGTCTATGAGCTTACGCCAGATGGGGAGCCCGTTCTGGTCACTTTATTTCCGATTGGGGGAACCTGATGACCCGCATAGATCTTAGAACCGAGGCGTGGCTGTCTGACATCGGGCTGTATTGCGGAGGCAACACATATGATCCAGTCAAACTACGACAGATCACCACAGAAAAATCCGAGTGGTCTGAGCGCTTGAAGCGCAACTTTAGGCACGTCCTTATCTCACGACAGTTAAGTGTTTTAGATTATGAAGAAAAGGTCGATATTGAGTTTGGAAGTGACGACGAACTTTACGCTTACCTTCAGCGGCTGTACGCCTACCTTTTTCAGGATGGTCCGTTCCCGGAATGGAGTTGATGGTATCGGGCCGCGAAGAGAGCGTGGCTCTAGCCTAAGCGAATGTCCGCATTGCGGGCTGCGACTGCAGCATCCGGCATTGGCCCTAAGAGTCCGGATTGGGCCGCCTCTGAAGGCGGCCCGTCTCGCTAGATTTCAATCGCCTCGGCGATAGCGAGTGCATCCTCGAGTTCAACGCCAAGATATCGGACCGTGCTGTCCATCTTAGTATGCCCAAGCAGGAGCTGAACGGCACGCAGGTTGCCGGTCTTCTTGTATATTTGGGTTACCTTGGTCCGTCTCATGGAATGGGTGCCATAGGCGGTTGCTTCCAGCCCGATCGAAGTGACCCAATCCCGAACGATCCGAGCATACTGCCGTGTTGAGATATGGAGGCGTTCGTGAAATCGGCCGGGCCAAAGAAACTCAGATCCGACCATCAGCGGGTCTTCCATCCATTTCGCGACCGACGCCCGAGTACCTTCAGAAATCTCGAAGCGAACAGGTTTTTGCGTTTTGCTCTGCAGAACTGAGGCGCGTTCTTTGTTCTGACCGGACGCCATGACATCCACAACCTGCATCCGGACGAGGTCACAACCGCGAAGCTTGCTGTCGATCGCCATGTTGAAGAGCGCCAGGTCTCGGTGATTTTCGGCTAACTCCAAGCGAACCCTGATCGCCCAGACATGTTTTGGTTTCAGTGGACGCTTCTGGCCGACGATACGGCCCTTGTTCCAAGCAGGCCGAAGCGCACGAATGGCAGGTAAGTTTGGTGTTTCCATCACTGATCCTCCGATCCGCCACGCCCTCCCACAACGACAACCCGACGTTGACGGATTGTCATATCATGAAATGCTGCGGCGCACTCGAGGTCGGCTCTGAGCCCATTTTGACAGATACTTTGGCTCACATGAATGTCAGCTTTTCAGCATGAAACCGCTCTGCCTCTTAGGAAAACCGTTGTGACAAGTGTCAGGTGTACTTTGAAACATCCGTGTAACGCGCAAGCAGGCGGCTTGATGGATCGGCTCTTGCGAGCCTTAATCGTTCTCGTTCGAGAGTGAACAGGCGTCGCCGAAGCTTCAGACCGGAGACAAACCCTGCGTGTCTGAGTTCTCTTAGGAGAACTTGCCGTCGCGAAGGGAAGTGTCCAAGTCGGGCAGAGTGTTTGACAGCATTCATCCACTTGTCGGCTCGCTCTTTGTCCTTCGAGTAGTAATGAATTAGACGCCACGCCAAGTAGCCTAAACCCGGATCACAATTTTCCCCAAGCCTACGGATGGCCAAGTCCCACGCTTTTCGATCCTCCATTGCGGCGCTAACCAAGGCAAAGCATTCAATTGGTGTGGATATTTCGGTATCTAAACGGCCCAAAATCATTCGCCGACGGTGCAATTCATCGTGATTAGCGAGATGATATTGGAAAGCGTCGGCAGTGTACTTCTTCATGGCATCGACGTCACCAACTTCGATCCTTTTCTCCAAAGTTTGCACTGTTTCGGAACTAGGTTTCTCTGTGAAGGGTATTGCCGTCATGGTCCCAACCTACCGTCCCTTTTTGCTTGGGCAAAGCAGACATTGTCGCACCCGCCGCGAAAGTTAACTTCTCTAATCGGGCGTTTGGGTCAAGTTCATTTCATCGTTTTGTTTCCGCGCTTTGGGATCGCTGCCTCTCATCCGGGTCACACTTCTCTACGCAGTCATTGATGGCCCGGTTCGGTTGGACCGCTGCATGCATGTGTCGGATTGGACGTGGAGCGCCCCGCTTAGTCTCGCGCTTCAAGTTGCGCAGTGAGCTTTTTCGGCGTCATCCACAGACTTCGTCCGGTGAGGGACGATCCCGTCTTTGGCTTCTGGAAGGGGTATCAGGTCATGCAATTCCCTCCATTTTCCCATGACGGAACTCGGTGTTGTCAGCCCACATGCGGTGCATGATGACGGCCAGCTTTCTGGCAACGGCGACCAGGGCACGGCGGCGGCCCTTGCGGCGCATCAGGCGCAGGCCCCAGCTCTTGATTTCGGAACTTGCAACAGAGCGCATCATCATCGCATTGGCCGCAGCATAGAGCGTCGCACGTACATCTCTGTCGCCTGCCTTCGAGATGCGGCCTGGGTTATCCATCTCCCCGGATTGATATCGTCGCGGGGTTAGGCCGAAGTGAGCGGCAACGGTGCGAGAGCTGGTAAACCGGGCTGGATCATCGACAGCCGCACGGAACGTCAGGGCCGCAATCGGGCCAACACCAGGAATCGCCATGAAGCGCAGACAGATCTCGTCATGACTTGCCGCCTGCTTCACACGGCGGTTCAACTCGCGATATGTTTTGTAAAGCACAGCCCGCGCATCTAGCAGTGGCAAAAGTGCATGAGACAAATCCGGGTCTGCCTCGATCAATGGACGAACCCGCTCATCGAATGACCCCTGATCGACACGGGGTGGCAAGCGCAAGCCAAAGACCCGGAACAAGCCACGAACTTCATTGGCCAGGTCGATGCATTTCTTCTGAACCGCCTTGCGACTGCTCAGGAGCGCTCTTAACGCGTGTGCTTCGCGGCTCTTGATAAAGACTTTGCCGTACCATCCAGACCGCAGCACCTGTGCAATCCCACGCGCATCCGTTTTGTCGGTCTTATTGCGCATAGCTGACAGGGCCGCGTTCACTCGTCTTGCTTCCATGCAGACAACATCAAAGCCAGCTGCCCGCAGGCCAAAGTAAAGATGCTGGCTCATTGCACCGGACTCAAATCCAACCCGACACTGACCAGCAGGTACATCACGCAGACAGGCCGAGATATCCTCAACCTCACATGCCATGGAGCGCTCGAAGATATGTTTGCCGTCAGCGTCAATCACGCAGACAGCCACCGACCGCAACGACACATCCAAACCCACATAGTAATCCATTTTGTTCTCCTCAAATTGCAGAAACATCCTGCAACTCTATCAAGAACCTGACCCTTCAACCCGGCCAGCCCGATTACCCATGCTTCGTCCGCTTCGAGCCCATAGCTACGGATGCTGCGTTTCTGCTGAAGGTCTGCTATTGCTTACATGGAAGTCTTCGTTTCTGAAAAATCGAGCGGATTTAATAGCGTGGCTAGAAAAGATTGGATCGATCACGGGTGCAAGCTGTCCGAGAACCCTGCCCACAAGGAGCTGTGTGAAATTCAGGAATGGCTTGCTAATGGCGACCTAGATCAACTGGAATTCGCTGCGCAATTAGTGGACAGTTTCCCGTACGAGAATGATGGGTGCTTCGGCTCTCCTTGGATCGTGCATGCTGTCGAATATGGGTGCCTGAAGTCAGTTAACTGGATGATCGAAAAAGGAGTTAATTTGCAACCTTGTACTACTGACGGGTATCCTCCGGTGCTTGCCTGTATCGAACATGAAGGCAGAGAAAAGTATCAAATCCTCGAAGCATTGATCGCTGCTGGCGTTGATATCAATCAGCGAGGTATCAATGGCTGGACCCCGTTACACATGGCGGCGATAAGAGACGATGAAAGGTCGATGGATATTCTACTCACGGCGGGTGCGGATCGTTCGGTCACGACTCTGATCGATGACAACACAACCGCAGAGGAAGAAGCTCGCTATCTGGGCCATCTGAAGTCCGCCGAATTTATTGCTAGTTTCCGGTCGGACTGACAGCGGCCATTGGTGTACTCGCCTTGTTTGACAGCTTCGTCCGCTGGACTCCCAGTTCGTCGCGTTCCTGATTTTGCGCTTGCAGCGAAAGTCGGCTCTGACGGGCCGCACCGCAGCGCTCGAATGGACAAGTGAATGGCGCCTTTGGGCCGTTTTTCAAAATTAAGATCCGAACTAGCAGCAAGTCAGACTGCTAGAGGCAACTTTAGTTGGCGGAAAGGTAAGTTAACTGGTCAAAAGGCAAAATATCTCTGCATTTGACAATTGAAATTATTGGTCGGAGTGGCGAGATTCGAACTCACGACCCCTGCCTCCCGAAGATCGGTGCAGGTGGCCAAGTTATTGATTTTTGGTCAAAGGAGCCCTGTTTTTCAGGCTGCTTTGCCAAGCAATCCAACAAAGACACGGTTCGACAGGTTCATTGAACCTGAGAGCACTGTCTACATGCACGTTAATCCTACAGTTCCCGTAACAGCCGCTGCGTTTTCGGCATGCGGTCCAGGCTGGCCTCAATCCTAGAACGCCACTTGGGGCCACGAGAGAGTGCGTCTTCGTAGGCGTCAACCAATTCATCCGGCCGATCCTGAGCAAGCACCTCCATTAGAAACGCGGCTTGTCGTCTGTCCTTTTCTGCTTTGAGGGCATTTTCACCGGGACGGCGACGGTCCGCGACGATCAACTTGTGGATGGCATAGCGTTCTGGCTGCGGGATCTGCACCAAAACGCCACTCCGGTAGGTTACAGCAGCGTTGATTGGCTCCGCGATGAGGTAGTTCAGATGGTGCAGCCCTTGCGCATCCACTCCCAAAGCGGGCAGTTCGCGCACATCCTCATCCTCACCAAATGATGGAGTGAGGAATTCTATAAGCGTGTCGCCTCGTGTCTGTTTCCAACGCCAGGTGCGTCCGGCCGTGAGACTGGGCTGCGCCATGAAGTCGAAATCGCGGAACACATCTTCCAGCGGTGGTGATGCAGTGTCCTCCAGCACCAGCGACAACCTGGAAAAGCTGGCGATGTCGATGTCATCCGTGTGAGCGGTCATATCCATGTCGAAACGCACACCCAATTCACCTTCGTAGAGGCGGAAGGCGTGCGTCCCCACTATGGTGCCGCCTAGACGAAATACGCCGGACGTTGCCATCGCAGAGAGCAGGCTGCCCGTGGCAGCGTCCAGACCCAGGAAACCTTCTGCTCTTAGTAGCCGCACGAGGCGCCCCCGGTTGCGGCGGCGGTCTTCCTGCTGGGCTTTCAAAACTTTGTGCTGTTCCAGCCTGCCGCGCAGTTCCTCACAATCCTCTCCCAAGTAGTGCTTTTTGACATCGGAACCGACCCGGTAGGTGTCATACCAGTAGGTCCTGTTGTTGCGTTCGACTCGTGTGGGGGTGCCCCGGATGTCCGAAACGGAATCGTCCCGCAGTGAACGCAGGAGATCGTGATAAGCGGCATGTGCTATGGATGAATGGCGCTTGAACATCTTGGCTTCCACTGTGCTCAACGGATTTTAATTTTGTTGAACATGGCGTATGTTCAACAAAAAGTAAAGATGTTGAACACCACGCATTTAGCCCTGTAATTCGTGAATACACACAGAGGGGCATGTATTTCTAGCGATGTCGCAAAGATGCGCGTGATGAGTCAGGTAGATCACCTGGCCGCTTTTGCTCATCTCAGCTAGCAGGCCGAAGGCCTCGGCGGTGCGGTCGTCGTCGAAGCTTTCCATGATGTCATCGGCAATGAACGGCACTGGGCCGTTGTTACGAGCAAACTCGTGGTAGCCTGCAATGCGTAGCGCAAGGTAGAGCTGTGCGCGGGTGCCGTCTGAGAGTTGGTCAGCCTGTTTCGAGCCACCCCCAGCGGCCAGCGCCACCAATACTTCGCGGGAACCATCCGGCTGTGCGGCGAGGCCGGAATAGCGGACCCGCGACATGATGCGGAAAGCTTCTGATGCGCGTTCGAGCATACCGCTGCGGTGAGTGTCACGATAGCTCCTGAGAGCAGCGTCGACTGCCAAGAGCCCCAAACGCTGCCGTAGGTGGCGCCGGGCGCCGTCCTCAATCTCAAGCAACAATGTCTGGCGTTGTTCTTCCAGACGGGCAACTGCGTCATCGCCACCGACCGCTTCGACGGCGTCTTCCGCCTTGCGGAAGTCTTCTTGTGCTTCTTCCTGTGCTGTGCGCAGAGTTTTCAAGTCGGTCCGCAGGCTGTCGGCGCGCGCGGCGAGCGCGTCGGCATCTAGTTCACGCAGTTGCGCACGTGCTTCTTCGACTGTATCGCATTGCATCCCCGCACAGAGGTCTTCGGTCAGTTCGCGCTGAGTTTCACGCAGGTTTGTCAGTTCCCCTGCTCGCGTGAGCGCATCGCGCGCGTCAGCCCAAACTTCGACTCCAAAGTGACGGGAAAATTCGACGGTCCGATTGCGATGAATCTCGGCTTCCTCTTCCAACTCCGAGAGGGTTTGTGTGGCCGTCGTCAAACGATCTGAAAGGTTGGCTCGCTGATCTTCGCGGCTCTCCGCTGAGCGCTGTCGCCGGGTGATGTCACGCCACAGATCGGTCACTGGCAGACCGGCAGGCATGTCGAGGCAACCCGCCAAATCGCAAGCCGCTTGTTCAAATCTCTCGCGGTTGGATTGCATGGTCGTTATCCGGTGGGTCAGTTCGACAATGCGCCCCTGATGTTCACGTAGCTGGTCGAGCTCTTCAAGGATCGCACGCATCTCGTCGACAGCGGGCGGCGCACCGACCATCCAGGTGTCGGCACAGACGGCCTCCCACTCTGCCTGCCATGCTGCGCGCGCGTCGTCAGCTTTGAGCTTGCTGCGCTCGCGCCTAGTTAGGTTCTGGCGGGCCTCGGCCTCGGCCTCGCACAAAGCCTCGACCTTGGATACTTGGTCCAACAGAGATTGAGCGGTTTCAAGAGCGAGGGCTAGGCTCGTATCTTCGGGTATTTCGCGGCCCGCCAGTGCCAACGCGTTCAAAAGATCCAAACGCGCCTTGGCAACGGCCTGCACACGCCGGGCAAGATCTCGCGCCTTGTCATCACGCCTGACCAAGACATCGTGTGCCGCGTCGAGCTTGGCGAGCCAAGCGCGGAAGGTTGGCAGGTCGATGTCCAGCACGGCCCCCAACTGCATCGATTGATAGGGATGAATGAAGTCCATGCTGCTTCGCGCGGGGATCTGGAACAGCATGTCCAGCCAGCCTTCAAGCAGGGTGGATTTCCCAGCCTCGTTTGCGCCGTAGATCACGTGCAGGTCGGGGCTTCCGGGTGTTGGGACGGGAAACGACAGGCTCAGATCAGTGAACTTGCCAAAACGCGTGAGGTCGAGCCGGTTCAGTCGCATTGTTCAACTACCGGTCTCTTCGAGGCGCGCAAGCACATCCATTGCACCCTGTTGCATCGCATCGACAATGGTTTCGGTGGTCTTTTCCTCACTATCACCAAGAAGCCCTCGCAACTCGCGTGGAAGATGCTTCAGCAGTCGTTCCACGTCTTCCAGAACGGTCGGATCATCCGGGGGAAGACTTTTCTGCATGATGATCCGAGCCAGTTCTTCCACTGCGCCTCCAGTGGGCGCATTTCTGACGGCGGATAACGCAACCTCGACCTTGTCGACCCAAAGCGTGCCGATCTGCTCGGCGACGTTCTGTGCCTCGGCGTGTAGCAAGTCGAGGTCACGTCCTACTCGCCAGGCCAGTGGCGTCGCTCCGGTCAGCACAGGCCGGACGATCAGATGTTCGCCAGCATGTTCCCGCCGTGCCGTGCGTAGAGAATGTTTCAATGCCTCGACAAGGTCAGGCCAGTCAGACAATTGGCGGCAGTCCACCTCGTGCCGTTCGAACTGAGCCATCGCAATGTGACGCTCCTCCAGTTCGACCGAACCGTCATCGGCCACAGAAACCAGCGTTACCGACTTGTTCCCTGCCTGTTTGACGTCAGCACCTGTGGGACAGATTTGAGGATTTGAACAACGGAGGATTTCTGGTTCATCGTAACCGTCAAGGAGTGAAGATGAACAAGAAATCCGGAACCAGCAAAGCTTCGGCTACCAAGTTGGTCAAAACCATCCGCCGCAAGACGCGGCAAACCTATTCGGCGGAGGAGAAGATCCGCATTGTTTTGGCGGGTCTTCGTGGTGAGGAAAGCATCTCGGCACTGTGTCGGCGCGAGGGCATTTCTGAGAGCCTGTATTACAGCTGGTCAAAGGAGTTCCTCGAAGCCGGGAAACGCCGTCTGTCTGGCGATACAGCCCGGCAAGCGACGTCGCCTGAAGTGAAGGAGCTTCGATCCGAGGCGACGGCACTGAAGGAATGCGTCGCCGATCTGACCCTTGAAAACCGCCTGCTCAAAAAAAGCATGACAGGGGCTGGGGAGTTCGAGGAATGAGATACCCTGCCTCTGAGAAACTGGAGATCATCCGCACCGTTGAGGGGTCCCATCTGCCCACCAAGCAGACCCTGGACATGCTGGGCATCCCCCGCACGACATTTTATCGTTGGTATGATCGCTATGTCGAAGGCGGCTTTGATGCCCTGGCGGATCGCTCACCTTGCCCAAAGTCTGTCTGGAACCGCATTCCACAAGCTAGGCGGGATGATCTGATCGAGTTTGCGYTGGARCATGAGGTGTTAACGACACGGGAGCTGGCGGTCAAATACACCGACGAAAAGCGGTATTTTATTTCTGAATCATCTGCTTATCGATTTTTGAAGGAAGCTGATCTGATTACCGCACCAGACTACGTCGTGATCAAAGCAGCCGACGAGTTCACGGATAAAACCACCGCCATCAACGAGATGTGGCAGACCGACTTCACTTACTTCAAGATCATCGGCTGGGGCTGGTTTTATCTCAGCACGATCCTGGACGATTTCAGCCGCTATATCGTTGCCTGGAAGCTCTGCACAAACATGCGGGCCGAAGACGTGACTGACACAATCGAACTGGCTCTGGCGGCATCTGGATGCGACCAGGCCATCGTTCGGCACAAGCCACGCCTGCTGAGTGACAATGGGTCCTGTTACATCTCCGGCGATTTGGCCGAATGGCTGGAAGACCAAAAGATGGGCCATGTTCGCGGCGCTCCGTTCCACCCGCAAACCCAGGGCAAGATCGAGCGTTGGCATCAAACCATGAAGAACCGGGTTCTGCTGGAAAACTACTACCTGCCCGGCGATCTGGAACGTCAGATCGAGGCTTTCGTCGATTACTACAATAACGAGCGATACCACGAGAGCCTGAACAACGTCACACCGGCAGACGTCTACTTCGGGCGTGACAAAGCCATCATCAGAGAAAGGGCAAAGATCAAGAAGCTGACAATCCAACAGCGCCGCTTGCAACATCAAAAACAAGCCGCATAATCAATCACGTTAACGAACCAGAGCCTCCAATAATCAAGCCGCTCTGATGTCCCATTTTATATGACGACGGACACAACTCAGATACCCTGCGAAGGCGGTGGTAAGGGCGCTGTGTAGCGCCCTTAAAGTCAAACAAGGAATTCAGATTCAGCCCGATCAAACAAACACCAGACTGTCATCCACGATCGGCGCATCGAGCAGGTCGCTTCTCGTCCACTCAACTCCATCGGCAAATTCGATGGTTTCAACACCATGGCGATTGTTTGAAACCAACTGATCTAGGAAAGTGATTTGATCACCATTTGAGAGTGTCAGAACCACGTCGTTTGGATCGGACTGCAATCTCGCGACAGTCACATCTGTCGAATCGGCATCCACAAATACGAATTCGTCATTGCCCTGATAGTAATCATAGTCGGTGATCGAATAAGACCCGTCGCCCGAATTGTGAACATAGGTCTCGTCCCGATCCGTGCCGACAACCGTGCCGGTCGCCTTCATGTCGGAGACCATCTGGTTGCGGAATGCAGTGTGATCCCAGGTCGTGCCATCTGCAAACTCGATGGTCTCAATGGAATATCGCAAGTTCTCGTCCAGGTACCGCACGAGGGTRATGGTCTCGCCATTGGAAAACGACAGCACCGCATCGTTACCAGACCGCGACAGTGTCACATCCGACGGATTCAGATCATTGAAGACCAAGCGGTCATTGCCCCGATAGTAATCATAGTCGGTGATCGAATAAGACCCGTCGCCCGAATTGTGAACATAGGTCTCGTCCCGATCCGTGCCGACAACCGTTCCGGTCGCTTTCATCTCCGACACCAGCTGGTTGCGGAATGCAGTGTGATCCCAGGTCGTGCCATCTGCAAACTCGATGGTCTCAATGGAATATCGCAAGTTCTCGTCCAGGTACCGCACGAGGGTGATGGTCTCGCCATTGGAAAACGACAGCACCGCATCGTTACCAGACCGCGACAGTGTCACATCCGACGGATTCAGATCATTGAAGACCARGCGRTCATTGCCCCGATAGTAATCATAGTCGGTGATCGAATAAGACCCGTCGCCCGAATTGTGAACATAGGTCTCGTCCCGATCCGTGCCGACAACCGTGCCGGTCGCCTTCATGTCGGAGACCATCTGGTTGCGGAAYGYAGTGTGATCCCAGGTCGTGCCATCTGCAAACTCGATGGTCTCAATGGAATATCGCAAGTTCTCGTCCAGGTACCGCACGAGGGTGATGGTCTCGCCATTGGAAAACGACAGCACCGCATCGTTACCAGACCGCGACAGTGTCACATCCGACGGATTCAGATCATTGAAGACCAGGCGATCATTGCCCCGATAGTAATCATAGTCGGTGATCGAATAAGACCCGTCGCCCGAATTGTGAACATAGGTCTCGTCCCGATCCGTGCCGACAACCGTGCCGGTCGCCTTCATGTCGGAGACCATCTGGTTGCGGAATGCAGTGTGATCCCAGGTCGTTCCATCTGCAAATTCGATGGTCTCAATGGAATATCGCAGGTTCTCGTCCAGGTACCGCACGAGGGTAATGGTCTCGCCATTGGAAAACGACAGCACCGCATCGTTACCAGACCGCGACAGTGTCACATCCGACGGATTCAGATCATTGAAGACCAAGCGGTCATTGCCCCGATAGTAATCATAGTCGGTGATCGAATAAGACCCGTCGCCCGAATTGTGAACATAGGTCTCGTCCCGATCCGTGCCGACAACCGTGCCGGTCGCCTTCATGTCGGAGACCATCTGGTTGCGGAACGTAGTGTGATCCCAGGTCGTGCCATCTGCAAACTCGATGGTCTCAATGGAATATCGCAAGTTCTCGTCCAGGTACCGCACGAGGGTGATGGTCTCGCCATTGGCAAACGACAGCACCGCATCGTTACCAGACCGCGACAGCGTGACATCCGACGGATTCAGATCGGTGAAGACCAGGCGGTCATCGCCCCGATAATAATCATAGTCGGTGATTGTGTAGGATCCGTTTCCGATGGTGTGGTAAAACACATCGGCGTTCGTCGCGCCCACCTGATCTCCAAGAGGAGCTGAAACAGGGTTCACTGTGATTGTAACGGTTGCGGTATCTGTACCGCCGTATCCGTCAGAGACCGTGTAAACCAGTGTTTCTTGTCCACTAAAACCAACATCCGGAGTATAGCGAATCTGTCCATTTTCTATGGTCACCGTACCGTTTGACACACCTTCAACCAAGCTCAGAACCAGTGTGTCACCGTCCCCATCAGTGTCGTTGGACAAGACATCCAACAGGATTGTGCTGTTTTGCGACAATATCGCAGTGTCATCTGCGGCAATGGGATCAATATTGGATGCCAGCCTGTCGGCGTCCACCTTATCTTGGATACCTTGAGTATTGAGCACCGTTCCATCCGCGAACTCAACAAGTTCCACCCGATTGGTCGAGCCATTGAAGTGATCGATGATGGTGATGGTCTCGCCATTGCTCAGCGTGATCACCAAATCCTTGCCCGCGCTCTGAGAGAACGTCACATCATCCGCATTCACATCGGTGAAGGTCAGCTTGTCATTCTCGCCAGCGTAGTTGCCGGTTTCCGTGATCGTATAAGACCCGTCACCCAGGCTGTGCACGTATCCGTCTGCATAGCTCGATCCAACGACCGTGCCCGAAGCTTTCTGATCCGCAACGGCTTTGTCCCGAATGCCCTGATTACCCAGAACTGTCCCATCCGCGAACTCAACAAGTTCCACCCGATTGGTCGAGCCATTGAAGTGATCGATGATGGTGATGGTCTCGCCATTGCTCAGCGTGATCACCARATCCTTGYCCGCGYTCTGAGAGAACGTCACATCATCCGCATTCACATCGGTGAAGGTCAGCTTGTCATTCTCGCCAGCGTAGTTGCCGGTTTCCGTGATCGTATAAGACCCGTCACCCAGGCTGTGCACGTATCCGTCTGCATAGCTCGATCCAACGACCGTGCCCGAAGCTTTCTGATCCGCAACGGCTTTGTCCCGAATGCCCTGATTACCCAGAACTGTCCCATCCGCGAACTCAACAAGTTCCACCCGATTGGTCGAGCCATTGAAGTGATCGATGATGGTGATGGTCTCGCCATTGCTCAGCGTGATCACCAGATCCTTGTCCGCGCTCTGAGAGAACGTCACATCACCCGCATTCACATCGGTGAACGTCAGCTTGTCATTCTCGCCAGCATAGCCGCTGATATCGGTGATCGTGTCAGAACCGTCACCCAGGCTGTAAACGTACGTATCGGCCCGAAGGCCGCCGTTGATAGCATCATTACCGGTCCCGCCATTTAGGAAGTTTCCAGCATCGTCACCATTGATGATGTCGTTTCCGCCATAGCCATATAGGAAATGTGGTCCGTCAGTAGCCGATGAAAGATCGTCCGCTGCATCTGTTCCAGCGACGAACTCATGTGTTTCACCATGCAAGATTCCTGCGAAAAACTCGTCTTGAAGGGTCAATCCCAATTCTTGCCCTGCGCTTATAACATTCGCCTCAAACTCTGCGGCCGTTGGCCCAAAATCATAAACCATCAAAAGTCCGATGGAACGAGCGTTTGTGGCCGTCAGAAGATCGCTTTCCACCGATTGTTTCAGTGCCGCCAGAACATCGGACAGGCTGCCAGAAAGACCATTGCTGTCTTCCGTGTAGAACGAAATCAAAAACGACAAATTGCCTGTGGGGTGGTCTTCGAGTGCCTGAACGACGTCGGCGAAATCTGCGTCTTCCGGGGTATTCAGGTAAATGTCTGAGATTGGGGCTTGAGCCAGGAATCTAATGGACAACCAATCTCGATAAGTCTCGTACAGAGCTTCCAACTCCGCCCCTGCAGCAGCGTCCGGCGTGTGGGTAACTGACAGAATCTCACCAAAGAGCCCAGTTCGCGTGAAAGTGTACTGCTGTCCCAAAAACGCTTCTACAGTCGCCAGCTTTTGACCATCAATGTACGGTCCCCGACCGTCGGCGTCAGCTTCGTTGGCACCGGTCCAATCCAGCAAAAACGCATCAAACGCCTCATGGTAACCCGCAATATCACCCGCTTTCAGCAAATCCATCATGTTCATGACTTGCGCTTTCAGGCTTGGATCAAGCGTCAGGGCTACGTCAGTTGACGATACCATGCCGGTGCCAAACAAACGTGGAAGGATTTGTGCTTCCGGATCGTACTCAAAATCGGGGTCCAAAACCGGAGTTGACACAAATGGATCGGTCGCAAAGAAAACGTCGGCGATAGTTGTTTCGCTGCCATCTGCAAACTCGATAGTTGATGTCTTGGGAACCGAGTTTCCTTCGATGACCTGCGAAGACGTTGCTGTTTCCAGATTGATAGACGAAATGCCAAGCTCTTCCAGAGTGAAGACTTCGCCCGCATCAGCAGCGCCATCCTGGTCCAGGTCTCGCCAGACGTTCAGTTCGGCGAAAACAGCGTCGTTAGAGTCAATTTTACCGTCGCCGTTGTCGTCAAGGCTAGCTAGGTTTTCGAAACCATCTGCGAACCCGTCGGAGTCACCAAACAACTCAGAAACATCCTGAATTACTCCGTCCTGGTTAACATCGCGAATAAGAATGCCATCATCTGGATCGACCCAGCCGGTCAGTTGGGCAAAACCGTCCCCATTCATGTCAAACTGAACACCTGAATCTTCGACTGAGGAGAGTTCTATCCCGTCGCCGTCGAGGTCGATAACCAAGGGGTCATATTGCACATAAGAAAGTACGGCATTGATCATCGGGTTATTGGAAACCGCATCTGCGATGTCTTCCACAATACTCGCAATCGCATCATTTGCCACATCGGATACTTTAGAGATGGCATCGCCTATAGCTTCTGTGATTTTTTGCGCTACCTCACTCACGGAATTAACAATGTCATTTGCTATGCTGGATGCTCTATCCGCAATTTGGCTAATTGTATCCGACACTGCGTCGATCACGCTACTTGCAATATCAGTTGCAGCATCAATAACCGAGGAAACAGAATCGACTGCCGTTTCAATTATGCTGGGTAGCTGGTTCTTAAAAAAGTTATCGACATTATCATATATGTTGCCCACTGAATCAGCAATTGAATTCAATCCATCTGCAATAACTCGTGCCACACCTGAGGCGAAGTCGTATACAGCGCTGACGGTCTTTATAACGCCAGCCGCTGCCCCCAGGGCAAGAACAGAACTTGCTGCTACGGGGATGTTAAGTACACTTCCAGCACTCCGAACAACGGAAACCGCCGAGATTATTTCTTCCCCAAGACCTCCTAGCATTCCGTCTAATGCATCGGCGGAGGCCTCCCATTGATCGCCAACGGCATCTAAATTATCAGCCCACCCTTGCACATCCGCACTTGAAACCATCATTTAACCCCTGTCTCTTGTTGCACAAAAAATAGCCCCTATCAGTTGAGTCATGTAGAAGGGGATTGTAAAATCGTATTGGTTGTCATTTCCCAATGACATAACCCAACCCATCGCTACCAAAAGCGGCACAACTGGAAGGATTCTGGTAATTCTTTTTGATGGATAAACTAAGAACAGCATAACAGCTGAAATCGAACCAAAAATTGTCGATGTCATTAATGCGCTGCTATCAGAAATCTCAATTATAAAGGCGTATATTTCCTCTCTAAAAGCTAAAGAGAAAATAATAAAAGAAGCGTAGATGATAAAAAATGACAATTTCATAATGCGTTCAGTCACGAAGTATTAATCCCGCTCTGGTAATTTTTACATTTGGTGATGCACCTTAAACACCTTTGAGGTCATCCTGACATCCTATGTTATATTTAAGGCGAATATATAGACTCCAACTTCAATTTTTTAATCCAAACAAAAAACGTGCTGACGAAAGAAAATCTAATACACCCTATGGGAGATTCGCCGCACCCCTTGCAGTTACCAACCTTAACCAGACGTGAGCAGAGACAGGCGCTCGTGTCAAGATTGTTTGTTGTGGCGACAACATTATTTAAGGCTGAGCAAATCACTTTTGCAAAAGGCGGACGGCACAATCAGACCAATGTGAATTCTAGAGCTTTATCCGAGTTCTTCTATGCACCACACCCATGCCAGAGGATACTGGGCGGAGAAAAAATCCAGGGGCTTGGCAAAAACTTCAAACTTGAAATCATGGCTCAGACCGCCTGAAAAATACAGTTGCTAGTATCCATCCCGTGTCTGATGATTACGCCTCGAAAGTACTATGTTGCATCCCTTTTTCTCCGCCACAGTGCGAACTGCACAAGGTAGGCAATCTGCAGGGGCATGAGCAGTGTGGAAAAGCCGAATGATAATAGTATGGCCCAATCAACGTGTTTGACGTCAGCACCTGTGGGACAGATTTGAGGATTTGAACAACGGAGGATTTCTGGTTCATCGTAACCGTCAAGGAGTGGAGATGAACAAGAAATCCGGAACCAGCAAAGCTTCGGCTACCAAGTTGGTCAAAACCATCCGCCGCAAGACGCGGCAAACCTATTCGGCGGAGGAGAAGATCCGCATTGTTTTGGCGGGTCTTCGTGGTGAGGAAAGCATCTCGGCACTGTGTCGGCGCGAGGGCATTTCTGAGAGCCTGTATTACAGCTGGTCAAAGGAGTTCCTCGAAGCCGGGAAACGCCGTCTGTCTGGCGATACAGCCCGGCAAGCGACGTCGCCTGAAGTGAAGGAGCTTCGATCCGAGGCGACGGCACTGAAGGAATGCGTCGCCGATCTGACCCTTGAAAACCGCCTGCTCAAAAAAAGCATGAC